>NZ_CP051006.1:7005000-8721740 GCF_014673495.1 Streptomyces griseofuscus
GAGTAGCGATACACACGTGAGAAACGTGTGCGCCGATTGACTAAGGGTTCCTGGGTCAAGCTGATCTGCCCAGGGTAAGTCGGGACCTAAGGCGAGGCCGACAGGCGTAGTCGATGGATAACCGGTTGATATTCCGGTACCCGCTGTGAAGCGTCAAACATCGAGCATCGTGATGCTAAGGCCGTGAAGCCGCCCTGATCTCTTCGGAGTTGAGGGGAGTGGTGGAGCCGCTGAACCAAGCGGTTAGTAGGTGAGTGATGGGGTGACGCAGGAAGGTAGTCCATCCCGGGCGGTGGTTGTCCCGGGGTAAGGGTGTAGGACGGTGTGTAGGTAAATCCGCACACCTTGTGTCTGAGACCTGATGCCGAGCCGATTGTGGTGAAGTGGATGATCCTATGCTGTCGAGAAAAGCCTCTAGCGAGTTTCATGGCGGCCCGTACCCTAAACCGACTCAGGTGGTCAGGTAGAGAATACCGAGGCGTTCGGGTGAACTATGGTTAAGGAACTCGGCAAAATGCCCCCGTAACTTCGGGAGAAGGGGGGCCACACCTGGTGAGAACACTTGCTGTTCGAGCTGGGGGTGGCCGCAGAGACCAGCGAGAAGCGACTGTTTACTAAAAACACAGGTCCGTGCGAAGCCGTAAGGCGATGTATACGGACTGACGCCTGCCCGGTGCTGGAACGTTAAGGGGACCGGTTAGCTCCATTTCGGTGGGGCGAAGCTGAGAACTTAAGCGCCAGTAAACGGCGGTGGTAACTATAACCATCCTAAGGTAGCGAAATTCCTTGTCGGGTAAGTTCCGACCTGCACGAATGGCGTAACGACTTCTCGACTGTCTCAACCATAGGCCCGGTGAAATTGCACTACGAGTAAAGATGCTCGTTTCGCGCAGCAGGACGGAAAGACCCCGGGACCTTTACTACAGTTTGATATTGGTGTTCGGTTCGGCTTGTGTAGGATAGCTGGGAGACTTTGAAGCTCATACGCCAGTGTGGGTGGAGTCGTCGTTGAAATACCAGTCTGGTCGTGCTGGATGTCTAACCTGGGTCCGTGATCCGGATCAGGGACAGTGTCTGATGGGTAGTTTAACTGGGGCGGTTGCCTCCTAAAGGGTAACGGAGGCGCCCAAAGGTTCCCTCAGCCTGGTTGGTAATCAGGTGTTGAGTGTAAGTGCACAAGGGAGCTTGACTGTGAGACCGACGGGTCGAGCAGGGACGAAAGTCGGGACTAGTGATCCGGCGGTGGCTTGTGGAAGCGCCGTCGCTCAACGGATAAAAGGTACCCCGGGGATAACAGGCTGATCTTCCCCAAGAGTCCATATCGACGGGATGGTTTGGCACCTCGATGTCGGCTCGTCGCATCCTGGGGCTGGAGTCGGTCCCAAGGGTTGGGCTGTTCGCCCATTAAAGCGGTACGCGAGCTGGGTTTAGAACGTCGTGAGACAGTTCGGTCCCTATCCGCTGTGCGCGTAGGAGTCTTGAGAAGGGCTGTCCCTAGTACGAGAGGACCGGGACGGACGAACCTCTGGTGTGCCAGTTGTTCTGCCAAGGGCATGGCTGGTTGGCTACGTTCGGGAGGGATAACCGCTGAAAGCATCTAAGCGGGAAGCCTGCTTCGAGATGAGGACTCCCACCCACTTGATGGGGTAAGGCTCCCAGTAGACGACTGGGTTGATAGGCCGGATCTGGAAGCCAGGTAACTGGTGGAGGTGACCGGTACTAATAGGCCGAGGGCTTGTCCTCAGTTGCTCGCGTCCACTGTGTTGGTTCTGAAACCACGAACAACCATTTGCTGGTTGATAGTTTCATAGTGTTTCGGTGGTTATAGCGTTAGGGAAACGCCCGGTTACATTCCGAACCCGGAAGCTAAGCCTTTCAGCGCCGATGGTACTGCAGGGGGGACCCTGTGGGAGAGTAGGACGCCGCCGAACTCCTTTTACAGCTCCGGCTCTTGGGCATCAGCCCGAGAGCCGGAGCTTTTTTGCGTTGGGGTAAAGTCAGGGAGCATCGTTGGCTCGTTTTCCCACAGGAGGCCCCCGGGTGGAGGTCCAGGAGACCCGTGTCCAGACAGACCGGGTCCTCACCATCCCCAACATCCTCAGCATGGCGCGGCTCGTCGGCGTGCCCGTGTTCCTGTGGTTGATCCTCAGGCCGGAGTTCGGGGGACCCAAGAGCGATGGCTGGGCCCTGCTCGTGCTGGCCTTCAGCGGAGTCAGCGACTACCTGGACGGCAAGCTCGCCCGGCGCTGGAACCAGATCAGCAGCCTGGGCCGGCTTCTCGACCCGGCCGCCGACCGGCTGTACGTGCTCTCCACGCTGCTCGGCCTCACCTGGCGGGAGATCCTCCCGGTCTGGCTGACCGCCCTGCTGCTCGCCCGGGAGCTGATGCTCCTCGTGATGGTGGGCATCCTCCGCCGGCACGGGTACCCGCCGCCCCAGGTCAACTTCCTCGGGAAGGCAGCCACGTTCAACCTCATGTACGCCTTCCCGCTCCTGCTCCTCAGTGACGGCAGTGGTTGGATCGCGTCACTGGCCGCTGTTTTCGGATGGGCGTTCGCTGGTTGGGGTACAACGCTCTATTGGTGGGCAGGAGTGCTCTACGTGGTACAAGTCCGCCGATTGGTCCGTGCGGACGCCACGGCCGATTGAGCTCGGCGATTGTCCTGCCCTAACGCCTCGATGGCCCGTCGTGCAAAAGTGCGGGACAATCTGGACGGGTGAAGTCGGCTAGACCGTCGTCTCTCAGAGGAGGACGCTTCCGACATGAAGGCCGTCGTGATGGCTGGAGGCGAAGGCACCCGCCTTCGCCCCATGACCTCGAGCATGCCCAAGCCGCTCCTGCCCGTGGTGAACCGCCCGATCATGGAGCATGTGCTACGGCTGCTCAAAAGGCACGGGCTCACCGAGACCGTTGTCACCGTGCAGTTCCTTGCCTCGCTCGTCAAGAACTACTTCGGTGACGGCGAAGAGCTCGGTATGGAGCTCACCTACGCCAATGAGGAGAAGCCACTCGGTACCGCCGGAAGCGTCAAGAACGCCGAAGAGGCATTGAAGGACGATGCCTTCCTCGTCATCTCCGGTGATGCCCTGACCGACTTCGACCTCACGGAGCTGATCAATTTCCACAAGGAGAAGGGCGCGCTCGTCACGGTCTGTCTGACCCGTGTGCCCAACCCCCTGGAATTCGGCATCACCATCGTGGACGAGGAAGGCAAGGTCGAACGCTTCCTGGAGAAGCCGACCTGGGGACAGGTCTTCTCCGACACCGTCAACACGGGCATCTATGTGATGGAGCCCGAAGTCTTCAACTACGTAGAACCCGATGTTCCGGTCGACTGGTCCGGCGATGTCTTCCCGCAGCTGATGAAGGAGGGCAAGCCGATCTACGGCTTTGTCGCCGAGGGCTACTGGGAGGACGTCGGCACGCACGAGAGCTACGTCAAGGCCCAGGCCGACGTCCTGGAGCGCAAGGTCAACGTCGACATCGACGGATTCGAGATCTCCCCGGGCGTATGGGTGGCCGAGGGCGCCGAGGTGCACCCCGACGCCGTACTGCGCGGACCGCTCTACATCGGCGACTACGCCAAGGTCGAGGCCGGCGCCGAGATACGCGAGGACTCCGTCGTCGGCTCGAACGTCGTCGTCAAGAGCGGCGCCTTCCTGCACAAGGCGGTCGTCCACGACAACGTCTATGTCGGCCAGCACAGCAATCTGCGCGGCTGCGTCGTCGGCAAGAACACCGACATCATGCGGGCCGCCCGGATCGAGGACGGCGCGGTCATCGGCGACGAATGCCTGATCGGCGAGGAATCGATCGTCCAGGGCAATGTGCGGGTCTACCCCTTCAAGACCATCGAGGCCGGCGCCTTCGTCAACACCTCGGTCATCTGGGAGTCCAGGGGCCAGGCGCATCTCTTCGGCGCCCGCGGGGTCTCCGGCATCCTGAACGTGGAGATCACACCCGAGCTGGCCGTCCGCCTCGCCGGCGCGTACGCGACCACGCTCAAGAAGGGCTCCACGGTCACCACGGCCCGTGACCACTCCCGAGGCGCCCGGGCACTCAAGCGCGCGGTCATCTCGGCGTTGCAGGCGAGCGCCATCGACGTACGCGACCTGGAGAACGTGCCGCTGCCCGTGGCCCGGCAGCAGACCGCGCGGGGCAGCGCCGGCGGCATCATGATCCGGACCACCCCCGGCATCCCGGACTCGGTCGACATCATGTTCTTCGACGGACAGGGCGCCGACCTGTCCCAGGGCGGGCAGCGGAAGCTGGACCGGGTGTTCGCGCGCCAGGAGTACCGGCGGGCGTTCCCCGGCGAGATCGGTGACCTGTACTTCCCGTCCAGCGTCTTCGACTCGTACACCGGATCGCTGCTGCGCAATGTCGACACCAGCGGGATCGCCGAATCCGGCATGAAGGTCGTCGTGGACGCCTCCAACGGAAGCGCGGGGCTGGTGCTGCCCAGCCTGCTGGGCAAGCTCGGGGTGGACTCCCTGACCATCAACCCGGGCCTCGACGAGTCCAGGCCCACCGAGACCGCCGAGATGCGGCGCAGCGGTCTGGTGCGCCTCGGCGAGATCGTCGCGTCCTCGGGCGCCGCGTTCGGTGTGCGTTTCGACCCCGTCGGCGAGCGGCTGTCGCTCGTGGACGAGAAGGGCCGGATCATCGAGGACGACCGGGCGCTGCTGGTGATGCTGGACCTGGTGGCCGCGGAGCGGCGCAGCGGCCGGGTGGCGCTGCCGGTCACCACGACCCGTATCGCCGAACAGGTGGCCGCCTACCACGGCACCCAGGTCGAGTGGACGACGACCTCGCCGGACGACCTCACTCGTGTGGGTGGTGAGGAGGGCACCATCTTCGGCGGTGACGGCAAGGGCGGATTCATCGTCCCCGAGTTCGGCAGCGTGTTCGACGGCACGGCCGCGTTCGTCCGGCTGATCGGTCTCGTGGCGCGCACCCAGCTCACCCTGAGCCAGATCGACGCGCGGATCCCGCGGGCGCATGTCCTCAAGCGGGACCTGGCGACGCCGTGGGCCGTCAAGGGGCTCGTGATGCGCCGGGTGGTGGAGGAGGCCGGGGATCGCTCGGTCGACACCACCGACGGCGTACGGGTCGTGGAGTCCGACGGGCGCTGGGTGATGGTGCTGCCCGACCCGGCCGAGGCGGTCACCCATCTGTGGGCCGAGGGCCCGGACGACGCCTCCGCGCAGGCCCTGCTGGACGAGTGGTCGGGCGTCGTGGACAGCGCCGGCCGGTAGGCCGTACGACGGCTCCCGCAAGGCCGCTCCGGAGCCGCCTCGAAGGCCGCTGAAGGGCCCCCGGGCCCCGCCGCGGACCTTCGAAGCGGCTCCGGAGCGCTTCGGGGCGGCGCCGTCCCGCGCTGGTCAGGACGGTGGCACCGCCGCATGCGTGGATGCCGGACAAGTGCCCCCCAAGGGGGTCTGTCCGGCACGTCGGTGGGGCCATTCGGAGTATCGCGCGCGACATGCGACGATGTGCGGCATGCCGCAGCAACCCCCCGTTCGGAGCAGCGCCGCGCGGCCGCGCCGTCCGGACGCCTCCATGTCGTTGATCACCAACGTCATGGACCACAGCCTTGACGACGGGTACGCCGAGGCCGCCGCCCGGAAGCAGTCCTGGGGCGAGGGCGGACTGCCGAAGACCCTCAGGGCGAAGCTGGGCCTCGCGGGCGGTCTCGTCCTCGCGGCGCTGGTCGTGACCGTGGGAGCGGCGCAGGCGCGGGTGGCGGCGCCCGTGGTGGCCAAGGAGCACCAGGAGCTGATCGACCGCGTCGACAAGGAGACCGCCGACGCGGACAAGCTCCAGAGCGGCGTCGACAAGCTGCGCGACGACGTCAGCGCGCGTCAGCGGGCGGCGCTGAGGTCGAGCGGAGGCAGTGCCGAGGCGGACCTGGTGGGCATGCTGTCGGGCGCCACCGAGGTGCACGGTCCCGGCATCAAGCTGGTGGTGAACGACGCCAAGGAGGCCAGCACCGGCGGTGACGGCACCAATCCGCGGGAGACCGCGGGGTTCTCCGACACCGGCCGGGTGCGCGACCGTGATCTCCAGCGCGTGGCCAACGGGCTGTGGGCGTCCGGCGCCGAGGCCGTCTCCGTCAATGGGCAGCGGCTGACCGCCCTGTCGGCGATCAGGGCCGCCGGAGACGCGATCCTGGTCGACAACAGGCCGCTCGTGCCGCCGTACACCGTGCTGGCGGTGGGGAACGGACCCCGGCTGAGCAGCGACTTCCAGAACAGCGGCGACGGGCTGTATCTGCACGCCCTGGAGCAGAACTACGGCATCCGCGCCACCATCTCCACCGAGCACGACGTCCGGTTGCCCGCCGCGCCGAGTGTGATCGTCCGCACGGCGCAGCCGGTCCCCGACAGCGCCGACGCCAAGAACAGCAAGAACGCCAAGAGCAGCAAGAACACCGAGAAGACGGAGAAGGGCAAATCGTGATCGCCGTACTGGGCCTCGTCGTGGGAGTCGTGGCCGGCCTGTTGGTCCGGCCCGAGGTTCCGGCGGTCGTGGAGCCTTATCTGCCGATCGCCGTCGTGGCGGCGCTGGACGCCGTCTTCGGCGGTCTGCGGGCCATGCTGGACGGCATTTTCGACGACAAGGTCTTCGTCGTGTCGTTCCTGTCGAACGTGGTCGTGGCGGCCCTGATCGTTTTCCTGGGCGACAAGTTGGGCGTGGGCGCCCAGCTGTCCACGGGCGTCGTGGTCGTCCTCGGTATCCGCATCTTCTCCAACGCCGCCGCGATCCGGCGGCACGTCTTCCGGGCGTGAGGCGATGAGCGACAACCAGCACAGCGACAGCGAGCACCACGAGCACGCGCACCACGAACACGCGCACGGCGAGCACGCTGCCCGGCCGGGCAATCAGCTGCGCAAAGAACTGCCGGCCGAGGTGCCCGCTCCGGCGCCCGGGGCGGGGCAGCGGCCCGTGCCGCGCCCCGAGGGGTCGCTTACCGGCCGTCAGCGACTCGTCAAGGGGCTGTGGCCGCCGCGCCTTACCCGGCCCCAACTCATCGTCGCGCTGCTCCTGTTCGGCCTCGGTTTCGGCCTGGCCGTCCAGGTGGCGTCCAACAGCGACACCGACAGCGCGCTGCGCGGCGCACGCCAAGAAGATCTTGTTCGCATCCTGGATGAACTGGATTCGCGTACTCAGCGTCTTGAGGACGAGAGGCAGGGACTCGAGAAGCAGCGGTCGGAGCTCCAGAGCAGTTCCGACCAGGCCGCGGAGGCACGCAAGCAGACCGCCGAGAAGGAACGGCAACTCGGCATTCTGGCGGGCACCGTGGCGGCTCAGGGTCCCGGCATCACCATGACGATCGAGGACACGAAGGGGACGGTCCAGTCGGACATGCTGCTCGACACCATCCAGGAGCTGCGCGCGGCCGGCGCGGAGGCGATCCAGGTCAACGGCGTGCGCGTGGTGGCCAACACCTACTTCGCGGACGCGGGCAAGAGCGTGAGCGTGGACGGGAACAAGATCAACGCCCCTTATCGTTTCAAGGTCATCGGCAAACCGCAGGATCTGGAGCCGGCGCTGAACATCCCGGGAGGCGTGGTGCAGACTCTGGAGAAGGAGCAGGCCACGGTCTCCGTCGCACAGTCGGGCAAGGTCGTCGTGGACGCCTTGCGGCAGGCGAAGCAGCCTGACTACGCTCGGTCGTCCTCCCAGTGAACCGGCGGTGCATGGGGGCGGTCGGGCAGGGGCATGAGGTTGCGGGGGGTCGGCGCACCGACGAGGTGACGCGTGGTGGAAACTGTCTGGTGGGCACGGACGTTGTGAGGGTGTCCGGGTCGGCCGGTGTCGGCAATCAGGGTTCGTCCTGCCCCACGGGCGGGTCTGTTTCGGTCAAGGGGAATCGCCCGTGAAGTTGTTTGCGAAGTGGTTCGGCAAGAGCGCGCGAGAGGGCGGCGACAACGCGACCGCTCGTCATCGCGCACAGCCTGACGCACAAGGTCAGCGGCCGCTGTTCCGGGACCAGGTGGCTGGTCCGGGCGGTGACATTTCGGGAGGCCAGGGCGCGCCGTCAGTTGACCCTGCCCAGTCCCGCGGCATAGGTTTCGGGCAACCGTCAACCTCAAGTACGGGTGGAGAGTTTGCTCCCGGCCCGTACGCGTCCAATGCCCCGGCGGGGCAGCCGCGGCAGGAGGATCCGTCCATGTCGGTCCTGGTGTGTACGAGGTGCGGTAACCGCAACGCGGAGAACGCCCGCTTCTGTTCCAACTGCGGTGCGCCGCTGCGTCCCGGAGCCGTGCCCGAGCGCGCGTCCGAGACGACGTCCACGATCTCGATCTCCGGTCTTGAGGCCTACGACGCGGAGGCGACCGGCCAGACGCCGATGCCGCTGCTGTCGCCCGAGGCGCAGGCCGCGGTGGACGCGCTCCCGGCGGGCTCGGCCCTGCTGGTGGTGCGCCGTGGCCCGAACTCGGGCAGCCGCTTCCTGCTCGACGGTGACCTGACCACGGCCGGCCGTCATCCGCAGAGCGACATCTTCCTGGATGACGTGACCGTCTCGCGTCGCCATGTGGAGTTCCGCCGCTCGCCGGACGGTTCGTTCACCGTCGCCGACGTCGGCAGCCTGAACGGCACGTACGTCAACCGTGAGCCGATCGACCAGGTCGCCCTGCACAGCGGTGACGAGGTGCAGATCGGCAAGTACCGGCTGGTGTTCTACCCGAGCCGGCAGGGCATCTGACCCGCCCCCGGACGCGTTCCGGGGGTAACCCAGGGAAGGTCCATGCTTCACACACCGAGCGGCGGTGCCGGAAGCGGTACCGCCGCCAGGGACAGCGGGTTGATGAGCATCGGGGCGGTGCTGAACGCGCTGCGCGAGGAGTTCCCCGAAGTCACCATCTCCAAGATCCGTTTCCTGGAGGCGGAGGGGCTCATCGAGCCCCAGCGGACCCCTTCGGGGTACCGCAAGTTCAGCCCCGGTGACCTGGAGCGGCTCGGACATGTCCTGAGAATGCAGCGGGACCACTATCTGCCGCTCAAGGTGATCCGCGAGCATCTGGACGCCATGGAGCGCGGCGAGGCCGTCCCGCTGCCCGTGGTGGGGCGCCAGCGCACCGGGGAGGATGTCCTGGAGGTGCAGGAGGCGCCCACCGTGGCCCGGGTCGGCCGGTCCGAGCTGCTGGCCGCCGCGGACATCGGCGAGGCCGAGCTGGAGGAGTGGGAGTCGTACGGACTCCTGGTGCCCCTGGCGGACGGGACGTACGACGCGGAGGCGGTCACCGTGGCCGCCCTCGTTGCCGAGCTGGGGCACTTCGGGATCGAGCCCCGCCATCTGCGGGTGATGAAGGCGGCCGTCGACCGGGAGGCCGGGCTGGTCGAGCAGGTGGTGGCCCCGCTCAAGCGCCACCGCAATCCGCAGACCAGGGCGCTCGCCGAGGCCCGTACGAAAGAGCTGGCGGCGCTCACCACGAAGCTGCACGCGGCCCTCCTGAAGACCGCCCTCGGAGTGCGTCTTCCCTGATCCGGGGGCAGGCCGGTGGGGGCCGGATCGGGCGGCCACTCAGGGCCCGACTACCCAAACGTCCCGGGCACGGCCTAGGGTTGCTGTGTGAACGAGCTCGATGTCGTAGGTGTCCGGGTCGAAATGCCCTCCAACCAACCGATCGTGCTCCTGCGCGAAGTGGGAGGCGACCGTTACCTCCCCATCTGGATCGGGCCGGGGGAGGCGACGGCGATCGCCTTCGCCCAGCAGGGCATGGCCCCGGCCAGGCCGCTGACCCACGACCTGTTCAAGGACGTGCTGGAGGCCGTCGGCCAGGAGCTGACCGAAGTACGCATCACCGATCTGCGGGAAGGCGTCTTCTACGCGGAACTGGTGTTCGCCAGCGGGGTCGAGGTCAGCGCCCGTCCCTCCGATGCCATAGCGCTGGCCCTGCGCACCGGCACGCCGATCTACGGCAGTGACACGGTGCTGGACGACGCCGGAATCGCCATCCCGGACGAGCAGGAGGACGAGGTGGAGAAGTTCCGCGAGTTCCTCGACCAGATCTCGCCCGAGGACTTCGGCACCAGCAGCCAGTAGGCGGTCGGCGCCCGAGAGCGGCTCATAGGGGGCCCTGGCCTGCGCGGCCGGGGCTTTCGGGGGTCGGTCCGTGGCCTTTCGCGGCCGGTTCCCGGGGCAATTGCCACCGGCGATTGAGAGCGTCCTACGGGTCTCCGCGAGGGCATTCGGCTAGCCTTTCCCCGCGGTGGGACACGGGAAACCACTCCTTGGGTGATTATCACTCGGCGTGCCGAGTGTGGCGATCGTTGACGCACCCCTGGTGACTGCCTACCGTCGAGAAGGCAGGTCAAGGACGGAGGTCGGCGTGAGAACCAGCGGCGACGGTACGGCTGGGGGTGCTCCCGTGCGCGGTTTCGGGGAGAGCGGTCCGTACCCGGTTCACAGCAGCGCGGTGGATCACGCTCCGCAGCGGCCGACGGCGGTGCCGGGCGGCGAAGGGGCGGCGTCCATGACGTCCGAGGAGATCGGCTATCGCGGGCCCACGGCCTGCGCGGCGGCCGGCATCACCTATCGACAGCTCGACTACTGGGCGCGTACGGGTCTGGTCGAGCCGAGCGTGCGGCCCGCGTACGGATCGGGCACCCAGCGGTTGTACAGCTTCCGGGACGTCGTGGTCCTGAAGATCGTCAAGCGGCTCCTGGACACCGGGGTCTCGCTCCAGAACATCCGGTCGGCCGTGCGGCACCTCCGGGAGCGCGGTTTTTGCGACCTGGAGCGCATGACGCTCATGAGCGACGGCGCGACCGTGTACGAATGCACCTCGCCCGACGAGGTGCACGCGCTTCTCCAGGGCGGCCAGGGCATCTTCGGGATCGCGGTCGGCGTGGTGTGGCGGGACGTGGACAACGCCCTGTCCCAGCTGCACGGCGAGCGCATCGACACGGGCGAGACGCTGGTCGGGCACAACCCGGCGGACGAACTGGCGCGGCGCCGCAACCGGGCGGTCTGAACCGGCTCTGACCCGACGGGCCGCCGGGCGCCGCCGGATTGTCAGTGCCGTGGTGCAGCATCGGAGATGTGAGAAACGCGCCCACGATCCTGCATCTCGACATGGATGCCTTCTACGCCTCGGTGGAGCAGGCATCCAAGCCGAGCCTGCGCGGGAAAGCGGTCGTGGTGGGCGGCCTCGGACCGCGCGGCGTGGTGGCCACGGCGTCGTACGAGGCGCGGGCCTTCGGGGTGCACTCGGCGATGCCGATGGCCCAGGCGCGGCGGCTGGCGCCCAACGCGGCGTATCTGGTGCCGCGCTTCAGTCTGTACCGGGCGGTCAGCGAGCAGGTGATGACGCTGCTGCGGGAGCTGTCACCGCTGGTGGAGCCGCTGAGCCTGGACGAGGCGTTCGTGGATCTGGCGGCCTCGGGCGCGGCGGAGGACGCGGAATCGGCGCGGCGCGCGGGCCTGCGACTGCGCGCGGACATCCGTACGGTCACGGGGCTCACCGGCTCGGTGGGGCTCGCCGCGTCCAAGATGCTCGCGAAGATCGCCTCCGAGCAGGCCAAGCCGGACGGCCTGGTGCTCATCGAGCCGGGCACCGAGCGGGCGCTGCTGGGGCCGCTGCCGGTGCGGACCCTGCCCGGGGTGGGCCCGGCCACCGGCGACCATCTGCGGCGCGTCGGGATCACGACGGTCGACGAACTGGCCGAGGCGGGCGAGGACGAACTCGTACGACTGCTCGGCAAGGCCCATGGCCAGGCGCTGTACGCGATGGCGCTGGCGCGGGACGAGCGGCCGGTGGTGGCCGAGCGGGAGGCCAAGTCCGTGTCGGTGGAGGACACGTATGACGTGGACATCCATGACCGGCCGCGGATCGGCCTTGAGGTGCGGAGGCTGGCGGACCGCTGTGTGCGACGGCTGCGCGAGGCCGGGCTGTCCGGGCGGACGATCGTACTGAAGGTGCGGCGGTACGACTTCTCGACGCTGACCCGCTCCGAGACTCTGCGGGGCCCCACGGACGATCCGGCGGTCGTACGGGAGGCCGCCGAGCGGTTGCTGGAGTCCGTGGACACCACGGGCGGGGTGCGACTGCTCGGTGTCGGCGTCTCCGGGCTCGCCGACTACACCCAGGAGGACCTGTTCGCCCAGGCGTCCTCGCGGGCGGAACCGGTGCCGGAGGAGGCCGCGGCAGAGCCGGTCGCGGTGCCCCGGGAGCCGGTGCTGCCGCACTGGCGGGCCGGCCAGGACGTGCGGCACGCGGAGCACGGGCACGGGTGGGTGCAGGGGAGCGGGGTGGGCCGGGTGACGGTGCGCTTCGAGACCCCTCAGTCGCCGCCGGGGCGGATACGCACCTTCCTGGTCACGGACCCCGCGCTGGAGCCTGCGGACCCGCTGCCCCTGGTCGTCACGGCACCCGCTCCCTGATCCTGCCCGCCCCTGTCGCCCGGGGCTATGTCTCCTCCGAGCCCGCCAGCTTGCCGAAGTTGTGGTCAGCGGCGGCGTCCGGGGTCACATCGAGGCCGTAGTGGTGGTAGAGCTGGAGTTCCTGCTCGGGGGAGAGGTGGCGGCCCACGCCGAAGTCGGGGGCGTCCTTGATCAGGGAGCGGTCGAAGGGGACATGGAGGGTGCCCTCGACGAGCTCGCTCGGCTCCAGGGGGACGAACGCGTCGCGGGAGAAGAGGCCGGTGCGTATGGCCGCCCACTCGGGGACACCGGTGGCGTCGTCCAGGTACACCTCGTCGATGGTGCCGATCTTGGTGCCATTGCGGTCGAACGCCTTGCGGCCGATCAGGTTGCGCGGATCGATGTCGGTCTCCACGGCCCCTCTCCCTCCAACTGGTCGCAACTCATCCGTAAGCACTACGAAAGAGCACATTCACTGCGGCGGCCACTTGAGAATCCGGCCGTTGACCTCGCTGGTAGGCTGATTGCGGCTGCTGACCCCGTGCGGGAGAGTCCTCCGACCCACCTCGGAGGCGCCGAAGGAGCAAATCCTCCCCGGAATCTCTCAGGCTCACGTACCGCATGGACGAGGTCACTCTGGAAAGCAGGGCGGGCGTCGACGGCTTCCGCTCTCACCGACGGTGAAAGCCGGCGCCGTCAAGGTGCCGGTGAAGCTCTCAGGTTGAGATGACAGAGGGGGAGGCCGTCCGGGCACCCGCGCCGTGGTGCCCTTCGAAGGTCGTCAGACCAGGAGGCCTCCGCAATGACCGCCCATCGCATTCCGCTCTCCGAGCTCGAAGCGGGCATCCCCTTCGAACAGCGCCACATCGGGCCCGACCAGGAGGCGCGGGCCAAGATGCTCGCCCAGGTCGGCTACGGCTCCCTGGACGAGCTGACCGCCGCCGCGGTCCCGGATGTGATCAAGAACGCCGACGCCCTCGACCTGCCGGGCGCCCGCACCGAGGCCGAGGTGCTGGCCGAGCTGCGCTCGCTCGCCGACCGCAACCAGGTCCTCGGCTCCATGATCGGCCTGGGTTACCACGGCACCTTCACCCCGCCGGTCATCCTGCGCAACGTCCTGGAGAACCCGGCCTGGTACACGGCCTACACGCCCTACCAGCCGGAGATCTCCCAGGGCCGCCTGGAAGCCCTGCTGAACTTCCAGACCATGGTCGCCGACCTCACCGGTCTGCCCACCTCCGGCGCCTCCCTCCTGGACGAGGGCACGGCCGCCGCCGAGGCCATGGCGCTGTCCCGGCGCATGGGCAAGAACAAGAAGGGTCTCTTCCTGGTCGACGCGGACGCCCTGCCGCAGACCATCGCCGTCATCCAGACCCGCGCCGAGCCGACCGGCGTCGAGGTCGTCGTCGCCGACCTGAGCGCGGGCATCCCGGCCGACGTCGCCGCCCGTGACATCAACGGCGTGCTGGTCCAGTACCCCGGTGCCTCCGGTGCCGTACGCGACATCAAGCCGGTGATCGAGCAGGCGCACGAGCTGGGCGCGCTCGTCACCGTCGCCGCCGATCTCCTCGCCCTCACCCTGCTGACCTCCCCGGGCGAGCTGGGCGCCGACATCGCCATCGGCACCACCCAGCGCTTCGGCGTCCCGATGGGCTTCGGCGGCCCGCACGCCGGCTACATGGCGGTGCACGAGAAGTTCGCCCGCAGCCTGCCCGGCCGCCTGGTCGGCGTGTCCGTCGACGCCGACGGCAACAAGGCGTACCGGCTGGCCCTCCAGACCCGTGAGCAGCACATCCGCCGTGAGAAGGCCACCAGCAACATCTGTACCGCGCAGGTGCTGCTCGCCGTCATGGCCGGCATGTACGCCGTCTACCACGGCCCCGAGGGTCTTCGGACGATCGCCCGGCGCACCCACCGCTACGCGACGCTGCTCGCCGAGGGCCTGAAGGCCGGCGGCATCGAGATCACGCACGGCGCCTTCTTCGACACCATCACCACGCACGTGCCCGGCAAGGCCGCCGAGATCGTCGCCGCCGCCCGGGACAAGGGCGTCAACCTGCACCTGGCCGACGCCGACCACGTCTCCCTGGCCTGCGACGAGACCACCACGCGGGCGCAGCTGGAGAGCGTCTGGGCCGCCTTCGGCGTCGAGGCCGATCTGGCGGCGCTGGACGCGGCCACCGAGGACGCGCTGCCCGAGGCGCTGCTGCGCGGCGACGAGTTCCTCGCCCACCCGGTCTTCCACCAGCACCGCTCCGAGACCGCGATGCTGCGCTACCTGCGCAAGCTGTCCGACCGCGACTACGCGCTCGACCGCGGCATGATCCCGCTGGGCTCCTGCACCATGAAGCTCAACGCGACCACCGAGATGGAGCCCATCACCTGGCCCGAGTTCGGCGCGCTGCACCCCTTCGCGCCCGCCGAGCAGGTCGAAGGCTTCCTCACGCTCATCCATGAGCTGGAGGACCGCCTCGCCGAGGTCACCGGCTACGACAAGGTCTCCTTGCAGCCGAACGCCGGCTCCCAGGGCGAGCTGGCCGGTCTGCTGGCCGTCCGCGGCTACCACCGCGCCAACGGCGACGAGCAGCGCACCGTCTGCCTCATCCCGTCCTCCGCGCACGGCACCAACGCGGCCAGCGCCGTGATGGCCGGCATGAAGGTCGTCGTCGTCAAGACGTCCGAGGACGGCGAGATCGACGTCGAGGACCTGCGGGCCAAGATCGAGCAGCACCGCGAGCAGCTGGCCGTGCTGATGATCACCTACCCGTCCACGCACGGTGTGTTCGAGGAGCACGTCGCCGACATCTGCGCCCAGGTGCACGAGGCGGGCGGCCAGGTGTACGTCGACGGCGCCAACCTGAACGCCCTGGTCGGCCTCGCCAAGCCGGGCCACTTCGGCGGCGACGTCTCGCACCTGAACCTGCACAAGACCTTCTGCATCCCGCACGGCGGCGGCGGCCCCGGCGTCGGTCCGGTCGCGGTCCGCTCGCACCTCGCGCCGTACCTGCCCAACCACCCGCTCCAGCCGGCGGCCGGCCCGGAGACGGGCGTCGGCCCGGTCTCGGCGGCGCCGTGGGGCTCGGCCGGCATCCTGCCGATCTCCTGGGCGTACGTCCGGCTGATGGGCGGCGAGGGGCTCAAGCGGGCCACCCAGGTGGCCGTGCTCTCCGCGAACTACATCGCCAAGCGCCTGGAGCCGCACTTCCCGGTGCTCTACACCGGCCCCGGCGGCCTGGTCGCGCACGAGTGCATCATCGACCTGCGCCCGCTGACCAAGGCGACCGGCGTCAGCGTGGACGACGTGGCCAAGCGCCTGATCGACTACGGCTTCCACGCCCCGACCATGTCGTTCCCGGTGGCCGGCACGCTGATGATCGAGCCGACCGAGTCGGAGGACATCATCGAGCTGGACCGGTTCTGCGACGCGATGATCGCGATCCGCGCGGAGATCGAGAAGGTCGGCTCCGGCGAGTGGCCCGCCGAGGACAACCCGCTGCACAACGCCCCGCACACCGCGGGCGCGCTCGGCGGCGAGTGGACGCACGCCTACAGCCGCGAGGAGGCCGTCTTCCCGGCCGGGGTCTCGGTGGCCGACAAGTACTGGCCGCCGGTGCGCCGCATCGACCAGGCCTTCGGCGACCGCAACCTGGTCTGCTCCTGCCCGCCGCTGGACGCGTACGAGGACTGACCGCGCCGCAGCCGTGCCCCGAGGGCCCCGTCCGGATGTCCGGGCGGGGCCCTCGGGCGTCCGGAGGGGGTGAGTAGGGGTGCCTCGGCCGCCGGTAGGGGGACGGCGGGGACATCCCGCCTGGACGACCCGGTCGCCCTACGCCGTCTCCAGGGCCACCTCGGTCGCCTTGATCAGGGCGACCACGTCGGAGCCCACGAACAGGCCCAGCTGGATGGCCGCGTCCCGGGTGATCGCGGCGGTCACCTCGCCGCCCGGGACGGAGATCCGCACGGTCGCCATGACGGCGCCGGTGGTCAGGCCGACCACCGTGCCGGGCAGCTGGTTGCGGATCGACAGGCCGTCGATCTGGGCCGTGGCGACGGAGACCTCGGTCGACTTCACCAGGGCGCGCACCGGGGTGCCGGGGGCGAGGGCCAGGTCCTCGGCGGCCGCCAGGGTGATGGCCGCGGTGAGGTTCTGGCCGCCCTCCAGCCGGACCTCGACGGTGGCCATGGCCTCGCCCGGGTGGACCGCGGTGACGCTGCCGGGGAGCTGGTTGCGGATGCTCAGGGTCATGGGCACCCACCGTAGAGCGCCCGTCGGCTCAGGCGGGGTATGCGTGGGTCTGGGTCGCTTTGACTGTCGCCCAGACCGGTGCACCGGGCTGGAGCTCCAGGTCGGCGGCGGCCACCGTGGTGAGGTCGGCGGCGAGCGGCAGCTCACCGGTGAGATCGGCGCGGATCTGGTCGCCGTGCGTCTCCAGGCCGGCCACCTCGCAGCGCCACAGATTACGGGCGCTGGCCCCGGTGGGCCGGTCCCGGAAGAGGGTCACGGCCGAGGGCGAAAAGGCCACGAAGGCCGGTCCGGACAGCTCCTCGGTGGTGGTGATCGAGGGCCCGGCGTCCAGTCGTACCGTGTGGCCCGCGGCCTCGCCACGGTAGAGGTTCAGACCGACGAGCTGGGCGATGTAGTCCGTGCGCGGACGGCGGGCGATGTCGGCGGGGGCGCCCTCCTGGACGATCCGGCCGTGCTCCACCACCACCAGGCGGTCCGCGAGCACCATGGCGTCCAGCGGATCGTGGGTGACGAGGACGGCGACCGCCTCGAACTCGGCCAGATGGCGCCGGAGTTGGGCGCGGACCTCCAGCCGGGTACGGGCGTCGAGGGCGGCCAGCGGCTCGTCCAGGAGGAGCAGCCGGGGCCGGGTGGCCAGGGCGCGGGCGAGGGCCACGCGCTGGGCCTGGCCCCCGGACAGCCGGCGCGGCTTCGCGCCCGCGTGCTCGGCGAGCCCCATGCGTTCCAGCCAGGCCGCGGCCAGCGCACGGGCCTCCGCCTTGCCCCGGCCCTGGCAGCGCGGCCCGAACGCCACGTTGTCCAGCGCGGACAGATGCGGGAAGAGGAGGTAGTCCTGGAAGACGACGCCGACCGGGCGGGACTCCGGCGCCACCCGCTCCAACGGGACGCCGTCGAGCCGGAGATGGCCCCCGCTGAGCGGCACCAGACCGGCGAGGACGCGCAGCGCGGTGGTCTTGCCCGCGCCGTTGGGGCCCAGCAGCGCGACCACGTCACCGGGCGCCGCCGTCAGGGCCACGTCCAGCCGGAAGCCGCCCCGGTCCACGACGAGCCGGGCGTCGAGCCCCTGCCGGTCCGCCCCTTCCGGGTCCTGGGCGTCGGGACCCTGGGCGCCGGGGTTCCGGGCGTCGGTCATGCGTGCGGGATCCTTCGGCCGTGACTGCTCTGTGGATGTGGTCCGCCGTCCTCCCGCCATGTCACACCCCCGTCAGCCAGCGGTCGCGCAGTCCCGCCAGCACCGCGATGGAGACGGCCAGCAGAACCAGGCTCAGCGAGATCGCGGCCTCGGGGTCGTTCTGGAGGGCGAGGTAGACCGCGAGGGGCATGGTCTGGGTGCGGCCGGGGAAGTTGCCGGCGAAGGTGATCGTGGCGCCGAACTCGCCGAGCGCCCGTGCCCAGGCCAGTACGGCGCCCGCCGCGACGCCGGGCGCGATCAGCGGCAGCGTGACCCGGCGGAACGCGGTGAAGCGGGAGGCGCCGAGCGTGGTGGCCGCCTCCTCGAAACGGGGGTCGGCGGCGCGCAGGGTGCCCTCCACGCTGATCACCAGGAACGGCATCGCGACGAACGCCTCCGCGAGCACCACCGCGGTGGTGGTGAACGGCAGGGTGATCCCGAACCAGGCGTCGAGCCACTTGCCGATGACGCCGTTGCGGCCCAGCGCGAGCAGCAGGGCCACACCGCCGACGACCGGCGGCAGCACCAGCGGCAGGGTCACCAGGGCGCGCACCAGACCGCGCCCGGGGAATTCGGTACGGGCCAGCAGCCAGGCCAGCGGCACGCCGAGGACGAGGCTGACGGCGGTCGCCAGGGTGGCGCTGACCAGCGACAGCTGGAGCGCCTGCCACACCTCGGTGCTGGTCAGCTGGTCCGGCAGGCTCCGCCAGGGGGCGCGGACGAGCAGCGCGAGCAGCGGCAGCAGGAGGAAGACGAGGGCCAGGACGCCGGGCAGCAGGAGGGGCAGCGGGACACCGCGGCGACCGGCCGCGCGGATACGGCGGGGCGTCGTACCCCCGCTCTCGCCCTTCCCGGCACGGCGGCGCCGCGGCCGGTCCGTGCGGGGACCGGCCGCGGCGCCGGGCTCATCGGGTGAGGTCACGGCTTGAGGAACCCGGCCTCGCCCAGCACCTTCTGGCCCTCGGCGGACCGCACGAGGGCGATGAACGCCTTCGCGGTCTCCGCGTTCTTGGCGTTCTTCAGCAGGGCGATCGGGTAGTCGTTGACGGCCTTGGCGGACTCGGGGAACTCCACGCCCTCCACCTTGTCACCCGCGGCGTGCACATCGGTCTTGTACACCACCGCGGCGTCGGCCTCCTTCAGCTCGACCTTGTTCAGGGCGCTCTTGACGTCCTGCTCGTAGGAGACGGGGGTGAGCTTGAGGTGGCTTGCGTCCAGCGCCTTCTGGGCGGCGGCGCCGCAGGGCACGGTCTTGTCGCACAGGACGACCTTCAGACCGGGCTTGGTGAGGTCCTTCAGGGAGGCGACCTTGCCGGGGTTGCCGGGCAGGGTGGCGATCTCCAGCTGATTGCGTACGAAGGTCTCCGGAGCGCCGGCCGCGTCCTTGGCGTCCGTCACGGTGGCCATGGTCTTGGGGCTGGCGGCGGCGAAGACATCGGCCGGGGCGCCGCCGGTGATGCTCGCGGCGAGGGTGTCGCTGCCGCCGAAGCTGAAGGTGACCTTGGTGCCCGGGTGCTGCTGCTCGAACTCCTTGCCGAGGGCGGTGAAGCTCTCCTGGAGCGAGGCGGCGGCGAACACGGTGACCGTGCCGGACAGCTTGGGGGAGGCGGAACCCGACGCGTCCGACGCCGTGTTCGAGGACCCGGAGGACGACGAGCAGGCGCTGAGGGTCAACAGGACGGCGGCTCCCGCGCCGGCCAGCTCAAGCATCCGCCGGGTCCGGCGTACGGAAGGGGTCATCACGGTTCTGCTCCTCGTGTTGTGCGGAACGACTGTCGCGCCCTGGCACGGTTGTACGAACCTGCCGTGCCGCGATGATACTGCCGCATCTGCCAGGTGTAAGTCCCTTGTCGCATCGCATGAGCTGGGATCATGCGCGGTGTGGCTGGCATGTGCGTTTGTACGGTGCGCTGCCGCGGGTACCGTCCTGCCGGAGGTGGTCGCAGGTGACACTCGCCCGGCTCGCCCTGAGCGGAGATCTCGTACGCCCTTCCCGGCTGACCGTGCCGGACCTGCTGCGCTGGCCACAGCACCGGGTGGCCGTCAGCTTCGAGTGCGCGACCAGCGGCACGCAGCACCACCGCTTCACGGGGCCGCGGCTGTACGACGTCCTCGTCGACGCGGGACCCGGCTTCGACCCGGCGCGCCGCAAGGACCGGCTGCGCTTCCTGATCGCCGTCACCGGTACCGACGGTCACCACGCGCTGCTGTCCTGGGCCGAGATCGACCCGGACTTCGCCGACGCGCCCGTCCTGTTGGGCGTGAGCATCGACGACACCCCCCTGGACGCGGCCGGCCCCCAGTTGGTCCTGCCCCAGGACCGCTGCGGAGCCCGCCACATCAGCGGAGTCACAGCGATCCGAGTGGACGGGAGCTACCGGTGCGCGCCGGCGGAGGTGGCGGCGGTTCCGTGAGGCGGGGGCGGCCGGGCGGGGAGGGGGCGAGTGCTGGGCGGGCCGGGATGTGGGGCCGCCGCCGAATGCGCGGGCCCTGAGGTGGTGGGGCGGTCCGATCCGCCGGGGCCCGACAGGGCTGTCCGAGTCGACGGAGCCGAGTGATCCATCCGGGCCGAGCGAGCCCGACCGGGCCGACACGGAGGCGACCGAGTCATCCAGGCCGAGCGGGCCGACCGAGCCGGGCCGAGCCCCCGACCGGGCCGGTACGGGAGATGGTCAGACGCGGTCGATATGGACGTTTGTCGACTTGACCCGGGCCGTTGCCTCCACGCCGACCTCCAGGCCGAGTTCCTCCACCGCCTCGCGGGTCAGCAGGGAGACCAGTCGGTGCGGGCCCGCCTGGATCTCGACCTGGGCGGCGACGTCGCCGAGTTTGATGGCGGTGACGATGCCGGGGAAGGCGTTGCGCACGGAGGTGCGGGAGGTCTCCTCCTCGCCGCTGCCGCCCTTGGCCAGTTCGACGGAGAACGCGGCGAGGTCGCGGCCGTCGATCAGCCGCCGCCCCGCCTCGTCGCGATGGGTGGCCACCCGGCCCGCGTCGGCCCAGCGGCGGGCGGTGTCCGGGCTGACGCCGAGCAGCCGCGCCGCCTGGCCGATCGTGTAGGACTGCATGCGGAGAACGATAGGGCGCTGCTCAGCCCGTGTGCACACGCGGCCTGCGGTCCCGGTCGGGCTCCGCCTCGCGCAGCACCTCCCGGGTGACCGGCGCGACCTCGCCCTGACCGAAGAGGAAGAACCGCAGGAAGTTGGCGAACGGACTGCCCTCGGTCCACTCGAAGTAGATGTGCGGGGTGCAGCCGGTGACATCGCGGACATGGAGCAGCAGCGCCGCCAGGGCGTTCGGGATGGACGCCGACTCCAGCGTCAGCACCCGGTAGCGCTCGTGCAGGACCTCGCCGCGCACGGTCAGGCCCGCCTCGAACTCCGACGGGTCGGTGACCGTGACCTCGACGAAGACGAAGTCCTCCTGCTCCGGCATGTCGTTGTCGGCGCGGATCTGCTCGATCTTGTCGCGGTACTCGGCCTTGTCCCGGTGCCCCGGCTCGTTCGCGATGAACCGCATCTTCCGGCTGGCCATGTCCCTGATGAAACGTTCCGCCAGTGGATCGAGCGTCACGCTGGTCACGCGCAGCTCGAAGGCGCGGGCCAGCCGGGACAGCAGCGAGACCAGGATGATGCCGACGATGAAGCAGGCACCGATCTTCACACCGTCCGGACGCTCGATGACATTGACGACCGTCGTGTACAGGAACACCACCGAGATCACGGCGAAGCCGATGGTCCAGCGGCGCTGTCCCGCCTTGCGCGCCGCGATGGTCACCGCGATCGCCGCGGAGCTGATCAGCACCAGCACACCGGTGGCGTACGCGCCGCCCTGCTTGTCCACGTTGGCGTCGAAGATCCAGGTCACCAGGAACGCGACCAGCGTGAAGACGATGACCATCGGACGCACCGCGCGCGCCCAGTGCGGCGCCATGCCGTACCGGGGCAGATAGCGCGGCATCAGATTGAGCAGGCCCGCCATGGCGGACGCGCCGGCGAACCAGAGGATGGCGATCGTCGAGACGTCGTAGACCGTGCCGAAGGCGCCGCCGAGGTACTGGTGCGCGAGATAGGCGAGGGCACGCCCGTTGGCCGGGCCGCCCGGCTGGAAGTCCTTCTCCGGGATCAGCAGGGTCGTGATGAAGCTACTGGTGATCAGGAAGCAGCTCATGATGACGGCGGCGGTCGTCAGCAGCTTCTTCGCGTCCCGGATCCGGCCGGTGGGGTGCTCCTCGGTGTCGCCCGGGTCGCCCTTCACATGCGGCATGACGGCGACGCCGGTCTCGAATCCGGACAGACCGAGGGCGAGTTTCGGGAAGACGATCAGGGCCACGCCGATCATCACGAAGATGTTCCCGTGCTGCACGGTCAGCGCGTTGGTCCAGTCCGTGACCACGTGCTCCGCCGTGATGACGTGGTACAGGCCGACGGCCACGACGACCAGGTTGAGCGCGAGATAGACACCCACCAGCGCGAACGCGACGCCGATCGCCTCCAGGAAGCCCTTGAGGAACACCGCGCCGAGCAGCGCCACCAGCAGCAGCGTGATCAGCATCTGCTTGCCCTGGAGGGCGTGCGTCAGATGCGGGTTCTCCACCAGGTGGGTGGAGGCGTCGGCCGCGGACAGGGTGATGGTGATCAGGAAGTCGGTGGCCGCGAACCCGAGCAGGGTCAGCACGAACAGCTTGCCCTTCCAGAAGGACAGCAGCCGCTCCAGCATGGCGATGGAGCCCTCGCCGTGCGGGCTCTCCTCGGCCACCCGCCGGTAGACCGGCAGCGCGCCCGCCAGGGTGACGAGCACCAGCACGATGGTCGCGATGGGGGAGACCAGACCGGCGGCGAGCGCCGCGATGCCCGGCTGATAGCCGAGGGTGGAGAAGTAGTCGACACCCGTCAGGCACATGACCCGCCACCAGCGCTGCCCCTTGTGCGGGGGCTCGGGCTGGGCATGCGGTCCGGTGTGGCCACCGCTCTTGCCCATGTCGGCCAGGCCCTCCAGCATCCAGGCGCGCAGGCGACCGGTACTGGGAGGGTGTTCGGTCGTGGCCATCGATGTGCTCCTGATGTGGGGCTCAGCTCTTTTCGGCCATCACACGGACGGCGGCACCAGCGTATGCAGAGCGTGACGCCTGGGCCTCCGGATCAGGGGCGGGGAGGCATCAATCTTGCGTTAAGAATGGCGCGGTGCCATCAGGGCCGCATCAAGAAGCTGAGGCAGGAGCGGATCATCAGGAGCTGAGCCGAACGGGTGGCGCAGGGCGCTCCCCGGGAATCAGTGGCCACCGAGTGTCATCGTGCGTGGGTGTCGGCCGGGGCACGGTCACTCCAGTCCGGAGGCCCGGAAGACCGCCAGGGCCGTCTCGCGGTCCAGTCGGCGGGCGAGCCGGTCGAGGGCGGTGGTGCCGCAGCGCAGGGTGCCGCCGGCCAGCGAGTGGCGGGCGCCGTCGTCGAGCCGGTGCCACAGGGCGGGGTTGCGCACCAGCACCTCCGGGTCGATCTCCACCCGGTTCCCCAGGAGGTCGCGCAGCACCAGCCGCTGGTTGACGCCGTCCAGCGGGCGGACCGCGACCAGCAGATCGGTCTGGACCCGACGGGTGCGCAGCAGCCTCCTACTGGCCAGCCAGCCGTCACCGGCCGACACCTTGGCCGGATACAGGACGAGAAGCAGGAGCAGGGCCAGGGCGGACCACAGCAGGCCCCGCCACCAGGTGAGGGAGCCGGCCGCGCCGTCGATGCACAGCAGCAGCGCGAGCAGGGCGGCGGCGCAGCGCAGGGCGGTGCGCATCTCGCCGGCCCACTCGTGGTCGTACGCGACGGTGGTGGCGGTGGTCGGTGGCCGCGGGCTCGCCACCCGGGCCCGTGTGTCGTCGCTGTGCTCCATGACCTCGACGTTAGACAGTCGCGGGCGGAACGGCACAATGCCTTGACGGCGCTCTGATGGACGGGGCCGGATTCTTGACGGGTCCGGTACGGCCGCCCGCGTCATCCGGCGCTGCCTCGGCGGGGCCGGTTCAGGGGGCCTCTCACGCGGGCCGGGGCGCTCACAGGCCCCGGGTGTCCATGGGCAGATGCCAGGCGTTGCGCCGGTGGACCGCGAGCAGCTGGGACTCCAGCGGGGACGGCGGTACGGCGAGCACCGGGCAGTCGGCGTGGGCGAGGCAGTGCCGGCGGACCCGGCCGGAGAAGGCGCGTTGCAGGCCCCGTCGGCCCGCGCCCACGACCAGCAGATCGTCCTCGCGGTCCGCGATCGCCACCAGCGCCCGGCCGGCGGTGCCGCGCACGACGATGGCGTGGATCGGCACCCCGGGCCCCCGGTCGCCGAAGATCTCCTCCAGGACCGCGACCAGCCGGCCCCCGGCCAGCCGCTGCCACTCGTCGTCGGGCACGGCCGCGGCGGCCGAGCGGCGGGTGGCCGCATCTCCGCCGGGCGGTTCCCAGGCCAGCACCGGCCACAGCTCGGCCCCCAGCCGGCGGGCGAGCGCCCCGGCCCGCCGCAGCGCCGTGACGCTGCCCAGGGAGCCGCTCACCCCGACCACCACACGTCCGACCGCGTCGTAACCGGACATGACTCACCGTTCCTCACCGGTGTCCCGTGCCGTCTCCTTCCATCCCACTCCCGTGACGGGGACAGGGCCAGCCGGAGACACGTCGGGGCCGGTCGCGCACCGGAACGGGTGCGGCCGGCCCCTCGGGTCCTCGCGGCGCCGCCCCGGTCAGGCGGCGGTCATCACCTCGTCCGTGCCGAGCGGGCGGTGCGGGGCGATGACGCGGCCGTCGGGCAGCAGCTCACCGGTGTCCTCGAAGAACAGGACACCGTTGCACAGCAGGCTCCATCCCTGTTCCGGGTGGTGCGCCACGAGACGGGCGGACTCCCGGTCGGCGGACTCGGCTGACGGGCACGGTGGCTGGTGCTGGCACATGAATGGGATCTCTCGCTCCGTGGTGGTCATGGCGTCCCCCGTCATGCAGTCGTTCGGAACCCAGTCTTGCCCCACGGGCGTCGTTCCGCAGGGATTTCGAGGCACCGCTTCCCACAGGTTGAGGACGCGTCACCCGGGCGGACGGTTCAGCCCAACTACCCTTTCAATTCGGGTGGTTCGCCTGACCGAGGTGGACTAGTCCGTCCGGGGGCCCGGACGGAGGGACGTTCCGTCCGGGCCCCTGGGAGACGAGCCGCCGATCCGTCCGGCGCCCCGGGTCAGGCCGCCGGTGAGCCGAGCAGCGGGAGCCGGGTGGCCCGCAGCGTCAGCACCGGGAGCAGATCGGCGACCGGATGCGGCCGGTGCGCCGCGATGCCGGGCGGTGCAGGGGCGAGCGGGACCAGCAGATCGGTGGCGGCCGGGTGCCCCTCGGCGCCGTCGGCCGCGGTGTCGCCATGCAGCCACAGCGTGAGCATGTAGAGCCCGGGAACCGACAACAGTCTTGGCTGGTAAGGGTGTTGGAGTGTCTCCGCCTGCTTCAGGGCCAGCTCGGTGGAGGCGACGTACGGGCCCTCGAAGAAGTGCGAGAAGGCCCAGCCGTCGGGGGTGAGCATGGTCTCCGCCGCGGCCACCGCCCGGTCGCCGCAGCGGATCAGAAAGCGCCAGCCCGCCAGCCGGGTGGCGGACAGGCCCTGCGGCGTGATCCGGTCCAACACATGGACGGGCAAAGGGAGTTCGGGCGTCGATGGACCCTGCGCGGCACGCAGGGAGGGGGTGCGGGCCTCACGGACCGCGGTCGGCGAGCCCAGGGCGGTGAGGACGGAGCGCAGGGTGGGCGCGGGGGCAGGGGCAACGTGAAGCGGCATGGTGGGTCGCCTCTCATTCGACAGGCGCGGGGCGCGAGGGAGGTGGGGCGGACGGCGCTGTCTGCTCACGGAAGGCCGGAGAGGTGGGGGCCGGTCGGTGGAGAACGAGGGTGCGGCGCGCTCCGCCGCCCGTCAACCGGAGCGGCAGGAATGCGGCAGGACCAGGACCGAGGGCGCCACCCTCCCGCCTTGTGGGCAAAGTTTATACGACGTGTGTTCAAGCGGAGTTTCGTCTATCCCAATGCGGTGGTCCCGACAAGGCAGGAATAGGCCGCTGATTCGCGGGAATTATCCCGGTTTACGGGCGGTCACGCGGCGTTGGCCTCGCCATACGCTCCGCTCGCGGACGGCCGAAAGTCATCGGCGTTTTTCACGAGGCGTTCGGGGCACCCGAAGGTGCGCTCGCGACATGCCCCGTGAATGTGCCGCAGGGAACATGACGACAGCGTAGCGGGCGTCCGGGTGGCGCGGGACGTTATCGATCGCTTTCACTGGGCATTACTCCACCTGACCCGGGAGCCCCGGCGGCCGGAACGCCGGCCCGCCCATCCGAGGAGGGACGCTTAGATGGGGGAGAAGGTCGTGGCAGGGCAGTTCGACCTGTCCGATCGCCAGCGCTATCGCGAAAAGCTCCAGAAGTGCTTGACGGGGCTGGAGCGACTGCTGGTCGAGAAGCGATTCGACCGCCCCAGGAACCTCATGGGCGTCGAGATCGAATTGAATCTCGCCGGTCCGGACGGCATGCCGAAAATGTTGAACGGCCAAGTGCTCGAACGTATCGCGAGCCGTGACTTCCAAACGGAACTCGCGATGTTCAATCTGGAGGTGAACATAGCCCCGCACCGGCTCGGCGGCCGTGTCTTCGACCGCCTCGCCGAGGAGTTGCGGACCTCGCTCGCCTATGCCGACCGCAAGGCCGGTGAGGTCGACGCGGGCATCGTGATGACCGGCATCCTGCCCACGCTCGGCCGGGACGACCTGGTCTCCTCCAACCTCTCCGAGGTCGACCGCTACACCCTGCTCAACGACCAGATCGTGGCCGCGCGCGGGGAGGACTTCCGGCTCGACATCGAGGGCGTGGAGCATCTGGTCTGCACCGCCAAGTCCATCGTCCCGGAGGCCGCCTGCACCTCCGTGCAGCTGCACCTCCAGGTGACGCCGGGACGGTTCGCGGACGTGTGGAACGCGGCGCAGGCGGCGAGCGCGGCGCAGATCGCCGTGGGCGCGAACTCGCCGTTCCTGTTCGGCCGCGAGCTGTGGCGGGAGTCGCGACCGCCGCTGTTCCTCCAGTCCACCGACACCCGGCCGCCCGAACTCCAGGCGCAGGGCGTACGGCCGCGGACCTGGTTCGGCGAACGGTGGGTGTCCTCGGCGTACGAACTGTTCGAGGAGAACCTGCGCTACTTCCCGGCCCTGCTGCCGATCTGCGACGACGAGGAGCCACTGGAGGTGATCGCCGCCGGCGGCACCCCGAAGCTCGCCGAGATGGTGCTGCACAACGGCACGATCTACCGCTGGAACCGGCCGGTGTACGGCATCGCGGACGGCGTACCGCATCTGCGGGTGGAGAACCGGGTACTGCCGGCCGGCCCGACCATCACCGATGTCATCGCCAACGCGGCCTTCTACTACGGCCTGGTGCGCGCCCTCGCCGAGGAGTCCCGCCCGGTGTGGACCCGGCTGCCGTTCGACGCCGCGGAGGCCAACTTCGACGCGGCCTGCCGCTACGGCATCGACGCCCGCTTCGTCTGGCCCAGGCACGGGCGGTACGGCGGTACGGGCGAGGTCGACGCGGTCACCCTGGTCCGCGACGAACTGCTCCCGCTGGCCTCGGCGGGGCTGGACGCGTGGGGCGTCGAGGCGGCCGACCGCGATCTCTACCTCGGCGTCATCGAGGAGCGCTGCCGGCGCCGGGTCAACGGCGCCTCCTGGCAGGCCGCGACCTTCCATCGCGCCCTGGAGGGGGGACTGTCCCGGGAGGCCGCGCTGGCCGCGACGACACGGCGGTACGCCGAGCTGATGCATGTGGGGGAGCCGGTGCACATGTGGCCGGTGGGACTGCCGGAGCCGGTGCCGATGGGTTGAGCGGGAGGTTCATGGCGGGCGCGTGGGGAGCTGCGGTGCCGCGCGTCGGGGTCGGTGGCCCGGTGCGCGGTTCTCCCAGGTGCTTCTGCGATCCTTGCGGGCAATGCGGGAGTGGGCTCGTGAGGTGCGGGAGGCAGGGGTGAAGGTGGCGGTCGGGTTGGGGGACGGGCTGGAGCAGCGGACGCGGCGGATCCTGCGCGACGAGACGATCCTCGTGCTCGCGCTGTCGCTGGGCGCGAGCGGGGTCTCCGCGCTGATCAGTTTCATCGGCTCGGTGACCAAGCCGGGCGGCCTGAAGGACCAGGCCGCCACCCTCAACGCCTCGGCCGCGCCGGGCCGCCCCTGGCTCGACCTCGCCTGGCAGCTGTTCGGCATCGCGACCGCGCTGGTCCCCGTCGCCCTGGTCGCCCACTTCCTGCTCCGCGAGGGCAGGAGCCTGCGTACCCTCGGCTTCGACCGCACCCGGCCCTGGCCCGACCTCGGCCGGGGCGCGGCGGTCGCGGCGATGATCGGCAGCACCGGGATCGCCTTCTACCTGGCCGCGCGGGGCCTCGGCTTCAACCTCACGGTCGTCCCCGAGGCGCTGCCCGGTGTGTGGTGGAAGTTCCCGGTGCTGATCCTGTCCGCGGTGCAGAACGCGGTCCTCGAAGAGGTCATCGTCGTCGGCTATCTGCTGCGCAGGCTGGGCCAGTTGGGCTGGGCGCCGGGGACCGTGCTGGTGGCCAGCGCGGTCCTGCGCGGCTCGTACCACCTCTACCAGGGCATCGGGGGCTTCCTCGGCAACATGGTGATGGGCGTGGTGTTCGTCTGGCTCTACCGCCGCTGGGGCCGGGTCGGGCCGCTGGTCGTCGCCCACTCGCTGCTCGACATCGGCGCGTTCGTCGGTTACGCGCTGCTCGCGGGCAAGGTGGGCTGGCTGCCGACGGCCTGAGACGGTCGTCCGGTCACGCGTCCGGGCCGGCGTGCAGTTCGCCCTCGATGACGGTGACCGCGCGGCCGGTGAGCAGGGTGCGCTCGCCGCGCAGTCCGGTGCGCACCAGGCCGGTGCGGGGGGACGCCTGGAGGCCGGTGAGATCGGGGCGGCCGAGGCGGGCGGACCAGTGCGGGGCGAGCGCGGTGTGGGCGCTGCCGGTGACGGGGTCCTCGTCGATGCCGACGTTCGGGAAGAAGCAGCGGGAGAGGTAGTCGTAGCCTCCCGCGGGGTCGTCGGCGCGGGCGGTGGCGATGATGCCGCGCGCCGAGTAGGCGGCGAGCGCCTTGTGGTCCGGGGCGAGCCCGCGGACGGTCTTCTCGTCCGCCAACTCCACCAGCAGGTCACCGACGTTCGCCCCGGTGTCGAAGGCGGCGACCGGTTCGGCGCCCAGCGCCTCGGCGACGCCGTCCGGCACGGCGACGGAGGTGAGCGGCGCGGTGGGGAAGTCGAGGGTGATCGCGCCGTCCGCGGCGGGTGTGGCGACGAGCACCCCGCTGCGGGTGGCGAACCGCACGGGGCCCTCGTGCGTCCCGGTCGTGTGCAGCACATGTGCCGTGGCCAGCGTGGCGTGCCCGCACATCGCCACCTCGGTGACGGGTGTGAACCAGCGCAGCGCCCAGTCGGCGTCGCCGCCCGCGGGCAGCCGGTGGGCGAAGGCCGTCTCGGCGTGATTGACCTCCACGGCGACGTCCTGTAGCCAGCCGTCGCCCGGGAAGCCGTCGCCGTCCAGGAGCAGCACACCGGCGGGGTTGCCCGCGAAGGGCCGGTCGGTGAAGGCGTCCACGATTCGAATCCGCATTCCCCGAAGCTAGCGGCTGCGCAAGCCCCTGGACCAAGGCCAATTCGGGAGTACTGGCCCGCTTCACGCACTCGGTGGCCACCGGAGTGCGAGCGGCGGGGCGGGCGCGACGCGGTCAGTCGCCGACGGCCGCCTGGTAGCCGGCGGCGTCGAGGAGCTTGTCCAGCTCGGACCTGTTCGACGGCTTGAGCTTGAAGATCCAGGCGTCGTACGGATCCTCGTTGAGGAGTTCCGGGCTGTCGGCCAGTTCCTCGTTCACCGCGATCACCTCGCCGCCGACCGGCGCGTAGATGTCCGACGCGGCCTTCACCGACTCGACGACACCGGCGGGGTCGCCGGCCGCGAAGACCTTGCCGACCTCCGGCAGCTCCACGAACACCACATCGCCGAGCGCGTGCTGGGCATGATCGCTGAGCCCGGCCGTCACCGTGCCGTCCGCCTCCGGCCGGGCCCATTCGTGGGACTCGGCGTACCGCAGATCAGCGGGGATGAATGACATGCTCACTCCCTGGAAGTCCCTTTTGTTCGGCGGACTCAGCATGCCTGATGCGGGGAGGGTTCGAGCGCATTTGGGCCTGTCTCACGTGATGCGATGCGGTCCGACCTCGCTGTGGCAGGCCAGAGGGCGGGGCTGATGGCGTGCGAAGGGGGCGGCGCCTGGGACGCTCATCGCGGAGCCATGCCGCGACGTGCTCGGGTCGGCGGCGGTGCGCGGTGACGTGCCCGGGCCCGCAGTCCACATCCGCCACCGGTCCACCGCCGGCGGCGCGCACCAGGTCGGCGAACAGCGCCAGAGCCGCCCGAAGGTACGGCGCCCCGGCCAGAACCCCGTGCAGTTGATCGGCATAGCTGACCGCCACCGTGTCGTCAGAGGTCCGGGTGTCTGCCAACCAGTGGCCCGCGTTCATGGCCCGCAGGGTAGTGGAGGGCGATGTCCCGGAGGGGCTTGGCAGGGCGATCGGTTCCGATATATCGTTGAGGCATCGCGAACGATACGCGATGCAGACGCAATAGATCAGTGACGGAATGGAGTGATCACCATGCGTGGACATGGGTTCGAGCGGCACGAGGGTCGCGGTCGGCACGGTGGGGGCATGGGCGGGTTCGAGGTGCGGCGGGCCGCGTTCGGGCCGTTCGGGCCCGGTGGGCCGGGAGGTCCGGGCGGGCCGGGGTTCGGACCTGGTGGGCCCGGCTTCGGTCCGGGGTTCGGGCCCTGGGGGCATCGGGGGCGGGGTGGCCCCAGGGGGCGGGCGCGGCGCGGTGATGTGCGGGCGTCGATCCTGGCTCTGCTGAAGGAACGGCCCATGCACGGCTACGAGATGATCCAGGAGATCGCCGAACGCAGCGGCGGCGCCTGGAAGCCCAGCCCCGGCTCGGTCTACCCGACCCTCCAGATGCTGGAGGACGAGGGCCTGATCGTCAGCGAGAGCGAGGGCGGCAAGAAGCTGTTCTCCCTCACCGACAGCGGCCGCGGGGTCGCCGAGGAGGGGCCTCAGGCGCCCTGGGAGGAGGCCTCGCGCGGGGTCGACTGGGAGGCGCTGGGCGAGATCCGGCAGGCCGGCATGGGGCTGATGGAAGCCTTCGGGCAGGTCTGGAAGACCGGCACCAAGGAGCAGCGCGAGAAGGCGCTGGCCGTCGTCAACGAGGCCCGCAAGAAGCTGTACCTCATCCTCGCCGACGAGGACTGAGCCCGCCGTCGGGTGCAGTGAGCGGCAGGCGGGATCCGGGTGCCCCGCGGAGCGATTACGCGGGGCACCTTCCGCGTTCCCGCCCGCCTCAGCCGACCAGCCCGTCCAGCTTGCGCAGCGACTCGGTCAGGGCCGTCGTCGCCGAGTCCTTGAGCCGGGCCGCCATCAGCGACACCGCGGCGCCGGTGAACTCGCCGTCGATGCGCAGCGTCGTGGCGTTTCCGTCCGGGGTGAGCGTATAGCGGGTGGTGACGGTGACCGCCATGGGGCCTTTGCCGCGGATCGCGAACACCCGGGCCGGTTCCAGCTCCTCGATGGTCCAGTCGACCTCGGCCGGGAACCCCATCAGCTTCATGTTCTCCCGGAACGTGCCCCCTACGGCGAGCGATTCCGGGCCGCCGGCGGGGAAGCCGGTGTGAGTGGCGTTCCATTCCCCGTACGACGACCAGTCGGTGAGCTGCGCCCACACCTTGTCGGCCGGCGCCTCGATGCGTGCCTCCGCGCTGACTTCGGCCATGCGACCACCCCTTCGGTTCGGGCGAATCCGGCTACGGTGTCGCGGAACGTAGCCGCAGGGCGGTGAACATTCAATACTGATGAACCGTCAGGACGAGCGAAGGTGCGGGCGGCATCAGCCGATGTGCCGGATCACCGCCGTGTCGAACAGGTCCCACGCGCGCGGCAGAGCGCTCTCGTCATGGCAGTGCCACGCCTCCCAGAACAGGTCGGCGGGCAGCGCGTCCCGGGGTGCGTAGACCCGGTACACGTACTCCTTGCCGTCGATCGCCGGCAGTGCGACGAGCCAGCACCCGCGCCTGCCCTCCATGTCCTGAGTGACGTTCGTCGACCTACGACGGTTGCCCGGCCGGTGGTGTGCAAACCGGCGCGCGCCCCCAGGGCGGATCGGCCGAAATCTCCTCCCCAAGGATGAGATCGCCGATGGCGATGTCCACTCTGCGTGGGACGCCCAAATGGTTCCGCTCGGGGATGACTCGGTCTGCCGTGGCTGATGGGGTGGGGTTGTGCAATCCCGTACCGCCCGTCCGACCGCCCCCGACTTCCCGGAGGCGCACCCGCACCAGGACGCCGCGGGGCTCGGCGTCGAGCTCGCGACGGTGGTCGCCGGTGCCCGCCGCCGGGCCGTGCGGGACGGCGACCGGCAGGTCGACACCGCCCATCTGCTGCACTCGCTCCTCGAACAGGACCCCGAGGTGCGCTCCGTCGTCGGCGGTCCGCCCCAACTCGCCCGGCTTCTCGGCTATCTGGTGCAGCGCAGCATCGGCTACGGCCTGCGCTGGCAGGGCAGTGTGGAGGACTCGGGCGCGATCGCCGTCGTACCCCGTCCCGCCACGGGCGACGCGGGCGACTGGTCCCCGGCGGCGGCCGATGCCCTGCGTCAGGCCCGGGAGCGGGCCCGGCGGCGTGGCGGGCACGCGGCCGACGCGCCCGATCTGTTCGCCGCGCTCGTCGCCGACCCGGACTCCCGGGCCGTCGAGGTGCTCGAACGCGCGGGGATCGACGCGCGCGAGCTGTCCGACCGGATCTCCACGCTGATCGCCGACCGGAGCGCCGAGCGGAGTGCCGCCCGGGGCGCCGAGTAGAGCGAGGCCAGGGCCGGAGCGTTCGGGGCGGCCGATTCCGGAGGGGCCGGGGTGGCCGGTTCCGGGGAGTTCGTGGAGGGCGCGGCCTTCTGAGGCCGCGTCGAACCCAAACAAATCCCCTCTCGGCGTCCATCTCCTGAGACAGGTGTCAACGGGGATGACGCTCCTGTCGTCGCCTGTCATCATGTGCCGGTGCGTACCTCTGAGAGCAGTGAGAGCGGCGGCAGAGGCGTCGGGCTGGGTCTCGCGCTCGTCTCCGCGCTGGCCTTCGGCGGGTCCGGGGTGGCCGCCAAACCGCTGATCGAATCGGGCCTCGACCCGCTGCACGTGGTGTGGCTGCGGGTGACCGGCGCCGCCCTGGTCATGCTGCCGCTCGCCTGGCGCCATCGCGCCCTGCCCCGCCGCCGTCCCGCGCTGCTCCTCGGGTTCGGACTGTTCGCCGTCGCCGGTGTCCAGGCCTGTTACTTCGCCGCCCTCTCCCGCATACCCGTGGGCGTGGCGCTGCTCGTCGAGTACCTGGCGCCCGCCCTGGTGCTCGGCTGGGTGCGGTTCGTGCAGCGGCGGCCCGTCACCCGTGCCGCCGCGCTCGGTGTCGTCCTCGCGGCCGGCGGGCTGGCCTGTGTGGTGGAGGTCTGGTCGGGACTGAGCTTCGACGCGCTGGGCCTGGCGTTCGCGCTCGCCGCCGCCTGCTGCCAGGTCGGCTACTTCATCCTGTCCGACCAGGGCAGCGACGCGGGCACCGAGGCACCGGACCCGCTGGGTGTCATCGCCTACGGCCTGATCGTGGGCGCCCTCGTGCTCACCGCGGTCGCCCGCCCCTGGGAGATCCACTGGGCCGCGCTCACCGGCTCGGCGCGGATGAACGGCACCGCCGTACCCGCCCTCGCCCTCCTCGTCTGGATCGTGCTCGTCGCCACAGTGGTCGCCTATGTCACCGGTGTGCTGTCGGTACGACGCCTGTCCCCGCAGGTCGCCGGAGTCGTGGCCTGTCTGGAGGCGGTGATCGCGACGGTGCTGGCCTGGGTGCTGCTCGGCGAGCACCTGTCCGCTCCGCAGGTCCTCGGCGGAATCGTCGTCCTGGTCGGCGCGTTCATCGCCCAGTCCGCCGCGCCCGCCAAGGGATCCCTGGAACCGGTGGCCGCCGGCGGCCCGGAAAGGGCGTTGTCCGAGCAGCGCACCTCCGCCTAAAGTGCTGGTCATGCCGTCCACGCTCGTACTTCCGCCGCCCGCCGCCTGAGGCGGGCCTCCGGAACACCCGCCCGGCGCGATCAGCGCCGGGCCGGACGGTGCTGCCCGCAGACGAAGTCCGCGCGACCCGATCGATCGGGCCGCCCTCGAACTTCCGCGCCTCTTGGGCGCGTTTCTGCGGAGAAACCTCCTTGCCGAACCAGAACCAGAACCCGAGTTCCAACTCCGACTCGAACTCGACCTCAAACGCGAATCCGAAGTCTTCCACCGGTCTGCCCGTAGGGCGCGGCCTGCTCTATCTGATCGTCACCGGTGCCGCCTGGGGTACCGCCGGAGCCGCCGCCTCCCTGGTCTACCGGACCAGTGACATGGGTGCCTTCGGCCTCTCCTTCTGGCGCTGCGCGCTGGGGCTCCTGCTGCTGCTCGCCGGCCGCGGTCTGCGCCCGCGGCCCCGCCGGGGCGCGGCCGAACCGACGGCGCGCCGGGTGCTGAAGGCCGTCGCCACCGGGCTCGGTCTCGCGGTGTTCCAGACCGCCTACTTCGCGGCCGTCGCGGCCACCGGACTGGCCGTGGCCACCGTCGTCACCCTCGGCGCGGGCCCCGTGCTCATCGCGCTCGGCGCCCGGCTGCTACTCGGTGAACGGCTCGGCGCGGGCGGTGTCCTGTCCGTCGCCGGGGCCCTCGCCGGACTCGCCGTGCTGACCTTCGGCGACTCGGCCGCGGCCGTCCGCCCCGCGGGCGTGCTGCTCGCGCTGCTGTCGGCCGCGGGCTACGGCGCCATGACCCTGCTGACCCGCTGGTGGGGCCGGGACGGCGGTGCCGACGCCGCCGAGACCACCGTATGGGCCTTCGCGGTGACCACCCTGTGCCTGCTGCCGTTCGCGCTGCACGAGGGGCTGCTTCCGCACACCGGCCACCCGGCCCGGCTGCTGTGGCTCCTGTGCTACATCGCCGCCGTGCCCACGGCGCTCGCGTACGCCCTGTACTTCGCGGGCGCCGCCGTCGTACGGTCCGCCACCGTCTCCGTGATCATGCTGCTCGAACCGGTGACCGCGGCCGTGCTCGCCGTGCTGCTGCTCGGCGAGCGGCTCACGGTCACCACCGTGGCCGGCACCCTGCTGATGCTCACGGCGGTCGCGGGCCTGACCGTGAGCGAGACCGCGCTACGCAGGGGCGGCCGTCCGGCGGGGCCCGGTGACAACCCGGCCGCGCCGAAGGAGAGTCACTCCCCGGCGAGGTAGTCCGGCAGCTCGATCCCGGACGCCAGGTCGGCGTTCGGGATCGGGGCGTCGTACCCCTTGCGGAGCGGGACGACACCGGCCCAGTGGGGGAGGGCGAGGTCCTCGGGCTCGTCATTGGCGTCGCCGGTGCGGATCTTCGCGGAGACCTCGTCCAGATCCAGGCGGATCACCGCGGTGGCGGCCAGCTCCTTCTTGTTCGCGGGCCGGGAGTCGGCGGCGCGGCCCGCCACCACATGGTCCACCAGGGCGTCCAGCGCGCGCCGCCGCTCCTCGGGGTCGGTGACCTGGTGCGCGATGCCGTGCACCACCACCGAGCGGTAGTTGATCGAGTGGTTGAAGGCGGATCGGGCCAGCACCAGACCGTCCACATGGGTCACGGTCAGACACACCTCAAGACCCGGGTCGGCGGCACCGGTCATCCGCAGCGGGCGCGAACCCGTCGAGCCGTGGATGTAGAGCCGCTCGCCCACCCGGCCGTACAGCGTGGGCAGCACCACGGGGGCGCCGTCGCGGACGAAGCCCAGATGGCAGACGTACCCCTCGTCCAATATCGCGTGCACCACCTTCCTGTCGTACGACGCCCGTTCCGCGTCGCGCGTGGGCATGGTGCGGTCGGTCGGGGTGTAGGCGGCGGGCTGGGCTTCCGCGGTCGTGTCCGGCATGACGGTCCCTCCAAGGCGAAGCCGACAGGCGATCGCTTTTGTACTAGTGCATAATTGATTTTGTGCTAGGAGAGTATCGGATCGAGGGCCGCGGCGCAGCTGAGATCGCGGCCGATGTCGAACGCGCGGTGGGTAGCGGGGAGCTGCGGCCGGGCCAAGCGCTGCCGCCCATGCGGGAGTTGGCCGCGCGGCTGGGGGTGAATCCGAACACGGTCGCGGCCGCGTATCGCACGCTGCGTGAGCGCGGGGTGATCGAGACCGCCGGGCGGCGCGGCAGCCGGGTGCGGCCCAAGCCGGTCACCACCGGACGCGCTCAGCTGCGGGTGGAGGTGCCGCCGGGCGCCCGCGATCTGTCCACCGGCAATCCGGATCCGGAGCTGCTGCCCCGGCTCGCCCCGGCGCTCGCGGTCGCGGCCGAGGCGGGGGACCGGCGGGCCGTCCTGTACGGCGACGACCCGGTCGACCCCGGTCTGCTCCGCGTCGCCCGCGCCGAACTCGCCGCCGACGGTGTCCCCGCGGGGCCCCTCACCGTCACCTCGGGCTCCCTCGACGCCATCGAGCGCGTCCTCGCCGCCCATCTCAGGCCCGGTGACGCGGTCGCCGTCGAGGATCCCGGCTGGGGCAGCGCCCTCGATCTGATGCCGGCGCTGGGTCTGCGCACGGTCCCGGTCGGTGTGGACGACGACGGGCCGCTGCCCGAGGAGCTGGCCCGCGCCCTGGCCGACGGGGCCCGGGCGGTGCTCGTCACCGCCCGCGCCCAGAACCCGACCGGCGCCGCCGTGACCGCCGCCCGCGCCCGTGCCCTGCGCGCGGTGCTGAGCGCGCATCCGAACACCCTGCTGATCGAGGACGACCACGGCCACGGCATCGTGGACCTGCCCCCGCATCCCCTCGCGGGCGCCACCCGGCACTGGGCCTTCGCGCGTTCCGCTGCCAAGACCTACGGCCCCGATCTGCGCCTCGCCGTCCTCGCGGGCGACCCGGTGACCGTCGACCGGGTCCGCGGCCGGCTGCGCCTCGGCCCCGGCTGGGTGAGCCTGCTGCTCCAGCGCGCGTTGGCGCATCTGTGGAGCGGGGGAGCGGTGGACCGCACGGCGGTGGCGGAGTCGTACCGCGCCCGGCGGCAGCCCTTGATCGACGCCCTGGCCGCCCGGGGCATCGAGGCCCGGGGCCGTACCGGCATGAACCTCTGGATCCCGGTCCCCGACGAGACCACCGCCGTCGCCCGGCTGCTCCAGTCCGGCTGGGTCGTCGCCCCGGGCGCCCGCTTCCGCCTGACCAGCCCCCCGGCCGTCCGGGTCACGGTGTCCCCGCTGACCCCGGCGGACATCGAACCCCTCGCGGAGGCGATCGAGGCGGCGGTACGGCCGTCGCCGTCACGGGTCTACGGGTAGCGGCAGGTCATGCAGGGGGAGGAGGAACTGCGCGAGAACCGCGTACCGACGGCACTCGCGCACGGACCGTCCACCTCCCGCCCCTCAGGCGCTCTTCCTGCCCCGCACCTGCGTGAGCGCCGCCCCCGCGAGCACGATCGCCGCGCCCACCGGGGTGTTCCAGTGCAGCGACTCCCCGAGGATCGCGACGCCCGCCGCGGTCGCGATCACCGGGATGAAATAGGTGACCATCTGCGCGGTCGTGGGCCCGACTTCGGCGACCAGGCCGTACTGGAGGAGCACCGCGAGCCCCGTCCCGAGCGCGCCCAGCGCGGCGACGGCCAGCAGCGGCACCAGGGCGAAGTGCTTCGGCATGCCGGTGAACAGCGGCGTCACGAAGGCCAGTTGCACCGTGGCCACCAGCAACTGGCCGCCGGTCATCGACAGATGGGAGTTGCCCGTGCCCGCCAGCGTCCGCCGGACGTAGATCCAGCCCACCGGGTAGCTCAGCGAGGCGAGCAGGGCCATCGCCGTGCCGGTGGCGTCGAGGCCGTGGAAGCCCTGCCAGGCGCCGAGCACCGTCAGCACCCCGAGGAAGCCGAGCCCCAGCCCGGCCACCCGCACCCGGGTCGGCCGGTCCTCGGAGAGCGCGACCACCGACAGCGCCATGCCCCACAGCGGCGAGGTGGCGTTGCAGATACCGGCCAGCGTGGACGGGATGGTCAGCTCGGAGTAGGCGAAGAGGGAGAACGGCAGGGCGTTCAGGAAGAACGCGGCGACCGCCATGTGCGCCCACAGCCGGTCCCCGCGCGGCAGCCGCTCCCGCTTGACGGCCATCGCCGCCACCAGCACCGCCGTACCGAAGACCAGTCGGCCGAGGGTGACCTGGAACGGTGCGTATCCGCTCGTGCCCACCTTGATCAGCAGAAAGCTGAAGCCCCAGATCAGGGACAGGGCGCCGAAGCGCAGCCGCCAGTCGAGGCGGGGGCGGGGAGGTGCCTGGTCCGGGGTGGCGGGGGACTGCGTTCGGGATGCGGTGACCGTGCTCATGATGACAACAATGCGGGACCAAACTTCGTAGCACAATCGAGAAATCTCACGGGGTATCTCGTAGGATCGCTTATATGTTGAACCTGGAGCGCCTGCGCACCCTGGACGCCCTGGCCCGGCACGGCTCGGTCAGTGCCGCGGCCGACGCGCTGCATGTCACCACGTCCGCCGTCTCCCAGCAGCTGGGCAAGCTGGAACGCGAGATCAACCAGCAGCTCCTCGCCAAGAACGGCCGGGGGGTACGGCTCACCGACGCCGGCCGGCTGCTCTCGGAGCACGCGGCGCGCATCCTGTCGCAGGTGGAGCTGGCCGAGTCGGATCTGGAGGCGCATCGCGGGCAGGTCGTCGGCGAGCTGCGTCTCTCCGCCTTCCCCACCGCCGCCCGGGGGCTGTTCCCGGTGGCGCTGCGGGCGCTGCGCGCCGAGCACCCGGGGCTGCGGGTGCGCTCCAGCGAGCTGGAGCCGGAGCAGGGCATCGCCGCCGTGGTGCGCGGCGACCTCGATCTCGCGGTGGTCCTGGACTGGTACAACAAGCCGATGCCGGTGCCCGAAGGACTGGTCAAGGCGCCGCTCCTGGACGATCCGGCCGAGGTCGCCATGCCCGCCGGACACCGGCTCGCCGACCGTGAGGAGGTGGACCTCGCCGAGTTCGCCGAGGACGAGTGGATCACCTGGGGCGAGGGCGAGTTCTGCCACGAGTGGCTGATGTTCACCCTGCGCTCCAAGGGCGTCGAGCCGATCGTCGGCCATCGCGCGGGCGAGACGCACACCCAACTCCAGCTGGTGTCGGCCGGGTTGGGGGTGTGCATCGCCCCGCTGCTGGGCCGCCACCCGGTGCCGGACGGCGTGGTCCTCGTACCGCTCACCCAGCGGGTGCGCCGGCACGTCTATGTCATCTGGCGGGCCGACGCCGACCGCCGGCCCTCCATCCGCGCGGCGGTCGAGGCCCTGCGCACGGCCGCGCGGCAGGTCGACTGACCGGGGGCGCCGGAGTGCTCGCGGTGCTCCGATCTTCCTGGCGGAGAGTCGAGTTGAGGAAGCGGGTCAGCCGAGCTTGCGGAAGTCCCAGGAGACGATCCGCTCCGGCACCAGCCGCGCCCACGCGTGCCGGCCGTCGTGCGGCAGCTCGTCCAGGCCGAAGTACTTGCGGGCGAACGCCACCTCCACCGGCGCGAGTTCGGGGCACGGCAGCCCGGTGCGGGGCGCCTCGCCGACGGACTCCACCCGGCCCGCCAGCTCGGCCCCGCGCAACTCGCCGTACTCCTCGCCCGAGTCGACCACCACCGCCACCCGGGGGTCGCGGCCGAGCTGGGCCCAACGGCGGCTGCGCACCAGTGAGTAGAGCCACAGCGCGCCGCCGTCCCAGAGGAACCAGAGCGCGCTCGCGTGCGGGGTGCCGTCGGCGGAGACGGTCGCGACCCGGCAGGTGCGCTGTCCCGCCAGGAACGCGTCCAGTTCGCCGGGCGACATCATGATCCTGCGGCCCCGGCGCTGCTCGGTGACGGACATGCGGCCTCCTCGTCGTCGTACTCGTCGTACTCGCCGTACCGGAAAACCCCTTCGTCGGTGATCCTCTGACATCACGTCAGGAAAGGGAACAGCCCGGCCCCCCTCGTCTTCCCTCTCCCGCGCACGGCCGTTACTCTCACCGCCCCGGCTCCGGCGAAAGGCACGCGATGGCGGCGTATGTGCGACTGGGCGACCTCCTCGATCCCGCGCACACCGTGCTGCTGACCGTGGAGTGCCAGCGGGGGGTGGTGGGACCGGACGCCGCGCTGCCCGAACTCGCCCGCGCGGCCCGCTCCTCGGGGGCCCTCGGCAATGTCGCCCGGCTGGTCGACGGCGCGCACCGGGCCGGTGTCCAGGTGATCCACGCGATCGCCGAGCGCCGCCCGGACGGCCGGGGCGCGAGCCGCAACGCCCGGCTGTTCCGCGCCGCCGAACGGCTTCCCGTGCACCAGCTGTCCGGCAGCACGGCGGTGCGGGTCGCGCCGCCGATCGAGGTGGCCGAGGAGGATCTGGTCGTACGACGGCTGCACGGGCTGTCCCCGCTGCACGGGACCGGTGTCGACGCCCTGCTGCGCAACCTCGGCTGCCACACCCTGATCGTCACCGGCGTCTCGGCCAACGTGGCGATCCCCAACGCGGTGTTCGACGCGGTCAACCTCGGCTACGCCGCCGTCGTCCCGGCCGATGCCATCGCGGGGGTGCCCGCCGACTACACCGCCGCGATGATCCGCCACACCCTCGCCCTGGTCGCCACCGTCACGACCACCGGCGAGGTGCTCGGCCGCCTCGGGCCCCCGCGCCGCGGCCGGCCCCAGTAACCTGGGGCGATGCTCAAGGAAGTCACCGCGACCCGCTACATCACGCCGCTGCGTGAGGGCGGCTCGCTGCCGGGGCTCGTCGAGGCCGACGACCTCGGGACCTACGTCATCAAGTTCACCGGAGCCGGGCAGGGCCGCAAGACCCTGGTCGCCGAGGTGGTGTGCGGCGAACTCGCCCGGCGCCTCGGCTTCCGCACCCCCCGCCTGGTCACCGTCGAACTGGACTCCGTGCTCGGGCTCGGCGAACCCGAGCAGCAGGTGCAGGACCTGCTGCGGGGCAGCGGCGGCACCAACCTCGGCATGGACTTCCTCTCCGGCGCCCTCGGCTACGACCCGCTCGCCTTCGCGGTGAGCCCCGAGGAGGCCGGGCGGATCGTCTGGTTCGACGCGCTGATCAACAACGTGGACCGCTCCTGGCGCAACCCCAACCTCCTGGTCCACCGGGGCGAGCTGTGGCTCATCGACCACGGCGCCACCATGATCTGGCACCACAACTGGCCCGCCGCCGAGAAGTCCGCGAGCCGCCCCTACGACGCCGCCGAGCACGCCCTCGCCGGCTTCGCCCCGGACCTCGCCGCGGCCGCGGCCGACCTCGCGCCCCGCGTCACCGAGGAGCTGCTCGCCGAGGTCACCGCCGAGATCCCGGACGCCTGGCTCACCGGCGAACCCGGCTTCGACACCCCGGACGAGCTGCGCCGGGCCTACGCCCGCCCGCTGCTCGCCCGCGCGGCCGTCATCGCCGAGCGCATCACCGGCACCCAGGAGGACAAGTGAGCGAGACCCACATCCACATGGCCGGCCATGTGACCGAGCGCCACATCACCCGGGCCGGCCAGGGCGGCGACCGGGACGTCTTCGAGTACGCCCTGATCAGGGTCGTACCCCGGATCGAACGCGGCGAGTGCCTCAACGCGGGCGTGGCCGTCTACTGCCGCGCCCGGGGCTACGTCGGCGCCCGTACCCACCTGGACGAGGACCGGCTGCGCGCCCTGGACCCGGCGGCCGACGCGGCCGGGATCAGGGCGGCGCTCACCGCGATCGAGCGGCACTGTGCGGGCGGCCCGGAGGCCGGGCAGGCGGCCGGGGACGACGCCGGGCGGCGTTTTCGCTGGCTGATCGCGCCCCGCTCCACCGTGGTCCAGCCCGGCCCGGTGCACACCGGCCTGACCGCCGACCCGGTCGCCGAGACGGAGCGATTGCTGGACCTCCTGGTGAGGTAATGGATCACAACGGCCGGATGAGCCGTTGACACCGGGTGCCAGGGCTTCTAGCGTCGTGTGGGCTGAAGATACTAAGCGGTCGCTCACCGCACCGGAAGGCCCTCGCGAAGGGTCGTACGGGTTCTCTCAAGGGCGAGGAGAAACAGCACATGTCCACCACTGAACAGCGGGTCGCGGTCGTCACGGGCGGCGCGCGCGGCATCGGCGCCGCCACCGCCGTACGGCTGGCCGCCGAGGGCCGCGCGGTCGCCGTGATCGACCTGGACGAGGCCGCCTGCAAGGACACCGTCGAGAAGATCACCGCGGCCGGCGGCAAGGCCGTCGCGGTCGGCGCCGACGTCTCCGACGAGGCGCAGGTCGAGGCCGCCGTCGCCCGGATCGTCGCGGAGCTGGGCGCCCCGACGATCCTGGTCAACAACGCGGGCGTGCTGCGCGACAACCTGCTGTTCAAGATGAGCGTCTCCGACTGGGACACCGTCCTGAACGTGCATCTGCGCGGCTCGTTCCTGATGACCAAGGCCGTGCAGAAGCACATGGTCGACGCCGGCTTCGGGCGGGTCGTCAACCTGTCCTCCTCCTCGGCGCTCGGCAACCGCGGCCAGGCCAACTACTCGGCCGCCAAGGCGGGTCTCCAGGGCTTCACCAAGACCCTCGCCATCGAGCTCGGCAAGTTCGGCATCACCGCCAACGCCGTCGCCCCCGGTTTCATCGCCACCGAGATGACCAAGGCCACCGCCGACCGCGTCGGCATGGGCTTCGAGGACTTCAAGAAGGCCGCCGCGGGCGCCATCCCCGTGCAGCGCGTCGGTGAGCCCGAGGACATCGCCAACGCCATCGCCTTCTTCACGGGCGAGGCGGCCGGATTCGTCTCCGGCCAGGTGCTGTACGTCGCCGGCGGACCGCTCGACTAGGGGACAGCGCACATGACTTCCGCAGAACTCCCGCCCCTGTCCGGCAAGGTCGCCCTCGTCACCGGCGCCAGCCGCGGCATCGGCTACGGCGTCGCCGAGGCCCTCGTCGCGCGCGGCGACCGGGTGTGCATCACCGGCCGCAACGAGGACGCGCTCAAGGAGGCCGTCGTCAAGCTCGGCGCCGAGCGGGTCATCGGCGTGGCCGGCAAGGCCCACGACCTCGACCACCAGAGCGAGGCCGTCGAGCGCACCATGGAGGCCTTCGGCCGCCTCGACCACCTGGTCAACAACGCGGGCACCAACCCGGTGTTCGGGCCCATCGCGGACCTGGACCTGAACGTCGCCCGCAAGGTCTTCGAGACCAATGTGATCTCCGCCCTCGGCTTCGCCCAGAAGACCTGGCACGCCTGGCAGAAGGACAACGGCGGCGCGATCGTCAACATCGCCTCGATCGCGGGCCTCGCGCCCTCGCCGTTCATCGGCGCCTACGGCGTCAGCAAGGCCGCGATGATCAACCTGACCCAGCAGCTGGCGCACGAGTTCGCGCCGAAGGTGCGGGTCAACGCGATCGCCCCGGCCGTGGTCAAGACCAAGTTCGCCCAGGCCCTGTACGAGGGCCGCGAGGAGGAGGCCGCCGCCTCCTACCCGCTGGGCCGGCTCGGTGTGCCGTCCGACATCGGCGGCGCCGCGGCATTCCTCACCTCCGCGCAGTCCGACTGGGTCACCGGTCAGACCCTCGTGGTGGACGGTGGACTCTTCCTCAACGCCGGGGTGTGAAACCACCTCCCGGGCGCCGGATTCCGGACGGGCCGGCGCCTGGGACACCGCACAGCGGACACCGGGGAGGATGACAACGTCGTCATCGCTTTTTGGATCAAGTGGCCATGTTCCAAGGGAGGTTGGGCGCACTGACGCTGCGGTAGGGTCTGCCGACCTTGGTAGGCGGATCGAGGAGCGTGCGCGTTGTTCAACCGGAACCGATTCCTGCGGAGAGTCGCGGCGATCGCGTCCGTGTCGCTGGTGGCCGGCGGCTGCGGGCTGCTGTCCGACGGGGACTCGGGCGGTGGGGGCCCGATCGTGGTCGGCACCACCAGCGCGCCCAGCACCCTGGACCCGGCCGGCGCCTGGGACGGATCCTGGGAGCTGTACCGGAACATCTACCAGACGCTCCTCGCCTACCCGAACGGCGCGACGGCCCCCCAGCCCGACGCCGCCCAGAGCTGCTCCTTCGCCGACTCGTCGAGCCGCACCTACCGCTGCACGCTGCGCGCGGGCCTGAAGTTCGCCGACGGCGACCCGCTGAACGCCGAGGCGGTCAAGTACTCCGTCGACCGCATCCGCGCCATCAACGCCGCGGCCGGGCCCGCGGGGCTGCTCGGCAGCCTCGACAGCGTCGACACCTCCGGCGACCGCGAGGTCGTCTTCCACCTCGGCAAGTCCGACGCCACCTTCCCGTTCGTGCTGGCCACCCCGGCCCTGTCGATCGTGGACCCGAAGGACTACCCGGCCCGCGCCCTGCGCAAGGGCTCCGGGGCCGACGGCTCGGGGCCGTACAGGCTCCAGTCGTACCAGGAGGGCCGGCAGGCCGTCCTGACCAGCAACGGCAACTACCACGGCTTCGCCCAGCGGCAGAACGACGCGGTGACCATCCGCTACTTCCAGGACTCCGCCGGCATGGTCAAGGCGCTGCGCGACAAGCAGATCGACGTCACCTACCGCGGCCTCGCCGCCGACGACATCCTCGCGCTCCAGCAGCAGGGCAACTCCGGCCTCCAGCTCGTGGACGGCGCCGGCACGGACATCAGCTACCTGGTCCTCGACCCCAAGGACCCCTGGGCCGGGCGGCCCGCCGTGCGCAAGGCGATCGCCCAGCTCGTGGACCGGGGCGCGATCGCCCACAAGGTCTACAAGGACACCGTCGACCCGCTGTACTCGATGGTCCCCAAGGGCCTCGTCGGCCACACCACCGCCTTCTTCGACGAGTACGGCGACCCGAGCAACGGCAAGGCGCGGACGATCCTCCAGGACGCGGGCATCCACCAGAAGGTCCCGCTGACCCTCTGGTACACCACCGACCGGTACGGCTCCGAGACCGCCCTGATGTTCAACGAGCTGAAGCGGCAGCTGGAGGGCTCCGGGCTGTTCACGGTCACCCTCAAGAGCCGCCCCTGGAAGAGCTATGTGGTCGGCTACCAGAAGGGCGAGTACCCGGTGTTCGGCCGCGGCTGGTCCCCGGACTTCCCCGACGCCGACAACTTCATCGCGCCCTTCACCGGCGCGCACAACGCGCTCGGCACGCCCTACCCGGCCAAGGACATCACCGCCCGGCTGCTGCCGCACTCGCGGGCCCAGAGCGACCGCGCCAAGACGGTCGGCGACATGGAGCAGGCCCAGCGGATCATCGCGGGCGACGCCCAGTTGCTGCCGCTGTGGCAGGGGCGGCAGTACGTGGCGGCCAGCGACGACATATCCGGTGGCGAGCAGGCGCTCGACCCCTCGACGATCATGATGATGTGGACACTGCACCGTAAAACCAGCTGGTGAGCGGCGGGGAGGGACCTTCGGGGTCGCGTTGTCAGTGGTCGCCTGTAGGTTCTGAATCCTGAAGTGACCGCACGCGGTAATTGATCGACATCGTGAGGACGTTGACGTGACCGACATCGCCATGCTGCCCGAGTCCTGGCGCGGGGTTCTGGGCGACGAACTGGAGCAGCCCTACTTCAAGGAGCTGACCGAGTTCGTCGAGGAGGAGCGGGCGAAGGGCCCTGTCTACCCGCCGCGCGAGGAGGTCTTCGCCGCGCTGGAGGCCACGCCGTACGACAAGGTGAAGGTCCTCGTCCTCGGCCAGGACCCGTATCACGGCGAGGGCCAGGGCCACGGGCTGTGCTTCTCGGTCCGTCCGGGTGTGAAGACCCCGCCCTCGCTGCGCAACATCTACAAGGAGATGCAGGCCGAACTGGACCTGCCGGTCCCGGACAACGGCTATCTGATGCCCTGGGCCCAGCAGGGTGTGCTGCTGCTCAACGCGGTTCTCACCGTGCGGGCCGGGGAGGCCAACTCGCACAAGGGCAAGGGCTGGGAGAAGTTCACCGACGCCGTGATCCGCGCGGTGGCCTCCCGTTCCGACCCGGCGGTGTTCGTGCTGTGGGGCAACTACGCGCAGAAGAAGCTCCCGCTGATCGACGAGGAGCGGCATGTGGTGGTCAAGGGCGCGCACCCCTCCCCGCTGTCCGCGAAGAAGTTCTTCGGCTCCCGCCCCTTCACGCAGATCAACGAGGCGATCGCCCGCCAGGGCCATGAGGCGATCGACTGGCGCATCCCGAACCTGGGCTGACGGTGGCGTCGGCGCCGCCTGACCGGTAATCCGGGCGGCGCCGGTTAGCGTCGGTGCACGACAGCGGACGATCGCCGGAGGACGCGGTGGCGGAGCGACGGGAACAGACGGCCCTGGACGAGGTGCTGACGCGGATCGGCCAGGTCGTGATGCTGCACCACGCCGGTGACCGCGAGGAGGCCCGCAGCCGCTTCCTCGACCTGTGGACGGAGATCGGCGAGGACGGGGACCCGCTGCACCGGTGCACCCTGGCGCACTACCTCGCCGACACCCAGGACGACCCCGCCGACGAACTCGCCTGGGACCTGCGGGCCTTGACGGCGGCCCGGGAGCTGCCCGACGGCGACCCCCGGGGCGTACCGGGCTTCTTCCCCTCCCTTCACCTCAACCTGGCCGCGGACTACGTGAAACTGGGCCGCACCGAGGCCGCCCGCACCCACCTCGACCAGGCCCGCACCGCCGCGGACGCCCTCGCGGACGACGGGTACGGCGAGGGCGTCCGGGCGGCGATCGGCCGACTGGAACTGCGGCTGGAGAAGGACGGCCCGGGAAACGGCGGACCCTGGGGACCGCCTCGGCAGAGACCCAGTTGAGGGAGCGGGGCGGGTCGCGTACGGGGCGGTGAGGGGGAGGGCGTCGGCTCACCCAGGCCGGACGGGGTGGCCGGGCGCCCTGTCGCCCCGTTCAGTGGCGTCCGTACGTCTGCTCGCAGATCTTCGACTCCGGGCTGTTGCCGCGCCAGCCGCCGTACTCGCGGCCCAGGTCGCAGACGTCCGCGGGCACGCGCTGGGAGGTGCGTGGTGGTGCCTGGGCGGGGTGGTGGGCCCCGGGTGGCTGGGCGGGTGGGGCGGCGGCACGGGTGGGGGAATGGCCGGGCGCCAGGGGGCCGGGGGCGCCGGGTGAGGCGGGCTTGGGGGCCGGGGCCGGGTCTTCGGAGGGGCCGACCATCTCCAGGGCCTCGCGGGCCGGTGCCTGCACCACCCGTGGCGAGGCGCTGCCGTCCGTGCGGGGTGCCGACTGCTGCGAGGGCGCGGCACTCGGCGGCGGTCCCGGTGCCGCCGTGTGCCGTACCGTCACACAGCCGGTGAGGGCCGAGACGGCGACGGTGACCAGAAGCGCTGCGGTGGTCGTCGTTCGATGCACCCGGGTAACGATGCTGGTTCCGGAGCCGGTTGGCATCAAAGAGTCGAGCCGGATGCCTCCGCCCGGGTGAACTCCCGCACCGAACGAGGGGTTTCCGTCACGCGCCGCTGACGCCTCAGGCGCCGGTGCTGCCGTCGATCCGCTCCCGGAGCAGATCCGCGTGCCCGTTGTGCCGGGCGTACTCCTCGATCATGTGCGTGTAGATCCAGCGGAGCGTGAAGTGCTCCTTGCCCGCGCGGTCGGTACGCCGGGACAGCTCGTCCAGTGAGCGGCCCGCGGTGTCGCGCCGGGCCCGGTCGACCTCGGCCCGGTGGGCGGCGTACGCCTCCTGCCAGGTGTCCGCCTCCGTGACGTGGAAGTCGCCGTCCGGGTCGTCCTCGGAGCAGTAGAGGACATCGAGATCCTCGTCCAGCAGCACCTCGTGGAACCAGAACCGCTCGACCTCGGCCATGTGCCGCACCAGCCCCAGAAGGGTCAGCTCCGAGGGCGGCACCGAGGCGGTGCGCAGCTGCTCGTCGGTCAGTCCCTCGCACTTCGCGATCAGGGTCCGGCGGTGGAAGTCCAGCCAGCCCTCCAGCATCTCGCGTTCGCCGGCGTTCAGGGCGGGTTCGTCGCGCTCGCTCGTCATGCGCTCATCCTCACCGGTCGAGTGCCGCCGTGGCCAGGGGTTTTCAGCGGCCCAGCATCCCCGCGAGCAACTCCCGCACGCCCGCCCGGATCCGCGCCCGGTCCGGTACCTCGGTGCTGAACGACCCCGCCGCGCACGCGAACATCAGCCCGTCCGCCCAGGCGACCAGGGACAGCACATGCCGGTCCGGGTCGGGGGATCCGGCCGCCGTGAGCATCGCCGCCAGGCGCTCCTTGAAGACGGCGCCGGCGCGGTCGTAGTAGGCGCGCAACTCCGGGCGGCGGGTGGCCTCCAGGGCGAGTTCGTAGCGGGCGATCAGCAGCGCGCGGCCCTGGGTCAGCGAGCGGTGCACGGCGAGGGCGAGCCCGTCGGCCAGCGCGTCGAGGTCGCCGGCCGGGTCGGGCAGTTCGGCCGGGGCCAGGATGCGCGCCTCGCGCTCGGCGTGCCGTCGTACCGCGAGTTCCAGCAGCGCCTGCCGGGTGCGGGCCACGTTCGAGGTCGAGCCCGGCGGAAGTCCCGCCGCCTCGTCCACGGCCCGGTGGGTCAGCCCGCGCATCCCGCGCTCGGCGAGCAGGGCGAGCGCGGTGTCGGCGACGAGGCCGGCGCGGGAGGGAGCGGCGGGGCCGGTGGGGCGTACGGACATGGGGAGACCCTATCCGTCGTACTACGGCTGTAGTAGCGTGGCGCGCACTACAGTTGTAGTGAGGAAGGGGCAGGTCATGGCAGCATCGGCGCGGGCGGTCGTCATCGGCGGCGGGATCGGGGGGCTGGCGGCGGGCGCGGCCCTGCACCGGCGCGGCTGGGAGGTGACCGTGCTGGAGCGGGCCCGCTCCCTGGCACCGGTCGGCGCCGCGATCTCCCTCGCCCCGAACGCGCTGCGCGCCCTGGACGTCCTCGGCATCGGCGACGAGATCCGCGAGCTGGCCGCCTGGCAGGGCGACGGCGGACTGCGCACCCCCTCGGGCCGCTGGCTCTCCCGCAGCGACGCCGCCGCCGTGACCGCCCGCTTCGGCGACCCCCTGGTCCTGCTGCCCCGGGCCACCCTGATCGACCGCCTGGCGGCACTGCTCCCGCCGGGCGGTGTGCGCACGGGGACCGTGGCGACCGTCGTCGATCCGGGCGACGGCGGGCGGCCCGCGCGGGTGCGCTGCGGGCCCGCCGACGCCGGCGACCCCACCGCCCACGAAGGACTGGAGGCCGAGCTGGTCGTCGGCGCGGACGGCATCAACTCCCGTGTCCGCACGGCCCTGTTCCCCGAGCACCCCGGGCCGGTGTACGCCGGGTTCACCACCTGGCGGGTCCTAATACCGCTGCCCGGCGTCGCGTTCGCCTCCCATGAGACCTGGGGGCGGGGCCGGTTGTGGGGGACGCATCCGCTCCACGACGGCCGGGCGTACGCCTACGCGGCGGCCGTCACCCCGGCGGGCGGCCGGGCCCCGGACGACGAACGGGCCGAACTCCTGCGCCGCTACGGCGATTGGCACCACCCCGTCCCCGCCGTGCTGGCCGCCACCCGTCCCGAGGACGTCCTGCGGCACGACGTCCACCACCTCGCGACCCCGCCGCCCGCCTACCACGCGGGCCGGGTCGCGCTCCTCGGCGACGCCGCGCACGCCATGCCGCCCACCCTCGGCCAGGGCGGCAACCAGGCCGTCGAGGACGCCGTGGTCCTCGCCCACCACGCCCGTGACCTCGCCGCCTACACCGCCGCCCGGCTCCCGCGCACGACCGCCATCGCCCGCCAGGCGGTCCGGATCGCCCGCGTCAACATGGCGGGCGGCCGCGCCGCCGTAGCCGTCCGGGACACCGCGATGGCCGCCCTGTCCAGGCTCGGCCCCGCCCTCTTCCTGCGCGGATTCGACGGCATCGCCGACTGGCGGCCCCCGTATGCTGCCGGGGACGTACAGCTGGGCGAGCCGCAGGGGAGAGACACGTGAAGGTCGGCTGCATCGGACTCGGGGACATCGCGCAGAAGGCGTATCTGCCGGTGCTGGGCGCGCTGCCCGGGGTCGACCTCCATCTGCACACCCGCACCCCCGCCACCCTCGCCCGGGTCGCCGACGGGCTGCACCTGCCCGCCGGACAGCGGCACACGAGCCTCGACTCGCTGCTCGCCGCCGGGCTCGACGCGGCCTTCGTGCACGCGCCCACCGCCGCCCACCCGGAGATCGTCAGCCGCCTGCTGACGGCCGGCGTCCCGACCTACGTCGACAAGCCGCTGGCCTTCGAACTGGCCGACTCCGAGCGGCTGGTGGAGCTGGCCGAGGAGCGCGGCGTCTCCCTCTTCGTCGGCTTCAACCGGCGCTACGCCCCCGGGTACGCGCAGTGCCTGGAGCACCCGCGCGAGCTGATCCTGCTCCAGAAGAACCGGGTCGGGCTGCCCGAGGAGCCCCGCTCGATGATCCTGGACGACTTCGTGCATGTCGTCGACACCCTGCGCTTCCTGGCGCCGGGCCCGGTCGACGACATCACGGTCCGCGGGCGGGTCCGGGACGGGCTGCTGCACCATGTGGTGCTCCAGCTCGCGGGGGACGGTTTCACCGCGCTGGGCGTGATGAACCGGCTCAGCGGCTCGACGGAGGAGATCCTGGAGGTCTCCGGGCAGGACACCAAGCGCCAGGTGCTCAACCTCGCCGAGGTGATCGACCACAAGGGCCAGCCGACCCTGCGCCGGCGCGGCGACTGGGTGCCGGTGGCCCGGCAGCGCGGCATCGAAGGGGCGGTCCACACCTTCGTCGACGCGGTGCGCGCCGGGCGGCGGCTCAGCGCCCGGGACGCGCTGGCGACCCATGAGCTGTGCGAGCGGGTGGTACGAGCGGTTCAGGACCTCCCCGGCGCAGCCTGAGCGCCCGGGCGCCCTCGCCGGCGCACAGCGCGGCCAGCACCAGCAGCGCGACGTGCACCGGCCAGTCGCCGTAGCGGACGTACGGCGTGATGCCGTGCGCCAGCGGTACGTCGTACACGCGCGCGGTGCTCGCATCGGTCCCCAGCCAGGGGCCGAGCCGCTGACCACCGGGCCCGTACACGGCGGAGACGCCGGTGAGGGTCGCGTGCACCATCGGGCGGCCGGTCTCGGCGGCGCGCAGCGCGGCCAGCGAGGCGTGCTGCTCCGGCGCCCAGCTGTGCTGGAAGGTGGAGGTGGAGGACTGCCCGAGGAGCACGTCCGCGCCGTCATCCGCGAGATGCCGGCTCATGTCGGGGAACGCGGTCTCGAAGCAGATCAGCGGACCGATCCGCAGTCCGTGCCCCACGTTCATCACGACCTGTTCGGTGCCGCGCCTACGGTCCTCGCCGGCCGCCTTGCCCACCGAGGTGGCCCAGCCGAGCACGGAACGGGCGGGTATGTACTCGCCGAACGGCACGAGACGCATCTTGTCGTACCGGTCACCGGTCGGGCCGTTCGGGCCGATCAGTACCGAACTCTTGTAGATCCCGGGCCGGTCGGAGCGGCGGGCGTCCACGTTCACCAGGACGTCGGCGCCGGTCGCCCGGGACAGCGCGGCGATCCGCCGGGACAGATCGGGGCGGTCGGCGAGGTCGTAGCCGACGCTGGACTCGCCCCACACCACCAGGTCGACGTTCTGTCCGACGAGCCGCCGGGTCAGCTGCTCCTCCCGGTCGAACCGCACCTCCGGGCTGTCCCGCCCGGCCACGACGCCCGGCTGTACGACGGCGATCCGCGTCCTGCCGTCGATCTGCGGCCGGGGTGCCCATGCCCAGGCGGCGGTGGTCGCGGCGGCGGTGGCGAGGACCGTGGCCACCGCCGGCATCCGCGCCCCGCGCACCGCGATCAGCACGGCCGCCGCCACGTTCACGGCGACCACCAGGAAGCTCAGCAGCCACACCCCGCCGACCGAGGCCAGCCGCAGTGCCGGTGCCACCTGCCACTGGCTGGCGCCCAGGATGCCCCAGGGTCCGCCGAGCCCCTGCCAGGAGCGGACCAGCTCCACCAGCAGCCAGCCCGAGGGCAGTACGAGGAGGGCGACGGCGCACCGGCCGGGGGAGGGGGCGCCGCCCAGATACCGGCGCACCAGCCAGCCCCAGGGCATCCAGAGCAGCCCGAGCAGCGCGCCGATCAGGAAGATGAACACATGAAGGCTCGGCAGCAGCCAGTGGTGCACCGCGACCAGATACCCGAAGCCGCCGCACCAGCCGTCGTATGCCGCCCGCCGTCCGGTCGGCGCCGAGCGGGCCAGCAGCAGCCACGGGACCAGGGCGAGGTACGCGAACCACCACAGCGAGGGCGCCGGGAACGCCAGTACGGGCAGGGCGCCCGCGAGGGCGACGACGGCGGAGCGCCGCCAGGGGGAGGTCAGCCAGCGCTCGAACGTCGTCATACGGAGCCTCCCTACCCCAGGGCTCCAGTGTGCGCGCCGCAAGCGATCTACGACAGGGGGCCTGGTGGCCCCCTCCGGTACCCGCTCGGGGCGTCACCACTCAGCCGACGGTCACCCTCCCGGTCCCCTCTGCCCGCATGCCCCGCTTCAGACCTCACCGCGCCGTCCTCCGCCACTTCTCCGTGGCCACGACCTCGCCGATCCGCCAGCCCTCGGGCGTGCGCAGCAGCCCGAAGTCGTACCGTCCGCCGCACTCCAGATCCGGCGCCGCCGGGCCGTCCCCCTCCGTGCGGCGCATCGGGTTGAAATAGTCGGCCCGCACCCGCGCGGTGTCCCCGGTGTCATGCTCCAGGATCCCGAACCGCACCCGCCGGTTGACGATCAGATGCTGCCGTACGGCGAACCGCGCCAGGTTCTCCGCGAGCCACCCGGCGACCTGCCCGGCCTGGCCCTCGATCCCCCCGGACGAACGGTAATCGGCCCTCCCCTCGGGCGTGAACAGGCCCGGGTACGCCGTCCAGTCACCGTCGTCCACCGTCACCGCGTACGCGGTGACCAACTCGTCCACGGCCAGCCGGTCCAGTACGGTCGCGAGTTCCGCACGCTGCGTCATCGGCTCAGTCTTCGCCACGACGGGGACGCAGCCAAGAGCCATGCGGCGAAATTCGGCGGTTCGGACGAGCGGGAAATCCGGTGGCGGGACCGCGCCCGACCGTCGAACCTGTCCTCCGTGAACGATCGATTCCTCGCCGCCGAACCCAAGTTCCGCATCCGCGCCCGCTACACGGACACCACGATCACCGTCTACCAGGCGTACCGCCCCGGCATCGGCCTGGCCGCCGCTCGGGACGGGCGGTTTCCGGGGGAGTGGAAGCGGGACCGGATGACCTGGATCAAGCCGTCGTTCCTCTGGATGATGTACCGCTGCGGCTGGGGCACCAAGGAGGGGCAGGAGACCGTGCTGGCGGTCGAGATCGACCGGGCGGGGTTCGAGTGGGCCCTGCGGCACGCCTGTCTGTCGCACTACGTGTCCGGGGTGCACACGGACCGGGCGGCCTGGAAGCGGGAGTTGGCGAGGGCGCCGGCGCGGGTGCAGTGGGATCCGGAGCGGGATCTGCATCACAACGCGCTGCCCTGGCGCTCGCTGCAACTCGGGCTCGCCGGGGAGGCCGCGCGGCGGTACGCCGATGAGTGGGTCGTCGGCATACAGGACGTGACACCTCTGGCCCGGCACGTGCACGCGGCCGTGCGGGCCGGGAAGCCTGAGCAGGCCGCGGCGCTGCTTCCCGAGGAGCGGGCGTACCCGGTGGCGGAGGACGTGCTCGCCCACCTGAGGGCGTAGGGCGCCGGGAGTGGTCAGGCGGCCTTGATGATCTCCTCGCGGATCGCCTTGGCCCACTCCACGACCAGTAGCTCGTACTCCGTGCGCTCCTGGGCCGAGAGGGAGCCGCCCGTGCGCAGCCAGAGCGCCCGGATCTGCTCGTTCACCTCGGCGGCAGACCGTGTGGAACCAGGGGGCGGGAAATGGGGGGACATGTGGAACAGCGTAGGGGCAAGGTCTGACACTGCGCTACCGCACCGCTACGCAGAACGTATGTGGTTGGTCACCGGTGCCGCCGATCGGGCCCTGTGGTCGCCCCAGTTCAGATGGCATATGCCGGGCTGAGTTGACGATGGCGGGTGTCCGGGAGATGGCCGAAATGGGGTGCGGTGCTCTGGGAGGGCGGTGGCGAGCGGGTCAACTGCCCTGTCAGGTAAGGGAGTTCAGGAAGTCGCCACGGGGCCCTTCACCGTCCAGCCGGGCGTCTGCGGGTGGGCCGTCAGGTCGTCGTGATGGACGGGGGAGCCGCAGGCGCGGCAGGTGACCACCGGGACCAGCTCATGGCCGCAGCTGTGTTCCATGGTCATGGGCAGATCGGTGTGGTGGCGCAGATGGTGGTCACCCCACTCCTTGAGCGCCATCAGGACCGGCTCCAGCTCCAGGCCCGCCGCGGTCGGCCGGTAGTCGAAGCGCTGCGGGTGCTCGCTGTAGGCGCGCCTGGTCAGCACCCCGGCCTCCACGAGCCGGCGCAGCCGGGTGGCCAGGATGTCGCGCGGGGCGCCGATATTGCGCGCCAGCTGGTCGAACCGGCCGTTGCCCAGGCACACCTCCCGCAGCACGAGCAGGGAGTACTTCTCTCCCACCACCGCGAGGGTGTCGGCGATGGAGCAGGGGCGCGGGTCCTTCGGTGCGGCCATGCGGCCCAGTTTAGTTGAGAGTTTGGTTTTCCAACCCTTGCGAACGGTATGGGTTCCCTCGCGTCGGTGGGTGGGTTTGATTTTCCAACTCACGGGGCTATGGTGAGTTCAGATTTCCTACCCACCGGTAACCACGCTCGTGAACGAGCCCGCTCCGCCGCAGGAGGCCGCACCATGCGAGACGCAGTGATCGTCGAGGCCGTACGCACCCCGATCGGCAAGGGCAAGCCCACCGGCGCCCTCGCGCAGATCCACCCCGTCCAGCTGCTCGCCCACACACTGAAGTCCCTGGTCGAGCGCTCCGGAATCGACCCGGCACTGATCGACGACGTGATCGGCGGCACCGTCGACCAGGTCGGCGAGCAGGCCATGAACACCACCCGGTACGCCGTGCTCGCCGCCGGACTGCCCGACACGGTCCCGGCCACCACGGTGGACCGCCAGTGCGGCTCCTCCCAGCAGGCCGTGCACTTCGCCGCCCAGGGTGTGATCGCCGGCGCGTACGACATGGTGGTCGCCTGCGGTGTGGAGTCGATGAGCCGGGTGCCGATGTGGTCCAACGTGCCCGCGGGCAAGGACCCCTTCGGACCCGGCGTCGCCGCGCGCTACCCCGAGGGCCTGCTGCCGCAGGGCATCAGCGCTGAGCTGATCTCCGCCAAGTGGTCGCTGACCCGCGCGGAGATGGACGCCTTCGCGGTCTCCTCGCACCGCAAGGCCGCCGCGGCCTGGGAGGCCGGACTGTTCGACGCCGAGACCGCGCCCCTGGAGGGCGTCACCCGCGACGAGTGCGTACGACCCGACAGCACCCCGGAGATCCTCGGCGGCCTCAAGCCCGCCTACCACGACCCGAACTTCGCCGAGCGCTTCCCGCAGATCGAGTGGAATATCACCGCGGGCAACACCAGCCCGCTCAACGACGGCGCCTCCGCCGTCCTGATCACCTCCAGCGAGACCGCCGCCCGGCTCGGCCTGCGCCCGCTCGCCCGGCTGCACAGCTTCGCGGTCACCGGCTCCGACCCGCTGCTGATGCTCACCGGTGTCATCCCGGCCACCGAGAAGGTGCTCGCCCGGGCCGGCCTCTCCCTCGGCGACATCGACCTGTTCGAGGTCAACGAGGCGTTCGCCAGTGTGGTCCTCGCCTGGCAGCAGGAGACCGGCGCCGACCTGGACAAGGTCAATGTGAAGGGCGGCGCCATCGCCCTCGGCCACCCGCTCGGCGCCAGCGGCACCCGGCTGACCACCACCCTGGTGCACGCGATGCGCGAACGGGGCGCCCGCTACGGCTTGCAGACGATGTGCGAGGCGGGCGGCCTCGCCAACGCGATGATCCTGGAAGCCGTCTGACGCAGGGTCGACGGACCTCGGTCATCTGCCGCGCAGCCGATGCCGCTGCCGCCACGCCACCACCGTGCCCGCCAGGGCCGGTACGGCGATGCAGGCCATCGCGAGCAGGAACGCGGGCGACGTCGGCGCCGAGGCACGGGCGCCGGCGACCGCGTAGGCGGCGGTGTTCGGGACCGACCCGAGCGCCGTCGCCAGCAGGAACGGCAGCCAGCCCATCCGGGAGACCGCCGCGCAGTAGTTCGCCGCCCAGAACGGCACACCCGGGAAGAGCCGCGCGGCCAGCATGGACCGGAACCCGTGCCGGCTCAGCTGCCCGTCCGCCGCCCGCAGCCACCGGCCGCGCAGCAACGGGCGCAGCGCGTCCTGCCCGAGCAGCCGCCCGAGCCCGAAGGCCACCCCGGCCCCGAGCACCGTCCCGGCGAGCGCGGTCGCGAGGCCCAGCCGGGAGCCGAACAGCGCGCCCGCCGCCAGGTTCAGCAGGGGCCGCGGCACGAACGCCACCGTGCACAGCCCGTATCCCGCCCCGAAGGCCAGCACCGCCATGAGCCCGCCCGCCCGCGGCGGCCAGCCCTGGGTCAGCAGGCGCTGCGGATCGAACAGCAGCACCAGCGCGCCCGCGGCCGCCAACAGCACCAGCAGCAGCGACAACCGCGCCCACGGCGACAGCAGCGCCCGGGTGCAGCGGGCGGTGAACCCCGCGCGGGGCACGGGCGGCGCGGGGACGGTGGTGGCATCGAGCACGTGACCCCCTGGGAGACATCGACGGCCGACGCCGATGATAGAGGGCGCCGCGGGCAGCCCGGTCGTCCACGTGCGCCGGTGCGGCTGACCGGGTACTTGACGGGGACACGTGCGGTCGGCAGCAGTCCATCACGGAGCGTGACTGCTACGTATGCTGCGCATGAAGCGAAATAAACGCTCGTCCCCACTCGGCGGACCCGCGCGGACCTCCCGGCTCGCCGCGGCGGCGCTGACCCTCGCCTTCGGCGTGGGCGGCTCGCTGGCACTGGACACCGGTGCCCTCGCCCAGCCGCAGCCGCGCCAGGGTGGTTCCACCCTGCTCGACGAGACGTTCATGCACGCGACGGCCCCGGAGTTCACGGGCGTCGGCTCGGCCTGCCTCACCGGCGCGCCCCAGGTCGGCGCCCTCCCGGGCCCTGGCGACCACCCGCTGGGCGGCTGCACGGCGGGCGTCGGCCCGCAGCCGCCCAACAACGCCGCCCCGCACGGCTATCTCCGGCTGACCGACTCCTCGAACGACCAGTCGGGCGCCGTCCTCTACAATCACGCGCTGCCCGCCACCAAGGGTCTCGACGTCACCTTCGACCAGTGGCAGTACGGCACCACCACGGGCCATATCGCCCCGGCCGACGGCATCTCGTTCTTCCTGGTCGACGGCGACACGCAGCTGACCCACCCCGGCGCCTTCGGCGGCAGCCTCGGCTACGCCCAGAAGCTGCCCGACGACGACCCCACTGCCGACTTCCAGCCCGGTGTGGACCGCGGCTACCTGGGCGTCGGGCTCGACGTCCTCGGTAACTACTTCGGCGACTGGGAGCACCGCGGCAACGGCTGCCCGCCCGGTCAGCGCTCGCCCGCCGGAACGGCTTTCCACGTACCCGCGCCCGGGCCGAACATGGTCACGCTGCGCGGTCCCGGTGACGGCATCGAGGGTTACTGCTTCCTCACCGCCACCACGAGCAACTTCTCGACCACCGGGCCCTGGCCGTCGACCCTTCCCGGTCAGCTTCAGGGGCCGACCACCACGGTGTCGAGCGACCCGGTCCAGGCCGAGCAGGACCTGGAGCCCTCGCGCCGCCGGGTGCACGTGGTGATCACCCCGGCGCCCGACCCGCAGGTCACCGTGTCCATCGACTTCAACGACGGCAACGGTTTCCAGCAGGTGCTCCAGACGGCCGCGCCGACCCCGGTGCCGTCGACCTACAAGTTCGGATTCGCGGCGTCCACCGGTCTGTTCACGGACACCCATCTTATCCGCAACGTGGTTGTCGCCACCGAGCAGCCGCTCTCCGAGCTCAGCCTCGTGAAGCAGGCCAGGCAGCCGCTGCCCGGAGACCTGACGGTCGGTTCGCAGGTGCCGTACGACTTCGTGGTCACCAACTCGGGCGATACGACCATCGACGACCTGGCCGTCGACGACCCGAAGGTCGGCCCGGTCCACTGCCCGGTGACCAGCCTCGCGCCCGGTGAGACGGTCACGTGTACGGCCACGTACACGGTGACGGCCGCGGACGTCGCCCACGGTTCCATCGACAACACGGCCACCGCCACCGGCACTTCCGACGGGGAGACGGTCACCTCGCCGGAATCCTCGGAGAGCGTCCCGATCCAGCAGCGGCCGGGCATCGAGGTCGAGAAGCAGGTGGAGACCCCCGGTCCGTACTCGGTCGGGCAAACGGTCACCTACCGCTACACCGTCCGCAACACCGGTGGTGTGGAGCTGACCGATGTCGCGGTGCACGACGACCATGTGCAGAACATCACCTGCGAGTCGACCACGCTCGCCCCGGCGGAGGAGACCGGTGACAGCACCACCTGCACCGGCACCTACACCATCACCGCGGCCGACGGCACGGCCGGTTCCGTGACCAACACCGCCACGGCGACCGGTACCGCGAACGGGGAGACCGTCACCTCGCCGGAGACGTACCAGACCATCCCCGTCGGGCAGCCCCACCTCACGCTGCACAAGCGGGTCGTCTCCAGCGGTCCGTACCAGGTCGGGTCCACGGTCCAGTACGCGTACACCGTGACCAACACCGGCAGCACCCAGCTGCACGACGTGCATGTCGCGGACGACCGTGTCGCCACGGTGACCTGTGACGACACCACGCTGGCGCCCGGGGAGACCACCACCTGCCACGGCTCGTACCAGATCACCCAGGCCGACATCGACCTCTGCCTGGACAACGGCAACCGCGGCGGCGGTGACGGCGGCACCGTCGAGTGCCGGATCACCAACATCGCACAGGCCGGCGCCACCGACCCGCAGGGCCGGGAGATCGCCAGCGAGCCCGCCTCGGCCACCGTCACGGTCGCCGTCCGGCCGGAGCCCCCGTGCCCCGTCTACGGCAAGCCGGACGACAAGGGCGGCTGCGACAAGCGGGGCCGCCACAGCGAGGTCTGACGCCCCCTCCGCACCGCACCGGCGCCGCCCCACCCAGGGGCGGCGCCGGTCGCTTGTGTGCACACGCCCCGTGCGCGGAGCGGTCCGCCGCCCGGAAACCGGTGGAAAACCATTCGACGCCGGACATCCCGTCGGCGATGATCGACCTCATGTTCTGGTACGCCTTCCACCTCGCAGCATCCGCGGTCGCGGATGTGCCGAAGGCTGCCGTTCCCACGCTCGCGGCCGCTGTCGACGGCGCCCGAAGCTGACCCTCCCCGGATCGTCCGGCGGACCCCGCAGGGGGAGGGTCGGCGGGCCGGCGGGGTCCCGACTTCCGTACGACAGCGAAGGCTTCGAGGTACAGCCATGTCCAAAACGGCCTACGTGCGCACCAAGCCGCACCTGAACATCGGCACCATGGGTCATGTCGACCACGGCAAGACCACCCTGACCGCCGCCATCACCAAGGTCCTCGCCGAGCGCGGCACCGGCACCTTCGTGCCCTTCGACCGCATCGACCGCGCCCCCGAGGAGGCCGCGCGCGGCATCACCATCAACATCGCGCACGTCGAGTACGAGACCGACACCCGGCACTACGCCCATGTGGACATGCCTGGTCACGCCGACTATGTGAAGAACATGGTCACCGGCGCCGCGCAGCTCGACGGGGCGATCCTGGTCGTCTCCGCGCTCGACGGGATCATGCCGCAGACCGCCGAGCACGTCCTGCTCGCCCGGCAGGTCGGCGTCGACCACATCGTCGTCGCCCTCAACAAGGCGGACGGCGCGGTCGACGAGGAACTGATCGACCTGGTCGAGCTGGAGGTCCGCGACCTGCTCACCGCGCAGGGCTACCCGGGCGACGCGGTACCCGTCGTACGCGTCTCGGGGCTGCGGGCGCTCGCGGGCGACCCGCGCTGGACGGCGTCCGTCGAGGCGCTGCTCGACGCCGTGGACACCTATGTGCCGATGCCCGAGCGGTATCTCGACGCGCCGTTCCTGATGCCGGTGGAGAACGTGCTGACCATCACCGGGCGGGGCACGGTCGTCACCGGCGCCGTGGAGCGCGGCACGCTCAACCTCGGGGACCGCGTCGCCGTGCTCGGCGCGGACGGCGTCGAGACCGTCGTCACCGGCCTGGAGACCTTCGGCAAGCCGATGCCGCAGGCGCTGGCCGGGGACAACGTGGCCGTGCTGCTGCGTGGCGTGCCCCGGGACGCGGTGCGGCGGGGGCATGTGGTGGCGGCGCCGGGCAGCGTGGCGCCGGCGCGGCGGTTCACGGCGCGGGTGTATGTGCTGTCGGGGCGCGAGGGGGGTCGGACGACACCGATCGCGACGGGGTACCGGCCGCAGTTCTACATCCGTACCGCGGATGTGGTCGGGGACGTCGACCTCGGCGCGGCGGCCGTGGCCCGGCCCGGTCAGACGGTGGAGATGACCGTCGAGCTGGGGCGGGAGGTGCCGCTGGAGCCGGGGCTCGGCTTCGCGATCCGGGAGGGCGGCCGGACGGTCGGCGCGGGCACCGTGCTGTCCGTCGGTTCGTAGGGCCCCCGCGGGGCGCGTCACAATGAACGCGTGACCGAGCAGATACCCGTCTTCCGCACCACCGACCACGGCGCCGCCAAGCTCATGCCCGATGTGGACCGGGAGCGTGCCTGGCTGCTGACGGTCGACGGGGCGCCCCAGTCCTACGTCGACCTGGGCGAGCCGACGTACCTGGAGTTCGAGTACGCGCGCCGGCTCGGGCACGCGCTGGACACGGTGGCTCCCGAGGGCCGGGCGCTGGACGTGCTGCACCTGGGCGGGGGAGCGCTGACCCTGCCCCGGTACGTCGCGGCGACCCGGCCCGGCTCACGGCAGGACGTCGTGGAGGCCGACCGGGGGCTGCTGGACCTGGTCGCCGAGTATCTGCCGTTGCCGAAGGGTGCGGGCGTCGCGGTGCACGCCGCCGACGCCCGCGCCTGGCTGTCGGCCGCGCCGGACGACGCGGCCGATGTGCTGATCGCGGACGTCTTCGGCGGCTCCCGGGTGCCGGCCCATCTCACCACCCTCGCCTACGCCCGGGAGGCCGAGCGGGTGCTGCGGCCGGGCGGGACCTATCTCGCCAACCTCGCGGACGCGGCGCCGTTCGCCTTTCTGCGCTCCCAACTGGCCACGTTCGCCGAGGTCTTCGAGGAGCTGGCGCTGGTCGCCGAGCCGGGGGTGCTGCGCGGGCGGCGGTTCGGCAACGCGGTGCTCATCGCCTCGCACCGGCCGCCGGACGTCGCCACGCTGGCCCGCCGGGTGGCGGCGGACGTCTTCCCCGCGCGGGTCGAACACGGCGCCGCCGTACGGGAGTTCATCGGCGGCGCGCGGCCGGTCGGGGACGCGGACGCGGTGCCCTCGCCGGTGCCGCCGGGCGGCTCGTTCGGCATCGGCTGAACGCCGGGCGCGGGGACGTCCGTCCGCCGCGCCCGGAGCCCCGCGTCAGTCCGACGTCGGGGTGCCGTGCAGCCGCACCGAGCCGAGGATCTTCATGATCGTGGCCTGCGGGACCTCGTCCTTGATGCCCTTGGCGCCATAGAAGTTGAACGACACGTAGTCGTGCGCCGAGTTCTGGAAGCCGAAGGTGAGGGCCTTGCCGTCGGTCGCGCACTTGCCCTTCTGCGGGGTGCCGCTCGACCTCGCCCAGGCGTAACTGCCCTTGATGCCGGACGTGGTGGTGAAGGGAGTGGCCTTCTTGTCGAAGGTGATGGTCTTCTTGTCCGGCTGGGTGTAGCCGCCGTAGACCCACCAGGCGGGGGTGTTGACGGCGATCTGGTCGGTGCTCTTCGCGCCGCTCGCGCCCTTGCTGCCGACGACCGCGAGGGGGGTGTCGTCGGTGCGGCCGTCCTTGTTGTCGTCGGACGTGCAGAACTTGGGCTGGTCCTCGGCGGTGCCCGACATCACGATCAGCGGCTTGCCGTCGGTGGACTTCTGGTCCTCGAAGCCCACCTCCAGGTCGGGCGCCTGGGCCTGCCAGTCCGAGGGCACGTCATAGGCGATGCCCCACTTGGGGTTCACCACGACCTTCCAGCCCGGCACGGTCGGCTTCTCGCTCTCCGCGGCCCGCGGGTTGTCGGTGGAGGCGGGGCTGGACGACGCCCCGGTCGGCGACTGGCTGGCCCCTGTGTGCTTGCCGTCCGCCTTGTCGTCCTTGCCGTTCTTGGACCCGCCGAGGACCAGCACACCGGTCACGCAGGCGGCGACGACCACGGCGGCTGCCGCGACGATCGCGATCAGCTTCGTACGGTTGCCGCCGCCGTTGCCGCCGCCCTTCGGGGGCTGCTGCATCGGCACGGTGGGCGGCTGCCCCCACTGCGGCTGCTGCTGCCCGTACGGGCCGGGGGCCGCGGGGTACTGACCCGGCCCCGGCTGCTGACCGGCTCCGGGCTGCTGCCCGGCCCCGGGGTGCTGGCCCCCCTGCGGGTACTGCTGGTACCCCGGCTGCTGATACGGATTCGGCTGCTGCTGATAACCCGGCTGCTGCTGATAACCCGGCTGCTGGTACGGGTTCTGCTGCGGGTTCTGCGCGCCCCCGGGCGGCTGCTGATCTGGCCACATGGCCGACAACACTAGTGCGGTGGCGGCACGGTTCGGTCACGGGCTCTCGTCAGGGCCGTAGCGAAGCGGTGTGAAGGGCATGGCGGACGGCTGGAGGCCGTGCTGGTCAGCAACGCCTACTGGCCGGTAACATCACGCCCATGACTGTTGACAGCGCCTCGATGGGCGAGATGCTTGCCACCGCGGTCCCGATGGTGCGGACCCTGAACCTGGAGTTCGTCGAGGTGACCGCGGAGCGCGCCGTGCTGCGGCTCCCGGACCAGCCGGACTACCACAACCACATCGGCGGTCCCCACGCCGGCGCGATGTTCACGCTGGCCGAGTCCGCCAGCGGCGCCATCGTGCTCACGGCCTTCGGCGACCAGCTCTCGCGCGCGGTGCCGCTCGCGGTCCGGGCCGAGATCGGCTACAAGAAGCTGGCCATGGGGCCGGTGACGGCGACGGCGACCCTGGGCCGTCCGGCGGCCGAGGTCGTCGCCGAGCTGGACGCGGGCGGCCGGCCGGAGTTCCCGGTCGCCATCGCCATCGAGCGCGAGGACGGCGCCGTCACCGGGGAGATGACGGTGGTGTGGACCCTGCGGCCGAACGGCTGAGCTGACCGCTGAAGAGGGGCCTCCGGCGTGTGCCGGGGGCCCCTTCCTCGTTCCGGGGGCCGCTAGGTCGGCGGGCCGCGCGCTTCGAAAATTTCGGTGCGGCGGCGGGAGCCGAAGTCGATGCGAGCCCTGCTGTGCAGGCCCATTGACGCGGTGAGATCGCGCGGTCTAGCTTGCACCACCGATCGAACATCGGCCCGAAACTTTCGAGGCCGACTGGACCACCGGGAGCCCGTCGTGAAGCAGCTTCGCCGCAGATCCACACTCGTCGCCGCCGGTGCCGCCGCCCTGCTGCTCGTGCCCGCCGCCGTCGCGGTCGCGGGCGGGAACAGCGGTCCGGCCGACACCTCCCTGCGGACGCTGGCGTCGAAGCAGGGCCTGCGGATCGGCACCGCGGTCGACGCGGCGAAGCTGGGCACCGACAAGCCCTACACCGACATCGTCGCCGGCCAGTTCTCCACGGTCACGCCCGAGAACGCCATGAAGTGGGAGAGCGTGGAGCCGAGCCGGGGCGTGTACGACTGGAAGCAGGCGGACGAGCTGGTGCGGTTCGCCCAGCAGCACGGCCAGGCGGTCCGCGGCCACACCCTCATGTGGCACAACCAGCTGCCCGGCTGGCTGACCACCGGCGTCGCGAACGGCACCATCACCGACACTCAGCTGCGCGACATCCTCCACCGGCATGTCACCGACGAGGTCACACACTTCAAGGGCAAGGTGTGGCAATGGGACGTGGCCAACGAGGTCTTCGCCAACGCCTGGGAGACCCCGAGGACCGACGGTCTGAACGCCGACGACTTCTGGATCGGGCATCTGGGGCCGGGTGTCGTCGCGGATGTGTTCCGCTGGGCGCACAAGGCCGACCCGAAGGCCCTGCTGATGTACAACGACTACAACATCACCGGCGAGGACGGGACCAACGTCAAGTTCCAGGCCGTGTACGACTTCGTGAAGAAGCTGCGCGCGCAGGGCGTGCCGATCGACGGCATCGGCGAGCAGGGCCACCTCGACACCCAGTACGGCTTCGACGCCCGCCGGTACCAGGACGATCTCCAGGCGTTCGGCGACCTGGGCCTGAAGGTCGCCGTCACCGAGGCCGACGTACGCACCTTCGTCGACAACGCGACCGACCAGGTGCCCACGGACGCGCTCGCCCAGTACGCCCAGCCCTACGAGTTCTCCGAACTGCTCAAGGGCTGTGAACTGGTCCGCCAGTGCGTCTCCTTCACGGCCTGGGGCGTCTACGACGGCGACTCCTGGATCCCGGACACGTTCAGCGGGGAGGGCTACGGCCTCCTCTACGACGTGAACCTGAAGCCCAAGCCGGCGTACTCCACGCTCCAGCAGGACCTGAAGCTGGCGGCGGGCACCGTCCGCCACGCGGGCGACTGAGCCGCGTCCGCATGACGGAGGGGCCCCTGAGCAGGGGCCCCTCCCGCGTTTTCCGGCGCCGGGCTCATTTCAGGTCTTCTGGCGCTTTCCGGCCCGTGCGCATCCTCGCCAGGGGCCGAAGGTCATGCGGAATTTACAGACACGGTCCTGGTGTCACGGCGTGTTGCGGCCGGGTGAGTGAAGGGTGAAGCAGGTGCGCGCTTTGACGGGCTTGTGGCGATGTGGCGCGTGGGCTCGGGTGAGCGGACGCCTGCACCGATGACCCGGAAGCGCCGATTTCTCGGCGCTTGCGGCGAATTCGGTGGCCTGGCCGGATCAAGGCCACCGCGGGCGCGCGGCGGCCGTCGTTGTTGACCCGCGAGTAGCCCCTCGCTAGTTTCCGATGCCCTCGCACCGACGAGTTCCGCCGCACAACCCCCCACCGTGCTTTTCGCCGATTGTGTCGGAGTCTCATGACCTCCCCTGTGCGCGCCCATGAACTGATCCTCTGCCTCACCCCGTTCGGAGAACCCGACGCGGGCCTCGCCGCGGCCGCCACGGGCGCCGGCGCGCTCGGCGTCCTCGATCTCGGCGACGGCGACCGAATATGCCGACAGGAGCTGTCCCGGCTGAGAAGAACCGCGCCGGGCCCGTACGGCGTCCGGGTGACCGCCCGGTGCGCCCTCACCCCGGCCGACCTGTCGGACGGCCCCGGCCTCGTCGTCCTCGCCGCGGACCTGGCAGCCGCGGACACCCCCTGGAACATCACCGAACTGGCCGCCGAATTACGGGTGTTGGCCGAGGTCGCCGACCTCACGCAGGCGCGGGCCGCGGTCCGGGCAGGGGCCCATGGGCTGATCGCCCGGGGCGCCGAGAGCGGTGGCCGAACCGGTGCGCTGAGCACTTTCGTGCTGCTCCAACAGCTGCTCGCAGACTCGGAGTTGGCCGACCCGCCCATCTGGGCCTGCGGCGGTGTCGGGCCGCGGACGGCGGCCGCCGCCATGGCGGGTGGCGCCGCCGGGGTCGTCCTCGACAGCCAGCTCGCCCTGCTGCCCGAGTCCCGGCTGCCGGAGGCGGTCCGGGCGGTGCTGCGGTCCCTGGACGGCGCGGAGACGGTGGTGATCGGCGGGCACCGGGTGCTGCGCCGCCGCGGCCCCGACGCTCCGCCGCTCCCCGCCGACGCCCCCGTGGCGATCGCCGCCCTCCTCGGCGCCCGCGACCCGGCCCGGCAGTTGCTCCCCCTCGGCCAGGACGGCTTCCTCGCCGCCCGGTTCGCCGAGCGCTGGGGGGATGTGCGGGGCGTGGTGCGGGGGATGACGGCGGCGATGCGGCCGCAGTCGGAGCCGGAGTCGGGGTGGGAGTCGGAGTGCGGGCAGGCGTTGCGGCCCGGGTCGGCGATGAGCCGGGCACTCGGGACGCGGCTGCCGGTGGCACAGGGCCCGATGACGCGGGTCAGCGACCAGGCCGGATTCGCCGCCGCCGTCGCCGAGGACGGGGCACTGCCCTTTCTCGCGCTGGCGCTCGCCGACGGCGCCCGGACCCGGGCGATGCTGACCGAGGCGCGCGCCGTCCTTGACGGCCGGCCCTGGGGCGTGGGCGTGCTCGGCTTCGCGCCCGAGGAGATCAGGAAAGCCCAGCTGGAGGTCGTACGACAACTGCGGCCCACGCACGCGATCATCGCGGGCGGGCGGCCCGCGCAGGCCGAGGCGCTGGAGCGGGCCGGGATCCGCACCTTCCTGCACGTGCCCTCGCCGGGGCTGCTGCGGCAGTTCCTCCAGGCCGGGGCGCGCAGGTTCGTCTTCGAGGGCTCGGAGTGCGGCGGGCATGTCGGGCCCCGGGCGTCCTTCCCGCTGTGGGAGGCCCAACTCGCCGTACTGGACGACTTCCTGGCCGACGCCGAACCCGGGACGGCGGCCCAGGTGGAGGTGTTCTTCGCGGGCGGCGTCCATGACGAGCGGTCCGCCGCGATGGTCGCCGCGCTCGCCGCGCCGCTCACCGGACGGGGCGCCGCGATCGGGGTCCTCATGGGCACCGCCTACCTGTTCACCGAGGAGGCCGTCGCCCACGGCGCCATCCGGCCGCTCTTCCAGGAGCAGGTCCGCGCCGCCACCGCGACCGCCCTGCTGGAGACCGCGCCCGGCCATGCCACCCGGTGCGTGCCCAGCCCCTTCACCGACGACTACCGGGACCGCGAACGCGCGTTGCGCACCGGGGGCCTGCCCGACCGCGAGGTGTGGGAGACGCTGGAACGCCTCAACGTGGGGCGGCTGCGCATCGCCAGCAAGGGCGTGGAGCGCGCGGACGACGGGGAGTTGCGCGACGTCGACGAGCAACGGCAGCTCACCGACGGGATGTTCATGGCCGGAGAGGTCGCCGTCCTGCGCTCCGCGACGACGACCATGGCGGCCCTGCACCGCTCGGTGACCGACGGCGCCGCCGACTTCCTCGCCGCCCGCGGCCGGCTCCCGGTCACCGAGTGGGAGCCGGCCCCGCCCGCGCCGCTCGATGTCGCGATCGTCGGCATGGCCTGCATGTTCCCGGGGGCACCCGACCTCGCCGCGTTCTGGGCGAACATCGTCGCCGGACGCGACGCGGTGACCGAGGTGCCCGCCGACCGCTGGGACCCGGACGTGCACCACGCCGCCGGGCACACCGCCTCGAAGTGGGGCGGGTTCCTGCCCCGCATCCCCTTCGACCCGCTGCGCTACGGCATCCCGCCCACCTCCCTCGGCAGCATCGAGCCCGTGCAGCTGCTGTCCCTCGAGGCGGCCCGGCGGGCCCTGGAGGACGCCGGATACGGCGAGCGGGGACGGGAGTTCGACCGCTCGCGCACCGCCGTGGTCTTCGGCGCGGAGGCGGGCAGCGACCTGTCCAACGCCGTGACCCTGCGGGCCGTACTCCCGTCGTACTACGGCAAGGTCCCCGACGGACTCGACGGCCAACTGCCGAAGCTGACCGAGGACTCCTTTCCCGGGATGCTCGCCAACGTCATCTCCGGCCGTATCGCCAACCGCCTCGACCTCGGCGGCGCCAACTTCACCGTGGACGCCGCCTGCGCCTCCTCCCTCGCCGCGCTCGACGTGGCCTGCAAGGAACTCGTCTCCGGCACCAGCGACGTGGTGCTGTGCGGCGGCGCCGACCTGCACAACGGCATCAACGACTACGTCCTGTTCTCCTCCGTCCACGCCCTCTCCCCGACCGGCCGCTCCCGCGCCTTCGACGCGGAGGCCGACGGCATCGCGCTCGGCGAGGGCGTCGCCTGCGTGGTGCTCAAGCGGCTCGCCGACGCCGAACGCGACGGCGACCGGATCTACGGCGTGGTCAAGGGCCTCGGCTCCGCCAGCGACGGCCGCTCCCTGGGCCTGACCGCGCCCCGCCCCGAGGGTCAGCGGGCCGCGCTGGAGCGGGCGTACCGCAATGCCGGTGTCTCGCCCGCGCAGGTGAGCCTGGTGGAGGCGCACGGCACCGGCACCGTGGTCGGCGACCGCACCGAACTCGGCATCCTCGGCGAGGTGTTCGCCGAGGCGGGCGCCCGCACCGGCGGCTGCGCGCTCGGCTCGGTCAAGTCCCAGATCGGGCACACCAAGTGCGCCGCCGGACTCGCCGGACTGATCAAGACGACCCTCGCCCTCTACACCGGGGTCACGCCGCCCACCCTGCACCTGGGGCGCCCCAACCCGGCCTGGACCGAGGACGACAGCCCCTTCGCCTTCCACACCGAAGCCCGGCCCTGGGCCCGGCCCGCGGGCGAACGCTTCGCCGGGGTCAGCGCGTTCGGCTTCGGCGGCACCAACTTCCACGCCGTGCTGGCCGCGCACGGGGACGCGGTACCGCCCCGGCAGACCCTGGACGAGTGGCCCGCCGAACTGTTCCTGTTCCGCGCCCGGGACGAGCAGAGCGCGCACCGGCAGGCGGCGGAACTCCTCGAGGCCGCCGAGGCGGACGGGCGGCCCTGGCGGCTGCGCGACCTCGCCCTCGCCGCGGCCCATCGCGCCGACACCTCGCGAGAGGCGGTCCAACTGGCCTTCGTGGCACAGGACCTGGGCCAGCTGACCGAGCGGCTGCGGGCGGTTATCGACCAGGACGGCGACCCCGACGTCCGCCGCTCGGACCCGGTCGAGGGAAAGGTCGCCTTCCTCTTCCCCGGACAGGGCAGCCAGCGCGTCGGCATGCTCAGCGAACTCCTCGTCGCGCTACCGGAGTTGCGGGACCATCTGCAACCGGACCAGGCGGACGTCGTCTATCCGCCGGCCGCCTTCGACGACACCGCGCGCGAGCGCCGCCGGACCGCCCTGACCGACACCCGGGCCGCCCAACCCGCCCTGGGCGCGGCCGGTCTGGCCGCCCACGCCTTCCTCGGCGCGGCCGGTGTCCAGCCGGATCTGGCCGCCGGACACAGCTACGGCGAACTGGTCGCCCTCGCCGCCGCCGGCGCACTCGACCCGGACACCCTGCACCGGCTCAGCATCGAGCGGGCCGCCGCGATCCTGGCGGCGGCGGGCGAGGACCCCGGCTCGATGGCGGCCGTGGGCGCGCCCGCCGAGGGCGTCCTCGGCGCCCTGCGCGACGCGGGGGCGCCGGAGTCCGTCGTCGTCGCCAACCTCAACTCGCCTCAGCAGACGGTGATTTCGGGACCCACACAGGACATCGACACAGCGGTACGGCTGCTGCGCGCGGCCGGGCTCGGCGCGAAGCGGATCCCCGTGGCCTGCGCCTTCCACAGCCCGGTGGTGGCCGGGGCGGGGGAGCGCTTCGCCGAGGCCCTCGCGGACAAGCCGGTGCGCGCGCCCGAGTTCCCGGTCTGGGCCAACCGCACGGCGGCACCCTATCCGCGGGACCCCGACGGGGTGCGTGCCGAACTCGCCGCCCAGATCGGGGCGCCGGTCGCGTTCGCCGCCCAGATCGAGGCCATGTACGAGGCGGGCGCGCGGATCTTCGTCGAGGCGGGCCCCGGTACGGTCCTCACCCGGCTCGTCGGGCAGATCCTCGGCGACCGCCCGCACCGCACGGTCGCCCCCGAGCCCCGGCCCGAGGGCGGGCTGCCCGGCTGGCTCGACGCCCTCGCCCGGCTCGCCGTCGCGGGCGTTCCGGTGCGTACCGCCCGGCTCTTCCAGGGTCGTGACGCCGTCGACGCGCTGCGCGCCCCCGCCCCCGCCCGACCCGGCTGGACGGTCGACGGACAACTGGTCCGCACCGCTGACGGAGCCCTGCTCGCCGGTGCCCTGGCACCGGCCCGACGCGTCGTGGAGACGACTGTGACCACCGACCAGCCCAACGGCACCCCCGTCGACCGGGACGCGCTGATCACCGAGTTCCTGCGCAGCGGCCGGGAGATGATCGCGGCGCAGCGGGACGTGCTGCTCACCTACTTCGGGGGGACGGGGTCGCCGCCGCCCGCCGTGGCTCCGGTCGCGGCCGTCGCGCCGGTCGCTCCCCAGGCGTTGCCCTCGGCCGAACCAGCTTTCGTAGAAGCCCAGTTGGCTCCCCCCGTGGTCCAGGAGGAGCTCCCGGCCGCGTCCGCCGAGGACGTGGGGCGGGTCGTGCTGGAGATCATCAGTGAACGCACCGGCTATCCCGTCGACATGATCGAGCCCGATCTCGATCTGGAGGCGGATCTGAGCATCGACTCCATCAAGCGGGCCGAGATCGCGGGCGAGCTGGCCAAGCGGCTGGGCATCGCCGGGGGAGCGGAGCTGCTGGACGACGCCGAGCTGGAGGAGCTGACCAAGGCACGTACGGCGGCGGCGGTGACGGCGTGGCTGGCGGCACGGGTCGGCGGCGGTACGGCATCCGGCCGACCGGAGGAACCGGCACCGGAGCCGGACGCGGCGCCGCTCGGTGTGGCTCCCCGGCGTTTCGAGATGCGGGTGGTCGAGCTGCCCGACGTCGGGCAGCAGGCCGGTTCCGACCTCGCCGGACAGCGGTTCTTCCTGCTGGGTGACGGCGGGGGAGCGGCGGCCGAGGTGGCGGCACGGCTGGACGCGCGCGGCGCGGAGGTCGTCCTGGCTGGCCAGGGGCATGTCCTCGGGGCGGCGGACGGGACGGTGCACGCGGTCGTGTACCTGGGCGCGCTGCCCGGCCCGGACCTGCCGGTGCTGCCGGACGCGTTCCCCGTGGTCAAGGCGGCGCTGACGTGCGGCGCGGACAGGCTGCTCGCCGTGCGGGCCGCGACGGGCGCGGGTGCCGTACGGGCGGCCGGGCTCGACGGGCTGTTCCGCACCGCCGCGCGGGAGTACCCGGACGTGGTCGCGCGGGTGGTGGCCGTCGGGGACGTCGCTCCGGCGGCGGTGGCCGAGGCCGTGCTCGCGGAGCTGTGCGCACCGGCGCCTGAGCCTGTTCCGGCGCCGGCATCGACGCCGGAAGCGGCAGAGGCAGGGGCAGGGGCAGGGGCAGGAGCAGGGGCCGGGGCTCCGGCTCTGCTCCCCGTCGTCCTGCGCGCCGCCGACGGCACCCGCCGGGGTCTGGACCTCCTCCCCGTCCCGCTCGGCTCCCTCGGCAGCACCGGCGCGGGCCCCGCCGGTGTCGGCACCGCGGAGGCCGCCGCGCTCGGCCTCGACCGGGACTCCGTCGTCCTGCTGGTCGGCGGCGCCCGGGGCATCACCGCCCGGTTCGCGGCGACGCTGGCCGCCGCCTGCGGCTGCCGGATCGAACTGCTCGGCCGCACCCCCGCCCCGGCCGCCCCCGAGTCCCCGGCGACCGCGGCCGCCCGCACCGCCGTCGAACTGCGGGCGGCACTCGCGGCCGCGCCCGGCGCGCCGAAGCCCGCCGAGATCAACCGGGCCGCCGAACTCCTGCTGGCCCAACGGGAGATCACCGCGACCCTCGACGAACTCACGGCGCTGGGCAGCGCGGCCCGCTATCGCGCGGTGGACTTCCGGGACCGGGACGCGGTGCTCCGGGCGGTCAAGGAGATCCACGCCGAGCACGGCCGGCTCGACGGGGTGGTGTTCGCGGCCGGGGTGATCGAGGACCGGCTGATCGCCGAGAAGTCCCCCGACTCCTTCCAGCGGGTCTACGGCACCAAGACGGCGGGCGCCGGGGCCCTGTTCGCCGCCCTGGACGACCTGCCCGGGGCGCCCGCGTTCACTGTGCTGTTCGGCAGCATCGCCGCCGTCCTCGGCAACCGGGGCCAGTGCGACTACGCCGCCGCCAACGACGCCCTGGAGACGCTCGGCGCCGACTGGGCCGCCCGCACCGGACACCGCGCGCTCACCGTGCACTGGGGCCCCTGGGCGCCGTCCGGCACACACAACGGCATGGTCGGCGCGGAACTCGGCCGCGAGTACGCCCGTCGCGGGGTGGCGATGATCGACCCCGAGGAGGGCACCGCGGCCCTGCTGCGGGAACTCGCCTGGGGCGAACCGGCGGCGCGTGCCGTCGTCTACACCGCGTCGGGCTGGTGAGATGACGAACAGTCAACTGCCCGTCGCCATCGTCGGAATGGCGGTGCTGCTGCCGGGCGCGCGCGGACTCGACGCCTACTGGCACAACCTGCGCAGCGGCGTCGACGCGATCGGCGAGGTGCCCGCGGGCCGCTGGGACGCCGACTACTACCGCCCGGCCGCCGCCGGGGCCGCCGCCCCCGACCAGGTGTACTGCCGGCGCGGCGGCTTCGTGGACAGCCTGGCCGAGGTGGAGGTCACCCGGTACGGCATCATGCCCGCCGCCGTCTGCGGAACCGAGCCCGACCAGCTGATCGCCCTCGACGTGGCCGCCGCCGCGCTCGCCGACGCGGGTGGCGAGCGCGGGCTGCCGGCCCGGGACCGGATCGGGGTGATCCTGGGCCGGGGCGGCTACCTCACCCCCGGGCTGGCCCGGCTGGACCAGCGGGTCCGCACGGCCGGCCAACTCGTGCGCACACTCGGTGAGTTGGTGCCGGATCTGTCGCCCGTCCAACTCGACCGGGTCCGGGCGGCGTTCACCGAGCGGCTCGGCCCGGACCGCCCCGAAGCCGCGATCGGCCTGGTGCCCAACCTGGCCGCCTCCCGGATCGCCAACCGGCTCGATCTGCGCGGCCCCGCCTACACCGTCGACGCGGCCTGCGCCTCCTCGCTGGTCGCCGTCGACCAGGCGGTCGGCGAACTCAGCGCCGGGCGCTGCGACATGATGCTGGCCGGGGGAGTGCACCACTGCCACGACATCACCCTGTGGAGCGTCTTCGCCCAGCTGCGCGCCCTGTCCCCGACCGAGCGCATCCGGCCCTTCCACCGGGACGCCGACGGCATCCTCATCGGCGAGGGCACCGGCGTCGTCGTACTGAAGCGGTTCGCGGACGCCGAACGCGACGGCGACCGGGTCTACGCCGTGATCCGGGGCACCGGTGTCGCAGGTGACGGCCGTACGGCGGGACTCGTCAGCCCCGACCCGGGCGGCCAGACCCGGGCCGTGCGCCAGGCCTGGCGGGCCGCCGGGCTCGACCCCGCGGCGCCCCGCTCCATCGGCCTGCTGGAGGCCCACGGCACGGCCACCCCCGCCGGTGACCGCGCCGAACTCACCACGCTCGCCGAGGTGTTCGGACCCGGCTCGGGCCTCGCCGACGAGGAGCGCCCGGTCCTCGGCTCGGTGAAGTCCATGATCGGCCACACGATGCCGGCCGCCGGGGTCGCGGGCCTGGTCAAGGCCGCCCTCGCCCTCCATCACGCCACTCTGCTGCCCACCCTGCACTGCGACGACCCCCATCCCCGTCTCGCCGCCACCCGCTTCCGCACCCTGGCACAGGCCCGCCCCTGGGACCGGGACCCGGGCGAGCCGACCCGCCGGGCCGCCGTCAACGCTTTCGGCTTCGGCGGGATCAACGCCCATGTGGTGCTGGAGGAGGCACCGGCCGCCCGACGCGCCACCGCCCCCTGGCACCCGCCCGCCCCCGCCCCGGTCGCGCGCGTCGCCGAACCCGAGCGCGTCCTGCTGCTCGCGGCCGACTCCGTCGAACGCCTCGCCGCGCTGCTGGACGCCGACGACTCCACCGTCCTGGCCGCCGGGCTCGATCCGGCCCGCGCGCATCCCGGCGCGGGACCGGCCAGGCTCGGGATCGTCGCACCGAACACCAGACGGCTCGCGCTCGCCCGCCGGGCCGCCGAGAAGGGCCGGGCCTGGCAGGGGCGCGGCGATGTATGGCTGCGGCCCACCCCGCTGCTCGGCGGCCCCGCCGACCGGCTGGCGTTCGTCTTCCCTGGTCTGGAGGGCGACTTCACACCGCCGCGCACCGATGACATCGCCGCCCACTTCGGCCTGCCCGCGCCGCAGGACACCCGGGCGGAGACCGGGGTGGGCGCGCGGGCGGGCAGCCGGGTCGAGGACATCGGGCGGCACGGGCTCGATGTCGTCGGCGTGGGCCGGCTGCTGGACCGGGCGCTGCGCGCGATGGGCGTTGTACCGGACGCGGTCGCCGGGCACAGCGTCGGCGAGTGGACGGCCATGGCGGCCGCCGGGATCTACTCACCCGGCCAAGTGGACGGTTTCATGGCCGAGTTCGACCCCGACGCGCTGACCGTCCCCGGGCTCGCCTTCGCCGCGATCGGCACCTCCGCCGCACAGGTCGAAGCGGCGCTCGCCGACGCCTGGGCGGGCTCCGGGATCGTGCTCTCCCATGACAACGCGCCCCGCCAGTCGATGGTCTGCGGACCGGACTCGGCGGTCGAGGACCTCGTACGGTCCTTCCGCGCGCAGGGCGTGATCTGCCAGGTGCTGCCCTTCCGCTCCGGCTTCCACACGCCGATGCTCGAACCGTATCTCGCCCCCATCCAAGAGGCCGCCGACCGCTTCCGGCTGCACCCGCCGACCGTCCCGGTGTGGTCCGGCACGACCGCGCGACCCTTCCCGGCGGCCGAGTCGGCCGTGCGCGCGCTGTTCGTACGGCACCTGCTGGAACCGGTGCGCTTCCGCGAGCTGACCGAGGCCCTCTACGCCGCCGGACACCGCGTCTTCGTCCAGCCCGGCCCCGGCCGTCTCACCTCCCTGATCGACGACACCCTCGGCGACCGCGACCACCTCGCGGTCCCCGCGTGCTCGCCCCACCACGACGGGCTGCCGCAACTCCGACGCGTGGCAACGGCGTTGTGGGCGGCGGGAGCGGCGGTGGTGCCGGCCCTCACGGGGACGCCGGTGGCGATGCCGACATCTGCGACGCGGCCGACACCCGCGGCGCCCGCGATCCTGGTGAACCCCGCGGGTGTCGACCGACCGCCCGTCCGACTCGACCTCGGCGGCGCGCTGGTGTCGCTGGACGGTGCCGTACTCGAAGAACTGAGGGGGGAGTTGGGGCGGCGGGGGTCCCCGGTGCCACGTCCGGTCGCGTCGAGCGCGCCCACCGCCGGCGAGCTCGCGGCCTCGGGCGCACCCACGGTCGGCGGCTTCGCTGCCCTGGGCGCACCAGCCCCCGGGGGGCTCGCCGCCCCGGGCTCACACACCGTCGACGGGCTCGCCGCTCCGGGCTCACCGGCCCTCGACGGACTTGCCGCCCGCTTCCCGGTCGCCGCCGAACTGTCCGCGCTGCTGCGGGACACCGCGGACACGGCGGCCGAGGTGATGGCGGCGGCGGAGGGCCGTACTCCGGCCGTACGGCCTCGCACCCCGACCGCGCACCCGCGCCCGCCCCACGCGACGCCACCCGCCCCCGCCGTATCCGCGGTCGCGACGCGCGCCTCCGCTGTCCCGGCGGCCGTGCTACCGCCCTCCGCCGCCCCCGCGGTCGCGACGCGCGCCTCCGTTGTCCCCGCGGCCGTGCCACCGGCGCCCGCCGTATCCGCCGTCGCGACGCGCGCCCGGGCCACCCCCACGACCTCAGCCCCGGAAAGCTCCACGACCACCACGCTCCACATCTCCCCCCGGACCATGCCCCACCTCCTCGACCACTGCTTCTATCCGCAGCGCCCCGGTTGGCCGGATCTGGAGGACCGCTGGCCGGTGGTGCCCGCGACCACGATCGTGCGGCACATGATGGACGCGGCGGAGGCGGCCGAGCCCGGGATGCGGGCGGTGGCCGTGCACGGGGCCCGGTTCGAGCGGTGGCTGACCGCCGTGCCCGCCGTGGACGTACCGATCACGGTCACCCCGGTCCCCGGGCGGCCGCACCACCTCGCCGTCTCCTTCGGGCCCACCGCCCGCGCCGTGCTCGAACTCGCCCCGCACCACCCGGCACCACCCCCACCGATGCCCCGCCCGGACGACCCCGAGCGGCGCCCCGAGCACACCGCCGCACAGATCTACCGCGAGCGCTGGATGTTCCACGGCCCGGGGTTCCAGGGCCTGACCGAGCTGTCCGCGATCGGCGAGCGGCATGTGCGCGGGGTGATCACCGCGCCCGCCGCCCCCGGCGCGCTGCTGGACAACGTGGGCCAGCTGCTCGGCTACTGGATCATGGCGACCCGCACCGAGCGGACCGTCGTCTTCCCCGTGCAGATGCGCCGGATGACGTTCCACGGGCCGCATCCGGCGCCCGGCACCCCCGTCGACTGCCTGGTGCGGATCACCACCCTCACCGACACCCTCCTCGAAGCCGACGCCCAGCTCACCGTCGGCGGCCGGGTGTGGGCCGTGCTCGACGGCTGGCAGGACCGCCGCTTCGACAACGACCCGACGACCCGCCCCGTCGAACGCTTCCCCGAGCGCCACACCCTGTCCGCCGTCCAGCCCGGCGGCTGGACGCTGCTGCACGAGCGCTGGCCCGACCTCGCCTCCCGCGAGCTGATCATGCGCAACTCGCTGGGCAGCGTCGAGCGCGCGCAGTACGCCGCCCATCCGCCCCGGGGCCGCCGCCAGTGGCTGCTCGGCCGGATCGCCGTCAAGGACGCGGTACGCCGATGGCTCTGGGAGCAGGGCGAGGGGCCCGTCTTCCCGGCCGAGATCCGGGTTCACAACGACGAGGCCGGGCGCCCCCGCGTCACCGGTGCCCACGGCCGGACCCTGCCCCCGCTGGACGTCTCCCTCGCACACCGGGCCGAGGCGGGCGTGGCGCTCGTACGGCCGCGCCGCCCGCACCCCGGCCCCGGCAGCACCGACGGCGTCGGTGTCGGCATCGACATCGAGGAGGTCGTCGCACGCGAGAGCGCGACGCTCGCCACGGCGCTCGGACCGGCGGAACTCCGGCTGCTCCGGGCGCAGTCGGGCCCGGAGGCGGAGTGGTTCGCCCGCTTCTGGGCCGCCAAGGAAGCCGTCGCCAAGGCCGAGGGCACCGGATTCGGCGGCCGGCCAAGGGACTTCAGGGTCCTGGAGGCCGCCCCCGACGGCAGCCGACTGCTCGTCTCCGGCCGGCTCGCCGACGCCTACCCGGTCCACTGCGCCCAGGCGGCCAACCCGCCCGCCCTGGCGCCCCGCGCGTACGTGGTGGCCTGGACCACCGGGCCCGCCACCGCGTCCACCACCCGGCCCACCTTCGAAGCCGCCGCACCCCACGATCCCGCAGCCGAGGAGACCCCCCGATGAACCCCCCGCTCATCCCCACCCAGCCGGCCCCCGACGCCGTCCTCGCCGACATCACCGGCATGCTCCGCGAGGTCCTGGCCGAGTACGGCGACGACGACACGGTCATCGGCATGTCCACCACCTTCAACCGCGATCTGGAACTGGAGAGCATCGACCTGGTCACCCTGGCCGGGTTGATGGAGGAGCGGTACGGCGGGCGGGTCAACCTCGCCGAGTTCCTGGCCGGGATGGAGTTCGAGGAGATCATCGAGCTGACCGTCGGCAGGCTCGTGGAGTACGTGGTGTGGAGCCTGCGAAGCGCGCAGGCGGGCTGAGCCATGGCGATGGTCGACGCCGGTGGCATCCGGCTGCACGTCCAGCGCATGGCCCCCGCCGGGGGCGGCACCCCGCACGGCACGGTCGTACTGGTGCACGGGCTGCTCACCGACAGCCTGGCCAGCTACTACTTCACCGTCGCGCCCGCCTTCGCCGCGGCCGGACTGGACGTCCTCATGTACGACCTGCGCGGCCACGGCCGCAGCGAACGCCCCGCCCGGGGCTACACGTTGGACGACAACGTCGACGACCTCACCGCACTCCTCGACCGCCTCGGCGTCACCGGTCCCGTGCATCTCGTCGGCAACTCCTACGGCGGGACCATCGCGTTCGGCTACGCGGCGCGCGACCCCGAGCGCGTCGCCACCCTCACCCTCGTGGAGTCCGAACCCGCGACCCCCGCCTGGGCGAGCAAACTCGGCGGCATCCTGCACCGCGTCGTGACCCAACTCGCCCACAACGAACGGGACGCGATCGCCTGGATCACCGCCAACCGCGGCCACAACACCGCCCGCCTCGCCAAGGGCGCCGCCCGGCTCGCCCGGGAGACCAGCCTCGGCCGGGACATCCCCGCCAGCCGGGTGCACACCGAGGCCGAGATCGGCGCCGTGCGCTGCCCGGTCCTCGGCGTCTACGGCGGCGACTCCGACCTCGCGGACCTGATCCCGCTGCACGAGGCCCGGCTGCCGGACTTCCGGTCCGTGGTGCTGCCCGGGCACGAGCACTCGGTACTGGTGGAGGCGCCCGGCGCGGTCGGCGGGCACATCCTGGACCTGATCCGGGCCGGCGCGAGCGCCGTCCGGTGAGCGGCTTCCTGTTCGTCGTACCGCCGCTGACCGGGCACATCAACCCGGCCGTCGGGGTCGCCGACCGGCTCGCCGCGCGGGGCCACCGGGTGGCCTGGGCCTGCGCCGACCCGGGCCTGGTGCGCCGGCTTGCGGGCCCCGGCGCCCCGGTGTTCGGCTGCGCGGGCCCGGTGCCGGGCGCCGAAGGCGTCGGGCGCCCCCCGGAGCTGCGCGGCGCGGAGGCGCTGAAGTTCCTGTGGGAGTGGTACCTGCTGCCGCTCGCCGACGCGATGGCACCCGGAGTGCGGGCGGCCGTCGAGGAGTTCCGTCCGGATGTGGTGGTCGCGGACCAACAGGCCTTCGCCGGCGCCCTGGTGGCCGAGCGGCTCGGGCTGCCATGGGCCACCTCCGCGACCACCTCGGCCGAATTCAGCGGCGCCTACGACGGGTTGCCCAAGGTCGCCGAGTGGCTGCGGCAGCGGCTGGCCGAGCTGCGCGAGCGCCTCGGTGACCCCTCGGGCACCGCCGACCCGCGCTCCTCGCCGCACCTCCTGCTGATCTTCAGCAGCCCCGAACTCGTCGGCCCCCAGGCCCCGTCGGCACCGCACATCCACTACGTCGGCCCCTCCCTCGCGGGCCGCCAGCACCGGCCCGGCTTCCCCTGGGAGTGGCTGACCCCCGGCCGGGCGAAGGTCCTGGTCACCCTGGGCACCGCCAACGCCGACGCGGGCGGCCGCTTCCTCGCCGCCTGCCGCGAGGCGCTGCGCGAACGCGCCGACCGGGTGCAGGCCGTCCTCGTCGACCCGGGCGGGGTACTGCCCGCCGAGGACGGCGGCAAGGACCTGCTGGTGCTGCCCTCCGTGCCCCAACTCGCCCTGCTGGAGAGGATGGACGCGGTGATCTGCCACGCCGGGCACAACACCGTGTGCGAGGCGCTGTGGCACGGCGTCCCGCTGGTCACCGCCCCCATCCGCGACGACCAGCCGGTGATCGCCGCCCAGGTCGTGGACGCGGGGGCCGGACTCCGGGTGAAGTTCGGCCGGGTCACCGCGGACCGGCTGGGCACGGCCCTCGACACCGTTCTGCACGACCCCGCCCACCGGGCCGCCGCGGCCAGCGTCCGCACCGCCTTCCGCTCGGCCGGCGGCGCCCCCGCCGCGGCCGCCCACCTGGAACGACTGGCAACGGAGAGCCGATGAGCGACCCCAGCGAAAAGCGGGCGAAGGCCGAACGCGTCGCCGCCCTGCGTCCCGCCTACCGAGCCGATCTCGCCACCGGACCCGCCCGCTTCCTCGGCGCCCGCCGCACCACCTGCCCCTGGTGCGGCTCGGGCCGGCTGAGCGACCGGCTGCGCACCACCGACCTGCTCCAGCACAAGCCGGGCCGCTTCACCCTGGACCGCTGCGCCGACTGCGGGCACATCTTCCAGAACCCCCAACTGACCGAGGCCGGGCTGGAGTTCTACTACCGGGATTTCTACGACGGCCTCGGCGAGCAGCGGATGAGCGGCACCTTCGGCGGCCGGGGCGCCATGTACGAGGGCCGCGCCCGCGCGATGCTGCCCTACGATCCCGCCCCGAAGACCTGGCTGGACGTCGGCACCGGACACGGCCACTTCTGCGCCAGTGCCCGCACCGTGCTGCCCGGCACCTCCTTCGACGGGCTGGACTTCACCGACGGCGTCGAACTCGCCGCCCGGGAGGGCCGTATCGACCAGGCCCACCGGGGCGCCTTCCCGGACCTGGCCCCCGAACTCACCGCCCGCTACGACGTGGTGAGCATGTTCCACTACCTGGAGCACAGCACCGACCCGGACCGTGAACTCCGTGCCGCCCACGAGGCCGTACGCCCCGGCGGCCACCTCCTCATCGAGGTCCCCGACCCGGACAGCCGCTACGCCCGGCTCCTCGGCCGCTGGTGGCTGCCCTGGCTCCAGCCGCAGCATCTGCACTTCATCCCGGTCGGCAATCTGCGCCGCCGGCTCACCGAACTCGGCTTCACGGTCCTCGCCGAGCAGCACGCCGAACCGCACGACCCGGTCGATCTGCTCGCCGCCGTCTGGCTGGCCCTGGACCACGCCGCGCCCCGCGAGGACGCCCCCTGGCTGCCCGAGCCCCCCGGTCCGCTGCGCCGGGCCCTGCGCGGCGCGCTCCTGCTCGCCGGGGTGCCCGCCCTGCTCACCGCCACCCTCCTCGACCGCCTCGCGATCCGCCCGCTCGCCCAGCGCCTGCACCTCGCCAACGCCTACCGCCTGGTGGCCCGCCGGGAGTGAACACGCCCTGGATCAGGGCACCTTGGCCCGGATCAGCTCGAACGCGCGGTGAATCAGAGCACCTTGGCCCGGATCAGCGCCGACAGCACCAGCGCGCCCGGCAGCAGCGGCAGCCAGTCCGTCACCACGCGGTAGCCGATCACGGTCGCCGTCGCGGGGGCGGGCTCCGCGCCGAAGGCGACCAGCGTCCACACCAGCGCCGCGTCCACCGCGAACCCGCCGGGCACCGGGGCGGCACCCACCGCCGTGCCCGCGGCCAGGAACGCCAGCGCCACCTCCGCGAAGGACAGCCCGAGCCCGAGCGCCGCCCCGACACAGCCGAGCGCCCCCGCCTGCACCAGCGGCATGGCCACCGCCCCGCCCCACAGCGCCAGCACCCGGCAGGGCCGCGCGTGCACCACCCGGACATCGGCGAGCGCGGTGCGCACCAGCCCGGACACCGGCCGCCGCAGCGGTCGTACGACGGTCAGCAGCACCCCCGCCCCGGTGACCGCCCCGGCCGCGCCCGCCGCGACCGGCACCAGCTGCGGCCCGTCCGGCACCAGCTCGCCCAGGCGCCGCCAGGCCGGCGAGACCGCCAGGAACACCAGCAGTACGAGGGTCTTCGAGACGCCCTTGACCAGCGAGTACAGGCCGATCGAGGCGGTGGCACGGTCCAGCGGCACCCCGCGCGCCCGCAGAAAGCGCACGGTGACGGCGTGCGCGCCGAGCCCGCCGGGCAGCGCGTGATTCGCGGCACCGGCGGCGAACTGCGAGGCCAGCAGCAGCCCCGCCGGCAGCCGGTCCGGGAGCGCGCCCTGCCGTACACAGGAGGCCGCCACCCAGGTCAGACACGTACAGCCGAGCCCGGCCAGCAGCCAGCGGGGATCGGCCGAGACGAGCCGCCGCACCCCCTCGTACACCACGGGCCGGTTCGCGACGGCCCAGCAGAGCGCGATCAGCAGCGGGGCCAGACACAGCGCGAGGCGCAGGGACCGGCCGGACCGGGACGGGGTGCTCCGGGCCGGGGCCTTCGGCACGGGGCCGTCGGGGGCGGTGACCAGGGGGGACGGTGGGGACACGGGGACGTCGTCCTTCCGCGGCGGGGCCCGGGGCAGGCGGTGCTGGCGAAACCGGGGGGAGCATTCCCACGCCGGATGACAGCGGGATGGCCGCGAACCCAATGCTCGGGGGCGGCCCGGTGCCGCCCGGAGGGCGCATGCCGAGCGGCTGTTCACCGCCGACCGGGTAGCCTTCTTTGGGGAGCGCTTTACACAACGCTTCCGCGCAAGGTCAGCGGCAGGGGAGGATCCCGCGGTGCATGTCCAGGAATGGCTCGACTCGGTCCCGGCGGTAGCCGTCTACGCCGTGGTGGCCCTGGTGATCGGCGTCGAGAGCCTCGGCATTCCGCTGCCCGGCGAGATCGTCCTGGTCTCGGCGGCGCTGATGTCCTCCCAGCACTCCCACATCAACCCGCTGATCCTGGGCGCCTGCGCCACCGCGGGCGCGGTGATCGGCGACTCCATCGGCTACGCCATCGGCCGCAAGGGCGGCCGCCCGCTGCTGGCCTGGCTGGGCAAGAAGTTCCCGAGGCACTTCGGCGAGGCCCATGTGGCCACCGCCGAGCGCTCCTTCCAGAAGTGGGGCATGTGGGCCGTCTTCTTCGGCCGCTTCATCGCCCTGCTGCGCATCTTCGCGGGCCCCCTCGCCGGTGTCCTGCACATGCCCTACTGGAAGTTCCTGATCGCCAACATCCTCGGCGGTATCTGCTGGGCGGGCGGCACCACGGCCGCCGTCTACTACGTGGGCGTCGTCGCCGAGGGCTGGCTGAAGAAGTTCTCGTACGTGGGCCTGGGGGCGGCGGTCGTCATCGGTCTGGCGACGATGCTGATCGTGAAGCGGAAGACGAAGAAGACCCAGCAGGAACTGTCCCAGCGGGAACCTGTCAACGCCGGCGAGTGACAGCGCCCCTCAAGGGGCGCGGGGAACCGCGCGACAAGCCACATAGGGCCGTTCGCCGCCCACCTGCCTAGCGATGCACATCCTTGTGCGCCTGAGCCAGGTCCGCGTACAACGTGCTGTTGAGGGTGACCCCCTCCTGCTCCTCCGGCGACAGCTCACGCCGTACCTTCGCCGGCACCCCCGCCACCAGCGATCCCGCCGGCACCACCATCCCCTGCGGCACCAGCGCCTGCGCCGCCACCAGCGAGCCCGCCCCGATGACCGCGCCGTTGAGCACGGTCGCCCCCATCCCGATCAGGCAGTCGTCCTCGACCGTCGCGCCGTGCACCACCGCGTTGTGCCCGATGGACACCCGCTCACCGATGGTCACCGGGAACCCGGGATCGGCGTGCAGCGTCACGTTGTCCTGGACATTCGCCCGCGCCCCCACGGTGATCGTCTCGACGTCCCCGCGCACCACCGCGCCGTACCAGACGCTCGCCCCCGCGCCCAGCGTCACGTCCCCGATCACCGAAGCCGTCGGCGCCACGAACGCCTCCGCGTCCACCCGCGGCTCCTTGCCGCCGATGCCCACGATCAGTGGCCCCTGTGCCATCACCGTCTCCTCGCGTCGATCAGTACGTCGATAAGTACTCCGCACGGTACGACAGGGGGTGGGGCAAAGATCACAGCGGTCCGGTCTCTCGCCGGACGCAACCCGTGAGTAACGTGAGCCCGTGCCGAAGCGCAAGAACACGTTCTCATCCTGGCGCCATGGCCTCGCCCAGCGTGCCGTCCACACGGCCTGGGCCTGGGTCCAGCGGACCGGTTCCGTCACGGCGGAGCACCCCGGGCGCCTCCGCTTCGGTGCCATCGGCGAGGCCACCCGGCTCGCCTTCCCGCTCGGCACGGTCTTCGGCGAGCCCTGGATCAGGCTCGGCTCCCACTGCATCATCGCCGAACAGGTCACCCTGACCGCCGGTCTGATGCCCGACCTGGACCTCGGCCCGGACCCGATCCTGCGCATCGGCGACGGCGTGGTGCTCGGCCGCGGCAGCCATGTCATCGCGGACACCACGGTGACCATCGGCCGCGACTGCTACTTCGGGCCGTACGTCTACGTCACCTCCACCAACCACTCCTACGACGATCCGCACGAGCCCATCGGCCGGCAGTGGCCCCGCATGGAGCCGGTGGAGATCGGCCCCGGCTGCTGGATCGGCACCGGCGCGGTGATCCTGCCGGGCGCGCGGATCGGCCGGAACGTCGTGGTCGCGGCCGGTGCCGTGGTGCGGGGCACGGTGCCCGACCATGCCGTGGTGGCCGGCGCTCCCGCCAAGGTCGTACGGCGCTGGACGCCCGAGGACGGCTGGCAGCCGCCGCTGCGGACCCCCGCGCCGGTGCCGATCCCGGACGGGACGACGCCGGGGCAGCTGCGCGCGCTGGCCGAGCTGGACGAGTCCGCGGTGGCCCGGCTCGCCGAGCTGGAGACCGAGGGCTAGGGTCTTTCGTTCGGATCAGGCCGGATCAGGGCGCGGTGCCAGGGCCCGCGAGCCCGGCATGATCCAAACGAGAGGCCCTGAGCCCCTCAGCCGGTGGCCAGCAGCACGGTGCCGACCAGGGCGAGGCCCGCACCCGCCGCCTGGACGGCACGCAGCCGTTCGCTGAGGAAGCCGCGGGCGGCGAGGGCGGTCACCACCGGGTAGAGCGAGGCGAGGACGGCGGCCACGGTGACCGGGCCGTGCTGGGCGGCGAGGGCGTAGGTGCCGTTGGCGGCCACATCGGCGAGGCCGACGAAGGCCAGCGCGGGCAGCGAGCGGTAGGGGAAGCCGCCCTCCGGCAGGGCGGAGCCGCCGCGCCGCAGGGAGACGGCGAGCACCGCGCCGCCCACCGCGACATTGGTCAGCCGTTGCACGAACAGCGAGAGGTACAGGCCGGTGATCGTGGTGGACGCCTCGCCGATCAGGGCGAACACGGTGCCGAAGCCGAGCGCCGCGACCAGCGTCAAAAGGACCGTGCGCCGCTCCACCGGCGCGCCCCGCAGCTGGGGACCGCCCGCGAGGACCACACCGCCGACGGCGACCGCGATGCCCGCGAGCTGGAGCAGCCCCGGGCGTTCGCCGAGGAACAGGCCCACGCCGACGGGGACCACGACGCTGAGCGTGGCGAGCGGCGAGACGACACCCATCGGGCCGAGCGCCAGGGCCTTGTAGAAGGCCAGCAGCGCGATCGGACCGACCAGGCCCGCCGCGAACGCGAACCACAGCCGGGGCTCGGCCGCGCTCCAGGCGCCCGTGGCGACGACGATCGCGCCGAGCACGGCCGCCGCGATGGCCTGCGAGACCACGACCACGGTGAGCGCGGGCGTACGTCGGGTCAGCAGCCCGCCGCCGAAGTCGGCCAGCCCCCACAACAGGCTGGTGGTCAGGGCGAAGAGGGCCGTCACGATGCCTCGCAGTACAGTTTGTTGAACGGACGGGTGCGCTCCACCGTAGTTCAGTGGATTGAACTACGTCATCCAAAGAAGTGAACTATCTCGGATACTGGACGGAGTCGGACGGAACGTGTCGGACCTCGAATTGCTGACCCAGTCCCTGGCGCGCAATGTCAGGCACTGGCGCTCGGTGCGCGGTTTCACCCTGGACGTGCTCGCCGCCCGCGCCGGTGTCAGCCGCGGGATGCTGATCCAGATCGAGCAGGCCCGCACCAACCCGAGCATCGGCACCATCGTCAAGATCGGCGACGCGCTCGGCGTCAGCGTCACCACCCTGCTCGACTACGAGCGCGGCCCCCGGGTCCGTATCGTCCCCGCCGAGCGGGCGGTACGGCTGTGGCACACCGCGTCCGGCAGCTACAACCGGCTGCTCGCGGGCACCGAGGCGCCCGGCCCGGTGGAGATCTGGGACTGGGTGCTGATGCCCGGGGACGAGAGCCCGGCGGAGCCGCACCCGCCCGGCACCGTGGAACTGGTCCATGTCACGGCGGGCGAACTGACCCTCACGGTCGACGGCGAGGACCACCTCGTGCCGACCGGCGCCAGTGCCACCTTCGAGGCCAATGTCCCGCATGTCTACGCCAACCGCGGCGAGGCCCCGATGGAGATGATGATGGCCGTCTCCGTGCCGCCCGTGCAGTGAGACGTGCCTGCGCGGGGCCGCCGCGCCTTGTTAGCGTGCGGCCATGCGCGCACCCATCGGAGACTTCGAGACCGCGACCCCGGTGACCGGCTGCCTGGCCGAGCTGACCGAGCCGGTGGCCGAGGCGGTACGGAACTGGTCCGCGGGGATCCCGGCCGACCGTGTCCTGTACGTCGACACCAACCCGGACTGGGCCGACACCGCCGTCTTCGTGGAGCACTACGGCGGCGATCTGCCCGAGCGGTCGGCCAACTGCGTGGTGGTCGCCGCCAAGCGGGCCGGCGAGACCACGCTCGCCGCCTGCCTGGTGCTGTCCACCACCCGGGTCGACGTCAACGGCACGGTCCGCCGTCAACTGGGCGCCCGCAAGGCGTCGTTCGCCCCGATGGAGACGGCGACGGGGCACAGCGGGATGGAGTACGGCGGCATCACCCCGATCGGACTGCCCGCCGACTGGCCCCTGTTGGTCGACTCGGCCGTCGTCGACCTGCCGTACGTCCTGGTCGGCAGCGGCCGCAGGCGGGGCAAACTCCTGGTGCCGGGCAAGGTGTTCGCGGAACTGCCGGGGGCCGTGGTGCTGGAGGGGCTCGGCGTGGCCTAGGGCCTCTCGCTTGACAGATCCTGGCCGCTGAGGTGGTGGGCGAGCGTCAGATGGGGGTCGCGCTCGCCCGGGGCCGGTGCCGGATCCGCGTGCACCAGCGCGGCCGACAGCTTCGGCAGGGCGTGCAGCAGGGCGTGTTCGGCCTCGACGGCGATCGCGTGCGCCTGCCGCAGGGTGGCCTCGCCGTCCACCACGACCGCGAGTTCGGCCCGCAGCCGGTGCCCGATCCAGCGCAGCCGCAGCTCGCCCACCCGGTGCACGCCCGGCACCGCGCGCACCGCCCGCTCGGCGCGGTCCACCAGCGCCGGGTCCACGGCGTCCAGCATCCGCCGCAGCACCTCGCGCGCCGCGTCCCGCAGCACCAGGACGATCGCGGCGGTGATCGCCAACCCCACGGCCGGGTCGGCGAGTTGGAGACCGAGGGCGGAGCCGGCCGCGCCCAGCAGCACGGCGAGCGAGGTGAAGCCGTCGGTACGGGCGTGCAGTCCGTCGGCGACGAGCGCGGCCGAGCCGATCCGGCGGCCCGTCCGGATCCGGTACCGGGCCACCCACTCGTTGCCCGCGAAGCCGACCAGCGCGGCCACCGCGACGGCGGGCACGTTCGTGACCGGGCGGGGGTCGAGCAGCCGTCCGACGGCCACCCAGGCGGCGAAGGCCGCGGAGGCGGCGATGGTCAGTACGATCACCAGGCCCGCGAGGTCCTCGGCACGGCCGTAGCCGTAGGTGAAGCGCCGGTTCGCCGCGCGCCGCCCCAGTACGAAGGCGATGCCGAGCGGTACGGCGGTCAGCGCGTCGGCGGCGTTGTGCACCGTGTCGCCGAGCAGCGCGACCGAGCCGGAGACGGCCACCACGCCCGCCTGCGCCAGCGCGGTCGCGCCCAGCACGGCGAGCGAGACCCACAGGGCGCGCATGCCCTGGGCCGAGGACTCCAGCGCCGCGTCGAGCTTGTCGGCGGTCTCGTGGGAGTGCGGGGTGAGGAGATGGGCCAGGCGATGGCGCAGGGAGGAGGTGCCGTGCCGGTGCGGGACGTGGTGGTGATGGTCGCTCACGGGGGTCCCTTCTGCTGGGCCGCGGTGGACGCGGGGCGCCCACGGAGCCATTATGTGCGTATGAGCGCACGCATGCACCTATCACCTGCGCACCCTGCGCATCAGCGCACTCCGGGCGAGGAGCAGTTCGCGCTCGCGGCGGAACTCCTCGCCCTGCTCGGCGACCGCACCCGGCTCACCCTGCTGCATGCCCTGATCTCGGGCGAGGCCGACGTCAGCACCCTCACCGAAGCCTGCGCCGCGGCCCGCCCCGCCGTCAGCCAACACCTGGCCCGGCTGCGCCTCGCGGGCCTGGTCGACACCCGCAAAGAGGGCCGCCGGGTCATCTACTCCCTGCGCCACGGCCACCTCCGCCGCCTGGTGGACGAGGCCCTGAAGACAGCGGACCACCGGCTCGCGGAGGGCGGTCGGTAGGGGGAGCGGCGGGGCCAGGTGACCTGGGGCCCTCACCCCGCCCCCGACCTGCCTCGCCAGCTGCCTGTCCCCCAACGTCGTACCAGCCGACCCCCGCCGAAACCGGCCGCCAACCCCGTGACGCGACGGTGCCCCGCCAGCTGGGGAGTGGCTGGCAGGGCACCTGAGGAGAGGCGGTGATCAGTGGGCGGGCGCGTCCGTCACGACGACCTCGTCGATGCTGCGCTCGATGGCCTCCGTCTTGGAGGCGGTCGCCTTGGCCCAGTAGTAGATGCCGAGGGAGAAGACGGCGATGACCAGGATGTCCCAGTACAGCTTGATGTTGCCCTGGCTGCCCTCGCCGAAGCTGCCCTGCCAGGAGATCAGGCCGATGCCCAGCAGATAGGCCGGCAGCCACTGCGCGGCCTTGAAGTCCATCCGGGGCGCGTCGGGCTTGCCCTTGAGGTTGGCCCACAGGGCGTAGGAGCCCATCAGGACGTAGCCGAGGAGGATGGCGAAGGCCAGCCGCCACAGGGTGTTCCAGCCGCTCCAGTAGATGATCAGGTTGGCGACCACGAAGGACGCGGGGGAGATGAACTTGCCGAAGGGCAGCCGGTAGGGGCGCTCGAAGTGCGGCAGCCGGTCGCTGAAGACGCCGTAGGCCAGCGGCGCGCCCGCGTACATCAGCACGCTCGCCGAGGTGATGAAGCCGACCAGTTCCTGCCAGCTCGGGAACGGCAGGAAGCAGAGGATGCCGGTGACGAAGGTGACGATCAGGCCGATCCACGGCACGCCGCGCTTGTCGGTCTTGGTGAGCGCCTTCGGGGCGTAGCCGTTCTTGGCCAGGCCGTAGGAGACGCGGGAGGTGGCGGTGGTGTAGATCAGGCCGGTGCCACCGGGGGAGATGATCGCGTCGACGTAGAGCACCCAGCCCAGCCAGCCGAGGCCGACCACGGTCGCGAGGCCCGCCCAGGGGCCGCTGATGCCGGCGTAGGCCAGCTTGCCCCAGCCGTGCACGAAGGAGGCGTGCGGCAGCGCGGCGATGAACACGATCTGGAGCAGGATGTAGATACCGGCGCCGATGGCCACCGAGCCGAGCGTGGCGCGCGGCAGGTCGCGCTGCGGGTTGCGGCTCTCACCGGCCAGCTGGATCGCCTGCTCGAAGCCGAGCAGCGCGAAGATGATGCCACTGGAGCTGATCGCGCCCAGCACACCCTTGGCACCGAACGGGGCGAAGCCCTCCGAGGTGAAGTTGGAGCCGTGGAAGTTGCCGACGGCGATGATGAAGATCGCGGCGAGCGGGATCGCGATCTTCCACCAGGTGGCCGCGCTGTTGGTGTGCGCCAGGGCCCGGACGCCGAAGAAGTTGACGCCGACGAAGATCGCCATGAGCACGATTGCAGTAACGATTCCGCTGGTGGTCAGCGTGCCGTCCGCGCCCTGGAGACCCTGGGCGAACTTCCAGTGACCGGCGTAGCCGATCATCGCCTCGACCTCGATGGGGGCCACGGTGGCCGCCTGGAGCCAGGAGAACCAGCCGAAGGACATGCCGGCCAGGCCGCCGAAGGCGTAGTGCGGGTAGCGCGCCGTACCTCCCGCCACCGGGAACATGCCGCCGAGCTCGGCGTGCACGAGCGCCAGCAGGACGATGGCCACCGTGCCGATCACCCACGAGATGATCGCCGCGGGGCCGGCCACGACGACGGCCTTCTCGGCGCCGTAGAGCCAGCCGGAGCCGATGATGGACCCCACGGAGGCCCACATCAGGCCGATGAGCCCCACGTCGCGGCGCAGGCCCCCGGTCTCACTCGTGGCTCCCGGTGCAGCCTGGTCGACTTTCGTCATGCAAGTGGCCTCTCAGATCGTAAACGCGGTTTTAACGGGGAGGGAGGCCACAGGCTAGGAACGGTTTCCACGTCGGCAAAAGACTGCTTACCAAAACTTGACCCAGGATCTTGCCCATCTTGGGGACAGGGTTTCCACAGCTCAGTCAGCATGTGCGAATGTCAATATTCATCAGCGAATTGTGATGAAGAAGTTCTGACACTAGGTCAAGCGTGGAATTTCGATCGCGGGGCAGCGATCCATGACCATGTCCGGACCGGCCGCGCGAGTGCGAGCGCAAGCGTCTTCGTCGACGACGCCGAGCTGGAACCAGACCGCCTTCGCGCCCTTCGCCACCGCCTCGTCGGCCACCGCGCCCGCCAGGGAGCTGTTGACGAAGACGTCCACCACGTCGACGTCGAAGGGGATGTCCGCGAGCGAGGCGTAGCCCTGCTCGCCGTGCACCGTCTCCGCCTTCGGGTGCACCGGCACGATCCGCTTGCCGTACCGCTGGAGGACCTGCGCCACCCGGTACGCGGGCCGGGCGGAATTGCCGGACAGGCCGACCACCGCCCAGGTGTCGCCCCGTTCGGTCAGAATCCTGCGTATCGCCGCCTCTTCGTCGTACACGTCCGCCTCCTGTGTGGTGTGTGCCGCTTTCCGCTGCCGTCAACCGGCCCCCGGAGGCACTGATTCCCGTCCCCTACCCCACCACGGTGTCCGGAATCGGCGCGCGGTGCCAGCGCGAAGGCCCGCGCGCGCCTACGCTCGGCCCGTGCTGCGCATCCTCGACGCCCGAACCGGTGAGCCCGTCCCCGCCACGCCCGCCCGCCGCGGTCTGACCCGTATCGAGGCCCATGTCCCCGGGCCCGGCCTGACGTCCCTGCGGGTGCTGCTGACCGCCGACCTGCTCGCCCGCGCCCTCGAACTGACCGGGCTCCAGGCCTGGCCGACCGCCCCGGGGCAGGCCCCGGACCTGCGCGCCGCCGCCGACGCGCTCGCCGTGCGCCCCTTCGAGGAGGCGCACGGGCCGGGGTTCGCGGAGACGGGAGTGGTACGGGTGACGGCGGGGGAGGCGGAGCCGGCCGCCGAGGGCGAGGGGCCGGTGATGGCCGTGGCGCCCGTGGTGTGGACGGGGGACGCGGAGCCCCCGCTGTCGGACCCCATGCTGTGCGCCGACCCCACCGCCCTGCGCCTCGCCCTCCTCTCCGTCCCGCGCGGGGAGGCCGTCACGCTGGACGAGGCGACCCTGAAGCGTGCCGCCGAACGGCTGGCCGGGTGGCGGCGGGATGTGGCCGGCTGGGCGCGGGAGCCCTCGCGGCCCGTGCCGGAGGCGGTGCGCGCCCGGCTCACCGATGCCTGGGAGAACGATCTGGACATGCCGGACGTGCTGGCGGCGCTGGCCGCGGCCGCGGCCGATCCCGCGATCGCCGACGGCGCCCGGTTCGAGACGTTCGCCTACGCCGACCGGCTGCTCGCCCTCGAACTCGCCCGCGACCTCGGCACGGCCGGATGAGCGACCGCGCGGGCACCGGCCCGCTGCGCCGCCTCGTCGTGCTCAGACACGCCAAGTCGGCCCGGCCCGAGGGCGTGCCCGACCACGGCAGACCGCTCGCGCCGCGCGGTCTGCGGGACGCCTCCGCCGCGGGCCGCGCCCTCGCCGAGGCCGACCTGCTGCCCGACCTCGCCCTGTGCTCCACCGCCGTACGCGCCCGCCGGACCTGGCGGCTCGCCTCCGACGAATGGGGCACCCCGCCCCGGGTGCGCTACGAACCCCGGCTGTACGAGGCCGACGTACCGGCCCTGCTGGACGTCGTGCGCGAGACCCCGCCCGAGGTGGAGACGCTGCTCCTCGTCGGGCACAACCCGGGCCTTGAGGACCTGGTCCTGACGCTGGCCGGGGACGGTCTTGACGACGGCCTGGAGCGGCTGCGCGCCAAGTTCCCCACCTCCGCCGTCGCGGTCCTCGCCTGGCGCGGCACCGGCTGGGCCGCCCTCGCCCCGGGCGTCGCCCTGCTGACCTGGTTCACCGTGCCCCGGGGCAGGACCCACGCCTGAGGCGACAGGTCCTTCCGCATAGGCTGGCGGGATGCAGGACGAGTACCGCACAGTGGCCCACGCGGGTGTGCACGAGACCGAGATCAACCGTTCCCGCTTCCTGTGCGCCCTCGCTCCGGCCGCCACCGAGCAGGAGGCGCAGGACTTCGTCGCGGCCGTCCGCAAGGAGCACGCCGACGCCACCCACAACTGCTGGGCGTACGTCATCGGCGCCGACGCCTCCGTGCAGAAGGCCAGCGACGACGGCGAGCCGGGCGGCACGGCGGGCGTCCCCATGCTCCAGATGCTGCTGCGCCGCGACATGCGGTACGTCGTCGCCGTCGTCACCCGCTACTACGGCGGCGTCAAGCTCGGCGCCGGCGGGCTCATCCGCGCCTACGGCGGCGCCGTCGGCGAGGCCCTGGACACCCTCGGCACCCGCACCCGGCGCCGCTTCCGGCTGGCCACGGTCACCGTCGACCACCAGCGCGCGGGCAAGCTCCAGAACGAGCTGCGCGCCACCGGCCGCGAGGTCCGCGACATCCGCTACGGCGAGGCCGTCACCATCGAGATCGGCCTGCCGGACGCCGATGTGGATGCCTTCCGGGGCTGGCTCGCCGACGCGACGGCGGGCGCGGCCGGATTCGAGCTGGGCGGCGAGGCGTACGGAGACGCCTGAAATATTGGCGACAAAACGGTCATAACGCCCTTGCGGTGTGCGGGGTATGACGGGTGATACGGACGGGACCGGCCGTGTTGTCGGACCCGGCCGTTAGTCTCGGGAGTCATGAGACTCCTGCACACGTCCGACTGGCATCTCGGCCGGGCCTTCCACCGGGTGAGCATGCTCGGGGCCCAGGCCGAGTTCATCGGACACCTGGTCGCCACCGTGCGCGAGCGCGCGGTGGACGCGGTGGTCGTGTCGGGAGACGTGTACGACCGCGCGGTGCCCCCGCTGGCCGCCGTCGAGCTGTTCGACGACGCCCTGCACCGCCTCGCCGGCCTCGGCGTGCCCACGGTGATGATCTCGGGCAACCACGACTCGGCCCGCCGCCTCGGCGTCGGCGCCGGACTCATCGACCGCGCCGGCATCCATCTGCGCACCGAGCCGTCCGCCGTGGCCACCCCGGTGGTGCTCGCCGACGCCCATGGAGACGTCGCCTTCTACGGGCTGCCGTACCTCGAACCCGCCCTGGTGAAGGACGAGTTCGGGGTCGAGAAGGCCGGCCATGAGGCCGTCCTCGGGGCCGCCATGGACCGGGTCCGCGCCGACCTCGCGACCCGCCCGGCGGGCACCCGCTGCGTCGTCCTCGCCCATGCCTTCGTCACCGGCGGCCGGGCGAGCGACAGCGAGCGGGACATCACCGTCGGCGGGGTCGCCGCCGTACCGGCCGGGATCTTCGACGGCGCCGACTACACGGCCCTCGGCCATCTGCACGGCTGCCAGACCCTCACCGAGCGGGTGCGCTACTCCGGCTCCCCGCTCGCCTACTCCTTCTCCGAGGCCGACCACCGCAAGAGCATGTGGCTGATCGACCTCGCCGCCGACGGCGCCGTGACCGCCGAACGCCTCGACTGCCCGGTGCCCCGCCCACTGGCCCGGATCCGCGGCACCCTGGAGGAACTGCTCGCCGACCCGGACCTCGACCGCCACACCGACGCCTGGATCGAGGCCACCCTCACCGACGCCGTCCGGCCGCCCGAGCCGATGGCCAGGCTCACCGAGCGCTTCCCGCACACCCTGAGCCTGGTCTTCGCCCCCGAACGCGCCCCGGACGACCCCGGGGTCTCCTACGCCCGCCGCCTCGCGGGCCGCAGCGACCAGCAGATCGCCCAGGACTTCGTCGCCCATGTCCGGGGCGCCGGACCCGATGAGCGCGAGTCTGCCGTGCTGCGCGAGGCGTTCGACGCCGCCCGCGCCGACGCCGTCGTGCGGGAGGTGGCCAAGTGAGGCTGCACCGGCTCGACATCACCGCCTTCGGGCCCTTCGGCGGCGCCCAGAGCGTCGACTTCGACGCCCTGTCCTCCGCCGGACTCTTCCTGCTGCACGGCCCCACCGGCGCCGGCAAGACCTCCGTCCTGGACGCCGTCTGCTACGCGCTCTACGGCTCCGTCCCCGGCGCCCGCCAGAGCGGCGCGGGCCAGGGCATGAACCTGCGCAGCGACCACGCCGAGCCCCGCACCCGTACCGAGATCCGCCTCGAACTCACCGTCGCCGGACGCCGGTTGGAGGTCACCCGGCAGCCGCCCTGGGAGCGGCCCAAGCTACGCGGCAAGGGCACCACCGTCGACAAGGCCCAGACCTGGCTGCGCGAGTACGACACCCGGGCGGGCGCCTGGAAGGACCTCAGCCGCTCCCACCAGGAGATCGGCGCCGAGTTCGAGCAGCTGCTCGGCATGAGCCGCGAGCAGTTCTGCCAGGTGGTGCTGCTGCCCCAGGGCGACTTCGCCCGCTTCCTGCGCGCCGACGCCGAGGCCCGGGGCCGGCTCCTCGGGCGGCTCTTCGACACCCAGCGCTTCGCCGATGTGGAGAAGCGGCTCGCCGAACGCCGCCGCGCCGCCGAGGCCCGGGTGCGCGAGGGTGACGCGGCCCTGCTCGCCGACGCCCACCGTATGCAGCAGGAGGCAGGCGACGCCATGGAGCTGCCCGAGCTGGCCCCGGGCGACCCCGGCCTGGCCGAGGCCGTGCTCGGCGCCGCCGCCGTCGCCCGCAGCACCGCCCGGGAGCGCCTCGCCGTCGCCCACAGCCGTCTCACCGCAGCCGAGGCCGCCCACACCGGCGCCCGCCGCACCCTCGACGGCATCCGTGAACTCGCCCGTCTCCAGGACCGGTTCACACAGGCGCGGCGCCGGGCCGAACGCCTCCAGGAGCGGGCCGCCGAGCATCACGCCGACCAGGAGCGCATGGCGCGCTCCCGCAAGGCGGAGGTGGTCGCACCCGCCCTTGAGCTGCGCGAGGAGGCCGAGCGGGAGCACCGCGGGGCCGACGCCGCCGAGGCCCGCGCCCGGGGCCCGCTGCCCGCGTCCCTCGCCGACGCCGACGCGAGCGGCCTTGCCGCCGCCGCGCGCCGCGCCGCCGAGGAACTGGGCGGCCTGGACGCGGCCCGCCGCGCCGAGCGACGCCTTGCCGAACTGGTCACCGAACGCGCCGGGTTGGACCGCCAGGAACGCGCCGACGAGGACGTGCTGCGCGAGGCCGACGCGTGGCTGGACGGCTGGGAGGGCGCGCGTGCGACGCTCCAGGCGCGCATCGACACCGCCCAGGAGGCCGCCACCCGCGCCGAGCAACTCGCCGTCCGGCGCGAGCCCGCGCAGCGCCGCCTGGCCGCCGCCCGCACCCGGGACGCCCGCGCCGCCGACCTGGAGACGGCCCAGCGGCGCGCCCAGGAAGCCGGGCGGCAGGCCCTGGACGCCCGCGCCCACTGGCTCGAACTCAAGGAAAAGCGCCTCGACGGCATCGCCGCCGAACTCGCCGCCCACCTCACCGACGGCGCGCCCTGCGCGGTCTGCGGCGCCACCGAACACCCCGCGCCCGCCCGCAAGGTCGCCGGACATGTGGACCGCGCCACCGAGGAGCGCGCCCACACCGCCTCCCAGGAGGCCGACCTGCGGCACACCGAAGCGGAGCGGCGGGCCGCCCACATCGGCAAGGCCCTGGCCGTCGCCGCCGCCGAGGCCGGCGAGGCATCCACCGCGCAACTCGAAGCCGAAGCCGCCGAGTTGGAGCAGGAGTACGCCCGCGCCCACCGCGCCGCCTCCGCACTGCACGCCGTCCGCGAGGAGCTGCGGCGCGCCGAGCAGGAGCGGGAACGGCGCCTCGCCGACCGGCAGGAGGCCGCCGTACGGACTGCCTCCCGGCTCACCCGGCGTGAGGCCCTGGAGCATGAACAGGCCCAGTTGGAAGGCGAGTTGACACAGGCGCGCGGCACCGCGGAGAGCGTGGCCGCGCGCGCCGCCCAGCTGGAGCGCCGGGCCGCCCTGCTCACCGAGGCCGCCGAGGCGGTGCGCGCCGCCGAGGAGACCGCGGGGCGCCTCAAGGCCGCCGACGCCCGGCTCGCCGACGCCGCCTACCGTGCCGGTTTCGCCACGCCCGAGGAGGCGGCCGACGCGCTGCTCACCGACGCGGCCCACCGCGAGCTCCAGCACCGGCTGGACGCACGGCAGTCGGAGGAGGCCGCCGTACGGGCCGTGCTGGCGGAGCCCGACACCGCGGCCGCCGCCCAGCTCCCGCCCGCCGACCCGGCCGACGCCGAGCGGGTCGCGGCCGCGGCCGAGCACCGGCTGCGGACGGCCGCCTCCGCCCGTGACGCCGCCGCCCGCTGCTGCGCCGAACTGGACCGGCTCTCCACCCGCGCGACCGAGGCGGTGCGCCGACTGGCCCCGCTGCGCGAGGAGTACGACCGCGTCGCCCGGCTCGCCGCCCTCACCGCGGGCACCGCCGCCGACAACGAGCGCAAGATGCGCCTGGAGTCGTATGTGCTCGCGGCCCGCCTGGAGCAGGTCGCCGCCGCCGCGACCGCCCGCCTCCAGCGGATGTCCTCCGGCCGCTACACCCTTGTGCACTCCGACGGCCGCAGCGGACGCGGCCGCAGCGGGCTCGGGCTGCATGTCGTGGACGCCTGGACCGGCCGCGAGCGGGACACCGCGACCCTGTCCGGCGGCGAGACCTTCTTCGCCTCCCTCGCCCTCGCCCTCGGCCTCGCCGACGTCGTCACCGACGAGGCCGGCGGGGTGCGCCTGGACACCCTCTTCATCGACGAGGGCTTCGGCAGCCTGGACGACCAGACCCTGGACGAGGTCCTCGACGTCCTCGACGGACTGCGCGAACGCGACCGCAGCGTCGGCATCGTCAGCCATGTCGCCGACCTGCGCCGCCGCGTCCACGCCCAACTGGAGGTCCTCAAGGGCCGATCGGGCTCCACCTTGCGCCAACGGGGCACCGGCTGAGGGGAGTTGGCGCCCACGAGGGTGAGTTCGGCCGCCGTCCTGCGGGCGTGTAGGTTCTTCGCCCATGGCTCGGTTTGCTGATCGTGGAGTGCTGGAGTGGGTGGAGTCGGGCGGTGGTCCTCTGATCGCCGTTCCGGAGGTGGTTCTGCCGTTCTGGGCGGGTGCCGACAGCGAGGAGCTGGACACGGACTACGACCGGGCCTGTGAGGTCTCCGGATACGCCGGGCTGCTCCCGGTCGGCGACAGCGCGGCCCTCGTCCTCGGCGACGAACCGGCCGCCACCTCCTATCTGCCCGAGCACACCGCCTTCGTCCGCTGGTCCGCCGCGGACTCCGAGCGCGATCTGCTGGCCGGGGTGCCCGCCGCGCTGAAGACGGCGGTGTGGGAGCAGGAGCTGCGCTGGCAGGTGCCGGGGCCCGTGGTGCTGTTCGACTCGGCCTGGCCGGGCGGCGAGGCGGACCGGCAGGAGCATCTGCGGGTACCGCTCACCGCCGGGTCGTACGCCGTACGCGCCGCCTACGCCCAGCCGGGCGCCGAGACCTGGGTGGGCCTGGTCCAGCTCAGCAGACTCGCCTAGGGACTGTCGGACCTGCTCTGGCCCGCCGGGTTTCAGGGCCGGACGCCGTCGAAGGTGATCTCCAGGTGCCGGGGGCCGCGCAGTACCGCGTTCTCCCGGTACGGCGGCGGGTCCTGCACCAGGCGCGGATTCTCCAGGCGGCGGGCCAGCTCGGTCAGCGCGATCTGTGTCTCCAGGCGGGCCAGCGGCGCCCCGAAGCAGATGTGGATGCCGCTGCCGAAGCCGAGGTGCTGGATGTCCTCGCGGTCCGGGTCGAACCGCTCCGGGTCCTTGAACCGCTCCGGGTCCCGGTTGCCCGCGGCCAGCACCAGCCAGATCCGGGAGCCCTTGGGGATGGTCACCCCGCGCACCTCGATGTCGGTGATGCAGGTGCGCTGCGGCACCAGCTGCACCGGCGGCTCGTAGCGCAGCAACTCCTCCACGAGCCGGGGCGCGAGCTCCGGCTCGTGCCGCAGCCGCTCCAGCACGTCCGGGTGGCGCAGCAGCGTCAGCATGCCGTTGGTGATCAGGTTCACGGTCGTCTCGTGGCCCGCGATCAGCAGCAGGACCGACGTGCTGAGCACCTCCATCATCGTCATCGCGCCGTCCGGGCCACGGCTGTTCACCAGGTCGGACAGCAGATCGTCACGCGGCTCCTTGGCGCGCTCCTCGGCCAGCCCCGCCAGGTACATGCCGAGCTGCATCCGGGCCTCGCGCGCGGTCCTGGCGAACTCCTCGTCCGCCCCCTGCCGCGTCCCCGGGTCCAGGCTCGCCACCAGTGGATCGACCCAGGCGCGAAAGCGCGGCTCGTCCTCCCGCGGCACCCCCAGCAGCCGGCAGATCACGGTCACCGGGAACGGGTAGGCGAACTGGTCGACCAGATCGATCCCGCGGGCGTCCCCGAAGCCGTCGATCAGGCCGGTGACGATCTCCCGCAGCTCGCCCCGCATGCCGTCGATCCGGCGCGGCCGGTGCGGCGGACCGAAGGCGCTGTTGGCCATCCGCCGCAACCGGTCGTGCTCGGGCGGGTCCAGGCGCAGGAACGACGGAGGCAGGCCGCCCGTCTCCTCCGACTGGAGCAGTACGTCGTCCCCGGCGGCCGCCAGATTGGCCGCGTCGGAGCTGATCCGCGGATCGTGCAGCAGCGCCTCGATGTCCCAGTAGGAGCTGATGACGTAGGGGCCGCCCTCCTCCTCGTGCAGCACCGGCGTCCCGCGCAGCTCCCGGTACACCGGGTACGGGTCGGCACGGCTGGCGAAGTCGGTGATCCGGCGCACGATCGAGTCTTGCGTCATGGGGAGTCCTCGGGGCGCATCCGGCGGTCTGGGCGCCGGTCAGTGGCGGGCGGGGTGGAAGACGAGCTGGGTGTCGGCCGGTGAGTAGCCGCTGAGGGTCACCATCGGGCCATGGGTCGGCAGGGACGGATCGGGGAAGTCGGCCGGCACCGGGCGCCGGTTCTCGGGGCGCCGGTCCAGCGTCGGGTACTCCACCGGGAACGGCGCGCCCCGCTCGATCGCCCGCTGGTAGAACTCAAGCCACCGCGTGTTGTCGAAGCTGACCGCGGCCACCACCCGCCCTTTGTGGCCGTAGACCCCGACGAACCGGCGCTCCGCCGTCGAGCCCTGGGTGATCATCAGCTCCTCGCCCATCGGGGGCACCCCGACCGACTTGATGTTCACCCCGAACTGCGAGGACCAGAACGCCGGCATCCACAGATGCGGGCGCCGGTCGGTACCGTCGCAGATCATGTTGTGCGCGGCCGTCTCCGCCTGCGCCACCGCGTTGCCCCAGTGCTCCAGGGACAGGAACTGGTACTCGAACAGCGCGTGCGGGGAGCGCGCCACATCGCCCGCCACGAACACGTCGTCGGTGACGATGCCCCGGAAGTCGAAGGCCCGGCAGCCCGCGTCGCAGGCGATGCCCCGGGGCCCCGCGCCGAGCCCCGACCCGTTCAGCCACTCGGTGTTGCGCTGCGAGCCCAGCGAGACCACCACCACATCCGCCTCGACCACGCTCTCGTCGGACAGATGGACCGCCCGCACCCGCCCGGCCGCGTCGCCCTCCAGCGCGGTCACCGTCACCCGGATGCGCAGATCCACCCCGTGCTCGTGCATCAGCTCCGCGGCGACCGCCCCGACCACCCCGCCGAGCGCGCCCACCAACGGAGCGCCCGCCCGTTCCGCGACCGTCACCTCGATGCCCTGCTCCCGGCAGGCGGAGGCGACCTCGCAGCCCGCGAACCCGGCGCCGATCACGAACACCCGGCGCGGCCCCGCGCGCAGCCGCTGGTGCAGCCCGGCCGCGTCGTCCCGGGTGCGCAGCAGGAAGACGCCGTCCAGCCGGGCCTCCGACTCCTTCGGCCAGGGCCGGGCGCGTACCCCGGTGGCGATGAGCAGCCGGTCGTACTCCACCTCGTCCCCGTCGGACAGCCGCACCCGTCCGGCCGTCAGATCCAGGCCGGTGGCCGCCGTGCCGAGCCGCCACTTGGCGTCGATGTCCCGGCGCCGGGGCAGCTCGGTGCGGTGCGGGTCGGCCCGGCCGAGCAGCACGGCCTTGGACAGCGGCGGACGGTCGTACGGTTCGTACGGCTCGTCGCCGATCAGGGTCAGCTCCCCGGCGAAGCCCTCCGCGCGCAGCGTCTCGGCCGCCCGCAGCCCGGCCAGCGAGGCGCCCACGATCGCGATCCGGCCCGTACGGCGGAGCCGGTCCATGTCCTCAACGGCCATCGGGGGCCTCCGGGCCCCGGGAAGCTCCGTGGCCGTCGACGCCGTCGGCCGTGATCGCCTGCACCGGGCAGGCGGCCACGGCCCGCGCCAGCCGCTCGCGCTGCTCATGGTCGGGCTGCGGGTCGTAGACCAGCGACTCCTCGCCGTGCATGGCGAAGACGTCCGGCGCGAGGAACGCGCACTGCGCGTACCCCTGACACTTGTTGAGATCGACGACGAGCCTCATCGACGCCCTTCCGGTGGCCAGGGTCCGGAGCGCGCGGCACGCGGCTGGCGCGTGCGGCGGCCCGGACGGCGGTCGTCCCCCGTCCGCCAGCATGGAAGCGAAGCCGGGGGACCCGCGCGCCGGACACGCCGATCGAGTGAGCGGAGCGCTCGCAGTCCCGAGTATTCGGAGTCAGGAGTGCTCGGGGCCCCGGAGCGGTGCTCAGAGGCTGGACAGCTCGTCCACCAGGTCGTCCAGGCCCAGCGAGCCCTGGGAGAGGGCCGCCATGTGCCAGGACTTCAGGTCGAACGACGCGCCGTGCCGCTGCTGGGCCCGCTCCCGGCCCAGCAGCCAGGCCCGCTCGCCGAGCTTGTAGCCGATCGCCTGGCCCGGGATGGTCAGGTAGCGGGTCAGCTCGCTCTCCACGAAGTCCGCGGGACGGCTGCTGTGCGCGCCGAAGAACTCCTGCGCCAGCTCCGGCGTCCAGCGCTCGCCCGGGTGGAACGGCGAGTCCGCCGGGATCTCCAGCTCCAGGTGCATGCCGATGTCCACGATCACCCGGGCCGCCCGCATCATCTGCGCGTCCAGGTAGCCGAGCCGCTCCTCCGCGTCGCCGAGGTAGCCCAGCTCGTCCATCAGCCGCTCCGCGTACAGCGCCCAGCCCTCGGCGTTGGCGCTGACGATGCCCACCGTCGCCTGGTACCGGGAGAGGTCCTCTGCCACGTGCGCCCACTGGGCGAGCTGGAGGTGGTGGCCGGGCACGCCCTCGTGGTACCAGGTCGACACCAGGTCGTAGACCGGGAAGCGGTCCTGGCCCATGGTGGGCAGCCAGGTGCGCCCGGGCCGGGAGAAGTCCTCCGAGGGGCCCGTGTAGTACGGGGCCGCAGCGCCACCGGGCGGGGCGAGGCGCGACTCCACCCGCCGTACCCGCTCGGCGAGTTCGAAGTGGGTGCCGTCCAGGTCGGCGATCGCCCGGTCCATCAGGCCCTGGAGCCAGTCGCGGACCTCGTCCACGCCGATGTGCCGGCCGTGTTCGTCCAGGTGCGCCAGCGCCACCCAGGGGGTCTCGGCGCCCGGCAGGACCTTCTCCGCCTCGCGCTTCATCTCGCCGAGGATGCGGTGGAACTCGGACCAGCCGTACGCGTACGCCTCGTCCAGATCCAGGTCGGTGCCGTTGAAGTAGCGCGACCAGCGCGCGTACCGCTCCCGGCCCACGACATTCGGGGCACCCTCGACGGCCGGCGCGTACACCTCTCGCAGCCAGTCGCGCAGCCCGGTCAGGGCGGCGGTGGCGGTACGGGCCGCCTCGTCCAGCTCGGCGCGCAGCGCGTCCGGGCCCGCGGCGGCGAACTCCTCGTACCAGCCGAGGCCCTTGCCGTCCGTGTCGATCCACTCACCGAGCTGCTCGATGAAGGTCTCGGTCGGCCGCGGCGCCGCGAACAGCTTGCGGTCCAGGCCGAGTTGGAGGGACTCGCGGTAGCCGGCGATCGCGCCGGGCACCGCGCGCAGCCGCTCGGCGATCGCCGCCCAGTCCTCCTCGGTCTCCGCCGGCATCACGGTGAAGATGTCGCGCACCGAGTGGCCGGGCGTGTGCATGTTGCCGACGGCACGCAGATGCTCCTGGGCCTCGTGCACGGCGAGTTCGGCGGTCAGCCGCTCCCGCAGCAGCCGGCCGCAGCGCCGCTCCACGTCGCTGTCGGCGCCGGGCCCGCGCTCCGCCTCGTCCAGCTTGGCTAGGGTGGTCCGGGCCAGCTCCGCGAGCGCCTCCTGGCCCGCGGGCGAGTAGTCGGGCAGCGTGCGCGAACTCTCCGGCACACCGAGGTAGGTGCCGGTCACCGGGTCGAGGGCGATCAGCTCGTCGACGTACGCGTCGGCGACCTGGCGGGGCAGCGGGGTGTTGATCTCAGACATGCCGCCCATCCTCGTACGGGAGGGATCTCCGCGTCACCCGGGCCGGCGGGGATTCAGCTGTCGGCGTGGCCGGGCGGCAGCAGCGGCCCGCACTCCCACTGCTGGAATATCAACCGCGTCTCCACTCGGGCGACTTCGCGGTGCGCCGTGAATTCGTCCAGGACCAGCCGCTGGAGATCTGCCATGTCGGCGACGGCCACATGCACCAGATAGTCGTCCGGGCCGGTCAGATGGAAGACCGAGCGGGCCTCCGGCAGCGCGCGCACCCGCTCCACGAACGGCCCCACCAGCTCCCTGCGGTGCGGTCTGACCTGCACCGAGAGCAGCGCCTGCAAGCCGCGGCCGAGCTTGGCCGGATCCAGTTGCAGCCGGTTCCCGAGGATCACACCGCAGCGGCGCAGCCGGGTCACCCGGTCGAGACAGGTGGACGGCGCCACCCCGACCTGGGCGGCGAGATCGCGGTAGGTGATCCGGGCGTCGTTCTGTAGCAGCCGCAGCAGCTGAAGATCCACCGGATCCAGTACGACAGAATCGGACATCGGCCGAACATAGCACGGGATTCAACCACCATGACCCGTTCGATGTTCACCCTTCCCGTCATGGACACAGCGACCACGGGTGCCTACGACGACGTACGCCCCGCACCGAGAGCCCTCGCCACCGAGGCCGTGCACGCCGGCCGCGACGATCTCGCCCGCCAGGGGCTGCACGCCCCGCCGATCGACCTGTCCACGACCTACCCCTCCTACGACAGCCGGGGCGAGGCCGCGCGCATCGACGCCTTCGCCACCGATGGCGCCGACCCGGTCGGGCCCCCGGTCTACGGCCGGCTCGGCAACCCGACCGTCGCCCGTTTCGAGACCGCCCTGGCCCGCCTGGAGGGCACCGAGTCCGCCGTCGCGTTCGCCAGCGGCATGGCCGCCCTCAGCGCGGTCCTGCTCGCGCGGTCGGCGACGGGCCTGCGCCATGTCGTCGCGGTACGGCCGCTCTACGGCTGTAGCGACCACCTGCTGACCGCCGGGCTGCTCGGCACCGAGGTGACCTGGACCGACCCGGCCGGCGTCACCGACGCGCTGCGCCCGGACACCGGCCTGGTGATGGTCGAGTCCCCGGCCAACCCGACCCTCGCCGAGCTGAATCTGCGGGCCATCGCGCACGCCTGCGGTTCGGTGCCGCTGCTGGTCGACAACACCTTCGCCACACCGGTGCTCCAGCGCCCGGCCGAGCAGGGCGCGCGCCTGGTGCTGCACAGCGCGACCAAGTACCTCGGCGGGCACGGGGACGTGCTGGCCGGGGTGGTGGCCTGCGACGAGGAACTGGCTGGCCGGCTGCGCCAGATCCGCTTCGCGACCGGCGGTGTCCTGCACCCGCTGGCCGGCTACCTCCTGCTGCGCGGTCTGTCCACGCTGCCGGTCCGGGTCCGGGCGGCCTCCGCGAGCGCCGCCGAACTGGCCCGCCGGCTCGCCTCGGACCCGCGGGTGTCCACGGTCCACTACCCGCGCATCGGCGGCGCGATGATCGCCTTCGAGGTGCGGGGCGATCCGCATGAGCTGATCTCCCGGGTGCGGCTGGTCACCCCCGCGGTGAGCCTCGGCAGCGTGGACACCCTGATCCAGCACCCCGCGTCCATCAGCCACCGCATCGTGGACGCCGACGACCGCCGGGGCGCGGGGGTCAGCGACAGACTGCTGCGGCTCTCGGTCGGGCTGGAGGACGTGGACGACCTCTGGGCCGACCTGGACCAGGCGCTCGGCGAGCGGGCCCGGGTGCCGGTCGGAGCGGCGGAGGCGACGGGCTGACGCCCCGTTGACCGGTCACGCCTCTCCCGGCACAGGGGACCGGGAGAGGCACCGCACCGGGCTCCGGCGGATCCGACCGGGCCTCGGCGGGTCCGAGTGGGCTCCGGCGGGTCCGAGTGGGCTTCGGCGGATGCGAGCGGGCCCTGGCGGGTCCGAGTGGGCTTCGGCGGATGCGAGCGGGCTCCGGCGTACCCGAGTGGGCTTCGGCGGGTCCGAGCGGGCCTCGGCGGACCCGAGCGGGCTCCAGCGGATGCGAGCGGGCCCTGGTGGATCCGAGTGGGCTTCGGCGGATGCGAGCGGGCTCCGGTGGATCCGAGCGGGCCCTGGTGGACCCCACCGGGCTCTGGCGGATCCGACCGGGCCTCGACGGACCCCACCGGGCCTCGGCGGACCCGAGCGGACTCCGGCGGATCCCATCGGGCTCCGGCGTACCCGAGTGGGCTTCGGCGGGTCCGAGTGGGCCCTGGCGGACCCACCGGGCTCCGGCGGATCCGAGCGGGCCTCGGCGGACCTCACCGGGCCTCGACGGATCCGAGTAGGCTCCGGCGGATCTGAGTGGACTCGGTGGACCCGAGCGGGCCCCGGCGTCGCCCTGCCCCGCCCGCCGGTGTCAGTCCCGGTGGGCGGTGTTGTACGTCGGGCGTGGTGAGGGCTCCGCGGTCAGGCGTGCCGTGATCACCAGCGTGCCCTCCTCCACCTGGTAGTCCAGCGGCAGCCCGAGGCCCCGCATCGCCGCGACCATCCCCGTGTTGGACGCCTGCGTCACCGCGTACACGCTGTCGCAGTGGGCCTCCCGGGCCATCCCCACCAGCCGCCGCAGCAGTTCCGCGCCGACGCCCCGCCGCTGCCAGTCGTCCTCGATCAGCAGCGCGATCTCCGTCTCGTCGCCGTCCCACAGCAGATGCCCGAGACCGACGATCCGCCCGGTGGACGTCTGCGCGGCGAGCGTCCGCCCGAAGCGGGGGCTGAGGAGATGCTGGAGGTAGCGGTCGGCGTCGCCGACGGGGCCGTGGTAGCGCAGCGTCAACGTGCGGGCCGAGCAGCGCTCGTGCATCGCCTTCGCCGCCGCCAGCTCACCGGTGTCGATCCGGCGTACGGCGATGTCGTCGCCCTCGGGCAGGGTCAGCAGGTCCTGCCCGTCCGGGAGCCGCGGTCCCAGCCGGGCGTCCAGCTCGACCAGCGCCCGCGCCCGCGCGAACTCGGTTGGTGTGAACGGCAGATACGGCCGCTCCACGCTGAGCACGCCGCCCTCCGGCGCCCGCAGCCGCATGACCGTGTCCTCCAACACCCCTTCCGCCGGTACCGATTCCTGGTCGCGGCCCCGGCCGGGCAGCGAGCGGATGGTGCACCGGCCGAGCAACTGCCGCAGTGCCAGAGGCAGTTCCGCCGCGTCCAGCGCCGTACGGGTGGCCAGGCCCAGCACCCGGGTCGGGGCGTCGACCAGATCGTGGGCGTCGGCCCGCTCGATGTACGTGGACGTGCCCCCGGCCGCCGCGATCGCCCGCGTCAGCTCCGCCGCGCTCAGCGTCCCGGGCGCCCGCAGCAGGAACTCGTCCACGGTGCCGTCGGCCAGCGGATGCGTCTGGAGGCTCAGGATGTCCACCCGGTGCTCGGCCAGCGCCGTGCACAGCGCGGCCAGCGAACCGGGCTCGTCCCGCACTGTCGTGCGCATCCGCCACAGCGTGCTGGTACCGGTCACCCCGTGGGCGCCGTCGCCCGGCCCGGCCGACCGCGCGAGGGCGGCCTGCCGGGCGCCGGTATCAGCGGCCGGGGGCGGGGGCGGTGCATGGCCGTGGCGCCGTGCCCACCAGGTGTGGAAGCCGGCCGTCGCGGCCAGCGCGAGCGCCGAGATCATCAGCAGGGCCGGGCCGTCGGGGCCGTGCCCGATCAGGTTCGCCACCCCGTCGGCCACGGCGACGGCGGTGAAGAGTGCGGCCAGTTCCACGAGGTCCCGCCGCCAGTGGTGCACGGGCCGGCCGTGCCGGGCGCGGGTCACATCAGACATATCCGGAGTCATACAACCACTGTGAAGGAAGCGTGTTGCCTGATCACGAACTGTTTGTGACCGACAGGTAAAGCATGCTCCGCCCTATTTGTGACAACTCTTACGATCGCTCGTGTCCGGCTCCTGGTCGAAGCGGCCCGGAGCCGCGCCCGACGCGGGGAAAGCCCGCCCACTGATGCCGAGTTGAGCGCGTCGCGCGCCGGGGGATGACGCCGGCGCGCGACCTGGCTCGACAGCGTACGGGAAGCAGCCGGGGAACCGACGATTACTGGCCGACCCGACCGGGCTGGAGCGTCCGGGTGAACAGCACGGTGCCGTCGTACTCCCGCAGCCGTACCGTCAGCTCGCCGCTCACGCCGTCGATGTCGACCTCGCCGAAGAACTGGTAGCCCTTGGCCGGCGAGACATTGGAGGCGGTCGGCGCCTTGACGAACACGCGGTCCGGGCCGAACGTGCCGTCCAGTTCACTGGCCGGGAACGCGCCGGCGTTGAGCGGGCCCGAGACGAACTCCCAGAACGGCTCGAAGTCCTTGAACGCGGCCCGCGCGGGGTCGTAGTGCTGCGCGGAGGTGTGGTGCACATCGGCGGTCAGCCACACCGTGCCGGTGATCCGGCGGTGCTTGACGAACCGCAGCAGCTCGGCGATCTGGAGCTCCCGGCCGAGCGGCGCGCCGGGGTCGCCCTGGGCCACCGCCTCGAAGTTCGGCCTGCCCTCCACCGGGTCCGGCACGACCAGGCCGAGCGGCATGTCGTTGGCGATCACCTTCCACACCGCGCGGGACGCGGCCAGCTCGCGCTTGAGCCACTCCAGCTGCTCACGGCCGAGGATGCCCACGGGGTCGGTGGTCTGGTCGTCGGGGGAGTTGGCGTTGCGGTGACTGCGCATGTCGAGCACGAACACGTCCAGCAGCGGGCCGTGGCGCAGGGCGCGGTAGACGCGGCCGCTCGGGCGGGCGCCGAGCGTGGAGATCGGGAAGTACTCCGAGAAGGCGCGGCGGGAGCGGCGCGCGAGGTCGTCGAGGCGGGTGCCGGCCGGGTAGGGGGTGCCGGAGCCGATGACCTCGCCGGGGTACCAGTTGTTGCGGACCTCGTGGTCGTCCCACTGGGTGATGCCGGGGACCTGGGCGTTGAACCGGCGCAGGGCCCCGTCCAGCAGGTTGTAGCGGAAGTTGCCCCGGTAGTCGTCCAGGGTGATCGCCACATGCGACTTCGCCTCGGTGGTGACGCTGCGGTACAGGCTTCCGTCCGGCAGGGCGGCGGTCGCGGAGATCGGTCCGTCGGCGTAGATGTTGTCGCCGCTGCACAGGAAGAAATCGGGGTCGGTCCGCGCCATGGCGTCGAAGATGCGATAGCCGCCGATCGACTCGTTGATGCCCCAGCCCTGCCCGGCGAGGTCGCCCGACCACACGAAGCGCACGCCCCGGCGCCGCTGGTCAGGCGCGGTGCGGAAGGTGCCGGTCACCGGCTCGCCGGTGCGCCGCGGGTCGTCCGGGTCGGCCAGTGTCACCCGGTAGTGGATCTGCTCGCCCGCGGGCAGCCCGCGCAGCCGGGTGGTGCCGGTGAAGTCGGTGTCCGCGCCGAGCAGCGGGCCCCGCCATCTGCGCGGAGCACGGAACGACTCCGTCGCCGCCGTCTCCACGATCATCCGGGCCGGCCGGTCCGCGCGCACCCACACCAGTCCGGAGTCCGCCGTCACGTCCCCGGCCTGCACCCCCCAGTCCGCCCGCGGCCGCCCGGACAGCGCGAACGCCGGGGCCGCGGCGATCCCGCCGGGCAGGGCAAGTGCCGCCGACGCGGCGAGCGAGCCGCGCAGAACACCGCGGCGACCGGGGAGCGAACGGTCCGACATGACAGGGCCTCCAGCGACGGGATCCGACCAGTGTGCGCAGCCACACCTACGGGGGCCGCGAGGCGCGCACACGAACCGGCGGTGAACAACCGCCGGTGTCGGAACGGGACTTGGCCGACACGGCAGGGCGCTCACGGGCCGGTGAACATGCGTGTGCCGATCGGGTGAACCGGGCGGGAACGGATGGATCGGCGCGGCGCCCGCGCGATAGCTGTGGGGCGAGCCCGTGAGCGGAGCGGGAGCGTCTGAGGTGAGGATGATCGTGCGAGCGAAAGCAATTCTGGTGGCCCTGGTCGCGGTCGGCGCGGTGCTGGGTCTGACGGCCCCCGCGCAGGCGGACGCGTCAGGGGACGTCGTGGTCTTCTCCACCGAGGTACAGCCGCTGGACGTGTACCACGACCCGGCCGGCTGCCGGCGGCTGCCCGCGCTCGCCCATGTCCTGTCGAACCTCTCGGACCAGCCGGTGAGGATCTACGGCAACCCGTTCTGCCTCGGCCCCTCGCTGGTGGTCCAGCCCGGGTACGGAACGCATGTGCCGGGCGGCGCGGGCTCGTTCTCGGCCTAGGTGGTTTCGTTTGGATCAGCGGGCGGACCACAGGAAGATGCCGGCGATGTGGAGTCCGGCCAGGTAGATGGTCGCGGTCTTCTCGTAGCGGGTGGCGATGCCGCGCCACTGCTTGAGGCGGTTGATGCACCGTTCGACGGTGTTGCGCTGCTTGTAGGTCTCGCGGTCGAAGGCCGGTGGTCTGCCGCCCCGGCTGCCTCGGCGCAGGCGGTGGCCGCGTTGGTCCGCCGGCACGGGGATCACCGCACGGATGCCGCGCCTGCGCAGGTGCTCGCGGATCGCCCTGGACGAATACGCTTTGTCCGCCAGGACCACATCCGGCCTGGTGCGCGGCCGGCCACGCCGTCGGGGAACACGCACGCGGGCCATGACATCGGTGAAGGCCGGTGCATCGCCTGCCTGTCCGGCGGTGAGGACGAACGCCAGAGGCCGGCAGCGGGCATCGGCCGCGAGGTGGATCTTCGTCGTCAGTCCGCCGCGGGACCGGCCGATGGCGTGGTCAGCCGGTTCGCCGGCCGGGGCCCCTTTTTGCGGGCTCCGGCCGCATGCTGGTGAGCCCGCACGATCGTGGAGTCCACGGACACAGCCCAGGCCAGATCCTCGTCGGCGTCGGCCTGGGCCATCAGCGCGGTGAAGACCCGCTCCCAGGTGCCGTCGACGGCCCACATCCGCAGCCGGTTGTAGACGCCACGCCAGTTGCCGTACTTCTCCGGCAGGTGCACCCACTGCGTTCCGGTCTGGAACTTGAACGCGATCGCGTCGATCACCTCCCGGTGATCCCGCCACCGGCCGCCCCGCTTCGGCGTCCGGTCAGGGAGCAACGGCTCGATCCGCGACCATTGCACATCAGTTAACGGCACGCCCAGACCAACGATCGACTGATCCAAACGAAACGGCCTAGTTCTCCCTCGGCCTAGTCTTCCCGGCTGCCGTCCAGGATCACCCGTGCCACCAGCGCCGGATCGTCGTTCATCGGGCAGTGTCCGCATCCGGGCAGGCGGATCAGGCGGGCGTGCGGGATGGTCTGCTTGGCGCGGACGCCCTGGCGGCGCAGGAGGAGGCGGTCCCTGCTGCCCCAGGCGACCGTGACCGGCAGCCCGGGCAGCGGATCGGTGAAGCGGACGGCGTTGCCGGACCGCAGGGTCGCCGTGAAGCCCGTCGCCTCCACCAGTGCCCGGGTCTCGGCCACCACGGCGGCGGGGTCCCGGCGGGCGGGGCGGGCGTAGATGGTGCTCATCAGCGCGGTGCGGCCCGCCGTGTTGCGGCTGAGCCGCTCCACCACGGGCACCGGCAGCCGCTGCGCGATCCCCCGCATCGCCAGCAGCGTCGCGAAGGCGTACCGCCGCTCGGCCTCCGTCCAGAACCCGGCCGGGGACAGGGCGGTGACGGACCGTACGAGCTTCTCGCGACCCAGCTCCAGCGCGAGCAGCCCGCCCAGCGAGTTGCCCGCGATGTGCGGGCGATCCAGCTCCAGCGTCTCGAACAGGGCGCCCAGTACGGCGTTGGTCGTGGGCAGGTCGTAGGCGAGGGCGGGCGGCAGCGCGGGGGAGGCGCCGAATCCGGGCAGGTCGACCGCGATCACCTCACGCTCGGTGGCGAGGATGTCCACCACCGGGTCCCAGGCCTGCCGGTGGTGCCCGATGCCGTGCAGCAGGACCAGCGGCTCACCGCGCCCCACGCGCGCGTAGGACACGGCCACGTCCTCGGGGCCGCGCGGGGTCGGGACGGTGAAGGAGGCGGTGGCGGACATGGATGCTCCTCGGCTCGACTGCTGACGGACGCCGTAGACAGCTTGTCAGCAATCACTACCGACGGGTAGCCCTGGGCGCGAGCCATGACCGACACGATGGCCCGGGGCGTGGACCCGGACCCGTACCTGCGTCAACCCGCCTGCCGGACCTCGATGTTGAAGTCCGCGTGCCCGAACACCCGCGACATCTGCAACCACAGCGGCAGATACATCTCCGTGGCCCGCGCCGCCGCGATACCCCCGAGATCCAGCACCCGCTCGGCCGGCCACCCGAAGTCGCCCAGCCACGCCGTGACCCGTTCCTTCGCGAGCGTGTCCTCGCCGCACACGAACAGATGATGCCCGCCCGGCACCCGCCCCGGATCCACCATCACCTCGACGTTGACGGTGTTCAGCGTCTTGACCACCCGCGCCCCGGGGAACGCCCGCTGGATGCGCTCGCCCATGCTGTCCGACTCCACCGGGTCGAGCCGGGGCAGCCCGCCCTCGAAGGACAGCGGGTTGCAGACGTCGACCAGGATCTTGCCGTCCAGGTGCGCCGCGCCCACCGCCCGCAGCGCGTCCAGCGCCACCCGCCCGCTCACCGCGTTGATCACCGCATCGCCCGCCTCCGCGGCCTGCGCGAACGTCCCCGCGTGCGCCCGCCCGGCCACCGCCGTCGCCCACTCCCGCGCCACCGGATTGTCCGCGGTGCGCGACCCCAGCGTCACCTCGTGCCCCAGCTCCACCAACCGCCCCGCCAGCGTCCGCCCCACCTCGCCCGTGCCCAGCACCCCGTACCGCATCGCACACCTCCGGCTCAACGGCCGCCGGCCCCCGGCGGTCCGCGCGGTCATTGTGATCCGGCACGTTCGCGAGCGGCCAGATTCCGAGTGGACAGCGCCGGGGCGTGTCGGATGGGATGAGGACATGACCGCCGACCCCGCGACCGACGTCTTCGAGGAGCACCGGACCCTGCTCACCGGCGTCGCCTACCGCATGCTCGGCCGGATCGCCGACGCCGAGGACGTGGTCCAGGACGCCTGGCTGCGTTGGTCCCGCGCCGAGCGCGCGGAGGTCCGCGAACCCCGCGCCTATCTGGTGCGGATCACCACCCGACTGGCCATCGACCGGCTGCGCCAGGCGCAGTCGCGCGCCGAGTCGTACGTCGGACCATGGCTGCCGGAGCCGTACGTCACCGAGTACGGCGACGTCGTCCCCGACGCCGCCGACCGGGCCGTGCTCGCCGACACCGTCTCCCTGGCCGTCCTGGTCGTCCTGGAGTCGCTGTCGCCCCTGGAGCGCGCCGTGTTCGTGCTGCGCGAGGCGTTCGGCTTCCCGTTCGCCGAGATCGCCGCCCTGCTCGACCGCGGCGAACCCGCGGTACGGCAACTCGCCGGACGGGCCCGCCGGCATGTGGAGGAGCGGCGGCCGCGCTACGACGTCGATCCCGGCCGGCGGCGCGAGCTGACGGAGCGTTTCCTCATCGCCGCGTCCGGCGGTGATCTGGACGGGCTGATGTCGGTGCTCGCCCCGGACGTGCGGCTGGTCTCCGACGGCGGCGGCCAGGTCAAGGCGGCCCTGCGGATCATGCACAGCGCCGACAAGGTGGCCCGCTTCCTGGCCGCCGTGGCGCCCACCGTGGGATCCGACGCCACGCTGCGGATGCTGGAGGTCAACGGCGGCCCGGCCGTACTGGTCCTGTCCGGCGGCAAACCCGACAGCCTCTTCCAACTGGATGCCAGGGAGGGCAGGGTGACCTCGGTCTACATCCAGCGCAATCCCGACAAGCTGCGCCACCTGGCCGAGCACTGAACCGCATGCGGAACCGAGCCCCCGTCCCGCGGCGGGGGCTTTGCCGTGATGTCACCCGGATCACCGCGTACGAACGCCTCGTGAACGCTCCGCTGCGGCCCTCCTCCATGTTCGCCCAGGGAACGAGGATTGGTCTTGACCAAGGGTGTCGGCCGCCCTATGGTCGGCAGAGAAGTGCAACAACCTTTAATAAACAAGGGCGCTAAAAACCGCCGCACCACGGCTCTTGCGGAGGACAGGGTGGGGACCACGCAGCTGGATTCGGTGCAGGAACCGAAGTACTGGCATCTCAGGACCGTGCTCAGCGAGGCGCTCGACTCCGAGTTCTCGGTCGGCGAGATCCTGCCCAATGAGCGCGATCTGGCCGCCCGCTTCGGCGTGGCCCGCGCGACGCTCCGTCAGGCCCTCGAACAGCTTGAGCTGGAGGGCCGGTTGCAGCGCCGCCGCGGCGTCGGCACCACCGTCGCGCCGCCGCGCGTGGGTGTGGCCGTCGGCGGCGAGCAGCACGCCTGGCCCGGCGCCGCCGGGGACGCCTGGCAGGCCGTCGACTGCGTCCAGGAGATTCCGGCCGCGGCCGTCGCCGCCGCCCTGGAGACCGGCGCGGACGAGCCCGTGCACACCGTGCGCCGCTCCCGGATGTCGGGCGGTCAGCTGGTCGCCACCGAACTCCTGCACATCCCGGCCGCCTCGGTGCCCGGCCTCACCGCGATCGACGCGCCCTCCGGCGCGGCCCGCGCGCGTGCGGTGCTGCGGGAGCTGCACCATCTGGACCTGGAGGGCCAGGACCGCGCCGTCGAACTGGGCTCGGCCCGCGCCGACGACGCCCGGGAGCTGGACCGGCTGCCCGGCTCGCCCGTCCTGGTCGTCACCACCCGCTTCACCGCCCAGGGCCGCATCGCCGCCCTCTCCGTGGCGACCTACCGCGCCGACACCTGCCGGCTGACCTTCGGCGACAGCGCGGGCGTGGAGATCCACCACGACCCCGCCCAGCGCGCCTCCTGAACCACGCCGCGGCCCGCCTGGTTCGCCCACCCCTCGATCGGCCTCCATGCGCCCCGGAACTCCACCGGGGCGTAAGCCGGTTGGTCCGGTGCGGGGGAGTGGCGGTCGGCACCATGCGCCGGTGCGCGGGAGCCGAGGCCGGCACCATGTCGGCCGGCCGTGCGACGCTCCTATGATTCCGGCGACCACGCACCGCGAGGAGGCCGTTCCGCCATGAGCCGTAACCAGCCCGCAGCAGAGGTACCGGCGCACGAGGAGCTGCGCGTCCCCGTGCACGGCGGCGATCTGGCCGTACTGCGCTGGCCCGCCGCCGACCCCGGCGCCCCCGTGGTGCTGGCCCTGCACGGCATCACCGCCAACGGCCTGTCCTGGGCCCGGGTCGCCCACCACCTGGCCGGCCGTGTCACCCTGCTCGCCCCCGACCTGCGCGGCCGGGCCCACAGCGGCACCCTGCCCGGCCCGTACGGCATCGCCGCGCACGCCGACGACATGGCCGCCGTGGCCACCCGGCTGGCGCCCGGCCCCGTGGTGCTGACCGGCCACTCCATGGGCGCCTTCACGGCCGCGCTGACCGCCGTACGCCACCCCGGCCTGCCCTCCGCGCTGCTGCTCGTCGACGGCGGGGTGACCTTCCCGGTGCCGACCGACCTGGAGCCCGACGAGCTGATCGCCGCCGTACTCGGCCCGGCCATGGCCCGCCTGTCCATGACCTTCGAGGACCGGGCCGCCTACCGGGCGTTCTGGCAGCGGCACCCGGGCTTCGCCGCCGCCTGGTCGCCCTGGGTGGACGCCTACATCCAGCGCGATCTCATCGGCGAGGAGCCCGAGTTGCGCTCCTCCTGCGCGCTGGAGGCGGTCCGCGTCGACGGCATCGACCAGCTCGGCGGCGAGGTGGCCGAGGCGATCCACCGGCTGCCGCTGCCCGCCCGGCTGTTCTGGGCGGAACGCGGCCTGATGGACGAGCCGCAGGGCCTGTACGACGACGAACGGCTCGCCGCCGCGAAGCTCGACCCCGAACGGGTCCGCACCCGCCGTGTCCCCGGCACCAACCACTACACGATCCTCGTCGGCGACACCGGCGCCCGGCTCGTGGCGGACCAACTGCTGGCCGAGGCGGGCGTCACCGCACCGTAGCGGGCCCGGGGAAGGAGCCGTACGGCACCCCGACCACCGCCCGCCACCACGCAGTCGCCCATGCCCCGGAACTGCGCGACCGGTGGACCGGCGTCCGGGGCATCGGCCGGGCGGCCTCGGACCCTCGCGGCGGCGCGGACCAGTGCGACGCGCCCGGACACGCCCTGATCCCGCCCGCCGTCAGCGGGGCCGTGCCCCCCTGCCGTCAGCGGCGCGCCGTCACCGTGCCGTCCACCGCGAACAGTTGCTCCTCCACATGGTCCAGGGCCAGCCGCAGCGCCCCCGTGGCCACGGCCGCCTCGCCCAGCGCGGACAGCGCCACCCGGGGCGGCCGCAGACAGTAGCGGGCCAGTTCGCGGCGCAGCGGTTCCAGGACGCCGTCCAGGCCGGCCGCCCAGCCGCCCACCACGACCAATTCCGGGTCGAGCGCCAGCACCAGCGCGGCCACATCGTGCACCAGCCGCTGGATGAACCGCTCCACGGCCGCCCGCGCCCGCAGATCGCCCTCCCGCGCCAGCGCGAAGACCTGGGCCACCGCCTGCTCGTCCAGCGGGTGCAACGGTTCGTCGGTGGTGGACAGCAGCGTCTCCGGAGTGGCCTCCCGGCCCAGCAGATGCAGTGCCCCGATCTCGCCCGCCGCCCCGCCGAAGCCGCGGTGCAGCCGGCCGCCGATCAGCGCGCCCGCCCCGGGGCTCAGCCCGGCCAGCACGAACACCACATCGTCGGTCTCGTCCGCCGCGCCCTTCCAGTGCTCGGCGACCGCCGCCGCGTTGGCGTCGTTCTCCACCAGCACCGGACACTTGAAGGAACGGCTCAGCCGCTCACCGAGGTTCAGACCCGTCCACTGCGGCAGCGCCGTGCTCAGCCGGACCGTGCCGTCCGCCGCCACGATGCCGGGCGTGCCCACACCCACCGCGCGCAGCGAGTCCCGCGGGACCCCGCAGCGCCGCAGCAACTCGGCCACCGTGCCCCGCAGCCGGTCCAGGCGCTCGTCCGCCGACGCCGTCTCGGTGACCTCCTTGGCCTGCCGGCCCAGCACCCGCCCGTCCAGGTCGGACAGCAGCGCCGCGACCCGGTGCGGGCCGATCTCCAGGCCCAGCAGATGCCCCGCCTCGGCCCGGAACCGGAACCGGCGGGCCGGACGCCCCTGCCGGCGCGCGATCCCCTCGTCGGCGGCCCGCTCGACCACGAGCCCCGCCTCGATCAGGCCCTCCACCACACCCTCGACCGTGGGCCGGGACAGCCCGGTGACCCGCGCGATCTCGGTGAGCGTCGCACAGTCCGTGGCCCGCAGCGCATGCAGCACCACCGCGGAATTGATCCTTCGCAGCAGCGAGGGATCGCCGCCGGTCAGCTGGCCCACCGTCGGTCCTCCCAGCTCGCGGGCGTGTTGGCCGGATCGTACTCGTCCCGCACCGCCCCGGCGAGCGCCGGGTTCGACCGGAGCGCGGCAGGAAGCTCAGCGCGGCTCCACGAACCCGGACTCGTACGCCGCGATCACCGCCTGCGTACGGTCGCGCGCCCCGAGCTTGGCCAGTACGGCGCTCACATGCGACTTGACCGTCTCCGCGCCCACCACCAGACCGGCGGCGATCTCCGCGTTGGACAGCCCGCGCGCCATCAGCCGCAGCACCTCCGCCTCCCGCTCGGTCAGCCGCGCCCGCTCCAGGACGGACCGCGCGGGCCGCCCGGAGCCGTCGCCGTACCGCTCGGCGAGCCGTCGTACCGAGGCCGGAAACAGCAGTGACTCGCCCGCCGCGACCAGCCGTACCGCGTGCACGATCTCGGCGGGCCGGGCGCGCTTCAGCAGGAACCCGTCGGCGCCCGCGCGCAGCGCCTCGTACACGTACTCGTCGTCCTCGAAGGTGGTCACCACGAGGATCTTCGGCGGGTCGGCGACCGTGCGCAGCACCGCGCGGGTGGCCTCGATGCCGTCCAGCAGCGGCATCCGCACATCCATGGCGACGACATCGGGCCGCAGCCGCCGCACCAGCGGGATCACCGCCGCGCCGTCCGCCGCCTCGCCCACCACCTCGATGTCGGACTGCGCTCCGAGCACGGCCCGCAGCCCCGCGCGGACCAGTATTTCGTCGTCGACGAGGAGTACGGTGACCGGCATCCGGCCAGCCTACCGAGGGCCCTCAGCCCAGCGGCAGTTCGACCCGGACCAGCCATTCGTCCCGCTCCGGGCCGGTGTGCGCGGTGCCGCCGAGCAGAGCGGCGCGCTCGCGTATCCCGCGCAGCCCGCTGCCCCGGCCGGAGCCGGGTATCGGCTCCGGCAGCGCGTTGCGCACCCGGAGCAGCAGCCGGTCGTCGGTGACCGCGACCCGGACCCGCACGGGTACGGCGCCCGCGTGCCGCAGCACATTCGTCAGCGACTCCTGGAGAATGCGGTACCCCTCGCGGGACACCGGCCCCGGCACCGCCGCGACCGGCCCCGACACATCGGCGTCCACCGTCGCCCCCGAGGCCCGCGCCGACTCCAGCAGCCGGTCCGCGTCGGCCAGCGTGGGCCGGGCGCTCGCCGGCCGCTCGGCCTCGCGCAGCACCCCCAGCACCCGCTCCAGATCGGCGAGCGCGGCCCGGCCGGTCTCCTCGATCGCGCCGAGCGCCCGGTCGGTGAACTCCGGATCGCCCGCCGCGCGCGCCGCGCCCGCCTGCACCACCGCCACCGTCAGCGCGTGCCCGATGGAGTCGTGCAACTCCCGTGCGATCCGGTTCCGTTCGAGCAGCTGCTCGGTGCGCTCCTCCAGCGCGGCCAGCAGCTCGGCGGCCGACGGCCCGAGCAGCCGGCGCGCGCACGCCGTGACCAGCGCGCCCAGACCGACCACCGCGCCGTACAGGGCGAGCAGTGGAAGCGGTGACAGCAGGGCCCAGGCGGGCGCCGGTGACAGCCGGTCCAGCAGCGGCATCCCGGACGGCGCGTGCCCCCACGCGCAGCCCGCCAGCTCGACCGCGGAGACGAGCGAGAACACCGTGATGAAGCAGGTCACCCAGCCGAGCACCCAGCGCAGCTCCAGCCAGGCCACCGTGCGCAGCCGGTCCCGCCAATTCGCCGCCGGGGCCTCGGATATGCCGGACTCCGGCGCGTCGGGCGTCAGCAGCAACCGCGCCTGCACGCCCTCGCCCCGGCGGACGGCGGGCAGCAGCCCGAGCGGGACGAGTACCAGGGCGGGCACCCAGGGACGCCCGGGGTCGATGAAGAGCCACAGACTCTCCATCAGCATCGGCACCCACAGATGCAGCAGCCGTGTGTACGTCGTCCCGCGCAGCAACGGGCGCAGGAAGCGGACCATGGACACATCGTCGCACCCGCCACTGACAACGGACCTCCCCCGCGCGGGGGAGACGAACCCCACCGGCGGGGGAGGCGTCAACTCCCGTGCCCCGCCAGGCTGAAGCCATGACCAGCATCGACGTACACGACCTCACCAAGGAGTACGGCACCAGGCGGGCCGTGGACGGTCTGGGCTTCAGCGTCCGCCCCGGCCGTGTCACCGGTTTCCTCGGCCCCAACGGCGCGGGCAAGTCCACCACCATGCGCCTCGTCCTCGGCCTCGACCGCCCCACCGGGGGCACCGCCACCATCGGCGGCCGGCCGTACGCCGCGCTGCGCGAGCCGCTGCGCCGGGTGGGCGCCCTGCTGGACGCCGGGGCCGCGCACCGCTCCCGCAGCGCCCGCGATCATCTGCGGGCCCTCGCGGCCAGCAACCGCATCCCCGGCGCCCGCGTCGACGCGGTCCTCGAACACACCGGTCTCGCCGAGGTGGCCCGGCGCCGGGTGGGCACCTACTCGCTCGGCATGCGCCAGCGGCTCGGCATCGCCGCGGCCCTGCTCGGCGACCCCGAGGTGATCCTGCTGGACGAACCCGCCAACGGCCTCGACCCCGAGGGCATCGTCTGGATCCGCACCCTGCTGCGCGGCCTCGCCGCCGACGGCCGTACCGTCCTGGTCTCCAGCCATCTGATGAACGAGACCGCCTCCTTCGCCGACCACCTGGTGATCCTCGGCCGCGGCCGCCTCCTCGCCGACACCCCCGTGCGGGAGTTCATCGACGCCCGCGTCCAGCCCGAGGTCAGGGTCCGCAGCTCCGACACGGCCGCGCTCGGCGAACTGCTCGCCCGGCACGGCCACGACGCCGTACGGCACCCGGACGGCGCCTGGACGGTACGGCACACCCGCGCCGAGGAACTCGGCCGTCTGCTCGCCCAGGAAGGCGTGCCCGTACTCGAACTGGCCGCCCACGAGGGCACCTTGGAGCAGGCGTACCTCGATCTGACCGCCGCCGAAGCCGAGTTCACCGCCCAGCCCCAGGAGGTCTGACCATGCCGTTCGTCCCGGTTCTGCGCGCCGAGCTGATCAAGATCCGCACCCTGCGCTCGCTCATCGGCGCGCTGGCCGCAGTCGTCCTCGTCACGGCCGCCTTCTCCGCGCTCGCCTCGGCCGCTCCCGACGAGAACGACCCCGACCCGCTGTTCTCCGCGTTCTTCGGCATCAGCTTCGGACAGATCGCCGCGATCGCCTTCGGTACGACGGCCGTGGCGGCGGAGTTCCGGGGCGGGGCGCTGCGGCTGACCCTGGCGGCCACCCCGGACCGGCCCCGCTGGTTCGCCGCCAAGGCCGCCGCGATCGCCCTGCCCGCGCTCGCCGTCGGACTGCTCACGGGAGCGGTGACACTCCTGGTCGGCAAGGCCGCCCTCGGCGCCGAAGGGCCGACCTGGGCCGAGGGGCTGCGCGGCGCCGTCGGCTGCGCCCTCCAGCTCACCCTGATGGCCCTGTTCGCCGCGGGCCTCACCGCCGTACTGCGCAGCGGTGTCGCGACCCTCTCGATCCTGATCCCGTTCCTGCTGATCGTGTCCTTCGTGATCGGCGACATGTCCTCGGGCATCGCCGACTTCCTCCCCGACCGCGCGGGCCAGGTCGCCCTGCACAGCTCCTGGGACGGCCCCCTCGGCCCCTGGACCGGACTGGCGATGTGCGCCCTGTGGAGTGCGGCGGCGCTGCTGGCGGGGATGTGGTCCGTGAGCCGCAGGGACGCCTGAGCTACTCCTCGGCCGCCAGCCGCAGCCGCCCGTACTCCTCCGCCATCGTCGCCACCGTCCAATGGGCGTTCAGACCACTGGGGTTGGGGAGAACCCAGATCCGGGTGTCGCCGATGGTGCGCTGCTGGGGGCCGATCCGGGCGGCGCGGTCGGCGAAGGCGGCGCGGTAGGCGGTCACACCGACCACGGCGAGCCAGCGCGGCGCGAGCTGCCGTACCTTCTCGGTCAGCAGCCGGCCGCCCTCGGCGTACTCCTCGGCGGTCAGCTCGTCCGCCCGGGCGGTGGCGCGGGCCACGACATTGGTGATGCCGAGGCCGTAAGACAACAGCTCCCCCTGCTCGGCCGGTTCCAGCCGTCGCGGGGTGAAGCCGGACAGGTGCAGCACCGGCCAGAACCGGTTCCCGGGCCGGGCGAAGTGGTGGCCGGTGGCCGCCGTCATCAGGCCCGGGTTGATACCGCAGAAGAGCACCCGCAGGCCGCCCGCGACCACGTCCGGGACGAGACGGTCGCGGGCGGCCTCCAGGTCCGCCTTCGAAAGACGCGGAGTCAGAGGATCGCTCCGGGGGTGTAGCCGGCGGCCTCCGGGCGCTGCTTGACGATCTCCTCGATCCGGCCGATGACCACGCCGACCTGGTCGGCCGCGGCGCCCGTGAAGGACAGCTTGTCGGCCATCAGCGCGGCCAGCTGCGCACGGTCCAGCGGCAGCCGCTCGTCCGCGGCGAGCTTGTCCAGCAGATCGTTGCGCTCGGCGCCCTGCTCGCGCATGGCCAGGGCGGTGGCGACCGCGTTCTCCTTGATCGCCTCGTGCGCGACCTCGCGGCCGACCCCGGCGCGCACCGCGCCCATCAGCACCTTGGTGGTGGCGAGGAACGGCAGGTAGCGGTCCAGCTCACGGGCGATGACCGCCGGGAACGCGCCGAACTCGTCGAGCACGGTCAGGAAGGTCTCCAGCAGGCCGTCCAGCGCGAAGAACGCGTCCGGGAGCGCGACGCGGCGCACCACGGAGCAGGACACATCGCCCTCGTTCCACTGGTCGCCCGCCAGCTCGCCGGTCATCGAGGCGTAGCCGCGCAGGATCACCATCAGGCCGTTGACGCGCTCGCAGGAGCGGGTGTTCATCTTGTGCGGCATCGCCGAGGAGCCGACCTGGCCCGGCTTGAAGCCCTCGGTGACCAGCTCGTTGCCGGCCATCAGCCGGATCGTCCTGGCCAGCGAGGACGGGGCCGCCGCCAGCTGCACCAGCGCGGTGACGGCCTCGTAGTCCAGCGAGCGCGGGTAGACCTGGCCGACCGAGGTGAACGCCTGGGAGAAGCCCAGGTGGACGGCGATCCGCTGCTCCAGCTCGGCGAGCTTGGCCGCGTCGCCGCCCAGCAGGTCCAGCATGTCCTGCGCGGTGCCGACCGGGCCCTTGATGCCGCGCAGCGGATAGCGGGCGAGCAGCTCCTCGACGCGGCCGTAGGCCACGAGCAGCTCTTCGGCGGCGGTCGCGAAGCGCTTGCCGAGGGTGGTGGCCTGCGCGGCCACGTTGTGCGAGCGGCCGGCCATGACCAGCTCGGCGTACTCGCCGGCCAGCTTGCCCAGACGGGCGAGGACGGACACGCTGCGGTCGCGCATCAGCTCCAGGGAGAGCCGGATCTGGAGCTGCTCGACGTTCTCCGTGAGGTCACGGGAGGTCATGCCCTTGTGCACATGCTCGTGCCCGGCGAGGGCGTTGAACTCCTCGATCCGCGCCTTCACATCGTGCCGGGTGACCTTCTCGCGCTCGGCGATCGAGGCCAGGTCGACGGTGTCGAGGACACGCTCGTAGTCGGCGATCGCCTCGTCCGGCACCTCGATGCCGAGGTCCTTCTGGGCCCGCAGCACGGCGAGCCAGAGCTGCCGCTCCAGCTTCACCTTCTGCTCGGGCGACCAGAGCGTGGCGAGCTCGGCGGAGGCGTAGCGTCCGGCGAGGACGTTCGGGATGCGGGGCTTGGCGGGCGCTGAAGTCACGTGTCCAGAGTTTACAGTCCGTCCATACAGGGTCCGTACCGTCCAGGGACCGTAGGAAACTACAGGTCAGCGGGCCCTTGTGTGGGTCATCACGAGCGTGTCCGTGAGACGAATGTGAGACGGCGCTCTGGCTCCGTCTTCAGCTATCGCCGAGCGGCTGCTGTCTTGGCCGGCCACCCTTACGAGAGCGTCGCTCGGCGACTTCGCGCTCAGCCCTCTCAAGGTCAGCCCGGTCCTCAACGGTCCCGTGCTCCACGACGCGGGCCCTCATGTGGTCCAGAAGATCGTTCGTCCGGTCGGTGTCGAGTCGCTCGCACACCCTTCCGTACGCCTGCCAAAGCGGATCCGGCACGCGGATCGGGCGCGGGGTCGTGTGCCGCTTCGGCGCCTCGCCTGCCTGCTCTGCCATCGCGCTACCTCTCTCGTAGATACACGGAATGCTCCCATGGGGCTTGTGTATCTACAAGGTTCTGTCTTACTGTGTAGATACAAGGTTAAGCGCTCCGAAAACGGGGCGGCCCCGCACCGGTGTTTCCGCCAAGTCCCACCGGCGCGGGGCCTCACGACCTACCTGACGCAACAGGAGATCGCTGTGCAGAACTCTGCCATTCGCCGCACCCGCCGCGCCAACCGCCGGATCCTCCGGGCCCGCGTCACCGCACGTGCCGCCGCCCAGCGTCTCGCCGCCAGCTGCCGGCGCCGCCCCCGCTCTCTCGCGACCGTCGCCGTCGCCTCCGGGGTCGCCAAGGACACCGTCACCGGCGTTACCAACGGCCTGCGGTCCGTGGCGAAGCGCCTCGGCCTCACCCCCGCCGAGCAGGCCCGCACCAAGCGCACCGTCGCCGGAGGCCGCGGCCACCACACCCGCGCCGTCGCCCACTGGACGCTTAGCCAGGTGCGCACCCTGCTCGCCGCGTACAAGCCGCGGAAGCCGGAGTTCATCGCCGCCGTCGCCCTGATCGCCGCGTTCGCCGGTGGCGCCCGATGACGAACCCGACCGAGACGGCCCGCACCGAGCGGGCCGCCCGCGGGCAGGAGGCCAGCAGCATCTACGTTGCCGCCGTCCGCGCTGACCACTTCGCCCGCTGCACCCGATGCCGCGAGGTTCACGCCGCGGCCAAGGCGGCGGCCGACGAGAACGCCGAGTCCATGGCCCGTCGTGACCGCCGCCAGCTTGGCCTGAACATCGGCGGTCGGCGCATGGTCGCTGCCGGGGCCATCAGCGGTCGCGTCGACGTCCGTATCACCGAGGCCGGCGTCACCGGCGTCATCCGCAAGGGGGCCCGCCGATGAGCAGCTCCGCCGAGGTGGACGCGGTGTCGCCCCTGCGGCAGTTCGCTGTCGGTGGGTGCTCGTTGGGCATCGCCGCCGAGCTGGACATGGCCCGCGAGGCCTTGGCCGAGACGGACGCGGCGAACATTCACGACGTCGACGACATGATCCGTTCCGCGGTCATTCTGTCGATGCGGCTCCGCACCCTCGTCGCCGCCGTCGAGGCGGGTGAGCCCCAGTGAGCACTGAGCATCCGCCCACGGTCACCCTCACCACCAGCGACCACGGAGACGTCACCCTCCCCGAACCCTCTTGGTGCCTCGGCCACGCGATCCACGATCCCGAAACGCAGTACGCCAACATCATCCACAGCAGCACCGACACCGTTCTGACGTTCCGGCGCGCCCTCCTAATGACCGCCTGCCTGGTGCAGTCCCCCAACGCCGCGCCCGGAACTGAGGGACTTGGCGGTCCCACGCCCGGCGTATCCGTGTACCCGCTCGGCGAGACCCTCGGCCCCGACCAGCTGTACGACCTCGCCGGCCGCCTCGATGCGTACGCCGACCAGCTGCGGGATCTGGCCGACCAGCTCACCCGAATCCTCGGCGGTGAGGACCGGTGAACCGCGGCCCTGTCCGGCGCCCGACCGAGGTTGCCGCCCTCCGCGCGGTGGCCCGGTCCGCCCGGCCCCTCCCACCCCCCGCAGTGCTGTTCGCGCACCTCGTCGTCACCGACGCCGCCCGCGACCGGCACGGCTCCAACCTCCTCGGCCACCGCATCGCCCGCGCTGCCGGTGTCCTCACCGAACTCCCGGAGTAACCCCATGTTCAAGTTCACCGGCCGCCGCCGGGCCTTCCACCAGCACCAGCGGCTGATGCGCGTCGCGTTCAAGGTCGTCAGCCGCCACGCCACCTGCGGCGGCCCCGACACGGCCAGCACCGCCGAGATCGTCGCGCTCGCGTTCGGCGAGCACCAGATGCGCATCACGGACGCCGAAGCCCTCGACTACCTCAACGCCGCCCTCGCCGACCGCGGCTACCCCCTGCGGCCGGTCGCCCCGCAGGCAGGCGGTGAAGACCAGTGAACACACGCTCCCTGACCAAGACCCAGACCATCGTGTTCAGTGCCCTGGCTGGAGCGATGGCCTTCGTCGGCGGCATCGGCGCCTGGGGTACCTACACCAACGCCGCTTCCGCGTTCCACCGGCAGGCGACCGCGGCTGGTGTCGTCGCGGCAGGCGAAGGCCTCACCCTGATCTTCGCGTTGATCTTGCTCGGTCGGACCATGCTCGGCCAGCCGTCCCCCGCCCCGGTCCGGGCCGGACTGTGGACGGCGCCCGTGGCAGCCAGCTGCGTCGGTGTGGCCATTGCTTCCGACGGCCGCGAGGCGGTCGTGTACGCGGTCACCCCGTTGGCGATGTCCGGCGCTGCCGAGGGACTCGGGTTCATCGCCCGCTCGATCGTGGTCTACACGACCGGCCGCGACGCCGAGGCCGACCGCCGGAACGCGGCCACCGTGCAGCAGCTCGCCTATCAGCAGGCCCTCGCCGCCGGGCACCCGGACAAGGACCGGCAGGAGGCCGCGACCCGCAAGGCATGGCAGCTGATCGGCCGTGTCGGGGCCGGGGATCCGGGCCTGGCAGAAGGCTTGGTGGAGGTATCCAGGGACAGGCTCAAGGCGGGCGCCGGCCGCGCCCTCGGCCGGATGCTCTCCCTCCCCGACACGGAGGGTGCGGCGAGCCCCCCGGCCGGTGGTCAGCGACCTCGGTCCGCGACGGAGGCCCTGCGCCGGGAGTTCGCCGAGATGGACCCCGTGGACGCGATCCGGCTTGCCGCTGATGCGCGACCTGATGCGCCCCCCGCTGAGCTGGCTCACGTCCTTGGCGCCTACGGCGTCAGCGTCGACCCGGTCGCCGTCGCCTTGGTCCTCGGCCAGCAGCCCGCAGAGTACACCGTCGACCGCCCTGATGCGGCTGTTGCGCCCCAGGTCACAGAGCTGCCCGCATTGAGCGTGCAGGACGCCGTCGAGGAAGCCGCAACAGCCCTCGGGCCGGACGCAACAGCCCGCGAGATCGCCGACCACCTGAAGCAGTCGAGGCGTCTAGTCCTGCCGGAGAACCACATCCGTGCCGCCCTGTCGAGGGCCGCGAAGAAGACCGACTCCACCCACTCCGCAACGCCCCGCAACACCGACATGGAAGGCGGATACGCGTGATGCGCTGGTTCCTCCTCGCCGCCCTGCTCGGCGTTCTCCTCCTCATCCCGAACCTGCTGGCCGTGCTCGGCGCCGTACTCGCCTGGGTCCTCGCCCAGCCCGTCCTGCTCGCGTTCGGCCTCGGACTGGCCGCCCGCCCGCACCTGCCCACGATCCGGCGGTGGGCGCGGTGAGCGACCTGGAGAAGGCTGCCCGCGACGCGATCGAGGCCGCCGACAACAGCGAGATGGTCCAGCAGATCGCGGCGATTCTCGCCGCGCAGCAGCTGCTCGCCCAGCAGCAGCCGCAGGCGCCGACCGCCCCGGCGCAGTCGTTCGACGCGAAGAAGTGGGTCGTGATCGGCGGAGTCGTCGTCTCGGTCGGCATGGCCGTCGCCGTGTTCGCCGTCGCTGTCGCCATCGGCGCCGTATGCGCCACCGCTTGCCTGCTCATCCTCCGCGCCATGTGGCGCGACTACTTGAAGGGAAAGTGACCATGACCCGAGACGAGGCCCTCACCGAGGCCACCACGGCCGCCGACAAGGCGCGCTACCTCGCGGCCGAGGCGCAGCGCGCGAGCACCATCCGTGACCTGCACAGCCAGACGCAGATGTACGCCGCGGCGTCCGGCGCGTGGGCGGACACCGCCCGCGTCTACATCGCCCTCGCCGCCGAACTGGCCGCCCAGCCGGTCACCGACGAGACGACGGAGGACTGACCCATGGCCGCCACCGAACACGACCCGCACAACCTGCGCGAGTTGGCCGCGACCGTCGTCCTCGGCTACCGGATCGCCCGCAGGCAGGAGAAGGGCAAGTCCACCAAGGCTCTGGAGAACCGCGCGGAGCGGATCCGCGAGGAGGCGCAGGACCGGGAAGACGCCCGCGCTGCCGCTCGCCGCAAGCAGAAGGGCAACTAGCCATGGCAAAGGGAACTGAGATGAGCGAGAAGGTCGAGACCATCCGCTACACCGCCGACGTGGTCGTCACCACGACCGACGGGTACGTCTTGCTGATCGAGCGCGGGTGGGACCCGCACAAGGGCTGCTGGGCGCTCCCCGGCGGGCACGTCGACCCCGGCGAGACCAGTCGGGCCGCCGCCGCCCGCGAGCTCGCCGAGGAGGCCGGCGTCTACGCGATCGAGGCGGAGCTGGAGCAGATCGGCGTCTGGGACGCGCCTGACCGTGACCCGAGGGGGCGGTACGTCACGGTCGCCTACCGCCTGGCCGTCCTGCCCAGCACACCCATCGAGGCAGGTGATGACGCGGCCACCGTCGAGTGGTGGCCCTTGAGCGATTTGCCGCCGCTCGCGTTCGACCACGCCGACATCCTCGCCGCCGCAACCCGCAAGCAGCACTAGGTACGCCACGGGGCGGCCGTCACCCCGCCAAGGAAGCCGGCCGCCCCGTGTCCCGGACCGCCCAACAGAACGACCGGAGAGACCAGCATGACGGACACGCTCATCCCCGCCTACACCGAGCCGACTGCCGCCCCGCCCGCCGAAGCGGACGCACCCGCCCCGCCTCCCGTTCCCGTGGACAACCCGAACCTGCCCGAGCCGGGGGTCACCAGCGAAAAGCGGCGCCCCGTCATCGCCCCCTGGCTACGGTCCCGCCGCGATCTGCTCGCCACCGTCGAACGCGCGGCAGGGCGCGCCGGCTACGCCACCGCCTACCACGGGCTCCGCGCCCCCTGGTACGCCGCACAGCTCACCCTCATGGCACCCCGCGGCGCCGCCCGCCTGGTCACCACGACCAACAGGTGGGTGTGGGACCGCGAGGCCGCCCCCCTGCGGGACTACACCGTGAGACAGGAAGACGTCGAGGAGTACATGCGCCTCGCCCGGCTCCGCGCCGGACGTATCCGCCTGCGCGGCCTGGTCACCGTCGTCGCCTGCGCGTTCGGCCTCAGCTTCGCCCTCTGGCTGTACGTCATGGCCCCCGCCTTCCTGTACGTGTTCGCGGCCGGCGGGGTGCTGACGATCGGCTACTTCGGCCAGCAGCCCGACGCCCCCGTCATCGGCCCGGCCGTGATGCGCACCGAGTTGCAGAAGCTCACCGGCACGATCGTCCTCCGCGCCCTGGACGCCATCGGCAACACGAAGATCTCCGCCGCCATCAAGAAGGGCGGCGACATGAACGGCATGCGCTTCACCAGCGAGATCACCCGCGACGGCCCCGGCTACCGCGCCGACCTCGACCTGCCCTACGGCGTGGTGCCCGAGGACGTCATGGAGGAACGGCAGGCCCTCGCCTCCGGCCTGCGCCGCAAACTCGGCTGCGTCTGGCCGTCCGGCGACCCCGACGAGCACGAGGGCCGGCTGATCCTGTGGGTGGGCGACAAGCCCATGAACGAGACCAGCAAGCCGGCGTGGCCGCTGCTGAAGGAGGGCGAGGTCGACCTGTTCAAGCCCGTCGTGTTCGGCAACGACCAGCGCATGCGGGACATCATGGTCACCCTGATGTTCGCCTCCGTCGTCATCGGCTCCATCCCACGAATGGGCAAGACGTTCCTGCTCCGCCTGCTGCTGCTCATCGCCGCCCTCGACCCGCGCGCACAGCTCATGGCGTTCGACTTCAAGGGCACCGGCGACCTCGGCCCGCTGGAGCCCGTCTGCCACCGCTACCGGTCCGGCGAGGAAGACGAGGATCTCCTCTACGTGGTCAACGCGATGCGGGAGCTGAAGGACGAACTGCGGCGCCGCGCCAAGGTGATCCGGAGCCTGCCCAAGGCGCGCTGCCCCGAGTCGAAGGTCACCCCGGCTCTGGCCAGCGACAAGAGCCTCGGCCTGCACCCGATCATCGTCGGCTTCGACGAGTGCCAAGTCCCCTTCGAACACGAGAAGTACGGCGCCGAGCTGGAGTCCATCTGCACGGACATCACCAAACGCGGCCCGGCCCTCGGCATCGTCGGCATCTTCGCCACCCAGCGGCCCGACGCCAAGAGCCTCCCGCCGGGCATCTCGGCCAACGCCGTGCTGCGGTTCTGCCTGAAGGTGATGGGCCACACCGCGAACGACATGGTCCTCGGGACCGGCGCGTACAAGGCCGGCATCCGCGCGACGATGTTCTCCCGCTCCGACCGCGGTATCTGCTGGATGTCCGGTGAGGGCGATGATCCGCTCATCGTGGCCTCGGCGTTCGTGGACGGGCCGGCCGCCGAGCAGGTAGTCGACCGCGCCCGCCAGCTGCGCGAGGCGTACGGCAATATCACCGGCCACGCCATCGGCGAGGGCCCCGCAGAGACCTCTGGCATGGATCTCCTCGGCGACATCCTGAAGGTGGTCGGCGCCGACGAAGACCAGGTGTGGAACGAGCGGATCGCCGCCCGGCTCACCGAGCTGCGGCCCGACGTGTACGCGGGCTGGACGGGCGAGAACGTCACGTCCGCACTCAAGCCGTGGGGCGTGAGGACGGCTCAGGTGTGGGGCACCACCGACGACGGCGAGGGCAAGAACCGGCGCGGCATCAAACGCGCCGACGTGGTCGCCGCCATCACCCGACGTGACGCCGACAGGGCCGCCGCCTGACCTCGCCCACCCGCTAGACCTAGCACCCCGCCCTGCTAGGTCTAGCACCCCCGCTAGCAGCAGAACCGCCCTCTGACCTGCCAGCTAGCGCCTAGCAGCAGAGGCGCCGGAAACGGGAAACACCCAGGAACCGAAGGAGAGAGGCACCCATGCTGGTCGCTATGGCTACGGTCCTGCTCGGGTTCGGCGGCTACGCCGTGTTGTGCGCCGTGAAGCCGTTCGGCCCGTGCCGCCGATGCCGAGGCACGGGGGAGATCGAACGGTTTGGGAAGCCGCGGTCGTGCCCACGCTGCCACGGACGGCGCCACCGCCTCCGTACCGGTCGACGCGCCCACAACGCCTGGCGTCGCACGCATGAGGCGGGCAGCCGCTGACCTCGGTCGGCGACACACCGAACAGAGCTGGAGTCTCGCGCTGTCCAGGCACCATGCCGTGCACTAAGGGGTGAAAGCCCTAGACCTCATGGAGGCACGCATGTCCGATCCCACCTATCACGCCTGCGCGTGCGGCGGCACGCTCGTCGTCATCCCCGCTCGCTCTGGCGTCGACGCCAAGACCACCCACCGCGACGCCGACGGCAACGAAGCGCCCTGCCCGAACGACTACTGACGGCGCCAGCCTGACATCCGGCGCACTCATGATCGCGGCCCCGTTCCTCCCTGTCGCGGGGGAGCGGGGCCGCTTTCGTCGGGATGGGGATCGGCGCGACTCCCACATGGCCGCGCGCAGCCAGTGAGGGGAAGCCCGGGCGAGTAGCTCGTCAGCCGCTCCTCCGCGACATCGGGTTCCCCGACCTGCACCCGAAAGGAGCGTCATACTCTGCGTGCATGAGTGCGATCAACTGGGGAGACGTTCCGACCTGGCTCGGGACCATATTCGCCGCCGCTGCGGCCGGCGCCGCCGTCTGGACTCTGAAGAGTCAACGCGATCAGATCGGTGAGCAACGCAGCTTCATCGCAGAGCAGTCAGCAAACCTTCAGCTAGAGCGGCAGCAGCTGATGGCCGAGCTCCATGACCGCCGAAGCACTCAGGCCAGGCGAGTTCGGCTAATCCGCACTGCCGGCGGAGCAGAACTCGACCCGGAAACCGGTCAGCTGGCCGGCGCCGATCACTGGACCGTCATCGTGCGTAACGACAGCGATGCCCCTGTGTACGACCTGACAATGACCTTCGCTGGTGAGCCAGCGCGATGGGTGGAGACGAACGAGCGCACTGGCGGGGGCGCCGTTGCCGTTCTGGGCAGGGGGCAACAGGCCGTCTTCACTTCTCCCTTCTTCGTGGACACGTTGCTGATGCGCGCCAGGCCAGTGACTCGGTTTAGGGACGCAGAGGGCGTGTGGTGGCAACTGCTTCACGATGAGCAGCTCACGGAGACTTCGCCCCCTGCACAGGGAGAGGCGTGAGGTCTCTCTGAGAGGCCGACGGCGCCCGTGCTGCCGGGCTGGGGCACAGGTGTGTCGGCGTCTTCTATTCGGCAGGCTGCGGGCCCATCCGGCTGGCGATGCGGGCGGCCTCCTCTGGGGTCACCAGCTGCACCTTCCGCCGGAAAGCACCTTTCATCACGAAGAAGCCCGAGAACTTCCCGTGCGGACCGATCTCGCGGCACTCATACAGGCCGGCTCCGGGCAGAGGCCAGCCGTAGGGGGCGGTGCGGCCGCGATTGAGGAAGGTGCGCGCGTACATGTACTGCTCGTTCGTGCCACGAATCTTTGCCACCCAGCCACCCACGGCATCGCAGATGAGCCGCTGAGGTGTGATCGATACGCCAGGAAACACCGTGGCGGGGTCAGCGGTCGCGATGTTGACGGGGATGTCTAGCGCCGTCGTTGACGCGGCCTTCTGCTCTGGGGTGGCGTGGAGCTCGCAGACGCCAGGGTGAGCGCCGAGTCCGTACCAGACCATCAGATGCTTGCGACAGCGAGCCCCCTTGGCTGTCCTAGCCGTGCACTGGTTCACGTGCCCCCCTCAGTCATGGGCAGCATTCTGGCAGCGTCCGTCGTACGCGATCGCCCTACCGGCGTCACGAGATGGACACGGTGCCCACACATCCCTCTCACGGCATGCAAGATGCCCTTCCGGAATCAACTTGCTATGGGGGGACGATGCGTACTCGAACTGCTGGGCTTGTCAGCACTCTGATCATTGCCGGCGGTGCCACTGCTTGCAGTGGTGGCAACGCCAAGCCGTCGCCGACAGTGACAGTCACCAAGACAGTCGCTGCTCCCACTAGCCCGAAGGGTGCGACGGCCAGCAACGGCGTGCTCTCCATGGGCGCAAAGAAGGTGATCAACGACGGCGCCAACGATGTGCACCTCGTCATCCAAGCTGCGGAATACGAGCAGCCGTACAAGGGGCCGCAGCCGCAGAAGCCGGAGGATTTCCAGGGCGGTGACGTCTGGGCCACGATCTATGTCAAGGTCTGCAATCTCAGCGGACCCGACATCAGCGTCAGCCAAACTCCCTGGTCGCTGGAGTATGCAGACGGCACGAGCATCGAGGTCACCGGCAGCACCGGTGGAGATATGCCGAAGCCGGAGTTCCCCATGGACAGGGCGGTCGAGGCCGGCCGGTGCGCGGCTGGCCTGATCGCTTACCCCGTGCCGAGCGATAAGAAGCCTGAGCGGGTCGTGTATGCGCCGGACGGTCTCGACCCGGTCGAATGGGCCGCGGACAAGTAGGCGTGCGCTGTGCCCAGTCATTACCCTGACCGGGCACCCAATTGCGCGCAACCGGCTGCGCGTCCACGGCCTGATCGCACAATCCTCCGCAATCTGGCTGCGCGCTCTCGCTATCCGCCGCATCCTGGAGACACACCCACGGCGCGAGAGGGAGAAGCCATGGCCATGCAACTTCGCATGCTCGGCACCACCAGTGACGACGGAAAGTGCCCCACTCTGTACGAGGACGCCACCACCGGGGACATCGTCGTGCAGGGATACGCCGTCAGCGCCCCCGAGGACGTCGCCCAGATCCAGAACGTCCTCCCGGGCGAGTCGTTCGTCCGCATCCCGCGCGAGCTGCTCACTCGCTTCGCGCCCACGGAGTAAGCAGCGTGCCAGAGTTCATCAACGACGACACCTTTGGCTCGTACTTCGAGACCTTCCAACACACGGCCTGGCGACTGGAGACGCGCCGCGGGTACAACTCCGACCGGGCTGGCGAGAAATATCGCCAGTTCATGGAGACTGGGACGGTACCGAATGATCTGCACCGTCCCTGGTGCGCAAACGTCACCGCGCAGACGGCACAGGGCAAGCGGATCGAGCGCGTACGGATCATGGATCGTCCACCTACCTCGGAGCAGTTGTTCCTGCTCGCCAGCGCCGCCAGCAACAGCGAGGCCGGCGAAGACATCCGAAACCTGTGGCGCCCGGACGCCGAGAAGCTGCGGCTGCCCGCTGTCGACTTCTGGCTGTTCGACTCGCGCCGGGCCTTGGTGCTGCACTTCGACAGTGCCGACGAGTATCTCGGTGCGGAACTCGTGGACGACCCGGTCCGCATCGTGGGGTTCTGCCAGATCAGGGATGCCGCCTGGCATTACGCAACCCCTCGTGAAGAGTTCGTGGCGCAGGTAGCTTCGACTGTGTGAGCACTGACTACCAGCAGGCCCGTGAGGCGCTCGGTGCGCGGCTGCGCGAGCTGCGTACCGAGGCCAGCCTGAATGGCAAGGAGTTCGCCGAGCGGCTCGGCTGGCAGCGCTCGAAGGTCAGCCGTCTTGAGACCGGCAAGCAGACTGCGACGGATGCTGACGTCGAGGCGTGGGCTCGCGCGGCCGAGCAGCCGGCCGTGAGTGCCGAGCTACAGCGCGCCGTCCATGCGATGGCGCGACTGGAGACGGTGCACCGCAGCTGGAAGCGGCAGCTGGCCGCCGGTCACCGGGCCGTGCAGGAAGGCCATGCCGTCCAAGAAGCGCAGGCCGAAACGATCCATATCTTCGAGTCCGGCATCGTCCCGGGCATCTTCCAAACGCCGGATTACGCGCGCGGCGTCCTCACAGATGTCTCCAACCGGCTCGGTACGCCCCGGGACATCGAGGAAGGCGTACGCGCCCGCATGAAGCGCCAAGAGGCCGTGTACGAGCCCGGACGCCACTTCTACGTGCTGGTTTGGGAAGCAGCCTTGCACGTTGTGCGATGCGCTCCCGAGGCCATGGCTGCACAACTCAACCGGATCAGTGGGTTCATCGGTCTGGACACCGTGAGTCTTGGCATCATCCCGCTCGGCGCCCGCACGCCGTTCTCCCCGAAGCACGGGTTCTGGATCATTGACGAGCGGCTTGTCGTCGCCGACACCTGGAACGCCGAGCTATGGCTGGACGGCACGGACGACGTTGCCCACTACCGCAAGCTCTGGTCCCTGATGCAGGAGTCCGCCGTCTTCGACCACCAGGCCCACCGTCTGATCGCCCGTGCAAGGGCTAGCCTCACCCTCTCGTGAGCAATCCTCGGCAACGCTCGTGGCGGCGTGCGCAATCCCGCGCAATCTGCGGACAGGACTGCAATCGCTCTGCGTACGGTCGCTTCATGGCGACACACCTTCCCCTCGCCCCAACTCGCGAGGGCCAAGCTTGGCTGCTGTCCTGCGCTCAGGACCCAGCAGCAGTGCAGCATGCCTGGGGTGCCGGGCAGTTGGCCGCCATCCCCAGCGGACCGCACTGGCGAGTGGCCGAGGCGCCTCTGCCGCGCTCCCTCGAAGCATTCCGCCGGATGGAGGCCGCGCCACATGGCCCCGTCCTCGCGGACATCAGCCGCGCGCTGGCCTGGTGGCTGCTTCCCCCCGGCCTCGCTGACGAGCTGGACGACGTCGCTGGCCTCACCGTGTATCCGGCCGGATGGGAGCTGAAGTGCCCACCCGTCGTCCGCTTCTTGGACGGCAGGTGGTGGGTGGAAGCACCGGACGGCACGGGCCAGCTCACCGATCCGATACTCCTCGCCGCAGCCTTCGGGCCTGGCGGCTACCGGCGGGAAGCGGAGACCTCGTGACGAGTGACACCGCAATTCCGCCGAGTGCCCTGCTCGCCGACCTGGAGCTACCAGACCCGTCCCGGCTCCTGCCGACGCAGGTCCGAGGCGCCACCTGTGCCTGGTGCAACGAGCGGCTGACAGGAGCCACCGCGCTGGACCTCGGACCACGGACCGAGCCAATCCTCGGCGTCGCCGGCCGCTGGTTTCCGCGTGGCTGTGTCCCGTGCACCCTCCGGCAAGTGTTGGCCGCGTACAAGACGCACGGCATGAGCTGCGAGCAGTGCGTGGACGACGCGACGCTGTGCGATGTGCAGCGCGCCCTGCGCGCCCTCGCACTGGAGCTCCGCCGATGATGTGCGCTCGCTGCAACAAGGTGATCCAGCCCGGCGAGAAGACCGAGAAGATCACGAACCCCGGCGCGACCGCCGCAGGCGCCGACATCGAGATTCACGCCAAGCTCTGCCGCCGGGCTGCCCAGCAGACCACGCCGACACCCCGCTGGACGTAACCCATCAGAGCCGCGGCCTCGCCGACCCCCTCGTGGGGAGGCCGCAGGGTCCGCCGCCGGTGCCCACCCCGTCACCCCGGCGGCAGGCCCAACCACCTTTGTTCATGAATCAGGGAGCAGACCATGACCACGCACCCCGTTTCCCCGAACACAGTCCTCGCGAACGCGTTAACCCACGCCGAAGACGTCCTCGCCCCCCGCATACGGACCATGCGCCCGGCGCGGGTGACGTTCGTGGTCGGCACACAGATCAACGGCGTACCGCACCTCGGCACATCTCTCGTGCAGTCGCTCACCTTCGCCGCCGCGGCGCGAGTCCGGCAGCGCTTCGACCTCCCCGTCGACGTGAAGTTCGGCGCCCTCGACAACGCACCGCACGAGGTTGTCACCGACGCGACGTCGGGGCACCGCTATCAGCGCTCCTACGTCCACGCCCTCGGCGAGGCTGCCCTTGTCGACCTGGTCAACGAGCTGTACCGGCCATTGTTCGACGCGCTGTCTGAGCGGCTGGCCATTCCGTACTCAGTCGAGATGTACTCAGGACAGCAGCAGACAGAGCAGTTCCGTCGGACTTGGCTGCGGGCGCACCGCCGTGTCGATGCGTCCCAATGGTGGCTCGACCCTGCCCACGGCACCCCGCATGTCCGCGTACCCTGCCCAGCGCCGGGCTGCGGCTGGGCAGAGAAGTACGCCGAGCGCACCCGCGTCTTCCTCGGCGACCACCACGCCGTGGTGCACGCGGTCTGCCTCCACCACGGTCCCTACGAAATCCGCATCGCCCCTGACAGCGGTGGCTACCTCGACCTCGCCACCCTGTACCGCAACCTCGTCAAGGAACTCGCCGCCAGCGCCGACCACGGTCGCCTGAGCGTGATGGTGAAGGGCGGCGACTGGGTCTTCGGATCCACACTGGTCGACAACGCGCTCACCGCGACCGGTCTTTGCGGCGGCCAGCTTCCGGCACGGCTGTTCTGCCCGCAGGTGGTTACGGACACAGGCGCGAAGCTGTCGAAGAGTCTCATCCGCGACGGCAAGGCGTCGTTGCCTGAGGGCTCCGCCCCGTGGATGCTCGACACCAGGATGTGGCCCGGCTCGCTGTCCGAGTACGCCGACCAGCTGCTCGCCATGGCCGACACCCTGCTGTCCGACCCGCGTCACTTCTTCCGCTCGTACTCGGCCGGCGAGCTCGGCCGACTCATGTCTACCCCGACGAGGAGCGTCACCGCACCATGAGCGACACCAGCACCACGCGCAGGCACGAACTGAACCTGTACCGGCGGTACTTCGACCTGGTTGCTGCTGGCCGGAAGACCATCGAGGTACGCGTGCGGTACCCGCACCTCGCCGACATGGCGGCGGGGGACACGATCCGCTTCCGGATCAAGGGCACCGATGAGACGTGCGACGTGGGGGTGCTCCGTGTCACCGAGTACGCCGACTTCGAGGCCCTGCTCGATGGTGAGGGGCCGGCGAACGTGAATCCGACCGCGACCCGCGAGGAGCAACTGGCCAACATCCGGAGGATCTATCCGCCCGAGAAGGAAGCGCTTGGCGCGCTTGCCATTGAGATTGAGCCAGTAAACGCCTGCGACAGCTGATCGCCAGGAGGCCGCATGAAGGACCGAATCGACCCGCGGTACGCGAAGCTGGTCCCGGTATGGAGGGAAGCACAGCAGACCGCGCACGGGTTCATCACCTTGTCGCGAACTGGGTGACCGCAGCGGGTAATGCCTGGCACGGCAAGGCCCCTGCAACGGCCATAGAACCGGTGCAGGGGCCTTCCGAGCTCTACCGGCCGCGGGGCGGCGCGAACGTGGCTTCGATGGACCCGCGGTTCTTGACCGCCTTGCGCAGCTCGCTGACCAGGAACTCCGTGTACCGGCCGCTGTCGCCAGCCCGGATCTCCAAGACGATCCGTTGCGGCTCCGAACTGGCGGGGGCGACCGCCGGGGCGGCTGCCGCGCGGTGGGGGGTGTTGAGCATCGACGCCCACGGGGTCTGCACCATGCGCTGGGAGTCCGGCTGGGACCACACCCGGGATCCGGCGGGGAGGTCGAGGAGCTCGGGGCCCTGCTCGCCCACCCAGGTGAGGTTGGAGCGGAGCCCTCCGTTGGCCGCGGCGCCGACGATGCCGCCGACGGCTTTGCCCTTGAGCGCCTTGGAGATGAGCTTCTCCATGGACGCCGCCAGCTTGTCCATGGACTTCTGGAGCTTCGACTGCTCCGCGGTGAGCGTCTTGACGATCTGCGTCTGCGCCTTGATCGCTGCGTCATACACGCTGGACGCGGTGGTCTTTCCCGCGGACCCGGCGGCGTTCTCGATCTGCGACTGCGTCGAGTTGATCGAGGACACTTCGGACGCCGATGCCTCCAGCAGCGCGCCCGCTGTCTCCAGGCCGCCACCGTCGATGCCGGCCTCGGCGACCTGCTGAATGATCGTCTTCGAGTAGCCCTTCGCCTTCAGCTGCTTGAGCGCGTTGGCGAAGGCCACGACCTTGTCTCGGGACACGGACATCGCGGTGCGGATCGTGCCGAGGGTCACGGTGCCGCCGTCGGCGCCCGAGGCGCTCTTGGTGACGTTCGCCGAGCTGATCAGGCTGGACTTCACCGAGTCGGACAGCTGGGAGGCGCTGTCCTTCAGCGAGTTGAGTTTGTCTTTCGCTGTCCCCAGCGACGCGGTGACCTTGGCCAGTGCGCGCTCGTGATTGATGAGGGCGCGGCCGACGCTGGAGAGGTGCTTGAGCAGGCTGGTCTCGGTCTTGCCGCTGAAGGCCGCCTTGATCTTGCTCGCGGCGTCGTTCAGCGACGACACCAGCGCGTTCAGATCGGACGGCGTGGCGAGCCCGCGGTCAAGTGGGGTCCGCTGGTAGCCCGCCATCCGGCCGAAGGTGCTAATGCCGAGCTCGCCAGACAGCTCCTTCCGAGCATCCTTCTGCGCCTGGATCGCTTGCTTCTGCGCCTCGGTCAGCTTGACCTTGCCGCCCTTCGCGAATCCGGCGACCGGCAACCTGCCTTCGTTGATGGCGTCGAGCATGTGCGTGCCGTACTTCTGCACGGCCGCAGCCTTGATCACGTACTCCGTGTTGGAGACGCGAGCCACCGCACCGGAGCCCATGAGGGCGAGGATGCTGTCCGACGTGCCGCTTCCCGGGCCCTGGATGTAACCACCGTCGGGGATGTGCTGGACGTCACCGCCGTCCGCGTAGCTGCGGATCTGGCCGCCTGCCGCGTAGTTGCGGTGCGCTACCGGTATGCCACCGGAGTCCGCGGAGCCGCTGGAATAGAACATGCTGACGTGCTTGGTGGTGAGCGTCACCGACTTGTCGTGCAGGGACGCGATCGCCCCGGCGACGCTGCGGATCCCGGACAGAGCACCACCGGTCGCGGCCGTGACCTTGACGCTCCCGCCCTTCAAATGCTGGACCTTGTACCCGAACGCTTCCAGCACCTGCTCGGCGGTCTTGGACAGCGTGGTCAGCGTCACCGACTTCGCGCCCGGCGACTTCTTCACCGCTGCGTTGAAGGCGTTCAGGTCGGCGGTGGCCTGCTTGTCATCGACCTGGAGCTTCAGCTTCTGCGCCTCGGGAGCCTTCAGGAGCGTGTCCGCCAGCTTCTCCGCAGCCTGGCGGGTATCACCCATCGCCATCGCGGTGTCGATGAGGTTCTTGCGGCCCTTCTGGTACACCTTGTCGACCTGGTCCGCGGCGAAATGCTGCTTCGCCAGCTTGTCGACATAGTCCTCGGTCTTCGCGGCCAGGTCGGACAAGACCGCGCGGTTCTTGCGGCCCGCGTCGGAGGTGACACTGAGCGTCTTGCCGTTCTCCTTCACGGCCTTCGACGCGTCGGACACGGCCTGGTAGAACGCGGTCTCCGCGTCGAAAGCGCCACGGTGCACCTGATTGAGCGCCATGATGGACTGCTCCAGGCCCTGCGCGGACTGGTTCTCGGAGTCGAGCGCCTTCTGCGTCGCCACCGCCGCGTTACCGAACAGCCCCATCGACTTGGCGGTCAGCTCCTGCTGAAGCGACGACGACGCCAACGCGGCCTTGTAGTCGTCCAGCTCCCCGACGAGCTTCTTCGGGTCGCCGCCCTTCTTCGCATAGGCGTCCTCGATCTTCGACAGAGCCGCCGCCGCAAGCTGCGCCTTGCCGCCACTGACCAGACTCGCCAAGCTCTTGTCGAGGGCGTCTATGTCCTCCTTCGCCATGTTGAAGCTGTTCGACTTATGAGTACCAGCGGTGAAGAACCAGTTCATGGCGTCGTTGAACGCGTCCATGCCCTGCGACTTACCGGCCAAACGATCGACGTCATAGGCCAGGTCGCCCATGCCCTTGCCGAAGATCCGCAACGCCTCGCCGGTCACCTGCCCCGTCGACCCGAGCTTGCCGATCGCGGTCGTCATCCGATCCACGTCCGGCGGCGTCCTCTTCCCCACCTGCGAGAGCATCATCACGCCCGCGACCACAGCAGCGAGCCCAGCCGTGATCACCGTGGCCTTACCGAGCATGCTCAGCTCGGCGAACGCCGCCTTCAGCCCAGCGACGCCACCGCCAGCCGCGACAAACGCCTCCTTCATGTACATCGCCTTGAGCGCGACCGCTTCGAAGACGGTCGTCAGCGCAGCAACGCCCTTCGCACCAGCCGCCCACAGCAGCTGGGCCGCAGCCGCAGCCTTCATCGCAGCCGACACAGCGACCGTGGCGGCGAGGAGCCCGCCGAGCGCGGCGACGACGCCGACGGTGGCCGACTTGTGGGCGAGCATGAGGCTGACGAAGGATTGCAGCGGTGGGATGAGCTTGTTCCCCAGCGTGATCATCAGGGCGTCGAAGGACGCTTGCAGCGCCTTCATCTGGAACGCGAACGTTTTCGTCGTCCCAGCCCAGGCATCCCCGAACTTGTTGGCGCCCTCGGCCAACGCCGGATACTTCGACTCCAGACGGTCCATCTGGGAGACCAGCACGTTGAGCCCCGCGCCGGCCTTCCGGCCGAACGCCTGGGTGATGATGTCGCCCTGCTCCTTGGAGGAGATCCCGGCCTTCTTCATGTGGCCGACGAGATCCTCCAGGGCGAGCTTCAGACCACCCTTCTGCATGTCCTTCGACAGGGTGTCCTGCTGGAGACCCAGCCGTGTGAGCGCGTCGCCTGCGGTGGCCACCGGGTGGGCAAGGGCCATCACCGACATGCGGAGCTGGTTGCCCGCCAAGCTGCCGCGGATGTTGTTGTCACCGAACACGGCGAGGGCGGCGCCGACGTCGGTGATGGACAGGCCGAAGCCCTTGACGGTGGCGACCATGCCACTGCCGAACGCGTTGGCGAGGTCTTGCATCTTCATGTCGCCGACACCGACGGTCGCGTTGAGGACACCCATCGCCTTGTCCATGTTCTGGACACCCGGGATACCGGAGGCGACTGCCGCGGTGAGGGCGTTGGTGACGTCTACCAGGTCGGCGTGACCGACCGTGGCGCCCTTCGCCGCGGTCTCGGTCAACTTCAGCGCCTTGGACGACGAGATGCCCATCGACTCGAAGTTGCTTTCCACGTGGTACAGCGACTCGGCCAAGCTGTCGGGGTCCTGTCCGACCTTCCCCGCGAGGTCGAGAACGCCCTGCTTCAGCCCTGCAATCTTGTCCTTTGACACGCCGGCCTGCGTGTGCAACTGCGCCATCGACGCGTCGAACTTCGACGCCATCTTCACGCTCTCAGCGCCGATCGCCACCAGCCCGGCGGCGCCGAGCATCGCCGTCTTGTGGAAGACGGCCATCGCCTTGCTTGACCTCTCCACCTGCGCATTCACGCGTGCCATGGTGGGCGATGCGAGATCCTTCGCGGTGACAAGGATTTCAACGACATTCGCGGACATGACTCACCTCGCCCCCGCCTGCCGCCGCACGCTGCCCTTCGTGCAGCAGCATCGCCGCGCACGCAGGGCACAAGGCCGAGACGATCACCCATGTCCCGAGTTCGGCCGCGACCGGCCGCAAGAGCCCCGGATCCACCGCAGCCTCGCAGCGCCCGCACTCCGCGCCACTGAACCCACCGAGCAGACTCTGCAACGTCTCGGAGGCCACGCACTCCATGTGGCAGTCCTGGCACCGGCCATAGCCTTCAGCGGCTCGCACGAAGCCCACGCCCGGCCGATGCGTCAGGTGCCTGCACCGCGGCAGGTCCCCGCTCAACTGGCCGGCCAAGCCGTCGAGCCACGACGAATCGCCCGCCGTGTAGTCGGAGACCACCAGCACCTTCACCCCGGCGCCCATGCCACGCGTCGCCACGTGACGCCAGCCAGCGCGCCGCTGGCGGGCCGGACGGCACTTCCGGCGACTCACCGGACGCCCCCCGCCCGAACGGCCGCGACAGCGCCGTCCAGCAGCTTCGTTCGCACTCGGCACACATCGGCGCTCACGTCGGGCCGGTCACGCCACCGCCGCACCGTCCGGCCCGACACCCCGACCAACGGCCCGATCTCCTCCGTCGGCCGCCCCATCGCCAGCAGCACCGCCGCCCGCATTCGCGGCGACAGACCCTCAAGTCCAGCACTGTCCATAACTGTCCTCCCTTTGTGACAATCCTACGAAGGGGCACAAGTGAAGGGCGGGTTGAGGCTGCGTTTGATGTAGAGACACGACAGCGCGAAGGCGCCCGGCCTTCTCGGAGAAGACCGGGCGCCCCTCACTCCGTTCAGTCGACCTGCGGCATCCGCCACCGCAACGGTTCAGGGAACTGCTTCGCCGGCGGCGACGACACCGACCGCACCAGATCCGGCTGCCCCTGCTCCAGCTCCATGGCCACCCACTGGAACGCCGACCCCAGCGCGTGGTGAGGCGACAGGCGCGCCGTGATTACGCGCCGCAGCAGCCACACCGCCACCGCGCCAGCGTCCAACGGATCGAACTCCTGCCCCTTCACCTTCAACCGGTCCACACCGAGGACAGTCTGCTCACCGCCGCTGTCGCCGCCGCCGAAGTCCAAGCCGGCCGCCGACAGCACGCCCACATGCTCGGCAATGCCCTCGTTGTACGCCGTCCCCGCATCCAACAACGCCACCAGCGCCGCCTGTGCCGCCTCGGCCGCCTCAACGAGCACCTTCCGGCGAGCCGCCATGTCCCGCCCCGCCTGGCGGATCTGAGTAGCCGCCGCCTTCTCCAACTCAGGGCGCGACACACGCCGCCGCTCCTCTTCCTGCTGCTCCTCGAACGCCTTCCGGATCTCCCGCGCGTTCGCTCGCTGCTGGGCCGCCGTCCGCGCGGCCTCGCTGTGCTCCAGCGCTACTACATCGCTGTAGGGCGCCGCCTCCAACCGTCGCGCCGCCTGGTCCTTCGCCTGATCCGCCTCGTCGGCACGCGCCTCCGCCTGCCGGACCTGCATCTCGGTGATCTGCACTGCCATGGCCGTTACTCCTTGATCCGCCCTACTGGTAACCGAATGGACAGACGTCCACCCGAAATCGCTGGTCACGCCCAGCACACCCGCTCGTTACGAGGCCGCCGCCAGCCCATCCGCCGGCCGTCGGCGCAGAGACCGCCGCTCCCGCGCCGTCGTCCCGCCCCACACGCCGAGCAACTCAGGCCGCGCCAGCGCATAAGCCGCGCACTCGTCCAAGTACGCACACCCCACACACAGCACCTTGGCCTGCCGGGGGCGAACCCCCTCCGCGAAGTAGGAGTCGGGATCATCTCGGCACCGAAGCCGCTCCCGCGCCTCCCAAACGAAATCGGGGATGCCCAACGCCAACAGCGGTGCGCCAGCCGCGAGCCCGCTCACTCCGAGCCCTCCGATATCCGCCAGTTCAGCCCGAGCACCGCCACACCGGCAGCCATGAACCCTGCCGTCACCGACCACGTGAACGCCGCCGTCGCCAGCAGCCCAAGCCCCGCCGCATCCATGAGGACCGACCGAGCCCCGCCCAGCAGCCGCAACAGCTTCCGCCCCCGGCGCATCAGGCGCCACCCTCACGCCCACGCCACGTACGCTGCGCCGCCTCGACAGCAGCCCGGCGCACCTCCGGACGCCCCGCAGCACCCCGACCCTGAGCCGCAGCCACCCCCTCACCCGCCCCACGTGCCGGCTGCCCCAACCGGACCACCGCCCACAACAGCGCAATGGCCACCAGCGCCAGCGAGACGACAACCACCGCCGTCAACTCGTACCCGTTCACCCTCACCAACCCCTTCCGAACCCGGCCCGCTCGACCGCGAACCGAACACTCACAAACCCGGACATGAACACCCTCGATAGCGGCAAGCCATCGCACCGCCTAACCACCACACCGCGTCGCCTGTGGGCGGTGGCCAGCACGCCAGCGTCTGGCGGTGCTCGGGGTGCATCGGGCCGGGCGCGGAGCTGTATCGGGCAGCCTTCGGGTGCTGCTTCGGGGAGACGTGGACTCATCGCCCGTTCTCCTTCGTGCCGACCGTCCGCCGGTCGACGGCCGGGGATCGCGGTTGGCGGCCAGCTGGGTGTAGCGCGCACCTCGGACGGACGCGGAAGCTCGGACATCACGTCTGAGCCATGTCGACGAACCGCGAGTAATGGCCCTGGAAGGCAACCGTGATCGTGGCCGTGGGGCCGTTGCGGTGCTTCGCTACGATCAGGTCCGCCTCGCCCGACCGCGGCGACTCCTTCTCGTACGCATCCTCACGGTGGACGAGGATCACCATGTCGGCGTCCTGCTCGATCGCGCCGGACTCCCGCAGATCCGACAGCACCGGCTTCTTGTCCGATCGCTGCTCCGATCCTCGGTTCAGCTGCGACAGTGCGATGACCGGTACGTCGAGTTCCTTGGCGAGTAGCTTCAGCCTGCGGGACATGTCGGCTACCTCTTGCTGCCGGTTCTCCCCGCGGCGCCCTGAACCCGACTGCATGAGCTGGAGGTAGTCCACGACGACCAGCCGTAGTCCGTTGCGCTGCTTCAGCCGACGGGCCTTGATGCAGACGTTCATGAGCGTCAGCTCGCCGCCGTCGTCGATGTAGAGCGGCGCGGCCGAGACGTCCGGCATCCGGCGGGCGAGCCGGGTCCAGTCCTCGTCGGTCATCGTGCCGGACCGCATGTGGTGCAGGCCCACGCGCGCCTCGGCGGAATACATCCGGCTCAGCAGTTCTTTGCTACTCATCTCCAGCGAGAAGAACGCGGTCGGCATCTTGTGCCTGATGGCGGCATGGCGGGCCACGTCCAGGGCAAGGGTGCTCTTGCCCATGGCGGGGCGGCCGGCGATGACGATCAGCTGGCCGGACTGGAGCCCGTTGGTCAACGAGTCCAGGTCGATGAAGCCAGTCGGCACTCCGGTGATCTCGCCGTTACGCCGGCCGATCTGCTCAAGTTCGTCGAGCCACTCCTCGCCGATGTCGCCGACAACCTTGAGCGTGTCGTCCGCCTGCTGCGCCGTCAGACTGAGGATCGCGGCTTGCGCGCGGTCGACAATCTCGGAGGCGCCGCCCTCGCCTGCGTATCCCATCGCGGCGATGCTGTCGCCGGCTTCGGCGAGACGGCGCAGCACGGCTTTCTCTCGGACGATCTCAGCGTGGTACTCGGCGTTCGCCGCGGTCATCGCGGCCTGCGTCAAGGAGAAGATGTACGAGGTGCCACCAACGCGGTCCAGTTCCCCGCGCTTCGTCAGCTCGGCACCAACGGTGAGCGGGTCAGCGGGTTCGCCGCGACTGTACAGGTCCACGATCGCCGCGAAGACCGCCTGGTGGGCCGGGTAGTAGAAGTCGTGGGCTTTGAGTTCGCCGGCCACGTCGTCGATGGCGTCCTTCGACAACATCAGCTCGCCGAGGAGGGACCGTTCAGTGTCTCGATCCTGCGGGGGGATGCGGTCGAAGGCGGCGGCGATCTCCGTGTCGATGCTCACTTGGCGCCGCCCTTCCGCCGGTCGTCGCCCTTGAGGACGATCCGGTCGCACATCTCCGTAAGTCGGGACGCGACACGCTCGCCCAAGGCGTCACGGAGCTTCGCTGGCGCCAGGTTGCTGGTGAAGATGCTCGGCAGGCACTCCTCGTACCGGTGGTTGATCAGTCGGTAAGTGATCTCCTCGACCCACTCTGTCCACTTGGAGGCGCCCAGGTCGTCGAGGACCAAGAGATGGGCGTCCGCGATCCGCTCGAACGTGCTTTGGGAGTCCTCGCCGTCACGGGGGCGGAGGCTGGCGTAGAGATCCACGGCCGTATGCATCTGCCACCTGAGCTGGGTGCCGCTCTCCGCGACCGCGCGCAGTACCGACCACGCGTAGTGCGTCTTGCCTACACCGGTGGGACCGATCAGCAGCAGCGATTTCACCGCGTGCCGGTCGGCCGCGAAGCCTAGGGCCCACTCGCTGGCCTGCTCCTCGGGGTAGGCCGTGGCGAAGCGGCGCGGAACCCTTGCGGTGAAGTAGTCCATGGCCACTTGCTGGTGCTCGGCGACCTGCTCGCTGAAGTGGGAGCGCAGGAACCGGACATCGTCGGGAGCGAGGTCGGCTAGGGCCAGCTCTCCCTTGAAGTGCTTGAGGAGACGGTCGTAGTCCTCGTAGGAGCCGGGAGCGGGGAGGGCGTAGTTGCCGGGTGGGATGCCAAGGCCGGCGAAGTCGACAGTGAGCTTCGAGTGCTGGGCCATCAGATGAGGTCCTCGTCGTAGACGTCTTGATCGCTGGGGTTTTGGTAGGCGCCTCGGCGAAGGTTGCCGAGGGCTATGTCTAGGGTTGCTCCGGAGATGGATCGTCCTTCGCGGGCGACCTGGTCCAGAGCACGGGCGAGGTCGTCGCGGGGTACGCCGTTGCTGATCGCGGTCCGGATGATCTGCCGGATGGCGATGAAGGACTGGGCGCGGCCTTTGCCGTGGTGCCCCCAGAAGGCGGTAGCGAGGTCGTCGGCTACCTGGTGCTTTCTGGGCTTCGGCTCGGCGCTGGCGGGCTTGCCCGTCGGAGCAGCCGAGGAAGAGGTAGTTGGGGGTGAAGGGGTAGGGCGGGTCTTTTTGGCCCTCCTACCGGCACTAAAAGACCCGGCTACTCCACCTGTAGGAGGGTCTTTTTCGCCCACGCGCTCGTCCGGCGTCGAGTCGTAGGAGGGTGCTTCTGACCCGGCTACAGCCGGGGTAGCCGGGTCATTTTCACCCGGCATCTCTGCACCGGATGTTGCGGGCGCAAGGTGGAGGAACCGGTACTTCGCAGTGCGCCCGTTGTGGCCACCCCCGGCATGCTCAAGAACCTTCTCCTCCTTCAGCTTGGCGACGATCCGACGCATGGAGCGGTCGTCTGGCACCATGGCCTGTCGCATGATCTCTGGGTCGACGACGCTGCTGTACGTGAGACGCGTCCTGTCGTTCGCATCGTCTGCGAGGACCATCGCCGTCAACTTCTCGCGGTGGGTCAGGGATGGCGGCGCCCATACCTTGACCTCGCGATACAGCTCGTATCCCATCAGGCGATGTCGTCCTTGCGTTCGGGCGCGAAGCGCTCCTCGAACTCCCAGCTCTGCCACCCGCGAGAGGCGAGACGCCGAAGCTCAGTGCGGGCCTCGGCAATCGTTAGGCCGTAGCGTCGTGCGATCATCTGCGCCCAGTGGTGTTCATCAGACGCGGACTGCCGTCCGGCGTTGTGCACCAGGCGCAGGTGGGAACCGCGGTGTTGACTGCCGCCTGGGTTACGTGACCCGGCCCCCGATGGGTCAGGCGATTGGTTCATCACGTGGTCCGTTTCGGTGCTAGGCCAGTGGCGGCGCCGGCCTGAATGGATTCGGGGGAGGCTGCTGCGGCGGTGGCGGACCGCAGGTGGCTCACGGCCCCGGACCCCGCCCGGCGGCGGCCGGGCGAGAGACGAGAGTGCCGGAGCCGCTGGTCACGAGTGGGCCTGGGAGTCCTCGAAGACGCGATCGGCCATGGCGTCGACCTGGTCCAGGAACCCGCGGAGTTCGGCGGTCTTCGCGTGCACGCTGGCTGCGTCGGGGAACTCCTCGTTCCTGATGTAGATGGCTGCGGCCGTCTCGCTGCCGGACAGCGCGGCCATGCCGGCGTCGAGGATCGTGCTGCCGTCCTCTCCGGTCACGCGCAGCCCGTGGTTGTAGTGGTCGGTGTGGCCCGGCTCGCGGTCCTTGCAGTCCCGGTACATCGGGCAGGTCTGGGGCTCGTCGTCCCGCTGGCCGAGGCGAGTGATCATCTCGTTGGCGATCCGCTCGGCAATCTCGGGCGAGTAGTGGCCGGGCAGAGTCGTCCGCATGGCTTGGTCGACCGCGGCCCGGATCGCCACGACCATCTCGCCGAAGGAGAGACCCTGCTTGGCGGCGTTCTCGGGGTGCATGCTGGCCGGGGCGGGGACGGCCGCGAGCGTCGGCTGGAAGTCGATGCGCGGAACGCTGGTGCTGTGTGCCATGCTGGTCACATCCGTTCTGTTGGAGCCCCGGTCTGCTGTGGTAGGTGAGCCGGGGCTTCGGCGTGTTGTGGATCGGATGGGCCCCCGGCGTGAGGTGTTGGCGCACCTGCTGGGGGCCGCTTTCATGCGGCTTCGAGGAGCCGGACGAGCGATGCCGTCACGACTCGGTGGCGAGCACCGAAGCTGAGAACCGCCACCGGCGCTTCGCCGCGCCTGATGAGCTCGTACAGCTGGCTCCGACTGCAACCGAGGGCGAGCGCGGCCCGGGGCACCTCGACGGTGGCCGGCCAATTCTTCACGTCGGCGAGCGTCGGCTGCTCGGGCTTCTTCGTGGCCATCAGGCGACCGCCCGCGCGGTCAAGTAGCGCTCGACGTCGCTGCGGCGGTACCTGATCCGTCCGGCCCTTCCGGTGCCGAGCTTTGTGTACGGGATACCGGCTCTCTGCGACCGGTGGTTCGCGAGCGTCTGCACACTGAGCTTGGTGATCCGGGCTACTTCACGAGGAGTCAGCCACTCGTCTTGGCCAGCGCAGGCGTGATTCCGTGACACGGGTTCTCCAAAGTGTGGATCGGAATCTCCGACATGGAGACCATAGCGCGGTAGCTTGCGGTAAGTCCACTTCATGGAACAGAATCTCCATCATGGCTACTAACGCAGTCCTGTCGGGCCCGACGTCCAAGCGCGTCGCTGAGAACATCGCGCATTGGCGCAAGGTGAGGGGCTACCAGCAGAAAGACCTCTCGCAGCGCATGACCGAGGTCGGTCGCCCGATGCTGCCCACCGTCATCAGCAAGATCGAACGTGGCGACCGTCGCATCGACATTGACGACCTGGTCGCCCTTTCGCTCGCGCTGCGTATCGGCTTCCTGCGTCTCCTGCTGCCTGCCACCGACCCCAACGAGCGCGTCGAACTCACCGACGAGGTGACTCTTTCCGCCCAAGACGCGTGGGAGTGCTTGGAGGGCGACAAGCCGCACACCAGGGCGGACGTCGACGCACACGGCGACCTGCTCCGCTATCGCCTCGACTCGCGCCCCGCTTGGGACCGCGACCCCATCCGTCAGACGTACAACCAGGGGCTTGAGCAAGCGGCGCGCCAGGCATCTGTTGGCAACGTGACGTACCAAACGACCAGGGAGGGCGACGACTGGGTAGCGCGCACGCCGGCAGGGATCGAGGTCTTCCGTGTTCCCGTCTCACAGGGCGACGCGTAGGCCGGCGAACAGATCAACCTCTGAGGGGGGAACGTGGCTGAGATCAAGAAGGTGACGCTCAAGAGCGGTGCCGTCCGCTACCGCACGGTGGTCGACGCCGGCCGCGACGAGAACGGCAAGCGGATCCAGATCACCATCACGAAGGACACGAAGACCGAGGTCAAGAACGAGCGCGACCGCATCATGCACCAGCGCGCGGCCGGGGCCCTGATCGCCCCCAGCAAGATCACGCTAGGGGAGTGGATCGATCAGTGGCTGGAGTACAAGCAGCGGGACGTCGAGGAGACGACCATCCGCACGTACCGGATGGCCTTGGTGCACGTCACCGACCGACTCGGGCACGTCCGCTTGCAGGAACTCACCGAGGACCAGGTGAAGGACTGCATTGACGACATCGTCGCCAACGGGCGCCGCAAGGGCGGCGAGGCCGGCACTCGGCTCGCAGTGTCCACTGCCGACGGCATCCTCACCCGGCTGAAGGAAGCTCTCGGCCGGGCCGTGGTCCGCAAGCTCATCGCGACCAGCCCGGCGCAGTACGTCCGCGTCAGCCTCGCCGACAAGAAGACCGACAAGCGCGAGCGGCCCAAGGCGCGCCCGTGGACCGTGCCCGAGGTCCAGCGGTTCATCGGCGGCATCGAGCGGGACCGCCTGTACGCCCCGCTGCTGCTGTCCCTGATGGGCCTGCGGCCTGCTGAAGTGGTGGGCCTGCGCTGGTCGGACATCGACCTGAAGCTGGCCACCCTGGAGATGACCAACACCCGCACGATGATCGGCAACGTCAAGGTGCTGGAGAAGGACGCCAAGACCGCGGCCGGCGAGCGCGTGCTGCCGCTGCCGTCAAAGGCGCTGGACGCGCTGAAGAGGTTCAAGGCGCTCCAGGCCCGCGAGAAGCTGGCCGCAGGCGAGGGCTACACGGACTCGCCGTACGTCGTTGTCGACCAGCTCGGCATCCCGCGGAACACCCGGCACCTGCGCGAGCACGCGTACCGGCTGATGCGGGAACTGGAGATGCGGCGGGTACGGCTGTACGACGCCCGGCACTCCTGCTTGACCTACCTCGCGAACGCCGGGGTGCCCGACCACATCCTTGCGGCCTGGGCTGGCCACACGAACGCGAACTTCACCAAGCGCAAGTACGTCCGCCCGGACGTCGAGGATTTGAGGGTCGCGGCAACCGCGTGGGACAGCTTCCACGGCGGAGATCAAAAAGCCCCTGTGTGAGAAATTGTGAGACAGTCGCCGCTGTCGATCACCGTAAATACCGCTTGACCTGCACAAACGAGATTGGCCGTAGAACAGTGTCCAGAGTCTACTGGCGCTTTGTGCAGGCCAGCGCCACGCCCCCGTTCGTCGGAAGCTACGAGAGCGCGCCGCCCCCGTTACGCCCGGCCCTCGTACGCCTCGCGGACCTCGGGCGTCTCGTACGGCAGCAGCTGCGGGCGCTTGGCCGGCCGGCCGTCCCCGGAGGAGCGGCCGGTCAGCCGCCTGCCTATCCAGGGCAGCAGGTACTGGCGGGCGAAGCGGACGTCCGCCACCCGCCGGTCGAGCCAGGCCGGAGGCGCGGTGGCCGGCATCGGCACCTGCCACTCGGTGTCCTCGGGCGGGTAGCCGAGCGTCTGCCAGACCGCCTCGGCCACCCGGCGGTGCCCGTCGGCTGTCAGATGCAGCCGGTCCACGTCCCACAGCCGGGGATCGGCGAGCGCGGGGGCGCCGTACAGGTCGACGACGAGGGCGCCGTGCTTGGCGGCCAGCTCGTCCACGGTGGCGAACAGCTCCTCCATCCGCGGCCGGAACCGCTCGAGGACCGGGCCCTGGCGGCCGGGGCTGCGCATCAGCACCAGCCGCCCGCAGGAGGGGGCGAGCCGCTCCACGGCCTCGGTGAGCAGCCCGCGCACCCTGCCCATGTCGCACTTGGGCCGCAGGGTGTCGTTGAGCCCGCCGACCAGGGTCACCACATCGGCGTTCATGGCGGCGGCCGCGTCCACCTGCTCGTCGACGATCTGTCCGATCAGCTTGCCGCGCACGGCGAGATTGGCGTACCGGAAGCCGGGGGCGCTCGCCGCCATCCGCGCGGCGAGCACATCGGCCCAGCCCCGGTAGGAGCCGTCGGGCAGCAGGTCCGACATGCCCTCGGTGAAGGAGTCGCCGATCGCGACCAGGCTGGTGTACGGGGGAGAAGCGGGATTCGTCTGCATGGCGACAGCGATGGTATCCCGGCTCCATACCCAGCGGTCGGTCGGTAGGGGGACCGGCGCGCTCAGGCCGGCTGTCCGAACAGCTCCCGCAGTACGTCCTCCATGGTCACGAGCCCGGCGAGGCGCCCGTCGTCGCCGAGGACGGCCGCCACGTGGTTGCGGCTGCCGCGCATCGCGGTGAGCACGTCGTCCAGCGGAGTGTCCGCCTTCACCCGGGCGATGGGCCGCATGTCGCGCAGCTCGAACGGCAGATCCCGGGGCAGGGCGTCCAGCGCGTCCTTGACGTGCAGATACCCGACGATACGGCGGCCCGGGTCGACCACCGGGAACCGGGAGAAGCCCGACTCGGCCGACAGGCGCTCCAGCTGCTCCGGGGTCACGCCCACCTGCGCGTACACCACCCGCTCAAGCGGCACCACGACGTCCCGCACCGGGCGGCTGCCCAGCTCCAGGGCGTCGTGCAGCCGCTCCTGCGCCCGGTCGTCGATCAGGCCCGCCTCGCTGGCGTCCTTGACGATCTCGGCGAGCTGCGCGTCGGTGAAGGTCGCCGCGACCTCGCCCTTGGCCTCGACCCGGAGCAGCTTCAGCAGCGCGTTGGCGAACGCGTTCACCGTGAAGATCACCGGGCGCAGTGCCCGGGACAGTGCGACCAGCGGCGGCCCGAGCAGCAGCGCGGCCCGCACCGGCTCCGCGAGCGAGATGTTCTTGGGCACCATCTCGCCCAGCAGCATGTGCAGATACGTCGCCAGGGTCAGCGCGATCACGAACGACACCACATGGCCCACGCCCAGTGGCACGCCCACCGCGTGGAACACCGGCTCCAGCAGATGCGCGATGGCCGGTTCGGCGACCACACCGAGGACCAGGGTGCACAGCGTGATGCCGAGCTGGGCGGCGGCCAGCAGCGCGGAGACATGCTCCAGGCCCCACAGCACGCTCCTCGCCCGCCGGTCGCCCTCCTGCGCGAGCGGCTCGATCTGCGAGCGGCGCACCGAGATCAGCGCGAACTCGCCGGCCACGAAGAACGCGTTGACCACAAGGGTGGCCAGACCGATCAGCAGCTGTACGGCGATCATCGCGCCCCCTCCGTCGTCTTGTCCCCGCGCTCGTCGTCCAGCGGCGCGTGCAGCAGTACCCGGGCGGCGCGCCGCCCGGAGGCGTCCACCACGTCCAGGCGCCAGCCCGCGAGCTCGACCCGGTCGCCCACCTCGGGTATCCGGCCCAGCTCGGTGGCGACAAGACCGGCCAGGGTCTCGTACGGCCCGTCGGGCACCCGCAGCCCGACGCGCGCGAGCTGGTCGGTGCGGGCGGCGCCGTCGGCCGAGTACAGGGCCCGGCCGCTCTCGTCCGCGCCGGCCGGGGCGAGGTCGGGCGTCTCGTGCGGGTCGTGCTCGTCGCGGACCTCGCCGACGACCTCCTCGACGATGTCCTCAAGGGTCGCCACGCCCGCCGTCCCGCCGTACTCGTCTATGACGACGGCCATGGTGCGGCGGCCGGAGAGCCGGTCGAGGAGCCGGTCGACGGTGAGGGACTCGGGCACCAGCAGCGGCTCCCGCATCAGATGCGAGATACGGCGGTGGCGGCGGTGCTCGGCGGGCACCGCGAGGACGTCCTTGATGTGCACGGTGCCGACGACCGTGTCGAGGTTGCCGCGGAAGACCGGGAAGCGGGACAGGCCGGTCGCCCGGGTCGCGTTCGCCACGTCCTCGCAGGTCGCCTGCTCCTCCAGGGCGATGACCTGGACACGCGGGGTCATCACGTTCTCCGCGGTCAGGTCGGCCAGGTTCAGCGTCCGGACGAACAGCTCGGCGGTGTCCGGCTCCAGGGCGCCCTGCTTGGCGGAGTGCCGGGCGAGCGCGGCCAGCTCCTGCGGCCCGCGCGCGGAGGCCAGCTCCTCGGCGGGTTCGAGACCGAGCCTGCGTACGACATGGTTGGCCGTGTTGTTCAGCTGGGCGATGAAGGGCCGGAAGGCGGCGCTGAACCAGCGCTGCGGGGTGCCCACCCGCTTGGCGACGGCCAGCGGCGAGGAGATCGCCCAGTTCTTGGGCACCAGCTCGCCGACGACCATCAGGAAGACCGTGGACAGCGCGGTGCCGAGCACCAGGGCCGCCGATTGCGCCGCGCCGCCGGACAGGCCCATGGCGCGGAACGGCCCGGCGAGCATCTTGGCGATCGAGGGCTCGGCGAGCATACCGACGACCAGATTGGTGACAGTGATGCCGAGCTGGGCGCCGGACAGCTGGAACGTCAGGTTCCGTACGGCCTTCAGGGCGCCCGCGGCACCGCGCTCGCCGCGCTGCACGGCCCGCTCCAGCTCGCCGCGCTCGACCGTGGTCAGCGAGAACTCGGCGGCCACGAAGGCGCCGCAGGCGAACGACAGCAGGATCGCCACCAGAAGGAGCAGCACTTCGGTCATCGGGTCACCCCCGTCCCATGATCGGACGGGGAACGGCGGGACGCGCGGTGTCGCGGGCCGGGGGGCTCGCCCATGGGTGGACGCTCACTACCTTTCACAGAGGACCGAGTACTCCCTCCAGGGTAAAGGATGGGCAAAGCAGCGCCGGGAAGCCTGTGGACAACTCCTCGGCCTCAGGCGGTGAGCGGCTTCACCCAGCGCCGCCACCGCTCCTCGGGCGCGTACCCGGCCGCACTCCACGCGTACCGTGCCCGCTCATTGCGCACCAGCACCATCGCGTCGGCGCGCCGCCCGCCGAGGCGCAGGAACCGCTCCTCGGCGGCGGCCAGCAGGGCCGTGGCGACGCCCTGGCGCCGCCGCTCGGGAGCCACCGCGAGCCGGTACAGATGGCAGCGCCAGCCGTCGAAGCCCGCGATCACGGTGCCGACCAGCTCACCGCCCCGCTCGGCCAGGATCAGCGCCTGGGGGTCGCGCTCCAGCAGGCGCTCCACCCCGGCGCGGTCGTCGCTGATGCTGGTGCCCTCGGCGGCCGTCCGCCAGAAGGCGAGCACGGCGTCGAGGTCATCGGGCAGGGCGGGACGTACGCTCAGCTCGTTCATGCGGCCACCCTGAGCGCGGCCGGGCCCCGCGCGCCGGGGTTTCCATCATGCGGACTCGGCGCGCAACCGCTCGATCACCGGCGCGAACGCCTCCATCTGGGGCTCCAGGACGGTCAGGTTGGTGAATCCGTACCGCTCGCGCTGCGCCCTGATCTTCGCCACGATGTCCTCCAGTGGGCCCACCAGCATGATCGGCAGCGCCAGCGCGGCTTCCAGGCTCAGGTGCGGTTGCCGCTCCAGCACGGACTTGAGCGCGGTGTCGGGATCGTCGGTGATCGCGATCTGCTGGATCAGCAGGTTCAGCTCGGCGGGTTCGGCCCGGCCGGCCGCGAACTCCCGGTAGCGCGCCACCCGTTCGTCCAGCTCGTCGGCGGTGAGCGGTTCGAGCGACCGTGTGCTCCCCGTCCGGACGCCCGAGAAGGCCGCGATGTCGGCGTGCTCGGCGGTCAGCCGCAGCATCCGGTCGCCGTTGCCGCCGATCAGCAGCGGCACCCGGGCCTGCTCCGGGCGCGGCTGGTACTCCTCGGAGCCGAGCAGCCGCGCCAACTCCTCGACCGTGCGCCGCAGGTGGTCCACCCGTTCGCCCGCGGAGCCGAACGGCAGCCCGGCCGCGTCATGCTCCTCCCGCACATAGCCGGTGCCCAGGCCGAGTTCGAGCCGTCCGCCGGTGAGCGCGTCCGTGGTCGCGACCTCCCGGGCGAGCAACGTCGGGTTGTAGAAACCGGCGTTGAGCACCAGCGTGCCGACCCGGGCCCGCTCGGTCGCCTGCGCCGCCGCGACCAGCGCCGGGAAGGGCGCCACCCAGCCGAGATGGTCGGGGACGAGGATCACGTCGTAACCCAGCTCCTCGGCGCGGCGGCATTTCGCGCGCCACTCGGCCGCGGACGCGGGCGTGAGCATGTTGACCCCGAAACGGAACGGGCGCGTCATCAAGTCTCCTCAACCGTGAGCGAATTGACCTTCAGCTGACATCCCATCACAGCGGGCGCCGGCGTATCCGGAGGGCGTTCACTCGTGGGCGATCGCCGCCAGCACATTCATCCACGAGGCCCGCAGCGGGGGCAGCGCGGCGGCGACGACCCCCACCACGGCGGAGCCGACGACCACGGCCACGATCGTGCCCCAGGGGATCGCGAACGCCGTCAACCCGCGCAGCGCCAGCACCCGTTGCATGCACACGCCCCTGGAACATGAACCCGATCCGGTCCCGCCGCAGCCGGGTCAGCTCCCGCTCCCGCAGCCCCGTGATCTCGGTCTCGCCCAGCCACACCTGCCCGGCCGACACGGTGTCGAGCCCCGCCAGGCAGTGCACCAGCGTGGACTTGCCGGACCCCGAGGGCCCCATCACGGCGGTGAACCGGCCCCGCGCGATGTCCACGTCCACCGAGTCCAGCGCGAGCACGGCGGTCTCGCCCGCGCCGTATGCCTTGGTCAGCCCGCGGGCGCGGGTCGCGGCCCCCTCACCCGGCGCGCGGCCGGGGGCGTGCTGTGCGGTAGCGGATGTGGACAAGACCGCCTCCCGGTCACCGGTACGAGCTGTCCCGGGTGAGCCTAATGTGACCGGCGGCACAGCGGGAATCGGCGGGGGGGTCCGGCGAAGCCGACGGGCGGGGTCCCGGCGAGCCCCGGTGCGGCGCGCCCGTGCGCCCCTTGTGCCTCCGGTCCCGCTTGCCCCTGCTAGCACCTGGGCGCTAGCGTCGAGACATGGCGAAGACCCAGCTGAACGTGCGCGTGGACGAGGGCACCGCCCGCGCGGCGCGCGAGCGCGCGCTGGCCCGCGGGATGAGCGTCAACCGCTACATCGAGGAACTGGTCAGACAGGACACCGGCGAGGCCGGCCGCACCTTCGTGGAGGCCGCCGCCGACTTCATGAAGCAGTACGAGTCCGTGTTCGCCGAGGAGTTCACCGAGGCGCGCGGCACCGCTCCGGGCGAAGGACGCAGCTGATCCCTTGAGCGATTCCCCGAACGGGCTGAGCATCGACCTCGCCTGGCTGCTCATGCTCGCCGAACAGAAGACACCCGGGGACCCGCAGGTCACCGACTGGGGCGCGCTGATCGCCGCCGTGGCCCGGCACCGGGCGGAGATCTTCGGCGTGCCGGTGTACGAGACGCCGTACACCCGCGCCGCCGCCCTCCTCCAGCTGCTCATCCATGTTCCGGCGCTCGAACGCTCCAACGCGCTGTTCGCCTCCGCGGTCGCCTACGCCTATCTGGTCGCCAGCGGCGCGAAGGTCGTCACCACACCGGAACAGGTGCGCGACCTCGCCCGGCTGGTCAAGGACGGCGCCGCGAGCATCGACGACATCGCCCGGGAACTGCGCCGCTGGAGCCTGTGATCAGGAGGCGTCCGGTGTGCCATCTTGCCGCCAGGCGGTCCCCAGCACACAGTACGAGGCCGGCAGCCGAGGTCCGCGCTCCGGCAGTGACAGGCCGCGGTACGGCCCGAGTTCGAACCCGGCGCGGCGCAGCGCGGCCACCGGGTCCCGGGCCAGATGGCAGCCCCCGGCGAGCGCGGGCCACAGCGTACGGTCGAGGACGCGCTGGGTCAGCCGCATCGCGGGACCGCCGCCGCGCCCGTGCTCGAAGAACCGCACCTGCCCGCCGGGCCTGAGCACCCGCCGCGCCTCTTCCAGCGCCCGCGCCACATCGCGCACACTGCACAGCACCAGGGACAGCACCACCGCGTCGAACGCCCCGCTCTCGACGGGCAGCGCCTCCGCCGCGCCGGGCACCACGTCGACCGGCACCGGTGCGCGCCGCGCCGACTCCCGTGCCAACCGGCCCAGCAACGGCTCCGGTTCCACGGCGACGACCTGTGCGACGGACGCGGGATAGCGGGCGAAGTTGAGCCCGTTGCCCGCGCCGACCTCGATCACCCGGCCGGACAGCCCGGCGAGCAGCCGCCCTCGCACCCCGGCGAACCCGAGCCGCGCGTCCGCGCCGACGCTGACGCGCGCGTAGTACCGCGCGAACACCGGATGCCGTACGGCCCCCGGCCCCGCCACCTCGGACCCCAGCCGCATACCGACCTCCCGGACATCATGGACCTGGGGGAAGTATCCCCACGATCCGCCCCGGACAGACCTTAGGGCCTCTTGTCCGGATCATGCCGGTTTGATCCGAACGAAAGACCCTAGGCCCCTTCCCGTGCGCGGAACGCCTCCGCGTCCCAGGTGCCGTCCAGCCGCGCGGTCAGCCAGCCCGGGGCCGACGCTCTGAAGTCGGCCGGGGGCAGGGCACCCGCGCCCGCGGGCAGGGCGCCCAGCAGGGGAGCGCCGGAGACCTCGGGCAGGTCGGCGACATTGCAGCGAGTGGCCAGGTCAGGCGCGGCGGGCCAGCTGCCGATCACCACCCCGAGCGGTTCGAGGCCGTGCCGGCGCAGCTCGCGGGCCGTCAGTTCCGTGGCGTTCAGCGTGCCCAGGCCCGCCTGGGCCACGATCAGCACCGGCGCGCCCAGCGCCCGTGCCGTGTCGGCCAGGGTGCCGCCCGCCGTGTCGAACCGTACGAGCAGCCCGCCCGCCCCCTCGACCAGCACCAGATCGTGCTCGGCGGCCAGTTTGGCGGCCCGCTCGGCCACCTCCTGCGGATGCACCGGCGCCAGGCCGGCCCGCCGCGCCGCCGTGCCCGGGGCCAACGGCTCGGGATAGCGGGCGACCTCCTGCGCCGTGACGGCACCGGCGAGCCGGGCCACCTCGTCGGCGTCCCCGCGCTCGTCGGGCCGTACCCCCGTCTGGGCGGCCTTGAGGACGGCCACCGAACGCCCGGCCGCGAGCGCCGCCGCGGCGACGGCGGCCGTGGTGACGGTCTTGCCGACCTCCGTGCCCGTCCCCGTGATCACCAGTACCGGCATCTCATCCCTCCCGCGCCGCCGCGCACACCGCGCGCGCGATCCTCGCCACGTCCTCGTCGGAGGTGACGTACGGCGGCATCGTGTACACCAGATCGCGGAACGGGCGCAGCCACACGCCCTCTTCGACGGCCGCACGAGTGGCCGCCGCCATGTCGACCTCGCGGTCCAGCTGGACGACCCCGATGGCGCCCAGCACCCGTACGTCCCGCACACCCGGCAGCTCGGCCGCCGCGGCGAGACCCGCGGTCAGACCCGCCTCGATCCGCTTGACCTCCGCCTGCCAGTCCTGGCCCATGAGCAGCTCGAGCGAGGCGCAGGCCACGGCGGCGGCCAGCGGATTGCCCATGAACGTCGGACCGTGCGCCAGCACCGGCACCTCGCCCCGGGAGATCCCCATCGCCACCCGTGAGGTGCACAGCGTGGCCGCCATCGTCAGATAGCCGCCGGTCAGCGCCTTGCCCACGCACACCACATCCGGGGTGACGGCCGCGTGGTCCGCCGCGAACAGGGCGCCGGTACGCCCGAACCCGGTCGCGATCTCGTCGAACACCAGCAGTACGTCGTGCGCGTCGCACGCCTCGCGCAGCACCCGCAGATACCCGGGGGAGTGGAAGCGCATCCCGCCCGCGCCCTGTACCACCGGCTCCACGATCACCGCGGCCAGCTCGTCCGCGTGCCGCCCGATCAGCTCGCGCAGCTGCTCCGCGTACGACTCCTCGTACCCGGCCGGCGGCGCGTCCGCGAAGACCTGGCGCGGCAGCACGCCGGACCACAGCTCGTGCATCCCGCCCTCGGGGTCGCACACCGACATCGGCTGCCAGGTGTCCCCGTGGTAGCCGCCCCGCCAGGTCAGCAGCCGCTGCTTGCCGGGGCGGCCGAGCGAACGCCAGTACTGGAGGCACATCTTGACGGCGACCTCGACCGACACCGAGCCGGAGTCGGCCAGGAACACATGCTCCAGACCCTCGGGCGACATGTCGACAAGGAGCTTCGCGAGCCGGACGGCGGGCTCATGGGTGAGCCCGCCGAACATCACATGGCTCATGCGCTCCAGCTGCCGCTGCGCCGCCTCGTTGAGCACCGGGTGGTTGTAGCCGTGGATCGCCGACCACCACGAGGACATGCCGTCCACCAGCTCGCCCGAGCCGTCCGCGAGCCGCAGCCGGACCCCGCTCGCCGACTCCACGACGAGCGGTTCGGCACGTCCGGGCATCGGGCCGTACGGATGCCAGACGTGCCGCCGGTCCAGCTCCAGCAGCTCGGGGACGCTCAGGTGGGGCAGGTCAGGCATTGGGCGCGAGATCCGTTCCGGCGCCCCGGCGGCGGACGGCGACCAGGTCGGTACGGGGCTCGTTCGCGGCCACCGGCTCACCGGCGGGCTCCGCGGGGGCCGAACCGCACACCCCGGCGCCCTCGTGGCAGCCACCCGCGGCGGAGTCGTGGCAGCCGGTGTCGGCACCCTGGTGGCAGCCACCGCCGCCCACTCGGTGCTCCGGCAGGGTGACCTGCTCGGCGCCCTCCACCTCGAAACCGGCGTCGGCGATCATCTCCAGGTCGGCCTTGCCCGCCTGGCCCTCGCTGGTCAGGTAGTCGCCGAGGAAGATGGAGTTGGCGAGGTTCAGCGCGAGCGGCTGCATCGTGCGCAGATGCACCTCACGGCCGCCCGCGATCCGCACCTCGACGTCCGGGCACACGAAGCGGACCATCGCCAGGATCCGCAGACAGCGCTGCGGGGTGAGGTTCCACTCCTTGGCCAGCGGGGTGCCCTCGAACGGGATCAGGAAGTTCACCGGAACGGAGTCCGGGTCCAGCTCGCGCAGCGAGAAGACGACGTCCACCAGGTCCTCGTCGCTCTCGCCCATGCCGGCGATCAGACCGGAGCACGGCGAGAGACCGGCCGCGTGCGCCTTCTGCACCGTGTCCACCCGATCGGCGTACGTGTGGGTGGTGGTGATCTCCCCGTAGGTCGACTCCGAGGTGTTCAGATTGTGGTTGTAGGCGTCCGCGCCGGCCTCGCGCAGCCGTTCGGCCTGGCCGTCGGAGAGCAGCCCGAGGCAGGCGCACACCTCGACGCCCTCGTTCCCGTCCTTGATGGCCTTGATGGTCTGCGAGACCCGGTCCACGTCCCGGTCCGTCGGACCGCGCCCGCTCGCCACCAGGCAGACGCGCTTGGCGCCGCCCGCGAGCCCCGCGGCGGCGGCCTGGGACGCCTCGTCGGGCTTGAGCCAGGTGTACTTGAGGATGCCCGCCTCGGAGCCGAGCCGCTGGGAGCAGTAGGAGCAGTCCTCGGGGCACAGGCCGGACTTGAGGTTGACCAGGTAGTTCAGTTTCACGCGCCGGCCGAACCAGTGCCGGCGCACCTTGCCGGCCGCGGCCACCACATCGAGCAGGTCGTCGTCGGAGGTGGCCAGCACGGCGAGCGCTTCCTCGCGGGTCGGCAGCTCGCGCCGAAGCCCCTTGTCCACCAGCGTGTTCAGCAGGTCCATGAGGCCCGATCCTGTCGTACGGGACCGCTCCGGGCCAAGGAGAGTTCACACAAGGAACACCGTTCACCGTGTGGGTATTGCCACACGGTGGGTGCCGGGCGGGCCAGCTAGGGTCTGTGCGCTACCTACAAAACTCCCGGAGGACTCATGGCGTTCGGCTGGATCGAGGAGCAGGCCCGGGCGCGCCACCGGGCCGGACTCGTACGGCGCCTCAGCCCGCGCCCCTCCTCCTCCCCGCTGCTGGATCTGGCGAGCAACGACTATCTGGGCCTCGCCCGGCACCCCGAGGTGACCGAGGGCGCGGCACGGGCCGCCAGGACCTGGGGCGGCGGCGCCACCGGCTCCCGGCTGGTCACCGGCACCACCGAGCTGCACGCCGAACTGGAGCGGGAACTGGCCGCGTTCTGCGGCTTCGAGGCCGCCCTGGTCTTCTCCTCCGGGTACGCCGCGAACCTGGCCGCGGTCACCGCGCTCGGCCCGCACGGCTCGCTCGTCGTCTCCGACGCGGGCAACCACGCCTCGCTCATCGACGGCTGCCGGCTCGCCCGGGGTGAGACCCAGGTCGTCGGACATGCCGACCCGCAGGCGGTGCGCAAGGCCCTCGCCACCCATGAGGGAGCGGCGATCGTGGTCTCGGACACCGTGTTCTCGGTCGACGGGGACCGGGCGCCGCTCGTGCGGCTGGCCGAGGCGTGCCGGGAGCACGGCGCGGGGCTCGTCGTGGACGACGCCCACGGCCTCGGCGTACTGGGCGACGGCGGGCGGGGCGCGGCGCAGGCGACCGGCCTCGCGGGCGCGCCGGACGTGGTGGCCACGGCCACGCTGTCCAAGTCGCTCGGCAGCCAGGGCGGGGTGGTGCTGGGTCCCGCACGGGTGATCGACCACCTGGTCAACGCGGCCCGGACGTTCATCTTCGACACCGGACTCGCGCCGGCGGCGGCCGGTGCGGCCCTCGCGGCCCTGCGGCTGCTCGGCCGGGAACCCGAACGGGCGGCGCGGGCCCGCGAGGTGGCGGGGGAGCTGCACGCACGGCTGACCACCGCGGGTCTGGAGGCGGTGCGTCCGGACGCCGCGGTGGTCTCCGTACGGGCCCCGTCCCCGGAGCAGGCGGTGCGCTGGGCGGCCGACTGCCGTACGGCGGGCCTGGCCGTGGGCTGTTTCCGTCCTCCCTCCGTGCCCGACGGCATCTCCCGGCTGCGGCTGACCGCCCGCGCGGACCTCTCCGGGGCCGAGATCGCCCACGCGGTGCGGGTGATCGGCGAAACGCGACCATGAGTCGGCGTGACACGGCCGTGCTTCGCGGCTGATCGGGTCCGACGGGTGTTCCGACCGGTCCTGTGAGTTTTTCGACCGGTCCTGCGGGTTTCAGCGGAGCGCGGCCACGAAGCCGGCCCAGCTGTCAGCGGAGAAGAGCAGCGCGGGTCCGGTGGGATCCTTCGAGTCGCGCACGGCGAGCAGTCCGGACCGGGGCCCGGAGCGCGGCCGTGCCGTCTCCACGCAGTTGTTGGCTCCCGTGCTGTAACTGCTGCGCAGCCAGCGCACGTCGTACAGGTCGGTACTGGCAGGGACGTTCCGAGGCAGAGCTGACAATGGTGCCTCCTTACGCGCCGTCACCTATCCCGGCGATGTAGTCCAGCGAATCGTGGGGGGAAAGAGCGTGGCTCTGGAGGTTCTGGAAGGCCTCCGAGTACGCCCGGAGGTCTTCTTTCCGCTCCAGGTAGAGGCTACTCGTCAGCTGGTCTAGAACAACCACATCGAGATCAGAAGTGCTCGGAAATGAGAAAATAACGAAAGGCCCGGTGAGGCCGACATGGGCTCCCGCCCCGAACGGCAGTACCTGGAGCCGCACTTGGGGCAACCGGGCCGCCTCCATGAGCCGCTCCAGCTGGCGCGCCATCACCTTGGGGCCGCCCACCTCCCGGCGCAGCACCGCCTCGTCCAGGACCGCGGACAGCTCCAGCGGCGGGTTCGAGCGCAGTACGTCCTGCCGGGCCAGGCGCACCTCCACCAGCGCGTCCAGGCGCTCCTCGTCCAGGTCCTTGACGGCCGCCCGGGTCACCGCGCGGGCGTAGTCGGCCGTCTGGAGCAGACCGGGCACGACGGTCGTCTCCAGTGTGCGCATCGCGCCGGCCTGCGACTCCAGGCTGATGAAGTCCCGGTAAGTCGGCGGGAGCACCCCGCGGTAGGCGTGCCACCAGCGGTTGCGGTCGCCGTCGCCGTCCTCGGAGCCCGCCAGCATCAGCAGCAGCTCGCGCAGCTGGGCGTCGCGCACGGCGTAGGCGTCCAGAAGTAAGCGAAGATCGGCCGGTTTCACACCACTGGCACCCGTCTCGATACGGCTCACCTTCGACTGGTGCCAGCCGACCAGCCGGGCCGCCTCCCCACTGGTGAGCCCCGCACCGGTGCGCAGCGTGCGCAGTTCGGCACCCAATTTGCGGCGGCGCACTGCCGGCCCGTTCTGCATGGGCTCCTCCTTACTCCTTACGGGCCGCCCGAATACGGTCTCCCGTCGCAGAGTTCACCGCATCGAGCGACAGATATATGCACATCTTGGTGGATCGCTCCCCGTGACCGGTTCGGTGGTGGCAGTCTGACGAGGAAGCACCAGTCCGGGACCGTACTCGAACCATCCGCTCCATGCAGGACTCCGGTCCCGTGGGAAAGGGACGACGTCGCCATGGCAGACCACCTGGAAGCATCCGTCACTCTGCCGAGCGATCCCGCCTCGGTCGCCGCCGCGCGGTCGTACGTGGTGAGCACCCTGGCGGAGTGGGGTCTGCCCGCGGACGCCGAGGCGGCCGACACGGTGCGGCTGATCGTCTCCGAACTGGCCACCAACGCCGTACAGCACACCTTCGGGCAGTCCCCGACCTTCACGGTCGACATCGCGCTGGAGCGCGACGAACAGCTGCGCATCGGGGTCACGGACAGTCATCCGCGCTTCCCGAAGAGACTGCCCGCGGCCGTGCAGCAGGACAACGGCCGCGGGATGGTCATCGTCCGCTGGCTCACCGCCGAGTGCGGCGGCAGGCTCCGCGTCCGCCCCACCCGGGAGGGTGGCAAGACGGTCTCCATCGAACTGCCCTGGACCGTCCCGGCCGAACCGGTGGCGACGGCCGGCCAGCAGGAGCCGTAGCGGGAGAGCCCGACGCGGAGCCGTGAAACGTTCATCCGGCGGGTGCGCGGGACCCGTCCCGGGCCGCCCGGGGGCTGGAGGCGGCGCCGGGTGAGGGGAAAAGGCACAAGGAGCGGCCCGGTGGCTGGAGTCGCTCCCCCGTGCGCGGGCGGGTCAGCTGACCCGGCCGTACCAGACGCTCTTGGTCCAGATCTTCTCCAGCCGCACCACGGAACCGCTCTTGGGCGCGTGCCAGATCTTGTTGTGACCGGCGTAGATGCCGACGTGGTAGACGTTCGAGCCGTAGTGGAAGAACACCAGGTCGCCCGCTCTGCGGCTGCCGGAGGAGATGTGGTGCGTCTTGTTGTACTGCTGCGCGGCGGTCCGCGGCAGCTTCTTCCCGGCCTTCTTGAACGAATAGAGCGTCAGCCCCGAGCAGTCGAACCGTCGCGGCCCGATGGCCCCCCACTGGTACGGGGCGCCCTTCTTGGACGCCGCGATGTTCAGGGCCTTCGTCGCCATCGTCGCGGCCGAGGCGTCGGTGGAGAGGCCAGGCACCGCGATCGAGCCGCCCACGGCGGCCAGGGTGAGGGCCGAGGCCGTACCGGCACGGGCCATCAGCGACGGGACACGATTGAGCGCAGTCATGCGCAACCCTTCGTCAGCCGCCTGTGAAGGATGACCTGTCGGATTCGGGCTGGCGAAGTAGCCCGGCCGCGTTGCCACGGCTTCACCCCAAGGGCCGCCCGAAGCGTCCGTCCGTCCGCTCACACGGACTGCCGACCGTTCCGGGGACCCGCACTGCCTGGGTCCTCCACTCCTGCCGATCCACTCCTGTCGACCGGTCATCCGGGCGGCGGCAGGACTCGGCGTCCGCCCGGACCGCCCCGCCGCGGTGGCGGGGGCTTGTCGTCAGACAGGGATCTTCACCTACAGCTGTCCGAAAATCCCAACGGAATCGGGGATTTGTGGCGTTACTCACCACTCGCCCGTTCGGGTGGGAGCTGCTCTGTTCGATGCTCCGTCAGTTCCGTTGCGTAGCCCCGGACCTGGGAAAAGGCGGTCGCGCGGGGAGCACGGACCCGGCCCGCGCGCAACTCGGGAGAACGGGAAACGGATCCGGATATACACCGGTCGGCGGTACGTCGTTCGGACCGTTTCGTACCCGGACCCGGCGGCCGCGCGGACATCTCGCACCCACCGGATCCGGTGGCCGTCCGGATCAGCCCACGGCGTCCGGCGGGAGCGCGACGCGAGCGACCCGGCGCTCACCGTCGAGCACCCGCAGCGCCCGTGCCAACGTGCCCCCGTGTACCTCCCGCTCGCCCCGGTCGTGCATCAGCTCCAGCGCGTCGCGCAGCTCTTCCGCCTTGCGTACCAGCGCCTGCGCCGCGCGCAGACCGCGATAGGTGTCCCCGTCGCGCGCCGGGTTGATCCTGCCGAGCAGATCGACCACCGACAGATAGTGGTCGACCAGCTCGCCCTCCGCGTGCGTCAGCGCCGGCAGCGGTGGCAGCTCCTCGGGCAGCACGGCCGGCTCACCGCTCGCCGGGGAGGTCCCGGCGGCTGGGCACCACGCCGTCCACCAGGCCGTACGACAGCGCGCCCGGCGCGTCCAGCATCAGATCGCGCTCCAGATCCTGATGGACCTGCTCCTCGGTGCGCCCCGTGTGCCGGACCAGCATCTCCTCCATCAGGGTGCGCAGCCGGACCAGTTCGTCGGCCTGGATGAGCAGATCGCTCGGCTGGCCCTGCGCCGGCTCGGGCAGCTCGGGCTGGGAGAGCACCACACGCGCGCCGGGCAGGGTGAACCGCTTGCCGGGGGTACCGGCGGCAAGCAGCACGGCGCCGACCGAGGCGGCCTGGCCCAGGCAGTACGTCTGCACCTCGCAGGTGACGTACTGCATCGTGTCGTAGATCGCCGTCATCGCATGGAACGAGCCGCCCGGGCAGTTCAGATACAGCGTGATGTCCCGGTCCGGGTCCAGGTGTTCGAGGTGCATGAACTGGGTGATCACATCACTGGCCGCCGCCTCGTCCAGGGGCGTCCCGAGGAAGACGACCCGGTTCTCGAACAGCTTCGAGTAGGGATCGAGCCGCCGCTCCCCGAAGTTGGTGCGCTCGGTGAACTCGGGCAGGACGTAACGGGCGGACGGTCGGGACATCTGGGCACACCCCTCCTCACAGCGGAGACCGGCGATCTCCGACTTCTGTACAGAATGTACAGGACGTACCTGACGTTATGATGGGGGTATGGCCTACGAGATTCCGGTGACGCAAGCCAGGGCTGAGCTCGCCGACCTGATCAACCGGGTGGTGTACGGCGCCGAGCGTGTCGTCGTGACCCGGCACGGCAAGCCGCTGGCCGCGCTGGTCTCGGCCGCCGACCTGGCACGCCTCGAGGCCCTCGACGCCGCCGACGAGCCGGGCGAGGAACAGGTGGCCAGCTCGGTCTCGCACATCCGTGAGTCCGCCGTCCATGAGGTGCCGTCCGCTCCGCGTGAACGCCAGCGCTTCGGCATCGCGGCGGAGTACCGGGGGCCGGGCGTGCCCTGAACCGCCCCTGGCCGCCCCACAGTTATCGCCGGTGCCATAGAGCGGTCATGCGCCACCCAAAGGCTGGTTAACGTCGTTGAAACTCCGGCGAACTAGCCTGCGGATTCATGCCACCGGTGGGTTTTTGTGCCCCTATTGCGCACGGTCGGTCCCTGTTCGTCCGTGTGTTACACCTGACTCCCGTCGAGGTGGCTGCGGCACCCGGACCCCGCACGGTCCGGAGCGAGGACTGTGAGGTGGGACGTGCAACTGACCCCGCACGAGCAAGAGCGGCTGCTCATCCATGTGGCGGCTGACGTCGCCGAAAAGCGCAGGGCCCGCGGTCTTCGGCTCAACCACCCCGAGGCGGTCGCCCTCATCACCTCGCACATCCTGGAGGGCGCGCGCGACGGCCGTACCGTCGCCGAGCTGATGTCCACCGGCCGCAAGCTCCTCACCAGGGACGACGTCATGGACGGCATCGCGGAGATGATCCACGACGTACAGGTCGAGGCGACCTTCCCGGACGGCACCAAACTCGTCACCGTGCACGAGCCGATCGTCTGACGGGGGCCGCGATGATTCCCGGAGAGATCCTCTTCGCCGACGACCCCGTACACGTCAACGAGGGCCGGGCCGCCACCCGGCTCACCGTTCTCAACGCCGCCGACCGGCCCGTCCAGGTCGGCTCCCACTATCACTTCGCCGAGGCCAACCCCGGACTGGAGTTCGATCGCGCCGCCGCGCACGGTCGGCGGCTGAATGTCGCCGCCGGCACCGCCGTGCGCTTCGAGCCCGGCATCCCCGTCGACGTCGAACTCGTGCCCCTCGCCGGCGGCCGGATCGTGCCGGGGCTGCGCGGCGAGACCGGAGGTGCTCTCGATGGCTGAGATCTCCCGCGCCGCCTACGCCGACCTGTTCGGGCCGACCACCGGCGACCGCATCCGGCTCGCCGACACCGATCTGCTGATCGAGATCGAGGAGGACCGCTCGGGCGGACCCGGCCGCGCCGGGGACGAGGCGGTCTTCGGCGGCGGCAAGGTCATCCGCGAGTCCATGGGCCAGTCCCGGGCCACCCGTGCCGACGGCACCCCCGACACCGTGATCACCGGGGCCGTCGTCGTGGACCACTGGGGCATCGTCAAGGCCGACATCGGCATCCGCGACGGCCGTATCACCGCCCTCGGCAAGGCCGGCAATCCCGACACCATGGACGGCGTCCACCCCGACCTGGTGATCGGCCCCGAGACCGAGATCATCGCGGGCAACGGGCGGATTCTCACGGCCGGGGCCATCGACGCGCATGTCCACTTCATCTGCCCCCAGGTCGCCGACGAGGCGCTGGCCTCCGGCATCACCACCCTGGTCGGTGGCGGCACCGGCCCCGCCGAGGGCTCCAAGGCGACCACCGTCACACCCGGCCCCTGGCACCTCGCCCGGATGCTGGAGGCGATGGAGGCCTACCCCCTGAACATCGGCTTCCTCGGCAAGGGCAACACCGTCAGCCATGAGGCGATGCTGTCCCAGATCCGCGGCGGCGCCGTCGGCCTGAAGCTGCACGAGGACTGGGGCTCCACCCCGGCCGTCATCGACGCCGCGCTCACCGTGGCCGACCGCACCGGCATCCAGGTCGCCATCCACACCGACACCTTGAACGAGGCCGGGTTCGTCGGCGACACCCTCGCCGCGATCCGGGGCCGGGGCATCCACTCGTACCACACCGAGGGCGCCGGCGGCGGGCACGCGCCCGACATCATGACCGTGGTCTCGCAGCCCAACGTGCTGCCCAGCTCCACCAATCCGACTCGGCCGTTCACCGTCAACACCGCCGAGGAACACCTCGACATGCTGATGGTCTGCCACCATCTCAACCCGGCCGTCCCCGAGGACCTCGCCTTCGCCGAGTCCCGGATCCGGCCCTCCACCATCGGCGCGGAGGACATCCTCCACGACCTCGGCGCGATCTCGATCATCTCCTCCGACTCCCAGGCCATGGGCCGGGTCGGCGAGGTCATCCTGCGGACCTGGCAGACCGCCCATGTCATGAAGCGGCGCCGGGGCGCCCTGCCCGGCGACGGCCGCGCCGACAACCACCGGGTACGGCGCTATGTCGCCAAATACACGATCAACCCGGCGCTCGCCCAGGGCCTCGCCACCGAGACCGGCTCCGTGGAGCAGGGCAAGCTCGCCGACCTCGTGCTGTGGGAGCCCGCGTTCTTCGGGGTGAAGCCGCTCCTCGTGCTCAAGGGCGGCCAGATCGCCTACGCGCAGATGGGCGACGCCAACGCCTCCATCCCCACCCCGCAGCCGATCCTGCCCCGCCCGATGTACGGCGCGATCGGCCGCGCCCCGGCCGCCAACTCCGTCAACTTCGTCTCCACGCTCGCCCTGGAGGACGGACTGCCGGAACGGCTCGGGCTCGGCAAACGGTTCGTGGCGATCGACTCCACGCGTGCGGTCACCAAGGCCGACATGCGGGAGAACGACGCCCGCCCCGACGTCCGGATCGACCCCGACAGCTTCGCCGTGCACATCGACGGCGAACTGGTCGAGGCGACCCCGGCCGCCGAACTGCCCATGGCCCAGCGCTACTTCCTCTTCTGACGGCATCGACGGCACCGTGATGACACACGCGGCACTGCTCGTCCTGGCCGACGGCCGCTTCCCCGCCGGAGGGCACGCCCACTCCGGCGGGGCCGAGGCCGCCGTCAAGGCGGGGCGCATCAGCTGCGCCGCCGACCTGGAGGACTTCTGCCGGGGCCGGCTGCACACGGCCGGACTGGTCGCGGGCGCGCTCGCGGCGGCGGCCGCGCTCGGCCTGGACCCCCGGGAGCTGGACGCGGCGGCGGACGCCCGCACGCCCTCCCCCGCGCTACGGCTCGCCGCCCGCCGGCTCGGCCGCCAGCTGCTGCGGGCCGCACGGGCGAGCTGGCCGTGCCCGGAACTCGACGGGATCGCCCGGAGCTTCCCCAAGGGCGCCCACCAGCCCGTGGTCCTCGGACTCGCCGCCCGGGCGGCCGGGCTCGGACCCGCGGAGGCGGCGTACTGCGCCCTGTACGAGAGCGTGAGCGGACCGGCGACGGCGACCGTACGACTGCTCAGCCTCGACCCCTTCGACGCGACCGGCGTACTGGCCCGGCTGGCACCGGAGCTGGACGCGGTCGCGCGGACGGCGGTCGACGCGGCGGGGAGAGCGGCCGCGGAAGGGCTCCAGGCGCTGCCCGCCGCGTCCGGCCCGTTGCTGGAGATCATGGCCGAGGCCCACGCCTCATGGCCGGCCCGGCTGTTCGCGTCCTGACCTCTGCCCCCACCCCCCTTGTGAACAAGCCCCCGGCCTCCAGGAGCCGTACATGCATCTCGACCACTCCCACCACGGCCCCGCCGCCGTCAGCGCCGACGCCCACCGACCGGACGGAACGCGCCGCGCCCTGCGCATCGGGCTCGGCGGGCCCGTGGGATCCGGGAAGACCGCGACCGTGGCCGCGCTCTGCCGTCAGCTGCGGGACGAGCTGTCCCTCGCCGTCGTCACCAATGACATCTACACCCGCGAGGACGCCGAGTTCCTGCTGCGGGAGGCTGTGCTGCCGCCCGAGCGGATCACCGCCGTGGAGACGGGCGCCTGCCCGCACACCGCGATCCGGGACGACATCTCCGCCAACCTGGAGGCCGTCGAGGACCTGGAGGAGACCGTCGGCCCGCTGGACCTGATCCTGGTGGAGTCCGGCGGTGACAACCTCACCGCCACCTTCTCCAAGGGCCTGGTGGACGCGCAGATCTTCGTCATCGACGTGGCCGGCGGCGACGACATCCCGCGCAAGGGCGGACCCGGCGTCACCACCGCCGACCTGCTGATCGTCAACAAGACCGACCTCGCCCCCTACGTCGGCTCCGACCTCGCCCGGATGGCCGCCGACGCCAAGGCCCAGCGCGCCGAACTCCCCGTCATCCTCCAGTCCCTGCGCGGGGACAGCGGCGTCACCGAGGTGGCCGCCTGGGTCCGCGAACGGCTCACCGCGTGGACGTCATGACCCTCACCGACACCCGGATCGGGACTCCGGGCACGGCCCCGACCGGCGTTGGGACCGAGCTCCCGGGCACGGCCCCCGCCGGTGTCCGCGCCGATGCCCGGATCGTGGCCCGTGCCGATGGACGTGGTGGTACCGCGCTGCCCGTGCTGGACGGCTCGGGCCCGCTGGCGGTGCGGCGGGTCCGGGGGAGTGGGGCCGAGGCCCGGGTGATGGTCGTCGGTGCGATGAGCGGTCCCCTCGGTGGTGACCGGTTCGCACTGGACGCCCGGGTGGAGGAGGGAGCCCGGCTGTGGCTCGGCTCCGCCGCGGCCACCCTCGCCCTGCCGGGCCAGGCACCCGGTGAGGCCCGCTACGACGTCCGGCTCGCTGTGGCCGACGGTGCCGAACTGCACTGGCTGCCCGAGCAGTTGATCTCCGCCACCGGCAGCGACCTGCGCGTCACCACCCTCGCCGAACTCGCCGCCGGTGCCCGGCTGGTGCTCCGTGAGGAGCAGGTGCTCGGGCGGGCGGGGGAGCGGCCCGGTCTGCTCACCACCCGCCTCACCCTGCGCGTCGCCGGCCGCACCGTCCTGGACCAGCAGCTGTCCTGCGGCCCCGGCGCCCCCGGTGGCTGGGACGGACCCGCCACCCTCGCCGGTCACCGGGCCGTGGGCCAACTCCTTGTCGTACGGCCCGAGTTCGCCGAGCAACCACCCGCGCCCCGGATGCTGGGCGACCACGCCGCCCTGATGCCGCTGCCCGGACCGGCCGCCCTGCTCACCGCCCTCGCCCCGGACGCGCTGCGGCTGCGGCGGGTGCTGGACGAGGGGCGGGCCCTGCTGGGATGAGGGGCCGGGGGCGAGGGGGGAGCGTCAGCCGAGCGGTGCCTTCGGGAATCTGCGTTCCTTCGCACTCTTCTCCGTGGGCTGCTCGGCCTTGGCGACGGCGGCGTACTGATCGACGTACTCCTGCTCGGACAGGGTCAGGATGGCGTACATGATCTCGTCGGTGACGGCCCGCAGGACCGCCTTCTGCTGCTCCATGCCCGCGAAGCGGGAGAAGTCGAGGGGCTTGCCGAAGCGGATGGTGACGGGGCGGACGCGGGGGAGGGCCCTGCCGGGCGGCTGGGCCTCGAAGGTGCCGATCATGGCGCAGGGGATCACCGGGACGCCTGCCCTCAGGGCCATCACGGCGACCCCGACCTTGCCCTTGTACAGCCGGCCGTCGTGCGAGCGTGTCCCCTCCGGGTAGATGCCCAGCAGTTCGCCCTTGTCCAGCACTCCGAGGCCCTCGCGGATCGCGGCCTGTCCCGCCTCCTTGCCCGAGCGGTCCACCGGGATCTGTCCGGCGCTGCGGAAGAAGAACGCGGTGAGGCGGCCCTTGATGCCGGGACCGGTGAAGTACTCGGCCTTGGCGAGGAAGGTGATGCGCCGCTTGAGGATCGCCGGCATCAGGAAGTGGTCGGAGAAGGAGAGATGGTTTCCGGCGATGATCGCGGGGCCTGTCGCGGGCACATGGTCCAGGCCCTCGATCCGGGGCCTGAAGACCAGCCTGAGCAGGGGACCCAGCAGAACGTACTTGAGCAGGTAGTAGAACAAGGGGCCGCTCCTCACTCCGGCGGCTCGGCTGGGCCGCGAGGACAGCGTGCTGCCACTTGCCCCCGGGGGCAACCGGACCGGAGAGCTTGGCGCAATCGGCCCGGCACGATCCGAACGAAAGACCCTAGGGGCGCCCGCCGTCACCGACGCCCTGCGGATGCGGGTGGGTGGGGCGCAGCCGGGGTATGAGGGCCGGGACCCGGGACCGGTAGGCGTCGTACGCGGCGCCGAACTCGCCCGCCATCAGGGCGTCCTCGATACGGACCCGGCGCAGCAGCCAGGGGAGCGCGGCGATCGGGAAGGCGGTCCAGAAGCCGAAGCCGCCGGTCAGCATCGAGCCGGTGACCAGGCCGAGGATGCCGGTGTAGATGGGATGGCGGACCAGTCGGTACGGGCCGTTTGTGCGCAGCTCGTGGTTCTGCTGGAGGGAGGGGACGCTGTCCCACATCGTGCCCAGGACCCAGCGGGACCACAGCAGCAGGGCGGTGGAGAGGAGGGCGAGCAGGGCGCCGAGCAGGGCCAGTTCGGGCTCCCAGAACTGGAGGTGTTCCCAGAAGCCCCGGGTGTGCCGGACCACGAAGAAGAACAGGCCCACGCCCGCGATCAGTAAGACCCGGTGTGACGCGGAGGAGCGTGACGCGCGGAGCCAGCCGCGGACGCCGCCGTTGGCTCTGATGCCGAAGTAGGCGGCGCCGAGGAGCCAGGCGGCGGCGAAGACCAGGAAGCAGGCACCGGTGAGGGCGGCGAGCGCCGGACGCAGCGAGTTCATGCCCCAAGGCTGCGCCCCGCCCCCCACCGCCCACCAGCACCCACGGGTCGATGGAGATCTCTCCACCCACGGATGGAGAGCCCCCGAAACCGACCCCGAGGGACGGGTTCGGGGGCTCGGCAGAGCCTGGGCCTGCCAGGGGGTTTCACAGGACCGGCCTCGTAGGGCCTCGGCTGCCGGTCGCCTGTTGTTGCTTCCAGCGAGCTGATCCCCCAGGGTCCACCGGGTTCACGGCCCCGGCCTCGCCCCGCAGGGCCGCCCCCTGGGGGCCGGCCCCCGGCAAACCAGCCCCCAGACAGGCCCTAGCCCAGCACCCGCTCCAGCGTCCCGAGTGCCGACCGCAGTTCCTCCGCCGTGATCGTCAGCGGCGGTGCCAGGCGGATCGTGGAGCCATGGGTGTCCTTCGCCAGGATCCCCTCCCGCATCAGGCGCTCGCTGATCTCGCGCCCGGTGCCGATCGCCGGGTCGATGTCGACGCCCGCCCACAGACCGCGGGAGCGGAAGCCCAGCACGCCCTTGCCCACCAGCTCGGTCAGGCCGTCCCGCAGGAGCACGCCCAGCTCGGCGGCCCGCCGCTGGAACTCACCGGTCTCCAGCAGTTCGAGCACCGCGATGCCGACCGCCGCCGCGAGCGGGTTGCCGCCGAACGTCGAGCCGTGCTCGCCCGGGTGCAGCACGCCCAGCACCTCGCGCCGGGCCACCACCGCCGACACCGGCACGATGCCGCCGCCGAGCGCCTTGCCGAGCAGCAGCACGTCCGGCACCACGTCCTCGTGGTCGACGGCGAGGGTGCGGCCCGTACGCCCGAGGCCCGACTGGATCTCGTCCGCGATGAACAGACAGCCCTTGCGCCGGGTCAGCTCGCGCACACCGGTCAGATAGCCCTCGTCCGGGATGACCACTCCGGCCTCGCCCTGGATGGGCTCGATCAGCACCGCCGCCGTGTTCTCGTCGACGGCCTCCTCCAGCGCGGCCAGATCGTTGTACGGCACGATCGTGAAGCCCGGCGTGAACGGGCCGAAGCCCGCCCGTGCCGTCTCGTCGGTGGAGAAGCTCACGATCGTCGTCGTACGGCCGTGGAAGTTGTCCGCCGCGACCACGATCGTGGCCTGATCGGCGGGGACGCCCTTGACGTCGTAGGCCCACTTGCGGGCCACCTTGATGCCGCTCTCCACCGCCTCCGCGCCGGTGTTCATCGGCAGCACCATGTCCAGGCCGGTCAGCGCGGCGAGCCGTTCGGCGAACTCGGCGAGCCGGTCGTTGTGGAACGCCCGGGAGGTGAGCGTCAGCTGGTCCAGCTGGCGGTGGGCGGCCTCGATCAGAGCCGGGTGACGATGGCCGAAATTGAGCGCCGAGTACCCGGAGAGCATGTCCAGGTAGCGGCGGCCCTCGACGTCCTCCACCCAGGTGCCCTCGGCCCGTGCCACGACCACCGGGAGCGGGTGGTAGTTGTGCGCCAGGACCGGCTCCTCCGCACGGATCAGGTCGTCGGACGTACGGGTGCGCGCGGGTGCGGTCATCAGCGGATCTCCTGGGTGCAGCACTTGATGCCACCGCCGGCCTTGTGGAACTCCGACAGGTCGACGGGGACGGGGACGTAACCGTGGTCGGCGAGGCGCGCGGACAGCGCCTCCGCCTGGGGTGCGATGAACACGTGCCGGCCGTCGGACACCGAGTTCAGGCCCCAGGACATCGCGTCCTCGCGGGTGGCCTCCACCGCGTCCGGGAACAGGCGCCGCAGCACCTCGCGGCTGCCCGGCGAGAACGCCTCCGGGTAGTAACAGACATTGGCGTCGTCCAGCACGAACAGCGCCGTGTCCAGATGGTAGAAGTACGGATCCACCAGTGTCAGGCCGATCACCGGGTGCCCCAGGAACTCCTGCGCCTCACGATGCGCCTCCCGGGTGGTGCGGAACCCGGTACCGGCCAGTACGTACCGGCCCGTCCACACCAGGTCGCCCTCGCCCTCGGACACCGCTTCGGGCCGGTAGACGGTGTAGCCCGCCGTCTTGAACCACGTGTCGTAGTGCAGCGACTCGGGGCGCCGCTCCGGCGCGTGGAACAGCGAGCCGAAGACCCGGCCGCCGACCACACAGGCCGCGTTGGCCGCGAAGACCATGTCGGGCAGGCCCGGCACCGGCTCGACGGCGTCGACGGTATGGCCGTGGGCGCGGTAGACGCGGATCAGCTCCTGCCACTGCTCGCGCGCCAGATCCACGTCGACCGGGCGGTCGGGGTTCATCCAGGGATTGATCGCGTACTGCACCGCGAAGTGTCTGGGTTCACAGACCAGGAAGCGCCGAGGGCGCGATTCACGGCTTTCGGACACAGAGGGTTCCCTCCGGTTTCCGTCTGTCACTGTTGGGTGACTCCACGGTAGGAAGGAACGGGGACGCGCGACAAGCGCAAAAAGCTGCGTGGACCTGCAACATCGCTGCGTTGTCGGGCTCGCTCACGCAGGCCTGCTGCGCATACTTCCGATCATCCTCCGGGGGGCATCTCCGGGTCACTCGGGGGCCGCCTGGGTGGCACCCGCCTCCGGGCTGTCCGGGATCAGATGGGAGAGCACCATCACGCTGATCGTCTTCCGGATGAAGGGCACGGTGCGGATCCGTTCCAGCACCTCCTCGAAGTGGTCCACGTCCCGCGCCCGCACATGCAGCAGCGCGTCCGCGGCGCCGGTCACCGTCATGGCCGCCGTGATCTCCGGATGGTTGCGGACGACCTCCGCGAGGCGCCGGGGCGGGGCCGCGCCCTCGCAGTAGACCTCGACGTACGCCTCCGTGCGCCAGCCGAGCGCGGAGGGTTCGACCGTCGCCGTGAACCCGGTGATCACCCCGGTCTCGCGCAGCCGGTCCGCGCGCCGCTTGACCGCCGTAGCGGACAGCCCGATCGCCGCGCCGATCTCGGCGAAGCTGGTCCTGGCGTTCGCCATCAGCGCGGTGATGATCTTGCGGTCGAGTTCGTCGAAGGACGCGGTCCTGCTGCTCATGCGGGCAATGTAATCAGCCGGGAGCGTCCGCGACGCCGGGGGCGGCTACGACTGGGTGACGGCCATGGCGAGGGTCAGCAGCCCCAGCACCACCCAGCCGAACCACAGCCGGCCGTCGCCGCCGAGCGCGACGGTGTAGGCGGTCACGGCGACGAGGCTGCCGGCCGTGAGCGCGCCCATCGTCCTGATGGCGCCGCCATGGGGGGAGCCGCGCATCGAGCCGTGCGCGAAGTCGTGCGGGGCGCCATCGGTGGAACCGGTCATCGCGAGACCCTCCTCATGGACCGTCCGACTCCTGGTCCGTCCGACTCCTGATCGGTTCGATCGTGGTCCGTCCGACCATGGTGCCCCGGCGGCCGCCCGTAGGGGATACCCCAGACCCGGCCCGGGGTGCGGCCCGCTTCAGCCCTGGCGTGCGTTCAGGGACGCCAGATAGGCGTTGTACTCCGCCAGCTCCTTGTCGCCGTCCCGGTCCGCCTGCCGGTCCTTGCGCCTGGCGTGGCGCTTCTCGGAGCCGTACCACTGGAACAGCAGCGCGATCAGCACCAGTACGGACGGGACCTCGCTGAACGCCCAGGCGATGCCGCCGGCGCTGTTCTGGTCGGACAGCGGGTCGATGCCGAGGGAGGCGGGCGGGTGCAGGAAGGTGTTCACCATCGGCGTCGACGCCATCATCAGCGCGATGCCGAAGAAGGCGTGGAACGGCATGCCCGCGAACAGCTCCAGCATCCGCATCAGATGACCCGGCCGGTGCGGGCCCGGGTCCACGCCGATGATCGGCCAGAAGAAGACGACACCGACCGCGAGGAAGTGCACCATCATCGCGATGTGCCCGGTCTTCGAACCCATCAGGAAGTCGAACAGCGGGGTGAAGTAGAGCACGTACAGGCTCGCGATGAACATCGGGATGGTGAACAGCGGGTGGGTGATGACCCGCATGTACCGGCTGTGCAGCAGCATCAGCAGCAGCTCGCGCGGACCCTTGCGGCCCCGGCCCGCGGTCGGCAGCGCGCGCAACGCCAGGGTGACCGGGGCGCCGAGCAGGATCAGGATCGGCGACAGCATGCTGATGATCATGTGCTGCACCATGTGCACGCTGAACATGACCATCCCGTAGTCGTTCAGCCTGGTGCACATCACCAGCAGGATGGTCAGCACGCCGATGACGTAGGAGAAGGTGCGGGCCACGGGCCATGTGTCGCCGCGCCGGCGCAGTCGTACGACCCCCCACGCGTACAGGCCGAGCCCGAGCAGGCAGGTGATCAGGAAGAAGGGCTCGGCCGAGAAGGCGAGCCCCCGCCCCAGCGTGAACGGCGGCAGATCCATCACCATGCCGTGTCCGCTGTGATCCATGTGTCCCATGTGATCCATGCGGCGGCTCCTGATTCATGGGGGTTGTACGTTTCTGTCCGCCCATAAGAGTAGGACCGCCCCCGATCATGCCGATGACCGGGGGCGGGTAGTTCAGGGCCGGACTAAAGCACGCACTCCGCCTCGTCGTACCGCTCCACCGGGACCGTCTTCAGGGTCTCCACGGCCTCCGCCAGCGACACCATCACGATGTCGGTGCCGCGCAGCGCTGTCATCATCCCGAACTCGCCCCGGTGCACCGCCTCCACGGCGTGCCAGCCGAAGCGGGTGGCCAGCACCCTGTCGTAGGCGGTCGGTGTGCCGCCGCGCTGCACATGCCCGAGGATGACCGGCCGGGCCTCCTTGCCGAGGCGCTGCTCCAGCTCGATGGAGAGCTGGCGGGCGATGCCGGCGAAGCGCTCGTGGCCGTAGACGTCCTTGCCGCCCTCGTCGAACTCCATGGAGCCGGCCCGGGGCTTGGCGCCCTCGGCGGCGACCACGATGGCGAACCGCTTGCCCGCCGCGAAGCGAGCGCCGACCTTGCGGGTCAACTCCTCGATGTCGAAGGGCCGTTCCGGTACGACGACGGCGTGGGCGCCGGCCGCCATGCCGGAGTGCAGGGCGATCCAGCCGGTGTGCCGGCCCATGACCTCCACGATCAGCACCCGCTGGTGGGACTCGGCGGTGGTCTTCAGCCGGTCCAGGGCCTCGGTCGCCACGGTCACGGCGGTGTCGAAGCCGAAGGTGACATCGGTGACAGCGATGTCATTGTCGATCGTCTTGGGCACGCCCACGATGGGCAGTCCGTTGTCCGACAGCAGCCGGGCCGCCTTGAGGGTGCCCTCGCCGCCGATCGGGATGATCGCGTCCAGACCCAGCTCCGCGACATGCCCCTTGGCCCGCTCGACGCCGTCGCGCAGATGCTCGGGGCGGACCCGGGAGGAGCCGAGGATGGTGCCGCCGCGGGCCAGGATGCCGCCGACGGCGTCGAGGTCGAGCTTCACGGAGTCGCACTCCAGGAGGCCTTTCCAGCCGTCCCGGAAACCGATGACCTCGTCGCCGTGGTCGGCGACCGCACGGTGCACGACGGACCGGATGACGGCGTTCAGACCGGGGCAGTCGCCGCCGGACGTGAGGACACCAATGCGCATAGCCCGTATTACCTTCTCGAACGTGGGCCGGGAGACCGGACCACGTTGTCCGGCGGATTCCCGGTCACCCTACCGGCGTGAGGGGGTGGCTCCGTAGCGGGCGTCCGCCTGCTGGACGCGTCCGCCCAGATGAGCGGATGCGCCGTCAGGCGGGCCCACCACGAGCCTGCCGGAACCCGCTGAGAGGCCCCTGACGCGAGGCTTACGCCGGTGACCGCTACGGCCGGAGCCCGGTGCTCGCGCGGCCGTGTGCGTGCGGCCGTGCGAGCACCGGGCTCCCGGGTGTTCGTGCCTAGGCCGGCTGCTGCGCCGCCGCGATGCGCTCCTCGCGCAGGGCGTCGTACCAGCGGTCGTCGATCGGGGGCAGCGCGTTGACGTCGAGCGCCAGCTTCAGCAGCAGGTCGGCGATCAGCGGGTTGCGGGCGAGGACAGGACCGTGCATGTACGTGCCGAAGACGGTCCCGTTGTACGCGCCCTCCGTGCCGTCCCCGGTGCCGTTGCCCCGGCCGATCTTGGTCCGCGCGAAGGGGCGGGCGGTCGGGCCGAGGTGGGTGACACCCTGGTGGTTCTCGAAGCCGGTCAGCGGGGGCAGGCCGAGCTGCGGGTCGATGTCGCCGAGCACGTCACCGACGCAGCGCTCGCCCTCGCCGCGCACCGAGACCACGTCGAGCAGGCCGAGGCCCGGCTCGCGCTGGCCGAGGTCGTTGATGAACTCGTGGCCGAGGATCTGGTAGCCGGCGCACACGGAGAAGACGATGGCGCCGTTCTGCACCGCCCGCTGGAGGTGCCCGTCACGGCGCAGCCGCTCGGCGGCGAGCCGCTGCGGACGGTCCTCGCCGCCGCCGATCAGGTAGATGTCGCCGGAGGTCGGGATCGGCTGGTCGCTGCGCACGTCGAGCCGGGCCACGTCCAGGCCGCGCTGCCGGGCCCGGCGCTCCACGACAAGGGCGTTGCCCTGGTCGCCGTAGGTGCTCAGCAGGTCCGGGTAGATCCACACCAGCCGCAGTTGGTTGTCGCTCATGAGGTGATCCCCTTCGAAGATCAGTTGCCGACGCGGCGGCGCAGGTCCTGGAACGCGGTGTAGTTCGCGATGACCTCGATCCGGCCGGGCGGGCACAGCTGCACGGCCTGGTCGAGGTTCTCGCAGACCTGGAAGTGCTGGCCCGCGACCTCCAGGCGTACCGCGAGGTCCAGCTTGCGGTCGCCGAGCACGAGGATCGGGTGACCGGTGAGCCGGGTGTAGTCGACGTCCCACAGCCAGGAGGTGTCGGTGCCGTCGGCCCCGCGGGCGTTCACGGACAGGATCACCGGGGCGGGCGGCGGGTCGATCAGCGAGAAGGTCTCCAGCCAGCCGGCCGGGTTTTTGGCCAGCAGCAGGCGCAGATCGCGGTTCTGGAACTGCACGACGTCGTACCGGCCGGCCACCGCCTGCACCTGGTACATCCGCTCCAGGGCGACCTGCGGCGGCACCCCGAAGACGGCGGCGACGGCGGCGGAGCTGGCCGCGTTGGCCTTGTTGGCGCGACCCGGCAGCTGGAGGTGGATCGGCCAGGCGGAGCCGTGCGGGTCGAGGACGTGGTCCCCGGACAGTGCCCAGGTGGGCGTGGGCCGGCGGAAGCCGCACTCACCGCAGTACCAGTCGTCGCCGGGGCGCTGCATCACGCCGCCGCAGGACGGGCAGGACCAGGCGTCGTCCTTCCACATCTGCCCGGCCGCGACCCAGACCACGTTCGGGGACGAGGAGGCGGCCCAGACGACCAGCGGGTCGTCGCAGTTGGCGATGACGACCGCCTTGGAGCCGGCCAGGCCCTCGCGCCAGTTCTCGGCGAGCATCCGGGTCTCGGCGGCGCGGTCGAGCTGGTCGCGGGAGAGGTTCAGCAGCGCGATGCACTTCGGGTCGGTGTCCCGGGCCACTCCGGCCAGGTACTTCTCGTCGACCTCTATGACGCCGAACTTGGCGTCCGAGCCGCCCGCCAGCGCGGAGGTGATGCCGGCCGGCATGTTGGCGCCGAGCGCGTTCGACACGACCGGGCCCGCGGCGCGCAGCGCCTCCGCGATGAGCCGGGTGGTGGTGGTCTTGCCGTTGGTGGCGGACACCAGGATGACGTCCAGGTTCTGGGCCAGCCGCGCCAGGAGGTCGGGGTCGAGTCGCAGCGCGACCTTGCCCCCGATCACCGACCCGCTGCCACGTCCGGCGGCCCGCGATGCCGCCGCGACCGCCTTGCCCGCGGTCACGGCCAGCTTGGCCCGCGGCGTGAGCGGGTCCGAGTTGCCTGCCATCAGTTCTCGATCCTCCTTGCGTACGCGCCGCGCCTGGGGCCATCCGGCAACGTGGTGTGAACCCTCAGCCTATCGAGATCCATTCGCACACCCGAATCCCGGTCCGCACCCACTGCGGCGGGCATGAGCTGAACGAACCGTACCCTTGCCGCCATGCGACACGGTTCCATTCCGGGCGTCCACGGGCGCGTCCGGCCTCTCACCCTGCTCGGCGACCCCTGCCTGCGCGAACGCTGCGAGGACGTCACCGACTTCGGCCCCGGCCTCGCGACACTCGTGGAGGACCTGTTCGCCACGATGTACGCGGCCCAGGGGGTGGGCCTGGCCGCGAATCAGGTCGGGGTGCCGCTGCGGGTGTTCGTCTACGACTGCCCGGACGACGACGATGTCCGGCATCTCGGGCATGTGGTGAATCCCCGTCTGGTCGCGACGGACGGGATCGTGCTGCGGGGGCCCGAGGGCTGTCTGTCCCTGCCGGGTCTGGAGGCGGGCACCGAGCGGTACGACCATGCCGTGGTCGAGGGTTTCACGGTCACCGGCGAGCCCGTCACCGTCCATGGCACGGGCTTCTTCGCGCGCTGCCTCCAGCACGAGTGCGACCACCTGGCGGGCCGGGTGTACGCGGACCGTGTGACCGGGTGGCGCGGGCGGAGGCTGGAGCGGCAGATCGGGCGGGCCGCCTGGAGCCGGTGACCCCCGCGGGGTCCGTCTCGGGGCCGGTGAACGGTGGCTCAGAACCCCGGGCCGCCCACCCGGTCCCCGGCGGCCGCGAGCCGCCCCCACAGCAGATCGGCCAGCGAGCGCACCAACTCGGCGCGCGAGCACGGGCGTTCGCCGAGCCACCAGTCGCCGGCCGCGTGCATCATGCCGACGATCCCGTGCCCCCACACCCGGGCGAGCTGCTGGCTGCCGGGGCCGAGGTCCACCCGCTCCTCGATGACCTGGGCCAGGTCCTCGCCCATCCGCCGCAGCAGCGGGGCGCTGTGCTTGCCGACGTCGAAACCCTGGTCGGCGCCGGTGCTGCCCTCGGAGGGGTGCATCAGGAACCGGTAGACCTGGGGTCGGGCCTCGATGGCGGCGAGGTAGGTGTCCAGCGTGGACTCGACCCGCTCGCGCCGCTCCGCGGGGGCGTCGAGCGCGGCCCGCAGGGAGGACAGCAGGGCGTCGGTGTGCCGCTTGGCGAGCGCGGCGTAGAGTCCGCCCTTGTCGCCGAAGTGCCGGTAGAGGATGGGCTTGGTGATGCCCGCCTCGGCGGCGATCGCGTTCATCGACGCCTGCGGGCCGTCGCGGAGCACCACCCGGTCCGCGGCCTCCAGCAGCTCGCGCCGTCGGCGGTCGGCGGACCGTTGCTGATCGGTCCGCTGTGTGGTGTCCATGAATGCTCTCCCCACCCGTGTTGATTCGGTGACGCCTGCGCAAACTAACACTCACCGGGCCGCTGACATCGAACGGGATGCCGGGGAGTCAGCGCAGGTTGACTTTTCCTACCGGTCAGTAACAGACTCGGGTTACCGCAAGTAACACATCGTACCGCCGCTGGAGGGGACATGGCCGAGTTCACCATGGAGCTGAACGACGAACAGAAGGAAGTCCGGGACTGGCTCCATGGCTTCGCCGCCGATGTGATCCGGCCCGCGGCCGCCGAGTGGGACGAGCGCGAGGAGACCCCCTGGCCGGTGATCCAGGAGGCCGCGAAGGTCGGCATCTACTCCCTCGACTTCTACGCGCAGCAGTACTTCGACCCCACCGGCCTCGGCATTCCGATGGCCATGGAGGAACTGTTCTGGGGCGACGCGGGGATAGCCCTGTCCATCGTGGGCACCGGCCTGGCCGCGGTGGGCGTCCTCGCCAACGGCACCGAGGAGCAGATCGGCACCTGGATCCCGCAGATGTACGGCGACGCCACCGATGTGAAGGTCGCCGCGTTCTGCTCCTCCGAGCCCGACGCCGGCTCCGATGTGGCGTCGATGCGCACGCGCGCGGTGTACGACGAGGCCAACGACGAGTGGGTGATCAACGGCACGAAGACCTGGGCGACCAACGGCGGCATCGCCAACGTCCATGTCGTCGTGGCCAGCGTCGACCCGGAGCTGGGCTCCAAGGGCCACGCGTCCTTCATCATCCCGCCGGGCACGCGGGGTCTCGCACAGGGCCAGAAGTTCAAGAAGCACGGCATCCGCGCCTCGCACACCGCCGAGGTCGTCCTCGATGACGTGCGGGTTCCCGGTTCCTGCCTGCTCGGCGGCAAGGAGAAGCTGGACGAGCGTCTGGCGCGCGCCCGGGAGAAGGCGAAGGCGGCCGGTGGCGAACGTGTGAAGAACGCGGCGATGGCCACGTTCGAGGCGTCCCGGCCCGCGGTGGGCGCGATGGCCGTCGGCACCGCACGCGCCGCTTATGAGGTCGCGCTCGAATATGCCAGGACGCGGGAGCAGTTCGGGCGTCCCATCATCGACAACCAGGGCGTCGCATTCCAGCTCGCCGATATGCGGACGCAGATCGACGCGGCCCGGCTGCTGGTGTGGCGGGCGTCCTGGATGGCCATCAGCGGCAAGCGGTTCACGGCCGCCGAGGGCTCGATGTCGAAGCTGTTCGCCAGCGAGACCGCGAAGAAGGTGACCGCGCAGGCGATCCAGATCCTGGGCGGGAACGGGTACACCCGGGAATACCCGGTGGAGCGGATGCACCGGGACGCGGCCATTTACACGATTTTCGAGGGGACGAGCGAGATTCAGCGGCTCGTCATCGCCCGGACGCTTTCCGGAATGCCGATCCGGTAGCGCTCCGCTCGCTTTTCGGTAATGCCGAAAAGGGGAACTGTGCGATGTCGGCCGCCTGTTGGCAGTGGCTGATCGCACAGTTCCCCGCGCCCCTTCGGGGGCGCTCGACTCACCGGTGTTTCAGAGGCGTGAGTTGTTCGATGTCGTACTTCAGCCGCAGCGCCTCAATCGCCTCCTGGTCGGGCGGGCCGCCGTCGCGGAGGATTTCGAGGAGTTCCTCGAAATAGCGCTCGTGGTCGGGCGGCGGGCTCGCCTGGAAGAACATCTTGGCGGGGGTGTCCGTGGGGTTCGCGAAGGCGTGCGGACAGCCGGGAGGTACGACGATGACCGTGCCCGGGGTCGCCCGCACCACCCGGTTGCCCGAACTCGACTCCCACCCCTTCCAGCTGTCCGGGGTGCGGATGCGGGGCTCGAAGGCGAGCACGTCCAGCTCGCCCTCCAGGACGTAGAACAACTCCTCACTGCGGGTGTGCACATGGGCGCCGACGTCGAAGCCCGGCGGCACCTCCACCTCGAAGGTGGAGGCCATCCGCGAGTGCGTGCCGGTGACCTTGAACGTGACCCGCTGTGCGGGTGTCTCCACCACCCGGCCCTGGCCAGGCGGTACGAGCAGCCCGTCGACCGATGCCGAGGTCAGCCCTTCGATCGTCGTCATCGCCGGCTCACCACATCACGGGCAGGGCCTCGGGACCGCGGATCAGCGCCCCCTTCTTGAAGGGCACCTCCTCGGCCGGTACGGCCAGCTTGAGACCCGGGATCCGGTCCAGCAGCGCGTCGACCAGCAGCTCGGACTCCAGCCGGGCCAGCTGCCCCCCCGGGCAGTAGTGCGGTCCAAAACCGAACGACACATGCGGGTTGGGACACCGGGAGAAGTCGATCTCCTCCGGGTCGGGGAAGACCTCCGGGTCGCGGTTCGCGGCCAGGTACGACACATAGACCGCGTCGCCCGCGCGAATGCGCACGCCCCTGATCTCCACGTCCTCAAGGGCGATCCGGGACAGGCCGACCGCGTTGCGGTGCGGGATGTACCGCAGCAGCTCGTCGATCGCCTTCGGGCGGATCTCCGGTTCGTGGCGCAGCCGTTCGGCCAGGCCGGGGCGGGTCAGCAGCAGATAGAACATCTGCCCGCTGTTGTTGGTGACCGCCTCGCCGCCGATCTGGAGGAGGACGGCGAGTCCGACGGCCTCCTCCAAGGTGACCTCGCCCGCGCTCACGGCGGCGCCCAGCAGCGAGGTGACGTCCTCGGCCGTGCTGCTCCCGCGCGCCCCGATGAGACCGGAGAAGTACGCGCTCATCTCGCGCTTGGCCCGCTCGCTGACCTCCTTGCCGTGCGCGGAGGACAGGATCAGCTGGGTCCACTCGTGCATGTCGTGCCGGTCGGCGGCCGGGACGCCCATCAGCTCGCAGATCACCGCGATGGGGAACGGGCTGAGGATCGCCGCCGTCAGATCGGCCGGCGGGCCGTCCTTGAGGAGCTGGTCGATCTGCTCGTCCAGCATGTCGCGCGCCTTCTCGCGCACCCGCTCCACGCCCTTGGCCGTGAAGGCCGCGGTGACCGAGCGGCGCAGCCGGGTGTGGTCGGGCGGGTCCAGGAAGCCGACCGCGCCGCGGTCCGGTATGAAGTGCGGGGCGAGCCGGGTGACCGGCTTGTCCATGACGGCCTCGCGGCCGAAGCGGGGGTCGTTGGTCACCATGCGCACATCGTCGTGCCGGGTGACCAGCCACGCCCAGCCCTCGCCGTTGGGCAGCTGGATGCGGGTGACCGGGCCCTCGCGCATCAGCTCGGCGAGCACCGGGTCGAAGTCGGTTCCGGTGAGGTCGAGCGCCGGCCAGTGACGGACCGGCGGCACGGCCTCGGTGAGAGTCGCCTCCTCGGTCTCCGTCATCGCCCGCCCCCGTCGCCGTCGGTCCAGCGGCCGACCGTCATCTCGGCGGTGATGCCGGGGCCGAAGCCGGCGAGCAGTCCGCGCGCCCGCTCCTCGGGGCCGCCCTCGTCGAACAGCCGGCGCAGCGCGTCCAGGACGACGGCGCTCGCGATGTTGCCGTACTCGGTGAGCGTGGACCGGCTGAACCGGAACGCGTTCGGCTCGACCTCCAGGAACTTGCTGAGGTCGTCGAGGATGCGGGGACCGCCGGCGTGGATGATGTAGAAGTCCAGGTCGGTGGCGTCCCAGCCGTGGTTGCCCGCCAGGTCCTTGAGCGCCGGGGCGAGTGGCTCCATGGTGGTCGGCACCCGCTTGTCCAGCAGGAAGTGGAAGCCGGTGGCCCGGACGTCGTAGGCGATCCAGTCCTCGGTCTTCGGGATCAGGTAGGAGCCGTTGCGCTCCAGCTTGACGCCCCGGCCGCCGCGTCCGCGCACCACGGCGGCGGCGATGCCGTCACCGAACAGGCCGTTGGACAGCAGCGAGCCGACGCCGAGGTCGGTGGGCTGGTAGCACAGCGAGCAGAACTCGCAGGCCACGATCAGCGCGTTGGCGTTCGGGTACGCCGTGCAGAAGTCGTGGGCCCGGTTGATCGCCGCACCGCCGGCCGCGCAGCCCAGCTGGGCGATGGGCAGCTGCCGGGTGGTGCTGTCGAAGTCCATCTCGTTGATCAGCCAGGCCGTGAGCGAGGGCATCATGAAGCCCGTGCACGACACGTAGATGATCACGTCGATGTCGGTGGTGAGGAGTTCGGCGTCGTCCAGCGCCCGCTGGATCACCGCGGGCACCCGGGCCTTGGCCTCGTGCTCGTAGAGCTTGTTGCGGTCCTCGAAGCCGGGGTGCTTGAGGGTCTCCTCGATGGGCTGCACGATGTGCCGGGTCTTCACGCCGGTGTTCTCGATGAGCCTCAGTGCCAGCGCCAGTTGAGGGTGGTCCGCGTGGCGGGAGCGCGCCAGCTCCAGCGTCTCCTCCATCGTGATCACGTGCTCCGGGACCGACACCGAGGGTCTGCACAAAGTCGCCATGAACCGTCCCTGCTTTCCGCGTGTCCGGCGGGCCTTCACCCACCGGTCAGAAGGTGGTTCACCTCAGGAGGTGCTCCACCCACCGTCACCCGTCAGGACCACGATCTCGCGCTGGGTTACTCCGAATCGGGGACGCCGCATCAGGCTCGAAGGAGGACTTCCGAGGCCGGACGAGGGAAAAATCCGTGCCGACCGTTAACGCGAAAGCCCTGCTGGGGACGGCCGTCGAGCCCTTGCCCGGGACCCCGCGGCCAACCGGGTCGTGCCGCTCGTCGAACGCGGCCGGGCAGCCGTCGAGATCTTGGCTGTGCCGGCCCCGGAACAGCGGTGGGTGATCCTCGCCGACCGAGCCGCCTTCGAACACCTGGCCGCCCGCGTCGACTCCGCGTCCGCCGCCTCCATCGAGCGCTCTCGCGGCGGGGGAGGAGCCGGCCGCCGGGCGCCTCACGGCCTTCGCCGAGGCATGCGGGGGTACGGCGGAACGCGCGCGGATACGTCCCCCGGGCCGGCTGCCAGGCATGTCCCGCGTACGTCGCCCGGCTCACGCTCGACGCGTCCCCGGCGGACGTGATCGTGGCCCTGACGGCCAACTACGTCACGCGGGGCGGAACTTGCGCGCGGACCGCCACGGGCCCGCGCGCACTACGGCTTCGACAACGGGGCCGCTGGAAAGGCCTACGGCGCCCCGCTGCTGTGCGCGATGCACGCCACGTCGATACGGTCGGCCAGCTTGGCGAGTTCGATCGTCAGCTCGGCCACCGTGTCCTCGTCCAGCCGCTGTTCGCCGGTCTCGACCAGCCGCAGCCAGCGTCCGCCCACGGTCCGCAACAACTTGCTCACATCGGCGGCGGCCACCTGAAGGGTCCCGCGGTCGTCGACGATCAGAGGCAGAGTCACTTCGCGGTTCACAAAAGAAGATGGTAGCCGCGCATACCTCACGCACTCTGCCAAACCGTGGTGATGTTGCAGAACTCCCGCATTCCGTGCCCGGACAGCTCACGCCCGTACCCCGAGCGCTTCACACCGCCGAAGGGGAACGCCGGATGGGAGGCGGTCATCCCGTTGACGTACACCGCCCCGGCCTCCAGGTCCCGTGCGAACCGCTCGACTTCGCTCTCCTCGCGTGTCCATACATTCGAACTCAGTCCGAACGGCGAGTCGTTGGCGATGAGCAGCGCCTCGTCCAGATCGTCGGCCCGGTACAGCGTGGCGACCGGTCCGAACGCCTCCTCGCGGTGGATGCGCATCTCGCGGGTGATCCCGGCGAGCACGGTCGGCGGGTAGTACCAGCCGGGCCCCTCGGGGCGGCTGCCGCCGCACAGCACCTCGGCCCCGCTGCGCCGCGCGTCGTCGACCAGCTCCTCCAGGTCCGCGCGGCCCTGCTCGCTGGCGAGCGGTCCGACCTCGGTGTCCTCCTCCAGCGGGTCGCCGATCCTGAGCGCCTTCATGCCCGCCACGAACCGTTCGGCGAAGGCGTCGTAGACATCGCGGTGCACGATGAACCGCTTGGCCGCGATGCAGGACTGCCCGTTGTTCTGCACGCGCGCGGTCACCGCGACCTCGGCGGCCCGGTCGACGTCGGCGGAGGGCATGACCACGAACGGGTCACTGCCGCCCAGCTCCAGGACCGTCTTCTTGATCATCTCCCCGGATGTGGCGGCGACCGCGCGCCCGGCGGGCTCGCTGCCGGTGAGGGTGGCCGCCTTGACCCGCTCGTCGCGCAGGATGTCGTCCACCGCGGCTGAGCCGACCAGCAGCGTCTGGAAACAGCCCTCGGTGAAGCCCGCCCGGTGGAACAGGTCCTCCAGATACAGGGCGGTCTGCGGCACGTTGGAGGCGTGCTTGAGCAGACCCACATTGCCCGCCATCAGCGCGGGCGCGGCGAACCGGATCACCTGCCAGAGCGGGAAGTTCCAGGGCATCACCGCGAGCACCGGGCCCAGCGGGCGGTAGCGGACCCGGACCCGGGCCGCCCCGGAGTCGCGGACGTCCGCCTCGGCGGGTTCCTCGTCGGCGAGCAGGGCCTCGGCGTGCTCCGCGTACCAGCGCATGGCCTTGGCGCACTTGGCGGCCTCCGCGCGGGCCTGCTTGACCGGCTTGCCCATCTCGGTGGTCATGACCCTGCCGATCTCCTGCTGGTCCTCCTCCAGCAGGCCGGCGGCCCGGTTCAGCAACCGGGCGCGCTCGGCGAACGGCGTCGTCCGGTACGTGCGGAACGTGGCCTCGGCGAGCTGGAGCCGGCGTTCCAGCTCCTCCTCGCCCATGGCCTCGTACGTCTTGAGCGTCTCGCCGTTCGCCGGGTTGACCGTGGCGATGGGCATGGCTGACCTCCCCTGGAAGCGGGCTGTGCTTCGACCTTCGCGCGCGGCCCGCCGGGGCGCAACGCCAGGTCGCCTGTTCAGCCCGAGTGCTCCGCCAGCCGGTCGAGAAACGCGGCCTGCGCGGTGATGATCACCTCACGGGCCTCCGGCAGGCCGAGCCAGGCCACCCGGTCCAGCTCCGGGAACTCCGTCTGCCGCCCCGAGCGCGGCGGCCACTCCATGGTGAAGGTGCCGGGGCTGAAGCCGGTCAGGTCCGGGTCCCCGGGCAGCGCCCAGGCCGTGACGACCTTGCCGTTGCGCTGTACGACCTCGCCGAGCGGTACGGCCTCCCCGTCGGGCGGCGCCAGGCCCAGCTCCTCCTGGAACTCCCGCCGGGCCGCCTCCCACGAGGGCTCGCCGGCCTCGTACTCGCCCTTGGGGACGGTCCAGGCGCCGGCCTCCTTCTTCGCCCACAGCGGGCCGCCCATATGGCCGAGCAGCACTTCGAGCCCGTCGCCGGTGTGCCGGTACACCAGCAGTCCCGCGCTGCGTTTCGTCGTACGCACCGTCACGGTGTGACCTCCGGGTGGGCGGCGAGCAGGGCCTCCACGGTATCGGCCTCGGCGGGGCTCTTGTCCTCGCGGTAGCGGAGCACGCGGGCGAAGCGCAGGGTGACGCCGGCCGGGTAGCGGGAGGAGCGCTGGAGGCCGTCGTAGGCGATCTCCACGACGAGTTCGGGGCGCACCCGGACCGTCCAGCCGTCGTCCTCGACCGCCAGCCGCAGCAGCCGTTCGGTCTGCCAGGCGAGCAGGGCGTCCGTCAGGCCCTTGAAGGTCTTGCCGAGCATCGCGAAGCCGCCGGCCGCGGTGCGGGCGCCGAGGTGCAGGTTGGACAGTTTGCCGGTGCGTCTGCCGTGGCCCCATTCGGCGGCCAGTACCACCAGGTCGAGGGTGTGCACCGGCTTGACCTTGAGCCAGGCGGCACCGCGGCGGCCCGCGCTGTAGGGGGCGGCCAGCGACTTCACCACCACGCCCTCGTGGCCGCGGGCCAGGGTGTCGGCGAGGAAGCGCTGCGCGGCCGGGATGTCCCCGGGGCCCTCGGCCAGCGTGCGCCTCACCCGCATCGGCTCGGGCACCAGCCGGGCCAGGTGCGCGTGCCGCTCGGCGAAGGGCAGGTCGAGCAGTTCGCGGTCGTCCGCCGCGAGGACGTCGAAGAAGACGGGGGAGACCGGGACCTGTTCGGCCGCCCGCGCCACGTCCGCGCGGGAGCCGACGCGGCCCGCGGTCTCCTGGAAGGACCGGGGCCGCCCGGCCGCGTCGAAGGAGATCACCTCGCCGTCCAGGATGAACCGGTCGCCGCTCAACTCCAGTGCGGCGGCCGTCACTTCGGGGAGCCGGGCGGTGATGTCGTCCAGGGTGCGGGTGTGTACGCGGACCGTGTCGCCGTCCCGGTGCACCTGGACCCGGATGCCGTCCAGCTTCTCCTCCACCGCGCAGGCGCCCAGCTTCTGAACGGCCTCGGCGACGGAGGACGCGCTGTGCGCCAGCATCGGCAGCACGGGCCGGCCGACGGTGAGCCGGAACCGGTCGAGCGCGTCGGGTCCCTCGCCCAGCAGGGCCTCGGCGACGGCCTGGAGCGAGCCGGACAGCATCACCGCCCGGCGTACGTCCCCCGCCGCCGCGCCGGTCGCCCGGGCGAGGCCCTCCACCGCGACGGCGTCCAGGGCGCCCTGGCGTACCTCACCGGAGAGTAGACCGAGGAGGAAGCGCTGCTCGGCCTCGGTGGCGGCGCCCAGCAGCGCGCCGACGAGCCGGGCGCGCTCGGCCTGGGAACCGGGCCCGGACACCCGGCCCAGCTCGGTCAGGGCCGCGTCGACCTCGCGGACGGTGAGCGTGGCCTCGGGAGCCGCCGGTACGTGCCGCCCCAGCACCTTCCAGCCGACCCCGAGCCGCCCCTGCGGCAGCCGCCCCGCGAGATACGGGATGACCACCGGCACATCCTCCGCCTCCGCCTCCCGGAACAACTCGGCGAGCAACGCGATCTTCCGTGACCTGGCCGCCGTCGCCGCCACCTCCCCCGAGACCTCCGCGAGCCGACTGAGCAACATGCCCTCAGCGTGCCGCAGGGCTCCGCCGGACGCGCGGTGTGGCGCGATGGCCTCCGGTCTCGTTGTCCGGCGCGGGTCCGTCGTGGCTGGTCGCGCGGTTCCCCGCGCCCCTGGGGGCGCACCCGTGCGGACCCTCGGATTTGCGGGATTGACAACTGGACGTGCTGAATCTGCAATACCCGTATGAGTACCGAAGACGTCCTGGCCGAGGTGGGACCCCGGCTGCGCCGGATCCGCAAGGAGCGGGAGGTGACGCTGGCCGCGCTCTCCCGGGCCACCGGCATCTCCGCGAGCACGCTGTCCCGCCTGGAGTCCGGCCTGCGCAGAGCCAGCCTGGAGCTGCTGCTGCCGATCGCCCAGGCCCACCAGGTCCCGCTGGACGAACTGGTCGGTGCGCCGCCCGTCGGCGACCCCCGGGTGCGCGCCGAGCCGATGCGGCGCCACGGCCGTACGTTCTGGCCGCTGACCCGCCAGCCCGGCGGCCTCCAGGCGTACAAGGTCCTCGAACCCCGGCGCACGGAGGAACCGGAGCCGCGCAGCCATGAGGGGTACGAGTGGCTGTACGTGCTGTCCGGGCGGCTGCGGCTGGTGCTCGGCGAGCACGATGTGGTGCTGGCGGCCGGGGAGGCGGCCGAGTTCGACACCCGGGTCCCGCACTGGTTCGGGTCCGCGGGGGAGGGTCCGGTGGAGTTTCTGAGCCTGTTCGGGCCCCAAGGAGAGCGGATGCATGTGCGGGCGCGCCCGGCGGCGCGCACATGAGCGTCCAGGGGGGTGTTCCCTGATGGGCAAGCGACCGCTTAGTATGCGGGCGGATCCGGTCGGACGATGCGGTCGCGTGGAGGCCCCGTATGCAGGCATGGCAGGTGCACGAGAACGGCGAGCCGAGTGAGGTGATGCGCCTCACCGAGACCGGGCGGCCCGTCCCGGGCGACGGCCAGGTGCTGCTGCGGGTGCGGGCGGCCAACGTCAACTTCCCCGACGCGCTGCTGTGCCGGGGGCAGTACCAGGTACGGCCGCCGCTGCCGTTCACCCCGGGCGTGGAGATCTGCGGCGAGACCGAGGACGGCCGCCGGGTGCTCGCCACCCCCGCACTGCCCTACGGCGGCTTCGCCGAGTACGCCCTCGCGGACGCCGCCGCCCTGCTGCCCGCGCCGAAGGCGCTGGACGACGCGGAGGCCGCCGCGCTGCACATCGGCTACCAGACCGGCTGGTTCGGGCTGCACCGCCGGGCCCGGCTCGAAGCGGGCGAGACCCTGCTGGTGCATGCCGCGGCCGGTGGCGTCGGCAGCGCGGCCGTACAGCTCGGCAAGGCGGCGGGCGCCACCGTGATCGGCGTGGTCGGCGGCGCCGAGAAGGCGGCGGTCGCCCGGGAGCTGGGCTGCGATCTGGTCGTGGACCGGCGCGCCGAGGACGTCATCGCCACCGTGAAGGCGGCCACCGGCGGGCGCGGCGCGGATGTGATCTACGACCCCGTCGGCGGCGAGGCCTACGCCCAGTCCGCCAAGCTGGTCGCCTTCGAGGGCCGGATCGTGGTCGTCGGCTTCGCCAGCGGCACCATCCCGACCCCGGCGCTCAACCACGCCCTGGTGAAGAACTACGCGGTCCTGGGCCTCCATTGGGGCCTGTACAACACCAAGAACCCCAAGCTGGTCCAGCACTGCCACGAGCAGCTGACCGAGCTGGCCGCGCGCGGCGCGATCAAGCCGCTGGTGAGTGAGCGGGTGCCGCTGGCGGGGGCCGCGGCGGCCGTGCAGAAGGTGGCGGACGGGCGCAGCACCGGCCGGATCGCCGTGACGACGGAGGTGGCCGCGTGAGCGATGCCGGTGAACTGCGCGACCGCACCCGGGAGTTCCTCGCCGCACACCCGCCCGGGCGGACCGAGCGGCTGGACTTCCTGCGCGCCCGCTTCGACGCGGGCCTCGCCTGGGTGCACTACCCCGAGGGGCTGGGCGGCCTCGGCGCGCCACGCTCCCTCCAGGCCGTGGTGGACGCCGAGTTGGAGGCGGCGGGCGCCCCCGACAACGACCCCCGGCGGATCGGTATCGGCCTCGGCATGGCCGCCCCGACGATCCTCCAGTACGGCACCGAGGAGCAGAAGCGCCGGCTGCTGCGGCCCCTGTGGACGGGCGAGGAGGTCTGGTGCCAGCTGTTCAGCGAGCCCGGCGCCGGATCCGACCTGGCCGCGCTCGGCACCCGGGCCGTCCGGGAGGGCGACGACTGGGTGGTCAACGGGCAGAAGGTGTGGACCTCCAGCGCCCATCTCGCCCGCTGGGCCATCCTGATCGCCCGCACCGACCCGGCCGTGCCCAAGCACCAGGGCATCACCTACTTCGTGTGCGACATGACCGACCCCGGTGTCGAGGTCCGGCCGCTGCGGCAGATCACCGGTGAGGCCGAGTTCAACGAGGTGTTCCTCACCGACGTCCGCATCCCCGACAGCCGCCGCCTCGGCGCGGTCGGCGAGGGCTGGCGGGTCGCGCAGACCACGCTCAACAACGAACGCGTCGCCATCGGCGGCATGCGGCTGCCCCGCGAGGGCGGCATGATCGGCCCGGTGGCGAAGACCTGGCGGGAACGCCCTGAGCTGCGCACCCACGATCTGCACCAGCGGCTGCTGAAGCTGTGGGTGGAGGCCGAGGTCGCCCGGCTCACCGGCGAACGCCTGCGCCAGCAGCTCACCGTCGGCCAGCCCGGACCCGAGGGCGCCGGCATGAAGCTCGCCTTCGCCCGCCTCAACCAGGAGATCAGCGGCCTGGAAGTGGAACTCCGGGGCGAAGAGGGCCTGTTGTACGACGACTGGACCATGCGCCGCCCGGAACTGGTGGACTTCACCGGACGGGACGCCGGATACCGCTATCTGCGGGCCAAGGGCAACAGCATCGAGGGCGGGACCAGCGAGGTCCTGCTGAACATCGTCGCCGAACGCGTCCTCGGGCTGCCCGCCGAGTCGCGCACCGACAAGGACGTCGCCTGGAAGGACCTGGCCCGATGACCGACCTGCTGTACTCACAGGAGGAGGACGCGCTGCGGGCGGCCGTACGGGACCTGCTCACCGACCACTGCACTGCGGCCGATGTCGCCGCCCGGGCCGAGTCGGCGGCCCCGCACGACCTCGATCTGTGGAAGTCCCTCGCGCAGAGCATGGGCCTGGCCGGGCTGCTGATCCCCGAGGCGCTCGGGGGTCAGGGCGCGGGCCACCGCGAAGCCGCCGTCGTCCTGGAGGAGTTGGGCCGGGCGGTCGCCCCGGTGCCGTACCTCACCAGCGCGGTCGTGGCCACCGAGGCACTGCTCGGCTGCGGCGACGAGGAACTGCTGGGCAGGCTCGCGACCGGACGCACCATCGGCGTGCTCGCCGTCGGACTGCACCTCGGGCCGGGCACCCCGGTACCGGTCGCACGACTCGAAGACGGCACCCTGCACGGCGAGTTGACCGGCATCGCGGACGCGGCCGTCGCCGATGTGCTGCTCGTCCCGGCCGACGACGGCGGGCTGTACGCCGTGGCCGCCGAGGCCGTCACCCGCACGCCCCAGGTCTCGCTCGACCTCACCCGGCCGCTCGCCACCGTCACCCTCGACGGGGCGTCCGGCCGCCGCCTCGGTGACGCCGAGCCCGCCGTACGACGTGCCCTGCGGGTCGCCGCAGGACTGCTCGCCTCCGAGCAACTGGGGCTCGCCGACTGGGCGTTGACGGAGACGGTGCGATACCTCAAGGAGCGCAAGCAGTTCAACCGGCCGGTCGGCGGGTTCCAGGCGCTCAAGCACCGGCTCGCCCAGCTGTGGCTGGAGGTGGTGAACCTGCGGGCCGCCGCGCGCGCCGCCGCCGACGCCCTGGCCACCGGCGCGGACACCGACATCACGGTGGCCGTCGCCCAGGCGTACGCCGCCCCCGTCGCCGTCCGCGCCGCCGAGGAGGCGCTTCAGCTGCACGGCGGGATCGGCATGACCTGGGAGCACCCCGTGCACCTGTGCCTGAAGCGGGCCAAGGCCGACTCCCTCGCCTACGGCACCGCGGGCCGCCACCGCGAGGCCCTGGCCGAACTGGTCGATCTGCGGGCCCCTTAGAGCAGCGGTAGGGCGGTAACACCTGAAACATCACACGATCGGAGGACATGTCAGCTGCCCGGCGGAACCCTCCGCTACGCCACACTTGCGGCCGACGCCGCTCATGGGCGTGGCGGAGGAGGTTCCCGATGGCGATTTCCATCTCTGTGGTGCTGCTGCTCCTGATCCTGGCCGTGATCTTCATGCGCAACGGTTCGCTGAAGGTCTCCCACGGACTGGTGTGCGTGATGCTCGGCTTCTATCTGGCGTGTTCGAGCATGGCGCCGACCATCCACAACGGGCTCGACGCGACGGCCGCCCTGGTGAGCAGCCTGCGGCCCTGAGCCGGGTCAGCCCGTGGCGAAGACGCCGACCCCGTTCGCCACGGGCCGCTCGGCGCCGCCGCTGGGATGGTTGCGGACCGTCACGGCGGCCGCCCCGGCGCCCCGGGTGACCATCTCGGAGGATCCGCCGCCGTCCAGGTTGAACGCGTCGGTGGCGCCCAACGAGCGCATGGCGGCGGCCTCTTCGGCGACCGTCAGACCGGACCGGTAGGCGACGGCGCCGTCCAGGGCCAGGATCAGCAGCCGTCGCCCGCCGTCGTCGAGGCCCACCACGGTGCGCACCGCCGAGGTGGTGTCGTTCAGCCCGGCGAGCGGCGCGCCGTCGCGCAGCACCGGGAAGCCGCCGAGCGCGAAGACGTAGGCGACCCTGGAGGCCGCCGCGACCAGCCGGTGGGTCACGGACACCGCGTCCCCGACGGCGAGTTCACGCAGTCGCCGGGCGCCCTCCTCGCGGCCCAGCAGGACCGTGGTGCCCACCGGGATCGCGCCGCTGCCCGGGGCGCCTGCGACGGAGACCACCCGGCCGCCGCGCACCGTCACCTCGTACGTCTCGGCGCCGCACCCCGCCCCCCGGTCCGTGTCGGTGCCGCACACCGCGCGCCCGCGCGAGGCGCTGCCCCACGCGGAGGTGTAGGCGCCGATCGAATTCTGCGGCAGCGCGTACTGGTTGAGGCCCTTCAGCGGCAGGCTGCCCGCCGGGGTGCGGACCGAGCCGGTCAGGGTGAGGCGGTCCAGGCGGGCCCGGTGGTCGGTGCCCACGCCGAGGACGTCCTCGGTGTCCGTACCCGGAGGCAGCGCGGGTCCGAAGCGCTGGCCGTCCGGCACCGCGGCCTTGAGCACCCGGCCGTTCGCCACGGCAGGGCCGACGCTCGCCCCGGTGGGGTCCACGCCCGGGTGCTGGCTCTCGGTGATGTCGAAGAAGTCCCCGTTGACGCCCGCGACCGCCCTGGCCGCGTTCGCCATCTTGGAGACCGTGGCACGGGCGGCCACCGCGCCCGGGTGCAGCAGATCGACGCGCACCCGTGGATCGCCGAGGTCGACCGTGAGCAGATGGGCGTGCGTGGTGCCCGCGGCCGCGGGGAGGTCGAACTGCCGGTAGGTGACGCCCGGCGCGATGGTGGTGCCCGCCGGAACGGCACCGGCCGGCGCCGCCCCCGCGAGGGCCGCGCCGGCCAGTACGCCGAACGCCGTGACAACCGTGAGAACCGCTCTGCCCGCTGCCGAACGCCTGCGACGTCTGGTCACCGTGCCCCCTGATGTCTCGTCAACTGTCCCTGCTTCCAGGGGCAGTGCAGCAGACCGGGGCGGCCGGCGGGCGGACTAGGCGTCGACTACGCGAGAACGGGTGAGAAAACGCACCCCCTCGGGTGCCTCCAGAGAGAATCCGCTGCCCCGGCCCGGGACGACGTCCACGATGAGCCGGGTATGACTCCAGACCTCGTACTGGCTGCGCGACATCCAGAAGGTGACCGGCTCCGCCACGCCCGACACGTCCAGTTCGGCGAGCAGCACGTCCGAGCCGCCGGTGCGGAACTCGCCGTCCGGGTAGCACATGGGCGCGCTGCCGTCGCAGCAGCCGCCGGACTGATGGAACATCAGCGGCCCGTGCTGGGCGCGCAGCCGGCGCACCAGTTCCTGGGCGCGCTCGGTCAGCTGTACGCGCGGGACTTCCTCTTCCATGGCACCGTCCTGGAAACCGGGGCGTCCGACCCGGCCCAGTCTCACGGATGCTCAGGGCGCCGTCCAGAGCGCGCGCCGGTACGCATCAGCAGCGCGTAGGCGACGGCGGACACCACGAGGCCCGCCGGGAGGGCGAGGTCCACCCCGCCGAGGGCGGTGGCCAGCGGGCCGGTGTAGACCGTGTCGACGCACAGCGCGGAGGCGGCCACGCCCAGGCAGAGGGCCAGCGCGCCACGCCAGTTGACGCCACCGGTGAACCAGAAGGGCCCGGCCGGGCTCTCGTCGGCGAGCGTCGGGCCGTCGTACCGGTTGCGGCGCAGCACGATGTCGACGGCGTACACGGCCGTACTGGGACCGAGCAGCACCACGGTCAGCTGGAGCACATCGCCGACCGTGTCCAGGAAGTTCGAGACCAGCAGCGCGTACAGGGTGAGCGAGACGGACACCGTGCCGTCGATCAGGACGCTGACCTGGCGGCGGATGCGCAGGCCGACGGCCTGGAGGGCGAGACCCGCGCTGTAGGCGGTCAGCGCGTTCAGGGCGATGGTGCCGAGGACCAGCGCGAGCAGGAAGACCGGCCGGAACCAGGCGGCCAGCAGCGGCTGGAGGGAGGATTCCGGGTCGTTCATGTCGACGGCGGTCGCGGCACACGCGCCGAGCCCGCACACCAGCACCCCGGGCAGGAACCCGCCGAACGCCGTCCAGCCGGCCACCGCCCGCGCCGGGGTGGCGCGCGGCAGATAGCGGGAGAAGTCGGCGCTGGTGGTGTACGACAGGGGGCCCGAGGCGATCAGGGCGACACCCGCGAGGACCGTCGCCCACAGCGCGTGGCCGCTCAGCGGACGCTCCGGGACGTACCCGAAGTCCGTGTGCCGCAGCACCGCGACGGCGAGGACCGCGAACACGGCCGTCAGGGCGAGGGTGATCGGCGGATAGAGACGGACGATGGCGGCATGGCCGTAGACGCTGATGGCGAGGGTGAGCGCGGCGATGAGCACCACCACGAGCGCCTTCACCGTCGTGTTCACCGGCAGCCCGGTGTCGCCCACCAGGGAGAAGGCGGCGGTGGCCGCGGCGGCCAGGTTGAGCGCGAAGTAGCAGACGGAGATCAGCCAGCCGGTCACCGCGTTGTTGACCCGGTTGCCGCGCACCCCGTACAGCGTCCGCGTGATGACCTCGCTCGGCGCGCCCGCCGCCGGACCTGGCACCGCGAGCAGCCCGGTGAGCAGCCAGAACAGATTGCCCACGACGATCACCGCGAGCGCCTGCCACAGGCTCAGGCCCATCAGCACCAGCGCCCCGCCGATCACCAGGCTCAGGTAGTTGACGTTGGCGGCGGCCCACACCGAGAACAACTCCCTTGGTCTGCCCCGGCGTTCGGAGTCCGGTATGTGGTCGATGCCGTGCGACTCCACTCCGCCGGAGCCCCGGGACGCGGGGACGGCCTCCTCGGCGGACAGGGTCCGCGCATCGGGACTCGGGTCGGGGAGCGTGGACGCCATGGGGCCCTCCGTAAGCGGCGGTGAGGGAGGCAGGTCGCTTATTGGGCGGGCGACCAGTTGCTTATTGGTCGGTCACTCAATAGCATCGCCGTCATGTCGTCAAGCGTTCAGCGCAAACGAATCCGCAAGGACCCGGCGGCCCGGCGGGCCGAGATCGTGGACACGGCCGCCGCGATCGCCCTGGCCGAGGGCCTCGAATGCATCACCCTGCGCCGGATCGCCGAGGAACTGGCGGTGCGGCCCGGGCTGATCAGCCACTACTTCCCCTCGGCCGAGGAACTGGTGGCGGAGGCGTTCGGCAGCGCGGCCACCGGGGAACTGGACCGCCTGCTGCCCGCCGGGCCGCACGACGAGCGCCCCGTCGAGCGGCTGGCCCGCTTCCTCGACCACACCTCGGGGGAGACGTACGACGCGATCAGCCGGCTCTGGCTCAACGCCCGCCACCTCAGCCGCTACCGGCCCCCCCTGCGCGACCGGGTCGCCCTCCAGGAGGCCGACTGGCGCGGCCGCCTCGAAGGGCTGATCCAGGACGGTGTGGCCGCCGGTGAGTTCCGTACCGAGGACCCGCTCGCGGTCGCGCTCCAGATCCTTGTCGTCCTCGACGGGCTCAGCGCCGACGTCAACACCGTCGGCCCGGAAGTCCCGGCCGCGGTGCACCGGATGGCGCATCGCACGGCCGAGCGTGAACTCGGCCTGGGGGAAGGAGCGTTGGAGCGGGGTGCGGCCGCGGGCTGACGTCCCCCGCCTGCCCTGATGCCCGATGCCCGATGCCTGATCTCCGATGCCCGAAGTTCTGAAGTCCGAAGTTTGAAGGAGTCCCCGTGCCCGCCGACCTCGTCCTGCTCTCCGCCCGGCTGCTCGACCCGGCCACCGGTGGTCTCCTGCCGCACACCGCGCTCGCCGCGCGGGACGGGCGCATCGTGCTGCTCGGCGACGACCGGGAGGCCCGCGCGCTCGCCGGACCCCGCAGCACCGTGCTGGACCTGCGCGGCGCGGTGATCGTGCCGGGTCTGACCGACGGGCATCTGCACCCGGTCTCCGGCGCCGAGCGCACCATGGGCGTCGACCTCTCCGGCTGCCGCGACCTGGCCGCCGTACGGGACGCGCTCGCCGGGGCCGCGCGGGACCTGCCGCCGGGCGCCTGGCTGCGCGGCTGGGGCCTCGACCCCAACGCCTTCGGCAGCGCCCCGGTCGGGCACGCGGCCCTCGCCCCCGTCCTCGACGGCGTGCCCGCCCTCCTCGACCTCTTCGACGGCCACTCGCTGCTCGCCAGCGAACGCGCCCTGGAACTGGCGGGCATCGACGGGCCCCGCACTTTCGCCCAGGGCTCGGAGATCGTGTGCGACGCCGAGGGCCGGCCCACCGGACTGCTCCTGGAGGACGCCGCCTGCGAGGCCGCCGAGGCCGCCGCGCCCAAGCCGACCGAGGCGCAGATACGGGCACGGACCGCCGAGGTGCTGCACGCCATGGCCGCGGCCGGTCTCACCGGCGGGCACGCCATGGACGGCACCGGCCTCGATGTCTACGCCGCCCTGGAGGCCGAGGACGCGCTGCCCCTGCGGCTGCGGGTCCACCCCTGGTGCCGCCCGGAGACCGACGACGACGCGCTCGCCGAACTGGTCCGGCTCCAGGGCACCGGCGGCGCGCTGTGGCGGGTGACCGGCGTGAAGCTGTTCATGGACGGCACCGTCGACAACGGCACCGCCTGGCTGGAGGACCCCGACCGGCACGGCGAGTCCACGCGCGCCTTCTGGCCCGACCCGCTGCGCTACACCCGGGTGATCGGCGCCCTGCACCGCGCCGGGGTGCCCACCGCCACCCATGCCATCGGCGACGCGGCCGTACGGCATGTGCTGGACTCCGTGGAGAAGGCGCGGGCCGAGCACCCGAGCGGCCCGCGGCACCGCGTCGAGCACATCGAGACCGTGCCGGACGACACCGTACGGCGGTTCGCGCCGCTCGGGGTCGCCGCGTCCATGCAGCCCACGCACTGCTGCGAGTTCACCCGCGCCGACCACACCGACAACTGGTCGCGGCGGCTCGGCGAGGAGCGGGCGGGGCGCGCGTTCCGCTGCCGTGACCTGTGGGCCACCGGGGCGACGGTGGTGCTCGGCTCCGACTGGCCCATCGCGCCGTACCCGCCGCTCCAGGTCATGGCCGGCGCCCGGCACCGCCGCCCCGCCGACCTCTCCCTGCCGCCGCACGGCCCCGAGCAGGCGCTCACCGGGCTCCAGGCGCTGCGGGCGATGACCATGAACGCCGCCTGGGTCGCGGGGGAGGAGGAGCACGCGGGGCGGCTCGCCGTCGGGTATCGCGCCGACCTCACGGTGCTCGCGGAGGACCCTCTGGCCGTGGCCGACACCGAGCTGGCGGGGGTGCCGGTGGTGCTCACGGTGGTGGCGGGGCGGGTGAGGCATCGGGGGGTGGGGGTGTAGGGCATCGGGGAGCGGGGCTTCAGGGGTCCGGCGGCCTCGGGCTTCGGGGGCCTCGGGGGCTTTGCGGGGTGCCCGCTCAGCGGTCGTGGTGCCCGGACTGGTCGCGCCGCTCCGGCTCGTCGCGGGGTGCCGGCTCGGCGTCCCCCTCCGGCCCCTCCGCCCCGGCGTGCCCTTCCAGTTCCGGCGAGGCCCGCCGCTGCCGTCGCCTCCTGCGGGCCTCCACCAGCAGCGGCAGCATGGACAGCACGACGACCGCAGCGACCAGCAGCAACAGATAGTCGTCCACCGCGGGGACCGAGGCGCCGAGGGTGAACCCCGCCAGGACCAGGGCCTGCGACCAGAGCACCCCGCCCACCGTCTGCCAGAGGGTGAACGGCCGGGCGGGCACCCCGAGCGCCCCCGCCACCGGATGCAGCACCGTGCGCAGCAGCGGCACGAACCGGCCGATCACCAGCGCCTTGCCGTAGCCGTACCGGGCCAGCAGATCCTCGGCGCGGGCCGCCGCGCCCTTCACCCGGCGGCTCGAGGTGTGCGCGAGCAGTGCCCGGCCGCCGTGCCGTCCGATCAGATAGCCGACCTGGCCCCCCGCCACCGCGCCGATCGCCGCGCACAGCAGGACCTGCCACAGCGCGAGCCGCGCCGGCTGCTCGGCGGTGCCCGCGCACAGCACTCCGGCCGGGAAAAGCAGCGTGTCCCCGGGCAGGAAGAAGCCGAAGACCAGCAGCCCCGACTCCGCGAAGATCACCGCCAGCACCCCGAGCGCGCCGAAGGCGGCCAGCACCGAGGCGCTGTCCAACGGGTTGACGGCGATCACCGGCCGCGCCTCCTGGCCTCCTCGCAGGGCTCCACGCTCACCAGCATCCTGCGCGGGGAGGGCATGCGCGCGCGTGGAAGACATGTGCGAAGGCACAGGCCGGGGCGGACCGACATCCCCCGGTCACCCGTCGTACACCCCACCGAGGCAGCGTGTCCCCATGACGCACCGCCCGATCTCCTCCGTCGACACGCTGATGGGCCTGCTGGCCGGGTGCGCCGGCGTCTGGGACACCCCGGACCGCTCCGGCGACCCGGTGGACATCCTCGACCACGGCCTCCAGGTCGCCGCGCTGCTGGCCGCGAGCCGCCCCGACGACGAGGAGGCGCAGGCGGCCGGGCTGGTCCATGACATCGGCCATCACCTGGTGCCCGGCGACGAGGCCGGACACGGCACCCACGCCGCGACCGCGGTGGAGGGCCTGCTCGGGCCCCGTGTCGCCCGCCTGGTCGCCCTGCACATTCCGGCCAAGCGCTACCTCGCCGCCACCGAACCGGGGCTCGCGCTGTCCCCGGAGAGCGCCCGCACCCTCGGCTGCCAGGGCGGCCCCATGAGCCCGGCGGAGGCGGCGGCCTTCGCGGCCGGCCCGGACTTCGCGGCGGCTCTCGCGCTGCGCCGCGCCGACGACGCCGGAAAGGTCGTCGGCCTGCGGGTACGGCCCCCGGAGAGCTGGCGGCCGGTCCTGGAGCGCGTCGCCGCGAGCCATGCTCGGGCGGGGTCCGGCAGATGCTGATGTGCCCATGGTGGGACTGTGGGGGCGTCCCCCTTTAAGGTGAGTCCTGTGGTGGATTGGTTTCAGCCGTTTCGCCAGTCGACGGTCGACGCCGTCGAACACGGCCCCGGCACCGGCCCCGGCACCCCTGCCCCGGAAGAGGCCCCCGTGCCCGCGGGCCCGGCCGAGCTGCGCGCGGTGGCGGCCGCGATCGGCACGACCCTCGACGAGGACACGACCTGCGCGGAGCTGACCCGCGCCGCCGTCGCCCAGGTGGGCGGCGCCGCGGCCGTGCTGCGCTGGGGCCGCGAGGCGGGCGTCGGCTACGAGGCGGTCGGCGGGAACCCGGCCCTGCTGCCCGCGGCCCGGCGGGTCGCCGCGGCCGCCCGGGTCGCCGCCGACCCGGACGAGGACCTGACCGTCGCCGCCGAACCCGGCGACGAGCGCACCGCGCTCTGCGTACCGCTGGCCACCGGCGGCCGCCACTACGGCGTGCTGGTCTGCGCCCGCGACAGCGCGTCCTACACCGCGCCCGAGGCGGAGTTCCTGCGCTTCCTCACCGAACGCGCCGCCTCCCACATCCGGCACGCCCGCGAGCACGACGCGGTCAGCAGCATCATCGGCAAGCTCCAGCGCGCCCTGCTGGCCGAGCCCGGCCGCCCGCACCCGAACCTGGACGTCGCCATCCGCTATCTGCCCGTCGGACACAGCGCGCTGGTCGGCGGGGACTGGTGCGAGACCGTACGACTGCACTTCGGCCGCACCCTGCTGGTCGTCGGCGACGTCATGGGGCACGGCCTGGAGGCCGCCGTCGACATGACCGCCTACCGTTCCTCGCTGCGCTACATCGCCTCCGCCGACCTGCCCCCGCACCGGGTGCTGCGCCAGCTGGACGACATGGCCTCCGACGAGCCCGAACGCAGGCCCGCCACCTGCCTGCTCGCGCAGATCGACCCCAACCGGGGCCTGGTGACGCTGGCCAGCGCCGGGCATCTGCCGCCGTTCGTGATCGACGCGGACGGCCGGGCCACCCCGCTGCCGGTGCCGGTCGGACCGCCGCTCGGCACCGGGCTGGGCGGCTATGAGCCGGCCACCTTCCGGATGGCGCCGGGGCAGACCCTGATCCTGTTCACCGACGGTCTTGTCGAGCGGCGCGGCGAGGACATCGACCGCTCCCTGGACCGGCTCGGCGCCATCGACTTCGGGACCTCGCCGGGTCTCGACGACATCCTCGACACCGTTGTCACCCGGCTCGACGCCCGCAACACCGAGGACGACGTGGCCGCCCTGGCCGCCCGGCTGCGGCCGCGGTCGGGACCGCAGCCGGGCTGAGACCCTGAACTCCGCCGCTCTCGGGCGAAGTTCAGCTCCGCTGGAAGAACTCCACCTCCGCGAGGGCGACATGACGGCCCGGCGCCAGCCCCGTGACCGAGTGCAGCACCAGGCGCACCCGCACCACGTCGCTGATCCCGGTGGGTATCGTCTGGTGACCCGCCTTGTCGCTCAGCGAGAGGGACTCGCGGTGCACCGTGCCGTCCGAGGACGTGACCTCCATGTCCATCTGGAGCGCACGGGCCTCGGTCGCGTACTGCTGCGGCGCGTCCGAGGCGCCGTTGGTGATGATGAGATCCACCATCCGGAACGGCTTGCCGAAGGTGTACGTCACCGAGGCACCAGGACCCGGCGCGCCCCAATACCGGTTGCTGAGGCCGTCCGTGGTGTTCGACGCCGGATGACCGGGCACGGCCGCGCTCGCCGTGACCTTCGTCGCGGTGATGGCCTTGCTGCCGCCGAGCTTGTCCCGGGTGTCCTCGAACAGGGCGCGCCCTGCGGGCAGCAGCAGGAACCCGCCCACGCACAGCGCGATCACCACCAGCAGGATCACCAGCACTCGCACCCACCGACCGGACCCGGCCCGCACCCGGCGCCGGAACGGCCAGATCGTCCGCCACCACGGCAGCGGCGCGGGGGCCGCCTGCGGGTTCAGCGGGGTGGCACAGCGGCGGCAGAACTTGCGCCCCGGCGGATTCGGCGTCCCGCACGCGGGGCACGGCGGTCCGACCACCTCCTCCCGCTGCTCCACCGGCCGCACCACGGGCCGCTGCGCGACCGGCTTCCCGGGCAGCACCGGAGCGGGCTGCCGGGCCTCCGCCTCGGCGGGCTCGGGCGCGCGGGGCGCCCGAGGGGCCGGGGACGCGGGCGGCGTCCGGGGCGGCGGAGAGGCGGGGCGCGCGGGAGGGGGCGACGGGGAGACGGGGCGCGCGGGGGTGGATGGTGGAGAGGTGGGGCGCGGGGGAGTGGGCGGTGGGGTGGGAGAGGCGGACGGGGTGGGAGCGGTGCGTGGTTCCGGGGTGGCAGGGGATGCCGTGGAGGCAGCGGCTGTGGGAGGGGTCGGCGGCGCGGGTGGGGTGCGCGGAGACGGGGGCGCCGCGGGCTCCGGGGGCGTGGTGGAAGCTCCGGACTCGCCGGACCCGCCGGACGCGGTGGGTGCCGTACGGGGGACCGGCGGAGCCTGGACGGGCCGGGCGTCGGTGCCGGTACGCGTCGTACGGCGTTCCTCCGCAGGCCCGGCCGTACGCGAGTCCTCCGCCGGGGGCCGGGTGGCGGCGCTCGGCGGCCCCGAACTGCCCTCGGCCGAGACGGAATCCGTCGCCGGGAGGGCTGAACTCGCTTCAGTCTCCGGAGCGTCGACCTCCTCCGGCGTCCGTGGACTCGCCGCGGCGGGCCTCTCCGAGGACCACCCCAGATACGCACCGCAGTTGCCGCAGAAGTCGTCGTCGGGGCCGTTGGACGCCCCGCACGTGGGACAGGCGCGCATGGCGTCACCTCCCTTCGTCGGCGGGCGGTCCGGACAGGATCTCGACCCGGCAGGGGACATGGACGGGGCTGTGGGCGCGGACGATCTCACGGACGCGGTCCGCGTCCACCACCGGCTCCCGGCCCGGCCACACCCGGACCAGCACCTCGCCGGACGGCGCAGGCGGCAGCGGGGTGCCCGGGGTCCGGGACCACACCGCGCCGCCGTCGCCCAGGACATCGGCCTCCACCCCGAGGGTGAGCCGCAGCCGCTCGACGAGACCGCGCCGGGTGCCGCGCCAGCGGTGCAGCTCCACCGCCCGTACCACCGCCTCGCGGCGCAGCGCCTCCGGCCACTGCTCGTCGTCGGCGGCACCCACCCACGAGGCCAGCCAGGCCACGAAGTCGGCCGGGGCGACCCGCGGGTCGAGATAGGCGGACAGATTGTCCAGGGTGGAGAACACGGGGGCGAGAACGGTGTCCAGGCCCGCGGTGAACCGCTGCGCGAAGTCGTCGTCGGCGTACAGCGCGGGCAGCAGCCCGCCGATCGGATGCCGGCTCGGCAGACCGGGAACGGCGGCACGGCTCATGTGCGGGCCTCCGGCTCGATGGGCTGCACGACGACCTGGTGCTGGTAGGAGAAGATCAGCGCGCCAGGACCGACGTCGATACGGTCCACCGGCGCGCCGCGCCGCCCGGTGATCGGGTCGGCGGCGAACAGCCGGATCTCCTCCACCAGCGCGTTGCCGGTGGCCCGTTGGAGCACCCCGAACACCTCGCCGTACTGCACCGGACGCCCGAACGGCCACCCGGTGCCGTCCGGGCCGCCGCGCAGCGGATTGAGATAGCGGAACAGGGCGGCGAGCGCCGCGTCCCGCACCCGGTCGGTGTCGGCGGGCGCGGTCGCGAGCCGGGCGACCACGGTGACGCCCTGGTAGACCGGCGGCTCCACCACCAACCGGGTGCCGATCAGACGCCGTTCGTCCAGGCTCTCGGTGATCGCGGCCAGCACCTGGTCCGAGGGGATCAGTTGCTCGAAACGGAGCCGGTCGTCACCCTCGTCGGCGACCGCGTCCGGCACCACAAGGACCCGCACCGCCCCCGCACCGCCGTCCCCGGCGGGCAGACAGCGCACCCGGCGCACCGAGGGCGCCGCCTGCCGGGCGATGATCTCGTGGTCCTCGGCGGTGACCGCCCGCTCCTGCATGCGCAGCGCGTCCGGGGCGCGCAGCTTGGCGTTGGCGACGGTCTCCCCGTCCACGCCCCCGCGCGCCGCCTCCCGGTTGACGACCCGCGCGATGTACGGCACCGAGCTGCGCAGCACCGAGATCGCGCCCCGGGCCACATTGCCGGCCGGGCCGCCGCCGGTGCGATAACGGGACACCCGGATGTGGGCGCCCTTCTCCGGCACCGCGCCGCACAGCCGCAGCGTGCCGTCCGGTTCGCGCAGCGCCGGCGGGAAGCTGAACTCGCCGGTGGTGGCGTCCACCCGGACATGCCGGTCGCCGGGGCCCGAGCGCCCGAAGTGCTCGACCACCTCCCAGCGCTGCCAGCCGTCGGCCGAGGAGACCTCCACCAGCGGCGGCCCGCCGTCCAGCAGCACGGGCGGTCGGCCGAGCCGGAACGTCTGGCCCGCGACCCCCTCCGAGGTGCCGAGCGGGACATCCGTGACGGTCTCGGCGTGCTCGACCGGGGTGGTGCCGCCGACCGTGAACACCGTCGCCTCGCGCACCGTCGGCGACTCCGAGTAGAACGGCTGGCCCGGCTCCGCCTCGGTGACCCGGCAGCGCAGCCAGCCCGCCCGGGTACCCCCGATCACGGACGCCGTGTGCTCGCCGGGCACGTACACGATCACCTCGCCGGGCCGGTTCAGACCGCCGGTGGTGTCCGAGCCGGTCTCGCACGGCCGCCAGCGGCCGCCGTCCCACGCCTCCCAGACCAGCGGCGGCTGACGCGGGTCCACGCCGACGCCCTCCACCCGGCTGTCCAGCCGTACCGCCACGATGCACCGGGGCACCGCCGTGGGCAGCCCGAACAGCAGCGCGTCACCCGGCTGCGGGGCCGCCTGGAAGCAGCGCACATCACGGCCCTCGGCGAGCTCCCGGGTCCTGTCGGTCTGCTCACCGCCCCGGGGCGCGGCCACCAGCCGGGTCAACTCGCTCGGCACGATGCGCAGTTCGTCCTTGGTGGCGAACACCACGGGCTCTTCCGCCTCGCCGTCCGCGGTGGTCACCTCGGTGCCCGCGGGCAGTGTCACCGCGTCCTGCTGCGGCGCCGACAGCCAGAAGTCGACCTCGGCCCCGGCCGCGGCGGGCGGGAACAGCCGGATGCCCAACAGGTCGAGGAACGCCGTGTAGTTCTTGTCCGGCACCCGGTTCAGCCGGTACAGCAGCTGGTCCACGATGTACGCGAACGTCTCGATCAGCGTCACGCCCGGGTCGGAGACGTTGTGATCGGTCCACTCCGGGGCGCGCTGCTGCACATAGCGCTTCGCCTCGTCGACGAGCTGCTGGAAGCGCCGGTCGTCCAGATTGGGGGAGGGCAGGGCCATCAGTCCGCGACCGCTTCCTCGGCCCCCTCCTCGGAGGGGATCGTGTAGAAGGGAAACACCAGGTTGCGCCGGTCGTTGGTGGAACGGATCGTGTAGCGCACATCGATGTAGAGGGTGCCGTCGTCGACGGCGTCGAAGGCGACGACCACCTCGTCCACGCCGATCCGCGGCTCCCAGCGCTCCAGCGCCTCGCGCACCTGCTGGGCGATCCGGCCCGCGGTGGCACCGTCGCCGGGCGCGAAGACGTAGTCGTGGATGCCGCAGCCGAACTCGGGCCGCATCGGCCGCTCACCGGGCGCGGTGCCGAGGACCAGCCGGATGGCCTCCTCGATCTCCCGCTCCCGCTCCACCAGCGCGATACCGCCGGTCGGGCCGACCCGCAGCGGGAACGCCCAGCCCCGGCCGATGAACCGCTCGCTCATCACAGGCCCCCGATCTGCACGTTCAGGGCACCGAGCAGGATGTTCGCGCCGCACGCGGACTTGTCGCCCGCGCGGGCGGCCGGCAGCCCGCCGATCAGGACCAGTCCGGAGGTCAGCGAGGCCGGGTTGGGCACGATGACATTGCCGGGGCCGAGGGCCGCGTGCGGGGGGACGGGGCAGGTGTGCAGGCTGCCCACCACGGCGGCGGGCTTGCCGCCGATCAGTACCCGGGCCACCGTCGCGGCGGCGCCGGGCGGCGGGGTGGCGACCACCCCGCCGTGGCTGGTGGAATCGCCGGTACGGGCTGCGCCGGGCATGTGGGGCTCCTCCTGGGAAGTGTCTGGGGCTGGCGGTTCAGTTGATGCGGACGAGGTCGGCCTTCAGCACCCCCAGCAGACCGCCGTCGAGCGTGAGATCGGTCTGCCCGGAGACGGTCGCCGAACGTCCGGACATCTTCACCGAGTTGGTGCCGTCGATGTCCACGGAGGCGCCCTTCACACTGACCTTGCCGGTGCCCGCGTCGAGGGTGATGCCGTGCTCGTCCAGACGCACCGAGGTGAGCGCCCGGCGCCCGCCGGCCGCGTACACGGTCAGCGTGATCCGGTCGTTGCGGTCGTCGAGCATCACCTCCATGCGCTCGTCCCCGGTGCGCAGCCGTACCCCGGAGGGGCCCGAGCGCGGGTCCAGCAGCTCCACCCGGTGTCCCGAACGGGACACGACGGAACGGCGGTTGACCTTGCCGCTGGTCCCGTCGATCAGCGGCACATCGTGCTTGGACGGGGTGTCCACGCCGTTGTACAGGCCGCCGATGACGTACGGGCTGTCCAGCAGGCCCTGTTCGAAGCCGACCAGCACCTCGTCGTTGACCTCGGGGCTGACCACGCCACCGCCGCCCTTGCCGCCCCACTGCACCGTGCGCACCCAGTCGGACACATAAGTGTCGTCCAGCCAGGGGAACTTGAGTCGCACCGCGCCGCTCTGCGCGCCGCCCGGCTCCCGCACGTCCGTCACCACGCCGATGGCGAGGCCCGGGATGCGCGGGCCCCGGCCGGGCGCGTTGGCACCGGTGGCCAGGCCCGCGAGGGACCGGTCCGGGCTGGCGCTGACCCACACCGTGGTCCGGTAGCCGCCGTGCGGATCCAGGCTGTGGTGCACGGCGGTCGCCGTGTACCGGCCGGAGAAGGCGGGCCCGACATTGCCGAGCGCCACCGGCACCCCGGCCCGCAGCCGCGGACTGCCCTCCACCACCACTTCCAACTCACCGAACGCGGAAGCCACTTGCGCGGAGATCGCCGTCGCGGCCGCCGTCGTCTCGGCCTGCGTACGGTAGGGGGTGTCGGTCACCGTCAGCTTGGCGCTCGCCCCGAACGTGGACGCCAGCGACGGGGACAGCCCCGGCTGCACCGTCGTGCTGGTCACCGAGGGCTGCCGGGCCACCAGGGGCGTCTTGGTGGTGACGTCCCAGCCGCGCACCTCCACCTGGGACGCGCCGTCCGCGCCGGACAGGGCGGCCCGCAGCGCCAGCAGATTGCGCCCGTACTCCAGCACCATCGGGCTCTGCGTCGCCGGGGTCGACGGCGCGGGCGCCCCCGATGCCGGCTCGGGCCGGGTGAACTGGAGCACCCCCTTGTCGTCCACCCGCACCTGCGCACCGCTCTCGCCCGCCAGATACTGGAGGAAGTCCCAGTCGGAGACGTTGGCCTGCGACAGCTGCTTGTAGGTGACCGGCGCGGCCTCCACCTTCCCCACCGGCAGCCCCGCCCCCGCGGCCACCTTGCGCACGATGGCGGCGGCCGTCATGTTCCGGTACGCCACCACCTTCCGGCCGCGCTGGAGCCGGTGCGCCTTGGAGTAGGCCCGCACCACCGTGAACGAACCGGTGCCGTCCCGGTCGATCTCCACCGCCGTGACCTCGCCGTTGAACAACTGCTCGCGCGCCTGCCCGGCGACCGTCACCACCGACACCTTCAGCGGGGTGCCGAGCGTGATGCCGGTCGACTTCAGGAACTCGTTGTCGGGGTCGCGATAGGTGAGCACCGCCGTGTCCGGCAGCCCCACGTTCTCGTCCACCACACAACTCACCAGCTGCGCCGCCCAGATCTGCGGCAGCTCACCGGGCGCCTCCACGACGGGGTCCGCCGCGAACGACCGGCCGCCCCGCGCCTCGGGTGTCGTCACCGCTCCTCCTCACCGCCCGCGTCCCCGAGCGCCGGCACCACCAGTTCGGTGCCGGGCGGCAGGTCCATCGGGTCGTCGATCCCGTTCGCCTCGGCGATCACCCGCCAGGCCGTTGCGTCGCCATACTCCCGCCAGGCCAGCAGCGCCAGACTGTCCCCGGCCACGATCGTGTGCGTGCTGCGGGCGGTGCGCGCGCCCGAGGTGGGGTTCTGCCCCGCCGGGTCGACGCTCGCCTCCTCCACGGAGAGCGAACAGGTCGCCCGCAGCGGCTTGCCGTCCACGTCGAACAGCGTGTACGTCACCGAGAGCCCGGACATCACCCCGTCGAAGGAGGTGGTGCGGGCCGTACCCCACTCGAACCGCACCCAGGGGCTCGCGGGCTTCTTGCGGGCGAGGCTCGCCGGTGTCGGCACGCAGGCCTTCATCAGCTTCTCCACCGCCTGCTCGACCGAGTCGTCGTGCGTCGACGTCGCGTCGAGGAAGACGTCCAGGCTCAGCTCCCGGGGCCCGCTGCCGACGAATTCCGGCAGCGCCGACTGCCCGGCCATCCGGGAGGGGGTGCGCCGCCAGGTGGTGGACTTGCGCAGTTGCAGGGTGGACGGGTTGAACTGGAGATCGAGCTGCGCGATGGTCCCGCCGGGCTTCGCGCCGACCGCCGAAGGGGGTTCCTTCAGGGTCAGTTGGGCCCGGGCACGGCTGGTGCGGGCGGCGGAGGACATACCGGGAACTCCTTTCGTACGGATCGAGGTGAGCGGGCGGGTACCGGTCGCGGGGTCAGGAGGGGCGCAGGCCCTCGTGGGCGATCTCCAGTGTCTCCAGCGCTGCCTGCGAGTTGGCCGGGTCGAAGGACGGGCCCTCCCAGCGCACCGGCACGATGCCCAGCACCTGCCAGCTGATGATCCGCGACAGATCCGGTTTCAGCGCCACGATCTCCCCGTCCTTGGGCTCCACCCGGCGCAGCGTCTGGTCGAGCCAGCGGCTGATCTTCATCGTGTCGGCGGTGACCGGCCTGGTCAGCGTGATGTTGGACCAGGTGACCCGGCCCGGCAGCTGCCAGGTGAAGCCGTTGTTGCCGCCCTCCGCGTAACTCTCCATCTCCACCTGCGCGCCCATGCCCGAGCACGTGTGGAAGGCACCCAGATCGTTGCCGCCGATCTGGAGCCGGAAGAACACGCTCGTCGCGAAGATGTTGTCCGTCATCCGTGGGCCATCCGTTCCATGTCCGCTAGCGCCGTCCGTCGTAGGGGCGTCCGGCGCGTTCCCGTCCCCGCCGCATGTCGGCCCGCAGCAGCCGGGCCAACGGGTCAAGCAGCCGCCGCGCCAGGTCCTCCAGGTCGACACCCGGGTCCTGCGGCGCGGCCTCCTTCTTGCCGGCCGTCGTGCCCGACGCGGGGAAGGACGCCGGCGCCGAGACCGACCGCGGACGATTGCGCGCGGACGTGCCGCCGGCCGCCTCTTTCGCGTCCCGCTGTACGACATCGACCTGAACGCCGCCCGGAACCACGGGAGTCGGCTCCGCCGGCCGGGTCATCCGCACCACGGGTACGGGCAGCCCGCCCGGCGATGTGAGCGACGCCGGGGACGGCGCCGCCCGGAGCGGGGGAGCCTGCGCCTCGGTCAGGGGCAGGGCGGCACCGGCTGCCGTCCGCTGGACGGTGGTGTCCGGGCGTACGACGGGAAGTTTCGGGCGAGTCGAGACAGCCCTCTGGACCGGGGATGCCCCGGGGGCGGCCGGTCCTACCGCTTCCGGGGCGGGCTCACGGAGCCAAGAGGCGGCCACGACCGGGGGCTTGACGGGAGCGCCGGGGGATTCGGCGTGCGGCGGGCGCGGCATGCCCTCCGACGCACGGGTGTTGAGGGTGAGGGGGCGGGCGGAGAGGAGCGAGCGGGCGGTGGTGCGCGCGGTCCGCCGGGGCTCGGCGAGGGCACGGGCCACGACGACCGGGGGCGCGGTGTTCGCACGCCGTGCGGGTTGCGCGGGTCCCGGTTTCGCGGGTCCGGTGGACGCCGCGCGCTGTACGACACCGGGGGCGTCCGTGGCCGACGGGCCCGGCTGTGCCACGGCACGGTTCACCAGGGGAGTGGCCGGTGCGGGTCCCTCGGCGGGCGCCGAAGTGGACGTCGGGCCGGTGGAGTTGGCTGCGGGCGCGGGGCTGCCCGTGGCCGCCGTCCCCAGGAGGGGCGCCATGGAGGCCCGTAGCGCCTCCTGCCCCGCCGCCATCCGCTGGACATAGGGCTGGGCCGGACGGCCACCGGCGCCGACCGGACCACGCGGGTCGGCGGTCGGCGGCAGCGCGGACAGGGGCGCGCCCAGACCACCACGGGCACGGGCTCCGGACGGTCCGGTCCGCTCGGTACGACGCGACGGCGCGGGCCCTTCGGCGGCGGCCGGTCCGGCGCCGGGTCGCGTCGTCGGACCGGCCGAGGAGCCCGAGCGTGTTGTCGGGGCGGTCGAGGGGCCGGGCAGAGCGGAGGCGTCCGTCTGGCGTTGTACGACGGGCAGCACCGGCCCGGGCGTCGGCTCGGCGGCGGCCGGCCGGGGAGCCGCGGCGGGGCCTTCCTTTTCGGCGGAGCCGGCAGCGTCCACCTGGCGCTGCACCGCCGACAGCAGCGGCTTGGCGGGCACCTCGGTGCCGGGAGCCTCCACCTGGCGCTGAACGACGGGCAGCACCGGCCCGTTCACGGCGGGGAGTTCGCCCCCGGCCGGGGCCGGTGCGTCCACCCGGTGCTGCGCTCCGGGGAGCAACGGCTTGGCTGTCGGCCGGACGGCCTCGGGGACGTCCGCCGCGCGCTGTACGACGGACGGCTCGGACCCGGAGCCCGGCCGGGCGTCGGCGGGGGTGGCGTCCGCGCTGTCCGTCTGGCGCTGTACGACGGGCAGCGCGGGTCCCGCCGGGGGCTGAGCGCCGGTCGTGCCGGAAGCCCCGGGAGTACCGGTGCTCGGCAGACCGGGCGCGGCCGGACTCGTGTTCCCGGCGGAGCCCGGAGCGTCCACCAGACGCTGCACCTCGGGGAGCAGCGGCCGGGAGGGCGCGGGAGCGATGCCCCGGGAGGGCTTCTGCGCCTCGGCGGCCGGAAGTTCGTGCCCGGTAGAGGCAGAAGCCTCCGCCTGACGCTGTACGACCGGCAGCACCGGAGCGGCCGAGGGCTGGACCTCGGCGGTACGGGGAGTCTCGGGCGCCTTGTCGGCAGCGGCCGCCACCTGACGCCGCACCTCGGGGAGCAGCGGCTTGGACGCCGCCCGAGTGTCGGCCGGCCCGGAACCGGAGTCGTCCGCCCGGCGCTGTACGGCAGGGGCCTGCGCACCGGCGTCCGTCCGCGCGGCGGGCGCGACGACCCGCGGCGCCGCAACGGCTTCCCCGGCGCCGCTCTCGGGAGCATCGACCCGTCGCTGCACCACCGGCAGCACCGGAGCACTCGACGACGGCGCATCGGCCGTGCCGGAAGGGGACGGTCCCTCGACAGCCAACGGGGCCGCCGTGGAAGGAAGTTCGGTCATCGGCGCACCCAACGAAGCGCGCCCAGGCGCTCGCCCGGGAGCGGAGGCGCGCTGGACCGCAGCGGCAGCGGCACCCGCGACACCGGCACCGGCCTCGACACCGGCGGCCGGCGCCGGTCGTACCGCGGTGACCCGCCGTACCGGCCCGGTCGCCACCCGGCGCGCCACGGTCAGTGAGGGGCTCAGCGGTCGCGGTCGTACAGCGCCCGCCCGGCCCGGCTCGACCGCCGTACCCCGGGGCGTCGTTCCGGCACCCGGAGCATTCGGCACCACGGCGACCCGCCGTACCACCGGAAGCTCCGGTCCGGTCGCTCGTCCCGCACCGTCGGCCACCGCACGCTCCGCACCCGGCGAAGGTGAAACAGCCTGCGACCGCGCCGACTTGGCCGTCGGCCGCCGCACCTCTCCGGCGTCCCGCCCGTCCGCCCGTACCACCCGCTGGACCTGTGCCAGGGCGGAATCGGCACCGTCGGCCGCCTCCTCGCCGCCGGGCTCCGGCAGCGAACGCAGCAGCAGCGGACCGCCGGAGCCGTACTCCGAGCGCTGGACGGCAGGGCGCGTCACACCGTGCACCAGGCCCATCGGCGCCGAGGGCAGCAGCCCATGGCCGAGGCCCGAGTCGAAGGTGGGGTTCTGCCAGGAGGTGAGGCCGTCGCGGAAGGTGAGGCCGTCGCTGACGCCGAGCGGCGCGCGCGCCACGGTCAGCGACGGAGCCGCGACCCGGCGCCAACCGCCGTCCCAGTCCCCGGGCAGGGAGCCCCCGGGCGTCGCCGAAGGGGCCCGCGACGGCTCGGAGCCGGCCGGACCCAGGCCGGACGGACCCGACGGAGCCGCCGACGCGATGTCGGCGGCCCGGTCCCCTCGGCGGCGTACATCCCACCACGCCATGACCTCAACCACCCTCGTTCACACGGGCGTTGATACGAGCGATCTCGCCCACCCACTGACGGCGCTCCGCATGGGTGAGATCGAGGATCTCCTCACGCTGCCAGTGGAAGTGATAGGCGATGTACGCGACTTCCTCCCGGAGCCGGGGAAGCGCGTACGTCACGATTCCCCCAGGCGCCCACCCGAGAGGTCGACCTCGAAGCCGCCCTCGCAGTGCGGACAGGTCACCGCCGCGCGGGTGTGACCCTCGCTGTTGACCCGGCGGTAGAAGTCCTGGAGGAAGGCGACGTCGGTGGCGTACATCCGCTCCACGACTCCCGCGTGCACATCGGTGATGGTGCCGAGCCGGGTGATCACCTGGCTCAGCAGCACCACACTGAGGTACGCGGGGTTCTCCTTGACCCGCAGATCGATCTGCGGGCGCAGCTCGTCACGGGCCGTGGCGAGCCGCATCGAGCCGCTGCGGTGCAGCGTGCCCGACTCGTCCACGTACCCGCGCGGCAGCTCGAACTCGAACTCGGTGCGCAGCCCGTGGTCACGCGTGGCCGGGGGGCCGGACGGTGGCGCCGGGGCCGGCGACTGCTCGGGGGCCGCGGCGGGCGCCGTCGCGTCGAGGATCTCCTCCAGGCTGCCCGCCGTCACCGTACGGCGCCTCATTCGACGACGATCTCCTCGAACACGATGGTGACCGTCTCGGTCGCCGCCGCGGACTCGCCCGCCTTGAGCGAGGGGCCCTCCCAGCGGGAGGCCCAGCCCTGCATCAGCTGGATGCGGCGCACCGTCTCGCCCTTGGAGTCCTTGATCTCGATGGTCAGGTTCTGCCGGGCGGTGTCGACGGCACCGTTGTTCAGGGTTTCCTTGATCCACTTGGTGAACTCGCTGGACTTGTCGAGTCCCCGGGTGATCGTGATCTCACCCGCCTGCCGGGCGCCCGGCTGCTTGCGGATGATCTGCTTGCCCTCCGAGGTGACCTGCCGTACCTCGACGACCTCTTCCTCGACGGTCAGACCGCTGATCTCCTGGATGGACTCCACCATGTAGCCGCCGAGCTGCACGCCGAAGACATGGGTGGAAAGAGCATCGCCCTCTGCCATGACTGTTTGTTCACCTTTCCTTGACCGACCCGCGGGTCACTGGTCTCACTCGTCGATGAGGCTGGTGCTGTCCGAGAACTGGGCCAGCCGGAAGACCACGAACTCGGCGGGCTTGACCGGTGCGACACCGATCTCACACACGACCCGGCCCTGGTCGATGGACTCCTGCGGGTTGTTGCCGCGGTCGCACTTGACGTAGAACGCCTCCTCGGCGGTGCGCCCGAACAGCGCGCCCCGCCGCCATTCCTCGGTGAGGAACGCGGTGACATTGCGCCGGATGCTGGACCACAGCCGGTCGTCGTTCGGCTCGAAGACCACCCACTGGGTGCCCAACAGGATCGACTCTTCGAGGTAGTTGAACAACCGGCGCACGTTCAGGTAGCGCCAGGCCGGGTCGGAGGACAGGGTGCGGGCACCCCAGATCCGGATGCCACGGCCGGGGAAGGCCCGTACGCAGTTCACGCCGATCGGGTTCAGCAGGTCCTGCTCGCCCTTGCTCAGGCGCAGTTCCAGGTCGACCGCGCCGCGGATCACCTCGTTGGCGGGCGCCTTGTGCACACCGCGCTCGGCGTCGCTGCGCGCCCACACACCCGCGATGTGACCGCTCGGCGGGACCGTGGTGTTGCGGCCGGCCGCCGGGTCGAAGACCCGCACCCAGGGGTAGTAGAGGGTGGCGTACCGGGAGTCGTAGCCGGCCTCGTCGTTGCGCCAGGTGCGCACCTGCTGGGCGTTGAGGCCCGGCGGGGTGTCCAGGACGGCCACCCGGTCGCCCATCTGCTCGCAGTGCGAGATCACCGCGAGCTGGACCGTGCGCACGCCCTCGGCGTCGATGTCACCGCGCTGGAAGGCACCCATCAGGTCCGGGACCGCCACCATGGTGATCTCGTCGATGGCCTCAAGACCGCCGAACCCGGTGCGGGCGGCGGAGTCGCCGACGTACTCGGCGGGGTCGAGCCGGGCCACCTCGCCGGACGCGGGGACCGCGGGGGCGCCCGGGACGTCGGGCAGGGCCACCGTCTGCGCGGCGGGCCGCGCCTGGGCGGCGGCGTCGCGCTGCTCGGTGACCTCGATCAGCTTGGAGGCGCGGACCTGGTTGACCACATAGCCCTTGACGTTCTTGCGGGTGGAGACGTCGTAGTTCTCCACCACCTGCTCGCCGCGGCGCACCAGCAGCCGGAAGCGGTCCTCGGGACCCTCGCCCTCCGGGTCGGCGATCTCCACCGACACCCCGGAGACACCGGGCTTGGCCGCGACGAGGAACCCGCCGACCGCCACCGGCTCGGGTGCCTGGGCCTGCCGGGGCACCGACCCGGCCGCCGGCGCTGCGGAGTCACGGCCGGAGCCGCCGATCCGGACCACGTAGGCCGCGCCGCCACCGTTGGCGAAGTAGCCGTACACGGCGTGCGCGAGATAGGTGCCCTCGGTGAATCCGCCGAAGTGCTGGGTGTACTGGTCCCAGTTGGTCACCAGGGTGGGCTCGTGGAAGGGTCCGGTCTGGGCGAAGCCGACGAACGCGGCGACGGCGGTGCCGACCCCTTCGATCGGTCGCGCACCGGACTGCACCTCCTCCACGTACACGCCCGGGGTGAGGTACGTCGGCATACTCGCTCCTTCGTGTGCCAGTGGTGTCACCTGCGTCGATGTCGAGTCTCCGAGGCCGGTGCGGCATGGCGACAGGGGCGCGCGGACCTGGGCGAGGGCAAGCCCGCTGCCTTTCCGGGCGCCCGCATCCCGCCCCGCCTTCCCTTTCGGGCAACGCACCCTGTGGGAAAGCCCTAGGAACGGTAAAAACCGCTGGACAGCGGGCGGTTCAGGAGTCCGCCAGCATGTCCCGCGTCCATGTCCCGAACTCGCTCTCCAGGACCAGCCGGCCGAGCTTGCGGTACTCCTGGGCGATCGCTGTCATCAACTGCCGCATGCTCAGCGGAAGTCCGGCCTCGGCCGCCAGATACGCGGCCGTCACCGCGCACGCCCGGATGGAGCCGCCGGCCAGTTCGAAGCGGTCCGCGCAGAAGCCGAGATCGAGATCGGCGGCGCGCGGCAGCCGCCCGCCCAGGCACCGCTCCCACAGCGCGAGCCGCTGACCGGCATCCGGCACCGGGAAGTCGGCGATCACATCGAGCCGCCGGGTGAACGCCTCGTCCAGGTTGGCCCGCAGATTGGTGGTCAGTACGGCGATGCCGTCGAAGGACTCCATGCGCTGGAGCAGATACGCCGACTCGATGTTGGCGTTCCGGTCGTGCGCGTCCTTGACCTGCGAGCGCTTGCCGAAGATCGCGTCGGCCTCGTCGAACAGCAGCACCGCGTTGACCGCGGACGCCTCGGTGAAGATCCGCTCCAGGTTCTTCTCGGTCTCGCCGATGTACTTGTCGACCACCGTGGACAGGTCCACCACGTACAGATCCATGCCCAGGTCGGCCGCGATCACCTCGGCGGACATCGTCTTGCCGGTGCCGGACTCCCCGGCGAACAGCGCGATCACGCCCCGCCCCCGGCCGCCGCCCGGCCGCATCCGCCACTGTCCGAGCACCTGTTCGCGATGCCGGGCGCGCACCGCCAGCTCCCGCAGCCTGCGGTGGGTCGGCGCGGGCAGCACCAGGTCGTCCCAGCCGACGGCCGGTTCCACCCGGCGGGCCAGCCGCGCGAGCCCCGCGCCGTTCTGCGCCCGTACGGCGGCCCGCAGATCGTCGGGCCGCACCGCGCGGTCGGCCAGCGCGGCCGTGCGCACCGCGGCGCCCGCGGCCCGGCGCAGCTGCCCGCCGTCCAGCCGGTGCGCGGCGACCGCCGCGGCGAGCGTGTCCGCCTCGGCCGGGGCGATGCCGTCGGAGCCGGCCCGTTCGAGCGCGTGCCGCCAGCGGGTGGCCTGGCGCTCGGGGGAGGGCGGGGCCACCGGGAGGACCACCGGGGTGTCGGCGGCCCAGGCCGGGTCCCAGCCGTCCGTGCCGTACAGGAACAGCGGGAGGCCGCGCAGCGCGGCGCACAGGTCCCTGATGAGGCTCTCGCGCCGGGCGGGTTCCGGGGGCAGCGCCTCCAGCGGGCCGAGGACGACGCCCGCCCCGGACAGCCGGGCCTCCAGTGCCGCCACCCGGGCGAGCGCGGGCACCTCGGCGGAGTGCCGGGCGAGCGCCGCCGCGTCGAGCACCAGCGGTCGCAGTCCGGCCGCGCGCAGGGCCGCCACCGCGAGGCCGGGGGCGTCGCCGCCGCGGTCCAGCAGCTGCACAAGACCGGGACCGGAGCGCACCGCGGCACCGGCCCGGGCCACGTCGGCGGGCTCGGCCGTCGGGTCGGCGTCGGCCTCGCCGAGCAGCCCGGCCAGCCGCGCATCGGGCTCCGTGCCGCCCAGCAGGTGTGCGCTCACCCGGTCCGGGACCGCCAACACACGGGACAGCGGCGGCCGTTCGGGCTCGGTGACCTCGATCAGACCGCCCGCGATCAGCGGCGCCCCGGGGGAGAGCCGGAAGCGGGCGGCCGACGCGGCGGGCAGTCCGCACAGCTCCAGGGCCAGGGCGACCGTCGGCCGGCGGCGCGTCAGATCGTCGTTGAGATAGCCGTACAGCCGCTCGAACCGGGGGTCCAGATCCGGTGCCAGGGCGACCAGGAGCAGATCCGTGTCCAGCGGCGAGAGCCCGAACCGCTCCGTCAGCAGCCCGAGTTCGGACGTCGGGGGCACGGGTGGCGGCTCATGGTCGGGCAGCCCGAGGCCGCCCGACCCCTCCAGGATCCGCTCCACCGCCTCCGGGGTCAGATACTGGCCCCGGTACGGGTCGTCGGGATCCGGGTCGACGGCGCGCCGCGCGGCCACCGCGTACCGCACCCGCTCCTCGATCAGCCGCAGCCGCGTCCACAGGACGTCGACCTCGGCCTCGGTGGCGTACATCAGGCCTGCCTCCCCCTACGGCGCCGGGCCGGAACCGCGGGCCGTGCGCGAGGTCCTGCGAAGCCCTGCGAACCGGGGTCGCCCACCTCCTCGTACCGCAGCCGCCGCCCGGGCGCGGGCTCCTCCTCGGGCCCGAGCCCGCCCGTGCGCACCAGCAGACCCTCGGTCACCGGCGGCGCGGCCGGGCGGGCCACGGCGGCGAGCGGTGCGCGCACCCGGACCCCGAGCGACGGCTTCAGCTCGCCGTCCAGCGCCGACCACACATCGGACGCGGACGGCGCGTCGACGCCGCCCCCCGCGGTGTCCAGGGAGACCGTCAGACCGAGCTCGGCGAGCGAGCCGGTGAGCATGTCCTCCGGCAGCGCGTCCGTGCTCACCAGAGTGTCCAACACCTGGGAGAGCAGCCGGTGTTCGTCCTGCGGTCGGCTCGCCCACGCCGTGACCAGATACGTCAGCTCGAACCAGCGGGGCGGGGTGCGCCGCGCCACCACATAGCCCTCGGCGTCGTGCACCTCACCGGCGCCGCTGCCGCGCCGGCTGGCGTCCTCCTGGATGTGGTAGAGGAACACGCACACCGTGGGCGCGTTGCGGCGGGCCGCCCACTCACGGGTCGGGGCGTCGAAGACCACCTCGACCCCGGACGCCTCAAGACCGGACCCGGCGAGCAGCGCACGCAGCGCCTCGTCGACCTCGTGGATCATCGGCGGGTCACCTCGTCGGGCGGCTGCACACTGCCCGTCACGACCAGGAAGTCCGTCTTCACCGGGGAGAACCCGGGACCTCGCGCGGTGATGGTGCGCGGGCCCGTCTGGTCCTTGGTGAGGATCAGCAGCTGGCCGATGAAGGTGCCGTCCGGCTTGGGCACGGTCGGCGCGGCGGCCGCCGTGATCCCCGGCTTCCAGGCGAACCGCACCGGCACGCCCGGCGGGAAGTCCTTGCCGCGCACCGAGGTGACGAAGCCGGGCTTGCCGATCGGCGGCACCGCGATGATCTTCGGCTGGAGGATCCGCAGCTTGGTACTGGCCTTGTTGTCCCGGGGGTCGGCATCCGTGCCGGTGGTGGTCAGCACACCGGTGGTCCGGCCGGTCAGCGCGTGGTCGGGGGCGAGCACCACCCGGACGACGGTGCTGGAACCCGGCGCCAGATCCGGCAGCGCGCACAGCCAGGAGCTGTCGCAGCCCGGCGGCGGACCGCCGCTCGGGATCCCGGCGGGCAGCGTGATGCGCAGCCGCAGCCCGGTGGCCAGCGCGTTGCGGCCGTTGCGCACGGTGTACGTCACCACGACCCGGCCGCCGACATAGCCCGGGTTGGGCTGGGCGGTCACGGTGACCCCAGGACCCGCCTTCGGCGCGGGCGGCGCCGGCGGAGGCGGCGGCGGAGTGGGCGTATGCGTGGGCGTGGGGGGCGGCGTGGGCGACGGGGGCGGGGTCGGCGGCGCGGGCGGCTGTACCGGCACCACGGTCCGGGCGGAGTTGTCCCCGGGCTGCGGGTCGATGACGCTGCCGGTGACCGACCAGTCGATCGGCTGGTCACCGGTCACGTTCCCGGTGACGGTCACGGTGACCGGGACCGTCGTACCGGGTGGCACCACCCCGAGGTCGCACTGGAGCGTGGCCGCGTCACAGGTGCCGCCCGGGTAGGTGACCTTGGTGACGGTCACCCCGGTCGGCGGGGCCATGGTCAGCCTGGTGCCGGGCGAGGCGGCCGGGCCGTTGTTGACGACGTCCACCGTCAGATCCGTGGACTTGCCGACGGTCACCGGCGGTGTCGTACCCGGGGCGTGCACCGCCAGGTCCACCGACTGCTCGACGCTGGGCTCCTTCTGGCGTCCCGGCAACTCGGTGGTGAGCTGGGAGACATGGCCGGTCGAGACGGTCAGCACATACAGGTTCTCGTGGCAGTTGACCGGCGCGTCGTCGCGCGCGCTGAACACGATCTGGGAGCCGTCCGCCGTCCAGGCCGCGTCACGCGGCTGGTGCGGTCCGGTGACCGTGGTGTCGGGCAGCTGCTGACGGCAGGCGTCCGCCGTGCCCCGCGCCGCCTCGGGCAGCAACACCTGGCAGCTGTCGCCGGACACGGAGGTCAGCACCAGGCCGTTGCGCTCGTCGACGAGTCCGCCGCCGTTCTTGCGGTTGAAGGCGATCGAGCGGCCGTCGGGGGAGAAGGCGGGACTGTCGTCGATGACCGAGCAGTTGCCGGGGCAGTTCGCCGCGCTGAGGTCCTTCTGCTGGTTCAGGTCGTTGATCGGCACGGTCCAGATGTGCTTGTTGCCGCCCTTGCCGTCGATCACCGCGTTGCGGGTGAAGGCGAGCAGGGTGCCGTCCGGCGACCAGGTGGGCTGGGCGTCGCTGCCGCTCTGCTGCCCGGTCGGCGGAACCACCTCGTGCACGATCGCGCCCGTCGTGGCGTCGGCGATCAGGATGCGTCCGGGACCGGACGCGGAGCCGACCCCGCCCGGCGAAGTCCGGGTGAAGGCAAGGTACTTGCCGTCCGGTGAGAACGTCGGGTCGGTGTCCCAGTCCTGCGGCCCCCGCCCGGCCAGCGGCATCGCCCGCGGGTTCTGCCCGTCGGCGTCCGTCGTCCAGATCCGCTCGATCCGTCCCTGGCCGCTCGGGGCGTCCTCGAACCGGGTCACCACGATCCCGCGGCCGTCCGGCGTGTAGTTCTGCCGCTCGGTCCACGGGTCGTACCCGGCCGCCGGCTGGAACAACGGGTCCTTCGTCGGATCGGTGTTGGTACCGGCCGCCGGGTCCTCCTGGAGCACCGGCACGCCGAGATCGCGCGGGTCGGAGCCGTCCATCCGCACGTCCTGCAAAGTGGCCACCCGCTGGTCGGGCGTCGCGCCCACGCCCTTCACCGCCGGGGCGGGCTCCGAGAGCCGGTCCACCACCGGGTAGCCGCCGTCCGCGGGGCCGACCCAGGTCACCGAGGAGACATCGCGGTTCTCGCTGAGCACCAGATCCGGGTCCGGGTGCTGGGCGGGGTCCTGCGGGGCCCGCCACACATGGTTCCAGTCACCCTCGCAGGAGCAGGTGTGGTTGGTGCTCAGGAACAGCACGCCGTTCCCGTCGGGCATCCAGGCCGCGCCGTGGGTCGCCCACTGGGCCGCGGTGCCCGCGAGCAGCGGCTGGTCGCCGTCCGGGCGGCCCAGCTCCCGCAGCCGGGGCCCGGTGTTGGAGTCGACGGTGTAGGTGTACGCGAGCAGGTTCTTGTGCGCGTCGTCGTTCACCGGGTTGAACACCGGCTCGGTCGCCTTGCCGCCGAGCGTCCCGGTGAGCGCGGTCGCGGTGCCCCCGGCCAGCGGGCGCACATAGATCTGCGCCCCGGCGGCCGCGTCCGGGTTCGCGCTGTAGGCCAGCCGCTGCCCGTCCGCCGACACCGTCGGGCTCTGCTCGTCGTACGGCGTGTCGGTCAGCCGGGTCAGACCGGTGCCGTCGGTGCGCACCAGCCACAGATCGCGCTGCTTCTTGCCGTCCGGGCCGCCCGGCTCCGCCGAGTCGAACACCACCGAACCGCCGTCCGGGGTCAGCCGGGGATGCGCCGCGTCCCGGCCGCTGGTCAGCTTGCGCACCGAGCCGTCCGCCGCCCGCAGATAGATCTGCGGACGCTTGTCGTCGCGGCGGCTCGCGAACACCATCGTGTCGCCGAGCGCCGTCGCCTGTACGTCGTAGTGCGCCGGGCCCGCGCCGAAGAGCGGATCGCTGGACTCCGTGCTCGCGACCCGGCCCAGGCTGCGATGGTCGGTGCCCGCGAACGCCACCCGCGCGGGCGCGGTGTCGGCCGTCGGCCGGACGGGGTCCGCGCCGCTCGGTCCCGAGGCCGCGGTCACCGCGAACAACGGGATCAGCAGCACCAACGAGGCGCCGAATCTCCCCAGTCGGCGCTGCCCGCCGGGGCCAGCGGTGCCGTTCACGGTCCACCTCGCAGTCTCGGTACACATGGGTGCGCCCCGCCACTGTGCGCCATGGGCGCGCCCCGCGGCAGGGCGGCGGGGACCCTCCCGGGGGAAGGCCCCGTTGCGCTTTCGGGCAGCTCCCGGGTGCCCGGACAGCCGTCGGCCCGGTTCGCCGGGCCGCCGTCAGATCAGCCCGTTGCGCAGCGCGTACCCCACCGCGTGCGCCCGGTTGCGCAGTTGGAGCCGCGTGGTCACCTCGTGCAGCACGTTCTTGACGGTCCGTTCGGAGTACGACGTCTTCTCCGCGATCTCCGAGGTGTCCAGCCCCTCCGCCACCAGGCGCAGCATGTCCGCCTCGCGCGCGGTCAGCGTGGACAGCGAGAGACCGCGCGGATCGAGGGCCGAGCGCTGGAGGCTGCCGACATGGCTGAGCAGCTTGCCGAGCAGATCGCCGGGCAGCACGCCCTCGCCCTTGGCCAGCGCCAGCACCAGGTGCAGCAGCCGGTCCTGGTCGGCCTCGGAACGCCGTAGCACCGCGCCCACCCCGGACTCGATCACCCGTTGCAGCGCCGCCGATTCGAAGGTGCCCACCACCAGCCCGGTGCGGGTGGCGGTGTTGCGCTGGAGCCGTTGCAGCAGGGCCGTCACCTCGTCGTCCACGGTGTCGACGACCACGAGCGAGATCTGTGCCCCGTCCGCTTCCCCGTCGGGGAGCAGCTCCAACTCCGGTCGCTGGCGCAGCTGTTGAATGATGCCGATGTGCAGGACGAGGTCCTGGGCGTAGACGGCCACGGTCACCCGGTCCGGGCGGCCGACGGAGGCGGGCAGGGGCCCGCCGGGCATCTGGACGATCATGAAGGTACTTTCTTTCGCAAGGCCGGACATGGTGGCGTTCTTCAGGACGCGACCCGGGCGACGGCGGTGGCGTCCGGGGGCGGTGGGATGGAGCACACGACGCCTTCGGCGTGTCAGCTCGTCTCCCGCTCGGTGGTGTTGACCTTGGCCGCTGCGGGCACGTCGACTGCCCGGAGGTTGCCCCCGTATCTCTCGTGGTGGTTCGGGTACGGCTCTACCGTCGTGGCGTGACGCCATCTGCATCCTCTTCCGGACCCGGCGCCCCCGGCCTCGACATTCCGGCCGTTTCGGTGACCCCGGGCGGCACCGCCACCACCAGCCTGACCGTGCGCAACGACAGCGACATCGTCGAGGCGTACACGCTGGAGGTGGTGGGCGACTGTGCGCCCTGGGCGACCGTGGAACCCGCGCGTATCTCGCTCTACCCCGGCACCTCCGAGACGGTGACCATCACCCTGGCCCCACCTCGCTCGCCCGAGGTCCGGGCCGGCGATGTGCCGCTGGGCGTACGGGTGTTGCCGGCGGAGCACCCCGAGTCGGTCACCGTGCCCGAGACCACGGTGCACATCGAGGAGTTCCACGAGCTGCGGACCGAGATCCTGCCGCGGCGCCGGCGCGGCTGGCTGCGCGGCCGATACCGGCTGGCGGTGCGCAACGAGGGCAACACCCCGACGCGGGTCTCCTTCCGGCCCGAACAGGCCGGTGAGGAACTGCGGTTCGGGTTCGTCCCGGCCGAGCTGGAGCTGGCGCCCGGCGAGTCGGCGGAGACGCGGCTGCGGGTGCGCATCGGCAAGCCGGTGTGGTTCGGCAAGCCCGCCGTATGGCCGTTCACGGTGCACACCACGGACGGCGCGGCCGAGGCGGAGGCGGAGGCGAGCGCTCGTCCCGCGACGTATGTACGGCCCCCGCTGGAGGCCGAGTTCGTCCAGATCCCCATCTTCCCGAAGTGGCTGCTGGCACTCCTCGCGGCCATCCTCGCCCTGCTGCTCGCCTGGTTCGCGCTGGTGCGCCCGGCGGTGCGCAGCGCGGCCCGGCAGGCCGCCGACGAGGTGGTCCAGCCGCGGCCGACCCCCGGCGGCGGCAAGAACGGACAGTCGCCGGGCACCGGCAACGGCACCGGGACGGGCGACGGCACGGGCAAGGAACAGGGCGGCTCCGGTCCGGGCGTGCCCTCGGGCGGCGGACCCGGCGGCCCCGGCGGTACGGGCACCTCGGGCGGCGGCGAGCAGAGTTCGGCCACCATCGACGTACAGACGTCCGGCGGCCAGGCCAAGACGGGCAGCTACACGGTGCCGCAGGGCAAGGTGTTCGGCGTGACCGACATCGTGGTCGCCAACTTCCAGGGCGACGAGGGTGTCATGACGATCAGCTTCGGGGACCGGAAGATCACCACGATCGCGCTGGAGACCTTCCGCAACCAGGACTACCACTGGGTCACCCCCATCGAGATCCCCGCAAACGCCACCGTCACCGCGAACGTGACCTGCGCGAAGCCGGGCACACCGGCCACGGGCCGGCAGGCACAGCAGTGCCACGAGGTCCTGAATGTGAGCGGTGTACTCGCGAACGTCGCACAGTGAGGTGGCTTTTCTGAAAATAGTTCGCCTGGTGTGGCCTGTGTGGGAAGGGGCGACTTTCACTCCGTCCGAAAACCGATACCGGGCCCAACTGTGCAGGAAAGGTGCAGGTCAGTGCGGATGGCCAGGGAATTCAAGGTCGCACGGGGGCGGGACCGGGGCCCAGGGCGCGGCGCGGTCCGGACGGAATGGCCTATTCCCTACCGTTCGTGTGGGGGACCGGTGTGAGAGGGGGCGCGCGGACGCGCGCACGCCCCCACGCGCGCCGCGAAAGCATCACTCCACGCGCCGCGCAAGTACCCCGGGTGCGCCATGTGCATGCCCCCGCGGACGTGGTGAAGGTGCCCTCCGGTACCGGGCGGGAGTGCCCTTCCATGCGGCGTGAATGTGCCCTCCGGTGCACTGCGGGCCTGCCCTCCCGGACGCGCCGAAGGGCGCCTTCCGGGCAACATCCCCGGTCAGGCGCCCTTGCCTGGGCGAGGTGTTACGGGCGGCTCCTGCGCTCCGACGTCCGGGTCGCGGACTCGACCTCTCCCGTCCCGGTGTCCAGCCCCTCCGCCGTCAGGACATGATCGCCGTACAGGTCCTGGAGCCAGTTGGTCTGGTAGACGGTGTCGAGGTAGCGCTCGCCCATGTCGGGCGCGATGGCGACCGCGGACAGTCCGCGGGCGTCGTTGCGGGCGAGCCAGTCGGTGGCCCCGCTGACGACGGTCCCGGTGGAACCGCCGAACAGGAAGCCGCGGCGGGCCATCCGGTGGCACATGCGGATGGTGTCCGCCTCCTCCACCCGGATCACCTCGTCCACGACGGACTCGTCCAGCAGCGGCGGGCGCATGCTCATGCCCAGGCCCGGGATCATCCGGCGCCCCGGCTCGCCGCCGAAGGCCACCGAGCCCACGCTGTCCACGGCGACGATCCGCACCGGCCGGTGCCACTGCCTGAACCAGCGGGCGCAGCCCATCAGGGTGCCGGTGGTGCCGGCCCCGATGAACACCACGTCCAGGTCCGGGAACTGCTGGGCGATCTCCGGGGCGGTGGTGCGGTAGTGCGCCCGCCAGTTGCCCGCGTTGGTGTACTGGCTGAGCCAGACATACCGTTCGTCGGACGCGCACAGCTGGCGCACGTACTCGATCCGCGTGCCCAGGAATCCGCCGTTGGAGTCCTGGTCGGCGATGACATGCACCTCGCTGCCGAGCGCCTCCATCAGCAGTCTGGTCGACAGGTTGCAACGGGAGTCCGTCACACACAGGAACTGGTAGCCCTTGCTGGCGGCGATCATGCTGAGCGCCACGCCGAGGTTCCCGGAGGAGGACTCGACGAGGATGGACTCCGGCGTCAGGAGTCCGTCCCGCTCGGCACTCTCCACCATCTCGTTCGCGGCCTTCAGCTTGATGGAGCCGGCGAAGTTGAAGCCCTCGCACTTGAGATGGAGGGGTTGTCCGCAGATCGACTTCAGGTCGACGAAGAGATGGCCCTCGTTGAAGGCATAGGGAGCGGTAATGACAGGCACGGCGGACCTCCTGGTGCCGGGCCGAGGACGGGCCTCAGCCGTACCGGCGCAGGTCGTGGAAGAAGTCGTCGATGAGGCGGAGGCTGCCCGCCCGGGATACCTCGTCGTAGACGTACTTGCCGACGGCGAGATCGAGGACACCGAGTCCGAAGGGCGAGAAGATCACCGGCCGGTCGGTCGGCGGCGCGGCCCGCCCCTGGAGCACGTCGTTGAGCGTGCCGTTGAGGAAGTCGCGGTCGCCGGTGCGCTGTTCGACCAGATGCGGTGAGGTGTCGGCCTTCAGACAGTGCTCGACGTCGTCGACGAAGTTGGCGGCGTCCAGCAGGACTTCGGGGGCCAGGTCCCGCAACGACACATGCAGGACCAGCGGGTTGTGGTCGAACCACGCGGGATCGGTCACATGCGGCTTGCCGGCGACCGTGGCGAAGACCACGAGATCGCTGTCGCGGACCAGGTCCTCGGCACGCTCGTGCACGGTGACCTGCCCGCCCGCGCCGCTCTGGCGCAGATACCCGCGGAACCCCTCGGCGCTTTCGGCGGACACATCGTGCACACCGATCGCGTCGAACTCCCAGCCGGTGCCGGCCAGGAAGGTGTGGATGTACCGGGCGATCAGCCCCGTGCCGAAGAACCCGATCCGCGCGGGCCGGGGACCCCGGCCGCGGCTGAGCCAGTCGGCCGCGAGCGCCGCGGACGCGGCGGTCCGGGTGGCGCTGATGATGGAGCTCTCCAGGCAGGCGAACGGATAGCCCGTCTCCGGGTCGTTGAGGATCAGCACCGCGGAGGCCCGCGGCAGCCCGGAGCGCACATTGTCCGGGAAGCTGGAGATCCACTTCAGGCCGTCCACGTGCACCGAACCGCCGATCGAGGCCGGCAGCGCGATGATCCGCGAGTTCGGACGGTCCGGGAAGCGCAGGAAGTACGACGGCGGGTTCACCGAGTCCCCGGCGCCGTGCAGCCGGTAGGTGTCCTCCACCAGCGCCACCAGTTCGCGCTCGCGCCCGGTCAGTGCTTGCTGCACCTGGTGCCCGGAGAGCACCGAGAACGTCGGCACCGGGGGCCCGCCCGCCGCCCGCTCGGCCGCTGTGGTCAGCAGATCGGTCATCGCTCGCTCGCCTCCGGGGTCGGGCAGCCGTCGGCGAGCCGGTGCGGCTCCGCCATGCCCACCAGCACCTGCCGCTCGCCGTCGAACGGCTCCCGGCTGTGCGCGGTGGAGATGTTGTCCACAAGCAGCAGATCCCCGGCCTGCCAGGGCTCGCGCCGGGTGTGTGCCTCATAGGTGGAGTTGAGCAGTTCGACCACCTCCTCGCCGATCGGAGTGCCGTCCCCGTAACGGGTGTTGAACGGCAGTCCGTCCTCGCCGTACATGTCCACCAGGTACTCGCGCACCTCGGGGGAGAGCGTCCACTCGTTGAGGAACGCGATCTGGTTGAACCAGCAGCGCCGGCCGGTGACCGGATGCCGGACGACCGCGCTGCGCCGCTGCTCCGTGTAGAGGGAGCCGTCCGGCCGCCAGGTGAACTCGATGGCGTGCGCCCGGCAGTAGCGCTCGATCTCCTCGCGGTCCTCGGTGCCGAACGACTCGGCAAGCGAGGCCCCGATCTCGTCGTTGTAGCTGCGGGTAAGCAGCCAGCCCTCGCGCTCGAACCGCTCGGTCAGCGAGGCGGGCAGCGCGTCGAGCACCTCCTCGGCGTCGGCCACCGCCGTCGCCCCGCCCTCGGTCGCCGCGGTCAGGCACGCGAACAGCATCAGGGACGGCACATCCAGCGTGTAACTCAGCTCATGGTGCATGCACATCGGCTGATTGGCCGGCCAGGGAGTGGCGGAACACACCCCGGGCGCGATGACCTCGCGCGGTGCGAACGCCTCACGCTCCGGCATCAGTTCACCGGTGATCCGGGCGAAGACGGCACTGACCTGGTCCGCGTCCCGCAGGCCCAGACCGCGCACCAGCAGCGCCCCGTGCTCGGTCACCAGCGCGCGCAGCGCCTCGCGGTGCTCGCCCGCCCAGTTCGGGGCGTCGCCCGGGGAGTCGACGTGCAGCAGCGCCGGTCTGTGCGGCCGCAGCTCCACCTCGAGCGGCGCTGCCAGGGATGAGAACGGCATCTCGGTTTCCTTTCGGTTGCCCGTCTGGAGGGGGCCGCGTGACTCAGGACGTGGCCAGGGGTACGGCGGACCGCAGCACGGCCCGCGCCGCCTCGGCCGGCCGGGTGCGGGGGAAGTAGTGGCCGCCGTCGGCGAGTTCGTGCAGCTTCACCTGGTCGGCCAGCAGCAGCCAGTCCCGGTGGCGCTCGGTGGCGCCCGCGGTGTGCGGGTCGTCGGCCGCGACGACCACCGTGAGTGGCGCGGCCAGCTTGGGGGGCGCGGACTGGAGGGCCGCGCGGAGATAGCGGTGCGCGGCCACGCAGTCGTGCCGGTAGGCGGCGCCGATGTGCTCGGCGTGCGCCTCGTTCAGCTCCGCCAGCTCGGTGTAACCGCTGTCCGCGGTGAGCCGCGCCGCGATCTCGGCATCCCCGAGAGCGGTCAACTCGGCCACAGCGGCGCCTCGTTCGTCGGCGGTGCCGAGGAGCTGGGCGCCGATGAACACCCGGGTGACGCGCACCCCCCGCTCGGTGAGCCGCCGGGACGTCTCGATCGCGGGCGCGGCCCCCGAGGAGTGGCCCCACAGCATCACCCGGGTCAGCCCGCGCGCGACGATCTCCGCCGCGACCTGCTCGGCCACCTGCGCGATGGAGACGAACGGCTCCTGGTGCGCGGCCAGATCGTGTCCGGGCAGATCCACCGCGAGAACCGTGAGCCCGCTGCCGGCCAGCGCGCTCGCCATCGGCTGGAAGTTGACCGCGTTGCCGCCGGCGTACGGGAAGCAGACCAGCGCGCCCCCGGCCGCACCGCCCCCCTCCGCGAGCGGCTGGAGCAGTTCCCCGTGCTGCCGGGTCGCGCCGTCCAGCAGCGCGGCCAGATCGGCGAGGACCGGGTGCCGGGTGATGTCCTTGAGGGACACCGCACGCTCCAGCGCGATGCTGAGCTTGACCGCGGTCAGGGAGGTGCCGCCGGAGTCGAAGAACTGGTCGCGGCGGCGCACCTGTTCGACGGGCACGCCCAGCACCCGCGCCCAGGCCGCGGCGAGCCGCCGTTCGGCCGGACCGAGCGGGACGTCGGCCGCCGTGCTCTCCTCGGCGGCCGGGGCGGCCGCCGACGCCAGCGCGGTCAGCGCCTTGCGGTCGATCTTCCCGTTGGCGGTCAGCGGCAGGGCCTCCTGCCAGTGGAAGGCCGAGGGGACCATATAGGCGGGCAGCACCGCGCCGAGCGCCTCGCGCAGCTCCGCCACCGGCCGCGGCGCGCCCGAGCAGAAGGCGATCAGATGCCTGCTGCCGCCGCCCCGCTCGGTGACCACCACCGCCGCGTCCCGCACCCCGGGCACCCGCAGCAGGGCGTTCTCGATCTCCCCGATCTCGATGCGGAACCCGCGGATCTTCACCTGGTTGTCCCGGCGGCCCAGGAACTCCAGCTTGCCGTCCGGGTGCCAGCGACCCCAGTCACCGCCCAGATACAGCCGCTCACCGGGCCGGTACGGGTCCGTGCGGTACGCCTCCCGGGTGCGCTCCGGATCGTTGACGTACCCCCGGCCCACACAGACCCCGGAGAACGCGATCAGGCCGGGTGCGCCCAGCGGCACCAGCGCCAGCCGCTCGTCCACCACGTAGACACGGACGTTGTTCACCGCGCGCCCCAGCAGCACCCGCTCCGGCACCCGGTCCAGGACCTCGTGGTTGGTGTCGTCCGAAGTCTCCGTCAGGCCATAGGCGTTGAGCAGCCTGATGTCCGGCTCGATCGCGAACCAGCGCTGCGTCAGCTCCCGCTTGAGGGCCTCACCGGTCACCGACACGCAGCGCAGATCCGGTAGTTCGCGCGGCCGCTGCTCCAAGTAGGAGACGACGACCTCCAGATAGGAGGGCACCAGCTGCGCCACCGAGACCCGGCCGTCGGCCAGGGTGTCGACGAAGCGCTCCACGTCCGTGATCTCGTCCTGCCCGATCAGCAGCGTCCGCCCGCCGACCATGAGCGCCGACACCAGCTGCCACAGCGAGATGTCGAAGCACTGCGGGGCCGTCTGCGCCACCACCGAGCCCTCGCCGATGCCAAGGTCGTCGATCTTGGCGAAGAGGTGGTTGAGCAGCCCCGCGTGCTCGCACATCGCGCCCTTCGGCTCACCGGTGGAGCCGGAGGTGAAGTAGATGTACGCCAACTGGTCGGCCGCCACGCGCACTCGGAGGTCGTCCTCGGCGTGCGGCTCCGCGTACGCCTCCTCGACCAGCAGCCGCTTGGCCCCGGCCACCGAGGTCAGCGCCTCGTCCAGGGTGGCGGTGCTGCCGGACTCGGTCAGCACCAGCCGGCAGCCCGCCCGCGACAGCGTCGCCGCGATCCGCCCGGCCGGGAAGTGCGGCTCGATCGGCAGGTAGACGCCGCCCGCCTTGAGCACCGCGAGCGTCGCCGCCGGCCAGTCGAGGTCGCGCTCCATGACGACGGCGACCACGTCCTCCCGCCCGACGCCCCGCTCGACGAGCGCCCGCGCCAGCCGGTTGGCCCGCCGGTTCAACTCGTCGTATGTCCACTGCCGTTCGCCCTGTACGACCGCCACCGCGTCCGGACGCGTCCGCACCCGCTGCTCGAACAGCTCGTGCGCCCGCGCCTCCGGCAGCGGCCGGTGCGGCCCCGCCAGCCCCTCCAGCTGCTCGTGCACCTCCTCGTCCGACAGCAGGCTCCGCGCGCCGTGGTCGGCGTCCGGGTCGGCGGCCAGCAGCCCGAGGGCGGTGAGGTGGTAGCCGCCGATCCGGGCCGCCGCCGGGGCGTCCAGGACGTCCTTGCGGTAGCCGAGGCGCAGCAGCAGCCGGCCGCCCCGCTCCGACCAGCGCACCTGAAGGACACCGTCGTCGACGTGGTTCTCGTCGGCTCCGATGGGCCCGAACACCACCTCGTAGGGCGGCTCGGTCAGGCCGAGTTCACGGCGCAGCTTCTCCACCGGGAACTCCCGGTGCGCCAGTACCGCCGCCTCCGCGTGCTCGGCCGCCGCCGTCAGCTCCCGCCAGGAGCCGGGCGCTACGGTCAGCCGGCAGGGCAGTGGCTCGCCGCGCACCCCGGTGGTGTAGCCGGTGACCACCTCGGGCTCGCCGGACAGCGTGGCCAGCACCTTGGCGTGCGCCGCGAGCAGCAGCGCGCTGACCGGCACCCCCTGGTGCCCGACCAGCTCGCGCACCGCCCGCGCCACCTCGTCCGGCACCGGCATCTCGTGCTCGGCGGATCCGGCGACCGGCTCCCGCACCCAGCGCGGCACCGCGGTGACACCGCCGGCGGTCAGTACCCGCTGCCAGAACTCCCGGTCCGCTTCCACGCGCGTTCCCATCGAATGGCCTTCCTCAACTCACGGTCGCCGCAGTGGCGTCTGCTGTGGCAGCGGTCAGGACGGGGGCGCCGGGCGGACCGTCGCCCGCCGGCATCTCCACCGCGGGATTGCCGCCCCAGCGCGCGCCCGGGGGTACTTCCTCGCCCTTCATGAGGAAGGAGTCGGAGACCAGCTCCGAGCCCTCGCCCATCGTCACGCCGTAGTGGACATGGGCGGAGACGCCCAGCGTGGTACCGGCGCCGAGCCGGATGAAGTCCGACTTGAAGGTGCCGTCCTCCTGCGAGTGGCACTGGACCTTGCTGCCCGCGTTGAGGGTGCACTCGTCACCGATGACCGCGAGGGTCCGGTCGGTGATGTAGCAGCCGTCGTCGAACACCATGCGGCCCACGCGCACCCCCATCAGCCGCCAGACCAGGCTCTTGAACGGTGTGCCGTTGAAGATGTTGAGCCACTGCGAGGGCACCTTCCACAGCCGCTCGATCCGCCAGAAGTCCCGGTCGTAGATGGAGCACAACTGGGGCCGCAGCCCGCGGAACCTGGTCATGCAGCGCTCCAGCACGATGTAGTACGCGGTGGAGAAGGCGAGGGTGAGCGCCAGATAGGCTCCTATCACCACATGGCCCGCCATGCCGTACAGATCCACCGTGGCCAGCGCGAACAAGGTGAGCACGAAGACGTGCAGCCAGCGGGCGAGCAGCCACCAGGCCATCGAGCGCAGGTTGTAGTGGTTCTTCGCGCGCAGCCGGGTTTCCAGTTCCTCGCCCTCGCGCAGATGGTCGAAGCGGGCGTCGCGGTCGACCGAGCGGGGGATCTCGAAGCTCGGCGAGCCGAGCAGCCCCACACCCCGTCTGATCTCGCCGTCCAGCGGGATCATCACCTTGGTCGCCAGCAGGCAGTTCTCGCCCGTCCTGCCGCCCACCGGGTAGGCGATGTTGTTGCCGAGGAAGTTGCGCGGCCCGATCGACACCTTGGACAGCCGGAACGAGGAGCTCGAATAGTCCGCGTTGAGGATGGACAGCCCGTCGGCCACCATGGTGCCGCTGCCGACCGACACCAACAGCGGTGTCTCGTGCTGCACTTCGGTGCCGAAGTTCGAGCCGGTCTGCTCGACGTGCGACAGGTCGTACCCGAGGCCGCGCAGATAGTGCACGACGAACGAGCTGTCACCGAACAGCCAGGCGAAGAACTTGACGTTCGTCAGGCGGGCCGTCGTGCGGTGCAGCGCGTAGTGGAAGCCGTAGAGCGGATAGACCCGGTCGGGCCGGACGAACAGCCGCAGCAGCCGGGGCAGCGTGTACAGGACGCCGAGGCCCACGACGATGAAGCCGACGAACAGCACCAGGGAGAGCAGCGCCGCGTCGGCGAGCAGCTGGACCGGCGCCAGGTCCTCGGTGTCCGGGTCGAGGCGATCACCGATCGCCGGTACCGCGGTGAACAGCATGTACATCCCGCCGACGGCCAACGGAATGTAGAGGAAGACCAGTTGGAGCAGGGTGCCGAGGCTGAACCAGGTCCGGCGCAGGGTGCCGCACCGGGCGGGCGGCACCCGCAGGTAGTCGGTCTCCGCGGGCTCCGCGGGGGAGCCGTGCCAGCGCTCGCCGGCCGGGACCGCCTGGCCGCGGTGCAGCGCCGAGGCATGCCCGAGCTGCGCTCCGTCACCCATCGAGGTGTCGATGTCCAGGGTGGTCTTCTCCCCGATGAACACGCCCTCGCCCAGGGTGATCCGGCCGGTCTGGATGCGGCCCCGGTGCGCTCGGTAGCCGAGGATGAAGGAGTCCTTGCGGATCACCGTCCCGGCGCCGATCGTCACCAGGTCGGGGCAGACCGGCAGGGTGTGCGAGAGGATCGTGACCCCCTTGCCGATCCGCGCGCCAAGGGCCCGCAGATACAGCACGTACAGCGGGGTGCCGGCGAGGAAGACCATCGGGTTCGCGTGCAGCAGCACCTTCACCAGCCAGAAGCGCATGTACGCGAGGCCCCAGACGGGGAAGTCGGCGGGCTTGGTGCGGCCGACCAGCAGCCACTTGGCGATGACCGGGAAGACGCACAGGGCGATGAACCCGGTGCCGCCGAAGAGCAGCGACCGTACGTAGATGTCGGCGACCCCGTTGCCGTCGGCGACCCACTCGTAGCCGGTGCCGGTCACCAGACCGGACAGGAACGAGTAGCCGAGGAAGGCGAGCAACTGGAAGGTGCCGCACAGGAAATGGGTCAGCCGGCTGGTGTGCGGCAGAGGCGCGGGAGGGGCGACGGGAACCGGTGCCGCGGGTGCCGTCGTGGGGCCGGCGGCCTCGTCCGGCGGGGAAGTGGCCGGGGCGAGGGCCTCGGCCAGGTCCCGGATGGTGGGGTACCGGTAGATGTCCCGCATGGACGGAGACGGCAGGTCGGGGCGCTTGCGCACCCGTGCGCAGAACTGGGCCATGACCAGGGAGTTGGCGCCGAGGTCGGTGAAGAAGTGGCTGTCCGCCGGGACCTGCTCACTGCCCACCAGCTCGGCCAGCACGTCCGCGAGTCCGCTCTCGGTCTCTGTTCTGTCCGGGCCGGCGCCGCTCACGGAGAGGGCGGATGCGTCCGGCCCGCTTATATCGATCTCGGAAGACTGCTCCACCATTCGATCTCCTCGAGAACGTTCTGGATCGTTGACGCTCATTCCTGATCACGAACCGCCAATTCAGTGTGGACAGGGCACCGTAAGCCTGTCACTTCGAACCAATCGCCCGACTCGCCGGAAATGCCCGATGGAGCCGTGATCCTTGGGCGCCCGGGGCTGGCGGCCGCTACGGATCACCCGTTTGGCGGTTCACTCGTGCGGCAGCGTCGAGGGTTCAGGTGGAGGTTTCGCGGGGGTTCGGCCGGGGGTCTCCCGTGCGCGGCGCGTCCGGATCAGTACCGAAGGGCCGTGCCGACGTTCGCCCGTACCTCGCCGTGCAGCCGGCGGTTGCTGCGCGCGGTGCCGTGCCCCGAGCCGTGCGCGGCCACGTCCTTGACCAACAGCACCACGACGTCGAGCAGATTGCCGCCGCCGTCCGTGAAGTTGACCTGCACGGCGAAGGACTTGGCGGCGGAGGCGGTGTTCCGCGCGGACACGGTGGTAGTGGCCCGGCCGTCGCCGTCGAGGGTGACGGCGCCGAGGCTCACCTGATCCTTGGCGTTCAGGCCGCCCTTGGCCTCGTCGAGTCTCCGGCCGGCCTCCGCCGAGGCCGAGGCGAGCGCGTCGCCGCCCCGGGCCGCGAGCGAGGCGGCGGCGGAGGCGGCGGAGGCGGCCTGTTCGGCGGGGGTGGGGGAGTGCCGGGAGCCGTTGCCGCAGCCGGCGGCGGACACCATGACCAGGGCCAGTGCCGCGCCCGCCGCGCCCCGTCCGCCGAGCCCTGCCATAGGTGACTCCCCTGCCCTCGCCGCGATTCGTTCCCCTCAGTGAAGGGTGGGCGGCCGCACCCCGCACACCGGGTGCGACACCCGGGCCACACAGGCACCCGAAAGGCCCCCAGGACGCCGCTGAACAGGCGATGTGACCGGTGTGGGTGCCTTCGCCGGGCGGCTCGGCGCACTCTGACGGATAGTAGTGGGGGGCCAGGTCCCCTGGCAGCACCCGTCTTGGCGTCTTGGCACAGGAGGCCCGATGCGCGCTTCACGGCCGCTGGCCGCGCTCACCGGTTTCGCGTTGCTCGGCATCGCGCTGACCGCCTGCCAGGACCAGGCGTCCGGTCAGATCGTGGCACGGAACGACGGACGGGTCGTGCAGACCCTCACCAATCCCTCGGTCAGGGGCTGCCACCGCTTCCCCGGAGGCGTCACCCACGTGACCAACCTGACCCAGAGCAGCCTGCGCATGTACACGACCCGCGACTGCACCGTGCCCGCGGGCGGCGCGTACGACTTCGTGGACATCGGCGCGACGGACCAGGTGGTGCGGGCGACCGGGCTGTGGAACAGCTTCGACTTCGCGCCGGAGTGAGGCCTCGCACGTCAACAGGCCCGCACAGAGGGCAGCGCGATCCACACGAGGGGCATGAAGGCCAACCCAGACCCACCCCCCGCCACCGTCCTCATACATCATCCGGCTCACCACCCTGAAAGACCCCGTACCTCAACCATTCGACCCCGAACTCGCCCTCGTCTGCCTGGACAAGGCCGTCGAGACCATGACGGCCGAGGGCGCGGACCTCCAGCTCGCCGACGCGCTGGAGCAGCGGGCCGAGGGACACCGGCTCGCCGGCCACCCGGCGGAGGCCGCCGAGGACCTCCGGGCCGCCGCCGCGCGGTACGAGAAGCAGGAGGACGCGGTCGGCGCCGAGCGGGTACGGGAGCGGCTCGCCGCGCTGGCGGGCTGAGCGGCGCGGACTACGCCGGATGCGTCGGCAGTCGTTCGATCGCCACCCGGTGGGTCACCGTGCCGGTGCGGACCCTCAGTTCGGGGATGGCCTCGGAGAGTTTGCGGCCGGTGGTGAGCCAGGTGTGCAGGGCGGAGGCGTAGGCGGCCGGGTCGCACAGGTTCGGGCGGCCGTCGGGCCCGGTGGCGGCGGACAGGCGGAGCAGATCGCCCCGGCGGGTGCGGACGACGCAGCGGTCCGGGCCGTCGGCATAGGCCGCCAGCGCGGAGTAGGGGTAGCGGGCCAGCGCCTCCGCGGTCCAGGCGCCGGGCGGGCCAAGACGTGGGTCGTCGGCCGGGGCGTGGCGCAGCACCACGTCCGCGAGGCGCAGCCGGCCTGCCTCGCGGGTCTCCTCGTCGACCGCCGTGTGCGCGTACGCCGTGGAGGCCGCCGCGAGTCCGTCGGCCGGGTCGGGGGCGTCGCCGGACACCGGGTGCCGTACGAGCACCACCTCCGGTGTCCGGCCGTCGGTCACCTCGGCGAAGACCCGGACGGGCGTGGTACGGCGGGCCGGTTGGTGGGGCGGCAGCGGCAGCGGGTCGAGCAGCGCGGTGTGGCCGGTGGGCTCCGGCAGGTCCATGAGGCGGTAGAAGAGGTGGCGCAGCAGCCCCGCGGACTCGCCCGGCGCGGAACTGGCCTGCTCGGCGAAGTGCGCGTAGTGGTCCGGCTCATGGGCGGCGATCGCGGTGTCGATCTGGGCGCGCAGGCTGCCACGCCGGAGCAGGCGGGGCGCCGTACGGCCGAGCGCGGCCACCGGGGAGTGCGGGTCGAGCGCGTCCTGCGGGAACGCCCCGAGGAGTACGGGCACGCCGATGGCCGCCGCGTAGTAGGTGACGCTGGAGTGGTCCCCGAGCACGCAGTCCGCGGCGATCAGGGCCTGCCGCCACCAGTCGAGCGGCGGCACGGCGTCCAGGCCGGCCCGCCGGGCGTGGTCGAGCCAGGCCCTGACCTGGCCGGGGCCGTGCCCGTACCAGATGTTCGGGTGCAGGACGGCGAGCGAGCGGTACTCGTCGGCCGGCAGCTCCGTGGACAGCCGGGAGAGCAGCCAGGGCAGCAGATCGTCCGCGTCGGCCGCCTCGCGTGAGTCGGCCTGCGCGGCGCCGAACAGGGACCGCGACGACCAGGTCGAGCTGACGACGACCAGCTTCTGCCCGGGGGCCACCCCGAGCGCGCGGCGGAAGAGTTCGCGCTGCGGGAGCGCGCCGATCAGCCGGTCGTAGCAGGGATCGCCCGCCAGTACGGCGGTGGGCGCGGCCTGCGGGCAGGAGGCGCGCAGCCGCTCCAGCTGCTCGGGGTGGGACAACACGGTGGCCGCGGCGAGCGGACGGCCGCCGTGCAGCAGCCAGTCCGGCGAGAGTCCGAAGACCGGTGCGGCCGACTGCTGTTCGGCGTCCGGCGCGGCGAGCCGCTTGTTGTAGCCCATCCCGTGGGACAGGACGACCAACTCGCCTTGGATCTGGTCCAGTTCACCGCCGTAGCTCGCGGAGACGGCCAGGTCGAACGTGGTCTCCTTGGCCTGCTCCCACGGCAGGACGGGCAGCCCCGTGCCCGTCAGCAGCTCGACCACCCCCGCGAGGAACGGCGAGGACCCCGTGCAGGTGGCGAACAGCTGGAGCCGTACGTCCCCGCCGAACAGGGGCAGCACATCAAGCAGTCGGGTCGCGGATGTCACGTTGTGCACCACGAGCAGCACCCGGCGGCACCCCGCCCGGGTGACCCAGCGCTCCGCGTCCGCCCCCACCGGCACCCGCAACCGTGCCGCCCCACCCATCACCACTGGCGCGTATCCCCGTCCCGGCCTGATCGATTCGGCGTTCCTCCAGCCGTGGACCCGATGCTATCGAGCCGTAACTCCGGGAACACGCACAGGGATCAGGGAAGCGGTACCCACGGGGACGGAAACCGGCCTCGATCCGACCGCGACCGCCGCCCCCGGGGCAGCCGCGGCGCACCCGTCGAAAACCCTTCGGCAGGGCGGCGATCTGGCTGATAGCTTTCCGCTGACCGTGTGCCAGTGCGAGGAGGTGAGACCCATGACCGAGGTATCCGTATGGGTGCTCCCCTCTCCGTCACGGTCGAGCGGCTGACGCAGCTGCCGCCGGGAGCGCCGCACCGACAAGGCATTCCCGAAAGGCGGCAACCGATGAGACAACACCCCGCGCACGCCCTGACGTTCACCACGCGGACATCGACCGACGGTGTGATCGAGCGCGACTTCGTCCTGGGCGACATCCCCGGCGTGCTCTGGTCGCCCGCGTCCGGCCCCGAGCGGGCACCCCTCGTGTTCATGGGCCACGGCGGCGGCACGCACAAGAGGTGGCCCGCGATGACAGGCCGCGCCCGGCTGCTCGTCACCGGCTGCGGCTTCCATGTCGCCGTCGTCGACGCGCCCGGCCACGGCGACCGGCCGCGCACGGCGTACGACGAGCAGGAGATCGCCGCGCTGTACCGGGCCCGGGAGGCGGGCGAGCCGGAAGGCCCGATCGTGGTCCGCTACAACGCCCGGCTCGCCGAACTCGCCGTCCCCGAGTGGAAGGCGGCCCTGGACGCCCTCCAGGAACTGCCGGAGATCGGCGCCGGCGGACCCGTCGGCTTCTTCGGTCTGAACATGGCCACCGCGATCGGTGTGCCGTTCGTGGCGGACGATCCCCGGATCACCGCCGCGGTGTTCGGGCTGCACTGGCCCGACGCCCTGGCCGAGGCCGCGGGACGGATCACGATCCCTGTCGAGTACGCCATGCAGTGGGACGACGAGCACATCCCGCGTGCCGCCGCGCTGGCCCTCTTCGACGCGTTCGCCTCGAAGGAGAAGACGCTGCACGCCAACTCCGGGCGGCACAAGGAGCTGCCCCGGTTCGAGTCGGACAGCGCGGCCCGCTTCCTCGCCCGGCACCTGAGGCCGACGGCGGTCCGGGAGGTCTGAGCCGAGCGGTGCCGGCGTCCCTGGGCACGGGGACGCCGGCACCCGGGGCGACAGATATTCGGCCACCTCCGATAATGCTTCACCCGGCAGGCGGGCAACGGAGGGAGCACAGGTGGCCGAGACGTTCAAGCGGCGCGCCCCGAGCCAGTGGGGCGAGGGCGGTGCCCTGAAGGAGGAGATCCTCGCGGCCGCGGCCCGGCTGCTGGCCGAGTCGGGCCGCGAGGAGGCACTGTCGCTGCGCGCGGTCGCCCGTGAGGTCGGTATCGCCGCGCCCAGCATCTATCTGCACTTCAAGGACCGCTCCGAACTGGTCGCGACGGTGACGCGCCGGGCCTACGAGAAGCTGGTCGCCGAGCTGCGGGAGGCACGGGACGGCGGCACCCCCTACTCCACCCACAGCCCCCACGCGCCGCACATCCCCTGCGCCCCGCACACTCCCCGTACCGCCCTGCGCGCCATGGCCCACCGCTATTGCACCTTTGCGCTGGAGAACCCCCGGCGCTTCCGCCTGATGTTCGGTGTCGAGCGCATCGTCGGCCCCCGCGAGGACTCCCCGCGCCACCCGGTGCGGCTGGTGCTCGGCGCCTGGGAGGAGGCACTGGCCGCGCTGCCCGGCGACCGCTCCGGGCAGGTGGGCACCGGGCAGGACGCGCTGCTGCTCTGGTCGGCGCTGCACGGCATCGTCACCATCGCGATGGCGCTGCCCTACGAGGTCGACCGGCGCGGACTCATCCAGCGCGCGGACGATCTGCTCGATCGCATCGTGGCCGGATAGCGACGGCGAACCCTTCGGCACCGTTGACGTGCCCCCCACGATCCCTAAGGTTGCCTGAAGCACCTAACACCGTTAGGGGTGTTGGGAGCCCCCCTTGCCGAGGAGGCAGCTGTGACCGAGACAGTCGTGGACACGCCGACCGGGCTCCCCGAGCACCCCATGCCCCGCGCCACCGGATGCCCCTTCGATCCGCCCCCCGCCCTCCAGACCCTCCAGAGCGAACGGCCCGTCTCCCGGGTGCGCATCTGGGACGGCAGCAGCCCCTGGATGATCACCCGCCACGAGGACGTACGGGCCCTGCTCGGCGACCCCCGCATCAGCGCCGACCCCCGGCGGCCCGGCTACCCGCACCGCAGCGCCGCGACCCAGGAGCGCGACCGGACCCGCAGCACCTTCCTCACCATGGACGACCCCGAACACGCCCGGCTGCGCCGCATGGTGACGGCCCCCTTCACGATCAGGAAGGTCGAGGCCCTGCGGCCGTCCGTGCAGCGGATCGTGGACGACCTGATCGAGGAGATGCTCGCCGGGCCCAACCCCACCGACCTGGTGGAGGCGTTCGCACTGCCGCTGCCCAGCCTGGTGATCTGCGCGCTGCTCGGCGTGCCGTACGAGCGGCACGACTTCTTCCAGCGCCACAGCCGCGTCCTGGTGCGCCGCACCTCCACCCGCGAGGAACTGCTCGCCGCGTCCGAGGCGCTCACCGGCTACCTGGACGACCTCCTGGCCGCCAAGCTCGCGCACCCCGAGGACGATGTGCTCTCCCAGCTCGCCGTCCAGCGCGTCGCCACCGGCGAGCTGACCCGGCGCCAGGCCGCCGAGATGGGCGTCCTGCTGCTCGTGGCGGGCCATGAGACCACCGCCAACATGATCGCGCTCGGCACCGTGGCCCTGCTGCGCAACCCGGACCAACTCGCCCTGCTGCGGGACTGCGAGGACCCCAAGACGGTCGCCTCGGCCGTCGAGGAGCTGCTGCGCTATCTGAACATCGTCCACTCCGGGCGGCGGCGTGTCGCGCTGGAGGACATCGAGATCGACGGTGAGCTGATCCGCGCGGGCGACGGCGTCATCTTCGCCAACGACATCGCCAACCGGGACCCCGGCGTCTTCCCCGACCCCGACCGGCTCGACCTCACCCGCGACGCCCGCCGCCATGTCGCCTTCGGCTACGGCATCCACCAGTGCCTCGGCCAGCCGCTCGCCCGCGTCGAACTCCAGGTGGCCTACAGCACGCTCTACTCCCGCATCCCCACGCTCGCGCTGGCCACGGACTTCGATCAACTGGAGTTCAAGCATGATGGCTTCGTCTATGGCGTTTATGAACTACCCGTCTCCTGGTAGCACTTCACAGCACGCACCACACGGCACACCCGCACCATCACGAACCATGAAACGAGGAAACCCATGCGCGTGGAAGTCGACCAGCCCAAATGCGTCGCCTCCGGACAGTGCGTCCTGGTGGCACCCCAGGTCTTCGACCAGGACGACGAGGGCATAGTGCAGCTGCTGGACGCCACCCCCGGCCCTGAACTCGACGAGGACGTACGGGAGTCGGCCGCAATCTGCCCCGCCGCCGCGATCCGGCTGGTGGAGGCGTGACGAGCGTCCCGCCGCGCCGCATCGTCGTGGTGGGGGCCTCGGCGGCCGGTCTGACGGCCGCCGAGACCCTGCGCCGCGCCGGCTACGACGGCTCGCTCACCCTCGTCGGGGGCGAACCGCATCCGCCCTACGACCGGCCGCCGCTGTCCAAGCAGGTCCTCACCGGCGCCTGGGAGCCCGAGCGGGTGCATCTGCGCCGCCCGGCCGATCTGGACGCCCTCGCCCTGGACCTGCGGCTCGGCGTGCCCGCCGCCGCCCTCGCCCCGGCGACCCGCACCGTGACCCTCGCCGACGGCACGAGCCTGACGTACGACGGTCTGATCATCGCCACCGGGGTAAGGCCGCGCCGGCTGCCCGAGTGCGACACACCCGGCGTCCATGTCCTGCGGGAACTCGGGGACGCCCTCGCCCTGCGCGAGCGGCTGACGGCCGGGGGCCGGCTGGTCGTGGTGGGCGCCGGGTTCCTCGGTGCCGAGGTCGCCGCCGCCGCGCGTACCCTCGGCGCGACCGTCACCCTGGTGGAACCCGCCCCCGTCCCCCTCGCGCACGCCGTCGGACAGCAGGTCGGAGCGCATCTGGCCCAGGTCCACCGCGATCATGGCGTGGACCTGCGGACCGGGACCAAGGTCGCCGGGATCACCACCGGGGCGGGCCGGGCCACGGGCGTGCTGCTCAGCGACGGCAGCACGATCCCGGCCGACGACGTCCTGATCGCCGTCGGCTCCGAGCCCAACACCGAGTGGCTGGAGGACAGCGGGCTGCGGCTGGCCGACGGCGTGGTCTGCGACCGGTACAGTGCCGCCGCGCCCGGCATCTACGCCGCGGGCGACGTGGCCCGCTGGCACAACCCGCTCTTCGGCACCGACATGCGCGTGGAGCACCGTACGAACGCGGCCGAACAGGGCATGGCCGCCGCCCGTAACCTCCTCGCCCCCGAGCAGGCCAAACCGTTCGCGCCGGTGCCGTCCTTCTGGTCCGACCAGTACGACCTCAGGATCCAGGCGTTCGGACACCTGCGCGATCACGACGAGGCCCGGGTGGTCGACGGCGACCCGGCGGACGGCGGCTTCCTCGTCGCCTACCGCAGGGGTACGGCGCTCACCGGAGCGCTCGCCGTGGGCATGCCGCCCCGCGTGCTACGTCCCTGGCGCGCCGCGCTCGCGGCCGGAACCGACTGGACCCGCGCCCTGGACGGCCCGCCGGAAGCGGACCAGACTTGACATGAGGTAGCTCAAGTTTTATTCAGGCCCTATAGGTGAGGAGGACCGGGGAACACGGGTGGGGGAGCAGCCGGCAAGGGAGGAATCACCATGGCGCGTTCGGTCGGAATCGACCTCGGGACGACGAACTCGGTGGTCTCGGTCCTGGAGGGCGGCGAACCCACCGTCATCACCAACACGGAGGGCGCGCGGACCACTCCCTCGGTCGTGGCGTTCGCCAAGAACGGCGAGGTGCTGGTCGGCGAGGTCGCCAAACGGCAGGCCGTGACCAACGTGGAGCGCACCGCGCGCTCGGTCAAGCGGTACATGGGCGATCACTCCTGGCGCTTCCCCGACCAGGGCGACATCGACGGCAAGCACTACACCGCCCAGGAGATCTCCGCGCGGGTGCTCCAGAAGCTGAAGCGGGACGCCGAGTCGTACCTCGGCGAGGACGTCACGGACGCCGTGATCACCGTCCCGGCCTACTTCGACGACGCCCAGCGGCAGGCGACGAAGGAGGCCGGGGAGATCGCCGGCCTGAACGTCATGCGGATCATCAACGAGCCGACCGCCGCCGCGCTCGCGTACGGCCTGGACAAGGAGAACGACCAGACGGTCCTCGTCTTCGACCTCGGCGGCGGCACCTTCGACGTGTCCCTGCTGGAGATGGGCGACGGCGTCATCGAGGTCAAGGCCACCAACGGCGACACCCACCTGGGCGGCGACGACTGGGACCAGCGCGTCGTGGACCACCTGGTGCAGCAGTTCAAGAACCACTACGGCGTCGACCTGGGCAAGGACAAGATGGCCGTGCAGCGGCTGCGGGAGGCGTCCGAGAAGGCGAAGATCGAGCTGTCCAGCTCCTCGGAGACCACGATCAACCTGCCCTACATCACCGCCTCCGCCGAGGGTCCGCTGCACCTGGACGAGAAGCTGACGCGCGCCCAGTTCGAACAGCTGACGGCCGACCTGCTGGACCGCTGCAAGGCGCCGTTCCACAACGCGATCAAGGACGCCGGGATCAAGGTGTCCGACATCGACCATGTGGTGATGGTGGGCGGCTCGACCCGGATGCCCGCCGTCACCGGTCTGGTGAAGGAGCTGACCGGCAAGGAGCCGCACAAGGGCGTCAACCCGGACGAGGTCGTCGCCATCGGCGCCTCGCTCCAGGCCGGTGTCCTCAAGGGCGAGGTCAAGGACGTCCTGCTGCTCGACGTCACCCCGCTGTCCCTCGGCATCGAGACCAAGGGCGGCATCATGACCAAGCTGATCGAGCGCAACACCACGATCCCCACCCGCCGTTCGGAGATCTTCACCACCGCCGAGGACAACCAGCCCTCGGTGTCCATCCAGGTCTTCCAGGGCGAGCGCGAGATCGCCGCCTACAACAAGAAGCTCGGCATGTTCGAGCTGACCGGCCTGCCGCCCGCACCGCGCGGAGTCCCGCAGATCGAGGTCGCCTTCGACATCGACGCCAACGGGATCATGCATGTGTCCGCGAAGGACCTCGGCACCGGCAGGGAACAGAAGATGACCGTCACCGGCGGCTCCGCGCTGCCGAAGAACGACATCGACCGCATGGTCCGCGAGGCCGAGCAGCACGCCGAGGACGACCGGCAGCGCCGCGAGGCCGCCGAGACCCGCAACCAGGCCGAACAGCTCGTCTACCAGACCGAGAAGCTCATCAGCGACAACCCCGAGCGGATCTCCGCCGAGGCGCGGCACGAGACCGAGGCCGCGCTCGCCGAGCTGAAGGCGAAGCTCAAGGACGAGAACACGGACACCGCCACCCTCCGCCAGGCCACCGACGAAGTGGCCCAGTCCGCCCAGAAGATCGGCACGGCACTGTACGAGCAGTCACGCGCCCAGGGCGAACAGGGCGCGGGCACGGCCGCGGGCGCCGCTGGCGGCTCGGCGTCCGGTGACTCGGCCTCCGGTGGGTCCGCCCCGGAGGACGACGAGGTGGTGGACGCCGAGATCGTCGACGACGACCGGCCCCAGGCGGGCTGACGAGGGACGAGGCCGCCCCTTGGACGCGGACTCCGCGCGGCTGCGGTGCCTGGTCCACCATGTCGCCCCGCACACCCGCCAGTTGACTTGGGGAGGCGGTGTGCGGGATCGGGCACTATCCTCAACCCCGGCCCCTGACCGGGGCATTGGCGACCAATGCCCGCCCGATTCCCTTCGCGCGCGGTTGCCACGGCCCCGCGACGGAGAGACCACACATGTTCGCCCCGTACCGCAGACTGTTCTCCGCCAAGGGGAGCGTCGGCTTCACCACCACCGGCTTCCTGGCCCGGCTCGCCCTGTCCATGTCCGGCGTCGGCACCGTGGTGATGGTCGCCGCCATGCGCCACTCCTACGCGCTGGCCGGCGCCGTGGGCGGCTCGTCCCTCGCCGCCACCCTGATCACGATCCCGCTCCTCGGCCGCCTCGTCGACCGCTACGGCCAGTCCCGTACGGCCATCCCCGCGGCCATCTGGTCGGCCGCCATGTCGGCCGCCCTGGTCATCTGCCTCGCCACCGACGCACCGACCTGGACCCTGTTCGTCACCAACGTGCTGTCCGCCACCGCGCCGAACGTCGGCGGCATGACCCGCGCCCGCTGGGCCGAGCTCTACGGCAATGACGACGAACGCATGCATGTGGCCAACTCGTTCGAACAGGTCCTGGACGAGATGTGCTTCGTCCTCGGCCCCATCATCGTGGTGGGCCTGGCCACCGGCATCGCCCCCGAGGCGGGCCGGATCGCACCGCTGATCCTGACCCTGGGCGGCACCGTCCTCTTCTCCCTCCAGCGCGGCACCGAACCCCCGGTCCAGCCCGCCGACCCCTCGGTCCCCCGCTCCCCGCTCACCAACCGGGGCCTCCAGGTGATGATGCTCGTCTTCCTCTTCACCGGCTCCCTGTTCGGCTCCCTCGAAGTCGTCACGATCGCCTTCACCGACTCCCTGCACCACAAGTCCTCGGCCGGTCTGGTCCTGGCCCTCCAGGCGGTCGGCTCCGCCCTCGCGGGCCTGCTCTTCGGCATGCTCACCCTGCGCGGCTCCAGCACCACCCGCTTCCTGATGGGCGTCGGCGGCATGGCCGTACTGATGCTCCCGCTGACCCTCGCCAGCGGCCTGTGGTCCCTCGTCCCGCTGATGTTCATCGCGGGCATGGCCACCTCACCGACCATGATCACCGGCATGGGCCTGGTCCAGGAACTGATCCCGCGCTCCCAGATCAACGAGGGCATGACCCTGGCCGTGACCAGCCTCCTCGGCGGCTCCTCCCTCGGCAGCATGCTCGCGGGCTGGTCCGTGGAACACTTCGACGCCGAGAACAGCTACCTGGTCCCGGTCAGCGCCGCCGCCCTGGCCCTGCTGACCGCGGCCGCCGGCCTCGGCCGCCTCCGCAGAAGCGTCTCCGCCACCCAGACCCCGGCCCTCACCAAGGACACGGCGGAACTCGAGCAGCAGGTGTGACGGGGGGCGGCGGACCGATGCGTCCCGGCCCGCCGCTCCATTGCTCCGCCGCTTCTCTCAGCGGTTCACCAAGTCCCCCACTCGGAACCGAGTTCGTCCTCGAAGTCGTCGATCTCGCTCTGACTCAGCTCGACCAGCGAGAGATCGGACGGCGTGTGCCCACCCGCGTCCGGGCGCTGTCCGTGTGCCGCGAGCGCGCCCAGTACCCGGAACCACGTCTCGGCCAGATCCCGCACCTCCGCATCCGTGAACAGGGCGTTTGGCCACGTCCACTTGACGGTCAGCCGCGCTCCGTCGGCACGGTTCTCGGTGACGGCGTCCACCTCGATCGCGTGCGCCGCGCCCATCCCCGGATCACCGCCGCCGACCAGCCCGAACTCCGGTACGGCCGTCCAGTCGTCGCCCGTCCCGGACGAAACGTCGAACCGGCCAAGGTAGTTGAAGCCGATCTGCGGTGCGGGCAGGGCCGCCAGCTCCGCCTCGGTATCCGGCCGGAGATAGCGCAGCCGACCGAAGCCGGACCCCTTCTCGGAGTACTCGCGCACCTGCTCCTTGATCCACTTGAGGGACCGCCCCAGATCGGCCCCGCCCGCCCATACGTCCGACCAGTCCACCTCACCCGCGTCCAGCAGCATGGGATACAGACTGGTGAACCAGCCCACGGTGGACGACAGATCGGCGGGCGCCGGCAGACTGTCCCGCCCGTGCCCCTCCACGTCCACCAGTACGGCCGTGCCCTGACCGAGCCCACGCCGCCGACGCCAGTCCGACACCGCCAGGGTCAGCCCGGCGAGCAACGCGTCCTGCACGGTGGCGTGGAAGGCCGCCGGCACGGTGGTCAGCAGATCGGCGGTCGTCGCCTCGGGCAGGGACAGCGTGATGTCGCGCAACGTCGAGGCCGTGTCCCGGACGGGATCAAGCGCCCTCGAACCAAGGCTCTGTTCCTCGGCCTTGAGCGCCGAGGTCCACAACGGCAGGTCGGCTGACGCCTCTTGGGCAAGCTCCTGGTTCCGCGTCGCCCAGGTCCGGTAGGACATACCCCTACGACTCAGCGAAGGCGCCGTGCCGCTCGCGGCCGCCTGAGCCGCCGCGGCGAGATCCGCCAGCAGAATCCGCCAGGACACCCCGTCCACCGCCAGATGGTGCACGACCCACAACAGCCGGCCCCGCGCTGAGGGCCCGGCATCGCACCAGGTGACGCCGAAGACCACACCGGCCTCCGGGTCCAACCGCCGTGCGGATGCATCGAGTTCGGCACGCGTCAGCGCATGCATCTCGTCGTCCGAGAGCCCCCGCACATCGATCCGGCTGATCCGCTCGTCGACGTGCACCGCGGCTCGCCCGCGCACTTCGAGCGTCGGGACGGCATCGGGAGCGGAGCGAACGACACGCAGCCGCAACATGTCATGATGCGCCACGACGCTCCGCAGCGCGGCCCGCAGGTCATCGAGGGTGAGACCGGCCGGGGTGTGCACCGCCATCGCCTGATGGAACCGGCCGACCGGCCCACCGCGCTCGAACAGCCAGCGCGTCATGGGAGTCGCCGGCACCTCGCCGATACCCGCGTCCACGTCCTCCGTCGCCGCGTCCGTGACGACGGTCGCCACGGGCGCCAGATCCCGGACGTTCCGCAACTGGAAGAGATCCTTGGGCGTGATACCCAGTCCGGCCTGCCCCGCCCGGCGCACCACCTGGATCGCCAGGATGCTGTCCCCGCCGAGCTCGAAGAAGTTGTCGTCGATGCCGACACCGTCGACTCCGAGGACTTCGGCGAACACCTGGCACAGGATCTCCTCATGGGGAGTCCTGGGCGCCCGACCTGACGCGCTCGCGGTGAACTGGGGTGCGGGCAGCTCCCGGCGGTCGAGCTTGCCGTTGGGGGTCAGCGGGAGGACATCCAGCACCATGACGGTGGAGGGCACCATGTAGTCAGGGAGGGACTTCGCCGCGTCCGCCCGTAGCCCCTGCGGGTCGGGTACGGCTCCGGGGGCGGGGACGACGTAGCCGACGAGCCGCTTGTCACCGGGACGGTCCTCGCGCACGATCACCGCGGTCTGGGCGATGTCGGGGTGCGCGGCGAGGGCGGATTCGATCTCGCCGAGTTCGATGCGGAAGCCGCGGATCTTGACCTGGTCGTCGACCCGGCCGAGGTATTCGATCTGGCCGTCGGTGTTCCAGCGGACGAGGTCACCGGTGCGGTACATACGGGAGCCGGGAGCCCCGTAGGGGTCGGCGACGAAGCGTTCCGCGGTCAGGTCGGGGCGGTGATGGTAGCCGCGGGCCAGCTGGGTGCCCGCGATGTACAGCTCGCCCGCGACACCGACCGGTGCCGGGGCCAGACCCGCGTCCAGCACGTACAGCCGGGTGTTCCAGACCGGCCGCCCGATCGGCACCGAAGCCCCGAGCGGACCCCGGCACTCCCACCAGGACACGTCGACGGACGCTTCGGTGGGGCCGTAGAGGTTGAACAGGGGCACGTCCAGGACCTGCCGGAAGCGCTCCACCACCTCCGGGGGCAGTGCCTCACCACTGCACACCACCCGCCGCAGCCCCTCGCACCAGGCGGCGGCAGGCTCCTGGAGGAACACCTGGAGCATGGACGGCACGAAGTGCACCGTCGTGACCCGCTGCTCGGCGATCACCTCGGCCACATACGCGGGATCCCGGTGACCACCGGGCCGCGCGACCACGAGTCCGGCGCCCACGAGCAGCGGCCAGAAGAACTCCCACACCGACACATCGAAACCGGACGGCGTCTTCTGCAACACCCGGTCATCAGCCGCCAGCCCGAACCGGTCCTGCATCCACAACAACCGGTTCACGATCCCGCGATGCTCGACCACCACACCCTTGGGCCGACCTGTCGACCCCGACGTGTAGATGACGTAGGCGGGCGCGTCGGCGTGGAGCGTCGTTCGGCGCTCGGCGTCGGTGAGGTCGTCGGACGGCTGCGCCTGGAGGGCCTGTCGGGTGGTGGGGGCGTCGAGGAGTACTCGGGATATGTCGGCCGGTGGTTCGACGCCGCTGTTCTCGACGGTGATGACGGCCATGGGGTCCGCGTTGCCGAGGATGTAGGTGATGCGGTCGGTGGGGTAGTCGGGGTCAATCGGGACGTACGCCGCGCCCGTCTTCGACACCGCCAGCAACGCCACGACCAGGTCGGCGGAGCGTGGCAGGGCGACGGCGACGAATCGCTCCGGGCCCGCGCCCCGGTCGAGGAGCAGGCGGGCGAGCCGGTTCGCTCGTTCGTTCACTTCGCGGTACGACAGCTCGACGCCCTCGAAGACGACCGCCACGGCGTCCGGTGTCCGCGCCACCTGCTGCTCGAACAGGACGGGAAGAGTGTCGTGGGGGATGTGTCGGGCGGTGTCGTTCCACCCCTCCAGCACCTGTGTGCGCTCTGCCCGGTCCATCAACTCCGTGCGCACGATGGGTTGTTGTGGGTTTGCGGCGAGGTTGTTGATGAAGTGTTGGAGGCGGGTGAGGTGGTTGGTGAGGTCGTCGTGGGTGTAGAGGGCGGGGTTGGCGTGAAGGTCGACCCGTAGACGGCCTGGGTGGGTGTCGGGGGCGATGGTGAGGGCGAGGTCGGGGACGGGCCCGTTGGTGAGGGGGTGGGCGGAGGCCGGGTGGCCGGCGAAGTCGAGGCGGTGCTCGAAGGAGAGGATGTTGACCATCGGCCCGAACGCGTACTGCCCTCCCGCGTGCCCCAGCCCCGCATGGAGGTCTTCCTGCCGGTAGCGCTGACGCAACAGGAGGTGCCGGACGGAGGCCGAGACATCGGTGAGGACGTCGGTGATCGTCGCCCCGGACGGGACGGGGACGCTCAGGGGCAGGATGTTGGAGAGCATGCCCGGGGTGCTGCGGTGCACCGCCGTGACCCGGGACGTGACCGGCAACTCCACCGTGACCGTGTCCCGGCCCGCAAGCCTCGCGAAGTACGCACCACTCAGAGCGAGAACGGCGCCCGTCCACCCGGCAGGCCCCAGCCCCGCCGCAGCACACACAGCATCGACCGCACCCTTGTCCAGATACGCCGACTGCTGGAGAGGGAAGTCGGCTGCCGATGCGGACCGGCCGGACAGCAGCAGTGGTTCCACCTCGGTCAGAGGCCGGGCGGACCAGAAGTCAAGGTCCCGCTCGTGCTGCGGCGAGTCGCGGTAGTCACGGTCCTGTTCCACCAGCCGGCCCAACGACCTGAACGACGTCTCCGGGCACGGCACACCACGGACCAGCGCCGTGTACACCTCGGCCACCCGACGGGCCACCAGCGAACAGCTGTATCCGTCCAACACGATGTGATGACACCGCTGATACCAGAAGAACCGCTCCTCGGAGAGCTTCAGCAACGCCCACGTGAACAGCCGTCCCCCGCCCGCCAGATCGAACGGACGGCGCATCTCCTCACGCATCCACGCACGCGCCCCACCCTCCGGATCAGCAAGCCCGGACACATCCACCCGGGTCAAAGACCAGTCCGAGCCGGAGACCAGTTCCTGACGGACCTCGCCCCCGCGCTCCACGATCCGCACCCGCAGAGCCTCCGCCTCCACGAGAACCCGGCCCAGCGCACACTCGAAAACATCCGCATCGACAGGACCCGCGATGTCAGCGAACTGACTCACATGAAAAACAAGACTCTCCGGCTCCAACTGCTGTGCCACCCACACACCCAACTGCGCGGCCAGCAGAGGCAAAGAAGTGCTCGGGGCATCCGTCACTTGAGGTCCCATCACATGCTTGAGCGAAGCGCCGTTACGGCGCGGAGTGAACCGGTTCGCTGATCAGGTTCTCGGCGTAGTCGACCAGGGCGTTGATCGTGGGGTACTTCCAGGCGGCCATTTCATCGATCTTTACCTGGAGTTGGTCTTCTATCTCGGCGATGATGCTCATGCTGTACACCGAGTCCAGGCCGTACTGGGCCAGTTCGGTGTCCGGATCGATATTGTCCGCCGGTAGTTCGAGGTAGTAAGCGACCCGTTCGATGAGCCACGCCCGGATCTCGTCCGGCGAGCTGTCACGGTGCACCGTTGTCACAACCAAATCCGTTCTCTCGGCCGACCGGTCTTGGTAGTCCGGTCAGTCGTTCTTCAGATGGGCCCGCAGGGCGTCGGTCAGTTCCTCGTGCAGGGAATTGAGTTCCGATGTCACGAAGAGCTGCTTCATCAGCGAGCGCTGGATCTTTCCGCTGGTGGTCTTGCGTACGCGACCCGGTCCGACGAACACCACGCTGGGCAGCGGAATACTGAATTCACGCACCAGGGTCCGCTGGATGCCCTGGGCCAGCGCGTGGTAGTCGTCCTCGGTCAGACCGCGGGGCTTGATCTCCTGGACCACCACGACCGAGCCCTCGGGGGTGTCCAGGGCGAGTACCGCGCCGGCGCCGGTGGCGAGTCGCGGGTCGACCGAGCGCACGGTCTGTTCGAGGTCGTGCGGGTAGAGGTTGCGCCCGCGGATGATCAGTACTTCCTTGAGGCGGCCGGTGATGTACAGCTCGCCGTCGTGGATCACGCCGAGGTCCCCGGTGCGGAAGAAGCCGGTCTCGCCGTCGAGGCTCTGGTCGAACACCTCGGCGTTCAGATCGGGGCGGCCCCAGTACCCCTGGGCGACGCTCTCGCCGCGCACCCAGACCTCGCCGACCCGGGCGTCCGGCAGCGAGGCACCAGTCCCGGCGTCCACGATCCGCACCCGGGACCGGTCCACCGTGCCACTGCCGACCAGCTCGCGCGGACCGTCCCCGGCGGCCACCGGGACGAACTCACCCCGGGCCAGCGCTTCGGCGTCGACCGTGGTGATCACCGGCCTGCTGTCGGCGGCCGTCCCGGTGACCAGCAGGGTCGCCTCGGCCAGGCCGTAGCAGGGCAGGAACGTCTCGGCCCGGAAGCCGGCCGGCCCGAACTTCTCCTGGAACTTGGCCAGGGAGCGGGCCTGCACCGGCTCGGCCCCGTTGAAGGTCACCCGCCAGCGCGACAGGTCGAGGCCGGGGACCTTGTCCTCGGAGACGGTCCGTACGCACAGGTCGTACGCGAAGTTCGGGGCGACGCTGAAGTCGGCGTTCAGCTCGTCCAGGAGCTGGAGCCAGCGGTAGGGGCGGCGCAGGAACTCGGTGGGTGAGGTGAGCGTCGTACAGCCGCCGATGAAGAGCATCCACAGGACCTGCCCGATCAGGCCCATGTCATGGATGACCGGCAGCCAGCAGAAGGCGCGGCTGTCCGGTCCGCCGTCCGCACATCCGCTGATCAGACGCATATTGGCCAGCAGATTCCGGTGCGTGATCATGACCCCCTTGGGGTCGCTGGTCGAACCGGAGGTGTACTGCAACAGGGCCAGTGTGTCCGGGGAGATCTCCGGCACGGTCAGGCTCGCGGCGAGCGCGGAGTCCATGGCGCGGACCGGACCGCAGGGCAGCGTGGTCCCGAGCCGGTCGGCGATCCAGCGTTCGAGTCTGGGAGCGCCGTTCGCGTCGGAGAGCGCGAGGTTGATCCCGGCGTCCCGGACGATCTTGCCGACCCGGTCCTCGGCCGAGCTGAACCCCTCGGGCATGGGGGCGGGCACGGCGACCATGCCCGCGTACAGGCAGCCGAAGAAGCCGACGATGAAGTCCAGGCCCGGCGGGAAGCACAGCAGCACGCGGTCGCCCGAGGAGCCGCCCTGCTTGGTGAGCCAGCCGGCCACGACCCGCGCCTGCGCGTCCAGTTCGCGGTACGAGAGCGAGTCGGTGATCTGACCGTCGCTCATGTCCCGGATGTAGGAGAACGCCTCCCGATCACCGTGCACGTCGGCCTGTCGCTGTACGACATCCACGAATGTGCTGGCAAGCCGCGCGTCCAACTGTGCCTCCATGCCTTCCCCCGATGCTGGGTGGCGTTGCTCCGGATGACCGACAGTAATCGGCCGTCCTTAAGCGGCACTTAAGCGCGGCGGTAAGAGGGGTTGCGCCGACGGTCCGCGTCCTGCACGCGTGTCGTGTGCGCGCCAACTATCTGCGGATTCGATCGAATGTGACACTGCGTCAGCGCGTTCATGCGGCCGAGCCATTCAGGACACGCGGCGTTCGCGAACTCGGAGGTGGTGGGGGAGTTTTGCGTTTCATTGTAAGGACGAAGCGGGACATTTGGGCTGGAAAGGTTGTTGACGGGGTGCAGGGCAAGTGTTTGTATGGCGTGGCGTCAAGTGATCGCTGCGAACCAATGCCAGCGGACGTGACGAATCGCACGGGGGAAGTGTGTTTGCTGTGTCTTTGTATGTCGGATTTTCTCTGACTTCAGTCGCGCCGTCGTGGGGAAGGGCTCCTTCCCGCACGGATCTTTGTATCGGTGCGTGACCTCATACCCGATCTCTGTCCGCTCGAATCACCGATTCGGCCCGACAGTTCCGAGGGATGAGCGATGCCGCGTTCTGCATCTTCCCGAGATGGATCTCGGTAAACCCCTGCCTTTCATGTCACGTGCTGAATATGTCGTCAGCGCTCTCGCCATCCAATAGCCGCGATACGACTGTGAGGTTGTCCCGGATGTCGAACCCCTTTGAGAAGGAAGACGGAAAGTACGTCGTCCTGCGCAACGAGGCTGGGCAGCACTCGATGTGGCCCAACTTCATCGAGGTACCCGCCGGTTGGACGGTCGTGCACGGCGAGGACACCCGCCAGAGCTGCCTCGACTACGTCGAGCGCTCCTGGACCGACATGAAGCCGCTCGCCCCGGTCGAGTAACCCTCTTTGGTGCGACTCCGCCTCTTCGGGCGGGCTCGGGGGACCGTTCGTGGCCTGCCCGGGCCGGCCATCGCGGGGAAGTGACTACCGCACGGATCACACCAGTTCTTCTCCATGGGCTGACACGGGTGGGCTCGAACGGCGCATGGGCGTCCGAAGGCTCTGAAGGGTCTGACTCGAGATGAAGCATGTGATGGGACCTCAAGTGACGGATGCCCCGAGCACTTCTTTGCCTCTGCTGGCCGCGCAGTTGGGTGTGTGGGTGGCGCAGCAGTTGGAGCCGGAGAGTCTTGTTTTTCATGTGAGTCAGTTCGCTGACATCGCGGGTCCTGTCGATGCGGATGTTTTCGAGTGTGCGCTGGGCCGGGTTCTCGTGGAGGCGGAGGCTCTGCGGGTGCGGATCGTGGAGCGCGGGGGCGAGGTCCGTCAGGAACTGGTCTCCGGCTCGGACTGGTCTTTGACCCGGGTGGATGTGTCCGGGCTTGCTGATCCGGAGGGTGGGGCGCGTGCGTGGATGCGTGAGGAGATGCGCCGTCCGTTCGATCTGGCGGGCGGGGGACGGCTGTTCACGTGGGCGTTGCTGAAGCTCTCCGAGGAGCGGTTCTTCTGGTATCAGCGGTGTCATCACATCGTGTTGGACGGATACAGCTGTTCGCTGGTGGCCCGTCGGGTGGCCGAGGTGTACACGGCGCTGGTCCGTGGTGTGCCGTGCCCGGAGACGTCGTTCAGGTCGTTGGGCCGGCTGGTGGAACAGGACCGTGACTACCGCGACTCGCCGCAGCACGAGCGGGACCTTGACTTCTGGTCCGCCCGGCCTCTGACCGAGGTGGAACCACTGCTGCTGTCCGGCCGGTCCGCATCGGCAGCCGACTTCCCTCTCCAGCAGTCGGCGTATCTGGACAAGGGTGCGGTCGATGCTGTGTGTGCTGCGGCGGGGCTGGGGCCTGCCGGGTGGACGGGCGCCGTTCTCGCTCTGAGTGGTGCGTACTTCGCGAGGCTTGCGGGCCGGGACACGGTCACGGTGGAGTTGCCGGTCACGTCCCGGGTCACGGCGGTGCACCGCAGCACCCCGGGCATGCTCTCCAACATCCTGCCCCTGAGCGTCCCCGTCCCGTCCGGGGCGACGATCACCGACGTCCTCACCGATGTCTCGGCCTCCGTCCGGCACCTCCTGTTGCGTCAGCGCTACCGGCAGGAAGACCTCCATGCGGGGCTGGGGCACGCGGGAGGGCAGTACGCGTTCGGGCCGATGGTCAACATCCTCTCCTTCGAGCACCGCCTCGACTTCGCCGGCCACCCGGCCTCCGCCCACCCCCTCACCAACGGGCCCGTCCCCGACCTCGCCCTCACCATCGCCCCCGACACCCACCCAGGCCGTCTACGGGTCGACCTTCACGCCAACCCCGCCCTCTACACCCACGACGACCTCACCAACCACCTCACCCGCCTCCAACACTTCATCAACAACCTCGCCGCAAACCCACAACAACCCATCGTGCGCACGGAGTTGATGGACCGGGCAGAGCGCACACAGGTGCTGGAGGGGTGGAACGACACCGCCCGACACATCCCCCACGACACTCTTCCCGTCCTGTTCGAGCAGCAGGTGGCGCGGACACCGGACGCCGTGGCGGTCGTCTTCGAGGGCGTCGAGCTGTCGTACCGCGAGGTGAACGAACGAGCGAACCGGCTCGCCCGCCTGCTCCTCGACCGGGGCGCGGGCCCGGAGCGATTCATCGCCGTCGCCCTGCCACGCTCCGCCGACCTGGTCGTGGCGTTGCTGGCGGTGTCGAAGACGGGCGCGGCCTATGTTCCGATCGCCCCGGACTACCCGGCCGACCGCATCGCCCACATCCTCGACGACGCGGACCCCATGGCGGTCATCACGGTCGAGGACAGCGGCGTCGAGCTGCCGGCCGACATATCCCGCGTACTCCTCGACGGTTCCGCCAGGCCGGAGGCTCCCTACGCGCAGGCGTCCGGCGACCTCGCCGAGGCCGAGAGGCTCGCGCCTCTCCAGGCCGATGCTCCGGCCTACGTGATCTATACGTCGGGTTCGACGGGTCGGCCCAAGGGCGTGCTGGTCGAGCACCGGGCGCTGGTGAACTTCCTGGCGGCGATGCAGGAGCGGTTCGGGCTGGGCGCGGGGGACCGGCTGCTGGCGGTGACCACGGTGGCGTTCGACATCGCCGGTCTGGAGCTGTATCTGCCGCTGCTCCATGGCGCGGCTGTGATCCTGGCGGCGCCGGAACAGGTGCGTGATGCACTCGCGCTGCGGTCGCTGATCGCCTCCGCCGGGGTGACGGTCGTACAGGCGACGCCGAGCCTGTGGCACGCGGTTGTCGCCGATGCCCGTGACGAGTTGGCCGGGGTGCGGGCACTGGTCGGCGGTGAGGCGTTGCCGGGTGAGCTGGCGCGGGAGCTGACGGCTCGGGCCGCCTCGGTGACGAATCTGTACGGGCCGACCGAGACGACGATCTGGTCCACGGCGGACGACGTCCTGGGGGACGTGGGCGGTGTGCCCTCGATCGGGCGGCCGATCGCCAACACCCGGGTCTACGTGCTGGACGCGGGCCTGTGCCCGGTGCCGGTGGGTGTGGCGGGGGAGTTGTACATCGCCGGTGCCGGTCTGGCGCGCGGCTATGTGAACCGTCCGGGGCTGACGGCGGAGCGGTTCGTGGCCGATCCGTTCGGAGCGCCGGGTTCGCGGATGTATCGCACCGGGGATCTGGCGCGCTGGAGCACGACGGGACGGCTGGAGTACCTGGGGCGCGTCGATGACCAGGTGAAGGTGCGCGGGTTCCGGATCGAGCTGGGCGAGATCGAGTCCGCGCTCGCCGGGCACCCGGAGGTCGCCCGCGCCGCGGCGGTCGTACGGGAGGACCGCCCCGGTGACAAGCGGATCGTCGGATACGTCGTCCCCGCCCCCGGAGCCGTACCCGACCCGCAGGCCCTGCGCGCGTATGTGGCCGGTGCACTGCCGGACTACATGGTCCCCTCGGCGGTCATCGCCCTGGACGCGCTGCCGCTCACCCCGAACGGAAAGCTGAACCGCCGCGCCCTGCCCGCACCGGGGTCGACCATCGGCACGAAGGGGCAGGGGCCCCGGACGCCGCTCGAAGAGACCCTGTGCGCGGTGTTCGCCGAAGTCCTCGGCGTCGATGGCGTGGGCATCGACGACAGCTTCTTCGAACTCGGCGGCGACAGCATCCTGGTGATCCAGGTGGTGCGTCGGGCGGGACAGGCCGGACTGGGCATCGCGCCGAAGGACGTGTACCGGCTGAGGAACGTCCGCGCGCTGGCACCCGTCGTGACCGTCCTCGCCGAGGAGGCCCCGGAGGACGCGGCCGCGGGCGTGGGAGAGGTGGCACCAACTCCCATGATGCGGCGGCTGCTTGAAGACGGCCGCTCGCTCGACGGCTTTCACCGGGCCATGGTCGTACGGACCCCCGCCGGTCTGACCCCCGAGGCTCTGCACACGGGCGTGAGCGCGCTGGTGGCGCGGCATGATGTGCTCCGGCTACGCGCCGAGCAGGCGGGGGACGGTACGACAACGTTGTATGTGCGGGGGCGGGACGCGGTCGACGTCCCGGCCCGGATCCGCCGGATCGACGTCGGCGGGCTGACGGACGACGAGATCGACTCCCTCGTGTGGCACGAACGCGAGTGCACGGCAGGGGAGTTGGACCTTCGGGCCGGTGTCGCGTTCACGGTCACCTGGCTCGATGCCGGGCCGTCGGTGCGGGGGCGGCTGCTGTGGGTCGTACACCGGTTGGCCGTGGACGGGACGTCCTGGCGGATCCTGCTCGCCGATCTGGCGACCGCGTGTGCCGCCGCCATGGCCGGTACGACACCCACGTTCCCGCGGCCGGTCGCCTCCTTCCGTACATGGGCGGCCCACTTGGCCGAACTGGCCGCCAGTGATGAGCAGTTGCACGGCGTGCGGCGCTGGACCGAGGCGCTCAAGGGTGGCGAACCCAGCCCGGAAGCCGGTCTCTTGGGCACCGGCTCGGCACGCTCCCGTATGACCCTCCAGCTGGCCGAGGACGAGACGGCCGCTCTGCTGACGACCGTACCGACCGCTTTCCACGCCACCGTCGAGGACGCACTGCTCGCCGGGCTGACCCTGGCGGTGGCCGACCGGCGGCGGCACCACGGGACGGCGCACGGCACATCCGTACTGCTGGAGGTGGCGGGAGACGGCCGCGCCGTCCTGCCCGCGCCCGCCGATCTGTCGGCGACGGTGGGCTGCTTCTCCAGCATCCACCCGATGCTGCTCGACCCGGGCGAGGTCGAGTGGCGGGACATCTGGGCCGGTGGGGCGGACCTGGGCCGCGCCTTCAAGGCGATCAAGGAGCAGGCGCGCGAGTACGCCGACAACGGCATCGCCTACGGACTGCTGCGCCATCTGAACCCGGACACCCGGGCCGAACTCGCCGCCCTGCCCGCGCCGCGGATCCGCTTCAGCTACCTCGGAACCTTCGAGGGAGGAGGCGGAAGCGACGGTGGCGACTGGACGACCGAACCCGAATGGGTGCTGCGCGGGAGCGACGCGACCGAGTCGGGCGCGGACCACGCGATCGAGATCAGCGCCGTCACCGTGGACGGCCCCGACGGTGCCCGACTCGCCGTCCACTGGACCTGGTCCGAGGCCCACTTCTCCGAAACGACCCTGCGTGACCTGGCCGACACCTGGTTCCGCGCCCTGACGGCGCTCGCCGCACACGCGCGGCGCCCCGATGCGGGCGGCCCTACGCCGTCCGACCTCTCGCTGGTGGACATCAGCCAGAACGAGATCGACGACTTCGCAAGTGAACTTGAATCCGAGTGGGGGACCTGGTGACCGGCCGGCCGCGTATCCAAGACATTCTGCCTCTGTCCGCGTTCCAGGAGGGCCTGCTCTTCCACTCCCTCTTCGACCCCACCGACACGGACGTCTACACCGTCCAGTGGGCGTTCGACCTCAAGGGCACGCTGGACACCGAGGCGCTGCGAGCCGCGGCCGAGACGGTGCTGCGCCGGCACCCGAACCTGCGGGCCTCCTTCCGGCAGCGGAAGACCGGCGAACCCGTCCAGGTCATCCCGACCGAAGTACCGCTTCCGTGGCGCGAGTTCGACCTGAGCGCACGGAGTCGGGAGGAAGCCGGACGTGAAGCGGACCGGCTGGTGATCGAGGACCGTGCCACCCGCTTCGACCCCGCCCGACCGCCCCTGCTCCGCTTCACCCTCATCCGGATCGCGGCCGACCTGCACCGCCTGGTCCTCATCAACCATCACCTCATCCTCGACGGATGGTCGATGCCGCTGTTCATGCGGGAGCTGTTCACCCTCTACACGAACCGGTGCGACGAGTCGGCGCTGCCGCGCGTGGCGCCGTACCGTGACTTCCTCGCCCATGTCGCGAACCAGGACCGCGAGGCCGGGCGCGAGGCGTGGCGCGCGGTCCTCGCCGACCTGGACGGCGAGACCCTGGTCGCACCGGGCGCCACCCGCCAGGGCACCGCGATACCCGAGCGCGTCCACGCCGAACTCTCGGCCGAGGACACCGCCGCCCTGGCCCGGCAGCTGCGCAGCCGCGGCCTGACGCTGAACACCGCGGTCCAGGGCGCCTGGGGAATCCTCCTCAGCCGCCTCACCGGGCGTGACGACGTCACCTTCGGTGCCACCGTCTCGGGCCGCTCGCCCGAACTCGCGGGCGCCGCCTCGATGATCGGCATGCTCATCAACACGATCCCCGTTCGCATGCGGGTCGTGCCCTCCGCGTCCCTCGAGACCGGACTACAGCAATTGCAGGACACCCAGGCCCAGTTGCTCCAGCACCATCACATCGGGCTGTCCGAACTGCACAGCATGGCCGGCACCAAGGAACTGTTCGACACCTGCATCGTCTTCGAGAACTACCCCGTCGACCCGCAGTCCCTCGACCTGACGGACGCCGGGCTGCACGTGGAGTCCATGGAGGTGAAGGACGCCGCGCACTACCCGCTCCGCCTCGTCGCCGTCCCCGGCGAGCGCCTGCGGATGTGGCTGGACTACCGCCCCGACCTGTTCGACCAGCCGACCGCCGAGCGGATCATGGGCTGGCTGCTGCGCCTGCTGGAAGCGGTGCGGGTCGACCCGAGCCGTACCGTCGCCGCCACGGAGATGGTGGATCCGGCGGAGCGCGCGCTGGTGATGGGGGAGTGGAACGACACCTCCACCGCGGTGCCGGACAACACGCTGCCCATGCTGTTCGAGGAGCAGGTGGCGCGGACCCCGGATGCGGTTGCGGTCGTGTTCGAGGGCGTGGAGCTGTCGTACCGCGAGGTGAACGAGCGGGCGAACCGGCTCGCCCGGCTGCTGATCGAGGGCGGCGCGGGTCCGGAGCGGTTCGTCGCCGTCGCCCTGCCGCGGTCCGCCGAGTTGGTGATCGCCCTGTTGGCGGTGCTGAAGACGGGCGCGGCGTATGTGCCGATCGATCCGGAGTACCCGGCCGACCGCATCGCCTACATCCTCGGCGACGCCGACCCGATGTGCGCCATCACCGGCCTCGGCGCGGAAGGTGTACTGCCCGCGGGCAGCGCTCAGGTCCTGCTGGACGGTCCCGCCACGCAGGAGGCTCTTGACGCGCGGGCGTCCGGTGACCTCACGGATGCGGAGCGGCTCGCGCCGCTGCACGCGGGTGCTCCGGCTTATGTGATCTACACGTCGGGGTCGACGGGTCGGCCCAAGGGTGTGGTGGTCGAGCATCGCGGGATCGTGAACCGGTTGTTGTGGATGCAGGACCGGTTCGGGCTGGCGGCTGATGACCGGGTGTTGCAGAAGACGCCGTCCGGTTTCGATGTGTCGGTGTGGGAGTTCTTCTGGCCGCTGCTCGTGGGCGCCGGACTCGTGGTCGCGCGGCCCGGTGGTCACCGGGATCCCGCGTATGTGGCCGAGGTGATCGCCGAGCAGCGGGTCACGACGGTGCACTTCGTGCCGTCCATGCTCCAGGTGTTCCTCCAGGAGCCTGCCGCTGTCCGGTGCGAGGGGCTGCGGCGGGTGGTGTGCAGTGGTGAGGCACTGCCCCCGGAGGTGGTGGAGCGCTTCCGGCAGGTCCTGGACGTGCCCCTGTTCAACCTCTACGGCCCCACCGAAGCGTCGGTGGATGTGTCCTGGTGGGAGTGCCGGGGTCCGCTCGGGGCTTCGGTGCCGATCGGGCGGCCGGTCTGGAACACCCGGCTGTACGTGCTGGACGCGGGTCTGGCCCCGGCACCGGTCGGTGTCGCGGGCGAGTTGTACATCGCGGGCACCCAGCTGGCCCGCGGCTACCATCACCGCCCCGACCTGACCGCGGAACGCTTCGTCGCCAACCCCTACGGGGCTCCCGGTGCGCGGATGTATCGGACCGGGGACCTGGTGCGGTGGAACGCGGCCGGGGAGATCGAGTACCTGGGTCGCGTCGACGACCAGGTGAAGGTGCGTGGTTTCCGGATCGAGTTGGGCGAGATCGAGTCGGTTCTGGCCGGGCATCGTGGGGTTGCCCAGGTCGCGGTGGTGGTACGCGAGGACCGGCCGGGTGACAAGCGGCTTGTCGCTTACGTCGTCGCCGACGGTGCGTTCGCCGTGGACCCCGCCGGGCTGCGGGACTTTGTGGCCGCCGCGGTGCCGGAGTACATGGTGCCGTCCGCCGTTCTCGTTCTCGACGCGTTGCCTCTGACGCCGAACGGAAAGCTGGACCGGCGTGCACTGCCGGCCCCGGAGTTCACGGCACGTGTGGAGAGCCGCGCCCCGCGCACCGAGCAGGAGCGGCAGCTGTGCGCGCTGTTCGCGGAAGTGCTCGGCGTCGACGAGGTCGGCATCGACGACAACTTCTTTGAAATCGGCGGGCATTCGCTGCTGGCGACGCGGCTGGTGAGTCGAGTTCGCTCGGTGCTGGGTGTGGAGCTGGGCATCCGCGTCCTGTTCGAGGCCCCGTCGGTGGCGGGGCTGGTGTCACGGATCGAGGGTGCCGGTGCCGGGCGTCCGACGCTTCGGGCGGTTGAGCGTCCGGAGTTGGTTCCGGTGTCGTTTGCTCAGCGGCGGTTGTGGTTCCTGGGCCGGCTGGAAGGGCCTAGCGCGACGTACAACATCCCGCTCGTCGTACGACTGCGAGGCGCGCTCGATGTCGCAGCGCTGAACGCGGCGTTGGTGGATGTGGTGGGTCGGCACGAGAGTCTGCGGACGGTGTTCGGGGAGGTGGAGGGGCAGCCGTATCAGCGGGTGCTCGGTGTTGAGGAGGCCGGGGTCGCGGTCGAGGTTCGGGAGAGCTCGGCGGCGACGCTGGATGCCGATGTGGATTCGGTGTCGGGGTATGTGTTCGATCTGGAGTCCGAGATTCCGGTGCGGGCGTGGTTGTTCGAGGTTGCCCCGGGTGAGTCTGTGTTGGTCGCGGTGGTGCATCACATCGCGGGTGATGGTTGGTCGCTGGGTCCGCTCGCGCGGGATCTGGCGGTCGCGTACGCGGCGCGGTGTGAGGGTTCGGCGCCTGGTTGGGAGCCGTTGCCGGTGCAGTACGCGGATTACACGCTGTGGCAGCGGGAGTTGCTGGGAGACGAGGACGACTCGGAGAGCGTCGGCGCCTCGCAGGTCGAGTTCTGGCGGCGCGAACTCGCCGAGATCCCGCAGGAATTGGCGCTGCCGTTCGACCGGCCTCGTCCGGCGGTGGCATCGCACGCTGGTGACGTCGTGGAGTTGGCGTTCGACGCGCGGACGCATCGGCGTGTGCTGAGCCTTGCCCGGGAGAGCGGGGCGAGCGCCTTCATGGTGATGCAGGCCGCGGTGGCCGCCCTGCTGTCCCGGTTGGGCGCGGGTGAGGACATCCCGATCGGTTCGCCGGTGGCGGGTCGGTTGGACGAGGCGCTCGACGACTTGGTCGGGTTCTTCGTGAACACGCTGGTGTTGCGGACGGACGTCTCGGGTGATCCGTCGTTCGTGGAGTTGGTGGAGCGCGTTCGCGAAGCCGATCTCCGGGCGTTCGGGGCGCAGGACGTGCCCTTCGAGCGGCTGGTGGAGGCGCTGAACCCGGTCAGGTCCTTGGGCCGGCATCCGCTCTTCCAGGTGGCGCTGGCGATCCAGAACACACCCGTGTCGGAACTGGTGATGCCGGGTCTTGAGGCGGAGGCGGGCCCGGGTGGGACGGGCGCGGCGAAGTTCGACCTGTCCTTCAACCTGGCCGAGTCCTTCACCGAGTCCGGTGAGCCGGCCGGGATCTCGGGTGGGATCGAGTTCGCCACGGACGTGTTCGACCGGGCGACGATCGAGCGGATGGCGGGCTGGCTGACCCGTCTGCTGGAGGGGGCCCTGGCGGACCCGAGGCAGCCCGTCAGCAGGGCGCACTTCCTCGATGCAGGCGAACAGCGGCTGGTGCTGGAGGAGTGGAACGACACCTCCGCCGCGGTGGCCGATGGCACGCTGCCGGCGCTGTTCGAGGCGCAGGTGGCGCGGACGCCGGACGCCGTGGCGGTCGTATGCGACGGTGTCGAGCTGTCGTACCGCGAGGTCGATGAGCGGGCTAACCGGCTGGCGCGACTGCTGGTCGGGGAGGGTGCCGGTCCGGAGCGGTTTGTCGCCGTGGCGATGCCTCGTTCTGCGGAGCTGGTGATCGTGCTGCTCGCGGTGCTGAAGTCCGGCGCCGCGTATGTGCCGATCGACCCGGACTATCCGGCCGACCGCATCGCGTACATCCTCGATGACGCCGACCCGATGGCCGTGATCACGGTCAGGGGCAGCGGTGTCGAGCTGCCGGCCGGCACGAGCCGGATCCTGCTGGACGAGCCCGGGACCGTGGCGCGGCTGGCTGCGATGGGGGCCGAGAACCTCACCGATGCCGAGCGTCTGGGATCGTTGGGCGTGGATGTTCCGGCGTACGTGATCTTCACTTCGGGTTCGACGGGTCGTCCCAAGGGTGTGGTGGTCGAGCACCGGTCGGTCGTCAATCTGCTGGCGTGGGCGGATCGCAGGTTCGAGTTCGGACAGTTGGCGCGGGTTGTGGCCTCGACGTCGCTGAACTTCGATGTCTCGGTCTTCGAGATCTTCAGCCCGCTGGTGGCCGGTGGGAGCATCGAGGTCGTCCAGGACCTGCTGTCCCTGGCCGATCTGGAGCCCGAGGCGCTGGCCGGGAGCCTGGTCAGCGGTGTGCCGTCGGCGTTCTCCCATCTGCTGGCCGGTTCGCTGGGTGATGCTCGGCCGAGTGCGGTTGCCCTGGCCGGTGAGGCGCTGGCCGCGCACACTGTGCGGGACATTCAGGCGGCCATGCCCGGAGCCCGGGTCGCGAACATCTACGGTCCGACCGAGGCGACGGTGTACACGACGTACTGGCATGCTGATGCCGGTTCGGGCGTGGACACCACCCCGCCGATCGGCCGGCCGATCGACAATGTCTCCACCTATGTCCTGGACGCGGGCCTGTGCCCGGTCCCGGTCGGTGTCGCGGGTGAGTTGTACATCGCGGGCGACGGCCTGGCGCGCGGGTATCTCAACCGCCCTGGCCTGACGGCGGAGCGGTTCGTCGCGGATCCGTTCGGGGCGGCCGGTGCGCGGATGTATCGGACCGGGGACCTGGTGCGGTGGAACGCGGCCGGGGAGATCGAGTATCTGGGTCGTGTCGATGACCAGGTGAAGGTGCGTGGTTTCCGGATCGAGTTGGGCGAGATCGAGTCGGTTCTGGCCGGACATCCGGAGGTCGCGCAGGTCGCGGTGGTGGTGCGCGAGGACCGGCCGGGCGACAAGCGCCTTGTCGGGTACGTCGTTCCGGCGGCCGGTGCGGCGCTTGAGCCCGGGGCGCTGCGGGCGTTCGTGGGTGCCGCGGTGCCGGAGTACATGGTGCCGTCCGCCGTCCTCGTCCTTGACGCGCTGCCGTTGACGCCGAACGGGAAGCTGGACCGGCGTGCTCTGCCGGTGCCGGAGTTCGCCGTTGATGGTGAGGGTCGCGCCCCGCGGACGCCGCAGGAGGAGATCCTGTGCCAGGTCTTCGCCGAGGTGTTGTGCGTTGAGCGGGTGTCCATTGATGACAACTTCTTTGAGTTGGGCGGGCATTCGCTGCTGGCGACGCGGCTGGTGAGTCGTGTCCGGTCGGTGCTGGGTGTGGAGTTGGGCATTCGTGCCTTGTTCGAGGCTCCGTCGGTGGCGGGGTTGGTGGAGCGGCTTGCGGGTGCTGGTGCGGGCAGGGCTGTTCTGAGGGCGGTTGAGCGTCCGGAGTTGGTTCCGGTGTCGTTTGCTCAGCGCCGGTTGTGGTTCCTGGGCCGGCTTGAGGGGCCGAGTGCGACGTACAACATTCCGCTGGTGGTACGGCTGCGGGGTGCGCTGGATGTGGGTGCGCTGAACGCGGCGTTGGTGGATGTGGTGGGTCGGCACGAGAGTCTGCGGACGGTGTTCGGGGAGGTGGAGGGGCAGCCGTATCAGCGGGTGCTCGGTGTTGAGGAGGCCGGGGTCGCGGTCGAGGTTCGGGAGAGCTCGGCGGCGACGCTGGATGCCGATGTGGAGTCGGTGTCGGGGTATGTGTTCGATCTGGAGTCCGAGATTCCGGTGCGGGCGTGGCTGTTCCAGGTCGGCGTGGATGAGTTTGTGTTGGTCGCGGTGGTGCATCACATCGCGGGTGATGGTTGGTCGCTGGGTCCGCTCGCGCGGGATCTGGCGGTCGCGTATGCGGCGCGGTGTGAGGGCGTGGCTCCGGGGTGGGAGCCGTTGCCGGTGCAGTACGCGGATTACACCCTGTGGCAGCGGGAGTTGCTGGGAGACGAGGACGACTCGGAGAGCGTCGGCGCCTCGCAGGTCGAGTTCTGGCGAGGTGAACTCGCTGATATTCCCGATGAGTTGACGCTGCCGTTCGATCGTTCGCGTCCGGTGGTCGCTTCGTACGCCGGTGACGTCGTGGAGCTGGCGTTCGATGAGCGGGTGCATCGTGGAGTGGTGAGCCTCGCGCGGGAGCGTGGGGCGAGTGTCTTCATGGTGATGCAGGCCGCGGTGGCCGCCCTGCTGTCCCGGTTGGGCGCGGGTGAGGACATCCCGATCGGTTCGCCGGTGGCGGGTCGGTTGGACGAGGCGCTGGATGACCTTGTCGGGTTCTTCGTGAACACGCTGGTGCTGCGGACGGACGTGTCGGGTGATCCGTCGTTCGCGGATCTGGTCGAGCGGGTCCGGGAGACGGATCTGCGGGCCTTCGGGGCGCAGGACGTGCCGTTCGAGCGGCTGGTGGAGGTGCTGAACCCTGTCAGGTCCATGGGCCGGCATCCGCTCTTCCAGGTGGCGCTGGCGTTCCAGAACGCTCCTGTGTCCGACCTGGAGATGCCTGGACTGGACGTCTTGGCCGAGCCGGGGGCCACGGGCGCGGCGAAGTTCGATCTGTCCTTCAACCTGTCGGAGTCCTTCACCGGAGCGGGTGAGCCGGCCGGGATCTCGGGTGGGATCGAGTTCGCCACGGACGTGTTCGACCGGGCGACGATCGAGCGGATGGTTGGTTGGCTGACACGTCTGCTGGAGGAGGTGCTGGCGGACCCGCGGCAACCGGTCAGCCGGGCGCGCATCCTCGAAGACACCGAGCTTGCCCAGGTCCTCAACGGCTGGAACGACACCCGTCAGGAGGTTTCCGGCGCGGCCCTTCCCACGCTGTTCGAGGAGCAGGTGGCGCGGACCCCGGATGCGATTGCGGTCGTGTTCGAGGGCGTCGAGTTGTCGTATCGCGAGGTGAACGAGCGGGCGAACCGGCTGGCGCGGCTGCTGGTCGGGCAGGGCGCCGGGCCGGAGCGGTTCGTCGCCGTCGCCCTGCCCCGCTCCGCCGAGCTGGTGATCTCGCTGTTGGCGGTGCTGAAGACCGGTGCGGCGTATGTGCCGATCGACCCTGACTACCCGGCCGACCGCATCGCCTACATCCTCGGCGACGCCGACCCCATGTGCGTCATCACGGTCGAGGGCAGTGGAGTCGAACTGCCGGCTGGCACCGCCCGAATAGTCCTTGACGGTCCCGCCACGCAGGAGGCTCTGGACGCGCAGGCGCCCGGTGACCTCGCCGACGCCGAACGGCTCGCGACGCTCCACGCCGACGCGCCTGCCTATGTGATCTACACGTCGGGGTCGACGGGTCGTCCCAAGGGTGTGGTGGTCGAGCACCGCGGGATCGTGAACCGGTTGTTGTGGATGCAGGACCGGTTCGGGCTGGCGGCTGATGACCGGGTGTTGCAGAAGACGCCGTCCGGTTTCGATGTGTCGGTGTGGGAGTTCTTCTGGCCGTTGTTGGTGGGTGCGGGCTTGGTGGTGGCGCGGCCCGGTGGTCACCGGGATCCCGCGTATGTGGCCGAGGTGATCGCCGAGCAGCGGGTCACGACGGTGCACTTCGTGCCGTCCATGCTCCAGGTGTTCCTCCAGGAGCCTGCCGCTGTCCGGTGCGAGGGGCTGCGGCGGGTGGTGTGCAGTGGTGAGGCACTGCCCCCGGAGGTGGTGGAGCGCTTCCGGCAGGTCCTGGACGTGCCCCTGTTCAACCTCTACGGCCCCACCGAAGCGTCGGTGGATGTGTCCTGGTGGGAGTGCCGGGGTCCGCTCGGGGCTTCGGTGCCGATCGGGCGGCCGGTCTGGAACACCCGGCTGTACGTGCTGGACGCGGGTCTGGCCCCGGCACCGGTCGGTGTCGCGGGCGAGTTGTACATCGCGGGCACCCAGCTGGCCCGCGGCTACCATCACCGCCCCGACCTGACCGCGGAACGCTTCGTCGCCAACCCCTACGGGGCTCCCGGCTCCCGTATGTACCGCACCGGTGACCTCGTCCGCTGGAACACCGACGGCCAGATCGAATACCTCGGCCGGGTCGACGACCAGGTCAAGATCCGCGGCTTCCGCGTCGAACTCGGCGAGATCGAATCCGTCCTCGCCGCGCACCCCGACATCGCCCAGGCCGCGGTGATCGTGCGCGAGGACCGTCCCGGTGACAAGCGGCTCGTCGGATATTTCGTCGCAGCGCCTGGTACTGCCGTGGACCCCGCCGGGCTGCGGGCGTATGTGGCCAAGGCGCTGCCGGAGTACATGGTGCCGTCCGCCGTTCTCGTCCTTGATGCGCTGCCGTTGACGCCGAACGGGAAGCTGGACCGGCGGGCCCTGCCTGCGCCTGAGTTCGCGGCCAGTACGGCCGGTCGCGCTCCGCGGACGCCGCAGGAGGAGATCCTGTGCCAGGTCTTCGCCGAGGTGTTGGGCGTTGAGCGGGTGTCCATTGATGACAACTTCTTTGAGTTGGGCGGGCATTCGCTGCTGGCGACGCGGCTGGTGAGTCGTGTCCGGTCGGTGCTGGGTGTGGAGTTGGGCATTCGTGCCTTGTTCGAGGCTCCGTCGGTGGCGGGGTTGGTGGAGCGGCTTGCGGGTGCTGGTGCGGGCAGGGCTGTTCTGAGGGCGGTTGAGCGTCCGGAGTTGGTTCCGGTGTCGTTTGCTCAGCGCCGGTTGTGGTTCCTGGGTCGGCTGGAAGGGCCGAGTGCGACGTACAACATCCCGCTCGTCGTACGACTGCGGGGCGCGCTCGATGTCGCAGCGCTGGATGCCGCGTTCACCGATGTGGTGGGTCGGCACGAGAGTTTGCGGACGGTGTTCGGGGAGGCGGACGGGCAGCCGTATCAGCGGGTGCTCGGCGTCGAGGAAGCCGGCGTTGAGGTAGCGGTTCGGAAGAGCTCTGCGGAGACTCTGGACACTGATGTCGATTCCGTCTCGGGCTATGCCTTTGACCTGGAGTCCGAGATCCCGTTGCGGGCCTGGTTGTTCGAAGTCGGCGCGGATGAGTTTGTGTTGGTCGCGGTGGTGCATCACATCGCGGGTGATGGTTGGTCGCTCGGTCCGCTCGCGCGGGATCTGGCGGTCGCGTATGCGGCGCGGTGTGAGGGTTCGGCGCCCGGTTGGGAGCCGCTGCCGGTGCAGTACGCGGACTACACGCTGTGGCAGCGGGAGTTGCTCGGGGACGAGGGCGATCCGGGGACCCTTGGTGCGGCTCAGCTGGAGTTCTGGCGGAGTGAACTCGCCGCGATTCCGGAAGAGTTGACGCTGCCGTTTGATCGTTCGCGTCCGGTGGTCGCTTCGTACGCTGGTGACGTCGTGGAGTTGGCGTTCGATGAGCGGGTGCATCGTGGGGTGCTGGGTCTTGCGCGGGAGCGTGGGGCGAGTGTCTTCATGGTGATGCAGGCTGCGGTGGCGGCTCTGTTGTCGCGGTTGGGTGCGGGTGAGGACATTCCGATCGGTTCGCCGGTGGCGGGTCGGTTGGACGAGGCGCTGGATGACCTTGTCGGGTTCTTCGTGAACACGCTGGTGTTGCGGACGAATGTGTCGGGTGATCCGTCGTTCGCGGATCTGGTCGAGCGGGTTCGGGAGACGGATCTGCGGGCGTTCGGGGCGCAGGACGTGCCGTTCGAGCGGTTGGTGGAGGTGCTGAACCCTGTCAGGTCGATGGGTCGGCATCCTTTGTTCCAGGTGGCGTTGGCGTTCCAGAACGCGCCCGTTTCCGATCTGGTGATGCCGGGTCTTGAGGTGGAGGCGGGTCCTGGTGGGACGGGTGCGGCGAAGTTCGATCTGTCGTTCAACCTGGCCGAGTCCTTCACCGGAGCGGGTGAGCCGGCCGGGATCTCGGGTGGGATCGAGTTCGCCACGGATGTGTTCGACCGTTCCACCATCGAGCGGATGGCGGGCTGGCTGACACGCCTCCTGGTGCAGGTCCTGGCGGACCCGAGGCAGCCCGTCAGCAAGGCGCGCTTCCTCGATGCCGGCGAACGGCGGCTGGTGCTGGAGGAGTGGAACGAGACCGGCCGAGAGCTGCCGGGTGGCACGCTGTCAGCGCTGTTCGAGGAGCAGGTGGCGCGGACTCCGGACGCCGGGGCGGTCGTCTTCGAGGGCGTGGAGTTGTCGTACCGGGAGCTGAATGCGCGGGCGAACCGGTTGGCGCGGGTGCTGGTCGGGCAGGGTGCCGGTCCGGAGCGGTTCGTCGCGGTGGCCCTGCCGCGTTCCGCCGAACTGGTCGTGGCGTTGCTCGCGGTGCTGAAGACGGGGGCGGCGTATGTGCCGATCGACCCGGACTACCCGGCCGACCGTATTGCCTACATCCTCGCCGACGCCGATCCGATGGCCGTGATCACGGTCGGGGACAGCGGAGTCGAGCTGCCGGCCGGGACCGGCCGGATCCTCCTGGACGACACCGCCACCCAGCAGGCCCTTGACGCACAGGCATCCAGCGACCTTGCCGACACTGAGCGGCGTGCGCCTTTGAACGCGGGCGCACCGGCGTACGTGATCTATACGTCGGGTTCGACGGGGCGGCCGAAGGGTGTGGTGGTCGAGCATCGGTCGGTTGTCGATTATGTGTGGTGGGCGGTTGAGACGTATCCGGGGGTGCGGGGGAATGCGTTGTTGCATTCGCCGGTGTCGTTTGATCTGACGGTGACGGTGTTGTTCGCGCCGTTGGTCAGTGGTGGGCGTGTGGTGGTGGCGGAGCTGGAGGAGAGTCCGGCTGTCGAGGCGGTTTTGGCGGGGGCGCCGTTGACGTTCGCGAAGGTCACGCCGAGTCATATCGCGTTGCTGGACGCTCTGCCGGGGGTGTTCTCGCCGTCGGGTGATCTGGTCGTGGGTGGTGAGCAGTTGACGGGTGAGCAGCTGGGGCGGTGGCGGCGTGCGCATCCGACGGCGGTGGTGATCAATGAGTACGGTCCGACCGAGGCGACGGTCGGTTGTGTGGCGTATCGGCTTCTGCCTGGTGTGGAGGCTGCGGTGGGTGCGGTGCCGGTCGGGCGGCCTTCGTGGAACACCCGGGTGTATGTCCTGGACGCGGGTCTGTGCCCGGTGCCGGTTGGTGTCGCGGGTGAGTTGTATGCGGCGGGCGAGGGTCTGGCGCGTGGTTATCTGAACCGTCCGGGTCTGACGGCGGAGCGTTTCGTCGCCGATCCGTTCGGTGTGCCGGGCTCCCGGATGTACCGGACCGGTGACCTGGTCCGCTGGAACGCCGATGGGGAGATGGAGTATCTGGGCCGGGTCGATGACCAGGTGAAGGTTCGGGGCTTCCGGATCGAGCTGGGTGAGATCGAGTCCGTCCTTGCCGCGCACCCCGGCATCGCGCAGGTTGCGGTGATCGTGCGGGAGGACCGTCCCGGTGACAAGCGGCTTGTCGGCTATGTCGTCCCTGCGGCTGGATCCGTGGTGGATCCCGGCGAGTTGAGGGCGTACGCCGCGCAGTCGGTGCCGGAGTACATGGTCCCGTCTTCGGTTCTCGTACTCGACGCGCTGCCGTTGACGCCGAACGGGAAGCTGGACCGGCGTGCGCTGCCCGCGCCGGAGCTCACGGCCGACTCGGAGGGTCGTGCCCCCCGGACCCCGCAGGAGGAGATCCTGTGCCAGGTCTTCGCCGAGGTGTTGGGCGTCGAGCGGGTGTCCATCGATGACAACTTCTTTGAGCTGGGCGGGCATTCGCTGCTCGCGGTGTCGTTGGTGGAGCGGTTGCGTGAGCGTGGGCTGTCGGTGCCGGTGCGTTCGTTGTTCGTGACGCCGTCGGTGGCAGGGCTCGCGATGGGCCTGGACTCGACCGATGGCGGTGTGTCCGGTGGGTCCGTGGTGGTGCCCGAGAACGGGATCGTGGAGGGCGTGGAAGTGATCACGCCGGAGATGCTGCCGCTCGCGGGCCTGTCGTCACAGGAGATCGACCGGGTTGTCGCTCGGGTGCCTGGTGGCGTGGCGAACATCGCGGACGTCTATCCGCTGGCGCCGCTCCAGGAGGGCATCCTCTTCCACCACCTGATGAGCGCGCCCTCGGGCGAGGACGCCTATGTCCTTCCGATGGCCTTGGGCTTCGATTCCCGCTCTCGGCTGGACGAGTTCGCCGCGGTTCTCCAGAAGGTGGTGGACCGGCACGACATCCTGCGTACAGCCGTGATGTGGGAGGGCCTGCGGGAGCCCGTCCAGGTCGTCTGCCGACACGCCGAAGTCCCCGTTACCGAAGCTTCGTTGGACCCGGTCCCGGACGGTGACGTACAGGGCGTGGTGGACGGACTGCTGTCCGTCTGCGGGTCGTTGATGGATGTGACCGTGGCGCCGTTGGTGCATGTCACGGTCGCCGCGGTGCCCGGCACCGAGCAGTGGGTGGCGCTGGTGCAGGTGCATCACCTCATCCAGGACCACACGGCGGTGGACGTTCTCTTCGCCGAGGTCCAGGCCTTCCTGGAGGGCCGTGAGGGGGAGCTGGCGGCGCCGCTGCCGTTCCGGAACTTCGTCGCGCAGGCGAGGCTCGGGATCCCGGCGGCCGAGCACGAGGCATTCTTCGGCGGTCTGCTCGGCGATGTCATGGAGCCCACCGCGCCGTTCGGGATCACGGATGTGCGTGGGGACGGCACGGCGGTCGCCGAGTCCCGTGCCGCCGTCAGCGAGGCGACGGCCGCAGCGGTGCGTGAGGTGGCTCGTCGTCTGGGTGTGAGTGCGGCGACGGTGCTGCATGTGATGTTCGCCCGGGTGGTCGCGGCGGTCGCGGGCCGTGAGGATGTCGTCTTCGGCACTGTGCTGTTCGGGCGGATGCAGGCCGGCGCGGGAGCGGACCGCATCCCCGGGCTGTTCATCAACACGCTGCCGGTCCGACTCGACACCGGTCGTGGTGGGGTGCTCGACGCGGTCCGTTCGATGCAGGGTGACCTGGCCGAACTCCTGGTCCATGAGCACGCGCCGCTGGCCCTCGCCCAGCGCATGAGTGGCGTCGCGGCGGAGGCGCCGCTCTTCACGGCGCTGTTCAACTACCGGCACAGCGCCGGTGCGACGGACGCGGGCATGGAAGTGGAGGGGATCGAGGTCCTGTTCGCGCAGGAGCGGACCAACTATCCGCTGACGGTGTCCGTTGACGACACCGGCGACGGGTTCGTCTTCACCGTCCAGTGCGTGGCCCCGATCGACCCCGAGCTCGTCCTGTCGTTGATGGACACCGCGACCGGCCGGCTGGTCCAGGCCCTGGACGAGGCTCCGGAAACCCCGCTGCACACCCTCCCCGTCCTCGACGACACCCACCTGAGTGAAGTCCTCGGCGATTGGAAGGACGCTGGCCGGGAGGTTCCGGTCGGGGTGCTGCCGGTGTTGTTCGAGGAGCAGGTGGCGCGGACGCCGGACGCCGTGGCGGTCGTGTTCGAGGATCTGAAGCTGAGTTATGGGGAGGTGAATGAGCGGGCGAACCGGCTGGCGCGGTTGCTGGTGGAGCAGGGCGCGGGTCCGGAGCGGTTCGTCGCGGTCGCCCTGCCTCGCTCCGCCGACCTGGTCGTCGCGTTGCTTGCGGTGCTCAAGACCGGCGCCGCGTATGTGCCGATCGACCCGGACTACCCGGCCGATCGCATCGCCTACATCCTCGAAGACGCCCGCCCCATGTCCGTGATCACGGGCTACGGCGCGGAGCGCGTGCTGCCCGAGGGCACACCCCATGTCCTGCTGGACGACTCCGCAACCCTGCGCGCCCTTGAGACACGAGCAGGGGGCGATCTGACCGATGAGGATCGACTCGCCCCGTTGAACGCGGCGTCCCCGGCGTATGTGATCTACACGTCGGGTTCGACGGGGCGGCCGAAGGGTGTGGTGGTCGAACATCGTTCGGTGGTGCGGTTGTTCGGTGCGACGGAGTCGTGGTTCGGGTTCGGGTCGCAGGATGTGTGGACGTTGTTCCACTCTTATGCGTTCGACTTCTCGGTGTGGGAGTTGTGGGGTCCGCTGCTGCACGGTGGTCGGTTGGTGGTGGTGCCGTTCGAGGTGAGTCGTTCGGCGGGTGAGTTCCTGGGTTTGTTGGTGCGTGAGGGTGTGACGGTGTTGAACCAGACGCCGTCTGCCTTCTACCAGTTGATGCAGGCGGATCGGGACGATCCGGCGGTGGGTGACGGACTGGCGCTGCGGTATGTGGTGTTCGGTGGTGAGGCGCTGGATCTGGGTCGGCTGGCGTCGTGGTACGAGCGGCGGGGTGAGAGTGGTCCGACGCTGGTGAACATGTACGGGATCACCGAGACCACGGTGCACGTCACCCATCTGCCTCTGGACGCGGAGAAGTGCGTTACCGGTGCGGGGAGTGGTATCGGTGAGGGGATCCCGGATCTGCGCCTGTACGTGTTGGATTCGGGTCTGTGCCCTGTCCCGGTGGGTGTCGCGGGTGAGTTGTATGTAGCGGGTGCCGGTCTGGCGCGCGGCTATCTGAACCGTGCCGGGCTTACGGCGGAGCGGTTTGTCGCCGATCCGTTCGGGGTGTCGGGCTCGCGGATGTATCGGACCGGTGATCTGGTGCGGTGGAGTGCGGAAGGTCAGTTGGAGTACCTGGGTCGCATCGACGACCAGGTGAAGGTCCGCGGTTTCCGGATCGAGCTGGGTGAGATCGAGTCCGTTCTGGCCGGGCATCCGGAGGTTGCGCAGGCGGCGGTGATCGTGCGTGAGGATCGTCCCGGTGACAAGCGGCTTGTCGGTTACGCCGTCGCCGTGGCTGGTTCTGTCGTGGATCCGGCCGAGTTGCGGGCGTATGTCGCGGAGTCGGTGCCGGACTACATGGTCCCGGCCGCGGTGATGGTCCTGGACGCGCTGCCGCTGACCCCGAACGGGAAGCTGGACCGACGGGCGTTGCCCGCTCCGGAGTTCGCCGCCGGTACAAGTGGTCGTGCGCCGCGCACCGAGCAGGAGGAGATCCTGTGCCAGGTCTTCGCCGAGGTGCTGGGTGTCGAGCGCGTCTCCATTGACGACAACTTCTTCGAGCTGGGCGGGCATTCGCTGCTCGCGGTGTCGTTGGTCGAGCGTCTGCGTGAGCGTGGGCTGTCGGTGCCGGTGCGTTCGTTGTTCGTGACGCCGTCGGTGGCAGGGCTCGCGATGGGCCTGGACTCGACCGATGGCGGTGTGTCCGGTGGGTCCGTGGTGGTGCCCGAGAACGGGATCGTGGAGGGCGTGGAAGTGATCACGCCGGAGATGCTGCCGCTCGCGGGCCTGTCGCCGGAGGAGATCGGGCGGGTCGTCGCCAGGGTGCCCGGCGGGGTGGCGAACATCGCCGATGTGTACCCGCTGGCGCCGCTCCAGGAGGGCATCCTCTTCCACCACCTGATGGGCGCCTCCTCGGGCGAGGACGCCTACGTCCTTCCGATGGCGTTGGGCTTCGATTCCCGCTCTCGGCTGGACGAGTTCGTCGCCGTCCTCCAGAAGGTGGTCGATCGGCACGACATCCTGCGCACCGCTGTGCTCTGGGAGGGCCTGCGGGAGCCGGTCCAGGTGGTCAGTAGGCACGCCGAAATCCCGGTGCGCGAGGCCGCGTTGGAGCACATCGCCGAGGGTGATGTGCAGGGCGTGGTGGACGGGCTGCTCGCGGCCTGCGGGACCCTCATGGACATCACCTTGGCCCCGCTCGTGCATGTCACCGTGGCTCCGGTTCCCGGCACCACCCGATGCGTGGCCCTCGTACAGGTGCATCACCTCATCCAGGACCACACGGCGGTGGACGTTCTCTTCGCCGAGGTCCAGGCCTTCCTGGAGGGCCGTGAGGGGGAGCTGGCGGCGCCGCTGCCGTTCCGGAACTTCGTCGCACAGGCGAGGCTCGGGATCCCGGTCGCCGAACACGAGAAGTTCTTCACCACCCTCCTCGGCGATGTCACGGAGCCGACCGCGCCGTTCGCGGTGCTGGATGTGCGGGGCGATGGCACAGGCGTGGCCGAGTCCTCCGTGGCTCTCGACCAGGCGACAGCCGCCTCCGTGCGTGAGGTGGCTCGTCGTCTGGGTGTGAGTGCGGCGACGGTGCTGCATGTGATGTTCGCCCGGGTGGTCGCGGCGGTCGCGGGCCGTGAGGATGTCGTCTTCGGCACTGTGCTGTTCGGGCGGATGCAGGCCGGCGCGGGTGCGGACCGTATCCCTGGGCTGTTCATCAACACGTTGCCGGTCCGACTCGACACCGGTCGTGGTGGGGTGCTTGACGCGGTGCGTTCGATGCAGGGTGACCTGGCCGAGCTGCTGGTCCATGAGCACGCGCCGCTGGCCCTCGCTCAGCGTATGAGTGGTGTCGCGGCGGAGGCGCCGCTCTTCACGGCGCTGTTCAACTACCGGCACAGCGTGGGCGCGGCGGACGCCGGTATGGAAGTGGAGGGGATCGAGGTCCTGTTCGCGCAGGAGCGGACCAACTACCCGCTGACGGTGTCGGTTGACGACACCGGCGACGGGTTCGTCTTCACCGTGCAGTGCGTCGATCCGATCGACCCCGGCCTCGTCCTGTCGTTGATGGACACCGCGACCGGCCGACTGGTCCAGGCCCTGGACGAGGCCCCGGAGACCCCGCTGCACACCCTGCCCGTTCTCGACCAGGCCCGCCTGGACCGGATCGTCGGCGATTGGAACGACACCGGTCGGGACGTCTCCGACGGTTCGCTGCCGGCGCTGTTCGAGGAGCGGGTCGCGCAGGCGCCGGAGGCCACGGCGTTGGTGTTCGGCGGCGTCGAGCTGTCGTATCGCGAGGTGAACGAGCGGGCGAACCGACTGGCGCGGCTGCTGGTCGGGGAGGGCGCCGGGCCGGAGCGGTTCGTCGCGGTCGCCCTGCCCCGTTCCGCCGAGCTGGTGGTGGCACTGCTGGCGGTGCTGAAGACGGGGGCGGCCTACGTCCCCATCGACCCGGACTACCCCGCCGACCGCATCGCCGCCATCCTCGAAGACGCCCACCCCATGGCCGTCATCACGGTCGAGAGCGCCGCGGTCGAGGTACCGGCCGGCACCAACCGGCTCCTCCTGGACGACTCCGCCACGCGGCAGGCCCTCGACGCGAAGGCGGGAGACGATCTGCGGGACGACGAGCGGTCGGGCCCCTTGCGCGCGGGCACTCCGGCGTACGCGATCTTCACCTCGGGTTCGACGGGCCGCCCGAAGGGTGTGGTGATCGAGCACCGTGCCCTGGTGAACTTCCTGACGTCGATGCAGGAGCGGTTCGGTCTTGCGGCGGGCGACCGGCTGCTGGCGGTGACGACGATCGCGTTCGACATCGCCGGCCTGGAGCTGTACCTGCCTCTCCTGAACGGCGCGACGGTCGTCCTGGCCGCACCGGACCAGGTACGCGACCCGCTCGCCCTGCGCTCGCTGATCACCGCCGCCGGGGTGACGGTCATGCAGGCGACACCGAGCCTGTGGCACGCGGTCGTCGCCGATGCCCGGGACGAACTGACCGGCGTACGGGCCCTGGTCGGCGGCGAGGCGCTGCCGGGCGAACTGGCCCGCACACTGGTCTCCCGAACCGCGTCCGTCACCAACCTGTACGGGCCGACGGAGACCACCATCTGGTCCACCGTCGACGACGTCCACGCGGAGGCCGGCGGGGTTTCCTCGATCGGCCGCCCGATCGCCAACACCCAGGTCTACGTCCTGGACACGGGCCTGTCGGCGGTGCCGATCGGTGTCCCGGGCGAGCTGTACATCGCCGGTGACGGCCTGGCACGCGGCTACCTGAACCGCCCGGACCTCACCGCGGAGCGCTTCGTCGCCGATCCCTTCGGGGCGCCGGGCTCGAGGATGTATCGCACGGGTGACCTGGTGCGATGGAACGCGGAAGGCCGGCTGGAGTACCTGAGCCGCATCGACGACCAGGTGAAGGTGCGCGGCTTCCGGATCGAGCTGGGCGAGATCGAGTCGACCCTGGCCGCGCATCCCGATGTCGCGCGGGCCGCGGTCGTCGTACGGGAGGACCGACCCGGCGACAAACGGCTCGTCGGATACGCCGTACCGGCGGGCGGCGCGGTGCTCGACCCGCAGGATCTGCGGGCGCATGCGGCGAAGGCGCTCCCGGACTACATGGTCCCGGCCGCGGTCATGGTCCTGGACGAGCTGCCGCTGACACCGAACGGGAAGCTGAACCGCCGGGCGCTGCCCGCACCCGAGTTCACCGCCGGTACGAAGGGGCGCGCCCCGCGTACGGCACAGGAGAAGCAGCTGTGCGAGCTGTTCGCCGAGGCCCTGGGCGTCGAACAGGTCACCATCGACGACAACTTCTTCGAACTCGGCGGCCACTCACTGCTGGCCACCCGCCTCATCAGCCGCATCCGCACGGTCATGGGCCTGGAGCTCGACATCAGGCCGCTATTCGAAAACCCCACGGTTGCCGGGGTTGTTGATCAGCTCGGCAACGTGAAGAAAGCACGTCCGGCGTTGCGCCGCATGGACAGGTCGAAGTACGAGGAGCGCTCATGATTCCGGTGTCCTTTGCTCAGCGGCGTTTGTGGTTCCTGGGCCGGTTGGAAGGGCCGAGCGCGACCTACAACATTCCCCTGGTGGTACGACTGCGGGGCGCGCTGGACGTTGCCGCGCTGAACGCGGCGCTGGTGGATGTCGTGGACCGGCACGAAAGCCTGCGGACGGTGTTCCCGGAGGCGGACGGCCAGCCGTACCAGCGGATCCTGCCCGTGGAGAAGGCCGCGCCGGAGCTGGTGCTGCGGGAGAGCGACAGCGAGCGGATCGCGGCCGACGTGGAGTCGGTGTCGGGCCACGCGTTCGACCTGGAATCCGAGATACCGGTACGGGCGTGGCTGTTCGAGGTCGACGCGGACGAGTGGGTGTTGGTCGCGGTGGTGCACCACATCGCGGGTGACGGATGGTCGCTCGGGCCGCTGGCCCGGGATCTGGCGGCCGCGTACACGGCACGCTGCGCCGGTGCCGCTCCGGAGTGGGAGCCGCTGCCGGTGCAGTACGCGGACTACACCCTGTGGCAGCGGGAGTTGCTGGGGGACGATGACGACCCGGAGAGCACGGGCGCTTCACAGGTGGAGTTCTGGCGGTCCGAACTCGCGGGCATTCCCGAAGAGTTGCCGCTGCCGTTCGATCGGTCGCGTCCGCTGGTGGGAACGCACGCGGGTGATGTCGTGGAGTTGGCGTTCGACGCACGGATACACCGTGGAGTGGTGAGCCTCGCGCGGGAGCGCGGGGCGAGTGTCTTCATGGTGATGCAGGCCGCGGTGGCGGCCCTGCTGTCCCGCGTCGGCGCGGGCGGCGACATCCCCATCGGTACGCCGGTCGCGGGCCGCCTGGACGAGGCCCTCGACGATCTCGTCGGCTTCTTCGTGAACACGCTGGTGCTGCGCACGGACGTCTCGGGCGACCCGTCGTTCATGGAGTTGGTGGAGCGGGTCCGGGTGACGGATCTGCGGGCGTTCGGGGCGCAGGATGTGCCGTTCGAGCGGCTGGTGGAGGCGCTGAACCCGGCTCGTTCCATGGGCCGGCACCCGCTGTTCCAGGTGGCGTTGGCGTTCCAGAACGCCCCCGCGTCGGATCTCGTCATGCCGGGCCTGGACGTGGCGATCGAGCCGGCCGGTACGGGCGCGGCGAAGTTCGATCTGTCCTTCAACCTGTCGGAGTCCTTCACCGGAACCGGTGAGCCGGCCGGGATCTCGGGTGGGATCGAGTTCGCCACCGATGTGTTCGACCGTTCCACGATCGAGCGGATGACGGGCTGGCTGACGCGCCTGCTGGAGCAGGTCCTCGCGGACCCGGAGCGGCCGGTCAGCCGGGCGCGCATTCTCGATGACACCGAGCTGCGCCAGGTTCTCGGCGATCCCGGCGAGGGCAACGCCGGCGGCCGGGAGGTTCCGGTCGGGGTGCTGCCGGTGTTGTTCGAGGAGCAGGTGGCGCGGACGTCGGACGCCGTGGCGGTCGTGTTCGAGGATCTGAAGCTGAGTTATGGGGAGGTGAATGAGCGGGCGAACCGGCTGGCGCGGTTGCTGGTGGAGCAGGGTGCGGGTCCGGAGCGGTTCGTCGCGGTCGCCCTGCCTCGTTCCGCCGAGCTGGTGATCGCACTCCTGGCGGTGCTCAAGTCCGGCGCCGCGTATGTGCCGATCGACCCGGACTACCCGGCCGATCGCATCGCCTACATCCTCGAAGACGCCCGCCCCATGGCCGTCGTCACGGTCGAGAGCGCCGGGGTCGAAGTACCGGCCGGCACCACCCGGATCCTCCTGGACGACCCCACCACACGACAGGCCCTCGAAGCGCAGGCGTCCGGCGACCTCACCGACTCCGAGCGACTCGCACCGCTGCATGCGGGCAGCCCGGCGTATGTGATCTACACGTCGGGTTCGACGGGGCGGCCGAAGGGTGTGGTGGTCGAACATCGTTCGGTGGTGCGGTTGTTCGGTGCGACGGAGTCGTGGTTCGGGTTCGGGTCGCAGGATGTGTGGACGTTGTTCCACTCTTATGCGTTCGACTTCTCGGTGTGGGAGTTGTGGGGTCCGCTGCTGCACGGTGGTCGGTTGGTGGTGGTGCCGTTCGAGGTGAGTCGTTCGGCGGGTGAGTTCCTGGGTTTGTTGGTGCGTGAGGGTGTGACGGTGTTGAACCAGACGCCGTCTGCCTTCTACCAGTTGATGCAGGCGGACCGGGACGATCCGGCGGTGGGTGACGGACTGGCGCTGCGGTATGTGGTGTTCGGTGGTGAGGCGCTGGATCTGGGTCGGCTGGCGTCGTGGTACGAGCGGCGGGGTGAGAGTGGTCCGACGCTGGTGAACATGTACGGGATCACCGAGACCACGGTGCACGTCACCCATCTGCCTCTGGACGCGGAGAAGTGCGTTACCGGTGCGGGGAGTGGTATCGGTGAGGGGATCCCGGATCTGCGCCTGTACGTTCTGGATTCGGGTCTGTGCCCTGTCCCGGTGGGTGTCGCGGGTGAGCTGTATGTAGCGGGTGCCGGTCTGGCGCGCGGTTACCTGAACCGTGCCGGGCTTACGGCGGAGCGGTTTGTCGCCGATCCGTTCGGGGTGTCGGGCTCGCGGATGTACCGGACCGGTGATCTGGTGCGGTGGAGTGCGGAAGGTCAGTTGGAGTACCTGGGTCGCATCGACGACCAAGTGAAGGTCCGTGGCTTCCGGATCGAGCTGGGTGAGATCGAGTCCGTTCTGGCCGGGCATCCGGAGGTTGCGCAGGCGGCGGTGATCGTGCGTGAGGATCGTCCCGGTGACAAGCGGCTTGTCGGTTACGCCGTCGCCGCGGCTGGTTCTGTCGTGGATCCGGCCGAGTTGCGGGCGTATGTCGCGGAGTCGGTGCCGGACTACATGGTCCCGGCCGCGGTGATGGTCCTGGACGCGCTGCCGCTGACCCCGAACGGGAAGCTGGACCGACGGGCGTTGCCCGCTCCGGAGTTCGCCGCCGGTACAAGTGGTCGTGCGCCGCGCACCGAGCAGGAGGAGATCCTGTGCCAGGTCTTCGCCGAGGTGCTGGGTGTCGAGCGCGTCTCCATTGACGACAACTTCTTCGAGCTGGGCGGGCATTCGCTGCTCGCGGTGTCCTTGGTCGAGCGTCTGCGTGAGCGTGGCCTCTCGGTGCCGGTGCGGTCCTTGTTCATGACGCCGTCGGTGGCCGGGCTCGCGGCCGGCCTGGAGTCCACGGACACCGGTGGCTCCGGCGGGACCGTGACGGTCCCCGAGAACGGGATCGTCGAGGGCGTGGAAGTGATCACGCCGGAAATGGTGCCGCTGGCGGGTCTGTCATCGGAGGAGATCGGGCGGGTGGTCGCCGGGGTTCCTGGTGGCGTCGGGAACGTGGCGGACGTGTACCCGCTGGCGCCGCTCCAGGAGGGCATCCTCTTCCACCACCTGATGAGCGCCTCCTCGGGCGAGGACGCCTACGTCCTTCCGATGGCGTTGGGCTTCGATTCCCGCTCTCGGCTGGACGAGTTCGTCGCCGTCCTCCAGAAGGTGGTGGACCGGCACGACATCCTGCGCACCGCTGTGCTCTGGGAGGGCCTGCGGGAGCCGGTCCAGGTCGTGTACCGGCGCGCCGAAATCCCCGTCCGTGAAGCCGCGTTGAAGCAGATCGCGGACGGCGATGTGCAGGGCGTGGTGGACGGGCTGCTCGCGACGTGCGGGTCGCTGATGGATGTCACCGTGGCACCGCTGGTGCATCTCACCGTCGCGTCGGTGCCCGGCACGAGCCGGTGGGTGGCGCTGGTGCAGGTGCATCACCTCATCCAGGACCACACGGCGGTGGACGTCCTCTTCGCCGAGGTCCAGGCCTTCCTGGAGGGCCGTGAGGGGGAGCTGGCGGCGCCGCTGCCGTTCCGGAACTTCGTCGCACAGGCGAGGCTCGGGATCCCGGTGGCCGAACACGAGGAGTTCTTCGGCCGGCTGCTGGGTGACGTGGCCGAGCCGACAGCGCCGTTCGGGATCGTGGATGTGCGCGGGGACGGTACCGCAGTCGCGGAGTCCCGTGCGGAGGTCGGCGACGAGACGGCCCAGCGGCTGCGCGAGGTGGCGCGGGGTCTGGGCGTGAGCGCGGCGACGGTCCTGCATGTGATGTTCGCCCGGGTGGTCGCGGCCGTCGCGGGCCGCGAGGACGTGGTGTTCGGCACCGTGCTGTTCGGGCGGATGCAGGCCGGCGCGGGAGCGGACCGCATCCCCGGGCTGTTCATCAACACCCTGCCCGTCCGCCTCGACACCGGCCGCGCCGGCGTGCTCGACGCGGTCAACTCGATGCAGGGCGACCTGGCCGAGCTGCTGGTCCATGAGCACGCCCCACTTGCCCTGGCGCAGCGAATGAGCGGGGTCTCGGCCGAGGCACCGCTGTTCACCGCGCTGTTCAACTACCGGCACAGCGCCGGTGAGACGGACGCGGGCATGGAGGTCGAGGGGATCGAGATCCTCTTCGCCCAGGAACGGACCAACTATCCGCTGGCGGTCTCGGTGGACGACACCGGCGACGGGTTCGCCTTCACCGTCCAGTGCGTCGACCCGATCGACCCCGATCTCGTCCTGTCCCTCATGAACACCGCCACGCGTCGGCTGGTCCAGGCCCTGGACGAAGCCCCCGGCACCGCCCTCCACACCCTGCCGATCCTCGACCAGAGCCACCTGGACCTGGTGCTCGCCAGCTGGAACGACACACGCCGGGAGATCCCGGGCACGCTCCTGCCAGCGCTGTTCGAGGAGCAGGTGGCGCGGACTCCGGACGCCGGGGCGGTCGTCTTCGAGGGCGTGGAGTTGTCGTACCGGGAGCTGAATGCGCGGGCGAACCGGTTGGCGCGGGTGCTGGTGGAACAGGGTGCCGGTCCGGAGCGGTTCGTCGCGGTGGCCCTGCCGCGTTCCGCCGAGCTGGTCGTGGCGTTGTTCGCGGTGCTGAAGGCGGGGGCGGCGTATGTGCCGATCGACCCGGACTACCCGGCCGACCGCATCGCGTACATCCTCGCCGACGCCGACCCGATGTGCGTGATCACCGGCTTTGGCGCACAGGCGGTTCTGCCTAAGGACGCGCCCCAAGTCCTGCTGGATGAACCGGACATGGCGGCCCGATTGGCCGCCATGAGCCACGAGAACGTCGCCGATGCGGATCGTCTCGCGCCGCTGGGTGCCGATGCTCCGGCGTACGTGATCTATACGTCGGGTTCGACGGGGCGGCCGAAGGGTGTGGTGGTCGAGCATCGGTCGGTTGTCGATTATGTGTGGTGGGCGGTTGAGACGTATCCGGGGGTGCGGGGGAATGCGTTGTTGCATTCGCCGGTGTCGTTCGATCTGACGGTGACGGTGTTGTTCGCGCCGTTGGTCAGTGGTGGGCGTGTGGTGGTGGCGGAGCTGGAGGAGAGTCCGGCTGTCGAGGCGGTGTTGGCGGGGGCGCCGTTGACGTTCGCGAAGGTCACGCCGAGTCATATCGCGTTGCTGGACGCTCTGCCGGGGGTGTTCTCGCCGTCGGGTGATCTGGTCGTGGGTGGTGAGCAGTTGACGGGTGAGCAGCTGGGGCGGTGGCGGCGTGCGCATCCGACGGCGGTGGTGATCAATGAGTACGGTCCGACCGAGGCGACGGTCGGTTGTGTGGCGTATCGGCTTCTGCCTGGTGTGGAGGCTGCGGTGGGTGCGGTGCCGGTCGGGCGGCCTTCGTGGAACACCCGGGTGTATGTCCTGGACGCGGGTCTGTGCCCGGTGCCGGTTGGTGTGGCGGGTGAGTTGTATGTGGCGGGTGCCGGTCTGGCGCGTGGTTATCTGAACCGTCCGGGTCTGACGGCGGAGCGTTTCGTCGCCGATCCGTTCGGTGTGCCGGGCTCCCGGATGTACCGGACCGGTGACCTGGTCCGCTGGAACGCCGATGGGGAGATGGAGTATCTGGGCCGGGTCGATGACCAGGTGAAGGTTCGGGGCTTCCGGATCGAGCTGGGTGAGATCGAGTCCGTCCTTGCCGCGCACCCCGGCATCGCGCAGGTTGCGGTGATCGTGCGGGAGGACCGTCCCGGTGACAAGCGGCTTGTCGGCTATGTCGTCCCTGCGGCTGGATCCGTGGTGGATCCCGGCGAGCTGAGGGCGTACGCCGCGCAGTCGGTGCCGGAGTACATGGTCCCGTCTTCGGTTCTCGTACTCGACGCGCTGCCGTTGACGCCGAACGGGAAGCTGGACCGGCGTGCGCTGCCCGCGCCGGAGCTCACGGCCGACTCGGAGGGTCGTGCCCCCCGGACCCCGCAGGAGGAGATCCTGTGCCAGGTCTTCGCCGAGGTGTTGGGCGTCGAGCGGGTGTCCATCGATGACAACTTCTTTGAGCTGGGCGGGCATTCGCTGCTGGCGACGCGGCTGGTGAGTCGTGTCCGGTCGGTGCTGGGTGTGGAGTTGGGTATTCGTGCCTTGTTCGAGGCTCCGTCGGTGGCGGGGTTGGCGGAGCGGCTTGCGGGTGCTGGTGCGGGCAGGGCTGTTCTGAGGGCGGTTGAGCGTCCGGAGTTGGTTCCGGTGTCGTTTGCTCAGCGCCGGTTGTGGTTCCTGGGCCGGCTGGAAGGGCCGAGTGCGACGTACAACATCCCGCTCGTCGTACGACTGCGGGGCGCGCTCGATGTCGCAGCGCTGGATGCTGCGTTCACCGATGTTGTGGGTCGGCACGAGAGTTTGCGGACGGTGTTCGGGGAGGCGGACGGGCAGCCGTATCAGCGGGTGCTCGGCGTCGAGGAAGCCGCTGCCGCCGTGGAACTTCGAAAGAGCGACCGCGAGCGGATCTCGGCGGACGTTGAGTCGGTGTCGGCCTACGCGTTCGACCTGGAGACCGAAATCCCGCTCCGGGCCTGGCTGTTCGAGGTTGCCCCGGGTGAGTCGGTGTTGGTCGCGGTGGTGCATCACATCGCGGGTGATGGTTGGTCGCTGGGCCCGCTCGCGCGGGATCTGGCGGTCGCGTATGCGGCGCGGTGTGAGGGTTCGGCGCCTGGTTGGGAGCCGTTGCCGGTGCAGTACGCGGATTACACCCTGTGGCAGCGGGAGTTGCTCGGAGACGAGGACGATCCTGAGAGCACGGGCGCCGCGCAGGTGGAGTTCTGGAGGGATGAACTCGCCGGGATTCCACAGGAATTGGCGTTGCCGTTTGACCGGGCGCGTCCGCTGGTGGCTTCGCATGCGGGTGACGTTGTGGAGTTGGCGTTCGATGAGCGGGTGCATCGTGGGGTGCTGGGTCTTGCGCGGGAGCGTGGGGCGAGTGTCTTCATGGTGATGCAGGCTGCGGTGGCGGCTCTGTTGTCGCGGTTGGGTGCGGGTGAGGACATTCCGATCGGTTCGCCGGTGGCGGGTCGGTTGGACGAGGCGCTGGATGACCTTGTCGGGTTCTTCGTGAACACGCTGGTGTTGCGGACGGATGTGTCGGGTGATCCGTCGTTCGCGGATCTGGTCGAGCGGGTTCGGGAGACGGATCTGCGGGCGTTCGGGGCGCAGGACGTGCCGTTCGAGCGGTTGGTGGAGGTGCTGAACCCGGCTAGGTCCATGGGCCGGCATCCGCTGTTCCAGGTGGCGTTGGCGTTCCAGAACGCGCCCGTTTCCGATCTGGTGATGCCGGGTCTTGAGGTGGAGGCGGGTCCTGGTGGGACGGGTGCGGCGAAGTTCGATCTGTCGTTCAACCTGGCCGAGTCCTTCACCGGAGCGGGTGAGCCGGCCGGGATCTCGGGTGGGATCGAGTTCGCCACGGATGTGTTCGACCGTTCCACCATCGAGCGGATGGCGGGCTGGCTGACACGCCTCCTGGAGCAGGTTCTGGCGGACCCGCAGCGGCCGGTCAGTCGGGCCCGCATCCTCGAAGACATCGAGCTGGACCAAGTCCTCAAGGGCTGGAACGACACCCACCGGGCCACCCCCGGCGCGGTCCTGCCGGTGCTGTTCGAGGCGCAGGTGGCGCGGACGCCGGACGCCGTGGCGGTCGTATGCGACGGTGTCGAGCTGTCGTACCGCGAGGTGAACGAGCGGGCGAACCGCATGGCCCGGCTGCTGATCGAGGGCGGCGCGGGTCCGGAGCGGTTCGTCGCCGTCGCCCTGCCCCGTTCCGCCGATCTGGTGATCACGCTGCTGGCGGTGCTCAAGACCGGCGCCGCCTACGTCCCGATCGACCCGGACTACCCCGCCGACCGCATCGCCTACATCCTTGACGACGCCGACCCGATGGCCGTGATCACGGTCGGGGACAGCGGAGTCGAGCTGCCCTCCGGCACCGCCCGGATCCTCCTGGACGACCCGGCCACCCAGCAGGCCCTCGGCGTGCGGGCGGCGGAAGACCTGTGCGACGACGAGCGTCGAGCCCCCTTGCACGCGGGCGCACCGGCCTACGTGATCTTCACTTCGGGTTCGACGGGTCGTCCCAAGGGTGTGGTGGTCGAGCACCGGTCGGTCGTCAATCTGCTGGCGTGGGCGGATCGCAGGTTCGAGTTCGGGAAGCTGGCGCGGGTTGTGGCCTCGACGTCGCTGAACTTCGATGTCTCGGTCTTCGAGATCTTCAGCCCGCTGGTGGCCGGTGGGAGCATCGAGGTCGTCCAGGACCTGCTGTCCCTGGCCGATCTGGAGCCCGAGGCGCTGGCCGGGAGCCTGGTCAGCGGTGTGCCGTCGGCGTTCTCCCATCTGCTGGCCGGTTCGCTGGGTGATGCTCGGCCGAGTGCGGTTGCCCTGGCCGGTGAGGCGCTGGCCGCGCACACTGTGCGGGACATCCAGGCGGCCATGCCCGGAGCCCGGGTCGCGAACATCTACGGTCCGACCGAGGCGACGGTGTACACGACGTACTGGCATGCTGATGCCGGTTCGGGCGTGGACACCACCCCGCCGATCGGCCGGCCGATCGACAATGTCTCCACCTATGTCCTGGACGCGGGCCTGTGCCCGGTCCCGGTCGGTGTCGCGGGTGAGCTGTACGTCGCGGGCGACGGCCTGGCGCGCGGGTATCTCAACCGCCCGGATCTCACCGCCGAGCGTTTCGTCGCCGACCCCTACGGGGCTCCCGGCTCCCGTATGTACCGCACCGGTGACCTCGTCCGCTGGAACACCGACGGCGAGATCGAATACCTCGGCCGGGTCGATGACCAGGTGAAGGTCCGTGGTTTCCGGATCGAGCTGGGCGAGATCGAGTCCGTCCTTGCCGCGCACCCCGGCATCGCGCAGGTTGCGGTGATCGTGCGGGAGGACCGGCCCGGTGACAAGCGTCTGGTCGGGTACGTCGTCCCCGCCCCCGGAGCCGTACTCGATCCGCAGGCGCTCCGGGCGCATACGGCGGAATCGGTGCCGGAGTACATGGTCCCGTCCGCCGTCCTCGTCCTCGACGCGCTGCCGTTGACGCCGAACGGGAAGCTGGACCGGCGTGCGCTGCCCGCGCCCGAGTTCACCGCCGACTCGGAAGGCCGCGCCCCCCGGACCCCGCAGGAGGAGATCCTGTGCCAGGTCTTCGCCGAGGTGCTGGGTGTCGAGCGCGTCTCCATCGACGACAACTTCTTTGAACTGGGCGGGCATTCGCTGCTCGCGGTGTCCTTGGTGGAGCGGCTGCGTGAGCGTGGCCTCTCGGTTCCCGTGCGGTCGTTGTTCGTGACCCCGTCGGTGGCCGGGCTCGCGACGGGCCTGGACTCGACCGATGGCGGCGCGTCCGGTGGCTCCGTGACGGTCCCCGAGAACGGGATCGTGGAAGGCGCGCAGGCGATCACGCCGGAGATGGTCCCCCTGGCGGGTCTGTCGCAGGACGAGATCGACCGGGTGGTCGCCCAAGTACCGGGCGGCGCGGGGAACATCGCGGACGTCTACCCCCTGGCGCCGCTCCAGGAGGGCATCCTCTTCCACCACCTGATGAGCGCCTCCTCGGGCGAGGACGCCTACGTACTGCCGATGGCCCTGGGCTTTGACTCCCGGGAGCGGCTGGACGAGTTCGCCGGGGTTCTCCAGAAGGTGGTGGACCGGCACGACATCCTGCGCACCGCCGTGCTGTGGGAGGGGTTGCGGGAGCCCGTCCAGGTCGTCTGCCGGCACGCCGAAATACTCTTCCGAGAAGTCGAGTTGGGGCAGATCCCCGATGGGGACGTACAGGGTGTGGCGGACGGTCTGCTGGCGGTCCGCGGATCGCTGATGGACATCACCACGGCCCCGTTGGTCCATGTCACCGTGGCCGAGGTGCCCGGCACGACCCGCTGGGTGGCCCTCGTACAGGTGCATCACCTCATCCAGGACCACACCGCGGTGGACGTCCTCTTCGCGGAGGTCCAGGCGTTCCTCACAGGACGCGCGGCCGAGCTCCCGACGCCGCTGCCGTTCCGGAACTTCGTCGCACAGGCGAGGCTCGGGATCCCGGTCGCCGAGCACGAGGCGTTCTTCACCGACCTCCTCGGCGATGTCACGGAACCCACCGCCCCGTTCGGCATCGTGGATGTGCGCGGGGACGGCACGGCGGTCGCCGAGTCCCGTGCCGCCGTCAGCGAGGCGACGGCCGCAGCGGTGCGTGAGGCGGCTCGTCGTCTGGGGGTGAGTGCGGCGACGGTCCTGCATGTGATGTTCGCCTGGGTGGTCGCGGCGGTCGCGGGCCGTGAGGATGTCGTCTTCGGCACCGTGCTGTTCGGGCGTATGCAGGCCGGCGCGGGAGCGGACCGTATCCCCGGGCTGTTCATCAACACGCTGCCGGTCCGACTCGACACCGGTCGTGGTGGGGTGCTCGACGCGGTGCGTTCCATGCAGGGTGACCTGGCCGAACTCCTGGTCCATGAGCACGCCCCGCTCGCCCTCGCCCAGCGCATGAGTGGCGTCGCGGCGGAAGCGCCGCTCTTCACGGCGCTGTTCAACTACCGGCACAGCGCGGGCGCGACGGACGCGGGCATGGAAGTGGAGGGGATCGAGGTCCTGTTCGCGCAGGAGCGGACCAACTACCCGCTGACGGTGTCCGTCGACGACACCGGCGACGGGTTCGTCTTCACAGTCCAGTGCGTCGACCCGATCGACCCCGACCTCGTCCTGTCGTTGATGGACACCGCGACCGGCCGACTGGTCCAGGCCCTGGACGATGCCCCCGGGACGCCCCTGCACACCCTCCCCGTCCTCGACGACACTCACCTGAACCAGGTCCTCACCCGCTGGAACGACACCACCCGGGACACCCCGAACTCGGCCCTTCCGGCACTGTTCGAGGCACAGGTCGCGCGGACGCCGGACGCCACGGCGCTGATGTCCGACGGCATCGAGCTGACCTACCGCGACCTCGACGACCGTACGAACCGGTTGGCCCGGCTGCTGATCGAGCAGGGAGCCGGGCCGGAGCGGTTCGTCGCGGTCGCCCTGCCCCGTTCCGCCGAGCTGGTGGTGGCACTCCTGGCAGTGCTGAAGACGGGGGCGGCCTACGTCCCCATCGACCCGGACTACCCCGCCGACCGCATCGCCGCCATCCTCGAAGACGCCCACCCCATGGCCGTCATCACGGGATACGGCGCACAGCACGCCCTGCCGAAGGAGACCCCACGTATCGTCCTCGACGACCCCGCCACCCAGCGGATCGTCGGCGCGAAGGCGGCGCACGGGCTGCGCGACGACGAACGTCCGGGTGCCTTGAACGCGGGCACACCGGCGTACGCGATCTTCACCTCGGGATCGACCGGTCGTCCGAAGGGCGTGGTGATCGAACACCGGGCCCTGGTCAACTTCCTGACCTCGATGCAGGAGCGGTTCGCGCTCCGGACCGGGGACCGGCTGCTCGCGGTGACCACCATCGCCTTCGACATCGCGGGCCTGGAGCTGTACCTGCCCCTTCTGAACGGCGCGACGGTCGTCCTGGCCGCACCGGACCAGGTGCGCGACCCGCTCGCCCTGCGCGCGCTGATCGCCGCCGCCGGGGTGACGGTCATGCAGGCCACACCGAGCCTGTGGCACGCGGTCGTCGCCGACAGCGAGGGCGAACTCGCCGGGGTACGTGCCCTGGTGGGCGGCGAGGCCCTGCCGGGCGAGCTGGCCCGGACCCTCGTCTCCCGGACCGCGGCCGTCACCAACCTGTACGGGCCGACGGAGACCACCATCTGGTCCACCGCCGCCGAGGTCCACGCGGACGCCACCGGTGTCTCCTCGATCGGCCGCCCGATCGCCAACACCCAGGTCTACATCCTGGACACGGCCCTCTCCCCGGTGCCGGCGGGCGTCCCCGGCGAGCTGTACATCGCCGGTGACGGCCTGGCGCGCGGGTATCTCGACCGCCCGGACCTCACCGCGGAACGCTTCGTCGCCGACCCGTTCGGCGTCCCCGGCGCGCGCATGTACCGCACCGGTGACCTGGTGCGATGGAGCACGACCGGACAGCTGGAGTATCTGAGCCGCATCGACGACCAGGTGAAGGTGCGCGGCTTCCGGATCGAGCTGGGCGAGATCGAGTCGACCCTGGCCGCCCACCCCGGCATCGCGCGGGCCGCGGCCGTCGTACGGGAGGACCGGCCCGGCGACAAGCGGCTCGTCGGATACGTCGTCGCCGCCCCCGGAGCCGTACTCGACCCGCAAGCCCTGCGGGCCCACGCGGCGGCGGCGCTCCCGGAGTACATGGTCCCCGCCACCGTCATGGTGCTCGACGCGCTCCCGCTGACCCCGAACGGAAAACTCGACCGACGGGCCCTGCCCGCACCCGAGTTCACCGCGAACGCCACCGGCCGCGCCCCGCGCACGGCCCGGGAGAAGCAGCTGTGCGAGCTGTTCGCCGAAGCGCTGGACGTCGAACAGGTCACCATCGACGACAACTTCTTCGCACTCGGCGGCCACTCACTGCTGGCCACCCGACTGATCAGCCGCGTCCGCAGCGTCCTGGACGTCGAGTTGGGCATCCGCGCCCTGTTCGACGCGCCGACCGTGGCCGGGCTGGTGGAACGGCTCGACACCGCCGACCCGGACGACTCCTTCAGGGTGCTGCTGCCGCTGAGGACCACCGGGACCGCGGCACCGCTGTTCTGCGTACACCCCCTGGGCTCGCTCGCCTGGGCGTACGAGGGCCTGGCGGACCGGCTCGGGCCGGACATCCCGGTCTACGGTCTCCAGGGCCGGGGCCTGCTGGAACCGCAGCGGCGGCCCGAGAGCGTGGCGGAGATGGCCGCCGACTATGTGGCGCGGATCCGCGAGGTGCAGCCGTCCGGGCCGTACCGGCTGCTCGGCTGGTCGTTCGGCGGGAACGTCGCGCACGAGATGGCGGTGCAGCTCGAAGAGCAGGGCGAGCGGGTGTCGCTGCTCGCGCTGGTCGACGCGGGGGCGACGTACGCGGTCGGGCCCGATGGTTCGGTCGTGGAGCACGAGACGCTGGAGACGCTGTTGCAGAGCCTCGGGTACAAGGCCGGTGACGTGGTCGGGGACGCGTTCGGCACGGACACCGGCGCCGGTCGACTCGTCCGCGCGGACGTGATCGAATTCCTGCGGGGCGCCCGGGCCGACTGGCGTGAGGGCGACGAGGCACGGATCGACGCGCTGGTCGAGGCGGCCCGGAACAACGAGCGGATCCTCGGCGCGTTCACGCCCCGCCGCAGCGCCGCGCGGGTGCTGTACTTCGCGGCCGACCCGGCCGGGCGCGATGACGGCACGGCGGCGGACAAGTGGCTGCCGTACGCCGGTGGCGGAGTCGTGCGGCACACGGTGCCGTACGAGCACGACGCGATGATGAGTCCCGGTTCGCTCTCGTCCATCGTGCCGGTCGTCGCGGCCGCACTGCGGGGTGAGGACTGAACGCGCGAGCACCGCGGTCGGGGGACCGCAACACAGCACATCAGTAGTCATGCATGGTCCACACGGGGAGCAGAGATATGGAGTTCGGAATACTGGGGCCGTTGTCGCTGGTCGACAGCGACGGCAGGTCCTGCGCGCCCGGCGCCCTGAAGCTGAAGATACTGCTGGCGAATTTCCTGGTGCGGCCCAACCGCACGATGTCCACCCATCAGCTGATCGAGGAGATCTGGGGCGGATTCCCGCCCCGGACCGCGACGACGGCGCTCCAGGTGTACATCTCCAACATCCGGAAGATTCTGGGCGAGGGGGGCTCGCGCACCGAGCAGTCCTCCATCCTCACCCGCCCGCCGGGGTATGTGTTCGAACTGGCCGGGCACGGCAGTGATCTGCACCGGTTCGAGCAGGAACGCGACGAGGCCGGGCGGCTGGAGGCGGCGGGGGACACGGAAGGCTCCGCGCGGCTGCTGCGCACGGCGTTGCGGCGATGGCGCGGGCGGGCCCTGGCCGATGTGCGGTGCACACCGCGGCTGACGGCGGCGGCACGGCGCCTGGACGAGCTGTACATCGCGTCGTACGAGAAGTCGATCGAACTCGAATTGATGATGGGGCGGGACGCGGAACTCGTCGGGGAGCTGTACGCGTTGGCGGGGGAGTATCCCTCCCGTGAGCGGGTCCATGAATTCCTGATGGTCGCCCTGTACAACACGGGACGGCCCGGTGAGGCGTTGCAGGCGTACATGTCGATTCGCAATGCGCTGAGCGAGCAGTCCGGGCTCGCCCCGAGCCATCGGCTGCGCGGACTTCAGCAGGCGATCCTGTCGCGGAGCATCGATGTGCTGTCGATCAGACCGCAGAGCCCGATGCGGTCGATCGCGTGATCCGGCGTATCGCGAACCCCTGAGAGCCGGAGCCGGCCCACCCCGAGGAACTGGACATTCATGCGCGAACTCTTTCGGCTGCGCAATCTGCGTATCTGCATTCTGGGCAATACCGTGACCATGATCGGCGACAACGCCTTCTGGCTCGCCGCCTCCATCTGGGTCAAGGAGCTGACCGGATCGACGGCACGGGCCGGCGTCGTCATCCTCTGCCTGACCGTGGGGACCATGCTCTCGCCCCTGACCGGTGTGCTCGTGGACCGGTTCCGGCGCAAGCGGCTGCTGATGGTCACCGAGGCGGTCACCGCGCTGCTGATGCTGACCCTGGTCACGGTGGACGGCCCCGGCCAGGTCTGGCTGATCTATCTGATGATGTTCCTGTACGGGTGCAGTGCCGCGATCACCTCGGGGGCGTTCGCGGCCCTGCGGGAGCAGCTGATGCCCGCCGAACTCGTCAGCACGGCCATCGGACTCAGCCAGGCACTGAACCAGGGCGCCCGGCTGATCACCCCCGGGATCGGACTGGGGGTCCTGGCGGGCTGGGGCGGGCATGTCCTGGCGATCGTCGACGCGGCCACCTTCGGGGTGTCCGTACTGTGCTGGTCGCTGGTGCGGATCGAGGATCCGAAGCCGGTACGGGAAGCGCAGCGGGAGCGCTGGACCCGCCATGTCGGCGCAGGCTTCCGGTACTTGCTGACCACGGCACTGCTGCGGCAGCTGTCCTTCGCCCTGGCGCTCGCCTTCTTCGCGATGGGCTTCTACGAGACGCTCGGCATCGCCGTGGTGACGGTAGGCCTCGGAAAGCCCGCGACCTGGGTGGGCACGCTGGTCACCGTCATGAGCCTGACCGGACTGGGCGGCGGACTGCTCGCACCGGCCATCATCAAACGCGCGGGGCCCGGCCGGACCGCCGCGGCCGGTCTCGCGCTGTGCGCGGTGGCCGGCGTGTTCGTGGCCGTCCCCAACACGGCGGTGGTGCTCGCCGCCGCGGCGGTCGTCGGGCTGGGCCTGGCGCCGGTCGTGGTCAGCTCCATGACCGCGTTCCAGCTGTACACCGCGAACGAACTGCTGGGCCGGGTGACCGGCGCGGCGAACTTCGTGATGACCGGTATGCAGGGCATCGGGATTTTCGTCGGCGTCATGCTGATCGACGTACTGCCCTACCGGTACCTCGTCTACCTCAGCGTGGCCGTTCTCGCCGTCGGCGCGCTGTATCTGGCCACCCGCCCCGAACAGCGGCGGCGGCCCCTGGTCCCGGCGCCGGCGGGTATGTCCGGCACACAGTGAACCGACCCGACCGTGATCTCCCCGCGCACCCACCACTGGAGCACAACCCATGATCCTGAACACCCCCGGCACCGCGACCTGGCTGCGGCGGTTCGGCACGGCCGCCGGGCCCCGGCAGCATCTCGTCTGCTTCCCGCACGCCGGGGGTGCCGCCAGCGGCTTCAGCGGCTGGCGCCGGGGGCTGCCCGCCGATGTGGAACTGCTCGCGGTCCGCTACCCCGGCCGGGAGGACCGGATCACCGAGCCGTTCATGGCGGACATGGACGCGATGGCCGCGGCGATCTCCGCGGACCTCGCGCCGCTGCTCGATCGCGGACTGGTGCTGTTCGGGCACAGCATGGGCGCGGCCCTCGCCTTCGAGGTCGCGCTGCTGCTGGAGCGGCGCCACGGCCGGGGCCCCGACCTGGTCGTGGTGTCCGGGCGCGGCGGCCCCGGCACCGGCGGGCGCGAACTGCCCGAGGACGACGACGAGTCGGTCGTCGCGTTCGCCAGGTCCCTGGACCACGCCAACGCGGCGGTGTACGACAACGAGGACCTTCGCCCGCTGCTGCTCCCTGCGCTCCGCGCGGACCTGCGGGTGATCAGGAACCACACGCCCCGGCCCGGCCGCACCGTCAGGAGCCCGCTGGCGATCTACGTCGGGGACCGCGACCCGGACGTCACCGTCCCCGAGGCACACGCCTGGTCGCGGGCCTCGACCGGCGCGTCGAGCCTCAAGGTGTTTCCCGGCGGACACTTCTACCTCGCCGAGTCCGAGGCGTCGGTGCTGGCCGACCTGTCCGCGCGGCTGCGCGACATACGCGCCGACTCGGCGGTACGGCAGGGAAGCTGAGCCACCTGAGGGACGTCAGGTCGCCACCTGGATCTCCAGCAGGATGTGTTCCAGCGTCTCCGTTCCCTCCGGGAAGCTGTGCCGGCGCAGCACCTTCAGCCGGCGGTCGTGGGCCGTGGCCAGGGCGGTCAGACGGGGGAGGTCGCCGCGGTCGCTGAACTGGAGGAGGGCCCTGCCGCCGGACGTGAGCCGCAGAGGGGCCTCCACCAGATAGCGCTCATGGGCGCGGTAGCCGGTGTCGACGTAGGCGCGCTCGTGGTCGCCGCGGTAGCGGTAGTCGTCCGGGGCCAGCACGAAGTTGGAGTGCCAGTACACGCAGTCGAAACGGTCGTCGGCGTCGAGCGCGGCGAACAGGTCGCTGTGTACGGCCCGCAGCCGGTCGCCGACACCATGGCGCCCGGCGTTGCGGCGGGTGTTCTCCACGGCGCGCGCGTTGATGTCCGTGGCCACCACCCGGGCGGCGCCCCGCAGCGCGGCCATGACCGCGATGATCCCGGTGCCCGAGCCGACCTCCAGGAAGGACCCGCCGGGCCGCAGCAGGGGCGCCTCGGTGCCAGTCAGGCCCAGGATGTCCATCGCCGTCTCGGTCGTCCTGGAGAACGGCGGCGCGAAGACATCGGCGAGCAGGTCCCATTCGAGGCCCGCCATGGTGAAGGTGTCCGGACGATCCGGCCGACTCGAAGCCGCGCGGCTTCGTTCGAGAGATCGCTCGTAGCTGGTGCGTTCCGTCATCTGGGTTCCTTCCCCCCGCAGTTCGTCCCGGCTCATGACAGCACGGACGGGGGAGACATGGCCGAGGTGAACGCCGGCACCGAATGATTTCGGCCGAACGGGCGGGTGTTCGCACGCTGGAAAACGGTGGTCCGTGCGTCGGCGCGGCTAGACAAGCACGCTCTCGGTACGGGTGTGGGTGCGCACCAGCGCCAGGGACGCGAGCACCGCGAGGCACAGTAACGGCAGGCTGTACGCGTACACCGTGCCCGCGAGCCGTCCGGCCGGGAAGAAGACCAGGCCCGCGCAGCTCAGGCCCAGCGACCCGGACAGCTGCTGGATCGCGGGCAGGGCACCGGAGGCCGCCCCCCGCAGGTCCGGCCGGATTCCGTCGAGAGTGTCGGCGAACACCCGGGCCACGAAGGCGCCGTAGCCGACCCCCGCCGCGAACAGCGCGGGGCTCAGCGCGATGGGCGGGACCCGGGGAAGCAGTACGGCGACCACGAGCAGGCTCGCCGCGACCAGCGCGGCGGCGTACACACTGTGCCGGGGGGAGCGGGCCCGGCGCCCCGCGAGGGTGGAACCGGCGATCGCGCCCACCGCCCAGGGGATCTGGAGCAGCCCGGCGCGCAGCGGGCTGAGCCCCCGGACCGTCTGGAGCCACTGGCTGAACAGGAAGAAGAACGGGGTGACCGCGAGGAAGAACGCCGCCGCCGTCGCGCTCCCCGCACGAAAGCGCGGCCCGCGCCACAGCCCCAGCGGCAGGGTCACGGGCCGCCCGTTGCGCCCCTGGAGCACAAGGGCGCACACCACCACCGCGGCGCCGATCGCCCCGCACAGCCAGGGCAGGACGCCCCCGACGGTGCGGGCCAGCGAGATCGCCAGCACGAGGCCCAGCACCCCGGCGGCCAGCCCCGCCGCGGTCGACCAGCCCACCCGCTGCTCCGGATCGCGTGCGAGCACCGGCACACAGCGGGGGAGGGCCAGCAGCACCGCGGCACCGACCGGGACGTTGACCGCGAAGATCGCCCGCCAGCCGATGCCCGCCACGTCCGACTCGCTGAGCAGCGCGCCCAGCACCGGTCCGAGCACCGAGGCCAGGCCCATCGTCGCGCCGTACCAGCCGAGAGCGCGGCGGTGGGCCGGACCCTGCCACAGGGCGGAGATCGCGAACAGGGCCTGCGGGACCATCACCCCGGCGCCGATGCCCTGCACCAGCCGCATGCCGATGAGCACGTCGACCGTCGGCGCAAGACCGCAGCCCGCCGAGGCCAGCGTGAACAGCGCGACACCGACGGCGAACACCCGCCGGGGACCGTGCCGGTGGCCGAACCGCCCGGCCGGCAGCAGTGTCGCGGCGAGAGCGGCGGTGTAGACGGCCGAGACGAGGACCAGCCGGCCGCTGCCCGCGTCCAGGTCGGCGCCGATGGCGGGCGCGGCGACATTGACGATCGTCGTGTCCAGCAACTGGATGAACGTGGAGGCGAGCAGGACAGTGAGGGCCAGGGGGCGGGAGGCGGTGGGCACGTTCCTACCTGATCATCCGGGCGACGGTGGCGTCCCGTGAATCGGCGCGGGGCTTCAGAAAGTGACCGGAAGCCCCTCGGTGCGCAGCGTGATGTGGCCACCGATCCACTTGACCTCCTCCGGGTCGACCGCGAGCCGCAGACCGGGCAGCCTGCGCGCCAACGTGCCGAAGGCGACCTGGAGTTCCATGCGCGCCACACCCGCGCCGGGGCAGTGGTGGGGGCCGTAGCCGAACACCAGATGGCGGTTGTCCGCGCGGGTGATGTCGAACCGCTCCGGCTGCGCGAACTGCCGCTCGTCACGCGAGGAGGCGTGCATCAGCGGAATGACCCCCTCGCCCTTGCCGATCGAGGTGCCCGCCAGCTCCACATCCTCCAACGCCACGCGCAGCAGGCCGACATCGGACGGCGGGGCGTACCGGAAGACCTCCTCCACGGCGGGCTCGGTCAGCTCGTCCGGGCGGGCGGTGAGCAGCTCCCACTGGTCCCGGTGCCGCAGCAGCTGGAAGATTCCCCGGCCAATGGTGTTCACCGTGGTGTCATGGCCCGCCAGCAGCAACTCCGCTCCCAGCCAGGTCAGTTCGGCCTCGGACAGCCGGTCGTCGGCGTCCCGGGCCTGGACCAGGGCGCTGAGCAGATCGTCCCGGGGCTCGGCCCGCCGCGCGGCCACCAGCTCCCGGACGTACGCGGTCATCGCCTCACGCGTGGCCAGCCGCTGCTCATTGGCTCCGACGCTCATCAGCGTCTCGGTCCAGGTCTTGATCCGGTCGCGGTCCGCCAGCGGCGCCCCGACGATCTCGCAGACCACCCAGATCGGCAGCACGGTGCAGAACTCGTGGTAGATGTCGACCGGTTGGGGCAGCGCCGCCACCCGGTCGATCAGCTCGTCCGTGATCTCCTGCACCCGGGCCCGCAGTTCCTCGGCCCGGCGCGGAGCGAAGGCGCCCGCGATCAGCCGGCGCAGCCGGGCGTGGTCGGCGCCGTCCAGGTTGAAGATGCTGTACGGGTTGTCGCCGAAGTCCGGGCCCTTCACCATCCGGGGCGCGCCCGGTGCGCGCAGCGCGGCCCGGGACAGCCTGCGGTCCGTCAGCGCCGTGACCACCTCGTCGTAGCCGCTCACCACCCACGCCTCGTCGCCGCTGGGCAGCGTCACCCGGCTGACCGGGCACGCGGACCGCAGCCCGGACAGCTCGGTGGGCGGCTCGCCCAGCGGGCCGGGCGGGAACGGGAAGGCGGTCGGGTCCTGCGCACTGCTGCTCATGGAGACTCCCCCTTTGTCGGGCGTCCCTGCGGGCACCCCGTCGGTTGCCCCCAGTCTGCGGGCGCCCGGCCGGGCCGGTCTTCGGGTCTGGGACGGGGATGGCCCGCCGTCGGGCCGTACCGGCGGACGGGCCGCTTCCCCGCCCCGCGGCCAGGTCACCGGGCGCGGCGCGCTCACTAGGCTCATCGTGACCATCCGTCCCCGGCGATCCAGAGGCCCGTCATCGTGCGTTACGGGGTCAACCTTCCGCTGCCCGGCGTCCCCCTGTCCGACCACGCGCCCGTGCTGCGCGAACTGCCCGGCCTGGGCTACACCGACCTGTGGACGGGCGAGGCGGCGGGGCACGACGGGTTCACCCCGCTGGCCCTCGCCGCCGCCTGGGCGCCCGGGATGCGCCTGGGCACGGCGGTGGTGCCCGCGTTCACCAGAGGACCGGCGCTGCTCGCCATGACCGCGGCCACCCTGGCGGAGGCCGCGCGCGGGGACGTGGTCGTCGGTATCGGCTCCTCGGGACCGCCGTTCGTCGACCGGATCAACGGCATCTCCTCCGCCGAGCCGTACCGGCGGGTGCGGGACACGGCACGCTTTCTGCGCGCGGCCTTCGACGGGCGTACGGTACGGGGCCGCTTCGACAGCTTCACCATCGACGGATTCCGGCTGCCGCGACCGCCCGCGCCCCGGCCCAAGGTGATGATCGGCGCCCTGCGGCCCGGCATGCTGCGGCTCGCGGCCCGCGAGTCCGACGGGGCGATCACCAACTTCCTCGCGGTCCGGGACGTCCCCGTGGTGGCGGCCGCGCTGGGGCCCGAACGCCCGGACCGGGAACTCGTCGCCCGCCTGTACGTGTGCCCGACCCGCGACCGGACGTACGCGCGCCGGCTCGGCCGCCGGATGCTGGCGGGCATCCTCAACGCGCGGACGTATGCCGCCTTCCACGCCTGGCTCGGCCGGGCGGACGTCCTCGACGCCAGCTGGCGGGCCTGGGCCGAGGGCGACCCGGAGCGCGCGGCCGCCGCCGTACCGGACGAGCTGGTGGACGACCTGCTCATCCACGGGGACCCGGAGGAGTGCCGTGCGCACATCGCCCGCTTCGTCGCGGCCGGCATCGACACACCGTTCCTCCATCTGCTGCCCGCGCCCGAGACGGGCACCGGCCCGCAGGGGGTGCTGACCGCGCTGCGCGCCCTCGCGCCCGCCCGGTGACGCACCAAAAGTCCAAAAAGGCGCGGTAAAAGCCCGCTATGCGGAGATTTCGACCGAGAACGACACGGAGAGGGGGAGGGGCGTCGGGCGCGGCCCGGCGGCCCCGACAGCCATGAAGGCGATCGCATACAACCACCGGGGCGGCCCGGACGTACTGGAACTGGTCGAACGGCCGATACCCGAACCGGGGCCCGGCGAGGTCCGGGTCCGGGTCCGGGTCTCGGGCGTCAACCCGACCGACTGGAAGGCACGCGGCGGCGGCCCGACCGACTGGAAGGGCGCGGCCCCCGGCCAGGCGCTGCCCGCCCCGCAGGTCCCCCACCAGGACGGCGCCGGTCTGCTCGACGCCGTAGGCGAGGGCGTCGACGCGGGGCTGCTGGGCCGCCGGGTCTGGATCTGGGAGGCCGCCTGGATGCGCCCCGACGGCACCGCGCAGGAGTACGTCGTGCTGCCCGCGCCCCAGGCCGTGCCGCTGCCCGACCATGCCTCCTACGACCTCGGCGCCTGCCTGGGCATCCCCGGCTTCACCGCCCACCGCGCCCTCACCCTGCCCGGCAGCGGACCCGACCGGCTGGGCCCCGGCACCTGGGCCGGCCGTACGGTCCTGGTGGCGGGCGGCGCGGGCGCCGTGGGCAACGCGGCGATCCAGCTGGCCCGTTGGTCCGGTGCCACGGTGATCACCACCGTCAGCAGCCCGGAGAAGGCCCGGCTGGCCCGCGCCGCCGGTGCCGAGCACGTGGTCGACTACCGCGCCGAGGACGCCGCCTCCGCGATCCGGGCCGTCGCACCCCGGGGGGTGGACCTGGTGGTCGAGGTCGCGCCCGCGGTCAACGCGGAGCTGGACCAGGCGGTGCTCGCCTTCGGCGGCACGGTCGTCTACTACTCCAACGACGGCGGCAACACCCTCACCCTGCCGGTCTTCGACCAGTTCATCGCGGGCACCCGCTGGCAGGGCCTGCTGGTGTACGCCGTCCCGCCGAAGGCCAAGGCCCAGGCGGTGGCCGACCTCACCGCGGCCGTCGAGACCGGTGCCCTGCGGGTGGGGGAGGCGGCCGGGCTGCCGCTGCACCGCTACCCGCTGGAGAAGACGGCCGAGGCCCAACGGGCCGTGCAGGACGGCACGATCGGGCGGGTCCTCGTGGACGTCGGGGAGTTCTGACCCGCACACGCGGTCGCACGCGCGCCCGCACACGCGAGAAGCGGGGCGCCGAAATCCCGGCGCCCCGCTTCTGCTTCCGCTCTCGCGTCAGGCGGTCAGAGCCACTCCTCCAGCACCGCCCAGAAGCCGGCGAAGTCCTCGTTGTGCACGACGTGCCCGGTGTCCGGCACCGTCCGCACGGTGAAGCCCCGCTCGCTCAACTTCCGGGCCCACGGCGGCGGGACGTTGTGACTCGGGTCGGCGAGGACGATCAGGGAGGGCACCTGCGGGGCCGGCGGATCGTAGCCGCCGAAGCCGTCGAACGCGTCGAGCGTCGCCGGGTCCCAGCGGCGCAGCGCGGTCGACTTGTGCTCCCGCGCCCGCGGTTCCCAGCGCGCCAGCGAGGCCTGGATCCGCTCCTCGCTCCAGTCCTTCTGGACGCGCAGCGCGTCCGTCATCGCCTTGGCCGTCGCGTCGTCGGGCGGCGCCGCCCACGCCGGATCCACATGGACCACGCGCCGCGGCCGCAGCCGGTCGAGCGCACCGGCCAGCAGCAGGGCGCCCAGCGAGTGACCCAGGGCCAGATCGGGCCGCTCGGGCAGGGCCTCGGCGATCGCGTCCGTCATCGTGTCGAGGCCGTACGCGTCCCAGCGCGGACTGCGGCCGTGGCCCGGCAGATCGACCGCGACGACGCGATAGCCCCGCCGGACCAGTTCCGGTGCCGTACGCCACCAGCTGTTCGTGTCGGCGGTGATGCCGTGCACCAGGACGGCGATGCGGTCACCGTCGCCCCACTGTTCGATGTGCAGCTGTGCCATCGAGAATTCGTTCCTTCCGTCTCACGGGTTTCACAGCACGACCCGGACGCCGTACTCCCGTAGCCACTGGTCGAGTTGGATGAGCCGGGGCAGCCAGGGCGGCGGGGTGAAGTCACCGCTGAACCAGGCGTCGCTGTCCACCATGGCCCGCACGGCGGGCACATTGACCAGGTCGAGGACCGGCGCGGCGGGGTCGGCGACGATGGTGCGCACGGAACGGCGGATCGCGTCGAGGTAGGCGGGGCTGTGCCCGAACGGGAAGCCGCTCTTGGGCCGCCGCACCACCTCGTCCGGCAGCAGATCCGCGACCGCCCGACGCAGCAGGCCCTTCTCCTGGCCCCCGGTCCGCTTGAACTCCCAGGGCACGTTCCACAGGTACTCGACCAGCCGGTGGTCGCAGAACGGCACCCGGACCTCAAGGCCGTTGGCCATGCTCATCCGGTCCTTGCGGTCCAGCAGGAAGGGCAGGAAGCGGGTGATCTGGAGGTGGAACACCTCGCGCATCCGCCGGTCCGCGCCGCTCTCGCCGTCGAGCCGGGGCACCTCGGCGAGCGCCGTGCGGTAGGCGTCGGCGACATAGGCGTCCAGGTCCAGCGCCTCGCGCAGCTGCGGCGACAACTGGGCGTTGCGGTCCTTGACCCCGGCCGACCAGGGGAAGTTGTCCGTGGGGCGCTCCGCCTCGGCGCGGAACCAGGGGTATCCGCCGAAGAAGTCGTCGGCGCCCTCCCCGGACAGGGCCACGGCGGCGTGCCGGCGCACCTCGCGGAAGAGCAGCAGCAGGGACACATCGAGGTCGCCGACGCCCGGCATGTCCCGCGCGCGCAGCGCCGGCCCCAACTCGCCCACCAGGGAGATCGTTTCGACCGAGACATCGGTGTGGTCCGTGCCCACGTGGCCGGCGACCGCCCGGACGAACGGGGCGTCCCTGCTGACATGCAGGGCGTCCGGCTTGAAGTCGGTCTCGCTGCCGGTGAAGTCCAGCGCGTATGTGGCGAGCCGGCCGCCGCCGTCCTCCGCGAGGCGCCGCGCGGCGAGCGCGACGATGGCGCTGGAGTCGATACCGCCGGACAGCAACGCGATCAGCGGCACATCGGACTCCAGCTGGGAGCCGACCGCGTCCCCCAGCAGCCGGCGCACCTCGGCCACGGTGGCCGGCAGGTCGTCGGTGTGCGGGGCGGTGGTCAGCTCCCAATAGCGCCGGTGACGCACGCCGTCGCGGTCCACCCGTACGACATGGCCGGGCCGTACCTCGTCAAGGCCCCGGTAGACGCCCTGGCCCGGGGGCTTGATCGCCACCGTGAACAGGGCGGCCAGGCCCTCGGCGTCGACCTCCGCGGGCACCTCCGGGTGGGCCAGGACCGCCTTGGGTTCGGAGCCGAAGATCACCCCGTCGCCGCGCCGGGTCCAGTACAGGGGCTTGATGCCGAGCCGGTCGCGCACCAGCAGCAGGGTCTCGGTGCGGGTGTCCCACAGCGCGAAGGCGTACATGCCGACGAGCCGGTCGAAGGCCCCCTCACCCCATTCGAGATAGGCCCGCAGCACCACCTCGGTGTCGGACCTGCCGCAGAACGCGTGCCCGCGCCGGGCCAGTTCGGCGCGCAGCTCACCGTGGTTGTACACCTCGCCGCTGAAGACGAGGACGGCCGGCGGCGCCGTGTCGGCAGGGCCCGCGGGTGTCATCGGCTGGCCGCCGGTCGCCAGGTCGATCAGGGCGAGCCGCCGGTGTCCCAGCGCGGCGTGCGGGGACAGCCAGACGCCCGAACCGTCCGGTCCGCGCGGGGCCATCGTGGCGGCCATCGCGGTCAGCAGCGGGCCCTGGCCCGACAGATCGCGCGTGTGGTCGACCCATCCGGTGATGCCGCACATCAGTGAGTTCCTTCCGGTGTGTCGGAGCCCGTCCCCAGCTGGCGGAGGGACTCGGCGACCACGGCGTTGATCGGCTCCGGCAGGCGCGCCCAGTTGCGTTCGTCGTTGAGGTCCAGGACCCGGGACAGCTTCCAGCCGAGGTACTGGCCGAGGGAGGCGAGCGGGGGCAGTGTCTCCACCGGGCGCACGGACACCGCGAGCCCGGGGAACAGCGGCGCGAGCCGCTCGGCCACCACCGCGTTCCAGATCTCGTCCGGGGTGCCGTCCGTGGTCACCAGCAGCACCACACCGCGATCGCGTACCACCAGCATGTAGTTGAAGACGGTGTGCCCGGGCAGCTCCGTGGACCACAGTGCCGCCTCCAGGTCGTTCTGGCGCACCCCGTTGCCGGAGAGCGCCACGACGTCCTGCTCCCGGCCCAGCGTGCGCAGCACCGGGGTGCGCACCCCGCAGGCGCACGTCTCGCCGGTGATCTCCACGCGGTCGCCGGTGCGGTAGCGCAGCAGCGGCCGGGCCGGCAGGTCCAGGGTGGTCACCACGAGTTCACCGCGGTCGGCGGAGCCGTCGACGGGCCGGGTGCCGGTGTCGTCGTGCAGCTCCAGCAGGTAACTCTGGGTCTGGAGATGCAGATTGCGCTCCCGGCAGGTGACCGCCGTCGTGCCGGTCTCCGAGGAGCCGTACGAGCAGACGTAGGCGGTGCCGCCGGTCAGCCGCTCCAGGTGGCGTACGAAACTCGGTCCGGTCTGTTCGGCCATGAGCAGCAGCCGGTCGAAGCGGGGGGCCGGGAGGCCGTTCCGGTGGGCGAACTGGATCATCTCCAGCAGCCGGGAGGGCGGGCCCACGAACACATTGGCGTTCAGGGACTCGATCAGGCGCAGCACCCTGCCGTAGTCGCCGGTGATGTTGTCCACCCAGGGGCGGAACGACATCACTCCCACGTACTCCAGCACCTTCTCGAACTGGTAGGCGGCGGGCGCGAACGGGGCGTTGATCAGGATCAGGGCGACATCGCGGGGCTGGAGGAACTGGGCCCACAGCTCACCGATGTTGATGGTGTTGATCACGAGGTCGTCGACGGCCTTGGGCGCGGCGACCGGGTTGCCGGTGGTGCCGGAGGACTCGTAGTAGTGCAGGAACTCGGCGAGCGGCCGGGTGAAGGCCTCCTCGCCGTGCGCGGACAGCTCGGCCTTGCCGAGCAGTGGCAGCCGTGGGAAGAGCTCCCGCAACACGGCCCGGGGGCCGCGGAGTTCGGCCGTCGGCCAGTCGGCTCGCACCGAGGCGTCGGCGGTGTGCCGGTACAGGGCGCTGCCCGCGGCGTGGCCGAGGGCCCGTGCGAGCTTGCCCGCGTGCACCGCCGTGAGGTCCGCGGTGCCCGCGTGGGTCTCCCGGACGAGGCGGGTGTGCTCCTCGACCAGCTTTCCGACCGCCGTGTTCTGCTCGCGGTCACGCAGCAACAACATCTGCCAGCCCCCTGCCTGTGACGAAGTCGGAGTCGGCGAGGCCGGCGGCACGCCGCACGGCCCCGCTCTCGATCAGCCCGATCACCGCCGCGATGTCGCCGTCGAGCCGGCGGTCGCGGGTGACGAACGCGGAGTGCTCGCGCAGCAGCGCGTGCACGGCGCGGGTCGCGGGCGCGCAGTGCTCGATCCCGCGCAGTTCCACCGCCTGCGCGAGCGCCAGCAGGTGGATCGCCGCCACCTCGCGCACCAGGCCGCCCACGGCGCGCGCGTCCCGTGCCGCGATGGTGCCCATGCTGACCTTGTCCTGGTTGTGCGCCTCCGTGGAGCGGGAGAAGACGGAGGCGGGCCCGGTCTGCTTGAGCGCCTCCGCGGTGATCGCGGACGCGGCGATCTGCATCCCCTTGAAACCGTGGTGCAGTCCGGCCTGCGGATCGTCCGCCGAGCGCGGCACGATCAGGTTCGGCGGCAGCCCGCCGTTGAACTTCTCGTCCACGACCAGCGCGAGTTGACGGTCCATCAGGTCGGCGAGCCCGGCCACGGAGACCTTGAGGCTGTCCATGGCGTGCCCGACGTGCCCCGCGTAGAAGTTCCCGCCCAGATGCAGCCGGGACTCCTCGGTGTCGAAGAGCGGATTGTCGCTGGAGGAGTTGATCTCGGTCTCCAGCCAGCGGTCCACCCAGTCGAGCATGTCCCGCACGATCCCGGCGATCTGCGGGGCGCAGCGCACCGAGTACTTGTCCTGGATCCGGTCGTCGAGCTGGAGATAGCCGCGCCCGGCCAGCGGTTCCCGGCGCGTCAGGATGTCCTCGAAGGAGGTCGCGAGACCGGATCCGGAGAGCAGCGCGCGGATCGTGCGGGCGCTCTCGATCTGTCCCGGGTGCGGTTTGTTCTCGTGCACGAACGGGTGCATCGCCGAGATGTTGCCGCGCAGCGACTCCAGGGTCATCGCGGTGGCCACATCGGCGACGAAGGCCAGCTCGCGGGCGTCCCAGGCGGCCAGTACGCCGAACGCGGCCGTGAACGAGGTGCCGTTGATGAGAGCGATGCCCTCCTTCGGTTCGAGCGACAGCGGCCGGATTCCGGCGTCGAGCAGCGCGTCCAGGGCCGGGCGCGCCTCGCCCCGGTGTCTGACGTCGCCCTCGCCGATCAGCGCGGCGGCCAGATAGCACAGCGGGACCAGGTCGCCGCTGGCGCCGAGCGAGCCCCGCTCGGGGATCATCGGCAGGATGTCCGCGGCCAGGCAGTCCAGCAGCGTCCGCACCACCTCGGGGCGCACCGCCGAGGGCCCGCGGGACAGGGCGTTCGCCCGGATCAGCATGGTGGCCCGGGCGACCTCGTCGGGTGCGGCCGGGCCCACCCCGTTCAGGTGGTACAGCACCAGGTGCCGTTGCAGCTCATGGGCCTTGTCCCCGGAGATCTGCCGGATGCAGCTGTCCCCGAACCCGGTGGTCACACCGTAGATGGGGATGTCCTGCGCGAGCAGGGAGTCCTTCAGGGCGACCGACGCCCGCATCCGCTCGACGGCCTGTGCGGCGGGTTCCGCCCGTGCCGTGCCGGCGGCGCCGCGCGCGAGCGTCGCCACCTGGACGGGGGTGAGCGAACCGCCGTCCAGCGTGAGCGTCGTACTGCTGATCTTGCCCGGTGTTCCCGACACTTCCGACCCCCGTGTGATGACGACAGGCCCTCACCCTCGGCCACGGGACGATCCCCCGCCTTCCGCCCGGCGACGGGTTTTCCACCCTGTCCGTAGGGACGGTTTCCCTATTTGCGCACATCGCCTTCGGCTCTCAATGTCAAGATATGCGACGCGTATTTAGCTGTTTCTTTGTCAGTAACGTTCTGGACAGTCGTCCACGTGTTCGCGTAGGCTCGATGCCGGTCAGAGGACTGCTGTTTGACGTTCAATTGACTGCCGGGGTGTTTACCGAAACAGCGTGATTCATCACACACGCTGCGGCGTGCACACGGAGACGGGGGCTTGTTGACATGGAGTGTCGTAGTGGTCCGGTGAGTGCGGTCCGGGGGGCCGGAAGAGCCGCAAGAGCACCTTTCCTTTAGGGGTAAGGGATTTACGGATGCATACCGCTTCCCACGAAGAAGCGCGCGTGCCAAGGAATCTTTAACTCAATTCTCGCGCCCGTGGACACGATTCATGACGGGACAAGGACAGGACTCCATGCTCTTGCACAAAGCACTGCCCGAAACCGAACGAACCGATGACGAGAACACTTCCGCACGCAAAGAAGTCAAGGTGGCGGTCCTGGCCAGCCGGGCACTGACGCGCATCGCGCTTCGCACCGTCATGGCGCAGTCCTCCGGAGTGGAGATAGTCGCCGAGGCGACCACTCCCTTTCAGCTCCAGCACGCCGTCGCCGTCAAACGCCCGCAGGCACTGCTGCTCGACGACGCCGATCCCGCCTGGGACACCGCCGAGGTGCTGCGCGGACTGCGGGAGAACGCCGGCCGCCGGGTGGGCGTGGTGATCCTCGCCGACGCGGGCGCGCTGGACGACGCGCTGACCTATCTGTGCGACGGCGCCGACGGAGTGGTGCTGAACGACGACGCGCCGGCCGAGGTGGCCACCGCGATCCGGGCGGTCGCGGCGGGACACGCCGTGGTGCCCCCGCCGCTCGCGCGCCGGCTCGTCGACCTCGTCGGGGTGCGCAGGCCGGCGATGCCCGCCCAGGACCAGATGGCCGCGCTGACCGCGCGCGAGCAGGAGATCTTCGAACTGGTCATCAAGGGCATGTCGAACCAGGAGGTCGCGCAGACCCTGGTGCTCAGCGAGCGGACCATCAAGTTCCATGTCTCCAACCTGCTGCGCAAGCTCGGGGTGCGGAACCGCACGCAGGCCATCGTCTACGCGCGGGACCGCCGTCTGCTGCCGGGCCCAGCTCCGTGCGTCAATCCGTGAGGATGCGCAGCTCGGCCAGGGACCGCCGGCAGCGCTCGATGGCATCCGTGGTGTCGTCGCCCTTGCTCGCCACATGGCCGAGTCCGTCCCACTGTCCGTCGAAGGAGCGGACCACATCGCCCGGTCCCACCCACAGGTCGACGCCTACCGTGTCCGGCTTGGCCAGTATCTCGTCCAGACCCCGGACCTCCCGCACCTTCCCGGGCTCCGTCACGATGAGCCAACTCGCCGCGCCGCCACGGGGCTTCGGCCGCTCCGCCACCGCCGGCGCCACGCCCAGCGGCCAGCTGAAGGCCAGCTCCTGGAGGTCGAGGCCGTAGACCGTGCTGATCAGCTGGTTGAGCAGCGCCCCGCCGACCCGGGCCTGGGTCTCGATGAGCACGGGGCCCTCGGGGGTCAGCTTGAACTCGGTGTGCGTGGCGCCGTCGCGGTAGCCCAGCGCGTCCAGTACGGCCCCCGTCACCCGCACCACGTCCGCCTCGACGGCCGGGCTCACCCGCGCCGGAATGGCATGGCCGACATGGACGTGGTTGCTCTCCTCCGTGATGGCCTCGGTGACGGTCGCGACCACATGGTGCCCGTCGAAGCTGAACGCCTCGGCGCTGCACAGCGGCCCGTCGATGTACTCCTCCATGATGAACTCGCCCAGGTCGTAGGCGTGGACGAGCGGATGGTCGGAGGTGCGCAGCCGGCCGATCTCCGCCCAGGCCGCCGCCGTCAGCTCGGGACCGTCCACCTTCAGCACCCCGAAACTCGCCGTGCCGCAGGTCGGTTTCACGATGAACGGGTAGCCGTGCGCGGCACCGAAGTCGCGCAGGCTCCGCTCGTCCTCGACCAGCGCGCAGGCCACGAGCCGGATCCCGGGCGCCGCCGCCTCCGCCAGCCGCCGCCGCATCAGGTACTTGTCGGTGAACCGGTGCGCCACCTCGAATCCGGTACCGGCCAGGCCCAGTTGGTCGTTGACCCGGGCGGCGGGGTCGAGACCGGGCTCGGTCAGGGACACCACGGCGTCGAACGGCCGTACCTCGTGCGCCTCCTGGGCCAGCCGGCGCAGCGTCTCGGCGTCCGCGTAGTCGGCGTGGACGACCTCGACACCGTCCCCGGTGTCCACCGGGCCGGTCTCCTCCGGCAGCCGGACCCAGAGGATGTCGGCACCGCTGGCCCGTGCCTTGGACAGATGGGTGGCGGAACCGCCCACGAGAAGCAGGCGCTTGGCTGGCGTCATGGGATGTGTCGCTTTCTCACTGCGGATCCTGGCTGATCCGTGATCGGGTGGATGCCGTGGTCAAGTCGGGTCGGGGGGAAGGCGGGTTCAGGCGCGCGGCTCCCCGAACAGATCGGGGAAGTAGTAGATGTCCGAGGTGACGGCGTCGAGCATCTCCCCGATGCGTCCCTCGCCGCGGCGGTCCAGCAGCTCGTCGTTGTGCCGCAGGGTGCGCCGGGAGAACGGCAGCGAGCCGGCGGACAGATAGCGGATCGCGCCCTCCCGGTCCCGGCCCGGGATGAGCGCCGAGCGGGCGTGGCGGCTCGCGCTGAAGGGGATGTCCAGCGTGCCCTCGGCGAACGCGTCCACGATCGCCGCCTTCAGATCGCCGCCCCGGCCCAGCACCGGCGCCACCAGCTCGTCCACCTCCGCCAGGATGCGTGCGCGCTCGGCCGCCACCCGCTCCTCGTCCACCGTCACGAAGTCGAGCAGCGGGGAGTTGGCGCGGTCGGCCAGCCGGATGCCCTCGGCGTTGGCCTCGGTGTCCGGGATGCCCGCGGCCTCCTGACGGGTCTTGGAGATCACCTTCCACGCCCCGCCGAGACGGGCCACGAGGGCGCCGTAGAGGATGAGGTCCTCCGCGTGGTCGCGGTGGCGCGGGAAGACCCCCATGAACTCGTGCAGCACCGGGGGCACCAGGACGTCCGGGCCCAGATACCGGGCCGCCAGCTCCGGGATCGCGCGCAGCGCGGCGACGTCCTGGATCACCTGCCCGCCCTGCGGATAGGCGATCGAGACACAGCGGACGCCCGCCCGGACCGCGAGGACGGCCTCCAGGACGCTGACGGCCAGGCTGATGGACGGCGGCACCAGTACGGCGGTCAGGGTCCCGAACAGCTCCCGGTCGACCACCACCCCCAGCTCCGCCAGCTCACCGCAGCGCCGGTCGACCTCCTCCCACGCCGTCAGCGACTCGGCCAGCGGAACCGCCTTGGAATAGGGCAGGTTGTAGGAGATGCCGCCGCCCTCGAACGAGGTGATGCCGGACGCCACGGCCGTCTCGAAGAGCAGCCGGGCGTCGGGCGAGCCGTGCCGCACCTCCAAGGGCGCGGCCACCGCCTCGTTGAGCTCCCGGCCGCGCCGCCAGCCATGGGTCACCAGCGGATATCCGTTGAGGTCCTTGGGGTCGTCCAGCAGCGCGCGCCGCGCCTGCCCGAACCGCAGCAGCCGGGTGTGCGAGTCGATGGTGAGGGTGAGGACATCGGGCGCCGCCCGCTCCTCCAGCGTCATCAGCAGCCGCTTCATCTCCTCGTGCCCGCCCACCCCGCAGCGCGGCTGGACGGCGACCCGCCCCAACGCGTGCGCCTGTCGCAGCACCTGTGCCACGGTGGGCTTGCCCAGCTCCTCGATGTACGCCGCGGACTCCCGCAGCGGGGGTGGCACGGGTGCTCCGCCCGGCGGCAGGGTCCGCTTCACGCGGCACCCAGACCGTCGCCCCGGGCCCGGCCGGCCGCACGGGCACGCTCGGCGCGCAGTTCGTCCAGGACGGCCGGCAGCAGCGAGGGATCGGTGACGATACGGTCCACGCCGAGCGCCAGCAGCCGCTCGGTCGCGGCCGCGTCCTTCGCGCTGCCGACCGACAGATTGCCGCCGAGGACCACCGGGCAGGGCACGGCACCCGAGGCCCGCGCGGCGGGCAGCTCCCTGAGGTCCTCGTAGGCGTGCCCGTTCATGCTGCCGATGAGCACCGCCTCCGCCTCGGGATGCTCCCGGCACGCGGCGGCGAACTCCGCGACCGGGGTGCATGTCCCGAGATTGACCACGTCGAAGCCCTGGGCCCGCAGGCCATGGGCGATCAGCTGGTTGGCCACGGCATGGCTGTCACTCGCGGCCACGCCGAGGATGACCAGCCTGCGTCCGGATCCCGCGTCGGCGCGGTGCCTCCGGTGGGCGGGACCTGTCACGGCTGCTCCTTCCATGGAGACGGCTCAGGGGGTACGACATGTCACTTCGGCGGTACGACGACAGGGGCCGGGCCCCTCAGATGAGCTGGCCCGTGCAGGCGTCGTCCAGGTAGGCCTGCTTGGCCGCGTCGTCGCGGGCGGACTGGAGGAAGCGCGACCAGCCGCGGCGCTCGTGCGAGGTGGCGTCCAGCTCCACGACCTCCTGGGTGGCGCGCAGGGTGCCCGGCGCGGCCTGGTAGGGGCCGTACCCCGACGCGTCACGGGCGAAGATCGCCTGGCACATCTCGTTCTTGTTGCGCCACACGCACACGATCATGAAGTACTTGTCGTCGCACCGGTGGTTGAGGACGAAGCCCATCTCGCCCCGGAACTCCAGCCGCCCCGCGGCCGCCTCCGCCCGCAGGAAGGCACGTGCCTCCTCGGTGACCTCGGGGGTGGCCTCCTGCTCCGGGGTGCGGATGTCGTACCACTTCAGCAGGGCGCCCGGCAGGCTCAGGTGCTCGCCGGGGTGGATGCGCTTCTCGGCGTGCTGCCAGTCGGCGGGGTAGTCGGCCACCTCGGCCAGGTTCAGCCCGGACGTCGTCTCAACGGACATCGTTTCAACTCCTCGGTAAGGGACTGTCGTTGTGGGGGGAGAAGTCAGTGGCCGCCGGTGGGCACCGGAGCCGCGTAGAGTCCGGTGCGCTCCAGTTCGCGCAGCCGCCGGTAGTCGGCCTCGACCTGCGCGGGGTCCGGCGCGCTGAGGTAGACGTAGCCGGGGGAGCTGTTCAGATCCACGGTGGGGCGGACCGGCGAGCCCTCCGGCGCGGTCAGCACCAGTTCCACGAAGGACGGCAGCGCGCGCACCGGGGCCAGCCGTGCGGCGTCCGGCGCGATGCCGTCGACCTGGCTGATCAGCGACACATAGCGCAGCGGGGTGCCGATCCGGTAGCGCGGCAGGGTGCCGTCGGCCAGCTCGCCGGGCCGGGCGATCACCCGGGCGAGCAGGTCGATCTGATTGGTGCCCAGGCAGCGGGAGACCACGTCCGGGGTGTGCGCGCCGCCGGGCCGCGCCCCGCACTCCACGAGCACCGGCCCCTCGGCGGTCAGCATGACCTCGGTGTGCGCCGACCCGTTGCGGATCTCCAGCGCGTCCAGGACGGCCAGCGCGTAGGCGGCGACCCGGCGCACCCCCGGGTCGTCGGCCGGTACGGGCTCCTCGTAGTCGTACATCGGCACGGTCCCGGAGATCAGCGCCTTGTGATAGCGCCAGACCTCGACGACATGGTGCGCGCCGTCGCGGCTGACGGTGTTCACGAAGTACTCCTCGCCGCGCAGATACCGCTGGGCGAGCACCGTCGTATTGCGGGTGCCGTAGTGGTCGGTGGCCGCGACGATGGCCGCGAACGCCGTGGTCACCTGCTGCTCGTCGTGGCAGAAGTGGACCTGGTCGGTGCCGGCGCTGGCCCGCGGCTTGAGCACCACGGGCCACTCGCCCCGCCGCCGCACCCACTCGCGCAGTTCGGGCAGTGAGCCGGTGACGAGCGAGTCCGCCGTGGCCAGGCCCGCCGCCGCGACGGCCCGGGCCATCGCGTACTTGTCGCGGCGGGCGGTGGGCACGGACATGCCGTTGCCCGGGGTCCCGAGCGCGGCCGACAGCGCGTCGGCCAGCAGCACCCCGGACTCGGTGCCCGCGACGACGAAGTCCACCCCGAGCCCGCGCAGCGCCGCGGCGGTGGCCGACAGGTCGCCCGTGTGCACGACATCCGCGCCCGCCTCGCTCCGCTCGTGGGCGAAGCTGGCGGACGGGGTGTCGGAGCGTACGACGACACAGCCCAGACCCTCGCGGCGCAGCGCGCCCGGGAGATGGGCGCCGATGCCGTCGGCGTCGACCACGGCGACCGTGCGGGGCCCGGTCATCCCCGGCCCACCAGCGGAATGCCGTCGGCCGCGTCCGCGAGCAGCGCCTCGTCCGGGCGGTCGTCGGCCAGCGTGCCCGCGAAGTACCGGTCGTAGGCGGCGAGATCGAAGTGGCCGTGGCCGGACAGACCGAACAGGATGGTCTTGGCCCTGCCCTCCTCACGGCAGCGCAGGGCCTCGTCCACGGCGACCCGGATGGCGTGCGTGGACTCCGGGGCGGGCACGATGCCCTCGGTGCGGGCGAACCGCACGCCCGCCTCGAAGCAGTCGGTCTGAGGCACCGCCCGCGCCTCCATCAGCCCGTCCTCCACACAGCGGCTGACCAGCGGGCCGATGCCATGGGCGCGCAGCCCGCCGGCGTGCACGGCCGGGGGCACGAAGCCATGGCCCAGGGTGTGCATCCGGAACAGCGGGCCGAGCCGGCCGGTGTCCGCGTAGTCGTAGGCGATGGTGCCCTGGGTGAGGGTCGGGCAGGCGGCCGGCTCCACGGCGATGACATGCACATCCCGGCCGCCGCGCAGCCGCTCGCCGAGGAACGGGAAGGAGAGACCGGCCAGATTGCTGCCGCCGCCGGAGCAGCCCACGACGATGTCGGGGTAGTCCTCGGCCAGCTCCATCTGCCGGATCGCCTCCTGGCCGATCACGGTCTGGTGCAGCAGTACATGGTTGGCCGCGCTGCCGAGCACATAGCCCAGGTCCGGGTCCTGGGCGAACGCCTCCAGCGCCTCCGAGGTGGCGATGCCCAGGCTGCCGGGGCAGTCCGGGTCGTCGGCCAGGATCTTGCGCCCGACCTCGGTCTCGGTGCTCGGGCTCGGTGTGCACCGGGCGCCGTAGGTCTCCATCAGGGCCCGGCGGTACGGCTTCTGCTCGAAGCTCACCTTGACCATGTAGACCTGGGCCGTCATCCCGAAGAAGGACGCGGCCAGCGCGGTGGCGCTGCCCCACTGCCCGGCACCGGTCTCGGTGACCAGACCGGTCTTCCCGGCCAGCTTGTTGTAATACGCCTGCGGGATCGCGGTGTTGGGCTTGTGGCTGCCGGTCGGCGCGCCACCTTCGTACTTGTAGTAGATACGCGCCGGAGTGCCCAGCGCGCGCTCCAGGCGGCGGGCGCGGAAGAGCGGGGAGGGCCGCCACAGCGCGTACAACTCCCTTACGGCGTCCGGGATCTCGATCTCGCGCTCGGTGCTCAGCTCCTGCTCGATGAGCGGCTCCGGCATCGTGTGCGCCATCTCCGCGCGGGTCAGCGGCTGATGGGTCTTCGGGTTGAGCGCGGGCGCCAGCGGGGCCCCGGGCAGATCCGCGGCCAGGTTGTACCAGGTCGTCGGAGCATCGTTCTCGCCGAGCGAGAAGCGCGTCCTGTCCATGCTGAAGGTCCTTTTCAGAGCGCCGCACCGGCCGCCTCGGCGGCCAGCGATCCGGGAGTGGTGGTGTGCGAGCCGGCGAACAGCCTGGGGTGCGCCGCTTTGATCCCCTGGTAGACGAGGTCGTAGGGAACGTCGTCGAACTCGCCGTGGACGTGCAGGAATTCCATGTGCCGGCGGTTCTGCTCGTCGTAGGGGTGGTACATGCTGTCGGCGCGCCCGTCGAACTCCAGCGGCTTGATGCCGTACAGCTTGCACAGCATCTTGTTGAACACCGGGGTGGCCTTGGTCCAGCGGCCGTCCAGCCGCACCACGGCCAGGCTGTGGAAGCGGAAGATGTCACCGCCGACCAGTTCGCGCAGCCGCGGGGAGGCGAGGTGGTTGCGCACATCGCCGTAGTAGACCCGGCTGGGCACGCCCACCGCGCGCACGGCCGCCGCGTACAGCGCGGACTTGTGCACACAGAAGCCGAAGCCGTGGCCGAGCACGCCGCTCGCGCTGAGCCCGGCGCGGGTCAGGTCGGCGCCGTACACCTCGTACGGGATCGAGTCGCGGACCGCGTAGTACAGCGCGACCGCGTTGCGCCGGGCCCGTTCGGCGTCGGGGTCGGCGCCCTCGCCGGTGAAGACGTCGGCGGCGGGCAGCACCTCGGCGACGAATGCCCGGACCGCCGCGGAGGTGTGGTCGAGGAACTCGGTCGCCGCCAAATTCGGTTCCTGGTTCAGTGCCATGTCCGCCCCTTCTTCCCGGTCGTGGTGAGGGGACGGTCGAGCCCCATGAGTACGGCGAGACGCTCGCGCTGGATCTCCGAGGTGCCGGAGTAGATCGTGCCGCCCACGGCGTCCCGCAACTCCTTCTCCAGGCCGTACTCGGTCGTGTAGCCGTAGCCGCCGAAGATCTGCACCGCGGCCAGCGCCGAACGGACGTTGGCCTCGCTGACGATCAGCTTGGTGGTGGCGATGTCGGCGGCCACGTCCTCGCGGTTCTGGGCCCGGCGCGCGGTGTCGTGGAGCCACTTGCGGGCGGTCTCCACATCGATGCGCAGATCCACGAGCTTGTGCGAGACGGCCTGGTGAGAGCCGATGTGGACGCCGAACTGCGTTCTGCTGCGAGCGTGTTCGACGCAGCGCTCCAGCCGTCTGCGCAGCTCGCCGGTGGTGACGGCGAAACCGCACAGGATCTCCCACTGCATGACGTGGTCGAAGACGAGGAAACCCGCGCCGACCCCGCCGATCACATGGTCGCGGGGCACCCGGACATCCTCCAGGAACACCTCCGCGAGCGGTGACGTCCGCAGTCCGAGCTTGCCCACCGGCCGCCCGACGGTCACGCCCGGGCTGTCCCGGCGCACCAGGAAGGCCGTCAGGCCCCCGATGTCACCGGGTTCGCCGGTGCGGGCGTACACCACGATCAGGTCGGCGAGCGGCCCGTTGCTGACGAACGCCTTGCTGCCGTTGAGCACGAAGGCGTCGCCGTCCCGGGCGGCGCTGGTCCGCATGGCGGTCATGTCGGAGCCGCCGCCGGGCTCGGTGATGGCGTGCGCGCCGATCGTGGTCCCCGCGCAAATGCCGGGCAGATAACGGGATTTGAGGTCCGCCGAGCCGAACCGGTGCAGCGGGACGCCGGTGCTCACCAGATGGGTGGTGGCGGAGAAGGTCAGCCCGGTGTCGTGGCAGCCGTACCCCAGTTCCTCCAGGACGGCGACCGTGGTCACCAGGTCCTGGCCCAGGCCGCCCCACTCGGTGCCGAACGGCAGCCCGAACAGGCCGACGTCGCACAGCCGTTTCCAGCCCTCCGTGTCGAACTCGCCGCCTGCGTCCCGCTCGATATGGCCCTGTCCGGCGGATCGGGCCACCTCGCGGATGGCGCGCAGCAGTTCGCGCTGCTCGTCGCTGTCGGGCATCTCAGTAGTGGGAGAAGCCGTCGGAGCCGAGGTCATGCCGTTCGTCGCCGCGCAGCGGTGGGTTGAAGACGCTGATCAGCACCATGTCGCCGGCCGGGTCGGCGATCAGGAAGTGGGCGTCGTGCCGGTCGAGCGCGTAGAGCATGCCGGGCTTGATGTCCTCGCCCACGCTGCCGTCGGCGGTCTCCACCCTGCCGGAGCCCGAGATGCAGTAGCAGGCTTCCAGATGGCGGCTGTACTCCAGCTTCGACTTGGTGCCCGCCCGTACGACGGTGTGGCAGACGGTGAACCCCATCCGGTCGTTCTCCACGACCATGCGGTAGCTGAGGCCGTTGCCCCACTCGACCGGCTCGATGGCTCTCTTGTCACGAATGAACATGTCGCGAACCCCCGTTCGTCTCGGATCAGTTGGCTGGGATGGATGACGTGCCGAGGGACCGGCGGTGCCGGTCGATCAGCCCCACGATCGCCGCCACCGAACGGAAGTCGTCCGGGGTGACGTCGAGTTCGTCGAAGGGAACGTCGTAGTGGTTGCCGAGCCAGGCGATGAGCCGCAGCAACTGAAGGCTGGACACCACCCCGTTGCGCAGCAGGTCGTAGGAGTCCGCCAGCTCCTCGGGGGGAGTACCGGGCAGGTACTCGTCCACGATGTGCCGGGTGATCTCTTGGTTCAGACTCATGTCACATGCTCCTGGAGACGGCGACGGTCCACCTTTCCGGTCGGCCCCACGGGCAGCGGACCGGCCATGAGATGGAAGCGGCTGGGAATCGCCACCCGGTTCAGCCGGGCGGCGCAGAGGGTGCGCAGCTGGAGTCCGGTCACCTCGGCCCCGCTGGTGCGCACGAAGGCGTGCAGGGCGACCCCGGCCTCCGGATCGGGGAGGGCGACGACCGCCGCCTCGGCGACCTCGGGCCGGTCGGTGAGGACCCGCTCGACCTCCTCCACATTGACGCGGACACCGCGCACCTTGACCTGGAAGTCGGTCCGGCCGACCAGCCGGATCCGGCCGTCCGCACCGCGCTCGACGAGGTCGCCGGTGCGGTACCAGATATGGCCGTCGCGCTCCCGGAACCGGTCCGAGGCCGCGGGTTCGGCCAGGTACCCGGGTGTCTGGAACGGTGTGGAGACGAGGAGCTCGCCGCTGCCGGGCCCGGTGACCTCGTGCTCCCCGTCGAGTACGGCGATCCGGGTGCCCGGAACCGGCTCGCCCAGCGGCAGCACCTCGCCGTCCGCCGCCTCGGCGCCGTCGAAGCCGTGGACCATGCTGTCGTTGGTCTCGGTGCAGCCGTAGACGTTGTGCAGCCGGGCGTGCGGGAACAGCTCGGGCAGCTGCCTGCGGACCTGCCGGGGCACATGGTCGCCGGTCAGCAGCACATGCCGGACGGCGTCCCCGCGCAGCCGCGCGCCCGCCTCGGCGAGCAGCCGGAACAGCAGCGGCACACCCTGGACGACATGCGGCCGGCCGAGGCGCACCCAGCGGGCCAGATACGCGGGCTCGGCGGCCCGCGCCGGGTCCACCAGGAGCACCCGGCCGCCGTGGCGCAGGGTGGCCCAGATGTCCAGCAGACACAGATCGAAGTTGAGCGGCGCGTGGTTGAGGACCCGGCTTTCGGTGTCCAGGCCGAGGAACTCGCCCGCCCACGCGGTGAAGGCGTCGAGCGCCCCGGCGGTCAGCGGGACGAGCTTGGGCACCCCGGTGGAACCGGAGGTGGTCAGCACGAGACGGGTCCCCTCGGGCACCGCCGGGCCGCTCTCCGCCCCGTCCGGCAGGGTCGTCCAGGCGAGGCGGCCCCCGTCCACGGTGGCGAGTGCCTGCGCTCCGGCGCGCCGGACCAGCGTGGCGGTGGTGTCCTCGCCGAGGTCGGGGGAGAGCAGCAGCAGCGGGCGGCCGGCCGACAGACAGGCCAGGATCAGGGCGATCGAGGCGGGCGTCTTGGCGGCGACCAGCGCGAGCGGACGGTGACCCCTCGGCCCGCGACCCCCGGCGAACAGGGTGTCGAGGGTCCGCTCGGTGCGCTCCGCCAAGGCGGCCAGTTCCCCGTAGCTGACGTCCGCGTCCTCACCGGGCATTCCCGCCAGGGCCACCGCGGCCGGGCGCAGCCGTGCGGCGGCGAGGATATCGCTCGCGAGTGTTCCCGACACAGGTCCCCCGGTCCGTTGGATGGCGTTGCGGTGACGGCCGGTTTCGGCCATCGGTCACCGTCGCCGAGGAGTCTGCGTCGCCGTCCCGCGTGCCGTCTTCGGTCCGGCGGCGGGGCCGTACCTGTACTCCGGGTCGGGTCGCCGCGGCCATGAGCTGGACCTGGATCCGAAGACGCCGCACCGGCGGGCGCGCAGACTCGGTCGGGTGCGTCGAGGTGGCAAAGATATTGCCGAGTGACCGCCCTCACGGCCGGAGAATCTTCCGCCAAAGGCCCTTCGGATGCGTAACCTTGCTGCGCCGAACCGCTTGTGAAGGACGGAGAAGTCGCATGCCCCCTATGGCTCCCGGTGCGCTCTCGGCGGCGGGTGACCGCCGTGGACCGCTGCTCGTCGGCATCGTCAACATCACGGAGGACTCGTTCTCCGACGGCGGCCGCTACCTGGACGCCGAGGCGGCACTGCGGCAGGCGCTGCGGCTGCGGGCGGAGGGGGCGGACATCGTCGAACTCGGGCCCGCCGCGAGCAATCCGGACTCCGCGCGGGTGCCGGCCGAGCAGGAGTGCGCGCGCCTCGCGCCGGTCCTGGACCGGCTGGCCGCCGAGGACATCCCGTGCTCCGTCGACTCGTTCCTGCCCGAGACCCAGGGCTTCGCGCTCGCCCGCGGGGTCGCCTTCCTGAACGACATCCAGGGCTTCCCGCATCCGGAGCACTACGGGGAGCTGGCGGCGGCGCGCTGCGGGCTCGTGGTCATGCACTCGGTGCAGCGCCTCGGGCCCGCCACCCGGGTGCCGACCGATCCGGCCGAAGTCTGGGAGGGGATACTGGAGTTCTTCGCCGAGCGACTGGCCGCCCTGCGGGACGCGGGGATCGACCGGGACCGGCTCGTCGTGGACCCCGGGCTCGGCTACTTCCTCGGCAGCAACCCCGAGACGTCCTTCGCGGTACTCGGCGGAGTCCGGTCGCTGAAGGAGGAGTTCGGGCTGCCGGTCATGATCTCCGCCTCGCGCAAGTCGTTCCTGCGCTCCGTGACCGGCCGCGCGATCGCCGAGAGCGGACCCGCGACGCTGGCCGCCGAGATCCACGCGGCCCTCGACGGCGCCGACTACATCCGCACCCATGACGTCGGCGCCCTGCACGACGCCCTGACCGTCCTGCGGGCGGTCACCGAACAGGCCACGGTGCTGTCCGGGCGATGAGCATCCAGGGACAGGTCCAGGTGACGCGCACACTCCTCATCGACAACTACGACTCCTTCACCTACAACCTCCATCAGCTGCTGACGGAGGTGAACGGCCGAGAGCCGCTGGTCGTCCGCAACGACGCCGACTGGTCGGCGCTCGATCCGCGGGACTTCGACAACGTCGTGATCTCCCCGGGCCCCGGCCGGCCCGAACGGCCCGAGGACTTCGGCATCGGCTCCCGGGCGATCCTGGAGTGGGATCTGCCCGTCCTCGGGGTGTGCCTGGGCCACCAGGGCATCTGCCAACTGCTGGGCGCCGAGGTACGGCACGCGCCCGAGCCACGGCACGGCCGCCTCTCCCTGGTCACCCACACCGGCCGCGACCTCTTCGCCGGACTGCCCTCGCCGTTCGGCGTGGTGCGCTACCACTCGCTCGCCGTCACCGCGCTGCCCGAGGAACTGGAGGCGCTGGCCCGGTCGGAGGACGGCGTCCTGATGGGGGTCCGCCATCGCACCAGGCCGCTGTGGGGGGTCCAGTTCCATCCGGAGTCCGTCAGCACGCAGTACGGCCATGAGCTGCTCGCCAACTTCCGTGACCTCACGCACACATGGCACCGCCGCGCGCTCGGCCCGGCTCCGGACGACGCACCTGCTCCGGACGACGCCCCGCCGTACCGGCTGCATGTCCGCCGTCTGCCCTGGGTGCCGGACCCGGAGGCCGCCTACGTGGAGATCTTCGCCGCCGCCCGGCACAGCTTCTGGCTGGACAGCGGCAGCGCACCGCGGCAGGGGCGCTTCTCCGTCATGGGCGACGGCGCCGGTCCGCTCGGCGAGTACGTCACCTACCGGGCCGCGGAACAGGTCGTCCGGGTGGAGCCGGGCGGACGGCGGATCCGGGGCACCTTCCTGGAATACCTGGACACGGAACTGGGCGCCCGCCGCGTCGACGGCGGCACCGACCTGCCCTTCGGGTTCCGGCTCGGATACGTCGGCTACCTCGGCTACGAACTCAAGGCGGACGCAGGCGCGTTGACCACGTACTGCGCCGAAACACCCGACGCGGCCCTGGTCTTCGCCGACCGGGCGCTGGTGATCGACCACGCCGAGCGCACCTGCTTTCTGCTGCGGCTCAGCCGGCACCAGGACGACCCGGAGGTCACCGCCTGGCTGGAGACGGCGGGCGGGCGTTTGCGCGCACTGCCCCGAACGCCCCTGCCTGCCGGCGATGTCCAGCCGTCGGAGGCGGCGCCCGTACCGGTCGAGCTGCGGCACAGCAGGGACGCCTACCTCCGCATGGTCGGGGAGTGCCTGGAGGAACTGCGGCAGGGGGAGTCGTACGAGATCTGCCTGTCCAACACGGCGGTCGCCGAGACCGGCATCGACCCGCTGACCACCTACCGCGCCCTCAGACGCGTCAGCCCGGTCCCCTACGGGGCGCTGCTCGACTTCCCGGGCGTGGCCGTGCTCAGCGCCTCACCGGAGCAGTTCCTGGCCGTCGCCCCCGATGGAGCAGTCACCTCGAAGCCGATCAAGGGCACCAGGGCGCGCGGTGCCACCGAGGCGGAGGACAGGCGGCTGCGGGACTCCCTGACCGGCAGTGAGAAGGACCGGGCCGAGAACCTGATGATCGTGGACCTCGTCCGCAACGACCTGGGCATCGTCTGCCGTCCCGGCTCGGTCCACGTACCGGTGCTGTGCGGGGTGGAGACCTTCCCGCAGGTCCACCATCTCGTCTCCACCGTCCGCGGCACCCTGCGCGAGGGACGCTCGACGGTCGACTGCGTACGGGCGGCCTTTCCGCCCGGCTCCATGACCGGCGCGCCCAAACTGCGCACCATGGAGATCATCGACCGCCTCGAACAGGGCCCACGCGGCGTGTACGCGGGGGCGATCGGCTGGTTCTCCCTCGGCGGCGGCTGCGAACTCAGCGTCGTCAACCGCACCATCGTGGCCACACCCGGATCCGTCCGCTACGGCGTCGGCGGTGCCGTCGTCGCCCTGTCCGACCCGTTGGAGGAGTTCGCCGAGACCATGGTGAAGGCCCGCGCGATGGCGACGGCGCTCACCCTGAGCCGCCCGGAACCGCGCCGCGTCCTCACCCCGATGTGCCGGAAGTAGGCGGCGAGCGGAACCACGCGGTGCCGGCCCGCGCCGGAAGCGGGCGGTGGCGGTGTCCCCGTACGGCGAGCAGTGAAGGAGACTCTCGGATGAAGAGCCCAGCGGCCGACCGGGACACCGGTCTGCTCTCCCCGGTACGGGCCGGAACACCCGTCGAGCGCGCGGTCAGCGACCAGGCCTGGCTCCAGGCCATGCTGGACACCGAGGCCGCGCTGGCCCGCGCGGGGGCCCGGCTCGGGTCGGTGCCCGATCAGGCCGCGGCGGTCATCACGGCCGCGGCCAGGGCGGAGAGCGTCAACCCCCGGGACATCGCGGTCCGCGCCCGGGGGAGCGCCGACACCGTCGCCGAGCTGATCGGGGCGTTCACCCGGGTCGTCGCCAAACTGGACCCGGACGCGGCGCCCTACGTGCACCGCGGGGCGACGAGCCAGGACATCCTCGCCACCGCGGCGATGCTGGTCTGCGGGCGCGCCCTGCCGCTGGTACGGCGGGACCTGCAACGGGTACGCACCGCCCTGCCCGGCGGCCGGGGGTGGGCGCTCGGCGGCCGACGGGCGGTGGAGGAGGCGGACGGACGGCTCGCACTGCTGGCGGGGGACGCGCTGACCGTCGTACTGCACGACGCGGACAGCGCCCTGACCACGGCCTTCGCCACGGAGACCGGACTGACGGTCGCGGACGCCGGAGCGCACGCCGAGCCCGCGGGCTCCCTCCCCGAGGTCGGACGGGCCCTGACCCGCACGGTCCGCGCCCTGGCCGAACTGGCCACCGCTGTCGGCGCGTTCGCGGAAGCGGGGTCCGGCTCCGCCGCGGCCGGCTGCCACGCGCGGACGCGGGGACCCGTGGAGCTGATCCATGGCGCCGCGCTCCAGGTCCCCGCGCTCTGCGCCGTCCTGGAGCCATCGCCGTCCGTACCGGGCGCCCGGTACGCCTTATGGCAGCCGCTCAGAGAGGCGATCCGGCTGACCGGCGGCGCGGCCCATACGGCGGCCCGGCTCACCGAGGACCTGGACGCGACGCCCCGTACCGCCACCCCGGCACGGGTCTCCACCCTGTGATCACCCCTGCTCCCGCAGCAGGTCGCCGATCGCGGACATCCCGGCGGTGACGGCACGCTCCCCGACATTGCCGAAACCGAGCACGAGCCGGGGCGGCGCGGTCTCTCGCGAGGTACGGCAGGTGCTCATCCCGTACAGGCCGACCGAGCGGGCGCGGGCGGCGGCCACGAGACCCCGTTCGTCCGCCGTCTCCCGCAGATGGGCGACCGCGTGGAAGCCGGCGGCGAGTCCGGTCACGGCGACGCCCGGGGCATGCTCCGCGAGGGCGGCCAGCAGGGCGGTGCGCCGGGCCGCGTAGGTGCCGCGCATCCGCCGCAGATGCCGGTCGAAGCGGCCCGACTCGATCAGCCTGGCGAGGGCGAGCTGATCGAGGACCGGCGAGCCGCGGTCGCTGATGTGCTTGACCGACACCAGTGTGTCCGCGAGCGCCGGCGGGCACAGCAGCCAGCCGATCCGCAGCGCCGGTGCCAGGGACTTGCTGACGGTGCTTATCGAGACGACCCGGTCCGCGGCGAGCCCCTGGAGGGCGCCGACCGGCTCCCGGTCGTAGCGGAACTCGGCGTCGTAGTCGTCCTCGATGACCACCGCGTCCTGCGCGGCCGCCCACGCGATCAACGCCAGCCGCCGCTCGGGTCCGAGCACCACCCCGGTCGGCCACTGGTGCGCCGGAGTGACGACCACTGCCCGCGCCCCCGTCGCCGTCAACGCGCCCACGTCTATGCCCTGTTCGTCCACCGGCACGGGCACCGCCTCCAGGCCCGCCGCGGCGGCCGCCGCCCGGACGGAGGCGGGCGAGCCGGGATCCTCGTAGGCGACGCGGCGCACCCCGCCGCGGGCGAGGGCGGCCAGGGTCAGGGACAGGCCCTGGGCGTACCCCGAGCAGATGACGATGTGCTCGGGGTCGGCCGCCGCCGCGCGTACCCGGCGCGCGTACCCGGCGACCACCTCACGCAACACCGCGCTGCCCCGGGGATCGCCGTAGTCCAGCTCGGCCACCGGCATCCGGCGCGCCGCCTCCCGCACCGCCCACAGCCAGTCCGGCATCGGGAACGCGCCCAGGTCCGGTACGCCCCACCGGAAATCGGCCAGCAGCGGCGGTCGCCCCGCGGGCCGACGCGGCACCGGCGGCGCGGCCGGCGGGCACGCACCGGCGGCCACCCGGGTGCCCGAGCCCACCCGCGCCACCAGATAGCCCTCGGCCAGCAGTTGGGCGTACGCGTCCTGGACCAGCCCCCTCGACAGGCCGAGCGCGCCCGCGAGTTCACGCGAGGGCGGCAGCCGCTCACCCACCCGCAACCGGCCGGTACGGATCGCCTCGCGCACCTGGTGTTCCAGCTGGGACCGCAGCGGCTCGTCGCGGTCACGGTCGATCGCGAAGAGCAGGTCCGACGACACATTGGACCACTGGGAAGACATGGAATTGGAGCTTACCGGTGAGCTGATCGCTCCCTAGGGTGCGACCATGACCACCACTGATCCACGGAAATCCCCGTCGCCCACGACCGGGCCAAAGGACCGGCCCCCGCTGGTGACGCGTCCGCTGCTGCTCCGCTTCATCAGCGTGTTCGGCGCCTCGGCGAGCTTCTATCTGCTGCTGTCGGTCGTCCCGCTCTACGCCAAGCACTCCGGGGCCGGCGGCAACGGCGCCGGGGCGACCACGGGCGCCCTGATGCTGGCCACGGTCGCCGGCGAGATCGTGGCACCCCGCTTCATCGAGCGCTTCGGCCACCGGGTCACCCTGGGCGCGGGCCTGCTGCTGATGGGCGTGCCGTCGCTGGTGCTGACGATGTTCTCCGGCGTCGCCTGGATCACGGTGGTCTGCCTGCTGCGCGGCGCGGGCTTCGCCCTGACCGTCGTCGCGGGCGGGGCGCTCACCGCCTCCTTCATACCCTCCGAACGACGGGGCGAGGGGCTGGCGTTGGTCGGCATCGTCTCGGGCGTGCCCTCGCTGCTGGGGCTGCCGCTCGGCGTCTGGCTGGTCTCCGAGGTGGGGTACACGCCGGTCGGCGTGGCCGCCGGGGTGTGCGCGCTGGCCCCGATCCTGTCCATACCCGGGCTGCCGGAGAAGGAGTACATCGCCGGGCGGCGGATCGGCATCATGGACGGCATCCGCGATCGCGCGATCGCCCGGCCCGCGGTCCTCTTCGCGGTCACGGCGCTGGCCGCCGGGATCGTGGTGACCTTCCTGCCGCTCGCCGTGCCCTCTGCCTCCACGGGGCTGGTGGCCGTGGCCCTGTTCGTGCAGCCCGCCGGAGCGGCCGTGGCCCGCCTGGTGGCCGGCCGCCTGGGCGACCGCAAGGGCTCCTCCCGGCTGGTCTTCCCGGGACTCGTGGTGTCCGCCGCGGGCATGTTCATCACCGCGTACACCAGCAGCGCGGTCGCGGTCGTCGTCGGCGTCGCCGTCTTCGGTATCGGCTTCGGCATCGCCCAGAACTCCACGATCACCCTGATGTACTCCCGCGTCCCCGCCTCCGGTTACGGCACCGTGAGCGCCCTGTGGAACATCGCCTACGACGCCGGAATGGGCATCGGCGCCGTCTGCTTCGGCGTCCTCGCCCAACAGGTCGGCTACCCCTGGGGCTTCGTCTGCACCGCCGCCCTCATCGTCCTCGCCCTCCCGTCGGCCTGGCGGGACCGGCCGGGGGCACGGGGGCGGGAGGTTGAGGAGGCGGCGGTCTGAGATCGGTGGGGCGGGGGCTGGGGCCTTCTCCCGGCAGGGGAGGAGCGGGGCGGCAAAGGTCTGAGTGCCGGGCGCGGGGCTGGCCGCGTCGGTGCCGGGTCGGGCGGTCGTCCGCCGCCCGCATACGCTCTCGTCCCGGCAGGGTGGTGCCGGGGGAGGTCCCGTCGGACCGGAGGTTCGCCGCAGGGGCGGTAGGGCGCGCGGAGCCGGTGCGGTGGCGGAGCCGCGGGTGGCCTCGCGGGCGATGCCGTCGGGGTCGTATGGGCCGTGGACGCCGGGTGCCGGCGCCGCCGCGACGCGGCCGGAACCGCGGGACTCCCGTCGTAGCGGCGGCGGTCAGCCGCCCCCCGAAGACGGGTGCTCCCCACTTCCCTGCCCCGGCCCCGCGGAGAGCCGTTCGTGCTCGTCCTCCCAGACCCTCAGCAGGACTTGGGGGTCGGCGCCACAGGTGCGCGCGTACAGGAGGATGAAGCGGCGGGGCGGGAAATGGGCGCCGCCGAGGACTCTGGCGAGGTAGTCGACGCCGACTCCGGTCCGGTGCGCCAGGATCTCGTGCTGGATGCCCGCTTGCCGGCGCACTCGTTCGAGAACGACACCGATGTGCGTGGGGCCCGTCAGCGGGCGGTTGCGTGTATCGGACATTGCTGGCTCCGCTGGGCTCTGGGGACGTGCTGGTTCATGCCTGGAGCTCGGTCAGGGGAGTTGTTCGGACTGGTGCGGGAATGACGCTAGGCGCGGAAAGGCGCCACATCTCCTCTTTTCTCAACCCTGCGTCGGCGCAGGCTCTCGGCAACGCCTGTTCAACAGCCTTCATTTGCCCCCGAGCCCCCGTGCGCCGTTCGATTCACATGACGGGTCTACGGGCCGGACGACTTTGTCAATTTCCCCTGCTGAAAGGCTTACTCGGGCCACCGCACGACAAACGCGTGGTGGCCCGCGTGCGAATTGACGCCGCCGACGCGTCTCCCGACCGGAACGCGGTTCGGCGGTGCGATGAACCGGTGGTCCGAAGGCTGCACTTGCATGCGCGAACAACGGTTGAATCGAGACATTGTTGCCTTAAGCACGCATACATCACCGGCTCCGGGGCGATCCTGACCTCGCCGGGCGAGATGCAATTGCATCTCGACGACGGGGAGTTCGTTCACCGCGGGAGGAAGTTCGGTGGGGAAGTCGATGTATGTGTCACGGCAGGACGCGGACGACGCCGGCGTGATGTGGCATAAGAGTTCGTACAGTTATCCGGAAGGGGAGTGCGTCGAGGTCGCGCAGCCGTCGGGCGCCCAGGTGCTCTTCGACGACTCGAAGGTCCGCAAGGGCCGTCTGGTGGAGGTTTCCACGGCCGCCGCGGTCGCCTTCGTGACCGCCGTGCGCCGCGGCGACATCTGAGGCGACGACCACCGCCGGGCGCACCGTCCGCCGCGGACGACGCGCCCGGCCCTGAAAGGGTCCTGATGCCCCGTCAAAGAAATCGGGCAGCTCTGGACATCGTCCGTAACCGACCAGTATGCATAGGGATAATGCAAGTGCATTCCGTTCCTGACCGGGATGGATGATCAGCGGATACCTGGGGGTGTGCCGTGGCGGAACAGCCTGTGCCTGCACAAGGACAGGACGGTACGAACACGGACTTGGGGCAGGACAGGGCCCACAGTGCACGCATGTACGACTACTACCTCGGCGGAAAGACGAATTACGTCGTGGACCGGGAGGCCGCCCAGGAGGTGATCCGGGTCTTCCCGGCGATCGAGACCGTCGCGAAGGTCAACCGGGCCTATATGCACCGGGCCGTCCGCTACCTCGCGCGGCAGGGGATCCGGCAGTTCATCGATGTGGGGACCGGCATCCCCACCTCGCCCAACCTCCACGACGTGGCCCAGGAGGTCGCCCCGGACTGCCGGGTCGTCTACGTCGACAACGACCCGATCGTCCTCGTCTACGCCGATGAACTCCTCGACGGCACCCCGGAGGGGCGGACGGCCTACGTCCAGGCCGACGCGACCAAGCCGGACGAGGTCTGGGCCGCCGTACGGGAGCGGAACATCCTCGACCCCGAACTCCCGGTCGCCCTCAGCCTGCACGCCCTGATGCACTTCGTCACGGACTCCCAGGAGCCGTACGAGATCGTCAGGAGCCTCCTGGAACCGCTGCCGCCGGGCTCGTACCTGAGCCTGAGCCACTGCACCGGGGAGTTCGACCCGGAAGCCTGGCAGGCCATCATCGACACCTACGCGGAGGCCGGCACCTCCGTCCAGGTGCGCGGCCGGACGGAGGTGCGGCGCTTCTTCGACGGCCTCGAACTGGTCGACCCGGGCGTGGTCCTCGCTCATCAGTGGCATCCGCGGCTCGGCAGCGGACCCGGTGTCCTCAGCGAGCGGCAGGTGTCCCTCTACGCCGGAGTCGCCCGCAAACCGTGACCGACGCGGCGCGAGCGCGCGTCAAGGGGCCTGGTACTTCCGGTACATGCGCGCCAGATCATTGAGCTTGCGCCGCGCCGCGTCCGGCCCCAGCCCCTTGAAGCGCAGCTCGTCGAAGACGACCTCACGGTGGTCCACCAGGTCCTCGTCCTGGATGAACAGACAGCCGTCCAGGTTCTCCGCGTAGGCGACCTTGGGCACCCGGCCCTCGAAGTCGAAGATCGTCGTGGTGCCCAGCTCGACCGGCAGGTCGTAATGATGCGCCGGATCGACCAGCCGCAGCTGGTAGTTGCGCCGCTCGGAGAGGCCGGCCAGATGCTCCATCTGGTCGGCCATGATCTCCGGGGAGCCCACGCGATTGAGCAGCGCGGCCGCGTGCACCACGATGATCAGCTTCTTGCCCGGCGCGGCCTCGAACCTCGCCCGGCGCTCCTTGCGCAGCCCCAGCAGCGCGTCATGGGTGTCACGCTCCCCTCGGCCGCGTCTGATCAGGGCCTCGGCGTACGCCGGCGTCTGCGCCAGGCCGTGCAACAGATCGCTGCTGTACGCCTTGATACGTGTCGCCATGTCCTCGAAGCTGATCACAGCTTGGAGGTACGGCTGAGCCACGGTCGACCATTCCTGCCACCACGTCGGCTGGTTGGCGATCTCGGCGAGTTCGAGGAGGACGGCCTGTTCCTTCTCGCCGCTGATCTCGTACACCACGAAGAGCCGCAGCAGGTCCTTCTCCTTGAAATGGTGCATGCCGCTCTCGATCCGGCTCAGCTTCGAGGAGGAGCAGCCCATCCGGCGTGCCACCTCCTCCTGCTTCAGCCCGAGATGGTGACGCCGGCTCCGTAACGCGTGCCCGAGCAGCATCCGGGGCGCGGACGGAACGGCCTCGTCCTTGAGGTAGCGCACGGTGCCCCGGCGGCCCGGCCGGTCGCCGCCGCTCCCACTTCCGACCGGCCCCGGGGCCCCTGCTATCCGCCTGATCAACGTTCCCTCCTCGCCTCTACCCGCGGGACCGCCCGCGCCCCCGCCCCGCGGAGCCCCATAGTGCACAGCCTCGCGTCTCAGGGAGCCCGGATCACCGGAAAAACCCCATCGGCACGGATGTCCACCTGCTGTCGGCCCCTCACGGACACCTCACCAGGAGAAGACGAAGCCGCCTCGGGGGTCAACGTGGCGACCCCTGGCGGGAGTTGGCGCACAGCACAGAAAGGCCGGCGATATTCGCGAGAGATCGGCAGGGGTTCGGGGATAGCCTCCCGCGGTGACCTCACCTGCCCAGCCCCTCGTGGCTCCCGACTTCGTCGTACCGCCGCCGCCCGCCACCGCCCGCTTCCGGCTGGAACCCCTCGGCCCTCAGCACAACGCCGCCGACCACGCCGCCTGGACCTCCAGCATCGCCCACATCCGGGCCAACCCCGACTTCACCGGCCGCTCCTGGCCCCCGGTGGCGGGCATGTCCCTGGAGGCCAACCTCGAAGACCTGCGCCGGCACGCCGAGGACTTCGAGCGCCGCTCAGGCTTCACCTACACCGTGCTGTCGGTCCCCGGGAACGACGTCATCGGCTGCGTCTACATCTACGGCTCACGCCAGGATCCCGAGGTCACCGACGTCCGCTCCTGGGTCCGCGCGAGCCATGCCTCTCTCGACGCCGACCTCTATCGCGTCGTCAGCGACTGGCTGGAGCGCGAATGGCCATTCGGACGGGTGGCGTACGCCCCTCGCTGAGCCACCGCGGCGAGGGCCGCACAAGCACCGTGTGCGTCGCTCGCGGCGGCTTCCGTCAGACCGCGGACCGGCCCCGCGCCCCTGCCGCCCCCAGCTGTCGGTTCCGGGCCCGTCGGAAGAGCAGCGTGCCCGCCGCGGTGGCGAGGAAGACACCGCCCGCGGTCCAGGCCACCACGGGCGCCCGGGAGGTACCGGCGGAGCCGGCCGCCGCCTGGTCCGTGGAGCAGGACCTTCCGGATGCGGTGGGGGCCACGCGCAGACGCGCCCATGGCCGGTCCGGACCGCTCTGACCGGCATCGTGCCGGTAGACGACGTAAAGGCCCGGCGCGGCACCGCACTTGAGGGTGGCGGTGGCGGTCAGCACGGCGCGGGCGCCCCGCAGGACGGGGCGGTCGGCGAACGCGCGGGAGGTCAGGCTGATGTGCCCGTCCGCGCCTTCGTCGTCGTTGTCGGTGAGGGTGACACGGCTTCCGGCCCGGAAGGTCCGCACATCCCATTCCGACTGGGGCCATGTGTCGCCCGGGGCCCAGCGCTCCTCCAGATCGGGCGCGGGCAGCCGCTTCACCTTGTCCCGACAGGCCCGGCGCGCGTTCTCGTCGACCGGCAGGACGCGCACCCGCGCCCAACGGAAGGGATGTTCGTCCGGGCCCACGTCTCCGGCGCCGCGCCGGATGACCGGCTGAGTGCCGGGCCGGGCGTCGCAGGCGATGGTGACGGTGGTGGTCAGCAGCGGATCCCTCATGCGCAGCCTGCCCGTCGCCATGAACACGGACGCGTGCAGGGTGTCGCCGTAGGAGGCCTCGCCGGACCGGGCGTCGATGGTCAGCGTGTCGCCGGGCCGCACCGAGGCCAGGCCGCCGTATGTGAGCGACGGCGTCGACGGCGCGGCCGACGCCGGCCCGGCCGCGAGCAAGGGCAGCAGGAGGGGGAGGGCCGCCCAAGCCGCCCTGCGGAATCTGTCCATCGCCCGTGCCCTGTCTGTCTTTCGACGTCTGTCTTTCAACGCCGTGTCAGGCGGCGTCACCGGTCGGTATGCTGATCCTCTTCGTGGCGAACACATGTGCGATATATCCGATTTCAACGGTCCGGTATCGCGCACCGTTCGGCTTCCTCCAAGACGGAAAGACACCCTGGTGCGTTCCAGCTACAGATGGGTTCCGGTCCTCGCGCTCGGACTGGGCGCGGGCATGTTCGGTGCCGCCCCGGCCTCCTCGGCAGAGACCTCCGGGACCACGGCCCCCGCGGTCGCTCCGGACGAGCCGAACGTGCCGGACGGGCCGGGTCTCGTCGGCGAGGAGAGGTACTGGACGGCGGACCGCATGAAGAACGCGGTACCCGCCGACGGGCCCTCGGCCCCGGTCGCCCCGCGGCACGGCCTCGGCGCACAGCGGGCCGCGGGCCGCAGCTCACCGCCGTCCGGCACACCCGCGCCCCAGCACTTCGCGGGCCACCCGATGGTCGGCACCTTCTTCTTCGACGGCAAGCCGCTCGGCGGCGACACCTACTGCACGGGCAGCGTCGTGCACACGGCCGCCAAGGACATCGTGCTGACCGCCGGACACTGCGGCATCGGGCTGGGCAAGGCCACGCACCGGGTCTTCGTCCCGCAGTACAGCAGCGGCAAGAGCGCCGCGCAGCAGCCGTTCGGCGTCTTCCCGGTGCTCCAGGTCTACACGGACCCCCGCTACACGGCGAACACCAAGTCGGCCGCCTCCGACCTCGATCTGTCCTTCGCCCAGGTCGACGCCAACAGCCGAGGCAAGGTGGAGGACGTCACCGGTGCCCTCACCTTCACCCCCACCAGCGGCTACAACCACAAGGTCACCGTCATCGGCTATCCCGGCTCCGGGAGCGTCAACCCCGGTCATCTGCCGATCCGTTGCCCCGTCACCACCTCCCAACTGCCCGGGTTCCGGCAACTGCGCATGACCTGCAAGGGCTTCTACGGCGGTGTCTCCGGCGGCCCCTGGATCGAGGGCTACGACAGCGCCACGGGCCGGGGCAAGGTCATCGGCAACACCGGCGGATACAACGGCGGCGGCAACGACGCCGACGACGACTGGGTGTCGTACGCGCCGGTCTACGGCAAGGACGCCCAGGACCTCTTCCAGCACGCCGCCGCCCACCAGCAGTTGGGCAAGAACCCCCCGTACTCGGGGACGACGGACCCCTGGCTGCCCGGATCGGCGAGCACCTGGAAGAAGGCCGCGCTGATGACCTCAGGTGACTTCCGGGGGACCGGTCACAGCGACCTGATCGTGGTCTGGACCGACGGCGAGGTCACGCTGTACCCCGGCGACGGACACGGCGGCTACGGCACCGAGCGGCGGCTGATGGCACCCAACAGCACCTGGAAGAACGCCAGGACCATCACTGCGGGCGACTTCACCGGGTCCGATCAGTTCGACCTCCTGGTGCGCTGGACGGACGGCGAGGTCACCCTGTACGGCGACGTCGGCTCCAAGGGGCTGAACCGGGCCGGCACCCGGATGATCAAACCCAACGCCACCTGGAAGAACGCCACCCAGATCAGCGCCGGCCGCTTCGGCAGCACGCGGTACGTCACCGATCTGATCGTGCGCTGGGCCGACGGCGGGCTCACCCTGTACACCAACGTCGGCGCCGGCACCTTCGGGCAGCAGCACCGGCTCAAGGCCCCCAACGGCACCTGGAAGAACGCCACCCTGCTCACCAGTGGTGACTTCTCCGGTCGCCAGCAGTGGGACCTCATGGTCCGCTGGACCGACGGCGAACTCGACGACTACCCCGGCACCGGCACGTCCGGCCTCGGTACCGAGCGGCGCATCCAGAACCCCAACGAGCGGTGGGCCAAGGTCGCCACCATGACGACCGGCGACTTCACCGAGAACGGCCGCACCGACGACCTCCTCGTACGGCGGTCCGACGGCGAGACCACCATGTACACCGACACCTCGGGCAACAGCCTGGGCGGGGAACGCATGCTCGTCGCCCCGACTTCCTGACGACCCCCGACGGCTGCCTGTACGACGGCTGTCGGACTCGCTCACCCGGGCCCACTCGGGCGGCGAGCGGCGGGCGGAGGCAGCGGGCAGCGGGTGGTGGGCGGCCGCGTGCGCCGCCGTCCCGCCCGACGCCGTCCGGGGGACCGGCAACACCCGTGCTCCGGCGCCGCGTTGGGAGCGGGCTCAGAGGCGTCGTACGACACCGCCGGGCCCCGGCACACCTACGCGGTGCCCTGTGACGCGGTCAGCCAGGCGCGGTAGCGGCGGCGGGAACCCGGACGGGTGCGCGGCGCGAGGCGGGAGTGCGCGTCGGCGGTCCGGCCGGTGAGCGCACGGCGAGCACACGCTGAGCACACGGCGAGCGCACGGTGTGCGCCGAGGTGGTCGCGCGGGTGGTCCATGCCTCGGGCGGGGACCGGAAACGGAGCGGCGCAGCGGCACCGCGCCGGTCCCCGCCCTGCTCAGACCTCGGTCGGTCGGAGCCTTCGGCGTCCGGTCACACCGCGACGCGGCGCGAGCGCCGGGTGCGGCGGAGACGAAGGCAGACCGCGAGCACGGCCGCGGCGGCCATGGCGGTGGCGGCCGCGGTGAAGGCCGTTGTCGTGGTGGAGGTGGTGGCCGTCGCGGTGGCCGCGGAGGCGGAGGGCGCGTTGGCGGAGGACATGGGCGGGGCCGCCGTGGCGCCGTCGTAACCGCCGCCCTTGCCCGCCCGGTCGTAGGCGGAGCCGGGGAGCTTGTCGCCGTACTTCTTGTGGACCAGGCGCTGGTAGTCGGCGAGGGAGACGCCGGCCTTGCCCACGGCGCGGCGCGCGTCGGGGTCGAGCGGGAGCACGCGGCCGTCGCGCACCACGTACCAGGCGTCGATCTGCGGCTCCTGGAAGACGGTTCCGCGGCCGTGCGCCTTGCCGACGTAGTCGGTCTCGTCGCCGCCGGTCGCGATGTTGACGACCTTCCAGCCCTGCGCCGTCCGTACGGTCCACAGCGAGGCGACCTGCCCGTCGGCGGAGACCGCCTTGCTCGCGACGAACTGCGGCGCGGCGACGGGAGCGCCCGGGCGCCCGGCGACGAACCCGGGAGCGAGGGAGTAGACGGTCACCGAGGGCCCGACCAGATGCGGGCGGGCCGCGTCCGCCTTGAGGGTGCCGGCGCGGGCGAAGAAGCGCGACAGGGTGTGGAGGGTGGCGGGGCTGGACGCCGCCTCACGCGCCTGGGCGGTGGCCGAGGCGGTGAAGGGTGCGGGGAAACCGGCAGGCGCGGAGGCCGCGTGGGCGGCGGTGGGGGTGAGGGCGCCGAGGGTCGTGGCGGCGAGCAGGGCGACGACGGCCGTGCGCGGGTGGGGCGAGGTCATGGGGGTCACGCTCCGATCCCGTAGAGCGAATGCGTCCACGTGAACGAGTTGTTGTCCACGTAATAGTCGTAATCCGCCCAGTTGTAGCGGGAGTTGGAGGGCCACGGATCGCCCCAGTAGACCTGGCCGGCGGCAGGGTCGTAGCCGTAGAGCACATGCATGTGCCCGCCCCCGGAGCTCCACTCGATGCGTGTCTCGACGGGCCGGCCGGCGTCGATCTCCTTCTGCACGGTGGCGTAGCGCAAGTAACCCCGCACGTACGTACCGGGGTTGATGCCCATCCAGTCCAGGGCGTCCTGCACATTGCCCAGTGACGCCTGCCAGTTGCCGCAGGGGCTGCCCTGGGGCCGGCCGAACGCGGCGTCGCAGAACTGGTTCTGGTCGTAGTCCCGCCCGAACCACGAGGCGATGGTGTTGCCGCTCGCAGCCCAGCACCAATTGCTGTTCTGCTGCGCCTGCATGGTGATGTTCAGACGCTTGGCGGTGGCGACCGCGGGGCGAGAGGCGGCCCGAGATGCCGCCTGGCGCACGGAGTCGGGCGCGGCGTGCGCGGTGGCCGCCGGGAGGAACGCGGGCGTCAGGACGGCGACGGCCGTGAGGGCCAGTGACGCCAGCCGTATACGGCGTCGGTTGGAGATGGACATGGCAGTGCTCCCAGTCACGGTGGGGGGTGGCGGTGCGCGTCCGGACGCTGCCCCAGCAGCTTTGGTCACCTGCCGGGCCCCGGTCAACGGCATCCGCCGCGGGATGGTGGTGAAGTAAACTTCGCGCGTACGGTTGTGAACGCCCCCGCGGTGCCGGCAGGTGGCGGCCCGTAGGCAACACCCCGTGCCCGTACGGGAAGTGAACGTTCACTGGAAGACGCTCATGGGGGCCGGGAGAGGGAAGAGCCCCGATGGCAGCACGTGCTACCGATCGCCATGGCACCCCGCGCGCCAGTGATCCGGCCCTCGGCCCGTCCCGCCGCCCCGGCCCTCCCACCACCCCCGAGGCCGAACTCGCCGAAGCCCTGCGCACCGGCCCGTTCGATGTCGCGCTCCGGGCCGCGCTCGCCGCGCGCGGGCTGGCACTGCACCGGGTGCAGCACCGGCTCGCCCAGCGGGGCATACGGGTCGGGGTGACCAGCCTCAGCTACTGGCAGCGCGGGCTACGGCGGCCCGACCGGCCCGAGTCGCTGCGCGCCGTCACCGTACTCGAAGAGGTCCTGGAGCTTCCCCCGCACGCGCTCACCCGGCTGATAGGACCACGCGCCAACGGCGACCGCCCCCCGTCCCGTCCCTACCGCGCCCTCCTCGAACCGGCCGCCGCGCTCGAAGCACTGCTGGCGAGCCTCGCCGCGCCGGAGGACGGCGGGCTGCACACCGTGATCCACTACGAGCACGTTCACATCGGGGCCCGCCGGGAACTGCTCGCGCGGGACTCGCACCATGTCGTACGTGCCCACCGCGACGGCGTCGACCGGTATCTCGCCATCCATCTCGGCGACCCGGGCTGCGACACCGACCGGGTCCGGGTACGCGGCCTCGGCAACTGCCGGGTCGGGCGGACCCGGCGTGACGGCGCCTCGGGGATCGTCGTCGTGGAACTGCTCTTCGACGCACGGCTGAGAGCCGGCGAGACGGCCGTCCTCGGGTACCGCTTCGAGGACGGAACCGGCGCGCCCAGCGAGGAGTACGTGCGCGGCTTCACCTACGGCGGCGGCCAGTACGCCCTCCAGATCGGCTTCGACCGCGCCGCCCTCCCCGTCCACTGCCGCCGCTTCACCCGCCCCTCGGCCACCGCCCCCCGCAAGGCGGTCACCGACCTGACCCTCAACGCCCACGGCTCGGTTCACCTGGTGGAACAGCAGATCCGCCCGGGCGTCCTCGGCATCACCTGGGAGTGGGACTAGAGCCGGTCCCGAGGGCGGCACCCGGGGCGGAACCCCCCCTTGTTAGGCCGGATGCCGTCTGCGGATGCATGCCGCGATCGACCGCCGCAGCATCCTGATCATGCGGATATCTACTGTCGTACGGACCAGTCCACTGTCGGCGCGGCGCCGTGGGGCGCGTCATGTCATACCCGTGGCCCTCGTCTGCGGTGTGCTGCTGGCCGGCACCGCGGCGTGCGGCTCGGACGGCGGTCGCAGGAACCAGGCCGGCGCACCCGGTCTCAACATCCCGGTGGCGTCCGGGTCTCCCAACCCGGGCGCGGTGCCCCGCCTTCCGGGCATCGGAAGCCGTATGTCGAAGCGCGTACCGGCCGACACCCGCCAGGCGGTGGTCGTCTACGGCGACGACCAGGACTCGGACGAGAGCACCGTCGTGCTCTACGAGCGCAAGGCCAACGCCTGGAAACTCACGGGGACCTGGCCCGCGCACAACGGCAGGCAGGGCTGGACGACCGACCACCACCTGGACGACGAGCGCAGCCCCGTCGGCGCGTTCTCCCTGACGGACGCGGGAGGGTCGCTGGAGGACCCCGGCAGCCGACTGCCCTACTGGTACGACGACAACGCGTACGCGGCCATGACGGAGGACGGCGACGAGCACGTCCACGACTTCGACTACGTCATCGCCATCGACTACAACCGGCTCAAGGGCGTCGCGCCGTTCGACTGGAACCGCCCCGAGGGAGTGGAGAAGGGCGGCGGCATATGGCTGCACCTGGACCACGGTGACGGCACGTCCGCCTGTGTCACCGTTCCCGAGTCCGGGATGAAGACGCTGCTGAGCACCCTGAACCCCCGCCTCCACCCCGTCGTGGTGATGGGGGACCGGGACCACCTGAGCGCCTGACGGCGCGCCGACGGCGCGGTCCGCGAGGCCGCGTCCGCCCGGCGGCCACCGCGCCCGTTCGGCGCGGTGGTCAGCCGGACGGCCCGCGCCGGGTGCGCAGTGCCAGGACCAGGCAGACCGTGGTCGCGGCGATGACGAGTGAGGCGAGCAGCCGTGCCCATGAGGTACCCACCACCGGCGCCCGGGCGGCGAGCAGGACCAGCGCGGTCGCGGCGGCGGCGGCCAGTGCGGGTGTCGCCGGCGGACGGCCGGGCGGCGCGGTGACACCGACGGTCCACGCGTCGGTGACGAGCAGATAGGCGAGCAGCAGCGCGGCGACGCAGACGACCAGCCAGAAGGGGGGATCGGTGGCCGCCGCGATCGTGATCGCCGCGGCCGGCAGCACGGTCGTCCTGCGGCGGGCCGCGACGGCGCGTCGGCGCATGGAGGTCAGGACCGGGCGCGCGTCGACCATCGGGGCGGCCCACCACGCGGCCCCCACGGCCCCCAGGACCAGCATCTTGACCAGCCACGACGCGTGCAGGGCGGCCGGCGGATCGCAGGCCGCGACGACCAGTGCCGTACCGAGCAGGCGATCGGTGAGCCGGGAGGTGAGACGCGCGACGAGCAGCGCGGCACGGCTGTCGGCCGGGCGCGGATCCGGCCGGGCGGCGGCCCGGGCGTCGGCGGCGGTCATCGGGTCCCCCCGTGGATGCGGGTGCGCAGCAGCGGCGCGAGCGCGAGGTCCAGGCTCTCACCGGGCCGGTGGGCGACGACCGCGATGCCGCGTTCCACCAACGCGAAGCGCATGGCGTCGCGGTCGGCCCGCCACAGCCGCAGCGCGAGTTCGCCCTCGGTGTCGCCGGCTTCCAGGGCCGGCTCGCCGGTCGGGATCTCGACCACGACCATCGAATTGGCGCGGCCGCGCACCTGGTGCAGGATGTCGAAGATCCGCTGATCGGTCAGCGGCGTGATGACGTACACCAGCGCTCCTTGCGGCAACGCGGGCGGCGGGAGCAGACCGATCCCCTCCGTGCGGTACGCGGCGTCCTTGCGGACGTCCAGCACACTCTCGACGATGCGGTAGAAGTACCCCTGGCCGCCGCCCGGTTGCAGCCAGCGGGTCGTGCCGCCGACCGATACGACGCCGACCCGGTCGTGGGCGCGCAGATAGGCGCGGACCAGCCCCGCGGCGGCCCGGAAGGTCTCGTCGAGCGAGGACGCGCCGCTGACCGGATCGACCACGTCGGCGAGCACGTCCAGCAGCACCACGGTGTCGGCGGTGCGCTCCGCGGCGAACTGGTGGACCTGGAGGGTGCCGCGCCGGGTGGTGGCCGGCCAGTGGATCCGCCGCTGTCGTTCGCCACGCGCATACGGGTGCACGCCGGTGACCTCGATGCCCTCGCCGCGCTGCGCGGCGGTGTGCTCGCCGAGCCGCTGCGGCAGCCGGACCGGGATGGGGGTGAGACCGGCGTGCCCGGGCAGCGGGAAGACGGCGATCTCACCGAGTCCGACCCGCACGGTGCGCCGGGCCAGCCCACCGCGGTCGTAGACGTCGACATCGACCGTGCCGAGCGTCCAGCGGCCCCAGCGCCGCACGGTCAGCACGAGATCGACATGGCGCGGCCCGACCGCCAGACGGTCGAGCCGGACCCCGTGGCCGAGGGTGATGCCGGGGTCCAGACGGCCGGTCTCACCGTCGCAGGCCACCGCGATCCGCACCGTCACCCGCTCGCCCTCGAAGCACCGCCGCGGCTGCACCTCGGCCTCGGCCGTCACGCTCTCCGGACGCGGCCCGCTCGGCAGGGCGAGGGCGAGCACCACCAGGGGCGCGGCGGCGAGCGCGAGTACCCAGGGGCGTCCGGTGACCAGTGCGGCGGCCAGCGCGACGACCGCCAACGTGCCCAGCCGCAGCGCGCGTTCACCGGCACGCCAGCCGGGCGGGGGCGGTGGCGGAGGCTCGGCGGTCATGTCCGGGCGGTCGGCCAGGGCCCGTCGGACGGCGGCGGCGGCCGCTCCGCCGGTCGGCACCGGTTCCGTCATGACACGGCCGGGGTGCGCGGCAGGGTCCCCGGGGCGGGTACGGACTGCACGATCTCCCGGATCACGTCGTCGCCGTCGATCTGCCGGACCCACAGTTCCGGCTTGAGGGTGACACGGTGCGCGAGGGCCGGTACCGCCACGGACTTGACGTCCTCCGGGGTCGCGTAGTCCCGCAGGTCCAGGACGGCACGGGCGCGGGCCAGCTGCACCAGGGCGAGACCGCCGCGTGGCGAGGCACCGACCTGGATGTGCGGGTGGTCCCGGGTGGCGCCGACCAGCGCGACGACGTACTCCAGCAGGTCGTCGTCCACCTCGACGCGTTCGACGGCGGCCCGCATCGCCAGCACCTCGCCCGGCCCGCTGAGCCGGCGCACCACTGCCTCGGGCGCCGCCCGGTCGATCCGCGCGCGCAGCATCCCGGTCTCCTGGGCCGCCGTCAGATAACCCATCCGTACCCGCAGCAGAAACCGGTCGAGCTGTGCCTCGGGCAGGGTGTACGTGCCCTCGTACTCGATGGGGTTTGCCGTGGCGACGACCACGAAGGGATCCGGCAGCGGCCGGGTGCTCCCGTCGATGGACACCTGGGACTCGGCCATCGCCTCCAGCAGCGCGGCCTGGGTCTTGGGCGGAGTGCGGTTGATCTCGTCGGCGAGCAGCAGATGGGTGAAGACCGGGCCGGGCCGGAAGACCATGTCGGCGCTTCGCTGGTCGTAGAACGGAGCGCCGGTGACATCGGAGGGCAGCAGGTCGGGGGTGAACTGGATCCGTCGGAAGTCCAGGCCGAGAGCGGTGGCGAAGGAGCGGGCCAGCAGCGTCTTGCCGAGCCCGGGCAGGTCCTCGATCAGGACGTGACCGCCGGCGAGGACACCGAGCATCACCAGCGCCAGGGACTCCGGCTTGCCGACCACGGCGGTGCCGATCTCGTCGAGCACGGCCGCGGCCGCCTCACCCGCCCGCCGCGGCGTCAGGGTGTCGTGGTCCGGGATGGGCTGCGTGCTGGTCACGGTCGGATCCTCACGGGACTTGGACTTGGGCTTGGACGGAAAGGGGGGCGGAGGTGGAGGCGGTAGCGGAGACGGGGCTGTCACGGGGACGGGTGCGGGTGCGCGGGTCGCGGGGTTCGGCCCCGGGGCCGCGGGTCACAGGGCTTCCAGCCGGTCGAGCAGGGCCCGCAGGACGGGCTCCGGGAGAGTGGGCCGCGGAGCGGACGCCCGGGGGTCGATCCACGGCCACAGCTCGGCGCCGACCAGGGCCCGGGCCCGCCGCGGGTCGCGGTGCATCACCACGCCGTGCCGCTCGGCCAGCCGGGCGGCGAACAGCCGCTGCAACTGCGGCCTCATGACGGTTCGCAGATGCGCCTCGCTGTCGTCCGCGAAGGTCTTGGCCACGATGCGCCGCCACCCGCCGAGCGCCGGGGCGTGGCTGCCGAGCAGGCGCACCCGCTCGCGGTGGTCGCTGTCCTGGGCGCCGCCGCCCGCGGCATAGCGCACCAGGACCAGCGCGACCGCGGTGACGAGGGCGAAGCCGGTGGCGGCCGCGGCGGCACCGTCGGCCAGGGCGAGCAGTACCTCGGCTCCGACCGCGACAGTGCCCAGGACGACGAGCGAGTGCCGTACCGATCCGGGCGTCCAGGCCGCGGAGTTGACGAAGTTCTGTATCCGCGCGGGCACCTTCACGAGGCACCCGCCACGGATTCGGGCCCGGACGCCCGTGAGCGCAGACCGTCGGCGATCTCGGCCAGGGCCGCCGCGGCGCGGTCGCGGTGGCCGTCGTCCATCGGGTGCGTGGAGTAACGAGCCTCGCGGAACAAGGAGGTGAGCTCGACGACGGCCGCCCGCGCGGGCAGCCCGCTCGCGACAGCCCGCTCCAGCAGGTCCTGCGGGCTGTCCGAGGCGCGCCGGGCCACGCCGGAGGCGGCGAGCGACTCCTCCATGGTCGCGTAGCAGGCGATGACGGTCGCGCGGGCGTCGGTTCCGTCCAGCAGGGCACGGCGCCCGGAGTCCACGGCCCGGGTCAGCTGTTCGTGCTCGTCGCCGACCGTCGCGTAGGTCGCCGGCGCGTCGAGCACCGGCGGCCGGGTCAGATACCGCCACAGGTACAGCCCCGCGATCACGACGACTACGACGCACAGGGCGATGCCGAGACCGAGCAGGATGGGTGTCAGCCCGAGGCGCAGGCCGTGGTCGGCGTGCTCGGCGGCCGGCAGATCGGGTACCGGATCCTGCCCCGGGCTGGGAAACGCGGTCGGCCCGTCGCCGCTCCCGTGCTCGGCCTCATGGCCGCCGCCGAACGAACCGAACCGGTGCAGGGCCAGGACGAGCAGCGGTACGGCCAGGGTCGCGGCCGGCAGTACACGGCTCACGACGTCGACCAGCCGCTGTTCCACCGGGTCGAGCCCCCGAACGGCGCGGACCTGCTCCCGGTACTTCTCGCGCAGCGCCAGGCCACCGAGGAACGCCAGCAGGACGAGACCGATCACGAGCACGGGATTGCCACCGAGCGGCCCGCGCCCCTTGGCCGACAGGCCCGTGCCGGGACGCAACAGCAGCGCTCCCAGCGCCACTCCGCCCACCACCAACACCGCCGCCGCGACCTGCGCCGCGCCGATCGTCCCGTGCCGCCGCTGTCGCCCCGTACGCTCCCGCCCCACCGCCCACACCCCTCCCGTGTGATCGGCAGCTTTGCATACTGGTTGACGGCGTGTCAGCAGGGGGACCGGTGGGGCGGCCTGGACAGAACCCCCGGTGCACCGCAGCTCTCCCCTCTCCTACTGCCCCTTCCCCTTCCTGGAGACGAACCCGGCGTGGGCGAGGGCGAGCAGGGTGACGGCGGTCAGCAGGATGGGTGTCGTCGTGACGTGGCCGAGGAGCGTGAGGACGTACGGGGTGAACATGCCGAGGTACGCCACCGCCCAGAACCAGGCCGTCCAGCGGGCGAGTCGGTGGGGCGGGGCGAGAGCCGCGGTCCGGGTGAGGCCGTATGTGAGGGCCAGTCCGTAGCCCGCGCCGAGGACGATCGCGGCGAGGAGGGCGAGGGGCTCGTTCTCCGAAGCGTCGGCGACGACGGCGATCGCGGTGCCGGCCGCCACGGTCAGGAGGCCCGCGGTGGGCGTGGAGGGGGCTCGCCGCGCGGTGAGCAGACCGGCGCCGGGGACGAGGGCCGTCGCGACGCCCGTGAGGAGCAGACCGCTGTGCAGCGTGCCCGGCAGCGTGACGAAGCCGATGGTGGGGGCCGCGAAGACCCAGGGCGCCAGGGGCAGGACCGTGCGCCGGAAGCGGTGGCCGGTGTCTTCGCGGGCGACGTCGGAGCCATGGACCGCGACCCCGCCGCCCGTCTCCGGCGCGGCCAGCGCGAGCCACCCCGCCACCGCGCCGATGACGACGTGCGGGACGTACGCCGTGACCATCGGCCAGGGCGCCCACCGCGCGATGAACGCCGCCGCGAGGCCGCCCGTCGCGAAGCCCGCGGAGACGAACAGGCCGGGGCGGCGCGGCGAGCCGGAGAGTTCCTTGATCCAGGCGCTGCCCGCGGCCAGCAGCGCACCCGCGCCGACCCCGGTCAGAAAGCGGCCGGGCAGCAGCAACCAGGTACCGCCCCACGCGCCGCCCGCCATGAGGAGCACGGTGGACAGGACGTTGACCGCGAGGGCCGCGAGCGCCACCGGGCGTCGTCCCCTGCGGTCCGCGAGCGGTCCCGCGAGCAGCAGCGCGGGTATCAGACCGACGACATACACGGCGAACAGGCCGGTCACCGTGGACTCGGTGAGGCCGAGGTGGCTTCGATAGGCGCCGAGCAGGGCCGAGAACTGGTTGGCGCTCCAGCCGGAGGCCAGCATGATCCAGGCGGCGCGGGCCCCGGTGGCGGAGGGAACAGCGGTGACGGGCGCGGTGGCCGGAGCCGTGACAGGAGGTGCGGTCATCCCCCCTTCGTACCGGCCCGGCTGTTCGGCGCGCGCCGTACCTTCACGATTCGTGAACGGCCCGCGCCGGGCGCCAGGAGTCCCGTCTACCCTGGGCGTATGGCGCTTGACCTGCGGCTGCTGTCGTCGTTCCTGGCGGTCGTCGAGGAGGGACACTTCGGACGGGCCGCGGCACGGCTCTTCCTGTCGCCGCCCGCCGTCACCCAGCACATCCGCCGCCTGGAGAGCCAGGTCGGCGCGCGACTTCTGGACCGCTCCGGTTCCCCCGTCGTGCCGACGGCCGCCGGAGTGCGGTTCGCCGGACACGCGCGCGCCCTCCTCGACGCCGCGAACGCCGCGCTCGACGACCTGGCGGACGTCGCCCAGGAGACCGACGGCGGGCGGCCACTGCGGGTGGGGATCATGGGGCACGGTTCGGCGGAGCTGACACCCGCGGCCATCAACGCCTACCGGCGGGCCCGGCCCGAGGTGCGGGTGGAGATCCGGCAGTTGGACTTCACGGAGCATGTGACCGCGCTGGTGGAGGACCGGGTGGACGTGGCCTTCGTACGGCCGTCCCCCAAGGACGAGCGGCTCGTCGCGGATGTCCTCACCACCGAGCAGCGGATCGTCGTCGTGCACGAACGGTCGCCGCTGGCCGACGCCCGGACGTCCGGGATCGAGGTCGCGGACCTCACCGAACTGCCACTGTTCCGGGTCCCGGGACACACCCCGCACTCCTTCACGGACTACCTGTACTTCGGCGACCGAGCCCAGCGCCGCAGCTCCGAGTACGCCGTCACCCCGCAGGAGGTCCTGACCGGTGTCGTCACCGGCCGGTCCGCGGGCTCCGGACTGCGCTCCTTCGCGCGGTACTACGCCTGGCCGGGCGCCGTCTTCATACCCGTCCTCGACGCCCCGTGGGAGAGCAGCTATCTCGCGGTGCGGGCCGGTGACGACAACCCGGAGGTACGGATCTTCCGCGCGCTCGCGGTGGCCCTCGCGAAGGACATGGGACCCGGCATCAACGCTCTGTAGCGCGCCCCGCGTCGAGGCGGCAGGGCGCACTTCGCCGCCACCGTGCTACGGCGCGGTGGCCAGGTGCGGGGAGCGGAGCACGAGAAGGGTGATCTCGCTGGGGGCGAAGACACGGAACGGCGGGCCCCAGAAGCCGGTGCCGCGGCTGGTGTAGAGGAGGGTGCGGGCGCCGTGGTGGCTGAGTCCGGCGAGGGCGGGCTGGTCGATGCCGACCAGGTGGTGGAAGGGCCAGATCTGACCGCCGTGCGTGTGCCCGGAGAGCTGGAGGTCGACTCCGGCGGCTGCCGCCCGGTCCACGAACTTGGGCTGGTGCGCCAGAAGCAGGACCGGCAGATCGGGGTCGGCGCCGTCCAGGGCTCCGGTGAGATGGGCGCGGTGTCCCGCCAGGCCGGAGGACTCGGCGGTGACGTCGTCCACACCCGCGACCACGAGGGTGTCGCCGCCGCGTTCGAGCAGCAGATGGCGGTTGCGCAGCGGCTCCCAGCCCAGCTCGTCCATGAGATCGACCCAACCCTGGGCCTCGCTGTAGTACTCGTGGTTGCCGGTGACGTACACACGGGCCCTGGTGGCCCGCACGCTACCGAGCGGGACAGCCTGTGCGCGGCGGCGTTCGGCGGTGCCGTCCGCGATGTCGCCGGTGTGGCAGACCAGATCGGCTTCCAGCGTGTTCACGGTTTCGCACACCCGCGCCGACCAACGGGCGCGATCGAGGGGGCCGTAGTGGGTGTCGGTGATGAGGGCGACGCGAAGGCCGTCCAACCCGGCTCCCAGCCGCGGGAGTCGCACGTCGAGCCGACGCACGCGCGGCACACGGCGGGCCTCGGCGTACCCCCAGACGAGCAGGACGGCGGTGACACCGAGGACGGCCCACGTAACGATGCGGGCCCTGTCCTGGCTCCCCCCGACCCCGGCCACGGTCAGCGCGAGCCGCAACAGCACGCCGAGCAGAACGGACCAGGTGAACAGGATCCAGCTGGCGCCCAGCAGGGTGTCACCGATGATCGCCGCCCGGTCCTGCTGGCGCCGGCCGTGGCCACGCGTCATCGCGAGCGGCATACCGACGAGGCCGAGGACGAACAGGACGGTGCCGACCACCGTGACGGGCAACGGCCAGTGCTGCCCGGCGTGCAGGAGTACCCAGCAGGGCACGGCCCACAGCAGTACGGGGGCGACCAGGGGTATAAAACGCATCAGGCGGCGCAGTCGGCTCGGCCCCGGCGCCTGCGCCTCGCTGTCGGCGGATCGGGTGCTGCTGGTCTCGGTCACGCTTCCCCTCTCTGACCGGGTGCCGTCTCGCGCACTGTATCCGGTCACCCTCGGGACCCTGCCCGGCGTTCCTGGGCGCGGCCATGGAGCGAGGGGGCGGTACTGCCCGGGCTCGGCACTGCCACCGGCGGAGAGCGCGCCGGAGCGAGGGCCTGGGCCGATGACGGTGGCTGTGCCTCCGCTGGTTTTGGAGCAATGGTGCGGGTCGTGCCAGCGAACGTCGGTCAGGGTGTGCCCGGCGGAGCTGTCGATGGCGACGCGCGCACCGTCAGCGGCCGTTCAGGAGCGGGCTGGTCATCAATGCATCTTCCTTGATCAGGATTTACACCGATCGTTTTACATTCCCAGATCACGCGGCAGTGCGGGGCACGGGCCTTCACCTCCCGTGCAGTCTTGAGCGCCTCCTCGAACTGCGGGCGGACGCGGATGCGGGTGCTGATCTTCGCGCTGAAGATTTTGTCCCGAGCTGAGTAGTTGCGGTACAGGAGATCCCGGCGAGACTGATCTTGCCGGGGTTCGCCTACTCCGCGGGGCGCTTCGAGCCGGCGGGGGACGGTGTCGGCGCGCAACTCCCGTAGGTCGGGTATGTGCCGGCGGGGCGTGGGCCACCGCCTTGGCCGCTCCTGGTGAAACGGGACGGCGGCGAGCCGAAGACGCGGGCGAAGGCGACGGTGAAAGCGGCTGGGGAGGCGTAACCGAGGCGGCCGGAGACCTCGGTGACGGACGCGGTGCGCAACAGCGGGACCGCCGCGAGCAGGCGGCCACGGGCCCGCCAGACGGCGGGGCTGACGCCTGTCTCCGCGCGGAAGCGCCGGGTGAAGGCCCGTTCGCTCTGGGCCGTCCGCCTCGCCCAGACCGCGTTGGTGATGGAGACGTCCGGTGCGGCCAGGTACTCCCGGCACAGTTCCGCCAGGTCGGTGGAGGGCGGAAGCGCGACGTGGAAGGGGAGCGGGGTGCGCGCGGCGATCTCGTGCAGCAGGAGCGCGGCGATGCACCCCTCCCGCCCCGACAGGCTGTAGTCGGCCTCGAACTCGGTTGCACTCAGCAGGAGTTCACGCAGCAGTGGTGGCACGTCCACGACCGTGCAGGTGGCGGGCCACCAGGGAACGGTGCCCGGCTCGATGTAAAGGCTCCGGGTGCTCACCCCCAGCATCCGGACCCGGTGCTGGGTGGCGGCAGGAATCAGGACGGCACGCTCGGGCGGGACGGTCCAGGTGCCCGCAACGGTGTCGACGACCATGACCCCGGTTGCGCCGTAGAGGAACTGTGCGCGGCGGTGCTCGTGCCAGTCCAGCAGGTGGCCCGGCGGGTAGTCGGTGCCGATCGGCAGGACGTCCCGTTTCACGTGGTCGACTGCGTCCAAAAAGACGTTCCTCACCTCACCACCGTACTGGCTGAGACACGAAGGAACAGTGCCGATCTTCGCATGCGAGAAGGGCGACGGCCCTGGTGGGATGGTCCCGTGGACGTTGTGATGTTGATCGGGATCGGACTCCTCACCGGGGTGACGACGGTGTTGTTCGGGTTCGGCGGCGGGTTCGCCGCGGTCCCGGTAGTGGTGTGGGCGGACGCCGCGCTCGGCGCGGACGCAATACGGGTGGCGACGGCCACCTCGGCCCTGGTCATGGTGGTGAACGCGGCGTTCGCGACCGCCGTCACACCCCGGCAGGTACTCGGCGCCCTCCGCGGCAGCACCGGGCTGCTTCTCCCGCTGGCGGCCGGCGCCTCGGTCGGTGCGCTCGCCACCCGCCTCGCCCCACCGGCGCTGGTCCTCTGGTTGTTCGTCGCGTACGTGGCCATCACCATCGTCGACCTTCTGCTCCGGCCCGGCTTCCTGCGCCCCCGCACACACGTCGGGGAGCCGGCGGGCGGGCCGCGTCCGCTGCCGGCTGTTCTCGGCGCACCCATCGGCGCGGTCGCGGCCTTCCTCGGCGTAGGAGGCAGCGTCATGACCGTCCCCGCGATGCGGCGCGCCGGGCACACGATGCACGTGGCGAGCGCGCTGGCCAACCCGCTCACCTTGGCCATTGCGCTCCCGGCCACCGCCGTCTCGCTCAGCTGCGCCGGGCTCCCGACCTCCGCTGATGCACACGTTCGCCTGGTGGGCCTCGTCGACCCCGGTGCCGCCGCAGCCCTGCTCGTCGGTGCCCTGCCGGTCATCGGAGTGCTGCGCCGGCGCCCACCGCGCATCCCCGACCAGATCTACGCCTGGGCGTACGTCGGGCTGCTCACCGTGGTGGTGGCGGCGATGTTGCTGTCGGACCTCGCACGGTGACGGCGAAGTGGCCGGCGCCGCGCTGCCATGGCGCCGCCAATGAGTGACGGGAGGATTGCGTCTGCCTCAGCCTGAACAGCCGTCGGCCAGAGGCGTTCGCTACCACCCGCATGTCGGACGGCACCTCGGTGACGACGTGTTCGATGTTCACAAGGCACGACAGCACCCATGTCAGTCCGTGTGGTTGCCGGAAGGCGGAGCTCAAGAGCTCGGGCTGGGCGAGTCCGCCGCACATGAGGCGGGGCGATCGTCCCGGCGCCAGAGGGCCGCGACGCCACCGGCCGTTCCCGTCGTCAGCGGGCGGTGCGCCGGCGTCGAAGACGCGCCAGCCTCGGTAGGACGGCGAGCAGCAGCAGGCTGTAGTACTGCAGGACGGGCACGGCTAGTACTGCAACGGTGCTTGTTGTGACTGATGGCCAGGTCGGTCGTTGGTGTGGTTATGGGTGGGGGCCTTGCTGATGTCAGGTCGTGGGCGGGTGAACTGGAGGCTGTGCATGAGCGGTTCGTGCACCGTTTCAGCAGGTCGGAGCCCCGGGAATCGGCACTTGCCTATATGCGGGGCCTGATCGCACCCCTGCAGCGGAAGAACGGCTGGACCCTGGCGGAGGAAGCTGGCCACGCAGGCCCGGACCGCCTCCATCGGATGCTGAACCGGATCGAGTGGGACGCCGATGAGGTGCTCGACGACGTGCGCCGGTATGTGGTCGACAACCTCGGCGATCCCAGCGCCGTCCTGGTCGTGGACGACACGGGCTTCCTGAAGAAGGGAACGCGGTCGGCCGGGGTGCAGCGGCAGTACTCCGGCACCGCCGGGCGGACGGAGAACTGCCAGGTCGGCGTGTTCCTCGCCTATGCAACCGACCGCGGGCGGACACTGATCGACAGGCGTCTGTATCTGCCCGCCTCCTGGACCGACGACCGCGAAAGGTGCCGCCGGGCCGGTATCGACGACGAGGTCGGCTTCGCGACCAAGGTGGCCATGGCCAAGGCGATGGTCCGCCGGGCCATCACGGACAAGATCCCGTTCCGGTGGGTGACCGCGGATGCCGCCTACGGCTTCTCCAAGGGCTGGCGGTCCGAGCTGGAGAGGGCGGACGTCTTCCACGTCATGGCCACCACCCGGCACGACACCGTGGTCACCCGCTGGGTGATCGACCATCCCGTCCACGACCTGTTCAACGGCCTGCCGCGGCAGAAATGGAAGCGGCGTTCCTGCGGCAACGGGGCTCACGGCCTGCGGATCTACGACTGGGCACGCGTCGAGGTGCGGCCCTGGCACCGGCCCGACCGCCGGCACTGGGTGATCGCCCGCCGCAGCGTCGCCCGCCCGCAGGAGGTCTCCTACTACATCGCCTACTGCCCCGCCGAGACCACACTTGACGACCTGATCCGCATCGCCGGCAGCCGATGGGCCATCGAGGAATGCTTCCAGAGCGCGAAGCAGGAATGCGGCCTGGACGACTACCAGGTCCGCCGCTACCCCGGCTGGCACCGCCACATGACCCTGGCCATGGCCGCCCACGCCTGCCTGACCGTCCTACGAGCCCGGGAACTCGACGCTGCGAAAGCAGAAACGGATCCTCCGAGCTCATCCACCTCAGCCTCGCCGAGATCAGACGGCTGATCACCCGCCTTACCCACCACCAGCCCATGACCGTCGAACACATCCTGCACTGGTCGACCTGGCGCCGGCGGCCACAACACCAGGCCCGCACCAGCCACTACAAGCGACGCGGACACGGCCCCTGACCGACCACCCATCACAACAAGCACCGTTGCAGTACTAGCCGGGGCGCAGTCGGCGACGTCACGCACAGCCCGACGTGCTGCGCGGCGGTGGGTCACTGTGAGCGCCGGACCGAGCCTCGGAGCTGCTTGGACCAGCCATGGGCCGGTTGAAGCGGATTGCCTCGTCTCCGAGTGCGCGAAAATCTATGTCAGCCAGAGTAGACATTGGGCTGTGGTGTAGTTACGATTTCTCTCGTAGTCGAGATCGAGCGAGGCCTGGCAGACATGAACTGCCGGTCGGTAGTGCAGCAGTTGCAGTTCGCAGGACGGTGCGGTGGTGGAGTTCCGAAGCCAGAGCGGTTGCAGGATGGCGACGGGACTGACGACCGGACCGGGTAGCCCGCAGTGATCAGGGGCCGCCATGAGCAGTACCGCAGTGGCAGTACCCGTAAGTGAGTAGTTGATCAAGAGGGAAGAACGGAGGGGCCGAACGCCATCAGGATCGCCCGGGCGGAATTCTTGGCCCCGGGTACCGCAGGACATCGATAGTGAGGTGGTCTCCGGTCAAGCAACCGCGATCCCCGCACCCCCGACAGCGTCTCGGTCGGGTTTGCGGAAACAGAAGGCCGGTGCAGTATCAGGGCCGGCAGATGGTGTAGTAGTTCCTTCGGGGCCCTGGTGCCAGTACGGCGCCAGGGCCCCTCCACGCGTTTTACAGAGAGGTGCAATGACAGCAGACGACACGTTCGGCCGTCTCGATGACGACGACTACCCCGCGTACACCATGGGCCGGGCCGCCGAACTGCTCGGCACCACACAGGGCTTCCTCCGGGCCATCGGCGAACACCGCCTCATCACCCCGCTGCGCTCCACAGGCGGACATCGCCGCTACTCCCGCTACCAGTTGCGCATCGCCGCCCGGGCTCGGGAACTCGTCGACCAGGGCACCCCCATCGAGGCCGCCTGTCGCATCATCATCCTCGAGGACCAGCTCGAGGAAGCCCAGCGCCTCAACGCCGAATACCGCCGCGCCGCCGAATCAGCGAACCCGACGGCAGCAGCATGAGATGAGCGTGCCCGTCAGCGTCGGCGGGCACCGCACGCACGGTCTCGCGTGTGGCGTGATCATTTCCTGTGGTGACCCGGTGTGTGGGCGTGTAGCGTCTGTGTCAGCTGTCGTGGTTCGGAATTCCCTGCCCGCGCCTTTGGTGTGGGCGTTTTGCTGTGCTGTGCCGCAGGGACCAGGACGATCACCTCCGTCTGCCACATGGAGTGGGAGGCGTTCATCGACTGGAAGGCATGAGCATGGCAACGGGAACTGTGAAGTGGTTCAACGCGGAGAAGGGCTTCGGCTTCATCGCCCAGGACGGCGGCGGCCCGGATGTCTTCGCGCACTACTCCGCGATCAACTCCACCGGCTTTCGCGAGCTCCAGGAGGGCCAGGCCGTGACGTTCGACGTCACCCAGGGCCAGAAGGGTCCGCAGGCCGAGAACATCAACCTGGCCTGACCTCGCAGACCTGCCCGAGAGGTCGCGCACGCCGCGTCAGGTGGCCGCCGCCCGTGCAGGCCCTGCCTGCTGTCGCCGGGCCGGTGCAGGATCAAGGGGGCCGCGCAGCCATTGCTGCGCGGCCCCTGGTCTGTGGAGGCCCGGGGCCGCCGCGACTTCGGCTTGAACCTTCCTGACCTCAGGCGCTGCAAGCGTCGTCGGGCACGGGAGCCGCATGTCTGGCGCGGCTACCGTGCGTCTCGGAGGAGCGGACGTTCAGACGCTCGTCCAGGCGTCGAGGAAGGTTTTCCGTCCAGCCGGATCGTCCGACCTGCGGTCTGCGTGCAGGACGCGCCAGGCGGTGAGTTCGAGATCTCGGAGCCACAGTTCTCCGATGACCTGTGTCTTGAGGTCGGGCAGATGGTCGGACTCGACGAGGGCCTGACCGATCACCTCCCCGGCCGCGGACCGCTGGGGCGGGGTCATCTCATCGACGGCCGAGAGGATCTGCCGGGCCAGGGCAGTTCCCTCTCCTGCCAGCGAACGCAGCACCAGATCCTTGATGTTGACGGGCAGCAGGTACGCGGTGCCCGAAGACCTCCACAGGTCCGACCAGAAGTGCTCTCCTACCGCGGTGGGGGCAGGCAGCGCGGCCAGCAGTCCGAGGAGATGGCCGGTGGCCGCATAGCCATCGGAGTGGGCGGCTGCGACCACTGCGACACCGGCGATGCCCTCCACGTCGAGCTGGCCCGCCTCGAGATGCGGAGCCAGGTCCAGTTGGTGTTCCAACTGGTCTGCGAGCGCGGTGGATACGTAGGGGCGGACCTCAGGAAGCATCGGCGATCCTTGCGCGTAGGCGAGCGGAGATGCCCGTTCGTAAGCACTGATCGTTCCCAGGACCAGCCGTTCTACTCGGCTTCGGCAAGCCCAATTGGCGGTAGGCAGGCGGGGCCGGAGTTCCCACGGTGGCGAACCGGCTCAGGCCCGGCGACGCGGCTCTGTTCCGGACCGACCTCCCGCCATATGTCCGGGTGAGGTTTCCTAGCATGATCGCATGGTTGCCAGTGACGCCCATGAGCCCGGGGGAGGACGAGAAGCTGTGTCCCGCGACGCCGCTGAGGTTGAACGTGGTCACGTCGTGTCAGCGCGTGGAGAGCGCCGTGCAGACGGGCTACCCGACGAATCACCAGGCGACCAGGCAGGGAAGGGGGCTCACTCGGTCACTGCTCTGGTGGAGCGGGTGGCCGACCTGGCCGAACCGATCAAGCCGAAATTGCGTGGCTGGCTCCATGCCGGAATGGTCCCCGCCGCACTGATCGCGGGCGTGGTACTCATCTGCCTGGCCGGTACTCAGCAGGCGGTCCTGGCCTGCGCCGTGTACTCGATCACCGCCTGGCTGCTGTTCGCGACGAGCGCCATCTACCACCGTGGCACCTGGGGACCGCTCGGCGAGGCTCTTCTGCGACGCCTCGACCACGCCAACATCTTCCTGATCATCGCCGGCACCTGCACCCCCCTGGCCGTGCTCCTCCTCCCGTCCGAGCAGCGGTCCGTGCTGCTGTGGATCGTCTGGACGGGAGCGTTGGCCGGCATCGCGTTCCGGGTCCTGTGGGTCGGAGCTCCGCGTTGGCTGTACACCCCGTGCTACCTGGCCCTGGGCTGGGCGCCGGTAAGCTACCTTCCCGACTTCCTGCACACCGGCGGAGCAGCCGTAGTCGTTCTGATCGTTGTCGGCGGTCTCCTGTATAGCGCGGGCGCGGTCGTCTACGCCCTGCAGCGGCCCGACCCCTCACCCCGCTGGTTCGGCTATCACGAGGTCTTCCATGCCCTGACCGTGGCAGCGTTCACCGCGCACTACGCCGCCATCTCCCTCGCCACCTACTGACCGCGCCGGGTTCGGGCTCGCGCCGCTTGTCACACACGTTGGCGTACTGATCCACGACGGGCGGGGCCGTCCCCTGAGCATCCCCCTGCTTGAAATCCGTCCGCCGTCCCGTCTGTTCTGCGGGGGACCCCGACAGCTGCCCCGATAGGCTCTCAGCCCTACATGCTGCTCCGTCCCGCATGCCGATCTTCGGCGCCGTCGACTGGCACGGTGAGCCTGCTCGCCGTTGACCACGGGGGCTTTTCACGGAAGGGCGCATGGACGTCACGCCTGCCCGGCGGCCTGGACCAGCACCGCCGACCTGCTCGTGGAGACTTCTCCAGGTGCCCGTACTCCAACGGCACCCGAACTCAGAATGCAGATCCAGACCGGGTGAGCAGTGGCCATGTCGGTCGGTCATGAGCAATCGGGCCCGCTCCGAGCGCATGCGAAAGTCGATTGGGTCGATTCCGATCGGTGCCGTACAGTTCACCGTACCGACGCGGGGTGGAGCAGCTCGGTAGCTCGCTGGGCTCATAACCCAGAGGTCGCAGGTTCAAATCCTGTCCCCGCTACTCGAACGTGAAGGCCCGGCATCCACCGGGCCTTCACTGCGTGTGTGCCGGTTCGGACCTGGATACGGAATCGTGGGTCTGACACAAGGCGGCGATCCGTTTACACGGCGCAGCCCGCCGTCCTGTCGGCAGGCTGCGCCGATGGATCAGACCCCGCTGGCCATGGACAGACAGGAGGGACATGGACATCGCTGGTTTCCTGGCTGGTTTTCGGTCGTCCCGATCAGTGGTGCGATCCCAGTAGCTGGCCGCCTCGCGCCGATGCGGTGCCCGCCACCGAAGGCGCCAAGGGTGCTTCAGCGCACTCACCCAGCATGCGCCGGCACCGTCGTATTGCCGGCGGATGACTTTCGCGGGATCTGCCGGTCACCCGGCAGACACAGATGGCTCACCGGGCAGGCATGGGTAACCCGGCAGACTGCTCCCACCGGCTGCGCAGAGCACCGGTTGGCGGCGGCCCAGAGCCACCTGCGCTGGAGGAACCTCGTGAACGGCGAATCGACCATCCCATCGTGCGAGACGCGCTTCCCGGCAGTCACGGCGAGCATCACGGTCGCCCGGCACTGGGTCCGCGACTGCGTGGACGGTTTCGGCGGCCCGCTGCGCCAGCACCGGATGATCCAGACCGCCGAACTGCTCGTCTCGGAACTGATCACCAATGCCATCCGCCACGGCTCCGGGCCGCCCCTGATCCAGCTCATCTGGAACGGGCGGTGGCTGCACACAGCCGTCAGCGATTCCAGCGACCGCTGGCCCCGCAAACGCGCCACCGCGAACACCGAGTCCGGCGGCTTTGGCATCCAACTCCTCGGCCGGCTCGCGCGACGCTGGGGCGTCACCCCTGGTCACCCCGGCAAAACGGTCTGGGCCGAACTCGGCCTCGACTTCTGAGCGCGGTGGCGGAGCTGACCACCAACAGGGTCGTCCACGGCGCCGGCTCGGACACGCTGCGGATCGGGGCCGAGAGTGACCGGATCGTCTGCGAGGTCCACGACAGCGGACAACCGGACGATCCCCTGGCCGGTGGAGTGCGGTGCCACCCCGACCTGCTGGGGTGGCTGCCCACCCTGTGCCCGACCACGATGCCGGCGGCGCCGCGGCCGGAACGGGACCGTGCCGCCGGGCTGTGGCTCAGGCGTCGATGATGACGGGGATGATGAGGGGCTTGCGGCGATAGGTGCGGAACGCCCAGTTCGCCACGGCGCGGGCGACGAGCTGTTCGAGCTGGTACGCGTCCCCGACGCCTTCCTCGGCTGCTGTGGCCAGGGTCTTCTCGATGACGGGGATGACCGGCTCGAAGGTGGTGTCGTCGTGGACGAAGCCCCGGGCCAGGAAGTCGGGGGCCTCGGCGAGGGCGCCGGTGTCCGCGTCGACGATTGCCACCACCGTGACCACGCCTTCCTCCGCGAGGGTGAGGCGGTCCTTGAGGGACGCTTCGGTGGCGCCGCCGACTTCCATGCCGTCCACGTAGACGTTGCCGGCGGGGACCTTGCCGGTGATGGACGCCCGCCCGTCGACGAGGTCGACGACGACTCCGTCCTCGGCGATGACGACCCGCTCGGGGTCGACACCGGTGCGGATGGCGAGGTCGGCGTTGGCCCGCAGGTGGCGCCATTCGCCGTGCACGGGCATGACGTTGCGGGGCTTGACGATGTTGTAGCAGTAGACGAGTTCGCCGGCGCTGGCGTGCCCGGAGACGTGCACCTTGGCGTTGCCCTTGTGGACCACGTGGGCGCCCCACCGGGTGAGCCCGTTGATCACCCGGTAGATGGCGTTCTCGTTGCCGGGGATGAGGGAGCTGGCGAGCAGGACGGTGTCGTCCTTGCCGATACGGATCTGGTGGTCGCGGGTGGCCATCCGTGACAGCGCGGCCATCGGTTCGCCCTGGGAGCCGGTGCACACCAGCGTGATCTTGTGGTCGGGGAGCTTCTCCAGCTCCTTGGTGCTGACGACGAGACCTGAGGGGACCTTCAGATAGCCCAGGTCACGGGCGATACCCATGTTGCGGACCATCGACCGGCCGACGAAGGCGACCTTGCGGCCGTGCTGGTGGGCGGCGTCCAGGACCTGCTGGATGCGGTGCACGTGGCTGGCGAAGCTCGAGACGATGACCCGGCGCGGCGCGGTGCGCATCACCTGCTCGATCGCCGGGTTCAGCTCACGCTCGGAGGTGGTGAAACCGGGTACCTCGGCGTTGGTGGAGTCGGTGAGGAACAGGTCCACGCCCTCCTCGCCGAGGCGGGCGAAGGCGCGCAGATCGGTGATGCGGTCGTCGAGAGGGAACTGGTCCATCTTGAAGTCACCGGTGTGCAGCACCATCCCGGCCCGGGTGCGGATCGCGACCGCGAGGCTGTCGGGGATGGAGTGGTTGACCGCCACGAACTCGCAGTCGAAGGGCCCGAAGGCACGCCGGTCGCCCTCCCGCACGCGCACCGTGCGCGGCCGGATCCCGTGTTCCTTGAGCTTGGCCTCCAGGAACGCCAGCGTCAGCTTGGAGCCGACGACCGGAATGTCGGACCGCTCCCGCAGCAGGTACGGCACACCGCCGATGTGATCCTCGTGACCGTGGGTGAGTATCACGGCCACGATGTCGTCCAGCCGGTCCCGGATCGAGGTGAAGTCCGGCAGGATCACGTCCACGCCGGGCTGGGTCTCCTCGGGGAACAGCACCCCGCAGTCGACGATGAGCAGCTTGCCCGCGTGCTCGAAGACGGTCATGTTGCGGCCGATCTCACCCAGGCCGCCCAGGGCGATGACCCGCAGCCCTCCTTCGGGAAGGGGCGGGGCGGCTTTGAGTTCGGGGTGCGGATGACTCATACCCTGACGGTACCTGGAGAGCGGGACAGTGTGATCGTTGCCCGTGCGATCTCCTTTTCCCGACGGAGCCCGCAGCGGGCGGGTGCCTCGGCACGATCGGGTCACGCCGGCGGCCGGAACAGGCAGGGGTGAAAGCGGTGCCACCTTCCGGTGGCCTCGGCACTGGTCCACTCCAAATGGTCGAGACGCCGGTGCCGTCGGCGCTCAGGTGCAAGCGGGCCGAGAGCGCCCTGAGACAGCTTCTCTCGCTGGGCGGACAGTTGACGGTGCCCCCGAGGCGCTCGCCGCCCCCGACAGCCATGCCGGAGCCCGAGGGGGTGCCGCACGAACTCGACGACGAGGTCGGGCGGGGGCAGCTCGGCCGTTGTCTCGAGCCGGTCCCGGGAAGTCCCGGACTCGCGACACTCATATTGGACCGGAAGTGGTCCGAATCTTGCTGTATCTGGGGCGGCTGTCCCGCGGCAGTCGGCTGCCGGGCCCTGCTGCAACCGCTCGTAGCTCCCGGAAAGACAGCGACACTGGCAAGCACTGTGGTGACCTGGGGTTTTCGGAGCCGACGAGGTCAGCCGGGGAGGGGAATGAACAGCAGGATGTTGTGGGCGGTGGCGGCGGTGAAGGTCACCGGCTGACCGGCCACGGGCATCCCGGAGGTGGTCGTCGGGGTGGCGCTGAGGGTGGAGATGTAGAACTCGGGCAGCGGGATCAGCCGGAGCCGGATCGTGCCTGGCTGCGCGGTCAGCGTGGTGGGGGTGGGGTTCACGGTGATGGGGGTGCCGGCGTGGAACCGGTGAAGCAGGCCTGCCCCGATGCATTGACGGCGACCATCTGGGTCTGGCCCTTGGGGAGGGTGAAGGCGACCGTGCCGGTCGGCACGGAGGTGGTGGCTGGTGCCGGGGATGATGGTGGCGCATACGGTCACGCTCTGCCCGCAGGCCGAGGGGTTCGGCGTCACCGACAGCGCCGTCGTCGTGGGGTTGGGGCTCACGATGACGGAGGTGGGGTTGCCGTTCACGGTCGCGGTGAACGTACCGACGGTGTAAGCGTGGGTGCGCTGCCCGCTCCCGGTGACGTCCAGGGGGACGGTGACCGTGGGGCTGGCGTCCCCGAAGTTCACCACCGCTGTCCCGTTCGGAGTCCCCCGGAAATGTTGAACGTCACCGGCTGCGCGCACGCCGGTGACGTCGGCGAGGTCGTCACCGTCAACGGCGAAATCTCCGTCACGTTGGCCGAATTGGCGTTGCCGACGTAGACGTTGCCGTTCGGCGCCACCGCCACCGCCACCGCCACCGCCAGTGGGCTCGTGCCCGCCGGGATCGTCACCGTGGAGAACGCCGCACTGAAGGGCGCGACCGCAAGCCCCCGTGCCGTGGCCACCTCGGATCCACCGGCCGGTACAACCGGCCGAACCCCGCCGGCTACCGCCGGAGCTCCCCACCAACCCGTAATCGGTCCCATGACAAACCTCTCTCAGCTGAGAGGGCCGCCCAAGAACTCCCACCGGGGCCCGCGTCGCACGGCGCCGGTATACGCGAACCGGATCACCGCTTGCACGCCGGGACAGAAAGAGGGCACGCCGACATGTACACGCACCCGGGCACCACATGGGGGTTGCCCATCTCTCCCCGGACAGACCAATGCGCAGTCCAACCCCGGCACGCCGTACGAGACGACGAACTACCGAAGAACGACGAGGACGGTGAAGAGACGGTGCTGCACGCCACCCGCATGACCCTGGGTCTGCCGGCCCGGCGAATCGGGCAGCTCACCGACCAGATCCGGGGCCGGCCGTGAGGCGGGCGGCCGGTTGGGCCGGGACGATCTTTGGCGCTGCTCGTCGGCCACCGGTGCCGCACACCACGTCACCCTCCGCCGCTCCAGCGACCTACTGCCGTGGTGCCTGCTCAGGGCCGGCCGTGCTGCCGGGCGCGGTAGACGGGGTGCCGCTGCCGGAAGGACGCTCGCAGCACCTCGAACCCCGGCGAACCCAGGCGAGTGCCGGCAACTCACCCACGGCGGGCCCGCGAAAGGATCCGTTCGTCACGGAACGGTGAGCCCCCATCGTCCCGGGCCGGCGGGCCTCACGCCGTATCCGTGCAGCCGGTGGGAGCGGGCCCAGGGCGACCGAGGCCAGCGCCGCGCCATCTGCGTGCCATCGATATGCCAGAGCCGCTCGGCATGATGGCCGAAAGCGATTCGGGGGCGCTGTCCACTGGGCAGCGGAAACGAGGGGGCAGGGTCATGCGGCCGAGGCCATCCACCAGGCGCCGCTCAGGAACCCGGCCACACGCCCGAGTCGATCTGCTCGGAGTCGTAGTGATGACACCTCTCGTCGGGATTGGGTGCTGCTCATGACGCGGCAATATTGGCTTCGCTGGTTTTCCCTGCATGGTGTCCCGCGGGTGGTGCTGCGCGTGCAGTCCCGGAAAGGCGACACCTTCGCCCGGATGATGGGTCCTGAAGGGATCGCCGATCCGCACCCGTACATCGAGACGATACGCAGCCAGGGCAGGCTGGTGAAGACGCCGCTGCCGTGGGTGACCTGTGACCACGCGTTGGTGCGGTCGGTCCTGCGGGACGACAGGTTCGGCGTGCGCAGCTCGGCCAGGATACAGATTCCCAAGGTATTGCAGAGATTTGCGAACCGGGTGCCACCGCCGGCCAATCCGGCCGATCCGCCCGCGATGCTGCGCATGAATCCCCCGGACCACACCGCGATGCGCAAGCCGGTCGTATCCGCGTTCACGCCGCGCGCGGTCAAGAAGCTGCGCGATACGGTCGAGACCATCACCGAGGAACTGCTCGACGCCATGCCCTCCGGCGGTTCGATCGAGCTGGTCGAATCCTTCGCCTCGCGCGTGCCCATCGCGATCATCTTCGACATACTCGGCATGCCCCGGGAAGACCAGGAGAAGTTTCTGGCCTGGGGCAAAGACATGACGCCTATGCTCGACGTGGGCATCTCCCGGCGGACGTACGGCCGCGCGATGCAAGCGGCACAGAGCCTGAACGACTATCTCGACCGGCATATCGAGAAGCTGCGCAGGGAACCGGGCGACGACATCCTCAGCAATTTGGTGCGGAGCGGCGATCTGGACCATTACGCCCTCAAAGCCAACGCCAGCATCATAATCGGCGCCGGATTCGAGACCACCGCCAATCTGATAGGTCACTGCGTGTCCCTCCTGCTCCGCCTCCCGGAGCAGCTGGACCGGCTGCGCGCGGAACCGCAGCTGTGGCCCAACGCCGTCGAAGAGGCGCTGCGGTACGAGCCGCCGGTGTTCATCACGGCCCGTCAGGCGCTGACCGATCTGGAGCTGGAGGGCGTCCAGCTGCCGCAGGGCTCCATGGTCATGCTGTCGCTGGCGGGCGCCAACCGGGACCCCGCGGTGTTCACCGACCCGCAGCGGTTCGACGTGGCCCGGCCGAACGCCAACGAACACCTGAGTTTCAGCTACGGCGTCCACGCCTGTTTCGGGGCCAGTCTGGCCCGGATGGAAGCCACGCACGCGGTGCGCTCTCTGTTCGAGCGCTTCCCCGACATGCGCGCCGCGGCACCGCCCCGGCTCCGCCAGCAGCTCACGTTCCGCGGCTATGCGCAGGTGCCCGTCCACTTGGGACGCAAGGTGCAGGTCACACCGTCCACGGTGGCCTGAACACAGGAACAGCGCGGTTTACCCAGTCGACCGAAGCATCGCTCAGAACGAGGTTGAATGATGAATGCTGCCCACGGCTCCCCGACCGAGAGCGCGTCACCGGCACATGAGGGCGTCGCCGTCGTAGGAATTGGTTGCCGGTTCCCGGGTCAGGTCGGCAACGTGGAGGAGTTCTGGCGATTGCTGGTCGAGGAGCGGGACGCGGTACGGCAAGTGCCGGAGGACCGGTGGACCGCCGATGCCTTCTACGACCGCGACGCGGGCCGACCCGGGCACATGCGTACCCGCACCGGCGGTTACCTGGACGACGTGTCCTCCTTTGATGCCCACTTCTTCGGCATCACGCCGACCGAGGCCGCGAGGATCGACCCGCAGCAGCGACTGTTCCTGGAGACCACCTGGGAGGCGCTGCAGGACGCGGGAATCCCGCCCGAGCACATCGCCGGCCAGAAGGTGGCCGTATACGCCGGTGTGTCAGGACACGACTACGGCATCATCCAGCTCAATCCGGAGAACCGGCATCTGATCGGCGGTCACACGATGACCGGCGTGACGAACTGCATCGTGGCCAACCGGGTTTCCTATCTGCTCGACCTCCGCGGTCCGAGCATGACGGTCGACACGGCGTGTTCCTCGTCGCTCGTCGCCATCCACCTCGCGCTCCGCAGCATCCGCTCGGGCGAGGCGACGATGGCCATCGTCGGCGGCGTCAGCACGCTGCTGCTCCCGGAGGCAACGATCGGCTTCAGCCAGGGGACATTTCTCTCCCCCAGCGGCCGGTGCCAGTCGTTCAGCCGGACGGGCGACGGTTACATCCGCAGCGAGGGTTCGGGCGCGGTGGTGCTCAAGCCGCTGTCCGCGGCCGTGGCCGACGGCGACCGCATCTACGCGGTGCTGCGCGGCAGTGCGACGAACCAGGACGGACGCACCAACGGCATCTCCGTGCCGAGTGAGGACGCCCAGGCGCAGATGATCGCGGACGCCTGCCGCGACGCGGGGGTCGCTCCGGCCGACATCTCCTACATCGAAGCCCACGGCACGGGCACCCCGGTCGGCGACCCCATCGAGGCGCGCGCCCTGGGCCGCGTACTGGGAACCGGGCGCATCGGACGGAGCCCCTGCGTCGTCGGCGCCGTGAAGTCGAACGTCGGCCACCTTGAGTCGGCCGCCGGAATGGTCGGCCTCATCAAGGCGTGCCTCGTCGTCCAGAAGGGTGAGATCCCCGCGAACCTGCACGCGGAGGAGCCCAATCCGGCCATCCCGTTCGACGAGCTGGGGCTGCGGCTCGCGCAGACCCGCCAGCCCTGGCCCGGAACCGGACCGCGACTGGCAGGCGTGAACTCGTTCGGCTTCGGTGGCTCCAACGCGCACGTGATCGTGGCAGCTCCGCCGGCGGAGGAGCCGACGGAGACCCTGGCGGCGGGCAGCGCGGTGGACGAGCCGGTCTTGTTCACCCTCAGCGCGAAAACGGACGCCGCACTACGTGCCTATGCCGGGGCGTACGCCGACTTCCTGGCGGCTCCGAAGACGGCCGCCCTGTCCGAGATCGCCTCCGCGCAGGCCCGGACGCGTTCGCACTACGACCACCGGCTGGCCGTGGCCTGCTCGTCCGCGGAGGAACTGCGCGACGCGCTGCGTGACGTGGCCAGGGGAGCCGATCCCGAGGGGCTGCACCGCGGTGTGAAGGCATCCGGCGCGAGCAATGTCGCCTTCGTCTTCTCCGGCCAGGGCCCGCAGTGGTGGGGCATGGGGCGCGAACTGCTCGCCCAGAACAAGGTCTTCCGCCAGACCGTCGAGCGCGTCGACGCCGAACTTCGCCGGCACGCCGACTGGAGCGTGCTCGAGGAGCTCAACCGGGACGAGGACGAAAGCCGCATCGGCGAGACCTTCATCGCGCAGCCCGCGGTGTTCGCCATCCAGCTCGGACTGGCCGCCCTGTGGCAGAGCTGGGGCATCACCCCGGCGGCCGTCGTCGGTCACAGCATCGGCGAGGTGGCCGCCGCGTGCGTCTCGGGCGCGCTGTCCTTCGAGGACGCGGTACGCGTCATCTACCATCGCAGCCGGGTGCAGCAGCAGGCGTCGGGCAAGGGCACGATGCTGGCCGTCGGCCTGCCCCAGCACGCCGCGGAGCAGCTCGTCAGCGGCTATCGCGGACGCGTCTCGGTGGCGGCGCTCAACGGCCCGGAATCGACCGCGCTGGCAGGTGACCCCGACGCGCTGGAGGAGATCCGCAGCCAGCTGGAGCGGGACCGGATCTTCTGCCGCATGCTCCAGGTGAAGGTCGCGTTCCACAGCCACCACATGGACCCGCTGCGCGACGACGTGTTCGAGTCGCTGTCCGGCATCACCTCGGGCCCGGCCGACGTACCGATGTACTCCACGGTCACCGGCGCCCCGGTCTCGGCCGGTGAACTCGATGCCGGGTACTGGTGGCGCAATATCCGCGAGCCCGTCCGGTTCGCCCCCACCATCGACCGGCTCATCAAGGACGGGCACCCGACCTTCATCGAGCTGGGCCCGCACCCCATCCACTCCACCGCCATCGGCGAGCTGCTGTCCAAGCGGCAGACCACGGGGACCGCCGTGCCGTCGCTGCACCGCAAGCAGCCCGACGGCTTCACCCTGCGGTCCTCGCTGGGATCGCTGTACGCGGCCGGTCTCGACCTCGCCTGGCAGCGCGTGTTCGACGGCAGCACCCAGCGCGTGCCGCTGCCCTTCTACCCGTGGCAGCGCGAAGAGCACTGGCTGGAAACGCCGTTCTCGCGCAGCCGGCGCTTCCCCTCGCAGGGGCATCCGCTCGTCGGGACCCGTTCCCCTGTCGCCGACGAGCCGGACAAGTACGTGTGGGAACTGACGATGGACACCGATACGTTCCCGTGGCTCGAGGACCACCGCGTGCAGGGGCCGATCGTGTTCCCCGGCGCGGGCCACCTCGATCTCGTCGTCGGTTGCGCGACCGAGGCGTTCGGCCCGGGCCGGTACTCGGTCGAGAACGTCGAGTTCCGCCGCCCGCTGTTCGTCTTCGACGACCGGCCGGCGCCGCTCGTCCAGGTGGTGCTGTCCCCGTCGATGCACTTCGGGGTCTACAGCCTGCAGGACGGCGACAAGGAATGGGTCCTGCACTCCGAGGGCACGGTCCGCGCCGGCGCCCCCGACGCGGAGCCGCCCGTTCCGTTCGCCGAGCTGGAAGCCCACTGCCCGCTCGAATTCGACCCGGCGAAGGTCTTCGCGAAGTTCCGCAACAACGGCCTGATGCTGGGGCCGACGTTCCGGGTGATCTCGCGGCTGAAGTACGGCGAACTCCGCTCGCTCGGACGGATCGACACCCCGGACACCATCGCGGACGAAGCGCCGCGGCACCTGATCCACCCGGCGCTGCTCGATGCGTGCTTCCAGTCGCTGTCCATCGCGATGGGCAACGACCCGAACACCGAGGACAAGACGCTCTACATACCGTTCGACGTCAGGCGGTTCAGCTTCCACGCCAAGGCAGGCAAGCGGCTGTACTGCTACGGGCAGGCACACGTCCTCGACGACATCGCCTACTGCGAAGGCGATCTGTGGCTGTTCAACGAGGACGGCGAGCTGGTGGCCGAGTTCGAGGGATTCAAGGGCAAGTCCATCACCCAGCCCACCGAAGACCGCGACACGCTGCTCCAGTGGCTCTACGAGTACCAGTGGAGTCCAGCGCCGGTACGCGAGCGGACGCTGCTGCCCGCCGATTTCGTGCCGGACGCGTCCGCGCTGCGGGCCGCCATCGCCCCGATCGCCGACGAGATCCGCGACTGGCCGCTCAACCGCGAATACCACGCGGAGACGGAAGCCGAGATGAACCGGCTCTGCATCGCCTACGTCACCGAGGCGTTCCACCAGCTCGGCATGGACTTCACGCCCGGACGTCGCTTCACCCTCGATGACCTCGCGCGCGAGCTGGGCGTTCACCGCAAGCACCACGACTACCTGGCCCGCCTGCTGGAACTGCTCGCCCAGCACGGCATCACCGGCGAGGACGGCGACGCCTGGCAACTGCTGCTCACGCCCGCCCGCATCGACACCGCAGCGGCGCTCGCGCGACTGCGCGAGCAGCATCCCGAATGCGAGTCCGAGTACGCCGTGCTGGAACGCTGCGGCACCGAGCAGGCGGCCGTACTGCGTGACGAGGTCAATCCCGTCGAGCTCATCTTCCCGGAGAGCGAATTCCAGTCGGTCGTCGACCTCTACGAGACCTCGTTCTCGTTCGAGCGGTGCAATCGCATGGTCGCCGAAGCCGTCGCCGAATGTGTGCGGAGGCTGCCGGAGGACCGGCCCATTCGCGTGCTGGAGATCGGGGCCGGCACCGCCGGCACGACCGGCTGGATCCTGAACCAGCTGCCCTCGGACCGCGCGGAATACGTGTTCACCGACATCGGCCAGCTCTTCCTGAACAAGGCACAGCAGCGGTTCGCCGGCCACGACATCGTGGAGTACCGGATTCTCGACATCGAACAGGACATCGCGGAGCAGGGCTTCGATCCGCACCACTTCGACATCGTCCTGGCGGCCAACGTCCTGCACGCCACCCGGGAGCTGCGTACCACCCTCGGCAACGTCGAGCGGCTGCTCACCTCGCGCGGGCTGATGATCGTCGTCGAGGAGACCAACCCGCCGCACTGGGTCGACCTGACCTTCGGCATGACCGACGGATGGTGGCGGTTCGCCGACCGCGAACTGCGGCCGCACTACCCGCTGATGTCCGAGGCACAGTGGCAGGAGTTCCTGCCCACGGCGGGCTTCGAGAGCGTCCAGATCTTCTCCGACATGACCGACCCGCGGCAGACCGGCTGCTCGGTCATCACCGCGCGGGCGAAGGAGCTGGACCTCACACCCCACCAGCCGCGTGTCGAACCGGGCTCCTGGGTCGTGCTGGCCGACGCCGACGGCGTCGGCGAACACTTCCTCGACCGGCTCGGGGAGGCCGCCGGCGGCAGCGTCCTCGTCACCCGCGGCGAAGCCTTCGAGCCGCTCGGCGACAGCCGCTACCGGGCGAACCCGGCCAGCGCCGACGACCTCCGGCGCGTGCTTGAGCAGGTACGCGAAGAGGCCGGCGCCGTGCCCGGGGTCCTGCACCTGTGGAACCTGGACTACGCCGCGACCGAGCTGACCGGCGCGCTGCTGCCGCAGGTGGAACGCGACGGCGCCTACAGCGTGATCGCTCTGGCGCAGGCCGTCGAGCAACTGGACTGGACCGAGGCTCCGCGGTTCTGGGTCGCCACGGCCGGCGGGCCGGTAGTGGACCGGGCCGATCGGACCGTGCCGTCACAGCTGCCGAGCTGGGGCATTCTGCGGGTGCTGCTCAGTGAGCACAGCAGCCTGCGAGCGAAGATCATCGACTTCGATCCGGCGTCCGGCGCCGACGTGCGGGCCACGCAGCTGTTCGACGAGCTGCAACACGTGCGGACGCCGGAGGAGGAGGTCGCCTACCGCGGCGGGAACCGCTTCACCGACCGCTTCGAGCACCTCTCGCCCGCCGAGTTCGAGGCTTCCGTCGCGGCCCCCGTGCGGGTGTCGGACGGGACCACGTTCGCGCTGGGCGTGCCCGCCGAACCCGGAATCGACGAGCTGCGGTACCAGGAGGTGACGCTGCCCGATCTCGGCCCGCACGACGTCGCCATCCAGCCGACGGCGACCGGCTTGAACTTCCGCGACATCATGCTGACCCTCGGCGTACTGTCGGAGGGCGCGGCCTCAGGCGGTTTCTACGAGAAGAACCTCGGTGTGGAATGCGCCGGTGTCGTCGTGGGGACCGGGGCCGAGGTCGAGGGGTGCGCACCGGGTGACCGCGTGGTCGCCTTCGCCCGCAGTTGCTTCGGCTCCCGTGTGGTCACCGGCGAGCAGCACGTGTATCCCGCACCCCGCGGGCTGTCCGACGCTGACGCCGCGACGCTGCCGATGGCGTATCTGACCGCGTGGTACGCGCTGGTTGACGTCGGCCGGCTGCGCGCGGGCGAGCGGGTGCTGGTGCATGCCGCCGCCGGCGGTGTGGGCCTGGCCGCGGTCCACATAGCGCACCTGCTGGGTGCGACGGTCGTCGCGACCGCCGGCGGCCAGGAGAAGCGGGAGTACCTGCGGTCCCTGGGTGTGGAAGACGTCTTCGACTCCCGCTCGCTGACGTTCGCCGACGAGATCCGCCGGCGCTACGACGGCGTCGATGTCGTGCTCAATTCCCTCCAGGGCGAGACCATCGCGAAGAGCCTCCAGCTGCTCCGCCCGCACGGCCGCTTCGTCGAGATCGGGAAGAAGGACATCTACGACAACTACCAGCTGGGGTTGAGGCCGTTCGGCAACAACCTGAGCTACTCGGCTGTCGACATCGACCGCATGCTGCGGGAGGTCCCGGACCGCTGCCGGGAGGCCATGACCACGGTCCTGCGGCATGTGGACGCGGGGGCGCTGCCGCCGCTGCCGCACACCGACTTCGGCGCCGCGGAGGTGGCCTCGGCGTTCCGGTTCATGGCGGGCGCCAAACAGATCGGCAAGGTCGTCGTCGGATTCGATGCGGAGGACGAGGTCCTGGTGTACCCGGGCGCGACCGGTGACGTGGCGATCGATCCCGAGGGCACCTACCTGATCACCGGCGGTTACACCGGGTTCGGTCTGCGGACCGCCGGGTGGCTCGCCGCCAAGGGGGCGCGGACCATCGTCCTGGTCGGACGCCGGGCACAGATCGATGCCGAGAACGAGCAGCCGATCGCGGCGCTGCGCGCGAAGGGCGTCGACGTCGTCCTGGAGCGTGCCGACGTCTCGGTCGAGGCGGAAGTGCGGAGTCTGATCGAGCGCATCTCGGCGCTGCCCCCGCTGCGCGGCGTCTACCACGCCGCCATGGTCATCGCGGATGGCCCGCTCGCCGCGATGACCGAGGAACAATTCCTGCGAGCGGTGCGGCCGAAGGTGGACGGCGCCTGGCACCTGCACCACCACACTCGCGGACTCGACCTGGACGCGTTCGTCATGTTCTCGTCGATGAGCTGGAACGTCGGCACTCCCGGCCAGTCCAACTACGCGGCGGCGAACGGATTCCTGGAGGCGCTGGCCCTGCACCGCCGGCAGACCGGCCTGCCCGCGCTGACGGTCAACTGGGGTGCCATCGCCGAAGTCGGGTTCGTCGCGCGCAACAAGCTCGACACCCTGTCCTGGCTCGGCTGGACGCCGATCTCGCCCGATCACGCACTCGACTTCATAGGCCGCTGCCTGGTCCAGGGCGTCAGCAGCGCCAGCGTCTTCGGCGTGAACTGGCCGAAGATGAATCAGGTCATGCCGATCATCCGGAGCTCGCCGCGGCTCGCCCACCTCGCGGCGCAGGACGCGGCTCACCCCGCGGCCGGGTTCGGCACCGAGGGCCTGCGGGCAGAACTCCTCGAACTGCCGGATGACGAGCGGATGCCGCGGCTGGCGAGCGCGCTGTCACAGCAGATATCACGGATCTTCGACATGCCGGTCGATCGGCTCCCCCAGGACGTCGGGCTGACCGACCTCGGAATGGATTCGCTGATGGCGGGCCAGATCCGGAACATCCTGGCGAAGCATCTGGAGATCGACTTCCCGACCATGGGCCTGATGCGCGGCCCGTCGATCACCGAACTCGCCAGTGAGGTGCTCGCTCAGGTCGTCGGTGAGTCCACCGGCGCGGCGCCGGTGCTGCCCGTCACCGGTCCGGAGCGCTGGATTCGCACGGTGATCGGCCGCTCCAACACCGCCTCGATGCGGTTGTTCGCGCTGCCGTTCGTCGGCGGCGGCGCCTCGGTCTTCACGCCGTGGGCCGATCACCTGCCCGACTCCATCGAGGTGGTGGGCATCCAGTTCCCGGGCCGCGAGGAGCGACTCGACGATATTCCGGCGGACAAGATGCCGGAGATGGTGGCGGAGCTGGCCGAGGCGATGCTGCCGCATCTCGACCGGACCTTCGTGGTCTACGGGCACAGTATGGGCGGGCTCCTCGCCTACGAGCTCACCAAGCACCTCGAACAGCACTACAACGAGGTGCCGATGAAACTCGTCATCGGCGGCTGGCCCGCGCCGACGCTGGTCGAGGACTACGTGCGCAACCTCACGCACATCCGCGACGGCTTCGACCTGGACCGGGAACCCGACAGCAGGGTGTTCGCCGTGCTGCGGGACAACCACCTGCTCGACATCCCCGTCGAGGAGGAAGCCTCGATCCTGCACTGGATGCCGGCGATCCGGGCGGACCTGAAGATGCTCGGCGACTACCGCTTCGAGAGCGGCACCCCGCTGCGGGCTCCGATCTCCGTACTGCGCGGCGCCGCCGACCCGGTGTTCACGCTGGACCAGATGCGCGGGTGGGAAGCGCTGACCAGCGGCGCCTTCTCCCTGACGACCGTGCCCGGCGGTCATCTGTTCATCCAGGGCGCGGACCCGGAAGTCATGCGGACGATCGCCCAGGAACTGTCCGCCGAGGACGCCTTCCCGAGTTTCACGAGCCTTGTGGACGGCCACTGAACCGGCCGCCGCGCACGGGCGATCCGAAGGAGAAGACTGATGAAACCGGCACACCGGTACGACGTCGTGATCTGCGGTGGCGGCCTTGCGGGGCTGACGCTGTCCAGGCAGCTCAAGCGGGCGATGCCCGATCTCACGGTGCTCGTGCTGGAACGCAGCGAGCGAGAGTTCCCCGACGGCGCCTACAAGGTGGGTGAGGCGACGGTCGAGGGTGGCGCGCACTACTTCAGTGAACAGCTGGGCCTCACCGGGTACATGAACCGTCGGCACCTGCACAAACTCGGCCTGCGGATGTTCTTCGGCGACTCGCACGGGCCGCTCGAAGCACGGCCCGAGCTGGGCGCGCGACGGTTCCCACGGGTGACGTCGTATCAGATCGACCGCGGCAGGTTCGAGCGGGACCTGCGCGAGGGGGTGAGCGAGCTCGGGGTCGATCTCGTCGAGCAGGCGCAGGTGGTGGACATCGACCTGTCGACGGACGATGACGACCACGTGGTGCACTTCGAGACCCCTGAGGGCGGTGCGCAGAGGGCACTGGCGCGTTTCGTCGTCGACGCCTCCGGGCGTCGCCGGCTGCTGCAGCGCAAGCTGCGCCTCGGGGCCCCGAGCCCGCACAAGATCAACGCCGCGTGGTGGCGGTTCCGCGGCGAGTACGACGTCGAGAAGATGACGGATACCGCGGGCCCGACGTGGCGGCCGAAAACCCAGGAGCGTCGCTGGTTCTCGACCAACCACCTCATGGGCACCGGGTACTGGGTGTGGATGATCCCGCTGTCCTCGGGGAACACCAGCATCGGCATCGTCACCGACGACGCCATCCATCCGTTCCAGTCGTACTCCACGCAGGAGAAGGCGCGGGAGTGGATCAGCGAGCACGAGCCGACGCTGGCGTCGTTCATCGAGCGCGCGGAGCCGCTCGACTTCCTGCGGGTGCGGAACGCCAGTTACGCTTCCGAACAGATCTTCTCCCACCATCGGTGGGCCTGCGTCGGTGAGGCCGGCATTTTCCTGGACGCTTTCTACAGCCCGGGGTCGGACTACATCGCCTACACGAACACCATCGCCACGCGCCTGGTCGAACTGGACCGCAAGGGCAGCCTCACGGCGGAGGTCGCGCAGACCTACAACCGGCTGATGCTGGAGGACATGTGGCCGAACTATCTGGAGATGTACCACCAGAACTACGCGATCTTCGGAAGCGCGCCGGCCATGTTCACCAAGGTGATGTGGGACACGTCCTTCTACTGGGCGCTTCCCTCCCAACTGCTCTTCCGGGGCCTGATCGCGAACGAGGAAGCGGCAGCCGAGTTCCATCCGATCGCGACGAGGTTCAAGAGCATCCAGTCGCGGATGCAGGCGAATCTGCGCGCTTTCGGCGCCCAAGCGACGCAACCGGACAAATACCTGTTCGTGGAGTACAGCAAGGTGCCGATCTGCGCACAGCTGCACCTGGATCTGCTCACCGAGAAGACGCCGGACCGGACATTCCGCGAGATGCGGCACAACGTCGACCGGCTGGAGGCGTGGGCGGATTCGTTCGAGCAGGAAGTCGCCAAGAGGTACGACCTCCCCGACCGGGAGGCGGTCGGCGCATGACGCCGGCCGGAGAGCGAGAGGAGCGCGTATGACAGGGTTCGAAGGGCGCGTAGCGATCATCACTGGCGGCAGCCGGGGCATCGGCAAGGCACTCGCCCTCGCCTTGGCCGGGCAGGGGGCCAGTATCGCCATCGGCGCCAAGACGATGGAATCCGGCGGGCGGCTCCCGGGCAGCGTCCCGGATACGGTCCGGGAGATCGAGGCGCTGGGCGCAGAGGCCCTGGGGCTGCGCTGTGATGTGCGCGACGAAGCGGATCTGAAGAATCTTGTCGACCGGACGGTGCAACGCTTCGGCCGCGTGGACATCCTGGTCAACAACGCCGGAGCGATGTGGTTGCAGTCGGTCGAAGGCACCACGCGCAAACGCTATGACCTGGTGATGGCCATCAACGCCCGAGCGCCCTTCCTGCTCGCGCATCACTGCATTCCGCACATGCGCCGCGGCGGATGGGGCCATATCGTCAACCTGAGTCCGCCGCTGGACCTGGAGGGGATTCAGCACATGGGCGGCAAGGTGGCGTACATGTCCTCGAAGCTCAACGCGACGCTGCTGACCCTCGGCCTGGGCAAGGAGGTCGCGGCAGACGGCATCGCGTGCAACACGATATGGACGCGCACGCTGATCGGGACGCTGGCGACGCAGAACCTCGGCATCGGTAACCCGCGGGACTGGCGGACGGAGGACATCGTCGTCGACGCCATCATGGCCGTGCTGGAGCAGAATCCGGCGAAGTTCACCGGGAACGCCCTGATCGACGACGAGGTCCTCGCGAGCCTCAAGGGAATCGAGGACCTGACCCGGTACCGCTTCGTGCCGGACCACGAACCGACCCCGATGACATGGGAGTTGTGGGACGCTGTCGCCGAAGTCGCACAGCAGATGTACTTCGCCGCCATGACGGCGGCCGACGGCGCACAACCGGCTTCGCCGTCGGCCGGCAGCTAGAGAGGACCCTCCATGGACACAGAAAGCGACAACGTGATCAAAGGCCACGAACAGATCGTGGCGCACGTGATCGCGGCGTTCGACGACCTTCCCGTCCCACCCGGCATCCGCCTGCAACTGCCTCCGCCGTCGACCACGACACTGGCCCTGCAATACGAGAAGTTCGTACCGGGCCGGTCGATCTCGGCGACGGTGGAGATACCCCCGCAGTACGGCAATGTCATGGGCATACTCCAAGGCGGCTTCATCGCGGCGATGTTCGACGACCTCATGGCGCCGCTCAGCTATCTGACGGCGAAGAACCCCACGACCAGCATGGACCTGACGACGCATTTCCTGCGGCCGGTGTTCGTCGGCGAACGCGTGACCCTGACCGCCACGGTCCAGAAGGCCGGCCGGACAGCCATCTACCTGGCCGCGGAGGCACACAACGAGAAGAACAAGCTGGTGGCGACGGCGGTCTCCACGCTTCAGGTAGTGGGGCTGCCGCAAACCTGAGCCGCGTATCCATCCCTGATAGTGCGGGGTGTCCCCGGCTTCGGCCGGGGAGGGAATGCATCCTTGGCCCGGAGCCGCGAAGCCGCGGACTTCTCTGCCCCCGCGTTCACGCGAGGGCAGGAGTCACGGCGACACGGACTCGATGATCACGGGGGAATCCGTGCACCACGCTGCTCATCTGGCATCCGCTACCACCGACAAGAACCTGCAACTCGCCCTCAAGGTCCTGCCCGCCATCGTGGTCATCCTGGCCGGTTCGGCACTGTGCGGGCGGCTGGCCATCTGGCTCAGACAGCCGCGCGTCCTGGGCGAGATGGTCGCCGGCGTCCTGCTCGGCCCCACCCTGTTCGGGGCGCTCTTCCCGGATGCCCAAAGAGCCGTCTTCGCGCCCGAGGTCAAGCCGATCCTGTACGTGCTGAGCACCATCGGCCTGACGCTGTTCATGTTCCTGGTCGGTGCCGGCCTCGACCATGGCTCGGGCAAGGGCACCAAGGACATGAGGAACGCGGGCGTGCTGGCCCTCTCCGGCATCCTGCCGTCCCTGCTGCTCGGCGCCGCAGCCGCCTTCGTCCTGTACGGCAAGCTCTCCCGCCCCGGCGTCAGCACCTTCGAGTTCGCGCTGTTCCTCGGCGGAGCGCTGTCCATCACCGCGTTCCCGATGCTGGCCCGCATCCTGTACGAACGGAGTCTGCAGAACACCCCGATCGGCCGGATGACCCTGCTCGGCGCTTCCATCGACGACGCCGCGGCCTGGTGCTTCCTTGCCGTGCTCTCTGCCATGCACACCGGCTCCGGCGCCCCGCAGGCCCTGCGCACCATCGGCCTGACCGCTGTGTTCGCCGCTGTCATGCTCCTGGTTGTCAAGCCGCTGCTGCGCCCGCTGGGCGAGCGGGTGGAGCGCACCGGCAAGTTCGGCTTCGACCACATGTACCTCGTCGTCGGCATCGTGCTGCTGTCCGGCCTGTTCACCGATTACATCGGCATCTACTCCGTGTTCGGTGGCTTCATCGCGGGCCTGGCCATGCCCCGCAACCCGGCGTTCCGCGAGGCCCTGCACGGCCGCATGATGGACATCGTCTGTGTGCTGCTCCTGCCGATCTTCTTCGCCTTCTCCGGACTCAACACCGAACTGGGCGGCATCACCAACTGGACCGCGTTCGCGATCATCCTGGCCGCCGGCTTCATCGGCAAGTACGCCGGCTGCGCCGCCGCCATGCGCACCGTCGGGTTCACCTGGCGCGAGTCCTTGGCCGTCGGCGGCCTCATGAACGCCCGCGGCCTGATGATCCTCATCTTCATCAACATCGGCCTCGCTCAGGGCATGATCACACCCCAGGTGTTCGCCATGCTGGTCCTGGTCGCGGTGATCACCACCGCGGGCGCCATACCTTTGTACCGCTGGGCCCTGCCCGAGCGGCTGGAGGCGCGGATGCTGCCCACCCCGGGGGAGTCCGGCCCCGATGGGGCCGCGGTGCCGCAGCGCGACCGCGCACCCGCGTAAGCCTTCCGTGCCGACCGGACCGCGATATCGTGCCTCCGGTCGGCGTCGGTGAGGGGTTCCTGCCCTACCGTGCCGCCTCACAGGGCAGTTGACGTCTGTCCGCCCGCGGCCCTACGCCGAACAGCTCATGGTCGTGCGCAACACCTGAATCCACCAGTCGATCAGCCGATCGGCCGCGGTCCCGTCGAGGCCAACGCTGCGGCGGAACTCGTCTCCGAACAGTGGCTCCATCACCATGGCCTGGTGCATCGCGGCCACGGTCACTTGGATGTCTTCGCGTGACGGCGCCCTGCGCCCGCTGGTCGCGGACTGCCGCCGGGCCTCGGTGTACAGCCGGTCGACGACCTCGTTGAGCATTCCGCTGCCCGTATCGCGCCACCCGGACCGGTGCAGGGCGAGCGCGAGTTCCGCGTAGCCTTCGGCGTACATCCGGTGGAGCGCACGGACCAGGCCGGCCGGGTCCGCCGGGCCGTGGTTCCACGTCTCCAGGACGGCGCGCAGTTCGGCCCTCAGCTTGGCTCCGCCGAATCGCAGCAGCGCTTCCAGTAGTTGGTCACGGGTGCCGAAGTGGTGGTTGATCGCGGCGTCCGACACGCCGATCGCGGCGCCCACGGCCCGTACCTGCACGGCGGACGGGCCGCCGGCGGCGAGCAGCTCGCTCGCCGCTTCCAGGATCAAACGCTTGGCGACATCCGGGTCGCGCCGTACTCGCGTGGTCACCCGCCCAGATTACCTTGACGGGCCAAGGCGCCCCTCCTTACATTGGGCACTCAAGGTACAGAGGCGTGTACAGATCAACTCTGACCGGAGGAGCCCCCGTGGCCGAAGCCGACCCGACAGTTCACCCCGATCGACGCCGGTGGGCTGTGCTGGCGGTGATGTCGTTCTGCATGTTCATCGTGGTGATGGACAACACCATTCTCGTGGTGGCGTTGAAGTCGATTCAGCAGTCCCTCTCCGCGACCAATGCGCAGTTGCAGTGGACGATGGACGCGTACACCCTGACGTACGCGGCGCTGATGTTCACCACCGGCGTGCTCGGCGACCGTCTCGGCCACCGCAATGTACTGGTCTTCGGGATGCTCTTCTTCACCGTCGTGTCCACGTTCGGCGCGTGGTCCGGCGACACCGCACAGCTGACGCTGTGGCGCGCGCTGATGGGTGTCGGGGCGGCCGTGGTCCCCGGCTGCACCATGGCGGTGATCACCAATGCCTTCCCTCCGGCCGAGCGGGCCAAGGCCATCGGGCTGTGGTCCGTGTCGAACGGGCTCGGTATCGCCTGCGGCCCGGTGATCGGCGGGGCGCTGGTCAGCGAGTTCTGGTGGGGGTCGGCCCTGCTGGTGAACGTGCCGCTGGCAGGGCTGGCCATGCTGGCCATCGTGCTACTGGTCCCCAACACCAAGGCCCCGCAGCCCGGACGCCTGGACATCGCGGGGGTGGCCCTGTCGGCCTCCGGGGTCGGGCTGATCGTTTACGGCGTCATCGCGGGCGGCGAACCCGCGGGGTGGTTGCGCGCTCCGGTGTTCGGGCCGATCGCTGCCGGCGGCGTCCTGCTGGGGACGTTGGTATGGCATTCCCGACGCGCGGCGAATCCGGCGCTGGACCTGCCGTTGCTGCGTACCAGGGAGTTCGCGGCCGGCGCCGCCACCATGTCGCTGACCTTCCTCTTGGTCAATGGCGCCAGTTTCGTCCTGGTGTTTTATGTGCAGATCCTGCGAGGTTTCTCGCCGTTGCAGTCAGGTCTGCTGATGCTGCCGGTGGCGGTGGGGGCAGTCCTCACGGGACAACGCAGCGATGCGCTGATGAACCGGTTCGGCTCCGCGGCGGTGGTCGCGGCGGGCGCCATCACGTTGTGCGCCGGGTGCACCGGGTTCGCGCTGCTCGATCTCCACACCGGCATCTGGGTCTTCATTGTGCTGCAGTTCGTCTCCGGCCTGGGGTTCGGTGCGACTCTGGCGCCCTCGATGACGGCAGCGCTGTCGGTGGTGCCGAAGGCGCGGTCCGGCGCCGGATCGGCCCTCGCCAACACGTTCCGGCAGTTGGGAACGGCGCTCGGCGTGGCCGTGCTCGGGTCGTTGCTGGGGACGATATACCGCAACCAGTTGGGCGACCGTATCGAAATCCTGCCCCAGCAGGCGCGCGGCGAGGCCGGCAATTCCATCGGATCGACCCTGCTCGCGGTCGAGCGGGCACGCGCCGGAGGCGACGGGTCCGGTCCCGCTGAACTATCCCGGTTCGCGCGCCGGGCCGCGGAACTGGTCACCGCGGCACAGGACTCCTTCCTCGTCGCGATGCGGGTGACGATGGTGGTCAGTGCCGGCGTGGCGTTGCTGGCAGCGGCGGCCGCGATGCTGTGGCTGCCGAGGCGGGAACCGCGGGAACCGTCATCGGCCCGGAAGGCCGACGTGTCCGTGGGGTCGAGGTAGCACCGCCCGTGGCCACCGGACAGTCGACCGAGCCCGCCGTCTCGCGGTCCCACGCGCCGTTGTTCGTCCGGAAGACGGGGGCGGGCCCGCCCGTCGTGCTCGTGCACGGCGGACTTCCCGCTCGCCACGCCTGGGCCCGCCAGCAGGAACTCGCAGCCCGGTGGTCGTTGATGATCCCGAGCCGCCGGGGCTTTTCACCGAGTCCCCCTGCGCCGCGGCAGGATTTCCTCGTGGACGCCGAAGACATGGCGGCGCTCGTCGCCGGCATTCCTGGTGGCGCGCATTTCGTCGGGTTCTCTTACGGCGGATTGGGGATGTGTGTGGCAGCCGGTCTGCAGCCGTCCCGGGTCCGGTCCCTGACGTTGATCGAGGTGCCGTTGTGGAGCGCCGCCGGCGCGGACGAATCGGTGCGGAGGCTGGCGGAGGTCGCCGATCGATTCGCCGAGGGGCATCGTGACGCCCGGACCGAACGCGAGTTCCTGTCCGTGGCCGGCCTCGATCGTCAGTCTCTCGATACCCGGGACGACGACATGCTTCAGGCGATCGAGCTGGCGCGTGATTTTCGCTCCCCGGGCGAGGCGAGCCCGCGGTTCGGAAGGATCGTCGAGGCCGGCATACCTGTGCTCGTCGTCTCGGGCGGCCACGCACCGGCGATCGAGGTCGTGTGCGATGCCGTCGCCGCCCGGACCGGCGCGCAGCGGATCTGCGTCACCGGAGCCGGCCACGCGGTCCAGCGCGCGCCCGGCTTCAATCCGATGCTGGAGGCATTTCTGACCGCGGCGGAACACCGTGCGTCCCACCTGTGAGGCCGGGGGCCGGGCCGTCCGGCGGACCCGCCATCCGCGGCGCTCCTCAGCTCACGTGGGCCTCACCGCCGGGGACGTGGTCGCGCTGCGGCGGCCCGAACGGGAGGTGCTGCACGTCGAGGTAGCCGAGCGTGAGCGACTCGCCGGCCTGATGATCCAGACTCTGGAAGAGCTCCATGGCTTGGACGAGGCGCTGCACCGCCCGCCGGTGGCGTGTCTCCGCCCCGTGGACTTGGCCGAGCAAGCTCAGCTTCGATCAGCGATTCCCCGCAGACTGGAGATGTTCCCAGTGATCCGTCAGCACGCGGAGACGCTGGAGAAGCTCGCAGAAAGTCGTCAGGTCGAGGCCGTCAGCGTCTTCGGCGCCGACGCCGTGGTGGAGCATGTTCATCAGCAGCTGGAGCTGGTCACCGAACCACTGCTGAGCGGTTTCTCCGCAGGAGAACGGATTAGGGCGAGCCAGGGTACCGGTGGCGTCCTCGGGCAGCAGGACATCGCTCACGAGCTGGAGCTGGCTGATCTCGTGCCGGAAGAGACGGTGCAGTGCCCTGCTCGAGAGCGCCATGTCGGCTGTATTGCGAGACAGTCCTTGGGCGTACTCGCGCAGTAGGGTGTGGAAGGCGTAGCGGCCCGGGGCAGGCGAGCTCAGCATATTGACGTCCACCAACGTCTCCAGGTCCTGGCTGACCCTCGACGCCGAGTCGCCGAGAACGATTCCCGCGGTGGTCAGCGTGAAGTCGTCGACGTCCAGGTTGGACAGCAGCTTGAAGAGGGTTTGCTGGCGCTCGGAGAGCATTGCGTAGCGCTCGTCGAAGCTGCTTCGGACTTCGAGGCCGCTCAGGTGCCACTGGTCGACATCGGCCCGGTCCCGCTGGAGGCTGCTGATGAGATCCACCAGGCGCCAATGAGGACGGGCGGCCAGCTTCGCAGCGACCGATTGCAGGGCCAGGGGCAGCCCACCGCAGAAATCGATCAGTGCCGCAGCGGCCTCCGGTTCGGCCAGGAGGCGATCACGCCCGATGCTCTTGGCCACCAGAGCCAGACTCTCATCGGGAGGCAGCATGGCGAGTTCGACGTTGTACGCGCCGGGCAGGGCAGTGAGCCGGCCCCAGCTGGCGATGAGCACGGCGTTTCCCGGTTCCGCAGGGACCAGGTCCCGGACATCCATCGTGTCGGCCGGGTTGTCGAGCACCACCAGGAAATGCCGGCCCGCGAACAGCGATCGGCAAAGACGTTTTTGCAACACAGGGTGCACCGGCAATTCGAGTCCCGCGGGCGCCAATGCCTGAAGGAAGGATTTCAGAGCCGCGTGTGTCCTGGACGCATCGCCGCCCAGGTCGGCGTACAGAACGCCGTCCTTGAACTCCTGGCTCAGCCGGTGCGTCACATGGGCCACAAGAGTACTCGCGCCGGCCCCGGGCGGCCCGGACACCGTGACCAGGGGAACGTCATGGCGATTGTCGGTCAACCTGCCGACGATGTCCTCGATCTGTGACGCCTGGCCCGTGAAGTGGGGAGGAGCCGGCGGCAACGGGTTCGGCGTGAATTCTCCGGCCGACTGCGTGTCGCCGCTCATGGCGGTGACCTGAGGCGAGCCCGGTATCTGTGGTTCGTCGTCGGTGGGCGGCGAGCTTCCCGGTGTCAGAATGTGATGGTAGAGACGCTGCAGGGGCGGGCTGGGATCGGATCCCAACTCGTCGGCCAGTGTCTCCCTGAGTCGCTGGTAGGCGTGGAGCGCCTCTGCCGAGCGTCCCGTCTCTGCCAGCGCGTTTATCAGGTGTTTCCAGGACTGTTCCCGCAGCGGGTGTTCCGCCGTCAGCCTTTGCAGCTCGGCGACGGCAACCGCACCATTGCCGATCCGGATGCAGGATTCCGCCCACAGTTCGATCGTCTGCAGCCGGGTCTCCTGGAGGCGATGGCACTCGCTGTGCCGCAAGGATTCCGACGGCACATCGGCCAGGGTTTCACCTCGCCACAAGCGCAAGGCATTCGTGAGGGTGTCGGATGCGAGCTCCCAGTTCTCGTGAGCCGCTGCCTGACGGCCTGCGGCGCTGAGCATGAGGAATCTTCGGAGGTCGATTTCGTCGTCGGCCACCGAAATCAGGTAGCCGGTGGGCAGCGTCCGGATTCTCTTGGCCGAGTCCGGGCCGAGTTTCTTTCGCAGTCGCATGACGTAGCTCGACAGCGTGGCGCGGGCCTTGGCCGCGGGCCGGCCGTCCCACACGGTCTCCAAGAGGTCGGTCGCGGGGACCAAAGTGTTGTGCTTGAGGAGTAGGCTCGCGAGCAGTATGCGAAGTCGCGTGCTCGAAATGACCAGTTCCTCTCCACGGTCGTCGCGAACGAGTAAGGGGCCGAGAATTCCGAACTCCATGATGGACTTCCCCCGTATTGATATGTGCTTGTGACTCCGATGGGATCAGCTTGCGTTGCATTGACGAGGTTGCCTGACGTCGGCCGTGACGCCGGATCTGCGCCGCAATCTCGCCGGCGGTCGCGGTTCGAGGGAGGGGGCGGCGGCGTCGGCGTTCCACGAGTCGGTGCCTTCGAGCGGGGCGCGGCACCGTATCGCCTGCGTGATCTGGATGCCGAAGCGGACCTCAGTCGGGTTGAGTCAGGACGAGTCGACGGGGGTGCGGCGCACGTGCGTGTCCTACGCCGGCCACTCCTTCGCCTCCGGTGCGGTATGCGTGGACCAGTTTCCCCTTCACAGGAAGCCTGGCCGGTACGCGGCTTCATCACCTTCTTCGGGAACGCAAAGAAGCTCGCTCGATTCCGGTTCGGCTACGTCGCCCGATCACTTCGCCGTTGTCGACGTTGACAGGGGCGCACAGGTTCGCGGTCCGAAGGGTGGTGCCGGGCCATACCTCTCGACTGCCCGCCACCTTGGTGATTCAGCCATCTTTTTCGATCTCCAGACCGGCGATCCACACCGCAAAAGCTGACGTCAATGGGTCAGGACGTGCTAGAGCCTCGGTACGGTCAACGGCACGTCATGACATCGAATCTTCGACAAAGTAGCACGCGTGATCCGGGGCTTTCAACGGCGATGCGGACGGGCATATGACGGGCCGGAGGCTCTCGCCGGAAGGGATCTGAAGAACAAGATACCCTGGAGGCAAGAGTTTTTTTGGCCGTTTATGCGGCGCGGTGAGGTCGGATGCCGAGCGGGAAACCACGGGCCCCGCGGGCCGCTGTACGCCGCAGGAAACCTCCCTCTCTCTCGTGTGGCGGTGAGCCAACGATCAATTTCCGCGGTCTTGCCGATCATCTATGCGTGTATCGAAAGTGGATCTCGGCCGTGAGACGATCTTGATTCGTGGCGGGCGGAGACCTGACGAACCAGCAATGGACGGTGCCGGAGCCGTTGTTGCCGAAGGGTAAGAAGTCCGGTCGGCCGCCGACATGGAGTCGGCGGCAACTGATCGACGTCATACGCTTCCGGGTCCATGCCCAGGCGGACGCCAAGGATCTGATCACTTGGGACATCAACGTCGACTCCACCGTCGTCCGTGCCCCACCAGCACGCTGCAGGGGCACGGAAAAGGGGGACCTGTAGAAGGAACCGCCCGGTGGTGCCGTCGCCGAACCTGCGGACCATGGGCTCGCACGCTCGCGGCGGCCTGACCACCAAGCTGCACTTGGCTGTGGAGCAACGACAGAAGCCCATGTCAATCGTCGTCACGGCGGGCAGCGGGGCGACTCCCCGCAGTTCGAGGCCGTCCTGGGCCGTGTCCGGGTTCCCCGGCTGGGGCCGGGCAGGCCACGCACCCGGCCCAGGCGGGTTCGCGCGGACAAGGCGTACGCTTCCCGCAAGAAACGGGGGCTCTCAAGGCGGCCGACCGCCGAAGTTCGCCCCGGTCGACTACCGCGAGCGCCATGCGGTGGAATGCGGCATCAATCGCCTCAAGAGGCACCGAGCGGTTGCCGTTCCCAATCCAGCCCAGGTGCTTCGGCTGCTCGAGGCCGTTGCTCGCCAGCGGGGGCGGGGTCCTCATTTTGAAGCATTCTTCGGTTGCATGTACTTCGCGGCCTGGCAAGGAGCGGACCGACGACGGTGGGGTGTACGAGGTGCACTAGCTCAAGCGTCGCGCGGCAAGTGGGCGCGGGCCCGGCAATACGCCCTGACCCGTACTGAGCGCACTTCTCGCTTGGCCGAGCGGCCTTACGATCTCCGTCATGCCGGGATCTCGTTCTGGCTCTACTCCGGAGTGGACCCTGCCGAGTGCGCCCGCCGCGCCGGCCAGAGCGTCGAGGTCCTCTTCCGCCACTACGCGAGGTTCCTTGACGGCTTTCGAGAGCAGGCGAACCGTCTCATCGAGCAGTCCATGAACGAGTGGCGGCGCGTCAGCCAGGGTGACGTGCCCGAGGGCGGTTGAGAGCGGGTTGCATGAAGGGCGCCAGACGGGTGAAATCCCAGGTCAGGCGCCCTTTCCCGTGTGTCTAGAAGAAGCCCAGCTTCTTCGGCGAGTACGACACCAGGAGGTTTTTGGTCTGCTGGTAATGCTCCAGCATCATCTTGTGCGTCTCGCGCCCGATGCCGGATTGCTTGTAGCCGCCGAACGCCGCGTGCGCCGGGTAGGCGTGGTAGCAGTTGGTCCAGACCCGGCCCGCCTGGATCGCGCGGCCCGCGCGGTAGGCGGTGTTGGCGTCCCGGGTCCACACGCCCGCGCCGAGCCCGTACAGCGTGTCATTCGCGATCTTGATGGCGTCGTCGAAGTCGTCGAAGGAGGCCACCGAGACGACCGGACCGAAGATCTCCTCCTGGAAGACCCGCATCCGGTTGTCGCCCTCGAAGATGGTCGGCTGTACGTAGTAGCCGCCCTTCAACTCACCGTCGTACTCGATGCGTTCGCCACCGGTGAGGACCTTCGCGCCCTCCTGCCGGCCGATGTCCAGGTAGGAGAGGATCTTCTCCAGCTGGTCGTTGGACGCCTGGGCGCCGATCATCGTGTCGGTGTCGAGCGGGTGCCCCGGCTTGATCTGCCGGGTGCGCTCGACCGCGGCCGCCAGGAACTCCGCGTAGTGGCCGCGCTGGACGAGCGCCCGCGACGGGCAGGTGCACACCTCGCCCTGGTTGAGCGCGAACATCGTGAAGCCTTCCAGCGCCTTGTCGCGGAAGTCGTCGTCGTGCGCCCACACGTCGTCGAAGAAGATGTTCGGCGACTTGCCGCCCAGTTCGAGGGTGACCGGCTTGATGTTCTCCGAGGCGTACTGCATGATCAGCCGCCCCGTCGTGGTCTCTCCGGTGAACGCCACCTTCGCCACCCGCGGGCTCGACGCCAGCGGCTTGCCCGCCTCTACACCGAAGCCGTTGACGATGTTCAGCACGCCCGGCGGCAGCAGGTCCGCGATCAGGCTCACCCAGTAGTGGATGGACGCAGGGGTCTGCTCGGCCGGCTTGAGCACCACCGCGTTGCCCGCGGCGAGCGCCGGCGCCAGCTTCCATGTGGCCATCAGGATCGGGAAGTTCCAGGGGATGATCTGCGCGACGACCCCGAGCGGCTCATGGAAGTGGTACGCCACCGTGTCGTCGTCGATCTCGCCCAGCGACCCCTCCTGCGCCCGGATCGCCCCGGCGAAGTACCGGAAGTGGTCGATCGCCAGCGGGATGTCCGCCGCCAGCGTCTCGCGGACCGGCTTGCCGTTCTCCCAGCTCTCCGCCACCGCGAGGGCTTCGAGGTTGGCCTCCATACGGTCGGCGATCTTCCGCAGGATGTCCGAGCGCTCCGTCACCGACGTACGGCCCCACCCGGGGGCGGCCGCGTGCGCCGCGTCCAGTGCCCGCTCCACGTCCTCCGCGGTGCCGCGCGCGATCTCGGTGAACGGCAGTCCGTTGACCGGCGACGGGTTCTCGAAGTACTGCCCGCGCGCCGGCGGCACGTACTCGCCGCCGATGAAGTGGTCGTAGCGCGACTGGTAGGAGACGATCGCGCCCTCGGTGCCCGGCGCCGCGTAACGAGTCATCCTGGTGTGCCTCCTGGTGCAGCGCTGCCCGCCCTTGGGCAGCTCTCGGCGCGAGGCTAGGCGCGCGGACGTTGCAAGTACGTTGCGCCCGCCGCCCACCCCCCTGCCCGCGCGGCCGGTACCGCCAACTCCGTCTCCAGCGCGGCCAGTCGGGACCGCACCGACGCCGTCGGGCGTACCGTCGCGAGCGCCCGCCACACCTCGATGTCGTCCTCGCCCCATGGCGCGTGCGCCCAGTCGGCCAGCAGGTCGGGATCGCGCTGCGCGACCAGCGCCGTCCGCAGCCCGCGCGCGAGCCGGTCCCGCAGCCGTACGATCGCCGGGGCCTGCGAACCGGGCAGCAGCGGACCGGCGTACGCCTGCGCCGCCGCGGTGAGCGCCCCCGACGCCAGCCGCCGCTCCACCACGGTCGCGTCCGCCTCGACCGCGGCCGTCAGCCGGTACGGCCGCGAGTCCAGCAGCCCCGGCCCCAACGACCGCCGCAACCGCGCCAATTCCGCCCGCAACGTCACCGGGGTCACGGACTCGTCCGCGTACAGCGCGCACAGCAACGCGTCGCCCGTCAGCCCCTCGGGATGCCGTGACAACAGCAGCACGATCTCACTGTGCCGACGGCTCAGCCTCATCCGCCTTCCCTGGACGGTGAGTTCGGCCTCGTCCCGGCCCAGCGCGCGCAGCGTCGGTGTGTCCGCGGCACACCGCGGCGGAGCGAGCAGCGCCAACTGGGCCTCCGCCGCCCGCGCCACGGCCTGCACGAACCCCAGGCTGTGCGGATGCGCCAAGCCGTCCCCACCGGTGACGTCCACAGCGCCCAGCACCCGCCCGGTGCGCGGATCGTGCACCGGAGCGGCCACGCACGTCCAGGGTTGCACCCGCCGGGTGAAGTGCTCCGCCGCGAACACCTGCACCGGCCGGTCCAGCGCCACGGCGGTCCCCGGCGCGTTGGTGCCCACCGCGGCCTCCGACCAGCGCGCCCCCGGCACGAAGTTCATCGCGTCGGCCCGCCGCCGCGCAGCCGGGTGCCCCTCGACCCACAGCAGCCTGCCCTGCGCGTCGCACACCGCGAGCAACTGCTCGTCCTCGGCGGCGAATGTGCCCAGCAGCTCCCGGAACAGCGGCATCAGCCGGGCCAGCGGATGCTCCGCCCGATAGGCACCGAGATCGCTGTCGGACAACTCCACGCACGCCGTGCCGTCCGGTACGACACCGGCCCGCGCGCTGCGCCGCCACGACTCCGCCACCACCGACCGCACCGGGCGCGGCACCGCGCCCACCGTGGTGAACGTCTCGTGCGCGCGGCGCAGCACCCGGACCCGCTCGGCGGGATCGGCCCCCGGCTCCAGGGCCACCCACGGATCGGTCAACTCGGCCTCCCCGGACGGTGTTACGGCGATGATCCGGCTGGGACCATCGTCACGTGCCGTGTCCGCGCAGACAACCGGTGTGACGCCGGTTCGGGATCTGTGACAGGCCCTAGGCGAAGTTGACGAGCCTGATGTAGCGGACCCAGTCCCAGTTGGGGCCGGGATCGGTGTGGTCGGTGCCGGGCACCTGGTAGTGGCCGATGATGTGCTCCCTGTCCTTGGGGATGCCGTATCTGTCGCAGATGGACGCGGTGAGCTTCGCCGACTGCTCGTAGAGGGCGTTGGTGAAGTAGGAGGGCTGATCCACCCAGCCCTCGTGCTCGATGCCGACGCTGCGGGTGTTGTAGCTCCAGTTGCCCGCGTGCCAGGCGATGTCGCTCTCGCGTACGCACTGGGCGACATGTCCGTCCGCCGACCGCACCACGTAGTGCGCGGTCACCTGCTTCTCCGGGTTCTGGAAGATGGCCAGGGTGTTGGCGTACGTCTCCTGGGTCACATGGATGATGACCCGGTCGAGCGCGTAGGTGCCGGGCCGGCCGGAGGCCGTGTAGTTGGAGGTGCTGGCGGGCGTCCACTCGGCGGGCGGATAGTCGACGGAACCGCTCGCGCCGGCCTGCGGTTCGGGAAGCAGCGCGTACGGAACGGCGGCGAGCGCCGCGCCCTTCAGGATCCATCGTCTGCTCAGACGCGGCCTTTCCCGGTCCATGTCCATCGTGGGATGCCTTTCTGGAGTGGGGGAGTCGGGGAGTGATGGGAGTACGGGCGGTGGTGCGCTTGGGGGTGGGGGTATCGGGCGTGCGCGGTGTGCGCGGTGTTCGGTGGCCGGGCGTCAGCCGCGCAGAGCCCGTGCGGTCTCCCGGAGCCGCGCGTGCACACCGCGGTAGGTCTCCCGCGCGGGCAGCCACTCCTTGCGGAGCTTGGCCACGCATGTGTAGTTCGTGTCGCACACGTTCGCCAGCGGTGACTCGACCGTCTGGGTGGCGAACGGGTACGCGTCCAGTTCGCTGAACCCGTAGTCGCTCACCAGCCAACGCACCAGGTCCGCCTGCGATATCCGGAACGCGTCCTCCAGAGGGCGCGCCGAGCCGGTCGAGACGATGTGCGTGTCCGACTCCAGCCGGGGCCACGGAGTCGCGACGCCCTTGAGGAGGTCCACGATCACCACGGTGTTCATCGCGCACTCCACCGCCACCCCGCAGGTCTCGCCCTCGCCCTGACGGGCGTGTCCGTCGCCGAGGCTGAGCAGAGCGCCCTCCACATTGACCCCGAGATAGCAGGTGACACCGGCGCGCATCTCGGGCGTGTCCATGTTTCCGCCGTGCGCGTCCGGGACCAGCGCCGAGCGGACCTCCAGGTTGGCCGGCGCCACGCCCACCGTGCCGTGCATCGGCTCCAGGGGCAGCTCCCTCTCGAAGTCGCTGTCCCGGGCCCGGAAGAGGGCGGTGCGCCGGGCACGGTCCAACTCCCAGATCCAGACCCGCTCCGGCAGCGGTGGCTGGAGCGAGGCGGTGGCGTGGGTGGAGGTGAGTGCCCCGAAGAGAGGGACCGTCGTGGACGCCGCCCAGTCGCGGGCCGGTTCGATCGACACGAAGTGCACGGCCACCGTGTCACCGGGTTCCGCGCCCTCGATGTGGAAGGGACCGGTCTGGGGATTGAGGAACGGGAACTCGCAGACCTCGGACACAAGGTCCTTCTCGGAGCGGACCCGCCCGGCGAAGCAGTCCTCCGTGAACAGGTCGAGCACCGTGCCGGGCGCGACGCGGGCCACGGGTGCCGCGCCGCCGAACGTCCAGGCGTACTCGTCCGGCTCCGGTCGCACGGTGAGGATCCGGGGGTCGGTCATCGTGTCGTGGGTCCCTTCTGGTGGGCGGGTCGTAGGGGAGGGCGGGGGAAGGGGGACGGGGGAAGAGGGTGCGGACCGCCGGGGAAGCGGACGCAGCGTGGTGTGGTCGACGTGGTGTGGGGTGGCGTGGTGTCCGGTGGGCGAGGAGGCCTGTGATCACCAGCCATCGGGCGGTCGTACGGCGCGCGGCGCCGGTGCGAGAACCGGTCAGCTGACCACGCTGCCGCCCTGCCGCGGGTCGGCCGGGGCGTCCTCCTCGATGTGCACCCGCGCGGTCTCGGCTATGCGCTCGGGATGACGCCGGGTCAGGACCAGCAGCACCACCACGCCCGCCGCCATCCAGACGCCGACGATCGGACCCGCGTAGGACACCGGAGCCGTCAGCTCGGTCACGAAGTCGAACACCGGCAGGCCGGCCGCCGTCAGCAGCGCCGGGACGAAGGCGGCGATGCCCAGCACCGGGAACAGCAGATGCCGCATCGGCTTGAGGGCGTTGCCGCCGACCCGTATGAAGTGGCCCGCGCACGCGAGGTTCACCACGATGTACACGCCGATGACGACCGTGACGATCACCGTGGCCAGGAGCAGGAACGCGGTCTCGGGGCCGTAGCCGAGGCCGAGGCCGAGCACGGCGGCGACGGCCACGACGGTCTGTACCGCGATGCCCGCCACGGGGGAGCGGTGGCGAGGATGGAGCGTGGCGAGCACCCCGGGCAGGACCCGGATGCGGGCCAGGGCGAAGGCCGTACGGGTCGACACGTTCGCGCACGCGTTGGCGTTGGCGATCGTGGAGTTGACCACCGCGAGGAACAGCAGCACCCAGAAGAAGCCGAAGGAGGCCCGTGCCACCCCCTCCCAGGAGGCGTTGCCCGACGCGCCGAACCCGGCGAACCGGTCCGGCCCGAAGTAGACGGTCATCGCGTAGGTGGTGACGACGTAGAACAGGCCGATGCCCAGGGCCGCGCCCAGCACCGCGCGATGCATCGTCCGCCGGGGCTCGCGCGTCTCCTCCGCGAGCGGTGCCGCCGCCTCGAATCCGGCGAAGGCCAGCACGGTGTACACGGATCCCGCGAAGACCCCGCCGATCCCGGAGTGGCCCGCGGCGGTATGCGAAGTGCCGAAGACGGAGAAGGTGTTGGCGCCGCCCGCTCTGCCGATCAGCAGCGCGGCGAACACCAGGAGGACAAGGACCTCGAAGGCTCCGAGGACGGTGCCGAAGCGGGCCGAGGCGAGCACGCCCAGGTATCCGGCGACGGCGATCACGGCCGCTCCCGCGAGGGAGTACGGCCACCACAGGTCCGCCGGATACGAGGGCCACTCGTCGTGCAGTGTTCCCGCCACCGTGAAGCCCAGTTGCAGGAGCAGCAGCGGGGGGACCAGCATCTCCACGAAGACGTAGCCCCAGCCGACGAGGAAGCCGACGGCCGGATGCAGTCCCCGCGCAGCGTAGGTGGCGACCGAGCCGGCCGCGGGCAGCTCGCGCGCCAGCTCGGCCACGCAGGAGGCGGTGAACAGGCAGGCCACCAGGGCGACCAGCACGGCCAGCGGCAGGCTGCCGCCCGCGAAGGCCGCGCCGGCCGGGATGGACGCGGCCACCGCCGCGGCCGGCGCCATCGCCGTGATGCTCTGGAACAGGACCTCGCGTAACCCGATGGCGTCACGCCGCAGAGCCCCGGTGCTCTCCCCGCGCATGTGTCCCCCGATATTTGTCCGTCCGATGCCGCCCGATCTGGGTGAATGCCGCTCAAATCACGAGGCCCGCGCCGGTTCTGACGCTCCGGCAGCGTGTGCCTCGTGCGATTCACGGTACGGCGCGGGCGGGCCCGGCAGAAGGGTGCGCCACGGTTCCGTGGACAAGCGGAAGCCTGTGGATAACTTCGCCACTCGTTCGGACGAGGACAGTGCGCCGGGGACCGCGCGAGTCCGCCGGAGCCTCCGGCGGAGACACGGCTTCGTGACCTGCCACCGCTGTCCACAGGCGCCTGGCGAAGCGTCAGGCTCGTTTGGTCACCGAGGCCGGATCGTCCAGCACGGCGCGGACGACGGAGTGCGCCGCGCCCAGCAGCGGGCCCTCGGGACCGAGCGGTGACACCGCCACCGGGCAGGCCGGACCCGCCGTACGGCCCGTCAGCTCCGCCTCCAACGAGGGCAGCAGCCAGGGCGACAGCCCCGCCAGCGCGCCACCCAGGACCACCGTCTCGGGGTCGAGCAGGTTCACCGCCCCGGTCAGCGCGATGCCGAGGGCCGTGCCCGCGTCCCGCAGCGCCGCCCGCACCCCCTCCTCGCCCTTCTCGGCGTGCTCCGCGAGCAGGCCGACGAGGTCCTCACGCGGCTGGAGCCCCGCCGCGCGCAGCACCGCTTCCTGGCCCGCGTACTGCTCCAGACAGCCGCGCCCGCCACAGGCGCAGGACGGGCCGTCCGGTCGTACCGGCACATGGCCCAGCTCGCCCGCGAACCCCCGTGTGCCGCGCAGCAGTTGCCCGTCCACGACGATCGCCGCGCCGATGCCGATCTCGGCCGACACATGCAGGAACTCGCGCGGTGTGCCGGCGCCGAGCCACAGCTCGGCCAGCGCACCGAAGTTGGCCTCGTTGTCCACCGTGAGCGGCCAGTCGCCGGGCAGCAGGGCCCCGAGGTCCGTGTCACGCCATTCGAGGTTGGGGGCGCGTACGACGGTGTGGCTGTCCCGCGCCACCAGCCCGGGCACGGCGACCGCGAGCCCGGCGGGCCACAGCTCCTCCCGCTCGGCCTCGGCGACCACCTGGCCGACCAGCGTCGTCAGCTCCGCGATCACCGGCTCGGGCGCCCGGCCGCGGTTGGCGCCTCGGTGCACGGCCCGCGCGCGGACCGCGCCCCGCAGGTCGACCGCGCACACCGCGAGATGATCGACGCCGATCTCGGCCCCGATCCCGGCCGGACCACGGCCGCTCACCGCCAGCGCCGATCCGGGCCGGCCCACGCGCCCCGGCCGTTCGGGGCCCAGCTCCTCCAGCAGCCCCCAGCGGATCAACTCGTCCACCAGGGTCGACACCGCGGCCCGGGTCAGACCGATGCGGGAGGCCACCGCGGCCCGGGAGAGTGAACCCTCGGCACTGACCGCGTGCAGCACCCGCGCGAGATTGCGCCGGCGCATGCCCTGCTGGGTGTCCGGCAGAGCCCGGCCGACCCCCGCGGGTCGGGCCTCGTGCAGCGGTGCGGTCATGCCTGCGTCAATCCTCGTTCCAGGGCCGGGCGGCACGGATCAGCGGTCTTCCGTACCCCGCTCCAGCAGCGGGGCCGCGTCGGAGAGTACCCCGCCGATCCGGGCCAGCGTCTCCTCGTCCCGGGACACGGGCTCCAGCATCGGTCCCGCCGCGGTGTTCCAGCGCCGGGCCACCGCGGCCGGATCCTCGCCGGTCAGCAGCCCGGCCGCCTGGGCCGCCGCACCCAGGGCGACCAGTTCCTTGGCCGCAGGGATCTGGACCGGCCGTCCGGACAGCCGTCGTACGGTCTGCTGCCAGGCGTGGCCCCGCGCGCCGCCGCCGATCAGCAGGAGCGGGCTGTCGCGGTCCGCGTCCTCGTCGAGGACCAGGTCGAGCGCGCCGAGCAGGGAGTGCACCGCACCGTCGTACGCCGCCTGGAGCACTTGGCCCGGGGTCGTGTCGTGCCGCAGCCCGTGCAGCAGGCCGGAGGCGTTCGGCAGGTCGGGGGTGCGTTCGCCGTCCAGGAACGGCAGGAGTGTCACGGAGCCGCCGGGCGCGACGGCCTCGCGGTCCAGGCCCAGCAGAGTCGCGACGCGGTCGACGGCGAGCGTGCAGTTCAGGGTGCAGGCCAGCGGCAGCCAGTCCCCGCGCGCGTCGGCGAAGCCCGCCACCGTACCGGTGGGATCGGCCGGGCGGTGCCGGGACACGGCGTACACCGTGCCGGAGGTCCCGAGGCTCAGTACCGGGGTGCCGGGCAGCAGCCCGAGGCCCAGCGCGGCCGCCGCGTTGTCACCGGTGCCCGAGGCCACCAACGTGCCCTTGGAGAAAGGCAGACCGTGTCTGTCGCGTACCGTCCCGGCCACCTCGCCCGGACGCACCACCCGGGGCAGCAGCGCCGGGTCGAGCCCGAGGTGCGCCAGGGTGTCCTCGTCGTACCGCTCCGTGCCGGACGCCCACCAGCCGGTGCCGGAGGCGTCACCGCGATCGGTGACGGCCTGCCCGGTCAGGCGCTCGGTGAGGTAGTCGTGGGGGAGCCGTACGGCCCTGGTCGCGCGGGCCGCCTCCGGTTCGTGCTCGGCGAGCCAAGCCCACTTGCTCGCCGTGAACGAGGCCCCGGGCACGCTGCCGGTGCGTTCGGCCCAAGCCTTCGGGCCGCCCAGCTCCTCCACCAGCCGACGGGCCTGCGGCGCGGAGCGGACATCGTTCCAGAGCAGCGCCGGCCGCACCGGCTCACCTCGCTCGTCCAGCGTGACCAGGCCGTGCTGCTGTCCGCCGACCGAGATCGCGGCCGCCTCGTGCGCCGCGTCACCGCACTGGCGCAGCGCCTCGCACAGGGCGTCCCACCACTGGCGCGGATCGCTCTCCCGGCCCCCGCCGGTGGTGACGGTGTGCGGCGCCTGGCCGCTCGCCACCACCTGCCCGGTGGCCGCGTCGACGACCAGGGCCTTCGTGGACTGGGTGGACGTGTCCACGCCGACGACGAGCGGACCCTCCGCTGCTGACATGGGGCTCTCCCTCTTCCGCGGCTCAGCGGGATGTGCTGTGGGGCGCTCCCGAGGACACCCCGAGGGCGCCCGTGGAAGACATCTGTCGAAGCCGCCTTGTGGTCGAAGACACCTTGTCTCTTCCCAGAGGCGTGGTCGCATACTAATTTGTAAACGGCCATGACGAAATAGTCGTACGGAACAAGGAGCCGCGCCATGAGCTTCCAGCCCACCCCCGAGGACAGGTTCACCTTCGGTCTGTGGACCGTCGGCTGGCAGGGAAGGGACCCGTTCGGCGACGCCACGCGCCCCGCCCTCGACCCGGTCGAGACGGTGCAGCGCCTGGCCGAGCTGGGCGCCTACGGAGTGACCTTCCACGACGACGACCTGATCCCCTTCGGGTCCTCCGACACCGAGCGCGAGTCGCACATCAAGCGCTTCCGCCAGGCCCTGGACGCCACCGGCATGACGGTGCCCATGGCCACCACGAACCTCTTCACCCACCCCGTCTTCAAGGACGGCGGCTTCACCGCCAACGACCGCGACGTACGCCGGTACGCGCTGCGCAAGACGATCCGCAACATCGACCTGGCGGCCGAACTGGGCGCCAAGACGTATGTCGCCTGGGGCGGCCGTGAGGGCGCCGAGTCCGGTGGCGCCAAGGACGTGCGCGACGCCCTCGACCGCATGAAGGAGGCGTTCGACCTCCTCGGCGAGTACGTCACCGCCCAGGGCTACGACCTCCGCTTCGCCATCGAGCCCAAGCCCAACGAGCCCCGCGGCGACATCCTGCTGCCCACCGTCGGCCACGCCCTGGCCTTCATCGAGCGCCTGGAGCGCCCGGAGCTGTACGGCGTCAACCCGGAGGTCGGCCACGAGCAGATGGCCGGCCTGAACTTCCCGCACGGCATCGCACAGGCCCTGTGGGCTGGCAAGCTCTTCCACATCGACCTCAACGGCCAGTCCGGCATCAAGTACGACCAGGACCTGCGGTTCGGCGCCGGCGACCTGCGGGCGGCGTTCTGGCTGGTCGACCTCCTGGAGACCGCCGGTTACGAGGGCCCGCGGCACTTCGACTTCAAGCCGCCGCGGACCGAGGACTTCGACGGCGTGTGGGCCTCGGCCGCGGGCTGCATGCGCAACTACCTGATCCTCAAGGACCGCGCGGCCGCCTTCCGCGCCGACCCGGAGGTGCAGGAGGCGCTGCGTGCCGCGCGTCTGGACCAGCTGGCCCAGCCGACCGCGGCCGACGGCCTGGACGCCCTGCTCGCCGACCGCTCGGCGTTCGAGGACTTCGACGTCGAGGCCGCCGCCGCGCGCGGTATGGCGTTCGAGCACCTCGACCAGCTGGCGATGGACCACCTGCTGGGGGCGCGCGGCTGACGGCCGCGAGCGTGGGGCGCTGACGAAAGAAGGCCGGGGGTACGGCACGCGTACGCGTGCCGTACCCCCGGCCGTTCCGTCGCGCAGGACGGTCGCGCATGACATGGGCGCCTTTGCCGCGACCCTCCTATGCTCACCTCGTGACCTGCGTCACCTCGCCATGCTCTGTGGCCGCCGCCCGACCCGAGGAAACCGGCCCACTAGGGGCACACATCAGGGATCTCTCAGGGGCGAGGCCCGGAACCGCGGGGAGCCGGAGGCCGTTCTCACAGCAGAGAACGGCAGTGGCCGTTGAAGGAGGCGACGCTCATGTCGAGAAACGCGAAGATCGCCGTCGGGGGTGTGGCGGTCGGCCTGGTGCTGCTGCTCCTGGGGCTGCCCCTGTGGGTGGTGCTCCTGGTCGTGGTCGGAATCCCGGCCGCCGGCTACCTGGCGCTGGATCCGTCCCAGCGGCGCAGGCTCCGCAGGCTCAGCCGCAAGGAAATCGGCCGCTGAGACGGACCCGGCGCCGCCTCTGATCACAGGGGGCGTACGGCCATCCTGTCGAGGGCGTCCAGCAGCCCGGGCAGCTCCGGGCCGCGGCCGACCGGCAGGACCTCGCCGGGCTCCTCGTCGAGCAGGACGAAGGCGATGTCGTCGGTGCGCGCCACCATCGACCAGCCGGGGCCGTCCGCGCGCAGTGTGCGGGCGTCGCCGGGGGCGAAGGTGGAGCGCACCCGGCCCAGCGGTGGCGGTGAGTCGACGTAGGCACGCGCCTCCGTGAGCACCCGCCGGATCCCCTGGTGTCCGCCCTTCGGCGGTTCCGTGGCGCTGCCCTCGGCTCCCTTGTCGCTCTCCTCGGGCCGCGCCGAGGGCTCGGCGGTGTGGGCCGGGCCGCCCGGTACGGCGAACTCGTCGTCGTTGATCTGCTGCCGCCAGGCCGCCCACTGAGACGCGATCTCATCGGCGCCCAGACGCCGCTGAGCCGGGCCCCAGACGCTGGTGTCCGGCGGGCACAGCGGGGGCCGCTCGCCCGTCTCGGGAGCGGGATCGTGCGGCGCGGGAACACCGGGAGCCGCCACGGCGACCGCCAGCGGCCAGCCGGGCAGCGCGGTCACGATCGCGTGCTCCTCCGGCGACAGCTCGTACTCCAGGCCGCAGTCCCAGGACGCGATCGCCACCGCGACCAGCGAGACATCGTCGATGACGACCGTCCAGCGGGCGCCTTCGCCGTCCTGTCCGAGCACCAGGCCGTACCCGTCGGCGCGGGGCGCGAGCCCCAGCGCCGCGCACGACTCCGGATAATCGTCGCCCAGCACGCTCGGGAACTGCGCCGGCGTCAGCAGCACCGCCGTCAGCACATACAGCGCATCGTCCGCGGCGGCGACGGCCCCATCGTCCGTCCCGGCCATCCCTGCCTCCTAGTGGCTTGTCCGATCGCGCGCACCCTAATGCGGACGGAAGGCCCTTGTCACGACTCCTCACACCACGCGGACCTGCAACTTTCCCCCTGGACAGGGGCGAATCGACCACGGTCTCCACGGGACTTCCCCAGGCCGCCCCCACCCGGGGGCCGCGAAGGGCGCGGAACCCACAGAACAAGGGCGCCCGTCCTCCTTTCGAAATGGGGAGATCGGTGATGGTTCATCTCCCAGTGCTCCACATAGAGTTGGCATCCGGCGACAGAAGGGGGCGACGCGGTGAAGCGCTTCGAACGGCTGGAGCGGATCCGCCGGCTGGACCCGGTGGCGGACGCCCCGGAGATCTACCGGCTCAGCGCCGTCTACGAATTCCCCTGGGACTACACCCGCGCCCTCGAACTGGCCCTGTACCGCACCTACGCCGTCCCGAGCATCGGCCGGCTCCTCGCGCGCACCGCCGAGCTGACCGACCGCACCCAGAAGCGGTACGACGACACCGCGCTCCTCCTCGACACCGTCGTCGAGCACGGCTTCGCCGCCGAGCAGGGGCGCACGGCGATCCGCCGCATCAACCAGATGCACCGGAGCTACGACATCAGCGACGACGACATGCGGTACGTGCTCAGCACCTTCGTCGTGGTGCCCAAGCGCTGGATCGACACCTACGGCTGGCGCCGGCTGTCCCGGCACGAGATCGTCGCCGCCACCGAGTACTACCGGACCCTCGGCCGGCACATGGGCATCCCCGATCTCCCCAAGACCTACGAAGAGTTCGAAACCCTTCTCGACACCTACGAGGAGGCGAACTTCGGCTGGGACGAAGGGGCCCGGCGCGTCTCGGACGCCACCCTCGGCCTGATGGCATCCTGGTATCCACGCCCCCTCGCGCCCCTGCTGCGCACAGGTGTGCTCGCGCTGCTCGACGAGCCGCTGCTGAACGCCTTCCGCTATGAGCGGCCCGGCCCGGCCGCCGTAGCCCTGGTGCGCCGCGTCGTCCGGGCCCGCGGCCGGATGGTGCGGCTGCTGCCGCCGCGCCGCGCACCCCACTTCGCCCGCCAGAACCGGGAGATCAAGGGCTACCCGAACGGTTACCGCGTGGCCGACCTCGGTACTCGTCCGGTCCCGGGGCTGCGCGGCTGCCCGGTGCGGCACCTGGACACCTCAGACTCCGTCGAGTGACGCGAGGGTGTCGCGCAGCCAGCCGAGTTCGGCCCGGCTCGTGGCACGGGCGATGGTGAGGATCCCCTGCCGGAAGGGGTCGTCCACTTCCTCGGCGCGGACCGGCCGGTCGCCGTCGTAGAAGAAACTCGTCGGCTCCTCCAGGAAGGCGAGCCGTCGGCTCAGCACGGCGGCCTGGGCGGTGGGATCCCCGAGGTGGCGCAGGAAGGCCAGCAGGACGAACCACTGGTTCTCGTCCGTGATCTCGCGCTGACCGGGCTCGGCGAGTCGGCGCCGTAGCTCCTGTCGGCCCTCCTCGGTCAGCCGAAGTACATGACGTGGCGCGGCCACGGCGCCCGGCTCAGTGGCTCGCACCAGTAGTCCCGCCTTCTCCAGGCGCTTGATCGCCGGATACAGCGTGCTCTCCGCGACCGGCCTCACATGCCCGGTGAGCGCCACGATGTGACGGCGCAGTACGTATCCGTGCAGCGGGGCCTCGTACAGGAATCCCAGGATGGCGAGTTCGAGCATGCCCGCATTCTTCCGTAGGTCGACCGTGCGTCGACGCTGTACAGCGGCCCATCGATACTACGTCGACGTAATACCTCGATTCCGATGTATGGTCGGAAGCGGTGATCAAGGCCGACAGGGAGGGTGCTGTGCAGCAGGCCGTGTTCGATGGCGAGGGAAGCCGGATCCGCTGGACCGAGGTTTCGGGGGCGGAGCCCGCCCGGGTCTACCTCCACGGGCTGGGGTCGATGTCCGCGCCCTATCACGCCCACATCGCCGCTCGCCCCGAACTCGCGGGAAGGCGCAGCCTGTTCATGGACCTGCCCGGCCATGGCCTCAGCGATCGGCCCCGGCACTTCGGCTACACGCTGGAGGAGCATGCCGACGCGGTCGCGGCCGCGCTGGACGCGGCCGGAGTCGGCGGCGCCGAGCTGATCGCCCACAGCATGGGCGGCGCCGTCGCCATCGTGCTCGCGCACCGGCGGCCCGAACTGGTCTCCCGGCTGGTGCTCTCCGAGGCCAATCTGGACGCCTTCCCACCGCTGACGGCGGGCAGCAGCGCGATCGCCGCCTACGAGGAGGACGGGTTCGTGGAGGAGGCGTGCCCGCGTGTCCTGGCAGCCGTCGGTCCACTGTGGGCGGCCACCATGCGGCTGGCGGACCCGCGCGCCCTGCACCGCAGCGCCGTCGGCCTGCGGCGCGGCTCCGACCCGGTCATGCGCACAATCCTGGAAGGCCTGGACATCGACCGCGTGTACCTCCAGGGGGAGGAGAGCGGTGAACTGGAGGGCCGGGAGCGGCTGGAGGCGGCCGGTGTACGGGTGCTGACGGTGCCCGGCGCCGGGCACAACATCATGTTCGACAACCCGGACGCCTTCGCGGCCGCCGTCGCCGCAAACATCTGATCCCTCAGTCCTCGCGCACGGCGAGGGCGAGGAAACGGGCGTCCTCGTCGACGTACGACGTCATGCGCCACCCCGAACGGCACAGCAGAGGGCGGAGATTGGGCTCCGCTCGCAGATCCTCCGGCGTGATCTGCCGGCCCTGCCGCGCCGCCAGGGCCGCACGGCCGATGGGATGGAACAGGGCGAGTCGCCCGCCGGGCCGTACCACCCGGGCGAGCTCCCGAAGGTTCTCCACGGGGTGCGGCAGATGGGCGATCAGCCCTGCCGCGAACACCGCGTCCAGGCACTCCGGGCGCAGCGGCAGGGCGGCCACGTCCGCGAGCAGCAACGCACTCTCCCGGTCCCGGCCCGCCGCCACGGCGGCCGCGAGCATCGCCGGGGTCAGATCGGCGCCGAGCACCACACCGGTGGGGCCCACGGCGGCCCGCAGCGGAGACAGCGCGCGCCCCGTCCCACAGCCCGCGTCCAGCACACGGTCACCCGCCCGCAGCCGGAGATCGGCCACGGCGGCCGCGTACGCGGGCCCGTCGTCGGGGAACTTGCCGTCCCAGCCGGCGGCCCGCGCGGTGAAGAACTCCTGGACATGTGCGTGGTCGTCGCTCATGACTCGCATGATGCCCTGCTTCCGGGGTCAGGTGTGTCTCGCGTCCCGGCGGCGGACGATCGAGTGTCGATCGGCCGGGACCGCCGCTCAGGCCGCCAGGTCCCGGATCGCCACCACCTCGTCGACGGGGACGCGCACCAGCAGCTCGCCGGGAACGCCGTTGCGCGCGCCGAACTCCTCGGCACGGTCCTCGCCCATGTACCGGGCGGCGACCCGCGCGGCCCAGTGGCGCAGCTCCGCCGGGTCCTCGGACAGCCGGGCACGGCCGCTGAGCATCACGAAATGGAACGGCGGCCGGTCGTCGTCCACGCACAGGGCGACACGCCCGTCACGGGCGAGATTTCGCCCTTTCACGGTGTCCCGTCCGGTGAGAAGGACCAGTTCGTCCCCCTCCAGCAGGAACCAGACCGGGGCCACATGCGGGCTCCCATCGGCGCGAACAGTGGACAGTTTGCCGGTGCGGGTGCCTTTTGAGACGAACGCCCGCCATTCCTCATCGGTCATCTTCTGTGCCATGCCCCCATCCTGCTTGCCCGTACGCCGCACGTGGGGAAGGCTTGCGGAGGGTTCCTCCGGCCAGGGGGGAGAGATCGCACGGGGAGACGGAAATGGCGCAGAACCAGGGACTCGGCTGGCTCCTGGACGATCTGACGGAACGTGTGGACGATGTACGGCACGTGCTGGTCCTGTCCAACGACGGACTGGTCACCGGCGCGAGCACCGGGCTGCGCCGCGAGGACGCCGAACATCTCGCCGCTGTGGCGTCCGGACTGCACAGCCTGGCAAAGGGCTCGGGACGCCACTTCGGCGCGGGCGCGGTCCGCCAGACGATGATCGAGTACGACGACGCCGTGCTGTTCGTGACCGCGGCCGGCTCCGGCAGCTGCCTGTGCGTGCTCAGCGGGGCGGAGGCCGACATCGGGCAGATAGCGTACGAGATGACCCTGCTCGTCAACCGGGTCGGCGAACACCTCGGCGTCGACGCGCGGAAGCCCGAGCGGGCACCGAGCACGGACCTCTGACCTGCGAGTTCTCTAAGTCCCGCGGAGTTATCCACAGGCCGACCACGCGATGCGCCGATCCGGCTACGGTGTGTGCACGGCGATCGCACAGGGCGTGAGCCACCGACTCCATGGGGGAGTGCGACCATGTCGGCACACACCTTCGAGCCAGTCCGCTCCGACACCTGCACGCCGAGCCGAGCCGCTCGTGAACTGAACTTCCTGCGAGGCGAGTTCGACCTCGCCGTCCAGCTCGGCCATGTGCGGACCGTGCCCGACGAGGGCGGGGGAGGGGGCCGACTGGTGGAGCGCGCGGAGATCGACCGGCTCCGGGCGCAGGACGGATTCCCGGACACGCTCCGCGATCGGGTGCGCGTCGTGGGCACCACCGACGGCGCCGAGCTGATGGACATCTCCGCCGGCCGCTTCACCCGCCTCGCCCGCCTGGGCCTGCTCATTCCCGCGAAGGTCTACGTCAACCGGTACGGCGCCGTGGTCTGGCTCTATCTCACCGGGGAACTGAAGCACTTCGCGGCCGTCGCCGAGAACACGCATCTGCTCAAGGGCCGCACACCCGAGACGCTGCGCGCCCAGCTCGCGGAGGGCGTGGACCTGCGCGCCCGCAACTGGCGCATGCGGCAACTGGGATGCCTGCTGCGACAGGCCGAGGACCCATGGGCCCGAGCCGGGGCTCTCGCCGCCCTGCTTCCGCCCGTCGAGGTCGCCGACGTCGTAGAGGACCCGTACGAGCGCGCCTGGGTGAACCGATTGCGGCCCGCCCTGCCCGGCCAGACTCTCGCCGGAACCTCATTCGCCCATGTCGCCGAGCGGATCACGACCGCGCAGGACGCGGACGAGATCGAGTGGCTGCGCAGCGACCTCGCGCACTCGGTCGAGGAAGCACGCGCCCTCTCGCCGGCCCCGCGCCCGACCGCCCGCCGCACCGGGCCGACGCCGCGTCCGACAGCACGGCCGATCCCACCGCTGGCACGCACGGTCACGGCACGGGTGGAACCGATGCCGACGCTGGTGCCGGTGAACCCGGCTGAGCCCACGGACGAATCGATGGCGGGCAAGGCCGAGCCGACGAGGCGGGCGGCGGAGTCGCTGATGCGGGTCGTCGAGCCGCGCCGAATCCCCGGCGGACGCGCGCCCGAGCGGTGCCATGTGCCGCGGGTGCGGCCCGCTCCGTCCCCCGTACCCCGGTTGCCCGCAACCGGGCCCACGCCACCGCGCTCCACACGCCGTCTGCGCGCCTGGCTGCGCCGCGAAGCGCTTCGGCCCACAGAGGTCTGAGCATCCGCGATCGCAGCCGGCCGACGGTTCTCTACAGAGACCTGAACAGTCCCTCCTGGACGACCGAGACGAGCAGTCGCCCCTCGATGTCGTAGATCCGCCCGCGGGCGAGGCCCCGGCCGCCGGTGGCGATCGGTGACTCCTGGTCGTACAGGAACCATTCGTCGGCGCGGAACGGCCGGTGGAACCACATGGCGTGGTCCAGCGAGGCCATGTCGAAGCTCCGGCGGCCCCACAAGGGTTCGATGGGGATGCGCACCGCGTCCAGGAGTGTCATGTCGCTGGCGTAGGTCAGCGCGCAGGTGTGGACCAGCGGGTCGTCGCCCAGTGGTCCGACCGCGCGCATCCACACCGCGCTGCGCGGCTCGGCGCCCTTGACCTCCTCGTCGTTCCAGCGCAGCGGCTCGGCGTACCGGATGTCGAAGGGCTGGCGGCGTGCCATCCGCTCCAACTGCTCCGGCAGCGCGCCCAGGTGCTTGCGTATCTCCTCGGCCACGGTCGGCAGCGAATCGGGGTGTGTCAGCTCACGGGCGGGCGGCAGCTGATGTTCGAACGGTCCTTCCTCGGGCTTGTGAAAGGAGGCGGTCAGATTGAAGATCGTGCGGCCCTGCTGCACCGCGGTGACCCGACGCGTGGTGAACGAACGCCCGTCGCGGACCCGCTCCACCTGGTACACGATCGGTACCCCGGGGCGGCCCGGGCGCAGGAAGTACGCGTGCAGCGAGTGCACCGGGCGCTCGCCGTCCGTGGTGCGGCCTGCGGCGACCAGAGCCTGGCCCGCCACCTGGCCGCCGAAGACCCGCTGGAGGGACTCCTGCGGGCTGCGGCCGCGGAAGATGTTGACCTCGATCTGCTCCAGGTCGAGCAGATCGACCAGTCTTTCCGCCGGGTTCGTCGTCATGGGTGAGATTCTCCTGTGGTCACAGCTGGCCGACGTCGGTGACGCGGATGATCGCACGGCCCTCGGCGTCCGAGGCCGCGAGGTCGACCTCAGCGCTGATACCCCAGTCGTGGTCGTCGTTCGGGTCGTCGAAGATCTGGCGGACCCGCCACAGGCCGTTCTGCGGCTCCTCCTTGATGACCAGCAGCTTGGGACCGCGGGCGTCGGGACCGGTGCCGAGATCCTCGTACTCGTCCCAGTACTTGTCCATTGCCTCGCCCCACGCGTCGGCGTCCCAGCCGGACTCGGCGTCCATCTCGCCCAGTTCCTCGACCTGGTCCAGCGCGGCCAGCTCCACCCGGCGGAACAGCGCGTTGCGGACCAGCACCCGGAAGGCGCGCGCGTTGGTGGTGACGGGCTTGACCTCGTCGGCCTTCTCCTGGGCCTGCTCGGCGGTCATCTCCTCGGGGTTCGCCAGTTGCTCCCACTCGTCCAGCAGGCTGGAGTCCACCTGGCGCACCATCTCGCCGAGCCACTCGATCAGGTCCTGGAGATCCTCGGACTTCAGGTCGTCCGGGATGGTGTGGTCGAGGGTCTTGTAGGCGCTGGCGAGGTAGCGCAGCACGATGCCCTCGGTGCGGGCCAGCTCGTAGAAGGACACCAACTCGGTGAAGGAGAGCGCGCGTTCGTACATGTCGCGGACGACCGACTTCGGCGACAGCGGGTGGTCGCCGACCCACGGGTGGCTCTTGCGGTAGGTGTTGTACGCGTGGAAGAGCAGTTCTTCCATCGGCTTCGGGTAGGTGACGTCCTGGAGGCGCTCCATGCGTTCCTCGTACTCGACGCCGTCGGCCTTCATCGCGGCCACCGCCTCGCCGCGCGCCTTGTTCTGCTGGGCGACGAGGATCTGCCGCGGGTCGTCCAGGGTGGACTCGACCACGGAGACCATGTCGAGGGCGTAGGACGGCGACTCGGGGTCGAGGAGTTCGAACGAGGCGAGGGCGAAGGTGGACAGCGGCTGGTTGAGCGCGAAGTCCTGCTGGAGGTCGACCGTGAGCCGTACGATGCGCCCCTCGGCGTCGGGCTTGTCGAGCTTCTCCACGATGCCGCCGTCGAGCAGCGAACGGTAGATCGCGATTGCCCGGCGGATGTGCCGCAGCTGCTGCTTGCGCGGCTCGTGGTTGTCCTCCAGAAGATGGCGCATCGCCTCGAAGGCGTTGCCCGGCCGGGCGATCACCGACAGCAGCATGGTGTGGGTCACCCGGAAACGGGACGTCAGCGGCTCCGGCTCCGAGTCGATCAGCTTCTGGAAGGTGTTCTCCGTCCAGGCGACGAAGCCCTCCGGCGCCTTCTTGCGCACCACCTTGCGCCGCTTCTTCGGGTCGTCGCCCGCCTTCGCCAGGGCCTTCTCGTTCTCGATGACGTGCTCGGGCGCCTGGGCGACGACGAGGCCCGCCGTGTCGAACCCGGCGCGGCCGGCCCGGCCCGCGATCTGGTGGAACTCGCGCGCCCGCAGGGTCCGCACCCGGCTGCCGTCGTACTTGGTCAGCGCGGTGAACAGCACGGTACGGATGGGCACGTTGACCCCGACGCCGAGCGTGTCCGTGCCGCAGATGACCTTCAGCAGGCCGGCCTGGGCGAGCTTCTCCACCAGCCGCCGGTACTTGGGCAGCATGCCGGCGTGGTGCACACCGATGCCGTGCCGGACGTACCGCGAGAGGTTGCGGCCGAACTTGGTGGTGAAGCGGAAGTTGCCGATCAGCTCGGCGATCTGGTCCTTCTCCTCGCGCGAGCACATGTTGATGCTCATCAGCGCCTGGGCCCGCTCCACGGCCTGCGCCTGGGTGAAGTGGACGATGTACACCGGCGCCTGCTTGCTCTCCAGCAGCTCGGTGAGCGTCTCGGTGAGCGGGGTCAGCTTGTACTCGTAGGAGAGCGGCACCGGACGGGTCGCCGAGCGGACCACCGCCGTCGGGCGGCCGGTGCGGCGGGCGAGGTCCTTCTCGAAGAACGACATATCGCCCAAAGTGGCCGACATCAGGATGAACTGCGCTTGGGGCAGCTCCAGCAGCGGAATCTGCCAGGCCCAGCCGCGGTCACCCTCCGCGTAGAAGTGGAACTCGTCCATGACGACCTGGCCCACATCTGCGTTCTTGCCGTCGCGCAACGCGATCGAGGCCAGCACCTCGGCGGTGCAGCAGATCACGGGGGCGTCGGCGTTCACGGAGGCGTCGCCGGTGAGCATGCCGACGTTCTCGGTGCCGAACAGCTTGCACAGCTCGAAGAACTTCTCCGACACCAGGGCCTTGATCGGTGCCGTGTAGAAGGTGACCTCGTCCCGGGCCAGCGCCGCGAAGTGCGCACCCGCGGCGATCATGCTCTTACCGGAGCCGGTGGGCGTGGAGACGATCACGTTCGCCCCGGACACCGCTTCGATCAGCGCCTCTTCCTGGTGGGGGTAGAGGGTGAGGCCGCGCTCCTGGGCCCACGACTCGAAGGCTTCGTACAGGGCGTCGGGGTCGGCGGTCGGCGGCAGCTGATCGATGAGGGTCACCCTCCCATCTTGCCTGCCCTCCTCCCCGATCGGGGAATCGGCTGGGGCCGGGAAGATCACGGCAGCTACGCTGTGTCGCCGACGGGGCGTCAGCGCTCCGTGCCAACTGGACAGCGGTATACGAGGAATGGGGCGGGAAGCGGCCATGATGGGACCAGCACACTCACTGTCGGGAGCCGCGGCCTGGCTCGGCGTCGGGGCGGCCGCCGCCGCGGCCGGGCACCCGATGCCCTGGCCGGTCCTGCTGGTCGGCGCCCTGATCTGCGCGGGCGCCGCGCTCGCACCGGACCTCGACCACAAGGCCGCCACCATCTCGCACGCCTTCGGGCCGATCTCGCGCTGGCTCTGCGAGATCGTGGACAAGCTGTCCTACGCCGTCTACAAGGCGACCAGGAAGAAGGGCGACCCGCGCCGCTCCGGCGGCCACCGCACCCTGACGCACACCTGGCTCTGGGCGGTTCTGATCGGCGCCGGCGCCTCGGCGGCGGCGATCGCCGGGGGCCGCTGGGCGGTGCTGGCGATCCTGTTCGTGCACATGGTGCTGGCGATCGAGGGCCTGCTGTGGCGCGCGGCCCGGGGCTCCAGCAGCGACATATTGGTCTGGCTGCTGGCGGCGGCCTCCGCCTGGATCCTGGCGGGTGTCCTCGACAAGCCCGGCAACGGCTCGGACTGGCTGTTCACCGAGCCCGGTCAGCAGTACCTGTGGCTGGGGCTGCCGATCGTGCTGGGCGCGCTGGTGCACGACATCGGGGACGCGCTGACCGTCTCGGGCTGCCCGATCCTGTGGCCGATCCCGCTGGGCCGCAAGCGCTGGTACCCGGTGGGTCCGCCGAAGGCGATCCGCTTCCGGGCAGGCAGCTGGGTCGAGCTGAAGGTTCTGATGCCCGTGTTCATGGTGCTCGGCGGGGTGGGCTGTGCGGCGGCCCTCAATGTGATCTGAGGCCGCGTGATCTGAGGCCGCCCGCCGGATCAGGTGGCGTCGCCCGCGTCCGCCTGGCCGTAGCGGCGCTCGAAGCGGGCGATACGGCCCTCGGTGTCGACCTGGCGGGCCTTGCCGGTGTAGAAGGGGTGGCTCTCCGAGGAGATCTCCACGTCGATCACCGGGTAGGTCTCGCCGTCGTCCCAGTCGATGGTCTGCTCGCTCCGCGCGGTGGACCGGGTCAGGAACGCGTAGCCGGCGGCGCGGTCACGGAAGACCACGGCGTGGTAGTCGGGGTGCTTGTCCTGCTGCATGGCGGCTCCTTGTGCGAGGCGGTCGGGCAGGGCGCGGGCCGGACGGCCGGGGCCCGGAGGTCACCCGGAGAGGGAGTCCTCGTCCACGATGTGCATCGCGGCCTCCTCGGCGGAGGCGGCGGCGCCGTCGATGCCGACGTCGCTGGCCACGAGCGCGGCTTCCTCGTCCTCGTGCGCCCCCTCGTCGGGTGCCACCAGGCGGCCGGAGCGCAGATCGCCGACCTCGTTGTCGAGGAGTTCCCCGTCGGTGCCCTCGCAATCGCCGATGCCGTCGTCGTCGGGGACCTCCTGGTCGGGCATCTCCTCGGCGAGGCGCTGGTCCAGGGTCTCGCCCGCCTTTCGCTCGGCCGCGGTCACGCCGTCGTGTTCCACCGCCCAGGGGCGCTCCGGAGGCGACCAGCCGCGGTCGAGGGGGTCGTCGACACCGTCGAAGTCCAGAGTGTCCTCGACGTCGAGCACCCCCGAGTCCTCCCGGACCTCCGAGGGGTCGGGATCGGGCTGGTAGACGTCGTCCCCCCAGCTGTCGGCGCTGTCCACGACTACCTCCAGGTGGTGAGGACGGCCGGATACCGCCGAAGCAGGCGGCGGGCCGTCGGCACACGCGGCACGGATGTCGCACGGCGCGAACCGGGAGGTTCCCGGGCGAAACTCGCGCCAGTGCCGTTCTCCAGCCTTCCACTGCTGCTCACCACCGCGCAACGGCACGGGGCCCGGGCAGCCCCCGAGGGGCCCGCCCGGGCCGGGCGGTCAGCCGTGCCAGGATCGCCACAGGGCCGCGTACGCGCCGCCAGCCGCGACCAGCTCGTCATGGCTGCCCAGCTCGCTGATCCGGCCGCTCTCCACCACGGCGATCACATCGGCGTCGTGGGCGGTGTGCAGCCGGTGGGCGATGGCGACGACCGTGCGGCCGTCCAGGACCCTGGCCAGGGACCGCTCCAGATGGCGGGCCGCGCGCGGGTCCAGGAGCGAGGTCGCCTCGTCCAGGACCAGTGTGTGCGGATCGGCCAGCACCAGCCGGGCCAGCGCGATCTGCTGGGCCTGCGCCGGGGTCAGCGTCAGCCCGCCGGATCCGACCTCGGTGTCCAGGCCCTCGTCCAGTGCCCGGGCCCAGCTGTCGGCGTCCACGGCGCCCATGGCCGCCCACAGCTCCGCGTCGTCGGCGCCGTCGTGGGCCAGCAGGAGGTTGTCCCGCAGGGAGCCGACGAAGACGTGGTGCTCCTGGTTGACCAGGGCGACGTGCGAGCGGACGCGTTCGGCCGGCATCCGGGACAGCTCGGCCCCGCCGAGGGTGACCCGGCCGTCCCGGGGCGCGTAGATCCCGGCGAGCAGTCGGCCCAGGGTGGACTTGCCCGCGCCGGAGGGGCCGACCAGGGCGAGCCGGGTGCCCGGCGCGACCTTGAGGGACACCTCGCGCAGCACGTCGACGCCCTCCCGGTAGCCGAAGCGCACCCGGTCGGCGTGCATGTCCCTCCCCTCGGGCGCCACCGACGCGTCCCCGGCGCCCGGCTCGATCTCCCGGACCCCGACAAGGCGGGCGAGCGACACCTGGGCCACCTGCACCTCGTCGTACCAGCGCAGGATCAGGTTGACCGGGTCGACGAGCATCTGGGCCACGAGCGCGCCCGTGATCAGCCGGCCCACCCCGAGCCACCCGTGCAGGACGAGCGTTCCGCCCACCATCAGGACCGAGCCGAGGACGATGACGTGGGTGGCGTTGATCACCGGGAACAGCACGGACCGCAGCCAGAGCGTGTACCTTTCCCACGCGCTCCAGGACTTGATCCGCTGCTCGGACAGGGCGACGCGGCGGGCGCCCAGACGATGCGCCTCGATGGTGTGGCCCGCGTCCGCGGTCTCGGCGAGCGCGGCGGCGACGGCCGCGTATCCGGCGGCCTCGGAGCGGTAGCCGGCGGGCGCCCGCTTGAAGTACCAGCGGCACCCGGCCACCAGCACCGGCACGGCGAGCAGCACGGCGGCAGCCAGCGGCGGCGCCGTGACCACCAGCCCGCCGAGCAGCAGCAGGGCCCATACGACACCGATCGCGAGCTGCGGTACGGCCTCGCGCATGGCGTTGGCGAGGCGGTCGATGTCGGTGGTGATACGGGAGAGCAGGTCGCCGGTGCCCGCCCGTTCCAGCACGCCGGGCGGCAGGCCGACCGAGCGGACGAGGAAGTCCTCGCGCAGGTCGGCGAGCATCCGTTCGCCGAGCATGGCGCCGCGCAGCCGCACCTGCCGGACGAACACCGCCTGTACGGCGAGCGCCAGCAGGAACAGGCCGGTGGTGAGGCCGAGATGCAGCTCCCGGCTTCCGTCCGACAGCCGCTGGACCAGGTCGCCCAGCAGATAGGGGCCGGTCATGGACGCGATCACGGCCACCGTGTTCACGGTGATCAGCAGCAGGAAGGCCCGGCGGTGCCGGCGGAACAGCTCGGAGACGTAGGCCCGTACGGTCGCGGCCGTGCCGACGGGCAGGGTGGTGGCGGTCGTCGGGGCCGCCGGGTCGTGGGCCGGTGGTGCGACGCCGATCATGCGCTCTCCTCGATCTCTGCCAGCTCGCCGAGCGCGTCCAGCAGCGCCTCCTCGTCGGCGGTGGCGGGTTCGGCTTCCGTCTCCCGTGTCACCACGGCGCGGTACCGGGGCTCGTTCTCGAACAGCTCCCGGTGCGTGCCGGTCGCCAGAACCTCGTCCTCGTGGACCAGGACCACCCGGTCGGCGCGGTCCAGGAGCAGCGGCGAGGAGGTGAACACCACCGTCGTGCGCCCCGAGCGCAGCCGGCGCAGTCCGTCGGCGATGCGGGCCTCGGTGTGCGAGTCGACCGCGGAGGTCGGCTCGTCCAGCACCAGCACCTCCGGGTCGGTGACCAGGGACCGGGCGAGGGCGAGCCGTTGGCGCTGGCCGCCGGACAGGGACCGTCCGCGTTCGGTGATGCGGGCGTCCATCGGGTCGGCGGCGTCCAGGGAGCCCTGCACCAGGGCGTCCAGGACGTCCTCGCACCGTGCGGCCGCGAGCGCGTCGGCGGCCGTGACGGCGCCGGACGCGGGTACGTCGAGCAGTTCGCGCAGGGTGCCGGAGAGCAGCACCGGGTCCTTGTCCTGGACGAGGACGGCGGTCCGGGCGAGGTCCAGCGGGAGTTCGTCCAGGGCCGTCCCGCCGAGCAGCACCGAGCGGCCCGGTTCCGTGGGGTGGCCGCCGAGCCGTTCCGCGAGCCGGCCGGCCGCGTCCGGGTCGCCGCACACCACCGCGGTGAGCCGCCCGGCCGGAGCGGTCAGCCCGGTGCCGGGGTCGTACAGATCGCCGCGGGGCACCTCCGCCCGGTCGCCGCCCGCCGCTTCGCGGACGTCTCCGCCCGCCGCCGACCGTTCCAACGACAGCACCCGTGCGGCGCGCTTGGCCGACGGGCGGGAGAAGGAGTAGGACATGGCGATCTCTTCGAAGTGCTGCAAGGGATAGCTCAGGACCATCACCGAGCTGTAGACGGTGACCAGTTCACCGACGGCGATGCGGCCTTCGCGGACCAGGTGGACGCCGTACCAGACGACCGCGATCAGCAGCAGTCCCGGCAGCAGCACCTGCACGGCCGAGATCAGTGACCACATACGAGCGCTGCGTACGGCCGCGTGGCGTACCTCCTGGGAGGCGTGGCGGTAGCGGTCGAGGAACAGTTCCTCGCCGCCGATGCCGCGCAGCACCCGCAGTCCGGCGACGGTGTCCGAGGCCAGTTCGGTGGCGCGGCCCGCCTTCTCGCGCTGTACGTCGGCGCGGCGGGTGGCGCGTGGCAGCAGTGGCAGCACGGCGAGGGCCACGACGGGGAGCCCGGCGGCGACGACCGTGCCGAGCGCGGGCTGGTAGACGAGGAGGCCCGCACAGACGACGACCACCGTCACCGCGGCGGCGGTGAAGCGGGACACCGCCTCCACGAACCAGCCGATCTTCTCCACGTCTCCGGTGGACACGGCGACCACCTCGCCGGCCGCCACCCGCCGGGTGAGCGCCGAGCCGAGGTCGGCCGCCTTGCGGGCGAGGAGCTGCTGGACGCGGGCGGCGGCGGTGATCCAGTTGGTGACGGCGGCCCGGTGCAGGAAGGTGTCGCCCACCGCGACGGCCGTGCCGCACAGCAGCATCAGAGCGCCCGTCAGGGCCAGCCGGTGGCCGGACCGATCCACGACGGCCTGTACGGCGAAGCCGACGCAGAAGGGCAGCGCGGAGACGGCGACGAAGTGGAGCAGGCCCCAGGCCAGCGCCTTGAGCTGGCCGCCCAGCTGGTTGCGCCAGAGCCACCACAGGAATCGGGGCCCCGAGCGTGCGTCGGGCACACCGGGGTCGGGATAGGGAAGGTCGTGAATCTGCATGACGTCCAGATGGCTCGTGACAGCGTGTCAGGGAACGGCGGCAGCCGGAGGTGGCGGCGGCCGGGGACAAGCCGTGAAAGGGTCGCTTCGCAGAGTCGGGAATTTCAAACGGTTTTCGAGTCAATCGGACGTCATGTCAGCATGGCCGGGTGCATATAGACAGTGAGCGGCGCTCGACGCGCTGGGCGGCGGCCCTCGGAACCCTGCTCCTGACGACCCTTTCGGCCTGCGGGACGGCCTCCTCCGGCTCCGCGCCCGGCCACCACGGCCCGGCCGCGTCGACCGCCTCCGGCTCCGCGCCCGCCCCCGACCCGGTCCGCGTCCCGGGTGTCGGCAGACGTCTGTACGCACGGATACCCGCACAGTCCCGCCAGGTCGTGGCCGTGTACGGCAAGGGCCGGGAGTCGGCCGAGTCCGAAGTGGTGCTCTATGTGCGGCAGGGCGGCGGCTGGCACCGGGAGGGCAGCTGGGCGGCGCACAACGGGCGGCGCGGCTGGACCCTCGACCACCACGAGGACGACAAGCGCAGCCCGGTGGGCGTGTTCACGCTGTCCGCCGCGGGGGGTACGTTCGCCGACCCCGGGAGCAAGCTGCCGTACGACCACAACACCTACGCCTACGCGTCCCCGAAGGAGTGGCCCAAGGCGTACCAGCACGACTTCGGTTACGTCATCGCCATCGACTACAACCGCGTACCGGGCACCCCGCCACGCGACGGCGCACGCCCCCTGGGCGCGGCCAAGGGCGGCGGGATATGGCTCCATCTGGACCACGGGAGCGGCACCTCGGCCTGCGTGAGCATGCCGAAGAGCGCGATGGTGACGCTGCTGCGCACGCTCGATCCGGCCCGGCACCCCGTGGTGGTGATGGGGGACCGGGCTGATCTCGGCGCCTGAGGACCGCGCGGCCGTCAGTTGCCGGTCGAGCCGCCCTGGGGCGCCGAGGACGGTCCCGCTGCGACGGCCGAGCCGATCACGTCCACATCGTTGGCGCGGACGTAGGCGATCCGGTGGTCGAACTGGATCTGGTAGTAGGTCTCGTCGCCCCTGACCACCGGCTCGGGGCTGTCGACGAAGGCCGAGCGCGGTACGAAGGAACTGTCGATGGTGCCCTCGGTGACATACCGCTGGCCCGCGCGGAAGTGGTAGGGGAGCGGCGCCTCGGGCTCCCCCTCCATGCCCTCCGGGTAGGCGTCCTCCTCGGGCAGGGCGCGGCCGAAGACCGGGATCTCGTTCAGGCCCTCCTTGGGCGTCACCATCTTTCCGGCCGCGCCGACCGCCGTGGCCTGCTTCTTCGGGTTCTTGAACCAGGCCTTGCGGCCCTGGTACCAGACCGCCGTCCAGTCGCCTCGGCGCTCCGCGACGGCGAAGGTCTGCCCGGCCGAGGCCCGCGCGCCCAGGTCGTCGACGTCCAGCGTGGAGTCACCGCCGTCCGGGTGGCGGCCCGGGTCCTGGATCAGCGGCGCCTTCTCGTCCGGACGGGTGTACATGCGCACCGCGCTGGAGCCGTGCTTCGGGCACGGCGCCCCGGGCTTGAGGCAGCCCGTGAACTTGGGCGAGTGGGTGGCGTAGTCCGGAAGGACCGTCACCATGTCGCTGTTCGGCCCGGCGGTGGCCTTCAGTGGCGCGCCGAGGAGGTCGAAGTAGTGGCGCCAGTCCCAGAAAGGACCCGGGTCGTCGTGCATGTCGGGGATGGAGTCGCCGGTCGGCGAGGGCACGTTGTCATGGCCGAAGATGTGCTGCCGGTCGAGCGGGACGTCGTACTTCTTGGCCAGATAGCGCACCAGACGGGCCGAGGTCCTGTACATCTGTTCGGTGAACCAGGTGCCCGGCTGCCGGAGGAAGCCCTCGTGCTCGATGCCGATGGAGCGGGCGTTGACGTACTGGTTGCCGGAGTGCCAGGCCTCGTCCTTGGTCTGGACGTGCTGGGTGACATGGCCGTCGCTGGAGCGGATCGAGTAGTGCCAGGACGCCTCGGTCGGGTCCTGGACCGTCTGGAACATGCTCGACAGCTTGGCCTCGGTGTCGTGGATGACGATGTACTCGATCTTCTGGTCGCGCGGCCGGTCGGCGAGGTCGTGGTTGCCGTAGTCGCCGTCGTCGTCGATCTCCTCGTACGGCGCCGCGAGCCAGTCGCAGGCGACCTCGGCCGGGCACTCAGTCCCCTTGGCGTGCTGGGGCTTCTCGGTGCGGACGGTGTGGGGGCGCACGGAGGGGCTCGCGGGCAGGGAGACCTCCTGGCCCTCGGCGGTGGTGCGGTGGGCGCCCTTACGGATGACCGAGAAGACATCGTTCGCATAGGTCGCGGCCGAGCTGACGTCAGGAGTGCCGGGGAAACGTTCCACCGCCTCCCACCAGTCCGCGGGATTGTCGCTCAAGGGCTTGCCCAGCTGCTGCTGGGTGGCCGCGAGCAGGGCGGCGCCGCCGCGCACATTGGCGGTGGCATCGGTACGCAGTCGCCCGGCCGGGGCATCGGTCAGCCGGGCGGCGCGCTGGAGGTCCGCCGGCTTCACGGACCGGCCGGCCAGGACCCCGTCCGGCCGCGCGGCGGGCGCCCCCGCAGCTCCCGCGCTGGGCTGGAGCGCGCCACCGCCCTGGACGCCCGGGGTGGGCGAGGCCGCCGGAAACTGACTGGTGTCCACCAGATGCATCGGCCCATAGCCGCCCGCGACGCTCGGGGAGCCCGGGTGGGCGTCCCAGCGGGTCTGCACATAGGACACGCTCATCAGCACACTGCGCGGCACATGGAAGTCGTGGGCGGCATCGGTGAAGGCGACCTGAAGGCGCTGCTCGGGTGCGTCGTCGTCGGTCAGCGGGGTGAGCAGTAGCGGGGCCAGCAGAGCCGCCGATCCGATGGCGCATGCGGTCCGGCGGCACACGCGGCCGTTGGGGACACGTGGGGCGGTGGGTCTTTTCATGGCACGGGTCTCCAAACATGTTCAACGCGCTCTTCGCAGCCAGGACAAAGGAGTTGCCCCTGACAACCACCCCTTGTACGTTTCCGTGCCCCGCGTGTCCCGTCGCGCCAACCGTCACCGGGGTGGACCAGCGGCCCGGCAGAGGCCACCCGGTCGGCGGCAGCGGCTCCGCCCCGACGGCTCGTCAGTACGGGTGCCCGTACGGGGCGGTGACGGAGGGCATCCGGGTCAGTCCTCGACCGGCTCGACCCGCCAGTCGGGGTGGCCCGGCATGGGCGGGGTGCGCGGGCCGTGGAGCCAGGCGGTCAGAAAGGGTTTCAGATCCTGTTTCGCGACCCGGGAGGCGAGGTCGATGAAGTCCCGGGTGCCGGCCGCGCGGCCCCGGTAGGTGCTCACCCAGGACTTCTCGATCCGCTCGAAGACCGCGGCGCCGACCTTCTCCCGCAGGGCGTACAGCACCAGTGCCGAGCCGTCGTAGCGCATCACCTTGAACAGCGTGTCGGCGGTGGGTTCGGCCGGCGCGCCGTCGTCGTGGCGCCACTGGTCGTGCTGCTCGTAGGCGTCACGCATCGCGTCGTCCAGGCTGACGCCGCCGTGCGAGTCGGAGTACAGCCGTTCGTAGAAACGGGCGTGACCCTCGCTCAGCCACAGGTCGGACCAGCGCCGGATGGCGACGCTGTCCCCGGTCCAATGGTGCGTCAGCTCGTGCACGAGATTGCGTTCGGCGTCGACCCGGTCGCCGAGCAGATCGTCCTTCGGTACGACGGACAGCGACTGGGTCTCCAGCGCCACCGGCAGCTCGGTGTCGCCGACCAGCACGCCGTAGCGGCGGAACGGATACGGCCCGAGCCGCTGTTCGAGCCAGGCCAGGTGTTCCGGGGTGAGCGAGCGGTACTCCGCGGTGTCGCCGACCAGGTCGTCCGGGACCACGTCACGCACCGGCAGCCCGCGCGGGCCGGTGCTGTTGACGACGCGGAACCTGCCGATCGCCAGCTGGACCAGTTGGGCCGCGATCGGCTGTTCGGAGTCGTAGGTCCGTTCGACGCGGCCGCCGGGTCGCGCGGTCGTGCTGACGAGGCGTCCGTTGGCCACCGCACCGACGTTTGCGGGGGTCGTGACATGAAAGGTGATCGGGGCGCGCAGGCTCGGATGGTCGTCCGCCGGGAAGATCATCTTGGCGCCGTCGGGCTGGGCGCAGACCACGGTGCCGTCGGGCGTGGGCACCCAGCCGTAGTCCCGGATCGCGTCGTCGCGGTGGCGCTGCTGGGTGGGGTCGGCGGTGTAGGCGACATGGACGGTGAAGGCCCGGCCGCGGGGGATCGGCCGGGCCGGGGTGACGACGAGTTCGTCGCCGTCGCGCGCGTACCTGGCCGGGGAGCCGTCGACGGTGACCCGGTGCAGCGTGTTGCCCGCGAAATCGAGGTCGAAGCGGGACAGGGCCTGGGTGGCGGCGGCGCTGATGGTGGCGCCCGCCTCGAACGGCGTCAGGGGTGCCTGCCAGTCGAAGTCCAGCGTGTATCGGCGGACCGTGTAGCCCCCGTTCCCGGCGAGCGGCATCAGCGGGTCGCCGATACCCGGGGCGCCGGGGGACGGGGGTGCGCCTCCTGTCGGACCCGAGGCGGCGGCGCGCCCCGGTGCGGCGGCCGGGCCGGGCGCGCGCGAGCCCTGGCCCCCGCGCGGGAGCAGGTCGTAGCAGAGGGCGGCGCCGGTGAGGGTGAGGGCACCGGCGAGGGCGAGGGCCGTGCGGCGGGGACGCCTCGTTCCGCGCGCCTTCCGTGAGCCCTGGCCCGGGGGGCCCGCCGGGCTGCCTGCGGACATGATCTCCATGAACGCACTATGCCAGCGAGATCCGCTTATAGCACTAAATGTCTGTCAGGGTGACGATGCGCCAGATGCGCTCCGTGTGGCGGCTCCTTCCCCCGACGCCTCATTGCGGGCGGGCCCAACTCCCCGTAGAACACCGCCCATGAGACAACGGATAGTCATGTCCATGCTTGCGACCGCGGTCCTGCTGGTCGGCGCGTTCCTCGGCGCCGGAACCGCGACCGCGCGGGCCGCCGGCGTTCCCGCCGAGTTCGGCACCGACTGGCACGACCCGGTGACCGCCGCCCCGCCCGTCGCCCGGCCGCACACCAAGTCCTGTCAGGTCACCCTGGCCGACACGCAGTTCCGCGACTTCACCCCCTACCGGGGCGCGTACACCCCGCCCAAGGGCTGCGGCGACCATTGGAGCAAGGTCGTACTCCGCCTGGACGGCACGGTGAAGGGCCGTCAGTACGACCGGCTCGGCTATCTGCACGTCGGCGGGGTCGAGATCCTGCGCACCTCCACCCCGGAGCCCTCGCCGGACGGCATCGCCTGGCACGTCGAGAAGGATGTCACCCGCTACAGCGACACCTTCCGGAGCCCGCGGGACGTCGAGATGCTGATCGGCAATGTGGTCGACGACACCTACACCGGCGTCATCGACGTCCACGTCACCCTGACGTTCTACGCGGGCAGCCCCGCCGGACGCACCCCCGACCGCGTGCTCACCCTCGCCGACACGCCCGACGGTACGACGCTCACCACGCCGCGCAACAGCGAGCGGATCGTCGCCGAGGTCTACGCGACCGGATCCGGCGGCGGCTGCGAGGAGTTCTGGTACCTGACGGTGGCCGACCCGGCGTCGTACTCCTGCAAGGCCGATCACGGCCCCTACCGCGAGGTGCAGATCAAGGTCGACGGCCGGACGGCGGGCATCGCCGCGCCCTTTCCGAACGTGTGGACAGGCGGCTGGTCCGATCCGTACCTCTGGTACGTCGTCCCGGCCCCGGGTGCCTTCGATGTCCGGCCCATCGAGTACGACCTGACCCCCTTCGCCGGACTGCTGGACGACGGCCGCCCGCACCGGGTCGAGGTATCCGTCGTGGGCGTGCCGGCGGGCCAGGCCGGCTGGAGCACCCCGGTGAACGTGCTGGTCTGGCAGGACGCGCACCGCGACCGCCTCACCGGGGCGGTCACCGAGGACACGGCGACCGACCTGGTCAACTCCTCGACCTATACACCGGGTTCGGAGAACCGGGCGGACACGAAGGCCGGGCACCGGCTCACCGTCAGCGGATACCTCGACACCTCTCACGGACGAGTGACCACCACCGTCACCCGGACCCTGGCCGACACCTCCGTCCACCGCTGGACCGACGGCGAGAACACCGACGGACTGAACGCGACCTGGACCGACGACCAGGCCGTCGCCACCACCGGGTCCGGTCCCGCGCGGTCGGCGCGCACGCTGCGGACGTACACCCTCGACGGCGTCACCACCATCGGCTCCGACGACCGGCTGCGCACCGTCCTGACGCTCGGCGACCGCGCGTCGGTGACCGAGCTGCGCGGCGGCCGGCGCACCGCGTGGTCGCGGCTGGACGACACCTACCGCGGCGACGCCTCCTACGCCCTCGACGCCCCGCGCGAGCAGCGGCACGCGGTCGGCACCTCGTCGGAGCGCTACCGGTCGTACGGCTCGGGCGGCTGCTACGACCACACGCTGGCCACCGCCCAGGGCGCGCTGACGCTGGACCGCAGGGGCTGCTAGCCGGAAGCCCCTCGGAGCCCTTCGGCGCGATGGCTCCGACCGTCGCGCCGGGGGGCCTCAGCAGGGCTTGGCGGCGTCTCCGTCAACCAGGGTGTCCAGCAGCACGCCGAGCACCTCGCGCTCCTTGCCGGTGAGCGGGGCGAGTATCTCCTCGGCCGCCGAGCGGCGCGCGCCGCGCAGTTCGCGCAGGGTCGCGCGCCCCTCGTCGGTCAGCTCGATCCGGGTCACGCGCCGGTTCGCCGGATCCGCGGCCCGGCGCACCTTGCCGCTCGCCTCCAGCCCGTCGACCAGCGTCGTCACCGCGCGCGGCACCACTTCCAGGCGCTCGGCGAGGTCGGCCATGCGTGGCGGGGAAGGGTAGTGCGCGAGGGTGCGCAGCAACCGGGACTGGGCGGGGGTGATGCCCAGCTCACGCTGTTCCAGATGGCGCTTCTGGATGCGGTGCACCCGGCGGGTGAGCCGCAGCAACTGCTCGGCGAGCAGTCCCTCGGGATCGGGGGTGGTCATGCGGGAACAATATCAGGATGCAGTTCATTGTGAGTATAGGTAACAATGAGCTACGATCCGTTCCGTCATCGCCTGCCGGTCCCGGCCGGCGACCGCTCACCTCCGTAGGAGCCCATGCATCCCGACCGTGAGTCCTCCTGGACCCCGCCCGCCGACGCCAAGGACATGCCCCGGCAGTGGCGGCGGATCCTCAAGCTGTTCCGTCCCTACCGCGGGCGGCTCGCCGTCGTCGGCCTGCTGGTCGGCGCCTCCTCGCTGGTCTCGGTGGCCACACCGTTCCTGCTCAAGGAGATCCTCGACGTCGCCATCCCGCGCGGCCGCACCGGCCTGCTGAGCCTGCTCGCGCTCGGCATGATCCTCAGCGCGGTCCTCTCCAGCGTCTTCGGCGTGCTCCAGACGCTGATCTCGACCACCGTCGGCCAGCGCGTCATGCACGACCTGCGCACCGCCGTCTACGGCCGGCTCCAGCGGATGTCGCTGGCCTTCTTCACCCGCACCCGCACCGGCGAGGTGCAGTCCCGCATAGCCAATGACATCGGCGGCATGCAGGCGACGGTCACCTCCACCGCCACCTCCCTGGTCTCCAACGCCACCAGCGTGGTCGCCACCATCGTCGCGATGGTCGCCCTCGACTGGCGGCTCACCATCGTCTCGCTGCTCCTGCTGCCGGCCTTCGTCTGGATCAGCCGCCGCGTCGGCAATGAGCGCAAGCGGATCACCACCGAGCGCCAGAAGCAGATGGCCGCGATGGCCGCCACGGTCACCGAGTCCCTCTCGGTCAGCGGCATCCTGCTCGGCCGCACCATGGGCCGCACCGACTCGCTGACCGGCTCCTTCGCCGACGAGTCCGAGCGACTGGTCGACCTGGAGGTCCGGTCGAACATGGCCGGACGCTGGCGGATGGCCGTGATCACCATCGTGATGGCCGCCATGCCCGCCGTCATCTACTGGACGGCCGGTCTCGCCCTCCAGTTCGGCGGCCCCCAGGTGTCGCTCGGCACCATCGTCGCCTTCGTCTCGCTCCAGCAGGGCCTGTTCCGCCCGGCCGTGAGCCTGCTGGCCACCGGCGTCCAGATCCAGACCTCCCTCGCGCTCTTCCAGCGCATCTTCGAGTACCTGGACCTGCCGATCGACATCACCGAGCGCCCCCGCCCAGTCCACCTCGACCGGGTCAAGGGCGAAGTCCGCTTCGAGGAGGTCGGGTTCCGCTACGACGACAAGGGCGGTCCCGTCCTCGACGGCATCGACGTCACCGTCCCCGCCGGCAGCAGCCTCGCGGTCGTCGGCCCCACCGGCGCGGGCAAGTCCACCCTGGGCTACCTGGTGCCACGGCTCTACGACGTCACCGACGGCCGGGTCACCCTCGACGGGGTCGACGTCCGCGACCTGGACTTCGACACCCTCGCCCGCGCGGTCGGCGTGGTCTCGCAGGAGACGTACCTCTTCCACGCCTCCGTCGCCGAGAACCTGCGCTTCGCCAAGCCGGGCGCCACCGACGAGGAACTGCATGCCGCGGCCCGGGCGGCGCAGATCCACGAGCACATAGCGGCGCTGCCCGACGGCTATGACACGGTCGTGGGCGAGCGCGGCCACCGCTTCTCCGGCGGCGAGAAGCAGCGCCTCGCCATAGCCCGCACCATCCTGCGTGACCCGCCGGTCCTCATCCTGGACGAGGCGACCAGCGCCCTGGACACCCGGACCGAGGCCGCCGTGCAGGAGGCCATCGACGCCCTCTCGGCGAACCGTACGACGATCACCATCGCCCACCGGCTGTCCACCGTCCGCGACGCCGACCAGATCGTGGTGCTGGACTCCGGGCATGTCGCCGAACGCGGCACGCACGAGGAACTGCTGGAGCGCGACGGGCGGTACGCCGCCCTGGTGCGCAGGGACGCGCAACTGGAGCCGGCCGGGTGAAAGCGGCGACCAGAGGTCAAGGGCACGGACGGGCGTCCGGCGCCTCGGACCGAGACGGGTGACTGGGCCGACGAGCTGAATATATGTCGTGTTTGCGGTGATTCGCGTATTACGGTTCCCGCATGCTGATGCACATTCCGCCACGGAGAAGGACCCGACTGACACGCCGGGGCAGACTCGCTCTCGTCGTGGCCGGCGCCGTCGTCGCCGGCACCGCCGTGGCGGTGCCGCTGCTGACGGTGGCCGAGCACCATGAGGCGCCCAGGCCCGCCGCGCTCGTCGTCCCGGAGGGCTGGCGCGCGACCCAGGTCTACGACGCGATCGACAAGGCGCTCGCCCTGCCTTCGGGTAGCACCCGCGGCTCGCTCGGCAAGGCCCGGCTGACGCTGCCCAAGGACGCCGGGGGCAACCCGGAGGGCTATCTCTTCCCGACGTCCTACCCCTTGCGCAAGGGCGCGACCCCCGAGTCCGTGCTGCGGTCCATGGTGGACACCGCCCACGAGAAGTTCGACGGCGCACCGGTCGCGGCCGGGGCGCAGCGCAACTCGATGAACGTCTACCAGGCCCTCACCATCGCCAGCATCGTCCAGGCCCAGGCCGTGAAGAAGGAGGACATGGGCAAGGTCGCCCGGGTCATCCTCAACCGGCTGGAGCGCGGGATGCCGCTGCAACTGGACTCCACGCTCATCTACGCGCTGGGCCGCGCGCGCACCACCGAGGACGACACCAGGAGCGACAGCCCCTACAACACCTATCAGCGCATGGGCCTGCCGCCGACGCCGATCGGCAGTCCCGGCGAGGACGCGATGCGCGCCGCCATCAATCCGACGCCGGGCGACTGGCTGTACTTCGTGACGGTCAAGCCCGGGGACACGCGCTTCACCGCCGACTACGACACACACATGCGCAATGTGGCGGACTTCAACTCCGAGCAGCAGAAGGTCGGGCAGCAGGCGGGCCAGGGCCAGAGCCCGTCGCCGAACCAGAGCCCGTCACCGAGCCACTCCACGTCCCCGTCCGCGACACGGTCCGGCAAGGCAGGCTGAGAGGGCGTCGACCGGTCCTGCGCCGACCGGTTCAACGGGGCGCGGCGGTCCGGCGGTTCGTCATGCGGCGGCCGGTCGGTCCTCCGCCAGCAACCGCCTGATGTCCCGTACGGCCGCGCGACCGGCCCGGTTGGCGCCGATGGTGCTGGCCGAGGGGCCGTAGCCGACGAGGTGGATCCGGGGATCGGCCGCGGTGCGCGTCCCCTCCATGCGGATCCCGCCGCCCGGTGCGCGCAGCCGCAGCGGGGCGAGATGGCCGAGCGCCGGCCGGAACCCGGTCGCCCACAGGATCACATCGGCGTCCACGCGGCCGCCGTCCCGCCATTCCACGCCGTCGGGGGTGATCCGGTCGAACATCGGCCGCCGGTCCAGGACGCCGTCCGCGAGTCCCCGGCGGATCGCGTCGTTCAGGGGCAGCCCGGTGACCGAGACCACGCTGCGCGGCGGCAGCCCCTCGCGCACCCGTTCCTCCACCAGCGCGACGGCGGCCCGCCCGGCGCCCTCGTCGAACGGGCCCTCGCGGAAGACCGGCGGCCGCCGGGTGACCCAGGTGGTCGCGGCGGCGTACGGGGCGAGTTCCAGCAGATGCTGGGTGCCGGAGGCGCCGCCGCCGACGACCACCACCCGCTTCCCGGCGAACTCCGCGGGCCCGGCGTACTGCGCGGTGTGCAACTGCCGCCCGCGGAAGGTCTCCTGGCCCGGATAGTGCGGCCGGAACGGATGATCCCAGGTGCCGGTCGCGTTGATCAGCGCCCGGGTCGACCAGATGCCGTCGGCGGTCTCCACGAGCAGCCGCCCGCCGTCCCCCTCGCGCACCGCCCGCACCGCCACCGGGCGCCGTACCCGCAGGTCGAAGGCGTGCTCGTACCGATCGAAGTACGCGCCGATCACCTCGGCCGAGGGGCGCGCGGGATCGGCGTCGGTCAGCTCCATGCCGGGCAGCGCGTGCATCCCGTGCACCTTGCCGTATGTCAGCGAGGGCCAGCGGAACTGCCAGGCGCCACCCGGTGCGGGGGAGTGGTCGAGGACCACGAAGTCGCGGTCCGGCTCGAATCCGGTGCGGCGCAAGTGATAGGCGCCGGCCAGTCCTGCCTGACCAGCGCCTACGACGACCACCTCGACCTCACGCAATTCGTTCACGCTTCTACCAACAGCGTGCCGTGCGCGGCTCTTCCCACCCGCTGTCGTACCCATGCGTCAGGATGGGAGCCATGTCAGATGCCTTCACCACCCGAATCCTGAACGTCTCCACCGGCAGCCGGGAACGCGTCGTCGACCTCACCGGGGACTGCGAGGACTTCCTGCGGGATGCGGCGGGCGGTCGCGACGGCCTGCTGAACATCTTCGTCCCGCACGCCACCGCCGGGATCGCCGTCATCGAGACCGGCGCGGGCAGCGACGACGACCTTCTCGCCGCCCTGCACACCCTGCTCCCCGCCGACGACCGCTGGCAACACCGCCACGGCAGCCCCGGCCACGGCCGCGACCACGTCCTCCCGGCGCTGGTCCCACCACACGCCACGTTGCCGGTGATCGCCGGCCACCTGGAACTCGGCACGTGGCAGTCGGTGTGTCTGGTGGACACGAACAAGGACAACCCCGAGCGCACGGTGCGTCTCAGTTTCCTCGGCTGAGTTTCCTGGAGTGAGGGACGTTTCCGCTCGTGGGCTGTACGACCGGTGAACACCGGCCACGATGGCTGGGGCGCGTGGTGGCTGTGGCGGACGGACCGGCCGGCCCAACATCTCCTGGACGCAGCTCACTTCCAGTGCTTCGGCGTCCCTTCGGCCCGAGCCGTTGCGACACCCCACTTGCGGTCGGCGGGACTTCTGTCTGGCCTGCGGACAGGAGTGGAGCCTGGGACGGTACCTGGGCCACCTCCGGTCACGTGGAGGTATGGAGCGTCGGAACACGCCCTCGCCACCACCTCTTTCCACACTCCTACGCACCCATCACCCCTCCTGTCCGGCTGCCGTCCACAGGATGGGCGAGAGGCGTTTCCTTGACCGTCTACTCTCAGCACGCCAATCGCGGTAAGTCTCAGATTCTGGCGACCTATCAGAGTGCGGATGGCGTCGTGTCCAAGACCGTGACGAGCCTTGGCGACGCGCGCCTCGCGGCTCCGATCGTCGACGCTCTCAGTCGGATCTCCGCTTTCGCCACCGTCCCTGTCGGCGTCCACGACCGCCGCGAGCGGCGTGGGCGCGCCTGCCCGCACCAGCACCTTGCGGCGCTGACCGACGCCGCTGTCCGAGCCGCTCTGCTCACCGGTGCCCATAGCCTGTGGTACGAGTAGGGCGATCCATTCCGAACTCAAGCTGGAAGAAAGCGAGTTGCGTGCGGCACTCGCCGAATACTCAGGGACTTCCTCGGAGGATGAGCCGGAGATCGAACGCCACCGGAGGAACGGGAGAAGGCCGCCGCTGACCTCCGGGTGCTGGTCGCAGCACACTCCAGGGTCGACGGGATGTTGGCGTCACTGGACGATGCCGGCAGTGTCATCTTCGCGGAGCCGTATGACTCCGACGGTTTCCACATGACGGTCCAAGCACCAGAACCCGGTGATGCCGAGCTTCCTGGGAGATCGAGATCGGACGTTGGGAGCCGGACGACCCCGATGAAGCGTACGGAGACCACACCAGTGCGACGGGAAGGTCCGTGATCTGCTGTGCTCTTCGGGTTGCACCGAGCGCCGAGGAGATCGTCCATTTGCTGAAGTGGTGACCCCGCACTACGGCTCCTGACCGGGTCCCTGGAGGGCTTCTGCACGCCTCGCCGGCGCCCGTGCTCGCTCACCTCCGTCGTGGGGCGAACAAATGCTCAATCACGTACGGTGTGGTGGACGCAGCAAGCCGGGCTCGCCGCGACAGAAGTGGTTGCGCAGTACGCGGCAGTCCCGGTCCGTTCAGGCCGGGAGAGGAAGCATGAGAATACGCGTCCGGCAGCGGCCCAGGAGCCGCCGCACAGCCCTGCGCACCGGGGTTCCGCTGACCACTCTGGCGCTCGCCGTCGCCGGCTGCGGGGCATCGGTCACGCCCGGGACGACCACGACCTCCCTCCGAAACACCGTCGCCACCCAGGGCACACCGACTCCGGGCGCCACGAGCCCGACGCCGAGCCCCACCGGCACCGCCACCGCGCACACCGCCCCGATGGCGACCGCCACCTCCTGCACCGATCAGATCCTGGCCGGTATGACCACGGCTCAGCGGGTCGGACAGCTCTTCATGGGCGGTGTCAACGCCGCCCAACCGGACCAGGCCCAGCTGCGCATCCTGCGGGACAACCACGTGGGCTCCGTCATGCTGACCGGCCGCAGCTCCGCCGGTACGGCGGCGACCCGGAAGATCGTCGACGGTTTCCGGGGCCAGGCGGACCGGGTCGGCGGCAAGCAGGTCGGCCTGGTGGTGGCGACGGACCAGGAGGGCGGCAAGGTACAGGTGCTCAACGGTCCCGGCTTCTCGGCCATGCCCAATGGGGTGACCCAGGGCAAGAAGTCGACCACGATGCTGCGCGCCGAGGCCGCCATCTGGGCCCAGCAACTCAAGCGCGCCGGGGTCGATCTGAACCTGGCACCGGTCGCCGACGTGGTCCCCGCCTCGCTGGGCACCCGCAACATCCCCATCGGCTCCTTCCAGCGCGAGTACGGCAACACCCCGGGCCCCGTGACCTCCCACACCGGTGCCTTCGCCGCGGGCTTCAAGCAGTCGGGCGTGATGACCACGCTCAAGCACTTCCCGGGGCTGGGCCAGGTGATCGGCAACACCGACACCACCGCCAATGTCGTGGACTCGGTGACGACCAGCACCAGCGCCAGCCTCGACCCGTTCAAGTCCGGGATCCAGGCCGGATCGCCCTTCGTGATGGTCTCCTCGGCCACCTACAACAAGATCGACGCCCAGCACATCGCGGCCTTCTCGCCGACGGTCATCGGCCAACTGCTGCGCGGCCAGATGGGCTTCAAGGGCGTGGTCATCTCGGACGACATCGGGAACGCGGTCGCCGTACGGTCCTTCACCCCTGCCCAGCGGGCGTTGAACTTCACCTCGGCCGGCGGGGACATGATCCTCACGGTACGGCCGGACGTCATACCCGCGATGGCGCAGGCCATCCAGACCCGGATGGGGCAGGACGCCTCCTACCGGGCCAAGATCGACGACAGTGTGCGCCGGATACTCGACGCCAAGCACAACGCGGGCCTTCTCCAATGCAGTTGAGGTCTTGAGACCTTGAAGCCTTAGGTCTTGAGGCCCGGGTCGGCCGCGTGGCGAGGTCAGGACGTCCACGCGGCCAGGCACAGCGTGCGGTCCAGCTCACTCGTGCAATGGGCCGCGGCCAGCCAGGCGCGGGCGAAGCGGTCGGGGTCGGTGGGGCGCAGGCGGCCGCAGACGTCATGCGCGCGGTCCGCGGCGGCGGGGTGCAGGTCCGTGAGGAGTTCGGCCGCCGTCGCGAGCCCGGACCGGCGCAGCGATCTTCGGTGACACCGACTTCAACATCCGCCCGGACGCGTTGCGGCACCACCTTCTTGCCGTCGAGGGCGACCTCGTACTCACCGGCCGACACCCACCCCATACGTGCCTCCCGCCCCGCAATGATCAAGTGACGGGAACTCTAGAGGCGACCACTGACAGCGCCCTCCGACGAACGGAGGGCGCTGGGGGCAAGCCTGTGGAGAAGCGGGGGATCAGCTCTGCGACGAGTCCTTCGCCGCGTCCTTCTGCTGCTTCAGGTTCTTGATCCGCGCCGCTTCCTTGCGGACCTCGACCTGGGTGGCCTGCTCCTTGAGGAGCCACTCGGGCCGCTCCTGCTTGAGCGCCTCGATCTGCTCCGTGGTCAGCGCCTCGGTGACGCCGCCGCGCGCCAGACCGGCGATGGAGACGCCGAGCTTCGAGGCGACCACCGGACGTGGGTGCGGACCGTTGAGACGCAGCTCGCGCAGCCACTGGGGCGGGTCGGTCTGGAGCTCGTTGAGCTCGGCACGCGAGACCGCACCCTCCTGGAAGGAGGCGGGGGTGGCGGGGAGGTACACACCCAGCTTCTTCGCCGCGGTCGCGGGCTTCATCGTCTGGGTGCTCTGCTGCGACTTCATGAGGACAAGGGTATCGGCCGTGCGTGCGGGAGCCGACCACGAGCCGGGCGGCGGACGCAGGGGATCACGGCCGGTGACCATGGGCGGGGCCGCGGCCGGTAACCTGGCCTGGTGACAGGCTCGGAGGAATCACCGTCGTTCCGGCTCGCGTACGTCCCCGGAGTGACACCCGCCAAATGGGTGAAGGTCTGGCACGAACGCCTGCCCGACATCCCGCTCACCCTCACGCAGGTCCCGGCCGCCGAGGCGCCGGAGCTGATGCGCGCGGGGGAAGCCGACGCGGGTCTTGTACGGCTGCCCGTGGACCGCGACTTCTTCAGCGCGATCCCGCTCTACACCGAGACCAGCGTGGTCGTCGTCCCCAAGGACCATGTGATCACGGCCGCCGACGAGGTCACCCTGGAGGACCTCGCCGACGAGGTGCTCTTCCATCCCCTGGACGACGTCTTCGACTGGGACCGGCCGCCCGGCGAGGCCGCGTTCGAGCGGCCCGCGACGACCCTGGACGCGATCGAGCTGGTCGCGGCGAACGTCGGCCTCCTCGTCGTCCCGCAGTCGCTGGCCCGCCTCCACCACCGCCGCGACCTCACCTACCGCCCGGTCACCGACGCGCCCCAGTCCGGCGTCGCCCTGTCCTGGCCGGAGGCGGCCACCACCGATCTGGTCGAGGAGTTCATCGGCATCGTCCGGGGCCGCACGGTCAACAGCACCCGGGGGCGCGGAGCGGCGGGCCGCCCGGCGGACGGCGGTACGGCGGAGGGCCGTACGGCCAAGCCGGGAGCCAAATCGGCGGGCAAGCCCCAGGGCGACAGGAAGTCCCGGGGCGCCGGTCAGTCCGGCGCCCGGCAGAAGCCCGGGGCCGCCAAGTCCTCGGGCGGCCGGGGACAGCGGGCCCGCACGGGCGGAGCCAAGCCGGCGGCGAAGCGCGGGAAGCCGAAGAAGCGCTCATAGGGCCGGGCGACGCGCCGAGGCGCTCTCGGGCCGAGCGTTTCTCAAACCGCCTGATCGTGTTCCTCCGGCCGTGCCGCGCCGCGCACCGCGCCCAGCGGTTCCGTCTGTCGTTCCCGCAGGTCGGCCACCGCGAGGACCAGGGCGAGGACGATGATGCCCACGGCGGTCAGCAGACCCAGCTGGAGCGCCCGCGCCGGGCTGCCGTGGTTGGCCAGGTGGGCGAAGTACACCGCGCCCACGGCGGCGATCCCGGCGGCCGAGCCGATGCGCTGGGCGGTCACCAGCACCCCGCCCGCCGCGCCCGCCCGCTGCACGGGAACGGTCGCCAGGGTGAGCGTGGTGTTGGGGGAGATGGTGACGCCCGAGCCGAGGCCCGCGATCAGCAGGGGCAGCGCCGCCGCCCAGGCCACGCCCTGCCCCGGCACCAGCTGCACCGTCGCGATCACCGCGAGCAGGCCCAGCGCCACCACCGCCAGCCCGGCGACCACCAGCTTGCGCCCGTGCCGTACGACGAGTCGGCCGCTCACCCCCGCGCCGATCGCCGAACCGCACGCGAACGGCAGCGAGGAGAACCCGGCCGCGAGCGCCGTGTAGCCCACGCCGTTCTGGAGGAACAGCGTGTAGACGAAGAAGAGCGTGGTGAAACCCGCGAAGTAGACCAGATTCAGCAGCACCCCGAGCGAGAAGGACCGCTGGGCGAACAGCCGCAGGTCCAGCAGCGGCGCCTGCCCCCACCAGCCCTGCCAGCGCTCCCACGCCCAGAATCCCGCCAGCAGCAGCGCGGCCACCGGCAGCAGCGCCCACTTCAGCCGGCCCGTCCACTGCTGCTCCTGCACCAGGGGCAGCATCAGCGCCAGCACGCCGGTGCCGAGGAGCAGCACACCGGTCAGGTCGATGCCCTCGCGCCTGCCGGTCGCGGGCGGGGTGCGCGGCAGCAGCCGCAGCGCCGCGCAGAAGGCGGCGACACCGATCGGCAGGTTGACGTAGAACACCCAGCGCCAGCCGTCGTCGGTGCCGAACAGATGGATCAGCAGTCCGCCGGCGGGCGGCCCGATCGCCGTGGACAGCCCGACGACGCTGCCCAGCATGCCGAACGCCCGTGCCCGCTCGGTGCCCCGGAACATCTGCTGGATCAGCCCGGTGGTCTGCGGCGCCAGGATGCCGGAGGCCACGCCCTGCGACAGCCGGAAGAACACCAGCCAGCCGGCGTCGGTGGCCAGTCCGCACGCGGCCGAGGCCAGCGTGAACAGGGCGAGCCCGTACAGGAAGACCGTGCGCCGTCCGCGCAGGTCCCCGAGCCGCCCGGCGGGCACGAGGGCGAGTCCGAAGGTGAGCGCGTAGCCCGAGACGACCCAGGACAGGGCGGCGGTGTCGGCGCCGAGGCCGCGTTCCATCGAGGGCAGGGCGACATTCACGATCGAACTGTCCAGCAGCGTCATGAAGCCCGCCGTGAGACAGACCCAGAGCGCCTGCCAGCGGCGCCGGTCGTCGGCCGGCCGGGCCGTGTCCATGGTCATGGGGGCCACGCTAAGCAGCGGCCGGCCCTTGTGCGGGTAAGCGAGGAAAATCCGGCGCGTCGGTGTTTGTCCTGCTATAGAGCACCAAGTGTCGCGTCGCATTCGGGGTCTCAGGCATCAGGCGGAGTTCGTGGCGGCCGTTCCCCGGAGCCAGGCGTACGCCGAGCGGGCCGTGAACTCCTTCTGGCCGCCGCGCAGCAGCAGGCTCGCCGTGGCGAACCCGGGATCGTCGGCCTGCTCGGCGACATAGGGGACGGCGATACAGCGCATCCCGGCGGCGTGCGCGGCGGCCGCGCCCGGAGCCGCGTCCTCCAGGACCACGCAGTCGTACGGATCCGCCCCGAGCCGCCGGGCGGCCTCCAGGAAGGTGTCCGGCGCCGGCTTGCCGCGCGCGACGTCGGCCGCCGAGACCACCACGGAGACCAGGGCGTCGAGGCCGGTGCCGGCCAGGACCGCGGCCACGGCCTCGGGGGAGGAACCCGAGGCCACCGCGGCCGGTACGCCGTCGGCGGCCAGCAGCTCAAGCAGCGCCCGCATCTCGGGATACACGCGCGTGTCGGCGCGGGCCAGCTCCAGATAGCGCCGGTCCGTCGCGGCCAGCAGTTCCTCGGCCGGGGCAACCAGCCCGTAGCGATCCCGCCAGAGCAGGACCGTGTCCCGGGTGCTGACACCGACGTAGCTCTCGTGGTCCGTCCAGGTGTAGTCCGGGACGCCGTACTCGGCCAGGGCCAGACGGCTCGCCTCGTAGTAGTTCGGCTCGCTGTCCACCAGCGTTCCGTCGAGATCGAAGATGACCGCGAGGGCGCCGAGATCGCTCATGCGCTCCAGCATGCCGGGATCAGGCGCGGGCGGCGCGGCCCACCGCCTCCACCAGGGGCCCCAGCCGGTAGGGGACGCGCTCGCGCAGGGCCACCTCGGTACGGGTGCGGACCACACCCGGCAGGCTGATCAGTTTCTGGATGACATCCTCCAGATGGGCGTTGTCCCGGCCCACCACGCGGGCGAGCAGATCACCGCCGCCCGTGATCGAGAACGCCTCCACGATCTCCGGCACCGCCGCCAGCGCGTCCCCGACATCGTCCAGGTGGCCCTGGGTGACCTCGATGTGCACGAACGCGAGCACGGGGTGGTCCAGGGCGGCGGGGGACAGGGAGGGGCCCGTACCGGTGATCACCCCGTCCCGCTCCATGCGGTCGAGCCGGGCCTGGAGCGTGCCGCGGGCTATGCCGAGAATCCGGGCGTACTCGCGCACGCTGGTGCGCGGCTGCTCCAGAAGCAGTCGCAGGATGCGGGTGTCGAGCTCGTCCACGGCCATGATGTACGACTGTACCAATGGCCCAGTACCCGTTCGGACCGCTGTGCCGCTCGACCTGCGCCGTTGGCGTCGCGGGGGCTCTGCGACAGGGCCTTGTGCTGGGCCGTTGGCCCACTGAATCGAGCATCACTTGAGCCACTGCGGTAGGGGATGCTCTTATAGACATGTCGATGGCGCTGCGGATCCCCGCGGCGCCTTTTGTTTTCAGGTCTTCCTTGGTCGTCCAAGGTGTCCATGGGGAGGGCAGCAGTGCTGAAGAAGGTGTTCGTGGCTCCGGACCCGGGTCGGGCGCGATTGCGCTGGGCGTCCCGGGCCGTCCTCGGCATCGGGCTCGCCGTGGTGGTCTGCCTGCTCGTCGGGCACTCCGTCGTCGGCGCGGTCACCGGCGGGCTCGCGGCGCTGCTCGCGCTGTTCACCGTCGCCGACCCCACCGTGCGCGGGCAGGCGGTCACCACCGCCCTGCTGCCGGTCGTGGGCCTGCCGGTGCTCGGCGCCGCGGCCGCGCTGCACCCGTATCCGGTGGCGCGGGACCTCGCCTTCCTCGCCGTCGTCGGCGCCGGGGTGTACGCCCGGCGCTGGGGGCCGCGCGGGCACAGCCTCGGGGTGTTCGCCTTCATGATGTTCTTCACCGCCCAGTTCCTGCACGCCGCCCCCGACCGGCTGCCCGAGCTGTCCGCCGCCGTACTGCTGTCTGTGCTCAGCGCGGCCGCGGTGCGCTTCGGGCTGTGGTGCTACGAGCGCAGCCTGCCCCCGGCCGCCGCCCCCGCCCCCCTGTCCAGCGGCGGCGGGCTCGCCCGGGTGACCACGCGCCAGGCGGTCCAGGCGATGGCGGGCGCGGGCTTCGCGCTGGTCGTGGGCGAGCTGGTGTCCGGCCAGCGGTGGTACTGGGCCGTCGGCGCCACCTGGTGGGTCTTCGTCAACACCGCCTCGCGCGGCGAGACGCTGGTACGGGGCTTCCGCCGGGTCCTCGGCACGCTGATCGGCGTCGGCCTGGGCTTCCTCGTCGCCGTACCGCTGCACGGCGCGCCGGTGCCGACGGCCGCGCTGCTCGCGGTCGCCGTCTTCGGCATCTTCTACTCCGCCGCCGTCTCCTACACCTGGATGATGCTCTGGGTGACGGTCCTCGCCGAACTCCTCTACGGTCTGCTCGGCGTCCTCACTCCGGGACTGCTGGCGCTGCGGCTCGGGGAGACCGCGGTGGGCGCGTTCGGCGCCGCGCTCGCGGTGTTGTTCCTGCTGCCGGTGACCACGCACGCCACGACGGACGCGTGGATCGAGCGGGCCCTGCGGTGCGTGCACGCCTGTACGGCGGAGGCGGCGGCGCGGCTCGCGGGCTCGCCGACGGCGGATCCCGGACCGCGGGTGGCCGAGCTGGAGAGGCTGCTCGAACGGGTGCGGCTGTCCGTGGCGCCGCTGGTGCATCCGCTGAACCCGCTGCCGGCCCGTAAGCGGCGGGCCCGCAGGGTGCTGGCGCTGCTCGACGACTGCGCGCGTGAGATCCGGGGGCTGGTGGCTGTCGCGGCGGATCCGGAGGCGTCGCACGACGCACGGCTCGCGGCGGCGTGCGGGCGGGTGGAGTCGGCGGTCGAGGCGCTGACGGGGGGCTCCGCGGGGCCGGCGGTCACGGCGACCGAGTCTCCGGCGTCGCCGGCGCTGGCGCATGTGCATGGCCTTGAGCATGCGTTGGCTGCGCTGGCGGAGCCGTTGCGGGAGACGGCGGGGGCGAGGTTGGTGGGGGCGGGAGCCTGATGGCTGGTGGTGGGTGAGTCTTCTTGGGGGCTGATGAGGGGGACGAGGGTGCGGATCCGTCGTGGCTGGTCGCGCAGTTCCCCGCGCCCCTGGGGAACTGCCGTGCCGTCGGCCGAGAAGTGGACGCTTCCGTGCAGAACGGCTCGCCGGCCCGGCGCGCGTGCGGGAGCCGCCCGCTTTGAAGACCGCCTCGCGCCCGTAAAGGGCAACAGATCCGCCCAGCCCCTGCCGTAGCCCCCGGCCGCAGCCGCGCGCAAGCGCCGGCGACCGGCCCCGCGCTCGCCCCGCGCTCGGCGCCGAGCTGCGCCGCAGACCTACCCCCGGCCCCCTCCGGAGGATGCCGCAGCGGAGTGAAGAACTCCCGGCCCACGCCGTTCTCTTGGTCTAGACCGAACTAGGTCGGCTGCTACCGTCGGCGCGTGACGGGCTTGACCGAGAGGGGACAGCGGTGGTGCGGAGCGGTGGCGGCAGGGTGTTCATCGGGTCGTTCACGGCGGCGGGCGGCCCGGGGCTGGTGATCGCCGAGGCCGCGGCGCAGGGCGGTGCGCTCACCCTCGTCGCCGCCGTCAACGACGTGCCGGACCCCTCCTACCTGGCCCTCTCCCCGGACGGCGGCATGCTCTACGCGGTCAGCGAGACCGCCGAGGGCGCCGTGGCCGCCTATCGTGTCGACGGCGGCCGTACGGAGCTCGCCGGACCGTCCGTGCCGGTGGACGGCAGCGGACCCACGCATCTGAGCTTGTACGCCGGGCATGTGCTGACCGCCAACTACGGCTGCGGCAGCGTCACCGCCGTAGCGCTGCGCCCGGACGGCACCCTCGCCGCGAAGCCCTCCGGCCGGCTCCAGCACACCGGCTCGGGGCCGCACGACCGCCGGCAGCGTGGCCCGCACGCTCACCAGGTGCAGCCGGACCCCAGCGGCCGCTGGGCGGTGAGCGTCGACCTCGGGACCGACTCGGTGCGGGTGTGCACGCTGGAGGCCGGTGCCCCGGCACTGCACCGCGAGTGCGCGCTGCGACCCGGCTCCGGGCCCCGCCACCTGGCCTTTCATCCCGACGGCGAGCACGCCTACGTCGTCAACGAACTCACCCCGACGGTGACCGTGTGCCGCTGGGACGCCTCGGCCGGCTCTCTGAAGCCGCTCACCGAGGTCCCCCTGCTGCCGGGCGCCCCGGTCGGCGACGCCTACCCCTCGGGGATCGTGGTCGCCCCCGACGGCCGCTTCGTGTGGACGGCGACCCGGGGCGAGGACGTCCTGTCGGTGCTCGCCGTCGAGGGGGACGGCCTCAGACTGCTCGGCACCGTGCCCTGCGGCGGCCACTGGCCCCGCGCCCTGGCCGCGCACGACGGCTTCCTGTACGTGGCCAACGAGCGCTCCGGCGACGTCTGCTGGTTCGCCGTGGACGAGGCGACCGGAGTACCGCGCTACGACGGCTCGGTGCAGGTCGCCGCGGCCTCGTGCGTCGTCTTCGGCTGAGCGCGCACGACACTGGGTCCCCGGCAAGGCGAAGGACCCGCTCCCGAGGGGAGCGGGCCCTGCCTGTGCGAATTTCCGTTTTCGGTGCCGTCAGCGGACCGGGGTGCCCTGCGCCTGCTGCGGCGCGATACCCAGGGCCGTCGTGTACTTGGCGAGGGCCAGCTTGCCGATCGCCGGGTAGGCGCCCAGCGGCTCGGCCATCGAGCAGCCCACCTCGTCGGCGGCGGCCGCGAGCAGCGTCGCGTCGATCTCCGGGCCGACCAGATACGGCGCGAGCGCCAGCTGCTGCGAACCGGAGGAACGCAGCTGCTCGGCGACCGAGGAGATGGAACCCTCCTGGTCCAGGGCCGCCGCCATCACCGGCACGGCCAGGCGCGCGGCGAGCAGCATGCCGGTGATCCCGGCCGCCTGCACGGCCTCCTCTCCGCCTACGGAGGCCAGCACGATGCCGTCGGCGGCCGTGGCCACGGTGAACAGCCGGGCGCGGTCCGCGCGGGCCAGGCCCGCCTCGGACAGCCGTACGTGCAGCGCCTCGGCGAGCAGCGGGTGCGGGCCGAGGACATCGGTCAGCTCGGCCGCGACCCGGCTGTCGTTCACCGACTGGCGGATCTGCCGCAGCAGCGCGTTGTCCGGACCGGCCAGCAGCGGTACGACGACGGCGACCGGGCCGTCGGGCTCCCGCAGGCCCTCGACGCCGGCGGCGACGGCCTGCTCGTAACGGGCCGTACGCTCCTCGGCGGCGTGCGCAAGAACCGACCGCAGCGAGGGAAACTCGGCGTCGTCACCGTCCAGGTAGCCGATCCGGGCATTCAGGCCGGGCAGCTCGGAACGGGCGATGCTCACGACCTCCTCGGCGAGGCCACGCGTGGCAGCGCTGGGCACACCGGGCACCGCGAGGACGAGCGCGGGCGCGCCCTCGGGAGCCACCAGCGGTTCGGGCCGGCGGTGCCGTCCGGGCTGGCGGGGTCGCGGCATTCGTACTGGGAGGCCGGACTCGGGTCCAGTGGAGGAGCTCATGGCGCCGCATGTTACTGGTTTCCCGGATGGTCCTGTTCGGGGAGGGTACAGGTGAGCGGTATCCGTCCGGATTTGTCTGCCCGCTTACGGGTGGCGGCTGTGACGTGCAGCATTGTCGGTTCACCCGGCAGCGTGAGCCGCCCGGCGGCCAGCTCGGTCGCGATCCGTACCGCGCCGTGCAACGGGTCGCCCTCGGGCGGCACCTGGCGGGCATGCGGCAGCCGCCGCGTCAACTCCTCGCGCAGCGGCACGAGCAGCGGATCGCCCATCTTGGACAGGCCACCGGTGAGCGCCACTTCGGGCGTCCCGTCCACCGGGCACACGGCCGCGGCCGAGTCCGCCATGTGTCGCGCCGCGGCGCGCAGGATGTCCGCGGCGACGGGGTCGTCCGCGCTGAGATCGGCCACCCGGGGCGCGAACGAGGCGAGTACGGCGGCCCGGTCGGTCCGCGGATAGAGCAGGCCGGGCAGTTGGCACACCGGTCCGAACTGTTTCTCCGCGCATCTCAGCAGCGCGGCCGAGCCGCCCGCACGGCCGTCGTGGGCCCGCAGCGCCGCCTCCAGACCGGCCCGGCCGATCCAGGCGCCGCCGCCGCAGTCACCCAGCAGATGCCCCCAGCCGTCGGCCCGCCGCCAGCCGGTCAGGTCGGTGCCGATGGCGATCAGACCGGTGCCCGCGGCGAGCACCGCGCCCGGCCGGGAACCGAGGGCTCCTGCATACGCGGTGACGGCGTCGGCGGCGAGCGCGACCCGTCGTACCCCCAGTACGCGGGCGAGGGCGTCCGGCAGTTCGGCGCGCAGGGCGTCGCCCAGGGTGGCGAACCCGGCGGCGCCGACGACGGCCGTGCCCAACTCGTCCACCCCCGCCTCGGTCGCCAACTCCCTGGTCAGCGGAATGAGTTGGGACATCAGGTGGGCCGGGTCGATGCCGCCCGCGCCGGTACGGACCGGCTCCCGGGTCTCCCGCTGTGCCGAGGGGGTCCGCCCCGGCACGCCGACGGCGACCCGGAGGCCGGAGCCGCCGGAGTCCACGGCGAGATACCCGGCGACGGTCACGGCAGACGCCAGTCCACGGGCTGCCCGCCCTGCTGGATCAGCAGGTCGTTGGCCCGGCTGAAGGGGCGCGAGCCGAAGAACCCGCGGTCGGCCGACATCGGCGAGGGGTGCGAGGACTCCACCGCCGGCAGGCTCCCGAGCAGCGGACGCAGATTGCGGGCGTCACGGCCCCACAGGATCGACACCAGCGGCTTGCCGCGCGCCGCGAGCGCCCGGATGGCCTGCTCGGTGACCTCTTCCCAGCCCTTGCCCCGATGGGCGGCCGGGCTGCGCGGCGCGGTGGTCAGCGCCCTGTTCAGCAGCAGGACGCCCTGCTGGGTCCAGGGGGTGAGGTCGCCGTTGGACGGCTGGGGCAGCCCCAGGTCGTTGATCAGCTCGCGGTAGATGTTGATCAGGCTCGGTGGCAGGGGCCGTACCTCGGGAGCGACCGAGAACGACAGGCCCACCGCGTGCCCGGGGGTGGGATAAGGGTCCTGACCGACGATCAGGACCCTTACCTCGTCGAAGGGTTGCTGGAACGCCCGCAGGACATTGCTTCCGGCCGGTAGGTAGGTACGTCCCGCGGCGATCTCCGCGCGCAGGAAGTCGCCCATCTGGGAGATGCGTCCGGCCACGGGTTCCAGGGCCTTCGCCCAGCCCGGTTCGACGATTTCATGCAAGGGTCGTGGTGCCACGGGCGTCACCCTACTGCCGTACGGCCGCCGGTGATCAACCGATGGCCGGAACCCGGCCGGACGCCCCACGCCCCTGGCCCCCTGCAACCCCGCTCTCCCGACACCGCTGCGCCCCCCTCTTCGGTCATGCCTCCCCCACTTCCTTCTCCGGCTCCGGCGCGGCCCTCAGCCGACCAGCGCCGCGCGTACGCACAGGACGTCCGGCAGATGCGCGGCCACCTGCTGCCAGCTGTCGCCGTCGTCGGCCGAGGCGAACACCTCTCCGTTGCGGTTGCCGAAGTACACGCCCGCCGGGTCGGCGTCGTCGGTGCACAGGGCGTCGCGCAGCACCGTGCCGTAGTGGTCCCCGGTCGGCAGGCCCCGGGACCGGGGTTCCCAGGACTTGCCCGCGTCGGCCGTGCGGAAGACCCGGCAGCGGCGGTCGGCGGGGACCCGGTCGCTGTCCGCGTTGATCGGGAAGACGTACGCCGTGTCACCGCGGTGCGGATGGGCGGCGACGGCGAAGCCGAAGGTGGACGGCAGGTCCGCGCCGATGTCGCTCCAGTGCGCCCCCGCGTCGTCGCTGCGGTACACCCCCCAGTGGTTCTGGAGATAGAGCCGGTCCGGGTCGGCCGCGTCCCGGGCGACCTTGTGCACGCACTGGCCGAACTCCGGGTTCGGGTCCGGCAGGAACACCGCGGCCACACCGGAGTTGGACGGCGCCCAGCTCGCCCCGCCGTCGGTGGTGCGGAACACCCCGGCCGTGGAGACGGCCACCGTGAGCGCCGCCTTGTCGCGCGCGTCGGTGAGCACCGTGTGCAGCCCCTCACCGCCGCCGCCCGGCACCCAGCGGGAGCGGGTGGGGTGCTCCCACAGCGGGCGTACCAGCTGGAAGCTCTCGCCGCGGTCCACCGAGCGGTACAGCGCGGCCGGTTCCGTGCCCGCGTACACCACATCGGGTTCGGCGGCGGCCGGGTGCAGCTGCCAGACGCGCTCCAGGGAGGCGCCGGTGTCCTTGGGGAACCTGACGGCCGGCCGGGGCGGTTCGGTCCAGGTGCGGCCGAGGTCGTCGGAGTGGAACACCGACGGTCCCCAGTGCGCGCTGTCGCCCCCCGCGAGCAGCCGCGGACGAGGCCCCCGGGTGTCGATCGCGACCGAATACACCGCCTGCGCGTTGAAGTACGGGCTCTCGTCGAACTCCCACGGGCGCCGGCCCAGCCGCCGTCCGAGGAACAGGCCCTTGCGGGTGCCCACCGCCAGCAGTACCTCGGTCATGCCGATCACCTCCGGGGCGCCATTGCCCAGGGTCGCCATCAGATATCGGCCAGTGTGCACCCCACCACTGACAGTCTCCCCTGGAGCGGCCGTCGCCCCAGCTCAGCGGGGGTGTCTTCGGCTTTCCGCGAGGATCTGCGAGGTCCGTTCCGCGATGCGCCTGCGCGAGGCGGGCCGCTCGTGCGAACGTCGAGGACGGCTTGTCATGAGCAACGGAACGATCCCTCCTCCCGGGGAGGGCGGTCCTGCCGGTCTTTGCGGTCGCGAGGAGGATGCCCTTGATGGCGTTCCGAAGTCCCAAGGTGTGGCTGTGGCGGTGGCGGCGCAATCCGCTCAGGCGCCGGGCGGACGTGGTGGAGGGCTGGGTGGTGCTCGGCGTCGGGCTGCTGACCGTGCTCGCCGGGGTGCTCGCCGGGCTCATGGTGGCCCGGTCGGTGACGCAGGGGCTGGCCCGCGAGCGTGCCGACCGGCGCCCCGCCGTCGCGCATGTCGTCGCCGAGATCCCGGACGCGCACGCCGGGCGTCGGCACATATCCCATGACGCGCGGGGCTGGGCCGAGGTGCGCTGGACGGTGGCCGACGGCTCCGTGCGCACCGGCCGGGTCCGGACGGCGGCCGGCAACCGGGTCGGCACCAGGGTCACCGTCTGGACCGATTCCCGTGGCCACCTCGTCGGCAGCCCCGTCCCGCCCGGCCAGGCCGCCTTCCGCGCCGATCTCGTCGGAACCCTGGCGGGCCTCGGCGCCGCGCTCGTCCCCTTCGCCGGCGGCTTCCTGCTGCGCTCCCGGCTGGAGCGCCGCCGGATGACCGCCTGGGACACGGAATGGGCCCGGCTGGGGCCGCAGTGGGGACGCATGGTCTGAGCCGGCGTCCGTCGGCGAAACGCCAAATCCCCCGGGTTGCCTAGTGGTTGGTCACGATCCGGTGAAGTCTCATTGAATGTTGCAACTTCATGGGATCTTCACCAATCACACACGTGTTCATCACAGCAGCAGCCTCAGGGGGGCACATGAGCCAGCAATACCCGCAGCAGCCCGGTGGAGACGTCCCGCCGCCACCCGGATGGGGCGTCCCCCAGCAGGGCTGGGGCACGCCGCCCCCGCCCCCGCAGCCGCCGAAGAAGTCGAGCACCGGCAAGATCCTCGGCTTCGGCTGCCTCGGTGTCGTCGCGCTCGTCATCGTGATCGGCGTCATCGCGGCCGTGGCGGGTGGTGGCGGCAAGGGCGACGACGGCAAGGCGGACGCCGGCAAGAGCGGCGTCCCGAGCGCAGCGTCCTCGTCGCGGCCGGGCGGTTCCGAGCCGGCGGGGAAGCCGGCGGCCGTGGAGATCACCGCGAAGAAGGCGTCGTTCACCAAGAGCGTCCTCGCCGACGGTGACGCCTACACCAGCGTGTCCGTCACGATCCGCAACAACAGCGGCAAGAAGGTCAGCGTCAACCCGCTCTACTTCACCGTCACGGACACCAACGGCACCAAGCACACGGACGAACTGGGCGTCGACGACAAGCAGATCGACACCGTGGACCTGTCCCCGGGCGAGAACATCTCGGGCACGGTGACCGGCAAGGGCACGTTCACGCCCAAGTACGTGACCTTCACGGAGGACTTGTTCGGGGATCCGGTTCGGGTCGACGTCAAGTGACGTAGTCGAGGGGCCTGGAGGAGCGGGTGGTGGTCGTACGGGCCCGGCCGGAGGCGGGCCGGACCCGTACGGGGTCGCCGGGCTCAGCCGTGGTCGGGCAGGGCCCGTTCCAGGATGGCGTCCAGGTCCGTTCCGGGGGGCAGGGTCCCGAAGGAGTGGCCCCAGTCGCCGGCCAGGCGGGTCGCGCAGAAGGCGTCCGCGACCGGCCGGGGCGCGTGGCGGACCAGGAGGGACGCCTGGAGGGCGAGCGCCATGCGCTCGACCAGGCGGCGGGCGCTGAGCTGGTCGGCCCGGGGCAGCTCGGACCTGAGGGCGGCCACGGCGGAGTCCAGGCGGGCGTCCGCGCCCCCGGCGAGGGCGAGTTCGGCGAACAGGGCGTCGGCGGCGCCCGGTTCGCGGCCGAGGGCGCGCAGCACGTCCAGCGCGTTGACATTGCCCGAGCCCTCCCAGATGGACAGCAGCGGGGCCTCCCGGTAGTGCCGGGGCATGCCGGAGTCCTCCACATACCCGTTGCCGCCCAGGCACTCCAGGGCCTCGGCGGTGAACGCGGGCCCCCGCTTGGTGACCCAGTACTTGCCGACGGCCGTGGCGATCCGCCGGAAGGCGTGCTCCCCGGCGTCCCCGCGCACCGCGCGGTCCGCGGCCCCGGCCAGCCGCAGCGTGAGCGTGGTCGCCGCCTCCGACTCCAGCGCGAGATCCGCCAGCACATTGCGCATCAGCGGCTGTTCGATGAGCCGGGCACCGAACGCGCTCCGGTGGCGGGCGTGATGGCCGGCCTCGACCAGCGTCTTGCGCATCAGCGTCGCCGAGGACATCACGCAGTCCAGACGGGTGCAGTTGACCATCTCGATGATGGTCTTCACACCCCGCCCCTCGGGCCCCACCAGCCACGCCACGGTCCGGTCGAACTCCGGCTCGGACGAGGCGTTGGAACGGTTGCCCAGCTTGTCCTTCAGGCGCTGGATGCGGAAGGTGTTGCGGCTGCCGTCCGGCAGTACGCGCGGCACCAGGAAGCAGGACAGCCCGCCGGGTGCCTGTGCCAGGACGAGGAAGACGTCGGACATCGGCGCCGACGTGAACCACTTGTGCCCGCGCAGTGTGTACACGCCCGGTTCGCCGGTGGGCGTGGCCGTCGTGGTGTTCGTCCGCACGTCCGAGCCGCCCTGCTTCTCGGTCATGCCCATCCCGGCGATCAGGCCGGGCTTCTCGGTCGGCACCCGCAGGCCCGGCTCGTACTCCCGGCTCGTGAGCAACGGTTCGTAGACCTTGGCCAGTTCGGGCTGTGCGCGCAGGGTGGGTACGGCGGCGTACGTCATCGACGTCGGACAGCCGTGCCCCGCCTCGGTGTGCCCCCACACCAACCCGCCCGCGGTACGGGCCACATGGGCGCCGGGCCGTTCGTCTGCCCAAGCCGAACCGGCGAGGCCCGCCCCGACCGCGGCTCGCATCAGATGGTGCCAACCGGGGTGGAAGTCCACCTCGTCGACGCGGTTGCCGTAGCGGTCGTGGGTGCGCAGCACCGGCTCGTTCACGTTCGCCTGCTCGGCCCACTCCTGGGCCTCCGCGCTGCCGGCGTGGGCACCGAGCCGGCGGATCTCCTTCTCGGCCCACCGCGCGCCCTCGCGGCGCAGGCCCTCCAGGAGGGCGGTGTCGTCGGAGGAGTCGTAGGGGGCGAGGGGCGGGGGCTGATTGGTGACGTCGTGGGTCGCGACCGACGGCTGCGTCTCTGTCTGCGTGGAGGCCATACGCGCAATGTTGCGCTTTATCTGCGACTGTAGCAATAGTGCAACATGGAGGCGCACGTAAAGTACGTGCCCATGCGCATGAACGTGTCGACCGGGCCGGAGACGGCCGGCCTGCGGCCCCTGTCCGCCCGGTCGGTCGTGCTGAGCATGCTCCTGGCCGTGCACCCGCCCGAGTTGCCGGTGAAGGACCTCATACGGCTGGTCGAGCCCTTCGGCGTCGGCGGCTCCACGCTGCGGGCCGCGCTGAGCCGGATGGTGGCCGCGGGCGATCTGTGGCGCACGGACGCGGTCTACGGGCTGAGCGACCGGCTGCTGGCCAGGCAGCGCCGCCAGGACGACGCTGTTCACCCCCGTACCCGGGCATGGGACGGTGACTGGGAGATGGTGGTCATCACGGCCACGGGGCGCGGCGCGGCCGAACGCGCCGAGCTGCGCACCCGGTTGACCGCGCTGCGGCTGGCCGAGCTGCGCGAGGGCGTGTGGCTGCGCCCGGCCAACCTCGACCGGCCGCTGCCGGACGGACTCCACCGGGTGGCGGTGACGTACACGGCCCGCCCGGACGAGCCCGCGCACGACCTCGTCGCGCGCCTGTGGCCGCTGTCCGCCTGGGCGAGCACCGCCCAGACCCTGCTCACGACCGCCTCCGACGCCCCCAGCCCCGCCGACCGCCTCACCGCCTTCGCCGCGATCGTCCGCCATCTCCTCGGCGATCCCGTCCTCCCGCCGGCCCTCCTTCCCCCGACCTGGCCGGGCCCCGAACTGCGCACGGCGTACGCCGAGTACCAGCGGGAGGTGGTGGCGTCGGTCGGAGTCGAGGGGAGCGTGCGGGGCTGCTGACCGGGGGCGCGCGGGCCGAGGCGAGCACTGGGGCCGGGGCCGGGGTGGCCGGTCGAGCGGGGAGTCGTGGGGGAGGGGCTGGGGTCGGCCCTGAGGAGGGTGGCGGTCGGGGGTGAGCAGGCGCTGTCGGCGGGGTGAGGTGGGCCGCCGATCGGCCGGGGGCTGCTGGGGACTCCGTCGCCGGGCGCGGCGCCGCCCGCCGCGACCCCTCCCCGGCATCGAGCATGGGCACCGCCTCCCGACCACGCGTCGCCCGTAAGCCGCAAGCCGCACACCCAGCCGCCGGGCCCGCGCGGGAACGCCGCCCGCCGTCGGGCCCGGCCTCGCGGCTGAAGAGACGCGCGCCCGTCGCCGAGCCCCGCCACCGCGGCCTACGGCCCGTCCAAGGCCCCGCTCCACCCCATGCGGAGCAACCCCCGCACCCGCTCTCCACCGGTCCGCCGGGCATCCCGGCCACGACGGCTCGACGCCCCCGGTGACCGGACCGCCCCGCGCCTCACGCCCAGCAGGTGGCGCGCCCGACGTACAGGGCGTTCCCTGGGAGATGGAGGGTGACCGGCACGGTCGCGGGCACTCGGTGGGGGTTGGAGGACGATCTCACCCGAGGAGAGTCATGGCTGAGCACAACGCATCGTCGGCCCTCACGGCGCCCATGCGTGGTGCCGCCTCGGTGCTGCGCAAGGTGCCGGGCGCCACGACGGTGGGCCACGTCGCTGAGGAGGCCCTGGACAAGGTGGGCGCCGTTTCCCCGCGCGGGCGGCGCATCGCGGTGTACGCCGGAGCGGGCGTGCTCGGCGCGGCGGGCGTCGTGGAGTGGCCCGTGGCCCTGACCGGCGCGGCGGTGGCCTGGCTCACCCAGTCCCGGCCCGGCCACCGTGGCGACGGGACCGGCGAGGAACGGGCCGCGGCCCCACATGATCTCGGCACCGCCGCGCTCCGGTCCGGCGCGCAGACGCGTACGCACGGACCCCAGGAGCAACCGCACCGGCATCACGGCGAGGGCGGCCAAGGGCATGGACACGGGCATCGACCCGGACCCGGCCCGGTACCCGCGGACGACACCCAGGACAGCACACCGAAGACGGTGACCGGCCCCTTCGGGCCCACCGCGCGCCCCGACCGCACCACTCGCTGAGGAGAGCCCCTTGCCAGGTATGTTCACCGTGCCGCGGGCCACCCTCCGGCTGCTGCCCGCGGCACCACGCCTGCTTGCCCGCGCCGCCGCGCCCACCGTGGGGGTGGCCGCAGGCGCTGCCGCGGGCACCGCACGGGCCGGCGTGCGCGGCGTGGACGCGGCCCTGCGGGTCGCCCGCGTCGCCCGCAACTCCCTCCCCGGCTCCGACGACCACTGGCGCTCGGGCACCCGCGCCCACCTCGCCCTCCGCCCCGCCACCCCCGAGTCCGCACCCGGCGCGCAGCCCCCACCCCCCGAGCCCTCACCGGGCGGGACCACCGCACCCCCGGCTCCGGGGCCCGCCGCCGGCGCACCCGGCGCGCAGCCCCCGCCCTCCGAGCCCTCGCCCGGCGGGACCACCCCACCCCCACCTCCCGAATCCGCCACCGGCCCCACAGGCGCCCCGCCACCCCCCGCCCCCGACCGCTCGGCCGACGCCACACACCCCGCCCCCGAACCCTCCGCGACCGCGCCCCCGCCTCCCGAACCGCCGCCCAGCACCGAACCCCCGCGCCCCAACCCCACCCCCCACATCGGCCGCCGTATCGCCCGGATCCTCGCCGAGCGTCCCGATGTGCTCTTCGCGTACTGGGACGACGGTCTCGCCCGGCTCGTGGTGAGCGTGACCGAGGAGGAGGCCACCGATTACGTGGTCGAGCACGCCGCGCGGCTCGCCGCACGGCACGGGTTCGAACTGGCCGCCGGGGACGTGGAGGAGACCACCCACCCGGCCGACCCCGCGGGGGTCCGCACCGCCGTGGCCACGTTCGGCGTCGATGTGCTGGGCACCGCCGTCGCGGTCACCGGGTACGCGCTGCGGCTGCCGCCCTCGCCCCGGCTGGTGACCGCCGTGGTGACGCTGCTGCGGGAGAACCCGCGGTTCCGCGCCTGGCTGCGCGCCCGCCTCGGACCCGACCGGATGGACCTGGTGCTGGCCACCGCCAACGCCGCCGCGCACGGCGCCGGGCAGACCCCCGCGTCGCTGCTGCTCGACGGCACCCTGCGCGCCTGCCAGATCGCCGAGACCGTGGCCCGCGCGGCCGCCTTCGACGCGGTGCACGACGACCTGTGCGGCCCCGACCGCGTCAGCCTCGCCCCCGGCGGCGAGTCCCGGCCGCCGCTGCGCGAGTCGCCCGCCCAGGAGTACGCCGCCCACGCCTCGGCCGGCAGTGTGCTGGGCGCCGCGGCCACCCTGCTGGTCAAGCACGACGGTACCGAGGCGGCCGAGGCGGTGCTCGCAGGTTCACCCAAGGCCGCCCGCTACGGTCCCGCCGCCTTCCACGCCGTCCTCAGCGCCGCCCTGTCCCGCACCGGAGTGCTGGTCCGCGACCCGGAGCGGCTGCGCCGCCTTGACATGGCCGGGACCGTCGTCCTGCACGCCGGAGCGCTGCGCGGCGCGGACGGCGAGGCGGATCCGTGGGCCGAACCGGTGCTCGACGCCGCCCGCCGGGCCGGGCTGCGCGTGGTGCTGGTGGACGACCCCGCCCTGGAGGACTTCACCGGCCTCGCCGACCAGGTCGTGGACGCCCGCCGGCCGCTGGACGACGTGGTCTACGAGGCGCGCGGTGAGACACAGACCGTGCTCACGGTCGCCCGGGTGGGCTCGGCCGAGGAGAGCGATGTGCTGGCCGCGCTGCGCGCCAGCGATGTCGCCGTCGCCCTCACCGACCGGGACGGCGCGGTGGTGTGGGGCGCGGACTTGCTGGCCCTGCACGGGTTGCCCGACGTGTGGCGGGTGCTGATCGCGATCCCGGCCGCCCGCGCGGTCGGCGGGCGGTCCCAGACCCTGGCCCGGTCCGGCGCGGCCCTGTCCGGGCTCCTCGTGGCCGTCGGCGAGGCCAAGGGCGGCCGGGGACGGTTCGCCATGCTGCCGGGGCTGCGGCACGCACCCGTCGACGCGGGCGCCGCCCTGGCCCTGCTGTCCGGGATGCGTGCCGCGCTCGGCGTCGCGGTGGCCCGCGCCCCGCACCCCCGACCCCGGGTGCACTGGCACGAACTGGACCCGGACCAGGCCAGGGACCGGCTCGAACACCAACCCGGCGTCGAGAGCACGCCGTTGGGCACGCTGGCCGAGGGGCTGCGCAAGGCTGCCGACGGCGTCTACCGGCATCCGCTCGTCGCCCCGGTGCGCTGGTCCTACGAGCTCGGGCAGGCCGTCCGCGGCGAGTTGCACGACCCGCTCACCCCGGTCCTCGCGGTCGGCTCGGCCGCCTCCGCGATCCTCGGCTCGGCGGTGGACGCCCTGCTCGTGGTCGGCGCCCTCGATCTGAACGCCCTGGTCGGCGGGGTCCAACGGCTGCGCGCCGAGCGGGCGTTGTCCGGTCTGGTCGCGGACCAGAAGCGCAAGGCGCGCGTGGTGCCCGCGGAGGAGGAGGCACCGGCCGGCGGCACCCGCACCGTGGAGGCGGGCAAGCTCACACCGGGCGATGTGATCCAGCTCAAGGGCGACGACGTGGTGCCCGCCGACGCCCGGCTGCTGTGGCAGGAGGGCCTGGAGGTCGACGAGTCCGCGCTGACCGGCGAGTCCCTACCGGTGGAGAAGGACACCGACCCCACCCCGCACGCCCCGGTCGCCGACCGCAGCTGCATGGTCTTCGAGGGCACGACCGTGGTGGCGGGCGAGGCCCGTGCCGTCGTGGTCGACACCGGCGAGCACACCGAGGCCGCCCGCGCCGTGCACCTCGCCGCGCGCACCCCCCCGGCCGCCGGTGTCCAGGCCCGTCTCCAGGAACTCACCCGCAAGGCACTGCCGCTGACCCTGGCGGGCGGCGCCGCGGTGACCGGAATCGCGCTGCTGCGCGGCACCCCGATCCGGGAGGCGGTCAGCGGCGGTGTGGCGGTCGCGGTGGCCGCCGTACCGGAGGGGCTGCCCCTGGTGGCCACCGTCGCCCAGCTGGCCGCGGCCCGCCGGCTCAGCCGCGGCGGCGTCCTGGTACGCACCCCGCGCACCCTGGAGGCGCTCGGCCGGATGGACACCATCTGCTTCGACAAGACCGGCACCCTCACCGAGAACCGGCTGCGCCTGGTGCGGGTCTCCGACGCCGAGGGCACCGTACGCGCCGTGGCCGCCGCCGGGTCCGCGGACACCGTACGGTCGGCCGCCCGGGCCTGCCCCCGATTCAACGGCGGCTCCGAGCGGCCGGTGCACGCCACCGACGAGGCCGTCCTGGACGCGGCCCGCCCCGACCCCGACTGGACGCAGCTCGCCGGGCTGCCCTTCGAGGCCGGCCGCGGCTACGCGGCCGCCGTCGGCCGCACCGGTGACGGCTCCCGCGTCCTGGTGGTCAAGGGCGCCCCCGAGACCGTCCTGCCCGCCTGCACCGGTCTCCCCCCGGGCGCCGCCAACGCGGCTCAGGAGCTGGCCGGTTCGGGACTGCGGGTCCTGGCGGTGGCCGAACGGCGCCTGGACGGCGGGGAGGACGAGTCCGCCGTACTCGAACAGCCGCTCCAGGACCTGGAGTTCAATGGAGTGCTGGCGCTGTCCGACGTACCGCGCGACACCTCCACGGCGCTGGTGAAGGGGCTGCTGGAGGCGGGCGTACGACCCGTCGTGCTCACCGGCGACCATCCGCAGACCGCGCGTGCCATCGCCGCCGAACTGGGCTGGCCGGAGGACACCGTGGTGGTCACCGGCGATGAACTGGCCGCCGCCGACCGGGCGGCGCGGGCGCGGATGCTGCGCGACGCGGGCGTGGTGGCCCGGGTGGCGCCCGAGCAGAAGCTCCAGGTCGTGGAGGCGCTGCGGGACGCGGGCCGGGTGGTCGGCATGGTCGGCGACGGTGCCAACGACGCCGCGGCCATCCGCGCCGCCGACATCGGCGTCGGCATCAGCGCCCGCGGCTCGGCCGCCGCCCGCAACGCCGCCGACATCGTGCTCACCGACGACGACCTCACGGTCCTGATCGACGCGGTCGGCGAGGGCCGCGCCCTGTGGCACAGCGTCGCCGACGCCATCGCCATCCTCATCGGCGGCAACGCGGGCGAGGTCGGCTTCGGTCTGATCGGCACCCTGGTGTCCGGGCGGGCGCCGCTGTCCACCCGGCAGATGCTGATGGTGAACCTGTTCACCGACCTGTTCCCATCGATGGCGGTCGCCGTCACGGAGAAGGAGGGTGAGGCGGACCTCGCCCATGTCGAGGAGGCCGCCGGGGTGTTGGGCGATCCGCTGCTGCGGCAGATCAGGCACCGGGCGCTGACCACCTGTCTGGGCGCGCTCACCGCCTGGCTGATCGGCCGCTTCACCCCGGGCACCGCCCGCCGCTCCAGCACCATGGCCCTGTGCGGGGTGGTCGGCACCCAGCTGGTGCAGACCCTCCTGGACCGGCGCGACAGCCGGCTGGTGCAGATCACCTCACTGGGCTCGGCCGCGGTGCTCGTCGCCGTCGTCCAGACCCCGGTGCTCAGCCGCGCCTTCGGCTGCACCCCGCTCGGGCCGCTGGCCTGGGCCGGCGTGGCCGTCGCCATCGCCCTCGCGCTGGCGGGACAGCGTGCGCTGCCCCGCCTGGAGGAGACGGTCGTACGACTGCTGCCGGCCTGAGGCTCACACCGAACGCAGATACTGCTCCGGCACCCGTACGTCGCCGCCCAGCTCCCGGGCGGTGTGCCGGGCCCAGGAGGGGTCGCGCAGCAGCTCGCGGCCGAGCAGGACGGCGTCGGCCTCGCCGTTCGCCACGATCTTCTGGGCCTGCTCGGCCTCGGTGATCAGACCGACGGCCGCGACCGGAAGGCCGGTCTCGGTCTTCACCCGGGCGGCGAACGGGACCTGATAGCCGGGCCCGACCGGGATGTGCACGCCGGAGACGTTGCCGCCGGTGGAGACGTCGAGGAGGTCCACGCCATGGGTGCGCAGATCGCGGGCCAGGCGGACGGTGTCGTCCGCGGTCCAACCGCCCTCCTCCAGCCAGTCGGTGGCCGAGACCCGGAAGAACAGCGGCTTGTCCGCGGGCCACTCCTCCCGGACGGCGTCCACGATCTCCAGCGCGAAGCGGACGCGGTTCTCGTACGAGCCGCCGTAGGCGTCGGTGCGGTGGTTGGAGTGCGGGGAGAGGAACTCATGGACCAGATAGCCATGGGCGCCGTGGATCTCCACGACCTCGAAGCCCGCCGCCAGCGCCCGGCGCGCGGCCTCCTTGAACTGCCCGGCGATCTCCTTGATCTGATCCGCCGTCAACTCGCTGGGTACCGGGTGGCCTTCGGCGAAGGGCAGCGGGCTCGGGGCGAGGGGCTGCCAGCCATGGCCCTCCGGACCGATCGGCGCGCCGCCCTTCCAGGGCCGCTCGGTCGAGGCCTTGCGTCCGCTGTGTGCCAGCTGCACAGCGGGCACCGTGCCCTGGGCGGAGAGGAAGCGGGTGATCCGGCGGAACGCCTCCACCTGGGTGTCGTTCCACAGGCCGAGGTCGTAGGGGGAGATCCGGCCCTCCGGGGAGACCGCGGTGGCCTCGACCACGATCAGACCGGTGCCGCCGGTGGCCCGCGCCCCGTAGTGCGCGAAGTGCCAGTCGTTCGGGGCGCCGGTGAGCGGCCCCGCGGGCTCGGCCGAGTACTGGCACATCGGGGGCATCCACACCCGGTTGGGGATGGTCACCTCGCGCAGGGTGACGGGCTCGAACAGCACGCTCACGACAGAATCCCTTCGTCACGGACCGCAGGTCTACTTGTACGATAGACCTCGTAGTACGAGGGATGTCAAACTACGATGCCTCTCGTACAATGCGGGAACGTAAAGGTTCCATGACTCCAGCGACGAAGGTGGGCCGCCGTGACCGAGACCGCCGCCCCCGGGCGGGTGCTGCCGCACCCCGACCGGACGGAGATCCGACTGGAGGGCGTGCTGCACGCGCTGTCCGATCCGGTGAGGCTGCACATCGTCCGCGAACTCGCCACGGCCGCCGACGAGTTGTCCTGCTCGCGCTTCGACCTGCCGGTCACCAAGTCCACCACCACGCACCACTTCCGGGTGCTGCGCGAGAGCGGCGTCATCCGGCAGTGCTACCGGGGCACGGCCAAGCTGAGCGGCCTGCGCCGGGACGACCTGGACGACCTCTTCCCCGGCCTGCTCGACGCCCTCCTCACCGCCGCCGACGGCCAGTACGCCCGCCTGGGCGACGACGTCTGAGTACGCGGGCCGGGGGTTACGGCCGGGGCTGCGAAGGGGGTTGCGACGACCGCGCCACCGCCAGCAGGGTGTCCCAGTCCGCGAGCTTGACCACACCCCGGCCCAGACGCGCGCCCAGCTCGGCCTCCGCCCGCTCGATCGCCAGCCAGCCGTCCCAGACCACCGGCTCGATCCCGGCCGCCAGCAGCGCGGGGACCGCGTCCTCGGGCACATCGGAGCGCGCCGGCTCGGAGGCGTCCGCGAGGAGCGAGGCCACCGTCTCCTTGGCGCAGGGCCGGTTGGTGCCGATCACACCCGACGGACCACGCTTGATCCACCCGGCGACGTACTCCCCGGGCGAGGCCACGCCGTCGCGCACCACCCGCCCCGCCAGGTGCGGGACCGTGCCGCTCGCCTCGTCGAACGGCAGCCCCTCCAGCGGTACCCCCCGATAGCCCACCGAGCGCAGCACCAGCTGCGCGGGCACCTCCTCGTACCGCCCCGTCCCCGTCACCCCGCCCCGCCCGTCCGGCGCCGTGCGCTCGAAGCGGACCGCGCCCACCCGGCCGCCGTCCGCGAGCAGCTCCACGGGACGCAGGAAGAAGCGCAGCCGGATATGGCGGTCGATCCCCGAAGGAGGCTGCTCCGCCCAGCCGCGCAGCACCTCCAGATTGCGCCGCTGCACCGCGGGCAGCGTCTCGGGGCCGGCCGGATCGAGCGCCAGGTCACCCGGTTCCACGAGGACCTGGGTGCCGGGCAGGGTGCCGAGCTCCCGCAGCTCCTTGGTGGTGAAACGGGCCTGCGCGGGACCGCGCCGCGCCACCATCCGCACCTCGCCGACCCCGCTCTCCGCCAGCGTGTCCAGCGCCCCCTGCGGCATGTCGGTCGGGCGCAGCTCGGCCGCGCCCCGCATCAGCATCCGGGTGACGTCCACCGCCACGTTCCCCGCGCCGATCACCACCGCCGAGCGCACGTCCCGCAGGAAACCCGCGTCGGCCGCGTCCGGGTGCGCGCTGTACCAGGCCACGAACTCGGTCGCCGACCAGCAGCCCGGCAGTTCCTCGCCGGGAATGCCGAGGTGGCGGTCGGTGGCGGCGCCCACGCAGTACACCACCGCGTCGTACAGCCCCCGGAGCACCTTCACCGGCACCCCGCCGGGGCCGCCCACCCGCACCCCGCCGAGGAAGCGCACCCGCTCGTGCTCCAGCACCGTACGCAGGCTCGCCTGGAGCGACTTGATCTTCTCGTGGTCCGGGGCGACGCCGTACCGGACGAGGCCGTACGGGCACGGCAGCCGGTCCAGCACGTCCACGCGCACCTCGGGGTCCTGCTGGACGAGCTGCTGGGCGGTGTAACACCCGCTCGGTCCGGATCCGACGACGGCGACTCGCAGCACGGCGGTACTCCTGACGGCTGAAGGAGAGTGCGCGGACAACTCCAGAGTCCCACCGCGGAGCCCCCGAGGGCAGAGCCCGCCGGGTGACGCGGGCGCGTGTCCCACCGTATGGAGGGTGCGCGCGCGGATACGTTGCGTAGGTGCTCGAAGCATCCTTTCTTGATCTTTCCGAGCGGAACGCGGAGGACGGCGCGCTGTCCGTGTGGCCCGCGTGGGAGGTGCGCGGGCACGGCGGCACCCTGTCCTGGCTGTACGTCCGGCTGGACTTCCCCGACGGCGCCGGGGTGGACGCGCTGGCCGTCGTGAGCGACGGGGGCAGCGTCTGCGTCGAGGAGATCCGCGCCCACCCCGCGCTCTCCCTGGACGACCTCGCCGTCCTCGCGGACTGGATCGAGGAGCCGCTCCTTGAGGCGTTCTGGGCGGGGGAGCGGGCCGCGGGCCGCTCCCCGATCCCGGTGGCGCACCCCGACGACCCCGGCGTCTCGCGCGCGGCCCGGCGCCGCGCCCGCCCGGCCTGGCCGCGCGGCGCCGAGGGCCGGCTGCTGCTCGCCCGGGAGTACCGCGCGGCACAGGAGGCGGGCGCGGACCCGGTGCTCGCCGTGATGCGGGCGACCGGCCACGGCCGCCGGCGCTCCCTCGGCCTGATCGCCCGGGCCAGGGACGCGGGCCTGCTGACACCGAGGCACGCTCGCCGGTAACTGCCGTCCCGGGTCCGCTCGCTCCCTCGGGGCGCTGTGGCGGACTACGGCGGTCGCGGCATCCGGCGCGTCTGCTGACACTGAGGCACGCTCGCCGACAAGAGCCGATTCCCGGGACCGCTACAACCCCTCCGCGCGATTCCGGGACCGCTACGACCCCTCCGTGCGCTCCCCGGTCGCGAAGAACCGGGACAGATCGCGCTCCGCGGCCCCGCACCCCGCGTCCCGCTCCGGCGGCACCCCCAGCTCCCAGTCCAGCCCGTAGCGCTGGAACAACTCGGCACGCAGCGCCGGAACGGGCATGGGCACGCCCGGGACCAGGGCCGCGTACACCGCGCCCATCAGCTGGGCCCGCAGCATCGGATAGCCGGCCGTCACATCCGCGGAGCCGTACCGGGCGACGGTGTCGCCGAGCAGCTCCGACAGCCGCCGCTGCTCCGGGCACTCCACGAAGCCCTCGGCCTGGAGCAGCCCCGCCATGTGCTGGCGCATCAGCACCGGCCGGTCGCGGGCCAGCCCCAGGATCGCGTCGACGGCACGGGCCAGCCGCTCCCGGCCGTCCTCGCTGCGCGGCTCCCGCTCCAGTGCCTCCTCCAGCGTGCGGTGCATCAGCCGGTGCACGGCGGACTGCACCAGATGGCGCTTGCCCGGGAAGTAGTACGACACCAGGCCGCGGGCGGAACCGGCGCGGTCCGCGATGTCGCCGAGCGTCGTGGCCTCGAAGCCGCGCTCGTCCACCAGCTCCACGGCGGCCTGGAGCAGCCGCTCCCGGGAACGCCTTCGCAACTCTTCATTGACCGAGGCGCTGCGCGGGGACATGCTGGACTCCTGCGTTGACTGGCTGCCAGCCAACTATACTCAACGCATCCGGAACCCATGGGTCCGGTCGGAGCTGCCGTCTGCCGGGGTGACACGGGGGATCACCCCGGCGGACGGTCCGCGTCCGTCGGACACCGGGAAACCGGTCAGGAAAGGTCAGGCCGGGTCCGAGGCGAGGTCCGGGACCAGGTCGAGAACCGGCAGCAGCGCGTTCGGACGCTCGGCGGCCGGCAGAGGGTCCACGAGGTGCACCCGGCAGCCGAGCGCCGCCGCGCCCCCGTCCGCCTCCCGGCTGTCGCCGACCATCAGCGTCCGCCGGGGATCGGCACCGAGCGCCGCGCAGGCGACCGAGAACAGCCGCGGGGTCCGGCTTCTGCGCCCCGTGCTCGTACGACAGCGCATACGCGTCCACGAACGGGTCGAGGCCGTGCGCGCGGAAGACCGGACACGGGTCCCAGCCGATGTCGCTGACCACCGCCACGCCGATCCCGCGCTCGTGCAGGGCGCGCAGCACCTGCCGGGCGTCCGGGTAGGGGGTCCAAGCGGCGGGGGACATGTGCCGTGCGTAGAGCGCGTCGGGCAGATCCGGATCGGGCAGCGGCACCCGCCGGGACATCCCGGTGTACGCCGCCCGGCAGTGCCCCGACAGCCTCCAACGCCCATGCCGCTTCCTTCAGTTCGGGCTCGGGAAGGTCCCGTCCGGTCTCCTCCAGCACCGCACGCAGCCAGGACTCGGTGGACTCGACGCGGAACAGCGTCCCGGAGAAGTCGAACAGCACGGCAGTCATGGCGTCGGACTCTATCGGGGCTCGCTCGTGGCGGAGTTGAGCGGTGCTCCGGCGAGGCGGGGGCCGCGTTCGGCCGAGCATCCGCAGCACCGGCACCGGCACCGGCACCAGCTCCGGCGCCGCCCCGTCGACAATCATGCGGTCGGACCCACTCGCAGGAAAGTTGAGCCGTGCCCGGCCGAGGACGGCGGACCACGTTCAGCCCAGCGCCCGCAGGCCCGGTACCAGGGTCAGCAGGACCGGGAGTGCCGGGACCAGCGCGGCGACCGCGGTGAGTCGCAGTCGGTGCAGGGCCGGGAGTCGGTCGGGTGGGGTGAGCAGCCGGTCCACCCGCTGGGGCACATGCGCCTCGGGGGTCGGGCTGGGCCCGAACACGCCCCGCTCCTCGTTGAGTTCGACCAGTGCGAGCGCAGTCGTCAGCCTGCCGAAGCGCCGGGAGGCCGTGTCGTCGGCGGCCAGCTCCACCAGCCGGTGCATCTCGTCCCGGAACGCGGCGAACACCGGCACCTGGGGGAACCCGTCCGCGAGCGCCGCCGAGCAGTGCAGCAGCCAGTCGTGCCGCGCCTGCGCGTGCCCCTTCTCATGGGCAAGCAGCGCGTCCAGCTGACGCTCCTTCAGGCGGTTCAACGCGGCGGTGGTGACGACCAGTCGAGGCGTCGCACCGGCCAGCCACCAGGCGTCGGGGCGCCTGTCCTCCAGCACCACCAGCCGCCCCGCTCCCGGCTCCTCACCCGGCAACAGCGGTGCGCGCAGCCGGAGTTCGGCCCGCTGTGCCCGCCGTCGCGCGCCGGATCGTACGACCTCCCGCACCAGCATGGCCGCGCTCCACAGCCCGGCGCAGGCCAGCAGTACGGCGGTGGCGGCCGCCCAGGGGCTCGCGGTGCCGAGGGCGTACGCGTCCACGACCGCGCGCGGCGCCCGCGCGAACACCTGCCCGCGCACCGGCGCCCAGGCCGCGGCGGCGCTCAGCGTCATCGAGAGCGCGCAGCACAGCAGCACGGCCGCCACCACGCACTGCCATGCCCACAGCGCGACGACCGGTTCGCGGTCCGGCCAGTCGGCGCGGGCCAGCAGCCGCGGACCGAGGACGGCGGTGAGAGCGCCGAGCAGTAAAAGGGCCACCGGGACCATCATGGGCAGCACCCTATGAGCGCGGGGCCGCCCGGCGGTACGGTCCGTCGCCCCGAAGTGACGCAGACAACGCGTCCCGGCCGCCCGTCCCGTCGTACCGCCGGCGCTATATCCGGTTGGCCGCCTGCTTGACGGTCCTGATCACCGGTGCCGTCTCCAGATGGGTGATGGCGGGGAGCGCGGCGATACGGGTGGTCAGGTACCGGTACAGCTCCCGTTGGTTCGCGCAGACCACGCTCGCGTACAGATTGGTCGGGCCGGTCGTGGCAGCGGCGAACGCGATCTCCGGGTGTCCGGCCAGCGCCCGGCCGGCCTCCTCCAGGTGGGCGGGGGCCACCGAGAGCCAGAGCAGGGTCCGGGCGTTCCCGCCGAACACGCGCCAGTCGACGTCGAGGTCCAGATAGAGCACGCCGTGCTCGCGCAGCTCCGTCATCCGGCGCCGTACCGTCGTCGGTGACCAGCCGGTCGCCGCGGCCAGCTGCTCGAACCCGGCCCGGCCGTCGGTGGCGAGCAGCGCGAGGAGCTTGCGGTCACCGTCGTCCAGCCGTACCGGCCCCGGTCGGTGCGGCAGCGGCGGCGGGCGCAGTCGCTCGATCGCCGCCGTGTCCAACCACCCGAGTTTTCCGACCAGGTTGTCGGGGCCGCCGTAGAAGGCGTGCAGCACGGAGTGCGCGGTCACGCCCTCCACACGTGGGGTGCGGGGGAGTTTGGCCAGCAGTAGCGCCTCGCTGTCCGCCTCGCTCTCGGTCCGCACCACGCAAGTGATCTCGGTGCCACCGGAGTTGAGGCTCACCCAGGAGGTGTCGGGGCGTGCGGCCAGCGCCTCGGCGACCGGGAGCGCCGCGGTGGGCGCACAGCGCACCCGCAGGAACCACAGGACGGCGCCCAGCGCGGTGGGGTCGAACCCGCCGAGCACCCTGATCGCCCCGGCCGACCGCAACCGGGCGTAGCGGCGGGCGACGGTGCGGTCCGAGACGCCGAGGGCCTCGGCGATCGTGCTGAACGGGGCACGCCCGTCGATCTGGAGAGCGTGCACGAGCCGACGGTCCAGCTCGTCGTAGTCGGATTCCACCGGTTCAAGGCTAGTCGGTGTCGGATCTCGGCACGATCGAGCCGGTTTCTGGTCCGGGCGGCCCGATCGGCGGAGCGTTGCCGCTGTCCCGATCGGCACAGACAGATTCGATACAGACGAAGGAGTGTCCGTGGACACCGATGTGCTCATCGTCGGCGCCGGCCCGACCGGCATGACGCTGGCCAACGAGCTGCTGCTGGCAGGGGTTTCGACCGTGCTGGCCGACAGGCTCGCGCAGCGCAGCGACCTGTCCAGGGCGGGCGGCGTGCAGTCCCGCACCCTGGAGGCGCTCGACCAGCGAGGGTTACTGGAGCCCCTGCTGGCCACCGGCGATCACCCCGTCACCACCGGCCACTTCGCCGGTATCCCGCTCCCGCTCCAGACCGAACGGCACTGTCTGCCCTGGCGGTCCGTGCCGCAGGTGGTGATCGAGGAATTCTTCGAGCGGCATCTCGCCGCGCACGGCCTGCACGCCCGCAGGGGCCATGAACTGGTCGGCCTCGCCCAGGACGAGGACGGGGTCACCGCCGCCTTCGCCGACGGCACCGCCCTGCGCTCCCGCTACCTCGTCGCGGCCGACGGCGCCCACAGCACCGTACGGTCGCTGCTGCGGGCCGAATTCCCCGGTGAGCCGGGCACGTTGACGATCATCGCCGCCGATGTGCGGCTGGGCGGCTCCGACCCGTCCACCGCGCACACCTGGAGCGAGGACGGGCACTGGGCGGCGCTGTTCCCGCTCGGCACCGATCCGCGGGGCAGGCAGTTGCGGCGACTGGTCCTCGGCGGGCCGGGCCGGTCGCTGCCGAGGGAGGTCCCGGTCACCGAGGACGAGATCCGCGACGGTCTGCGCACCGTGTTCGGCACGCGGGTCGAGCTGCTCGAACTGCGTTACGCGCGCCGTATCACCAACACCTCACGGCAGGTCGAGCAGTACCGGCACGGGCGGGTGTTCCTGGCGGGCGATGCCGCCCATGTCCACCTTCCGCTCGGCGCGCAGGGCATGAACACCGGGATGCAGGACGCGTTCAACCTCGGCTGGAAGCTCGGCGCCGCCGTGCACGGCTGGGCGCCGGGGTATCTGCTCGACACGTATCACGCGGAACGGCATCCGGCCGGGGCCGCCGTCCTGCGCAACGTCCGGGCGCAGAGCCTGCTGATGGACTGGGCCGGCACCCGCGATCCGGAGGTGCTGGCCGCCCGGGAGATCTTCACGGCCATGGCTCAACTCCCGGCGGCCCAGGGTTATCTGGGCGACCTGATGTCCGGGATGGCCGTCCGCTACCCGATGCCCGGCACCACGTCCCATCCGTTCGTCGGCCGTCCCGCACCGGACCTGGACCTCGGCCCGGACCGGGTGCATGAACTGCTGCGCTCCGGGCGCGGCGTCCTGCTGGACCCGGCCGACCGGTTCGCCGAGGCCGCCGGTCCCTGGGCGGACCGGGTCGACCGGGCGGGCAAGGGCGCCGGCGTCGAACCGATGCTCATCCGGCCGGACGGCTATGTCTGCTGGGCGGGCGCGGACGATCCGGCAGCGGCGCTCCGCCACTGGTTCGGCGAGCCCCGCTGAGCAGGCCGGCCGCCTCGGCGGCCACCGAGGCGACGCCCTGCCCCCTGCTTCGGCGGGCGGCGGGGCGTCGTCGCTCCGGTTACGGGCAGCTCTCGCCGAACTTGACCGCGGTGAACGCGACCGGCTGCCCGCGCAGCGCGCTGCCCGCGGAGGGTGTCTGCGTGCACACCTTCCAGTTGCTCTCCACCAGGATCCAACGGCCGTCCGCTGAAGCGTCCTTGACGGTGAGCGACGTGCCCGAGTCCAGGGCCGCGCGCGCCGCCTTCACGGACCTGCCCTTGAAGTCGGGCATCCTGCCGCCCCGGACGGTCGGCTCCTTCTGGTCCGTGCCGGGGCAGGACTCCGCCAGCTTCACCGCGCCGAAGTCCAGTGTCGTGCGCGTCGGCACCGACCTGCCCGCGGCCACGTTCTGGGAGCACACCTTCCAGTTCCGGTCGAGGGCCTGCATGCGGTCACGGCCGAGCGCGTCATGCGACTTCAGTGAGGAGAAGCCGTCGGCCTGCGCGGCGTCCTGTGCGGACTGGAGGCCCATCCCGACGAAGTTCCGCACGGCCTTCGGTGCCGCGCTCGCCGACTTGCCGCCCTGGGAGGCGGAACCACCGGGCGCCGTCGAGGAGTTGCCGCCACCGGACCGGTCGTCGGTCGGCTGGCAGGCGGCCAGTGCGACCGTGGCACAGAGCAGGGCGGTGCTGATGATGCGGGTCCGCACGAATCCCCCCGGGTGAAGCGGATACAGGCCGGACACGCTAGACCATGCGTGAAGAAGACGTGAACACCCGTCGCTCGTCAGGCATCGCCCCTCACATCGTCAGAAGCATCGCCACCATCCCGATCGCCATCGACAGCCGGCACGCGCGGGCCAGTTCCGGGCGGTCGCCCCAGCGGTTGGGGGGCGGGGGGCCGTCGACGGCGACGGCGGCCGGGACCAGGCGGGCGCCGGACAGCAGTACGTAGCCCGTGAAGTAGAGCAGCAGGACGCCGGTCACCGCGGGGACCCCGGTGCCGCCGTGCATGCCCTCCATGGACATGCCCTCCATGGCGTGGCCGGCGGGCGGGGCCACGGCCATCGCGGCCGCCATGTAGACCATCGCCCCGGCGCCCACCAGGTGGTGCAGATGATGCCGGTCGCGGCGCGCGGCCCACAGGGCGCGCAGCGCGGCCAGGCCGAAGACGGCCGCGTACACCGGCCAGGCCCAGCCCGGCGGGGTGAACGCCGCCGCCGGCACCGCCATCGCGGCCATTCCGAAGCCCATCAGCGCCTCACCACCGGCGGACCGGCGCTGCTCCTCGACGGCGCTGCGCATCCGCAGCAGACAGTAGGCCCCGGTCGCCGCGCACAGCGCGACCAGCGACCAGGCGGCCGACACGGGTCCGTGCACGGGTACCTCCCCCGCTCGACGGTCGGTCGAGGGATGCGATGCCCAGTCGGGGCGGGGCGCATGCGGGCGCAGGGGGGTGCACGGGAGCGCCGGTGGGGGCACGGCGGGTGGGTGCGGGAGCCGCGCGCCAGGCGCGAGGGTGTGACCGGGCAGTCACCACGTCGTATATTTTACAGATAAAACACATGCTAACTTTGATGAATGAGCAGCGCGACCCGTCACCGTCTTCCCCTCGCCGGGATACTCCGCCTCGGCCGCCCCTCGGACATCTGGTTCAAGCCCGCCCTGAGCGTGGTCGTCGCGGTCGCCCCGCCCAACCTGATCCTGCTGGGGCTCGGCCGCCTCGACCTGGCCATGTACACGATGGCCGGATCGCTGTGCGCCCTCTACGGCCACAACCGGCCCTACGCCGCACGGGCGCGGGTCCTGGCCTGGGTGGTGCTCGGCATGGTCGCCGGAGTCGCCGTCGCCCTGGTCACGGCCTCGCTCACCTCCGACGCCGTGATCCTGGTGACCGTCGGCGCCGTGCTCGCGGCGGTGCAGAAGGGCGTCTGCGACGCCACCCGGATCGGCCCGCCGGCCAATGTGATCTTCACCTTCATCAGCTCCGCCTCCCTGTTCGCACCCCAGACCCTCGGCCAGGTGCCGGGCCACCTCGGGCTCGCCCTCGCGGCCGGCGCCTGGTCCTGGCTGGTCGGCATGGCCCCCGGACTGGTCCGCCCGCACGGCCCCGAGCGCCGGGCCACCGCGGCGGCCCTGAACGCCACCGCCGCCTACGCCGACACCCGCGGCACCGGCGAGGGACACGCCCCCGCCCGCGCCGCGAGCGCGGCCGCCATCCATGCCGCCTGGCAGTCGCTGCTCGCCGTCGGCGCCCGCCCCGACGCCACCCGGCGCGCCCTGGAACGCCTCCTCGTCCGGGCCGAGGTCGCCCTCGCCGCCCCCGCCGACACCGACCCGGCACGGCTGCGCGCCTGGGCCCGCGAGCTGCGCGGCCTGCGCCGCACCCTGAGCCTCGACATCCCCGGCGAGCACGCCGACGAACTCCTCGGCCTGGCCACCGAGCTGGCCCTGCCGCGCCCCTCGCTGCGCCACCGCCTCGCGCCGTTCGCCCCCATCGCCGCCCGCACCGCGATCGGCTGCGCCCTCGCCGGATACGCCTCCCTGGCCCTCGGCGTCGGCCGCCCCTACTGGGCCCTGGTCACCGCGGCCTCCCTCTACCAGGCCAACGTCACCCTCACCTGGCGCCGGGGCGTCCAGCGCGTCGTCGGCAACGTCCTCGGCGTCCTCGCCTTCGCCGTCCTCGCCCCGCTCGCCCACCTCAACGCGGTCGCCCTGGTGCTGTGCTGCGTCGCCCTGAACTTCGGCGCGGAGGCGCTGATGAGCCGCAACTACTGGCTCGGCAGCATCTGTGTCACCCCGATGGCACTGCTCATCACCGAGTTCGCCCGCAGCCAGGACTCCACCGAGCTGATGACCGACCGGGTCGTGGACACCCTCGTCGGGGCGCTGGTCGGCTTCGTCGCCGCCGTCGCCGTCACCAACCGGCGCGCCGGTGACCGCCTGGAACACGCGCTGACCGAGGCGGAACGCGCCCGCGAGAACGCCGCCCGGCTGCTCGCCGAGGCCCACCCGGAGCCCCGCGCCCTGGACGGCGCCCGCCGCGGGCTCGCCACCGCTCTGGTGGACCTGCGCGCCACCGCCGACGCGGCGGCCGGCGAATGGTGGCAGCGCGCCCTGCCCGAGGACCGGGTCGTGCTCGCCGAACAGGCCGGACACCGTACGCTCGCGGCGACGGTACGACGCCAGGGGCTCGCGCCGCGTCAGCACGACCCGGGTACGACGACGGAGGACATACGGCCATGACGGCGACGAACGGCACACCGGCAGCCGGGGACGCGAGCGGCACGTCAGCGCGGCGCGAGGCGTCCACGGCCGACACGGTCGCCGCGGTCGTACGGCAGTGGCGGGCCGTCCATCCCGAGCTGGACACCGGGCCGATGGAGGTCATCGGGCGCATCAACAGGTGCGCGGCACTGCTCCAGCAGGCCGAGGACGCGCCGCTGCGCCGGGCCGGGCTCAGCCGCCCCGAGTTCGACCTGCTCGGCGCGCTGCGCCGTACCGGGCACGAGCTGACGCCGGGCGAGCTGGCCAGGGAGACGTTCTCCTCCGGGGCCGCCGTCACCAAGCGGATCAAACAGCTGACCGAGCGGGGGCTGGTCGAACGCCGCGGTGACACCCGGGACCGCAGGGTGGCCCATGTCCGTCTCACCGACGCCGGGCGCGACCTGGTCGACGGGGTCCTGCCCGAGCAGCTCGCCTACGAGACCGCGGTCCTCTCGGTGCTGGCACCGGCCGGGCGCGACGACCTGGCCGGTCTGCTGGCGGAGCTGCTCAGCCGACTGGAGGGGCGGATGGGCGCGCTGCGGGCCGGGGGCTGAGTTCGGGGTCGCACCGTAGGGGGTGCGGGCCGGCCGCGCGTGCATCGCAAGGCGGAGGAGGGCGACATGGCGGAGCCATGGCAACCGACGACAACGCCGCGAGGCGCGGTGCCAGGGCCCGCGAGCCCGGCATGATCCAAACGAGAGGCCCTAGATCCCGGCCCGGTACCGCAGCGGATGGTCCCCCGGCACCTCCACCAGGACGATCCGGGTGCCGTCCGGATCCGCGAGCCACATCTCGATCAGCCCCCATGGCTCCTTCACCGGCGGCCGGGTGATCTCGACGCCCTTCGCCCGGAGCTCCTCGTACGCCGCCGTCACGTCCTCGACCTGCATCCACAGCGACACGGCCGGCGAGGGTGGCTCCGAGGCGCGGCCCGAGACCTCCAGGAAGCCGCCGCCGAGGAAGTACACCGTCCCCCGCTCGGGACCCGTACCGAACTCGCGGTAGACGGGGAGGCCCAGCCGTTCGCCGTAGAAGGCGCGGCTGCGCTCGGGGTCGGTGGGTCGCAGAAGTGTCCGGCTGCTGAGCACATGCACCATGCCCGCGCAGCCTAGTGGCACAGTTACGCTCGTCCCAGCCCCAGCCACGCCCGAGATCGGAGAACCGCCCCCATGCACAGCGCCGCCACCCCCGGCCTCACCTTCCGCGACGCCACCGACGCCGATGTCGACGCGCTGGTCGTGCTGATCGAGTCGGCGTACCGCGGCGATGCCAGCCGGGCCGGGTGGACCACGGAGGCGGACATCCTGGAGGGGCAGCGCACCGATCCCGAGGGCGTCCTGGCGGTGATCAAGTCGGCGGACAGCCGGCTGCTCACCGTCGAGCGCGACGGCCTCGTCGTCGCCTGCTGCCAGCTCGAACACCGCGGCGACCACGCCTACTTCGGCATGTTCGCGGTCAGCCCCACCCTCCAGGGGGAGGGCCTCGGCAAGATCGTCATCGCCGAGGCCGAGCGGCAGGCCCGTGCGGCATGGGGCATCAGCGAGATGCACATGACCGTGATCTCCGTACGGGAGGACCTGATCGCCTGGTACGAGCGCCGCGGCTACCGCCGTACGGGACAGATGTCCCCGTTCCCGTACGGCGACGAGCGCTTCGGCATCCCGCAGCGCGCCGACCTCCAGTTCGAGCTGCTGGTCAAGAAGCTCGGCTGAAGCGGCCGTAGCGGCCGAAGAGCCGGGGCGCGCGCGACCTACGCCGTGAACCGTCCCGTGCGCTTGATCTCCGGGAAGTCCGTGGTCGCGCCGTCGAGTTCGAGCGCGCGGACCAGCCGCAACTGCTCCTGTGTGTTGACCGTCCAGCCGATGATCCGCAACCCGGCCGCGCGCGCGTGCTCCACGGTCTCCAGGGTGATCCGGCGGATGTCCAGACACAGGGTCGGCGCGCCCACCGCGACCGCGCGCTCGACCACCTCGGGGCCGTAGCGCCCGGCGATCAGCGCGGTGCGCACCCCGGGCACCAGCCGGGCGATCTCGGCGACCGCCTCGTCATGGAACGAGGACACCTCCACCCGCGCGACCAGATCCCGCTCCAGCATCACCCGCGCCAGCTCCCGGGCCGCCGCCACGTCCTTGATCTCGGCCTGGAGCGGGGTGTCCACCGCGTCCAGGACCTCCTCGAACACCGGCACCCGCTCCCCGCGCCCCGCGTCCAGCGCGCGCAGCTCGGAGAGGGTCTTCTCGGCGATCGGCCCGGAGCCGTCGGTCGTGCGGTCCACCTCGGCGTCGTGCATGACGACCAGGGCGCCGTCCTTGCTGAGGTGCAGATCCAGTTCGATCAGGTCGAGGCCGGCCCGGTGCGCGGCGACGAAGGAGCGAAGGGTGTTCTCGGGCTCCACACCCATGACCCCGCGGTGACCGATGGTAAGGAAGTTCAAGGTTCGACTCGCTTCCGTCGACGGCGGCTCGGCACGCGCGGCGACGGGCGGACGCCGTCGTCCGTGCGGGCAGGTCGCAGCCTAACGGCCCCGACCCGGGATGAACCCGCATGCGCGCGGACGATCTGGACGCGCCCCGGGCGGTGACTGGCTGCTACCCCGTTGCGACATCACCCACGCGTGGGCGCGTCCCCCGCGTGCTTGACAGGCCGAATCCCGCCCCTCCCGGGCCCGAGGGGCCGACGCTCGAAAGTGAGCGCCGTCACGGTTTACGGCAGGAAAAATGTCGGTGACCATGTCCTCAGACAGAAAAATCTCCTGCACTCCCTCTTGATGGGGGGATCAGGGTATGCATACGGTGTCCATACGCTGGGTTCTCCCGTGGAGGATGGAAAATGACGGAAATTCTTGTGCAGTCGGGGCCGAAGGGGCAGGTTTCTTCGCAGGCCAGGGTGGTCGAGCACCCCGCCTGGCCCGTGCTCAAGGATGCCGTGGAGCAGATCCGGCCATGGCAGTCGGCGGACGGCTCGATCGACTTCGACGCCGAGGGCGCGCCCGCCAAGGCCGAAGCGGAGGCCGCCGTACGCCGTGTCGCCGAGGCCGTCGAGCAGCTCTCGCCGCTCCTGCCGTACGACGCCGCCTACCACGAGGCCGTGGTGAAGGATCTGCGCCGCTGGGCCGAGGGCGGCTTCGATGTGCCGGACTTCCTGGACTCCCTGCTGGCCTTCCACCCCGCGGCGCAGCGCGCGGACGGCCTCCAGCACCTGGTCGTCTTCCCGATGTACACGCAGAACGGCAACCTGGACCGCAATCTGGAGGCGGTCGTGCTGCGCATGGTCTGGCCCGAGTGGCTGGCCGAGCTGGAGCGCACCCGGTACGACAACCCGCTGTTCTGCGGCATCAAGTTCGAGGACTTCACCTCGGGCTACGACACCAACTCGGCCGTCCTCTTCCCGGAGACCATCGCCGTCCGTGAGGCGCCGGAACGTTTCTCCTGGGGTGGCATCTTCTGTGACCGCGAGGCCGCGCGCTTCCGTCGGGTCACCGACGCGGCCGTCGGCATCCTGGGTCTTGAGCTGCCCGAGGACATCGCCGCGATGGTCCACGACCAGAAGCGCTGCGAAGAGGCGTTCGTGCTCTGGGACATGGTCCACGACCGCACCCACAGCCACGGCGACCTGCCGTTCGACCCGTTCATGATCAAGCAGCGCCAGCCGTTCTGGATGTACGGCCTGGAGGAGCTGCGCTGTGACCTCACCGCCTTCAGGGAGGCCGTGAAGCTGGAGGCGGACGGCGTCCCGCAGGCCCGCGACGTGCAGTACGCGGTGCTCTTCGACCGTATGTTCCGCTTCCCCGTCACCGGCGACCGGGTGCGCAACTACGACGGCCTCGGCGGCCAGCTGCTCTTCGCCTACCTGCACAAGCACGACGTGGTGCGCTGGACGGACAACAAGCTGTCCATCGACTGGGAGCGCGCCCCGCAGGTCACCAACCAGCTGTGCGCCGACATAGAGAAGCTGTACCGGGACGGCATCGACCGTCCCAAGCTCGTGCACTGGTTCGCCGGCTACCAGCTGGTGTCCGAGTATCTGGCCCCGCACCCCGGCTCCAAGTGGGCCAAGGGTCCGGACGCCCTCGACCTGACGCTGCCGCCGCGCAAGCTGGTCGACGACGTGCTCCCGGACGAGTTTCCGCTGAGCATGTTCTTTGAAGCCCTGTCCAAGAAGCTGAAGAATGTGATCGCCTCCACCAAGGGCATCACGGCGGACGGCGCCGAGCGGCTCGCCGCGTGACTGACGGCGCACCGTCCACACACATCACTGCTGTAGAGGGGAAGATCATGGGGAACGGGTCGAACGGGGCGCTCAGCGGTGCGGTCATCGCGGTGGCCGGCGCGGGCGGACCCGCCGGACAGGCGACGCTGCTGCGCCTGGCCGAGGCCGGGGCGACCGTCGTCGGAGCGGACAACGACCCGCAACGGCTGTCGGAGGCCGTGGACGCGGCCCGCTACGCCTCGGGCGGTGCCACGGTCACGGGGGACACCGTGGACCTTCTCGATCTCCAGTCCACCCGGGAGTGGGCCGAGCACATCGAGAAGGACTTCGGGCGCGTCGACGGCCTGGTGCACCTGGTCGGCGGCTGGCGCGGCAGCGAGACCTTCACCAAGACCAGCCTGGACGACTGGGACTTCCTGGAGCTGCTGCTGGTGCGCACCGTGCAGCACACCTCGCTCGCCTTCCACGAGGCCCTTCAGCGCAGCGACCGCGGCCGCTACGTGCTGATCAGCGCGTCCGGCGCGACCAAGCCCACCGCGGGCAACGCCGCCTACTCCGCGGCCAAGGCCGCCGCCGAGGCGTGGACGCTGGCCATGGGGGACTACTTCCGCAAGGCGGCCAAGGCGGAGGGCGCCGAGGGTCCGACCTCCGCGGCTACCATCCTCGTGGTCAAGGCGCTGGTGCACGACGCGATGCGCGCCGAACGCCCCAACGCGAAGTTCGCGGGCTTCACGGACGTCAAGGACCTGGCCGAGGCCATCGAGGGCGTCTGGAGCAAGTCCGCCGCCGAGTTGAACGGAAATCGTCTGTGGCTGACCGAGAAGCCGTGAACCCTCCCAGGACCGACGCGCGTCGTCATCACGACCCGGAGGTCCGCGGTTTCGCCAGTGACAACTACGCCGGGGCGCATCCCGAGGTGATGGCCGCCCTGGCCCTGGCCAACGGCGGCCACCAGGTCGCCTACGGCGAGGACCAGTACACCGAGAACCTCCAGCGGATCATCCGCAGCCACTTCGGTGCCACCGCGGAGGCCTTCCCGGTCTTCAACGGCACCGGCGCGAACGTGGTCGCGCTCCAGGCGGTCACCGACCGCTGGGGCGCGGTGATCTGCGCCGAGAGCGCGCACATCAACGTGGACGAGGGCGGGGCGCCCGAGCGGATGGGCGGGCTCAAGCTGCTCACCGTGGCCACGCCGGACGGCAAGCTCACGCCCGAGCTGATCGACCGGCAGGCCTGGGGCTTCGAGGACGAGCACCGGGCGATGCCCCAGGTCGTCTCGATCACCCAGTCCACCGAGCTGGGCACGCTCTACACGCCCGAGGAGATCCGCGCGATCTGCGAGCACGCCCACGCGCACGGCATGAAGGTGCACCTGGACGGCTCCCGGATAGCCAACGCGGCCGCCTCCCTGGACGTGCCGATGCGCACGTTCACCAGCGCGGTCGGCGTCGACATCCTCTCGCTCGGCGGGACGAAGAACGGCGCCGTGTTCGGCGAGGCGGTCGTGGTCCTCAACCAGGACGCGGTGCGCAGGATGAAGCATCTGCGCAAGCTGTCCATGCAGCTCGCCTCCAAGATGCGCTTCGTCTCGGTGCAGTTGGAGGCCCTGCTGGCCAAGGACCTGTGGCTGCGCAACGCCCGGCACGCCAACGAGATGGCCCAGCGGCTCGCCGAGGGCGTGCGCGCGGTGCACGGGGTGGAGATCCTCTACCCGGTGCAGGCCAACGGCGTCTTCGCGCAGCTCCCGCACGACGTGAGCGAGCGGTTGCAGAAGCGCTTCCGCTTCTACTTCTGGGACGAGGCCGCGGGCACGGTGCGCTGGATGTGCTCCTTCGACACCACGGAGGAGGACGTCGACGCCTTCGTGGCGGCGGTCAAGGAGGAGATGGCGCGCTGAGCCAGGCGCCCGAATGGGCGCATAGGTATGCGGTCACGTGAAAAGTCATTGACTGGCAGGTGGCCGCATTCCTATGCTCTGCGGGCATGCAGCTGACCCAGGAAACCGCCGACCTATCCGCCTACTTGGCCGCGGACGAGGTGATCGACCATCACCATCCGATGGTCCGGGAGACGGCCGCCCGGCTGGCGGCCGAGGCGGCGGACTCGTATGTCTATGCGCGCCTGGCCTATGAGTTCGTCCGCGACACCGTCCCGCACTCCGCCGACACCGGCGACCCCCGCGTCACCTGGCGCGCCTCCGACGTCCTCGCCCGGCGGACCGGCATCTGCCATGCCAAGGCACACGCGCTGACGGCCCTGCTGCGCGCCGAGGACATCCCGACGGCCCTGTGCTACCAGCGCCTGCGCGACGACGAGGGCGAGGGCCATGTGCTGCACGGCCTGATCGCCGTCCGCTTCCACGGCGCCTGGCACCGCCAGGACCCGCGCGGCAACAAACCCGGCGTCGACGCGCGGTTCTCGCTGACCGGCGAACGGCTCGCCTGGACCCCCGACCCGGCCGCCGGTGAACTGGACCACCCGCTGCTGTACGCCGCCGCGCACCCGGCCGTACTCGACGCCCTGCGCACCGCCCCCGACCGCGAGGCCCTGGGCCGGGCGCTGCCGAGCGCCCTGTAGCCTCCCCGGCATGACGCACGGGGGAGCAGCGGCGGAAGAGGCCCCCGGCGTCCGTCCGGCCGCCGGGGCTAAGCGCGGGAGAGGGCGGTTCTCCTGGTCGCGCAGGCACCCATGGCTCGCCTCCGCCATGGCCCTGGCCGTCGTCGCGGGCGGCGTCGCGGTGCCGCTGGCACTCGGTGGCGCAGGCCCCTCCTGTCGGCAACTCCCGGCCGCCACAAGGGAGTCGGCGGGCAACCCGGCCGCGGCGACCAAGGCTCTCGACCCCCGGGACGACATGTCCGGCTTCCCCGCCCCGCGTGCACTGCTGCCGACCGGGAGGCTGTGCGGGGACGGCAGGCGGGTGCTCGGGACGGTGGTGGCCGAGGCCACGGGGACGGCCGCCGCGGGGACCACCGCCACCGGCACGGAGCGCACCCCGGGCCAGGCCCGCGCCGTCTGGGCGGTCGTGGTCGGCTACGGCGGGGCCGAGGTGCCGCCCGGCGCCGAGCCAGGACGGGCCCGCATGCTCGCCGGCTACATAGCCGACACCACCACACGGGTCTCCGCCGTCAGCCTCGACGCCAAGTCCCCCGCCGTCCCGGCCCGTTCGGCCACGGCGACGGACGAGACGGGCCGGTCTCGCTTCGGCGCCTTCCTCTCGCCCACTGCTTGGAACGCCTCACCGACAAGGGCACCGACCCCGGCTACCAGCCCGGGAAGGTGCCGAAGGGGCGGAAGAACCCCGAGACCCGGGGAGTCGACAGCGACCTGGACGACATCGCCCGCCGCGTCGGCGGCCTGCTGCGCACCCGGACGAGCGCCGCCCGCGCCGGACACATCGACCTCGCCGCCTACGACCGGTCCGTACGACGGCACACCCCGGGTGGCACCGACCCGGCTGACCACCCGGCCCCCGATGGGCGGCATCGCGGGCCGCCCGGTGAGCGGACCCGTGCGCGGCGATCTCAGGGACGGGCGCGAGCAGTTGTCCCGGACGCTGGACGCCTGGGCGAAGGCCCGCAAGGTCGCGGCGGCACGGGCGGCGGCCATGCGGCAGATCCTCGACGACGGTTACATATGGGCTTTCCGCAGCGGATCGACCTGACGGGCACGGGCGGCCAGGCCGTCGCCGGGCTTCCGTGGCGAGCCGGTCCGCCCGCCGTGCTCAGCCGGTCAGCCGCAGCCCCGAGCAGCCGTGCCGCTCGACCTGGTCCTCGGCGAAGGACCGCAGTAGCACCCGCCGTCGGGCGTCGCCGATCGACTTCGACGCCCGGATCGCGAAGTTGGCGGCCTCGCCGTCGCAACGGGCGGTCGCCGTCAGCGGCATGCGCACCCCGCTGCCGGTGACCAGGCGGTCGCTCCAGTCGCCGTACCCCGCGCTAAAGCCCAACTCCCATGCCCAGCAGGGCCATTGCGCAGCGTCAGGTCGCACCGGCCCCCGGGCGAGACGTCGTTCAACAGCGGCTGGACCTGCCAGTTCCCACTCAGGGGGAGCCTGGCGCGGGCCGCCCAGCCGCAGCCGGTGCCGGCCGCCCCGGACACCGGGATACCGCGCGGCGGATGCGCGGAGTCCGGCAGCGCGCTCCCAGTGTCCTTGCCGGGGGCCGCGACCACCAGCATCCGGCGCGGCCGGCCCGCCGCGTCCTTGCCGAGGGCCGGGCAGCGCAGCAGGGACTGGAGCTCGCCTGCGTCGTCGACGACGCCGGGCAGATCGCCCGCCGGCGGATGGACGGGCGAGAAACCGTCCCGGGGGAAGGGAGAGCGGGAACTCGGCGTCCCGGTCGTCGCGCCGGGTGTACGCGGACATCCGCACCACCCATGCGGCCTCGCCGTGCCCGGCGAAGCGCAGATCGCACCCGTAATCACCGAGCCCCGCGTGCTCCGTGGTGTCCGCCCCGGCGAAGTGGCCGCCGCCCGCCGCGAGTTGCCGTACCGGACCCGACGGCAGCGCGCCGTCGCACGCGGTGCGCAGCAGCCACCGGTCCTTCACGTACGGCGCCTACAACCACCGCCGCGCACCAAACCTTCCACCAACGCCGCATCGCCCAGCCCCCGTACAGCGATCGGTACCCGAGGGCCGAGTGGCCCTCCCGTCATGAGCGGGCACCTCGTCGGGCAGGGCGCGGCGGCACCGGTCCGGTGTCAGTGGACCTGGGCGGTGGTCCGCAGCGCCTCCGCCGTCGGAGCCGTACCACCCAGGTGGGCCGGCAGCCACCAGGAGTCCTCGGGGCCCTTCGGGCGGCCCGGGTAGGCGCGCTGGGCGGCGTCCAGCAGTTCCTGCACCCGCTCGCGCAGTCGGCGGGTGATCGCCCCGGCGTACTGGTCGCGCGGCGCCTCCACGGCCTCGCCCACGCGGATGGTGATGGGCAGGTGGCTGCGCTTGAAGTCGCGCGGGTGCCCCTTGGTCCACAGCCGCTGCGTGCCCCACAGTGCCATCGGGATCAGCGGCACCCCGGCCTCCTGGGCGAGCCTGGCCGCACCCGACTTGAAGCTCTTCAGGGTGAACGACTGCGAGATGGTGGCCTCCGGGAAGACCCCGATGACCTCACCGGAGCGCAGCGAGTCCAGCGCGTGCGCGTACGCGGCCTCGCCCTGCCCCCGGTCCACCGGGATGTGCTTCATACCGCGCATCAGCGGACCCGAGATCTTGTGCCGGAAGACGGAATCCTTCGCCATGAACCGCACCAGGCGCTTCTGCGGCAGCGCGGCCAGGCCGTCGAAGATGAAGTCCAGATAGCTGATGTGATTGCTCACCAGCACGGCCCCGCCGGAGCGCGGGATGTTCGAGGACCCCTGGCAGTCGATCTTCAGGTCCCAGACCTTGAACAGCGTCTTGGCGAATCCGATGACGGGACGGTAGACCAGCTCTGCCATGGGCGGGGTGAACCCTTTCTGCTCTGCTCGGGAAAGGGGCTCCCGGCGGACAAGTTACGCAGCCGTAGGGTTACGGCGTCTCGCAGATCGTGCCCCAAGAACGTGCGGGGAGCCAGCTCTGGTGCCCGGCCCGGGCGAGATCCTCGTCACGTCCGCACAGGATTCACCCGGGCGCCGGGAATCTCTGCGGCGCGCCGATTGTTTGCCCCCCCGACGCCCGCAGAAGCGGGCGCCCCTGGAAGTGCCGCACCGGCGGCGGAGCGGGAGGGCACGGGTGAGCGGGCGCGACGACGCCGAAGCGGGCGGGAGCGGAACCGGACCTGAGGCGGCCGAACTCGGCGGCGCTCTCGGCGAACGGGCCACCCTGGTCCAGTTCTCCAGCGCCTTCTGCGCGCCCTGCCGCGCCACCCGGCGCGTCCTCGACGAGGTCGCCGCGATGGTGCCCGGCGTCGCCCACATCGAGATCGACGCCGAGGCCCGCCTCGACCTCGTACGCGCCCTCGGGATCCTCAAGACCCCCACCGTCCTCGTCCTGGACGCGCACGGCAGGGAAGTGCGCCGAGCCGCCGGGCAGCCCCGCAGGGCCGATGTCATCGCGGCGCTGGGGGAGGCGGTGTGAGGGGGTCTCAGCACCAGGTGAGAGACATCCCAGTTCCCGGACCGCACTTGACTGCGCGCGCCACCTATCGTCAGCCTGACCGTATGCCGACCGAACTCCTTCTCCACGGGCGGGCCCACGTCGACCTCGCGCGCACCGCGAGCGCCTGCTGTCCGGGCCGCTGAGCAGCCACGGATCCGCTCGCCCTCCCGAACAGAAGGACAACTCCATGACGGCCCTGCCCGGACTCGGCACTCCCCAGCTCGCCTCTCCCGATCTGCTGCGCGCCACCTTCCGCCGGCACGCCGCCGGTGTCGCGGTGATCACCGCGCGCGGCGCCACCGGACCGGTCGGCTTCACCGCCACCTCCCTCACCTCGGTCTCCGCCGAGCCCCCGATGATCTCCTTCGGGGTCGGCACCGGCGCCTCCAGCTGGCCCGCGATAGCCGAGGCCGACCACATCGGCGTGCACATACTCGGCGAGCACCAGGGCGACCTGGCCGCCACCTTCGCCCGCAGCGGCGCCGACCGCTTCGGCGCGCCCACCGCCTGGCGTGACGGCCCCGAGGGCGTGCCGGTGCTCGACGACGTACTCGCCTGGCTGGTCTGCCGGATCGTCGCCCGCGTCCCCGCGGGGGACCACCGGATCGTGCTCGCGGAGGTCGTCCTCGGCGATCCCGCCGGCGGCGGCCGCCCCCTCCTCTACCACCAGGGCCGCTTCACCGCGCTGCGCGACTGATTGCGGCGTGGATCACGCTCCGATTCCCTGCACGGCGGTCGATTCCCGATTACGCTGCGTTGCGAAGGTCACAGTTCAAAGCGCTTGCTTAGCGGGAACGAACTGGGTGTACTGACGAGTAATATTCCGGTCGGAGCGCGCTGACGCCCCGGCCGGGATCGGCCGCTTCAGGCGCCTATGCTGCCTGCAAGAGGCAGCCAGGAAATCACGATGCAGTAGGAGAGCCGGCGTGAGCTTGAGGATCGTTGTCACTGTGAAGTACGTGCCCGACGCCACTGGCGACCGGCACTTCGCCGATGACCTGACCGTCGACCGCGACGACGTGGACGGTCTGCTCTCCGAGCTGGACGAGTACGCGGTCGAGCAGGCGCTCCAGATCGCGGACGAGGCGGACGACGCCGAGGTCACCGTGCTGACGGTGGGCCCCGAGGACGCCAAGGACGCGCTCCGCAAGGCCCTGTCGATGGGTGCCGACAAGGCCATCCACGTCGAGGACGACGACCTGCACGGCACCGACGCCATCGGCACCTCCCTGGTGCTGGCCAAGGCCATCGAGAAGGCCGGCTTCGACCTGGTCGTCTCCGGCATGGCCTCCACCGACGGCACCATGGGCGTCGTCCCGGCGCTGGTCGCCGAGCGCCTGGGTGTCCCGCAGGTCACCCTGCTCTCCGAGGTCTCGGTCGAGGACGGCACCGTCAAGGGCCGCCGCGACGGCGACGCCGCCTCCGAGCAGCTGGAGGCGCAGCTGCCGGCCCTGGTCTCCGTGACCGACCAGTCCGGCGAGGCCCGCTACCCGTCCTTCAAGGGCATCATGGCGGCCAAGAAGAAGCCGGTGGAGTCCTGGGACCTGTCGGACCTCGACATCGAGGCGGAAGAGGTCGGCCTGGACGGCGCGTTCACCAAGGTCGAGACCGCCGACGCGCGTCCGGCCCGCACGGCCGGCACCATCGTCAAGGACGAGGGCGAGGGCGGCAAGCAGCTCGCTGAGTTCCTCGCGGGCCAGAAGTTCATCTAAGGGTTCGCGCCCGCCGACCGCCCCTCAACTTCGTTACGCAGGAGAGCAATCCCATGGCTGAAGTCCTCGTCTACGTCGACCACGTGGACGGTGCCGTCCGCAAGCCCACCCTTGAGCTGCTGACCCTGGCCCGCCGCCTCGGTGAGCCCGTCGCCGTCGCGCTGGGCAACGGTGCCGCCGACACCGCCGCCACCCTCGCCGAGCACGGCGCGGTGAAGGTCCTCACCCACGACGCGTCCGAGTACGCCGACTACCTGGTCGTGCCGAAGGTCGACGCCCTCCAGGCCGCCCACGAGGCCGTCTCCCCGGCCGCCGTGCTGGTCCCGTCCTCCGCCGAGGGCAAGGAGATCGCCGCCCGCCTGGCGCTGCGCATCGGCGCCGGCATCATCACCGACGCCGTCGACCTGGAGGCCGGCGACGAGGGCCCGGTGGCCACCCAGTCGGTGTTCGCCGCGTCCTTCACCACCAAGTCGCGTGTCATCAAGGGCACCCCGGTCATCACGGTCAAGCCGAACTCGGCCGCCGTGGAGGCCGCCCCGGCCGCGGGCGCGGTCGAGGCCCTCGCCGTGACCTTCTCCGACAAGGCCACCGGCACCAAGGTCACCGCCCGCACCCCGCGCGAGTCCACGGGCCGCCCGGAGCTGACCGAGGCCGCGATCGTGGTCTCCGGCGGCCGCGGTGTCAACGGCGCCGAGAACTTCGCGATCATCGAGGCCCTCGCCGACCAGCTCGGCGCGGCCGTCGGTGCCTCGCGTGCCGCCGTCGACGCCGGCTGGTACCCGCACACCAACCAGGTCGGCCAGACCGGCAAGTCGGTCTCGCCGCAGCTGTACATCGCCAACGGCATCTCCGGTGCCATCCAGCACCGCGCCGGCATGCAGACCTCGAAGACCATCGTGGCCGTCAACAAGGACGCCGAGGCCCCGATCTTCGAGCTGGTCGACTACGGCGTCGTCGGCGACCTGTTCGACGTCGTGCCGCAGCTGACCGAGGAGATCAAGACCCGCAAGGGCTGATCGCCGACCGGCTGTCCGAGGCCCCCGTGACCCGCGCGGTCATGGGGGCCTCGGTGCATCCTGAAGGCGACATGGGGTCCTCGGCCGAGGTGTTGACCAGCCGGAACCGCGCCGGATAACTTCATTCTACGGATTGTTGATTCCGCAACGCGGAATTGCAGTGGATATTGGAGGGTGTGGGATGGGTCAGCAGGAGAAGGTGGCGACCAGCCTCGCCGGCGCCGTCGGCGAGGAGATCAGCGCCTCGCTCGCCCCGGTCGACGCGGAACTGGCACGCCGCTACCCCGGGGACCCCGGCACCCGGCAGCCCGTCCACACCGTCTACGTCCCCGGTGACGCCTTCACCGCCGACACCGTCCGCTCCTGGGGCGACCAGGCCCTCGCCGCCCTGGACGAACATGCCCCGGACGCCGCCTCCTTCGCCGCCGTCCTCGGCCTCGCCGACGACCTCGCCGAGCCCGTCCACTCCCGCGTCCGCGCCAAGCTGGAGCGCGAGCCGATAGAAGACCTGCGGGTCGACTTCGAGGACGGCTACGGCCCCCGCCCCGACGCCGAGGAGGACGCGACCGCGGCCCGCGCGGCCCGGCTGATCGCCGAGGCGTACGCGAAGGGGACCGCGGCGCCGTACATGGGCATCCGCATGAAGTGCATGGAGGCCCCGGTACGGGCGCGGGGCATCCGCACCCTCGACATCTTCCTCACCGGCCTGATGGCGGCGGGCGGACTGCCCGACGGGCTGGTGCTCACCCTGCCGAAGGTGACCTATCCCGAGCAGGTGACCGCCTTCGCCCGGCTCCTGGCGGCCTTCGAGAAGGCGCACGGTCTGGACGCGGGACGGCTCGGCTTCGAGATACAGATCGAGACCAGCCAGGCCATCCTGGCGACCGACGGCACCGCGACCGTCGCCCGTATGATCCAGGCCGCCGAGGGCCGCGCCACCGGGCTGCACTACGGCACCTTCGACTACAGCGCCTGCCTGGGCGTCTCCGCCGCCTATCAGGCCAGCGACCACCCGGCCGCCGACCACGCCAAGGCGGTCATGCAGGTCGCCGCCGCGGGCACCGGCGTGCGCGTCTCGGACGGCTCCACCAATGTCCTCCCGGTCGGCCCCACCGAGCAGGTGCACGCCGCCTGGCGGCTGCACTACGGCCTCACCCGGCGCGCCCTCGCCCGCGCCTACTACCAGGGCTGGGACATGCACCCGGGCCACATCCCGACCCGCTACGCGGCCGTCTTCGCCTTCTACCGCGAGGGCTTCGAGCAGGCCGCGGCCCGCCTCGCCCGCTACGCCAACCGCACCGCGGGCGACGTCATGGACGAGCCCGCCACCGCCAAGGCCCTCAGTGGCTATCTGCTGCGCGGCCTGGACTGCGGTGCCCTCGACCTCGCGGAGGTGGCCGAGCGTACAGGGCTGACCCGTGCGGGACTTGAGGGCTTCGCGGCGCCGAGGCGCGGCGACCTCACGGCCGCCGCTCAGTAGCCGGAACTCGCGGGGTTCACCGGGCTCACGGGGTTCACCGGGCTCGCGGGCGGCGCGGGCTACAGGGCGACGTACGGTTCGAGCCCCGAGCCCGATACCCACCCGTGCTCGGCGAACAGCCGGGTGCCCCGTGCGCACAACCGCGCATCGCCGCGCGCCCGTTCGCTGAACTCCTCCGGACTCGTTCCGAACAGCTCCCGCAACCGCGCCGAGGAGGCGGGGAGTTCGGTGAGCAGCGGGCGCTGGCCCGGGTGGCGGCGGGGCGCGCCGGTGCCGTCGTGCAGGACTCCGTGCCGATTGACGTAGGCATACGCCCCCGACAGCACGGTGTCGTCGGCCAGTTGGACCTGGACGTCCGGCGCGGGCAGCCAGGCCCGCCGGAAGTTGCCGTCCGGCAGCGGCGCCCCCTCGCTGGCGTCGATCACGTCCAGCTGCCGCCGGTCCAGCCACAGCACGAACAACTCCCGTGTGACGGAAGGCGACTTGACCGGTGAGGCGGAGACATAGCCCATGCGGCTGACGTGCGCGGAGACGCCCACATCGAGGCCGGTCACCCGGGAGCGCACCATCGGGACGGGCGAATCGAGCCCGAACCCGGCCATCTTGTGGCGCAGTTGACCGGGGCAGGCGTTGGAGCCGACCGCGAGCACCGGCGCCCGGTCGTCGTACACCAGCCGGGTCAGCGGCAGCATCCGGTCGCCGTGCAGCAACCCCGAACGGGCGGGCCAGGCACCCGGATACGTCAGCGGGTCCTCGCGCGGCACCCCGGCCAGCCCCAGCTCCTCCAGCGTGGCCATGGGCGGCTCAGCCGGCCGGGGGCAGCTCGCCCGAGCCGCGGGTGATCAGCCGGGTCGGCAGCTCGATCCGCTCCGGTGCGATGAGTCCGCCGTCCAGCTGGCGGAAGAGCCGCTCCGCCGCCGTACGGCCGAGGGCGGCCGAGTCCTGGGCGACCACCGTGACGCCCGGCCGCAGCAGATCGGCCAGCTCGAAGTCGTCGAATCCGACGAGGGCCACCTGCCGGGACCCCTCGGCGAGGACCCGGACCACGGTGACCGTCACCCGGTTGTTGCCCGCGAACACCGCGGTGACGGGCTCGGGTTCGGACAGCATCTCCTGCGCGGCCCGGCGCACCCGCTCCGGGCTCGTCACCCCGAGCGACATCCAGCGGTCCTCGACCGGTATCCCCGCGTCCTCCATGGCCGCCCGGTAGCCGCGCAGCCGCTCGGCCGCCGTGTGGATGCGGGGCATGTCCCCGATGAAGCCGATCCTGCGGTGGCCGTGCGCGATCAGATGGGCCACGCCGTCGCGGGCCCCGCCGAAGTTGTCGGACAGCACCACATCGGCGTCGATCCGTCCGGCCGGGCGGTCCACGAACACGGTGGCCACGCCCGCCCGGATCTCCGGCTCCAGATAGCGGTGGTCGTCCCCGGCCGGGATCACCACCAGGCCGTCCACCCGGCGTGCGCACAGCGCGAGCGCCAACTCCCGCTCCCGCTCCGGGTCCTCGGCGCTGGAGCCGTTGATCAGCAGGGCGCCGTGCGAGCGGGCGACCTCCTCCACCGCGCGGCTCAGCGGGCCGTAGAAGGGGTCCGCGAGGTCCTCCAGGACCAGACCGATGCTCGCCGTGCGGCCCTTGCGCAACACCCGCGCGCTGTCATTGCGGCGGAAGCCCAGCGCGTCGATCGCCTCCTGCACCCGGCGCTCGGTGTCCGGGGTGACCCCGGGCTCGCCGTTGACCACCCGGGACACCGTCTTCAGCCCGACCCCGGCCCGCGCCGCCACGTCCTTCATCGTCGGCCGGTTGCCGTAGCGGCTTCCGGGGTGGCGATCCGCGCGGTGGGTGGTTTTGGGCACGATGCGCTGTCCTGTCCTGTCGTCCGTGGCCCCACGGGGTGTTTTGCGGGCGGCCCATGGGCTTGTATGAGGATGTGGCGTCGAGCATAGAGCCTGGACAACGTTGTCAGGTGCGCGAGAGACTGTCGACCGCTCTGCGCGGGACCGTGCCCCCACCACCCGGCCGACCCGCTCGGGCCCATGGCTTTCGATCGTTCGACGGGGAGATCACACACTGATGCGCACCGACCTCGTGGCAGCGCTGGACATCGGCGGCACCAAGATCGCCGGCGGTCTTGTGGACGGCCGCGGACTGATCCTGGAGCGGGCCCAGCGCGCCACGCCCGCCCGGCAGGACGGCGAGACGGTCATGCGGGCCGTCGAGGAGGTGCTCGGTGAACTCGCCGCCTCGCCCCGGTGGGGACAGGTCCGCTCCGTCGGCATCGGCAGCGCGGGTCCGGTGGACGCCTCCGCGGGCACCGTCAGTCCCGTGAACGTGCCGGGCTGGCGGGACTTCCCGCTGGTCGAGCGGGTCCGGACGGCGACCGGGGGACTGCCCGTCGAACTGATCGGCGACGGCGTCGCGATCACCGCCGCCGAGCACTGGCGGGGCGCCGCCCGGGGCCATGACAACGCGCTGTGCATGGTGGTCTCGACGGGAGTCGGGGGCGGCCTGGTCCTGGGCGGACAACTGCACCCCGGCCCGACCGGCAACGCCGGGCACATCGGGCACATCAGCGTCGACCTCGACGGCGACCCCTGTCCGTGCGGCTCGCGTGGCTGTGTGGAGCGGATCGCCAGCGGCCCGAACATCGCCGGCCGCGCCCTGGAACAGGGCTGGCGGCCGGGCCCGGACGGCGATGCCTCGGCCGCCGCGGTGGCCGAGGCGGCACGGGCGGGCGACCCGGTCGCCGTGGCCTCCTTCCGGCGGGCCGCGCGGGCGCTCGCCGCCGGGATCGCGGCCACCGCGACCCTGGTCGAGATCGACATCGCGGTGATCGGCGGCGGGGTCGGCAACGCGGGCGACGTCCTCTTCACCCCGCTGCGCGCGGCCCTCGCGGACTACGCCACGCTGTCGTTCGTACGGCGGCTGACGGTGGTGCCCGCGCAGATGGGCACGGACGCGGGGCTGGTGGGTGCCGCGGCGGCGGCGCTGATCAGTGGGCCGGGGCTGGTGCGGCTCTAGGCTCTGCCGGTCGGCTCAGACCGTGTCGGCCGAGACGCGCAGCAGGACCGTGCCATGGGCCGGGACGGTCGCCGTGATCGTCCCGGCGGAGTGGCCTTCGGTGTGCCGCCACAGGTCCCGCAGGGTGTAGGACCCGGCTCCGGGCAGACCCACGGCAGCGGCGGTGGTGGTGATCTGCCGCGCGGTGCCGGACTCGTTGAACAGGGCGACCGCGCGGCTGCCGTCGGCCATCTCCTTGGCGATGACCCAGCTTCCGTCCGTGTCGTCGACGACCGTGCCCTGCTTGCCGAGCGGGTCCTGGTCGACGGCGATGACCTCCGCGTTGCCCAGGATGTCGAAGGTGGCGGGCGTCGCCTTGCGCAGGTCGGTGCCGATGAGCAGCGGGGCGGCCATCACCGACCAGAGGGAGAAGTGGGAGCGGTACTCGGTGTCCGTCATCCCGCCGTTGCCCACCTCCAGCATGTCGGGGTCGTTCCAGTGGCCCGGGCCGGCGTACGGGGCGAGCGGCAGGTTCTGCTTGACGATCGACAGCATGGAGGGCCAGCTGTCACTGATGTCACCGGTGGTGCGCCACAGGTTGCCCACGTCCGGGGCCCACTCCCAGGGCTTGTTCTCGCCCCATTCGCAGATGCTGTAGACGATCGGCCGGCCGGTCGCCTTCAGGGCGTCCCGCATCGTGGTGTAGCGCGCTACGGCGTCGACGCCGAGGTTGTTGCAGTTGTCGTACTTCACGTAGTCGACGCCCCAGTCGGCGAACTGCCGTGCGTCGCCGTACTCGTGGCCCAGGGCGCCCGGCATGCCGATGAGGTCGCAGGTGCGCAGCCCCGCGCTGGTGTAGATGCCGAGCTTGAGCCCCTTGGCGTGGACGTAGTCGGCGACCGCCTTGATCCCGTGCGGGAACCGGACCGGGTCCGGGACGAGTTTGCCGGTCAGGCTCCGCAGCGGGAAGGCCCAGCAGTCGTCCAGGTTGACGTACCGGTAGCCCGCGTCCTTCAGGCCCTTGGCGACGATGAGGTCCGCGATGCCCTCGACCATGGCCTCGTCGAAGCCGGGCCCGCACTGGGTGGAGTTCCAGTTGTCGAAGCCCATCGGCGGGGTGCGGGCGAGACCGTTGTCGAGGCCGGGCGCGGCGGTGGCGGCCGGGGCCGTGCCGAGGCCGGCGGCGCAGAGCAGTCCGGCGAGCAGAACTCCTGCTGCTCTGCGGTGGGTTGTGCGGGTCGAGGATGTGCGCATGGTCGACGTTCCTCCAACTCGCTCGGGATCGGCGGGCGTTCACGGTAGAACGTGTCCGAGTGTGTTGGAAGGGGTACGGCCGGTGCGCCCGTCGCCGTGCGGACATGTGCGCTTCGGTGCCCTACCCGTCGTCGCCGACGCGACCCCAGCCGGGGAGCGGGGGCTGGGGCCAGGGGAGCGGGGCGGGTGTCCGGGGCCCGTCGGCCGGGAGTCGTCCGGTGAGCCAGCCGAGCAGCCGATGCCCCTCCCCGCTCACCTCGGGGCCCTCGGCCGAGACCGCCCAGCGCCGGCCCAGATCGACGGCCGTCACGGCGGTGAGCGGGAAGCGCCGGGCGGCGAGGGTGGTGAGGGTGTCGTCCAGGGCCCAGCGCACATACCGGTGCGGCCAACGCTCGGTGCCGTACCCGACACGGAGGTCGAGGTGGTGGGTCTCCAGCTCCCGCAGGCCGCGCAGCAGCAGGTACCAGGCGGGATGGCGCCAGCCGGCCAGCGCCGGGACCAGCCGCTCCCAGGCGGGCGCGGGCAACGCGCGCGCCCCGTCCGTGAACCGGCGAAGGCTCGCCCGCAGCCGTTCGGCCAGCGGCTCGGCGGGCAGTACGGCGTCCCGTGCCACCCGCCCCGGATCCGCGCGCGGACCGGGTTCCCGGCCGGTGCGCGCGAGCTCGAGCAACCAGGTGTACGCGTCGGCGCTGTAGGCGACATGGGCGAGCACCTGCCCCCGGGTCCAATCCGGCAGCCCCGAAGGCGCCCGCACCGCGGCCCCGGACAGACCGGCCGCGGCCGCGGCGAGCCGGTCGGCCGACCGTACGACGTCCTCGATCACATCGCCGAGCTCGGCGCCGACCGTGCCGGAGGGGAAGACAGGGGACACGCGTACTCCTCGCCGTGCGGGTGCCGCGGCTCACCGAAAGGTGTGCACGACCTCGATCGGTCCCACGATATGCGCGTTGAACTCGTCCAATTCCTCGGCGGGCACCCACAGTTCCAGGATGGTCCGGCCACCGGCCTGCCGCACCGGGTAGCGGCCGAGGAACGCGGTGTCGACCTCGAAGCGGGTCACGAACCCGGCTCCGTCGTGCCGTACGTTCCAGTCCCGGGCGATCCGGATCGCGTAGTCCTCGTTGAGCACCGGGTAGAAGATCGGCTGCTCCGGGAGTCTGGGCGGCCAGGCCCGCCAGTCCGAGGCGCGTACCAGATCCAGTTCCACGGGACCGGTGGGACGCCAGAGCGTGGTGGTGGGGCGGGCGCGGGTCATGATGTCGGTCCTCCGGTGTCGGTCGCCCCGGACGCTATCGGCCGCGTCGGCGCCCCGGCCAGGGGATTTCGGCGTTCCGGCGGTATCCGCGTGACCCCGGGCCCCCTCGGGGAGTTGATCCGCACATGAAGAAGCGCAGCATGCTCGCCCTCGCCTCCCTGGCCACCGGTTTCGTCGTGGCCGCCATCACCCCGTCCCACGCCGCGGACAAGGGGCCGCTGGACGGTCTCGATGTCTCCGGCACCCTGCACTCGGCCGGTGATCTGGTCAGCCACGACAGCCTGGCCCCCGCCGACTCCCCGGCCACCGGACACACCACCGGACACGCCCCCGGCCTGGCCGCCGGCCAGGACTAGGACAGCGGCGTATGCGTGCCGGTGCCCCGCCGCGAGGGCACCGGCACCGCGCTTTACCGCACCCTCACCGCGGCGGGGTTTCCGTGGCAGGGTGGAGCGGGCAAGCCTCAGGGGGCCAACAGAAGAGGGGGAAGTCCGTGACCGTCGTCTGGATCAACGGCGCGTTCGGTGCGGGAAAGACCACGACCGCACGGGAGCTGATCGAACTGATCCCGCACAGCACGCTCTTCGACCCCGAGGTCATCGGCGGGTCGCTCGCGCACCTGCTGCCACCCAAGCGCCTCGCCGAGGTCGGCGACTTCCAGGATCTGCCGATCTGGCGCCGGCTCGTGGTCGACACGGCCGCCGCGATGCTCGCCGAACTGGGCGGCACCCTCGTCGTGCCGATGACCCTGCTGCGCCAGGAGCACCGCGACGAGATCTTCGGCGGCCTCGCCGCCCGCCGGATACCCGTACAGCATCTGGTCCTCGCCCCGGCCGAAACGATCCTGCGTGCGCGCATAGCCGGGCGCGAGGTGCCGCCCGACCTGCCCGACGGGGAGATACGGGTACGGCAGTGGTCCTACGACCACATCGAGCCGTACCACGCCGCCCTCGCCTCCTGGCTCACCGTCGACGCCCATCTGATCGACACCAGCGCGCTGACCCCGTACGAGACCGCCGTACGGATCGCGGAGTCGGTCGGCAGGGGTGACTACACCCCCTGCGACATCGTGCAGACCCCCGAGCCCACCGCCGAGACCCTCGCCGCCGGGGTACTCCTCTTCGACGAGCAGGACCGGGTGCTGCTCGTGGACCCCACCTACAAGCCCGGCTGGGAGTTTCCCGGCGGTGTGGTGGAGCGCGGCGAGGCCCCGGCCCGCGCGGGGATGCGCGAGGTCGCCGAGGAGACCGGGATACGGCTGCGGGAGGTGCCCCGGCTGCTGGTGGTGGACTGGGAACGGCCCGTGCCGCCCGGCTACGGCGGGCTCCGGCTGCTCTTCGACGGCGGCCGGCTCCCCTCCGACGAGGCGGCCCAAGTAATGCTCCCGGGAACGGAGTTGCGCGGCTGGCGGTTCGCCACCGAGCAGGAGGCCGCCGGGATGCTGCCCCCGGTCCGCTACGAGCGGCTGCGCTGGGCCCTGCGGGCTCGTGAGCGCGGGAAGGCCCTGTATCTGGAGGCCGGGGTGCCGCGCGGCTGACCTCACATCGCGGCGGCCCGGCGCAGTTCGGCGGCGGCACCCCGCAGCACCGGGTCGCCGTGACCGAAGCACGCCACCTCGGCACCGAGATCCGCCAACCGCCGTACGGAGTCGAGGAGTCGGGGCCGGTCCAGGTTGAACACGCCCGGGATCAGCGTGTGTTCGACGGGGTCCGTCGGCACCGGCTCCCCCCGGGACAGCACGCCCTCGGGCGGCAGCGCGGCCACGGTGTCCCCGGTGAACAGCACGCCCTCGGCGGGCAGATGGAGCGCGATGCTGCCGTCCGTGTGCCCCGGGACGTGCACCACCTGTGCCCCGCCGCCGAAGCCCAGCACCTCGCCGTCCGTCACCTCCGTGACCGACGGCGGCGGCAGCGGGGAGCCCCCGGGCAGATGCCGGGCGACCTCCGCCCGGATCGGCAGCTCCCACTCCGCGAGCCGCGGTGCGGGGCCCGGCGCCTCACCTCGTACGAACGGCGCGTCCAGGCGATGGGCCAGCACCTCGGCCCCGCTCAGTGCGGCGAACTCGCCCGCTCCGCCCACGTGGTCCTCGTGGAAGTGGGTCAGCACGATGCGCCGTACGTCCTCGGGGGCGCGGCCCAATGCCCTGACCGCCTCGGCGATCACCGGCCCCGCCCCGATCGTCCCCGCGTCGATCAGCGTCAACTCCTCGCCGTCCCGCCAGAGATACGCCTGGCCGACCGGGAAGCGCAGCAGATGCAACCGGGGGAGAAGCTCGATCACGTCCATGCCCCGACCGTAGGCCGGGGCGGGAGCGGGGAGGACGCTTCTACGCCTTGGGCGGACGGGTGTCCGCCCAAGGCGGAACCTCACGGCCGGGGCGACCCTGCGGCGGGGCCGACCTCGCGGCCCGGGCCGCGCCGCACGGGCGCGGTCCCGGCCTGTCGCGCGCTCAGCCCGCGTAGTTCCGCAGGAACAGCGCCTCCGCCACCGACAGGCGCTCCAGTTCCTGGGGCGAGACGCTCTCGTTGAGGGCGTGGATCTGGGCCTCCGGCTCGCTGAGGCCGATCAGCAGGATCTCGGCGTCCGGGTAGAGGCCGGCGAGGGTGTTGCACAGCGGGATGGAGCCGCCCTGGCCGGCGTACTGCATGGTCTCGCCCGGGTAGGCGACCGCCATCGCGTCGGCCATCGCCTGGTAGGCGGGGCTGGAGACATCGGCGCGGAACGGCTGGCCCTGGCCGACCTGTTCCACGGTGACCCGGGCGCCCCAGGGGGTGTGCGTCTCCAGGTGAGCCTGGAGCAGCTTGCTCGCCTCCGTCGCGTCCACGCCCGGCGGCACCCGCAGGCTGACCAGCGCGCGGGCCCCGGCGTGCACCGAGGGGGTGGCGCCGACGACCGGCGGACAGTCGATGCCGAGCACGGTGACTGCGGGCCGGGCCCACAGCCGGTCGGCGACCGAGCCGGAGCCGGTCAGACCCACGCCGTCCAGCACCTTGGCGTCCGAGCGGAACTGCTCCTCGGTGTACTCCAGGCCGTCCCACGCGGCCGACGCGTCCAGACCGTCCACCGTGGTGGAGCCGTCCTCCGCGCGCAGCGAGTCCAGCACCCGGATCAGCGCGGCCAGCGCGTCCGGGGCGGCGCCGCCGAACTGGCCGGAGTGCAGATTGCCCGCGAGGGTCTCGACACCCACCCGGACCAGCGTCATGCCGCGCAGGATCGTGGTCACCGTCGGCAGGCCCACCCGGAAGTTGCCCGCGTCACCGATGACGATGGTGTCGGCGGCCAGCACCTCCGGGTGCTGCTCGGCGTACCGCTCCAGACCGCCCGTGCCCTGCTCCTCGGAGCCCTCCACGATGATCTTGACGTGCACCGGCACGCCGCCGTTCGCCTTCAGGGCGCGCAGAGCGAGCAGGTGCATGATCACACCGCCCTTGCAGTCGGCGCTGCCCCGGCCGTACCAGCGACCGTCGCGCTCGGTCAGCTCGAACGGCGGAGTGGTCCAGCCGGCCTCGTCCAGCGGCGGCTGCACATCGTAGTGCGCATACAGCAGAACCGTTTTGGCACCCTCCGGGCCCGGCAGACAGCCGTACACCGACTGGGTGCCGTCGGGGGTGTCGAGCAGGGCGATGTCGACAAATCCCTCGGCGCGCAGTGCGTCGGCGATCCAGTTCGCGGCGGCCTCGCTCTCGCTCTTCGGAAACTGCTCGAAGTCCGCCACGGACCGGAAGGCGACGAGCTCGGCCAGCTCCGCCTTGGCCCGGGGCATCAGAGAGGCGACGGTCTCGGCGACCGGATTCGACGACATGGGCACGCTCCTCGTAGGTGCGACGTTGTACCTGCTGGGTGGATCGATCCTCCCACAGCGGCGCACTCCGCTCGCGGCCGTAGGATGCGAGTACATCGGGTAACCCCCTGCTCGCGGCATGTCGTGGGTACGGGGAGCGGCAGCGGCTTGATCGGAGCAGTAGACCATCGTGAGCGGCGAGAACTCTTCGGCGGACGACGTGCAGCGAGTGTGGGACGTCGTCGTGGTGGGCGCGGGACCCGCGGGGGCCTCGGCCGCCTATGCGGCGGCGGTCGCGGGGCGCCGCGTCCTGTTGCTGGAGAAAGCCGAGTTGCCCCGGTACAAAACCTGTGGCGGCGGCATCATCGGCCCTTCGCGCGACTCCCTGCCGCCGGGCTTCGAACTGCCCCTGCGGGACCGGGTGCACGCGGTCACCTTCTCCAACAACGGGCGCTTCACCCGCACCCGCCGTTCCCGGCAGATGCTGTTCGGGCTGATCAACCGGCCCGAGTTCGACCAGCAGCTGGTCGAGCACGCGCAGAAGGCGGGCGCCGAACTGCGTACGGGCGTCACCGTGCAGCGCGTCGAGCAGCACGGCTCGGCGGTCCCCGACCGGCGCACGGTCGCCGTCGTCCTCCAGGGCGGCGAGACGGTCCTGGCCCGCGCGGTCGTCGGCGCGGACGGCAGCGCCAGCCGGATAGGCGCCCATGTGGGCGTGAAGATGGCCCAGGTGGACCTCGGTCTCGAAGCGGAGATCCCGGTCCCCGAGTCGGTCGCCGAGGACTGGAAGGGCCGGGTGCTCATCGACTGGGGCCCCATGCCCGGCAGTTACGGCTGGGTGTTCCCCAAGGGCGACACGCTGACGGTCGGGGTGATCTCCGCCCGCGGTCAGGGCGCGGCCACCAAGCGCTATCTGGAGGACTTCGTGGCCCGGCTGGGCCTCGCCGGCTTCGAACCGGCCGTCTCCTCCGGCCATCTGACCCGCTGCCGGGCCGACGACTCGCCGCTCTCCCGCGGCCGGGTCCTGGTCTGCGGCGACGCGGCCGGACTCCTGGAGCCCTGGACCCGTGAGGGCATCTCCTTCGCGCTGCGCTCGGGCCGGCTGGCCGGCGAGTGGGCGGTGCGCATAGCGGAGGCGCACGACGCCGTCGACACCCGCCGTCAGGCCCTGAACTACGCCTTCGCCGTCAAGGCGGGGCTCGGTGTCGAGATGAGCGTCGGCCGGCGCCTGCTCGCGGCGTTCGAGCGGCGCCCCGGCCTCTTCCACGCCGCCCTCACCGGCTTCCGCCCGGCCTGGAACGCGTTCCGCAACATCACCCGGGGCGCCACCTCCCTCGGTGAGCTGGTCCGTTCCCACCCGCTCGCCCAGCGCGCCCTGACCGTGCTGGACCCGGGCCCGGCGCAGGCGGGGGACACCGAGGAGCCCGCCGAGCCGGAGGAGGAGCCCGTCACTTCGTGACGGTGATCCGGAAGACGGGGTGGTCACCGGCGCAGGCGATGATCTCCTCGTCGGTGGAGGCGGCGGTCACCCCGGCGAAGTACTGGTTGACCTCCCAGCCCCACTTCTCCAGATAGGTCCGCAGGACGGGGAGCTTCTCGGCGTCGGGAAGCTCCACCGCGGTGAAGGTGCGCACCTTGCGTCCGACGCGCAGCTCACCGCCGTTCGCGGCACGCATATTGCGCACCCACTGCGAGTGGCCGCGCGCCGAGACCAGGTACTGCCCGCCCTCGTGGGTGTGCGGGTTGACCGGGACGCGCTGCATCGCACCGCTCTTGCGCCCCTTCACGGACAGCTCGGCGGTGCCCGCGAGGCTGACCCCGTGCCGGGCGAGCCAGCCGATCACGCTGTTCAGCCGCACATTCAGCGGGCTGCCCTTGAGGTAGTACGGCGCGGACGACGACATGGTGGACTCCTGTGATTCGGAGAGCGGTGCTCTCGCTTGACACCAGCATGAGGGAGACAGGTGCTCTAAAGCAAGAGCAGTGCTCTTTTTTGTGTGCACCGCTCTCATGCATGGCAGAATGAGGGCCATGACCACCGCACAGGGAGCCCGCGAACGGGCCAGGAACGAGGTAACCGCGGCCATCAAGGAAGCGGCCCGCCGGCAACTGGCGGCCGAGGGCGCGGCCAAGCTCTCCCTGCGGGCCGTCGCCCGCGAGCTGGGCATGGTCTCCTCCGCCCTCTACCGCTACTTCCCCAGCCGCGACGAGCTGTTGACGGCTCTGATCATCGACGCGTACGACGCCCTGGGCGCGGCCGCGGAGAAGGCCCGGCATGCCGCGGGTGAGGCCGCGCCCGTGGACTGCTTCATCGCGGTGTGCGAGGCGGTACGGACCTGGGCGCTCACCCATCCGCACGAGTACGCGCTGATCTACGGCTCGCCCGTGCCCGGCTACGCCGCCCCCGAGACCACCGTCCCGGCCGCCGCCCGCACCGGCGTGGTCCTCATCGGCGTCTTCCGTGACGCCCGGCAGGGCCCCGGTCTCGACGAACTGCCGCTGTCCGCCGAACTGCGTCCCGAGGCCGCGCGGTTGGCCGCCGAGATCGCCCCCGACCTGCCCCCGGAGGTGGCCGCCGCGATGGTCGCTGCCTGGGCGCAGCTGTTCGGGCTGGTGAGCTTCGAGCTGTTCGGTCAGTTCAACAACGTGATCGAGGACCGGGAGCGGTTCTTCCGGCACGCGGTGACGGGGCTGGCGCGCGGGGCCGGGCTGCGGTAGCCGCCCGGGTGGCCGACCGCCGACTTTCTTTACCCGCCCATGGGACTGCTACGGTGCGTCGATGACGTCGACGACGGACGAGCGGGCACTCGTGGCGCAGTGGCGGGGCATCCTGGCCCTGCATGCCCGCACCCAGTGTGAACTGGACCGGACCCTGGGCACCCACGGCCTGTGCGCCAGCGACTTCGAGGTCCTGGACCTGCTGGCCGAGCGCCGGGGCCCGCACGGCTGTGCCTACCGCATCCAGGAGATCTCCGAGCGCGTCCATCTCACCCAGAGCGCGCTCTCCCGGCTCATCGGCCGCCTGGAGAGGGAGGGCCTGGTCGAGCGGGGTGCCTGCGCGGAGGACCGCCGGGGCGTCCGGGTGGCCCTCACCCCGAAGGGCCGCGCGCTGCACACAGAGGTACGGCCGGAGCAACGCGCGGTACTGGCCCGGATGTTGACCGAAGAGACGGACTGATTCCTTGGTCCTGACATGGCGTCAGATACCCGAGGTCTCCTGCCACAGGTCGGCGAGGGAACGGTCACCGGAGACCCCCGGGACGGGCGCGCGGTTCCACAGGGCCAGATACAACTGGTCCGCCGGACCGAAGAGTTCGGCATCGGCCTCCCCGTCCGCCTGACGCGACGTCATCGGTGGTCCGTCCGGGCCGAGCCGTACGGTCCATATGGCGTCCGGCCCCGCGTCCGCCGCCCGTACCCGCAGCGCCCTCGGCTCCGTCGTACGCACCCGGCTCCTGGACCGCCCGTGGAAGCCGCGCAGCAACTCGTCGATGCCGTCGGCCGCGAGGTCCGCGGCGATCGGGGAGGGTGCCCCACTCCGGGCGGCCTCGGCGTCGTACCGGTGCACGGTCGTCTCGTGCGCCTGCCGCCGTGTCCAGAACTCCAGGGGCGAGAGGCCGGGCAGCGCGAGGAAGGTCCAGCACTCCAGGTCGGCGGGTGCGGCGGACAGGGTGTCGACCAGCAGCCGGTGGCTGTCCCGGTACCAGGCCACCAGCTCGGCGCCGGCGAGGTCCGGCTCCTCGCCGATCGGCCGGGGCTCGGTGTGCCCCTCGGCGACGAAGCCCGCGGCCCACCGGTGGACCGTGCCGATGTGCCGCAGCAGGTCCCGCACCCGCCACTCGGGGCAGGTCGGCACCGTGGCGTCGGTGCCGGCCCGTTCGGCGGCCGCGGCGAGCGACTGGCCCTCGCGATCGAGGGCATGGAGGAAATCAGGGGTCTGCATGGGGTGATCCTGCCGGAACCGCCCGCCGCGCCGCACCGGGATTCAGTAGTCGCTGTTCATCGCGGCACGCACCTCGGCGAGGGTGGCGTCGGCCACGGCGTTCGCCCGCTCGTTGCCCGCGCGCAGGACGCGGCGCAGCTCGCCGCGGTCCCGGGCGTACTCGGCGCGGCGGGCCCGGATCGGGGCCAGGTACTCGTTGACCGCCTCGGTCACGGTCTTCTTCAGCGCCGCCGCGCCCGCGGAACCGATGTCCGCGGCGGTCTCCTCGGGCGTCCGGCCCTGGCAGAGCGCGGCCAGCAGGAGCAGCGAGGAGACCTCGGGGCGGTTGGCCGGGTCGTAGGTGATGTGCCGCTCGGAGTCGGTCTTCGCGCCCTTGAGCAGCCGCGCCGTCTCATCGGCGTCGGCGGCCAGGATCACGGAGTTGCCCCGGCTCTTGCTCATCTTGGTGCCGTCGGTGCCCAGCAGCAGCGGCACCTCCGACAGCAGGGCCTCGGGCCGGGGGAAGACAGGGGTGCCGTGGCCGTAGCGGTCGTTGAAGCGGCGGGCGATGGTCCGGGTGATCTCCAGGTGCGGCAGCTGGTCCTGGCCGACCGGGACCAGGTTGGCCTTGCAGAAGAGGATGTCGGCGGCCTGGTGCACGGGATAGGTGAACATCAGCCCGCTGACGGCGGACTGGCGGGAGTGCGCGATCTCGTCCTTGACCGTGGGGTTGCGGTTCAGCTCGGCGACGGAGACCAGGCTGAGGAAGGGCAGCATCAGCTGGTTGAGGGCGGGGACGGCGCTGTGCGTGAAGATCGTGCTGCGCTCGGGGTCCACGCCGATGGCGAGGTGGTCGAGGACCAGCTCGTCGACGTAGGACTGGAGGTCGTCCGCGACATCGCGGTCGGTCAGCACCTGATAGTCCGCGATGATCACGAACAGCTCCACGCCGAGGTTCTGGAGCCGGACCCGGTTGTGGAGGGTGCCGAAGTAGTGGCCGAGGTGCAGTCTTCCGGTGGGCCGGTCGCCGGTCAGGATCCGGAACTTCCCCGGGTCCTCGGCGATCAGCTTCTCCAGCTCCGCGCTGCGGGCCCGTGCGGCGGAAGTGCCGAGCGCGTCGGGAGCGTCAGGGGCGTCGGGGGCGGACGGGGCCTCGGCCGGCGCGGCCTGCGGGTGGGAATTCATCTCGGTCTCCTGGTGGTGGGTCGGGCGGGCCGTCGGGACGCCCCGCCCCCTGGTGCCAGGGACATGGAAAAAGGGCCGTCCATACGAACGGCCCGCTTCATGCCTGTGTGGCGGCCGCTCCTACGAGGAGCGCCACCAGCACAGACACGACGAAAGATGCATGGGGCAATGATAGCGGAGGCGGGCGGTGGGCGGCCCGGCATCGGTCCGGCCGCAGTCGGCGCGGCCCCCTCGGGAGGCCGTCAGCCGTTCAGGGCCCGGCGCGTCCCCACCCCGATCAGGGCGGCCACGGCGGCCAGCGCGGCCACACTGGTGAGCGCGGTGGACAGGGAGAACCAGTCGGCCATGAACCCGATCATGGGCGGTCCGAGGAGCATGCCGCCGTACCCGAGGGTGGAGGCGATCGCGACGCCGGACGCCCCGGCCAGCGCGCCCGCCCGCTCGATGGCGACCGGGAAGATGTTGGCGAGCCCGAGCCCGGTGATCGCGAAGCCGGCCAGCGCCACCCAGACCGACGGCGCGAGCGAGCCGAGCAGCATGCCCGCCGCCGCGACCGCGCCTCCGGCGATCACCGTGCGGGCCCGGCCGAGGCGTCCCAGCAGCGCCGTGCCCGAGAGGCGCCCGGCGGTCATGGCGAGCGCGAAGCAGGCGTACCCGGCGGCGGCCGTCCCCGCGGACGCCGTCAGGTCCTGCTTGAGATGCAGCGCGCCCCAGTCGGCCATGGCGCCCTCGCCGTACGCGTCGCACAGCGCGACCAGCCCGAATCCCACGACGAGCCAGCGCCCGGCGACACGGGCGGCCCGGCCGGTACCGCCCGCCGCGGGCACCCGGTCGTCCACGGGCGGCACCGGGGGCTCGTGCCGCAGCAGGCTGCGCCCGGCGACGGCCGTCACGAGCAGCCCGAGCACGGTGATCCCGAGCAGATGGCGGGTGGGGGAGAGGAACCCGGCGACCAGGCCGCCGAGACCCGCGCCGACCATTCCGCCGAGGCTGAACGCGGCATGGAAACTGGGCATGATGGGCCGTCGTACGGCGGCGACGAGATCGACGGCGGCTGCGTTGAAGGAGACATTCACGCCCCCGTACGCGGCGCCGAAAATGAGGAGTACGGCGCCGAGCGCGGGCGCGGAGTGGGTGAGCGGGGGGAGGGCGACGCTGAGGGCGAGGACGACCATCCAGGCCACGGTCACCGGGTGGCTGCCGTAGCGGCGGCACAGGCGTCCGGTCAGCATCATGGTCAGCACGGCCCCGGCGGACACGCCGAGCAGCGCGAGCCCGAGGGCCCCGGCGGAGGCGTGGGTCTGGTGCTTGATGTCCGGGATCCGCACCACCCAACCGGAGAATATGAAGCCGTCCAGGGCGAAGAACGCGGTGATCGCGACCCGCAGCCCGACGAGCTCCCGGCCCGGCACGACGCTGTGCGTTCGGGTTTTGTTTATTAGCGGCACAAACTCAGCGTAGGGGGCGGCCGAGGCGCGGAGCAAGAGGATTGTCCCGCGGCGCCTCTACCCTCGGGCCGTATGAGCACAGCCATGGGCACGACCGCCGTGCCGAACTTGATCGCCAGGTATGCCGAGTTGGTGGACAGCGGTGACTTCGCCGGGGTCGGGGAACTGTTCGCCGAGGCGGTCTTCATCGGCAGCGGCGAACCTGCCGAGGGCGCCGCGGCCGTCGAGCGCATGCTCCGGGACACCGTGATCCGCTACGAGGACGGCACGCCCCGGACGCACCATGCCGTGTCGAACCTCGCCGTCGAGGTGGACGAGGAGTCGGGGGTCGCCACCGCGCGTTCCTACGTCACGGTGTTCCAGGCCCTGCCCGAGTCGCCGTTGCAGGCCATCGCGGCTGGGCGGTACGAGGACCGTTTCGCACGCAGGGGAGGGCGGTGGGGGTTCGTGGAGCGGAGGGTGCGGATTCATCTTGTGGGGGATGTGAGGCGGCACTTGCGGGGGTAGGGGGCCCGCGGCGTGTCGTGGTCCCGCTCGCCTGGCTCGGGGCAGCCGGGTGGGGTCGGCTTCGAGAATTACTGTCTTGGCGTACCAGGGCGGTAGAAACGCTGTGCAGGGCGCCAAGGCTCGGGCATGGGCGGCAGCTTGCCGAACGCGGGCAGAGGAACGCGCTCGGCGCGGGCGTTCGCGTCCCTCCCGGTCGCAGCGGCCGCAGCGGCCTGGTCCTCGGCCGCACCGGCGGGTGTCCACCGGTGTCCGTCCCACTCCTGGATGCCGCGCGGAGCGTCCGGGTCCACGTGCGCGCCGTGCTCCGGCCGGTCGCCGAGCGGGGTGGCCCGCCACTCCCCGCGTGCCGGGCGCAGCCCGCGGCGCTCCGCCCATTCCTCAAGGGGCGTCGTCCATCGGTCCCTCCCTCGTCGGTCACGTCCCGTGTGCCGCGCACTCAGGCGCCCGGGTACTCCACGCCGGTCACAGCGTGGCTGCCCAGCCGCCCCGCGACAGTGTCGTCTCGGCGTCGGGGCTGATGGTGACCCGCGCCCCGTGCACGGGGAGTTCGCCGTGTTCGAGCCCTGAACGCGGGCTCGGTTGCGGTGGCGCCCTGTGCGGGCTCGTGGGGTTCGGACGGGGCCCTGTCGGCCGGGTGTCCGGCCGACAGGGCCCCGTGCCGGGGAGGCCCGGCTGGTCAGCAGGCCAGGGCGGCGATCCCTGCCGTCCCCGCGTGCCGGAAGATCTTGCGGAGGTTGTGGCAGGCGGCCAGCAGGCGCCACTCGCCGCGGGCGCCGTCCTCGCCGCGCAGGAGGAGCTGGCGGCCGTTCTGGCAGGCCATGCTCTGTCCGAAGACGAGTTGGACGATGGCCTTGCGGCGGCTGTAGGCGTCCCGCCCGGGCTTGGTCCGCAGCTTGCGGGCCATGCGCTCCTTCAAGGTCGCGTCCTTGGGGATGCGTCCGCGGCGGGCGGGGACGCCGTGGTGGTCCCGGCGGATGAGGTTGGCGTGCGGGCCCCGGCGATCCGCCCTGCGTACGGCATGGCGTACTTCGTCGCCGAGTTGCCTGGAAGTGGTCTATACATCCGCTCTGTGCATGGGTGAGAATGCTTCCGTCCGTGTGCCATCGGGGGGATGTGTGCCGGTCCGGGTTCATTTCACTGTCGAAGACCTCGCCCGCACCAGGATCGCCGCGCAGCCGAATCCGCTGTGCGAACTGGTCGTGGCCATGCGGAAGTTGAAGTTCGCCGAGCATCCGGTGCGACTCTCGGCCTGGCGCCGGGACGCGGCGCGGCGGCTACGGCCTGAGGCGCGGATGGCACTGGACCTGGTCCCCCGCTCGGGCATCATGCCCGGCTTCCTGGCACCGCCCGGCACCGGCACGGCCGACGAACTGATGGACCGGATTCGGGCGGTACCGCGGTCCCTGATCCGCTCCGATCTGGCGGACGTCGTCGCGCACCGGAGCCTGCCGGCCTGGACCCGGCACCTGGCCGACGACCCGGACCGGCTGCGGCAACTGTGCGACAGCCTCCAGCACGTGCACGACCATCTGCTGCGCCCGCACTGGAACGAGATCACGGCCGTCACCGAGGCGGACATGGCGGCCAAAGCCCGGCAGGCGGTGAGCGGCGGGCTGCGAGAGGTGCTCGGCCGGGTCAACCCGCGCTGGATGCGCTGGGCCCCGCCCGTCCTGGAGGTCACGATGCCCTCCGGCCTGGACGGCGACCTGCATCTCGCCGGACGCGGCCTTCTCCTGGTCCCCTCCGTGTTCGGGACCGACACCCCGGTCATCGGCCCCGACGCCGAACCGCAGCCCTTCCTGCTCTACCCGGCCGGCGGCCCGCGGGGCCTGGCCGCGGCACTGGCCCCCCAGGAAGCGCCGTGGCGCCCGGCAGGGGCGGGCTCCCTCGGCTCGGTACTCGGGACCACCAGGGCCGCCGTACTGTTCGCCGTCATCGAACGGCCCGGCTGCTCGACCAAAGAACTCGCGCACGCGGTGGGAATCGCCCCGGCATCCGCGAGCGAGCACGCCACCCTGCTGCGCGAAGCCGGCCTGATCCGCACGACCCGGCGCGGCTCCGCCGTCTCCCACAACGCCACTTCCGCGGCGGTGGAGTTGTGGGAGACCGCCGCGGGCTGACACCGGCGTCGATCAGTTCCCGGCACCCGCACGCTGCGGACCGCCCCGACGGGCCCCATGGCGATTCCCAGCCATACCCTGCTGAACCACCCGACGGAGCGGCGGATTTGGGCGACGTCAGGGTGTTCATCCTGTTTGCCGCTATTCGGCGTGGCCCGAATCCAGTCGATCTGCCGCGTCAACGGCGAAATCCTGGTGCCCGGTCGACGCCGGACACCGACTCGGGGCGGCGTCGGCCATTCATCTCCCTGGCCCGTGGGCGTAGACGCCCGCCGCGCGCCCGGCCGATTCCCACCGGAGGTTCGTATGCCGTCCCTGCTTTCGCGCGCCACATCGCTTACCGGCGACCGGCGGTCCAGGACGTCGTCGGTCTGACACGGGGCCCGCTCGGCGGCCGTGCCCGTGGCGCGGCCCGGGGAGTTCGGTGGCTCAGCGGACCGGCGGCTCGGCACCGGTGCGGCCGCCGAGCGGAGCCCGAGAACTCTCCGAAGCCCGATGCCGAGGCGCGCGCCTCATTCGGTGCGGTCCGGGCGAGGGTCGTTCTCCTTCTCCCTCGGCCCACCCGCGCCGCACCCGTACGGCGGGGCCCGGCGCACACCGGTCCAGGCGGCGCGTCGGCCCCAATGCATTGATTACGTGCGCGAATGAGGGCCGCTGACCAATTCGAAGGCCGCTGAACTCATTGTCGAGCGGCACCGTCACGGCACGCCGCCCAGCGCCGGCCGGCCGCGTCCGACCGTTCGGCGCGCACGTCCACCCGCACACCCCACACATGGAGGAACACCCATGACCCAGCCCGTGGAGACCCCGCCCTACCCGGAGGGCGGCGCGGGGATCTTCGACGTCGACCCCAACCAGGCCGGCGTCAGCCAGAACCCCGATGACGCAGTGACCGGAGACATCCAGGCCCTACCCGAAGACGTGGAGTTCTGACATGGGCAACGTCCAAGGCATGCTCGCCACCGCCCGCTCCCTGCTGGGCACCACCGAGCACCCGCCCGGCTCCAACCGCAACGTGATCACCAAGTGGTACGGCTTCACCGGCCCGTGGTGCGACATGGCCGTCAGCTACGTGGCCGCCCACTCCGACAACCTCTCCGCGACAGGCGGCAAGTACGCCCTCACCACCGCCCACGCCCGCGCCTTCCAGAAGAAGGGCCACTGGCACTACGGCATCGGCGGGATCCGGCCCGGCGACATCGTGTTCTTCGACTGGTCCGGCTCCCGCTCCATCGGCGCCATCGACCACGTCGGCATCGTCGAGGCCGTGCACTCCAACCGCACCATCACCACCCTGGAGGGCAACAGCTCCAACGCGTTCCGCCGCAGACTGCGCAGCTCCGCCTGCGTCGTGGGCTACGGGCGTCCCGCGTACGCGGGGGGCAGCGCGCCGATGCCGGCCGGCGACGGCATCTTGCGGCTGGGTTCGAAGGGCGCGGCCGTCACCACCCTCCAGCAGAACCTGAACACCGTGCAGAAGGCAGGGCTCACCGCGGACGGCCAGTTCGGGCCGGCCACGCAGAAGGCGGTCAAGACCTTCCAGACCAACCACCACCTGCTGGCGGACGGCGAGTACGGCCCGCAGTCCGCGGCGATGATGAAGGCCGCCCTGGCCGGCAAGAAGGCACCGATCCGGCCCAAGGCCCTCGTCGCCGCCGCCGGCACGCTGGAGGTCGACGGCGTGTTCGGACCGGCCACCTGCGCGGCGCTCCAGCGCACGCTCAACAGCCGGGAGCAGGCGGGACTGGAGGTGGACGGGGCCTTCGGACCGCTCACCGTCACCGCCCTCCAGAAGTACCTGAAGGTGACGGCGGACGGCACCGTGGGCCCCAAGACGGTCACGGCCCTCCAGAACCACCTGGCCACACCGGTCGGCGGCGAATGGGACGCGGTGACCAACCGAGCGCTCCAGAAGGCCCTGAACGCGGGCTCCTTCTGACGTGCTGACAGCCGGACCGGGAGACCGCCGCGGGGCCGGCCTCCCGGTCCGGCGCCCGGCGTCCCGTCCCCGCCACACCGCCACGGAACCGTCACGGACCAGGAGCACGACAGATGGACACCTCTCCCGAAACCTCCAGCGCAGCCGCGCCGGCGACCTACAAGGTGGCGATCACCGAGCAGCACACCGGGCGGATCCTGCTCTTCGACCGGAACGCCCAGTGGACCGACGCCAACGTCCGGTGGAGCTTCAGCACGGGCAACGCGACCGGCTGGGACCACCCGTTCGAGATCCGCTTCCGGGACACGCAGCGCTACGGCATGATCGCGCTGATGACCTTCGGCAAACCCGGCGAGGGCCGGGCCGCCATCGTCAACGTGAGCAGCAAGGCGCACCTCACCCGCGCCGACGTGCTGTGGTCGGCGCGCATCACCACGTATCCGCACTGCATCGAGCGCGTACCCGGGACCGGCACCGTCGTGGTCGCCGGCTCACGGGACCGGCTGCACGTCTTCGGGCCGTCCAGCAGTGACCCGGCCACCCTGAAGGAGGTGCAGACCCTGGCGTTCACCAAGGCCCACGCCGTTCTGTGGGACGACCAGAACGGACTGCTCTGGGTGACCGGCGGCACTGTCATCCGCAGTTACCACGTCACCGGGACGATGCGTGACGCCCGGCTGGTCAAACAAGGGGCGGACATCGCCATCGCCGGCAACGGCCACGACATCCAGCCCGACTACAGCAGGCCCGGCACCCTGCTGGTCTCCGACAGCCACCACGTCTACTCCCTGGACAAGAAGACCCGCAAGGTCACCACGCTGGTCAAGATGGCGTACCCGAAGTCCTACGTACGCCACGCGAACGGGCAGAGCATGTGGACCACCGACACCAATGAGGACGACTCCGCCTGGGGCGGGCCCACCGTGCACTTCTCCGCGGGAGGCGACCGCACCCGCGCCGGCGCACAGATCTACAAGGCCCGCCTGTACACCACCCAGTTCCACTGACACCGGGCGGGAGCGGGGGCGGGGCCGGAGCCGCCTCCCCCCCGTCGTACGGCGGAAGCTAGGAGCGTGGGTCGGTAACGAGTAAGGGGCCTGCTGATCGTGATCGATGGGATCGGTCGTGGTCGCCCCGCTGGTGCCTGTGAGGCTCCGGTTGGGGCCGTGCCCGCCGGATGTGCGGCCTGGTAGGGCCGTGACTGGCCGGCTGGTCAGCCGGCGAGGGCGGCGAGTTCGACGACGGCCTTGCGGCGGCTGTAAGCCTTCCGGCCGGGCTCGGTCCGCAGCTTGCGGGCCATACGTTCCTTCAGCGTGGCGTTCGCCGGTATCCGTCCGCGCGGTGCGGGCGGTACCCGTTCGTCGTGGGCGAGGCGGCCCTGGCCATGGACGTGTCGGTCCCGCAGGCAAGTTGGCGGTCCTTCGCGGCCTACAGGTTGGTCTCGGAGCAGTACCCGGCGTCGACCAGTGCCTGCTTGCTACTTCGAGATCGCCTGGACCGACACGACGGCGAATACTGACCCACGCTCCTAGCATGGGGCGATGGCTTTGGTGCGGCTGCGTCGTTCGGTGCGGGCGATCGTGCTCGATGAGGGCGACCGTGTCCTGCTGTGCCGGTTCGTGATTCCGGAGCCGGGCGGGGCGGTCGTCGTGTGGGCGGCGCCCGGTGGGGGTGTGGAGCGTGGTGAGTCCGTCCTTGCCGCCCTGCAAAGGGAGTTGCGGGAGGAGACGGGGCTCGTCATCGACGGCGAGCCGCCGCATGTCTGGCACCAGGAGGTCATCGATCCCGGACACGCGGTGGGCTATGACGGGGTGATCAACGACTACTTCCTGGTGCGCACCGTGTCGTTCCGCCCGCGTGGCGCGCTGTCCGACGACGAGCTCGCCGCCGAGAACATCGAGGGCTTTCGCTGGTGGGGGCTGCGCGAAATCGCCGGATACCGGGGTACGGATTTGTTCTCACCGCGCGACCTGGCCACGCCGTTGGCGGCGCTGATCGCCGGTCGGGCTTCGGGGGCAGTGGTGCGGCTGGGTCTGTGAGGCGGGCGACGACCGGGGCCCGAGATCAGCCCGCGAAGTAGACGGTCGCCGCGATGGCGAGGAGCAGGTACACGCCGGGGAACGCGATGTTGTGCAGGACGTGCGCGCGGACGTGCGTGATGATCGCGCCGATGAAGAACGCGGTCAGGCCGGCGCCCGCCGCGAGGCCGAGCCAGGGGGTGCCGAGCAGTCCGGCGGTGAGGCCGAGCGCGCCGGCGAGTTTCAGGGTGGCCAGGTACGGCACGGCGGCGGGCGGGACGCCGACCAGGGCGGCGTTCGCGGACACGAACCGGGCTTTTCGGTAGTCGGCGATGGCGGTGAAGGCGTTGGCGGCGACGCACAGGACGGTCAGGGCGAACGCGATCTGTAGACTCATGAGGGTCTCCTCGGGGTGCGAGCAGGGATGGGCTGAACCGACCCTCCTGACGTTCGCAAGCTCCGAAAGGTGACACCCGTGCCGATCACGGTCGAGGACTTCGAGGCCGCCCGGCCTCAGCTGCTGTCGGTCGCCCACCGCATGCTGGGCTCGGTCCATGACGCCCAGGACGCCGTCCAGACCGCGTGGCTGCGCGCCGCCGCCGGGCACCGCTCGCAGCGGATCGACAATCCGGCCGGATGGCTGACCACCGTCACGGCCCGGGTCTGTCTCGATGAGCTGCGCGCCCGCCGCCGGCGTGGCGAGGCACCGCTGCTCGCGGACGCGCTCCCGGCCGAGCAACTGTCCGCCGACGAAGCGATCCTGCGGACCGAGAACGTCTCGCGCGCTCTGCTGGTCCTCCTGGAGCAACTGACCCCGCCCCAGCGCGTGGCCTACGTCCTGCACGATCTGTTCGCCGTGCCGTTCGACCAGATCGCCCAGGTCCTCGACGGGACGGTGCCCAGCGCCAAGAAGCACGCCAGCCGGGCCCGGCAGCGCCTGCACTCCCCGGCACCCGTCGAGGCCCAGCGACAGGCACCGGACCGTGAGATCGTCGAAGCGTTCCTGGCCGCGGCCCGCACCGGCGACACCCGCGAGATGATCCGGCTCCTGGCCCCGGACAGCGTGCGCGACGCCGACGCCGCACTCCTCCCGCCCGGAGCGCGTACGGTCGTCACCGGTGCGACCGCCATCGCCACCGAGACCGTGCGCTTCGCCGACCGTGTCCGAGCGATCTGCCGGCTCACCGTCGACGGCGCCCCCGCACACCTCATCGCACCCGGTGGCCACCCGCTCGCCGTCCTCCACATCGGCACCGACCGCGGCCAGGTCACCCGGATCACCTTGCGGCCGGTACGGCCCACCGACGTTTTCGCGGCCGCTTGATGCCGGGAGCGGCCCGAGGCGACGTCGCCGTTCCTCGCCGTGCGGCGGCGAAGTGGGTGGCGGACGCGGGGGTTTGGCCAGATGGCGGGCCGAATCGGCATGCCGGTCGCTCGCATTGTGTTCGTACGCGTGTATGGGCGCGGCAACCCGGTCCGGATACAGGTCGGTTAATGCTTGCTCACGCGCTGGTTGCAACGGGGTGAGCGCGTCATGATGGGCCCATGACGTTGGCCTCGCGCGCATGCGCGCAACTGGCGACCTGGCCGGACCTGAGACAGGCCGTGCCGAGCTGCGGTCAGGGACAGGCGGTGGTTTCCGCCGAGGGTGAGATCGTCCATTTCCATTCGGACCGCGATGTCGATCTGCGGCTGACCGACCGGGCCATCCGGCGGTTCGCCAGGGATCTCAAACGCTCCGGCGTGATCAGGATCGTGCCCGGCTCCCCGTGGGTGACCCTGCGCCTCGACGCCGCGAGCGATGTCGATCTGCTGCTGACCCTGGTCAGCGTGGCCCTCCAGGCACAGCAGTTCCGGCCCGACACGGTCGACCGCCCGCTGATGGGCTGCAACGACCAGCGCGGCGCGGGATTTGTGAAGGTCGATCGCGGCGCCCTCTGGTAGCCCGACGGCTCGCGCGTCATACGGCGACGACGCGGATCCCGGCCTCCTCGAAGCGGTGGACCGCCTCCGGGTCCACCGCCGTGTCCGTCACCAGGGTGTCCACCAGACGCGCGGGGCAGATCCGGGCGAACGCCCGCTGGCCCAGCTTGCTGGAGTCCGCAGCGACCACGACCCGTTCGGCGCGCTCGCACAGCAGCCGGTTGATCGCCGCCTCCGCCTCGTCGTGCGCCGCCGCGCCGTGCACCACGTCGAAGGCGACCACCCCGAGCACCGCCACATCCAGCCTGATCTGCCCGAGCACCCCGTCCGCGAGCGGCCCGATCAACTCGTACGACTGCGGGCGCGCCACCCCACCGGTGACCACGATCTTGAACTGGGGCCGCACGGCCAGCTCATTGGCGATGTTCAGGGCGTTGGTGACCACGGTCAACGCCGGGGAGCCGGTGGCCAGATCACCGCGTACGGCGAGGGCGCGGGCCACCTCCGTGGTCGTCGTACCCCCGGTCAGCCCCACGGCCTCGCCCGGCGCCACGAGATCGGCCACCGCGGTGGCGATCCGCTGCTTCTCGGAGGCGCGGCGGGCGGTCTTGTAGCGCAGCGGGAGTTCGTACGACACCCCGTGCACCACCGCGCCGCCCCGGGTGCGGACCAGCATCTGCTGCTCGGCGAGCTGGTCGAAGTCCCGGCGGATCGTCGCCGCCGACACCGACAGCTCGGCAGCCGCCTCCTCGACGTCCAGCCGGCCGCGCTCCACGAGCAGTTCCAGCAGCGCCTTCCACCGGGCGTCCCGGGACATCCGCGGCCTCCGTTCTCCATGCGTTCCTCGACCGGTGACCCTAGCGCACCCCCGTGGTGCGCCCCCGGTCCCATGAGAATGCTTGATTGTGCTCGAAAGCTCGCTATATCTTGCAGGAACAATCAGCCAGGCCAGGGGAGGGTGTGGGCATGACCCATGTCGAGGACGAGCTGAACAGCCAGCCCGCGTGCTGGACGCGGGCCGCCGAGGAGGCGGGACGGCACCGGGACGTGCTGCCGGCGGCGGGTGAACGGGTCGCGGTCGTGGGCTGCGGGACCTCGTACTTCATGGCGCAGTCGGTGGCCGCCCTGCGCGAGGGGGCCGGGCAGGGCGAGACCGACGCCTTCGCCGCCTCGGAGTTTCCGTACGGACGGTCGTACGACCGGGTGATCGCCCTCACCCGCTCCGGCACCACCACCGAAGTGCTCGAACTGCTGGGCCGGTTGCGGGGTACGGCGACCCGCACCACGGCCGTCACCGCCGACCCCGCGACGCCCGTGATGAGCGCCGCCGACGATCTCGTGGTGCTGGACTTCGCCGATGAACGCTCCGTCGTCCAGACCCGGTTCGCCACCACCGCCCTCACCCTGCTGCGCGCCCATCTCGGCCTGCACACGGACTCCGTCGTCGCCGACGGCCGCACCGCGCTCACCACCCCTCTGCCCCAAGCCCTGGTCGAATGCGGCCAGTTCACCTTCCTGGGGCGCGGCTGGACGGTCGGACTCGCGAACGAGGCCGGGCTGAAGATGCGCGAGGCGTCCCTGTCCTGGACCGAGGCGTACCCGGCGATGGAGTACCGGCACGGCCCGATCAGCATCACCACGAAGGGCACCGCCACCTGGATGTTCGGCGAGGCGCCCGGCGGGCTCGCCGAACAGGTCCGGGAGACCGGTGGGTTGTGGGTCGAGGGCGGTCTCGACCCGCTCGCCGAACTCGTCCGCGCCCAGCGGCTCGCGGTCGCCGTCGCCGCCGCGCGCGGCCTCGACCCGGACCGGCCGCGCCACCTCACCCGCTCGGTGATCCTCACGGCGGATGCGGCGGATGCGGCGGATGCGGCGAGTGTGGCGGGCGCGGCTGGCGTGGTGAGTGCGGCGGGCGCGGCCGACGTGGCTGATTCCGCCGGTCCGGCTGGAGCCCTTGACCCCGCCGGGTCCTCCGAGGTCCCCGGGCCCCGCGATCCCCGTGACGCCTCCGAGGCCGCCGCCTGCGCCGACCCCTCCGACCACGCCTGACCCGTTTCCCGCCGTACCGCCGCGCCCCGGAAGGACACCCGAAGTGCCCCTCGCGCCCACCGGCGAGCTGGTCGCCCGCGCCGTCGAAGACCGCTCGGCCGTCGCCGCGTTCAATGTCATCACGCTGGAACACATCGAGGCCGTCATCGCCGGTGCCGAGGCGGCCGGCGCCCCCGTCGTCCTGCAAGTCAGCGAGAACGCGGTCAAGTTCCGCTACGGACGGCTGCTGCCGCTCGCCCGCGCGGCCGGCGCCGCCGCCGAACGGGCCGCCGTACCCGTCGCGTTGCACCTGGACCATGTGCAGAGCGACGAGCTGCTGCGCCAGGCGCCCGGCGCCGGGTTCAGCTCGGTGATGTACGACGCGGCCCGGCTGCCGTATCCCGACAACCTCGCCGCGACCCGGGCGGCCGCCGACTGGGCGCACTCCCAAGGGCTGTACATCGAGGCCGAGTTGGGGGAGGTCGGCGGCAAGGACGGGCGGCCCCCGCTGGACGCGCACGCGCCCGGCGCCCGTACCGACCCGGCGCAGGCGCGGGACTTCGTCGGCGGCACCGGGGTCGACGCCCTGGCCGTCGCCGTCGGCAGTGCGCACGCCATGACCACACGCACCGCCGCCCTCGACCACGCCCTGCTCAAACGGCTGTCCGCCGCGCTGTCCGTCCCCCTGGTGCTGCACGGCTCCTCAGGCGTACCGGACGCGGGCCTGGTCGAGGCGGTCGCGGGCGGCATCGCCAAGGTCAACGTCGGCACCGCGCTGAACATCGCCATGACCGGCGCGATCCGGGAGTTCCTCGCCGCGCACCCGGAGGCGGTCGACTCCCGTAAGTACCTCAGCGTCGGCCGGGAGGCGATGGCCCTGGAGGTGCGGCGCCTCATCGCGGTCGTGACCGGCGCCGCCGGGTCCGCTAGCCCTTCTTGACCGCCTTCAGAAGCACGAACTTCGCGTCGCTGGCGACGAGTTCGCAGTTGCCGAACACCCGCTTCAGGGTGATGTGGTAGCCCAGGTGCCGGTTACCGATCACCCACAGCTCGCCGCCCGCCCGCAGTGCGCGCCGCGCGCCGGTGAACATCCGTCGCGCGGTCGCGTCCGTCGTCGCCTGGTGGGAGTGGAACGGCGGGTTGTTCAGGACGAGGTCCACGCTGTCGGGGGCCACCCCGGTGAGCCCGTCGCCGACCCGGAACTCGGCATGCCCGGGTACCCCGTTGGCCTTGTACGTGGCCTCCGCGGCGGCCACCGCCTGGAACGACTCGTCCACGAACAGCACTTCGGCCGCCGGGTCGGCCAGCGCCGCCGCCGTACCGACCACGCCGTTGCCGCAGCCGAGGTCCACCACCCGGGCCGGCCCGGGGCCCGGCAGGTGCTGGAGCAGGAAGCGGGTGCCGATGTCCAGCCGGTCGGCGCAGAAGACGCCCGCGTGGTTGACGACCGGGCGGCCGGAGATCGCGCCGACGCCGGCGGGAAGGTCGTAGCGGTACGGCCATGGGTTCGCGGGCCGTCGCAGCGCCGGGTCGGGGGTGCAGAAGATCAGCCGGGCCTTCTGCTGGGCCAGCGAGGTCCGGGTCGGGCCGAGGATCCGCTCGAAGAGCTGAAGCGTGGAGGTGTGGATCTCCTTCACCATGCCGGTGCCGATCACCACCGTGCCCGGGTGCACGGCGGGCGCAAGCCGCAGCAGCTGGTCCTCCAGCAGCGCCAGGCTCTTCGGCACCCGCACCAGCAGGACGTCGATCCGCTCGGGCGGCTCGTCCTGGGTGGTCAGCAGCTGTACCGCGCCCGGTTCGACACCGGCCCGCGCCAGATTGGCACGGCTCGCCTCCTGGCCGAGGAAGGAGTCGGTGATCTGTGTCGGCCGGTGTTCCGCCAGCGCTGTCACCAGGGCGCCCCAGCGGTCCCCGAGCACCACCACCTCGCCGGTCAGCGGCACGTTCTGGGCGGCCAGGTGGCGCAGCAGATACGCGTCGGAGGCGTCCCAGGCACGCAGCCGGTCGCGGGGATCCTCGGGGAAGCGGGACAGCTCGACCTCGCCCCACGGTGTCGTCATACGGTCGCTCATCGCGCTCCAGGCTAGCGGAACCGCAGATCAGGGCCCGTACGGCCCGAGCCCCAGGGAGACTTCTCGGACAAGGGGCGACAGGGAGCGGCCGCCGAGAACGACTGCTTGTCGGCTTGTGTTCTGCTCGCACCGGTATCGCCTCGTACCGGTATCGGCGGGGCGCCGATCCGCACACTCAGCCCGAACCGCCGACCAGCGCCTCGCCGAGCGGGGTGCGCCGGTAGAGCACCGACCGTCCGGAGCGCGCCCGGACGAGCAGCCCCGCGGCCCGCAGGACGGCGAGATGGTCGCCCACCGCGCCCGGCGCCATGGCGAGGCTCCGGGCGAGATGGCTGGTGCTGGCCGGGGCGTCCAGCGCCACCAGCAGCCGGGCCCGGGCCCGGCCGACCAGGGCGGTCAGCGCGTCCGGTCCCGGCGCGGCCTCCGGCGTGTCCCACAGGGCGGCGGTGCCGCGAGCGGGATAGACCAGGGTCCTGGGCCAGGGGTCCGCCAGGTGGGCGGCGACGGACGGCCCGACGCAGACCGAGGGGATCAGCAGGAGCCCGTCCCCGACCAGCCGGACCGTGCCGCCCCGGGGGAAGAACCCGAGCTCGATACCGCCGGCGCGCCAGACGATGCCCGGGTGCAGGCTCTCGATGGCCGCGGCCCAGCCGTGTTCCCCGATCACCCCCACCCGGTGCACGACATCGCGCTCGCAGATCGCGCGCAGCTGCGGCCAGTCCGCCGCGAGCAGTTCCCCCCAGGCAAGGTCCATCGCCTCGGCGATCCGGGGGACCGCGTCCGCCGAGTCCAGCACCGCGCGCACCCGGGGATCACGGCCGAGCGGCCGGGCCGCGGCGGCGACGAGTTCGCGGCGGGCCGCGGCCGCGGGAGTGGCCCGGATCGCGGCGAGGTCGTCCGCCCAGGTCTGGCCGAGGCCGCGCGGCGGCGGGGCGACGAAGTCCGCGCCGGAACGCTCGGTGTGCAGGGCGAGGAAGGCGTCCAGTTCGGTCTCGCGGCGAAGCCGTTCGAAGGCCGGCCGGAGCCGGTCCGCCCAGGCGCGCGGCAGCGGCCGGTTCCGGCCGGCGAGCGAGCGCAGCAGCGCGGAGAGTTCCATCGCGGGCGAGAGCGCGAACCGGCTGCGCAGCAGGTCCTCGACGGAGACTTCGAAGCGGAGCACCCCGTCACGTTATCGCCAGGCGCCCGCTTCGATTCGTGCAGGGACGAATCATTGGAGCCCACAGGGGACGTACGCGGAAGCTGTCCGGCGTGACCACAACCGCCGAACCCGTCCAGGGCGACCATCGAGCCACCTACCGTGAAGTGCTGGCCGAGCCGCGCTTCCGGCTGCTCTTCACGACCCGTACCGTCGCGATCACCGCGGACTCGCTGCGGATCACCACGTTCTCGGTGCTCGTCTTCACGGCCACCGGCTCCGCGCTGTTCAGCGCGCTGGCCTTCGGCATCAGCTTTCTGCCGCAGCTGTTCGGCTCGCTGCTGTTCGGCTCCCTGGCCGACCGGTTGCCGCCCCGCGCGCTCATCGCCGGCGGCTACGCCCTGGAGTGCGCCGCCGCCGTGCTGCTCGCCCTGGTGCGGATGCCGATCGCGGCGAGTCTCGGCATCGTGGCCCTGATCGCCCTCGCCACCCCGCTGTTCAGCGGCGCGTCGAGCCGGCTGGTCGCGCGGTGGCTTGAAGGCGACGCCTATGTCCTGGGCCGCTCACTGAACAACATGGCCTCCTCCGGCGCGCAGCTCTTCGGCCTGGCGCTGGGCGGCGCCGCCGTCGCGGTGCTCGGCGCCCACCGGGCGCTCGCGGTGAGCGCCGCCCTCTACCTCGGCTGCGCGCTCGCCGTCCGTCTGCGGCTGCCCCGGCTGGAGCCGGGAGTGTCCGAAGGCACCTCCGGCCGCGCGCGGGGCGACGGCGGGGCCGTCCGGGCCAGCCTGCGCGGCGCCGGACTGCTGCTGCGCGCTCGTACGGTACGACGTCTGATGCTGGCCCAGTGGCTGCCGTCGGCGTTCGTGGCGGGCGCGGAGGGACTGATCGTCGCCTACGCGGGCGGACGGCACTTCGCGCCCGGCTGGTACGCGGTGCTGATGGGCTGTCTGCCGGTCGGCATGCTGATCGGCGACCTGCTGGTGGGGCGGCTGCTGCGGCCGCCCACCCGGGAGCGGCTGGTCGTGCCGCTGGTCGTCCTGATGGGACTGCCGCTGATCGGCTTCGCCGCCGAGCCCGGTGTGGGCCTCTCGTGCGCTCTGCTGTTGCTCACCGGCTCCGGCTTCGCCTACGGCCTCGGTCTGCAACGGCCCTTCCTGGACGCCTTGCCCCAGGAAGGCCAAGGCCAGGCCTTCGGACTGCTCGGCTCCGGCAACATGACACTCCAGGGGGTCGGCCCGGCCTGCTTCGGCTCGGTGGCCGAGGGCATCGGAACGGGTGGCGCGATCGCCCTGGCGGGCGGTGCGGCGGCGCTGACCGCGGGCTGGATCCTCAGCTGGCGGCGGGCCCCGTGAGGCAGGATGGGGTACGTGGACGCGGAACTGTTCCCCCGGGAGCGCGCGCAGCTCGCGCCGGGCGCCGCGCACGTCCCGGACTGGCTGCCGGCCGAGCGCCAGCGTGAGCTCCTCGCCGCCTGCCGGGACTGGGCACGCCCCCCGGCCGGGCTGCGCACCGTGCGCACCCCGGGGGGCGGCACCATGACCGCCCGCCAGGTCTGCCTCGGCCTGCACTGGGGCGTCGTACGCGCCTGCCCCGCCTGCGGACGGCCCGTACGGGACAACCCCGGGTGTCCCGGCCCCCATCAGTACCCCTACGCGTACACCCCCAAGGCCGTCGACGGCGACGGTGCCCCGGTCAAGCCCTTCCCCGGATGGCTCGGCGAGGTGGCCCGGCGCGCGGTGGCCGACGCGCTCGGACCGGCGGCCGTACCCGCGCCGCCGTACGACATCGCGCTGATCAACTTCTACGACGGCGCCGCCCATATGGGCATGCACCGCGACAGCGATGAACGGGCCGACGCCCCGGTGGTCTCGCTGAGCCTCGGCGACACCTGCGTCTTCCGGTTCGGCAACACCGAGACGCGGACCCGGCCGTACAACGACGTCGAGCTGCGCAGCGGCGACCTGTTCGTCTTCGGCGGCCCCGCCCGCGCCGCCTACCACGGGGTGCCCCGGGTCCACCCGGGCACGGCACCGCCCTGGCTGGGGCTGGCCGGGCGGCTGAACATCACGCTGCGGGTGAGCGGGCTGTGACGGCGGCGCGGGCCACGGGCGATGCGGATCATGGGAGACTCGCCCTCATGAGCGGCAAGGCGGAACCCCGGGCGGCGGGGGAGAGGACCACCACGAGGGCGCGGCTGGACCGGGGCCGGAGCGCGCTCGGGCCCGCCCTTGAACTGGTGCACACCGGACGGGCGCCGACCCGGGCCGTGCTCACCGCCGAACTCGGCGTCACCCGGGCCACGGCCGGTGCGGTCGCCGCCGAACTGGAGGCCCTCGGCCTGATCCGGGTGGACGCCCGCCCCGCCGCCGCGGCCGGCTCCCAGGGCCGCCCCTCGCACCGGCTCGATGTCGCCGAGGAAGGCCCGGTCGCCCTGGCCGCGCAGGTGCACGCCGACGGTTTCCGGGCCGCGCTGGTCGGCCTCGGCGGCCGGATCGTGGCCACCGCGCCCGGCTGCGAGACCGTCGCCGCCGACCCGGCGAAGGTGCTCGGCTCGGTGGTCGAGGCGGGCGCGGAACTGCTGCGCACCACCGGCCGCCGCTGTGTCGGCGCCGGGCTCGCCGTGCCGTCCGCCGTCGCCCAGCCCGAGGGCCTCGCGCTCAACCCCCTGCACCTCGCCTGGCCCGTCGGGGCGCCGGTCCGCCGGCTGTTCGAGGAGTGCGTGCGCGCGGCGGGCATTCCGGGACCCGCGTTCACCGGCAATGACGTCAACCTCGCGGCGCTCGCCGAACACCGGCACGGCGCGGGCCGGGGCGCCCGCGATCTGCTGTGCGTGGCCACCGGGCACCGGGGCGTCGGCGGCGCGCTCGTCCTCGACGGCCGTCTGCACACCGGCAGTTCGGGGCTGGCCCTGGAGGTCGGGCACCTCACCGTCAACCCCGAGGGCCGCCCCTGTCACTGCGGCGGCCGGGGCTGCCTGGACGTCGAGGCCGACCCGCTGGCGCTGCTCGTGGAGGCCGGCCGCGAACCGGGCCCCGAGGACTCGCTCCTGAAGCAGGCCGACGATCTGCTGCGCGCCCAGTACGACGACCCCGCCGTGCGCCGTGCCGCCGAGGCTCTGATCGACCGGCTGGGCCTCGGACTCGCCGGTCTCGTCAACATCCTCAACCCCGACCGGATCATCCTCGGCGGACTCCACCGCACCCTGCTGGACGCCGATCCGAGCCGGTTGCGCGCGGTGGTCGCCGACCGCAGCCTGTGGGGCCAGAGCGGCGGCGTCCCGATCCTGCCGTGCACCCTCGACCACAACAGCCTGGTCGGCGCCGCCGAACTGGCCTGGCAGCCGGTCCTGGACGACCCGCTGGCCGCACTGCGCTGAACACCTCGGCCGCGGGAGTCATCCTCGCCGCTCGGCCGCGGCATGCCACCAGCCGGGCGGGGACGTCCTGTTGACCCGGGCCGTCGGCCGGCCGGGGTGCAGCCCGAGCCGCCACAGGGCGTCGGCGCGCACCCGGACGTCGTACCAGCCGTGCCGGTGGCCGGCGGCGCCGATCCCGCAGACGAGCCCCCAGCCGATCCCCTCGGGCCCGAACGGCATCCGGTCGACGCCGCGTTCCCGCGGTCAAGCGCGTGCGGCCGCCATCGGACGCGGCCGGCCCGGCCCGTTCCCGTACGCGGCGACGGTGATCCGCTCGTGGTGCGCTGACGTCATGCCGGACATGATGCCCGGACCGTCACGCCCAGTCGACGGAGAACGCCTTCCCCGGGTGCTCGGTGAGGATCCGGTCGACCAGTTCCGTGCCCAACTCCGCCGCCAGGCGCGGGCGCAGGCGCCGCAGCAGGTACGGCATACCCGGGCCGCCGTCGACCGAGCGCGCCCCGGCGGTCACCGTGTCGCCGCCGAGCAGCAGCCGGTCGCCGAAGCCGGCCTCCGCGAGGGCGCGGGTGCCGGCCGGCATCTGCCAGTCGGTGGCGTGATGAGTGCGCGAGGGGCCGTCGAAGGCGAGCCAGCAGCCGGCGGCGGCGGCCTGCCGCTGTGTCACCGGATCGGGGAAGCGGTTCAGATGGCCGAGGATCACCCGGTCGCCGGGCACGCCCAACTCACCGCAGAGCAGGTCGAGTACGTCGAGGGCGCCGGTGCCCAGCTCCAGGTGGACGGCGATGGGCGCGCCGGTCGCGTGGTGCGCCTCGGCGGCCGCCGTCATGGTCCAGCGGGCGTGCGCGTCGAGCGTGTGGAAGCCGCCCGCCACCTTGATCAGCCCGGCCCGCACACCGCTCGTACCGATGCCCTCGGTCAGCTCGGTGACGAAGACCTCGGCCAGCCGGCCGCGCAGTCCCTCCAGCAACTCCGGTGCCACATGCGGGGCTTGATGCAGTCCCGTCGCGCAGACCAGATGCACCCCGGTGGCCCGGGACAGGGTCGCGAGGTCGGCCGCGCGGCGGCCCATGCCGTGCGGTGTCCACTGCACGACGGCGGCACCGCCCACCGTCCGGAACGCCTCCAGTTCGGCCCGGGCGGCGGCGACGTCGTCCAGTTCCCTGCCCGGCAACTGCCTGCTGCGCAGGAAGAGATGGTCGTGCGCGTCGCACACCCCCAGCTCCTGCGGGCGGATGTCACCGAGGACCGTACGGATCACCAGTGCCGCCCGCGCGGGAGCCGGTCGCGGCCGGGGGCGGACAGATGCAGCACCTGGTAGAGGTCGCCCTCGGCCTTGGGGGTGTCGTGCTCCCAGAGGGAGAAGTGGACCAGCTCCCAGCGGTGCGGGTCGGCGGCCGTCGCGGCCAGTACGGCACCGTCCTCGGCGGCCAACCGCTCGGCCGCGCCCGCCGCTTCCTCCATCAGGGACGACAAGTCAGCGCCCTCCGGGACCGGTTGCCTGTGCCGCACGGCGAACGCGGCACGGGTGCCGGTGCCCTCGGCGTAACCGAGCCCCGTCCACTGGCGTACGGCCGGACGTCCGAAGTCCTCGGCCAGGCGCTGGAATCCGCCGCCCCACAGGAAGCGGTTCATGCCCTCGACCGTGCGCCACAGATAGAACGGCGCGTACTGGTTGACCGGCGAGCCGTGCACACCGCGTTCCCGCAGCAGATACGCCTTGAGGCCGAGCCCCTCCCAGTCGTCCAGCAGATGCCCGAGGCGGTCGACGCGGGCGCGGATGATGCCCGTGTCGTAGTCCGCGGGCAGCGTCACCTCGTACTGCATGGCATGCATCAAGTGGCCCCTTTCCTCAGGATTGCTCAGGCCTCAGGCGGTGCGGGGCGCGAGGAGAGCGAGCAGCCCGTCGACGGCGGCGTCGAAGGCGGCGGGGGAACCGGCGGCGCGGGCCAGCACATAGCCGCCCTGCACGGTGGCGAGAATCGTCGCGGCGGTCCGCTCGGCGTCCAGCTCCGGCGCGAACTGCCCCTGCCGCTTGCCCTCTTCGACGATCTCCGCGAGCCGCTCCCGGATCGCGGCGAGCGTCTCAGTCACCGGGGCGCGCAGCTCGTCACTGGCGATCACGTCCGGGTCCATGGTCAGCCGCCCGACCGGGCAGCCGCGCAGCACCTCGCGCTCGCGGCGCAGATATGCCTCGATGCGCTCGTACGGTGTGCCCGGGCCCTCCAGGGAGCGTTCGGCCGCTGCCCGCAGCTGCTCGGCGGTGCGCCGGATCGCCGCCAGCGCGAGGTCCGGCTTGCCCTTGAAGTGGTGGTACATGCTGCCCTGGCCCGCGCCCGCGCGCTCCAGGATCGCCTTGGGGCTGGTGCCCACGTAGCCGCGCTCCCAGAGCAGGTCGCGGGTCGACTCGATGAGTCGTTCGGAGGTGCTCATGGGGTCAGTGTACATACTGGTAGATACAGAGGTGCTGGTGGACGCCGAAACACTCGTTCCGTGGGCGTGCGAGTGCCCGGCGAGCGGTTCGTCGCCGCTCGCCGGGCACTCATGCCGCCGTACGCCCGCCCACCGGTCCGGTTCAGCCCGCGCCCGCCGCGACCGGGTGGGTGGCGGCCAGTTCCTGCCCGCCGGGGGCGGTCGTGACCGCCGCCGGGACCGGTGCGCGGGGCGAACTGGCGGGAGCCGCCGTACTGACGACGCCCGCCGCGACCGGGGCGGGCATCGGCTGGTGTTCCGGGGTGCGGCACGGCACACGGGTCGCAAGGCCGGGCGTCGCGGGCAGGGTGAACCAGACGACCTTGCCGTTGTCGCCGTCCGGCCGCGCGCCCCAGCTCTCGCTGACCGCGGCGACCATGGCGAGGCCCCGCCCGCAGGTGGCGAGCGGTGTGCCGCCCTCCGCGTCCATGTCCGCGTCCTCGGCCGGTACCGGCAGTCGCGGATCATGGTCACGTACCGACACGGTGAGCCGGTCCGGGCGCAGCTCCAGCTCGACGGTGCACGACTTGTCGGGCCTGGCGTGTCGGTGGACGTTGCTGAGCAGCTCCGTCACACCGAGCGCGGCTCGGTCTATCAACGGGTCCAGATGCCAGTAGCGCAATTGCGCAGATACGATTCTGCGGACCTGGCCGATCCGCGACGGCAGGGCTTGGAGCTCCACCGTGCAGTGCCTGCTTGGGTGACTGATCACGGCTGCGACTCCCCGATGTGAGGTCCGGAACGGAACCGGAAAACACGGAGAACAACGGATCCAGCAGGCCCCCCGGCCCCGGGAAAGCGGCCCCCTGCTGTCGGTGGCCGGCGGGCTGGTTCGCAGCGTTATCGCCGGTAAACCCAGAGTGACGTGAGACCAGCGTGGCGCAGGGGGCGCAGTGACGCAACTCATCGCGCCCGGATGGATACGGGTGGTGAATTCCGGTGCCCTGTTCGCCGGTGTCCGACGCCTGCCGATCGCCCGAACACCGCGTGCCCCGCGGCGGATTGGTGCCGCCCGGCCTGCGGGCACCGCGTGCCGACCCGACATCGGATGCCGTCCGGACAGCGCGCGCCGATCCGACCCCTTACGCCGTCCGGACATCGCGTGCCGAGCGGGCACCGAGTGCCGTGGGAGGTCGTGAGGTGCGCACCGAATAGCGCGCTTCTTTGGCGGAATATCGCGCTCCTCCGCGCCGGGGCACCGGGTGCCGCCCCGAACGACGCGCCGCACCGACGACGTACGTGTCTCCCCGACCTGCCATGCCGCGCGCTTCCTGCCGCACGCCGCCCCACGCCGCCCGAGCCCCGCCGCAGGCTTCGGCCCCTCTTCAGCCGCCGCGGCCGGCGGCCCGGCGGACCGCCTCGATGAAGCGGCGGGCAGCGGGGGTGCCCGGCTCGCCCGGGGCGGGGTCCTGGTCGGCCAGGGTCAACAGGTACCGCTGGCCGTTGATGTCGGCCAGCGCCTTGTCGTCCGGGGCGAACCACGGCTTGGAGGCGCGCACCGCCTGCACCGGCGCGCTGTCGATCTCGCTGCCGTAACTGTTGAGCAACTCCACCCTGCCGTCATTGATCCGGACCTGTCCGGCCCGGGTGAGCGAGCGCATGCGTTTCCCGATCCGCACGCCCTTGGCCGTGAACTCCGGCTCCGCCATCCCTCGCCGCCCCCTTGTGCGCGTGTTCCCGTGTTCCGGTGTGCGCCCCCGTCCGCGTACGGGACGTTTGTCCCGACGCGTGCAGTCTGCCGCGCCACGGGGCGGAGCACCAGTGCGCGCGGGGGCGCGCACGGCAGCGGCCCGGAGCACACGCGGCGGCGCGCCCGTCCGTCTCGTACGCCTGTGCCCCAGGGTCTCTTTGGGCCGCCCAAAGATGCGTTTATGCAGGTGGGAAGCGGTCTGAAAGATGCCTATGCTCGAAAGTGCCGGCCCGCCCGAGGCGCCGTCGGCGCAGAGCGTAAGGAGCACCGACGTGAGCATCACCCACCAGGCCAGGACCGGCGCCACCCTCGATGTCGACCGTACCGACCCCGCCTATCGGGACTGGCTGAAAGAGGCCGTCCGCAAGGTGCAGGCCGATGCCAACCGCTCGGCCGACACCCACCTGCTGCGCTTTCCGCTGCCCGAGCGCTGGGGTATCGACCTCTATCTCAAGGACGAGTCGACGCACCCCACCGGCAGCCTCAAGCACCGCCTCGCCCGCTCGCTGTTCCTCTACGGCCTCTGCAATGGCTGGATCCGCCCCGGCCGCCCGGTGATCGAGGCGTCCAGCGGCTCCACCGCCGTCTCCGAGGCGTACTTCGCCAAGCTGATCGGGGTGCCCTTCATCGCGGTCATGCCGCGCACGACCAGCGCCGAGAAGTGCCGCCTCATCGAGTTCCACGGCGGTCGCTGCCACTTCGTGGACGACTCTCGGAAGATGTACGAGGAGTCCGCCCGCCTCGCGGTGGAGACCGGCGGCCACTACATGGACCAGTTCACCTACGCCGAGCGGGCCACCGACTGGCGCGGCAACAACAACATCGCCGAATCGATCTTCCGCCAGCTGGAGTTGGAGCGGTTCCCGGAGCCGGCGTGGATCGTCGCCACGGCGGGCACCGGCGGCACCTCGGCGACGCTCGCCCGCTATGTGCACTACATGCAGTACGACACCCGTATCTGCGTCGCCGACCCGGACAACTCCTGTTTCTTCGAGGGCTGGACGAGCGGTGACCCGGACGTCACCTGCGACTGCGGTTCCCGGATCGAGGGCATCGGCCGGCCGCGCATGGAGCCGAGCTTCGTGCCCGGCGCGATCGACCGGATGATGAAGGTCCCGGACGCGGCCAGCGTCGCCGCCGTACGGGCCCTGGAAGGGGTCATCGGCCGCAAGGCGGGCGGCTCCACCGGAACCGGGCTGTGGAGCGCGCTGAAGATCGTCTCCGAGATGGTGGCCGAGGGCCGTACCGGCAGCGTCGTCACCCTGCTGTGCGACCCGGGCGACCGGTACCTCGACAAGTACTACTCGGACGAGTGGCTCGCCGAGCAGGGCCTGGACATCGTGCCGTACACGACGGCGATCGAGACGCTGCTGACCACCGGCGTGTGGCCCGACTGAGCGGTCCGCGACCCGGTGGAGGCCTGGCGCGCTGATTCCGTGTCGCTGTCGCCGTCGCCGTAACGGTCGGCTCAGGACAACCGTCGGTCCAGTGCCCCCGCCGCCTGCCGGATGGCGAGGCCCGCGCCCGGGGCGGCAAGTCGGCAGCCGAGGCGGAACGCGGCGATGCCGTCGAGGGCGAAGACCGCCCGGACACGGGTGCCGGTGCCGACGGGGGTCAGGCGCCATTCCTCGACCCAGGCGCGGGCGCCCGGGATGTTGGTCACATCGACGCGGTATGTGTACAGCTCGGGCTTCTCGGCGGCCAGGACGGTCTCCTCGAAGCGGATGCCGCCGCGCAGCCGGACCTCGCGTCCGCCGTCCGTCGACCGGGCGCGGGCCACGGCCGAGAACCACTGCGGCATGCTCGCCACGTCCTCGGCGAGGGCCTGGTAGACCAGATCCGGGGCGGCTTTCATGTCCCGGCCGAACACCAGCCGTACGGGCGCGCGGTCGACGAAGTCCGGGCCGACCGGACGCAGACGCTGGGCCATGGCGGCAACCTCCTCATGAAGTCCCGCACGGAGGTGGGGCGTTGGCGAGTGCTGGGCTTCTTCCGTGCGGACGGGCCGTGGCCGCAGCGTAGTTGACGTGGTGTCAGTTGTCCTCGACGCCGTCGGCGGGTTCCGCGGCGCTGTCGCCGTCGGCCTCCTCGTCGTTTCCTGCCGCGTCCTCGACGTCCGGCTCCCCGGCCACGATCAGCCGCCGCAGCCGCTCGGAGACCTCGGTGCGTGCCTCCTGCGGCAGCCCCGAGTCGGTCACCAGGGTGTCCACCTGATCCAGCGTGGCGAACGAACTCAGGCCCACCGTGCCCCACTTGGTGTGGTCGGCGACCACCACCACGCGCCGCGCCGAGTGCACCAGGCGGCGGTTGGTCTCGGCCTCCGCCAGGTTCGGCGTGGACAGGCCCGCCTCGACCGATATGCCGTGCACCCCGAGGAAGAGCAGATCGAAGTGGAGCGCGGCGATCGCCTGGTCCGCCACCGGGCCCACCAGCGAGTCGGACGGGGTGCGCACCCCGCCGGTCAGCACCACCGTGGCGGCGCCCTGGATCTGCCCCGAGATGCGCTGCGCCGCGTGGAAGACGTCCGCGACCCGCACCGAGTTCGTCACCACGGTCAGGTCCGGCACCTCCAGCAGATGCTGTGCGAGCGCGTACGTCGTCGTACCGCCGGACAGGGCGATCGCGGTGCCGGGGGTGACCAGGGCGGCGGCGGCCCGCGCGATGTCCTCCTTGGCCGACAGCTCCAGGCCCGACTTGGCCTCGAAGCCCGGCTCATGGGTGCTCGCCTCGACCACGGGGACCGCGCCGCCGTGCACCTTCTCCAGCACGCCCTGCCGGGCCAGCGCGTCCAGGTCGCGGCGCACGGTCATGTCCGACACCCCGAGCCTGCGGGTCAGTTCATTGACCCGGGCACCGCCGCGGCGCCGGACCTCGTCCAGGATCAGGGCACGGCGCTGCTCGGCGAGGAGGTGCTGATTCTCGCTCACGTACGCTCCGGTCCTTTCGCCGCCAACCGTTCGACACACCCGGCGCATCCGCCTGCGAGCAGTGCGTTTGTCCGTCCGGAGGTGCGCGGGCTTCTCATCTTTTCACGGGACGGTACGGGGTGCGCCACCGCCCGGTGCCACGCTGGCGGGCGGTCGGGGGCCCCGGGTGGTGGCGCGGCGATCGGGGAGATTCTGTGACGAGCGGTGTGCAGCGGGCCGGAAACGGACATCCTGAAGCGCGCACGGACACAGGCCGTACGGCGTCACGGGGGAAGTGTGGAACGCGCTCAGGAACGCCCCAGCGGACAGCCGGCCGGGGGCCGCGCGCCCGAGCCGGTCGATCTCGAGTTACTGGTGCACGGGGTCGGCGGTACGACCCCGGAGGAGATGCTGGGCGACGCGCGCACCGTGCGGGTCGCGGGGGACGACACGGCGGCGGTCTTCCGGCGCGCCGAGGATGTCTCCGAGGACGTCTCCGGCGCCGGAGCGGGGCCTCGGGGTGGACCAGGGGCGCGCGGCGGGGGCGGGCCGGTGCAGGAGGCGTACGTCTGGTGCAACCTCACCTCCGGTGACGCGGGCCGCGCCCTGTGGCTGTTGCTGCTGCCGTTCATGGTGGTCAACCTCGCGCACTGGATGCGCCCCGCCGCGCCGGCCCGGCCGCGTGCCGTCCGCCTCTACGGCCTGCTGGTGCGGCTCATCGCCCTCACCCTCACGGTGCTGCTGGTGGCCGCCGCGTGCGAGGTGGCCCTCGACCTGGTGGCCTGGCAGTGCGCCGGCGCCCGCGACTGCGCCCGGCGCCATTTCTGGCTGGCCTTCCTCACCCCGGACGCGGCCCAGGGTCCCGGCGTACGCCGGTGGACGGAACTGCTCGGCACGTCCGGCGGCTGGTGGGCCCAGCCGGGACGGCGGCTCGCGCTCGCGGCGCTGGTGCCGGGCGGACTGATCCTCCTGCTCTGGTATCTGTCGCACCGCACCTGGAGCGCGTACGAGTCCCACCGGCCGCTGGTCCAGGGCCCGGCGCCGGACCCCGACGACAGCGCCCTGGCACGGCCCGGCTTCTGGTACGGGCGCCGACTGGTGGCCCGGCTGCGCGCAGCCCATACGGCGGCCGGGCTGCTGACGATCGCCGCCGCCCTCGCCACGCCTGCGCTCCGCTTCGACCACCGGCCCGGCGGCCCTGGCGCGCTGGACACCCTCGGCGTGCTGCTGACCGCCTGTCTGCTGGCCGGGGCGGGCGTGACGGTGGCCGCGGTGTGCCGCCGGGGCCGCGACGAACACCGCGTCGACCAGCGGCTCGACCCGCACCTGCTCCGACAGCTCCCGCTCGGCGCCCTCGCCCTGCTCCTCCTCACCGCGCTCTACACCGGCTGGTCCCGCCCCGACTGGCACTCGACCGGCCGCCTCCCCGGGGCCCCGGCGTTCGGCGGCCTGATGCTGGCGCAGGGGGCTCTGGTCGTCCTGCTCGGGTTGGTCGCCTGGGGGATGTACCGGAGCGGGGCGACACCCTCGGCTCCCACCACTGAGACCGACATCGACTCCGCCTCGGTCCTTGGTCCCGCCTCGGTCCCTGGTCCCGCCTCGGTCCTTGGTCGCGGCTCGGGCCCGGTCCTCGGCATTGGCTCCGACCCAGCGTCCGACCCCGACCTCAGCCCCCGCTCTGACTCCGGCCTCGGTCCCGGTCCCGGCACGGACCTTGGCCCCGACCCCAGCTCCCGCTCCGACCCCGACCTAGGGCGTGTTGTGAAAGTGCTGGTCAAAGCCACTCGTTGATGGCTGCGACCAGCACTGTCGCTTCGTAGCGGACGGCGAGTTTGTCGTACCGAGTGGCGACGGCCCGGTGGCGTTTGAGCCGGTTGATCCCGCACTCGACCGCGTGCCGCTGCCTGTAGTCGTCCTTGTCGAACGCCGGTGGACGCCCGCCGCGCGAGCCGCGCTTGAGGCGGTTGCGGACGCGGTCCGCAGGGACTGGGATGGTGGCTTTGATGCCGCGTCTGCGCAGGTAGGAGCGGTTGCTGCGGGAGTCGTACGCCTTGTCGGCCCGCACCCGGTCCGGCCTCTTGCGCGGCCTGCCGAGTCCCAGCCTCGGAACCCGGATGGCTTCCAGGACCGCTTCGAACTGCGGGGAATCGCCCCGCTGTCCAGCCGTGATCACGACGGACAAGGGCTTCTGCCCCTGCTCGACCGCGAGGTGGATTTTGCTGGTCAGCCCGCCGCGGGATCGTCCGAGACCGTGGTCGGCCGGCTCGACGAAGATCCCGCCGGGCGGTTCCTTCTGGAGATCCCCCTTTTCACCGCGCCGGCAGCGTGCTGGTGAGCCCGGCAGACGGTGGAGTCGACGTTCACGTCCCAGGTGACCAGGCCCTCCGCATCGGCCTCGGCCTGGAGCTGGGTGAGGATCCTCGCCCAGGTGCCGTCCCGCTGCCAGCGCCGGAACAGGTCATAAACCCGGTCCCACGGCCCGTAGCGTTCGGGCACGTCACGCCATGGGGCACCGGTCCGGGTCCGCCACCGTATGCCGTCTATCAGCTGCCGCCGCGTCCACACCTGCGGACGACCCGGCTTGATGCCTTGCGGCAGCAACGGCTCAAGCCGGGCCCACTGGCCGTTCGTCAGATCCCCACGTCCCACGAAAGGTGATCATCAACGAACAAGATCCACTTTCGCAACAGACCCTAGCCCTTGACCTCAGCGCCGGACCTGGCCCCGGACCCGACCCCCGTCCCACCTCTCACCCCCGCCCCACCCCCAGCACCCACGGTCTCGGTGGACCCGCTGCCGCGTTGGTCGGTTGTGTGTTGGGTGGGGTGATGTCCGGTGGGGTCGCGCAGCGGGTGGCGGACTGGCTGGATGGGGCCGGGGGTGCCATTTCCGGGCCGTCGGTGGTGTTGATCTGGCAGGCGTCCATGATTCCGCCGCTGCTCGCGGTGCTGCTGGGGGTGGCCGTGCGGCTCGCCGCCGGGACCGCGCGGCTCGCCCGTGTCGAACGCGACCGCGTACGCCGGGAGCATCCCGGGGAGGCCGAGGACCCGGCCCGTACTCGTGCCATCGCCCACGCCCGGGCCATGGCCGCCCTCACCGACCGCGCCCCGCTCGTCCTCACCGTGCTCTCCGCCGCCGCCCTGGTGCTCGGCGGCGTGGCGCTGGCCGGGGCCCTGGTCAGCGGGCGGTCGCCGGACGGCGCGGCGGGCGGCACCGCGGCGGTCGTACAGATCGCCGCCGGGATCTCCCAGGGCCTTGGCTCATGGCTGGTCGGGCTCGGCTTCCTGTTGTTCGTCACCTGGGGTCGGCGCGCCTACAAGGACCGCGGCGCCCGGCGCACCGTCGGCATCCTGTGGGATGTCGGCACCTTCTGGCCGCGCGCCGCACACCCCTTCGCACCCCCGTGCTACGCCGAGCGCGCGGTGCCCGACCTGACCTGGCGGATGGCGACCTGGACCGAGGCGACCGGGGGCCGGCTGGTGCTCTCCGGTCACTCCCAGGGCAGTGTGCTCGCCGCGGCGGCGGCCTGGCAGCTGACGCCGGCCACCCGGGCGCGGATCGCGCTGCTGACGTACGGCTCACCGCTGGAGCGCTTGTACGGCCGCTGGTTCCCGGCCCACTTCGGGCCCGCGGCGCTCGCCGGGCTGCACCGGGACATGGCGTGCTGGCACAACCTCTACCGCCGCACCGACCCGATCGGCGGCCCGGTCCGGCTGCCCGTCGACGACCAACCACCCGTCGACCGGCCGCCGTTGCGAGACCCCCTCACCTACGGACGCACCCCCGAGCACCCGCTCCCCACGCCGATCCTGGGCCACTCCTGCTACCAGAGCGACCCGGCCTTCGCGCAGGTACGGGCGGACCTGCTGACCCGCCTGCACACCGAACTCCCGGCTCCACGCGGGGAGTCGGCGACCTGATGCCCCCGCCCGGCTACGGCGCTGCTCAGGGCTGCTGGCCCGGCAGGTCCTCCGGATACAGCAGGGTCAGATCGTCGGTGGTCGGGTCGGGCAGCTGGGCGACCCGGCTCGCGTGGCGTTCGACCATGGCCTCGAAGGTCTGGCGGGCGGTGCGGCCGTTGCCGAAGGCGGGACCTTTCGGGAGGGTGGTGAAGTAGGCGGCCAGGGCCTCGGCGGTGCCGGGAGCGAGCCGGTACTCGTGCTCGTCGGCCTGCTGCTCCACGATCCGCAGCAGCTCCTCGGGGCCGTAGTCGCCGAAGGTGATGGTGCGGGAGAACCGGGACGCCACCCCGGGGTTGACGGACAGGAAGCGCTCCATCTCCGCCGTGTACCCGGCGACGATCACCACCACCGCGTCCCGCTGGTCCTCCATCAGCTTCACCAGCGTGTCGATGGCCTCCTTGCCGAAGTCACGCCCGGCGTCCTCCGGCGAGAGCGCGTACGCCTCGTCGATGAACAGCACCCCGCCGCGCGCCCGTTGGAACGCCTCCTGAGTACGGATCGCGGTGGAGCCGATGTGCTCGCCGACCAGGTCGACCCGGGACACCTCGACCAGATGGCCCTTGTCCAGCACACCGAGGGAGGCGAGGATCTCGCCGTAGAGCCGGGCGACCGTCGTCTTGCCGGTGCCGGGGGAACCGGTGAAGACCAGATGCCGCTTGACGGACGCGGCCTTCAGCCCCGCCCGCTGCCGGCGCCGGCCCACCTCGATCATGTCGGTCAGCGCCCGTACCTCGCGCTTGACGCTCTCCAGGCCGACCAGCGCGTCGAGTTCACCGAGCACGTCCTTCGACGTACGCGCCGGCTCCACCGGCTCCGCGGCGGTGACCGACGGCTCCTGCTCGGTGCTGCGCTGCCCGGGGATCGAGCCGAGCAGCCCGGGGGAGTGGTGCACCGTCTGTACGGCCGTCTCCCGCGCCGCCGGGGACCGGAGGCTGCCGCTCTCGTCGCTGGTGCAGTCCTCCACCACCGGACCCGAACCCGACCCGGCGTCCGCGCCGCCCTCGGCGAACTCGTAACCCCCGCGCGCACAGCGCTCGGTGCGGCACTTGCGCAGCGTGGTGCGGCAGCCGTCGATCACATGGAAGCCGTAGCCGCCGCTCCCGGTGACCCGGCAGTTCAGGAAGCTGCCCCGGCCGCCCGCGGAGACGTAGAAGCCGGCCTCGGCGGGGGAGTCGACGGTGCAGCGCTCGATGGTCGGGTCGGCGCCCTTGGTGACGATCACACCGGTCTGGGTGCCGTCCACGGTGCAGTTGTTGAGGGTGCCGCCGCTGCCGTGGTCCCGGAACCAGGCGCCGGTCGCCGTGTCCCGGATCCGGCAGTCGTCCAGCTGCGCGGTCGCCCCGTCGCTCACCGACACGGCCGTGTTGCGCACCTGGGACAGATCGCTGTCCACCACGTCCACCCGCGAACCGCGGTCCAGCACGAACAGCGCGTCCGGCACATCGTGCACCCGGCAGGAGTCCAGCACCGCGGTGGCGCCGTCGCTCACCCACACCGCCGGATAGTCACCGGTGCTGTCGAAGATCTCGCACTGGTTGGCGTCCACCCGGGTGCCCGGGTCCCACACCGACAGCCCGTTGCGCCCGAACTGCCGGACCGTCGTGCGGGTCAGCGTGAGCACCGAACGCGAGCGCAGATCGACCGCGTTCTCCGGGATGTCGTGGATCCGGCAGTCCTCCAGCGTGAGTACCGCGTCCGTGTCCAGCGTGACGCCGTCGCCGGTGGTGCGGTGCACATCGCAGTCGGTCAGCTGCGCGGTCGCTCGCTGGCTGACCTGCACCCCGGAGCCGCGCACCTCGTAGATCTCGCAACCGACCGCCTCCAGCGCGGAGTTCTCCCCGGTCACGCTGAACCCGGTGCCCGAGGCGTGGTGCACCCGGCAGCGGTCCAGGCGCGGATGGCCGCCGCCGCGCACCGCCACGCCCGCCTGTCCGGCCGCCACGATCTCGCACTCCTCGAACACCCCGCTGCCGCCGTCGAGTACGGCGATACCGATACCGGCCGGGTTGTCCACGGTGAGCCGGCGCACGGTCGGACGGGCCGCGCCGCGCACCTCCACCCCGACGGCCGAGCGGGTCACGATCCGCATGTCCATCAGCTCGGGCGTGCCCTCCTCGACCAGCAGCGCGGGCGCCGCCGCGTCCTGGCCCTCCACATGCAGGTCGTGCACCACGGCCGAGGCCCGCACGGTCAGCGGTACCCCGTCCACCGGCGCGATCCGCACCGAGCCGGGCGAGCCGTCCGGCCCGCGGAGCGTCACCGCCCGCTGGATCACGAGGTTCTCCCGGTAGGTGCCGGGAGCGATGGTGAGGACGTCGCCGTCGGCGGCGGCCTCCAGGGCGGCGGCGAGCGATGCGTACTCACCCGTGCGGCGCCGCCACCGCGAGGTACCGGTGTGCGTCACCTGGACCGTGCCCTGTGCCATGGCGTTGCTGTGCCCCCACCTCGTCGTACTGATGGCCGCCGCCCCGTACGGGCGGCGCTGCCGAGTCCGTGCGTGTGCCCGGCCCCTGGGCCCGCCCGGCCATGTCCCCGCGTCTCTGCGAGTCCCTGACGTGCGCCCGTCCGCGGCCTGTCGCCGAAAGCGCTCCGGCCGGTCCACCGTAGCGTGTGCGCCCGGGGTGGGTTGACCACAGCCCGCCCGCGGTCAGCTGCCGGTGCCCGCCTTGCCCCAGTCCGGGCCCGCCCGGTCCCAAGCCTGCTCCCAGCGTGCGTACCGGCGGCGGACCATACGCCAGACGATGAGCCGCCGGGCGGTCTCGACCAGGCCCGCGGTCAGCAGAGCGGCGCCGAATCCGGCCAGGACGGCATGGGCCGTGGCCGTGACGGAGTCCAGCGGGCGGGTCGTTATTCGGCCCTGCGGATCCGTCCAGAGCCCGAAGTGGTCACCGGCGTGAGGGGACTTGAGGTCGGCGAGGACCGGGCCGCGGTGCGCGGTGCCGTCCGGCGCGGGCCAGTCGGCGAGGACGCGGCTGCGGGCCTCGTGCGCGCCGGTGGAGTCGGGATCGCCCTCGGCGGCCCGGCCCAGCGGCCGTACCACGGTGGCCATGACCGGATGGTGGGTGTGCTGTTCCACCCGCGCGGCACGCTGGAGCGAGTCCTCGGCGACGAAGCCGACCAGCGCGCCCGTCAAGGGCGCCACCACGGTGATCAGCACCAGCGCCACCAGCGCCACCCACGCCTCGGCCAGATCGGTCGCGCGGCACAGCGGATTGCGTCTCCAGCGCCACAGACCTGTGACTGCCCGCATCTCCCCACCCCCCACGTCCCCCGCGGCCGGTCACGGCCGCGACGTCTCACGCATTTCTCATGTCACCCCAACGACCGGGAACGCCCCCGGGGTTCCCCGATCTACCGATCTCCGGCCGATGTTCTCCCGCCCCGCTCCAGCACCCGCACCGGATCGCCGACCCGGATGGTCCCGCGCGTGAGCGGAACGAGGTTCTGCCCGAAGACGAGACTCCCGCCGAATCTGCGATGCCGGGCCAGTGTGTACAGCGGCTCCCGGCCGCGCGCGGCGGTGCCCTGGTCGGTGGTGGTCACCACACAGCGCCCGCAGGTGCGCGCAACCCGGAAGACGACCTCGCCGACGGAGAGGCGCGCCCATTCGTCCTCCGCCCACGCCTCGGTGCCACCGACCACGACACTGGGCCGGAAACGGTTCATGGGCAGCGGCCCCTCGGCGGCGTGCCGGCCCTCGGCTATCAGGGAGTTGAGGGCGTCGAGCGAGGCCGACGTGGTGACGAGCAGGGGATAGCCGTCCGCGAAGCTGACCGTCTCGCCCGGCAGCGCGTAGTCCGGGTCGACGGGCCGGCGGGTGGCCGGGTCGTCCAGATGCACCAGGCGCACGTCCCGGTCGAGATAGGCGCTGCACCAGGCGTGCGCCGCCGCCGCGGCCGGCACCGCCTCTATTTTCTGCCCGAAGATGTTCACCGGCACGGTGCCCGAGGGCTCCGGCACCTCGATGGTGATCGCCGATCGCCCGGCCGCCGACAGACGCAGACCGCCGCCGGCCAGAGGCTCGGCGGCGGCCAGGGCGAGACGTGGCTGCTCCCGCTGGGTGACGACCTTCCCCCCGGCGTCGATCAGTGCCCAGCGCCGGTCTCCGGCCAGCCCCCAGGGCTCCACCACGGCCGCGTCGGCCGCGAGGCCCTGGAACGCCTTGACCGGGTAGAGATGGATCGACTGCACTGCGGCGAATTCCATGTCGCCATCGTGCCAGGTGCCACCGACAGCGGGGGCGCTTCGATCAGTAACCCCGCTGCTGAGGGTTGTTGTACGGGTCCTGGTACGGCGCCTGCACGGGCCGGGGCGCGGCCGGGCGCATCGCCTCGTAGCCGGTGCCGGGCTGCATCGGGCGCTGCTGCGGGGCACCCGGGCCGGGGTAGCCGCGCGGGGCGCTCGCCTGCTGCGGGATGTACGCCGTGGGCGCCTGCTGGAACGGGGCGGGCTGTGGCTGCTGGGGATAGCCGTAGCCGGGAGCCTGGGGCTGCGGGGAGGGCGCGGCCGGCAGGGCGGGGAGGGCCGACGGCAGGGCGGGCAGGTGGCTGCCCATGTCGTAGGCGGCGGGGACCCGGATCGGGGCGATCTGCGGGGTTCCCCGCTCGGCCACGAGGGAGTCGTAGATCGGAGTGTCCCGGAAGGAGGCGGAGTAATAGCCGCCGCCATAGGTGGAGCGGGGGGAGGTCATGGCACATAAGTTAAGCCCACGATGTGCTGGTTGGGGAGACCGATAAGAGGGTTGTTTTCCGTGTCGGCGGTGACCGGGGATGCTCAATCAGAGCGAACTTGTCGAAAAAGGGCAGCGGTTCACGTATAGATCATGTAAGGAACGGGCTTCTGGGCCGGGTTACCGGCGGTCGACCGGCGATCTTCCTGCGTCTTTGCCCGCGCGGCCCAGGGGAGTTCGGCGGGGCCGGGCATAGCTTGGGCATGCGGGGATGATCCGGACGTCCGTGGACACCGTGGACGGGAGCGAGGGGGTCGACATGACGATGGCGAAGGGTTCGAACACACCGGTTCCGGCCACCGCGCTGCGGGTCGAGCTGGGGCGGCGCCAGGGGCCCGGAGTGCCCGACGCGGACGCCTCCGCGCTGCTGCTCGCCGCGGGGAAGGTCCGCACCGACGCGGACTTCGTCTTCTACAACCAGCCCGCCCATCCCTCGGGCGCGGTGCGGCATGAGGGCAAGCGGACCGAGGGCGCGCTCGTCGTGGACACCCTGACCGTGGACCTGGCGCGGGTGGAGGGCGCGATCGAGCGGATCGTCCTCGCCGCCTCGGCGGACGGCGGCACGTTCGGACAGGTCCCGGACCTGTACATCGAGGTGACCGACCCCGCATCCGGCCAGGTCGTCGCCCGCTTCGACAGCCCGGGCGCGACCGTGGAGACCGCCTTCCTGCTCGGCGAGTTCTACCGCCGCCAGGGCGGCTGGCGGTTCCGCGCCGTCGGCCAGGGCTACGACAGCGGACTCGAGGGCCTCGCCACGGAGTTCGGCATCACCGTGGACGAGCCGCAGCACGCGGCACCCTCACCCGCACCGGCCCCGCCGACGGTCGTACCACCCTCACCCGCGCCGGCCCCACTGCCGGACGTACCACCCCCACCCGCCCCGGCCTCCCTCGCCGACGCGCCGCCCCCGCCCGCCTGGGCCCGTGTGACCGACGTGCCGCCGCCCCCGGCGCCCGCCGCACCCCCGGTCCGCCTCGCGAAAGTCACCCTCACCAAGGCCGCCCCCTCCGTCTCGCTGGCGAAGCAGGGCGGTACCTCGGGCGTCCTGCGGGTGAACCTCAACTGGCAGATGCGCAAACAGCTTTCGGGCTGGGGCGCGCGCTGGGGCGGCGGCGGGTCCGCGGACCTCGACCTCGACCTGTGCGCCCTGTACGAACTCGCCGACGGCCGCAAGGGCGTCGTCCAGGCGCTCGGCAACTCCTTCGGATCGCTGCACCGGCCGCCGTACATCCATCTCGACGGCGACGACCGCACCGGCGCCGCGGCGAGCGGCGAGAACCTCACCGTCAACCTCGACCACCTGGCGGACCTGCGCCGCGTCCTCGTCTTCGTCACCGTCTACGAGGGCGCGTCCTCCTTCGCCGGACTGCACGCCACCGTCACCCTCCAGCCGCAGTACGGCGCCCCCGTCGACTTCGCGCTGGACGAGTGCACGGCCCCCTCCACGGTGTGCGCGCTCGCCCTGATCACCAACACGGGCGGCGATCTCGTCGTCCGGCGCGAGGCCCGCTACCTCGTACCGGAGCGCGGGGTGAGCCCGCAGCGGACCGTGGACCGCGCCTACGGCTGGGGCATGAACTGGACGCCCGGCCGCAAATGACTCAGCCCTCGTCGGGAACCGCGTCGGGACGGGCGTACGTACGGCCCTTCCAGGCGGCCCCGCGCCCCCGGTAGTGCTGCACCGCCGAGTCGACCGTCATCAGCAGATACAGGAACGCGGTGTACGGCAGCAGCGGGGCGAGCCACAGCGGCTGCCGGTAGTAGCGCAGCATCGGCAGGTAGGTGCCCGCCATCACCGCCCACGCCAGCGCGCCGACGCCGGCCACCGGCCCGCTGCCCGCCGCCGCGCCCGCGAGCACGGCCACCGGCGGCACCAGGTACACCAGCGCGAGCCCGGCCACCGTGCCGAGCAGCAGCGGCGGGCTGTGCCGCAGCTGGGCGTAGGCGCTGCGCGAGACCATCCGCCACAGGTCGCCCAGCCGCGGGTAGGGCCGCACGCTGTCCACCCGGTCGGCGAGGCCCAGCCAGACCCGCCCGCCCGCGCCCTTGACCGCGCGGGCGAGGGCGACGTCGTCGATGACCGCGTGCCGGATGGCGTCCGGGATCCGCGCCTTCTCCGCCATGCCGGCGCGCAGCAGGACACAGCCGCCCGCCGCGGCCGCCGTGCGCGACCCCGGCCGGCCGATCCACCGGAAGGGATACAGCTGCGCGAAGAAGTACACGAACGCCGGGACCACCAGCCGCTCCCAGCGGCTCTCCACCCGCAGCCGCGCCATCTGCGAGACCACGTCGAAGCCGCCGCCATGGGCCGCCGCCACCAGTTCCCGCAGGCTGTCCGGGGCGTGCGCGATGTCCGCGTCCGTCAGCAGCAGGTACTCCGGCTCGCGCGCGCGGGCCAGCGCGATGCCGTGCCGCACCGCCCACAGCTTGCCCGTCCAGCCCGGGGGCGGCTCGCCGGGCGAGCCCACGGTGAGCGGCAGCCCACCGTGCCGCTCCGACAGCGCGCGGGCCAGCTCCCCGGTGCCGTCCGTGCTGCCGTCGTCCACCAGGAAGACCTCGGCCCGCCCCGGATAGTCCTGCGCGAGCAGCGAGGGCAGGCTCGCGGGCAGTACGGCGGCCTCGTCGCGGGCCGGTACGACCACGCAGACCGACGGCCACACCTCCGGGTCCCGGCGCAGCGGCAACCGGACGTCCGTGCGCCAGAAGAAGCCCTGGCACAGCAGCAGCCAGCACCAGGCGGCCAGCGAGACGACGGTGATCCACAGGAAGGCGCTCACGGGCGCAGTCTGCCCCACCCGGGCCGTTCACATGAGCGGATCGTCTATCGTGGCCGGGTGAAGATCGCGCTCATGGACTCCGGAATCGGTTTGCTCGCGGCCACGGCCGCGGTACGACGCCTACGGCCCGACGCGGATCTCGTTCTCTCCCTGGACCCCGACGGCATGCCCTGGGGACCCCGCACCCCCGAGGACCTCACCCGGCGCGCGCTGGACGTCGCCGAGGCCGCCGCGGCCCGCCGTCCCGACGCGCTGATCGTCGGCTGCAACACGGCCAGCGTGCACGCCCTGCCCCCGCTGCGCGCCCGCCTGGAGCCCGGCATCCCGGTGATCGGCACCGTCCCGGCGATCAAGCCGGCCGCGGCCGGCGGCGGCCCCTTCGCGATCTGGGCGACCCCCGCCACCACCGGCAGTGCCTACCAGCGCGGCCTCATCGCGGACTTCGCCGACGGCGTGCCGGTGACCGAGGTGCCCTGCTGGGGTCTCGCCGAGGCCATCGAACACGCGGACGAGGCGGCGATCGAGACGGCCGTCGCCGCGGCCGCCGCGCTGACACCGGCGGAGGTGACGACCGTCGTCCTCGGCTGCACCCACTACGAGCTGGTCGCCGAGCGCATCCGGGCCGCCGTGCAGCGCCCCGGCGCGGCCCCGCTGGTCCTGCACGGCTCGGCCGGTGCGGTGGCCGCGCAGGCACTGCGCCGACTGGGCGAACTTCCCGCCTCCGGGGCGCCCGCCGAGGGCGGCCTCACGGTGCTGCTCAGCGGCCGCGAGGGCGAGCTGCCCGCGGCGGCGCTGCACTACGCCGAGGGACGGCTGCTGCCCGCGGTGGAACCCTTCGCCGACCGCCGCTGACCCTGCCCGCTCACCCGTTCCGCCTCCGTCGTCCAGGGCCGCACGGGGCGGGCACGGGCCGGGAGGCGGTACCCGCGCGGGGAATCCTGAGTAACCTCGTAGTCATGAGGGACCAGCCCCATACCGAGGACGACGCCACCCCCGAGATCTGGACCGGACGCGCCACCAACCGGGTGCAGTGGCTGCTGGCGCTGGCCGGGGCGGCCTGCCTGGCCCTGGGGATCAAGCTGGCCGTGGACTCCGCGTGGACGTCCGGGATCACCGCGCTGACGATGTCCGTGGTCGGCTGCATCGCGGCCGGGCTGCTGGTCATCTTCGGCACCCTCGCCTTCGTCCATGTCGACCTCAGACTCGACCGGGAGTGCGTCGAGGTGCGCTGCGGCCACATCGGAGTGCCGCGCCGCCGCATCCCGCTCTCCCATGTGGCGGGCGCCGACTTCACCGCCCTGGTGACCCCGCGGCAATGGGGCGGCTGGGGCTACCGCTGGCGCCCCGAGAAGGGCACCGCGGTCGTCGTACGCCGGGGCGAGGGCATCGTGCTCAGCCTGTGGGACGGACACACCTTCACCATCACCGTGGACAACGCGGAATCAGCGGTACGAGTGATCAGGGCACGGCTGCGCTCGATCACCCCGGGGTCGGCCGCGTAGCGGATCCCGGGCGGGTCCCGATAGCTTGCCCGCCATGACCGAACCCGCACCCGTCGCCTGGCCGCCCGCCCCGATCAGGACCGAGCGGCTCGTGCTGCGCGAGCCCAAGGCCCGGGACCGGGCGGCGTTCATCGACCTGTCCGCCTCGCCGGAGGTGGGCACCTACGTCGGTGGCGCCCGGCCCCGCGCGGAACTCGAACGCGTGGTGCCCGAGGTGCCCGGGCGGCGGCCCGGCCTCTTCGTGGTCGAGCTCGACGGGACGATGATCGGCTTCGTCCAGCTGCTCGACCGGCGCGCCCCGGAGCGCCCCGGCCATGTCCGCCCCGAGGGCGGGGAGGCGGAGCTGGGCTATATGTTCCTGCCGCACGCGTGGGGACACGGCTACGCGGCCGAGGCGTGCGCGGCGGCGCTCGACTGGTTCGCGGACGCGCTGCCCGGCGAGCCCGTGGTGCTCACCACCCAGACCGCCAACGCCCGCTCCATGCGACTCGCGGCGAAGCTCGGATTCACCGAGGTGGAGCGGTTCGAGGACTACGGCGCCGAGCAGTGGTTCGGGGTCTGGTCCCCGCTCGCCGCACAGCCGGGTTGAGGCGGTGAGCGCCCGCCGACCGTGGCTGTCGACGCCGAGGTCAGCGGCCGTACACTCACCCGGGTGACCGTCACCGCAACTTCCGTGGACCAGCCGGACCGGCTCCGGACGTCCCCCGCGCCCGGCGCATGGCGTCGCCGGCTGCTGCGCCTGGTCCCGGCCCTCGCCTCCGCCCTGTGCGGAGTGCTGCTCTACGTCAGCTTCCCTCCACGCCCCCTGTGGTGGCTGGCGCTCCCCGCGTTCGCCGGGTTCGGCTGGGTGCTGCGGGGGCGCGGCTGGAAGGCGGCCCTCGGGCTCGGCTATCTCTTCGGCCTCGGCTTCCTGCTGCCCCTGCTGGTGTGGACCGGCGTGGAGGTCGGCTACCTGCCGTGGCTGGCCCTGGTCGCGGTGGAGGCCGTGTTCGTCGCCCTGGTCGGTGTGGGTGTCGCCGCCGTGTCCCGGCTGCCCGGCTGGCCGGTGTGGGCCGCGGCGATCTGGATCACCGGCGAGGCCGTACGGGCGCGGACGCCCTTCGGGGGCTTCCCCTGGGGGAAGATCGCGTTCGGACAGGCGGACGGCGTCTTCCTGCCGCTCGCCGCGGTCGGCGGCACCCCCGTCCTGGGCTTCGCGGTCGTGCTGTGCGGCTTCGGCCTGTACGAGGCGGCCCGCCTTCTGGCCGAACGGCGCCGCTCGCGCACCGTGCGCCGGGCCGCGGCCGCCGCCGCGCTGCTCAGCGTGGCGGTGCCGGTGGCCGGTGCGTTCGCCGCGCGCGGCCTGGTCAGCGACAAGGCCGAGGACGGCACCAGGACGGTCGCCCTGATCCAGGGCAATGTGCCGCGCGAGGGCCTGGAATTCAGCGCCCAGCGCCGCGCGGTGCTGGACCGCCATGTGAAGGAGACCCTCAAGCTCGCCGCCGACGTCAAGGCGGGCAAGGTCCCGAGGCCCGACTTCGTGCTCTGGCCGGAGAACTCCTCCGACCTCGACCCCTACAACGACCCGGACGCCGCCGCCGTCATCGACGAGGCGTCGGCGGCCATCGGGGTGCCCATCTCGGTCGGCGCCGTCGTGGACAAGGACGGCAAGCAGCTCAACGAGCAGATCCTGTGGGACCCGGCCAAGGGCCCGACGCAGACGTACGACAAACGGCAGATCCAGCCGTTCGGCGAGTACATGCCGCTGCGCGGGTTCGTCGGGGCCATCAACAAGGACTGGACCACGATGCTCCGCCAGGACTTCAGCCGGGGCACCAAGCCGGGCGTGTTCGACATGGACGGCGCCAAGGTCGGGCTCGCCACCTGCTACGAGGCCGCCTTCGACTGGGACGTGCGGGACACCGTGACGCACGGCGCCGAGATGATCTCCGTACCGAGCAACAACGCGACCTTCGACCGCAGCGAGATGACCTACCAGCAGCTCGCCATGTCCCGGATCCGCGCCGTCGAGCACAGCCGCACCGTGACCGTCCCGGTGACCAGCGGCGTCAGCGCGATCATCATGCCGGACGGGAAGATCACCCAGCGGACCGGCATGTTCGTGCCCGCCTACCTGGAGCAGAAGGTGCCGCTGCGCACCTCCACCACGCCCGCGACCGACCTCGGCATCCTGCCCGAGATGGCGCTCGTGCTCGTCGCCGTGGGCGGCATCGGCTGGGCGATCGGGAGCGGGCTGCGGGCGCGCCGCGCGGGCGAGGCGTAGCACCCGGGCGACGCGGGGCTCAGGGGCGCGCGACGCCCGGTTAGGGTCGGTCCCATGGCTACTCCTGACTTCATCCGCACCCTGCGGGCCTCGGCCGGCCACCAGCTGCTCTGGCTGCCCGGGGTCACGGCGATCGTCTTCGACGACGCGGGCAGGGTGCTCCTCGGCCGGCGCACCGACACCCGTAAATGGTCGGTGATCGGCGGCATCCCGGAGCCGGGCGAGCAGCCCGCGGACTGCGCGGTGCGGGAGGTCTTCGAGGAGACGGGCGTACGGTGCCTGCCCGAGCGGGTCGTCCTGGTCCAGGCGCTCCAGCCGGTCACGTACGGCAACGGGGACGTCTGCCAGTACATGGACATCACCTTCCGCTGCCGGGCCGTGGGCGGCGAGGCCCGGGTCAACGACGACGAGTCGCTGGACGTCGGCTGGTTCGCGGTGGACGCGCTGCCCGCTCTGAACGAGTTCGCGCTCTCCCGGATCAAGCAGGCCATGGCCGAGGAGCCCACCTGGTTCGAACCGGCCACGCTCGGCTGACCCCGGCACGCTCGGCCACCCGGCCACGCTCGGCTGACCCCGGCACGCAGGGCACAGCACCCGTGGCCGGCACGCTCCCCGCCGGGGCCGGTGACCTTGGTTAGGGTCGGCCCATGACCTCCCGCATCCAGCCCCTCGCCCTCGATCTCGCCGGCCGCACCGCCCTCGTCACCGGTGCCGCGAGCGGAATCGGCCGTGCCTGCGCGCTGCGCCTGGCGGCGGCCGGGGCCCGGGTGAGAGCCGTCGACCGGGACGCGCCGGGGCTCGCCGGACTCGCCGAGGAGGCGCGGGACCTCGCGGGCGCCGTCGTCCCGCACGTCCTCGACCTCACCGACCTGGACGCGGCCGAGGCGGCGGCAGCCGGCACCGATGTGCTGGTCAACAACGCGGGGCTGCAACTGGTGCGCCCCATCGAGGAGTTCCCGCCGGACGTCTTCCACACGGTGCTGACCGTGATGCTGGAGGCGCCCTTCCGCCTGGTGCGTGGCGCCCTGCCGCACATGTACGGGCAGGGCTGGGGCCGGATCGTCAATGTGTCCTCCGTGCACGGGCTGCGCGCCTCCGCGTTCAAGTCCGCGTACGTCGCCGCCAAGCACGGTCTGGAGGGCCTGTCCAAGACGGCCGCGCTGGAGGGCGCCGCGCACGGCGTCACCTCCAACTGCGTGAACCCTGCCTACGTCCGCACCCCCTTGGTGGAGAAGCAGATCGCCGACCAGGCGGCGGCCCACGGCATCCCCGAGGAGCGGGTGCTTGCCGAGGTGCTGCTGAAGGACAGCGCGCTGCGGCGCCTGCTCGAACCGGAGGAGGTCGCCGAGGCCGTGGCCTATCTGTGCAGTCCTTAGGCGTCCTTCGTCACCGGTACGTCCCTGGTCCTGGACGGCGGCTGGACCGCCCACTGAGCCTGCTCACGCGCCGGTCAGCTCACGCCCCGTGACCACCTCGGAGTCGATCCGCACGAGCACGTCATCGCCCACCGGCATCCAGGAGTCCGGGCCGTCGAGGAGTTCCTGGCCGTCGGGGACCGGCAGCAGCATGGCGCGGCCGGTGACGACCACGCTCCAGCCGGAGCGGGTGGCCGCGTCGAACTCGTCCGCCTCGAAGGCGACGACGGCACCGTCGATGGCGCGCACGAGGTCCGCGCCCGCCGAGGTGCGCAGCAGCACGGAGGAGTCCGCGGCGAGGCAGAAATTGACGGGGAGGACGGCGGGGAGCGCCTGCTTGGTGTACACGACCCGGCCGACCGGCACCCCGGCCAGCAGGCGCAGACAGGTCCCCCGGTCGAGCGCGCGAAAGCCGTCGTTCTGGAGCACCGGTCCATCGTGCCCGCGCGGACCCGGCCGGGATAGGGCCGGTCGGCCCTCGTCCGTGCCTGGGGGGCCTCCCTCGGCATCTGGATGGCCTCCCTCGCCGCCGAGGCTCCGTGCACCGGATGCCTCGGCACCACCCGGCCGGGCCCGCGCGGCCATGGCTGACACCAGCGCGGCCCGCTGCACACGGAACGAGCCGCGCGGGTCGGCCAGGGCGGCGAGTGCATTCGGGTGGGGCGCGTTGGGTTTGCGGGAAGCGCCGGTGCTGGGGGCGGAAGTGACGTACGGCCCTGAGACTTTGCGGAGGCGGCGAGCGCGTGACTCACCTTGCTCTATCGGCCGTTCACAAGGTCTCGCCGCCCCGCCAGGGCGGCGGGGTCGCCGTCCTGCGGGTGCCGTGTGTGCGGTGGGCGACGCGGTCGGTGCGGCTGCGCAGACGGTCCTGGAGGCGGTCGGCGAGTTCGCGGGCGCTGTGCTCACGGGCGTGGACGACGACGAGGTAGTGACCCACCCGGATCTCGGCACCGGCGGTCCAGGGCTGTCCGACATGGTGGGCGGCCGCCCTGCTGACCCGGATCTCGCCGCTCACGGGCGGCAGACCCGGCCGGCCGAGCACGGCGTCCATCTTCTCCCGGAGATAGGCGAGGTCCTCCTCGGGCATCTCGCCCTCCACCCGTACGCGGACGGCGACGGCAGTCTCGGGGGCGCGGACGCCGGTGTCCCTTGCAGTCATGTGCTCCACTCCTTCTGATCGTTGCGTGCTGATCGTTCGGTGCAGCGCACCCAGCGTCTCCCGCGCACCGCCCCCGCCCCAGGGCCGCCCGACCCGGGGACCCGGGCCGGTGGTCCCGGCCGCCGGACCCACATTCCGGAACCGGCCGACTTCCCTCGAATCCGCATGACGTGGCGCCCGTGCCTGTGTGAGCCCTGGACGCGCCCCCGCGTACGCGAGCAGACTGCGGTCTCCCCGAGGAAGGCAGGTCGGTCGCCATGCTGTTGCGTCTGCCCACGTCCGTGTCCGAAGCGCAGGAGTGCCTGGCGGAGGGGGCGGTCCCGGTCGGCGGGGCGACACTGGTGTGGGCCACGTGGCAGCGCGAGGGATTTCCCGAACTGGCCATGTCGCTAAGGCAGTTGCCGCAGGCCAATGCCATCGGCGCCGAGCGGCTGGGCGCCGCCGTGCTGCTCGGGCAGATAGACGGCCGGGTGCCGGACGTGCTGCGCCGCGCGGCCGGCACGGTGGGCACCGGGGCGGTACGCCGCGCGGCGACGGTGGGCGGCAACCTGGTGGGCAGCGCGCTGCGTTGTCTGCTCCCGGCCGCCCTGGTCCTCGACGCACGGGCCACGGTGCTGGAGTCCGACGGCGTCCGTGAGACGGACCTGGCCGAAGTCGTCGCGAAACGGCCCCTGTTGCTCAGCCTGCGCTGGTCCGCCCCGCTCGCCTGCGCCTACCGCAAGCTCCCCGCCGACGCGGGCGCCCCGCCGCCCCTCGTGGTGGCCTCGGCCCTGCACGCGGGGGACGGCGCGGCTGACGATGCGGGCGCCGCCGCGGGGTACGGCGTCCGGGTCGCCGTACGGGACGGTTACGAGGTGTTCGAGGGCGCCGCCGTGACCGGCGCCGACCCCGAGGAGACCCTGGAGTCCCTGCGCGCCACCGTCCTCGGCGATCTGCCCGCCGCCGCGTGGACGGTCGTACGGTCTCAGGTGCTCGACCTGCTGGCGCGCGAGCGCTGACCCGCGGGGCCGTCCGGTCCGTCGACCAGGGCGGCCACCAGACGGGTCATCGCGGGCCGGGGGTCGGGTGTGCCGGGCCAACTGGTCATCAGGAGGTGGTGCGCGGTACCGACGATCGCGAGCGCCGCGGTGCCCGGATCGACGGACCCCGCCACCCTGCCGAGCTCCTGTTCGGCCTCCAGATAGCCGGTGACGGCCTCCTGGATCGCGGCGAACCCCGGCGCCCCGCCCTCCAGCGCCTCACGGATGAGGACCGCGGCGCCGGGGCGCGTCATGGCCAGGCCCGACAGGGCCGGACCACCCGAGTCGAACAGCGCGCGCACGACCGCGTCCAGGTTCCGCACCACCGTGCCCTGCCCGGCGAGCCCCGTCAGCGCCCCCGCCTTCGTCGCCGTCCGCGCGAACCGGTCCAGGCACAGCTCGGCCACGAACTCGTCGAGCCCCGCGAAGTGAGTGTGCAGCAGCCCCTTGGCACAGCCCGCCTCGGTGGTGACGGCACGGCTGGTGAGCGCGCCGGGACCGTCCCGTTCGACGACGCGCTCGGCCGCCGCGAACAGCCGCTCGCGCACATCCGGCGTCGCCACTCCACGCGGTGACATGGGCCTCTCTTCCGTTCCGCCGTCCTCGCCCGCAAGGGGCGCAGCACCCCGGATGGTAACGGGGATTGCGGGTATGGGCAGACGCCCATACAGTTTGGGCACACGCCCATTCTTCGCTGCCCACCGCAGGAGGCCCCCGTGCCGGACATCGTCAACACCGAGCAGGCGCAGGCATGGAACGGCCCGGAAGGCACCCACTGGGCGCGCCACCAGGACCGCTGGAACGCTGTCAACGAGGGTTTCAACGAGCCGCTGCTCGAAGCCGCCGCGATCGCCGGGGCGCACCGCGTCCTCGACCTCGGCTGCGGCTCCGGGCAGACCACCCGGCTCGCCGCGCTGCGCGCACCCCGGGGCGGCGCGCTGGGCCTCGACCTGTCCGGGCCGATGCTGGCCGAGGCGCGGGCCCGCGCGGAGCGGGAGGGCATCGCCAACGTGACCTTCGCACAGGGCGACGCACAGGTGCACCCGTTCGAGCCGGGCGCTTTCGATGTGGCCGTCAGCCGTTTCGGGGTGATGTTCTTCGCCGACCCCGTGGCGGCGTTCGGCAACATCGGCCGGGCGCTGCGGCCCGGCGGACGCCTGGCGTTCGTCTGCCCGGCCGACGCCGCGCTCAACGGCGGGGTGGCGGCGCTGGCCTCCCTGCGCGACATCCTGCCGTTCGGCGACCTCGGCAGGCCGGGGCTCCCCGGCATGTTCTCCCTGGCCGCCCCGGACCGCGTCCGCGACGTGCTCACCGCGGCCGGCTTCACCGGCGTCACGATCGACGAGGTGCGGGCGGACGGGATCTGGGGTGACGGAGCCGAGGACGCCGCGGACTTCCTGCTCGGCACCGGCCCCGGGGGCCATCTGATGCGGCAGGCCGACACGGCGACCCGCGCCGAGGCCCGCCGCACCCTGACGGACCGGCTGCGCCCCCATGAGACGGAGGACGGCACGGTCCGGCTCCCCAGCACGTCCTGGCTGGTCACGGCGGTGCGCCCGGCCGTGCCGGCGGAGCGGCCCTGACATCCGCCGTCGGAGGGCGTCCCGGTCAGTCCCCGTGGACGGTGAGCCGGTAGCCCTCGGGGCCGGTGAAGGAGAACGACGGACCGAACGGGGTCGCCTGGAGCGGGGTGACGCCTTCCGTGCCCGCCGCGACGAGCTGCTCGCGCAGGGCCGGGGCGTCGGTGGTGCGCAGCCACAGGGCGACACCGAGGCCGGGCTGTCCTGCGCCGTCCAGATCGACGCCGGGCAGCGGCTCGCGGACGGCGAACGGGATCGGGCCGGTGGCGAAGACGGCCGCGTTCGCCGGTCCGCCCGGCGCCCGCCGCAGTCCGAGCCGCTCCTCGAAGAACGCGGCCGCGGCCGGTACGTCCCTCACCTGGAGGGCGATGAAATCAGGGCCTTCGACGGTGGCGGTCATGGTGACTCCAAGGGTGGTCTGTCGATGCGCATATGTCAGAACTTTGACATAGCGACAGTAGACCCCGGCCTCCGGCATGTCAAAATACTGACATGAAAGATCGAGCCCCCGTCCCCTCGCCCCATCCCGCGCAGGACGTCACCGAGCACGTGGGATACCGCCTGAAGAAGGCCTCGGCCGCGCTGCGCGGCGCCATGGACAAGGCGCTGCGCGAGCACGGCCTCACCGTCCCGCAGTACTCCTGCCTGGAACTCCTCGACGAACGGCCCGGCCTGTCCAACGCCGACCTCGCGCGCGGCACCTTCGTCACCCGGCAGTCGGCCAATGTCGTCCTGCGCGGCCTGAAGGAGGCCGGTCTGATCACCCAGGCGACCAGCACCGACCACGGCCGGGCGCTGCCCGTCCACCTCACCCCCGCCGGGCTGGAGCGGCTGCACGCCGCGCGCGGCGCCGTGTACGCCATCGAGGAACGCATGATCGAGAACATCCCCGCGCGTCGGCTGACGGCACTGCTGGCCGACCTCGACACGATGACCGGAAACCTGGAGGCGTGACCGGCCTGCCGTGACGGCGATTCAGGTGCTGGAGGCGTCGGCCGTCCCATAAGCGGCGCGCCAGGCGGCCGGGGGTGTGCCGGTCTGGCGGCGGAAGAACGTGCTGAAGTTGCCCGCGTCGCAAAAGCCGAGGCGCCGGGCGCAGCCGGTGACCGGCAGGTCGGTGTGTGCGAGGAGTCGCTTGGCCTCCAGCAGGACGCGCTGGTCGAGGAAGGCCTTGGCACCCGTGCCGGCGCCGGCCCGGGTCGCCCGGGTGAGGGTGCGTACGTCGTAGCCCAGGGCCCCGGCGTAGTCGGCCACGTGGTGCCACTCGGTGAAATGCTCCTCCACGGCGGCCCGGTAGGCGCGGAAGACGTCCGCGGACCGGTCGCCGGGCGGGAGCGCGTCGGGGCGGGCGGGCGCGTCGGGAAGTGTCCGCAGGAGCAGTGCCGCCAGCAGGTGGGAGAGCAGCGCGGGAGATCCCAGGCGCGGGTCGCGCGCGCTCGCCTCGTGCTCGCGGCGGAGGTGTTCGGCTGCGAACAGGGCCAGCGGAAGCCGCCGTTCGTCCAGCTGCCAGCACGCCGGGGCGGTGGCCTCCGCCGCGGTGAATCCGGCGAGGAACCCGGGCCGGAAGAGGATCAGCGGGCCGTCGCAGGAATCGATGTCGCTCCAGCGGTGCACCATGCCGGGCCGGATCCACACGACGCCGCCCTCCGTCAGCCGGTAGCCGCGGAAGTCGGCCTCGTGGCCGCCGGTGCCGGAGGCGATCAGGGCGAGGACATGGAAGTCGGGGCGCTGGGGGAGCACGCGCAGCCGCCGGGTGTCCATGCGGCGCAGGGCGGCGAAGTCGAGGACCTCCACACCGTGGGCCGAGCCGACGGCGGGGAGATAGCGCAGCTGTCGTACGGCATCGTGTCCGTTTTCCACAAGCACCGTGCTCCTTTCCACCGGGAAGCGAATCCCACCGGCCGTACGGTCGAGGTACGCCTGACAGGCAGTTCAGATTACTTGTTCGGGCCTCGGCCGCAGCGCTGCGGCCGGCTCAAGCAGGCGGGTGAGAGGGAGGACGACGATGGAAAGCACAAGGCCGGTGGCGGTGCCGGGCGGATCTGTTGAGGTACGGATCGGGGGCGGGGGCCGTACCGGGCCGACGCTGGTGTTCGTGCACTACTGGGGCGGCTCCGCGGGGACCTGGGACGAGGTGATCGGCCGCCTTCCACCCGGGCAGCCGACCGTCCGTTTCGACCAGCGTGGCTGGGGCGCGGCGCGGGAACTGCCCGGGCCGTACCACCTGGACCGGCTCGCCGACGATCTCGCGTGCGTGCTGGACGCGTGCGTGCCGGGGCCGTTCGTCCTGGTCGGGCATTCGATGGGCGGCAAGGTGAGCCAGCTCCTCGCCGCCCGCGGGCCCGCCGGTCTGCGGGGCGTGGTCCTCGTCGCGCCCGCACCGCCCGAGCCACCGGCCACGGTGACCGAGGAGTACCGGCGGGTGCTCTCGCATGCGTACGACTCACCCGAGTCCGTACGGCACGCCCTCGACCGTGTCCTGACCGCCACGCCGCTGCCCGAGACGGTGCTGGCCACCGCGGTGCGCGACAGCCTCGCCGCCGGAGGCGAGGCGCGGCGGGAGTGGCCGTCGCACGGCATCGCGCGGGACATCACCGGCGCCGTGCGCGACATCGCGGTCCCGGTGACCGTGCTGGCCGGTGCGCGCGACGTGGTGGAACCGCCGGACGTCCTGCGCGCGCACCTTTTGCCGTACATCCCGCACGCGGTCCTCACCACCGTGCCCGCCGCCGGCCATCTGCTCCCCCTGGAGGCCCCCGGCGCCGTCGCGGCCGCCCTCGGCGAGTTTCTGGCGCGCCTGCGGTGAAGCACCCGGGGTGGCTATGAACCCAGCGGCAGCACCCGGGCGATGAGGAGGGCGACGTCGTCGTGGCCGGCCGGGTGGCGCAGTTCGCGCAGCAGGCGGTCGCAGGTGTCCTCCGGGGAGGGGGAGGGCGCGGAGAGCAGGCGGAGCAGTTCGTCCAGGCGGGCGTCGATCGGGTCGTCCCGGGTCTCCACCAGCCCGTCGGTGTAGAGCACCAGTTGATCGCCGGGCCGCAGTGCGAGCGTGGTGGACTCGAAGGGCACACCGCCGACGCCCAGCGGGGTGCCGGTCGGCAGGTCGAGGAGCCGGGGCGGGCCGTCGGAGGGGATCAGGACCGGCGGCAGATGCCCGGCCGACGCCGCCTCCAGGCGGGCCAGCCGGGGATCGTGCACGGCGTAGACGCAGGTGGCGATGTACGGGTCGAGGCCGAGGGTGATCCGGTCGAGGTGGGTGAGGACGCGCGCCGGGTCGAGATCGAGGTCGGCCAGCGTGGAGGTGGCGGTGCGCAGCCGGCCCATGGTGGCCGCAGCCGCGATCCCGCTGCCCATGACGTCGCCCACCGCGAGGGCGGTACGGTCGCCGTCCAGCGGGATGACGTCGTACCAGTCGCCGCCGACCTCGCCGATCGCCTGCGCGGGCCGGTAGCGGGCGGCGATCTCCAGGCCCGGGTGGTGCGGCGAGAGCCGGGGCAGCAGGCTGCGCTGAAGGGCTTCCGCGGTGCTGCGGGTGTGCTGGTGCAGCACGGCGTTGTCGATGCTCAGGGCGGCGCGCGAGGCGAGTTCGCAGGCCAGCTCCAGATCGTCGGCGTCGAAGGGCGCGGGATTGCGGGCCCGGGCCAGGCCCATCACCCCGATGCACTGGCCGCGGGCGATCAGTGGGATGGCCATGTCGGTGTGCACCCCGGCCCGGGCCAGCAGCCGGGCGGCCTCGGCGTCGGCGGCCACGCGGCCGACCTCGCCGCTGTCCAGATGGGTGATCAGCACGGGACGCCCGGTGCGCACGCTCTGGGCCGCGGGATGGCCGGCGTGGTAGACGGTGAGCCGTCCGGGCGGCACCAGCGCTCCGGCCGCGTCGGTCGGGTAGGCGGTCTTCACCGCCAGCGCGCGGAACAGCGGGGGGCCCTCACCCGGATCCGTACGGCCCATGCGCAGCATGCTGTCCAGCAGATCCACCGCGGCCATGTCGGCGAGGTCCGGCACCAGGACGTCGGCCAGTTCCTGAGCCGTGCGCTCCACCTCCAGGGTGGTGCCGATGCGCGCCGAGCCGCGGGCGATCAGCCGCACCCGCCGCTGGGCCCGCTCGGCCTCCTGGGCGGCGCGATAGCGGTCGGTGACCTCCACCGCCACCTTGGCGACGCCCAGCGTGTGCCCCTGGTGGTCCTCCAGCCGGTACAGCGATGTCATCCAGGCGTGATCGCTGCCCGGGTCGGCGGCGGTACGGCCCACCACCTCCTGGTTCACCAGGGGGACACCGGTGTCCAGCACCCGGCGCATGGAATCTTCGAGCGCCTGGAACGCCGTGTCGGGGAACAGCTCCCCGAGGCGCCGGCCCACATGGTCGGTCTCGGACAGTCCGTGCATGGCCGCGAGGGCGGGGTTGACGGCCACGTACCGCAGCTCGGTGTCCAGGACGGCCAGCCCGATCGGGGCCTGCGTGACCAGCCGGGCGGACAGGGCGGCGTCGCGCTCCACCCGGCGCAGGGTGGAACGGTCGGTGGCCAGCCCCAGCGCGTAGTGATCGCCGAGATGGTCGGTCAGCCGCATGTTGCGGAACTCGACGGTCCTGGTGCCGCCGTCCTTGCGCCGCACCGGGAACGCCCCGGCCCAGCCCCGGCCGGTCTCCATCACCTCGGCGAACAGCTCGATCGCCGCGTCCCGGTTCTCGGGGCTCAGCAGCAGAGGCGCCGCGTACTGCCCGACCGCCTCCGCACGGTCGTATCCGAACAGCTCCTCGGCCTGCGGGCTCCACATGTCGATCCGGCCGTCGGCCTCCAGGAGTACGGCGGCCACGCCCAGGAGGTCGAAGAGGCCGGTCGGCTGCTCGGTCCCGGGTTCCGTGGCGCGGTCCGCCCGGGGCGGGACGGCCTGGTCCGGTGCCGCGGTGTGCTCAGGCCGGGGCCGCACGGGCCGGTCCTGGTCGTCCTCGGGGGCCGTGGCGTGGCCGGCGCGGGGGTCCGTGACCGGGTCGACCGGGTCGACCCGGTCCGTCCGAGGGCGTGCGGACCGCTCGGCCCGGGGCTCCGCGGCCGGGTCCGGCCGGGGCTCTGCGGCACGGTCCGGCCCCGGCTCCGCCCGCGCCGTCTCGGGCTGGTCCGGGTCCGGGTGCCGCGTCCCTCCGCTCATCCCACTCGCTCCTTCCGCCGCCCCGCCGGGCCGACGCCGTTGTGTCCGGCCCTCGGCGGCCGCGGGGCACGCACCGTGGTGAGCGCCGTACGCGGGGGAGAGCCGGGCCTCACCTCACGCCTACCCCTGGACGGGCGATCCGCAGCGACCCGTAGGGGTCAGTCCGGGGGAACCGGTCCGGGACCGGCCCGTCCCCTTCGGGGTTCGCCGGCCGTGTCCCCGGTGCCGTCGGGCCTGTTTCCGGTGGTCGCGGCGCCGTCCTCGGTGTCCTCGGGTCCGCTCTCGGCACCACCCGGTCGGCCCACACCCTCCCCGTCCCCGTCCGTCCCGAGTTCCTCGGCCCCGCGCGCGATCCTGGACAGATCGGCCATGAGGGAGTCCAGCCAGGACACGGTGGCGTAGTAGAGCCGGGGCGCGCCCGGCGGCTCCGCGTCGGCGTCCGCCAGGGACCGGGCGAGCCGGGGCACCGGGCCCGTCGGGGTGTCGCCGCCGGGGTCCAGGGCCGCGGAGACCAGCAGCATGCGCCCGGCCACCCGGTCCCCGAGGCCGCTGACCTTGGTGGCGGTGGAGCCGAGGCCGGTGCACGGCGGCTCCAGCAGCCGTTCCGAACCCCACAGGGTGTGATGCCCGGCCATCAGGGCCGCCTGCCAGTCCACCGTGGGCAGCACCGGCCCGCGCCCCCGGCCGCCGAACGGCGTCGGCTCGCTCTGGAACTGCCCGTACGCGGACTCCGCCAGGATCACGGCGTGCTGGAGCGAGCGGTGCCCCGGCATCCCCGCCGGTACGGCCGCCCGCCGCAGCGGCCCCGCCAGGGCCACTGAGGCACTGGTCGCCACCACGATCTCGGCCGCCCTGCGCAGCAGCTCCGCCGTCGCGTACCGCAGCTCGTCATGGGCGCCGCGCGGCCAGGCCAGCAGCCCGAACACCGCGCCGATCGCGCTGCCGACCAGCACATCGAGCAGCCGCACCTCCGCCAGCCGCCAGGTCGGCGGCGCCAGCTGGGCGAAGACCAGGGCCACCAGCACGGTGAACAGACCCTGCGCCCAGCCGACCCCCTTGACCGGCCCGACCGTGAAGGCGAACAGCATCCACAGGGGGAGGAGCACGGCGTAGACATTGGTGTGGGTGCTGACCAGGGCCAGCGTGCCGCCGGTCACCAGGGCGCCGGCCAGGGTGCCGGCGAGCGCGGACCTGATGGTGCTCCAGGTCTCGTCCATGGTGGTGCGGGTCAGGGTCAGGGTCGCCAGCGTCGCCCAGAAGCCGTGCGGGAGCGTGTCCACGCCCGCCACCAGCCGCGCCGCCGTCAGCGCCAGGGCGATGCGCACCGCGTTCTGGAAGAACACCGAGCGCCGTTCGGCATGTCCGCGCACCCGGTGCCACCACAGCGCGGGGCCCCGGGTGGCGGCGTACCAGAAGCGCTCTGGCGGCCCGCTCACCGAGGCCCGCCGGCCGTGCACCGCGAGATCGGCCGCCGCCCCCATCGCCAGCGCGGCGTCGGCGACCTCCAGTACGGCCGCGTGCCGCCGCAGCACGTCCGGCGCCGGTGTCCCCCCTTCCCCCGGATGGGCCGCGGACCGGGCGGACAGCACGGCACGGACCGCGGCCAGCTCCTGGTAGGCGGCCAGGGGCGAGGCGCCCTCGCGCAGACAGCTCGCGGTGGCGGTGGCCAGCCGCGCGGCCGCGTCGAGTACGGCGGTGACGAGGGCGTCGGGCGGGCTACAGGGCGCGGCCGGCGGCCGGACATCGCCGTCGGGCGTGGTCAGCGGCCGGACGCCGCCCCCCGACATGGCCGACAGCCGGGGCAGCCTGCTCAGCAGCGCTCGGGTCGCCAGGCCCGTGTGGGACAGGGCGCGGTCCCGTACGCCCGGGCCCGCCGGACGGTCCGCCTCGGGCACCGTCAGGGAGCGCAGCCGGTGTCCCGCCTCCCGGGCGGTACGGATCTCGGCCCGGGAGAGGGTGTAGGGCGGGGCGGCGAGCAGGGTGGTGCAGCGGGCCGCGACGGCGGCCGCGTGGGCGGCGCGCGCCCGGTACGGCGGCGGGGTCCGTTCGGGGAAGAGCAGGGCCTCGGCGAGGACGAGCAGGGCCATGCCGGTGGTCGTACCGAGCAGCCGGTCGCCGAGCTGGCCGGGGTCGTAGGGCGGGAACGACGGCAGGATGTACAGGAGTTGCAGCCCCGGCGCGGCCCCGGCCGGGCGCGGGCCGCCCACGGCGGAGAAGGCCAGCGCGAAGCCGACGACCAGCATGCCGACGACGGCGCTCCAGGTCCGCACCGACAGATACGTCCCGACGACCACCAGCAGCCAGCCCACCGGGATCAGCCGCAGTACCACCACGGCGCGCTGCCGCCCGGTGCCCGGGATCCTGGAGAGGCCGCCCAGCGCCACCGCGGCGAACAGGGCGTACGTGGCGGCGACGGGGCGGTCCAGGCCGTAGCGGAAGAGAGAGAAACCGCCCGCGGCGACCAGCGTCACCTGGACCGCCCGGCGCCCCGGGGCGGCGTACGGCGCGGGGATCCGGCCGGCGGGAACACCAGACACCCCTCCAGGCTCACGCATCACCGCGCGCCCGGCACCTGCGGACAGGCACCGGGCGCGCGTTCGGGGGACCCGTGCGGGCCGTTGCCCGGGTACGGGACGACCCCTGCGGGGCGTGCTGCTCAGCCGAGGGCGAGATCGTCGGCGTACACACTGCCCTGGCCGTACCACCCATGGACGTACACCGTGACGGTGCCGCTGCTGCCGGTGGTGAAGGAGACCTTCAGCTGGTTCCAGATCGAACTGTTCGACCAGGTGCTGGCGGTGGCGCCGCCGCTGACGCCGAGGTAGGCGTAGGGGCCCTGGACCCAGCCGGTGAGCGTGTAGCTGTGGTTGGGGGACAGGGTGACGGTCTGGTCGCACTCGCCGGTGCCCCCGGAGTCGGGGGTGACCTGGAGGGCGTGGCCGCCCGAGTGGACGGGGGTGGAGACCAGGGTGCTGCCGCCGGTGCAGGTCCAGGGGCCGAGGCTCCCGCTCTCGAACCCGGCGTTGGTCAGCGAGCCCCCGCCGCCACCGCCCCCGCTGCCGGTGACGGTGAGCGTGTAGGTGGCGCTGTGGGTGCCGCCGGTGCCCTTGCCGGTGACCGTGATCGGGTAGCTGCCCGCGGCCACGGACGACCCGACGGCCGCCGTCAGGGTCGAGGAGCCGCCGGAGGTCACCGACGCCGGGCTGAAGGAGACGGTGACGCCGGAGGGCGCGCCGGAGGCGGTGAGGGCCACGGACTCGGCGCTGCCCGAGGTGGTGGCGGTGGCGACGCTCGCGGTCGCGGAGCCGCCCTGGGCGACCGAGGCGGAACCGGGGGAGAGGGACAGTGAGAAGTCACTGCTCGTACCGCCGCCACCGCCCCCGCCGCCCGAACTGCCCTCGTACGGCACGAAGGCGTCCGTGAACGCCAGGCTGCTCTGGCTGATCTCGCTGCACGTGGGCAGGGAGTTGGCGCTGCCGCCGCACGGCTGGTCCCGGTTGACCGACCAGAAGGCGAGCCGCCCCACGCCGTTCTGCGCGGCGAAGCTCTCGACCGTCTGGGCGTCGGCCAGGGTGAACGTGGAGCCGTCGTCGTTCTTGCCGATCATCGGGGTGATGCCGAGATTGGCGTAGCCGTACCCCGGGTCGACGGACTGCATCTGCGCCAGTGTGGCCTTGGCCGCGTCGATCGCGCCCTGGCCCATCTCGGCGCCCGTACCGGCGTAGTAGTCCATGGTCATGATGTTGACCACGTCTATCTTGACGCCCGCGTTCTTGGCGGCCTTGAGGATGTTGACGCCGTCATTGGTCAGCCCGCTCGTCAACACCGGCAGGGTGATGGAGAACTGGAGGTTCGGGTTGGCCGCCTTGAGGTCCTTCATCGCCTGCATCTGGCGGGCCGCGGCGGCGGTGTCCGCGACGGCGGCGCCCTCGACGTCGAAGTCCAGCTGGGTGACGCCGTAGTCGTCGATGAGGGCCTGGTACCCGGCGTCGATGCTGCTCTGGGTGGTGCAGGTCCAGGCGAGCGGCAGGCCGCTGGCGCCGCCCGAGGAGATGATCACCGAGGCGCCCTCGGACCTGGCCCTGGCGATCTCGGGGTCGGTGTAGGAGTCGTTGCCGATGGGGAGCGTGTCGCCCCAGACCTGGTTGCAGCCCTCGCCGAGGACGAAGGCGGCCGTGTAGGCCTTGAGGTGGTGCCCGGTGATGGCGGTGTCGAGCAGGCCCTCCTGGCCGTTCGACATGTCGACGTAGGGAGCGACGGAGTAGACGCTGTTTCCCGCGGCGCCGCTCGTCGCCGCGTTGCTCGCGGGGGCGAGGGCGACGGAAGCGCCGGTGGCCGCGAGCGCGAACGCGCAGGCGGAGGCGGCGAGTCCGCCCAGTCTTGCCAGGTGCATGACAGTGTGCCCCTCTCGGGGATGCCCCTAGGTCATGGGGTGGTGGGGTGGTGGTGCCGTGCACGGCGGGGATGTTGGTACATACCAAACCGCCGCCGCATCCCTCCGTCAAGAGGACTAGACCAACTTTGAACCTGTGAACCTGGCGGCCTCCGGCCGGGGTTGAGCCGTGCCGCACCCCCGCGCCCCCTGTCGGGAACCCGTTGCCGGAAGCGACCGGAATTCGCTGCCCGACAACTGTTATCCGGGCCGCTTCGAACGGTCTCCCAGTCATCGGGAACAATCGTTCGGCGTCGAGGACGGGAAACATCTGATGAGCACACGGCACACGGATGCGGTGGAGACGGCGGCCCTGGTGATCGCGGCCCGCGAGGGCGACGCGGCGGCCCAGGACGCCCTGATCAGCGCCTATCTGCCGCTGGTCTACAACATCGTGGGGCGGGCGCTGAACGGCTCGGTGGACGTCGATGACGTGGTGCAGGAGACCATGCTGCGCGCCCTCGACGGCCTGGACGGGCTGCGTGCCCCCGAGCGTTTCCGCTCCTGGCTCGTCGCGATCGCGATGAACCAGGTCCGTAGCCACTGGCAGGACCGGCAGTCCGCGCCCGCCACCGTGGAGGAGGCGTACGACCTGGCCGACCCGGGCGCCGACTTCGTGGACCTGACGGTGGTGCAGCTCCAGCTGTCGGGCCAGCGCCAGGAGACCGCGCACGCCACACGCTGGCTGGAGCCCGACGACCGGGGGCTGCTGTCGCTGTGGTGGCTGGAGTGCGCGGGCGAGCTGACCCGCGCCGAGGTCGCCGCCGCCCTGGAGCTGACGCCGGAGCACACCGCGGTCCGCGTGCAGCGGATGAAGGCCCAGCTGGAGGCGGCCCGGGTGGTGGTAAGGGCGCTCGACGCGCGGCCCCGCTGCGAGGAGCTGCGCGGCGTGCTGGCCGCCTGGGACGGCAAGCCCTCGGCGCTGTGGCGCAAGCGCATCGCCCGGCACGCCCGCGGCTGCTCGCGCTGCTCCGGGCTGTGGAGCGGACTGATGCCCGCGGAGGGGCTGCTGGCCGGACTCGCGCTGGTCGCCGCGGCGCCCGGGCTGTTCGCCGCGCTGCGCTCCGCGTCCGCCTTCGCCGGGATGGCGCCGGTCGCGGCGGACTTCCCGTTCGACGCCTCGACCGGGACCGGCGGTCCGGGCTCGGGCGGAGGCTCGGCTTCGGGCTCAGGCTCGGTTTCCGGTTCCGGAGGCGGGCGGCGGGTCGCGCGGGGCCGTTCGGGCGGGCACGGCGGCGGACGCGGCGGCACGCGCGGCGCGACCCGGCGCCGCAGGCGCATGCGGCGCCGGGTCGTCGGTGGCGTCGTCGTGGCCTGTGTCGCGGGCGGCGGCCTCTGGTACTTCGGCATGGACAGCGGGTCCGGCGGCGGTGACACCGCCGCCGAGCGGAGCGCGAACGCCTCCGTGGCGGACCTCTCCGCGCCCAGCGCCGTACCCACCTCGGCATCGCCCTCGCCGTCCGCCTCGAAGTCCGAGAAGCCGAAGAAGCCGAAGAAGAAGCCCACCAGGAGCCCGAGTCCGAGCCCGACGAGAAAGAGCACGCCGACGCCGCGCCCGACCACTCCGCAGGCCCCGGTGCGCACCACCGCGCCCGCGCCGGCCGGTGACACGGTCAGCCAGGTGATCGCACTGGTCAACAAGGAGCGTGCGAGCGCCGGTTGCTCCGCGCTGACGGCGGATCCGCAGCTCCAGCAGGCGGCGCAGGCGCACTCCGACGACATGGCCGCGCGGAACTTCTTCGACCACGTCAACCCGGACGGCGTGGACCCCGGGCAGCGCATCACCGCCGCGGGTTACCGGTGGTCGACGTACGGCGAGAACATAGCCATGGGCCAGCAGACCCCGGCCTCCGTGATGGACTCCTGGATGCACAGTTCCGGGCACCGCGCCAACATCCTCAACTGCGCCTTCAAGAACATCGGCGTCGGTGTGCACAAGGGCCCGGGCGGCCCCTGGTGGACGCAGGACTTCGGCGCGAAGATGTGACCCGGCCCGGCTGACACCCCCTGGGCGGGGGGGGGGCCGCCCAGGGTGTCAACTCGAAACCGCGGCAAGGCCGTTGGGGGGAGCTGGTCACGGCTCGCGGTCGCGGGTCGGTTCGGCGGCCGGTCAACTCGCTTCGCCGTACGGCCCGTTCACCGGCACCCCGCCCGCCCTCACGCCCCCTCCCGGCCGCCGATCTCCCGCAGCATCCCGAACGCCCGCCGCAGCGGCGCCGGTTCCGGGTCTTCGACGCCCGCCGCGCGGTTCGCCCGCCGGGTGCGCAGCACCGCACGCACCGCGGAGAGGGCGGCGCCCGCGATCACGGCCGCCCGCAGATCGGCGTCGGGTGTGTCCCGCGGCAGCCTCTCCCGCACCAGCACCGCGAGCCGCTCCTCGAAGTCGGCGAAGGCCTGCACGAGCCGGGCCGTGACCACGTTCTCCACGTCCCCGAGCGGCCGGGTCAGGGCGGTCAGCGTGGACGCCGAGAACGGCTTGGCCGCCTCCAGCAGCGCGGCGCACACCGCGTCCAGCGGCTCCTCGTCCGCCGGCCGCGCGGCCAGCGCCCGCTCCACGTACGCGAAGATCTGCACGCCGTCCGGCAGCAGCACCTCTTCCTTGCTCTCGAAGTAGCGGAAGAACGTGCGCACGGAGACGTTCGCGTACGCGGCGATGTCCGCGACCGTGGTGCTCTCGAACCCCCGCTCCCTGAACAGTCGCGCGGCCCCTTCCAGCAGCAGGCGGCGCGTCTCCTCCTTCTTGCGTTCGCGCAGTCCGGCGGGGGTGGTCTCACTGGCCATGGCCGAAGCCTCCCGTCCTGGTGTCGCGACTGTCAATCGGCACGCGTGCCACCTTCGTGCCACCTCCGTGTCCCCTCACGGCGCCATCGCGTCCGCAAACCTTCCATAAATTGTCACGGATGCCAATTGTCATGCGTGACATTTTCTCCCTAGAGTTCGTGTCAGTCGTGACACTTTTCCCGGACAGCTTTGGAGACCCCCGGTGCCCCGAACCACCTCACACCCCTCGGCGCCCCCCGAACCGGACCCGGCCGCCCCTGAGCGCGCCCCGGGCCCCGCCGACCGCGGTCCCCTCGGCCGCCTGGGCGGCCGCTGCGCCCGGCACCCCCTGACCGTCATCGCCGTCTGGCTGCTGATCCTCGTCGCCGCCCTCACTGGCCGGCACCTCGTCGGACCCGTCTTCAGCGACCAGGTCAGCCTGCCCGGCACCGCCTCCCACACCGGCGCCGACCTGCTCGCCCGCTCCCTGCCGCAGGCGGGCCGGCCCAGCGGCAAGATCGTCTTCCACACCGAGGCTGGCACCGTGGCCGACCGGCGCTCCGGGCTCGACCGCACCCTGGCCGCGCTGCGCGGACTGCCTCATGTCACGGCCGTCGGGGCGCCCGTGACCAGCACGGACGGGCGCACCGCCCAGACCACCGTCACCTTCGACGAGCAGCTGAAGAACCTCGGCCACGGCTACACCGCCCGGCTCGACACGGCGACCGCACCCGCCCGCGCGGCGGGCCTCGGCGTCGCCTACGGCGGCGATCTCGACCAGGTCGTACGGCAGCCCGCGAACGACAAGCTCAGCGAGGGCGTCGGCGTCGTCACCGCCCTCGTCATCCTGCTGCTCGCCTTCGGCAGCGTCCTGGCCGCGCTGCTGCCCCTGGCCACGGCGCTGATCGGCGTCGGCGTCGGGCTCGGTGTGGTCGGCGTCGTCGCCGGTGTCGTCTCCTTCGCGACCTCCGCGATGACCCTCGCGGGCATGATCGGCCTCGGCGTGGGCATCGACTACGCCCTGTTCCTGACCACCCGCTTCCGGCAGGACCTGATCGACGGCCACGACCCCGTGACCGCCGCCGCCCGCACGGCCCGCACCAGCGGCCGCGCGGTGCTGATCGCCGCCCTCACCGTCGCCGTCGCCATGCTCAGCCTCTACGCGTGCGGGCTGAGCTTCATCGGCCGGATCGGGCTCGCGGCCACCCTCGCCGTCGTCGTCACCGCGGCCGCGGCCCTCACCCTGGTCCCGGCCGCCCTGGGCCTGATCGGCACCCGGATCGACCGGGTCCGGCTGCGCCGCCGCCCCGTCGCCGAGGGCACCGGCGCACGCCCCGGCGGCAACCGCTACGCCGCGCTCGTCGCCCGCCGCCCCTGGCTCTTCCTCGCCGCGGGCACCGCCATCCTCGCCGTCTGCGCCGCGCCGGCGCTCTCGCTGCGCCTCGGCCATGTGGACGCGGGCGCGGACCGGCCCGGCAGCAGCACCCGTACGGCCTACGACTGGATCGCGGCCGCCGACGGACCGGGCTTCGGCAAGGGTGCGAACGGCCCGGTCGTCACCGTGATCGACCTGAGCCGGGCGCACACCCCCGCCGACCGGATCACCACCGAGGTGACCGACGCCCTCAGGGCCACCCCCGGGGTCGCCGCCTTCACCCCCGTACGGGCCAGCCCCGACGGCAGCATCCTCGTCACCACGCTCACCCCGGCCACCGGCCCCCAGGACGCCGCCACCGGCACCCTGCTCGACACCCTCTCCGACCGGACCCTGCCCGTGGCCCTGCACGGCACCGGCGCCCGCGCCTATCTCACCGGCACCGTGGCCGGACAGGCCGACTTCCGCGCCACCATCGGCGAGCGGCTGCCGCTCGTCATCGGGATCGTGCTGCTCCTCGCCTTCCTGCTGCTCCTGGTCGTCTTCCGCAGTCTGGTGATCCCGCTGAAGGCCGTCGTCCTGAACCTGCTCACCACGGCCGCGTCCTACGGCGTCCTCGTCGCCGTCTTCCAGTGGGGCTGGGGCGACGCGCTGCTCGGTCTTTCGGAACCGGTGCCCATCGAGTCGTACGTCCCCATGATGATGTTCGCGATCGTGTTCGGGCTGTCCATGGACTACGAGATCTTCCTGCTGTCGCGGATCGCCGAGGCCTGGCACCGCACCGGAGACAACCGGCTCGCCGTGGGCGAGGGGCTGTCCGCCACCGCCCGGGTGATCTCCGCCGCGGCCCTGATCATGACCGCGGTGTTCCTGTCCTTCACCGCCTCGCCGACCGTGGTCGTCAAGATGCTGGCGCTGGGCCTCGCGATCAGCGTGATCGTGGACGCCACGGTGGTCCGGCTGGTCCTGGTGCCGTCCGCGATGTTCCTCATGGGCCGCGCCAACTGGTGGATACCGCGCCGCCTCGACGGACTGCTGCCCCGGGTGTGCGCCTGACCGCGCCGCCCGCGCGCGAAGCCGGTGGCCCTTCGCCCCTTACGCGCGGGCGGTATTACGCTGGATGACCGTGCCCCCGGCACGTCAACAGGGGTGCGGGGCCGGACGAAACAGGGAGCGACCGATGACAGCGGGAACCGAGCGAGCCGTACTGGCGGGCGGTTGTTTCTGGGGCATGCAGGATCTGGTCCGCAAGCAGCCCGGCGTGGTCGCCACCCGCGTCGGCTACAGCGGCGGCGACACCCCGAACGCCACCTACCGCGACCACGGCGACCACGCCGAGGCCATCGAGATCCTGTACGACCCCGCGGTCACCAGTTACCGGGACGTCCTGGAGTTCTTCTTCCAGATCCACGACCCGACCACCCGGGACCGCCAGGGCAACGACATCGGGCGCAGCTACCGCTCCGCGATCTTCTACGACGGCGAGGAGCAGCACCGCGTCGCCGTCGACACCATCGCGGACGTCGAGGCCAGCGGCCTGTGGCCCGGCAAGGTGGTCACCGAGCTGGCGCCGGTCGGCGACTTCTGGGAGGCCGAGCCCGAGCACCAGGACTACCTGGAGCGCTACCCGAACGGCTACACCTGCCACTTCCCGCGCCCGAACTGGAAGCTGCCGCGCCGCGCCTCGTCCACCACGGACTGAGCCGCCCCGCACCGGACACCACCCTCTCGTGTGGCGCTCCTCCCCCCAGGGGTGATCCTGGGGGGAGGAGCGGAGCGCGCTGTCCGCGACCCGACGACGATGGTGGTGACCACCATGGGCGTGCCGGACGAGACCGGAGCGGACCCCCTCGGGACCGCCGATCCCTGTGGGGACCCGTTCCTGCGGACACGGTTCGCGATCCCCACCCTCCCGGTGACCTATCTGCGCCGCGACCGGCTGCTCGGGCATCTGGACCTGGCTCCGCGCACCCCGCTGACCGTGGTCGGCGGTGCGGCCGGGGCGGGCAAGACCCTGCTGGTCGCCGACTGGGCCGCGACCCGGCGGACCCCGGTCGCCTGGCTCACCGCGCAGATGGCCGACAAGGGCCGCGGCACGTTCTGGGCCTACCTCCTCCAGGCCCTGCGGCTGGCCGGGGTGACCCTCTCCGCCGAGGTGGGCCTGCCCGCCGAGGCGGGCCGCGTGGACGACGCGCTGCTCACCCGGCTCGCGGCGGAACTCAGCGCCCGCGAGGCACCGGTGACCGCGGTCATCGACGAGTACGACCGGGTCACCGACCCGGAGATCGCCGACCAGCTGGAGTTCGTGCTCCGGCACGCGGACACCGGCGTACGACTGGTCCTCGTCACCCGCACCGAGCCGCTGCTGCCGCTGCACCGCTACCGGGCGGCCGGGGCCGTCACCGAGATCCGCAACGACGAACTGGCCTTCACCCCCGAGGAGGCCGGCGACCTGCTGGCCCTGCACGGCATACGGCTGCCGCCCGACGAGATCGGCGCGCTGCTGGCCCGCACCCGGGGCTGGGCGGCGGGACTGCGGCTCAGCGCCCTGGCCGCGCAGGGAGAGCGCGACCCGCGGTCGTATCTGAAGGAGTTCGAGGCCGACCGCACCACCATCGGCGACTATCTGATCGCCGAGGTGCTGAGGCGGCAGCGCGCCGAGACCCAGGACCTGCTGCTGCGGATCAGCGTCCTCGACCGGTTCTGCCCCGCCCTCGCCGACGCGCTCACCGGGCGCGCCGACGCCGAGCTGATCCTCACCGCGCTGCACCGCGAGAACGCCTTCGTGGAGGACCTCGGGCACTCCTGGTTCCGGCTGCACCCGCTGTTCCGGGAGATCCTGCGCGCCCATCTGCGGGCCCGCCACCCCGGCCTGGAGACCGAGCTGCACCGCCGGGCGGCGGCCTGGCTGCGGCGCCACGGACCGCTCGTCGAGACCCTGGAGCACGCCGCCGCAGCCGGCGACTGGGCGGCCGCCGCCGGAGCCCTCGTCGGCGACCTCGCCCTCGGCGAACTGCTCACAGGACCGCGCGCCGAGCCCCTGGCCGCGCTCTTCGCCGCCATGGGCCCCGAGCCGCGGACCCCGGCCACCGACCTCGTCCGCGCCGCCCGCGCACTCTCCCTCGGCGACCTCGACCGGGGCCTGCCGCATCTGGAACGTGCCACGCGGGAGCTGGAAGACGCCACGAACCGGCCGGTCCAGGAGCCGAACGGGCTCACCCGCGCGCCGCACCAGGAGCAGTCCGAACCGGCCGAGACCGCCGCCGCCCGGCTCGGCTGCGCCCTCCTGCATGTCCTCGCCGCCCGGCTGACCGGCTCTCCCGCGCGCGCCGAGGCCGCCGCCCACCGTGCCGAGGAGCTGAAGCAGGAGGTCCCCGGCCGACTCCTGGACCGGCACCCCGAGCTGACCGCCCTGCTGCGCGCCCACCTCGGCGCGGCCCGGCTGTGGGCCGGACGGTTCACGCAGGCGCGCGCGGCCCTGACCGCGGTGACGGACCACGGCCGTACGACGCCGGCGGCAGCGGCGCAGGTACGGGCCCCGGAGCCGGCGTCCCCGGTCAAGACGCGCAGCCCGGTGGCACCGGAGCGCCCCTCGACGGCTCAGGTCCGCGAGGAGTGCCTCGCCCATCTCGCCCTGCTCGACCACCTCGACGGCCACCCCGGCCGCGCCGAACGCAAGGCCCTCGCCGCGCTCGCCGCCGCCGACCACACGGACCCCTCCGTGCTCCCCGGGATCGGCCCGGCCACCCTCGTCCTGGCCGCCGTCGCCACGGACCGCGACGAACTGGACCGGGCCGAGGCACTTGTGGACGCGCCGCTCGACGCGGCCGACGTCCGGCCCCCGGCGCGCGACCCGGTGGCCCAGGCGCTGCACGCCCTGGTCACCGCACGCCTCCTGCTCGCCCGGGGCGACACCGAGGGCGCTCTGGAGGCGGCCGACCGGACCGTCGTCGCAGATGAGCCGTCCCCCTGGGCCGAGGCGCACGCGGCGCTGGTGGCCGCGGGGGCCCATCTCGCCGACGGGCGGCCCGAGCTGGCCGTCAAGCTGCTGACAGAGCTGCCGGGCGAGGACCCGCTGTGCCTGGTGGGCGCGGCCCAGGCGGAGCTGGCGGCGGGCCGCCCCGGGCACGCCCTCGACCTGCTCGACCGGATACGCCCGGGGCACACTCCCGGCCCCCTGATCGCCGTACGGTCGGCCCTGGTCGAGGCGGAGCTCGCCGGGGTCGAGGGCGACCGGGAGGCCCGGCGCCGGCTGGTGGCGCAGGCGCTGCGCGAGGCCCGGCGGGACCGGCTGCGGCGCCCCTTCAAGGAGGCGGGACCCTGGCTGCGGCCGCTGCTGGCCACCCCGGCGCTGCGCCCGCTCGCCGAGGGCTGGCTGCTGCCCGGCGCCGGCTCCCCGGACGGCACCCCGGCCGTGCCCGAACCGCCGCCGATGATCGAGGAGTTGAGCGGCCGGGAACGCGATGTGCTGGTCCGGCTCGCCGAGATGATGTCCACCGAGGAGATCGCCGCCGACCTCTTCGTCTCCGTCAACACGGTCAAGACCCATCTCAAGAGCGCCTACCGCAAGCTGGGCGTGAACCGGAGGCACGACGCCGTGCACCGCGCCCGCGAACTGGGCCTGCTGTGACCGCGCGGGCCCACATCACCTGCGACGGGTGAGGCCCGGCGCCGTACCGGGGCGCAGGATCGCAGGAAGAGGGCCGGGTACGCCCGTCCGCGGCACGCGGGGAAGGCACCTCATGCGCTACGAGATTCGCGTCGACGGCGAGCTGACGGAGACGCTGGCCAAGGCGTTCCCCGAGCTGGACCACGTGGTGGTGTCCGGCCACACCATCCTGTTCGGCCGCGTCCTGGACGAGACGCAGCTGTACGGCCTGCTCGCCCGCTGCCAGTCCCTCGGCCTGCGCGTCCTGGAGATGCGCCAGGCCCCGCAGTGAGCCCCCGGACCTCCTCAGCCCTCAGACCCCTGGCCCCCTAGGGCTCCCGCCCCTTCCTGCGCAGCCCCGCGTTCACCGCCGCCGCGAGCAGCCGTACGGCCACCCCCACCAGCAGCAGTCCGCAGGCCATCTGGCACATCACCGCCACCCGGCCCGCCTCCGAGCGCGCGGTGATGTCGCCGTACCCCACGGTGGTGAACGTGGTCAGCGTGAAGTACAGGGCGTCGGTCCGGGTCAGCGGCTCGGAGAAGGAACCGGGGGTGTCGTGCTCGATGATGTGGTAAACGCTGGCGAAGACGACCAGATAGAGGCCCACCGTGGCGACCAGCGCCTCCACCGCCTTCAGCCGGGGGTACCGCGCGTTCATGATCATCCAGGCCTCCCAGCCGAAGACCACCGCGACCGCGAGCAGCCCGCACAGCAGCAGAAGGGCCGTCGCCAGGGTGGTGCGGGCGTCCAGCGGCACCAGGTAGTAGGCGGCGATCAGGGCGGTCAGGATGGCCACCGTCCGCGCGAACGACGCGGCCGCGGCCCGGCGTTCCGACCCGCTGTACAGGGAGCGCCGGGCGTCCTTCGACGGGACGCGCCTCGCTGGATCGGTCATCGCGTGTCTCTTCCGCCGCTGCTCCGCAGACGGGCCCGCCTGCGCCCGCTACCCACCTCAGCGCCCCTGCCCCCGTACGGGATCACCCGCCAGGGGTGATCCCGTACGGGCCGTCAGGGGCCACGCTGTCCTGGTGAGGTCCCCGCACAAGGCCCCGTCGGCCGGCCGGGAGCGGCCTCGGGCACGGGACGGAGGAGCCATGACCTCCCTCGCGCGACCCGGGTCCGTACGGCCCGCACGGCCCGTCCCCCGGCCGGAGCACGATCCCGACGGGGCCGCACCTCGGCGACGACCGCGCACCGGAGCCCCCCGGGCCCCGGAGCCGGCCGCCGTTCACCCGCGCAGGGTGAGGCGTCCTTCTCCCGCCGAAGCGCAGCCTGAGGACGATGGACGACCGACCACCGGGCGCGGACCCGGGACGGAGGGAACGACATGAGCGTCCAGACCTACCTCGCTTATGACTATCCGGCGCTGAGCGTCTTCTGGTCCATGCTGGTGTTCTTCCTGTGGATCATGTGGTTCGTGCTGCTCTTCCGGGTGGTCATGGACATCTTCCGCGACGACTCCATGGGCGGCGTGGCCAAGGCCGCCTGGCTGGTGTGCGTCGTCGTCCTGCCGTTCCTCGGCGTCTTCGTCTATCTGATCGCCCGCGGCAAGGGCATGGGCCGCCGCGAGGTCGAGCAGGCCCGCGCCCAGCAGCGCGCGTTCGACAGCTATATCCGCGAGACCGCCCGGGGCGGCACCTCCAGCGCCGACGAACTCACCCGGCTGTCCGAGATGAAGGCCCGCGGAGACATCACCGAGGACGAGTTCCGCAAGGCGAAGGACATGGTGTTCGCCGCCCACGGACCGGCCACGGGCACATCGGCGGGCGCGTCCGGAGGCACGGGGCCGGAATCCACCGGATCCGGCCGCTCGGGAACCGTCTCCTCCACCTCCCCGCACTGAACCGCCCCGCACCGACCTACCGCACACCGGAGAGAATCGAGGTGGCACGATGACCGCACCCCACGCACACCACAACACCGGCCCCGGCAGCGGCCCTGGCGCCGGCACCACGCGCGAGCCCACCACCAAGGAACTGTGGGCCACCGGGCTGACCGCGTTCGCCGCGGTGATGCTGCTGCTCACCGGCGTCCTGGACATCTTCCGCGGCATCATGGGGATCGCCCGGGACGACGTCTTCCTCGCCACCCGCAGCTACGTCTTCCAGTTCAGCCTCACCGGTTGGGGCTGGGTGCACCTCGTCCTGGGTGCCGTCGCCGTCATCGTCGGCCTGGGACTCATGAAGGTGTCGACCTGGGCGCGGGCGGCCGGCGTGGTGATCGCCGCGCTGATCATCATCGCCAACTTCCTGTCCCTGCCGTACTACCCGGTCTGGTCGATCGTGATGATCGCCCTCGCCGCGTTCACCATCTGGGCGCTGTGCGTGGTGCGCAAGGAAGGCAACCAGGGCCTGTTCGACTGAACCGCGCGCCGTACAGTCGGCGCCGCGGTGGAACAACCCGGCCTGCGGTGGGACGGCGTGACCCTCCGGGCGACGCTCGCGCCCCGGTTCGCGAAGGAACGCGACCGGCTCGCGGACGCCGCCCGCGAGCGTGTCAGGCGGACCGTGTCCGAGGCTCCGAGCGCACCGCTCGGGTCACGCCGTAGGGGGTGTACCTCCGGGAGCGGGATCCGGTGCGCCCGGCAGCGCCAGATGGGCGAGGTCGGCCGGGCGCGGCGAGGTCATCGGCCACAGCGGGGCGGCCCGGCCGTCGGCGAGCGCGGCCGGCGCGTCGGTGAGGTTCATCCGCTCACGCAACCGGCCGTAGAAGTCCGTCGGACCCAGCCGCACCGCCTTCAGCCGCCGGGGTGCCGCGTACACGCCGATCCAGTCGCCGGGGCTCAGTACCCCGCGCAACTGGCCGTCGATGCTGACCGCGGCCTGGCCCGAGCGTTCCAGCACCCGCAGCGCGACGGGCTCGTCCGGGGCGGCCACGACCGAGCGGTTGAACACCATGTGCGGGGCCACCGGCGTGAACACCAGCGCCTCCGCGCGCGGCGAGACCACCGGCCCCCCGGCGGCGAAGCTGTAGGCCGTGGAGCCGGTGGGCGTGGCGACCAGCAGCGCGTCCGCCGAGTAGCAGGCCAGCAGCCGGCCGGCCAGATACACCGCGACCGACACCTGCCGGTCCCGGGCCAGCTTCTCCAGGACGACGTCGTTGAGCGCGGTGACGTTCAGCGCGACTCCCCAGTCGCCGCCCGCCGCGCAGTCCACGCGCACCCGGGGCGGCGGCAGCATCGGCCCGCGCCCGTACTGCATCAGCGCCTCCATCTGCGCGGGCACCTCAAGGCGGCACGACGCCCGCATGGTGAGCAGCATCCGGCTCTCCACGGTGATCCGCTCCTCGCGCACGGCGTCCAGCGCCGCCCGTACGGCCGGGGCCGGCACCTCGGTCAGAAAGCCCACCCGTCCGAGGTCCACGCCGAGCACCAGGGCGTCGTTCTCCGCCGCGAGCCGGGCGCCGCGCAGGAAGGTGCCGTCACCGCCGAGCGTGACGATCAGGTCCGGGTCGCCCGCCGCGTCGACCTCCGCGCGGGCGCTGTGCCGCGCGCCCTCCTGCCATACGTCGATGTCGGTGCACTCCACCGCGTGCTCCGCGCACCAGTCGCGCACCGCCCCCGCGGCCGCCTGCGCCTCGGCGCGCCCGCCGTGCACGACCAGGCCGACACGGTTCACCGTCATACCCGCACCACCCGCCTCCGAGCCGGCCTCTGCCGTGCGCCATCCTCGCCGGGGACGGCACCGGGCCCGTGCACGCCACGCCGCCGGTCGGCATCGGAGTGCGTACCCCCCGTCGACCGGGGCCGCGTCGATCCGGGGCCGTCCCGATCCGGGTCCGCGTCGGTCCAGGGGCCGCACCGCGGCGGTTTCACCCGTCCGCCCCCTCATGACACCCCCGCCGGGCGGGTACTCGGGGCGTGCCCACAGACGTACGCACGGCGGGGGAGGCCCCCGATGAGCGAATACACCACCCCTTCCCAGGCCGAGGGCGAGCGGGAGCCGGAGGACATGGGGGCGGCGCAGCCGACCCGCACCACTCCGTCCCAGGCGGAAGGGCCCGCCGAGGAGAACCCCGAGCAGGACGTCGAGGAGGGCCGCGACTGACGAGGATCCCGAGTGCCTTGCGTTGCGGCCCCCGCGGTGCCGACCTAGCGTGATCTCGACACGTCAGACAGGTAGGCCGTGATGACGCATCCGCGCGACCCCCTCGGCATCACCGACAACAGGGCCGCCGCCCGCCCGATCCAGCTGGAGACGCACGGGCTCGACGTGATCGGGGACGCGGACCGCAGGGGTACCCCGCGCATGCTGTTCTGGCCCTGGTTCGGGGCGAACGTCTCCGTGCTCGGGCTCAGTTACGGCGCCTTCGCGTTCGGCTTCGGCATCTCCTTCTGGCAGGCCCTCGTCGCGGGCACCATCGGCATCGTCGTCTCGTTCCTGCTGTGCGGCTTCGTCTCGGTCGCCGGCAAGCGCGGCTCGGCGCCCACGATGGTGCTCAGCCGCGCCGCCTACGGGGTGCGCGGCAACCGGCTGCCGTCGGTGGTCTCCTGGATGCTCACCGTCGGCTGGGAGACCGCCCTCATCTCGCTCGCCACGCTGGCCACCGCGACCGTCTTCACCAGCCTCGGCTGGGGCGGCGGCACCGAGACCAAGGTGGTCGCCCTGATGGTGGTGGCCGCGCTGACCGTCGTCGCCGGGGTCATCGGCTTCGACCTGATCATGCGGCTCCAGACGGTCATCACCGTGGTCACCGGCGTACTGACCCTCGTCTACGTCGGCCTCGTCGCCCACCAGGTCGACTGGGACGCCGTCAAGGCGGTGCCGGGCGGATCCGCGCAGCAGATGATCGGCGCGCTGGTGTTCATGATGGCGGGCTTCGGCCTCGGCTGGATCAACGCCGCCGCCGACTACTCCCGCTATCTGCCGCGCGACTCCTCGGGCCGGGGCGTGATCGGCTGGACCACCTTCGGGGGCTCGCTCGCGCCCGTGCTGCTGCTGGTCTTCGGCGTACTGCTGGCCGGGTCCTCGCCGCAGCTGAGCCGGTCCATCGCCGACGACCCGATCGGCGCCCTGACCACCATCCTGCCCACCTGGTTCCTGGTGCCGTTCGCCGTGGTCGCCGTGCTCAGCCTGGTCGGCGGCGCCGTCCTCGACATCTACTCCTCCGGCCTCGCCCTGCTCTCCGCCGGACTGCGCGTGCCCCGCTATCTGGCCGCGCTCTGGGACGGCTGTCTGATGATCGCCGGCTCGATCTACATCGTCTTCTTCGCCGGCGGCTTCCTCGGCCAGTTCATGGGCTTCCTCACCACGCTCGGGGTGCCCGTCGCCGCCTGGTCCGGCGTCATGCTGGCCGACCTCGCGCTGCGCCGCCGCAACTACGACGACGGCGACCTGTTCCGCCCGTACGGCCGCTACGGCGACGTCCCGCTGGTGCCCCCGCTGCTCACCCTCGCGGCCACGGCCGTGGGCTGGGGCCTGGTCACCAACACCGCCGCGCACTGGCTGGGCTGGCAGGGCTACCTCCTCGGACCGCTGGGCCTCGGCGGCCGTACCGGCGCGTGGGCGTACGCCAACCTGGGCGTCGTGGTCGCCCTCGTCATCTCCTTCCTCGGCACCCTGCTGCTCAGCAGGCGCCGGGTGCGCGCCCAGGAGGCCCTGGCCCCGAGCCCGGCGCCGGGCGAGGAGGTCCTCAGGGCCTGAGCACCGCCTCGCGTCCCGTGCGCCGGACCGCCACCATTTCGCACACTTGCCCGAGTCCGGGCCCCGCCCCGCGCCTCTTGCGGTTCGCACGCATGCCTCGGGCCCGCACCGGGTACGCGAGGCGGGAGCCCGCCCGGGCAGCCGTCCGGGTGGCCCGTACGACCACCGCTACCTGGGGATCTGCCATGGAGACACCCGCACACGACGCCCTTCCGACGCCCGCCCAGCAGGCGCTGGACGACCTGGTCGCCAATGCCGAGGACCAGAGGGCCCTGGACACCCTCGCCCACAGCGACGTGCTCGTCCCCGTGCCGGACGACGCGATCGACGGCGAGGGCGCCGACGCCACGACGGTGGCTCTGCCCATCCTGGAACAGCCCGGGGGAGACCCGGTCGTCCCCGTCTTCACCACGGAGAACGAGATGGCCGAACTCCTGCCCTTCGTCTCCCGCTACCGCCTCATCCCGCTGGGCGCGCTCGCCTCGCAGTGGCCGGACGAGGAGATCTCCCTGGCGATAGACGGCAGCTCGGAGCACGCGCTCACGCTGACGTCCCAGGGGGTGCGGACGCTGCTGGCCCGCTGAGGGCGCCTCCCCGGAGGGCGGGGGAGCGCGGCAGGCCGCCGCGGACCGGCGGGCGGCCGCGCCCGAAGTCGATCACCATCCCCCGCGCGCGCCAAAATACGGTCATGGAATACATCGCCGGCACCGCGGGCGCCCTGCTGCTCCTCGCCGTGCTGAGCAGCATCCTGCGCACCCTCGTCGTCCCGAGGGGCCTCTACTCCACGCTGGTCTTCCGCCTGTGGTGGCTGCTGCGCAGGCTCCTGCGGCTGACCACTTTGCGCGGTGACTACGAGGCCATCGACCGCGCCCAGACCTGGCTGGCGCCCCTCATGCTGATCGGCATGCTCGCCAGCTGGCTCATCGGCGCCCTGCTCGGCTTCGGGCTGCTGCTGTTCGCGCTGTCCTCACTGACCTGGACGACCGCGTTCCGCGAGGCCGGCTCCAGCCTGTTCACGCTCGGCTTCGCCAGCGGCGCCCGGTGGAAGCTGTCGGTCCTCGACTTCTTCGCGGCGGCCACCGGGCCGGTCCTGATCGCGCTCCAGATCGCCTACCTGCCCACGCTCTACGCCGCCTACAACCGCCGCGAGGTCGAGGTGACCCTCCTCCAGGCGAGGGCGGGCGAGCCCTCCTGGGGCCCGGAGATCCTGGCCAGGCAGTGGCTGGTCGACACCGAGACCGCGCTGCCTGAGCTGTACCGGGCGTGGGAACGGCTGGCCTCGGACATGGGCGAGAGCCACTCCACCTACCCGGTGCTGCTGACGTTCCGCTCCCCGCGCCCGTACCGCAGCTGGCTGGTGGGACTGGTCGCCGTGATGGACGCGGCGGCGCTCCAGCTCGCCCTGGATCCGAAGTCAGCGCCGCCGGAGGCCCGCCTGGTACTGCGGGCCGGGTTCAGCGCGCTGCGCGACATCGCCCGCGCGGTGCGGGCCCCCTTCGAGGAGGACCCCGCGCCGAACGCGCCCATCCGGCTCACCTACGCCGAGTTCGACGCGGCCGTGGCGATGCTGGACTCGACCGGCTTCCGCGCCGAGCGCACCCCCGAGGAGGCATGGCCCCACTTCCGGGGCTGGCGGGTCAACTACGAGGCCGTCGCCTATGAACTGTGCCGCCGCTGCGACGCCGTACCGTCCCTGTGGACCGGCCCCCGCGACTTCCCGACGACCCCGATCCCGCCGCGCCGCCCGATGGACCGCCGCCCGGACGACCCACCGGAGGGCGTCTGACCTCCACGAGCGGCACCAGACCCCGCGAGCCCGGCATGATCCAAACGAGCGCGGCCCTAGGCCTGTCTGACAATTCCCGTCTGCCGCGCGACGCCATGCACGCACTCTCGCGGCACCGGGCGCAGACCCGAGTACGTCCAGTACGAGGGCCTACGCCCGGCACCCCGAGAGCACGCACCTGACGCCGCGCGGCCGCCCTCCGGGCGACGACGGGAATGGTCAGACAGGCCCTAGCCCTCCGGCTCGGCCAGCATCCGCCCGAGGACGGCCCGTTGCACCGGCAGTACCTCGGTGTGCAGGGCGCGGCCCTTGGCGGTGAGGGCGACCCAGACGCCCCGGCGGTCCTCGGCGCACACCGAGCGTTCCACCAGGCCGTCCTTCTCCAGCCGGCCGATCAGCCGGGACAGAGCGCTCTGGCTGAGATGCACCCGGCCGACCAGGTTCTGCACCCGGCAGTGGTCGCCCTCGCGGGGCGATTCGGCGGCCAGGATGTCCAGCACCTCGAAGTCGCTGGCGCCCAGCCCGTAGGGGTGCAGCGCACGGTCGATCTCGCACATCGTGCGCGCGTGCACGGCGAGGATGTCCCGCCAGCGTTCCTCGAGCCGGGCATCGGCCGATTTCACTGCCATACCGGCACCGTAGCACCGATCCAGCCACTCGTTGAGTGTGCAACTACTTTTCGGTGGCGGGATCCTGGAGCAGCCCCACCATGTTGCCGTCCGCGTCCTTCACGGAGGCCACGAGACGTCCGTTGCCGACGTCCCGGGCGTCCTGGACGAGCTCCGCGCCCGCCGCCACCAGCGCCGCCAGCCGCTCCCGCAGATCGGTGACATGCCAGAACGGCACCGGCCCGGTCAGGCCCTGCGCGTGCCCGTTCGGGTCGAGACCGACGTCCTGACCCCCGGCCTTGAACCCGATGTAGTAGGGCTCGTCGGCGTACGGCTCGACGCCCAGCAGCGCGGCGAACAGGGCCTTGGCCCGCTCCGGGTCCTTGACGGGGTAGATGATCGTCTGCACACCGGCGGTCATATGGCTCACTCCTTGCGAGTCAAAGGGTCAGGGGTACGAGGCCCGACGGGCCCCCCTTCGGTGCTCCCACGCTAGGCCGGGCAGGCCCACCACGGCTTCTCGAATCCTGACCGGTTCCGCCCCCGGCCCCGTTCGGCCACGGCTGCCGTGCGTCGTCCTCTCCGTCAGAAGAAGAGTGGGTGAACGCTTCGGCGGACGGACCACCGCATGGCCGGGCCGTCGCGGATCCGGCGGTAATGTGGTGCCCGGCCGTGATCACCCACCGGGGGTCGGCCGAGCAGGAGACGTAAGAACGATGACAACCCCCGAAGCCGACACCCTTCGCGCCCGCCTCGCACCGCACCGGCGGATGCGGTGGCGTGCCCAGGGCCCCGTCGTCGCGGTGGTCGCGGTCGGCGGCGCCCTCGGTGCCTGCGCCCGCTACGGACTCAGCCTCGCCTGGCCCACCGCACCCGACGGCTTCCCCTGGGCGACCTTCTGGACCAACCTCATCGGCTGCGCCGTGATGGGCGTGTTCATGGTGTTCATCACCGAGGTGTGGGCCGCCCACCGCCTCGTCCGCCCCTTCTTCGGCACCGGTGTCCTCGGCGGCTTCACCACCTTCTCCACCTACACCGTCGACATCCGCCGCCTGGTCGAGGCCGGCCGCCCCGGGATCGGCCTCGTCTATCTGGTGGCGACGCCCTGCGCGGCCCTCGCGGCGGTGTGGCTCGCCGCGGCCACCGTCCGCCGGGTGCTGACCAGGAGGGAACAGGCATGACCTCGCTCACCGGCCGCGCGCTGCGGCTGACCGTGTACATCGGCGAGGACGACACCTGGCACCACAAGCCCCTCTACAGCGAGATCGTGCACCGCGCGCACGCCGCGGGGCTCGCGGGCGCCAGCGTCTTCCGGGGCATCGAGGGCTACGGCGCCTCCTCCCGTATCCACACCTCCCGACTGCTCTCGCTCAGCGAGGACCTGCCGGTCGCGGTGGTCGTCGTGGACACCGAGGAGCGCGTCCGGGCCTTCCTGCCCCAGCTGGAGGAACTGGTCCGCGAGGGCCTGGTCACGCTGGACGAGTGCGAGGTCGTACGGTACGTCGGCCGGGCGCCAGGGCCGGACCCCGCCACGGCCGGCCCGGAAGCTGAGGAACCGTTGTGAACTGGCTGCTCGTCGTGGCCGGAGCCGTGGTCGGCGCGCCCGCGCGCTACCTCACCGACCGCGCCGTGCAGTCCCGGCACGACTCGGTCTTCCCCTGGGGCACCTTCGTGGTGAACGTCGTCGGCAGCCTGATCCTCGGGCTCGTCACCGGCGCCGTCGCCACCGGGGCCGCGGGACCCCGGCTGCAACTCCTGCTCGGTACCGGTCTGTGCGGGGCGCTGACCACGTACTCGACCTTCTCCTACGAGACCCTGCGGCTGACCGAGGCCGGCTCCGGCCTCTACGCTTCGGTGAACGTCGTCGCCGGCGTGGCGGCCGGGCTGGCCGCGGCCTTCGCCGGGTACTGGCTCGCCGGCGCTGTGTAGCCCGGCGCTCGGCACCCCGCGCAGCAAGTACCGTCTACAACACTGTCGACCTACTCTCCTCAGAACTGGATCCCATGAGCGCCATCTCTGTCGGTCAGGCCGTCGTCCTCGGAGTCGTCGAGGGGGTGACCGAGTTCCTCCCCGTGTCCTCCACCGGCCACCTCAAGATCGCCGAGGGGCTCATGAGCATCCCCGTCGACGACAAGTCCGTCGTCGGGTTCTCCGCCGTCATCCAGGTCGGCGCCATCGCCGCCGTGCTCGTGTACTTCTTCAAGGACATCAAGCGGATCGTTTCCGCCTGGTTCCGCGGTCTGACCAACCGCGAGGAGCGCTACCACCACGACTACAAGTTCGCCTGGTGGGTGATCGCCGCGACGATCCCGATCGTCCTGGTGGGCCTTGCCGCGAAGCCGCTGATCGACGGGCCGCTGGCCTCGCTGTGGGTGGTGGCCGGTTCGCTGATCGTCGGCTCCGCTGTGATGTGGTGCGCGGACCAGATGGGCCGCCACAAGCGCGGTGAGGACGACACGTCCTTCAAGGACGCGATGTGGGTCGGCTGCTCCCAGATCCTCGCCCTGCTCTTCCCCGGCTTCTCCCGCTCCGGCGCCACCATGTCCACCGCGCTCATCCTGGACCTGGACCGCGTCGCCGCGACCCGTCTCTCCTTCTTCCTCGGCATCCCCGCGCTGACCGGCGCCGGCATCTATGAGCTGAAGGACGCGCTGGGCGCGGGCGTGGGCGCCGCCCCGCTGGCCGTCGGCACCCTCGTCTCCTTCGTCGTGGCCTACGCCTCGATCGCCTGGCTGCTGAAGTTCGTCGCCAAGCACTCCTTCAACGCCTTCGTGATCTACCGCATCATCATCGGGCTGGGCCTCATCGGCCTGCTCACCACCGGTGCGCTCAACGCCTGAGCCTCGATCTCCCGACCACCCCACGGGGTGCGGCGGCCCGAAGACGGGCGCCGCACCCCGTGCGCGTTTCGCGGCCCTTTCGGCGGCCCGGGCGCGGGTGTGAACCGGCCGCCTTGACAGAGCGGGCGGGCAGCGCGCAGGATCGGCTCGTGAACCTGTCAGACAGCCAGACAGGTGGTCTCGGTCCGCGGCGTGTGAGCGCGATGGAAGCGGTCCTCGGTCACCTCCGCGGCGCCATCGAGCGCGGCGACTACGCCATCGGCGACAAGCTGCCCTCCGAGGCCGAGCTGGGCCGCACCCTGGAGGTGTCCCGGCCCGTGCTGCGCGAGGCGCTGCGCGCGCTCCAGGCGATGGGCCTCACGGTCTCCCGGACCGGCAAGGGCACCTTCGTCGTCGCCAACGCCGTGGAAGACCCCACCTTCGGCGACTACGCGGCCAGCGATCTGCTGGAGGTCCGCCGGCACATCGAGATCCCGGTCGCCGGCTACGCGGCCCTGCGCCGCACCCCCGACCACCTGGACCGGCTGGCCCATCTGCTGGACCGCATGGAACGGGAGACGGACACCACCGCCTGGGTCGCGATGGACACCCTCTTCCACCTCACCGTCGCCGAGGCCGCCCAGAACCCGGTCTTCCGCCGCGTCATCGAGGAGATCCGCGACGCCCTGGCGCGCCAGTCGGCCTTCCTCAACGAGCTGGGCGGCCGCCGTGAGCAGTCCAACCGCGAGCACCGCGCCATCGTCGAGGCGCTCGTCGACGGCGCCGAGCAGGACGCCCTCGCGGCCATGAGCCACCACCTGGACCGCGTCGAACGCAGCCTCACCGACATCGTGCGCCCCAGACGGCCCGACCCGGCCGCGAGCGGCGCGCCCGAGGCATGAGCGCCGCCCACCCCTGACCCCTCCGACCCCCGAACACCCCGACGCCGGCACCGGACGCACCACCGTGCCCCCGCCGCCGGTCGCCACAGCACCGGGCGCGGTCCGTACGACGGCCGTGCCCAACCCCCGTGCGATCCGCACCCCGCGCCCCCCGACCGGCGTGCCGCCGCGAGACCCGTGAACCGGCCGCCCCGACTCCTTGATGCAGGCAGAAATGGACATGAGCTTCCCCGCCGACGCGCCCGTCGTCCGCGCACCCGGCCACGCCCCCGTCGCCCACCTCGTCCGCGGCGGTGTGGTCGAGGGCATCCACTACGGCTCCGTCGTCGTCCTCGGCGCCGACGGCACCGTCGACCACCAGGTCGGCGACATCGAGGCCGCCTTCTACCCGCGTTCGGCCGTCAAACCCCTCCAGGCCGTCGCCATGGTGCGGGCCGGGCTGCCGCTGGACGGCGAACTGCTGTCCCTGGCCGCCGCCAGCCACTCCGGCGAGGAGCGCCACCTCGCCGGTACCCGGCGCATCCTCGAACTGGGCGGACTCGCCGAGGACGATCTGCGCAACGTCCCCGACCTGCCCTTCGACCCCGCCGTCCGGGACACCTGGGTGCGGGCCGGACGGACGCCCTCCCGGCTCGCCCAGAACTGCTCAGGCAAGCACGCGGCGATGCTGTGGACCGCGCGCCTCAACGACTGGTCCCTGCCGGACTACCTGGACCCCGCGCACCCCTTGCAGCAGACCGTCCGGGAGACCGTCGAGGACCTCACCGGACAGCGGGTCGCGCACACCAGTGTGGACGGCTGCGGCGCGCCCCTGTTCGCCATCTCCCTGCACGGGCTCGCCCGCGCGCTGTCCCGGATCACCTCGGCGGCGCCCGGCACGGCGGAGGCCAAGGTCGCCGACGCGATGCGCGGCCACGCGGAGATGGCGTCCGGCGCGAGCCGCGACGTGGCCGCGCTGATGCGGGCCGTGCCAGGACTGCTCGCCAAGGACGGCTTCGAGGGCGTCCAGGTCGCCGCGCTGCCGGACGGGCGGGCGGTGGCCGTGAAGATAGCGGACGGGGCGGACCGCGCGCGGATACCGGTCGCGGCGCGGGCACTGGAGCGGGCCGGGGTGGACCCGGCCCTGCTGACCGCTTTCGCGGGGCAGGCGCTGCTCGGCGGTGGGGTCCCGGTGGGGGCCGTACAGGTGGTGGGCGAGCTCGATTCCGCCTGAGATCACCCCTCGCCGACGTTTCCCCTCCCGAAACCCAGAAAGCGGATCACCCCTCATGACCACCACCCGGCGCGAACACGACCTCCTCGGCGATCGGGACGTGCCCGCCGACGCCTACTGGGGCATCCACACCCTGCGGGCTACCGAGAACTTCCCCATCACCGGCATGCCGATCTCGGCGTACCCGCATCTGATCGACGCCCTGGCCGCGGTGAAGGAGGCCGCCGCGCTCGCCAACGAGGAACTCGGCCTGCTGGCACCCGAGAAGGCCCGCGCGATCGTCACCGCCTGCCAGGAGATCCGGCGCGGCGAGCTGCACGAGCAGTTCGTCGTGGACGTCATCCAGGGCGGGGCCGGCACCTCGACCAACATGAACGCCAACGAGGTCGTCGCGAACCGGGCGTTGGAGCTGCTCGGCCGCGCCAGGGGCGAGTACACGTATGTACACCCCAACGAGGACGTCAACCTGAGTCAGTCGACCAATGACGTCTACCCGACCGCCGTCAAGATAGCGACGGTCTTCGCGGTCCGTGGACTGCTCAAGGCGATGGCGGTGCTCCAGGACTCCTTCGCGGGCAAGTCCGTCCAGTTCCGTGACGTGCTCAAGATGGGCCGCACCCAGTTGCAGGACGCGGTACCGATGACGCTCGGTCAGGAGTTCTCCGCGTTCGCCGTGATGATCGAGGAGGACCGCAGCCGGCTCGCCGAGGCCGTCGAGCTGATCCATGAGATCAACCTGGGCGCCACGGCGATCGGTACCGGGATCAACGCTCCGTCCGGGTACGCCGAGGCCGCCCGCCGGCATCTGTCCGCGATCACCGGGCTGCCGCTGGTCACCGCCGCCAACCTGGTCGAGGCCACCCAGGACTGCGGGGCCTTCGTGCAGATGTCCGGGGTGCTCAAGCGGATCGCGGTCAAGCTCTCCAAGAGCTGCAACGACCTGCGGCTGCTGTCCTCCGGTCCGCGCGCCGGGCTCGGGGAGATCAACCTGCCGCCGGTGCAGGCCGGTTCGTCGATCATGCCGGGCAAGGTCAACCCGGTCATCCCCGAGGTGGTCAACCAGGTCGCCTTCGAGGTCATCGGCAACGACGTCGCCATCACCATGGCCGCCGAGGCCGGACAGCTCCAGCTCAACGCCTTCGAGCCGATCATCCTGCACTCCCTGTCGGAGTCCGTCACCCATCTGGAGCGGGCCTGCCTGACGCTGGCCGAGCGCTGCGTCGACGGCATCACCGCCAACACCGAGCGGCTGCGCGCGAGCGTGGAGAACTCCATCGGACTGGTCACCGCGCTCAACCCGCACATCGGCTACACGGCGGCCACCGAGATCGCCAAGGAAGCCCTCGCCACCGGGCGCGGGGTCGCCGAACTGGTCCTGGAGAAGGGCCTGCTGCCCGCCGGGACGCTGGCCGCGCTGCTGCGCCCCGAGATCATCGCGGGCAGTGGGGCGCCGGCCGCCTGACCTGCGGTTACGAGAGCCAGCGGGGCGGGGGTGAGTGGGCTGCGGGAACGGTACGGAGGCACAATGGTGATCATGACAACGACGTCGTCCCCCACCTTCCTGCCGGTCCTGGAGCGCATAGCCGAGGAGCTGGAGCACACACCGGGCCGCGGCCGCGCCGCCGACTACATCCCGGCGCTGGCCGCGTGCGACCCCCGCACCTTCGGTATGGCCGTCGCCGAGCTGGAGGGCACGGTGTACGGGGTGGGGGAGTGGCGGCAGCCGTTCTCCGCGCAGTCCATCACCAAGGTGTTCACCCTCGCCCTGGACCTGGCGCGTGAGGGCGACGAGCTGTGGGAGCACGTGGGCCGCGAGCCCTCCGGCAACCCGTTCAACTCCCTGGTCCAGCTGGAGTACGAGAACGGCATCCCGCGCAACCCGTTCATCAACGCGGGCGCGCTCGTCGTCACCGACCGCCTCCAGACCCGTACCGGGGACGCGGCCGGAGAACTGCTCGGCTTCCTGCGCGCCGAGAGCGGAAACCCCGCGCTGGACTTCGACCAGGAGGTCGCCGCCTCCGAGACCGCGCACGGTGACCGCAATGCCGCGCTGGCCCATTTCATGGCGTCCTACGGCAACATCGACAACGAGGTGCCGGTCCTGCTCGACCAGTACTTCCGGCAGTGCTCCATCGCCGCCTCCTGCGCCGACCTCGCCCTCGCCACCGGCTTCCTCGCCCGGCACGGCATCCGCGCCGACGGCAGCCGACTGCTCAGCCGCAGCCAGGCCAAGCAGGTCAACGCGGTGATGCTGACCTGCGGCACGTACGACGCCGCGGGCGACTTCGCCTACCGGGTCGGCCTGCCCGGCAAGAGCGGTGTCGGCGGTGGCATCATCGCCGTCGTCCCGGGCCGCTGCACGCTGTGCGTCTGGAGCCCCGGCCTGGACGAACGCGGCAACTCCGTGGCCGGCGTGGCCGCCTTGGACCGCTTCACCACCCTGACCGGCCTGTCCGTCTTCTGACCACACGGGCAACGGAATCCGCCGGGGTGTCGGCGGCGGCGCCATCGGGAACCGGCCCCGGGAGCCACCAAACACCCGTTGCGCAATCCGCCGGGGCCTCGACGGCGGAGGCCAAGGGGCATTGGCCCCGGAGTTCCCCTGGGCACCGGCCGCGGAAGCCATCGGGCGCCAGCCTCGCAACCCTTCGGGCGCCGGCCCTGGATTTCCCTCGGCACCGACGGTGGAAGGCACCGGGTGCGGGCTTCGGAACCTGATGGGGCATCGGCCTTGGCACCGCGGAAGCCGTCGGGTGTCGGCGTCGGAGACTCCCGAGGACCGGCCCTGAAATTCGCCGGGCGCCGGTCCTGGAACCTCTCGGTCACCTGCCGCAGATTTTGCCGGGCACTGGCCTGGAAGCCCCTGGGTACCGGGTGCGGTGGCCATGAGGTGCTGGCCCGGGGACCTGATGGGCATCGGCCTTGGAATCCGGCCCTGGTACCGGTTGCGGGTGCCGTCGGGTGCCGGCGTCGGAATCCCGCCCCCGGTACCGACCGCGGAAGCCGTCGGGCGTCAGACTCGGAGACTTCCGGCCACCGGCCCTGGAATCTCCCGACACCCGCCGCGGATTCGGCCGGACACCGCCTCGGCCCCCGAACACCGGCCCGCGCCTCCCACCACTCCTGCGCCACCCCGATCCGCCCCCGTCCACCACGCCCCGGCCACACCTCTGTCCCCGTTCGGACGGGCTGTCGTCGTTTCGTGGACATTCGGCGTTGCCACGCTGAGCCAGTGTTGGCCATGGCATTTCCCTTCGATCTGCGGCGGTGTCGGCTGCTCGGGCTGGTCGGTACCGCCTTTCTCGCGCTCGGCGGGGAGAGCGCCGGTGCGCTGCCCGTGGCGGATCCGCCGGCGCCCGCCTCGGCCCAGGAGGCGACAGGGCTGGTCGCGGTGTACTTCGGCGTCGTGCTGCTGATCGCCGCCTGGGCGCTGCTCGGCCGTCTGGTGCGGGGGCCGCGGCCGCCCGCGCCGCGCGCCCTGCTGCTCGTACTGGCCGTCTGGGCCGCCCCACTGGTGCTCGCACCGCCGCTGTTCAGCCGGGACGTCTACAGCTATCTCGCGCAGGGTGCCATGGCCGACGCGCACATGGACGTCTACACCCAGGGCCCCGCGGCCCTCGGCGGTCCGCTCGCCGACCAGGTGGCCCCCATGTGGCAGCACACCGGAGCGCCGTACGGCCCCGCCTTCCTGGGTCTCGCCTCCGCGCTGTCCGGCCTCACCCGGGGCGAGCTGCCCGCGGGCCTGATCGGCATGCGCCTGCTCGCCCTCCTCGGGGTGGCCCTGATGGCGTTCGCGCTGCCCCGGCTCGCCCGGCACAGCGGCGCCGACCCGGCCGCCGCGCTCTGGCTCGGCGCCCTCAATCCACTGGTGCTGCTGCACCTGGTCGCGGGCGCCCACAACGACGCGCTGATGCTCGGACTGCTCGGGCTCGGCCTGGTCGCCGCCCGGGGCCGCAGACCCGTTCTGGGCGCCGTACTCGTCACCCTCGCCGCCCTGGTCAAGGCGCCCGCCGCGCTCGGTCTGCTCGCCGTGGTGGCGTTCCAGGCCCGCGCCGGGCGCCGCCCGCTGCCCGCCGCCCTGACCACCGCCGCCGTCTCCGCCGCGACCACGGTCGCCGCCACCGTGACGGCCGGCACCGGCTACGGCTGGATCGGCGCCCTCGGCACCCCCGTCTCCCCGCAGAACTGGGCTCTGACCAGCCTGCTCGGCCGGGCCACCGGTGATCTGCTCGTCCGGCTCGGCAGCGGCCTGGCCCCGCTGGCGATCCCCGGCTGGCATCTGCTCGGCCTCCTCACCACCGCCGTCGCCATCCTCCTCATATGGCTGCGACTGCGCCTCAAACCGGTGTACGCGCTCGGCCTGAGCCTGCTCGTCGTCGCCGTGTTCGGCCCGGCGATCCGCCCCTGGTACGTGCTGTGGGGCCTGTTCCTGATCGCCGCCGCAGCGCCCAGCACGTCGGTACGGCACCGGGTCGCCGCCCTCGCCGGAGTGCTCGCCCTCGCCGTGCTGCCCAGCGGCGGCCCCGCCGACGCGGGCCAGCTGGTGCTCGCCGTCTGCGGCGGGCTGCTCGGCGTCGTCGTCCTGTGGCAGGCCCACCAGGCGGCCCAGGCGCCCGCCGTGTCCCCGGCCCCGGGGCGCGCCGCATGACGGGCCCGCGCACCGAGCGGGGCAGGCTGCTGCTGGTCCTCGCCCTCGCCGCCGCCGTGACCGCGTTCACCGCGACCGTGCCGCTGCTGCGCGGCTTCTTCGACCTGCGCGTCTACTACGGCACCGTGCACAGCTGGGTCGACCACGGCGGCCTGATCTACGACTACCGGGTGCCGGGCACGCAGTACGGCTTCACCTATCCGCCGTTCGCCGCGGTCCTGATGCTGCCCCTGGCCCTGCTGGGCCGCACCACCGCGATCGTCGCCTCCCTGGTGGTGAACGCGGCCGCCCTCGGTGTGGTCCTGCGCGTCCTGGCAGGCGACGACTGGCGGCGCCACGGCTGGTACCGCTGGTCGCTGGCCCTGTGCGCGCTCGCGTTGTTCGAACCCCTGCGGGACACCTTCAGCTTCGGCCAGGTCAACGTCGTCCTCCTGGCCCTCGTCCTCACCGACGCCCGGCTGCTGTCGAGCGGCCGGGGCCGCTGGGCGGGCGCCGGGATCGGGCTCGCGGCGGCCGTCAAGCTGACGCCGGCCCTGTTCATCGGGCTGCTGCTGCTCGCCGGGCGCCGCCGGGCCGCCGCGCAGGCGACCGCCGTGGCCGTGGCCGTGACCGGACTCGCCGCCCTGGTGGACCCGGCCGCCTCCCGGTTCTACTGGACCCGGGCGCTGTGGGACACCAGCCGGGTGGGCAGGCTGGACTACGTCTCCAACCAGTCGCTCCAGGGCGTGCTGGCCCGGCTCGGCGAGACCGGCCGCCCGCTGTGGGCGCTCGCGGTGCTGGGCACCCTGTGCGTCTGGGCGTGGCGCGGCCGCCGGGCGGCGCTGGCCGGTGACTGGACCGCGGCCTTCGCCCTCACCGGGGCGGCCGCCTGCCTGGTCAGCCCGATCACCTGGGTGCATCACCTGGTGTGGCTGCTGCCCTCCTTCGCGGTCCTGCTGCGCGCCGGGCACCGGCGCCTGGCGGGCGCGCTGTACGCGGTGCTGTGCACCAGCGTGGTCTGGCTGTGGTTCGACGACGCCTCCGGCCTCGACGGCTTCCTCGGCAGCAACCTCTACACCTGGATCACCCTGGGCCTGCTGCTCGGTCTGCCGATCGGTCAGCCGCGCGCCGCCCTGCCCCTGCCCTTGGCCCTGACCTTGGCCCGCAGCGCCAGTGCCATCGCGGCCGCGCCCAGCCCGGCGAGTCCCGCCCCGACGGCGGTGCCGGACCAGTCGTCGTCGTCCGGCGCCCCGGACGTGGCCGCCGCCACCGGCGCGGCCGAAGCGGTCGGCCGGGGCTTGGGACGCAGCCCGTCCAGCGAGCCCACCGGATCCACCTGACCGTCCGCCGCGAAGCCCCAGTCGAGCAACCGGCGCGCCTCCTCGTACACCTCGAAGCCGTCGCCGGCCTGAGGGTTCATCACGGTCACCTCCAGGGTGCGCCCGCCCCGCCGGGCGGCGGCCACCAGGGTGTTGCCCGCGTTGGTGGTGTAGCCGTTCTTGACACCGATCAGGCCCGGGTAGGGCGCCACGCCGTCGGCGCCGGTGAGCAGCCGGTTGGTGTTCTCGATGGCGAACGGCGCACCGTCGCCGGGGAACTCGGCCTGCGCGGTGGAGCAGTACGTGGCGAAGTCGGGGTTGCGCAGGCCCTCGCGGCCGAACACGGCCAGATCGTAGGCGGAGGACACCTGACCGGGGGTGTCGTAACCGTCCGGGGACAGCACATGCGTGTCCAGGGCGCCCAGGGCGCGGGCGTTGGTCTGCATCCGCTTGGCGGTGGTCTCCCAGCCGCCGTTGAGGGAGGCGAGCACATGCACCGCGTCGTTGCCCGAGCTGAGGAAGACCCCCCGCCACAGGTCCGCCACCCGGTAGCTGTGGCCCTCCTCGACCCCGACCAGGCTGCTGCCCTCGGCGACGTCGGCCAACTCCTGGTAGCGCACGGTGTGCTGCATCCCGCTGGGCAGCTTCGGCAGCACGGTGAGGGCGAACAGCGTCTTCAGGGTGCTGGCCGGCGGCAGCGGCCGGTGCGCCTCGCTCGCGGCCAGCACCTGCCCGCTGCCCGCGTCGGCCACCAGCCAGGACAGCGCGGAGACGTCCGGCAGCTCGGGGGCGCTCCCGCGCGGGCGTACCTGTGTGCCCGAGCGGTAGAGCAGGGCCGGGGCCGGGATGGCCGCCCGGGGCGCGGGCGGCGCGGGCTCGCCGTTGCGGGGCAGCGCGGCGCTCCGGTGCCGCGCGGCGGCCGGGGCGGCGCCGGCCAGGGCCGGGGTGAACGCCAGCAGGCCCGCCACACACAGGGAACAGGCGGGCACGACCGCCCGATATCTGAATCTGGTGATCATATGCTCAACGTACGAATGGGAGTGATGTGCGCGCGTCGGCCGCGCCGTCCGGCCCAACGGAGCAACCCGGATGCCAGCGGAGCAACCCGGTTGCCGTACCCGGTCAGCTCGCGGGCAGGGTCGGCAGGACCTGCCGCAGGAAGGCCGCGTTGCCGGGGGTGCGCCGCATCCGCTCCAGCAGCGCCTCCAGGCCCGCCGGGGCGCCCTCGCGTGAGCGCAGGGCGCGGCGCAGCCCGTGGACGGCGCCCAACTCGGCCGGGGTGAGCAGCAGTTCCTCGCGCCGGGTGCCGGAGCCTTCGAGGTCCACGGCGGGGAAGACGCGCCGTCCGGCCAGTTCCCGGTCGAGCCGCAGCTCCATGTTGCCCGTGCTCTTCAGCTCCTCGAAGAAGTAGCCGTCGGCACGGGAGCCCGTGTCCACCAGGGCGGTGGCCAGGATGGTGAGCGAGCCGCCCTCCTCGGCCTCGCGGGCGGCGCCGAAGAACCGCTTGGGGCCGATCAGCGCGCCCGCGTCGACACCGCCGCTGAGGGTTCGGCCGCTCGCGCCGGAGGCGTTGTTGTGCGCCCGGCACAGCCGGGTCAGCGAGTCCAGCAGCACGACGACGTCCTCGCCCGCCTCGACCAGCCGCTTGGCCCGCTCGACGACGAGGTCGGCGAGGGCGATGTGCTCCTTGGCGGTGCGGTCGAAGGTGGAGGCGTACACCTCGCCATGCACCGTTCGGCGCATCTCGGTGACCTCCTCGGGGCGCTCGTCCAGCAGCAGCACCATCAGCCGGCACTCGGGGTGGTTCCCGGCGACGGCCGCGGCCAGCTGCCGCAGCAGGACCGTCTTGCCGCTCTTCGGCGGCGCCACGAGGAGGCCGCGCTGGCCCTTGCCGACCGGCGTGAACAGATCGGCGACCCGGCCGGCGAGCCCCGCGTCCGGGTGTTCCAGGCGCAGTCGGCGGCGCGGGTGCAGCGGGGTGAGGTCGCGGAAGTTCCGGCGGGCGGCGAGGTCGCCGGGTGCGCGACCCCCGACCCGGGCGACCTCGGTCAGCGCGCGCTGCGGGCCCCGGGCGCCCTCGACCAGGTCGCCCTTGCGCAGCCCGTACCTGCGGATCAGTGCGGCCGGAACCTGCGGGTCGGCGGGGGTGGGAAGGAGATCGGCGGCCCGCAGATGCCCCTTCCCGTGCGTGTCGATGTCGAGTACGCCGGTGACGAGCCGAGCGGCAGGGACCCGGAGCTCGACCGGAGGGTGTTCGAGTGTGGTGGTCATGGCGGGGTGTCCTTTCGCGGACGAGGAAAGTGGGGAGAAGCGCGTGGGAAGGGGGAAAGGCCGCGAACGGGAGGCGGATACGACCTGCCTCGGGCGGCGGGAACACACCCCGGACATGACGGCGAAAGCCCTGGTCACGAGGTGGTGCGAAGAAGAAGCCCGGGGCCGTGGAAACGGCTCGGCCGAGGGGCTGGAGAGAAGACGGCGACATCGGTGCCGGTACGAGGGGCACGCACATGCGCTGTTCGCACTATACCGGTGTGCTCGGTGGCGTCAACAGATCGGTGCGCGGGGGTATTCCCGGGGACGGATCCGCAGGCCGGGTAACAGGGCGGGGGCGGCCCCGTGCGGACCGCCCCCGCCCGGCGTCAGGAACGTGCCTGCCGTCAGGAACCCGCCTGCGCCTCCTCGGCGATCTGTTCGAACCGTGCTCCCATCGCCTCGGCGAGGGCGTGCGCGCCCGACAGCGGGCGGACCATGACCATGAGGTCGTCGATCAGCCCCTCCTCGTTGACGTGCAGGAAGTCGCAGCCGGACAGCTCGCGGCCGCCCACCCGGGCGGTGAAGACCAGCGCGTGGTCGGGGGAGTCGGGGGCGCCGAACTCGCGGACGTACCGGAAGTCCTCGAAGACCTGGGAGACCGCGCGCAGGATCGCGGCGGTGATGGCCTTGCCCGTATACGGTTTGAAGACGACGGGACTGGTGAAGACGACGTCCTCGGCCAGCAGCGCCGCCACGGCGTCCAGGTCCCCGGCCTCGACTGCCGAACGGAACGCGTGCATGGGATCACCCCTGTAGGTTGGGTCGGTGCGGATGAAACTGATCAATGGGTACGAGAGTTGACGGGTTGACGGACATGTTCGGACCCGAAGGCCCCTCGCTGCGCGAACTCGCCGTCCAGGCGCTGTCCTCCGTCGAGCACGGATACGACCTGCTCGCGCCGAAGTTCGACCACACGCCCTTTCGCACCCCCGGCCGGGTGCTCGACGCCGTGGCGCGGGCGCTCGACCCACTGGGACCGTTCGACGACGGCCTCGACCTGTGCTGCGGGACCGGCGCCGGTGTCCGGGTGCTGGCCGGGCTGTGCCGCCGTAGCGCCGTGGGCGTCGACTTCAGCGCCGGGATGCTGGAGGTCGCCCGGCGCCGGGTCCGCCCCGAGGACAGGCCCGCGATCGGCTGGGTGCGCGGCGACGCACGGGCGCTGCCGTTCACCGCCGCCTTCGATCTCGTCGTCAGCTTCGGGGCGTTCGGCCACTTCCTGCCCCGCGAGCTGCCCGGCCTGTTCGCCCAGGTCCACTCGGCGCTGCGGCCCGGCGGCAGCTTCGCCTTCCCGCTGGGCGCCCCCACCCCGGCGCACCACCGCGCGTTCTGGGCACTGCTCGGCTTCGACGCGGTGATGCGGGTGCGCAACGCCCTGTGGCGGCCGCCGTTCGTCATGTACTACCGGACGTTCCGACTGGGCACGGTGCTGGCGGAGTTGGCGCGCGCCGGGTTCACGACCGAGCTGCGCGCCCTGCCCGAGTTCGGGCGGCGCGACGACGGGAGCCCCCGTGCCCGGCTGGTGGTGGCCACCAAGTCCGCTGTGGAGCAGGGTGGTTGAGAGCGGTCCGCCGATCACAGGGCGCCGTACAGGGCGTCGATCAGGGCCATCTTCCGGGGGTCGTCCATGATGCGCGGGCCCATCCGGTTCATGACATAGCCCAGCGACACCCCCGCCTCCGGATCGGCGAGCCCGCACGAACCGCCGAACCCGTCATGCCCGAACGCCCGCGGATTGGGCCCGTACGCGCCCCGCGGTCCGCTGAGCCACAGCCCGAGCCCCGCCTCGCTCTCGCCGCCCAGGCCCGCCCCGAGGACCAGGTCGACACAGCTGCCCTGCCCCTCGCGCACCCGCTCCGCCGCCTCGGGCGACAGGATCTGCCGCCCGCCGAAGGAGCCGCGCCCGGCGAAGACGCCGTACAGCGCCGCGACCGCCCGCGCGGTACCGTGCCCGTTGCCCGCCGGGACCTCCGCCGCCCGCCACGCGGGTGTGTTCGCGTGGGCCGCGCCGATCGCCGGGTTGGCCATCGCCGCGAGCGTCAGCCGGGTCAAGTGACGGAAGGCGGGGGAGCGTTCGTCGTCCGAGCCGGCCGGGCTGTGCGTCAGCTCGGCGGCCCGACCGTACTCCTCGACCGGCAGGCCCACACTGAAGTCGATGCCGAGCGGCCCGGTCACCTCCCGCTCCAGGAAGGCCCCCGGCTTCAGCCCGGTGATCCGCCGTACGACCTCGCCGACCAGGAAGCCGTACGTCACCGCGTGGTACCCGGAGCGGGTGCCCGGCTCCCACCAGGGCTCCGTGGCCGCGAGCCGCGCGGTGGTCAACTCCCAGTCGTACAGGTCCTGGAGGCTTTGCGGCTCGCGCAGTCCGCACAGCCCGGCGCGGTGCGACAGCAGATGCCGTACCAGCACCTTCTCCTTGCCGGCCGCCGCGAACTTTGGCCAGTACCGGGCCACCGGCGCGTCCAGGTCGAGCAGCCCCCGGTCGGCCAGCAGATGCGCGCACAGCGCCACCGGGCCCTTGGTGGTCGACCACACGTTCACCAGGGTGTCCCGCTCCCAGGCCCGGGTGCGGGCCGCGTCCGCCCAGCCGCCCCACAGGTCCACCACGGTCTCCCCGTCGAGGGTGACCGCCACGGCCGCGCCGAGTTCGCGCCGGGTGCGGAAGTTCTCCTCGAACGCCTCGCGCACGGCCGTGAACCGGGGATCGCAGAAGCCGTGGACCCCGGCGGCCCGCGGAGCCGACGGGGTCTGCTGGGCGTCGTGCGTGGCTGACATGGGCCCTCCGTGGTCGCGGGAACGCCCGGCCCGTGTCGGCCCCGGACCGGGCACCCCGAACATACCGACCGGTCGGGCATCGAGGAAGAGGTGATCTGGAGAGGCCCTAGGCGTACGACCGCAGCCAGCGCAGCTTCACCGCGTCATGGAAGGGGCCGCCGCCCTCGTGGTCGTTGAACTCGTACACCTCGATCGTCTTGTCCGGGTGCGCCCAGGAGTTGAACGCCGCGAACACGGTCGACGGCGGGCAGGTCTCGTCCTCCAGGGCCGTCGAGAACAGGGCCGGTGCCCGGCCGCGGGCGGCGAAGTGCACGCCGTCGAAGTAGGAGAGGGTGCGCAGCGCCTGCGCCGTCCGGCCCCGGTGGGTCTTCAGGAACAGGCCGACCTCGCGGTAGGGGTGGCGGTCCGTCAGGGTGATCGCGCGCGGGAAGTCGCACAGGAACGGCACGTCCGGCGCCACCGCGGCCAGATCGGGGACCAGCGCGCCGACCGCGAGGGTGATGCCGCCGCCCTGGCTGTGGCCGAGCGCCACCGTGCGCGCCGCGTCGGTCAGCGGATGGGCGCGGGCCGCCTCGATCGCACGTACCGCGTCCGTGAACACCCGCCGGTAGTAGTGGTTCTCGGGCGCGTCGATGCCCCGGGTGAGAAAGCCGGGGTGGGCGGGGCCGGAGCCCACCGGGTCCGGGGTGCCGCCCCCGCCGCCCCAGACGCTGCCCTGCCCCCGGGTGTCCATCACGAAGTGCGCCCGCCCGGTCGACGCCCACAGCAGATCCTCGTGCGCCAGCCCGCGCCCGCCGCCGTACCCGATGAACTGCACGACCAGCGGCAGGGGTTCGCGCGCCCCGGCCGGCAGCCGCAGCCAGCCCTTGACCGGGTGCCCGCCGAACCCGGCGAACGTCACGTCGTACACCTCGACCGTGGCCAGTCCGGATTCCACCGGCTCGAAGCGGACGGCGAGTTCATGCGCGCGTGCCTCGCGCAGGGTGGCGTCCCAGAAGGCGTCGAAGTCCTCGGGTTCGGTGGACTCGCTCCGGTGGGCACGGAGTTCGGACAGGGGCAGGTCGAACAGGGCCATCGGCCACCGCCTTCGCCGGGGGAGAGGGGAGCCCACCGTACGAGGAGGGCGCCCCGGCCGACCATGGCTCGGCACGCGGTCGTTCAGGCCCTGGGCTGGGTCCACCTCGGTCCCGTGCGGGCCCACGCCCGCTCCCACTCGGCGAGCCGGTGGCGCAGCGCGATCCGGCGGGCGAGGGTGTGCCCGAGGAACACCACGCCCCCGGCACAGGCCGCCGCGCACACCCCGATGGTCACCGCGTGCTGGAGGACGTCCGCACCGGACGACGGCGCGGTGACGACCTGCCCCCGGGTGTCGACCCAGACCGGGACCGTGTCCCCGGTCCGTGCCCCGGCCGGCACCCGCGCCCAGGCCGTCCGGGTTCCGTGGCCGGGCTCGGTCCAGTGGACCTCGGCGCGGTGCAGATGCCCGCGCTCGACCTGGACGCCCGGCGGACCGCCGGACACCGTGGCCGGCACCCGGTGGCGCGCGGCCCGCTGCGCCGCCGCGGTCGCCGCGTCCCGGTTCTGGGTGTGCAGCCCCGCGGCCACCCCGACCAGGGGCGCCACCACGAACAGCAGCACGGCGACGACCAGCACCGTCCACGCCTCGACGACATCACAGCGGCGCCGCAGCGGATTGCGCCGCCAGCGCCAGCCACGCACACGCACCCGGGTCCGCATGTCCGCCTCCTCGCCGAAGCCGACCGGCCGCCCGCCCGCGCCGCCACCCGCTCCGGTGTGCGCGCACGAGCGTCCTCACCCGTCTCGTACCCCGTGCGGCGCACCCGGCCCACCCGGTGAACCGCGAGTTCAGGCCCACTTGAGGCACGTTCGAGCCACGTGCCCCGCGAACGCGCCGGTGCCGCGCCTCAGCCGAAGCGTTCGATGCGGATCCGGTCCGCCGGCTGACCGGCGCGGACCAGCAGCCGCGAGACGTGCTCGGCGAACCCGTTGGACCCGCACACATACGCCTCCCACCCGCCGGGCGGCCGCTCGGCCAGCAGCGGCGCCAGATGCGCGGCCGTCACCCGGCCCACCGGCACCCCGGCGGGGGCGCTGCGGGTGAACACCGGGGTCGTCTCCGCGCCCAGCTCGGCCGCGTAGATCAGTTCCTCGGGGCTGCGCGCGGACACCAGCATCCGCAGCGGCACTTCGAGGCCGCGCGCCCGGTGGTGCCGGATCATCGACATCAGCGGTACCACCCCGGAGCCGGCGCCGAGCAGCAGCGCGGGCCGGTCGCCGGGCCAGGCGAAGAAGCCGCTGAGCGGGCCGCGTACGTCGATCGTGTCACCGGGCCTGGCCACGGTGTGGAACCAGCCGGACACCTCGCCGTCCGGCACCCGGTCCAGGGTCAGCTCGATATGCCCGCTGTCGTCGGGCGCGGAGGCGATCGAGTAGTGGCGCTGCGCCGTGTAGCCGTCCCCGGCGGTCAGCCGCAGCATCAGGTGCTGGCCGGGCAGATGTCCCGCCCACCGGGGCACCGCGAGCCGGAAGGTGGCCGCGTGCGGGGTCTCGCGGCGGATCTCCGTCAGGGTGGCCGTCTGCCACGTCGACTCGGCCTGCTCGCTCACGGCGATCCGGCCGGGCACCGCGAACCGGGGCGTGCCACCGGGCATGGTCGTCGTCTCAGTCACCGGCGTACCGCTGCTCTTCCCAGGGGTTGCCGCGCGCGTGGTAGCCGTTGCCCTCCCAGAAGCCCGGCTCGTCATGGTCGAGGAGCGTGATGCCCGCGATCCACTTGGCGCTCTTCCAGAAGTACAGATGGGGCACCACCAGGCGTGCCGGGCCGCCGTGCTCGGCCGGCAGCGGCTCGCCGCCGTACTCCCAGACGATCCAGGCGCGACCGCCGGTGAGGTCGGCCAGCGGCAGGTTCGCGGTGTAGCCGGTGTGGGAGCGGGCGACCGCGTGGGTGGCGGCCGCCGCGGGCCGCACCACGTCGAGGAAGGCGTCCAGCGAGACCCCGCCGAACCGCACCCCGAACTTCGACCACCCGGTGACACAGTGGATGTCGCCCTCGTACGCCGAGGCGGGCAGCGCGTGCGCCGTGTCCCAGTCCCAGGTGTACGGCCGCTCGACCAGCCCGTCGACGCGGAAGGACCAGTCGGCGGGTGCGAGGTCGGGGGTGACCTCGGCGGACAGGACGGGCCAGTCCTCGCGCGCGTCGTACTGACCGGGCGGCAGCCCCGGGTTGTGCTCGCGCGCGCGGCCCGTGAAGCCTCGCGTGACGTTCATCCTTCAACCGTACGCTGTCCCGGCGGATGCTCCGTGCCTGGTCACCGCTCCGGAGCCCGGTCGCGGCTCGGATCGTTGCGGTCGTATGAACAGCGCGGGGGAGCGGGAATACCGGGTGCGGGTCGCTCCTTGGCGATCGGTACCGGCCGTGGTGCGCCGGGGACAGTGCGAGAGAAGCGAGGGATGAGAATGCGCAAGGCGTACGGCTTCGGCACGGTGATCGAGGTGGCCGCGTGAGCGTCATCGGTCCCCGGTCCCCCGCGCACGTCCTCGACAACCCCGCCCTCGCCTCCCTCACCGGCCCGCACGCCCACTTCGCCGAGCGGCGCGGCCGGGTGCTGCGCTACCCGGTCGACGTCTCCCCGTGGCTGGCGCTGCCCGACGAGCCGGAGGCCCGGGACTGGGCGGACCTCGCCGCGCTGGCCGGAGCCGGTGCGGAGGTCCCCCTGAACGACTACTGCGGGGACGTCCCGGAGGACTGGGAGATCACCTTCCACGTGGGCGGCGTCCAGCTCGTGGATGACGGTCTGGCCGCGGCGCCGGACGCGGAGGCGGTCCGCCTCGGCCCGGCCGATGTGCCCGAGATGCTGGACCTGGTGGGGCGCACCCAGCCGGGGCCGTTCCTGCCGCGCACCGTGGAGATGGGCACCTATCTCGGCATCCGCCGCGAGGGCGCGCTGGTCGCCATGGCGGGGGAGCGGCTGCGACCGCCGGGCTGGACCGAGATCAGCGCGGTCTGCACCGACCCCGCGGCACGCGGCCAGGGCCTGGCCGGCAGGCTGATCCTCGCCGTCGCGCACGGCATCCGGGAGCGCGGCGACACCCCGTTCCTGCACACCAGCGCCAGGAACACCAACGCCATCCGGCTGTACGAGTCCCTGGGCTTCCGGCTGCGCAGGACCACGTCCTTCCTGGCGGCGAAGGCCCCGGAGCGGCTGACGGACGGGCGGGCCGCGGTGCCGGTGGGGTGATCGTCGGATCGCTCAGTCGGCGCCGATGCCCTCGGCCCCCGCGTTGTAGCGCTCCAGATAGGCAGCGAACCGCACCAGGTCGTCCTCGGGCCACTCGGCGAGCCGCTCCCGGAAGGCGGCGCGGCGGCGCCGGGTGACCTGGGCGAGGATCTCCTGTCCCGCCTCGGTCAGCTGGAGCACCTGGACCCGCTGGTCCTCCGGGTCCGGGCGGCGCTCGATCAGGCCCGCCCGCTCCAGCGCGGCGACCTGGCGGCTCACCGTGGACTTGTCCAGGGCGTAGTGCGCCGCGAGATCGGTGGCCCGGCAGCCCCCGCTCTCCTCCAGATGGCCGAGCAGGGTGTACGACACCAGGGACAGCTCGGGGTGCATACGGCCCGCCGAGGCGCGGGCCCGGCGGGCGAAGACCGTCATCTCGCGCTGGATCGTCTCGACGGCCGACTCGGCTGTGCGCACGGGACCTCCCTCCTCCGGCGTTCCGCGGTGGTCCGCATTCCGGTTGCAGAGTACAACTCGCGACGTCAGGGGCTGAACCCGGCCAGGTCCGGTGGGGTATGGTGACCGTCCGGTCGCGGAGGTCCGCGGCCCCGAGTGCGAGGAGGTGAGACCCATATCCGCTGTGTCAGCCGGGGTGCTCTCTCCTTGTGACGGCGCGGTGCACCGGCAGCGGTGACCGCGGGAGCGCCCTGTGGTCTCGCGCTCCCGAAAGGCATCCGTCCTCACATGCCCACTCCCTCTTCCCTTTCCCCCGCGGCCGTCGTCTCCGCGTTGCGTGCCGCCGGGTGCGTGTTCGCCGAGGACGAGGCGGAGTTGATACTCGCCACCGCCCGTGACGCCGCCGAACTCGCCTCGATGGTGGACCGCCGCACGGCCGGTCTCCCGCTCGAACACGTCCTCGGCTGGGCCGAGTTCTACGGGCTGCGGATCGACGTCGAGCCCGGGGTGTTCGTCCCCCGCCGCCGTACCGAGTTCCTGGTGGACCGGGCGCTGGCCGAAGTCCCGGACGCCTCCGTCGTGGTGGACCTGTGCTGCGGCTCCGGCGCGCTCGGCGCGGCCCTCGCCGCCGCGCTGGACGGCGCGCGGGTGCACGCCGCCGACATCGACCCGGCCGCCGTCCACTGCGCCCGCCGCAATCTCGCCCCCTACGGCGGCCACGCCCACCAGGGCGATCTGTACACCGCCCTGCCCACCGCCCTGCGCGGCCGTATCGGTCTCCTGACGGCCAACGTGCCCTACGTCCCCACCCCGGACCTCCCGCTGCTCCCCGCCGAGGCCCGCGACCACGAGCCGACCACCGCCCTCGACGGCGGTCCCGACGGCCTCGCCGTCCTGCGCCGCGTCGCCGCCGAGGCCACCGACTGGCTGGCCCCCGGCGGCCGGCTGCTGTCCGAGACCAGCGAACGCCAGGCCCCGGCCGCGGTCGCCGCCTTCACCGAGGCGGGCCTGAAGGCACGTGTGGCGGTCTCGCAGGAATGGTCGGCGCATGTGGTGATCGGCGTGCGGGACGAAGCCCCGTGATCATCATCCCTATGATCAGCGCATGATCGAGGGAACGCTTGTACGACTTCGGGCGCCGCGCGCCGAGGATCTGGACGTCCAGCTGCGCTGGCGCAACGACCCCGAGGTGGTGCACTGGGCCACCGGGGGCGACCCGCACTTCGGGCCCATCACCCGGGAGACCCTGGAGCGCTTCCATGACGCCCAGCTCCGTCAGGACCCGCGCGTCGACGGCACGTTCATCGTGGAGGACCTGGCCGACGGCCGGCCGATCGGGATGGTCGACTACCGCGACGTCCACCCGTTCGCCGGCCGGGTCACGGTCGGCATCACCATCGGGGAGCGCGACCACTGGGGCGGCGGTTACGGCTCCGAGGCGCTGCGGCTGCTGCTGGGGCACCTCTTCGGCGCCTGCGGGTTCCGGCGCGTCGAGCTGGACACCTGGAGCGGCAACGAACGCGCGATCCGCGCCTTCCGCAAGGCCGGGTTCGTCGAGGAGGGGCGCCGCCGCTCCGGTGTGCGGGTGGGGCAACGCTGGTACGACAGCGTGCTGTTCGGGATGCTGAGCGAGGAGTGGGAGCGGCTCAGCGACGCGACGGCGGGGTGACAGAGGGGGATTGACGCGCCGTCAGCATTCCTTCGCCCGTGCGATGAGCAGGGCCACGTCGTCGTGGTTGTCCGGGTGGTGGAGCGTGCGCAGGAGGAGGTCGCAGGTCTCCTCCAGGGGGCGGGTGGGGTCGGTCAGCAGGGACAGCATGAGGTCCAGGCGTTCGTCCAGGGTGTGGCGGCGGGTCTCGACCAGGCCGTCGGTGTAGAGGACCAGTTCGTCGCCGGGGGCGAAGTCGACGGTGACCGTGGAGAAGGAGACACCGCCGACGCCGAGCGGGACACCGGTGGGCAGGTCGAGGAGTTCCGGGGGGTGGCCGGGGCGGACGCGGGCCGGGGGCAGATGGCCGGCGTTGGCGATACGGCACTGCCGCAGCCGCGGGTCGTGGACGGCGTACACACAGGTCGCGATGGAGTGGTCCAGGGCCGAGGTGGTCTTGTCCAGGTGGGCCAGGAGCACCGCGGGGTCCAGACCGAGCGCGGTCAGGGTGGTGGTCGCGGTGCGCAGCCGCCCCATCGTCGCGGCCGCCCCGATCCCGCTGCCCATGACATCGCCGACCACCAGCGCGGTCCGCCCGCCCTCCAGCGGGATGACGTCGAACCAGTCCCCGCCGACCTCGCTGGTGGCCCCCGCCGGCTGATAGCGCGAGGCCACTTCGAGCCCGGTGGTCACCGGCGGACTGCTCGGCAGCAGGCTGCGCTGGAGGGTCAGTGCCGTGTTGCGGGCGTTCTGGTACCAGCGGGCGTTGTCGATCTGCACCGCCGCGCGCGCCGCGAGCTCCCGGGCGAGCAGCACGTCGTCCGCGTCGAACGGCCGCGCGTTGACGGTCCGTTTGAGGTCGAGCGCGCCCAGCACCTCGCCGCGCGCGATGAGCGGCACCGCGAGATACGAGTGCAGCCCCGCCCGCCCCAGCAGTACGGCCGCCTCCGGGGAGCGGGCGATGCGCGGCAGGTCCTCGTCCTTCACCCGTGGCACCAGCACCGCCTCACCGGTGCGCACGCACTCGGTGACCAGGCGGTCGGGGGCGTACCGGGCGATCCTGCCGGGCGTGTCCGCGGCCCGTACGGCGTCCGAGCCGTCCTCGGGGCGCAGCGCGAGGGCCCGGAGCACCGCCGTATCCGCGGGGCCGAGGGTGCTGGGCAGGCCCTCCACCACTGCTTCCAGCAGGTCCACGGCGGCCACATCGGCCAGCTCCGGCACCGCGACCTCGGCCAACTCCCAGGCCGTACGGTCCAGTTCGAGCGTCGTACCGATCCGGGCCCCGGCGTCGGCGATCACCGCGAGCCGGCGCCGGGCCGCCTCCGCCTCCAGGGCGGCCCGGTGCTGCTCGGTGATGTCGGCCACCGAGCAGGCCACGCCCAGCACATGGCCCGCCGCGTCGTCCAGCCGGTACAGCGAGACCGCCCAGGTGTGGTCGGCGTCCGGGTCCGCGGGGGTACGGCCGACGAGGATGTGGTCGATCAGGGGCGTGCCCGTCTCCAGCACCCGGCGGGCGCCGGCCTCCATGCCGGTGACGTCCAGCTCGGGCACCACCTCGGCCATGCGGCGCCCCAGGTGCTCGGCGGCCGGCCGCCCGTTGATCCGCTCCAGGGCGGGGTTGAGCGACACGTACCGCAGCTCCGTGTCGAAGACGGCGAGTCCCTCTGGGGACTGCATCACCATCCGCTCGGACAGCGCCACGTCCTGTTCGAGGCGCCGTACGGTCGAGCGGTCGGCGGCCAGCCCGAGGGCGTACACCTTGCCGCGGGCGTCCAGCAGCCGCATGTTGCGGAACTCCACCAGACGGGTGCTGCCGTCCTTGTGCCGGATCGGGAAGCCGCCGGCCCAGCTCTGCCCGGTGGTCATGACATCGGCGAAGAGCTTGCCGACCAGTTGCATGTGCCGCTCGTCCACCATCAGCCGGGCGGCGTACTGGCCGAGCGCCTCCGCCGCCGTGTAGCCGAACAACTCCTCGGCCTGGGGGCTCCACAGCGCGATCCGGCCGTCGGTGTCCAGGACCACCGAGGCCACCGCGAGCACATCGAGGAGGCCGCCCGGCGGCACGGGCCCGCGGGCCCGCTCGCCGCCCTGTGGCGCCGGAGCCCCGGCTGCACTCATGCCACGCACCGCCTTCGCCCGTCCGGACGGCACGCCGTCCCCCGTGCCGGTTCCCCACGTCCTGTCGCGCTCACATCCGACTCTCCGACGCCGTCGCCGTCAACCTCCACCATCCCTCAACCCGGCGCCGGGCGTCCGCCCGAACCGGCGGCAGGCGGGGCGCCGCGACCGCCCGCGCGGACCGTACCGCGCGGTCGGGGGCGCCGGGAGAGTTCATGTCCATGTTGCTGCATTGGCCTGTACATGACGATCACGCCACGCCAGACTGTGCGCCGTTCGAGTGTCCCCACCGCCCGTTCGAGGAGTTGGTCATGCCCGCGTCCGCCCGGTTACGCCGCAACGGAGCCCTCGCCGCACTCGTCACCTTCGCCGCCGCCCTGTCCCTCGCCGTGCCGACGCCCGCCTCCGCCGCCGGTACCTGGACGGAGACCGGCTCGGACCGCGCCGATCCGCTGACCGAGAGCCAGGGGCTGGCCTCGATCGAGGTCCCGGCGGGCAGTCCCAACCGCTACACCGGCATCGGCACCATCCCGCTGAGTGACTCCGTCCGGGGCTGGAACCATGTCGGCGACCCCGACGCGTCGTACGAGGGCTACTACATCGAGCCCTACCAGGAGGACTCGGGCAACGCGAAGATGTACCGCGTGCAGGCGCCCGACGGTTCATGGTCGGAGTACGTGCACCAGCTGAGCCCCGGTGAGGCCCTGAACAACTCCTGGGACGCGATCACCCCGGACGGGCAGTGGATGCTGTCCGGCGAGTGGGGCACGATGAACCGGCTGCTGGTCTTCCCGACGCCGGGCGAGAACCGCAGCACCTCGCCCTCGGCGAACCTCCCGCAGGCCGCCACGGTCCACCTGGACCACGCCGTCAGCGACGTACAGGGCTGCGACTTCTCCGGCCCCACCACCCTGCTCTGCTCCTCCGACGACTCCGACGGGAGCCTGTTCGGCATCACCAAGCCGCTGCTCCAGATCGATCTGTCGGCCCCGCCGAACGGCTCCGCCGATGTCACCGGGCATGTCACGGCCCTGCGCCAGCTGCCGCTGCGCAGCGCGTGCTCCGGCACCTTCGAGGCGGAGGGTATCGACTACGACCGCCGCAGCGGCACCCTCCGCGTGATCGTGGTGTCGCCGGGCTTCTGTGTGCTCACCGACAGCAAGACGTACAAGTTCTCCCTGGGCTGATCCCGCGCAGCGCGTGCGGGCGGAAGGGAGCGGTGTTTTCCTGGGCGGGGGATGGACGCGGCGCGGCGGGGTACCCCGGGCGGCGCAGAGAGGCCGCGAAAGGAGCGATCAATGGCGAACGAGGACCGGTCGCATCCGGAAACCGTGATGGTGGAGATCAGCGGATGCTCCAAGGACGACGCGCGTCTCGTCTTCGAGGCGCTGAGCGCGTGCTTCGCATCCGACCGGGGCGCGGACGAGGTGCCCCAGCAGCTCCACGAAACCCGCCCGATGGTGTGGCTCGGCAGCTACGAGGTCGGGGAGACCCGGCGTCAGGAGTGCCCGCCGGTCCACCTCGGCTCGTCCGTCCAGGCGGACGTCCAGGGCGGCTACTGGGCTGTGGACCGCTTCCGCCGCACCCTGGACACCATGTTCACCGTCCAGGAGACCAGCACGGCCTCCGGCGACCAGGAACGCGATCTGCATCTGCGCCTGGAGAGCCTCTGATCCGACGCAGGCAGGCCCCCACGACGCCCCGGCCGGTCCCGTACCGGCCGGGGCGTACTGCTTCGGGCCGGCGGACGCGGAGGGAGGGCGGCGCCGGACACATTGTTCTGCAACTAGTTGCATAAACGAGGGTGGGTGCTCTACAACAAGATGCGACCGCATCTGTGCACGGAGGGCCTGACATGAGCCGCTACCCCCACCTGCTGACCCCGCTCGACCTGGGATTCACCACGCTGCCCAACCGGGTGCTCATGGGATCCATGCATGTGGGCCTGGAGGAGGCCGAGCGCGGCTTCGAACGGATGGCGGCCTTCTACGCCGCCCGGGCGCGCGGCGGCGTCGGACTCATCGTGACCGGGGGCATCGCGCCGAACGAGGAGGGCCGGCCGTACGAGGGCGGGGCCATGCTCACCACCGAGGCGGAGGCCGAGCGGCACCGGGTCGTCACCGAGGCCGTGCACGGCGCGGGCGGCCGCATCGCGATGCAGATCCTGCACTTCGGCCGGTACGCCTACCACCAGGAGCTGGTCGCCCCGAGCCCCCTCCAGGCGCCGATCAGCCCCTTCGTGCCCCGCGAACTCTCCGACGCCGATGTCGAGCGGACCGTCGAGGACTATGTGCGCGCCGCCCGTCTCGCCCGCCACGCCGGATACGACGGCGTCGAGATCATGGGTTCCGAGGGCTATCTGATCAACGAGTTCATCGCCGCCCGTACCAACCACCGCACCGACCGCTGGGGCGGCTCCTACGAGAACCGGATGCGCTTCCCGGTCGAGATCGTGCGCCGGGTCCGCGAGGCCGTGGGCGAGGACTTCATCATCGTCTACCGGCTGTCCATGCTGGACCTCGTCCCCGGCGGCTCCTCGCACGCCGAGGTCGTCACCCTCGCCAAGGCCGTCGAGGCGGCGGGCGCCACGATCATCAACACCGGCATCGGCTGGCACGAGGCCCGCATCCCCACCATCGCCACGTCGGTGCCGCGCGGCGCCTACACCTGGGTCACCAAGAAGCTGATGGGCCAGGTGACGATCCCCCTGGTGACCACCAACCGCATCAACACCCCCGATCTCGCCGAGGAGTTGCTGGCCGGCGGCTGTGCCGACATGGTCTCCATGGCCCGGCCGATGCTCGCCGACCCCGACTTCGTCGCCAAGGCCGCCGCCGGCACCCCCGAGGCCATCAACACCTGCATCGGCTGCAACCAGGCCTGCCTGGACCACACCTTCGGCGGCAAGCTCACCTCCTGCCTGGTCAACCCGCGCGCCTGCCACGAGACCGAGCTGGTGCTCGCCCCGACCCGCACGAAGAAGCGCGTCGCCGTGGTCGGCGCCGGACCCGCCGGACTCGCCTGCGCCGTCAGCGCCGCCGAACGCGGCCACGAGGTCACCCTGTTCGACGCCGCGAGCGAGATCGGCGGGCAGCTCAACGTCGCCCGCAAGGTCCCCGGCAAGCAGGAGTTCGACGAGACGCTGCGCTACTTCCGCCATCAGCTCGACACCCACGGGGTCGCCGTACGACTCGGCACCTGGGTCGGCGCCGAGGATCTGGCCGGCTACGACGAGGTGGTCGTCGCCACCGGTGTCACCCCGCGCACCCCCGACATCCCGGGCGTCGACCACCCCCGGGTGCTCGGCTACCTCGATGTGCTGCGCGACGGCGCCCCCGTGGGCGAGCGGGTGGCCGTCCTCGGCGCCGGAGGTATCGGCTTCGATGTCGCCGAGTTCCTCACCGACGGCGGCGACAAGGCGAGCGAGAACCCGGAGACGTACTTCCGCAACTGGGGCGTCGACATGGAGTACACCGCGCCCGGCGGGCTCACCGAGCCGCGCCGCCCGGCCCCGCCGCGCCAGGTCCATCTGCTCCAGCGCAAGACCACCAAGGTCGGCGCCGGGCTCGGCAAGACCACCGGCTGGATCCACCGCACCGAGCTGAAGCACCGCGGCGTCACCATGGTCCCGGGCGTGCGCTACGACCGGATCGACGACGCGGGGCTGCACATCACCGTCGGCGAGCAGAGCACGGTCCTGGAGGTCGACACGGTCGTCCTGTGCACCGGTCAGGAGCCGCGCCGCGAGCTGTACGAGGCGCTGGTCGCCGCAGGGCGCAGCGTCCATCTGATCGGCGGCGCGGACGTGGCGGCCGAGCTGGACGCCAAGCGCGCCATCAAGCAGGGCACCGAGGTGGCGGCGGCGCTGTAGGCCCCCGCGGGGGATCCCTAGGATGAGCCCATGTCACTCCCGCACGCGATCCTCACCGCCCTGCTGGAAAAGCCGTCGTCGGGGCTGGAGCTGACCCGCCGGTTCGACAAGTCGATCGGCTACTTCTGGTCCGCGACGCATCAGCAGATCTATCGCGAGCTGGGGAAGCTGGAGGGCGAGGGGCTGATCCGGGCGCTGCCGAACGCGCAGCCGTCCCGCGGGCAGAAGAAGAGTTACGAGGTCCTGCCCGCGGGCCGAGCCGAACTGGCCCGCTGGGCGGCCGCCGGGCAGGACCCCAAGCCGCTGCGGGACACGCTTCTGCTGCGGCTGCGCGCCTCGGCGGTGGTCGGCACGGCCGGTCTCGAAGCGGAGCTGCGCCGCCATCTGGAGCTGCATCAGCGGCAGTTGGCCGAGTACGAGGGGATCGAGAAGCGCGACTTCCCGCCCGGCCGGGACGCCCCCGAGGACCGGCTGCGCCACCTGGTGCTGCGGGCCGGCATCGATCTGGAGACCTTCTGGACCCAGTGGCTCACCCACGCCCTCACCGAGTTCGCAGACCTACCGGCCCCCCAGGCCGACTCCGGACAGTCCGAAGCGACGCCGCCCGGGGCCGGGCAGTCCTAGACGGCGCCGCCCGAGGAGACACCGGTCACAGCCGTGGGGCCCGGAGGCGGGCGGGCCGGAGCCGAGCCGCCGAAAGCAGTGCCGCCCCGGGCTGCGGGGCCCGGAGTCGTGCGGCCCGGAAGCGCCTGGCCTGAAGCCGGGCCGTTCGGCGTCGGGCGGTGGCAAGTGGCGCGGCGTGACGCCGCATCGGCCGGAGCCGAGCCGCCTGAAGCCGCACCGGTCGGAGTCGTGCGGACCGGAGACGGATCGCCGGAACCCGAGCCGACCGGAGCGGTGCCGCCCGAACGCGAGCGGGTCTGGGGGCGGGGCCGCGCGGAGTCGGGTTCGGCGAGATTCCGCCGGTCGGGGCCCGGCGCCCCCGGAGGGGTTCAGTGGCGGGACGGCTTCGTGCGGCGGCGCAGGCACCAGGCGGCTGTGACGGCACCCGCGCCCACCAGCGCCGCGCCGGCGCCGAGTGTCAGTGGGCCGTAGTCGCGGACGGCGCCGCCGAGCCCGCCGTTCACGCCCCGGTTCGGCGCCGGTCTGGTCGTCGACGTGGTCGTACCCGGCCTGGAGGTCGCCGCGAGGGTCGGCGAGGAACCGGCGGACACGATCACCGACTGGCTGCCCGCCGTGCTGCCGCTGGAGCAGACCACCACCACGGTGTACGTCCCCGGGCTCACCTTGGACCAGGCCGCGGACTGGCTGATCGTGGTGCCCGACAGGGCCACCTGGCGGCCCTGCGCGAAGTTCGCCTGGCTGCTGGTGAGCAGGGCCGCGGTGCCCCAGCTGCCGTTGATCTGGGTGCATGCGCTGGTGACCACGGAGACGCTGGATCCCGTGGTGCTGACGGAGATGCCGGAGACCGCGGCCGAGGGCGCCGCGAGCACGGCCGGGAGCACGGCGGCGGCCGCCAGGGTCGGAGCGAAGCGGAGCATGGATATGGAGTTGCGCATCGGGGCCTCCGGCGGCACGGCCGGCGGTACGTCCCATGCGCCGCCCAGGGTCGGGGAACATCCGTGCTGCCTGGTCAGCAGCCAACGCGGCCCCGGCGCCCCCCGCACCCCGGCGGCACCCGGCCGGGTGACGGCACCCCACGCCCGGCGCAGGCCGCGCCCCGCCGGGATGCGCCGGACGGTGACCTGTGGTCAGGGGCGCGCGGGTCAGCGCCCCGTCGTCACCGTGCGCTCCGCCGACCAGCCGCCCCAGGTGCCGTCCGGCAGCCGGGCCCGCAGCCGCACCCGGTGCTCCTCCTGGGCCGTACGGCCCAGGTAGAAGCTGTAGCGGGCCCGGCCGCGCGGCGGGGTGCCGCCCCACTCCAGCGAGGTCGTGGTGGCGTCGTCCAGCCGGATCGAGTACTCGGTGATCACCCCGTCGGTGTCCGGCGGGTCCCAGGCCAGGTCGAGATAGTAGGCGCCGTCCGTGCGATGGGTCGCGGCGGTGAAGCCGGTCGGCGCGGTGGCCCGGCCGTCGTCGGTGCCCGGCGTGGTCAGGCGCACCGGAGCGCCGGCGGGGGAGAGGTTGTCGGCCGCGTCCCGGGCCCGCACCGTGAACACATACCGGGTGCCGGGGCGCAGCCCGGTGACCACGGTCGAGGTCTGCGCCCCGCCGACGCTGTGGATCCGCACGCCGCCCTGCTCGATGTCGTACGACACCACGCCCCGGTCGTCCCGTGCGGCGCCCCACGCCAGTTGGACCTCGCGGCTGCCGACGGGGTGTCCGGTGAGGATGCCGGGGCGGGTCGGCGGCGAGCGGTCGGCCGCGACCCGGGCGGGGGTGCGGGCCCGTACCGTCCGGCTCGGCGGTCCCAGGCGCCCGGCCTGGTCCCGGGCGCGCACGGTGAAGGAGTAGGTGGTGGAGGGGCTGAGCCCGATGACGTCCACCATGCGCTCGGCGCCGGGCACTTCGGCCGCCTTGGCGCCGCCCCGGTAGACCTCGTAGGAGCGGATGCCCTGGCCCTCGTCGGGCACCGCGTTCCACATCACATGCACGGTGGTGGCGCTGCCGGCCTGGGCGGTGACCCCGGTGGGGGCGCCCGGCATCCGGCCCTCGTCGCCGTCGTCGGCACGGCTCGGACCGCAGGACGCGAGGAGCAGCAGGGCCCCGGCGACCAGCACGAGCGGAAGGGGAACGCGTCGCACGGTTCTGCCTCCACGGCTGTTCGGCATTCGATGACGAGTTCGACATCGACGGGTCCCGGCAATGGTCCGGACCAATATGGCCCGGCCGGTGCGCCCACGGCAAGGGGCCGTTGCGGAGCGCGCCCGGAAGTTACGTATGCTGAACCTCCCTACGGCTGAACTACCCTCGAGAGCAGGGGAGTTCATGCCCTGGCGCGGAAACGCTGTCGTCGCCGGATCCGCGCCGGCGCGGGCGGCCGGGGGGTCTGGACCGAGGCCGGTCCGGGTCCCCGGCCCCTGTTGCCCACGCACACCCTCTTCCGTTTATGCGCTTTGTGCACCAAATGCCGAAAATATTCCCTCATGGGTTGTCAGAAGCGTGCTCCATCCGGTCGCTTCGGGGTGGCCCCGGCGGACGGCTGTCCGGGCCGCGGATCACAGTGGCCTGGACATGTCCCCGAGGAGAGGGTTCCTCATCGTGCGTGTGCGTGTCCCGACGTTGACGCTGGCCGCGGCCGGCGTCGCCCTGATCGCCCCCGCCACGCTGCCCGGCGCCGCCGCGGCCCTTCCGCCCGAGGCGCGGACCGCGGCCCATGGCGAGGGCGCCGGTGCCGATCCGGGCTCCGGACGCGGCGCCGGCCCGGCGCCCGCCGCCGGCAGAGACGTTCCTGCGGTGGCGCGCCCCGAACGGGGCGCCACCACCCCGAGCCGGGGCAGGACCACCACCGCCCCGCCCCGCACGGCGGCCGGGACCGCCCAGGACCGTGCCGAGGGCGCCGTGACCGCCGCCGATCTGCTGGCCAAGGTGGGCACCTGTGCCGAGATCTCCAGCGGCCGCTACCGCACCGACGCGAACAGCCCCGCGACCGTGCCCGTCTGCGGCGCCCGGGGTGCCGTCTTCTGGAAGGCCGACCTCGACATCGACTGCGACGGCCAGGCGACGGTCCACTGCAACGGCCAGGCCGACCCGCTGTACTCGCCCAGCACCGCCTATGTGCAGTCCGACGGGCAGCCGCTGAACGCGGAGACCCTGCCCTATATCGTCGTACCGGCCGCGAGCAGCCGCTGGAGCCCCGGCGCGAGCGGGGTACGGGGCGGCTCCGTCGCCGCCGTCGTCTACCAGGACCGGGTGCAGTACGCGGTCGTCGGCGACACCGGCCCGAGCGACCTCATCGGCGAGGCCTCCTACGCCACCGCGCGGGGCCTCGGCATCAGCTCCGGCCCCAGCGACGGCGGGGTGCCCTCCGGGGTCACCTACATCGTCTTCAAGGACTCCGTGGCGGACCCCATCGAGGACCACCAGGCGGCTGTGTCGACGGGGGAGCGGCTGGCCCGGCAGTTCGTGGCCGACAACTGACCAGCCGCATCGGCGTCCTGACGAACCATCACACCTTGCGGTAGTCGTACGCCTCCGTGGCGGCGGCCTCCACCGCGGCCAGGTCGGCGCCCGTGGAGGCCGTCACCACCGCGGCCACCGCCCCTTCCAGGAAGGGCGCGTCCACCAGCCGGGTGTCCTCGGGCAGTTCGTCCTCGGCGAGCAGCGCCTTCACCGTCAGTACGGCGCTGCCGAGATCGGTGAGGACCGCCACCCCGGCACCCCGGTCGACGGAGGCCGCCGCGGCGGAGATCAGCTCGGCGCTGGTGCCGAGCCCGCCGCCCTCCGTACCGCCGGCGGGGGCCACCGGCACCGCGGCGGCGCCGCCCGCGAGCCCCTTGGCCAGGGCCACGACCGAGGCGGCCACCTCCGCGCTGTGCGACACCAGTACGATCCCGACCAGCTTCGCCTCGCTCACGTCAGCCCTCCGCCGTCTCGGCCAGCGCGGCCATCAGCAGCGCCGACGACGTGGCCCCCGGGTCCTGGTGCCCGATGCTGCGCTCGCCCAGGTAGCTCGCCCGGCCCTTGTGGGCCAGCAGCGGGACGGTCGCCTCCGCGCCCTGCTCGGCGGCGGCCCGGGCGGCGGCGAAACCGTCGCCGAGCGCGTCGACGGCCGGCAGCAGGGCATCGACCATCGTCTTGTCGCCCGCGGCCGCCCCGCCGAGCTTCATCACCCCCTGCACCCCCGTCCGCAGCGCCTCGGCCAACTGATCCTCGGTGACCTCCGGGTCCTCCCCGAGCGCCTTGCCGGTGCGGCGCAGCAACGTGCCGTACAGCGGCCCCGAGGCGCCGCCGACCGTCGAGATCAGCAGGCGCCCGGCGAGCATCAGCACGGCGCCCGGGGTGCCCGGCGTCTCCTTGTCCAGCTCCGCCTGCACGGCCGTGAACCCGCGCCGCATGTTGCTGCCGTGATCGGCGTCCCCGATGGCCGCGTCGAGGGCGGTGAGCCGTTCCGCCTCGCGGTCGACGGACGCGGCGGTCGCCGTCATCCAACGGCGGAAGAAGTCGGCGTCGAGCACTGGACCTCCAAGCATAGTAAGGGCGTTGAGACGTGTACCGCCGTATCACATCCCCCAGCGCAATGCCGGGGTGCGCACCGGCGCGTCCCACAACCCGAGCATCTCCTCGTCGACCTGGCACAGCGTCACCGAGGCGCCGGCCATGTCCAGGGACGTGACGTAGTTGCCGACCAGGGTGCGGACCACGGCGACCCCGCGCTCGGCCAGCACCCGCTGCACCTCGGCGTTGAAGCCGTACAGCTCCAGCAGCGGAGTGGCGCCCATGCCGTTGACCAGCAGGAGCACCGGATTGTGCGGGGGCATGTCCTCCAGGATCGCGTGCACCGCGAAGTCCGCTATCTCCCCGGAGGTCATCATCGGCCGCCGCTCCCGGCCCGGCTCGCCGTGGATGCCGATGCCCAACTCCAGCTCCCCGTCGGGGAGATCGAAGGTGGGGCTGCCCTTCGCCGGGGTGGTGACGGCGCTCAGCGCCACGCCGAAGCTGCGGGAGTTCTCGTTGACCCGGCGGGCCATCGCCTCCACCTGCTCCAGCGGCCGGCCCTCGGCCGCGGCGGCGCCCGCGATCTTCTCCACGAACAGCGTCGCGCCGGTGCCGCGCCGGCCGGCCGTGAAGAGGCTGTCGGTGACCGCCACGTCATCGTTCACCAGCACCTTGGCGACCTGTATGCCCTCGTCCTCGGCCAGCTCCGCCGCCATGTCGAAGTTGAGCACGTCACCCGTGTAGTTCTTCACCACGAACAGCACCCCGGCGCCGCTGTCCACGGCGGCCGCCGCGCGCACCATCTGGTCCGGCACCGGTGAGGTGAACACCTCACCCGGACAGGCGGCGGAGAGCATGCCGGGACCGACGAACCCGCCGTGCAGCGGCTCATGCCCCGACCCGCCACCGGAGACCAGGGCGACCTGTCCGTGCACCGGGGCGTCCCGGCGGACGATCACCCGGTTCTCCACGTCCACCGTCAGATCCGGATGCGCGGCGGCCATCCCGCGCAGCGCGTCCGCCACGACGGTCTCCGGCACGTTGATCAACATCTTCATGCCCGTCTCCCAGAAAGCTCAGCAGGTGGTCCCTGACCGGCGTTCTCCCTGCTCAGGCCGGGTGGGACCAGATAGGTGGTCGGAGCCTTGCACCTCAGTATCGACCTTGTGGCCGTGAAGGTCATGTGCGCTGCGGCATTCTGCCCGGCCGCGCACCGCCCGAACCGGCCCCGGCGGGGCGTGTCGTGGCGCGGAACGGGCGCGCTCACCGCGCGTCACCGCCCCCCGGCCGGGGCAGCTCGACCACGACGAACGCCTGCCGGCGCGCGGCCCCCGAGTCCGGGCCCGAGGGCGCCCCGGGGGGCGGTGCGTTGCCCTCGGAACGGGTGGTGACCTCGATGTCCGCCAGGAGCGTGACGGTCTCCCCGTCGACCTGGAGCCGCGCCAGATGGACCGCGAGCGCCGAGCGGAACACCTCCGCCACCCCGTCCGCGCGCGCCTGCCCCCGCCGCAGCGCCTCACCGAAGTGGGGAAGGCCGCCGCGCATCCCGTTGGCGTGGCCGACGACCACCACCCGGGGCGGCGGGAAACCCGCACGCGTGTTCGCCACCGACGCCCACGCCACCTCGGCGGCCAGCCGGTGCACCGTCTCCCGCTGCCCTCCCGTCAGCTCCGCCGAGCCGCCCGCGAACTCGACCCCGCCGATGGTGAGGCGTTCGCTGCGGTACGACGACGGGGGCGCCGAGGCCGGCTGGGGGGCCGGGGCGGGCGCCGGGGCCGTGGCCGGGTGGTGCGGTCGTGCCGACGGAGAGTCCGTCGGCTGAGGCGGTTGCTCCGCGGTCCGGTGCTGCGTCTGGGGCGCCCGGGGTGCTCGGGGTGCCGCCTCGGACGAGGGCGGGGTCGTGGTGGTGCCGGCGGTGGTGTCCTCCGGCCGGGGATCGCGCACCGCGACCGTGGTCCGGCGGCCCTGTTCCCGGTCGCCGCCCGGCGTGGGGTGCTCGGTGGAGACCGCGACCGGGAAGTCGGCCGCGGTCAGCCGCCGCTGCGCGATGCCGTGCTGGTAGTTGATGAGATACCGGTCGAGCCGGTCCCGCAGCTCCCCGTGCACGGCCTCGGCCCGCTGCCGCGCGGCCTCGGGCAGGACTCCGCCGAGCGTGGGACGGCGGGCGTTGCCGCGCCCGGTCACGGTGATCCGGGGCAGCGGCAGACCGTTGTGGTGGTTCCACAGCCCGGTCCGGGTCGCCAGCTCGGCCACGTAGTTGAGCTTGCGGCCCTCCTCCCTGCTGATCTGCCGCGAGCCCTCACGGAACCCGATGTCCACCTGCGGAAGCCGGTGGCCGTGCACGATGACGGAGGTCAGCGGGTTGGCCTCGGCCGACGGCTCGTTCGTCAGCAGGTCCGCGCTGACCTCGTGCATGGACTCGCCGGGCCGCTGGGAGAACATCCGGAAGTGCCACAGGTCGCTGCCCTTGGCCAGCTCCGACGCCTGCTTCATGCGCGCCTCGGCCACCTTGACCGCCTTCTCGTACGCGGCGTCGGCGGCCACAGCCTCGGGGCTGCCCTCGGTGGTCGCGTTCCGGGCCTCCCGCGCGTCCACCGCCCTGGCGAGCGCGTCCGCGAGGGCCAGATGCCGCTCCAGCCGCTTGACCTGTGCCTCGTCGGCGGCGCTCCGGCGCGCGCTCTCCAGCTCCCCGCCGATGGCCTCGTGCAGCTTGTGGAAGCCGTCCGGGGTGGCGTGCCGCAGGTTGCGGGCCACGGCCGACTTCACGATCGAGGCGACATGGGCGCGGCGGGCGAAGTTCTCCAGCGTGATCTGGTGCCTGCCGTCCTCGCTGCCGAGCACCACGGCGGCGAAGTGGTAGCCGAAGTGGCTGTGGTCCTGCTCGCCGGGCTTGGCGTAGTTGTGCGCCAGGCTCGGCAGGCCGTCCGCGTCGAGGGCGTTGATCGAGTGCACCAGATACGCCTCGCCGACCTTCGCCCAGGCGTGCTCGTTGATGCCGATCTCGCGCGCCGCGTCCGACAGGTTGTCGCGGCGCGGATTGTCCAGCGGGTCGTAACTCAGCGCGCTGCCGTAGGACTTGCCCGGCGTGGGGCCGTCGCTCTCGGCGATGAACCGGTCGTCCCGGCGCACCTGCTGGGCCGCCCATGCCGGATCCAGCGCCTCGGGCCGCTGACCGTCGGCCACCAGGGTGAGGGACTCGGCGAGGTGGTGGATGCCGGTGACCTCGGTACGGCCCAGGGCGTTGATCGGTGCCTTGGCGAGCCCGGTGCCGTCGGGGCCCCGGAAGATCACGTGCGAGGCGGCGACATTGCCGGAGACCATCTGGGCGAAGTCCCGGCAGATCTCCTCCTCCGACTTCCCGGACCGGGTGAGGAACTGCGGGACGACCCGCACCAGTTCGCGATGGCCGCCGTGGCCGTCGCCGACCCGCAGCTTCATCCCGTCGGGCTTCAGCCGCACCAGGCTGCCCGCGAGGGCGAGTTGGTGGTTGGCCGACTCGATCGCCTTCGGGGAGGCGAACACCTGCTGCCCGTAACCGCCTTGGCGGTGCGCCAGCGAGAGGTCACCCGACACATGGAGCGGCGGATGCTCGCTCACCGGGGTCTGCCGGTGGCCCTGCGTCGGCACGATCAGCCGCGGCACGTCACCGGAGCCCCGGTCGTAGTCGAAGCCGGTCTGCTGCATGCCGGTCGGCTCTTCGAACAGCGTCGTGCCGGGTTCGGCGCCGGTCACCTCGTAGTCGCTGGTCGTCAGCGGGCGGGCGCGCAGCCGGTCCAGCAGGTTCGCCGGGGTCAGGGGCGAGGTGTGCTCGCCCGGGTGCGGAAGCAGCTTGGCCGCGTAGTCGGGGCCGCCCGGGTCGGGCTCCGGGGTGGCGGAGTCGAACAGGTCAAGCGGTCCGCGCGCGCTGCCCAGATGCAGCGACCAGCCGCCGTCGCCGCCGCGCAGATCGAGGCGTTCGGCGCCGGTGCGCCAGTCGAGCGTGGGACGCACCTCGGCGCCGGTCGACCACACCGCCGTACCGGCCCGGTCCGCCACGAGCTGCGCGAGCCCCTGGTCCTGCGCGTGCGAGACCAGCAGCAGGATGTCCTGGTCGGGACCGCGCAGCGGGTCGCGGGCGACGAGCTCGGCGAACTCCGCAGGGCCGGACACCTGGATCGTCCGGCCGTCCACCCGCACGGACAGGCCGTCCCGCGGCGAGCCCAGGGCGGTGACCACGTACGGCTCCCGCCAGGGCGCCGCGTGCTCGGCGGCCGTCCCGTCCGGGCCGGACACCGTGTAGCTCGTCAGGTCCGGGGGCACCGCCCGCGCCCCCGTCCAGTCCCGGCCGGTGACCTGTCCCGAGGCGTCGACCAGCGCGGTGTGGTGGTCGAGTGCGCCGTGCTCGGTGGCCAGGTAGTGCGCGCCGAGCGCGGCGGCGTCCCGCGTCGCCTCGGGTCCGGCGTGCGCGGTGAGGGCCAGCAGATACCGGTAGTCGCCCGCGCTCGGCGGCCCGTCCAGATGGAGGACCTGTTCGGTCAGCAGCTCCAGATGCGGCCGGTGCTCCGCGTCCGGCGCGGGGTGTGCCAGTTCCATCGACTGGAGGGTGAGCAGGGCGTCATGGGCGCGGTCGTACGACTCCTGGTCGAGCGTCTCGCCGTACAGCCCGTCCAGCCACTCGTACTCGCGCCGGCGCTCCAGCGTGTACTCCTGGAGGATGTCCGACCAGTCGAGATCCTCCTCGTCGCGGTGCTCCCCGGAGTCCTCGGACCGCGGCATGCGCGGGTCCTGGGCGGTGTGCTCCTCCCCGGAGCCCCGGTCGGGGTCGGTCACCGGATCGACCCAGACATGCCGCCGGGTCACGGGCTCGGCGTCCGTACGGGCCTGCTGCCAGCGCGGGTCCCGCTCCGGCGCGGCGCTGTGCGGCTGTTCGCCGCCGGTGTGCACGACGGACTCGGGTACGTCGCCGACGAGCGCCCCGAGCAGCTGGAGGTGGCGGCCGCGCAGCCCGCCCTGAGCGAGGCCGTGCGGCGCGGGCTGGTGGAAGTCGCCGAGCAGACTGCCTGCCACCTGTGCCCGGCCCGGGCCCTCGCCGTCCTCGCGGTACTCGTCGCGCAGCCCGAGCTGGTGGCCCAGCTCATGGGCGTAGGCGACCGGTTCGGCGTCCGGCCACCAGGTGCGCTGGTCCATCGGACGGTCGTGGTCCGCGAGGTCGACCACCAGGTGGGGGTCGGAGTCCGCCGGCACCCGCTCCACCGTCACATGCAGCAGGCTTCCGTCGGGGAGGCGGTGGCCGGGGCGGTTGTAGAACTCCTCGGCGCCTTGCTGGAGCCGGTGCCAGGCGGTGTCCGGGTCATGGCCCGAGCCGTCCCGGAAGGCGACGCGCACGGTCAGATCGGTGACCAAGGTGTCGCCGACGCGGAACGCGCGGGCGTCGAAGGCGGAGCGGACCACGAAGCGGGGCGCCCGGTCGAGGGGGCGGCGCGGGGCGGTGGTCGTGGACGCGGTTGCCGTGGGCGCTTTCGGGGCCTTCGGCGCGGCCTCGTCGGTCAGCGGCGGCTTGGCCTTCGGCGGCACGGTCGTGGTGTTCCGGTCGGCGGTGCGCGTCGGGACGCGGCTGGCGTCGTAGTGGTTGTGGCCGTTGTAGTACACGTCGACCGTACGGCCGCCGCCCTGCGGCCCGACCGCGCTCAGCTGGGCCGTGCCGCCGCCCTCGGTCGGCTGGAAGGTGCGCAGCCGGATGCCGAGGGTGTGGGCGACGAGTCCGGGGAACATCTCGCCCGCGTCGGTGTTCCACGCGTCGTTGCCCGGCACCCAGTTCTGCACGGCCCGGATGAGCACCTGGTGTTCGGCCGAGGTGAGCGGCTGGCGCAGCGCGGTGTCCACGACGGCGCCGACCAGGCGGTCATGGCTGTCGAGGTAGTCCAGGCTCAACGGGCCGGAACGGGCGGTGATGTACGCGAACTGGGCATGCGGGGCGAGGGCGGTGTCACCCAGCTCCCAGCGGCCCTGCTCGCCCGTCGTCTCGGGCACCTCGGCGGCGGCGCGGTCGGCGGCGTCCTGCGGGGAGAGTTGATGGGGTGGAACCGTCAACTCCTGGGCGCGCGCATCGACATAGAGGGTGCGCAGCGCCTGCGGGCTGAGCCAGTCGTGCGAGACGACGTGGTGCACGCCGGCGTCGTGCAGCCGCTGCTGCAACTGCTCGAAGGACTCGCCCTGGAGCGTCTGCCGCAGTTGGCTCTCCTGGCTGCGGCGGTACAACTGCGTGACGTCGAACGGCAGATCCTGTGGACGGGAGGACCGCACCCGGTCCAGCACCATCTGGTGCAGATTGCGGGCGGCCCGGCCCAGCGGGCTGTCGGCGCCGACGCGGCCACGCTGGGTGCGGATCTGGTGGACGAGGGCCTCGTGCTGGGTGCGCGCGTGATCGGTCGTACCGCCGTGCAAAGCGCTCGGCCAGTGCTCGGGCGGGGTGCTCGAGAGGACGGAGTACAGCAGGCAGCGACCGTCACCGGGGACGGGGACACGGGGCTGGGGCGGCGCTTCGGAGGTGTGGTCCTCGGCGGTGTGGTCCAGCTGGGTGTGCTCCTGCCGGCTGTGTTCCTGCTCGGTGTGGTCCTTCGGCGTGGGGGGCTTGAGGGGCTGGGCCGTCTCGTCGGTGGACTTGGGGCCCTCGGACTTCTCCGTGGCGAGCGTGGCGGACTCGTGCGTATCGGCCGGCTTGTGCGTCGTGTCCTGCTGCCCGGTCGCCTCGGGCGCCTTCACCGGCTCGGTCTTGGTGGTCGTGGTCGCGTCGGTGGCCTTCGTGTCGTCCTTGGACGTGGCGGTGTCCTTCGACGCGTTGGCGTCCGTGGACGTCGTGGTGTCCGTGGACGTGTCCGTGGCCGTCGTCGTGGTCGCGTCCTCGGTCTTCTTCGCCGTCCAGTAGTAGACGTGTCCGTCCGTGTGCGCCGTGTTCCCGTACGTGCCGCTCTCGTCGTACTTCTGTGTGCTCAGCCGGACCGGCTGGCGCATCAGCACCTGGGCACCCTTGACCGTGGCCTTGCCCGGTTCGGTGGCGGTCTTGCCGTGCGGCAGGACCGGGGGCGCGAGGGTGCGGTTCGGGACGCCCGGGGCGCGGGTCACCGGGGAAGCGCTCTCGAAGGTCTGGTCGCGGTCCAGCTTCAGGGCGTTGGTGGGGATCGGGACGATCACGCTCGGGTTCTTGGTGGTCACGGGCACGGCCAGCGGCGTCAGGCTCGCGTTGAGGCCGTTGCTCGCGGTCGCGGCCGACTCGTGCTCGGTGGACACGGTGATCTCGTCGCTGCCGTCGTCCCGGGTGGAGATCTCCACCGCGTCCCCGGTCGGCTCGAGCCGCACTTCGACACCGGTCCTGCCGTCGCTGCCGAGCGGCACCGTGCGATAGCCGCTCCCGGGGTCCTTCAGCTGGTGGAAGACCGTGGGCAGGGTGCCCGAGCCCAGGGCCCGGCGCAGTGAGAACTGCTGCTCCAGCGGCAGGCGTTGCTCGCTGACCAGAGGGTGGGAGGCGTCGAGACGGGGATCGGACACGAAGGAGCCGAGCAGCTTGGTCGCCGCCTCGGGCGTCATCGCCCCGGCCCAGTGGCCGATCGTGGTCGCGGCGGAGCCCAGGCCCCAGGAGAGGGCCGCACCCGTCTTGCCCAGCACCCCGTCGCCCCACGGCCGGGGCGTGCTGAGCACCGTCTGCGCCTGGTCGTACAGCCCGCTGTGGTTGTCGAAGCCCACCAGGTCGTGGGCGGACTCCAGTGATGCCTGCCAGCGCTCCCGGTCCGCCTTGGGGACGACGGGCCGCAGCTCGACGGTGGCGCCGCCGTCGAGGACCTGCTGCTCCTTCGGCGGCTGCTGTTGCTGCTGTTCCTCCGGGTGGGCGGCCGCCTGTTCGGCGGTCTCCGTCAGGGACTTGGGTACATCGACGTGCACCCGCCAGGTCGGCTCCACGGGGCGCGGCTTGACGAGGTTCACGAAGCGCCCGTACTCGGTACGCCGGGTCACGGTGACCTCGAAGCGCATACGGTTGCCGAACCGCACCGTGTCGCCGAACTTCGACGTCTTGTGCTCGACCTTGGTGGTGACCCCGGTCTCGGCGCTCTTGCTCCGGCTGCCCTCTGCGCCCCCGGACGGCGCCCAAGCCGCGCTGCCCAGGCCGGACTTGTTCTCCTCGGCCTTGACGGCGGCGGCGTCCTCGCCGGGCTTGGGCTTGACCACCGGGGCGTAGGAGATACGGAAGTTGCCGTCGGCGCCCAGCGACCAGTTGTGGCCCGCGCTGCCCTTGACGGTCTCGGTGAGGCCGACCTTGCGGGTGGTGTCCCCGGTGGAGTGGTCGCCCTCGTCGGTCCACTCGTCCCGCGGGACGCCCCGCACCAGGACCTCGGTGATCACCCGCTGGGTGCGGGACTCCTGTACGTGGTAGTCGAGGATGCCCCGGCCCACCAGGTCCTCGTAGTTGGCCGACAGGTTCTCCGGCGAGAAGGTGTCGGCGAACGGCAGCGCGCTCTCGGGCACGTCGGACACCTGGTCGAGGCCGCGGATCTGCCGGTCGATCTCGCCGAGGATCTCGTCGGAGCGGGGGATCTCGGCGGTGGCGCCGCCCAGCAACCCCTTGGTCAGCAGCGGGGCTTGGCGGGTCCCGGTGGTGTCCGGTGCCTTCGAGGCGTCCGCGCCGAGCCGCCGTACGTCGTCGTCGGAGAGCAGCACCAGCACCCGGTGCTTGCTCTGCTGCGGATCCCCGAGGGTGATCTTCCCCTTGGCGTCGGTGACCCGGCCCTGGACGGTGACGTCGGCGTCGGCCTCGTACAGGTGCCAGGTGCCCTTGTAGGCGGCCTTGCGCGAGGTCGTCATCTTCTGCTTGATGTTCTCGCCGCTGTTCTGCCCGGCGCCGCCCTTGCCCTTGAAGCCACCGCGCACCTGGAGGGAGGCGTCGGGGCTGTCCTTGAACGGGAAGCGGCCGGCGTCGAAGCCCAGGCCCGCCTTGAACGCCCGGGTGTTCTTGTCGGCGACCGCCGTGGACACGCTGGACTTGGTCTCGATCTCCAGCTTGCCCTCGCCGGGCAGCGTCTCGCGGAAGTGGAGATTGCTCAGCCTGGTGCGCGTCGACAGCCCGACGGTGTCGCGGTTGCGGCCCGAACCGACCTGCTCGTCACCGCTGTTGGCCCAGCCGCTGTGCGAGGCGGAGACCAGGGACCGCAGATGGTCCACGTCGGTGAGCCCGTCCAGAGCGTCCTTCAGCTCGGGCACCCGGGTGTGCTCCTGCGACGTCCCGGCCTTCTTCTGGAAGGCGCTGTTCAGGGACTGCTCGGCCGTGGTCCGGAAGCCGTCGGACGCGGTGACATGGCGGATCGCGTGCCGCTGAGGCAGCACCTCCACCTTGGGGATGGAGGCGGGGGGCGGGTTGTCGCTCGCCTTCGCCTCACGCGCGACCTCGACGGTGAGATGACCGCCGGGCCGTACCTGCTTGATGTGCTGCATGTGCGGGGACGGCGCGATCGTGGACAGATGCGTGGTCGGCCGCTTCGGGTCCTCCACACCGACCATGACGTGGTACGTCACCGAGTGGGCGTAGGTGTCGGTGTCCGCCTCCAGGGAGAACTGCCGTTTCACCTCCGTCTCGGCGCCCATGGTGAGCCCGTGCGAGGGGTTGTGGGCGGTGATGTCGAGGCTGCCGATGGTGAAGCCCCGGGTGACATCCGGGTGGTCGAGCGAACTGCGCACGTTTCCGGCGAGGTTGACGACGTGCTTGGTGCTGCGGGTGACGGACTTGTCGGCCCCGGTGGTCCGGGTGGTCACCGCCTTCGTGGTCGACTTCCCGGAGCCCAGATGGTCGCCCTTGCCGGGCTCGGCCTTGATGAGGATCTCATGCGTGGTGCCCGAACGCCCTGGCAGATGAGGGCTCTTGAGGGTGATCCGGTAGCTGCCGTCCAGCAGCTTGGAGCCGTCGCCGCGCAACCGGGAGGGCGCGAGCTGCTGCCGCAGCGCGCGCAGGTTCTCCCACGCCTCGGGGGTGACGCGGGGGTGGCCCGCGGCGTCGCTGGGGGGACGGATCGCCTCCGGGGGCGGCAGTACACCGGGATGGTCCTGGTGCATCTCCCGCACGATGTGGTCCTCCAGCTCCGTGGAGCCGGGGACGTCGAGGATCGTGGTGCGCGGGGCGGCGACCGGGTCGGTGAGCCGGGCGGGCTCCAGCTGCGGATGGTCACCGGTGACCTTGGGCAGCTCGTGCGGGACGGCGCGCAGCACCTCGCCGTTCTGCGGATCGATGGTGAGGACGACATCGCCGGGCGCGGGCGTCGGCTGCTTCACGGACGGCGGCGGGCTGTGGTCGCCGATCTTCGTGGTGGTGGTTGAGCGCAGCCCGTCGGGCCCCGGCCCGAAGTGGTGCCGGATGAGCTGGACCCGCAGCCGCACCTTCGTGGCGACCAGGTCGGCCTTGCCGGTGTGTTCACGGCTGGCCTCGGTGCCGATGGTGTTCTTGCCCTTGACGCCGTGGGCGAGGTTGCCGGAGCCGGTGTAGCCGGCCGTGCCGGTCAGCCAGGTGGACTCCTTGCTGCCGTCCGTCGCCTTCCACACCTCCCCCGCGGCACCGCCGCTGAGCCCCAGTGACCAGGAGCTGTTCTCGGTACGGCTCTGACCGTGCTCGCCCGAGGACTTCGCACCCAGCGTCGCCTTGTCGTCCACGGTGTGCAGGGCCCGGGAGTCGTCCGGCTCGACCGTCAGCAGCAGATGGGCCTTGCCGCCGTCGCTCAGGGTCAGCGGCTTCGACAGCAGGCCGGCGCCCGAGGCGTGCTCGAACTCGTTGATGACATTGGACGGTTGGAAGAAGTCCTCGATGTCCTGGTGCGCGGTGCCGTCGGGGCGCGCCTCGCGCGGCAGTGCCTCGTAGACGGCGTCCCGGGCCGTGTCGAGGCCGGTGACGGACACCGGATGCCCGGAGGCGGGCCGGGCGGCGTGGTTCTTGGTCTGGTCGGACTCCCAGCCCTGCCAGGCTTGCGGCCGGTCCTTGTCCAGTTCCTGCGGCCGGGGCACATCGGCGCGGACCTGCCCCTTGATCTCGCCGTCGGCGCCGGGGGCGCCGAGCCGGGTGCCCTCGTGGTCCGTGACCTTCACCTGGTAGGTGAAGTCGGAGGTGTAGCTGTCGGTCTTGCCGGTGAAGGCGAACTGGTTCGCCGTCTGCGCGGAGGACTTGACCGTGGTCTCGCGCCCGTGCGTGGCGCCGCCCAGCTTGCCGGACGGCGTGACCAGGGCGGACAGCTGGGGGTTGACGGGCCGTACGACGGTCGGCCCGAATTCGAGGCCGGCCTCGGAGGAGGTCATCTCCGTCTTGCGCGGGGCGGTCTCGTGCGTCGACTCCACGGGCACGTCGAAGCCGTCCCCGTCGTTGTCCTTCGCCGCGTCCTTCGTCGGGTCCAGCTGCCAGGCGGAGGCGGTCGCCTTCACCTCGACCTCGTACGGCTTCCCGTCCACCCGCACGGTGAAGCGCCAGCCGCCGTTGACCATCTGCCCGTGCTGCTTGCGGAAGTTGGCGGGATCCAGGGCCGCGTCCAGGCGCTGGGTGACCGAGGTGTCCTTGGAGTGGCCGCCGAGCAGGGTCTCTACCCGGGTGCGCACGGCGTTCGGACCCGGGTCCTCGGTGATCTTCTTCCCCGCGAGGCCCTGGATGTGCCGCCCGTCCAGGACGGCGTCCGGCTGCTTCTCCTCGGGTTTCGGCTCCTCGGTCTTGGGCTGCTCCTGCGCCTTCTCCGTCCAGGTGAGCTCGGCGTTCTCCTGACCGGGGCGGAAACGGAGCAACGGCTCGCCGTCCGGGCCGTGATGGGCGCCGACGATCTTGTCGAAGACGGTCTTGCTGAAGGGGGAGGGCGGGTCCCAGAACATATGGGCGCCGTGCATCACGGCGATGTCCTTGGCCTGCATCTCCTTGATCAGCGCCTCATGCTCCTTGGGCGGGATGCGGGTGCCGCCCGGGGTGGAGATGTCGAACAGGTCGTGGTCCCCGGTGATGGGCCGCCGGGCACCGTCCTCGCCGACCCCGTGCACCACGCCGTCGACCACCACGAACTTGTTCTTCTTCGCCAACAGCTCCATCTTGGCGTTGAGTTCGCGGTATTCGGTGGAGCGCTGGTTGTAGCGGGAGAGGACCTTGTCCCAGTCGCCGTCGGGCACGGTGGCCCGGTCCGGGGTCTTGGGCTTGAAGTAGCCGACGAGTCCGATGTTCTTGGGGTCGGCGCCGAGGTGGACGTCCGCCTCGCTGATCGTCTTCGCCTTGATGTCCTGCGGTTTGGCCATGGCTCCGGCGTCGAGCCACTTCGGCGCGGTGGAGTTGGTGGGGCGGACGTCGATGACGAGGTTCTTCTCGCGGGCGATCTGCCGGAAGCCCTTGAAGTTCTTCTCCGGGATGCCGTAAGTGTGCCGTGCCGTATAGGAGTTGACCTCGCCCTTCTTGAGCGGCTCGGTCCAGGTGAGTTCGGCGTGCTTGTTCTCGGGCCGGAAACGCAGCAGCGGTTCGCCGTCGGGACCCTGGTGCGAGCCCACGATCTTGTCGAAGACGGTCTTGCTGAAGGGGGAGGGCGGGTCCCAGAACATATGGGCGCCGTGCATCACGGCGATGTCCTTGGCCTGCATCTCCTTGATCAGTTCGTCGTGCTGGGGATGCGGGATGCGGGTGCCGCCCGGGGTGGAGATGTCGAACAGGTCGTGGTCGCCGGTGATGGGCCGCTGCCTGCCCTCGCCGTCGATGCCGTAGACCACGCCGTCCTTGACGGCGAACTTGTGCTCCGCCTCGTACACCGCCATCTTGGCGTTGAGTTCGCGGTATTCGGTGGAGCGCTGGTTGTAGCGGGAGAGGACCTTGTCCCAGTCGCCGTCGGGCACGGTGGCCCGGTCCGGGGTCTTGGGCTTGAAGTAGCCGACGAGTCCGATGTTCTTGGGATCGGCGCCGAGGTGGACGTCGGCCTCGTTGATGGTCTTCGCCTTGATGGCCTGGGGCTTGGCCATGGCTCCGGCGTCGAGCCACTTCGGTGCGGTCGGGTTGGTGGGGCGGACGTCGATGACGAGGTTCTTCTCGCGGGCGATCTGCCGGAAGCCCTTGAAGTTCTTCTCCGGCATGCCGTACGTCTCCCGCGCGGTGTGCGCGTCGACCTCGCCCGGCTTGGGCTCGGGCTGCCGGGTCGGGTCAGACACCGGGTCCACCCAGGCGTGCTGCCGGGGAACAGCCGGCGCCTCGGCCCGCGCCTGCTGCCAGGCCGTACCGTCCCCGGTGTCCTCGTGCCGGGGGTGCTGCCCCCCGCCCTGCTGGGCGAGCAGGTCGTCATGGCCCGTCGTCAGGGCCCCCAGGAGCTGGATATGGCGGTCGCGCAGCCCGCCGTGCGCAAGCCCGTCGTGCTCCGGGGCCCGGTGGACGTCGCCCGGCAGGCTGCCGAGGATGTGCGGGCGCTGCGGCGCGGTCTCGTCGGCGTACTCGTCGCGCAGCCCCAGCTGGTGGGAGATCTCGTGCGCGTACTCGACGGGCCGGGCGCCCGGCGCCCAGGAGCGCTGGTCCATGTCATGGCCCGCGCCCACCAGGTCGACGGTCAGATGAGGCTTGTCGTCGGGGCCGACGCGCTCCAGGGTGACATGCAGACGGTCGCCGTTGGGCAGCGTGTACCGCGGGTCGTTGAAGTAGCGCCGCACGCCCTCCTGCGCCCGGCTCCAGGTGTCGTCGGCGTCATGCGTGCCCGAACCGTCCTCCCGCAGCGCCACCCGCACGGTGAGATCGGTGTACGACGTCTCGCCCACGGTGAAGCGCCGCTGGTCGAAGCCGGAGCGCACCACATAGCGCGGGGTGCGGTCGAGCCGCATCCGGGGCGGCGGCCCCGAGGGACCGTTGACGGCGGCCTGCCGGCGCAGGTCGTCCAAGCCCTCGGCGCTGGGGGCGGGCTGCCGGGAGGGGTGGTTCAAGTCCTCCTGCGGCGGCTCCTTGTGCGCCTGGAGCCGCTGGTCCTCCTGCGACTGGTGGCGGTGCTGCTCGTGCGGCTGCTGATGGGGCTGATGTGCGGGCGACCGCTGCGGCTCGGGGGCGGGCATCGCCTGACGAGCCGTCCGGTGAACGGCGGAACTGGTGGTGTCGGTGGTGTCGGTGCTCGGGGTGTGATCCGTGGGGACCCTGAGGGCGTCGCCGTCGTCCGACGCGGGAGTGGTGTCCTCGGTGGTCCTCGTGTGCTCGTCGGTCCCGGTGGTGATCCGGTCGAGGTGGCCGGGGGACTCGGGGGTGACGGTCGGCCGGGTCAGCTCCTGCCGCAGCGCGCTCGTGCGTTCGTCGTACGTCAGATGGGTGGACAACTCCGTGCGGATGTCCTCGATCCGGCGTGACGTGTCCTCCGGGGCGCCCTCGCGGACACCGAGCAGCTGCTCGGTGTGCTGCTCCCGCAACTGCTCCAGCCGGTCGCCGAGTTCGCGCACCTCGTCCTGGCGGTCCAGCTCGCGCTGACGCAGATGCTGGTCGAGCTTGTCGAGGGCCGCCCTGGCCTCGGCCTCGGTCGCCGCCTCCTGGGCGCGGTGGCGCAGCTCGGCGGCGCGGGGATCGTCCTCGCCGTTGTGCAGGGCTTCGAGGCGCTCGCGCAGCTCGCGCTCGGAGGGGCGGTGGGGGGTGTCCGACTTCAGCCGGTCCAGGCGCTGTTGGAGCCGCTGGTCCGCCCGGTACTCGTGGAGGGCGCGCAGCGCCTGGTCGGCCTCCTGCGGGGTGGCCGCGCGGTCCACCTGCTCGCGCAGCTCGCGCTCGTGCTCGTCCGCGCCGTCGTTGAGGGCGTCCAGGCGCCGGCGGAGATCGGCGTCGCTGCCCGGCGTCGGGGGCCGGTCGGGCGTCGGCTCGTCCGACTTGAGGTGATCGAGGCGCTGTTGCAGCCGCTGGTCCTCGCGGTGCTGCTCCAGCTCGTGCAGGGCCTGGTTCGCCTCGTCCGGGGTGCGGGCGTTGTCGAGGCGTTCGTGGAGGGCGGTGGTCTCGGGGTCGGGGGTGGACCGCAACTGGACCAGCCGGTCGTGCAGTTCGGCGTCCCGACGCGTCGAGTCCAGCTGTTCGCGCAGCCGGTCGGCGGTGGGCCGGTCGGTGGTCAGGGCGAGCCGCTGCCGCAGGTCCTCGACGTCCCGGTGGAAGGGGCGCGGGGCGTCGTCGCCGGTCAGCGCCGCGGCGGGGACATGGCTCTCGACGTACGACGAGTACTCGTTGAGCCTGCTGTCCAGCAGCTCGGAGTCCCCGGAGCGATGGGCCTGTTCGACCGCGTCGACCTTGCTCTGCCATTCCTCCCTGGACCCGGTGAAGTCGGTCAGCCGGTCGAAGCCGCCCTGCGCGTGCGCGTGGAAGGCGTCGTAGCGCTGATGGGCGGCCCGCGTCTCGACATGGGCGCGGAAGTCCGACAGATGCTCCCCGGCGCGCTGCCAGTCGCCGGACGCGGCGGCCTTGTGCACGGCACCGGTGTACGCCGAGCGGTCGGCCTCGGACATCCCGGCGGCCCGCGCGGCACGGTCCAGGTCCGACACCCGCTGCCGGATGCCGGCGTCGGGCGCGACGGGCCGGGCCGTCGGGGGCGCCGGCGCCTGGTGGAGCGGGTTCGGGTCATGGGTGGGCACGACGACGGAGTCGAGCTGGTGCAGCTGCTCGGTGACATGCGCGTCGGGGGCCGTGGACTCGGTGTCCACGTGCGGGGTCGTACCGGGCTCGTGCCGGGGGACGTCAGGGAAGGAGGGCGTGTGCTCGGTCGTCGGGGACGGGTGCGGTCCGGTGGTCGTGGGGGACTGGTGCTGCTCGGTGGTGGTCGGCGAAGCGGTCGGGGAGTGGTTCTGCCCGCCGGTGGTCGGTGTCTGGTGCTCTCCGCCGGTCGTGGGAGACCCGTTCTGCCCGCCGGTCGTCGGGGCCTGGTTCTGGCCGGTGGGCGACTGGGCGCGGGGTGCCCGGGGGGCGACCTCGTCCTGGCCGAAGTCCGTCGTGGGGGAGCGGTGGGAGGTGGTGGAGCTGGTCGAGCGGGTGGGGCCGGTCGAGTTGGTGGAGCCGGTGGTCCGGGTGGCGCCGGTCGACGTGGTGGAGCCCGTTGAATGAGTGGATTCGGCGGACTCGGTGGACTCGGTGGATTCCGTGGAGACGTGCGGGGTCGTGGCCGTCTTCTGGGTGGCGCCGGTGCCCTGGCCCTCGGACTCGGTGACCGTGGCATGCGGGGAGGTGTGCGCCGTACTGTCGCCGCTCTCCTCTCCGCTACGACTGCCACCCGTGGCCGGCGACTTGACGGAACCGGTGCCGCCCCCCGTGCCCGCGCCCTTGTCGCCGAGGCCCTTGGTGTCGAAGTCCTCCATGCCGGGCGCATGCGGCCCTTCGCCGTCGAAGGGGAGCTTCGGCAGGTGCAGGTCGGGCTCGGACGGGAGATGGATGTCGGGCGTGTGGACCTCGGTGTGCTCGCCCCCGCCGAACCTGCGCTTGCCCCCGCCGCCGCCCATCGCGCCGATGATGCCCGAGGTCAGCGCGGAGCCCATGTCGTTCTCGCCGCCGAAGATCTCGGACATCACCTCGGTGGTGACGATGCTGGACGCTCCGCCGATGAGGCCCTTGCCGATCAGCGAGGACGCGAACTTCGGCGCGAAGGCCGAGCCCGCCCCGGAGAAGATCCCGCCGATCGCGCCGCCGATCGCGCCGCCCTCCAGGGCCTGGAGCGTGGCGGCGGTGTCCCACTTGGTGCGGTCGCCCTTGAGGAACTGGATCCCCTGGATCACCGCGTCCATGCCCACCATGAACCCGACACCGGTGGCGATCGAGATCAGCAGCCGCTTCAGCAGCATCTTGACGATCGCCCGCACACCGGTGACCAGGACCGGGATCGCCTCCGGCGCCCAGAAGGCGAGTTCGGCGATCTCCACCGCCAGCCACACCAGCTGGGCGATGATCATGTACTTGGCGTACTCGACCTGCAACCCCGTGTTCCGGCCCAGCTCGCCCAACTGCCCGGCCGCTTCGGCCATGTCGGGGATGTTGGACTTCAACTGCTGGGTGAAGGCGGTGAACTCGTCGGCGACCTGGCCGCCGACACTGTGCAGCACACCGCTGGTCGCCGGGTCGATCTCCCGGCTGATGGCGGTCAGTTGGCGCGCGGCGTCGTCCCACGCCGCGCCCAGGCTGCGCAGTTTGTCCTCGTCACCCTTGGGCCAGTCCTGTCCGACGGCCAGCTTGGCGACCCAGTCCAGTTCCGGGGGCAGTTCGATGCTCATGACTTGGTGTTCTTCACCCGTGTCTCGGTGGGCTGGACCTCGGTGGTGTGCAACCGCCGGGTCGCCTCGACGTTCTGGTCCTCCATGCGTTCGAGATTGACGGCCATCGTGCGGATGCCGTCGTGCATGCTGTCGACCAGCTGGCCCATCTGCCCGGTGCTGTCGATGATCTGCTTGTGGGGCGTGGCGTACTGCTCGTAGAACTGCCGCCCGGTCGCGTCCTCGCCCCAGCACTCGCCCAGCTCGGAAAGCCGTCCCTCCAGGCTCTTGCCGATGTCCCGGAACCGCGCCGCGAGCTGCTGCACATACGGCAGCTGGTTGCGCAGCCCGGCGGTGTCGACGTAGAACTCGCCGTCAGCCATGCGTTCCTCCCTTGATCCCGTGGTCGTGATGGGGTGCGGTGTCCGGCGTCATCGGCCGCCACCGCGTCGTACGTCCGGCCGTCCCCCGGCGATGTACTCGCGCACCTCGTCGGGCATGGCCGGTTCCTCCGCGAGCAGTTCGGTGGCGTCGACCTTGCCCTCGATCAGGTCGGTGAGCCGCACCCCGGCCGGGAGCCCGTGCGAGCCGACCTCCGCGACGGCCTCCAGCGCGTTGGCGCGGGCCTGGCGGATGGTGGACAGCAGGGCCTCGGAGAGTTCCTTCGGCGCCATCCGGTGATAGGCGCCGGTGGGGAACTCGATCGCGGTGACCTCGCCCTGCGCGTTCACGGTCGCCTTGACGGTCTGCCGGGGCGCGGTCGCCGTACCGGTCACCTCGTTGATCCGGCGCCGCGTCTCGATGGCCTCCGTGCGCTGCTTGCGGTACAGCGCCAGCAGGTCTTCTATCTCCTGGTCGTAGGGGCTGCTCATCCGAGTCTCCTTGCGTCGTGCGACGGTGCGGCGTGCGATGGCGCGGCGGCGGGGCGGCACCGGGTGGCGGGGGCGGTCACAGCACCGCGCCCGAGCCGTCGGAGGCCGCCGTGCCCCAGGTGTCGCCCTCCTGGACCAGCAGGTCCGCGATGCCCCGGGACGGCTGCGCCGGCTCCTCCTCGGCCTCCGTCTCGCCCAACGCCGGGTCCTGCGGGGGCAGTTCCGCGGTGAGTTCCGAGGGGTCGCCGGCGAACGAGCGCAGCCGTACGGCCGGGACGACCATCTCGCCGGGACCGGTGGGCCCGGACCGGTTGGGGCGCCAGGTGGAGAGCCGGGGGCCGTCCGCCTCCTCCGCCGTGGCACCGGCCCCGCCTGACCAGGTGCTCGTGTCCTCCGTCGCGTAGCCGGGCGCGAGGACCTCCTCCTCGTCCTCGGTCGGCACGGACCACAGCAGCGGCACGAACGAGGCGCCCGCGCTGTCCCACGCCGCCGTGTCCTCCGCATCGGTCTCGGCGGCGGGCGCCAACGCCATGTGGCCGTCGGGGAGTTCGGGCTGGTCCGGTTCGCCGGGGCGGCCCTCGCCGGGCTGTTGCGCGGTGTCGTCGCCGCCCACCGGCAGTACGACCAGCGCCGCCGCGTCGCCCTCGTGCCGACGCCGGTGCCGTCGTTCGGCGGACTCCTCCGCCGCTCCCGCCGTACCTGCGCCGAGGCCGGACCCGGCCACCGCCGCTGCGGTCGCTCCCGCCGCCGCCCCGAGCAGCGCGGCGGGCAACGTGCCCTCGCCCACGCCCTCGTGGGCCGCCACCTCAGGACGCTCGCCGTCGGCCTCCGCCTGCGGCGTCCACGCCTCCGCATCGGGAGTCAGCAGGCCGGAGGCATCCGACCGCTCGTCCCGCGCCCCGGTGGCGGGGGCGCCCGCGCCGGGCATCATGCCGGGCATCGCGGGCGCAGCCTCGCCCGCCAGGGCGGCACCCGCCTCGGCGGCCTCGGCCTCGCTCGCGACAGCGGCACCGGTCTCCTCGTCGTCCGCGAGGGGCGCCATGGGAGCCGCCGTGGGCCGCGGCGCGATGGGCAGCCCGTCCGAGCCGATCATCACCCCCTCGGTGGGCTTGGGCAGGGCGAGCCCCTCGCCACCCGCTCCGGCGCCCCCGGTGATCTCCTCGGGCACCCCGGGCTCACCGGTCCACGGCTCGCCCTCGGGATCCAGCAGCCCCGAGGCGTCGCTCGGGTCGGTCGTGCCCTGCGCGGCCGGGCCGCCCCCGCCCATGCCGGGCATCATGGGCATGCCGTTCATACCGCCCATGCCCAGGGCCGAGCCCTCGGCCTCCTCGGCGGCGAGCGCGCCCGGCAGGGCCTCCGCCTCCTCGTCCAGCGGCAGCCCCAGCCCCTCGCCGCCCGCGCCGGCGCCCCTGCCGCCGATCTCTACGCCCACCTCGGGGTCGCCGACCCAGGGCTTGGCCTCGCTGTCGAGCAGGCCGCTGGAGTCGCTGCGATCGGGGGCGCCGGTCTGTGGCATGCCGCCCGCGCCCATGCCGGGCATCATGGGCATGCCGCCCGCGCCCATGCCGGTGAGACCCTCCTCGGTGGAAGGCCCGCCGGGGTAGCCCGCGGCCTCCGCCTCGTCCAGCGGCAGCCCGAGGCCGTCGCCGCCCGCGTCGGCGCCCCTGCCGCCGATCTCGTCGGCCACGCTCGGGTCGCCGCTCCAGGGCTTGGCCTCGCTGTCGAGCAGGCCGCTGGAGTCGCTGCGATCGGGGGCGCCGGTCTGTGGCATACCGCCCGCGCCCATGCCCGGCATCATCGGCATGCCGCCCGCGCCCATGCCGGTGAGACCCTCCTCGGTGGAGAGCCCGCCGGGGTAGCCCGCGGCCTCCGCCTCGTCCAGCGGCAGCCCGAGGCCGTCGCCGCCCGCGTCGGCGCCCCTGCCGCCGATCTCGTCGGCCACGCTCGGGTCACCGCTCCAGGGCTTGGCCTCGCTGTCGAGCAGGCCGCTGGAGTCGCTGCGATCGGGGGCGCCGGTCTGTGGCATACCGCCCGCGCCCATGCCCGGCATCATCGGCATCCCGCCCGTGCCGAGGCCCTGTTCGCCCTCCGACAGGCCGTCGAGGGCCGGCGACTCCAGCGCGTTGTCCAGGAGCGACGGCGACGCGAGCCCCTCCGGCAGCCCGGACTCCGTGTCGAGGCCGCCCGGGAACTGCTCGGGGGCGACATCGCCGAGCCCTTCCCCCGCGTTCAGGCCACCGGTGCCACCGACCCCCGTGTCGCCGGGGAAGTCCTCAGGAAGCCCACCGGTGTCCGACCAACTGGCCGGATCCTCGGCGAGGTTGTCGGCCAGGGTGGGGAACTTTCCGTCGCCGGTACCGGTGTTCAGGCCGCCCGGGAAGGAGGTGGGCGAGAACGTCGGAAGACCGTCGTCCAGATTGGAACCGCCGGGGAACGCCGCCGGGTTGAGCGCCTTGTCCAGGGCGTTCGGGTCCAGGGTGTCGTTGCCGAGCGCGTCCTTCGGAAGCCCGTCCAGACCGGGCGCGTCGCCGCCCACACCGGTGCCGCCGGAGTACGGCGAGGGCGTGGCGAGCGCGCTCATCGGGTCCACGCCGGGCATTTCCGGGTCCGGGAGGCCCGAGGTGTCGGGCGCCGAGAACGCCTGCGGATCCGGCGCGTTGACATCGGGCAGGTTCGGGCCGGTCAGATCGGGTTCGGGGACGTCCGGGACGTTGTCCGGCACATCCGGGCTGTCCGTGGGGCTGGTCACGGGCGGCGGGGTGTGCACCGAGTCGATGGTGACCTGGTACTCGCCCGCCAGGCTCTTGAGGACCGCCCGCATGTCGCTGGTCATCATCTCGACCAGCTGCGGCTTCTCGTGGATCGGGATCAGGCCGTTGCTCATCGGCTTGACGCCCATCTTCACGGCCTGGTCGGCGTACCAGGCGTCGATGTCGGCGATCTTGACCTGGGCGTTGTACAGATTGACCGAGTTGTTGGCGAGCTGCTGCGGCACCGAGTTGCCCGCCTCACCGCCGGAGAGCACGTCCGCGGTCGCCTTCACCTGGCGCGAGAAGGTGTTGATCATGTCGCAGAAGGCGTCCGCCGCGGCCCCCTTCCACGGGCCGTTCTCTCCGGCCAGCGCGTTCGCCTGGTCGGCGAGGCTCTTGGCGATGCCGGCGAGCACCACCTCGGCGTTCAGGAAGTGGCCCGCCGCGTCCATCAGGGACTGGGGGTCGGAGATGCCCTTGGCGCGCTCCTGGTTGGCGTCGGAGCCGGTGCCGGCGGACATGCCATTGATGGCCGCCATGATCTGCTTCCAGTCCCACGAGTTGTAGTCGTCGATCGACCCCGGATCGTTCCCGGGATCGGCGAAGATGCCGTCACCGCTGTCGCTGAACCCGCCGGTGTTGTAGTCCGGGCTGCCCATCTTTGCCCCAGTCTCCCGCTCGCGCCCCTGTCAGGGTCCCCGCCGCCCCCGGTCACCGTCGTACGGCACCGGGGGCGGCGGGGACCACCCGTCAACTTGCTCCGCCGCCGGACCCGCCGGCGTCGGTCACCAGGCTGGTGAAGTCGCTGCTCGTGCTCTGCATGGCGTTCTGCAGATCCGTCGCCTTCATCCGCCCGGCGTCTTCCAGAGTGGTGTAGTGCTGCGCCAACTGCTTGACGCCGTCGCGCAGATCACCCAGGCCCTGGGCCAGGTCCTGGAACACCTTGATGTACGACTCCTTGAGTCCGGAGTCGGCGTTCGGACCGTTGACCTTCGTCCGGATCTGGTTCGCGTGATAGAACGCGCCCGGCTCGGCCTGCACCTTCCCCAGCTCGGTCGCGGCGTCCCGCGTGGGCTGGATCAGCTTGTCGATGTTGTCGGCGAACAACAGCATCGACGGGGTGTCCACACTGGTACCGCTGCCCGGATTACCCGAACCGCCCGGTACGTTGGGCGGGTTGAAGGTGGTGGACGCGGTCACGGTGCCGTGCCCGGATTCGAGCGTCGTCCCGCCGTCGTAGTGCTGCGGGTCCGGAGTCGGCGTCGACGACTGCGGGTCCGGGATCGGCAAGGGTTGGTCAGCCATCGGTCACCCCCAGAGACGAACGCCCTGGCGCTCGCCACTGGAGTAGTACTCGTTGATCTCACCGAGCATCTGCGTGGCGGAGGCGGCCTTCTGGGTCATGTCCGCGGCGGCCGCGTCCCACTGCGCCTTGACCTGCTGGTAGGTCTGCTGGGCGTCGCTGGTCCACTCGCTGAGGTGCATCTTCGCCGCGTTGTCCAGCTCGGTGAGAGTCTGGTTGATGCGCTGCGTGATGGAGTTCATCTCGCCGACGATGTAGTCGACCTGCTCCATCTGGACGGTGTACGTGGTCATCTGCTGTCCGGCTCCTTGGGAACGGATGCGAGTACGAAGGTGTGGGTCGGTCGGGGACCGGTCAGGACGGGAAGCCGGGCAGACCTACGCTGCCCGAGCCGATCTGCTGCGCGACCTGCTGCGCCTGCTGCTGGGTGTTCTCGTGGGTGTTGGCGTAGATGTGGGTGTTCTGCGCCAGCTTCTCCAGCATGGTGCGCAGCGCCTGGTTGACCTTGTCGAAGTCGGTCAGCCAGTCCTGCATGGCCGTGTGGTAGATGTTCGCGGCCTCGCCGCTCCAGCTCGCCCGCAGGCCCTCGATCTGGCCGTCCATCTGGGCGTAGGAGCCGGTCGTCTCGTCCAGGGCGGTCTGGAAGCTGCCCTGGGCGGCGGTCATTCCCTGTAGTTCGACTGACGTCAGTGCCATCGTTTGGTCCTCTCTCGAACTGCGGCGTCGGCCTTGGCCGTTGACAGCGATGTCACACCCACGGGGGGTGCGTGCCGGCGCCGGATGGTGGGGGGTTGACCCGCCGTCCGCCGTCGCGCACGAGGTCGTGCGCGACGCCGGGGGCGGACGTCTCTCATGTCTGCACCAGGGGCCTCGCCTGCGGCGGCGGCTCCGTGGTGCCCGGCAGACCGCCCCCCGCGTGCGGGGCGCTCGCCGGCTGCGGCGCCGGTGCGGAGTGGGGCGGGTGCGCGCCGTGCGCCCGTGGCGGCGGATCGGCGGGTACGGCTGCCCGCGTGGCCCCGGGCGGTACGGCTGCCCGTGCGGCCTCGGGCGCCTGCGTGCCGTTCGCCGAAGGCGCCGGCCCTGCCGCCTCGGAGCCCGCCGTGCCCCCCGATCCCGCCGCGCCCGCGGAGCCGGGCGCCGGTGTCGCGTCGGGTGCCGCAGGGCCGGGCAGATCTGTCGCGCAGACGGTACGGGTGCGGGCGGACGCGGCGAGCCGTTCCGCCAGCCGGTGCGCCTCCCAGGCGCCGCCGGGCGGCGGCGCGGCACGGAAGGCGGCGGCCAGCATCTCGGCGGCGTCGTCGACCAGTTGGAAGCCGAAGGCCCACAGCCGGCGTCGTACCAGCTCGATGGCCTGCTCCACGGTATACGGGTCGAGGCGCAGATACTCGGCGAACTCCCCGGCGATATCGGCCCGTTCACCCACCAGCGCACGCAGTTCGGCGGGCGAGCCGCACAGCGCGAGCACCGTGTCGCAGGGCGTACCGGCCAGCCGGGCCAGTCCGTCAAGGACCGCCGCGCGCTCGGCGGGCGAACGGCGGCCGAGGGCCTCGTCGAGGCGCAGCACCAGCATCCCGCCCTCCGCCTCCTCCAGGGCCGCCGCCAGCCGGTGGGCGGGCTGCTTCGGGAAGCGTGCCGGGAGCGCGGAGAGCCGTACCTCGTGCACGGTGCCCGAGCTGAGCAGGCGTGCCTCCGTCAGACAGCGTGCGTACGCCCGGGCCAGCGCCCGCCGGCCACTGCCCTGCGGCCCCTCCAGCACGATGTTGGCCTGCGCGGACACCGCCCGCCCGGGCTCCCGCGGGGCACCGGCGAGCGCCGCGACGCGGGTGGCCAGGGCGGCGCGCGCCGTGTCGAGGCCGGTCATCGCGGCCAACTTCCGCAGGCCCGCCGGTTGTTGGGCTGCGGCGGCGGGGGTCGCGGACGGGGCGGGCGCCGGACTCGCGGGCTGGCTGCGGGCGCCTCGGTCGGCCTGCCGCTCGGCCCGGCCGCTCGCCGGGGCCGCCGGGCCGCTCTGCGCCTCCGCCGCGCTGCCCGGCACCGTGATGACGTCCGCGCCGTCCAGGCGGGACAACTCCGTGTCGTCGCCCGGGGATTGGGCGGCGAGCCGGGACGCCTGCCGACTGATCATCTCTTCGAAGACCTGGCGGGCGACGCGTCCGTTGCCGAAGGTGGCGCCCTTCGGCACGTCCTGGAAGTAGCGGTCCAGGGCCTCCAGCGCCGAGCCCGACAGCTCGTAGTAGTGCTTGGCGCACAGGCCCCGCACGATGGTGACCAGTTCCTCGGCGCTGTAGTTGGGGAACTCCACGGTGCGGGCGAAGCGGGAGGCCATGCCCGGGTTGGAGGCGAGGAACTGCTCCATCTGCGCGGAGTACCCGGCGACGATCACCACGACCTCGTCGCGATGGTCCTCCATCAGCTTCATCAGCGTGTCGACGGCCTCCTGCCCGAAGTCGGGACCGTTGCCGCGGGACTGATTGGTGAGCGTGTACGCCTCGTCGATGAACAGCACACCGCCGAGGGCCTTGTTGAAGACCTCCGTGGTCTTGATGGCCGTACCGCCGATGATCTGCGCCACCAGGTCGGCGCGGGCCACCTCGACGATATGGCCCTGGCTGAGGATGCCCAGTTCCGCGAGGACCGCGCCGTAGAGCCGGGCCACCGTGGTCTTGCCGGTGCCGGGCGGCCCCGCGAAGACCAGGTGCCGGCTCATGGGCGGCATCGGCAGGCCCATCTCCTGGCGGCGCTGCGCCATCTTGTTGAGGTTGATCAGCCCGGTGACCTCCAGCTTCACGCTCTCCAGGCCGACCAGTCCCTCCAGCTCCGCGAGGGGTCCGGTGCCGGTGTGCGCGGCCGCCCGGGTCGCCGCCTCGCCGTCCGGCGCGCCGGAGTCGCCGGTGCCGGAGGCGCCGGTCGTACGGCCGCCCGGGTCGCCGCCGGTGTCGACCCGCTCCACCGAGACCTGGCCCGTCTTGAGCCGGCGCACCGGGACGCCGCCGTTGTCGCGGACCTCGCAGTCGTGCACCCGCACCGGTTCATCGGTGTTGCAGCGCACGCCGTCGCCGCCGTTGTCGAAGACGGTGCAGTTGGTCAGCTCGGCCCGCGAGGACGCCTGCACATTCACCCCGTGACCGCGCGCGCCGTTGACCCGGCAGCCGACCGCGGTCAGGGCGCCGCCCGCGCTGATCCGGATGCCGTCGCCGTCCGCCCCGGTGAACTCGCTGTCCTGGGCGTTCAGTTCGGCCTCGGCCCCGACGAGCGTCGAGCAGCCGGTGAACGCCGAGCCGGTCACCTCGGCGCGGGCGCCCGAGGCGAGGGCGAGGCCCGTACCGCCGCCGGAGCGCAGCCGCAGCGCGGACAGCGTCGCCGAGGCGCCCTCGGACAGCTCGACGCCCGTCACCAACTCGGCGTCGCGCACGGTCAGTTGCGTCTTGGCCCCGACACCGCGCAACGCGGTACCGCCCGCGTCGGCCGTCAACCGGTCCAGCACCAGTGCACCGTCCGCCACATGCACGGCCGCCGTGCCCGCGCCCTCGACGGTCAGCCCCGCGCCCTCGGCATGCCCGCCCGCCTCCACCAGCAGACCGGTCGGGGTGCCGGTGATCCGGCAGTCCTCAAGGCGGGGCCGCGCACCGGCCGAGACATGGATGCCCTCCCGCCGGGCCCCGGCGACCAGGCACTCGCGCAGCACCGGCGCGCTGCCCTCGCCGACCCGGATCGCCTGACCGCCGGAACCGGTGAACGAGCAGCGGTTCAGGACGACTTCTGCCGCGCTGGTCAGATACGCGTCAAGCGCCGCGCTGCCGCTCACCTCGACACCGGTCAGTGTGGCGCGCGCGTTCTGCTCCACGGCGAGCGCGGGCTTGCCGCTGCCGCTGATCCGGGTGGCCTCCACCACCGCCGTGGCCTGTCCGTTGACGCAGACACCGTTGCCCCGGGCCCGGTCGAGCCGGCAGTCGCGCAGGGTCAGCCGGCCGTGCTCGGCCACCACGACCGCCGACGAGCCGACCTCCTGGATATGCGTGCCCTCCACGGCGTTGGCGCCGCCGGAGGTGACCACGATGCCGGCGCCCTGCGCGTTGGTGACCTGGCAGTCCCGCAGCGCGACCACACCGTCCTGCCAGGCCAGCACGGCCGCCCACGCCTCACCGGAGATCCGGCAGCCGTCCAGCGCGGCCTGCCCCCGGCGTACGTCGAGCACCGGGGCCTCGCGGTCGGTGCCGGACAGCTGGAGGCCGGTGAGCCGGACCGCCTCCGCGTCCAGGACGAGGGTGCTGCCCGAGGTGGCCGCGATCTCCACCGTGCCACCGGCGCCCTCGGCGGCCAGCGTCACCGCGCGGTTGACGTACAGGCTCTCTTCGTAACGCCCCGGCGCGACGGTGATCAGCGCGCCGTCGGTGGCGTCCGCCAGGGCGTCGGCGATGGCGCGGTAGGCCCCGGGGCGGTCCGGGGACACCAGTAGCACGGGCCGGGTCACAGTTTCGCTCCCTCGTCAGGCGCGCTCAAGGCGCCGCTGTTGCCGTCACCGGTGCCGCGCGGGCGCTGCCGCGGAGGCGCCCCGCCGATCAGACCCGGGGGCGTCCCGAGGCCGTCCGGGTCGCCCCGCTCGTCCCGGCCCGCCGCGTCGTCGGCGCGCAACGCGGCGGCCGCGCGGTCGAGTCCGTCCAGGGCGATCTCGTCCAACGGCACCCGCTGGACGTCCACCTTGCCGTCGGAGGCGATCTCCGACGGCGACAACTCCCTTAGCAGCACCGGGCCTTCGCCCTCCGCTGGGCGCAGCACCTTGAACGTGGTGCCTGGCAGGAACACGACGCGGTCCGGCTCGGCGGGGTCGATCAGATTGGTACGGCGGGCGGTGATCGACCAGATGAGGAAGTCGGTGGCGTCGTGCGGGCCTGGGCGCGGGGCGCCGTACGCCGTGCAGAACGCCCACTCCGTCACCAGCCGGCCCTCCCGGAACCACGCCCGTTCCGCGGCGCTCGCCCGGGTCCGCAGCAGCGCGGCGCCCCGGTACGAGGGCAGCCTGCGCAGCCCGGCCGCCACACAGCGGGCCAACGGCACATGCGGACCGACCGCCGCGGCGCGCACGGCCGCGTTGACCTGTGCGCCGTCCCCGGACAGGAACAGCCGTACGGCCACCAGGTCGGTGAGCGCGTCCGCCGCCTCGCCGCGGGCGCCGCCGCGCAGTCCCGGCGACTCCGACATCACCCGGGACACCGTGCCCGCGACCGCGTTGTACTGCGTGCTCAGCGTCCGCCGCACCCAGTCCCGCTCCTTCTCGGTACCGCGCTCGGGCGGTACGGCACAGGCGGACGCCTTGGGAGTGGGCTGCACACGGACACCGGGTACGGCCGCGGGGGCGGCCGCCGGGGGCTCGGGACCCTCGGGGGCACCGGGAGCGGGAGCAGACGGCGTCGGCCCGTCGGCCCGGCCGGTGTCGGCGGCCGCCACCGGAGCGGCGGCCGGGGAGTCGGACTCCAGCCGGATCAACGGCGCGGGCCGCGCGGCGGGCGCGGGTGCCGTCGGCACGGGGGGCGCCGGGGGAGCGGCGGGCGCCGTCGGCGACACCGTGGGCTGCGGCTGCGGCTGCGGCTTCTCGGTGGCAGGGGCGGGCGGCACCGACGGACCGGCGCCGGAGGAAACGGGCGTGTGCGGAACCGACTTCGCCCCCTCCGGCTCCGGACCGGCACCTCGCTCCGGCGCGGCCTCCTGCTCCGCCTCCGGCGCGGACGGTCGCGCGGGTACGTCGGTCCGCGCCGGGCGGTCCGTCTCCGGGCCGTCGGGATCGCCCACCGGGCGCGGGTTCGCCCTCGGCGGCTCGCCGGGGTTACCCGACGCACCCGGATTCCCCGGCTCGGACACGGCCGGAAGGTCGGGCAGCGGAAGACGCGCGGGCGTTGCGGGACGAGAGGGCGCGGGCGCCGGAGGCACGGGCCCCTGGGCCGCGGGCGCCGCAGGAACCGGACCCGGGGCCGGAACCGGCCCCTGGCCCGCGGGCGTCGGCGCCGGACCGTCGGTGCGCGGCGCGTCGGGTATCGGCTCCGGCCCGGGGCGCGGGTCCTCCCGCACCGGCTCGGGCACGGGGCCCCCGGCCGCCGTGGCCGACGACGCGGTGGTGACGGTCTCCGGGCGCCCGGCCGTGGCCGCGTCCGCGGGCTCGCCGGTCACCTGGACGTCGTCGCCCGATTCGACCCGCGGCAGACCGGACGCCGGCACCTCGGACTCGATCCTGGCCGTGGGGGGTGCCACCACGGGCAGTTCCGCCGGTGCCGCGTTACCGCGTACCCGGACGGTCGTCTCGTCGAGGTCCAGATGCGCGAGCGCCGAAGCCCCGCCCGGCGCACCACCTCGTACAACTCCAGCTTCCGCCAACGGAGTTGCCGCCGCGGTCTCCGTACCCCAGGGCGTCGCCTCCGCGGCCCGGGGCTGCCCCCGGAAGGCGGTGGGGGCGATCGCCCGGGGGCCCGTCGCCGTGGCGTCCGGTGCCGACCACAGGTCGGTGTCGTCCGAGGTCACCCTCACCTGGCCCGGCTCGTCGGCCGGGGCGATCGTGAAGCCCTCGCGGCGCTCGGGGTCCAGCCGCCACAGCATGTCCTCGGCGAGCGAGCGCATACGGTCGGCCGCGCCGGGCGTGCTGCGGTCGTAGAGGATGGCGGCGTAGCCGGGCGCGGCCGGTATCCGGCGTACCGCGTCACCGTCCGCCGGCTCGGCCAGCGGGCGCATCCACAGCCCGCTCTGCACCACTTCGAGCACCGCGTCGGCGGCGTACTCGTACACGCCGGCGGTGATCTCCGGCACGCCGAACAGGGGCCGGCGCAGCCCGAAGAGGGCGGGCGGGGCAGGGACGGTCCCGGTGCGCGGGAAGTACATCAGCTCGCTGACGAAGGGGTGGTGGCCGAGCGTGCCGTCCGCCCGTACCGCCGCCACCTCGGGCGAGGCGAGTCCGGCGCGCGACTCGACGGGCACGCCCGCGTACAGCACCACCTGCTGGCCGAGCGCGTCGGCGAGTTCCTGGCCCAGCGCCTCGGCGCCCTCGGGCAGCGCGACGGGACCGAGGTGCAGGAAGCGCACCCAGGAGCGGGCGGACGGCAGCACCGTCTCCCACAGCCGGGTCACGTCCCCCAGGGTCACCGGCGGACCGCCGGGGCTGCCGAGGACCACGGTGAGGATGTCGGGATGGCTCGGCAGCCGGTCCACCAGGCGCCGGCCGCTCTCGGCGGCGGGATGGTCGTGCGGGCTGCGCACCCACACCCCGCAGGGCGCCGGCTCGGCGACGCCGTGGCCGCTGGTCGTCCAGGGGCGGTCGAAGGTGGAGAACTCCCAGCGCGGCTTGGGGAATCGGCGCGAGTCGCGCTCCGCCGACCGGCCGGGCCGGAACCGCAGCCAGCCCGCGCCGTGGTCGCTCGGGATGAACAGGCCGCCGCCGTCGGTCGGCAGCACCGCGCCGTCCGGGGCGAGCACCAGCCGGTCGAGCCGGTCCGCGATCCGCTGTGCGGCGCGCCGCGCCTCCTGGGGCGTGCCACGGCCGAAGACCAGGCGCAGGCTCTCGCCCCGGCCCGCCAGCAGCCGTGCCACCGCGTCCGCCGAGCCCTCCAGCGAGCCGTAGGGGAGATCCACCACGGCCAGGGTGTGCTGCGGGTCGGCGGCGAGCCCCGCGGCGAACGCGGCGGCCTGCGGGTCGGGTTCGCCCTTGGGGTGCACCAGCAGTGCCCGGCCCTCGGCCCGGCACTGCAACGCCGTCCCGCCCGCCCGTGCGGTGCCCAGTCCTCTGCGCATCCGCTCACCCCACCCGTGCGGCGGAGCCGGTCGGGGACGGATCGGCGGACACCGCGGGGACCGGGGCCTTGCCCGAGGTCCGGCCGACGCCCGAAGTGCCCTGCGGCTGACCGGAGTCGGCCGGGGAAGAAGCCGTCGCCCCGTCCTGTCCCGCCTTCACCGTCAGCGCCGCCACCGAGCGGTCGAGGACCGGTCCGTGCGGCAGCGCCACCAGCAGGCTCTCCGGCAGCGCGGTCGCGGTGCCGCCGCCGATGCCGAGGGACTGCGCGGCGGAGGAGCCCAGCGGATAGACGATGCCCTGGTCGGTGATCAGGAAGGTGTGCGGGTTCGCCACCTGCGCGGCCACCTCCCGCTGGTCCAGGGCGTACACACCGTGCGACGGCGGCACCAGCACCCGCTGGTTCCCCGTCGCGGCGGCGCCGCTCTCCACGACCACGGCCGCGCTGAGCCGGGCGCCCTGCGTGCTCTCGCGCAGGCACACCGCCTGCCCGGAGGTGTCGACCGCCGGAGCGCCGAGCACATCCGGCACCCCGCTGTCCAGGGAGTGGTGGGCGGAGACCCGGGCGGAGGCGATGTCGGTCACCGAGACCTGGCGGGTGGCCGGCGCGCCGGGCCGGGCCGCCAGCAACGCGGCCTCGGTGGCGCTGACTTGGGCCACCCCGCCGGCAGTCATGACGTACGTGTGCTCTGCGCCCGCCGCGCTCATGGTGAACAACTGGCCCACGGCGGTGGGCCGTCCGGCGATCTGCCCGGCCGCCTCGCCCATCCGGTCGAGCTTCGCGGGGGCGAGCGCGGCCCCGGTCGGTACGGCGGCCAGCCATGCGGCGGACGCGGCCACCGGCCGGTCGCCGTCGAGGCCGAGCGCGATCAGCGCGGACTGCGCGGGCACCGGGTACTTGGTGCCCCGCCACAGCACGAACCGCTGACCGCTCGGGGACTTCAGCAGCAGCTGCCGCCCGGCGGGGAAGGCGCCCGCGTGCGTGCCCGGCGCGAAGTCGACCACATGGCCGGACGGCAGATCCGGGCGCAGGCAGTCGGTCCAGGACCCGGCCAGCAAAGTGGCCGGGGTGGGCAGCGAGTCGGGCGCGCCGTCGATACCGATCGGCGCGCCGTGCGGTACGTCGCTCAGCGCCTTGGCCGCCACGGTGCGTACGGCGGCGCCCTTGCCGGTCAGCAGCAGCGCGGAGGCGTAGTTGCGCACCGGGCGCAGCCTGCCGTCGAGGAAGAGATAGCGGGTGCCGGTCTCCTTCTCCACGACGATCGAGCCGGGCTCGCGCCAGGCCGCCGTGGTCACAGGTGACAGCTTGCCGTAGACCAGGAAGCCCAGGGAGAGCAGGACGACGAGTCCCGCGCCGAAGAAACTGCCCAGCGCGGCCCGCTTGGTGGGGCTGTCACCGCGGCCGGGGTCGCCAGTGACGAGGGCGGTCGCGAGGCGGCCCATGGCGAACTGGTACGCCTGCATGTGATCGCGTCGGGTCTGCACGCTGCGGCTCCTCTCAGCTCGTCAGGGCGCGGAAGTAGGCGTACGCGTGCAGGACTTGGAGCAGCAGTGGCAGCAGCGCGATGGCGGTGACCGTCTCCAGCAGGTCGCCGCTGTGCCCCCACACCGGCAGCAGCCGGCCGGTCGGCAGCCGCCACGCGGCCACCAGCAGGGCGAGGACCGCGGCGAGCAGCAGGGCCACCACGATCACCCGGGCGCCGTCGCCCGCCGCGGCGAACCGGGTGAGTGCCACCGTGACCAGACCGGCGGCACCGGCGAGCACGGTCGGCACCCGCTGCGCGGACCGGTTCAGGCCGCGGGCCCGCAGCAGTACCGCGCCCGCGAAGACCAGCGGCAGCAGCCAGCCGATCCAGCCGCCCTCGCGGGTCATGTACCAGAACCCGGCCGCGTAGACGAGCGCGGAGGACACGCTGAGGGTGTCCAGGAAGGAGCTGGCCGCCTTGACCCTGCGCTCCACCCGCTCCTGCGGCTCGGGGTCGATGTCCTCCTGCAACTCGGCCGCGTTGTGCGGGAGTCGGGGCACCCGCAGCCGGGCGGTGCGCAGCGCGAGCCGGGGCCCGAAGTGGCCGAGCACGAACATGGCGACCGCGACCACGGCGACCGCCTGACCGCCGTGCCAGTGGGTGGCGCGCATCAGTCCGGTCCCCATGGCGGCGGCGAGCGCGGTGCCCAGCGCGGTGCCGGGGACCACCAGCGGCAGCGGGCGCAGTGCCAGCAGCGCGACGGCCACCACCACGACACCGCCCGCCGCGGCCAGCATCCCGGGCAGCCCCGGCGCGAACCCGCCGTGCGGGCCCTCGCGGAAGGTCAGCCCGGCCAGCGCGCCGAACGCGAGCGCGCCGAGGCCGGCGACCAGCACACTGCCCTTGTCGGCGGAGAGCCGGTCGGCGGTCACACAGCCGGCGGCCAGCAGTACGGCGATCACCCCGGCGCCCACCGAGGCCGCGAGCCCCGGACCGAACCCCAGCAGCGCCCACGCCACGGCGGGCAGCGCCAGCACCGCCAGGGTGAGCGCCAGGCCCCGGGTCAGCGCCGGGCGCCAGCCGCCTGGCAACGCTGTCACGACATGTGCGACCCCGTCGGAGACATCGTCGAAGTGCAGGGCGGGCAACGGCTCGTCGGCGGGCCGCAGATGGAGCACCTCGCCATGGCGCAGCTGCACGGTGGCGGGGGTGGCGTCGGCGTCGAACGGGTCCTCGCCGAGCCGCTGGAGCACCCAGGGCGTGCCCCGGTCGGCCGTCTCCTTCGTCACATGGCGCACCAGTACGGGCAGCAGCGCGGAGACCGGTGTGGTGAGCGGGATCGCCAGGTCGGCCTGGCCGGTGGGGCCCACCACCGTGACCCGGCAGACCTCCGAGGCGGGTGCGGTGACCGCGGGGGCTGTGGTCATCGGACTGCTCCTGGGGAGGGGGAGGGAGAAGTGGGGAGGATGCTCATGCCGCTCATGCCGCTCGTGCCGCTCATGACGACACCAGCCCGGTCTGCACGAGGCGTACCGAACGCCGGGTGACCAGCTGGGCCCGGCCCGCGGGCAGCGTGCGCGGCTTGGCCTCGCCGAGGAACTTGCCCTCCTCCTTGGGGTAGGAGAAGAGCAGGCCGGGGTTGCCCAGCTCCCACAGCCGGCGCAGCACCGGGTCCATCATGGCGCGGATCGATCCCGAGGTGCTGCGGGCGACGACCAGGTGCATGCCGATGTGCAGGCCCTGCGCGAGCAGCGGCACCAGGGGCGCCATCGGGGAGGGCGCGCCCGGTGCCCCGGAGAACAGGTCGTAGTCGTCGATGAGGACGAACAGCAGCGGCCCCTCCCACCAGTCGCGGCGGGCGAGCTGCTCGGGGCTGATGTCCGGGCCCGGCACCCGCTTGCCCACCGACACCGAGGCGCTGGTGGCCAGTTGGGCGAGGGCGTCGCTGTCCACGACGTACCCGACCCGGTACGCCTCGGGCACCGAGTTGAGGAGGCCGCGCCCCGGGTCGGCGACCATGATGCGCGCCTCCTCGGGGGTGTAACGGGCGGTGATGGCGCGGATCATCAGGCGCAGCGCGTTGGTCTTGCCGGTCTCGCCGTCGCCGAACACCATCAGGTGCGGGTTGGTGGTGAAGTCGTGCCAGACCGGTTCGAGGCGCTGCTCGTCCCAGCCGAGACAGACCTTGAAGTCACCCTCGGAAACCGGCAGTTCGGTCACCGGAAGGCGGGTCGGCAGCAGCCGGACACCGGGGGCGGGGCGGCCCGTCCAGAAGGTGTCGATCTCCGCCACGGCCGACTTGGTGGCGGTCGTGAGATCGCCGGTCTCGCCCGAGCCGTCCAGCCGGGGCAGCGCGGACAGGAAGTGGTGGGTGCCCGCGGTCAGACCGCGGCCGGGCTGGTGCGGTACGGCCGCCGCGATCCGGGAGCCGACCTCGGACTCCATCGAATCGCCCAGCCGCAGCTCGAACTTGGTGCCCAGCAGGTCGCGCAGCCGGGGCCGGAACTCCGACCAGCGCACGGCGGAACCGATCACATGCAGGCCGAACGACAGTCCGCGCGCGGCCATCTCGATGACCCGGGGCTCCAGCTCCTCGTAGTCCTGGCGCAGCGTGCCCCAGCCGTCGACCACCAGGAACACATCGCCGTAGGGGTCGTCGATCTCGCCCGTGGCCCGCAGCCCGCGGTAGGCCGCCATCGACTCCAGGCCCCGCGAGGTGAACTCCTCCTCGCGCTTCTCCAGCAGCTGGCTCAGCTCGGCGACCGTGCGCAGGACGCGGTCGCGTTCGAGGCGGGTGGCGACCGAGCCGACATGCGGCAGTCCGGCCGTGGAGACCAGACCGCCACCGCCGAAGTCCAGGCAGTAGAACTGGACTTCCTCGGGGGTGTGGGTCAGCGCCAGGGACAGCATCAGGGTGCGCAGCAGGGTCGACTTGCCGGTCTGCGGGGCGCCCGCCACCCCGATGTGGCCGTCGGCGCCGGAGAGATCGGCGACCAGCAGCTCCCGCAGCTGCTCGAAGGGCCGGTCCACGATGCCGAGCGGCACCCGCAGCGAACTGAGCGAGGGATGGTCCGCCGCGCTCATGCCGCGCACCGGGTCCGGCACGATGCCCGGCAGCAGCTGGTCCAGGCTGGGGGACTCGGTCAGTGGCGGCAGCCACACCTGTCGGGCCGGCGGCCCGCTCTCCGCCAGGCGCCCGATCAGCACCTCCAAGAGACTCTCCTCGTTCTGCTCACCGCCCGACGCCTGTGCGGCGGCCTTGCGTTCGGCGGCTGCCGACGCCTCCCGGGCGGCCTCCAGCGCCTGCTGCTCGGCGATCCGCTCGGACATCAGCGTGCCCTGCCGTTCCAGCCCGAACAGGGTGATCTCCTGTCCGGCGGCGGCCAGTTGCGCGGAGTGCTCGGCGTCGCCCACCGGCTCCGGCGCGGCACCGGAGACGTAAGCGGCCTTGAAGCGGACCAGGTTGGTGGTGTCCACCTTCAGATAGCCGTTGCCCGGCGCCGACGGCAGCTCATAGGCGTGCGAGACGCCGATGACGCTGCGCGACTCCATCGCGGAGAACGTCCGCAGGGCGATCCGGTACGACAGATGCCCCTCGACCTTGTGGATACGGCTCTCGTCCAGCCGCTGGGAGGCCAGCAGCAGATGCACCCCGAGGCTGCGCCCGAGACGGCCGATGGAGACGAACAGGTCCACGAACTCCGGCTTGCTGGCAAGCAGTTCGGAGAACTCGTCCACGATGATCAGCAGCGAGGGCAGCGGCGTCAGGTTCACCCCGGCGCCCCGCGCCTTCTCGTAGTCGAACAGCGAGGAGTACCCGGACTCGCGCAGCAGCTCCTGGCGGCGGATCATCTCGCCGTTGATGGAGTCCCGCATCCGGTCCACGAGATGGATCTCGTCGGCCAGGTTGGTGATGACCGCCGAGGTGTGCGGCAGCCGGTCCATGCCGAGGAAGGTCGCGCCGCCCTTGAAGTCGACCAGCACCAGGTTGAGGATCTCCGAGGAGTGCGTGGCGACCAGGCCCATCACCAGGGTGCGCAGCAGCTCGCTCTTGCCCGAGCCGGTGGCACCGATGAGCAGGCCGTGCGGGCCCATGCCGCCCTGCGCCGACTCCTTGATGTCCAGCTCGACGACCTCGCTCTCCTCCGTGACGCCCAACGGCACCAGGAGACGGGCGGACTGGGCGGCCCGGGGGCGCCACTTGGCGGCCACGTCGAAGCCGCGCGGGTCCCGGATGCCCAGCAGCGCGGTGAGGTCGAAGTCCGACTCCAGCGGCCGGTCCACCAGGTCCACGCTGCCGCTGGTGCGCATCGGCGCCAGCAGCCGGGCCAGGGTGTCCGCCTCGGTGCGGCTCAGCGCGTCGGCCTCGGCGCTCACCGTGTCGTCACCGGCCGGGAATTCGACGCAGGTGCCCCGGGTGGTCAGCCGCAGCACCTTCGGGCCGCCGGTCATCGCGCCCGTCGCGTCCAGCAGTACGACATTGCGCAGCCCGCCGTGCGTCAGCCGCGATGTCTCGGGCAGCCGCACGCCCTGCGCCACGACCACCACGAACGGCTCGGCCACGCTCGGCGAGGCGTCCGGGTCGTGGTCCGGCCGGTCCCGCACCTCGGTGCCGAGCAGGTCCATCAGCGCCTCGTGGTCCTCGGCGGCGAGCCGCACCTGACCGGCGTCGTCCTCCTCGTGCGGATGCGCGTTGTGCGGCAGCCACTTGAGCCAGTCCCACTCGGCCCGCGCCGACGCCCCGCCCAGCAGCGCGATCCGCAGCTCGTCGGGGGAGTGGAACGCGGCGAGCTGCGCGACCATCGCCCGCAGCAGCCCGAGCGCGGGCTCCGGCTCACCGGCCAACTCCACGCTGGTGAACCGCCGTAGCGCGACCGGGATCGGCAGCCGGGGCACCGTCTGATGCGCCTTGGTGAACCGGCGCAGCGAGATCGCGGTCAGCGGCTCCAGGTCCTCCACCGGCTTGGTCTGCGGCGGCAGGAACTCCAACGCGGCGCGGCGTACGCCCTGTCCGATGCGGACCCGGCCGAAGTCCTCGTGCGCCGGGCGGCGTTCCCACAGCCGGTTGCCCATCACCAGCGCCCACAGCTGCCCCGGCTCGGGGTTGTCCCAGAGCAGGGCGGCCCGCTGCTGCTCGGCGGCCTGCCGGGCCTGTCGGCGCTTCTGCGCGAGATAGCGCAGATAGTCACGCCGCTCGGCCCGCATCCTGCGCCGACGCTCGGCACCGGCCCGGCCGATCTGGGTCAGCGTCATGCTGACCATGGCGACGCCCATCATCCCGGACATCATGTACGTCGTCGGTCCGGCGCTGCGCATGGAGAACATCAGCACCATGGCGCCGCTGCCCAGCGCCATGGGCAGATACATCAGCGCCGATCCGAAATCGGCGCTCGCCGGCTCCCCCAGAACCGGCGGCTCCGCCAGCTCGACCTGTCCCTCGGGGAGCTGCGGACCCTCGGCGCGCGGTGAACGTTTGGCCACCACGGTGCTCAATGACAGGGACCTTTCTCAAACGCTCACGCGGGCATGGCTGGTCAACCACTTGCGCGTGGGTGCGGGTTGATGCTTGGTGATGTGGAGGGAAGTGATCCACTACTGGGCAGATGATAAGCACGGGAAGGCTGAGACGGGTGAACACATCTCGACCCTCGGCCGCCAACTCGGAAATTTTGCTTGGCGTTTGAAATAGATGATTGGCTCGTTTCGCGACACCTAACGCTCACTTCCTTGAGATCCAGGGGTTGTTGATGATCGCTTGAGGTTCATTCGCGCGCGGCCGCAGGAAAGTGAATCTCTGGTTACGGAGGCATGGACACACGGTGCGATCGCCGCATCCGTCGCTGTACGCGACGTATCGGACACGCGTCGTGGTACCGCTTCGGCGCCTGCGCGCGGGGAACTCGGGGAGACGGATGCGGCCGACCGCGGAGGAGGTGCCGTCGCCGTGGACGACTGGGACATGTGGGACAGGCGCGAGAGGACCCGGCTGTCACCGCGCGAGCGGCTGGCGCTGCTGGAGATCGAGGCGCATCTTCGGGAGGACCGGGGCTTCGCCCGTCGGATGGGCGGCGGCGCCCACCGGGAACGGCGGGATGGGGCACACCGGCGGATCTGGCTGCCGACGGGCGTACTGCTGCTGGCCCTCGCCTCCGCGTTCTGCGCGGTCATGGGCATCCGGACCGGGGACCCCGGGCTGCTGTGGTGCTTCGCGGTGCTGTGGCCGCTCACCCTCTTCCAGGCGTTCCGGCTGCTGTGCCGGCTGGCCCGCCGACGGGGGCGGGCGGGGGTGCGGGCGGGCTCCTGGCGCTGAGCCTCGCGACGGTGGCCTCATGGCCGGGGCCGCACGAGACCGCGCTGGGACGCGCGGTGCCCGCCACCCTGGCGGACGAGGGTCGCCGCACCCCTGACGGCCGTATCCGCCGTCCCTCCGCCGCGTCCGGTTTGAGAGCGGGGCGTCCGCCGTGCATGGTGGGTGGTCCAAGGTCAGGTTCATGGTCAGGAAATGGCCGCACCGGCCCCTACCCGACCTGCCCGGGTGATGTCATGAATGCCTTCTCGCCGCGGCCGGCCGCACCGGCCCCCCTGCTGATCGAGTCCTCCGTCGTGGAGGGCCTGCCCGCCGAGGGCGCGCTGCTGCTGCGCATGTCCGGCACCCTGGACGCGCACGGCGCCCACGCCTGGTCGCAGGAGCTGCGCGGTCATCTGGAGCAGGCGGACCGCGCCGGGCTGCGGCCCGTCCTCGACATGGCCCACGTACAGCTCGGCGGCGCCGCGGTGCTGCGCACCCTCAGCGAGACCACGCGGGTCCGCGCCGGACGCCCCGATCTGATCATCGTGCGCGCCCGGCCGGGCGTCCGCGAGGCCGTGCACCTGGCCCGCCTGAACGGCGTCCAGCTGTACGCCACCCTGGACGAGGCCGTACGCGAACTGGCCCGCGCCGCCGCCGAGGTGGAGGAGCTGCCCGCCTGGCGCTCACCGATGGCCGATCCGCTGCGGCCGTCGTACCAGGACCTGCACCAGGAGGTCCGCGCCCTGCGCGCCCGGGTCCGCACCGCCCCGGTGATCGGCATGGCCCAGGGCGTGCTCATGGCCCGCTACGCCCTGCCCGAGACCGGTGGCGCCTTCCGGGTGCTGCGGGAGACCTCCCAGCGGTTCAATGTGCCGCTGCGGGTGCTCGCCTCCGCCGTCGTGGTGGCCCGGCCGCCCGACGGCGCGATCTGGTTCCCGGGCCGCCGCCCGCTGCCCGTGCCCCCGCTGCGCATCCTGGCCCGCACCGACCGCGACCCCCGCTACCGCGGGCAGATGATCGACGCCGTACTCCGCGAGGCGCTCGCCATCGCCCACGCCCCGGCCGGGCACGTCCTGTCCGTCGACCCCGCCGTGAACGCGCTCGCCCTGGAGGCCCGGCACGGCGGCACGGACTCCTACCTCGACCACCTGGGCCGCGGCCGCGACGACGGTACGGCCGAGGCGGTCGCCCGTACCCGCGGGCGGCGCGTGAGCATGCCCGACGTGGCCACGGACGCGCTGCTCTCCGAGGACAGCAGGCGCGCCCTGCTCGCCAGCGGCGCGCGGGCCCTGCAATGCGTCCCGGTGCTGTCCTCCGCCGGCTGCTGCGCCGGTCTGATCACCGTGCACTGGCCGCAGGCCGGACACCGGCCGACCTCCACCCGGGCCGAGGCCCTCGGTCTGCTCGCCGCCGACACGGCCGCCTGGCTGGCCTGGTACCACCGCACGGTCCTCCTCGACGCCCTCGAACATCTGCATCGCCGGCTGACCCGCAGGCCCTGAGGCTTGCAGCGAACCCGGACATGCGAAACGCGGCCCGCGCCGGGTCGCTTTAAGGCGCCCCGCCTGGGGCGGGGACGCGTACGGCGGCCCGGCGCGGGCCGCGGTCACCGATCGTCAGTGAGCGCCGAGCCCCCCGCCTCCGAAGGACCCGCTGGACCCGCTGCTCCAGCGTGGACGCTTCTGGTCCTCGCTGGTCTTGGAGTCCATGTTGCTCAGCTCGTAGGGGGTCAGCGGACGGCCGCCCTTGGGTGTCTTGGGAACCTCCTGGTAGTCCCGGTTCTCCCGGATCTCGTGCACCGCGCCCTCCGGCGGCAGCTTGGGCTGCTCCTCGGGACGTGGGCGAGCGGGCTCGCGGGACTTGACGCGGGAGGTCAGCCAGAAGCCGCCGGCGAGCAGTGCCAGCAGCCCGACGGCCACGACGAAGAGTACGAGGCTCATCAGGCCGCTCGTCGCGGCCAGCTGCATCGATGCGGTGTTCATAGGACAGGGATACCCCTCCTATAACCGTATGAATCGAACAAATGAAATAAAGGAGACCTTGGTGGCGTACGGGCGGGGTTTGTCGCGGATCCTCGGGGCAACCCGCACCCTGTGACCCAGCAGGCTTCCCCGCAGCAGCTCTACCGGTTCCTGGAGGACCGCTTCAGCTGCGCCCAGGCGTGCACGGAGTGTGCCCGCGCCTGCTCGGTACGGGTCAGCCTGCTCGATCCGGGCGGCCCGGACTGCCAGGAGCGGGTGCGCCGGCTGGGGATCATGTGCGCGGAGGTGTGCGACGCCACCTGCCGACTGCTCTGCGAGGAGAGCCGGCGGGACGAGGAGGGGCTGTGCGGCCGGGTGGACTGGTGCCGCCGTACCTGCCTCGAATGCGCCCGCGCCTTCGGGGAGTACCCCGGCGCCGAGTCCGCCGCGACGGCCTGCCGGGCCTGTGCCGACGCCTGCGTCGACTTCCTGGAGACGCTCGCCTGACGCTTCCCAATTTCTGGAACACGTTCTACGGTGTGCGCCGTCAGGACCGCCCTTGGGGAGCCTGGAGGCGCCGTGCACCTCGACCACACGCCCGAGCAGCAGCGACTGCGCGCCGAACTGCGCGCCTACTTCGCCCGCCTGGTCCCGGACAACGCCTACGCCCGGTACGCCGACCCGGCCGCCCGCAAACGCTTCTACCGCGACACGATCCGCACCCTCGGCGCCGACGGCTGGCTCGGCGTCGGCTGGCCCGAGGAGTACGGCGGGCGGGGCCTGTCGGCCATGGAGCAGTTCATCTTCTTCGACGAGGCCGCGCAGGCCGGCGTACCGCTGCCGCTGATGGCGCTGAACACGGTCGGGCCGACCCTCATGAAGTTCGGCACCGAGGAGCAGAAGGCGTACTTCCTCCCACGCGTCCTGTCCGGCGAGATCGACTTCGCGATCGGCTACAGCGAGCCCGAGGCGGGCACCGATCTCGCCGCGCTGCGGACCAGGGCCGTACGCGACGGGGACACATACCTCGTCAACGGGCAGAAGATCTGGACGACGAACGGCGACACCGCGGACTGGGTGTGGCTCGCCGTGCGCACCGACCCGGACGCCCCGCCGCACCGGGGCATCACCATGCTGCTGGTGCCGACCTCCGACCCCGGCTACTCCTGCACCGTCATCAACACTTTGGCCTCCCACGACACCACGGCCGGCTACTACGAGAACGTCCGCGTCCCCGTCTCCCGCCGTGTCGGCGCCGAGAACCAGGGCTGGCGGCTGATCACCAACCAGCTCAACCATGAACGCGTCACCCTCGCGGCACACGGCACGATGGCCGTCCGCGCCCTGCACGACGTCCAGCACTGGGCCGCCCGCACCGAACTCGCCGACGGCCGGCGGGTGCTCGACCTCGGCTGGGTGCGCCGGCTGCTCGCCCGCACCCACACCCGTCTCGAGGCCCTCAAGCTCCTCAACTGGCAGATGGTCACCGCCGTCGAGGACGGCACCCTCACCCCGCAGGACGCCTCCGCCGTCAAGGTCTACGGCTCCGAGGCCCGCCGCGACGCCTACGCCGCCCTCATGGAGATCACCGCCGCCGCCGGCCCCCTCAAAGAGGGCTCGGCGGGCGCCGTCCTCCACGGCGAACTCGAACGCGGCTACCGCTCAGCCGTCATCTTCACCTTCGGCGGCGGCAACAACGAGATCCAGCGCGAGATCATCTCCTGGATCGGGTTGGGGATGCCGAGGGTGCGGCGCTGAACGCGTGTGAGTGAGCTTTTTGATCGGCACAAACCACTCGGACTTCCGGAGGCGAGGCGCTCCCCGCGACCGGCTTTGTCACCCGCTCCGATGCACGGGTCCTCATCCGTCACCTTCCGTCGCCACGGCGGCCCGCACCCGCTGGTCCTCGCGAGCGGAGCCGACGTCCCGCTCCAGGGGGGTGCGGCTCACGGCCGTCGCGAGGTCCTCCAAGGCCCGCTTCTCCAGTTCCGCCTCGCGCCGCACGACCGGGCCCCCGTTGCCTGCGGCGTCCCCCCATGCGTGGAGCGCCTCCTCCACGCGTCCCCAGTCCGGGTTCCTGTGCTCGCGCACGGCGGCTGCCGCCTTCGCGGTGTCCGTCTCCACGGCGTCGGCGAACCGCTCCGCCTCGGGGACGACACGGCCGCCGGGCCGCGGGACGTGGCTCTCCATGAGCATCGCCGCGCGGCCGAACCCCTTGAGCGCCTCCTGCGCCTCCCGCGCCTCGCGCGACGTCAGACCGCGGGGGCGGACCGGTTCCTGCCTTGCCCGGTCGTATGCCTCCTGCCAGGCGGCACGTGCCTCCCTGCTCTCCAGCAGTGCCCTGCGCATGTCGGCGTGATGCTCCCGGGTCGGTTCGGCGTAGTCGCGGAGCACCGCGGCCGCATAGCGGCCGTTGGCGGCGAGCCAGTCCGCGAGCCGCCCCCGCAGCCGGGGTGTCTCCCAGGCGGGGAACACCACGTACGCCAGCATGGCCAGGGCCCCGCCGAGCAGGGTGAGCACCACCCGCTCCGGGACCGTCTGCTCCCACGCCTGGCCGCCCATGCCGAGCAGGAAGACGACGTACGCGGCGGTGAAGCACTGGGAGTATGCGTAGCCGGTACGGCTCAACGTGTACGACAGGCCCGCCGCGACCACCGCCAGCGCGCCGGACACATGGGCGTCCGGGCCCAGGGCCCGCACCGTGCCGGTGGCGAGCGCGACCCCCGCCAGGGTCCCGGCGAGACGGGCCACCGCACGCGCGTACGTCCGGTGGAAGTCCGGCCGCATCACCATCAACGAGGCGAGGGGCGCCCAGTAGCCGTGGCCCAGGGGGAGCCGGGCGGCGACCAGATAGCCGAGCGTGGCCACCGCCGCCAGGCGGACGGCGTGCCGGAACACGGGCGAGTCCCGGCGGAACTCACGGCGGACCGCCCGAACGACGACCGGGACCAGCCGGTGCATGGTCGGGCGCACCAGGAACTGGGCGCCGGCGAGGCCGGGCGGCGTGGGCGTCCGCCCGCGGGCACAGCCGCTCCCGGCGATCTCCAACGCCTCGCCGAGCAGTTCCACGAGCCGCTCGGCGGCTTGCCGCGCGGGGCCCTTCAGCACCTCGTGCTCCTCGTCGACACGCAGGACGTCCGTGCTCTCGGGCCGCACCTCGGCGGGAGTGCCGCGTCGGATCGAACGGGCGGCCGCGTCCAGGACGTCTGCGGCCGCGTCGAGCAACTCCCGCGCTCGGTCCCGCCCGGGTCCCTCCGCCGGGGCGCCCACGTCCGGGTCGGCAAGCGCCGCGATCACCGGCCGAATGCGCTCGGCGAGTCCCCGGGGACCGTGCAGGACGGCGGGCCGGGTGCGGGCCTGTGACGGCGTCACGGCAGCCGCGTCCCGGGCCGTCATCAACGGCTCCGGGTCGAACGGAGCGGTCGGGTCGTGCCGCAGCCGGCGGGCGTAGTCCGCCACGGCGGCCAGACCGTCGGCGAGCGCGTCACGATGCGCTCCCCAGCGCCGGATCGGGAACAGCAAGATCAACACGGCCTGCGTCACGCCTCCGAGTGCGATGACCCCGGCGTGCTCCAGGGCTCGCCCGATGCTCGTGGGCAAGGTGATGGTCACCAGCATGCTGCCCACGGTCGTCGCCGCGATGATCCCAGCGGTCGATCCGACGGCCCACGCCATGCCCGCGGCGAAGGCCCATACGGCCAGCAGCGGCAGGAACGTCACGAGCCGCCCCGCCGCCAGGTAGCCCACGAAGGTGCTGAGCGCCAGACCCGCGCCCGCGCCGAGCGCGACCACCTTGCGCGGACGCCAGCTGCGCTGGAAGGTTGCTCCACCCGCGGAGTAGGCACCGAGGGCGGCCGACGCGGCGTACGCGGGGGAGACCAGCCACAGCGCCGGCCCGACGACGATCGCCACCCCGGCGGCCGCGCGCAGCGCGAGCAGGGGCTCCAGCCGCGTCTCCTCGATCGTGAGGCCGGCTCGCACGACTTCCCGGAAAGCCCGCGCCCAGGTCACGGGTGTCCGCCCGGCCGGAACGCCCTGCCGGGTCGCGTAGGCCTGATCGAGGTGCGGCGACCGTCGAGCAAGGAAGCCTCCCATACGGCCTGCCGGCCGGCTGGTGGCCGCAGCCGCTGGAGGGGGTGCGGCCACCGCGGACACCGCTGAGCGTCCGCCGTCCGTGTTCCGGGCCGGAGCGCGGCCCTGGGTCTCTTACCGCTTATGGCCGTTGCCGTGTCCGTCAGGATGCAGGACCACCTTGGTCCAGCCGTCGTCACGGGCGTCGAAGTGCTCGTAGGCGGTGGGGGCCTCGTCCAGGCCGAGTTCGTGGGAGACGACGAAACCCGGCTCGGCCTTCCCGCCGGCGATCAGATCCCGCAGCGCGCGGTTGTACCTCTTCACCGGCGCCTGCCCGGTCCCCATGTGCTGGCCCTTGAACCACATCATGCCGAAGTCGATCGGGACCTTGCCCTGCGCTTCCAGCTCGCCCTGGGCCTCGGCGCCGCCGGGGTCCTGGGGCAGGAACACGCCCACCACGCCGATGTCGCCCGTGAACCTGACCGAGTCGATCAGTTCGTTGAGCGTGAGGCTGGCGTCCTCGTGTCCCTGGGGGTCGTGCGCCTGGTAGCCGACGCATTCGCAGCCGTTGTCGGCACCCAGACCGAGGGTGGCCTCCTTGACGACCTCCGCCGGGTTCTGCTCGGCGGTGTTGATCGGGATGGCCCCGATCTCCTCCGCCTTGCGCAGCCGGTCGGGATGGTGGTCGGCCGTCCAGACGCGCCCGGCGCCCTTGAGAAGGGCGGAGTAGGTCGCCATCAGTCCGACGGGACCGGCCCCGAAGACGATCGTCTGGTCACCCGGCTTGACGTGGGCCATCTCGGTGGCGTGGTACCCGGTCGGGAAGATGTCGGCGAGCATCACGTAGTCGGTCTGCCGCTCGGCGGCATCCTCGCCCAGACGCAGCGCGTTGAAGTCGCCGTAGGGCACGCGCAGCAGCTCCGCCTGGCCGCCCTGGTAGGGGCCCATGTCGGCGAATCCGTAGGCGGCCCCCGCAAGGGCCGGTTCCGGCTGCATGGTCAGGCAGTAGTTGGTCAGACCCCGCTCGCACTGCTTGCAGAAGCCACAGGCGATGTTGAAGGGCAGGACCACGTACTCGCCCACCTGGACCTTGCGGACGGCCGAGCCGACCTCCACGACCTGGCCCATGTTCTCGTGTCCCAGGGTGCGGCCGGACTCGAACGAGGTGCGGCCCTCGTACATGTGCAGGTCCGAACCGCAGATGTTGGTGGCGGTGATCTTGACGATGATGTCGCAGGGGTGTTCGATCTTCGCGTCCGGTACGTCCTTCACTGTGACCGTTCGCGGACCTTCGTATACCGCTGCTTTCATGATGGCTTCCCTCGATGTCGCGGTACGGCGGTGATGGGAAGGCGCAGAGAGCCTGACTCTCGGAAGTGCTGCGGCGGGGCCCTGGGCTCCGGCACGCCTGTGGGGCCGTTCACCTGGATCAGATGGAACGGTCGTTTCGCCGCCGGCCCCGCCAGGCGGAGCTTCGCCGCTCCGGCGGCATGCCGTGCACGGGTCCCCGTCGGTCCCCGGGGCGAAACAACCACGCACCGACCGATCAGCGCAATCTCCGGACCCGGACGACCACGAACCGACGGCACATCTTGGACCCGGGTCATCAACTAGTCACCGCGGTCGTCCTGCAACAGGCTGCGACGCTCCTGCTCGCGCTTGGAGTAGGCCGCTGCCCGGATCGCCTCGTCGCTCTCCAGGCCCGATCCCAGCGCGCCGCCCACCGTGGCGACCGAAGCGACGAACCAGGACAGCGTCCAGTACTCCGTGCCGTGCAGCGGAGTCCGTGTCGTGGAAGCGAACAGCCGGTCGTTGAGGATGAACAGCGCCCACACCAGGTTGATGGCCACCAAACCCGCGTAGCAGACGAGCACCCCGATGCCCAGGGTCACGACCGTCGAGGCGTTGTAGAGTGCCGCCCTCTTCCGCGCCTCCGGCGAAACCTCATCCGTTCGATGCCACAGGTTCGCGTCCACGATCAGCCAGCCGATCATCAGCGCGACAGATCCGACCGTGGCGATCACCAGGCGTGGCGTGCTCAGGGAGGTGGCCAGGCTCCAGATGGTGGAGTTCACGGTGGCGACCGCTCCCGTGGCGAGTGCGGCCGCCAGGGCTTTCGACAAGCCCGGCACCAAACGCCACGGCCGGTTGGCGCGGACCATACCGAGGAGCACCCTCAAGTAACCGCGCGGCCCAGTGACGACGTACCGCAGGTCGGCGATCTCCTCCTCACCGACCTGGCCCGGATGGATGGGCGCGAGACGACTGACAAAGGGCCCCCGCAGCGGGTGACTTCCCGGCGGCCCCTCAGGCCCGGTGGCCCGCGGACCCGCCAAGCTGAGCACGGCTTCTTCCACGGCCTGCCGGGCCCTTGTCTGGAGCCGGAAGCCCCCCAGGCTGGGAAGAGACAGCAGCGCCAGGCCGTGTTCGTGACTCAGATCCACCGCGAGCTTGCGCCCATGCGAGTGCAGCGGAAGGTCGGTGAGAGCCACGACGATGTCCCACCTCTCCGAACTTCCGCGGTCCATGATCCGGCGCATCAAGGTGGACGGGTCCTCGGCCTCCGCGGTGAATGGCTCACTGACCACCTCGACATCGAACCGGCGTCCCTGGCCCGACCTGTCGGCCAGCCGACCAGGAAGCATCTGGGTCATGCGCCGCGCGATCTCCGTCGGCGCATCCGGATCGGCAAGGAGAGCCACGACCGTAACGTCCTGAGAGGACACCCGCATGACTCCCTCTCGTCGGCTGCCCCGCGATCGCGAGTGCCCACAGGATGCCCCCGCCGTGGCGTCGACGCCGCGTGACACGCTGGCCCCCGCCGGCAGGCGCGGGCGGTACGGTCAGATCTCCTCGCGCTCCCCGTGCCGAACGATCGTGACGGCGTCTGTCGCGCGGTTCGCGGCGCGATCAGGTAATCAGGAACGGTGAACGAGGACGCGACCGACCCCTTCGTGCATGTCCGGGGCGCCGGTGAGAACAACCTGCGGAACATCGATGTCGACGTTCCGCGGGACGCGATGGTCGCCTTCACCGGCGTGTCCGGTTCGGGCAAGTCCTCGCTCGCGTTCGGCACGCTCTACGCGGAGGCCCAACGACGTTACTTCGAGTCCGTGGCACCGTACGCCCGAAGGCTGTTGCAACAGGTCGGCGCACCGCACGTGCAGGAAATCACGGGGCTGCCACCGGCCGTGGCCCTGCAACAGCGACGCGGGTCGCCCAGCTCGCGCTCGACGGTCGGCACCCTCACCACGCTGTCCAATCTGCTGCGCATCCTGTACTCCCGCGCAGGCACCTATCCGCCCCGGGCCGCACGGCTGGAAGCCGAGTCGTTCTCACCCAACACCGCGGCCGGCGCCTGCCCGGAGTGTCACGGACTGGGGGTCGTGCACGACGTCGCCGAGGACCTGCTCGTCCCGGACCCCGCGCTGAGCATCCGCGAGGGGGCGATCGCCGCATGGCCGGGCGCCTGGCAGGGCGCCAACCTGCGCAGTGTCGTGAGCGGCCTGGGGATCGACATCGACCGACCGTGGCGCAGGCTCAGGAAAAAGGACCGGGACTGGCTGCTGTACACGGACGAGCAGCCCTCCGTGTACATCGAACCGGAGGAGGACCGCGTCGACTACGGCTACCAGGGCAAGTTCTGGAGCGCCCGCAAGCACGTCATGCACGTCCTCGCCGACTCCAAGAGCGAGAAGATGCGCGAGCGGGCGCTCCGGTTCGTCAGGAGTGTGCCCTGCCCCGCCTGCCACGGCAGCGGGCTGCGGCCCGAGGCGCTCGCCGTGACCTTCGCCGGACGTTCCATCGCCGAGATCAACACGATGCCGCTCACCGAGGTCGTGGCGCTGCTGCGGCCCGTCGCGGGGCGGTCCGAGGCCGACGCCACCACGTCGACCGCACGATCCGGCGAGACGACCGAGGTCGCGGTCCGGATCTGCGGCGATCTGGTCGCGCGGATCGACGTACTGCTCGACCTGGGCCTCGGATATCTCAGCCTGGGGCGCCGCTCGACGACCCTGTCGCCCGGCGAGGCGCAGCGCCTGCGGATCGCCACCCAGCTGCGCTCGGGGCTGTTCGGCGTCGTCTACGTACTCGACGAACCCTCCGCGGGCCTGCACCCGGCTGACGCGGAACCACTGCTGGAGGTGCTGGACCGCCTCAAGGCGGCGGGCAACTCGCTGTTCGTCGTGGAGCACGACATGGACGTCGTACGGCGGGCGGACTGGGTGGTCGACATCGGCCCCGGTGCGGGCGAGGGCGGCGGACGCGTGCTGTACAGCGGCCCGGTCGCCGGTCTCGAGCGGGTCGGGGAGTCGGCCACGAGCCAGTACCTGTTCGGGCGGGCCCAGCCGCTCGATCACCGCCCGCGCACCCCGCACGGCTGGCTGCACCTGCGCGGAGTCTCCCGCCACAACCTGCACGACGTGTCCGTCGACGTACCGCTGTGCGTACTGACGGCGGTGACGGGCGTGTCCGGTTCCGGGAAGTCGACGCTGGTGACGCAGGTGCTCGCCGAGGTCGTCCGCGGCCACCTCGGACTCGTACCCGAGGAGCCCGACGAGGCGCGGTTGGAGGTCGACGTCCGGGACGCGTCGGGGGTCGAGTCGTTCGACCGGCTGGTGCGGGTCGACCAACGGCCCATCGGCCGAACGCCCCGGTCCAACCTGGCCACGTACACCGGGATGTTCGACGCGGTGCGCAAGCTGTATGCCGCGACGGACGAAGCCAGAGCGCGGGGCTACTCGGCTGGACGGTTCTCCTTCAACGTGCCCGAAGGGCGGTGCGAGACCTGCCAGGGCGAAGGATTCGTCGCGGTGGAACTGCTGTTCCTGCCCGGCACCTATGCGCCGTGCCCGACCTGCGAAGGCGCCCGGTACAACGCCGAAACGCTGGAAGTCACCTACCGCGGCAAGAACATCGCGGACGTACTGGCGCTGTCCGTCGACGCCGCCGCGAAGTTCCTGTCCGCCGTCCCCGCCGCCTCCCGCAGTCTGGAGACGTTGCGCGAGGTGGGACTGGGGTACCTGCGGCTGGGTCAGCCCGCCACGGAGCTCAGCGGGGGTGAGGCGCAACGCATCAAACTGGCCACCGAACTCCAGCGAGCCCGGCGCGGGCACGCGCTCTACCTGCTTGACGAGCCGACGGCGGGGCTGCACCCCTCGGACATCGCGCTGCTGCTGCGGCAGCTGCACCGGCTCGTCGACGCCGGTAACACGGTGGTCCTCGTCGAGCACGACCTGGACACGATCGCCACCGCCGACTGGGTCATCGACCTCGGTCCTGGCGGCGGCGACGCGGGCGGGCGGGTGGTCGCGAAGGGCCCGCCGGCCAAGGTGGCGAGGGCCCGCCGAAGCGCCACCGCGCCCTATCTCGCGGCCCGGCTCGCCCGCTCCTGACGACAGCGCGAGAGGCTGGGTAACCGGTCAGCCGGCTTCGGGGCGCGGGGATGCGCGCCACCCTGCCGGACTCCTTCAGAGCATCTCCAGGGGCGTGGGCCCGTCGGGCGGTGAGAACGCCTCGCCGAGAGCGTCGAGCGCCTCGGTCGGAAGGTGGAGGTCCAGCGCGCCGCGGTTCTCCCGAACGTGGCCGGGTGATCCGGAACGCGGGATCGCGGCCACCCCCTGTTCCAGCACCCAGGCGAGTGCCACCTGGGCCGGCGTGGCTCCGAGGGCCCGCGCCACGGCACCCAGAGCACCGCCCTTCAACAGCCGCCCCTGCTCGATCGGGGAGTAGGCCATGACCGTCACTCCGGCCTCGCGGCACCAGGGGAGAAGATCCCACTCGATGCCGCGCCGGGAGAGGTTGTACAGCACCTGGTCGACGGCCGCGGCGTCGCCACCGGGGAGGGCGGTCAGTTCGGCCATGTCGGTGACGTCCAGATTGCTCACGCCCCAGTAACGGATCTTGTCCGCCTCCATCAGGTCGGCGAATCCCGCGAGGGTCTCCTCAAGAGGCCACCGTCCCCGCCAGTGCAGCAGGTAGAGGTCCAGCCGTTCCGTGCGGAGCCGCCGCAGGCTGCCCTCGCAGGCGGCGACGGTGCCTTCCCGGTCGGCGTGGCCGGGCAGCACCTTGCTGACGAGGAAGACCTCTTCCCGGCGTCCCCGGAGGGCCTCCCCGATGAGTTCCTCGGCCGCGCCGTCGCCGTACATCTCCGCCGTGTCGACGACGGTCATGCCCAGGTCCACACCCAGCCGCAGCGCGGCGATCTCCCGTTCACGCCGCGCCGGGTCCTCGCCCAGGTACCAGGTGCCCTGCCCGAGCGCCGCGATCTCCTCACCGGAGCGGAGCGCGATCGTTCTGGCCGATTCAGCGGACATTTCGGGCCTCCCGTCCGACGCGGATCCGCGTCACGCGTGCCCGCACCGGGTGCCCAGGCCCGTGCCTCCCAGACAACCGGTGCCGCATGCGCCGCGGGGAGGTCAGGAGGGGCGAGCGGACCGCGCCGAGGACTTGCCGGGACCGGCCGCGCGGTCGCGCAACGCGACGGCGACCGACACAACGGCGCCGCAGGAGAGGACCGCCGCGAAGCCGATCATCGCGGTCTGCACGGCGAAGTGCCGCAGGGCGATGCTGAACAGCACCGAGGGCAGACCCATTCCCAGGTACGCGACGACGAAGAACACGGCGAGGACCCCCGCGCGTGAGGCGGGTTCGGCCACGGAAACGGCACGTTCGACGCCTCCCTTGAACAGCAGCCCGGAGCCGGCTCCCGACAGGGACACGGCGACCAGGTAGAGCCAGAGCGCCGGGTGGTAGAGGGCGACGGCGCACAGGACCAGGCCGACCGGGAAGGCCACTGCTCCCACGGTCAGGAGCCGGGGCAGCCGGAGGCGGCCCAGCACCAGCTGGGCGGCCGCCGCAGAACCGAACATGAGGAAGGCCGCCAGACCGACCACGAGGTGCGAGTCGGTGTGCAGGGTGCCGTGGAGCACCCTCGCCCCGAGGGAGGAGATCAAGCCGAGGATCGCGAAGGCGAAGGCGCCCAGTGCGCCGGCCGCGCCGAACGCCCGCCGGCCGCCGGGGCGCAGGACGAACCTGCTGGGCGGTTGAGCCGCGGGCAATTCCAGGTCCACGGTCTCCGGGGTGCACAGCACCAGCGTCAGGCACACCGCCATGGCGAGCGTGAAGATCGCCTGAGTGGTGATCAGGGGCGTGGGAAGCCACTCGGCGGCGACTGCGGCGACCAGGGGCCCTGAGGCCAGGCCGCCGAGGTTGGCGGCGGTGGCCACGATGCCGGGCAGTGCCGAACCCGTCCGTTCCGGACGGGCCTCCTGGTACAGGTCGTGCAGGTACGTCGTCGCGGTCGAGGCCATCAGCCCCAGTCCCACACCGTTCAGGATCCTGCCCGCGATCAGCCCCGGCAGGTCCTGCCACACGATCAGTACGACCGACGCGACGATGCCGACCAGCAGCGCCGGGACGATGATGCGTCGCCGGCCGAACCGGTCCGACAGGTGGCCCAGTCCGAGGAAGGCGGCCGCCGCGCCCACGACCATCGAGGCGTACGCCACCGTGACCGTGGTCGCGCCGAAGTGGTCCCGGGCCTCGTACAGCGGCCACAGCGGGGTCGGCGCGGTGCCGAAGGCCATGAGCACGGCGAAGGCCACCGCCACGAACCAGAAGCCGGTCGCGTGCGAGGCACGGCGCCCGGCGGGGGCGCGGGGTGGCAGGTCGGCGGGAGCGGGTGCTGGGATCCGGTGGGTCGGGTCGCCGGGAGCGTCGGTTGTGGGACGGCTCAGCGGCATCGGTACGGCAGGCAGGGGTACCCCTCCTCGGGCGGAAATGGATGACGTTCTCCATCCTCCTCACCAGGCATGATCAATGCCAACGAATGTTTTTGCTGGGTTCGAGCAATGCGAGTGATACTTCCCCTGTGGAGCTACGTCAGCTGGAGCACTTCATCGCGGTCGCCGAGGAGCTGAGTTTCACGCGTGCCGCCCGTCGGCTGCACGTGGTGCAGTCAGGGGTGTCCGCCGCGATCCGCTCGCTGGAGCGCGAGCTCGGCTGCGCGCTGTTCGAGCGCACCTCCCAGCAGGTCCGGCTCACCGGGGCGGGCGCCGCGCTGCTGCCGGAGGCTCGGGCCACCTTGAACGCCGCCCAGGCCGCCCAGGACGTCGTGCGTGCCGCACAGGACACGCTGCGCGGCACGGTGAACGTGGGCGCCATGGCCTCGGTCGAGGTGGTGGACCTGCCCGCGCTCCTCGGACAACTGCACGCGCGGCACCCTGCGATCGACGTCCGGCTGCGGCTGGCGACGACCGGCTCCGCGGGACTGGCGCACGCGCTGCTCAGCGGGGACCTTGACGTGGCTTTCCTGTCGCTGCCCGACCGCAAGCCCGCCGGGATCGAGGCACGGGAGCTGACCACCGTGCCGCTCGTTCTGGTGGTGAGCGCCACCCATCCGCTCGCCCGACAGGGAAAGGTGGCACTTGCGGACCTCGCGGGGGAGCCCTTCGTGGACTTCCCGCCGGGCTACGGCAACCGCGAGGTGGTCGACCGGGCGTTCGCGGCGGCGGGCGTCGTACGCCGGGTGGCACTGGAAGTGCCCGACATCGACATGGGGGCGGCACTGGTCCGGCACGGTCTCGGCATCGCCTTCCTGCCCGCGTTCGCCGTTGCCCGCACCCCCGGCCTGCACGTCCTGGACGTCGACGACGCCGCGCTCCGTTGGAGCATGCATCTCGGCACCTCGTCGACCCGGCGGCCCAGCTCGGCTCTGCGGGCGCTGCTCGACCTGGTCGACCTCCACGTCCTCGCCCTGTGACGTCCGGCCCCCCCCCGCGTTCGCCCCGTTCCGGCCACGCGGGCGGCGTCGGATGCGCCAAGGCCCCGTCTGCGTCTCAGTGAGGCATCAGCCGGGTCCGCCCAGCACGATCTTCCACACTCGGGTCGCCACCTGGAGGTTCAGCCGGTCCTCGACGTTCGCGAGGTCGTGGCCGCTGATGTCGCGGATGCGCTGGAGCCGATAGCGCACCGTGCTGCGGTGGATCGCGAGGGATTCCGCGGTCTCGTCGTAGTTGCCGCCGCAGTCGAAGTACCGGGTCAGGGTCTCCACCATGGTCGCGTGGTGCCGGGAGTCGTAGTCGATGAGCTCCCCGAGCCACTCCTGGACGAACGTCTCCAGTTCCCGGTGACCGCTGCCGGGCCCCAGGACGCGGTAGAGACCGAGCTCGTCGAAGAACGACGTGCCGTAGTGCTCGGGGGAGTGGCGGCGCACGTCCAGAGCGCGCCGCGCCTCCTGGTAGTGGTGGGGGATGTCGTCCACGGAGTCGCAGGGGGCGCTCACCCCGATCGTCCCGGACCGTGTCCCGTTCTCCCGGGCGAGCGCCTCGTACAACGCGCGGGCGTGCGGCCTGTCGCCGGTGATGAGGACGACCTGGTCGGAGCGGCGGGTCAGCAGCGAGCGCATGCCCACCGCGGCGGCCGCCCGACCCACGGTCCGTGCGAAGGAATCGTCCGCGGTGCGGTTCGTCCACTGCACCACGACGATGTAGTGGCTGCCGTGCAGGTCGTGTCCGACTACCGCTGACCGGGCGTACGCGCTCGGGTCGTCCGTTCCTGCCAGGAGGTCGTCGGCCAGCTCGCGGTGCAGCCTCAGCTCCACTTCGGCCAGATCGCGCAGATGCGTCAGCTCCCGGGCGAGCGACGTGGCGGCGAGACCGAGCGCGAGGACGGTGTGCTCGTCGGCCTCGCCCCGGGTATCGACCAGCGCCAGCACGCCCAGGATCTCGCCGTGCGGGCGGACGAGGGTGAGCAGCCGGTCCCTTATCCGCACCGGCCCGGCCTCTTTGGCGACGGTGTGCAGCATGTCTTCCTGCCGCACGGGATCCGGCTCGGGATAGGGAACGGGGCGGCCGGGGCCGGTCCAGGACCGCAGCCGACCGAAGCGGTCCTCGACCAGCGCGGGAAGTCCGGTGAGCCCGTGCAGCGCGCGGGTGACGGCTTCCTCGCCGCCCTCCGAGGCCGCGACGTCCGCCATGAGAGCGTGGACGGCTCGCTCGTAGCCCAGCTCAGCCACCACAGAGATCAGCTGCCGCTGGAGGGCTGTGCGTTCCTCCCTCAGCCGGTGCAGTTCCAGCGCGTCCTCGCATTGGCGGCGGTGTGCGGAGGCGGCTGACAGCGCGGCGGCGGTGTGCCGGACGAGCATGGCGAGCAGGGATCGCTCGACCCTGGTGGGCCGGGAGGGGGACGTGACCACGAGGTAGCCGTGGAACACCCCAGGTCCGCGCAGCCCCAGGGCCCGGCCCCAGGGCCTGCCGGCCAGAGTCACGTCGCCGTCCTGGCCGGCCAGCTCCCGCACCCTCCGGCCCATGGCCAAGGCATGCGTCCGCCCGTTCCGCGGGCTGGGGACCAGGTCCCCGCCCACCTTGAGGTATCCGGCCTCGGCGCTGTAGCGCCCCGCGGCGACTATGTGATCCATGGCCAGGCGCAGGATCTCGCCGTCGTCCGGAGCGTCGAACTGGGCGCGGGAGAGCGCGACCAGTTCGTGGAGGGCATGGGCGGCCGGGGTGCGAGCGGGCGGACGGGGCCGCCCGGGCGCGGCCGTGGGATGCCGCAGGGCGCTGCTCCGCGGAAGGCTGCCCTTCCGGTCGGAGCAGCGGTGGTACCGCCTGTACGCCCGACTGCCGACCATGGGATCACTCCGTCCTTCGGAGGTGAGCGGCCTTCGCGTACCCGCTTCCGGGCCGGCTACCCGAGACGTGAGGTTCTTTCTCTCGTACTCGTGGGGTGACCGGACCCGTGCATTCCTGACTCGCCAGGTGCAGGCGCGGAGCCGCCCGGTTCGCCACCCTGGGGATTGCCCGAGACCCTCCGTGCGCACCGGTGGGATACCGACGGGGTCCCACCTCCATCTGAACGAACGTGATCCGGAGAGTCGACGCGGGCGCTGCACCGGGAGGAGTTCCTCATGGCCAAGGCAGTGGGCATCGACCTGGGCACCACCAACTCGGTGATCGCCGTGTGGGAGGGCGGCGAGCCGTCCGTCGTGCCCAACAGCGAGGGCAACCGCACGACACCGTCCGTGGTGGCCTTCACCGACACCGGGGAACGTCTGGTGGGCCAGCTGGCCAGGCGCCAGGCGATCCTCAACCCCAAGGGCACCATCTACTCGGCCAAGCGGTTCATCGGCCGGCACTTCGACGAGATCTCCGACGAGGCCAGGGCGGTGGCGTACGACGTCGTCGAGGGCGACGGCGGGGCGGCTCGCTTCAAGGTCCGCGACAAGCTGTACGCGCCTGAGGAGATCAGCGCACAGGTGCTGCGCAAACTCGCTGACGACGCGTCCAAGCAGCTGGGGGAGCGGGTCACGGAGGCGGTCATCACGGTGCCCGCCTACTTCAACGACGCTCAGCGCACCGCCACCAAGGACGCCGGGCGGATCGCCGGCCTGGAGGTGCTGCGGATCATCAACGAGCCGACGGCGGCCGCCCTCGCGTACGGCATGGACAAGAAGGAGCACGAGACCGTCCTCGTCTTCGACCTGGGCGGCGGCACCTTCGACGTGAGCATCCTCGACGTCGGCGACGGCGTGGTGGAGGTGCGCTCCACCGCCGGGGACAGCCACCTGGGCGGCGACGACTTCGACCGGCGTCTGGTGGACTACCTCGCGGACGACTTCCAGAAGGAGAACGGCATCGACCTGCGCAAGGACCCGCAGGCGCTGCAACGGCTGTTCGAGGCGGCGGAGAAGGCCAAGACCGAACTCAGTTCTGTGACGCAGACGCAGGTCAGCCTGCCGTTCATCACCGCCGACGCCTCGGGCCCCAAGCACCTCACGGACTCGATCATGCGGTCCACTTTCGAGCAGATCACCGGCGACCTGGTGGAGCGTTGCCTCGGACCGGTGCAGCAAGCGATGGCCGACGCGAAGGTCGGCGAGAGCGACATCGACGAGGTCATTCTCGTCGGCGGTTCCACCCGCATCCCCGCCGTCCAGAGTCTGGTCCGCCGGCTGACCGGCGGCAAGGATCCCAACATGAGCGTCAACCCCGACGAGGTCGTGGCCCTGGGCGCCGCGATCCAGGCCGGGGTGCTCAAGGGCGAGGTCAAGGACGTCCTGCTGCTCGATGTCACACCCCTGTCGCTTGGCGTGGAGACGCGCGGCGGAGTGATGACGAAGATCATCGAGCGAAACACCACCATTCCCGTGCGCCGCAGCGAGACCTTCTCCACCGCCGAGGACAACCAGCCGGCCGTCGATGTGGTGGTCCTCCAGGGTGAGCGCGAGCGGGCCGCCGACAACCGCGTGCTGGGCCGCTTCCAGCTCACCGACATCCGACCGGCGCCGCGGGGCGAACCACAGGTCGAGGTCACCTTCGACATCGACGCCAACGGCATCCTCAACGTCAAGGCCCGCGACCGGGACACCGGCAAGGAACAGGGCATCACCATCAGCGAGAGCTCCAACCTGGACCGCGGCGAGGTCGAACGCATGGTTCAGGAGGCCGAGCGCAACCAGGGCCAGGACCAGGCACTCCGCGAGGCCGTGGACGCCCGCAACGAACTCGACGCCGTCGCGTACCAGGTCGAGAAGCGCCTCGCCGAACTGGGCGACGCGGCGCCCGCGCACGAGAAGGCACGCGCCGAGATGCTCGTGTCCGACGCCCGGGCGGCGGTCAAGGAGGAGGCGGGCGTGGAGCGCGTGCGGCCGCTGACCTCCGAACTCCAGCAGGTGCTCGCCGGGCTGGCGGCCCATCAGGGCGGCGCCACGGGCGACGGCCCCGGCGAGGACGCCGCCACCGGCGGCCCCACGAGTGACGGTGGCGGTGACGATGATGTCATCGACGCCGAGTTCGACAAGGGCTGAGGCGCGACATGCCCACCCACCCCCAGGAACCCGACCGGGCCGCGTCGGATTCGGGCGCACGGGTCCCGGAAGGCGCCGGACCTGCTCCTCGCGGGGACTTGCCCCCATCGGGCCCGCCCCGGCCCGAAGCGGCGAACGGCGAACCGGGGCCCGATGCCGCCGGCCCCGCGCCTGCCGAGGACGAGTACACGACGGCGATCCAGGAACTGGAGGACCGCTGGCGGCGCGCGCTCGCCGACCTCGACAACCTTCGCAAGCGTCACGCCAGGGAGCTGGAGCGCGAACGGGCGGTCGAGCGGTCCCGGACGGCCGCCGCCTTCCTGCCCGTCCTCGACAACCTCGAACTCGCCCTGACCCATGCCGGCGCCGATCCGGGTGCGATCGTGGAGGGCGTCCGGGCCGTACGCGACCAGGCGGTGAACGTCCTCGAACTGCTCGGCTACCCGCGGCACGCGGAGAGCGGAGTGGCCTTCGACCCGGCCCGGCACGAGGTGGTCGGTGTCGTCCAGGACCCCGACGCCCCACCGGGCACGGTCGTCGAGGTGCTGCGCCCCGGCTACGGGGACGGCGAGCGGCAGCTCAGGCCGGCCGCCGTGACCGTCGCCAAGCGGGAGTGACCGGCGATGGCACGGGACTTCTACGAGGTGCTGGGCGTGTCGCGGACCGCGAGCCAGGACGAGATCCAGCAGGCATATCGCAAACTCGCCCGTAAGTACCACCCCGACGTCAACAAGGATCCCGGGGCGGAGGAACGCTTCAAGGACCTCAACGAGGCGCACAGCGTCCTGTCCGATCCCAGGACCCGCGCCCGCTACGACCGCTTCGGCGAGGACTTCCGCAAGATCCCCGAGGACTTCGACGAACGGGTCGCGGCCGGAGCGGGCGGCGGCTTCCGCGGTCGCAGGACCGCAGGCGCGGGCGGCCCTCGCGTCCGGTACACCACCGGCTTCGGCGACGGCTTCGGAGCGGAGGGCATCGACATCGAGGACCTGCTCGGTTCCATGTTCGGAGCCGGCGCCGCCCGAGCCGGCGTCCCCGGAGCGGACCAGGAGGCCGAACTGCCGCTCACTGTCGAGGAGGCGTACCGAGGCGGCCGTCGCACCGTCACACTCGCCGGCCCCACCGGGCAGCCGCGCCGATACGAGGTCGACGTGCCGCCGGGCGTCACCGACGGGCAGCGCATCCGGCTGGCGGGTGAGGGTGGCAAGGGCAGTGGTGACGCGGCCGCGGGCGACCTGTACCTGCGGGTGCGTGTCCAGCCCCACCCCCGGTTCCGGCTGGACGGCCGTGACGTGCACGTACAGGTCCCGGTCGCCCCGTGGGAGGCGGCCCTGGGCGCGACCGTGCCGGTGCCCACGCCCGGCGGCGGCACGGCGAAGGTCACGGTGCCCGCGGGTTCGTCCAGCGGCCGGCGGCTGCGGCTGCGCGGTGAGGGCATGCCGAACCCACGGGGCGCGAACGGCGACCTGTACGCCGAACTCCGCGTCGTGGTGCCGCCCGCCCTCGGCGACCGCGAGCGCGAACTGTTCGAGGAGCTCGCCGCCACTTCCTCGTTCGACCCCAGGAGGACGCGATGAACGACCGACCCGCGGGAGCTGGAGGCATCGGCCGGGCCGGCGTGAGCGCCCGTCCGGTACGAACGGGCGCCGGCATCACCGCCTCGACGGCCGTCCGGTACGCGCTCGTGCCCGTCCCCAAGCTCTCCCTGGCCGCCGTGGCCCTTCGCTCGGGCCTCCACCCCGATCTGATCCGCCGGTTCGTCGCCCTCGGCCTGGTCGACGCCGAACGCGACTCCGCCGGGCGGCTGGTGTTCGACCCCACGGCCCCGGCGGTTCTGGCCCGTGTCCAGCGGCTGCGCACCGGACTCTGCCTCAACTACGCATCCATCGGCCTGGTGCTCGACCTGCTCGACCGCATCAGCATGCTCGAAGCCGCGCTGCGCCGCGCCGGTACGAGGAGTGAAACACCCCCATGGACATGAACCGTCTCACCCAGAAGTCCCAGGAAGCCCTCCAGGAGGCCCAGAGCGCGGCCGTCGGCATGGGGCAGACCGAGGTCGACGGGGAACATCTGCTGCTCGCGCTTCTCGATCAGGAAAACGGTCTGATCCCGCGGTTGCTGCAACAGGCCGGCACCGAGCCGAAGGAGCTGCGCGCGGCCGTGCGCGAGGAACTTTCCCGCCGCCCGAAGGTCACCGGTCCCGGCGCGGCACCCGGCCAGGTCTTCGTCACTCAGCGCCTGTCCCGCCTGCTCGACGCCGCCGAGCGGGAGGCCAAACGCCTCAAGGACGAGTACGTGTCCGTGGAGCACCTCCTGCTCGCCCTGGCCGAGGAGGGGTCGGCGACCGCCGCCGGACGCCTGCTCAAGGAGCACGGTGTGACCCGGGATTCGTTCCTGAGCGCCCTCACCCGGGTCCGCGGCAACCAGCGCGTCACCTCCGCCAACCCCGAAGTGGCCTATGAGGCTCTGGAGAAGTACGGCCGCGACCTGGTCCTCGAGGCTCGATCCGGGCGGCTGGACCCGGTCATCGGCCGTGATGCGGAGATCCGCCGCGTCACCCAGATCCTCAGCCGCAAGACCAAGAACAACCCCGTCCTCATCGGCGATCCCGGCGTCGGCAAGACCGCCATCGTCGAGGGCCTGGCCCAGCGCATCGTTCGCGGCGACGTCCCCGAGGGCCTGCGCGACAAGACGGTGTTCGCTCTCGACATGGGCTCTCTGGTCGCCGGCGCCAAGTACCGCGGCGAGTTCGAGGAACGCCTCAAGGCCGTGCTGTCCGAGGTGAAGGCCGCCCAGGGGCGCATCCTGCTCTTCGTCGACGAACTCCACACCGTCGTCGGCGCGGGCGCCGCCGAAGGTGCCATGGACGCGGGCAACATGCTCAAGCCGATGCTCGCCCGCGGTGAACTGCACATGATCGGCGCCACCACCCTCGACGAGTACCGCAAGCACATCGAGAAGGACGCCGCCCTCGAACGCCGCTTCCAGCAGGTGCTGGTCGACGAGCCGAGCGTGGAGGACACCATCTCCATCCTGCGCGGACTGCGCGAACGTCTGGAGGTTTTCCACGGCGTGAAGATCCAGGACACCGCACTGGTCTCCGCGGCCACCCTCAGCCACCGCTACATCACCGACCGGTTCCTCCCCGACAAGGCCATCGACCTCGTCGACGAGGCGTGCGCCCGGCTGCGTACCGAGATCGACTCGATGCCCGCCGAACTCGACGAGATCACCCGCCGTGTCACCCGCCTGGAGATCGAGGAGGCGGCCCTGTCCAAGGAGACCGACACCGCCAGCAAAGCCCGTCTGGAGGAACTGCGCAGGGAACTGGCCGACCTGCGCGGCGAGGCCGACGCCAAACACGCCCAGTGGGAGGCGGAACGGCAGGCCATCCGCCGGGTGCAGGAACTACGCCAGGAACTGGAACAGGTCCGTCACGAGGCGGAGGAGGCCGAACGCGCCTACGACCTCAACCGCGCCGCCGAACTCCGCTACGGCCGCCTCCAGGACCTGGAGCGCCGACTGAAGGCCGAGGAGGAGCAACTGGCCGCAAAGCAGGGGCAGAACCGGCTGCTGCGCGAGGTCGTCACCGAGGAGGAGATCGCCGAGATCGTCGCCGCCTGGACCGGCATCCCCGTCGCCCGTCTCCACGAGGGCGAACGCGAGAAGCTGCTGCGCCTCGACGAGATCCTGCGCGAGCGCGTCATCGGCCAGGACGAGGCCGTCAAACTCGTCGCCGACGCCATCATCCGCGCCCGCTCCGGCATCCGCGACCCGCGCCGCCCCATCGGCTCGTTCATCTTCCTCGGCCCCACCGGCGTCGGGAAGACCGAGCTGGCCAAGACCCTCGCGGCGGCCCTGTTCGACTCCGAGGAGAACATGGTCCGCCTCGATATGAGTGAGTACCAGGAGCGGCACACCGTCAGCCGGCTCATGGGCGCACCACCCGGATACGTCGGCTATGAGGAAGGCGGTCAGCTCACCGAGGCGGTACGCCGCAAGCCGTACTCGGTGGTGCTGTTCGACGAGATCGAGAAGGCGCACACCGATGTCTTCAACACCCTGCTCCAAGTCCTCGACGACGGCCGCATCACCGACTCCCAGGGCCGTACCGTCGACTTCCGCAACACCGTGATCATCATGACCTCAAACATCGGCTCCGAGTACCTCCTCGACGGCGCCACCGCAGAGGGCGAGATCAAGCCCGACGCCCGCGCCTTGGTGATGGGCGAGCTGCGCGGGCACTTCCGCCCGGAGTTCCTCAACCGCGTCGACGACATCGTGCTGTTCAAGCCGCTCGGTGAGCGGCAGATCGAGCGGATCGTGGAGCTGCAGTTCGACGAGCTGCGCCGCCGACTCGCCGAACGCCGCATCAGCGTGGAACTCACCGAAACAGCCCGGGAGTTGATCGCCCACCAGGGCTACGACCCGGTGTACGGTGCCCGGCCGCTGCGCCGCTACATCTCCCACGAGGTCGAGACGATGGTCGGGCGCGCCCTGCTGCGCGGTGACGTCCAGGACGGCGCGACGGTCCGTGTCGACGCCGAACACGGAGAGCTGGTGGTCACCTACGACCAGCCCGAGGACCTCAAGGGAGCGCGGGCGGCATGAGCACGATGCAGACGACGACCGTCAGATGTCCCCACTGCGGGCGCACCAACCGGGTGCCCGCGGCCGCGGAAGGCCGGCCTAGGTGCGGCCACTGCAAGCAGCCCCTACCGTGGATGGTGGACGCGGGCGACGACGACTTCACCGAGGTCGCCGAGCGGGCCGACGTTCCCGTCGTGGTCGACCTGTGGGCCACCTGGTGCGGCCCCTGCCGCATGGTCAGCCCCGCACTGGAGAAGGTCGCCACCGATCTCGCCGGCCGAATCAAACTCGTCAAGGTCGACGTCGACAAGAACCCGCGGCTGTCGCGGCGTTTCGAGGTCCAGGCCGTACCGACACTACTGATCCTCGACCGGGGCGAGACAGTCGCCCGGCAGGCGGGGGCGGCGCCCGCTCCCGCTCTGCGCCAGTGGGTGGAACAGTCGATCACTGCCCGGAAAGGGTGATCCGGATGACCCTGCACGCAGACCCCCACCTCGCGCTTGTCCGGCCGGTCCAGCCGCTGACCCCGGAAGGGTGTCAGGAGTGTCTGATACTCGGCTCCCCGTGGGTCCACCTGAGGCTCTGCCTGACCTGCGGACACGTAGGCTGCTGCGACTCCTCGCCGAACAAGCACGCGCGCAAGCACGCGGCTGCCGTCGCCCATCCGATCGTGCAGTCCTTCCAGCCCGGCGAGGAATGGCGCTGGTGCTACGTTCACGAGGCGTTCGTCTGATGTCCGGCCACCAGTCGCCGCCGGGTGGAGAACCGGTGCAGGTGAAAGCGGACGAGGCCGCTTTCGGGGAGACGCCGGACATCTACGGCGCGTATCCGCGCCTCACGGAGGACCAGATGGCACGTCTGGCGGAGCACGGGCAACGCCGGACCGTGGCTCCGAACGACGTGCTGATCCGGGAGGGGGAGCGCTGCGAGACGGTCTTCGTCGTCCTCAGCGGCACCGTCGCCGTCGTCGAGGATTACGGCACTCCCGAGGAGCACGTACTGCGCGTGCACGGCCCCGGTCGCTTCATCGGCGAACTCGGCCTGCTGTACGGACAAGTGGCCTTCTACACCGCTGTCGTCAGAGAGCCCGGCGAGGTCCTCGTCGTCTCCTTGGACCAGTTGCGCCACCTGGTGTCCCAGGATTCCACCATCGGGGACGTCGTGTTGCGCGCCTGTCTGTGCCGTCGCGCGCTGCTCGTCGGACACGGCGCCGGCTTCCGCGTCATCGGCTCGCGCTACTCGCCCGACACCAGACGGCTGCGCGAGTTCGCCGTCCGCAACCGCCTGCCGCACCGCTGGATCGACCTGGAGACCGACGAGGAGGCCGAGGAACTGCTGCGCCGCTTCGGCGTAGGCCCGGAGGAGACACCACTGGTCATCTGGCGGGACACCACCCTGTTGCGCAACCCCAGCAACGCGGAACTGGCCCGGCTCATCGGCCTGCCGTCACTGCTCGCCGGAAACGGTCACGGCGACGTCCTCATCGTTGGCTCCGGGCCCGCCGGCCTCGCCGCCGCGGTGTACGCCGCCTCCGAGGGCCTGAGCACCACCGTGGTGGAGGCGATGGCCACCGGCGGCCAGGCCGGCACGTCGTCCCGCATCGAGAATCTGCTGGGCTTCCCATCCGGCATCTCCGGCGCCGAACTCACCGAACGCGCCGTGCTCCAGGCCGAGAAGTTCGGCGCCCGGATCAGCCTTCCGCTGGAGGCGACCGCTCTCCATCCCAAGGACGAGGACCACTACGTGGTGGCGTTCGCCGACGGCAGCGAGATCGCCGCCCGCGCCGTCGTCCTGGCCATGGGCGCCCGCTACCGCCGACTCCAGGTACCCGGCATCGAACGCCTGGAGGGAACGAGCGTGCACTACTCGGCGACCGTCTACGAGGCCCAGCAGTGCCGCACCGACCCGGTGGCCGTCGTCGGTGGAGGCAACTCGGCCGGCCAGGCGGTGCTGTTCCTCGCCGGGTACGCGCCGAAGGTGCACCTGCTGATCCGAGGAGCCAGCCTTGAGGCCCATATGTCCCGCTACCTGGTCGACCAGGTCGAGCGCCATCCGCGGGTGGAGGTCATGCTGCACACCGAGGTCACCGAGGTCATCGGCCAGGAAGTGCTGGAAGAGCTCGACGTGCTCGACAACCGCACGGGCGGGCACCGCCGGCTCGGGGTACGGAGCCTGTTCGTCTTCACCGGAGCCGACCCTCACACCGAGTGGCTCGCCGGCATGATCGCCCTCGACTCGCGGGGTTTCGTCCTCACCGGGCCGGAGGCCCAGGAAGCCTGCGGCCACCCCGAGGTGTGGCAGGGTCGCGGGCGCTCGAGCATGACCCTGGAGGCGAGCCTGCCCGGTGTCTTCGCGGTAGGGGACGTCCGCAGCGGCTCGGTGAAGCGGGTGGCCTCCGCGGCCGGTGAGGGCGCGATGGCCATCCACTTCGTGCACCGCCACCTGGGCCACGCGGCCGCACCCGGCACCACGGGCACGTCCGCTGTCGCGGGTCACTCGGACGTCTCCCCACGCATACGCCACAAGGAGTCCGCATGGCTCGCATGACGAACGGCGCCCCCCTCGTGACCAGCGCTGCACCAAAGCGCCCGGTCACACGCGAGACCCGGCCGTAAGCCCGTCCGCTCTCCCAGTAGCGCTCCAGCGGAGGTGGATCCTTCACACCGACACCTCGTTCGTCCTGATGGACAGACTCGCCGTTCAGCCGGCGCGGCCGGCCCACGTCCTCGGCGGTGTCGGCGCGGACGGCGGCGCGCCAGTACTCGACGGCGCTCTCCATCTGGTCGAGGCTCGCGCCGTCGAACAGGTGACGCAGCCGTGGGTCCGGACGGCCGAGGGTGGCGAGACTGCTCGCCACGACGAGCAGCCTCCTGCCCGGGCGCAGCACCGGGCCGAAGCGGCGCAGGGCCGTGTGCGTGGCGGTGTTGGAGACGTCGAGGACGGCGCCGACACCTTGGTCGGCGCGGCGTGGCCGAGGGTGTGCCCGTGACAAGGGCGACTCGGGAAACGTCCACACCTGTCACGGTGGGAATCGGAACACCATGCGCCCAACCAAGGCGCGGCATGGGCAGTATGTGCGATTTTCTTGGCACATATGTGCGCTGTCCGGGTCAGTCGGCCGCGAGGTGTGCGCGTTTTGTCCCACCCGCGCTTCTACGCTTCGCCACGGTCCACCGTCCGCAGCGGCCCGGAGAGGCCGAGAGAGGACTCACCCCATGTCAGCTCCCGTGGTCGTCATCACCGGCGCGCTCAGCGGAATCGGGCGCGCCACCGCGCTGGCCTACGCCCGGCAGGGCGCCGACGTCGTGGTCTCGGGCCGGCACCCGGACCCCGGCAAGGAACTCACCGGGGAACTCGAAGGGCTGGGCGGCCGGGCCTTGTTCGTCCAGGCGGATGTGCGTCTGGAGGAGGACGTCAGCGACCTCGTCGACCAGGCCGTCGACCGCTTCGGCCGGATCGACGTCGCCCTCAACAACGCCGGCACCGAGGGACGGTCCGCCCCGATCGCCGCCGTCACGGACGACGACTACGCGGCCACCTTCGACACCAACGTCAAGGGCACCCTGCTGAGCCTGAAGCACGAGTTCCGCGCCATGCGGGAGCACGGCGGCGGCAGCATCGTCAATGTCAGCAGCGTGTACGGCCGGATGGGCTACCCGGAGGCCGCCGTGTACGCCGGCAGCAAGCACGCCGTCATCGGCATCACCAAGGCGGCCGCCCTCGAAGGCGCCGCGCACGGCATCCGGGTGAACGCCGTCGCCCCCGGATTCACCCGGACCGGGATGTACGAGCGGGTCACCGGGGACGACCGGACGCGCGAGGCGGTCAACTCCGTGCTGCCCCTGCACCGGCCGGGCGCCCCGGAGGAGGTGGCCGACGCCGTGATCTTCCTCGGTTCCGCCCGGGCGTCGTACATCACCGGCCAGACCCTCACCCTGGACGGGGGCCTGATGGCGGGCGGGCCGCTCTTCCCCGGCCCCGGCGCCTGACCCGCCCTTCGGCCCGCCAGTCGCCCCCTGTCGATCCCAGTCGATTCACCGACTCACCGGTTCAGTCGGTGGCCGTCCCGCGCGACCTCAGTTCCGCGCCCCGGCGGCGTACCGCGCCCGGGGTGCGCAGTTCGTGGGTGAGGAGGCGGGCGGCGAGGCCCTCGCGGTCCTCGGGGGCGAGGGCGGTCACCGCGGCGATCAGCTTCTCCGCCGTCGCCTCGTCCACGGTGGCCGGGAGAGGGTTGTCCTGGCCCAGCAGGCGGGCCGTCTCCGGGTCCAGCGGGGGCACGTCCCCGGTGGGCGGGGCGAGCGGCGCCCGGCGCAGGGGCTCGGCGGCCTCCTCCGGCAACAGCTCGGCGTAGCGCGGGAGTTCGGCGTCCGAGGCGATCAGCAGCAGATGCTTGGCGATGAGGGCGGCTTCGGGGAAGGGGGTGCGTACGGCGAGCGGTGCCAGGGTCTCGGGGGACAGACCGAGGACGCAGCCCGCGTGCAGCAGCACCTCACGGACCCGGGTCGCGGCGGGTGCCTCGGGCAGCAGGGCGCCGGTGCGGGTGAGGAACCCGGCGACGGTCTTCTCCGCGGCTGTGCCGTCGAGCTGCTCGGTGCCCTGGTAGTAGCGCGTCAAGTAGGCGTACCACCAGGCGAGTTGAACCTCGTACAGCTCGGCGACCACCGACTCGTACGCCTCCTGCGGCAGCAGCTCGCGCAGGGCCGGGACCAACTCGCGATAGACGAGTCGGATCCAGGTGTGCGGGGAGCGCTGGATGCCCCAGCACTCGCCGTGCGCGTAGTCCCCGATCAGCTCGGCGACGCTCAGCTCGCCGGCGGCGAACTCGGAGCGCACCCCGGTGCCGGTGGTCTCGAAGCGGTAGAAGTGGTCGGCGGACTCCGGGGGCCGGGGCGTGGGCAGCGCCTGGTCGATCAGATGCTCCAACTCCGAGTAGCGGGAGTGGAGTTGTTCGAGGTCGAGGGGCAGGCGCGGGAAGAGCGGGTCGGTGAACTGCCGCTTGAACTTGGCGATCTCCTCCGACAGCGCCTGGTAGAGGAAGACCTTGTCGAAGCGGTGGCTGAACGACAGCCCGATGTACGGGAAGACGGTGCAGCTGCGGCACTCCGAGCGGTGGCCGACCTCCTCGTCGCGCACCCGCAGGAACTCGGGGTCCTCGACCAGTTCGCGCAACGGGCGGTCCCAGGCGACCGAGTTGTCGAAGGCGTGGTAGCAGGGCAGGACCAGGCGCCCGTCGGGGCCGACGGTCAGGATCCGCTTGTTGGCGTAGCAGTCGGTGGGCGCGGTCGGGTCCAGGGTCTCCATGTACTTGCGGAAGTGCAGGTTGACCAGTGCGTACGGCTGATGCAGCAGCCGTATCAGCTGCTCGGCGATCGGACCGCCGGTCGGTTCCGACTCGTCCATCCGTCCGGCGCGGCCCGCCGTGGCGTCCGCGAGCGGCTTGCCGTTCTGCTCGATCAGCTTCAGCTTGCGGGCGGTCCGGTTGGTGTCGCGGACGGTGTCCTGCTCGTCGAAGTACTCGAACATCCCGGAGAAGTAGACGGTGGTCCGGTTCTCGTGCGCGAAGCGCAGCAGGTCCGGTATCTCGTCGACGTTCTCCCGGGTCACCACGCAGATCAGCTTGAGGTTGCCGCTGCCGGTGGCGACGACCTTCTGGATGACGTCGAGGGCCCGGTCCAGGGTGGGTACGCCCCGGATCTGCCGGTAGCGGTCGGGCCGCAGGGTGTCCAGGGAGACGTTCATGGTGTCGACGTAGGGCACGATCGCCTCGATGTGCTGGGCGAAGCGGATGCCGTTGCTGGTGATCTCCACGGCCATGCCGAGCGACTTGGCATGCTGCACGATGCCGTCGATGTGCGGGTGCAGCACCGGCTCGCCGCCGGTGAAGTCGACGTAGCGCACCCCGAGTTCGTACAGCTCGTCCAGGATCTGGCGGCCCCGCTCCAGGGTGAGTTCCTCGTAGCCCTTGAACTTGTCGTCCTGCCAGACGTTGCAGTAGCCGCAGAGCGAGTTGCAGCGGAAGGTGATGTAGAAGCGGGCCGAGGTCAGTCGGCCCCGGTCGGTGGTGGTGCTCGCGGTCACGGTCGGTACTCCGTCGGTCGGCAGGGCGGGGGAGAGTGGATGAGAGGTCCCCGGTGGGGGAGGCGGCGGCTGGGGGCCGGTTCGTCAGGGCAGGGGGGTGCCCCGCGCCGTGATCCACAGCTCGTACCACTCCTCGTGCGTGAGGTCCGGTGCGCGCAGGGCCGCGTCCCGGCAGGCGCGGATCCGGTCGGGGCGGCTGGTGCCGATCACCGGGACGATGCCGGCGGGGTGGCGGGCCAGCCACCACAGCAGGACCGTCTCGGGCGTGGTGTCCTTGCCCCGGGCCAGCCGGCGCAGCAGCTCGGCGGTGGGGGAGTCGGCGTCCCCGGTGTAGCGGCCACGGGCCAGGGCGCCCCACGCCTGGAGCTGGATCCCCCGGTCGACGCACGCTTCGAGGGTCCCCTCGGGGAAACCGTTGGACGTGGCCGCCGAGGTGTTGAGCAGCACCCCCGCCTCGACCCAGTCGCGCCGGGCCAGGCTCATCTCCAGCTGGTTCGCCACCAGCGGAAGTTCCAGCCGTGACTGGAGCTGCCCGATCTGCGCGGCGCTCATGTTGGAGACGCCGAAGCGGCGCACCAGCCCCTGCCGGTGCAGCTCGCGCAGGGCGGCGGCGATCTCGTCGGGGCCGGTCAGCGGGTCGGGGCGGTGCAGCAGCAGGGTGTCGATCACCTCGGTGCGCAGCCGGGCGAGGCTCTCCTCGACCCGGTGGAGGATCGAGTCCCCGCGCAGGTCGTAGCGGCCCGGCCGGTCGCCCTCGGCGAGCCGGATCCCGCACTTGGTCTGCACGGTGATCCGCTCCCGCAGTCCCGGCGTCCGGGCCAGGACCTCGCCGAACACGGACTCCGACGTGCCGAACCGGTAGATGTCCGCGAGGTCGAAGACGGTGATCCCGCACTCCAGCGCGGTCTCCACGGCGGCCTGCGCCCGGTCGACGTCCTCGGCGGTGTACGGCGTGCGGTCCCAGCCGCCGCCGAGCCCCATGCAGCCGTAGATCAGCCGCGCCTCGGGAGCGCGGGCGGCGGGATCGGTGGATACGGTCGTCAACGGGCCGCCTCCTTCAGGGCGTCGGCGAGCAGTTCGGCGGCGGCGAGCACCGGGAGCTGGGTGTTGGCCGCGGGGGCGGAGGGGAGCACGGAGGCGTCGGCGACGCACAGATTGGGCACGCCGTGCACCCGGCCCGTGCCGTCGGTGACCGCCAGCGGATCGGCCGCGGGGCCCATGGCGCAGGTGCCGACGGGGTGCCAGTAGGTGCCGAGCCGGCCCCGCAGTTCGGCGTCGGTCAGCTCGGACGCAGGGGCACCGGAGGCGGCGCCGGCCAGCGGGGCGAGCACCGAGGTGGCGGCGAGCCGTTCGACGATCTCCAGGCCCTCCCGCAGCACCGCCGCGTCCCGGCCGTCCGGGTCGGTGAGGAACCCGGGGTCGATGTCGAGGGGTTCGGCGGGGTCGGCCGAGCGCAGCCGGACCCGGCCCCGGGAGGCGGGCTTCATCAGGAACGCGGAGATCCCGGCCTCGTACTCGCCCGGCGGCAGGCTGCCGAAGAGCGGGTCACCGGCGGAGGGCAGGATGTGCAGGTCCCAGCCGTCCGTCGGGCAGTGCGTGCTGGCCGCCCGGATCAGCATCCGGCTGACGTACAGCTCGCCCTCCTTCTCCCGCGCGGCCAGTGCCGCGTTGAGGTCCGGGGTCGGGGCCAGGGGGACGAACACACCGGGCTGGTCGGACAGGTTGGCGCCGACGCCCGGCAGGTCCACCTCGGCCCGCAGGCCCCGCGCGCGCAGCTCGTCCGCGGGGCCGATGCCGCTGCGCAGCAGCAGCCCGGGCGAGCCGAAGGTGCCGCAGGCGAGGACGTAGGTGTCGGCGGTCAGCGTCTCGCGCCGTCCGTCCCTGATGACCTCTGCGCCGACGACCCGGCCGCCGTCGAGCACCAGCCGGTCCGCCGTCGCCTCGCCGAGGACGCTGAGGTTGGCGCGGGTGCGGGCCGGCCCGAGATAGCCGAAGGCCGCGTTCCAGCGCAGCCCGTCGAGCGCGTTGAGCAGCGGGGTACCGCAGCCGGGGGAGCCCGGGGCGCCCATGTCCACGTCCGGGTAACCGAGTTCACGGGCGCCGGCGAGCGCAGCGCGTGCCCAGACGCTGAACTCCCGCTCGGGCACGGGCCGTAGCCGCATGGCGGTGACGGCCCGCTCCCGGTACGGCGCCATGGCGGCGGCCGACCAGCGGGGGCCGCCGGCCCGGGTCCACTCGGTGTGGTCGGCGGCCGAACCCCAGGTGTGCCAGCAGCCGTTGACGCAGGAGGAGCCGCCGAGGACCCGGGCGCGCAGCCGGTGCACGGCGACCCCGCGCTCCCACATGTGGTCGCGGGGCAGGGCGTGCGCGTCACGCAGCGAGCGCGGCCAGGTGTCCGGGTCGGCGCCGTGGTCGGGTCCGGCCTCCACCAGGCACACCGTGCGGGCGGGGTCCTCGCTGAGCCGCGCGGCGAGCACACAGCCCGCCACCCCGCCGCCGAGCACCAGCACGTCGTGGTGGCCCATGACAGGGCTCATCCGCTCACCTTGGCGGCCTGCTCGTCGGCGTCCGACTCGGTGACCCGGGCGAGGAGTTGGTCCCGCGAGATGGCGTCGGCGCGCGTCGAGGGCACGGTGCAGGCGTGGGCGCCCGCGATCGCGCCGTAGCGGGCGCAGCGCAGCGGGTCCAGGCCGTCCAGCCAGCCCAGCAGGAAGGCGGCGGCGAAGGCGTCGCCCGCGCCGTTGGAGTCCACGACGGGCGACGGCGGGGCAATGGCGGGCACATGGGTCAGCTCGCCGTCGACCAGCAGGTAGGCGCCCTCGGCACCCGCGGTGGCCACGACGATCCGGGCCCGGCCGCGCGCCGCGATGTCCCGCATGGTGTGTTCCGGGTCGGCCAGCGCCGTGGTGGACAGGAAGACCAGGTCGGCGGCGAGCGCGAAGGGCTCGTGGTACGGGTTGACGCCGTCCCAGTTGTGGAGGTCCGTCGAGACGGTCAGCCCGGCTTCGCGCAGCACCGGCAGGGCGTACGAGCAGGGGTGGGTGATGACCACATGCGCGTGCCGGCTGCTCGCGGCGAGGGCGCGCAGGGTGTCCTCGGGCAGCCGGTCGGACTCCTGGCTGCGGGTGTCGTCGTACAGGGACAGCCGGCGCCCGTCCGGGCCGACCAGGTTGACCGCGCGCTTGGTGCCGGCGGCCGAGGGCACATCGGTGAGCGGGATGCCCCGGTCCCGGTGCAGCGCGCGCACCAGATCGCCCTCCGGGTCGGCGCCGACCAGGTCGATGTGGTGGGCGCGCAGACCCAGGGCGCTGACCCCGAGCGCGACGAAGTCGCCGCTCTGCCCGGCGCGGGTCACGATGCCCGGCCGGATCATGTAGCTGTCGGCGTAGGGGACCGGCAGTTCCGGCACATGGACGACGGTGTCCACGCCCGCGCCGCCCAGGACGAGGACGTCGGTCTCGGTGGTCATGGCAGTCGGCTCGATTCTCTCGCGTCGCTCGGGTTGGTGAGTCAAGCAGTCACCCACCCGGCTGGCAAGAACTTGCAGCAATTTTCAGCAAGTTGCACCAGTGGATGGGTCCCCGCGCAGGCATGCGTTCAGGGGAACAGGCGTTCAAGGACGGCCGCGACGCCGTCCTCCTCGTTGCCGGGCGCGATCTCGTCGGCGTGGCGCTTGAGTTCGGGGTGGGCGTTGCCCATCGCGACGCCGTGCCCGGCCCAGGCGAGCATCGGGATGTCGTTGGGCATGTCCCCGAACGCGACCGTGCCCGCGGCGTCGAAACCCAGCCGGTGCCCGGCCGCAGCGAGACCGCTCGCCTTGTCCACCCCGTCGGGCAGCAGCTCCACCATGCCCTCACCGGAATGGGTGACCCCGATCAGCCCGGCGCACGCGGAGAGCGCCAGCGCGGCGAGGGAGTCGTCGTCCAGCGTCCGGCTGCGGATGAGGACCTTCTCCACGGGCCGCGCCCACAGCCCCGCCGCGTCCTCGACCAGCCGCCAGCCGTGCCGCACCCGCTCGCCGAAACCCGGCGTGACCAGGAACTCCCCGGCGAGCCCCGCGGTCACCACGCCGAGCGCGAGGGGGCCCGCCGCCTCGGTGATCCGCGCCACCAGCGCCCGTACGACGTCCCGGTCGAGGGTCGCCGAGGACAGCAGCCGGTCGGCGCCGACGTCGTACAGCTGCGCCCCCTGCCCGCAGATCGCGAGCCCCCGGTAGCCGAGCGGGGCCAGCAGGCTCCGGCAGCCCGCGGCCGGCCGGCCGGTCACCACCAGGTGCCGGGCGCCGCGGGTGGCGGCCAGGGCGAGCGCGGCCCTGGTGCGCGGGGAGACGGTGAGGTCGCCGCGCAGCAGGGTGCCGTCGAGGTCGGTGGCGACGACCGTGTACCGGGGCGTCATCCCGCCCCGCCCCGGTGCAGATCCAGCAGGGTGTACGCGGCCAGGGTCGCCGCGTCCGTGATCCGCCCGGAGCGGACGAGGTCGCGCCACTCGGTCGGAGCCGCCCGGCACTGGCGCATGTCCGCCTCGGTGGCCTCGCGTTCGGGCGGGCCCTGCGTCAACTCCTCGGCGAGGAACACGTTGCAGCCCTGGCTGGCATAGCCGTAGGCGACATGCACCATGCCCAGGTACGTCATCCGGGCGGCCCGCAGCCCGGTCTCCTCGCGCAGCTCGGCGCGGGCCAGTTCGAGCGGTGGCGCGCCCGCGTGTCCGGCGGGCCAGGAGCCCTGCGGGAACTCCCAGTAGCGGCCCGCGACGGGGTAGCGGTACTGCTCGACCAGATGCAGGGCGCCGTCCTCGTCCCGGGGGATCACCAGGGCGTAGTCCGGCTTGTCCACGACGCCGTACACGCCCTCGCTGCCGTCGGGGCGCCGGATGTCGTCCTCCCGGACGCTCATCCACGCGTTGCGGTAGACCTCGCGGGAACTGACGGTACGGATCACGGCGCGGCCTCCAGCAGGGCGCGGACGCCCTCGGCGACACCGCGCACCCGCAGCCCGTGCCGGCGCAGCACCTCGTCCAGGAGGGTGCTGGTCAGACAGGTGTGGGCGGGCCGGCTCGCGTACCGCCCCGCGGCCCGGGGCACCGGGGCCACCCGTGTCCTGGGCACGCCCAGACCGTCGGCGATCGCCGCCGCCCACTCGGCCCGCGAGACCCGGTCTGGGCCGCCGAGATGCAGCAACCCGGGTGCTCCGGGCTCCAGTACGGCGGCGGTCACCGCGGCCACGTCCTCCACCAGCACCGGCGTGGTCCACTGGTCGTGGGGCGCCTCCACCTGCTCGCCCGCGCGCAGCCGGTGGGCGCAGGCGGCGAAGAAGTTCAGCCACTTGGCACAGTCCGCGGGCTCCCAGCCGTAGACCAGGCTGACCCGCAGCACGGTGGCGTCGGGAGCCGCGCCCACGATCCGCTCGGCGGCCAGTTTGGCCCGCCCGTAGGCGTTCGCGGGAGCCGTCGAGGTGGCCTCGTCGTTGTCGGGGCCGCTGCCGTCGAAGACGTTGTCCGTGGAGATCAGCACGGTACGACGGCCCCGCGCGGCCGCGGTCAGATGGCGGGCCGCGGCACTGTGCAGCGCGATCGCGCGCTCGGGGTCGGCCTCGCACCAGGTCACATCGGAGGGGCCGTGCACCAGCACCAGCCGGTCCGGCCGCACCGACTCGACCACCTGTGCGCAGGCGTCCGCGTCGGTGGCGTCGAGCCGCACCCAGGGCGCGGTGTCCTCGGCGGGCGGGGTGCGGGAGGCGAGCACGGGGGTGCCGCCCTGTGCGGCCAGCCGCGCGGCCACGGCGCGGCCGACGAAGCCGCTGCCGACGATCAGTGTGGTCGTGCTCATACGGCCGGCACCGCCCCGAGTCCCGCGCCCCGTGCCGCCAGCAGCCGCCCGGCGCCGATCAGGCCGTGGTCGTCGTCCGGGGCGCCGAGCGTCACCATGCGCCGGACGCCGTCGGCGTCCAGGCCGAAGCAGCCGAGCCGCTCCAACTCCTCGCTGAGCAGCTGGACATAGCGGGATCCGACGGCGAGCGCGAAGCCGCCCATCAGGATGTAGCGGCGGATGCCGATGGAGGTGAACACGGAGATGATCGCGGAGGCGAGATAGGGCAGGACCGAGCGCAGGACACCGGTCGCGAACGGGTCCCCGGACCGGATCGCGGCGACCAGCGCCGGGTTGTCCAGCCGGTCCGGATCGGGCGCGACGGCGCCCAGGGCCGAGCGGGCGTAGCCGAGGGGGTCGGCGTGGGCGGCGCGACGCGCGGCGGCGAGGGTGCCGCGCCCGGAGGCGATGCCGCCGAGGTGGCCCCGGCCGCCGCAGTCGCAGCGGGGCGCGCCGGGGGAGGGATCGCAGGGCCAGTGGCCGAGTTCGCCGCCGTGGCCCTCCGCGTCGAGCAGCACCTCGCCCGCCCGGTACACCTTGCTGCCGATCCCGGAACTCACCGTGATCAGGCAGAACGGCGGCTCGTCGGGGCCGTGCACATAGCGCCAGGCGGCGGCCGTCAGATCGTTGACGACGACCACCGGCAGGCCCAGGCGGTCCTCCAGCGACTGCCGCACGGCCAGCGGCTCGCCGGGCCCGCCCCAGATGGTGGGCGCGGCCAGCGCCCGGCCGTCGGCGGTGACGGGACCGGCGAAGGCCACGGCCAGCGCGCCGCTGCCGTGCCGCCGCACCGCCTCGGCGCACCGCGCGGCGAGCTGTTCGCGCACACGTTCCTGGAGGACCGCGACGGGCGCGCCAGGGTGCCGGTCGAGGCCCTCGGTGGGGGTGCGGCGCACATCGGACAGGGTGCCGGTGGTGAGGTCGTAGCGGGCGGTGCGCAGGGTGGTGCCGCCCAGATCGACCACCGTGCAGACGGGTTCAGACATGGGCTCCTCCTCGGGGGGAGGCGGGCGCGACGGACTGCACCGTGCCGTCCTCCAGGACGATCGCGGAATCGATGTCGGCGCCCTCCGGCACCTCGGCGCCCGGCAGCAGCACACTGCGCCGCACCCGCGCCCCGGCGCCGATCCTGGCACCGGGGAAGGCGACGCTGTGCTCCAGCAGCCCGCCGTTGACGAGATCGGCCGGAACCAGACTGCGGGTCACCCCGGGGGCCGAGCCGACGACCGAGCGCGGCACCTCGGGCCTTATCGTGCACGGAAGTTGACTGAGCGTCAGCGACGGCCGCTCGGCGACCAGCGCCAGATGGGCCCGGTGGTAGCGGTCGACGGTGCCGATGTCCTCCCAGTGCCCCGGCACCTCGTGGCCGAGGATCAGCTCGCCGCCCGCCAGCATCGCCGGGATGACGTCCCGGCTGATGTCGTGCTGCCAGTCGGTGCCGTCCAGCCGCTCCAGATAATGGTGCAGCCGGGCGGCGTCGAAGACGCAGAACGCCGCGAACACCAGATCGCTGGTCGGCTCGGCGGGCTTCTCCACGAACGCCGTCAGCCGCCCGGCCGGATCGAAGTCGACCATCCCGAACAGATGGACGTAGCGGCGTTCGATCCGCTGATAGGCGAGGGTGAGCGCGGCGCCGGAGCGCCGGTGGGCGGCGATCAGCGGCCCGTAGTCGAAGCGGTACACATGGTCCGCGTGCAGCACCAGCACCTCGGAGACGTCCGGTCCGAACAGGTACGGCGCCTTGCGGATCAGCGCGTCGGCGGTGCCCCGCTCGGGGGTGCCGCCGGGCGGCGGGGGCAGATAGCCGGTGCCCTCGCGGTAGGCGCGGTCGTACGGCCCGAAGTGCACCCGGAACCCGGGCCGCCACCACGTGCGGTACAGGTCGTCCATCAACTGCCGCTCCTCGTACTGGGACAGCAGCAGCACCTCGCCGAGCCCGGACGCCTCGGCGTTGGCGAGCGAGAAGTCGATCAGCCGGCCGGCTCCCCCGAACGGCACCAGCGGCTTGAGCCGGCCGTGTCCCAGCGGACCCATCCGGCGGCCCTCGCCCCCCGCGAGCAGCGCGGCGCGCACCCCGTCAGCCACGGCGCACCACGTCCCAGGCGGAGCGCCCGTCGGCCAGGGTCAGCAGCAGGTTCAATTCCCCTCCGGTGTACGGCAGTTCGTGCAGTCCTATGGTGAACTCGCCCGGCCCGGTCGCCACCGCCCGGTGCACCACCGTGCCCCGGCGCCCCGCACCGGCCGGCTCGGCCCACAGGACCGCCTCGACGCGGGCGGCATGCGGCAGCCGGTAGACCAGTCGGCCGTCCGCGAGCGAGTGGCGGGCGTCCAGCCGGGCCCGCAGCTCCGGGTCGTCACCGGCGGCGCGAGCACAGCGGGCGAAGTCGGCGCGCGCCCAGGCCGCGTCGAACAGGGCGCGGCGCGCCTCGGCGTCCAGCGGGCGGCAGCGGGCGAAGGCGTCGGCGTCCCCGAACCGGACGGCGGCCTCGGCGATCGCGTCCGCCTGTGTGCCGTACGCCTCCTCGGGCAGCAGATCGAACCAGCCGTGCTTCAGCAGGAGTCGCACCTCCCGCGCGGGTCGCTTCCCCTCCCACAGCGGTGTGAAGGCGTCCAGATGCTGCCGGGCGGTGTTCGCCCAGGTGAACTGCCGTGCGTCGGCCATGGAGTTGGCCCGCAGCCGCGCGTACTCCTCGGGTCGCTCGCGCAGCAGGGCGGCGGCCTCCTGGATACGGCGGGCCAGCGCGTCGGCGAGCAGCGAATCGTCCTCGGCGAAGGAGCGGTTGACGGCGAAGCCGGTCGCGCCGGGGGTGCCCAGCGGGTCGGCGACATGGCCGAAGTGGGCCATGCCCAGCTGGGCCGTGGCGATCGGGACGGCGCCGACGGCCATCGCCTCGCCCTGCGCGATCAGAAAGGTGTCCATCTCGAACTTGGACGGGAAGAGACAGAAGTCCGAGGAGGCCGCGTACGCCATGATCCGTTCCTCGGCGACCCGTTCGCACTCCAGGTGGATCCGGTCCTTGTGGCGCTCGACCACCTCGCGGATGTACGGATCCCCGATCCCGTCGTCGCTGAGGCAGCGCAGCACGAAGTTGGCCGCCAGACCCTCGGTGAGGACCCGGTCGACCGCGCGGAACAGCTCCAACTGCCCCTTGTGGTTCAGCGCGTAGCGGGCGTTGTGGAAGAACGTGGGCAGCGCCGGGTCCAGACCGAGGGCGCCGAGGACGGCCGCGCGGTCCACGGCGGGCCGCTCCGGCGCGGTCCAGCGGGCGCCGATCGCACAGCCCCCGACGAAGCTCTTGTGCGCGTTGCGGCGCACCGTCTCGTACCCGGGCAGCTCACGGAACGGCTCCTCGAAGGGGGTCCCGGCGAAATCGGTGTAGAACTCCAGATGCCCCGGCGAGAGGAAGTCCACCAGGTCGGCGTGGTCGGCGACCAGGTCGTAGACGCCGATGTGCCCGGGGCCGTACTCGTAGTGCAGATGGGTGCGTTGCTGGTAGGCGCTGCGCACGGAGACGGGGGAGGGCCGCTCGGCGGGCAGCGCGACCGGCGCGTCCAGGAACTCCAGGAGCCGTTCGACCTCCGGCCGGTACACCTTCTTGGTGATCGGCATATTGCTCTGCACGGTCCCGACGACCAGCTTCGAGGGGTCGGCGCGGAAGGCCGCCGGCATCAGATAGTGGTAGTACGGCTCATGGGCGTGCACGAGCGCCTTCTCGTCCCCGAACCGGGCGCGCACGAAGCGGATCGTGTCGACCTGGTAGGCGAGCGACTTGAAGAAGACCAGGTCGTGGCCCTTGCTGTCGTACGGCGGGTAGAAGCGGTCGGGGAGCGCGTCCAGCAACTCGTTGGACAGGAAGTACAGATCGACGCCGTCCAGCCGCAGCCGGTGCGCGGTGGTGGTCAGCGGGATGCCCACCTCGGCCGGGAAGCGCTCGCCCCAGATGTCCGGGTCGAGGACGAGCGGCAGCTCGTAGGTGTCCTCGTGGTCGAGGGTCTCCAGGTCGTAGGAGGCCCGCAGTTCGGCCAGCCGGCCGTGGGCCGGGGTGACGACCGAGACACGGTGGCCCGCTTCGGCCAGCGAGGTGGAGAGGTTCCAGAGGTAGACGGATATCCCGCCCTGGAGGAAGCGGTGGTCGAAGCCCCCGCACTCGAAGTAGGTCTCGATGACGTGCACGGGTGTCCTCATCCGCCGGCCGGGAGACCGGAGGCCTCCACGGCGTGCCGCAGGTTGATCGCCGCGTGGTAGGCGCGGTCGTGGGCGTAGGCGTAGTCCAGCTCATGGATCAGCCGACGCAGCCGCAGCAGCCGCCAGGCCGGGTGCGTGTCCCGGTCCGGGCCCGCGTCGGCCAGCAGGTTCCCGGCCCGCGCGGCCCACAGCCCCGCCGCCCGCCGCAGCCGGGCGAGACCGGCCAGCCGCTCCTCGGTCCAGCCGGGCGTGTCGGGGCGGGCGCCCGCCGCCTGGAGCAGCGCGGTACGGCAGGTGTCCTCCGGGTCCATGCCGAGGACGCCGGCCGCGTGGTCGGAGAACTCGTCGGCCGTGAAGATCTCCAGCCCCCGGGTGAGGGCGGCCAGATCCTGCCACGGTGACTGCGCGGTGGCCGGGTCGGCCGGGTCGGCGCGCGGGGTCGACAGATCGATCACACACAACTCCCAGCCGCCGTCGGCGCGTTCGCCGCGCAGCACATGGGACAGATGCAGATCGCCGTGGCAGGGACCGGCGGGCCAGGGCCGCGCCGGGAGCCCGGCCGTGCGGGTCAGCTCACGCGACAGACCGGTCGCCGCCGCCTCGCGCACGGTGACCGGGTAGCGGGTGTCGGCGAGGATCTGCGGGGTGAGCCGGGCGAGCCGCTCGGCGGTCTCGTCGAGCACCGCCTCGGCCGGGAACTCCGGGTGCGGGCCCAGCCGTTCGGCCAGCTCCCGGTGGAAGTCGCGCAGGAAGTGCCCGGTCTCCCGCAGCGGCGCGACCAGCTCCCGCTGGGAGGCGTCGACGGCCGCGCCCGGCTCCACGCCGTCCGCGAGCAGCGGCCACAGCGCCCGGATCCCCGCCCGCAGGGGCACATTGAGGCCCTCGCCCTCGGCGAACCGGTACAGCACCCCGAGCGGTTCCCGCGCCCCGGTCGCGGCGTCCACGTACGTGTAGTCGCCGACCGGCTGCTGGGTGCGCCCGCCGTCCGCCATCAGGCGTAGCAGCTCGGCCTCCCGGTTGCCGGTGCCGATCCGCCGGTAGCTCTTGTGGGTGTGCGCGATGCCGCCCAGGTCGATCAGGGACAGCGCGTTGGAGCACCAGCCCGGGTCGAAGGGCAGCGGGCCCCGGTAGGCGGCGGGCGCGCCCCGGAACTCGATCACCTGGCCGCGCAGGGTCGGCAGCCGCAGTCCCGTGCGCAACGCGTCCACCACGGCGCGGTCGAACGCCGTTGTACCGGCGGCCGCTTGCCCGGGGTCCGCGTCGAGGACCGGGACGAACCAGCGGGTGGCGCCCGCCCCGACCAGCAGCAGCCGGACCTCGCCGAGCACCGCCTGGTCGTACAGCTCGAAGGGGCCGCGGCGCCCGGCCTCGTCCATCCAGGGGGCCGCGCGCAGCAGGCCGGCGGTCGCGGGCGCGGGGGCGCCGGGCAACAGGGTGTCCAAGGGTCAGCTCCCGGTCATCTCGTAACGGTCCACGCCCCGGTGCCAGACGACCAGGGCGAGCGTCACCGCCCCCGCCGTCACCACGAACAGCCAGGGCAGCGTCCCGGTGCGCCCGAAGAGCAGATAGGTCGCGGGGACGTAGGCGGTGAAGGCGTAGGGCAGCAGCCAGGTCAGCAGCCACCGCAGGGAGGGGTGGTACAGATCGAGGGGGTAGCCGGAGAAGTCGCCCAGCTGGTTGGCCGCGTACAGGGCCGGGAAGCTGTTGGTCGTCCAGAACGCCAGGGACGCGAACAGCGTCTTGATCGAGGCGAGGACCAGCGTCCCGCACAGCACGAGCAGCGGCAGCAGCAGCCACTGCGCGGCACTGAGGCGCAGATCGAGCCGGTCGGCCGCGTACCAGGTCAGGGCGGCGCCGGTGAGCAGCTCCCCGAAGCCGTCCGGGTACAGGAACCGCTCGGACAGCAGCGAGAACAGCGGATGCACCGGACGGATCAGATAGCGGAAGAAGTCGCCGTTCTGCACCAGCTTGCGGGCCATCACCCACAGCTGGTCGGTGAACATCCGGTCCAGGCCGCGCGGCAGCAGCGAGAAGCCGAGCAGGAACAGCACCTCGTGGTAGTCCCAGCCGGCGATCCGGGGGGTCTGCCGGAACACCATGCCGACCACGGCCACCTGGCACACCACCCGCAGCACCAGACCGCCCGCGCCGAGCAGGAAGTCCATCCGGTACTCGGTCAGCCGGTGCACGCTGACGGCACTGAGGTGCCAGGTCAGCCGGGCGTAGCGGGCGGCCGTCGAGAAGGGACCGGGTGCGGTCATCCGCCCAGCACCTCCACCCGTCGTACGGCACCGCGCCAGGCCAGCGCGGCCAGCGCGCACAGCGCCAGCGCCCAGCCGAGCTGCACCGCGAGGATCCCGGCCGCGCCCGCCGCCCCGTCGTAGCGGCCGAGCAGCAGCCGCAGCGGGCCGTCGACCATGCCCTGGAACGGCAGCACCCGGGCCACCGCCGCGAGCGGCCCCGGCATCAGCGCGAGCGGCACCACCTGCCCGGCGAAGAACGCGACCACACTGTCCTTGACCACGCGCACCCCCCAGATGTTGGTGGTCACGAACCCGGCGAGCCCGACCAGCAGATTCACCCCGAAGCCGATGACCAGGGACAGCGCGGCGGAGAACGCGAAGAGCAGGATGCCGCCCCAGGTCGGGGTGGTCAGCGGCAGCAGCAGCGCGTACAGCGCGACCACGGGTACGGCGACCAGCGTGGCGTTGGTGAGCGAGACCGGCAGCCCGGTGGCGAACCGGGACAGCGGATAGCTGACCGGGCGCAGCAGCGAGACGGCGATGTCCCCGCGCTGGACCTCCCCTGACACCTCCTCGTCCACCCGGCTGGCCTGCATCAGGCCGAGCACCTGGGCGAGCAGCACGTACGTCGTCAGGCGCGGCAGGTCGTAGCCGCCGGGCAGCCCGCCCGGCCGGCCCCCGTACACCGCGCGCCACAGGAAGACCTGGACGCCGACGGCGGTGGTGGCGGTCAGGGCGTTGATCAGGAAGGTGGAGCGGTACTGGAGCAGCGACTGGAGGCTGGAGGCCGCGAACGGGGTGTAGCGGCGCAGGGCGGCGGCGTTCACGCGGCCGCCCGGCCGGCGTAGATGCGCCGCAGCACCATCTCCACGTCGGGTTCGGGGGCGACGCAGTCGGTGACGTCGAAGTGGTCGAGCAGGAAGCCCATCACCTGGCGGGCGGTCCAACGGGCCACCGGATACTCGACCTTGACCCGCCCGTCCTCGGTCAGCGTCGCCGACGCGCCGTCAAGTCCCTTCTCGATCAGACCGATCGCCTCGTCGGCGGCGCCGAGGTGCTCGAAGACCACCGCCCTGGTGTCGGCGGTGCGCAGCAGTTCGTGCATGGTCCCGCGGTGCACGACCTCGCCGTGGTTGACGACCAGCACCCGGTCGCAGATGGCGGTGATGTCGCCCATGTCGTGGCTGGTGAGCAGCACGGTGGTGCCGAGTTCGGCGTTGACATGGTTGACCAGCCTGCGCACGGCCTCCTTGAGCACCAGGTCGAGGCCGACCGTCGGCTCGTCCAGGAACACCACCTTGGGGTCGTGCACCAGGCTCGCCGCGACCTCGGCCCGCATCCGCTGGCCCAGACTGAGCTGCCGCACCGGGGTGTTGCCGAGTGCGTCGAGGTCCAGCAGCTCCTGGAAGAGGGCCATGTTGCGGCGGTAGACGGCGTCCGGGATCTCATGGATCCGGCGCAGGATGCGGAACGAGTCCGGCACCGGGAGGTCCCACCACAGCTGGCTGCGCTGCCCGAACACCACCCCGATGTTGGCCGCGTTGCGCCGCCGTTCCCGGTACGGCTCCAGGCCCGCGACCAGGGCCCGGCCCGAGGTCGGGGTCATGATCCCGGTGAGCATCTTCACCGTGGTCGACTTGCCCGCGCCGTTCGCCCCGATGTACGCGGCCTTCGTCCCGGCCGGGATCTCGAAGGACACCCCGGCAACGGCCCGCACCAGCCGGTGCTCCCGGCTGAACAGCGTGCTCAGGCTGCCCATCAGACCGGGCCCCCGCTCGGCGACCTTGAACTCCTTGACCAGGTTCTCCGCGACGATCACCGGGTGTCCCCCGTGGCCCGCTCCAGGGCGCGGTCGAGCAGCGTCACGCCCTCTTCGAGGAGCGCGCGGTCGATGGTGAACGGCGGTGCCAGGCGCAGCACATGGCCGCCGATCGCGGTACGCAGCCCGAGGTCCAGCGCATGCCGGTACACGGCCTGGGCGATCTCGGGCGCGGGCCGCCGGCTCGTACGGTCGCGCACGAACTCCAGCCCGTGCAGCAGCCCGAGCCCGCGCACCTCACCCAACACCTCGTACTTGGCGTGCAGTTCGGCCAGCCGCTCGTCCAGTACGGCACCCAGCTCGGTCACCCGGGCGAGCAGCGTGTCCCGCCGTACGACCTCCAGGGTGGCCTTCGCCGCGGCGATGCCCAGCGGATTGTTCGCGTACGTCGACGCGGTGGACCCGGCGCGGCCCGCCTCGGGATGCCGCAGCACCGCGGACCGGCCGGCCAGCGCGGCGAACGGGAAGCCCGAGGCCAGGCCCTTGGCGAGGGTCACGAGATCGGGCTCGACGCCGAACCGCTCACTGGCCAGGAAGGCGCCGGTGCGGCCGCCGCCGGTGAGCACCTCGTCGGCGACGAGCAGCACTCCGTTCTCCCGGCAGCTGTCGGCGATCTGCTCCCAGTATCCGGGCGGCGGCACGATCACCCCGGCCGCGCCGAGGACCGGTTCGAAGACCAGCGCGGAGATGTTCGGCTTCTCCGCGATGTGCCGGCGCACCAGCGAGGCGCAGCGCACCCCGCAGGAGGGGTACTCCAGCTCCAGCGGGCAGCGGTAGCAGTAAGGGGAGTAGCCCAGCACGCTGTTGCCCGAGAACGACTGGTGGCCGATGTCCCAGTGGACCAGCATCCTGGCCCCCTGGGTCTTGCCGTGGAAGCCGTAGCGCAACGCCCCGATCCGGTTGCGGCCCGGCTCGGCGACGGCCGCCACGGCCCGCAGCGCGGCCTCCACCACCTCGGCGCCGGTGGAGAAGAAGGCGTAGGTGTCCAGCTCCTTGGGCAGCAGCTCGGCGAGCAGTTCGCACAGGGCGGCGCGGTCGGCGGTGGCGAAGTCGTGCACGTTCCACAACCGCCCGGCCTGCTCGGTGAGCGCGGCGACGACCTCGGGATGGCAGTGGCCCAGCGACTGGGTGAGGGTGCCGGCCGCGAGGTCGATGTACTGGTTGCCGTCCAGATCGGTCAGGACCGCGCCGCGGCCCTCCACGAAGACCCGGCGGCCCAGCGCGGACTCCTCCGAGGCACCCGGCGCCAGATGCGCGGACTCCCGCTCCAGTAGCTCCCGTTGGCGCGGGCCGGTCATCCGGCACCGCCCAGCGGGCCGACCTCGAAGACCAGCAGGGTGATGTCCTCGTCGCCGTCGTTGGCCAACCCGTGCTCGCCGTAGGGGCGGTTGGGGACCAGGTCGCCCGCGCGCACCGTGAACTCCTCGCCGTCCAGCGTCATCCGGCCCCGGCCGGACAGGATCACGTACGTCTCCTCGTCGTCCGCGTGCCGGTGCAGCCCGATGGAGGTGCCCGGCGGCAGCACGACCAGGTCGATGAACGCGATCGGCGCCCTGGCCCCGGCGCCCAGATAGGCCCGGTGGGCGCGGATCGTGCCGGTGCCGCCGTGGTCGCCGGTCACCTCACGCAGCAGGCCCTCGTACAGGTTGGTGACGCGGGTGCGGACGGGTTCGGGCATCGGGGCTCCCGGCTCCGGCAGGGCAGGACTCATCGCGGTACGGCTCCAAGGCGCTTGCGGGGAAGGGTGGTTCGCGGCGGACGCGTCAGCACGCGGCCGTGAGCGGAGCGGCGCCGGAGGCGTCCTGGGCACGGGCGGCCAGGGTGTCCAGCGCCTCCTGGAGCGCGGCGCCGGGGATGTCGTCCAAGTCGTCCACGAAGACCGCCGAGCCGATCCCGTCCGGCACCACGAGGTGCAGCCGGCGGCCCCGGCGCTCCCAGGACGCCTTCAGGGCCCGGTCCATCAGCTCGGGCGTGCAGGTCTCCGGGTCGAACACGGGCAGCCCGAGCGCGTCGATCAGCGCGACGATCCGCTCGCAGTCCCCGGCGTCCAACAGGCCCAGTACACGGGCGAGTTCACTGGAGAGGGCCATGTCGATCGCGACGGACTCGCCGTGCGCGATCCGGTACGCGCTGGCCGTCTCCATCACGGGTCCGAAGGTGTGCCCGAAGTCCACGAGCCGGGCCAGGTCGTGCTCGCGCAGATTCGGGCACAGCTCCTCCATCATGAGCCGCATCGAGGTGCGCAGCACATAGTCCTCGACGCCGCGCCGCCCGAGCCCCTCCTCGGCGAGTGATGCCGGGGTGGCGTACGGCCGCTGGAAGACCTGGGGGCACTCCTCCAGGGCCTGGAACAGCCGGGCGTCCTTGATGATCGCCATCTTGGCCGTCTCGCCGAGCCCGCAGCGGATGTCGCGGGGGGCCAACGACCGCAGGAACGCTGGGTCGTTGAGGGAGGCGTGCGGCGGGTGGTAGGCGCCGAGCATGTTCTTGGTGCCCAGGGCGTTGATGCCGGTCTTGACGCCGACGCCCACGTCGATCTGGCCGACCAGGGTGGTGTTGACCTTCACATAGCGCACGCCCCGGCAGTAGATCGCCGCCGCGAACCCGACCAGGTCGCAGGTGACGCCCCCGCCGACGGCGAGCATCACACCGCCCCGGTCCAGGCCGGTCGACTTGGCAAGCGCGCAGATCTCCTCGACGGTCTCCATGCGCTTGCGGTCCTCGCCGCCGGCCAGGACGTGCACGCTCCAGGTGCCCGGGGTGAACCGCGCGTCCAGGTAGGCGCGCAGCTGCCGTCCGTACAGCCGGTCGACGGTCGGCCCGGTGAAGGCCACCACCCGGCGCCCCTCGCAAGCCTCGGCGAGCAGCGGGTTGGCGGGGGAGAGCACCTCGCGGGTGAGATCGACGCGGTACGAGGTCCCGTCCGGGGCGCGGAGGGTGAACCCGTTGTCATCGCCTCGGACCCCGGATTCGGCGGCGGATGTCTGCGCCGTCACGACACTCCTCGAGTCGGCCGGATTCACCACCGGCTGGCCGTCAACTGCGATCAACAGGGCTTGAGTTAAACAGGTGATCAAGCACGTCTGCAAGAAGTTTATGAAACTTGCTGCTGATTCTTGCAAGCGGAGGCGGTGATACGGGCGGACAGGGGCGGCCCCGGCCTCTCCGAGCGGCGAACGGTACGGCGTCGGCGAACCCGGGCCGAACGCCGCGTCGTCGAACGCTGCGTCAATGCCCGCCTGGTGCGCCTCGACCCGCGGGGGATCCCGGCGAACCGCCAAGATCCCCCGGCGACCCTCTGGCCCGCCGGATCACCCCGTGTTACGAAGGACCATGTCCGTGAACCAGGGAACCCGCGCGTACGACGCCGTCATCGTCGGGGCAGGCCACAACGGTCTGGTCGCCGCCGCCTATCTGGCCCGGGCCGGGCGCTCCGTGCTGGTGCTGGAGCGGCTCGGTCACACCGGTGGGGCCGCCGTGTCCAGTACACCGTTCGCCGGGGTGGAAGCCAGGCTGTCGCGGTACTCCTACCTGGTCAGCCTGCTGCCGCAGAAGATCGTGGCCGACCTCGGCCTCGACTTCCGGCTGCGCTCGCGCACCATCTCCTCGTACACCCCCGTGGAACGCGCGGGCCGCCCCACCGGACTCCTCGTCGGCGGCGGCGAGGCACGCACCCGCGACGCGTTCGCCCGGCTGACCGGCGGTGCGCGCGAGTACGCCTCCTGGCAGCGTTTCTACGGCATGACCGGCCGCGTCGCCGAACGCGTCTTCCCGACCCTCACCGAACCGCTGCCCACCCGGGACGAGCTGCGCCGCCGTATCGACGACGAGAGCGCCTGGCGAACTCTGTTCGAGGAGCCGATCGGGGCCGCGGTCGAGGAGTACTTCGAGGACGACCTGGTCCGGGGTGTGGTCCTCACCGACGCTCTGATCGGCACCTTCGCCGACGCCCATGACCCCTCGCTGGCCCAGAACCGCTGCTTCCTCTACCACGTGATCGGCGGCGGCACCGGCGCCTGGGACGTGCCCGTGGGCGGCATGGGCGCCCTCACCGACGCCCTCGCGGCGGCGGCCCGTGCGGCGGGCGCGGAGATCGTGACCGGACACGAGGCGGTCCGTATCACCGGTGACGAACACGGCGCCGAGGTCACCTATCGCACCGCCGACGGCGAGGGCGTCGCCGCCGCCCGCCACGTCCTGGTCAACGCCGCACCGCAGGAGCTGGCCGCCCTCACCGGGGACACGCCCCCGGAACCCGCCGAGGGCGCCCAGCTCAAGGTGAACATGCTGCTCACCCGGCTGCCGAAGCTCCGCGACCCCGACGTCGACCCGCGCGAGGCGTTCGCCGGCACCTTCCACATCGCCGAGGGATACGCCCAGTTGGCCACCGCCCACGCCGAGGCCGCCGCGGGCCGGCTGCCCGCCGCGCCGCCCTCCGAGATCTACTGCCACTCGCTCACCGACCCCACCATCCTCGGCCCCGAACTCGCCGGACGCGGCTACCAGACCCTCACCCTCTTCGGCCTGCACACCCCCGCCCGGCTCTTCGACGGGGACAACGACGGCGTCCGCGAGGAACTGCTGGACGCCACCCTCTCCGAGCTGGACGCCCATCTCGCCGAGCCCCTCGCCGACTGCCTGGCCACCGACGCCGACGGCCGCCCCTGCATCGAGGCGAAGACCCCGCTCGACCTGGAACGGGACCTGCGGCTGCCCGGCGGCAACATCTTCCATCGCGCCCTGTCCTGGCCCTACTCCGAGACCGACACCGGCCGTTGGGGCGTGGAGACCCCGCACCCGCGCGTCCTGCTGTGCGGGGCGGGAGCGGTACGCGGGGGAGGGGTGAGCGGCGTACCCGGACACAACGCGGCGATGGCGGTGCTGGAACAAGGAGCCTAGAGAACAGAACTGACGGTACGTCAGAAAAGGTCTTCCGTCATACGGGCCGGTGCGGCATCCTGCGCCCATGCAGACGGAGCTGAGCGACCAACTGGGCATCGAGCACGCCGTCTTCGGCTTCACGCCGTTCCCCGCCGTCGCCGCGGCCATCAGCCGCGCCGGCGGCTTCGGCGTGCTCGGCGCCGTCCGCTACACCGCCCCCGACGACCTCCGACGCGACCTCGACTGGCTCGACGCGCACACCGAAGGCCGCCCCTACGGACTGGACGTCGTCATGCCCGCCCGCAAGGTCGAGGGCGTCACCGAGGCCGACGTCGAGGCGATGATCCCCGAGGAGCACCGGCGGTTCGTGCGCGACACCCTCGCCGCGCACGGGGTCCCCGCACTGCCCGACGGCGAGGCGGCCGGCTGGCGGATCACCGGCTGGATGGAACAGGTCGCCCGGAACCAGCTGGACGTCGCCTTCGACTACCCGATCCGGCTGCTCGCGGGCGCCCTCGGCTCCCCACCCGCCGACGTCGTCACCCGCGCCCGTGAGCGGGGCGTGCCCGTGGCCGCGCTCGCGGGCAGCGCCCGGCACGCCCGCAAGCACCGGGACGCGGGCATCGACATCGTGGTGGCCCAGGGCTACGAGGCCGGCGGGCACACCGGGGAGATCGCCACCATGGTGCTCACCCCCGAGGTGGTGGAGGCCGTCGCCCCGCTGCCCGTGCTGGCCGCGGGCGGCATCGGCAGTGGGGCGCAGATCGCCGCCGCCCTCGCCCTCGGCGCCCAGGGCGTCTGGCTCGGCTCCCTCTGGCTGACCACCACCGAGGCCGAGCTGCACTCGCCCGCCCTGACCCGCAAACTGCTCGCCGCCGGCTCCGGGGACACCGTCCGCTCCCGCGCCCTCACCGGAAAACCCGCCCGCCAGCTGCGCACCGCCTGGACCGACGCCTGGGACGACCCAGCGGGCCCCGGCCCGCTGCCCATGCCGCTCCAGGGACTGCTGGTCGCCGAGGCGGTCTCCCGTATCCAGAGGCACGAGGTCGAACCGCTGCTCGGCACGCCCGTCGGGCAGATCGTCGGCCGGATGACCGAAGAACGCCGCGTCCAGGACGTCCTGGACGACCTCACCCGCGGCTTCGAGCGGGCCGTGGACCGGATCAACCGCATCGCGCGAAGGAGCGGCACATCATGAGCGCACCGGTGACGCCCCCCACCGGCTTCTGGGCCCAGGCCGCCCAGGACCCCGCCCGCACCGTCCTGATCGCCCCCGACGGCGAGGAGTGGACCGCGGGCCGCCTCGCCACCGCCGCCAACCGGCTGGTCCACGGACTGCGCGCGGCGGGCCTGGAACGCGGCGACGCCTTCGCCGTCGTCCTCCCCAACGGCGTCGAGTTCCTCACCGCCTATCTCGCCGCCACCCAGGCCGGGTTGTACCTCGTCCCGGTCAACCACCACCTGGTCGGCCCCGAGATCGCCTGGATCGTCGCCGACTCCGGCGCCAAGGTACTCATCGCGCACGAGCGTTACGCCTGCACCGCACGCGCCGCCGCCGACGAGGCCGGGCTCCCGGACGCGGCACGGTACGCGGTCGGCACCGCCCCGGGCTTTCGGCCGTACGCCCGACTCCTCGAAGGGCAACCGGAGTCGGCGCCCACCGGACGCGAACTCGGCTGGGTCATGAACTACACCTCCGGTACGACCGGACGCCCGCGCGGCATCCGCCGCCCGCTGCCCGGCAAGCCCCCCGAGGAGGCGTACCTGGGCGGCTTCCTCGGCATCTTCGGCATCACGCCGTACGACGGCCATGTGCACCTGGTCTGCTCACCGCTCTACCACACGGCCGTCCTCCAGTTCGCGGGCGCCTCCCTGCACATCGGCCACCAGCTGGTGGTGATGGACGGATGGACCCCGGAGGAGATGCTGCGTCTGATCGAAACCCACCGCTGCACCCACACCCATATGGTTCCGACCCAGTTCCACCGGCTGCTGGCCCTCCCCGAGGAGACCAGGGCCCGCTACGACGTCTCCACCATGCGGCACGCCATCCATGGCGCCGCGCCCTGCCCGGAGCACGTCAAGCGGGCCATGATCGACTGGTGGGGGACCTGCGTGGAGGAGTACTACGCGGCCAGCGAGGGCGGCGGTGCCTTCGCCACCGCCGAGGACTGGCTGAAGAAGCCCGGCACGGTCGGCAGGGCCTGGCCGATCAGCGAACTCGCGGTCCTCGACGACGACGGCAACCGGCTGCCGCCCGGTCGACTGGGCACCGTGTACATGAAGATGAACACCGGTGGCTTCGCCTATCACAAGGACGAGGACAAGACCCGCAGCAACCGGGTCGGCGACTTCTTCACCGTCGGCGACCTCGGCCACCTGGACGAGGACGGCTGTCTGTTCCTCCGGGACCGCAAGATCGACATGATCATCTCCGGCGGGGTCAACATCTACCCGGCCGAGATCGAGTCCGTGCTGCTCGCCCATCCCGCCGTCGCCGACGCCGCCGCCTTCGGGATCCCGCACGACGACTGGGGCGAGGAGGTCAAGGCCGTCGTGGAACCGGCCCCCGGGCACGCGGCGGGGCCCGAGCTGGCCGCGTCGATCCTCGACCACTGCGCGGACCGGCTCGCCCGGTTCAAGCGGCCCCGCAGCGTCGACTTCGTCGCCGAACTGCCCCGCGACCCCAACGGCAAGCTCTACAAACGACGGCTGCGCGACCCCTACTGGCAGGGCCGCACCCGCCCGGTCTGATCCGGCGCCCTCCCCACGGCGGCGCGCGCCCGGTCGCAGTCCGGTCCGGCCACAGCCCTTGACCTGCGCGTCCGGCGGCCGCAGGATCTGCGGTCATGAGCAAGGCACAGGGCGGCACGGCCGGCGGACACAGCGGCAGCACGGTCGACGCGATGCTGCGGCGCAGCGCCCGCCGCACCCCCACGCGGATCGCGGTGGAGTACGGCGAGCGCTCCTGGACGTACGGCGAACTGGACGACGCGGTCTCCCGCGCGGCCGCCCTGCTGCTCGCCGAGGGCCTCGCCCCCGGCGACCGGGTCGGCGCCTTCGGCCACAACTCGGACGCCTATCTGATCGCCTTCCTCGGCTGCGCTCGCGCGGGCCTGGTCCATGTCCCGGTCAACCACCACCTCACCGGCGACGACCTGGCCTATCTCGTCGGGCAGTCCGGCAGCACCCTGGTGCTCACCGACCCCGACCTCGCGGACCGGCTCCCGGACGGGGTGCGGTCGCTGCCGCTGCGGGACACCGGGGACGCGCTCCTGGCACGGCTCGCGGACACCGCGCCGTACGACGGCCCGGGACCGGGCTCGGAGGATCTGGCGCAACTGCTCTACACCTCCGGTACGACCGCGCTGCCCAAGGGCGCGATGATGACCCACCGGGCCCTGGTGCACGAGTACCTGAGCGCGATCACCGCCCTGGACCTGCGCGCGGAGGACCGCCCCGCGCACGCGCTGCCGCTGTACCACTCGGCGCAGCTGCATGTCTTCCTGCTGCCCTACCTCGCGGTCGGCGCCACCAGCGTCATCCTGGACGCGCCGGACGGGGACCTGCTGTTCGACCTGATCGAGGCGGGCCGCGTGGACAGCGTGTTCGCCCCGCCCACCGTATGGATCGCCCTGGCGAACCGGTCCGACTTCGCCACCCGCGACCTCGACGGGCTCCGCAAGGCGTACTACGGCGCCTCCATCATGCCGGTGCCGGTCCTGGAGCGGCTGCGCGAGCGCCTGCCGGACCTCGCCCTCTACAACTGCTTCGGGCAGAGCGAGATCGGCCCCCTCGCCGCGGTCCTCGGACCGGCCGAGCACGAGGAGCGCCCCGCCTCCTGCGGGCGGCCCGTGCTGTTCGTGGAGGCCAGGGTCGTGGACCCGGAGGGCCGGGAGGTGCCCGACGGCACGACCGGCGAGATCGTCTACCGCTCGCCCCAGCTGTGCGAGGGCTACTGGGACAAGCCCGAGGAGACCGCGGAGGCGTTCCGCGACGGCTGGTTCCACTCCGGCGACCTCGCGGTGCGGGACGCCGAGGGCTGCTTCACGATCGTGGACCGGGTGAAGGACGTCATCAACTCCGGTGGTGTGCTGGTCGCTTCACGGCAGGTCGAGGACGCCCTCTACACCCATGAGGCGGTCGCCGAGGCCGCCGTGGTCGGCTTGCCCGACACCCGCTGGATCGAGGCCGTCACGGCGATCGTCGTACGGCGCGCCGAGGTGACCGAGGCGCAACTCGTCGCGCACGTACGGGAGAAGCTGCCGTCCTTCAAGGCGCCCAAGCGGGTGCTGTTCGTGGACGCGCTGCCGCGCAACGCCAGCGGGAAGATCCTCAAGCGCGAACTGCGGGACCGCTTCACGCAGGGGTGAGGTCATCGCCCGCGGTGCGTCGGGCGATGATGTGCGGCGCCTTCGCCGCTCATCCCTGCCCGGTGTCGCGCGGGCGCAGATCCACGATCCGGCGGATCTTGCCGACCGAGCGCTCCAGCGACTCCGGCTCCACGATCTCCACGTCCACCGACACCCCGATGCCGTTCTTCACCGCGGTCACGATGGACCGGGCCGCCGCCTCCCGTACCTCCGAAGTGGCACCGGCGCGCGCCTCGGCGCGCACGGTGAGCGAGTCCATCCGGCCCGTACGGGTCAGCCGCAGCTGGAAGTGCGGGGCCACCCCCGGCGTACGCAGCACGATCTCCTCGATCTGGGTGGGGAACAGATTCACCCCGCGCAGGATCACCAGATCGTCGCTGCGACCGGAGATCTTCTCCATCCGCCGGAACACCCGCGCCGTGCCGGGCAGCAGCCGGGAAAGATCCCGGGTCCGGTACCGGATGATCGGCATGGCCTCCTTGGTCAGCGAGGTGAACACCAGCTCGCCCCGCTCGCCCTCCGGCAGCACCTCGCCGGTGACGGGATCGATCACCTCCGGATAGAAGTGGTCCTCCCAGACGGTCAGCCCGTCCTTGGTCTCCACGCACTCCTGCGCCACCCCGGGACCGACCACCTCCGACAGCCCGTAGATGTCCACGGCGTCGATCGCGAACCGCTCCTCGATCTCCCGCCGCATCTGCTCGGTCCACGGCTCGGCCCCGAAGATCCCGACCCGCAGCGAGGTCGTACGGGGGTCCACGCCCTGCCGCTCGAACTCGTCCAGCAGCGTCAGCATGTACGAGGGCGTCACCATGATCACGGCCGGTTCCAGGTCCTGGATCAGCTGGACCTGCCGCGCCGTCATGCCACCGGAGGCGGGGACGACCGTACAGCCGAGCCGTTCCGCCCCGTAGTGGGCGCCGAGCCCGCCGGTGAACAGCCCGTACCCGTAGGCCACATGCACCACGTCACCGGGGCGCCCGCCTGCCGCCCGGATGGAGCGCGCCACCATGTCGGCCCACATGGACAGATCGTTCTCGGTGTAGCCGACCACCGTGGGGCGACCGGTGGTGCCGCTGGAGGCGTGCAGCCGGCGGATCCGCTCCCTGGGCACCGCGAACATCCCGAAGGGGTAGTTCTCCCGCAGGTCCGCCTTGGTGGTGCAGGGAAAACGGGCGAGATCCTCCAGCGAACGGCAGTCCTCCGGGCGTATCCCCGCCTTGTCGAAGGACTCCCGGTAGAACGGCACCTGCTCATAGGCGTGCCGCAGCGAGGCGCGCAGCCGCTCCAGCTGGAGCGTCCGCAGTTCCTCGAGGCCGAGCCGTTCGCCCGCGTCCAGCAGCTCCCGCGCGTCCGCCATCGGCACGTCTCCTCACCAAGTCGGTCTGGATCACGACAATCCGGACGACCGATCATTCGGTCGAACTGTTCGGGGTCAGTAATTCAGGCCGAAGGGGTTTCAGACAAGGGGGCGGCGGAGATTTGTCGTGCCGCCTGCGGAAATACCTTGCGGCCGGGCGCGCCGGGCCGACAGCATCATGGCCATGCCGACCTTCACCACGGCCGACGGCACCCGCCTCGCCCACCATCCGCGGGGCACGGGCGAACCCCTCGCGGTCCTGCCCGGCGGCCCCCTGCGCGCCTCCGCCTACCTGGGGGACCTGGGCGGGCTCACCGCGCACCGCCGCCTGGCCCTGCTGGACCTGCGGGGCACCGGTGACTCGGCGGCTCCGGCCGACCCGGCGACGTACCGCTGCGACCGTATGACCGAGGACGTGGAGGCCTGGCGCGAGCACCTCGGTCTGGACCGTTTCGACCTGCTCGCCCACTCCGCGGGCGCGGCCCTGGCCATGCTCTACGCGGCCTGCCACCCGCACCGGATCAGGCGCCTTCTGCTGATCACCCCGAACCCGTCCGCCCTCGGCCTGCGCGCCACCCCCGAGGACCGGCTCGCCGCGGCCGCGGCCCGGGCGCACGAGCCGTGGTTCCCCGAGGCGTACCCCGCCTTCCGGGCCTGGCTCGCGGGCGAGGCGGACTTCGACGATGTGTTCCTGCCCTTCTTCTACGGCCGCTGGGACGACACCGCACGGGCGCACGCCGACGCGGAGTTGGACCAGACCAACGAGGAGGCAGCCGACCGGTACTTCGCCGAGGGCGCCTTCACCCCGGACGCGACCCGCGCCGCCCTCGCGGCCCTGAAGGCCCCGGTCCTCGTGTACGCGGGTGCACTGGACGGCGGGCCGCGCCCGGACCTCGCCCGCCGGACAGCCGCGTGCTTCCCGAACGCCGAGGTCGTCGTCCAGCCGGGCGCCGGGCACTATCCATGGCTGGACGATCCGGCGGAGTTCAGGGGGCGGATCGCCGGGTTCCTCGACGGGTGAGAGGCGGGCGGTGGGCCGGTTGAGCCGGGCCCCGGCTCCGGCTCGTCCTGCTGTCCGAGCCGAACATCTCAAGATTGATAGGCTCCGGACATGAGCGACTCCTCCGACGGCCAGAACCCGGTCCCCGGGCTGCCACTGCACGACCTGGCGGGCTTCGCCCACCGTTGGGTCGAGGGGGACGGCGTCCGGCTCCACGTCGTGGAAGGTGACCGGTCGGCGGGACCCACCGTCGTCCTGCTCGCCGGATTCCCGCAGACCTGGTGGGCCTGGCGCACGGTGATGCCCGCCCTCGCCGAGCGCTTCCATGTGATCGCGGTCGACCTCCCGGGGCAGGGCCACTCCGAGCGGCCGCACGGCAGTTACGACACGCACACGGTCGCCGCGCATGTCCAGGCGGCACTGCGTGCGCTCGACGTCCCGACGTACTGGCTCGTCGCCCATGACGTCGGGGCCTGGGTCGCCTTCTCGCTGGCCCTGAAGTACGAGGAGCACCTGCACGGCGTCGCGCTGCTCGACGCCGGCATCCCCGGCATCACCCTCCCGGAATCCGTCCCGCTCGATCCCGAACGAGCCTGGAAGACCTGGCACTTCGCGTTCCACCTGGTACCCGGACTGCCCGAGACGCTCCTCACCGGTCGCGAGCGCGACTACGTGGACTGGTTCCTGCGGGCCAAGACGCTGTCCCCGGACACCTTCGACGGCGCCGAGGTCGACCAGTACGCCGCCGCCATCGCGGCCGAGGGCGGGCTTCGCGCCTCGCTCGCCTACTACCGTGACGCCCCGAGGTCGGCGCGTGAGAACCGTGACGCTCTTGAGCGGGGACGTCTGACCGTCCCGGTCCTCGGCATCTCCAGCTCCCACGGCTCGATCCCGGACATGGCCGCCTCCCTCGGCCCCTGGGCGGAGAACACGACCGGTGTCGTCATCCCGGGGGCCGGCCACTTCATTCCCGACGAGCAGCCCGGCGCGGTCGTTCAAGCGCTGACCGCTTTCCTCGATCAGGAGCGCGCCGGACAGTCCGCCGTCGCCACCTCCCGCGCCCACCGGTAGTCCGCCTTGCCGCTCGGCGAGCGGTGGATCGTGTCGGTGAGGACGAGCTGGCGGGGGATCTTGTAGCCGGCCAGCCGGGTACGGCAATGGGTGCGCAGCTCGGACAGGGAGAGGCGGGGCGCGCCCGCGCGGAGCTGCACCACCGCCGCCACATGGTTGCCCCAGACGGCGTCCGGCACCCCGGCGACCAGCGCGTCGTACACGTCCGGATGCGCCTTGAGGGCCTGTTCGACCTCCTCCGGGTAGACCTTCTCGCCACCGGTGTTGATGCACTGGGAGCCCCGGCCGAGCACGGTGAGGACGCCGTCCGCGTCGACGGTGGCCATGTCGCCGAGCAGCACCCAGCGCACCCCGTCCCGTTCGAAGAAGGTCTCGGCGGTCTTGCGGGGGTCGTTGTAGTAGCCGAGCGGGACATGCCCGCACTGCGCGACCCGGCCGGTCTCACCCGGGGCGACCGGCTCATGGGTCACCGGATCGACCACCCGGGTGCGGGAGTTGACCCGCAGCCGGAAGCCGCGCTCGGGCCCCGAGTCCGCCGTCGCCGTGCCGTTGAAGCCGGACTCGGAGGAACCGAAGTTGTTCAGCAGCATGGCATTGGGGACGAGTGCGGCGAACTGCCGGCGCACCGTCTCCGACATGATCGCGCCGGACGAGGAGACGCTGAACAGCGCCGAACAGTCGGTGCCCCTCATGGGCCCGTTCAGCGCGTCGATCAGCGGGCGCAGCATCGCGTCGCCGACCAGGGACATGCTGGTGACCTTCTCCCGCTCGACCGTGCGCAGCACCTCCTCGGGCACGAACCTGCGGTGCAGCACCACGCGTTGGCCGAAGTTGAAGCCGATGAAGGCGGTGAGCGTCGAGGTGCCGTGCATCAGCGGGGGAGTGGGGAAGAAGGTGATGCCGGAGCCGCCCGCGGCGACCCGCTCGGCCAGCTCCTCGGGCGCCTTCACCGGCTCACCTGTCGGCGCGCCCCCGCCGAGCCCCGCGAAGAACAGATCCTCCTGACGCCACATCACACCCTTGGGCATGCCGGTCGTGCCACCGGTGTAGATGATGAACTGGTCGTCCCCGGAACGGGCCGGGAAGCCCCGCTCCGGCGAACCCGACGCCTCGGCGCGCGCGAAGTCCCCCGCCGTACCGATCCCCGCCGGGCCAGGCCCGACCCGCAGCAGCTGCCGCAGCCCCGGCGCGCGCGGCGCCGCCGCCCCCACCCGGTCCTCGAACTCCGCGTCGTAGACCAGCGCCACCAGATCCGCGTCCCGGTAGAGGTACACCAACTCCTCTTCGACATAGCGATAGTTGACGTTCACCGGGACGATCCGCGCCTTCAGGCAGGCCAGTACCGTCTGCACGTACTCGACACCGTTGTACAGATGCAGGCCCAGATGCTCCCCGGGGTGGATCCCGCTGCCTGCGAGATGATGGGCGAGGCGATTGGCCGCCGCGTCCAACTCGGCGTACGTCAGCCGGCGTTCCGCACCGGTGCCGGGATGGTCGAGATACACGAGCGCCTCGCGGTCCGGCACCACGTCGACCACCGACTCGAACAGGTCGGCAAGGTTGTACTCCACCGCTCCTCCTGACCCCGTCGGTCCGTCCGGCCCTCAGCAGAGCAAAGCCCGCCGCAACTGGGAAGGCCCCGGAACAAAAGAATCTGACTGAGCGTCAGGAAACTCTTGAAGTGCCCGCCCGTCTCCTGCAACCTGTTCTCGTTCTCACCGAACCGAGGGGAGAGGCCCATGGGCGGGACGGAACACCTCACCGTGCGACGCGAGGGCGCCACCCTGGTGCTCACGCTCGACCGGCCCGAAGCCAGGAACGCGCTGTCGCTGCCGATGCTCGTCGGCCTCCACGACGGCTGGCTGGAAGCCGACGCGGACGACACGGTCCGCTCGATCGTGCTCACCGGGGCCGGCGGCTCCTTCTGCTCCGGCATGGACCTGAAGGCGCTGGCCGGCGACGGCATGCGCGGCCAGGCGCACCATGACCGGCTCAAGGACGACCCCGACCTGCACTGGAAGGCGATGCTGCGCCATCACCGCCCCCGCAAACCGGTGATCGCCGCCGTCGAGGGCCACTGCGTCGCGGGCGGCACCGAGATCCTCCAGGGCACCGACATCCGGGTCGCGGGCGAGTCCGCCACCTTCGGCCTGTTCGAGGTCCGGCGCGGACTCTTCCCGATCGGCGGCTCCACCGTCCGCCTGCCACGCCAGATCCCGCGCACCCACGCCCTGGAGATGCTGCTCACCGGCCGCCCCTACAGCGCCCGTGAGGCCGCGGACATCGGCCTGATCGGCCATGTCGTGCCCGACGGCACCGCCCTCGGCAAGGCGCTGGAGATCGCCGAACTGATCAACGCGTGCGGCCCGCTCGCCGTCGAGGCCGTGAAGGCGTCCGTGTACGAGTGTGCCGAGATGACCGAGACCGAGGGCCTCGCCGCCGAACTCGCCCGCGGCCGGCCGGTCTTCGCCACCGCCGACGCCAAGGAAGGCGCCCGCGCCTTCGCGGAGAAACGGCCCCCCGACTTCCAGCGCGCCTGATCCGAGGAGCCCCCGATGCCCGACGTCCGCAAAGCGCCCCTCGTCGTCGAATTCCCCTTCACCCGCTCCCTCGGCCCCGTCCAGCGCGCCTTCCTCACCGGACTGCGCGAACGCGTCGTCCTCGGTGTGCGCACCACCGCCGGACGCGTCCTCGTGCCGCCCGCCGAGTACGACCCCGACACCGCCGAGGAACTCCACGACCTGGTGCCCGTCGCCGCCACCGGCACCGTCACCACCTGGGCCTGGAACCACGCCCCCCGCCCCGGCCAGCCCCTCACCGGCCCCTTCGCCTGGGCCCTGGTCCGCCTCGACGGCGCCGACACCGCCCTGCTCGGCGCCCTCGACGCCCCCGGCCCCGACGCCGTACGCACCGGCATGCGGGTACGCGTCCGCTGGGCCACCGAACGCACCGGCGCCATCACCGACATCGCCTGCTTCGAGCCGTACGACGGCCCCCCGGAACAACCCGCCCCGCACACGGGCGAGTTCGAGAACCCGGTCACCGGCATCGTCGCCCACGCCCGGCTCGACTACACCTACACACCCGGCCGCGCCCAGTCCGACCACCTCGACGCGCTGGCCGAGCGGAAAGTCGTCGGCGAACGCTGCCCCCGCTGCCACAAGGTCTACGTCCCACCCCGCGGCGCCTGCCCCACCTGCGGCATCGCCACCACCGAACACGTCGAGGTGGGCCCGCGCGGCACCGTCACCACCTTCTGCGTCGTCAACATCAAGGCACGCAACCTCGACATCGACGTGCCCTACGTCTACGCGCACATCGCCCTCGACGGCGCCGACCTCGCCCTGCACGCCCGGATCGGCGGCATCCCCTACGACCGGGTGCGCATGGGCCTGCGGGTGGAACCGGTGTGGACCGAGGGCGCCCCGCACCCCGACCACTACCGCCCCACCGGCGAACCCGACGCCGACTACGACACCTACAAGGAGCTGCTGTGACCCGGCAGATCGCGGTCGTCGCCTTCGCGCAGAGCGATCACCGGCGCACCACGGACGAACTGTCCGAGGTCGAGATGCTGATGCCGGTCCTGCACGAGGTCCTCGCGCGCACCGGCCTGAGGACCGCCGACATCGGCTTCACCTGCTCCGGCTCCAGCGACTACCTCGCCGGGCGCGCCTTCTCCTTCACCATGACCCTCGACGGCGTGGGCGCCTGGCCGCCGATCTCCGAGTCCCATGTCGAGATGGACGGCGCCTTCGCCCTGTACGAGGCGTGGTCCAAGCTGCTCACCGGGGACGCCGACACCGCCCTCGTCTACGCCTACGGCAAGTCCTCGCCCGGCTCGCTGCGCGATGTGCTCACCCGGCAGCTCGACCCCTACTACCTCGCCCCCCTGTGGCCCGACTCCGTGGCCCTCGCCGCGCTCCAGGCGCAGGCCCTGATCGACGCCGGGGACACCGACGAACCCGCGCTCGCCGCCATCGGCGCCCGCAGCCGCGCAGCCGCCACCGCCAACCCGCACGCCCAGCTGCGCGGCCCGGTACCACAGGGCGATCACCTCGTACGGCCCCTGCGCACCGGCGACTGCCCGCCCATCGGCGACGGCGCCGCCGCCGTGATCCTCGCCGCCGGCGACCGGGCCCGGCAGCTGTGCGCACGGCCCGCCTGGATCCGGGGCCTGGACCACCGCATCGAGCCCCACTCCCTCGGCGCCCGCGACCTCACCGACTCACCCTCCGCACGGCTCGCCGCCGAGCAGGCCGGCGCCTTCGAACGGCCCGTGGACACCGCCGAGTTGCACGCCCCCTTCAGCTCCCAGGAGGTGGTCCTGCGCAAGGCGCTGCGCCTCGGCGAGGAGGTGGTCGTCAACCCCTCCGGCGGGGCCCTCGCCGCCAACCCCGTCATGGCCGCCGGACTCATCCGCATCGGTGAGGCCGCCGCCCGCATCCACCGGGGCGCCTGTGACCGTGCCCTCGCGCACGCCACTTCCGGCCCCTGCCTCCAGCAGAACCTGGTCGCCGTACTCGAAGGGGATCCGCGATGAGCAAGGAGCCCGTGGCCGTCGTCGGCATCGGCCAGAGCAAGCACGCGGCCGCCCGACGCGATGTCTCGCTCGCCGGGCTCGTCCGCGAGGCGGCCCAACGCGCTGTGGACGACGCCGAGTTGAGCTGGGCCGACATCGACGCCGTGGTCATCGGCAAGGCGCCCGACTTCTTCGAGGGCGTGATGATGCCCGAGCTGTACCTCGCCGACGCCCTCGGCGCCGTCGGGAAACCCGTGCTGCGCGTGCACACCGCGGGCTCCGTCGGCGGCTCCACCGCGCTGGTCGCCGCGAACCTCGTGGCCGCCCGGCTGCACGGCACCGTCCTCACCGTCGCCTTCGAGAAGCAGTCCGAGTCCAACGCCATGTGGGGACTGTCCCTGCCCATCCCCTTCCAGCAGCCCCTGCTCGCAGGGGCGGGCGGCTTCTTCGCCCCGCATGTGCGCGCCTATATGCGGCGCAGCGGCGCCCCCGACACCGTCGGCGCGCTGGTCGCCCACAAGGACCGGCGCAACGCCCTCAAGAACCCGTACGCCCACCTGCACGAACACGACATCACCCTGGAGAAGGTGATGGCGGCGCCGATGCTCTGGGACCCCGTCCGCTACTCCGAGACCTGCCCCTCCTCCGACGGCGCCTGCGCCATGGTGCTCACCGACCGCGCCGGAGCCGCCCGCGCGCCCCGGCCGCCCGCCTGGCTGCTCGGCGGCGCCATGCGCAGCGAACCCACCCTGTTCGCGGGCAAGGACTTCGTCTCCCCGCGGGCCGGCCGGGACTGCGCCGCCGACGTCTACCGGCAGGCCGGGATCACCGACCCGCGCCGGGACATCGACGCCGTCGAGATGTACGTACCGTTCTCCTGGTACGAGCCCATGTGGCTGGAGAACCTGGGCTTCGCCGAGGAGGGCGAGGGCTGGAAGCTCACCGAGGCCGGGGTGACCGCGCTCGACGGCGACCTCCCCGTCAACATGTCGGGCGGGGTGCTGTCCACCAACCCCATCGGCGCCTCCGGCATGCTCCGCTTCGCCGAGGCCGCCCTCCAGGTGCGCGGCCAGGCCGGCGAGCACCAGGTGCCGGGGGCCAGGAAGGTGCTCGGGCACGCGTACGGCGGCGGATCGCAGTTCTTCGCCATGTGGCTGGTCGGCGCCGAACCGCCGGAGCGCTGAACGTCCTCCCCACGTGGGCTGTTGGGCACCGGGAGCGGTCGCTAGGCTGACCCGCGGACGACGACACCGGGAGGAGCACGGACGTGGCCGAGAGCACCACCCAGCACATGCCGCTCAAGGGATGGGACAAGCCGGACCTGGACCTCAGCGAGGCCGAGTGGCGGTCCAGCAGCCGAGGCAAGGGCGATGTCCAGATCGCCTTCGTCGAGGGCTTCATCGCGATGCGCAACAGCGAGCGGCCGGAGAGCCCCTCCCTGATCTTCACCCCCGCGGAGTGGGGCGCCTTCGTCTCCGGCGCGCGGGAAGGGGAGTTCGACCTCACCTGAGGACGGGCCGGACCGCGGGCCTGATCTGAACCGGGTGTGTTGCGCGCCGATTTCCGGACACGCGACCTACAGCGCCCTGCCGGGGCCGATGCCTGATGGAGGCTGGCCCCAGCAAGGGAGAAGGTCGTGTTCCGGAGGTGAGGAAGCATGAGCGCTGCGCCGGTCATCGCCGCGGTGGACGGTTCCGAGGACAGTCTGCGCGCGATGGAGTGGGCGGCGGATGCCGCCCGTCGCCGTGCGGCACCGCTGCGGGTGGTCCATGTCCGCCAGTACGCCGCCTGGGGGCAGACCGACGTCCTGGTGGCCGGACCGCCCGAGGAGGAGGGCGACCCCGTCCTCGACGAGGTGCGCGCCCGGCTGGCGGAGCACGCGTCCGAGACCGTGGAGTACATCGCGCTGGAGGGGGCGCCCGGCGCGGTGCTGCCCGAACTGGGCGTCGACGCCCAGCTGATGGTGCTCGGCTCCCGGGGGCGGGGCGGCTTCGCCAGTCTGCTGCTCGGCTCCAACAGCCTCGCCGCCGCGCGGGACGCCGAGTGCCCGGTGGTCGTCGTACCCCCGCCCGACCGGGAGGTGCACGGCGAGGGACCGGCCGAGCCCGGACCCCGGGTGGTGGTCGGCGTGAACGTCGACAGCCCCGACGAGGCCACGCTCTCCTTCGCCTTCACCGAGGCGGCCCTGCGCGGTGCCCGGGTCCAGGCGATCGCCGCCTACCCGTGGCCCCTACAGACCTGGTCGGCGCCGGGCCAGCTGGTGCCCCCGATGCCCGACGAGGCGGCCATCGCGAACGAGACCCGGGCGCTCGCCGAGGGCTTCCTCGCCCCGCACCGCGAACGCCACCCGAGCGTCCGCGCCGACTCGGAGGCCCTGCCGGGCGACGCGGCGGGCAACCTCGTGGCCGCCTCCCGCGACGCCGAACTGGTCGTCGTCGGCCGCCATCGCCGTCGCCTGCTGGCCCCGGCCCGCATGATGGGCTCCGTCACCCAGGCCGTCCTGCTGCACGCGGCCGCCCCGGTCGCGGTCCTTCCGCCGACGCCGGGGGAGGGGTGAGCGGAGGAGGTGAGGGCGCCGGCGCAGACGCGCCGGTCCGCCGTGGCAGCGCGGGTCGCCCGTGCGGCGCTGGTGCGCGCGGATGGTGGGCCGCGCCGCACTGCTCGCCGTCAGGGGCCCGGGTCGCCGTTCGGGTGCGTGGGGGCGGTGGGGCGCGGGGTGGGCCGCCGGACGTGCGGCGTGCGGTCCGCGTCCGGTGCCGGTGGGTGCGGTGCCTGGTGAGCGCGGGTGGCGGGCCGCGCGGCGCCGCGGCAAGAGCCGTTCTGTTTGTCGACAGGGACTCGTGTCGCCGTTCGGGTGCGTGTGTGGGGGCGGTGGGTGGGTCGCGGGGGTGGCTGCCGGACGGGCGGCGCGCGGTTCGCGTCCCGTGCCGGGGCGCGTGCTCCGGAGTGTGCCGGTCGGTGCGATGGTGGTGAGCGCGGGCCACGGGCCGTGCGGGACGCCAGGAAGGCGCCGCGCGGTTCGCCGGTCCGCCCCGTACGGCGTGCGCCGGTTCGACCCCGGCCCCCACGTCCCAGCGAGCTGGCGCACCCCGGCGCACCACGCCACCGCGCCGTCCCCGCCCCATACAAACGGCGCAGGCAAACTGCGCACCCCCGCCCCGCACCCGCCCCGCAACACCGCAAGCCCCGCGCAGCCGCACGCCCCCGCGCGGCCCTCTCCATCGGCCGCTCCGTGCCCCGTCTCCCAACCCTCCCCGCTATGCCTCCGCCCGCTCCACCACCGGGTGCCCGCAGGTCACTCAGTGCTGCCGGGACACGTACCATGGCGGCATGTCGTTCCTCCGCCGCCGCAGCGCCACTCCCGCCGGACCCGACTTCGACGTGCTGGCCATGGACCCGGGCGACTGGCCGGGCAATCTCGGTGCGGGTCTGCTGCCCGCGCCCGACGGCACCTGCCAGGGTGTCTTCCTGCGCTACGACCTCTTCGGCGGCCGCGGCCCCGCGATGATCATCGGCAATCTGCCGCAGGGCTCCCCGGCCCGCGAGGTGGCCGAGGATGAGATCCCCTTCGAGGTGGGCCAGCTGCTGCTGGCGCTGGAGAACGACGAGGAGGTCACCGTCGTCGGCACCGAGGACACCCCGGTGCTCCAGGGCGACAACCTCCTCATCGTGCGCCGGCTGAAGCTCTCCGAAGGCCGGATCTCCTGTGTGCAGTTCGACCGCAGCGACGGCGTCCTCGTGACCATCGCCGCCTGGGACCGGCCCATCACCGACGACCTGTACGCCCTGCTGAAGCCGCTCCCGGCGGAGCTTTTCCAGCAGGGCTGAGGCCCGGCAGCGGTCAGCTCGCCGAGTTCTCCACGGTCACGTCGGCCGCGCGGACGAACTCGACCCGGTGGCCGTACTGGATCTCGTAGTACAGATCGTTGCCCCGCACCACCTGGTGCGAGTCCGGGGTGAAGGTGACCGAGTAGTAGTACTCGCCCGGCATCTCGTCACCGACCACGTACTTCTGCCCGGCCGGGACGGTGTACGGCAGCGCCACCACCGACTGGGCGGGCACCCCCGCCGGATAGGCGGACTTCTCCGGGTAGGCGCGGCCGTACACCGGGATGCTGGCCAGACCCTCCTTCGGGGTGACGACCATCCCCTTGGCGGAGACGGCCGTCGGCTGCTTCGCCGGGTTCTGGAACCACGCCTTCTGGCCGAGGTACCAGATGGCCGTCCAGTCGCCCCAGTGATCGGCGACCGCGTACTGCTGGCCGGTGGAGACCCGCGAGGACACGTCGTTGACATCGATCGTGGGCGTCTTACCGAGCCCGATGTCCTTGATCAGCGGCGCGTTCACATCGTGGTCCGAGTACAGCCGGACCTCGCTGGAAGCGTGCGCCGCGCAGGGCTCGCCCGCCGTGGCGCAGCCCGTGTAGGCCGGCTGGTTGGCGGCGAAGTCCGGCCGGATGGTCACCAGCCCGCCCTGCCTGCCCGCGGTCTTCTTGAACGGGTGGCCGAGCAGCTGGAAGTAGTGCGCCCAGTCCCAGTACGGCCCCGGGTCGGTGTGCATCCCGGAGATGGTGGACGCGGTCGGTCCTGGCACATTGTCGTGGCCCAGGATGTGCTGCCGGTCCAGCGGAATGCCGTACCGCGCGGACAGGTACTTCACCAGCCGCGCCGAGGACCGGTACATCGCCTCGGTGAACCAGGCGTCCGGGTCGCTCAGGAAGCCCTCGTGCTCGATGCCGATCGAGCGCGCGTTGACGTCCCAGTTGCCCGCGTGCCAGGCCACGTCCTTCGCCTTGACGTGCTGGGCGATCAGTCCGTCGGTGGAGCGGATGGTGTAGTTCCAGGACACATAGGTCGGGTCCTGGATCAGGTTCAGGACCCCGTCCCAGGCGCCCTCGGTGTCATGGATGACGATGTACTTGATCGCCTGCGAAGCGGGCCGGTCGCCGAGGTCGTGGTTGCCGTAGTCGTCGTCGCCGAACTGCGCGTACGCCGCCGGGAGCCACTCGCAGGACACCGACTTCGGGCACTCCGCCCCGTCGTCCTTGACGGTGCGCAGTCCGGTCCGCGACAGCTGCGCGGTGTCCGGCGTGAGACCGGGCTCGGCGGCCAGGGCGACCCGCTGACCGGCGTCCGTGGTGCGCCGCTCACCCGTGTGCAGCACGTCGTACACATCATCGGCGTACGACGCCGCGGTCGCCGTGTCGTCGGCGCCGGAGAAGCGGGCCACCGCGCCGTACCAGTCGGCAGGGTCGGCACTCAGCGGCTCGCCCAGCCGCCGCTGCGCGGCGGCCAGCAGGGCGGCGCCGCCGGAGATGTTCGCCGCCGGGTCGGTGCGCAGCTTCGCGGCCGGGATACCGGTCAGCTTCGCCGCCTGGGGCAGGGTCTGCAGCCGGGCCGGCAGCGCCGAGTCGGCCGGCACCTTCGCCTCGGGGTGCAGGGCGGGGCGGGAGCTGTCGCCGCGGGCGTCCTCGGTGCCGTCGGCGAAGTGCTCCGTGGCGGCGATCGCGGTACGGGCGTCCGTGAGATGCATCGGGCCGTAGCCGCCGGAGACGCTGGGCGCGCCGCCGTGGTAGTCCCAGCGGGACTGGAGGTAGGAGACGGCCAGCAGCACACTCTGCGGCACGTGGTACTCGGCGGACGCGGAGGCGAACGCCGACTGGAGCCGGTCGGGGGAGGAGTCCGGGGCGCTCTGGGCGGGGGCCGCGCCGAACAGCGGCAGCAGCAGGGCCGCCGCGGCGAGCGGTACGGCGGCCCGCCTCAGATGTCTGTGGCCGGGCGTGGACGGGGAATCAGGGGCGGAACCTCGCAATGCGGCCTCCTGTGACGGGCGGGCGTGGCGGGGCGTGCGGCGCCGAACTGGGTCAGTGGTATCGGCTGGCCGACGATCCGTCAATGATGCAATCGCCAAGGAGATTTCCCACGTCACGACGGGTTTCGGCGAGTTTCGCGACGGCGGTGGGCGGGCCTGCGGGGCGTCAGTGGCGTAGACCAATGGGTCGCGTCGCTGGTCGCGGCCGTACGGACCTCGCGCGGTGCCGGCCCTGCGGCGCCAGGCGCTCGCCGCCGTACGGCCGAAACGATTCCCCCGCGCGGTGGAGTCCGTGCGCACGAAGGCCCGCGGTGCGCCGCCACTCCTGGCGCACCGCGGGCCCTCGCCCCTTCAGCGCGTGCCGACCGCCGCACGCACCGCCTTGCGGGCCATCTGGCAGTCGTCGTGCAGCCGCCGCAGCAGCAGCCGCTGCTCCTCGCCGGAGGGCACGGCGCCCGGGTGGGGCAGACCGGGTGCCACCGGGGGCGGGTCCTGCATCGAGCGCTGGACGGCCGTCTCGTACCGCCGGATCTCACGGGTCAGCAGCAGCATCAGATTCACCAGGAAGGCGTCCCGGGAGGCCGGGCCCGCCGACTGGGCGATCTGGCTGATCTGCCGCCGCGCCCCCGGAGCCTGACCGAGCACCAGCCACAGCGTGGCCAGGTCATGGCCCGGCAGATACCAGCCGGCGTGCTCCCAGTCCACCAGCACCGGGCCCGCCGGGGACACCAGGATGTTCGACAGCAGGGCGTCGCCGTGGCAGAACTGGAGCATGGCGCCCCGGCCCACCTCCTGCGCGATGCCGTGCAGCAGCTTCTGGAGGTCGCCGAGGTCCCGGTCGGTGAGCAGCCCCAACTCGTGGTAGCGGGACATCTGTTCGACATAGTCCAGGGGCATGTCGAACAGACCGGCGGGCGGCCGCCAGGCGTTCACCCGGCAGATCGCGCCCAGCGCCGCGCGGATGTCGGCGCGGGGCGGCGCCTCCATCGGATGCCGCTGAAGTGCCGCCACCCGGCCGGGCATCCGCTCGATCACCAGGGTGCAGTTGTCCGGATCCGCCGCGATCAGCCGGGGCGCCCTCACCGGGGGCCGATGCCGGACGAACGAGCGGTATACGGCTATTTCGTGGCGGCTCCGCTCCGCCCATGCCGGCGCGTGGTCCAGCAGGCACTTGGCGACGGCCGTGCTGCGCCCGGTGGTGCCCACGAACAGCACGGAGCGCGCGCTGCGCCGCAGCACCTGGACCGGTGCGAACTCCGGGCAGATCCGCTGCACCGCGGCGATCGCGGTGCGCAGCGGGGCGCCCTGGGGGCCGGAGAGGTCCAGTCTCCCGCTGAGCGGCGGGACGGGCTGTCCCGGAACCCGCCGGGGGCGGGGCGCGCCCAGCACGGAGCCGCCCGGACGCACCGCCGGGTCGAGATACGGTCCGCCGCCCGCCGGGCGGGGGCGCAACGGCCGAAGCGGGGCGGACACGGAGGACGATGCCGCGTACATGGGAGATACAGATCCCTTCGTTGCCTGCGGTGCCTGCCTGTGAAGTCCTTGCGTCAACCCGGCCCGGTCCCCGGGTACACCCTGGGGAATGTCCCCGGGGGGACCGGGTCGGGGTGGCGCTTTCCTACCTGACACCCGATGGCCCCTGGCACACCATCTGGCGCACCCTGGCGAACCCTGGCGAATAGTCGCCCGGCAACTCGCACCCGGCTACTGTCAACTCAGCCGAGAACCTGGGGGCTTGACGTGAGCGGACGACCCAACACCCGCCTTTCCGATCTGTTCGGCCTGGCCGGCTGGTCGAAGGGGGAACTCGCGAGACTGGTCAACAGGCAGGCGGCGGCCATGGGCCACCCCCAACTGGCGACCGACACCTCCCGGGTCCGGCGCTGGATCGACATGGGAGAGATCCCGCGCGATCCCGTGCCACGGGTGCTGGCGGCTCTGTTCACCGAGCGTCTCGGCCGTGTCGTGACCATCGAGGACCTCGGTCTGGTGCGCCACGGGCGGGCAGGGAAACGGCAGGGCGACGGGATCGAGGAACATCCCGACGGAGTGCCGTGGGCGCCCGAGCGGACCGCCGCGGTCCTCACCGAATTCACGGGAATGGACCTCATGCTCAACCGACGCGGCTTGGTGGGCGCGGGTGCCGCGCTCGCCGCGGGATCCACACTCAGCAGCGCCATGCACGACTGGCTGCACACCGACCCGGTCCTCAGTGCGGACGGCCCCGCTCTGGACGACCCCCTGCACGCCGACCCCGCCGGTCTCGACCGCTACGAGGCCGCCCCCATCGGCTCGGAGGAGGTCGCGGAGCTGGAGCGCTCCGTCGAGGTCTTCCGGGCCTGGGACGCGGCCCGCGGCGGCGGCCTCCAGCGCAAGGCGGTGGTGGGCCAGCTCAACGAGGTGGGCGGCATGCTCGCCTATCGCCATCCCCCCCACCTCCAGCGGCGCCTGTGGGGCGTCGCCGCCAATCTGGCCGTCCTCGCGGGCTGGATGTCCCATGACGTCGGCCTGGAGCCCACGGCGCAGAAGTACTTCGTGATCGCCGCGCACGCCGCCCGGGAGGGCGGTGACCGGCCGCGCGCCGGGGAGGCGCTGTCCCGGGCGGCCCGCCAGATGGTCCATCTGGGGCGGCCCGGGGAGGCGCTGGACCTGATGAAGCTCGCCCAGTCCGGCGGCGGCGAGCGCCTCCAGCCGCGCACCAAGGCGATGTTCCACACCATCGAGGCCTGGGCGCAGGCGGCGATGGGCAAGGGCCAGGCGATGCGCCGCACCCTCGGACAGGCCGAGGACCTGTTCGTGGCCGACCGGGGGGACGGCGAACCCCTCGACTGGATGCAGACCTTCAAGGCCGAGGACCTGTACGGCATGCAGGCTCTGGCCTATCGCACGCTGGCCGAGTTCGACCCGGACGCGGCCGTGCACGCCCAGCACTTCGCGGACCGGGCTCTGGCACTGCGTGTCGACGGCCGGGAGCGCTCGAAGATCTTCGACCATCTCTCCATGGCGTCGGCCTGCTTCATCGCCGACGACCCCGAACAGGCCGACCGCTACGCACGGCTCGCCCTGATGTCGATGGGCGCGAACTCCTCGCGCCGCACCTGGGACCGGCTGCGCCAGATGTACCGGTTCACCGCGGAGTACGCGGGATACCCGAAGATCCATGAACTGCGGGAGGAGATCAGGCTCGCCCTGCCCAAGCCGAGGAGCAAGGGCGCGAACAGCGCGCAGGCGTAGGGGTCCGCGCGCCGCGTTCCCCATACCGGTCGGTTGATCTGACGTCCGGTCATACCCACGGGCGTCGGCTCAGGCGGTGACCCTGGCGACGAGCACACACGCGTCGTCCAGCCGCCCGGCCCCGCCGAACTCCTCCACGAGCGCCCGCACGCAGTCCTGTGCGCTCCGGGCGTCGTCGAATCGTGGAGCGAGGCCCAGCAACCGGTCCACGGCCGCCGTCCGGCTGTGCCCGGGCACCAGCCCCTCGGTGTGCAGCAGGAGCAGGTCGCCCGGTACGAGGTTCACCTCGGCCTGCCCGTAGCCGGCGCCCGAGGTGGCACCGAGCAGCACACCCGCGGGGGCGTCGAGCGCGCACCCCGTCCCGTCGCGGAACAGCAGCGGGGCGGGGTGTCCCGCCTGCCCCCAGACCAGGGTCCGGGTGGCGGGCCGGTAGCGGGCGCAGACGGCGCTGCCGAGGGCCGGCTGCACCGTGGCGTCGAGTAACTGATTCAGCAGGGAGAGGAGTTGGCCGGGCTGGGTGCCGGCCATGGCCATGCCGCGCACCGCGCCGAGCAGGGTCGCCATGCCGGAGGCGACGGCCACCCCGTGCCCGGTGAGGTCGCCGACGCTGAGCAGCGTCTCGCCGTCGGCCAGCTCCAGGGCGTCGTACCAGTCCCCGCCGATCGGTGCACCGCCGTCCGCGGGCAGCCGGTGCGCGGCGAGGTCCAGGGTCCGCGGACCCTGGTGCGGGGGGCGCAGGGAGCCGCGCCAGGGCGGCAGCACGGCCTCCTGGAGTTCGGTGGCGACCCGGTGCTCGGTCTGCTCCCGCTGGCGGTGCCGGTGCAGCGAGTCATGCGTCTCGCGCACCGTGCGCCGGCTGCGGCGCAGCGTGCTGACATCGCGCAGCACGGCCCACATCGAGACGGTGCCGCCGTCGGCGCCGAGTACCGGCTCGCCCATCATGTGCACGCTGCGCACGGAGCCGTCGGGGCGGCGCACCCGGAACTCGCCGTCGATCGGGCGGCCGTCGATCAGGCAGTCCGTGACCATCGCGGTCAGCTTCGGACGGTCCTCCTCCACGACCAGCGAGGGCAGTTCGTCCAGGGTGAGGGCGGGCAGGGCGGGATCGCGGCCGAGGATCCGGTACAGCTCCCCAGACCAGGACGCCTCGTCGGTGAGCAGGTTCCACTCCGCGCTGCCGACCCGGCTGAGCAGCGCGCCGCGCGGGGCGCCGACCGGAGCGCCGGCCGGGGCCGGGCGGACGGCGGGCGCCCCGGGGGGCTCCGGGGGCTCGGCGGCCGGGGGCAGGGGCGCGGGTCCGTTGCGCAATTGAGCCAGGTGGGCGTCTAAATCGTCCAGTTGGTGCAGCGCCAGGTCGTACAGGGCGCGCTGCCAGCGTTCCTCGGGGTCCATGTCGTCGCAGCGGACGTCCCGCCGTACCGCGTCCACGTCGCCCTTGAGCCGCCGCGCCTGCGTGATCAACGCCTCGACCGGGTCGTGCCCGGGCGGCTGGGCGGCTGGGCGGTCCGCGGAGACCGATGACGGCATTTCGCACTCCGAACGAAAAGGGGACGGCAGGGCCGGGCGGGACGGGGAGCGTAACGACTCTCGCACAGCGCGGGACGCCCCGTAAGGGATTTGGCAAGACACGATACGGTGGTGCTTCTGGCATATGCCAGAGTCTTCCCGTACCGATCCCCGAGTGCCCCCTGAACGCCCGGTGGGCGATCAAGTCGTAGACGACCTACGGGAGTTGACGGATCCGGCGATCCTTCGTCAAGGCCCCCGGACCAGGCAGTCAACCGCCTGTTCGACGGCCCTGTGTTCCCCGTCGTTCGGGAGCGGCCTGTACCCATCGAACTCTGACCGGATTTGGCGGCATGCGAAGGGCCTCTCCCGACTCCATAAAGGCATGGAGACCACCATCGAACTGCCCGCCCTCGCCCGGCTCGTGACCGCCGAGGACCAGGAGATCCCGCTCACGGCCACCCTGCGCTACACCACCGGCGACCCGCTCGCCGTCTTCGTGGACTTCCCGGCCGAGGCGGCGCTGGAGGGCGAGGACGTCAGCTGGACCTTCGCGCGCTCCCTGCTCGACCAGGGACTGCGCACCCCGGCCGGACACGGCGATGTGCAGATCTGGCCCTACGGCCGCACCCGGACCGTCCTCGAGTTCCACTCGCCCTTCGGTCTCGCCCTGCTCCAGTTCCCCACCTCCACCCTGCGCCGCTTTCTGCTGCGCAGTTACGAGGTGGTCGCGGCCGGTCAGGAGGACATGGCGACGGTGGTGGAGCGTGGGCTGAACGCGCTGTTCGGAGGGGTGTGAGGCGTCCGCCGGAGTTGTCCCGATGGGCCCCGGCCGGTTTTGAATATTGTTCACCTTTACCTCACCGCACGGGTATGGACCCCGACGACCGGCGCGGGCACCCTGGCCCGCGGTGTGCCGCAGGGGCACTCCCGTGACCGAGGACGGACGAATGACACCGATCAGCCGAAGGGGCTTCGTGGGGCTGGGCGCATCCGTGGCGGCGGGAGTGGCGCTGGGCGCCACCACGCGCACCACCGCGGCGGCCGCCACCACGGCGACCGGCACGATCAAGGACGTCAAGCATGTGGTGATCCTGATGCAGGAGAACCGCAGCTTCGACCACTACTTCGGCCGTCTCAAGGGCGTGCGCGGCTTCGACGACCGCAGCGGCATCACCCTCAGCGGCAACTACTCCGTCTTCAACCAGCCGAACCTGCTCTCCCGGCAGTACCCGTGGAAGCTCAGCTCCACCCCGTCGGTGCCCGGCAAGGACGGCGAGACCCTCGCGCAGTGCAACGGCGACCTGCCGCACTCCTGGTCCTCGCAGCACTCCGCCTGGAACAAGGGCCGCCTGGACAACTGGGTCCTGGGCGTCGGCAACGTCCGCTCGCTCGGCTACCTGGACCGCTCCGACATCCCCTTCCACTACGCGCTCGCCGACAACTACACCATCTGCGACGCCTACTTCTGCTCCACGCTGAGCGCCACCGGCCCCAACCGCACCTACCTGTGGAGCGGCAAGGTCGACTCCTCCAGCAACGACGGCGGCGACGAGTCCGGTCTCACCTGGCAGACCTACGCCGAGTCGTTGCAGGCCGCCGGGGTGAGCTGGAAGGTCTACCAGAACGCCGCGGACAACTACGGCGACAACGCCTGCGCGTACTTCAGCAATTTCGCGGGCGCCAAGGCGGGCGACCCGCTGTACGACCGGGGTATGTCCTCGGTGCCGAAGGTGACCGGCTCCACCCCCGACGACATCGCCGCTGCCATCAAGGCCGATGTCCAGGCGGGCACCCTCCCGCAGGTCTCCTGGGTGGTGGCCAACCAGGCGTTCTCCGAGCACCCCTACGCCCCGCCCGGCGACGGCGCCCACTTCGTCAACCTCGTCTACCAGGCCCTCGCCGCCGACGAGGACGTCTTCGACTCCACCGTCATGTTCCTCAACTACGACGAGAACGACGGCTACTTCGACCATGTGCCTCCGCCGTCCCCGCCCGCCGGCACGGCCGGCGAGTTCCTCAACGGGGTGCCGTTCGGCTTCGGTTTCCGCGTGCCGATGATCGTCATCTCGCCCTGGACGCGCGGTGGCTGGGTCTCCTCGGAGGTCTTCGAGCACACCTCGGTGCTGCGCTTCCTCGAGACCTGGACGGCCGCCCTCGGCACGCCCGCGAAGTGCCCCAACATCAGCGACTGGCGGCGCAAGGTGAGCGGCGACCTCACCGGGGTGTTCGACTTCGCCCACCCGGTCAAGGGCGCCGTCGCGCTGCCCGCGACCAGCGTCATCGGCATCGACAACTGCACCCTGCTGCCCAACCCGGTGCCGACCGACAACGCGCTGCCCGCCCAGGAGTCCGGCACCCGCCCGGCCCGCGCGCTGCCGTACCAGCCGGGCGGCTATCTGGACCGCCTGGAGTTCGACGCGGGCGGCAAGACGCTCGCCTGGTTCGTCATGACCAACCAGGGCGGCCCCGCCGCCCGTGCGGCCCACTTCTCCATCCACCCCAACGCCTACCGGGACACCACCCCCTGGCAGTACACGGTGGACGCGGGCGGCACCGCCACCGACTACTTCAACATCGGCTCGGGCTACGGCGACGGCAAGTACGACCTGTCGATGGTCGGCCCCAACCGCTTCCTGCGCCGCTTCCAGGGCGATGCCACCAAGGCGGGCAAGTCCGTCGAGGTGAGCACCCGTTACGCGGTCGAGCCGGGCACCGGGAAGCTGGCCCTCTACTTCAAGATGGCCAACTCCGGTTCGTCGTCGGTGAAGTTCACCATCACCTCCAACCACTACCGCTCCGACGGCCCCTGGACGTACACCGTCGCCGCCGGCGCCTCGACGGAGGACTTCTTCAACGCGGTCGCCTACAACAACGGCTGGTACGACTTCACGATCACCGTGGACTCCGACTCGACCTGGTCGCGCCGGTTCACCGGGCATCTGGAGACGGGCGCCGCCAGCGTCAGCGGCTGACCGCCGCGTACAGGTCCGGGCGCGGGGCGAGTCCGACGGCCACCCGGCCGCCGCCCTCCAGCGCCCGGACCCCCGCCTCGGCTACCACCGAGGCGGCATAGCCGTCCCAGGCGCTCGGCCCGGTCACCCGGCCCGCCCGGACGGCGTCCACCCAGTCCTGGACCTCACGGTCGTAGGCGTCGGCGAACCGCACGAGGTGGTCCGGCGCCACCTCCTGCCGGGCGCCGTCCGCGCGGGTGACCACCAGGGCGTGCTCCTCGCCGATGCGCGCGCTGCCCGCCTCGCACACCGCCTCGCAGCGCACCTGGTAGCCGAAGCCGCAGTTGACGAACACCTCGACGTCCACCAGGGCGCCCCGCTCGGTCTCGAAGAGCACGAACTGCGGGTCGATCAGCCCCTCGGGCGCGCCGCCGGAGGACACCGGGCGCCGTACGGTCACCGCCGTCAGCTCCTCGCCCAGCAGCCAGCGGGCCGCGTCGATCTCATGCGAGACCGAGCTGTTGATCAGCTGGGCGCTGGTGAAGCCGGGCGGCGAGGAGACATTGCGGTGGACGCAGTGCAGCATCAGCGGCCGGCCCAGGCTGCCGCCGTCCAGCAGCGCCTTCAGGCGCCGGTACTCGGCGTCGTACCGGCGCATGAAGCCGATCTGCGCCAGCCGCCGCCCGAGCCGTGCCTCGGCCGCCACGATCCGCAGCGCCCCGGCGGAGTCCGGCACCATCGGTTTCTCGCACAGCACCGGCAGATCGCGGGCGAACGCGGCGAGCAGCGCGGCCTCGTGCGCGGGTCCGGGGGAGGCGATCAGCACGGCGGCCACGCCCGGCGCGTCCAGCGCGGCCTCGAGGTCCGTGTGCACGCGTACGCCGGTGATGCCCGCGCCGGCCGCCCGCGCCCGCTCGATGTCGGGATCGGCGACGGCCGCGACCCGGGCGCCGCTGACCACCCGGTCCAGGCGCCGCACATGATCGGCCCCCATGTTCCCGGCCCCCAGCACCGCCACGCCCAGCGGCTCACCCATGCGCGCGCTCCCTCACGTCGACGATTTCCGCGTAGCGTACGTCGGCGGGGGAGCGCGTACTCGGGGCGCGAGGCGCGGATCAGAAGCGCAGCACCCCCGCGATCCCGTCCTCCTCGCCCAGCGTGCCGTCGGGCACGAAGCGGACCTGGGCGCCGGTCTCCAGGCACTGCTCCACGATCTCGTCCACGATGTCGTCGCGGGCGTCCAGGTCGCCGGGCTCGGCCGGTACCAGATGGTCGCCGTCGTCGCGGACCACCGCCCGGAAGCCGTCCTCCACGGCGAGCAGCCGCACCCGGCCCTCCCGGGCGCTGAGCCACAGCTCGTCCAGGCCCGCCGCGAAGGTGCGGTGGCCGCGCGCCGAGGTCAGTTCCTCGACGACGGAATGGGCGTCCTTGGACTCCTCCGCCTCCAGGACCGGCCTGATGGCCTGCCACACCGCCTCGGGACCGGAGTGGGCGAGCCCGCCGTGCCCCACGTGCACCGCGCCCCTGGCGACCGTGCCGGCCTCGTCCAGCAGGGAGAGCGCCGCGGGTTCGCCGGTGACGTACAGCGGGCGGGGCTGCTCGCGCAGGACCGCGGCCATCGCGGTGTCCGCCTCGCGCAGGAACTGGCGGGTGCCCTCGTCACGGAAGGTGCTCGGCAGATCGCCGATGCGCTCCTGCCGCTCGGCGTCGAAGTTCGGCCTGCTGCGGGTCAGCGGGAAGCCCCCGGCATGCTCCTCCACCACCCGGTCCGGGCCGCCGCTCCACAGGGTGACCTGGTCGGCCGAGACCGACAGCACCCAGAAGGGCCGCTCCGCCGCCTGCGCGGCGACCAGATTGCGGGTCAGGAAGGTGTCCGCGAGCACCACGCGCTCGGGGACGCTGCGGGCCAGCGACCAGACCTGGTGCTCACCCGGCGCGGCGAAGATCACCAGACCGTCCTCGGCATGCGCGAGATCCACCTCGGCGAGCGCCCGGTCGAGCTGGGCGTCGACGTCCGCCCGCCGCTCCCGGGTCACGGCCGGATCGGCCTCCAGGCGCTTGCGGGCCTCGGCCAGCACATTGCGCAGCCGGACCGGATCCTGGTCGCTGCCGGATCCCCTGCGGTGCGTCGGGGTCAGCACCGACACCGCCGGATAGGGCCGCGGACGCCGCAGTTCGGCAAGGGTTGCGGGACTCAGTGCGTGCTCCATGACAGCACCATAGGGCCGATTCACATGTACGGCATTCGGGGTATTCAAGACTTATGTCCGCGTGCCGGGACGCGCCCGCGCGCGCCCCGGTGGCCGCGCCGTCCGGGCGGCAGGTCGGTTTTCGAGCCGGGCGCCACGCGGCGCGCCATCGCTTGGGAAATTTTTTGCCCATGGCCGGTTCCGGGCGGCCGTGGCGCTCCGGCGTCGCGATTCCCCGCCTCGCGAAGGCAAAGCGCGTCCGAAAGCATCGGGCGGCCGGCCCCCGTCGTGTTACGTCCGCGTTGACCGGCGCCGGGCACGGGCGGACGCTCGTCATATAGGTGCTCGATACAACTGGTTCGTCGGCCGGCGCCGCGGCTCCCGCGAAAGCACAGGTGAGCGCGGCACCGGCGGCCGGCCGGAGGCAGGAGGCAGCGCATGTGCGGCATCACCGGATGGGTGTCCTTCGACCGTGACCTCAGCGCCGAGGCCGCCACATTGCATGCGATGACCGAGACGATGGCCTGCCGCGGCCCGGACGACCGCGGCACCTGGACCGAGGGGCCCGCCGCCCTGGGTCACCGCAGGCTCGCCATCATCGATCTGCCCGGCGGCCGCCAGCCGATGTCCCTCGTGACCCCCGAGGGCACGGTCGCGCTGGTCTACTCCGGGGAGACCTACAACTTCACCGAACTGCGCCGCGAACTGACCGACCGCGGCCACCGGTTCACCACCGACTCCGACACCGAGGTGGTCCTGCACGCGTACGTCGAATGGGGCGACGCGTTCGCCGAACGCCTCAACGGCATGTACGCGTTCGCCATCTGGGACGGCCGCCGCGACAAGCTCGTGATGATCCGCGACCGGATGGGCATCAAGCCGTTCTACTACTACCGCACGCCCGACGGCGTCCTGTTCGGCTCCGAACCCAAGGCGATCCTCGCCAACCCGCTGGCCCGCCCCCGGGTGACCCTCGACGGACTGCGCGAACTGCTCGTGATGATCAAGACCCCGGGGCACGCCGTCTGGGACGGCATGCGCGAGGTGGAGCCCGGCACCGTCGTCACCGTCGACCGCTCCGGACTGTCCACCCGCGTCTACTGGCGTCTTCGGACCCGCCCGCACGAGGACGACCGCGACACCACCATCGCCACCGTGCGCACCCTGCTGGACGACATCGTGCGCCGCCAGCTCGTCGCCGACGTGCCCCGCTGCACCCTGCTCTCCGGCGGCCTCGACTCCTCCGCCATGACCGCGATCGCCGCCCGGCAACTCGCCGAACAGGGCCAGAAGGTGCGCTCCTTCGCCGTCGACTTCGTCGGCCAGACCGAGAACTTCGTCGCCGACGAACTGCGCGGCACCCCCGACACCCCCTTCGTGCACGACGTCGCCCGCAGCTCCGGCACCGACCACCAGGACATCGTGCTCGACGCCGAGGCCCTCGCCGACCCCGCGGTGCGCGAGCAGGTCATCCGGGCCCGGGACCTCCCGGCCGGCTTCGGCGACATGGACGCCTCACTGCTGCTGCTCTTCCGCGCCATCCGGCAGAAATCCACGGTCGCCCTGTCCGGGGAGTCCGCCGACGAGGTCTTCGGCGGCTACCTCCAGTTCTTCGACGAGGACGCCCGCAGCGCCGACACCTTCCCCTGGCTGGTGCGCTTCGGCCGGCACTTCGGCGACGACTCCGATGTGCTGCGCACCGACCTCGTCAAGCAGCTCGACCTGGAGCGGTACACGGCCGACGGCTACCGTACGGCCGTCGCGGGCATCGAACGGCTCGCCGGGGAGAGCGACTTCGAGTTCCGGATGCGGCAGATCTGCCATCTGCACCTGACCCGGTTCGTGCGCATCCTGCTCGACCGCAAGGACCGGATGAGCATGGCCACCGGACTGGAGGTGCGGGTGCCGTTCTGCGACCACCGCCTGGTCGAGTACGTGTTCAACACCCCCTGGGCCCTGAAGTCCTTCGACGGCCGGGAGAAGAGCCTGCTGCGCGAGGCGGCCAAGGACGTCCTGCCGCAGAGCGTGTACGACAGGGTCAAGAGTCCCTACCCCTCCACCCAGGACCCGCGCTACGCCCGCGCCCTCCAGGCCCAGGCCAAGGATCTGCTCGCCCGGCCCTCGCACCGCGTCTTCGACCTGGTGGACCGGGACCGCGTACGCAAGGCCGCCGAACGCGAGGCCCCGGTGTCCGACCAGGCGGCCCGGCGCGGCCTGGAACGCACCCTGGACCTCGCCCAGTGGCTGGACCTGTACGCGCCGGAACTCGTCCTCGGCTGAGCGGCCCTCTCAGCTGGGGCCGGGGCTGCTCACGGTCGGGCTGACCGGGCTCGTCGGCGTGGCGCCGGTCGGGCTCGGGCTGGTCGGCGCCGGGCTCGCCGGGCTGGGGCTGGCCGGGGGCGTCGGGCTCGGCCGGTGCGGGACCCGCCTGGTCGGGCTCGGGCTCGGGCTCGGTGTCGTGCCGGTCGGGCTCGGCGTCGCCTTGGTCGGGGCCGGCTTCGGGCTCGTCCGGGGTGCCGCGCCGAGCCCCAGCGCCCGGTCCGCGGCGGCCGCCGAGGGCTGCCAGGACGTCGTCACCGGCTCCCAGACCGCCACCTTGGATCCGGTGCCGAGCCGGGCGGGGGCGAAGACCCGGCCCCAGCGGCCCGTCCAGTCGCCGACGGTGAGCGACGCCGCCTTGCGGGCCTGCGGGTCCGCCGTGCGGACGATGGTGCGCACATCGGCGTGGACGGTCGCGCCCGCCGCGAGCCGCAGCCGGCCCGTGCCGTCCCCCGACACCGGCAGCGCGGCTCCGTCCAGGCCGCCGAACGTCACCAGCGGCACCCGGTCGATGGCGCAGGTCCGCCCGCTGTGGTTGGTGACGCTGACGCGCACCACGGTGGGCCGGTGCGGCACGGTGGCCGCCCGCAGCGTCAGTTCCCCCTGGACGCAGGGTGCCACCCGTGGGGCCGCCGGGGCCGCCTGTCCCGGCGGCGCGGTCAGCAGCAGGGCCGCCACGGCGGCAGCGGCGGTGGGTACGGCGATGGCGGCGCGCATGCGCATGATGGTGTCCCTCCGGTCGCGGTCACGGACGCCGGTCGGCGGCCGGTGCCTTCATCGGTCGATGCGGTTCGGGAAGACGCTCCACTCCTTCCCGTCCGCCGGGCAGGAGCTGCCGTACGCGGGCAGGGAGCCGTGGAGCAGGAATTCGTCCACCGTGCGGTGCACACACACGGAGGAGCCGTAGCCGGTGTGCCCGTCGCCCTTGTTGTCGAGGACGACGGCCGCGGGGCCGAGCCGCTGCGCGGTGCTGACGGCCCACGGGTACGGCGTCGCCGGGTCGCCGCGCGTGCCCACGAGCAGCATCCGCGGCGTGTCGACGTCCTTTACCCGGGTGCGGATGAAATCGGTGCCCTTGGGGCGGCCGTAGCACATCAGTACCTGGGTGAGCCGGTAGCGGCCGAACACGGGGGAGGCCTCGTCGTACGCGGCCCGCAGCCGCTTCAGGTCTCCGGCGATCCGGGCGGCGGAGGGCCGGTCGGGGTCGTCCGCGCAGTTGATCGCCATCAGGGCGGCCTGGAGGTTGTCGGCCGGCACGTCCTGGGGGTCGACCAGGCCGTCGTGCCGCGCCGGACGGCCCAGGACCGGCCCGGCGCCGCCGGTGGCGAAGCCCATGATCCCCCGGGGATCGCGGTCCTCGGTCAGCGAGCCCAGCGCCCGCTCCAGCGACGGCCACAGGTCCTTGCTGTAGAGGGCCTGCACGATGGCGGCCACCAGGTCCTGCCCGGAGAACGGGTCGCCGCCGTCCGTCGTGACCGGCCGCCGGTCCAGCGAACGCACCAGCCCGGCCACCGCGTCACCGGCCGCGCGCCGGTCCCGCCCGAACGGGCAGCCGGCGTCCCTCGCGCACCAGTCCAGGAAGTCCTCCAGCGCGGTCTGCTGCCCGCGCGCCCCGTCGATGCCCTGTTCGGCGAGCGACTCGGTCAGGGTGTCCACACCGTCCAGCGCCATCCGCCCCACGTTGTGCGGGAACTGCGCCGCGTACACCGAGCCGAGCCGTGTCCCGTAGGAGAAACCGAGGTAGTTGAGCTTTTGCTCGCCGAGGGCCTGGCGGATGACGTCCAGGTCCCGGGCGGCGTTCACCGTCCCTATGTACGGCAGCACGTCACCGGAGCTGCGCGCGCACGCGGCCGCGCTCTGCCGCAACTGCCGCAGCAGCGCCTGGGGATGGGCGAGGTCGGCGTCGGCGCCGGTGACGGCCGCGGTCTGGTCGCCGCCGTCGCCGCAGCTGACGGGGGAGGAGCGGCCCACCCCGCGCGGATCGAAGGTGACCACGTCATAGCCGTTGGTCAGCCCCATGAACTGCTGTCCGTCGTACGCCAGTTCGTTCACGCCCGCGCCACCGGGGCCGCCGAAGTTCAGCAGCACCGAGTGGTGGGGCGTGCCGGTGCCGCGATAGCGCGCCAGCGCGAGGTCGAGCGTGCCGGTGCCGGGGCGGGCGTAGTCGAGCGGAACCGTCACCTTCCCGCACTGCATGTCCCTCGGCATGCCCGGACCGGCGCAGGCGCCCCAGGCCACCTTCTGCCGGTAGAACCGGGACAGGTCGGGGCGGTCCGCCGGTGCCGGTGCCGAGGCCGCGGCCGCGGCCGCGGGCAGGACGGAGCCGAGCAGCGCCAGGGCGAGGACTCCGGTACCCGCACAGCGCCGCACCGCGGACCGCGTGCACAGCTTGGCCAGCATCGATCGCCTCCCGAGGCGCCCGCAGCGGACCGGGACGGCGCCTTTTCGCTCACCATAAGTGGGCCCCGTCCGGCCCGCCTCCGGACGAGCGGAACACCCCCGGGTGCCGTATGCTCCGTGCCCGATTGATGATCATTCATTGGCCTTACAAGCGGTTCATCGATCGTGCCACTCGATGGGGTGAAAGCCCGATGAGCCATAACTCAGCCGGTTCGCCCGCGTTTTACCGGGTGCGGGCGACTGCCCGCGAACTTGTCTGGAAGGCAGGAACCAATGAGACGGGCTACCCGAAACGGTGTGATCGCCGCCGTCGCCGCCTCCGGTGCGATGGCCCTGGCGTGGCCGGTGTCCGCCGCGTTCGCGGCCGACGGCGCGAGTGCCGACGGCGTCGCGGCCGGCTCACCCGGACTGATCTCCGGCAACGGCATCCAGCTGCCGGTGGACGTCCCGGTGAACGTGTGCGGCAACACGGTCGACGTGGTCGGGCTGCTCAACCCGGCCATGGGCAACCGGTGCGCCAATGAGACCGGTGCCGGCCAGGGCGGCTCGACCACCTCCGGCGGGGCCGCGGCCCACGGCGCCGTCCGGCACTCCCCGGGAGTGATCTCAGGAAACGGGATCCAGCTCCCCATCGACCTGCCGGTGAATGTCAGCGGCAACAGCGTCAATGTGGTGGGGCTGCTCAACCCGGCCATGGGCAACACCTCCGTCAACGGCGGCGGCGAGACCCCGGCCCACCCGGTGGCGCCCACCCCGCAGCCGCCGGCCCCCATCAAGTCCCACCCGGCCGTCCCGCACACCCCGCGGCCCGCGCCGGAACCGGTGACCGCCTCGCTGGCCCACACCGGTACGGACATGACGGGCCCCGCGGCGGTCGGCAGCGCGGCGTTGCTGCTCACCGGCACCATCCTCTACCGCCGCTTCCGCCCGACCCGTATGCGCTGACCCCCACCCTGTCCCAGGCCTCCACCGGCCACCGGGCCCCCACCGTCCAGCAGTCGACCGGACGCCGGCCCGGTGGAGCCTCGCGGCGAACGCGCGCACCGCGGCGACACCTTCGCGGCGCCGACACCTTTCACAGCGACGCCCCACCCCCTCGCCCGACCTCCTCGGGCCCGGGAAGTACAGTGGCCCGGTGACGGACAGCATCCGACGGCGGTGGCGCGCCCTGCCCCCCTGGGCCCGGGCCATCCTGGTCGTCGCCATCGGGGGTTTCCTCGAAGGCACCGGCGCGCACGCCGTCGACCTCGCCCGGCACGGACCGCACGCCTACTCCTCCTTCGCGCCCCCGCTCCAGGTCTTCTTCATCGCGCTGACCGTCCTCGACCCCCTGGTCGCGGTCCTGCTGCTGTGCGCACGCGCGGCGGGCGTCCTGCTCGCGGCCGTCGTGATGACCGCGGACGCCCTCGGCAACTGGTACGTCAACTGGTCCTGGCTGCGCGCCGACTGGGCCCGGCTGCTGCACCCGGTGGGGATGCTCCCCATCACCCTCTTCGCCCTGTTCGTCCTTGTCTCGGCGATCCCGCTGGCACGTGTGCTGACCGCACCGCGGCCGGTGCCGGTCGGCTGATCTCCCCGTGGTGCGACGGCCGTTGATCCGCGAGGATGCTGCGGACACGGGCCGTCCGGTACGGCGGCCGGCCCCCGACGCAATGGAGCGCACCGATGACTTCTCCCGCCCCCCAGGACCTCGTCGTCACCCGGGCCGGTCTCGCCGACTGGCCGGTGATCAGCGGGTGGGCGGCGGCGGAGGGCTGGAACCCCGGACTCGCCGACGGACCCGCGTTCTTCGCCCAGGACCCCGAGGGCTTCTTCCTCGGCCGGATCGACGGGGAGCCGGTCTCGGCCGTCTCCGTCGTCAACTACGGCGCCGACTACGCCTTCCTCGGCTGCTACCTCGTCCGCCCCGACCTGCGCGGCCACGGACACGGCCTCACCACCTGGAAGACCGCCCTGGCCCACGCCGGTACCCGCACCATCGGCCTCGACGGGGTCGTCGCGCAGCAGGACAACTACCGCCAGTCAGGCTTCCGACTCGCCTACCGCACGGTCCGGTTCACCGGCACCGCCCCCGAGCCGGACACCCCCGCAGGAGTCCGCCCGGCCGGACCCGCCGACCTCGCCGCGATCACCGCCTACGACAGTGCCTGCTACCCCGCCGAGCGCCCCCGCTTCCTCGCCGAGTGGCTCACCGCCCCGGGCCACCACACCGTCGTACGGCACCAGGACGGGCGACTCACCGGGTACGGCGTGATCCGCCCCGGCCACGAGGGCCTGCGCGTGGGCCCGCTGTTCGCGGACAGTGCCGAGGACGCCCGCGCCCTGTTCGCCGCGCTGGCCCGGGAGGCCGCCGGACGCGAACTCGCCGTCGACGTGCCCGAACCCAACGCCGCCGGGATCGCCCTCGCCGAGGCCGCCGGACTCGCCCCCTCCTTCGAGACGGCCCGCATGTACACCGGCCCGGTCCGCGCCCACGCCCAGGACCGCGTCTTCGGTGTGACCACCCTCGAACTGGGCTGACCGGGTTAATGCGTTGCCGCGCCCCCTCCGGCGTGATCGGGTGGGCGGCCATGGAGAAGAACGAGATCCTCGCCCGGTACGACCGGGACCTGCGTCAGAACGCCGTCCCCGACGGCCCCGGCGCCCGGGTCGAACGCGTCGGGGAGGTGGTGCGGCAACTCGCGGACGCGCACGGCTGGAACGGCGTGCTCTGGACCGGGCTCGACGAGGCGGGCGCGGACGCGGCGATCCAGGAGCAGATCGCCGCCTTCACCGCCCTCGGCCATGACTTCGAGTGGAAGCTCTACAGCCATGACCGGCCCGCCGACCTCGGCGACCGGCTCACCGCGGCCGGATTCCGGGCCGAGCCGGCCGAGACGCTGATGATCGGCGAGATCGACCGGCTCGACCTGGACGCCCGGCTCCCTGAGGGCGTACGGCTGGTGGAGGTCGTGGACGAGGCGGGCGTCGACCTCTTCATCGAGATGCACGAGACTGCGTTCGGCACCGACGGCACCTTGATGCGCCTGCGGCTGCTCGACCAACTGGCCGCCGATCCCGACGCGATGGTCGCCGTCGTCGCGCTGGCCGGGACGGAGACCGTCAGCGCCGCCCGGATGGAACTGGTGCCCGGCACCCCGTTCGCCGGCCTGTGGGGCGGCGGCACCGCCGAGGCTTGGCGGGGCCGGGGCCTGTACCGCGCCCTCGTCGCCCACCGCGCCCGGATCGCCGCCGCCCGCGGCTACCGCTACCTCCAGGTCGACGCCTCGCCCATGAGCCGCCCCATCCTGGAACGGCTCGGCTTCCTGCCGTTGAGCATCACGACCCCGTACCTCTATGAGATCAAGGGAAATTGACGGTACGTCAACGACGTGACCTCGCCCGATCGAGTGCGCTGATCCCCACCGCCGCCAGGGCGATCTGGATGAGCCACTCGATCCAGTCGGGCCCCTTGGTGTCCGCGACCCCGAGCCCCGCCGCGATCGCGGAGCCGATCAGCGCGGCCACGATGCCGACGACAATCGTCCACAGCACCCCGATGTGCTGCCGCCCCGGCACGACCAGCCGGCCCAGCACACCGATGATCAGGCCGATGACGATCGCGCTGATGATGCCTGAAATCTCCATCTCCACCCCTCCGCACCGCGAAAGCCCGTCTTGGGAGAAGGTGCCCGCTGCGGGCGCGGACAGTCCGGCGCGCTTTATTGCCGGGACTTTCTGTTCATCGGCGCTTCATGCCATGTACCTTTCAAGCCATCAACGCGTGTAGAACCCTCAAGCGGGTTCTACGCGCGCAGATTTGGCGCGCCGTAACTCCTTCTCCCCACACCCCACAACGGAGGTTCGCCGGATGCTCGGATCCAAGAGATCCCGACGCAGAGTCACCACCGCACTCGCCGGTCTCGGCCTGCTCCTGACCGGAGCGGCCGTCCAGGTCGGTGCGAGCGCCCCCGCCCAGGCTGCGACCACGCACCGGGTCCTGTTCGACAACGCCCACGCCGAGACGGCCGGCAACGCCGACTGGGTCATCTCCACCAGCCAGCCCGACCCGCTGGGCCAGAACGCCAACCCGCAGTCCGAGACGGACTGGACCGGAGCGCTCTCCTCCTGGGGCGTGGCGTTGCAGAAGACCGGTGACTACAGCCTGAAGACGCTGCCTTCGGGTCAGAGCCTGACCTACGGCGGCTCGTCCGCGCAGGACCTGTCGAACTTCGACACGCTGGTCCTGCCGGAGCCCAACACGCTGTTCACGAGCGCCGAGAAGACGGCGATCATGAACTTCGTGAAGAACGGCGGCGGTCTGTTCATGATCTCCGACCACACCGGTGCCGACCGCAACAACGACGGCAGCGACGCGGTCAAGATCCTCAACGACCTGATGACGAACAACGGTGTCGACAACACCGACCCGTTCGGCTTCTCCATCGACTCGCTGGACATCAGCTCCGGCTACCCGGCCGCGATCAGCGACAGCTCCGACCCGGTGCTGAACGGCTCGTTCGGCAAGGTCACCAAGAGCCTGTTCGCCGACGGTACGACCGCCACCCTCAAGCCCGCCGACAACTCGGCCGTCAAGGGCCTGGTCTATCGCAGCGGTTACTCGGGCAACACCGGTGCCTTCTTCCTCACCAGCACCTTCGGCTCCGGCCGGGTCGCGTTCTGGGGCGACAGCTCCCCGATCGACGACGGCACCGGCAGCCCCGGCAACACCCTGTACGACGGCTGGAACGACACCGGCGCCACCAACGCGGCGCTCGCCCTGAACGCCACCGCCTGGCTCGCCGGTGACGGCGGCACCAGCGGTGGTGGCGGTGGCGGCACCGGCGGCGGTGGCACGGGTGGCGGCGGCACCGGCACCTGCGCCGCGGGCCAGCTGCTCGGCAACAACGGCTTCGAGTCGGGCAACACGACCTGGAGCGCGTCCGGCAAGGTCATCACCAATGCCGCGGGCGAGTCGGCCCACTCGGGTTCGTACTACGCCTGGCTCGACGGCTACGGCACCGCGACCACCGACACGCTGTCCCAGTCGGTGGCCGTCCCGGCGGGCTGCACCTCGGCCAAGCTGAGCTTCTACCTGCACGTCGACACGGCCGAGACCTCGACCACCACCGCCTACGACACCCTCAAGGTGCAGGTGCTGAACGGCTCCGGCACGGTGCTCGGCACCCTGGCGACGTACTCGAACCTCAACGCCGGCTCCGGCTACACCCAGCGCAGCTTCGACCTCAGCAGCTACGCGGGACAGAACATCACCCTTCAGTTCACCGGCACCGAGGGCTCCAAGTACCAGACCTCGTTCGTCGTGGACGACACCGCGCTCAACGTGAGCTGAGCGCATCCGCACGCGAGGGGGTGGGTCCGGCGGGACCCACCCCCCTCGTCATGCCGCCGGCACGGTCCGCTCCGGGGTGTTCCAGCCGGAGACCCGCACCCGCGGGGCCGCGCCGTGCAGATCGGCTGTCCGGTAGACGGCGGTCAGCGTCACCGACTCGCCCGGCCACAGCCCGACCTCGTTGTCCGACCAGCGCACCGGCAGCACCGGCGCCCCGCGTCCGTCGACCAGATGCACATCCGTCAGCAGCGAGGGCGTCCGCCCGTCCGTGGTGTTGCGCAGGGTCACCGTGGTGGTCGAAGTGCCGCCGTCCGACCGGGTGGTGGCCGTCGCCGCGACCGGGACCTGCGCCATCGAGGCAAGTCCGGTGAGGTCGGCGTAGCCGGTCGTCGGGGTGTACCACCAGGTGGTGCGCGGCCAGTCGAGCGTGTCGTGCTCGCCGGAGAGCCAGTACACGTTCCGGCTCACCTCCCGGCCGTCCGCGTCGGTCAGCACCAGCCGCAGCAGATACGTCCGCGACAGCCCGGGCACCGAGTCCGGCAGGGTCAGTGCGTTCGTGTGGGCCCCGTCCCCGGCCACCGAGAGCCCGGCGGCCGTCCCGTCGTAGCGCAGGGTGCCGTCCGGGTCGAAGAGCGTGGCCCGTGCGGACAGGCCCCGCAGCGTCGTGTGCCGGTTGTTCACCACCGTGACCGTGCGGTCGTCGTAGCCGTACTGGACGTGCAGCGGCTCGTTGGCCTTCTTCGCGCCGAAGTAGGCGCCGTTCTGGTCGAGATAGCGGTCCGTCAACTGCCAGTGCAGGGACGTCCAGCCGCTGTTGAACATCCAGTGGATCACCCCGGTCGCGGGCTCCTCGGGGTCCGTCGCGTTGCGGCCGTACGCCTCGAACTGGGCCCGCACGTTCTCGTACTGGGCCAGCTGCGCCTTGCGGACGTAGTCGGCCAGGCCGGTGGGGGCGCCGTAGCGGGCGGCGAGCGCGGCGTCGTAGAGCGAGAGCGTGCCGAAGGTGGCGGACGGCGAGCGGTGGTACTGCTTGGCCCCGGGGTCCCGCCAGAGGCTGTCCAGCTCGGCCGGGGTGAGCATCCGGCGCAGGGTGTCCAGGGTGGGGATGCTCGGGCCCGCGCTGGTCTCGGAGTTGAAGCCGGTGGCCCCGCCCTCGCGCTTGGCGTACCAGTACTCCGGCGGCACCCAGTCGTAGGGCCCGGTCATCTTCATGCCCGAACTGCCCAGCTGGGGCGAGGACTTGTCGGAAGCGGCGGAGACGACCGGGAGGTTCCAGTCGGCGGCCCGCAGCGCGTCCAGGTAGTTCTTCTCGATCGTGGCGTCGGGCGCGAAGTCGCTGCCGACCAGGAAGGAGATCACGCTCGGGTGGTCCCGCAGCCGGGCGGCCTCGGCGGCCATGGACGCCTTCGCCACCGGATAGTCGGCCGGGGTCCACTTCTCCCCGTTCTCCGTGCCGTTGACCTGCCCCTCCCACTTGGTGCAGCACTCCCAGCCCGGCAGCGTGAGCACCCCGTACCGGTCGGCCAGCTCGAAGAACTCGTCCGGCTCCAAGTGGCCTTCCAGGCGAAGGGTGTTCAGGCCGAGGTCGACGGCGTACCGCAGCCGGTCCTCGGCGTAGCCGCGGTCCCAGCGCAGGAACTCGTCCGGCGACCAGCCGCCGCCCTTGATCAGCAGTGGGCGGCCGTTGATCCGGTACTGGCGGGCCCCCGCCGCGTTCAGCGGTGCCTGGACATCACGGATGCCGAAGGACTCGTGCGCGGTGTCGGAGACCGTGCCCGAGACCCGCGCGGTCAGGTCGAGGTCGTACAGCGGCTGTCCGCCCATCCCGGCCGGCCACCACACCTTGGGCGCGGCCAGGCGCAGTCGGGGCACCTCGGCGGGGGAGAAGGTGACGGTCCGTGTCTCATGCGCGGCGAGCCGGAGCGTCCCGCCGAAGCGCGTCGGGCCGATGGCGCCGGTGACCTCGGCGGTGACCGGCGCGTCGGAGTCGTTGCGGGCCCGGGCCCTGACCGTGAGGTCGGCGGTGGCGAGGGACGGCACGGCCAGCTTCGTGACCACGTGCGCGTCGCGCAGCGCCACCGGGCCGCCCCGGCGCACCAGGACGTCCCGGACGATGCCCATGTTCCGGTCGGGCGGCGGCTGAAGCCAGTCCAGCCAGCCGATGGTCAGGTCCTTGCTCGGCTCGTTGGGCCGGATGCGGAAGGCGACCGTGTTGACACCTGGGCGCACCAGGGCGGTGACGTCCAGCTCATGGTGGGTGTAGGCGCCGGTCACGTCCCGCGCGGCGGCCACCTGACGGCCGTTGACGTAGACGTCGGCGGCGGAGACTACCCCGCTGAAGTCGAGCAGGGTGCGCCGCGCGGTGTCGGCGACGGTGAAGTCGGAGCGGTACCACCAGGGCACCTCGAAGTCGGCCTTCGGGATCTTCGCCAGATTGGTGGAGCGGAACGGGTCGTCGTACACCCCGGCGGCCAGCAGCGCGGCCAGCACCGTGGAGCGCGGACCCGCCGGGTACCAGCCGCGTGCCGGGTAGCCGGGGGAGGAGACGGCCGCGGGGGAGTCGCCCACCTTCGCCGTGGACTGGATGGCGAAGGCGGCGAGCGGGGTGGTGGTGCCGGCGGCCGAGGACACGGGCGTGATCCGGGTGGGTGCCTTCAGCTCCGCGACCGGGCGCAGTGGGGGCGCGGGGACATGGGGGTCGGCCCACGCGCCGGTGGTGAGGTAGCCCAGCAGGGCGAGGAGTCCGGTGGCCGTGGCGAGCCGATGTCCGGGGGCGGGGCGAGGGAACACAGACGGTCTCCAGGCTCGTAAAGTTAGGAAACTTTACTAACCGGGCTTAAGCTAGGTCGCCGTCCCAGGACTGTCAACGACCGTCGCCACAGCGCCCGCTGAATATCCGTCAACCGCCTTCACCCGGCGCGCGGATTCTCGTAGGGTCCCCTCCCCGACGCCTCCAGGAGTCCCCATGTCCGGTAGCCCGCCGCCCCCGGGCGGCTTTGTCCGCCGGGTCGGGCTGTTCCAGGCCACGGCCATCAACATGAGCCAGATGTGCGGCATCGGCCCGTTCGTCACCATCCCGCTGATGGTCGCCGCGTTCGGCGGGCCCCAGGCGGTCATCGGCTTCATCGCGGGCGCCATCCTCGCGCTGTGCGACGGGCTGGTCTGGGCCGAGCTGGGCGCCGCGCTGCCCGGCTCCGGCGGCAGTTACGTCTATCTGCGCCAGGCCTTCCGGTACCGCACCGGGGGACTGATGCCGTTCCTGTTCGTGTGGACGGCGATGCTGTTCGTGCCGCTGATCATGTCCACGGGCGTGGTCGGCTTCGTCCAGTACCTCGGCTATCTCGCCCCCGGCCTCGGCGGCCCGGCCGGCGATCTGATCGGCCTCGGCGTCATCGCCCTGGTCGTGCTGCTGCTGTGGCGCGGCATCGAGCACATCGCGCGGATCACGGCCGTGATGTGGACCGTGATGATCGCCTCGGTGATCCTGGTGATCGCCGCCGCCGCGACCGACTTCAGCCCCCATCTCGCCTTCACCTACCCGGCGGGCGCCTTCGACCTGACCGGCGGCCACTTCTGGGCCGGCTTCGCCGCGGGCCTGACCATCGGCGTCTACGACTACCTCGGCTACAACACCACCGCCTACATGGGCGCCGAGATCAAGGACCCCGGCCGCGTCCTGCCGCGCTCCATCGTCTACTCGATCCTCGGCATCATGGCGATCTACCTGCTGCTCCAGATCGGCACGCTCGGCGTGGTCGACTGGCACCGGATGAGCGACCCGGGCGACATCGCGTCCACCTCGGTGGCCTCCGCGGTCCTGGAGCGCACCTGGGGCAGGGGCGCTGCCGACACGGTCACCGTGCTCATCCTGATCACCGCCTTCGCCTCGGTGTTCACCGGACTGCTCGGCGGTTCCCGGGTGCCGTACGACGCCGCGCGCGACCGGGTCTTCTTCCGGCCGTACGCCAGGCTGCACCCCCGGCACCGCTTCCCGACGCTGGGCCTGGCGACCATGGGCGTGATCACCGCGGTCGGTTTCCTGATCGGCCGGCACACCGATCTCGCGACCCTGATCCAGCTGCTCACCACCGTGATGGTGATCGTGCAGGCGCTGGCCCAGATCGTCGCCCTGACGGTACTGCGCTCCCGGCGGCCGGATCTGCGCCGCCCGTACCGCATGTGGCTCTACCCGCTGCCGTCCCTCGTGGCCTTCGTCGGCTGGTGCGTGATCTACGCCTGTGCCGACCGCAACTCACCGGGCCGCCACCCCGTCGAATGGTCCCTGGCCTGGCTGATCCTCGGCTGCGGAGCCTTCCTGGTCTGGGCGCGCCGGGAGAAGGTGTGGCCGTTCGGGCCGAGGGGGACCGAGGAGGAGCGCCCGGCCGGACGGGACGCCGAGACCGTGTGAGCCTCAAGGGGCTATGATCCGATCAGCGTGATGAGCCTCCCCGGCCGGACGAGAGTCCGCCCGGGGAGGCTCTCGTTCATGACCGACTTGAGCGAAAACATGAACGACACGAGGACCGCGGACCTTCGCGTCCGCCTCGCGACCATCGACGACCGGCCCGCCGTGGAGCGGCTGTGGCTGATGTTCCGTCATGACATGTCCGAGTACCAGGGCGGACTGCCCGCGGCCGACGGCACGTTCCGCAGCGAGCGGCTGGAGTCCGCGTTCACCGGCGACGGCTGGGCGCCGTACCTGCTGACCTGCGGGGACCATCTCGTCGGGTTCGCCTTCGTACGGGGACTCGACGGGCCGGTGCGCGTGCTGAACAGCTTCTTCGTGGTGCGGGGCGCCCGGCGCGGGGGAGTGGGACTCAGGGCCGTACAGGAGGTGCTGCGGCGGCATCCGGGGCGGTGGGAGGTGGCCTTTCAGCGGGACAATGCGGGCGGGGCGGCCTTCTGGCACCGGGTCGCGGAGGAGGTCGCGCCGGGTGCGTGGAGCCGTACCGAACGGGCCGTACCGGGGCGGCCGTCGCTGCCCGCCGACCTGTGGCTGAGCTTCACCGTGCGCCGCTGAGCGGGTCCCCGGACGAGAAGGGCGCGGGGCAGGGAAGAGGGCCGGTCCGCTGGGCGCACCGGCCCTCCGTCCTTCTTCCTTCCGTGTTCTTCTTCCCTTTCGCGTTCTCGACGATCCGCTCCTTCCTCGTGCGTTCTCGTCGTGCTTCCTTCCCCGCTAAGGCCTGGGCGTGCTCTTCGTGGCCTTGGTGGCCTTCGCCGACGTCGCGGCGCAGACGATTCCCAGGAGGAGGGCCAGTGCGCCGATCACGATGTTGTTGATGATCACACCGGTGTCCGGGGCGCTCCCCACGATCCACGGGGCGATGATCATCCAGACGCCCAGCGCGCACATCGCCCAACTGAGGCCGTACATCCGCTCGGGGGCCCTGGTGAATCCCAGCGCCAGCAGCCCGATCGCGATACCCATGATCAGGTTGTGGGTCATGAGCGCCGGCTGGCTGGCGGTGTAGTGCAGGATCCAGGGCGACGCCGCGCAGTACAGGCCGAGCAGGAACACCGGCCCGTCCACGAGCGCCACATCACGACCGCCGAGCATGCGGTCGTAGCGTTCCCGCATTTCGGAGACATCGGGGTGGGTCGACATGTCACCCCTGTGCGAGACGTTGGCCATGACTTTGGTCTCCTTCGGATGCGCAGGCCAGACCAATGGTGGATGCGGTGTTCAGCGAGCACCGCGCTACCCATTTTGCGCCTGTTCGCGACTTATGTGTAGCGGAGGAGCCGGTTGTCATGTATGGGGTTGTTCCGCAGGGTTTGGTACAACCTTCAATCGGCCGGACGGGTCTTCGTGGGGGCGAGCGACGCGCCGGCCCTGGATTTCCATGGTGGCCCCGTCCAGGCCCAGTTGGGCGCCGAGAACGGCATCCCGTTCGCCGGGTCGAGATGCGGTTCCCCGAGGGCGTGACCGTGCTGAGCGTCCCGGAGGGCTGCGGGCCCGCGCCCATCACCCTGGGGGCGATCAGTGCGGGAGTCATCGGCGCGGAGGACGAACCGGGCCCGCCCGCATGGGTCGTCGCGGCGGGCGCCGCCGCCCTGGCCGGGGTCATCGGCGGGGTTCTCGCCCTCGTCCGCCGTCGCGCACGCTGACCTCCGAGGCGGTCACGCTCCCCGTGGACCCGGACCGGCCGTACGGCGCCGGCCCGGCGTGGACGGCCGCCGTGGGCGAGCCACGCCCCGTCCGCCCGGACGCGCCCGCACCGGGCCCAGGGGGGGGCGACACGCCGTACCACGGCCCCCGCGGCCGACCGATGGGGCCGCCCCGTCCGCCCGTATGACTACCATCGTGTAGACGGTCCGCACACGGACGACGAGGAGGGTGAGGACATTTCCATGACCGAGGACGCCAGGGACGAACGCCGGCCGGCCGGTGGACTGGAGGCCAGCGTCATGGCCGCGCTCTGGGCCGCCGACGGGCCCCTGACCCCCGGGCAGGTCCAGGCCGGCCTGGGTGCGGACCTGGCGCGTACGACGGTGACGACGATCCTCAGCCGCCTGCACGACAAGGGCGTCGTCGAACGGCAGCGCAGGGGCCGCGGCTTCGTGTACTTCCCCGTCCAGGAGGTCCAGGACGCCCATGGCCTCACCGCCCGGCGGATGCACACCGAGCTGGACCGGGACAGCGACCGCGAGACCGTACTGGCCCGCTTCGTCGCCCAGCTCAACCCCGACGACGAGCGCATCCTGCGGGACCTCCTCGAATCCGACGGCTGATGAGAGCCCCCGGCCGATGACCGCCCTGCTCCTGCTGCCCCTGCTGCTGCCCTGCGCCCTGCCGGTGCTGGCCCGGCGGGCCCTCGCCCGGCTGGCCCCGGCCGCCGCGCTGTGGGCCGTCACGCTCTGCGCCGTGGCCCTCGCCGGCTGCTCACTGGCGGCGCTCGGCGCCTTCGTGCTGATCGGGCTGCTCAGGCTCCCCCTGTTCGCCGCGTTCGGCGAGTTCATCCACCCGCTGCACACCGCCTCCGCCCTGATCGTGGTGCCGGCCGCCGCCACCTCGGTCGGCGTCCTCGCCGTCTGCTGCTGGACCCTCGTCCGCTCGGTGCTGCGCCAGAGCCGGGCCTTCCGGATCGCCCGCACCGAGGCCGGGCGGCGGCCCGCCGCCGGTGATCTGTGCGTGGTGGACTCGCCCCGCCCCGACGCCTACGCGCTGCCCGGCCGCCCGCACCGCATCGTCGTCACCACGGCGATGCTGCGCAGCCTGGACGGGCCCGAGCGGGAGGCGCTGTTCGCGCACGAGCGGGCGCACAACGAGGGCGGCCACCACTACTTCCTCGCCGCGGCCGAACTCGCCGCGCACTGCCACCCCGCGCTGCGACCGGTCCGTACGACCATCCGGCTGGCCGCCGAGCTGGCCGCCGACGAGGCCGCCGCCGCGCGGGTGGGGGACCGGCGGCTGACCGCGCGGGCCATCGCCCGTGCCGCTCTCGCCGGGCACGCCGCCCGCACCCCGCGGCCGGACTTCGCCGCCGCGGCGACCACGGGGCCGGTTCCGCAGCGGGTGCAGGCCCTGCTGGGCGCGCCCGGCAGGCCCCGCGCGGGCCGGGCCGTCGCCGCGCTGCTCATCGCCTGCACCGCCCTGTCCGGGGCGGCCGCGGCGGCCGGGCTGGTGGACTTCCATCACCGGGTGGAGGTCGCGCAGGGCGAGGAAACGCCCTGACGCGGCGAGGCACGGACCTCACGCGGCGAGCCGTGGACCTGACGCGGCGAGGCGTTGACACGACGCGGCGGGGTGCGGGCGCCTGACGCGGCAGGGCCGGATCGCCGCGGTGCGAAACCGGCGAAGCGCCCTTGCGTGAACTCCCCGGACGGCCTTGTCACGACACCCGTCCGACGTCTTCGCGACGCGCGTAGACAACTCCCCGGCAACGCGCGTAGACAAGGATCTGGTTTTACGTATAACCTCACCGGCTAACCAACCCCGTCGGCACCGTCGGCCGTCTGATCGACCCCGGTACAACCCCTGCTGAGGAACGCCCTGCCATGACCGCCCCCCGCATCGACACCGACACCCTCCGCCGCCTCCCCAAGGCCGTGCTGCACGACCACCTCGACGGCGGTCTGCGCCCCGCCACCCTCGTGGAGCTGGCCGCCGAGGTCGGGCACCGGCTGCCCACCACGGACCCGGACGAGCTGGCCGCCTGGTACGTCGAGGCCGCCAACTCCGGTGACCTGGTGCGCTACATCGCCACCTTCGAGCACACCCTCGCCGTGATGCAGACCCGCGAGGGCCTGCTGCGCACCGCCGAGGAGTACGTCCTTGACCTCGCCGCCGACGGCGTGGTCTACGGCGAGGTGCGCTACGCCCCCGAGCTGAACACCCGGGGCGGGCTGAGCCTCGCCGAGGTCGTGGAGAGCGTGCAGGAGGGCCTGGCCGCCGGTATGGCGAAGGCCGCCGCCGCGGGCACCCCGGTGCGCGTCGGCACCCTGCTGTGCGGCATGCGGATGTTCGACCGCGTCGCCGAGGCCGCCGATCTGGCCGTGGCCTACCGGGACGCCGGCGTCGTCGGCTTCGACATCGCCGGTGCCGAGGACGGCTTCCCGCCCGCCGACCACCTGGCCGCCTTCGAGCACCTGCGCCGCGAGAGCGTGCCCTTCACCATCCACGCCGGCGAGGCGTACGGCCTGCCCAGCATCCACCAGGCGGTCCAGGTGTGCGGCGCCCAGCGCATCGGGCACGGCGTGCGGCTGACCGAGGACATCGTGGACGGCAAGCTCGGCCGGCTCGCGTCCTGGGTGCGCGACCGCCGGATCGCCCTGGAGATGTGCCCCACCTCCAACCTCCAGACCGGCTGCGCCACCTCGATCGCCGGGCACCCGATCACCGCGATGAAGGACCTCGGCTTCCGGGTCACCCTGAACACCGACAACCGGCTGGTGTCGGGCACCACGATGACCCGGGAGATGGCGCTGCTGGTCGAGGAGGCCGGCTGGGGCGTCGAGGACCTGCGGACCGTCACGGTGAACGCGCTCAAGAGCGCGTTCATCCCGTTCGACGAGCGCACGGCCCTCATCGAGGACGTGGTGCTGCCCGGCTACGCCGCCGCGCTCTGAACCAGCCCCTTGAGGTAGGCGGCCTGTCCGATGTGCTGGAGATCGTCGGACAGGACGCTCACCAGGCGGGCGCCGAGCGTGACCGGCGGGTCCCAGCGCTCGTCCACGATGCCTTCGAGATCCTTGGCGGCCAGTGAGCGCAGCGCGCCCAGCGTCCGCTCGTGCACCGCGTCGTAGTACCCGCTCAGCAGGTCGGCGCCGGTCACCCGTACCTTCGCGACCTTGGCCGGGGTGTGCCCGTAGCCGGTGTCGGCGCGCGGCAGATCGAGTCCGAACCGCTTCTCCCAGCCGTCGGTGAGCCACACCTGGTCGAGGCCGAAGGCGTCGGCGATGTGGTCGTCCTGCACCCGGGTGAGATGCCAGACCAGCCAGGCGATGGTGTTGGCGCCCGGGGCCGGGCTGTGGTGCAGCTCGTCCGGTCCGAGGCCGTCGACGGTGTCGTGGACTTCTTCCTGGATACGGCCGTAGCCGTCGATGAGGATGTCCTTGGCATGCATACCGTCCACCATCACAGATGGACGGCGCGGTCGCGTCCGCAGTTCAGGACGACCGGTACGGCGCCAGGCCCTCCGCCTCCAGCAGCGCGAGGAGGGCGCGGGCCGCGGGGCTGGTGGAGTGCTCGTGCGGCAGCAGGGCCACCGTCTCGTACTCGGCCTCGCCCGCCCCCTTGAGCGGCAGTGCGGTCAGCGTGGGCCGCTTGTGCCGGAAATGCCGGGGCACGACCGCGATGCCCAGGTTCTCGTCCACCAGGTCGAGCAGCGTGTGGACGTCGTTGACCTCCAGCGCGACCGTGCGCCGTACCCCCGCCGCGGCGAAGGCGGTGTCGGTGGCGCGGCGCGGGCCCCAGTCCGGGTGGAAGTCGACGAAGACCTCACCGGCGAGGTCGTCCGGGCACAGCAGCGTCCCGGTCGCGGCGAGTCGGTGCCGGGGGTGGCACAGCACGGTCATCGGCTCGCTGGTCAGCGACACCGAGCGCAACTGGTCGCCGTCCGCCCGGGTGCGGTACGCGAAGGCCAGGTCCAGGCGCCCCGCCGCGACCTCCTCCGCCAGCGCGCCCGAGCCCGCCTGGCGCAGCCGGATCTCCACGTCCGGGTGCTCGCGCCGGAACGCGGCCAGCAGCCGGGCCACATGCACCCCGGCGATGCACTGCTCGGTGCCCAGCGCCAGCGTGCCGCGCAGCACGCCCTGCACCGCCGCGACCGCCTCGTGCGCCGCGCGCACCTGCGCGAGGATCCGTTCGGCCTCCACCAGCAGCGCGCGTCCCGCCTCGGTCAGCGTGACCCGCCGTGTGGTGCGCACGAACAGCGGCGCCCGCAGCTCCCGTTCCAGCGCCCGGATGGACGCGGACAGGCCCGACTGGGACACCATCAGCCGCTCGGCGGCCCGGGTGAAGTGCTGGTCCTCGGCGACCGCGACGAAGTGCTGGAGATGGCGCAGTTCCATGATTGAGCAGCCTAGCCGCTCAATTCCATCCGATTCTCCCATTGGACCGCAGGGCGCAGCCCGGGGAATCCTGGACCGGAAGATCCGTGCCCACCCCCTGGAGTCGCGTTGTACACCGCATCCCCCGACCGCTACGCCGAGATGCCCTACCGGCGCACCGGACGCAGCGGCCTCAAGCTCCCCGCGCTGTCGCTCGGCCTGTGGCACAACTTCGGACCCGACCGCCCCGAGGAGACCCAGCGGGCCATCCTGCGCCGCGCCCTCGACCTCGGCGTCACCCACTTCGACCTGGCCAACAACTACGGCCCGCCGCCCGGCGCCGCCGAGTCCGCGCTCGGCGCCGCCCTCGCCGCGGACCTCGCGCCCTACCGCGACGAGCTGGTCATCTCCACCAAGGCCGGCTACCTCATGTGGCCCGGTCCGTACGGCGAATGGGGCTCGCGCAAGTACCTGCTCGCCTCGCTCGACCAGAGCCTCGCGCGGATGGGCCTGGAGTACGTCGACATCTTCTACTCGCACCGCCCCGACCCGGACACTCCGCTGGAGGAGACGATGGGCGCCCTGCACACGGCGGTCCAGCAGGGCAAGGCGCTCTACGTCGGCGTCTCCAACTACTCCGCCGAGCAGACCCGGGAGGCCGCCCGCATCCTCGCCGACCTCGGCACCCCGCTCCTCATCCACCAGCCGCGCTACTCGATGCTCGACCGGCGCCCCGAGGACGAGGGCCTGCTCGACACCCTGGACGAACTGCGGGTCGGCTCCATCGTCTACTCCCCGCTGGAGCAGGGCCTGCTCACCGGCCGCTATCTCAAGGGCGTCCCGGAGGGCTCCCGCGCCGCCGGCGACAGCCCCTTCCTCAAGCCCGAGGCGGTCACCGAGGACCTCGTCGGACGGCTGCGCGCGCTCCAGGAGATCGCCGGGTCCCGCGGCCAGAGCCTCGCCCAGCTGGCCCTCGCCTGGGTGCTGCGCGGCGGCAGGGTCACCTCCGCCCTGGTCGGCGCGAGCAGCGCCCGCCAGCTGGAGGACAGCGTCGGCGCCCTGCGCAACCTGGACTTCGACGCGGCGGAACTGAAGCGGATCGACGCGATCGTACGGCCGTAGCACCGCACCCCTCGCGCCGACCCCCGCACGCGGCCCGGCCTCCGCCCCACCCGGGGCGGGGAGGCCGGGCCGCGTGCCGTCACGCACCCGCGGGGACCCGGTCCAGGAACCCCAGGACCTGGCGGATACGGCCCTCGCCGTCCAGCGTGACCACGTCGAACCCGGCGACCGGTGCCGAGCCGTCGGCCTCGTTCACCAGCTCCCAGCCGAAGCGCGCAGTGTCGTGGTGCCCGTCCACCGTGCCGAGCGGACGGAAGACGAACCCCGGGAACTGCTCGTGGGCCGCGGCGATCACGGCCGCCACGCCCTCGTGCCCGCGGACGTCGGCGAGCGGGTCGGTGTAGGAGCCGTCCGCGGCCCAGGCGGCGGCGACCGCCTTGCGCAGCGCCTCCGGCTCGGTGGCGTTCCAGGCCTCGAAGTAACGCGCGGCGGCGGTCTCGTAGCGTTCGGTGTTCACGGACATGGTGAATCAGCCTCCATCGGAGTCGTCTGTGCTGGTCGGACCCCGGATCGGGGTTTCGCCGACCCGGTGGAACCACCATGCCCGAGGGGTGCCCGAGGGGTCGATTACCTCCGGGGTCATGCCCGTGGCGGCCCGCAGGACCCCATCATTTCGACCAAAAAGGGTGGGGAATATGCCAACAGAGTGGCCGGAAAGTCGTGGTGACAGTGTTTCGGCCGTGGCGATACTCGAACAGCGAGGGGCACTTCACCGCACGGAGCCGCACGGAGAGCGAGGTCCGCCCGGCACACCGGACGAGGCGACGGGGGAGTGATACGTGCACGACGAATTCCTGTGCCATGTCACGGCATACGGGGTGTGCGGCGGCCGGCGTATCGGCGTACCGCTCGGCACCTACCGTGCGCCGACCCTGGCACTGGCTCTGTGGTGGCTGCGCGACCGCGCGTCCTGGATCGCCGAGCGGCTCGACCCCACTCCGGAGGCCGCCCCCTTTCCGGCGGGGGCGCTGGTGCCGGTCGCGGAGACGGTCGCCGACGTACCCGCGCTGCTGCGCGCCTGGTGCGCCGACGACGGCCAGCAGGAGCGTGTGGCCGAGGAGCTGGCGGAGGGGCGGCTGGTGCGGATCGCGGCGAACGACGACACCACCGAGTACGAACTGCTCGCCGAGTCCGTCGACGCCCTACGGATGCAGCGCACCGTTCCCGCGCTCGTGGTGCCCATCGGGTGACCGCCGCCCGTGGCGCACCACCGGGGCGAGCAGCGCGCCGAGGAACCCGGCGACCAGCCCCCACAGCGCGCCCAGACCCACCGCCTGCCAGATCCGCGGCCGCAGCAGCAGCTCCCCGGACAGCCCGCCGCCCAGGTCGCCGATGCCGAGCAGGGACAGCCCGTAGTGCGCGGAGATCCGGCACAGCAGACAGATCGCGAGCAGGGTGAGGCCGAGCGCGACGGCGAGCCGCACGGCGTGCAGCCATGGCGGGGTCCGGGGCGGTGAGCGCAGGGCCGCCCGGACGGCGACCCCGAGCAGCAGCACTGCGGCCGCCACCGGCAGCCAGGCCATCCGGCCGTCGTACTCCGTCAGGGTGCGCAGATTGACCTCCGAGACATCGGGGGTGCGCAGCAGCACGTCCAGGATGTGCGGGACCGGCAGCCCGAACGGGCCGTCCACCCGGCCGTTCCAGGTCGCGCCGAGGCCGACGGTCAGCGCGGGCCAGACCAGGTTGGGCAGGCCGAGCAGGATCAGCGCGAACGTCGCCCGCGCATGCCCCCGGGAGGCCGCCGTGACGAGCGCGACCACGAGGCCCACGACGACCGCGGCCAGCAGCAGCTCCACCATCGCGCGGGCGACGGGACGCGCCCGCTCCCGCCACCGCGGCAGCCGCCCCGGCAGCGGCACCCGGCGCGCCGCCAGCAGCGCCACCACCAGCACCCCGGCCAGCCACAGCAGCGCGAACAGCACGGTCGGCGGCACGTCCGCGGCGAACCCGATCCGTGGCTCCGCCTCGAACAGCGAGGTCAGATCGTTGAGCGTGCCGCTGCCCACGTCCACCGCGAACGTCTCCCGGGCCGCGAGAGCGAGCCCGGTCAGCGCCAGCAGCCACAGGACGACGATCCGCGCGGCCCACCGGGCCAGTTCCCCGGCCGAGGCGACCGTGCGGTGCCGCAGCGGGCGCAGAAAGCCCGCGCCGACCACCAGGGCACCGGCCAGCGCCACCGACAGGGGGAGTACGGTGATACCGGCCTCGGTCCTGGCCAGGGCGCCCGCGTCGCCGGCGAGCCGGATGCTGCCGCCGACCGCCGTCACCACGGTCGCCGCCAGCACCCGGGGGAACGCGCCGTCCGGCAGTCCCGCCGCACCCGCCGCCCACAGCCCGGCCGCGGCCACCAGCACCATCACCGCGAGCCCGGTCAGCACCACGGCCAGCGCCTGGGGCCAGCCGTGCCGGGCGGCGGGCCGCGCGGAGACGGTCACAGGGCTCACGCCTGCCACGCTAAGCAGCGGCCGGGCACCCCGCCCGCCGGGTGGTCCGTCCGCGCCGCGGACAGGCCGGGGCAGTGACGCTCGCCACTGTGCGCGGTCGGCGAACGCCTGGACTGCCGTGCGCGGCTCGGGGTAGGAGGACTGGTGCGAATACGGCCGAACGGACCGGGCCCGTGGCCCGCGAGAGAGACAGCATGACCGAGCATCTGGACGGGGCAGTAATACCGACCGGTTTCGACGTACCCGTCGAGCCGCTGAGACGCGCGACGCATTTCACCGGCGAGCCCGGTTGCATCGCCGAGGCGCGGGCCTTCGCGGCCCAGTTCCTGGAACAACTGCGCACCGAGTGGTGCGCGGACATCGGCCGCGGCGCGGACGGAGAGCTGCTCCTGGTGGTGAGCGAGCTGGTCACCAACGCCGACCGGCACAGCGACGGCCCCTACATCCTGGAGCTGGAGGGCACCGACACCGCCGTCACGGTGTCCGTCTGCGACAGCAGTACGGCGCTCCCCCAGCTCTTCCCGAAGAACCCGCAGCGCATCGGGCGGCACGGCCTGGAGATCGTGCACGCGCTGGCCACCGAGGTCGCCGTCGAGCGGATCCCGGTCGGCAAACGGGTGATCGCCCGCTTCATGCTGCGACGCTGAACGCCCGGACCGTCTCGGTGCCGGGCGTTCAGCGTGCGGTTGAACCCTCTTCTTGCCTCGTCCGCCTCGCGGCTCAGGCGCAGCCCAGCTCGCCCAGCATCCCCTGCCGCAGCCGGGTGATGATCCGCTTGATCAGCCGGGAGACATGCATCTGGGAGCAGCCGAGCTGTTCCCCGATCTCAGCCTGGGTGGCCTCCTCCACGAACCGCAGATGGATGATCTGCCGGTCCCGCTCGCTCAGCTCCGCCATCAGCGGCGCCAGCGCGTGGAAGTCCTCCACCAGGCGCAGCCCCTCCTCCTCCACTCCGATGAAGTCGGCGAGCACCGCCTCGCCGTCCTCCGGGCCGTCACCCGTGAGCGCGGCGTCCAGCGAGGAGGAGTTGTAGCCGTTGGCGGCCAGCTGCCCCTCCAGCACCTGCTCCTCGGAGAGGTTCATCAAGGTGGCCAGCTCGGCGACCGTCGGATCCCGGTCCAGGCGGCTGGACAGCTCCTCGCGCGCCTTGGCCAGCTCCACGCGCAGCTCCTGGAGCCGCCGCGGGACGTGCACCGCCCAGGTGGTGTCGCGGAAGAACCGCTTGATCTCACCGACGATGTACGGCAGCGCGAAGGAGGTGAACTCCACCTCCCGGGACAGCTCGAACCGGTCGATGGCCTTGATCAGCCCGATCATGCCGGTCTGGACGATGTCCTCCATGTCGTCGCCGCGGCCCCGGAAACGGCCGGCCGCGAACCGCACCAGCGACATGTTCATCTCGATGAGGGTGTTGCGCGCGTACTGGTACTCGTGGGTCCCCTCCTCCAGCTCGGTCAGCCGGCGGAAGAACTGGCGGGACAGCTGACGCGCGTCCCGCGGGGCCACGGACGTGGGGTCTGCGATGCCGGGCAGAGTCCCCGTGTCCGTCCCGTCCTGCTCGGTCCTCTCGACGACCACTGTCTGCGACCGCATGCCGGCGGTATCCATTACCTCTCCCACGAAAGTCACGGTTCGACGTCTGCCCTTTTCGGCCTCTGCGTCCGGTCCCTGCGCTGTTGTGTTCTCGGCGCGTACCCCGGATCCGGCAGATCATTCCTACCGGATCGGGTCGCTCACGGCGCGGGTACCCCCGGTGACTCGGCGCATGCCCGCCTCGTACAGCACTGGCTGGAAATCGTCGTTCCGGTTAGGCCCGCACACCTGAGTGGCCTCCCTCCGGCCGTGCGACATTTATCCGTGGCTCCGGGAAGAACGCCCGCACACCCCCGGTCGGCGGGTCAGGCCGCACCGATGAGTTTTCGGCCGTGCGCCGGTCTGTACTCCGACCGTGTTTCCCCCATCCAGGAGGTGCTCATGACCACCGAAGGTTTCACCACATGCCTCTGGTTCGACGGCCAGGCGGAGGAGGCCGCGCACTACTACGTGTCGATCTTCAAGAACTCCCGCGTGGAACGGGTCGGCCGCCACACCGACGCGGGGCCCGGCCCGGCGGGCTCCGTGCTGGCCGTCGAGTTCACGGCCAACGGCCAGCGGTTCATGGCGCTCAACGGCGGCCCCCAGTTCACCTTCAACGAGTCGGTCTCCTTCCAGATCTTCTGCTCCGACCAGCGGGAGATCGACCACTACTGGAACCGGCTCACCGAGGACGGCGGCGAGGGCGGCTCGTGCAGCTGGCTCAAGGACAAGTACGGCGTGTCCTGGCAGGTCGTCTACGACCGGCTGCTCGACCTGCTGAACGACCCCGACCCGGAGAAGTCCGCCCGAGTGGCCCGCGCCATGATGAGCATGGGCAAACTGGACGTCGCCGCCCTGGAGAGGGCCTACGCGGGGGACTGACCCGGGGGACGGCCTCACCCGGCCTCGGTGCCTCACCCGGCCTCGGTGAGGATCTCGGCGATCACATGCCGGGAGTTCTCCGCCAGGGCCGGGTTGGTGTCCCAGTAGTACGGCAGCTGGATCAGCGCGACCGACAGCGCCCAGCCCCGCCCCCGCGCCCACTCGGCGTCGTCCGCGCCCGCCGCCTCCCGGAAGACGCCCCGCGCGGAGGCGGGCAGCAGATTCCACGCCGGCATGAGGTCCACCGCCGGATCGCCCACCCCCGCACAGCCGAAGTCGATGACCGCGCCGAGCCGCCCGCCGTCGACCAGCACATTGCCGGGGGACAGATCGCCGTGGGCCCACCGCGGCGGCCCGCCGTGCTCCGGGGCGGAGGCCGCCCGCTCCCACAGCTCCGTGACCGCCCGCGCGTCCACCCGGCCGCCCAGCTCGGCGACCGCCGCGCGGGTGGGCTCGTCCCGCTCGGGCAGGGGACCGCCCCGGTAGCCGGTCGGCGCACCGTCCGCCTCGACGCGCCGCAGCGCCCGTACGAACAGCCCCAACTCCTCGGCCAGCAGCTCCGGTTGCTCCACCGACCCGGCCACCGGATTCGTCCCCGCGAGCCAGCGGTAGACGGACCAGGGCCAGGGGAAGTCCTCGTCCGGCTCACCCGCGCCCACCGGCTCGGGCACGGCCACCGGGAGCCGCGGTCCCAGCAGGGGCAGCCAGCGCCGCTCGTGCGCCAGGTCCGGGACCGCCCCGGGATGCCGGGGGAGCCGTACCACCAGCTCGCCGCCCAGCCGGAACATGGCGTTCTCGGTGCCGGAGGAGGCGAGCCGTCGTACCGGCAGCGCGGACCAGTGCGGAAAACGGCGCGCGATCAGGCGCCGGACCAGCGGGGCGTCGAGATCCAGTTCGTCGGCGTGCATCCTCGATGTGTTCACAGCGGCCATCCGAGCGCGCCGACGCCCTTGCTGTCGAGGGGATTTCAGCGCCCCGGCACCAGCACCGCGGCGCCGTCGAAGCGGCCCGCCTTCAGATCGCGCAGCGCCTTCGGGGCTTGGTCGAGCGGATAGGGGTGGGTGGTGGCGCGGACGCCGCAGCGGGCCGCCAGAGTGAGGAACTCCCGCCCGTCCGCACGGGTGTTGGCGGTGACGCTGCGCAACTCCTTCTCGTAGAACAGGTCCGTCTCGTAGCGCAGCGGCGGTACGTCGCTGAGGTGGATGCCCGCCACCGCCAGCACCCCGCCCCGGTCCAGGGCGCGCAGCGCGACCGGCACCAGATCGCCGACCGGCGCGAAGAGGATCGCCGCGTCCAGCGGCTCCGGCGGTTTCTCGTCCAGGTCCCGCGCGGAGGCCGCGCCCAGCTCCAGGGCGAGCCGCCGCGAGACCTCGTCCCGGGTGATCACATGCACCGTGGCGCCCTCGGCGAGCGCGACCTGCGCGCACAGATGGGCGCTGCCCCCGAAGCCGTACAGGCCAAGGCGCCCGCCCCGCGGCAGCGCGGACCGGCGCAGCGCGCGGAAGCCGATGATCCCGGCGCACAGCAGCGGCGCCGCCGACACATCGTCCAGCGCCTCGGGCAGCCGGTAGGCGAAAGCGGCAGGCACCGTCGTGTACTCAGCGTAGCCGCCGTCCGCGTCCCACCCGGTGTACTGGGAGCGCGGGCACAGATTCTCGGCGCCCCGCGCGCAGTAGGCGCACACCCCGTCGGTGCGGCGCAGCCAGGCCACGCCCACCCGGTCGCCCGGCGCGAAGCCGAACACCTGCGAGCCGAGCCCCGCCACCTCGCCGACCACCTCGTGTCCGGGCGTCACCCCGGCCCGGCGCACCGGCAGCTCGCCCTCGGTGACATGCAGATCGGTCCGGCACACCCCGCACGCCCGCACCCGCACCAGCAGCTCGTCCGGACCCGGTGCGGGCACCGGCCGCTCCACCAGCTCCAGCGGCTCGCCCTCGACCGGCCCCGGCGCCACCACCGACCACGCCCGCATCGTCATCGCCCAAGCCCTTCCGCAGACGGCCCCCGTCCAGTGTCCGACAGCGCCCCGCTCGGCGCGCGGCCCGGCCGGGGGCTGGCTAGCGTGAGCAGGCGGGGGCCCCGACGAGCCCAGGAGGGCGGCGAGCATGGCCGTACATCCCGAGGGAACGCCCTGCTGGGCCGATGCGATGTTCACCGACCTGGAGAGCGCCAAGAAGTTCTACGGCGAGGTCCTCGGCTGGACCTTCGGCGACTCCACGGCGGAGTACGGCCACTACACGCAGGCATCCGTCGACGGCAGGGCCGTCGCCGCCGTCGTCCCGCCGATGCCCGGCCAGGAGGGCCAGTCGCGGTGGTGCCTGTACCTCGCCTCGCCGGACGCCGCCGCCACGGCGGAGAAGATACGGCGGCACGGCGGTGACGTACTGATGGAGCCCATGCGGGTCGGCGACTTCGGCACCATGTGCCTGGCCCGCGAGCCCAGCGGGGCCGTGTTCGGGGTGTGGCAGGCAGGCACCCACGAGGGCTTCGAGGCGACGGCGGTGCCGGGCGCCTACTGCTGGGCCGAGGTGTTCACCCGCGAACCCGAGAGGACGGACGCGTTCTTCCGCGCGGTCTTCCCGTACCGCACCAAGGACATCGTGGACGGCACGGTGGACTTCCGGATCTTCGAGGTGGGGGAGGAGACCGTGCTCGGACGGATGCGGATGACCGACGACTTCCCGCCCGAGGTGCCCTCGTACCTCAATGTCTACTTCACCGTCGCGGACTGCGACGCGGCCGTCGCCGCGGCGGGTCGGCTCGGCGGCACCCTCCGCTTCGGGCCGATGAGCAGCCCCTTCGGCCGGTTCGCGACGATCAGCGATCCCCAGGGCGCCGACTTCTCGGTGATCGACATCACGACCACCGAGGGCGAGCCGCCCCGGATCAAGGACGCCTGAGCGCGGGCCTCGCCGGCCCGGTCGGGGCACCGGCGCCGTCATGGGATGATCGTGCGCATGCGTGAACGAGTGGTGGCCGCGTGCGACGGGGCTTCGAAGGGAAACCCCGGACCGGCCGGATGGGCGTGGGTGGTCTCGGACGAGGACGAGCGGACGCCCGCTCGCTGGGAGGCGGGCCCGCTGGGCCGGGCCACCAACAACGTCGCCGAACTCACCGCCCTGGAGCGGCTGCTGAGCTCCGTCGACCCCGCCGTCGAGCTGGAGATCCGGATGGACTCCCAGTACGCGATGAAGGCCGTCACCACCTGGCTGCCCGGCTGGAAGCGAAACGGCTGGAAGACGTCAGGGGGCAAGCCGGTCGCCAACCAGGAGCTGGTGGTCAGCATCGACGCGCTCCTGGAGGGCCGCTCGGTGGAGTTCCGCTACGTCCCGGCCCACCAGGTCGACGGCGACCCGCTCAACGACTTCGCCGACCGCGCGGCCAGCCAGGCCGCCGTCGTGCAGGAGGCGGCGGGCAGCGAGCTGGGCTCGCCGGTGCCGCCGCCCTCACCCGACACGCCCAAGTCGGGCGCCCCGCGCAAGAAGACGGCCCGCCGCCCCGGGGGCGCGTCCGCCGCGTCCTCCTCGTCGCGCACCATCAAGGCGAAGTTCCCCGGGCGCTGCCTGTGCGGCCGCTCCTACGCGGCGGGCGAGTCCATCGCCAAGAACGCGCAGGGCTGGGGCCACCCGGAGTGCCGCACCGCCGAGGCGTGAGCGGGCCGCCGCCCGAGCGACCCGGCCTCCCGCGGGAGCGGGCGCCGGGTGACAGACTGTCGCCATGGACGAACGTGTAATCGACAGATCGGGTCAGTGGGCGTCGGCGGTCGGACTCGGCACCTGGCAACTGGGCGCGGACTGGGGCGATGTGGCCGAGAAGGACGCACTGGCCGTCCTGGAGGCCGCCGCCGAGTCCGGGGTCACCTTCTTCGACACCGCCGACGTCTACGGCGACGGGCGCAGCGAGCAGACCATCGCCGCCTTCCTGAGCGGCCGCCCCGATCTGCATGTGCTGGTGGCCACCAAGATGGGCCGCCGCGTCGACCAGCTCCCCGAGAACTACGTCCTCGACAACTTCCGCGCCTGGAACGACCGTTCGCGGCGCAATCTCGGCGTCGACCGGATCGACCTGGTGCAGCTGCACTGCCCGCCCACCCCCGTCTACTCCACCGACGCGGTCTACGACGCGCTGGACACCCTGGTCGAGGAGGAGCGCATCGCCGCGTACGGCGTGAGCGTGGAGACCTGCGCGGAGGCGCTGGCCGCGATCGCCCGGCCGCACGTGGCCAGTGTGCAGATCATCCTCAACCCGTTCCGGATGAAGCCGCTGCGCGAGGTGCTGCCCGCCGCCCGCGCGGCCGGTGTCGGCATCATCGCCCGGGTGCCGCTCGCCTCCGGGCTGCTGTCCGGCAAGTACACCAAGGACACCGTCTTCGCCGCGAACGACCACCGCACCTTCAACCGGCACGGCGAGGCGTTCGACCAGGGCGAGACCTTCTCCGGCGTCGACTACGAGACCGGTGTGGAGGCCGCCGCCGAGTTCGCGGCGCTCGCCCCCGAGGGCTACACCCCGGCCCAGCTGGCGCTGCGCTGGATCATCGAGCAGGAGGGCGTCACCACGGTCATCCCCGGCGCCCGCAACCCCGAGCAGGCCCGCGCCAACGCGACCGCCGCGAAGCTGCCGCCGCTGCCGCCCCAGACGCTCACCGCGATCCGGGACCTGTACGAGCGGCGGATCGCGGAGCAGGTCGAGCACCGCTGGTAGCCGCGCGGGCGCACACCGTTTGAAGGCGCGGCCGGGCGGTTACCCGGATCGCATGACCGAGGACGACCGCCGCCGGGGGCGCCATGAGACCGAGGAGGAGCGGGCCGACCGGATGTGGGGTGAACTCATCCAGGAGGTCCGCGTCGCCCAGACGGGCGTGCAGATCCTGTTCGGCTTCCTGCTGACCGTCGTCTTCTACCCGAAGTACGGCCAACTGCCCAACACCGACCAGCACATCTACATCGTCACCGTGGTGCTCGGCGCCTGCACCACCGGCGCCCTGATCGGACCGGTCTCGCTGCACCGCCTGGTCTCCGGGCGCCGGGTCAAACCCCGGGCGGTGCGGCTCGCCGCCCGGCTGACCTTCCTCGGCCTGGTGCTGCTGCTGGCCACCATGACCTCGGCGCTGCTGCTCATCCTGCGGGTGGCCACCCGCGACAGCTATGTCCCCTGGCTGGTCGCGGCCGTCGTCGCCTGGTACCTGGTGTGCTGGTTCGGCCTCCCGCTGTGGGCCAGGCGCCGGCACACCACCGACCCGGAAAACCGGTAACGGCCCGGCGAGCGGGACGCGTAGGGTCCCGCCATGCCCGAGCTGCAACCGCTGCGCCCCGATCACGCCCCCGCGCTGCTCGCCTTCGAGCGGGAGAACCGGGCGTACTTCGCCCGCGCCGTTCCCGACCGGGGCGACGAGTACTTCGCCCGGTTCGCCGAGCGGCACCGGGCGCTGCTCGCCGAACAGGAGGCGGGCGGCTGCCGCTTCCATGTCGTGACCGGCCCGGAGGGGGAGATCCTCGGCCGGATCAACCTCGTGGACATGGCGGACGGCGGCGCCGACCTCGGCTATCGGATCGCCGAGCGCGCCACCGGCCGGGGCCTGGCGACCTGGGCCGTACGGGAGCTGTGCGCACGGGCCGCCGGCACGTACGGGCTGACCTTTCTGAGGGCCGCGAGCAGGGTGGAGAACCTGGCCTCGCGGGCCGTGCTGGCGCGCACCGGCTTCAGCGTGGTCGGCGAGACCCGGCTGTCCGGCCTGCCGGGCCTCACCTACCGCCGCGCGCTGACGGCCGCCCCGTGACGACAGCCGCTCATCCGGTGGCGAGGATGTCCGCCAACAGCTCGTCCACGGGGGCTTGTTCACGGCCCGGCGGCACGATCTCCCGGGTCTCGCGCAGGAACATGGCCACGGCGGGCGCCCAGGCGTGCACCACCGCGCGCTGCCGGCCGCCGTCCGGGCGCGGCTCCCCGAGGAACTCCAGGCGCAGTTCGTGCCACATCCCGGTGTCGGCGGGCCGCAGCCGTACGTCGCCGACGCCGACCGGCCTGTCCAGTCCCTCGGCGAGCATCTCCCGGTCCAGGCGCCACTGGGCCAGCACATGGCCGTCATGGGCGAAGACGATCGTGACGGCGAAAGGGTCGTCGGCGTCGTAACCGAGATGGGCGAGGACCGGGAAGCGGGCGGTGCCGGGGGCGTGGAGCTGCACCACCAGGGTCTTGTGCACGAAGGTGTTCACGCTGGGAACCTCCCGGGACGATCGGCGTATGGGCCTCAGGTACCCCGTTCGCCCCGGTCAAGGCCCTGTCAGCCGAACGCCTCCCGCAGTGCGGGCAGCAGGGTCTTCGCCGACCAGTGAAGGAACTCGGTCTGGGTGTCGCCACCGATCTGCACCAGGGCGAGCTCCTCGAACCCCGCCTGCGCGTACGGTCGTACGGCCTCCACGAAGGCGTCCGGGTCGTCGCCGCACGGAAGGGAGGCGGCCACGTCGTCGGGGGTGACGAATTGGGTCGCGGACTCGAAGGAGTCGGGGTGGGGCAGCTCGGCGTTCACCTTCCAGCCGAGGCCGAACCAGCGGAACTGGGCGTGGGCGCGCTTGACGGCCGTGTCCCGGTCGGGGTCGTAGCTCACCGGCAGCTGGCCGACGCGGGGCTTGCCGCGACCGCCGTGGCGGTCGAACGCCGTGAGCAGTTCGGGCTTCGGCTCGGTCGCGATCAGCAGGTCGCCGCGCTCTCCGGCGAGCCGGCAGGACTGCTCGCCGGAGACCGCGATGCCGATCGGCGGGGGCTGCTCCGGTATGTCCCACAGCTTGGCCGACTCCACCTGGTAGTGCCGGCCGTGGTGGGTGACGTGCTCGCCCCCGAACAGCGCGCGGATGATCTCCACGGCCTCTTCCAGCATCTCGTGGCGCACGTCCACCGGGGGCCAACCGCCGCCCACCACATGCTCGTTCAGATTCTCACCGGCGCCGAGCCCGAGCCGGAACCGGCCCTCGGACAGCAGCTGCACGGTCGCCGCCTTCTGGGCCACGACGGCCGGGTGATAGCGCCGGATGGGACAGGTCACGTAGGTCATCAGCGGGATGCGCGAGGTGGCCTGCGCGGCGGCGCCCAGCACGCTCCACGCGTAGGAGGAGTGCCCCTGCGCACGCAGCCACGGGAAGTAGTGGTCCGAGATCACCGAGAAGTCGAACCCCGCCTCCTCGGCGCCCACCACATGCTCCACCAGTTCCCGGGGCCCGGCCTGCTCGGTCATCATCGTGTATCCGATTCGCACCATAGGTGCCGAGTCCCCGGCTCGCGTCCATGAAAACGAAAAGGGGGCGGCCGGGCTCCGCGGGCAGGTGGGGAACGGCAGGGACCCGGGGGACTCACCCCAGCCCGAAGCGCTCCGCCCAGGCCGTCACCTCGGCCAGCGTCGTGTTGCCGCCGCACACCACGAGGCCCAGATGGGCGCCGGGACCGACGCGGGAGAGGATCTCGCGGGCGGCCGGGAGCAGACAGCCCGCGGCCGGCTCCGCCCAGAGCTTGGCGTGGATGGAGAGGTCCAGGCAGCCCTGGACGGCCTCGTGGTCGGGGACCACCAGGACGTTCTCGACCAGCTTGGCGGCGTGGTCGTAGGTCAGCCGGGACACCGCGGGCGCGCTGAGGGTGGTGACCAGGGAGGACAGCGGGACCGGCACCGGGCCGCCCGCCGTCAGCGCGGCCGACATCGCCTCGGCGCCCGCCGTCTCCACGCCCCACACCCGCACCCCGGGCCGCCGGGCCCGCAGCGCCGCCGCGACGCCCGAGATCAGCCCGCCCCCGCCGATGCTGACGACGACGTCCGTCAGGTCCTCGGCGGCGTCCTCGGCCAGTTCGAGGCCGGCCGTGCCCTGCCCGGCGATCACGGCCGGGTCGTCGAACGGATGGACCAGCGTCAGCCCCTCGTCCGCGAGCCGCATCCCCAGCTCGAAGGCGCCGTCCATGCCGTCGGTCAGCCGCAGCGACGCCCCGGCCTCCTCGGCGAGCGCACGCGAACGCGCGGGCGCGGTGCGGGGCATCACCACGGTCGCCTTCACATCCAGGGCCGCCGCCATCACCGCGAGCGCGATCCCGTGGTTGCCGCCGCTGACCGCGACCACGCCCGCGGCCCGCTCCGCCTCGCTCAGCGACAGCAGCTTCGCCGCCGCCCCGCGCGCCTTGAACGAGCCGGTGCGCTGGAGCAGTTCGAGCTTGACGGTGACCGGGGCGCCGAGCAGCGCGCCGAGCCCGGGGCTCGGCACGGTCGGCGTACGCACCACATGCGGGGCGATCAGCCCGGCCGCGGCTTCGATCTCAAAGATGCCGATCAAGGTGTGCACCCTTCCCGTTCAGTGCTGCTGCGGCTTGTGCTGGGTCAGCTCGCTCGGACGTACGACGACCACGCCCTCGCCCCGCAGCATCAGCTGTACGGCCTCGCCGGAGCCGCCGCGCAGCATCGACCCTATCGACTGCGAGCGGTGCAGCGAGGTCTCCAGCGACTCGCTCCAGCCGACCACCGCGTCCGTGTCGACGTACACCGGCTGCTCCGCCGAGACCGGGATGACCAGCGGATCGCCCTCGCAGACCAGACCGAGCCGGCCGCTGCCGCTGAACACGCTGTTGAACAGGCCGCCCGCGGTGATGCCCGAGCCCTTGACCGTCCGGATCTCGTACGACAGCGACGGGTCGAAGCACAGCACATGCCGGCCGCCCACGGTGAACCGGTCGCCGGGCTCCATCTCCACGACGAAGCAGTTGTGCGCCTCGTGCGCGAGCCAGACCTCGCCCCTCCCGCGCACCGCCATCAGGGGCAGCCCCTCCCCGGTGACCGCGCGCTTGAGCATGCCCCCGACGCCCTGCCCCTTGCGCTCGAACCGCAGCGCACCGCGGTGGGCGACCATCGCGCCCTGCCGGGCGTACATCTCGCCGTCCACCGCGTACCGCAGGCACTTGGCGTTCTCGACGGACATCCCGGGTTCGCCGGCCGCCCGCACCATGTGCCGACTGGAAAAGAGATCACCCTTCATGCGGGCATCCTGACCCCAGGGCACACCTTCTGCCAAGATCAGGACGCCCCCGCTTCTAGCCTTCTAGCCTTCTAGTCCTTGCCCGCGGCCGGGGGCCAGCGCTTGCCCTGTTTGCCGCAGAACGCCGAATCCAGCGCCCCCGCGAGGGTGTCGAGCACCTTGCCGTTGTTGGACGTGGTGGCGACCGCCGTCATGCTCCGGCCGCCGTCCTTCGTCGCGAACGCGTAGGTGTAGTAGCCCTGCACCGTCCCCGTGTGCCCGTACACCGAGATCCCGCAGGACAGATCGCGGCGCCGCAGCCCGAGCCCGTACGCCGTGGTGGCGTTGACCCGGTTCATCTTCTCCATCTCGGCCAGCCGCGCCGCCGACATCAGCCTGCCGCCGAGCAGCGCGCTGTAGAAGGTGTTCAGGTCCTGCGCGCTGGAGATGATCGCGCCCGCGCTCTGCGCCCATGACACCGTCTGCTCGGTGGCGTCCACCAGCGGATCGCCCGCCTTGTCGGGGGTGAGGTAGCCATGCGCGTGGGCGCCGGGGATCGCGGTGTCGGGATGGACGTAGAACGTGTCCTGGAGCTTCAGCGGCCCGAAGATCCGGTTCTGGTACTCGGTCCGCACCGAGTGCCCGGTGATCTTCTCGATGAGCATGCCGGCGACCACGAAGTTGGTGTTCGAGTACGAGTACGCCGCGCCGGGCGCGTTGGTGCGGGGGTGCTTCAGGGACAGCGCCACCAACTCCCGGTACGTGAACACCTTGTCGCGGACCGCCTCGAACCCGGGGACGCTGTCGGCGAACATGTCGTTCGTGAAGTCGTACAGCCCGCTGCGGTGGCTGAGCACCTGGCGCACCGTGATCGCGTCGTCCGGCAGCAGCCCCGGCAGATAGCGGTTCACCGGCGCGTCCAGCTCCAGCCGGTGCTCGTCGACGAGTTGCAGCAGGACGACCGCCGAGAAGGACTTGGTGACGCTGCCGACGCGGAACCGGTCCCCGGCGTCCATGGCCCGCCGGGTGCCGCGGTCGGCGTACCCGTACGTCGTCCGGTACATCGTGCCGTGGTCGTCGACCCGGGCCAGCGCGCCCGGCGCGCCCTGGGCCACCGCCGACCGAAGCACCGCGGTCAGACCCGCCGTGTCGGGCGCCGGAAGCCCCTCCGCCGCGGCCGACTTCACCGCCGGTACCGCGAGCAGCGACAGCGCGACCGCTCCGAGGACCGCGCCCCTGCTCACCGTGGCTGACACCATCGGGCATCCACTCCCATCCGTACGACTGCCGATGCGACATCGGTCACATTCCGGCCTGGGAACCTAGGGGATCGAGGCCACGTCTCCACAGCCGACACACAGTTGGTCATTCCTCGATCACTCTCTGGCGCCGCTTTGCAAAGGATTGCCCTAGAAGATCGCGAAATGGATCATTCCTGGTTTACGTGCACATGACTGATCCGTAAGGGTGAGCCCTCGGGGGCCCGACCAGCCCCCTGGCGCCGAAGGGCGCCATGTCACAGGGCGGTTGACGATCCGCCGCCCTTCACAGAAGGAACCCTGATCAGATTGCGTAAACCGCACATACGCTCAGTCGCGGTCGCGGTCGCGGTGGCGACCGCCGCAACGGGCCTGGCCGGCACGGCCTTCGCGAGCCCCACGACGGGGGAGGCGCGCTCCGTCGCGTCCGTCACCGACTCCGCCGCCGTGGTGACCGCGGCTCGCACCGCGGCCTTCGCGCACGCGTCCGCGACCGGCGTCTCCACGGGCGACGAACTCCGGGCCCAGGACGTCATGCTGGACCCCGAGGGCGCCCGGCACGTCCGCTTCGAGCGCACCCACAACGGCATGCCGGTGCTCGGCGGCGACCTCGTGGTCCACCTCGACCACAAGCTCGCCTACACGGGCGTGACCCGCGCGGCCGGCCAGACCGTCAAGCCGGCCGCCGCCACCAAGGCCAAGCTGACCGCCGGTCAGGCCGCAGCCAAGGCCGCCCGGGCGGCCAAGGGCGAGGCCGGCACCGCCCAGCTCGTCGTGGACGCCCGCGACGGCGCCTCCGCGCTCGCCTACCAGGTGACCGTGACCGACCAGGACGGCACCAACACCGTCGTGGTCGACGCCGTCACCGGCAAGGTGCGCAGCAACACGCCCGACAGCGACCAGTTCCTGTCGCCGAAGCTCGTCAAGACCCTTCAGAAGAGCGGCGTGACGGCCTCCCCGTCCACGGGCGACGCGCATGCCGCCGCCCTGGGCCGCGCCGACGCCCCCACCGGTGTCAAGACGGCCTTCCCGTCCGCCGCGAACGGCACGGGCAAGACCCTCTACGTCGGCAGCGTCGGTCTCACCACCACGCAGACCTCGCGCGGCCACTACCAGCTCGCCGACCCGAGCCGGTACGGCACCGAGGTGCGCGACGCCAAGGGCAAGAGCACGGAGAGCTTCAACGCCGGTACGAAGTTCACCGGCACCAGCAACGTCTGGGGCAACGGCGCGACCTCCAACCGCGCCAGCGCCGCCGCGGACGCCCAGTACGGCATCACCAAGACGCTGGACTTCTACAAGAAGACGTTCGGCCGCAAGGGGATCGCCGACAACAGCAAGGCCGCCCACGGCCTGGTGCACTGGGGCAACAAGGTCGCCAACGCCTTCTGGGACCCGACCTGCAACTGCATGCTGTACGGCGACGGTGACGGCCAGACCTTCAAGAAGCCGCTGGTCGTCCTCGACGTCACCGGTCACGAGCTGACCCACGGCGTGGTGGACTCGACCGCCAAGCTGGAGCCGACCTACGTCGACGAGGACGGCAACCAGTACGGCGAGCCGGGCGCGCTCAACGAGTCGCTGGCGGACATCTTCGGCTCCAACGTCGAGTTCTACGCCAACAACAAGCAGGACACGCCCGACTACCTGATCGGCGAGAAGCTGGGCCTTGCGCAGAAGTTCCTGCGCCGCCTGGACCACCCCTCGCTGGACAAGCTCGAGGGCACGATCGACTACTGGACGCCGGACACCTACTACACCGAGGTGCACGCCGGTTCCGGTGTCTCGTCGCACGCCTACTACCTCCTCGCGGAGGGCAGCGGCAAGAAGACGATCAACGGCGTGGCGTACAACTCGCCGACGTACAACAAGTCCACGGTGAAGGGCATCAGCCGTACCAAGGCCACCGCCATCTTCTACCGTGCGCTGACCCGCTACATGGTGTCCACGACCGACTTCCACGGCGCGCGCCTCGCGACGCTCCAGGCGGCCAAGGACCTGTACGGCGCGAACAGCACCGAGTACAAGACGGTGAACCAGGCGTGGGCGGCGGTCAATGTGACCGCCGCGAACACGCCGGCCGCCAAGCACTGACGGCTTCGCGTACGACCGGATGCCCCGCCTCGCGCGGGGCATCCGCATGTCCGGGCCGGTGCGGGGCAACCGGACCTCCCGACACCGCCGGAGTCACGGACGGTGGCGAGCCGACGAGGGAGGGGAATCGATGACCGCCCACCGAGGTGCGGATCCGGGCCCGCGGCGGGACCATGTCGTGCGTGGGATACGCGGGTACGGCCGCGGGGGTCCGGCCGGGCTCCGATGGGCCGGGCGCCTCGTGAACGGCCGGTGCGGGCGCGGTTGCCGCCTCGCCGCGGCCCTGCTGACGGTCGCCGCCTGCCAGGCCGGGCCCACCCGCGCGGTGCTCCATCCACCCGGCGCCCCGGGCCGGCCCTCCGGCGTGCTGACCTGGGCGGCGAGCGCCGAACGCATGGGTGCGGGCGTCGCGGGCGCGCAGTACCGGATGATCGTGCACACCAGCGTCGGCGGCAGCGCGCCGCGGATCCGCTTCACCAACGCCTTCGGCGACCGCCCGCTGACCCTCGACCATGTCTACGCGGGCCTGCGCGCCCGGGGCGCCGCCCTGCGTCCCGGCGGCAACCACGCCCTGACCTTCGGCGGCGCCCATCGCATCACGGTCCCCGCCGGCTCCGTGGCCTGGAGCGATCCGCTGCCCGGCCGGGTGCCCGCCGGTGCCGACCTCGCGGTGAGCCTGCGCACCCCGGGGGCCGGGGGCCCGGCCAGCGGTCATGAACTGGCCCTACAGACGTCGTACACGGGGCTGGGCGGCGACCTCACCGCCGAGGACGGCGGCGCCCAGTGGGCGCGGACCACCGGCGCCTGGTGGTACGTGGACGCCGTCGCCGTACGCCCCGACCGCCCGGCCACCGGCGCCGTGGCCGCGCTCGGCGACTCCCTCACCGACGGCTGGCAGTCCACCGCCGACCGCAACCGCCGCTGGCCCGACTACCTGGCCCGGCGCCTGCACACGGCCGGCGGCGCCCTTCAGGGCGTGGCCGACGAGGGCATATCCGGCGACAAACTGCTCGCCGACGGCGCCGGGGACGGCGCCGGGCAGAGCATCCTGCACCGCCTGGACCGGGATGTGCTGTCCCAGCCCGGGGTGCGTACCGTCGTCCTCTTCGCGGGCGTCAACGACCTCAAGGCGCACACCGGCGTCACGGCGGCCGAACTCATCGCCGGATACCGGCGGTTGGCGCACCGGGCGCACGCGGCCCACCTGTGCGTGGTGGCCGCCACCATCAGTCCCTTCAAGGGCTGGCCGGAGTGGGACCACGACGCGGAGGCCGTACGCGGCGAGGTCAACCACTACCTCCGCACCCGCCGGGAGTTCGACGCCGTCGCCGACTTCGACCGCACCCTGCGCGACCCCCGCGACCCCGAGCGACTGTGGCCGCGGTACGACGGCGGCGACCATCTGCACCCCGGTGACCGGGGCATGCGGGCCCTCGCCGACAGCCTCGACCTGAAGCGGCTGGACTGCGCGCGCTGAGGCTCAAGTCCCGAGGCTCACCCCAGGGTTCGCGCCCAGTCCTTCGGCACCCGCTCCGCCGGGCCCGGCACCGGCTGATCGGCGGGATGCCCGGCCGGAGGGGCGAGTTCGGGTCCCTCGGGGAACAGTTCCTCGGTCGCGAAGTTCCAGAACCACGCCTCGTCCGGCTCGAAGCTGCGGATCACCGGATGCCCGGTGGCCCGGTAGTGCGCGGTGGCGTGCTTGGCGGGCGAGTCGTCGCAGCAGCCGATGTGCCCGCACTGGGCGCAGCGCCGCAGATGGAACCACCAGCCGCCCGCCGCCTCGCACTCCAGGCAACCGGTGCCGCTCGGCGGGACGTTCGGTTCGATGCCCTCGACGCCGCTCATACGGCCTCCTCCGTTCGTTGTTCGGCCGAGTCGGCCGACTCGGGCTGTTCGGCGGTCAGCGGCAGCAGCACCTGGAAGCGGGTGTCGCCGGGCTCCGAGTCGACCCGCAGCGTGCCGTGGTGCTTGTTGACGACGATCCGCCAGGAGATGTCCAGACCGAGCCCGGTGCCCTCGCCGACCGGCTTGGTGGTGAAGAACGGGTCGAAGATCCGGCCCCTGATCTCCGCCGGGATCCCGGGCCCGGTGTCCCGGAACTCCACCAGCACCCGGTCGTGGTCCCGTGCCGTGCGCACCGTCAGGGTGCCCTCGCCGCCCGAACTCCGCATCGCCGAGACAGCGTTGTCGATGAGGTTGGTCCACACCTGGTTCAGCTCCGCCGGGTAGGCGGGCACCGGCGGGAGCGCCCGGTCGTACTCCCTGACCACCCGGATGCCGGAGCCGAACTTGGCCGACAGCATCAGCAGTGTGCTCTCCAGGAGTTCGTGCACGTCCACCGCGCGGTACGGCGCCCGGTCCAGCTGCGAGTACTGCTTGGCCGCGTCCACCAGATGCGAGATGCGGGTGGTGGAATCCTCGATCTCGGTCATCAACAGCTCGGTCTCGACGGTGTAGTTGAGCCAGCCGATCGCGCCCGGCAGGATCTCCTCGTCCACCGCCGCCGCGACCTGCTCCAGCCAGTCGGCGTCGAGTCCCGCCTGGACGAAGGTCGGTGCCAGCTGCCAGCCGTCCGCGATGCCATGGTCGTCCAGCCAGTCCCCGAGCAGATCCTCCCGGTCGGCGGCCTCCAGCGGACTGAGCGCCGGGGCCTTCGCCACCCGCTCGGCGGTGCGCTCCTGGATCTCGACCAGGCTCGCCAACGCGTCCCGGGAGAACGGCCCTTCGGCGATCACGGCCAGCTTGCGCCGCATCTTCGCCACCCGCTCCCGCAAGGTGGCGGTGGCCCGTACGGCAGCGGCCGCCGGGTTGTTCAGCTCATGGGTGAGCCCCGCCGACAGCGAGCCGAGCGCCAGCAGCCGCTCCCGCTGCCCGATTGCCGCCTGGGTGTTCTTCGAGCCGAAGAACAGGCCCTCCAGCAGATGCACCGCCATCGGGAACCACTCGTGCATCACCTCCGCGAAGAGGTCGGCCGGCAGCACGAAGAACCGTGTCGGCTCCGTGACCCGCAGCGAGTTGGTGTACACCTGCCGCACCCGGTCGCCCAGGTACGCCTGCATCGCGCCGCCGTACACCCCGCGCTGCGAGGTCCGGGCGACCTCCACGTCGTCCCCGCCGACCCGGCGCGACATTACCGCCGTCCCCTCGACCATCACGAAGAAGCAGGTCGCCGGGTCGCCCTCGGTGTACACCGGGCCCGGCGGGAACAGCTCCACCCGGCCCTCGGCGCACAGCCGCCCCAACTGCTCGGGGTCCAGCTTCTCGAAGAGGAACAGCGACCGGATCTCTTTCGGGTTGCACGGCATGATCTGCCCGCTCATGACTGCTCCAGATACCGGTGGACGAGCATGACGGCCATCGCGCCCTCGCCGACGGCGGACGCGACACGCTTCGCGGACTCGGCGCGCGCGTCGCCCGCCACGAACACCCCGGGCACGCTGGTCTCCAGGTGGTACGGCGGCCGGTCCAGCTCCCAGCCGGCCGGTGGTGTGCCGTCGGGGGTCAGATCGGGTCCGGCCAGGATGAAACCGCGCTCGTCGCGCAGCACGCTGTCGCCGAGCCAGTCGGTCAGCGGGGCCGCGCCGATGAACACGAACAGCCACTGGGCGTCGACCCGTTCGGTCTCCCCGGTCCCGGTGTGACGAAGCGTCAGCTGTTCCAGATGACCCGAGCCATGGGCCGCGTCCACCACCGTGCGGCAGCGCACCTCGATGTTCGGCGCCTCGGTGATCTGCTGGATCAGGTAGTACGACATCGACGCCGACAGATCCGCGCCGCGCACCAGCAGCGTCACCGACTTGGCGCCCCGGGCGAGGTACATCGCCGCCTGGCCCGCCGAGTTGGCGCCGCCGACGATGTACACGTCCTGGCCCTGGCAGCCGGCCGCCTCGGTCAGCGCCGAACCGTAGTACACCCCGCAGCCGGTCAGGTCCGTGCACCCCTCGGCCTCAAGTTGCCGGTACTGCACGCCGGTCGCCAGGATCACGCTGTGCGCGGCGATCGCGGTCCCGTCCGCGAACCGTACGACCCGGGCGGCGCCGCCCGTCTCCAGGGCCGTCACCTCGCGCGCGGTCAGGATCTCGGCGCCGAACCGGCCCGCCTGCCGCCGCGCCCGGTCGGTGAGCTGGGCGCCGGAGACACCGTCCGGGAAGCCCAGGTAGTTCTCGATGCGGGAACTCTGTCCGGCCTGGCCGCCGGTCGCCGAGCGCTCCACGAGCACCGTACGCAGCCCCTCCGAGGCCCCGTACACGGCCGCGCCGAGCCCGGCCGGGCCGCCGCCGATCACCACCAGGTCGTAGAAGTCGGCCGTCGGCGTCGTGGCCAGGCCCACCCGCGCGGCCAGTTCGGGCGCCTCGGGTTCGACCAGCGCCGAACCGTCCGGGGTGACCACCACCGGTAGCCGCTGCCCGTCCTGTCCGGCCGCCGCCAGCAGCCGCTGCCCCTCCGGCTCATCCACCGAGTACCAGCGGTAGGGCACCTGGTTGCGGGCCAGGAACTCCCGCACGTCCGAGGAGGGCGCCGACCAGCGGTGCCCCACCACCTTGGTGCTCGGCACCGGCTTGTGATCGCTGGCCCGCCATGCCGTCAGGAGATCGTCCAGCACCGGATAGAGCTTCTCCTCCGGCGGATCCCAGGGCTTGAGCAGATAGTGGTCGAGGTCCACCACGTTGATCGCGTCGATCGCCGCGTTGGTGTCCGCGTACGCGGTCAGCAGCACCCGCCGCGCCCCCGGGTACACATCGAGCGCCTGCTCAAGGAACTCGATGCCGTTCATCTGCGGCATCCGGTAGTCGGCCAGGATCACCGCCACGAGATCGCCGCGCAGCTTCAGTTCCCGCAGCGCGTCCAGCGCGGACGGCCCGGACTCGGCGCGCACGATCCGGTACGAGGCTCCGTAGCGGCGTCTCAGATCGCGGGCGACGGAGCGGGAGACCCCCGGGTCGTCGTCCACGGTCAGAATGACGGTCCGCGTCGCGTCGGCGGCCGGTGTCATCGGGGCCTGTGTCCTGGGCGCGGCCTGTGTCATGGATCTCCACCCCGAGCGTCGGAATCCCGCGGCGCGGTGGCACGGGCGCCACCGCACCGGTACGCGCCCATCGTATGTTCGATCGCCCGGCTTCGCCCCGGTGTCCAGGCCCGCCCGCGCCCCGGAGGGCCGGGGTCCGGCCGGGGCGCACCGTGTCCGATAGTGGGCATCAGCAGCATGAACGGGCGGTACGACGAGGAGGCCACGGATGACACGGGCGATCACGGCAGGGCTCGACGGCACGGAGGAGAGCCTGGCCGCGCTGGACTGGGCGGCCAGGGAGGCCGTACGCCGGGGGCTGCCCCTGCGGGTCCTGCACGCGTGGCACCACGCCGAGAAGCTCGCCGGGGCCGACCGCGACACCCAGCGGGGCTGGGCCGAGGAGGGCGTCGCACAGGCGGTGCGCCAGGTCGCCGAGCGGCATCCGGAGCTCACGGTGAGCGTCGAGGTGGTCGAGGAGGACGCCGCCCCGGCGCTGGGCCGCGCGGCCCGGGACGCGGAGATGCTGGTGCTGGGCTCGCGCGGGCACGGCCCGGTCGTCGGCTTCCTGCTGGGGTCGGTGGGCCGGCAGGTGATCGCCGAGGCCACCAGGCCCGTGGTGCTGGTGCGCGCCGGCGACCGCCCCGCCCTGGAGGCCGCCGGGCGCGAGGTGGTGGTCGGCCAGCACGGCGACGCCGAGGACAGCGCGGCCGCGCTGCGCTTCGCCTTCGAGACGGCCGCGGCCCGCGGCGCCACCGTGCGTGCCGTACGGGCCTGGACCCTGCCGCCGGTCTTCGCCTACAGCCCCGGCTCGCTCAGGCTGCTGGACGAGGCCGGGGGCCTGGAGCCGTACGAGAAGCAGGCGCTGGCCGACGCGCTGCGGCCCTGGCGCGAGCGGTTCCCCGGGGTGCCGGTGGCCGAGCAGGTGGAGATGGGCAGCGCGGGACAGGTGCTGCTGTCGCTCGTCGGCCGCGCCCAGCTGATGGTCGTCGGCCGCCGGGCCCGCCGCACCGCCGTGGGCGCCCGGATCGGCTCGGTCGCGCACGGGGTGCTGCACCACGCCGACTGCCCGGTGGCGGTGGTCCCGCACGACTGACCGGCGTCAACTCGCTTTCGACGTACGGGCCTTGCGGGTGGCCCGGTCCCGGGCCTGTTCGGCGGCGGCGCGCACCGCGCCCCGGTGGACCGGACCGTGACCGGGCAGCAGGGTGTCGCCGTCGAGCGCCGCGATCAGATCGAGGGAGGCCACGACCCGGCCGCGGTCATGGTCGAAGAAGCCGGGCAAAAGCTGCGGCCCCTTGGTCCAGGAGACCGCGTGCCCGCTGACCAGGGCGTCCCCGGAGATCACGATGCCGGCCGCGGGCAGGTGGTAGACGCAGTGCCCGTCGGTGTGGCCGGGGGTGTGCACGGGCACCGGGCGGCCCGGCAGGTCGAGCGCGCCCTCCCCGGGGAACGGCTCGGGCGCGGTGACCGGGTTGTGCTCCATGCCGCCCACCTTGATGACATGCGCGGCCCACGGCAGCATGCCCGGCCGCCAGACATTGCGGACGACATCGCCGAGGGTGGCCTGGTGCAGGAACTCCCGCCGGGCGTGCGGGACTTCGGCCGGGTGGAGGTAGATCGGAGTGCCGTAGGTGGAGCGCAGGTACTCGGCCGAACCCAGATGGTCGTTGTGCGCGTGGGTGATCAGCACGGCGGAGACCGCCTCGGGTGAACCGCCCACCGCCGCAAGGGACTCCAGGATTCCCGGCCGGTCCCCGGGATACCCGGTGTCGATCAGGGTGAGGTCGTCCCCGTCCTTCAGGATCACCCAGTTGACGTTGTTGCCGTGCACCAGGTAGGTGCCGTCGGCGACTTGATGTACCTCTGCCCGCATGGTTTCTCCGCGCCCGAGTGCCAGTGATCTTCGGGGGACAGCCAACCAGATCCGTCACCGTGCGGCGCAAGGGGGCGGCGAGAGGTCTCAGCGCACGCCGTGCGGGCGGAACTGCACGCTGATCCGGGGCCCCGCCGCCCGTGCCGTCTTGGGCACGCAGTGCTCCCAGGTGCGCTGGCAGGAGCCGCCCATCACGATCAGATCGCCGTGCCCGAGCGGCCGCCGTACGGTCCCGCCGCCCCCGCCGGCCGGGCGCAGCAGCAGATCGCGGGGCTCGCCCACCGAGAGGATCGCGACCATCGTGTCCTCGCGGGCGCCCTTTCCGATCCGGTCGCCGTGCCAGGCCACGCTGTCCCGCCCGTCGCGGTAGTAGCACAGCCCGGCGGTGGCGAACGGCTCGCCCAGCTCCTTCGCGTAATGCCGGGACAGGGCGGCGCGGGCCTCGTCCAGGACGGGGTGGGGGAGGGGGTCCGCGGCGCCGTAGAAGGCCAGCAGGCGGGGTACGGCGACGACGTTGTCGTACATCTTCCGCCGCTCGGCGCGCCAGGGGACCTCCGCCGCCAGCCGTTCGAACAGGGTGTCGGCGCCGGTCAGCCAGCCGGGCAGGACATCGATCCAGGCGCCGGCGCCGAGCACGGTCCGGCGCAGTCCGCGCAGGGGGCCCAGGCGCAGCTCGTCGGTCTGGTCGAACAGGGAGCCCTGGAGGTGCGTGGCCATGGAGCCAGCGTACTCCGTATTCGAAAATTCGTTCCCATTCGATCAGTGCTTCGAGCGCTGCCGTGCCTTGTGAGCCCTTTCGATACATCGCTGTATCGGATACATTCCTGTATCGAACGGGAGGAGCCGTCATGCAGGAGACCGCCAGACGCGTCACCCGGCGCCGCGCGGAGACCCGCGCCCGGCTGCTCGACGCCGCGTTCGGGGTGTTCGCGGCCAAGGGGTTCGGGCGGGTCTCCATCGAGGAGGTCTGCGAGGCGGCCGGGTACAGCCGGGGCGCCTTCTACTCGAACTTCGCCACCCTGGACGAGCTGTTCTTCGCCCTCTACCAGGAGCGCGCCGACCTCATCGCCGCCCAGGTCGCGGACGCCCTCGCCGAGGACGGCCCCGGCCTCGACGTACCGGCCGCCGTGGACCGCGTCACCGAGGTGCTGCTGCTCGACGTGGACTGGCTGCTGGTGAAGACCGACTTCCTGGTGCACGCGGCCCGCGACCCGGAGGTCGCCCGCGTCCTGCTCGGCCACCGCGCCCGGCTCCGCGAGGCCGTCGCCGACCGCCTCTTCCGGGCCAGGGGCCACACCGAGCTGCCCGCCGTGCTCGGTGACACGGCCGGCGCCGCGCACGCCGTGGTCGCGGCCTACGACGGTGTCACCACCCAGCTGCTGCTGGACAAGGACGTCGAGCACGCGCGGAGCTGGCTCAAGCAGCTGCTCACCGCACTGCTCACGGACGGCGGCGCGCCGGCCGCCCCCTCGACAGCGCACTGATCCTCCCGACAACGCACTGAGGAAGGAACCTCCACGCCATGGACGCGGACGTCATCGTCGTCGGAGCGGGCCTCGCCGGCCTGGTCGCGGCTCATGAACTCACCAGCCGGGGACGCCGGGTGGCCCTGGTCGACCAGGAGAACGCCGCCAACCTCGGCGGCCAGGCGTACTGGTCCTTCGGCGGCCTCTTCCTCGTTGACTCGCCCGAACAGCGCCGCATCGGCATCAAGGACTCCTTCGAACTGGCCTGGAGCGACTGGCGCGGCAGCGCGCGCTTCGACCGGATCGAGGACGAGGACTCCTGGGCGGTGCGCTGGGCCCGCGCCTATGTGGAGTTCGCGGCCGGCGAGAAGCGGTCCTGGCTCCAGGGGCACGGCATCGAACTGCTGCCCACCGTCGGCTGGGCCGAGCGCGGCGACCTCAGGGCCGACGGGCACGGCAACTCCGTGCCCCGCTTCCACATCGCCTGGGGCACCGGCACCGGAGTGGTCGAGCCCTTCGTCCGGTACGCCCGGGGGGCCGCCCGGGACGGACTGCTGACCTTCTACCACCGCCACCAGGTGGACGAGCTGGTCATCGAGGACGGCACCGCGCGGGGCGTGCGCGGCACGGTGCTCGCCCCGGACGACGCCCCGCGCGGTGTCGCCTCGGGCCGCGACCGCGTCGGCGACTTCGAACTCACCGCCCAGGCCGTCGTCGTCACCACCGGCGGCATCGGCGCCAACCACGACATCGTGCGCCGCTACTGGCCCGAGCGGCTCGGCACGCCCCCCGCGGAGATGGTCACCGGCGTCCCCGCCCATGTGGACGGCCGCATGCTCGACATCAGCGCGGCGGCGGGCGTCCGGCTGGTCAACCGCGACCGGATGTGGCACTACACGGAGGGGCTCCAGAACTGGGACCCCGTCTGGCCCGGCCACGGCATCCGCATCCTGCCCGGCCCCTCCTCCATCTGGCTGGACGCGCTCGGCCGCCGGCTGCCCGACCCCTGCCTGCCCGGCTACGACACCCTCAGCACGCTCAAGTACCTGCGCACCACCGAGGACATCGCGGGCTACGACCACTCCTGGTTCATCCTCACCCGGAAGATCATCGAGAAGGAGTTCGCGCTCTCCGGCTCCGAGCAGAACCCCGACATCACCGCCAAGGACCGCAAGGCCGTGGTGCGCAACCGGCTCGTCGGCAAGGGCGCGCCCGCACCGGTGCAGGCGTTCCTCGACAAGGGCGCCGACTTCGTGACGGCGGACAGCCTGGAGCGGCTGGTGGAGAAGATGAACGGCCTCGCCGGGCAGCCGCTGCTGGACGCGGCCGGGGTGCGCCGGCAGATCGAGGCCCGCGACCTCCAGATGGCCAACCCGTACAGCAAGGACTCCCAGGTCCAGGGCATCCGCAATGCCCGCCGCTACCTCGGCGACCGGCTCGGGCGGGTGGCCGCGCCGCACCGCCTCCTGGACCCGGCCGCGGGCCCGCTGATCGGCGTACGGATGCATGTGCTGACCCGCAAGACGCTCGGCGGCATCCAGACCGACCTCGACTCACGCGCCCTCGGCGCCGGCGGGGCACCGATCGAGGGGCTGTACGCGGCCGGTGAGGTGGCCGGGTTCGGCGGCGGCGGGGTGCACGGCTACAACTCCCTGGAGGGCACCTTCCTCGGCGGCTGCCTCTTCTCGGGACGCGCCGCGGGCCGGCACGCGGCCCGGCACACCGGCTGAAGCTCAGCCGCCGAGCAGCTCCAGGAGCACCTGGGCGTGGCTGCGCTCCGGGGTCTTCGTCGCCGTCAGCAGGGTCACCGGGCCCTTGCGGACCGACTCCCGCAGGCCGTCGAGCAGCTCGGCGGCCTCGGGGGCGTCCAGCTCCGTCTCGTAGCGGGCACGGAACTCCTCGTACGACCCGCCGCGGTGGAACCAGGTGCGCAGCTCCGCCGAGGGGGTGAGCCCCTTGGGCCACTCGTCCACATGCGCGGCCTCCTTGGCCACGCCCCGCGGCCACAGCCGGTCGACCAGCACCCGCAGCCCGTCATCGGGCTCGGGCGATTCATAGATCCGGCGCACGCGCACGCTCACGACCGGGCCTTCCCTCCACCTCGGCGGCCACTCCCGGCGAGCGTACTGCGCGTGCCACGGGCGCGCCGGTCGACGCCGCGCCCCCGGCCCGGGGCTCGTGGTACTGGCGGCGCGGGCCTTGCTGCCGGCGGTGCGGGCCTCTGCGGGATGCGCGTCGGCCGGGTGGCTCGGGCCTGTTCGGGGGTGTGGTGGCTGGTGGTTCGGGTCTGCCCGTGGCCGGTTCCAGCTGGTGGTTCGGGTCTGCTCGGGGCTGGTGCAGCGAGTGGTGCGGGCCTCTGCGGGATGCGCGTCGGCCCGGATGCTCGGGTCCTTTCGGGCTCGTGTCGCCGGTGGCTCCGTCTGTCCCGGACCCGCGCCAGACGGTAGCCCGGCCCTGCCCAGGGCTCCGTGCCGCTGACGGCGCGGTCCGTGCAGGGCTGGTGTCGGTCGATGGCTCGGTCCGACCATGTTCCGTGCCGACCGGAGCGCCGGGCCGTCGGTGTTCGACCCCGGCCCGGCCCACACCCGCCGAGCAGCGATCTCGCCACCATGTGGCCAGAATGAAACCGGAGACCCGGGGACACCGGCGCCTCTAGTCTGTGGGCCAGTCGACCACCTTCCGAGGAGTGCACGTGACGTCACCCCGCAGACAGCCCGCACGCCGTCGTACCACGGTCCTCGGCCGCAGGGCGGTGCTCGCCACCGTGCCCGTCGCCGTGGCCGCGCTCCTCGGTGCCGCAGGACCGGCCGGCGCGGGCACCACCGGCGCGGCCGGCGCGGGCGACCCCTACTTCCCGCTCAGCGGCAACGGCGGGTACCACGTGCGCCACTACGACCTGACGCTGCGCTACCAGAGCGACGGCCGCCTGGACGGCACCGCGGTCCTCACCGCCCGCGCCACCCAGCCGCTCACCCGCTTCGACCTGGACCTCAAGGGACTGACGGTCGGCGGCGTCAAGGTCGACCGCACCGCCGCGGGCGTCAAGCGCTCCGGGCAGGAAGTCGTCGTCACTCCCCGCCACGCCCTGCGCGCGGGCCAGGACTTCAAGGTCACCGTCACCTACCACGGCACGCCCAAGCCCGTCACCGACCCCGACGGCTCGGCGGACGGCTGGATCCCCACCGACGACGGCGCGTTCGTCGCCAATGAGCCCCAGGGCGCCATGACCTGGTTCCCGGCGAACGCCCACCCCAAGGACAAGTCGTCGTACGACTTCACGATCACCGTGCCCAAGGGCCGCACCGCCGTCGCCAACGGGAACCTGCTCGGACAGCGCACCGTCAAGGGCGAGACCACCTTCCGCTGGCGCGAGAGCCGGCCCATGGCCGCCTACCTCGCCACCGCCACCATCGGCGATTTCAAGGTCACGCAGTACACCACCCGTGACGGCATCCGGGTCTACGACGCCGTCGACCCCCGCGAGGCCAAGGCCGCGACCCCGGTGCTCAAGCAGCTGCCCTCGGTCCTGGAGTGGGAGAGCAAGCTGTTCGGGCCCTACCCGTTCACCTCCGCCGGATCCATCGTGGACCACGCGAAGGTCGGCTACGCCCTGGAGACGCAGACCCGTCCGCTCTACGACTCCGCGCCCGACATCCTCACCCTCGTGCACGAGAGCGCCCACCAGTGGTTCGGCGACTCGGTGTCGCTGACCTCCTGGAAGGACATCTGGCTCAACGAGGGTTTCGCGACCTACGCCGAGTGGCTCTACTCCGAGCAGCACGGCGGCGCGAGCGCCCAGAAGACCTTCGACGAGCTCTACGCCCGCCCGGCGGGCAACGAGCTGTGGGCCTACCCGCCCGGCGACCCGGGCAGCGGCGAGAACATCTTCGGCACACCCGTCTACGACCGCGGCGCCATGGCCCTGCACCAGCTGCGCAAGGCGGTCGGCGACCGGGAGTTCTTCGCGATCCTGCGCGCCTGGGCCGCCGAGCACCGGGACGGACACGGCACCACCGCGCAGTTCGTCCGGCTCGCCGAGAAGAAGTCCGGAAAGCCGCTGGACTCCCTCTTCCACACCTGGCTGTTCACGAAGGGCAAGCCGAACAAGGCCTGAGTTCTTACCAATTCCACATAACTGTCGGCCAAGCTCGACAGCATGATCGACCGCAGAACCGCTCTTCCCCTCCTCGCCTCCCCGCTGCTGCTCACCGGCTGCGGCGGGAGCGGCGGGGAGGCCGGGCACCGGACGCGGCCCACCCGGCCCGCGCCCGCGACCGGCACCACCTCGCAGGCCGAACAGAGCCCCCGTGGCATACCCGGGCTCGGCCCCACCCGGACCGCGGCGATACCGGAGCAGTGCACCCAGGCCGTCGTCGCCACCGGACGCGGCCCCAACTCCCCCCGGTGCACGGTCGTCCTGTATCAGCGCACCGCCGACGGCTGGCAGCCAGGACCGAGTTGGCCCGCGCACAACGCGCTGCACGGCTGGAGCTCCCACCACATGCTGGGCGACCTGCGCTCCCCGCTCGGCGTGTACACCCTCTCCGACGCCGGGGGACTGCTGCCGGACCCCGGCAGCAGACTGCCGTACCACGAGTCCAGCGGATTCCGCTCGCCCGGCACCGGCTTCGAGGGCGAACCCCTGGAGGGCTGCTTCGACTACGTCATCGCCATCGACTACAACCGCAGGCCCGGCACCTCACCGCTGGACTGGACCCGCCCCCTCGGCCCCAAGCGCGGCGGAGGAGTCTGGCTGCACGTCGACCACGGCGGCCCCACCCACGGCTGCGTCAGCGTCGCCAAGGCACACATGAAGGACCTGCTGCGCACCCTCGACCCGGCCCGGCATCCGGTCGTCGCGATGGGGTACGCCGACTGGCTCGCGGTCTGAGCCGCTTAGTATCCGCAACTGTGTGCGCACATGTGCTGGTCGCCGAGGACGACGAGAAACAGGCCGAACTGATCCGCCGCTCCCTGCTGGCCGAGGGACACACCGCGACGGTGGTGCACGACGGCGCGGCCGCGCTCACCACGGCCCGCCGGCTGCGGCCCGACCTGCTCGTCCTCGACCTGATGCTGCCGGTCCTGGACGGCTTCGGCGTCTGCCGTGAACTGCGCGGCGACGACGGCGAGCTGGACGTCCCGGTGGTGATGCTCACCGCCCGCTCCGGCGAGGACGATCTGCTGCTCGGCCTCGAACTGGGCGCCGACGACTACCTCACCAAGCCGTACAGCCCGCGCGAGCTGATGGCCCGCATCCGCACGGTGCTGCGGCGCAGCGGACGGGGCACCGGCGCCCGCGGCGACGACCCGGCGGTGCGGGCCGCCGGGCTCAGCGTCGATCCGGTACGGCACGAAGTGCGCTGCGACGGCGCCCCAGTGGACGTCACCCCGGCCGAGTTCCAGATCCTGCTGGCGATGGCCGCGGAGCCGGAGCGGGTGTTCACCCGGCGCCAACTCCTTCAGTGCACAAGGGGGTTCGACCGGTCTTCCACCGAACGGGCCGTGGACGTCCACATCATGAACCTGCGCCGCAAGATAGAGGCCGACTCCCGGCGTCCGGTACGGCTGCTCACCGTGTTCGGCGTCGGCTACAAGCTCAGCGGCCGACCATGAAGTCCCGTACGGGACGGGGGAGTCGGAGGCAGGGCGCCCGGCGCCGGATCCCGCTGCGCAAGCGGCTCCTGGTCCGGCTGCTGTCCGTGTCCGCCCTGATCGCCGTCTGCTCGGTGGCGGCCACCGCCTGGCTCGCGGTGACCACCACCACCAGCGCCCTCAAGGAGGAGCAGGGCCAGGACCTCGCCGCCGACAACAGCATCCTCGCCCAGCTCAGCGGATACGCGGCCACCCACTCCGACTGGTCCGGGGTCCAGCGCTCCGTGCGGGACCTGGCGGAGCGGACCGGCCGGCGGATCGCGCTCACCACCCCCGACCGGGTCCTCGTCGCCGACTCCGCGCCGCGCGGCACCCCGCTGCCGCCCCGGCCCGCCGCGAGCGTCGACCCGCTGCGCACCGACACCTACAGCGAGACCGGCGCCCAGCTCAGCGGCATCGACCCGCGCGCCGTCGGCCCCTACCGGCTGCCCGCGAAGGAGAGCGCCGCACTGGAGGCGCTGGCCACCCGGGACCGGCAGTGCTACGCCCGCTACGGCCTGCGGACCACGGTGCGGCGCACACCCGGCGGACGCCCCGTGCTCACCGGCTCCGACGGCTCCGACCCGTCCCGCTACGGCGTGGCGGCCTGCGGGACCGACGGGCTCGACGCCCCGACGCCCACCGAGACCCGGGCCCTGGACACGCTGTCCGGGCTGGCCCGCCCCTGTCTGCGGCAGGCGGGCCTCGATGTCGGCGGCGGCCCGCTCTTCCTCGCCTTCGACCCGGGAGCCGAGGACCACTTCGGCGGCGGCCCCCTGCTCGCCAAGGTCGCGGGCAAGGACCGGGAGGCCACCGTGCGTGCGGCCCAGAGCTGTGTGCTCAGCGCGCGCCGCGCCCAGCTGGAGCCCTATGTCACCCCGGCCGCCGACCTGTTCCTCGGCATCGGCGACCAGAACCCGTCCCGTTTCGACATGTCACCGGCGAACAAGTCCAAGGTGGTCTCCGCGGCCGGACTGGTCCTCGCGGTCACCGTCGCGGTGACCGCCGCCGTCGCCATCCGGCTGGTACGGCCGCTGCGCGCGCTGACCGAGGCCGCCCAGGCGCCGCCCGAGCGGCATGTCAGGGTGCCCGTGACCACCCGGGACGAGACGGGCATCCTCGCGGAGGCGTTCAATGAACTCACCGAGCGCCGCGAGCGCCTGGAGGCCCAGCGCAAGGCCATGGTCAGCGACATCGCGCACGAACTGCGCAGCCCGCTCACCAATATCCGCGGCTGGCTCGAGGTGATGCGCGACGGCGTCGTCGACCCGGACCCGGGCCTGCTGGACTCCCTGCACGAGGAGGCGCTCGTACTCCAGCGGATCATCGACGACCTCCAGGACCTGGCCGCCGCCGACGCGGGCACCCTGCGTCTGCACCGCGAGCCGCTGTCCGCGGGCGAACTGCTCGACCAGGTCACCGCCGCCCACCGGGTGGCCGCCGACGCGGCCGGGGTCGCACTGGTGACCGAGGCCGACCCGGCGGTCTGGCTCGACGCCGACCCGGTACGGATGCGGCAGGTGCTCGGCAACCTGGTCTCCAACGCACTGCGGCACACCCCGGCCGAGGGCACGGTCACCCTGAGGGCCCGCCGGGACGGCACCGACGCCGTGCTCACCGTCGCCGACACCGGCTCCGGCATCGCCGCCGAGGACCTTCCGCATGTCTTCGAACGGTTCTGGCGCGCCGAGAAGTCCCGCAGCCGCCGCACCGGAGGCAGCGGCCTCGGCCTCCCGATCGTCCGCCAGCTGCTCGCGGCACACGGGGGCACGGCACATGCCACGAGCGAGTCGGGCGAGGGCGCGGTGTTCACCCTCCGGCTCCCCGCGACGCGGGCGCCGGGGGAGGAGCCGTGGGGGGAGCCCGCCGAGAAGTCGTAGCGCTCCGGGCCCGGTTCAGCCCGAGCGCGGCCGGGAGCGGGCCCGGCGGCGGAGCCTGCGGCGTTCCAGTTCGGTGGTGCCGCCCCAGACGCCGATGCCCTGGCCGGTGTCCAACGCCCAGTCGAGGCACTCCTGTCGGACCGGGCACCGCTGGCACACCTTCTTCGCCTGCTCGGCCTGCACCTGCGCGGGCCCGGTACTGCCGATGGGGAAGAACAAGTCGGGGTCCTCGTAACGGCACTCGGCGTGTTCGCGCCAGTTCTCCATGGAAGCCTCCCGCTCGGATCGAGGTCGTCCGCGCCTGGGCGGACGCGTGTCTCGGGAGCGGGTGACCGGTCGGCGCGGCATGAAACGGCGCATGCCGCAAGAGAGGGGAATTCGGCCACGGCCCAGTGGATTTCGGCCATGACCCCATGGGATTCGGCCACCTCTCGGTCTCAGCCGCGCAGCGCCCCGGCCGCCGTCGCCGTCACCGCCTCGGCCAGCGCGGCCAGCGCCGGGGAGTCGAGCTTCCACTGCTGCCAGTACAGGGTGACGTCCATCCACTCGCCCGGTGCGAGGAGGGACAGCCGGCCGTCGGCCAGCAGGGGGTGGGCCTGGACCTCCGGGACCATGCCCCAGCCGAGGCCCGCGGCGACGGCGTCGAGGAATCCCTCCGAGGTGGGCACATGGTGACGCAGCGGGGCCGCCGAGGTGCCACCCAGCCGGCGGACATAGCCGTCCTGGAAGTCGTCCTTGCGGTCGAAGACGATCACGGGCTCCGTGGCGAGGGCCTCCGGCAGCGGGCGCCCGGCGACCCGGGTGCGGACGAACTCCGGTTCCGCGACCGGGAGATAGCGCATCCGGCCGAGCGTCCGCGCCGTGCAGCCGGGCACCGGGTCCGGCGAGGAAGTCACCGCCGCCATCACCAGGCCCTCGCGCAGCAGGACCGCCGTATGCCCCTCGTCCTCGCGGTGCAGCTCGAAGCAGAGCCCCGGCACCCGGCTCAGCGCGGGCAGGAACCAGGTCGCCAGCGAGTCCGCGTTCACCGCGACCGACACCCGGGTCGGCTCCCCGGCGCCGCTGAGCCCCAGTTCGCCCCACGCGTCCCGCTCCAGCCGGGCGAGCTGACGGGCGTAGCGCACCAGCACCGCGCCCGACTCCGTGGGCCGTACCGGCTTGGTGCGCTGGAGCAGCACCCGCCCGGTGCGCTGTTCGAGGGCCTTGACCCGCTGGCTCACCGCCGACGGCGTCACATGCAGGGCGGCGGCCGCCGCGTCGAAGGTGCCCTCGTCCACCACCGCGAGCAGTGTCCGCACCTGATCCAGGGGAAGGTCCATCACAAGCGCTAAGGATACGTAAGAATCTTTAGCTGTACTTGAGTGGCCGGATGTCCTTAGTTTCGAGCCATGAACCACACCGCCCTGACCGCCGCGGTCGCCGGCTTCGGCACCGGCCTGTCCCTGATCGTCGCCATCGGCGCCCAGAACGCCTTCGTCCTGCGCCAGGGGGTGCGCCGGGACGCCGTACTCGCCGTGGTCGGTATCTGTGCCCTGTCCGACGCGGTGCTCATCGCGCTCGGCGTGGGCGGCGTCGGCGCGGTCGTGGTGGCCTGGCCGGGCGCGGTCCGGGCGGTCGGCATCGTCGGCGGTGTCTTCCTGCTCTGCTACGGCGCGCTGGCCGCCCGCCGTGTCGTACGGCCCACCGGGACCGGTCTGACCGTGACGGGGGAGGCGGCCGGATCCCGGCGCCGGGCCGTGCTCACCTGCCTCGCCATGACCTGGCTCAATCCGCATGTCTACCTGGACACCGTCTTCCTGCTGGGCTCGCTCGCCGCCGACCAGGGCCGACTGCGCTGGACGTTCGGGCTCGGGGCCGCGCTCGCCAGCCTGTGCTGGTTCACCGCGCTCGGCTTCGGCGCCCGGCTGCTCAGCCGCCCTCTGGCCCGGCCCGGCGCCTGGCGCCTCCTGGACGGCCTGGTCGCCCTCACCATGCTCGTCCTGGGCGTCTCCCTGCTCCTCGGAGGCTGAGACCGGTCTCCCGGACCGAGACATCCCCCCCGCCGGTGCGATGAGATAGTTAGGCTCTCGAATCGAAAAGATGTAACGAGCAACCAGGACATCCGTGAACACCAGCGAGAGCAGTACCGAGACCGGCGACGACGCGCCGGCGGCCGACCCGCCGCCCCACCGCGGCTGGCGCCGCTGGGCGATGGACACCCGCCCGCTGCGCATCCCCGCCTACCGGCGCCTGTGGTCCTCGACCATCGTGACCTCCGTCGGCAGCCAGCTCACGGCCGTCGCCGTGCCCAAGCAGATCTACGACATCACGCACTCCTCCGCCTGGGTCGGCTACGCCAGCCTCGCCGGGCTCGTGCCCATGGTGCTGTTCGCGCTGTGGGGCGGCGCGGTCGCGGACACCGTGGACCGGCGCAAGCTGCTGCTGTGGACCAACATCGGGATCGCGGTCACCTCGCTGCTGTTCTGGGTGCAGGCCGCAGGCAAGCTGGACTCCGTCGTGGTCCTGATGGTGCTGCTCGCGCTCCAGCAGGCGTTCTTCGGGCTCAACTCCCCGGCCCGCAACGCCTCCATCGCCCGGCTGGTCCCGGCCGGGGAACTGCCCGCGGCCAACGCGCTCAGCTCCACCGTGATGCAGACCGGCCTGGTGGCGGGGCCGCTGCTCGCCGGTGTGCTCATCCCGGTCATCGGACTGCCCGAGCTGTACCTCATCGACGCGCTCGCGCTGTGCGTCACCGTATGGGCCGTCTTCCGGCTGCCCGCGCTGCCCCCGCTCGGCGACGCCCCCACGCGCCGCGCCGGGGTGCGCGAGATAGCCGAGGGTTTCCGCTACATATCCCGGCACAAGGTGCTGCTGCTGTCCTTCCTCGCCGACATCGTCGCCATGGTGTTCGGCATGCCCCGCGCCCTGTTCCCGCAGCTGGCCGCGCAGACGTACCACTCCTGGGGCTCGGGCCTCGCGCTCGGCGTGCTGTTCGCCGGCATCCCGGTCGGCGCGGTGCTCGGCGGGCTGTTCTCGGGCGCGTTCTCCCGTGCCGGGCGGCACGGCTGGATGGTCATCGGCGCCGTCGTCGCCTGGGGCGTGGCCATCGCCGGGTTCGGGCTCAGCGGCAACCTCTGGATCGCCCTCGCCTTCCTCGCCGCCGCCGGTGTCGCCGACATGGTCTCGATGGTGTTCCGCGGCGCGATCCTGCTGTCCGCCGCGACCGACGAGATGCGCGGCCGGATGCAGGGCGTCTTCACGGTCGTGGTGGCCGGCGGCCCCCGCCTCGCGGACGTGCTGCACGGCACCGCCGGCGCCGTGTTCGGTCCGCGCGCGGCGGTGGCGGGCGGCGGTGTGCTGGTCGTCGTACTGATGCTGGCCCTTGCGGCGGCGGTACCCGCGCTGCGGCGCTACCGGATCTGACGAGGTGCGAAGGCCGCCGCGCCGCGCGCTCTACAGCGGGCTGCGGCGGCCCAGCGCGTACTGGTCCATCAGCTTGCCGCGGGTGGTCTCCAGGCGGTGCGCGAGGATCTCGGCCACCGAGCGCACCAGGGAGAGCCCGAGCAGCGGGTCCTCCACGCACAGCGCGAGTACCGAGGGCCCGTCGAACTCGTAGGCCCGTACGTTGCTGAAGGCCACCGAGCCGAAGTCCCACTGGTAGGGCGGGAAGAGCCAGGACCAGCCGAGCAGGTCGCCCGCGCCGAGCGTGGCCACGGTCACCCGCTGCCGCGAGGTGACCTGCTGGTCCAGATGGACCGCGCCCGAGCGGATCACCCAGAACCGGTCGGCCGTGCCGCCCGCCTCGAAGATGCGGGTGTCCTCCGCGAAGGACACCTCCTTGGCCAGCTCCATCAGGCGTTCACGCTGCGCCTGGGGCAGGGCGGTCAGCAGTTTTATCGCTTTGGTCATGGCGCGGGCTCCTCGCCGGCGACGATTCGGGTGCTGCGGTGCCTCTTCTGTGGGCGGGTACGTCGCGTACCCCCATTTCAGCCGCTGGCGGCGGGCAGGGCACCTCGAAGGAGGCGGATTTCTTCGGGGCGGCCGTCGTCCGGGCAGAAAAAAGCCCTGGCTGGACGGGGGAAGCCAGCCAGGGCCGCTGAGGGTGATGGGGCAGGCTCCGAGGCCCACGCCGCCATTACGTATGGATGAACGATAAACCATTCGGTGTCTGTTCTGGTAATCGGACACTGGTCTAGGTGACCCGTCTCACGCCGTCCCCCTCCGCCGCCGGGTGCTCCACCGGCCGCGCGCCCGGCCGCACGATCTCGTCCAGCACCCGCAGCACGGCCTCGTACGCCCTCGCGCTGGCGGCGGCGTCCCGGGCGCCGTCCGGCTCGGTCGCCGCGAGGTCTCGTGCGAGGTCCGCCCAGCGCGTCCGCTCCTCGGCCGCGCGGTCCCTGCCCCGTCGGATGCGCCGCAGCAGTTCGTCCGCGTCCACGACATCGGTCATGAGGCAGGGGTACCCCGTCCCGGCGCGGTGATGACTTCCGTACACACGGTGTTTGAGGGCGCCGCGGATGGTCAGCCGAAAGGGGAGAGAGCGCGACTTGGGCACCGTTTCAGGGAGGGAAGGGATGCCGGAAACGTACTCCATATCCATCGACGAACCCCACTGCCGACCGCCGCGCCGCCCGGCCGACGCCCGCAGCACCGTACGACGTGTCGTCGCCGAACGCTGCCGGGACCGTCATCAGTCGCTCGGCCCCGGGGCCATGGACGACGCCCTCCTGGTCGCCTCCGAGCTGACCACCAACGCGATCGTGCACGGCGGCGGCATCACCGGCTTCGACGTCGACGTCGACTCCGCCGGTGTCCGGGTCTCGGTGAGCGACCGCAGCACGGAACTCCCGGTCACGCGGACGACCCCGCCCGGCCCCTCCCAGCGCCACGGCCGGGGCTGGCCGATCGTCTGCCACCTCGCCCGCGATGTCCGGGTCAGCGAACTCCCCTGCGGCGGCAAGCGCATCACGGCGGTGGTCCCGCTGGCGTGAGCCCCCCGAGCATCCCCCACTTGTCGCCTCCGTTCCCCTCTGACCTCGGCTTTCACCTCGGTCACCGGATTCCTTGCGACAAGGGTGTTTGCCCACCGGGGCGGCGGGCAGACGGAATCTCGTGCTTCGGACCGGAGGCGCAAGCCCAGCGGGTAGATCGACCGCTGGGGCCCCCTCCGGCGGGCCCCAGCATCCCCGCGGCGAACCCTGACAAGCACCGTTCGGGCCTCGACCGGGATCTCACTTCCGGCAGCGCCCAGACACCACGTTCAGGAGCGATTCCGCATGCTGACCGACATGTCGACAGGCCGTTCCGGCACCCCCGACCCCGCCACCCAGACCTCGCGCCGGAGCCACGACGACGCCCCGGAGACCGCGGAAATGTTCACCCGGCTCGCGGAACTGGACGAGGGTCCCGAGCGCGATTCCGTACGCGATGAACTGGTCGCCGCCTGGCTTCCCATGGCGCACCGCATCGCCGGCCGGTTCCGCGACCGTGGCGAGTCCGTGGAGGATCTGCGCCAGGTGGCGGCGCTGGGTCTGGTGAAGGCCGTCGACCGCTACGACCCCTCGCGCGGCGCGTTCGAGAGCTACGCCGTGCCGACCATCACCGGCGAGGTCAAGCGCCACTTCCGGGACCGGATGTGGGCGCTGCGGGTGCCCCGCCGGGTACAGGAACTGCGCAACCGGGTGCGCGTGGCCCGCCGCGAGCTGACCCAGAACCCGGGCAGCGCCGAACCCACCAACGCCGCCCTCGCCGCCCACACGGGGCTCACCGAGGAGGAGGTCGCCGCGGGCCTGGAGGCGCTGGAGAGCTTCAGCACGCTGTCGCTGGACGCCGAACTGGCCAGCGGCGACGACGGCTACAGCCTCGCCGACACCCTCGGCGCCGCCGACACCTCGTACGACGTCGTGGTCGACCGGGAGGCCGCGAAGGAGGGCCTGCGGCGGCTGCCCGAGCGCGAACGGGCCATCCTCTACATGCGCTTCTTCGAGGACATGACGCAGAGCCGCATCGCCGATCAGCTGGGCATCTCCCAGATGCATGTCTCCCGGCTGATCAGCCGCAGCTGCGCCCGCGTCCGCGACGAGGCGGTGGGCCGCCGCCCCGGCGGCGCCGCGTGAACGCTCGCCGCGTCCGCCGGGCCATCGTCCACCGCGTCGGCGTCCGCGGCGTCCACGTCCGCCGGCCGACCCCTCACCGCTGCTTCTTCGCCGGCGCTGCCTCCGGCCGCAGCCCGAGCGGGCGGGCGAGACCCGAGACCGCCTCGTCGAGACGTTGCAGATGCCGCAGCACCCGGTCGGTGACCCGGCCGTAGCGCGGGGTGCGCAGGGTTCCCGGCTCCAGCATCGAGGCGATGCTGGGGCCGGTCTCGATCTCCCCCTCCGCGCGCGGGTCCGCCACGTGCGCGGCGATCGTCTCGATGTTCCGCACGATCCGCGCGCCCGCCCCGCGCAGCCGGGGATCCGCCGCGATCGAGGGGTGCGTGGGCAGCAGCTCCGCCGTCGCCGCGAGGGACCGCCCGTGGTACGCGCAGGTCTCCAGCAGCGCCACCACATAGCGGGCGGTGTTGCGGCGGGCCCGCATCGGGGTGATGGGATGCGTCAGCGGCTGGGTGGCGGAGCGCAGATCGGCCAGCGCCTGGTCCAACTCCCGCGCCCGCTCCACCAGATCGCCGCCGAAGCCGCCGCTGAGCTGGTCGACCGCTGCCCGGGTGACCTCGGCGAGGCGGTCGAGAACCGTGACCAGCAGCTCGTTCGTACGGCGGTCGGTGTGGATCGGCAGCACCACCGCGGCCGCGATCACCCCGCAGGCCGCGCCCAGCGCCGTCTCCTCGATCCGCAGCACCAGCACGGCCGCGGTGTACGTGTTGAGCAGCGTGTACAGCAGTCCCAGCGCGGCCGTCACGAAGAACGACATCAGCGTGTACGACAGCGGCGCGGTGTAGAACATCGCGAACACCAGCAGCAGCACCAGCGCGAACGCCGTCCAGGTGTGGTGTCCCACCAGACCGGCGAGCCCGATACCGGCGATCACACCGAGCACCGTGCCGAGGAGCCGCCGGTAGCCCTTGACCAGGATCTCCCCGGTGGACGCGGTGTTGATGAACACGATCCAGCAGGTCAGCACCGCCCAGTACCAGCGCTGGCTGGACAGCAGCTCGCCGCCGAGGATGGCCAGCGAGGAGCCGACGGCGATCTGCACGGCGGCCCGGGTGGTGGGCCGGCGCAGCCCGCCCGGCTCCGTGTCCTTGGGCTCGGTCTCCTCGCTGACCTCGATCGCGGCGTCCTCCGCGTCCAGCTCCTCGCGCGAGCGGGCGGTGGCGGGGGAGTCCTCGGACTCGTCCTGCGGCCCGTCGAGCGCGAGCCGCAGGCCCAGCGCGGCGCGCGCCGTCTCACCGAGACCGCGGAAGACGTCCTGCACGGCCGGGGCGGCCTGCGGCAGGTTCTCCTCCTCGCGATAGCCGAGCAGCCGGTTGCGCACATGCGCGAGCGCGGTGCCCGCGGCCTCGCCCGCCGGGCGCAGCGCCAGCAGCCGCAGCGCCTTGAGGTCCCGGCGCAGTTCGGCCCTGGCCTCGTCGCGCACCGGCAGCTCGCCGCCCGAGGGCAGCGGGGCACCCGGCAGATGCAGGGTGAGGGTGTCGGTGCGCTCGGCACTGCGCGCCGTGAGCAGCAGCAGTCCGAGCCGCTCGGCGGCGACCTCCGCGTCCGCGATCCGGCGCTGGAGCAGCCGGGCCACCGCCTCGTCGGAGGTGCCGTCCTCCAGCCGGCCCTGGATCAAAAGCGCCGTCTCGTGCAGGCGCGCGGTGCCGGTGCGCAGCTCCTCCAGCACCTTCTCCACGTCCTCGGGCCCCGCGTCCAGCAGCTCGATCTGGGTGTCGATCAGCTGCGCGAGCCGGGCCCGGAACGCCTGCCGCAGCCGGTCCAGGGTGCCCGCCGGCGTCTGCGGCAGCAGCACGAACCGGGCCAGGGCGGCACAGCCGAACGCGACCGCAACGACGCCGTACAGCTTCGGCAGCAGGGCCGGGGTCGCGTGTACGAACAGGGAGAGGAAGTACGTCTGGAAGCCGATCAGCCCGAGTGCGTGGCCGCGGTCCCCGAACCGCCGGCTGTAGACCGCGCTGAACATGAGCGCGACGAAGAACAGGTCACCCGCGACGACGTACTGGCTCAGCAGGGTCCCCAGGGTGACCGAGACGAGCGCCACCGGCAGGCCGATGGCGAGGGTGAGGGCCTGCTGGTGGCGTTGCTTCTCGCGGATCGCGAACGTCGCGACCATCGCCGCGATCGCCCCGGCGACCAGCAGGGGCACCGGGGCGCCCAGCGCGGCGAGCACGGCGAGGGTCAGCGCGATCGAGACGACCGTGCGCAGCCCCGCGGTGAGCCTGAGCAGTCCGGGATCCCATGCCGCGACCCGGTCCCATATCCTTACCCGCCCCGACCGTCCCGCTGCCCTCACGCCGCCGCGCTCTCCCGTCCGTGCACCCGTGCCAGAAATCGATCTTTGCTCCAGCATCGCACGTGAGTCCGGTCTATCCATCCGCCCTCGGCCAAGGCCGCCGATCACATGTGCACTGATCGGCGGCCCTCGGTGATCCGGGTCACGTCAGGGGCTGTTGACGCCGCCCTCCGCGCGGGCCCGTACCTGCTCCGGCGTCAGATACGAGTCCGTGAACTCGAAGTCCTTCAGCCGGGCGGGCTTGCGGGCCTGGAAACCGGTGCGTACGAAGTCGTCCCCGGCCAGCGCGTTCAGCGTCCAGTTGGTCATCACCCGGGCCTTGGCCACGCCCGTGCGCAGCGCCGACCAGTGGTAGCCGCGGGCCACCGCCTGCGCCGCCATCCCGCGCAGCTCGATACCGAGCGGCTTGGACACCGCGTCCTTGCCGCCGAGGTCCACGACCAGGCCCAGATCCTTGTGGCGGTACGGCTGGAGGGGCTCGCCGCGCAGGGTCGCGATGACGTTCTCGGCGACCCGCTTGCCCTGGCGCGAGGCGTGCTGCGCGGTCGGCGGGCAGATCGCGCCCTCCTGGCCCTTGGCGAGATCGGGCACGGCGGCCGAGTCGCCGAGCGCGAACACCCCGTCCTGCCCCGGCACGGTCAGCTCGGGATCGACGGCGAGCCGGCCGCGGACCGTCTCCGCGCCCAGCGTGGCGATCAGCGGACTGGCCACCACACCCGCGGTCCAGATCAGGGTGTGCGTCGGCACCACCCGGCCGTCCGTGAAGGTGACCTCCTCCGCACCGGCCTTCTCGATCGACACCCCGAGGGACACATCGATGCCGCGCCGCCGCAGGATCTCCTGCGCGCTGCGGCCCAGCTTCTCGCCCAGCTCGGGCATCAGCTTGGGCGCGATGTCGATCAGATGCCAGCGGATCAGCCCGGGGTCCAGACGCGGATAGCGCCGTACCGCGGCGTGTGTGAGCCGCTGGAGGCAGGCGGCGGTCTCGGTGCCGGCGTAGCCGCCGCCGACCACCACGAACTGGAGCCGCGCGGCCCGCTCGGCCGGGTCGTCGCTGGCGTCGGCGAGGTCCAGCTGGGAGATGACGTGGTCGCGGATGTACGCCGCCTCGGCGAGCGTCTTCATGCCGAAGGCGTGCTCGGTCAGGCCCGGGATGTCGAAGGTGCGGGTCACGCTGCCCGGGGCCAGCACGATGTAGTCGTACGGCTCATTGACGATCTTGTCTGTGATGGTGCGTACGACACAGACCTTGGCTTTCAGGTCCACGCCGATCGCGCCGCCCGGCAGGATCCGGGTGCGGTACCGCCTGCTGCGGCGCAAGGAGAGCGCGATCGACTGCGGTGTCAGCACACCGGAGGCGACCTGGGGCAGCAGCGGCAGATAGAGCTGGTAGGAGACGGGCGTCACCAGGGTGACGTCGGCCTCGTCGGGGGCGAGTTTCCGCTCCAGACGGCGGACGCACTCGACTCCGGCGAAGCCTGCGCCGACCACCAGAATCCTGGGTCGTGTCACGGTGTCCATCCCTTTCCGCGGTTCCGGGCGGTGGTCCGACTCGACGCCGTTCGCCTACCCCGGAGCGCTGCGCACCAACTCCGATACCACCGCGACCCGGGCCGCTGCGCCAGTCGGGTGCGGCACGCGGTGGAGTAACCGGTTCACGCCGGGTTACACCTCGCGGGCCCTCACCAGGGCAGGAACACATGGATGTCCTTGCCCTCGTCGTGCACCACCACACTGACCTGGCTGCACAGCGTGTGCACCAGATGCCAGCCGATGCCACCGCCGCCCGTGCGCGGATGGAAGGGCCGGGGCTCCGGCCTGGTGGTGCTGGAGTCGCGCATCGTCACGTGCACCCCGTCGAAGGTGCGCCGCATCCGCAGGTCGAACGGGCCGGGCGCGTACTGGATGACGTTCGCCGCCAGCTCGGTCACCACCAGCAGGATGTCGTCCCAGTACTCGTGCTCGCCGGGCGGCGCGACCCGGGCCAGGGCGCCCAGGAAGTCCTCCGCGGCGAGCCGCGCCTCCGTGACGTTGCGCAGCTCACCCGCGAAGGAGAACTCACGCTCGTACGTCTCCTCCGAAGGCGGTGTCTCGTCCCCACGCGGCTCCGTCGTCATCTCCGCATCCCCCGGCCTCGGCCACGAGGGGCTCCTGTGCTGCCCCTGCGGCCAGGACGGTCGTCGTCGCTGATCTCTCGCTGCGCTGCGGGTTCCCACAGCCGGGCCGGATATCCGTCCGACTGATCGCCTCCTGGCACGGCCTCACCGGCTGCGAGCAGCCCGTCGCGCGGCGCGAACGGCTCCGCAGGACACCGTAGACCCTGGGACACCCGGTGCGGCACACCGCCCTGTCGGCCCGCTTCGGCGGCCCGCGGAAAGACCGGTGAGGTGGGCGCCCGCGGGGGACTCGGGGGACATGAGTCCTGACATGAGCCATGTGAGCCCCGACCCGGAACCCGAGAGCACCACCGGACTCGAACCCGGCGGCTCGGTGCCGCCCGGCGAGACCCCGCCCGCGGAGAGCAGCATGCCCCAGGCCGCGGTCCGCGAGCCGGGCGCGACACAGCGCGGCTGGGGGAAGGCGCCGCTGGCGCTGATCCTGGTCCTCGTGGTGCTGTTCGCCGCGTTCTTCCTGGTGTACGCCCTGGTCCTGATCCACTGACCGCCCCGACCCCATCGACAGCCCGGCATCGACAGCCGGCTCGGTGGGCCGGACGGATCACCCCTGTGTGTGCCGCACGCACTCCGTGACGACGTCCCGCAGGGTGCCGCCGCCCTCCATGATCCGGCGCTGCTCGCGCGCGCCGTTGCCGTGCCGGAGCAGATCCTCGACGCCCTTCTCGGCGCGGTCCGTGTCCCCGCAGGCGTCGAGCGCGTCCCCGACCGTGTCGAGCAGTGAGTACAGCACCCGCGCGGCGGGCCGGGGCCGCAGGCTCACGGGGTCCAGCAGCTTCTCTTCGAGCCCCGAACGGGCCGCCTGCCAGGAGGCGAGCCGGAGCAGGCTCACGCTGTGGTCGGGCGCCGGCCGGCCGGCCCGCCAGTCGCGGGCGGCCGTCTCCACCAGGCCCCGGGCCAGGGTCGCGACGAGCAGCGCGGTGTCCGCGGACAGACATACGTCCGAGACCCGCACCTCGACCGTCGGATAGCGCGCGGAGAGCCGCGCGTCGAAGTACACCATCGCCTCGTCCAGGATCACCCCGGTGCCCACCATGTCCGCCACCCGCCGGTGATAAAGCTCGGGCGAGCCGAACAGCTCGGTCGGTCCGGCCGACGGCCAGCGCGACCACACCCGGCTGCGATAGCTCTCGTAGCCGCTGTCATGGCCTTGCCAGAAAGGGGAGTTGGCGCTGATCGCGGTGAGCACCGGGAGCCAGGGCCGCAGCCGGTCCAGGACCGCCACGCCCTCCTCGTCGGACTCCACCGACACATGCACATGGCAGCCGCAGACCAACTGGTCCCGGGTGCCGATGCCATAGCGCTCGGACAGCCACTGATAGCGCTCGTTCACGGTGAGCGAGGGGCTCACTGGCAGCGGCGAGGTGGCCAGCGCGGCGACCGCGCAGCCGATCTGCCCGGCGTGCCGGGCCGCCTCCTTGCGGCAGCGCACGATCTCGTCGCCGAGGTCCGCCATGTCCGACTGCGGATGGGTGGCGAACTCCAGCATCTGCCCGAACAGTTCCTTCTCGAACACCTGCTGCCCGGGATCGTCCCGGTCGGCCCGTGCGAGCACGGGCGCCGCCAGCGCCTTCGGGTCGCCGCTGTCCGGATCGACCAGAAGGAGCTCCTCCTCCACTCCGACCGTGCGCACTCGATGCCGCCTCTCCGCCCTGTGACCAGGGGCAGCCAGGATTCTGTATGAACCCCGACTGCCCCTGCGGCGGGCGCCGACACCTGCGGCTTCAGCGCAGCGGGCCCAGGAACACCGTGGCCAGCGGCGGCAGTGTGAGCCGCAGCCCGCCGTCGGCCGGTTTCAGCGCCCCCGGGGCGCCGACCGGGATGCCGCCGCCCCCGTAGCCGATGTCGTCGGTGTTCAGCAGCTCCCGCCAGGCCGGGACCTCCGCGGGGACCGCCAGCCGGTAGTCCTCGCGGACCACGGGCGAGAAGTTCGACACCGCGAGCAGCGGGGTGCCGTCGGCCGCGTGGCGCAGGAACGCGAAGACGTTGTCCTCCGCCGCGTCGCCCAGCACCCAGCGGAAGCCGCCCGGGTCGGTGTCCCGCTGCCACAGCGCGGGCGTCGCCCGGTACACCGCGTTCAGGTCCCGCACCAGTGCCTGTACGCCCCGGTGGTCACCGGCGGAGTGGTAGTCGTCCGCGAGCAGCCACCACTCGGGACCCTGCTGCTCCGCCCACTCGGCGCCCTGCGCGAACTCCTGTCCCATGAAGAGGAGTTGCTTGCCCGGGTGGGCCCACATGAAGCCCAGATAGGCGCGGTGGTTGGCCCGCCGCTGCCACCAGTCGCCCGGCATCTTCGACACCAGCGCCTGCTTGCCGTGCACCACCTCGTCGTGCGAGATGGGCAGCACGTAGTTCTCGCTGTAGGCGTACACCATCGAGAAGGTCATCTCGTTGTGGTGGTACTTGCGGTGCACGGGCTCCTTCTGGATGTACTGGAGCGAGTCGTGCATCCAGCCCATGTTCCACTTCAGTCCGAACCCGAGCCCGCCACTGTCGGTCGGCCGGGTCACCCCGTCCCAGGCGGTGGACTCCTCGGCGATGGTCACCACACCCGGGCAGCGCCGGTAGACGGTGGCGTTCATCTCCTGGAGGAAGGCCACCGCGTCCAGGTCCTCGCGCCCGCCGAACACATTCGGCTCCCACTGCCCGGAGTCCCGGGAGTAGTCGAGGTAGAGCATGGAGGCGACGGCGTCCACCCGCAGACCGTCGACATGGAACTCCTGGCACCAGTAAACGGCGTTGGCGACAAGGAAGTTGCGCACCTCGATACGGCCGTAGTCGAACTCGTACGTCCCCCAGTCGGGGTGCTCGGCGCGCGTCGCGTTCCCGGGCTCGTACAGCGGATCCCCGTCGAACCGGGCCAGCGCCCAGTCGTCCTTGGGGAAGTGCGCCGGCACCCAGTCCATGATCACGCCGATGCCCGCCCGGTGCAGCGAGTCCACCAGGTACCGGAAGTCGTCCGGCGAACCGAGCCGGGGGGTCGGCGCGTAGTACGAGGTGACCTGGTAGCCCCAGGAGCCGCTGAACGGATGCCCGGCCACCGGCATCAGCTCCACATGCGTGAAGCCCATCTCCTTGACGTACGCGGGCAGTTCGTCCGCCAGTTGACGATATGTCAATCCGGGGCGCCAGGAGGGGAGATGCACCTCGTACACGGAGAACGGCGCCTCGTGCACCGGGGTGTCACCGCGGTGCGCCATCCACTGCTCGTCTCCCCACGCGTAGTGCGAGACCGTCACCACCGAGGCGGTGTCCGGCGGCACCTCGGTGCGCCTGGCCATCGGGTCCGCCTTGAGGAACCGGTGACCGTAGCGGGAGGTGATCTCGAACTTGTAGCGGTCGCCCTCGCCGATCCCGGGCAGGAACAGCTCCCACACCCCGGACGCGCCGAGCGAGCGCATCGGGTACTGCGTGCCGTCCCAGTACGTGAAGTCCCCGGCCACCCGCACCCCTTGGGCGTTGGGCGCCCACACGGTGAACCGGGTGCCGGCCACGCCCTCATGGGTCATCGGCTCGGCGCCGAGCGCCTGCCACAGCTGCTCGTGCCGGCCCTCGCGGATCAGATGCAGGTCCAGCTCGCCCAGGGCGGGCAGGAAGCGGTACGGATCGTGCACCTCCCGCTCTTCCTCGTCGTACGTCACCAGCAGCGTGTACGGCGGGATCTCCGGGTAGGGCAGCACGGCCGCGAACAGCCCGCCGCCCTCGGAGACGAGCGGGTTGGCCATCCCGTCGACCAGGACGCTCACCGCCCGCGCGTTCGGTCGCAGCGCCCGGAACAGGGTGCCGCCCGGCACCGGGTGGGCGCCCAGCAGGGCGTGCGGATCGTGGTGCGCCCCGGCCAGCAGCCGGTCGCGCTCGGCGGGGTCCAGTGCGGTGGCCGCGGCCTGGCCGGGGCCCGCGGACTCGGGCGGCGAAGTGTCGCGCAGTGCCATGCCCTCAGCCTCCCCACACCGCGAGCCGCTTGATCGCCGCCATCGGTACCGGCAGCCAGTCCGGCCGGTGTCTCGCCTCGTACAGCACCTCGTACACCGCCCTGTCCGTCTCGTGCGCGCGCAGCAGCGCGTGCTTCTTGCGTGGATCCCAGCCCGCGCGGGCCGCGTAGCCCGCGCAGAACGCCTCCCGGCAGCGGCGCGCCCACTCGGGTCGCCAGGGGCGGCGCTGCCGGGCCGCGTAGTCGAAGGAGCGCAGCATCCCGGCCACGTCCCGCACCGGGGACTGCGGGATCCGCCGCTCGGCCAGCGGCCGGGACGGCTCGCCCTCGAAATCGATGACGAACCAGTCGCGGCCCGCCCGCAGTACCTGCCCGAGGTGCAGATCGCCGTGGACGCGCTGGGCGGGCGGCCCGGTGTCGCAGGTGGCGAGCGCCCCGAACGCGGCCCGCAGCCCGGGCACGAAGGGCTTGAGCCCCGGCACGGCGTGCGCGGCGGCCTCCAGACGTGCGCACATGGCGTCGGCGGTACGGCCGTTCTCGCCGGGTCCGGCCGGCGGGAACGCCTCCGCCAGGGCGAGGTGCACCTCGGCCGTGGCGCGGCCCAGCTCACGGGCCTCGGCGGTGAAGTCGTCGCCCGCGGCGAGCGCGCCCAGCGCCAGCGTCCAGCCGTCGGTGGCGTCCGGCAGGAACGGCTGGAGCACCCCGAGCGTGGCCGGACGCGGTGCGCTGGTGGTGAACCAGGCGACCGGCGCGGGCACCCGGGTGCAGCCCTGCGCGGCGAGCGCCGCCGAGACCTCCAGATCGGGGTTGACGCCCGGCTGGATGCGGCGGAAGAGCTTGAGGATGTACGCGTCGCCGTACACCAGCGAGGTGTTGGACTGCTCGGCGTCCAGCAGCCGCGGCGGCAGGCTTCCGGGCACCGGGGCGGTGGGGTCCGCCTCGAAGCGCAGCGGGCCCGCGCTGCCCGGCCGGCGCAGCCGCTCCAGGAGCAGGCTCGCCGCGCGCGGGTCGTAGAGCGCGTCGTAGACCGCGAGCCCGGCCAGCGGACCCGCGGTGGCCCGGCCGATGAACGCCCGTTCCAGACGCGGCGCGAGCTGTTCGCGCACCCCGAGCAGCAGCTGGTAGCAGTCGCCCGGCGGCGGAGTGCCGCCGGGGGTGGGCACCGGCGCGTGCGAGGCGTGCACCAGCAGATGCAGACACCCGGGGAACAGCTCGGTCACACTGAGCACCGACAGATCGGTCACGGGCCGGTCCTTGCCCGCGAACCAGCGCTGGCGCGGCAGCCACTCGCGCAGCAGCCCGCCGAGCGAGGCGAGGGGGCCGTCGGCTCCGGTCGCGGTTCTCGGCCGGAGGGTGATGGTCTTCGGCATGGTGACGCGTCCTTTCCTCGGCGCCGTGCGCTCAGCGGCGGCGGCCGATGCGGGATGCGACTCGGGTGAGCCGGAACCAGTAGAAGCCGTGGCCCTGGAGGGTGAGGAGGTAGGGCAGTTCACCGATGGCGGGGAAGCGCACCCCGCCGATCAGCTCCACCGGGTGGCGTCCGTCGTAGGCCCGCAGGTCCAGCTCGGTGGGCTGGGCGAAGCGGGAGAAGTTGTGGACGCACAGCACCAGGTCGTCCTCGTACTCGCGCAGGAAGGCGAGCACCGCCGGGTTGGAGGACGGGAGTTCGTCGTAGGAGCCGAGTCCGAAGGCGGGGTTCTGCTTGCGGATCTCGATCATGCGCCGGGTCCAGTGCAGCAGCGAGGACGGCGAGGACATCGACGCCTCGACATTGGTGACCTGGTAGCCGTACACCGGGTCCATGATCGTGGGCAGGTACAGCCGTCCCGGATCGCATGTGGAGAAGCCGGCGTTGCGGTCGGGGGTCCACTGCATGGGGGTGCGGACGGCGTCGCGGTCGCCGAGCCAGATGTTGTCGCCCATGCCGATCTCGTCGCCGTAGTAGAGGATCGGCGAGCCGGGCAGGGACAGCAGCAGGGCGGTGAACAGCTCGATCTGGTTGCGGTCGTTGTCGAGCAGCGGCGCGAGGCGGCGGCGGATGCCGATGTTGGCGCGCATGCGGGGGTCCTTGGCGTACTCCGCCCACATGTAGTCGCGTTCCTCGTCGGTGACCATCTCCAGGGTCAGCTCGTCGTGGTTGCGCAGGAAGATCCCCCACTGGCAACCGGACGGGATGGCCGGGGTCTTGGCGAGGATCTCGGAGACCGGGTGGCGGGACTCGCGCCGCACTGCCATGAAGATGCGCGGCATGACGGGGAAGTGGAACGCCATGTGGCACTCGTCGCCGCCGCGTCCGTAGTCGCCGAAGTAGTCGACCACGTCCTCGGGCCACTGGTTGGCCTCGGCCAGCAGCACCGTGTCCGGGTACATCGCGTCGATCTCCCGGCGCACCCGCTTCAGGAACTGGTGCGTGGCCGGCAGGTTCTCGCAGTTGGTGCCCTCCTGCGCGTAGAGGTAGGGGACCGCGTCGAGCCGGTAGCCGTCGATGCCGAGGTCCAGCCAGAACTTCAGGGCGGCCAGGATCTCCTCCTGCACCGCCGGGTTCTCGTAGTTGAGGTCCGGCTGGTGCGAGAAGAAGCGGTGGAAGTAGTACTGGCCCCGCACGGGGTCGTACGTCCAGTTCGACGCCTCGGTGTCCACGAAGATGATCCGCGCGTCCTCGTACTGCTTGTCGTCGTCGGCCCAGACGTAGTAGTCCCCGTAGGGGCCGTCGGGGTCCTTGCGCGACTCCTGGAACCACGGGTGCTGGTCGCTGGTGTGGTTCATGACGAAGTCGATGATCACGCGCATGCCGCGCTGATGGGCCGCGTCCACGAACTCCACGAAGTCGGCGAGGTCACCGAACTCCGGCAGTACGGCGGTGTAGTCGGCGACGTCGTAACCGCCGTCTCTCAGCGGGGACTTGAAGAAGGGCGGCAGCCACAGGCAGTCCACGCCGAGCCACTGGAGATAGTCGAGCTTGGCGGTCAGGCCCTTGAGGTCGCCGACGCCGTCGCCGTTGCTGTCCTGGAAGGAGCGGACCAGGACCTCGTAGAAGACGGCACGCTTGAACCACCGCGGGTCCCGGTCCCGGGCAGGGGTGTCCTCGAAGGTGTCCAGTACGGGTTCGTTCACGGTCATGACGCTGCGGGCCCTCCGTTCCGGTGCGTCGATCGCTGGACATGGAGCACATGCGCCGGCGCGCGGCCCGGCGTGAGGCGCACGAAGTTGGTCCTGCCCCAGTGGTACGCCTCGCCCGACAGTTCGTCGTGTACGGGCACTTCGGCGTCCCAGTCCAGGCCGAGTTGCGGCATGTCCAACGAGACCGTGGCCTCCTGGGCGTGATGCGGGTCGAGATTGACGACCACGATGACCGTGTCCGGCCCCGTGCTCTTGCTGTAGGCGAGCACGGCGTCGTTGTCGGTCCGATGGAAGCGGAGGTTGCGCAGGCGCTGTAGCGCCGGGTGTGCACGGCGGACGGCGTTCAGCCGGGTGATGAGCGGCGCGATCGTACGGCCCTCACGCTCGGCCGACTCCCAGTCCCGGAGCCGGAGTTGGTACTTCTCGGAGTCGCGGTACTCCTCGCCGCCTTGGCGCAGTGGCGTGTTCTCGCACAGCTCGTAGCCGCTGTAGATGCCCCAGGCGGGGGAGAGGGTGGCCGCGAGCACGGCGCGGATCTCGAAGGCGGGACGGCCGCCGTGCTGGAGGTGGCCGGGCAGGATGTCGGGGGTGTTCGCGAAGAAGTTGGGCCGCATATAGGCGGCCGCCTCCCCCGACAACTCGCCCAGATACTCGGTGAGTTCCTGCTTCGTCTCACGCCAGGTGAAGTAGGTGTACGACTGCTGGAAGCCGATCTGCGCGAGCGTGTGCATCATGGCGGGGCGGGTGAAGGCCTCCGCCAGGAAGATCACGTCCGGGTCCTTCTGGTTGATCTCGGCGATGACCCGCTCCCAGAACACCACCGGCTTGGTGTGCGGATTGTCGACGCGGAAGATCCGCACCCCGTGGTCCATCCAGTGCCGCAGCACCCGGACCGTCTCCGCGATCAGCCCGTCCATGTCGGCGTCGAAGGCGATCGGAAAGATGTCCTGGTACTTCTTCGGCGGGTTCTCGGCGTAGGCGATCGTCCCGTCGGGGCGGTGATGGAACCACTCCGGGTACTTGTGCACCCAGGGGTGGTCAGGAGAGCACTGAAGGGCGAAGTCCAGGGCGACCTCAAGGCCCAACTTCCGTGCCTCGCCGACGAAGTGGTCGAAGTCCTCGATGGTGCCGAGGTCGGGGTGGATCGCGTCGTGGCCGCCCTCGGGGGAGCCGATCGCCCAGGGCACGCCGACGTCGTCGGGACCGGCGGTGAGGGTGTTGTTGGGGCCCTTGCGGAAGGTGCTGCCGATCGGGTGAATCGGCGGCAGGTAGACGACGTCGAAGCCCATCTCCGCGATCGGCTTCAGCCGCCGCGCCGCCGTACGGAACGTGCCGTGCGGCCTCTCCGCGGTCCCCTCGCTGCGCGGGAAGAACTCGTACCAGGACCCGTACAGGGCCCGCTCCCGCTCCACGAGCAACGGCATCGGGTCCGAGGCGGTCACCAACTCCCGCAGCGGATAACGGTCCAGGACCTCCCGCACCCGGGGGGACAGCGCGGGCCGGAAGCGCTCGTGGACCGAGAGGGAGTCGTCGCCGAGGGCGCGGGCGGCGGCCGCCACCAGTTCGCGCTCCGGACCCTTGGGCACTCCGGCGGCGGCGCGTTCGTACAGCTCGGCGCCCTCCTCCAGGACCAGCCCGGTGTCGATCCCGGCCGGCACCTTCACCGAGGCGGTGTGCCGCCAGGTCGCCAGCGGATGACTCCATGCCTCCACCCGGAAGGTCCAGCGGCCCGTCAGGTCCGGGGTGATCTCGGCGCCCCACACATCGCTGCCGGGGGACACCTCGCGCATCGGGGTCCAGGGGCCGCGCCGGCCCCTGGGATCGCGCAGGACCACATTGGCACCGACGGCATCGTGCCCCTCCCGGAACACGGTCGCGGTGACCTGGAAGGTCTCCCCGGTCACCGCCTTCGCCGGGCGCCTGCCGCACTCCACGGCCGGCCGGACGTCACGTACCGGTACACGGCCGATGGCCGGAGTCCTGCGCATGTAATCACCTCCGCCGTGCGCGAAGCCGGGCACCGGCCCGGCTTCGCGATCCGAGAGCGGGGCCGGCCCGTGCCGGTCCCCGAAGGGAACGCCTTGTACGGTGCCAGCTCAGGAGCTCGGCGCCGTGGAACGCCGCTCCGAAGCCGGCGCCCTTCGCACCGAACGGCGCGACATCGGCCGTGCGTCCTGCTCGCGCAGATAGCTGACCTGACTCGTGCGCAGATACCGTTCCGCCGCGTCCGCCGCCTCGCGGGCACAGCGTTTGCCCATCAGAACGCACAAGGTGTACCCCGAGTCCTCGAACGTGGCCCGGACCGTGCGGTCGTACGGCGAGGCGAGCATCGCGCGCTCCCACGCCCGGTAACGCCGCAACTGCCGGGCCACTTCGGCCTTGGCGGGTAGCAGCATGGCCCTGTTCACCCTCCACGCTCTCGACTGGGCGCGTTCCCGACGGTCGGGTGGCGTCCGCGCAGGGGTGGGCGCGGCACCGTTACGGCGATCGAGGCTTTCACTCATGGTGCACGCGCGCGGACGCAGCGTCTTGTTGGAGCTTCAACCATTGGGAACGGTGTGTACTCGTGTTGCACGAATGGCGTAGCGCCTGCACCGTTGGAGATGACTCAGAAGCGATCACCGCTCACGCTGTGTGTCCGGGATCCCTCCCGGACAGGGCGAGGGGAGCGAGAGCTTCGCCGGTGAGGAGTAAGCGACGATGAAGACCGCAGTGCCCTGCTACTACCACCTCGACGTGGAAGTCAGCCCGGAACGGGTGGGACAGGTCAGCCGCATCCTGGCCGCCCATCTCCGCCACTGGGACCTCGACAATCTCGTGGCCCCCGTCTGCCGCGGCGCCGAACTGCTGCTGCGGGCGATCGACCAGCACGCCCGTGACAAGCACACCTCCATCGAGATGTGGTGGAACGGCCAGCACCTCATCACCGCCTTCGGTGACGAGGACCCCGAACTGCGCCCGGACCAGGATCTGCGCGCCTGCCTCGCGGACATCGCCGCCATGAGCGACGGCTGGGGCTGCTGCGCCGCCGAGACCGGAGCCAAGATCATCTGGTTCTCGCAGCGCGCCCGGGCCGGTGAACGGGTGCCGCTGGTGCCGCTGCCGCCGGAGCCGTTCCTGAGCACCGGACTGAAGGAGCCGCGGCGGCACCAGGTGGCCGTCCTGGCCGCGCCCGCACCCGCCGGCGACAGCCTGGAGGGCAGCCGGTGAGCGCCCGCACCACCAGGAAAGGGCTGCCCGTCTGGAGCGGGCAGCCCTACCCGTTGGGCGCCTCCTTCGACGGACAGGGCACCAACTTCGCGCTGTTCAGCGAGGTCGCCGAGCGGGTCGACCTGATCCTCGTGGACGACACCGGCAAGGAGACCTCCATCCGGCTGCACGAGGTCGACGGCTTCGTCTGGCACGCCTATCTGCCCGGCATCGCGCCCGGTCAGCGCTACGGCTACCGGGTGCACGGCCCCTGGCAGCCCTCGCTCGGCCACCGCTGCAACCCGAGGAAGCTGCTGCTCGACCCGTACGCGCGCGCCGTTGACGGCCAGATCGACAACCACGCCTCCCTGTACGAGCGTTCACCGGACGGCCCGGCCCCCGCCGACAGCGCCGGGCACTCCATGCTGGGTGTGGTCACCGACCCGTACTTCGACTGGGGCGACGACCGGCCGCCGCGCACCGCGTACGCGGACTCCGTGATCTACGAGGCCCATGTGCGCGGACTGACCCGCGCCCACCCGGACGTCCCCGAACGACTGCGCGGCAGCTACGCGGGTCTCGCCCATCCCGCCGTCATCGAGCATCTGACCGCGCTCGGGGTGACGGCGGTCGAGCTGATGCCGGTGCACCAGTTCGTCCAGGACGGGGTGCTCCAGGACCGGGGCCTGTCCAACTACTGGGGCTACAACACCATCGGCTTCTTCGCGCCGCACAACTCCTACGCCGCCTTCGGCACCCGGGGCCAGCAGGTCAACGAGTTCAAGGCCATGGTGAAGGCGCTGCACGCGGCCGGCCTCGAAGTCATCCTCGACGTGGTCTACAACCACACCGCCGAGGGCAACGAGTTCGGGCCCACCCTCTCCTTCCGGGGCATCGACAACGCCTCCTACTACCGTCTGGTGGACGGGGACTGGGCGCACTACTACGACACCACGGGCACCGGCAACAGCCTGCTGATGCGGCACCCGTACGTACTCCAGCTGATCATGGACTCGCTGCGCTACTGGGTCACCGAGATGCATGTCGACGGCTTCCGCTTCGACCTCGCGGCCACCCTGGCCCGGCAGTTCCACGAGGTGGACCGGCTCTCGGCGTTCTTCGACCTGATCCAGCAGGACCCGGTGATCAGCCGCGTCAAGCTGATCGCCGAGCCCTGGGACGTGGGGGAGGGCGGCTACCAGGTCGGCAACTTCCCGCCGCTGTGGTCGGAGTGGAACGGCAGATACCGGGACGCCGTACGGGACTTCTGGCGTACCGAGCCCGGCTCGCTGGGCGAGTTCGCGTCCCGGCTGACCGGCTCCTCCGACCTCTACCAGCACAGCAGGCGCCGGCCGCGGGCGAGCGTCAACTTCGTCACCGCGCACGACGGGTTCACGCTGCGGGACCTGGTGTCGTACAACGACAAGCACAACGAGGCCAACGGGGAGGACAACCGGGACGGCGAGAGCCACAACCGGTCCTGGAACTGCGGGGCGGAGGGGGACAGCACCGATCCCGCCGTGCTCGAACTGCGGGGGCGCCAGCAGCGCAACCTCCTCGCCACCCTGCTGCTATCGCAGGGCATTCCCATGCTCTGCCACGGGGACGAGCTCGGGCGCACCCAGCGGGGCAACAACAACGCGTACTGCCAGGACAACGAGATCTCCTGGGTCGACTGGGAGCTCACCGACGAGCAGCGGAACCTGGCGGACTTCACCCGCAACCTCATCGCGCTGCGCGCCGCGCACCCCGTGCTGCGCCGGCGCCGCTTCTTCCGCGGCGAGACCGCGACGAACGCCGCGCAGCCGCTGCCGGACCTCATGTGGCTGCGGCCCGACGCCCGCGAGATGACCGGGCGGGACTGGCAGCGCGGCGACGCGCACTCCGTCGGCGTCTTCCTCAACGGCGACGCGATCGCCGAACGGGACCCGTACGGGGGGAAGTTGACCGACGACTCCTTCCTGCTCCTGCTCAACGGGTACTGGGAGCCGGTGGACTTCAGGCTGCCCGACGAGACGTTCGGGGAGCGCTGGACGACACTCGTCGACACCGCGGACGCGGAGGGCGTACCGGACGAGCGCGAGCGCAAGGCGGGAACACGGCTGCGGGTGGAGGCCAGAAGCCTCATCCTGCTGACCCGCCCCTCGCGGGCGGCGGATCAGAGCGGATGAGAGAAGCTCAGCGCACGCGCCGCGACATCACCGTGAACTGGGCGCCGTCGGCGTCCCGGAGGATCGCCTCCGTGTCGTCCTCCTTCAGGACGCTGCCCCCGTGCTTCTCCGCGGCCCGTGCGCACCCGGGTACGTCCGCCACCGCGAAGTGGACCTGCCAGTGCGGCCGTACCGAGGGGTCCGGGGCGGCCTCCACCGCGCCCGAGTCGATCCGGGCCACCGCGTCACCCTGGCTGCGCAGCACGACCTCGTCGCCGTCGTACTCGACCTCGCAGCACCCCGGCTTCCCCGACGCCCAGTCGAGGATCTCGCCGTAGAACATCGCGGAGTCGAAGGCGTTGCGGGTGTGCAGCCGGATGAACGTGGGCGCCGCCCGCCGCCACGCCTCCCAGTTGGAGACCAGCTCGCCCTGCCAGATCCCGAACGTCGCCCCGTCGCGGTCGGCGAGCAGCGCGGCCCGGCCCGGCGAGAAGGAGAGCGGTCCGACCGCCGCCGTACCGCCCCGCTCCCGTGCCCGCGCCACCGCGACATCCGCGTCCGGCACCGCGAAGTACGGCGTCCAGGCCACCGCCATCTGCCACATCGTGGCCACCGCGGCGATCCCGGCCACCGGCACCCCGTCGGCCAGCGCGACCCGGAAGTGCTCACCGAGCTTCGCGCCGCGCCAGCGCCAGCCCAGCACGGCCGTGTAGAAGTCCATGGTGGCCTGGAGGTCGCGGCTGGTCAGGCTCACCCAGCAGGGTGCGCCGAAAACGGAGTGCGTGGAGACGACCGCACGTGTGCGCGGCCCGTGCCCGGTGCCGTTCGCTCCGTCGCTGACAGGGTCTTGTCGGTTCATGTTCGGTAACGTCCTGCTCTCGGGGCCGGGGGTCACCGCTCTGGCTCCAGTGTCCAACCGGAAGCGGGTGGGGCGCCTGTCGAGTACCCCGGCGGCAGGGGGGCAGGCCGCCGCACAGGATGGGTCACCGCGTCTCCGCCAGCAGTTCCTCCCGCAGCCGGTCGAAGCACCCGCTGAGCAGCCGTGACACGTGCATCTGCGAGATGCCCAGCTGCTGTGCGATCCGGTTCTGCGTCATCCCCCGGAAGAACCGCAGGTAGAGAATGGTCCGCTCGCGTTCCGGCAGCGCCGCGAGGCAGGGCTTGACGGCCGCCCGGTCCACCACGAGGTCGTACCCGGGGTCGGGGCCGCCCAGCGAGTCCCCGAGGGCGTAGCCGTCCGTGCCCGCCACCTCGGCGTCCAGGGACAGCGCGGAGAAGCACTCCAGCGCCTCCATCCCGGTGCGCACCTCGTCCTCGTCCAGCCGGGCGTACTCGGCTATCTCGGCGACCGTGGGCGGCCGGCCCGGCGTGGACTGGGACAGCTCCTTCACGGCCGTACGGACCCGGTTGCGCAGGTCCTGGACCCGGCGCGGCACATGCAGCGTCCACATGTGGTCCCGGAAGTGGCGCTTGATCTCACCGGTGATGGTGGGCACCGCGTACGCCTCGAAGGCGCGGCCGCGCTCGGGGTCGTAATGGTCGACGGCCTTCACCAGGCCCAGCGCGGCCACCTGGTACAGGTCCTCCAGGGACTCCCCGCGGCCGCGGAACCGTACGGCGATCCGCTCGGCCATGGGCAGCCACAGCCGCACCAGTTCGTCCCGCAGCGCCTGGCGCTCGGGGCCGTCGGGCAGCTCCGTGAGCCGCACGAAGGACTCACCCGTGTCGGGCGCGTCGTCATGGGGATGGGGGTGGGATCTGGGCTTGGTGCTGGTGCTGCCAGTGACACGCATCGCGCGCACCTCTCTCGCCGGTGCCGGATGGGACACCGTGGGAGGGGCGCGCGCTCGGTCACGGGATAGGACTCGGGGGCGTCAGGCCGCTCTGGTGGCCAGCTCCCACGGAAGTGCCTCCTGTCCGAAGCACATACGTGAGTTTTCCCGCTCTCGGACATCACAAAACAATTCACCTGATAACTGGAAAAATGGTACAGCGGTCTTGACCGCATCTTGGGGCCGCCCGAGGGGTGATACCTCTGTAGCAGAGGTAATCTTCAAACGTGGAAGACGAAGCGATACGCGGGCCCGGCGGCGACGCGCCGCCCGGGCCGCCGGGGACCTTCCCGGCGGAACTGACCGACGCGCTCGTCGGCATCCAGCGGCTGATCCGGCGCCGGCTGCGCGGCGGCCTGACCGGGCCCCGGCTGCGCGGTGCCGAGGTGGAGCTGCTGCGGCTGGTCGAGTCCCGCCCGGGGATCGGTGTCTCGGAGGCGGCCAAGGAACTGCACCTGGCGAGCAATTCCGTCTCGACGCTGGTCAACCAGCTCGTGCGGGACGAGTACCTGGTCCGGGAGACCGACCCGGCCGACCGGCGGGCCGCGCGGCTGCGGCTGACCGGGGCCGCCGAGAAGCGCCTGGAGGACTGGCACCGCCGCCGTGCCGAGCTGGTCGGCGGCCGGCTGGCCCGCCTCGACGGCGCCGACCGCGACGCCCTGCGCGCGGCCCTCCCGGCCCTGCGCAGGCTCGCCGACCTGCTGCACGAGGACCCCGAGGCGGACGAGGACCCGGTGGCGCCCGTGAGCGCGCCGGCCGGGGCGGCAGCCGCCCCCGAAGGACCCTGGACGGAGGGCACGCCATCATGACGACCGACCCGGCGGACATGTCCGCCACCCCGGCCGCGGCGGCCACCGCCACGGCCGAGGCCGCCGCAGCCCACGCCGAGGCCGTCAGCTGCACCGGGCTCACCTACGCCTTCGGCGAGACCAAGGCCGTCGACGACCTCGACCTGGGCGTCCGCGAAGGCGAGGTCTTCGGGCTGCTCGGGCCGAACGGCGCGGGCAAGACCACCGCCATCCGCTGCATCACCACCCTGCTTCCGGTCCCCGCCGGCATGGTCCGTGTCTTCGGGCACGACGCCGCCAAGGAGCGCATGGGAGTACGCCGCATGCTCGGCTACGTCCCGCAGCAGCTGTCCGCCGACGGCGGGCTCACCGGGCGTGAGAACGTCGCCCTGTTCGCCCGGGTGTTCGATGTGCCGCGCCGGGAGCGCGCCGCACGCGTCGATCTGGCGCTCTCCGCCGTCGACCTCTCCGACGCCGCCGGACGGCTCGCGAGCACCTACTCCGGCGGCATGATCCGCCGCCTCGAACTCGCCCAGGCCCTGGTGAGCGCCCCCCGGCTGCTGATCCTGGACGAGCCGACCATCGGCCTCGACCCGATCGCCCGCACCGGCGTGTGGGAGCACATCAACGCCGTACGCGAGGCGACCGGTATGACCGTCCTCGTCACCACGCACTACATGGACGAGGCCGACCAGTACTGCGACCGGGTCGGCCTGATGCACCGCGGCCGTATCCGCGCCCTCGGCACCCCGGAGGAGCTGCGCCAGGGCCTCGCCGAACGCAAGGGCACCGACACCCTGCCCACGCTGGAGGACGTCTTCCGCGACATCGCCGGCAGTGGCCTCGACGACAACACCGGAGGAGGTTTCCGTGAAGTCCGAAGCACCCGCCGCACCGCACGCCGCGTCGGCTGACCGCGCCCTCGGCAAGGACACCGCGCTGCTGCTCACCCCTCCGGTGCCGCGCGCCGGCTGGCGGCTGCTGCCCGCCCGGGTGCTCGCCATGTGCACCGTGGAGCTCCAGAAGCTGCGCCACGACCGCACCGAGCTGTACACCCGCGCCGTCCAGCCCGCCCTGTGGCTGCTGATCTTCGGTCAGACCTTCACCCGGATCCGGGCGATCCCCACCGGCGGCATCCCGTACATCGACTACATGGCGCCCGGCATCATCGCCCAGTCCGCCATGTTCATCGCGATCTTCTACGGCATCCAGATCATCTGGGAGCGGGACGCGGGCATCCTGAACAAGCTGCTCGTCACCCCGACCCCGCGCTCGGCGCTGATCACCGGCAAGGCGTTCGCGGCCGGGGTGAAGTCGCTGGTGCAGGCGATCGTGGTGATCGTGATCGCCGCGCTGCTCGGTGTCGCCCTCACCTGGAACCCCCTGAAGCTGCTCGGTGTCGCCCTCGCGGTGATCCTCGCCTCGGTGTTCTTCTCCTGCCTCTCGATGACCATCGCGGGCATCGTGCTCAGCCGCGACCGGCTGATGGGATTCGGGCAGGCGATCACCATGCCGCTCTTCTTCGGCTCCAACGCCCTGTACCCCGTCTCCGTGATGCCGGGCTGGCTCCAGGCCGTCAGCAAGGTCAATCCGCTGAGCTATCAGGTCGACGCGCTGCGCGGGCTGCTGCTGGGCACCCCCTCGCATCTCGGCGCCGATTTCGGGGTGCTGGCGATCGCCGCCGCGCTCGGCATCACCGCGGCCTCCTCACTGCTCGGCCGACTGGCCCGGTGATCTTGCCGGGAACGTGATGTGCGGCACGCACCGTGGCCCGTCCGAACCGGGCCCGGGGGGATTCTTCCTGGGCAGCGCTTGATCAACGATCAAAGCGGGCGAACCCCCTGGCCACGGTGCATTCCGCTCATTTGACAGTGCGCTGAGCCCACAGATAGACACTCGGGGGTCGAGAGGGGCACTGTGTACGAGCCGAACGTGGTCGGTGACTGGCAGGAGTACGAGGAGCATGCCGGTCTGCGGGTCCGCGTCCACCGCCTGGAGGCCGCCGAACCCCCGCGCGGACGCGACGACGCCGCGGCCGGTCTGACGTACTTCAGTGTCCGGGTGACGATCGAGAACCGCGGCACGCGGCACTTCGGTATCCACCTGGAGGACGGCCAACTCGACGTCCGGGTCGGACCGGACGGCGAGGGCGCGTTCATCGACTGGCGCAACTCGCAGTTCATCGAGGGCTTCGACGTCTATCCGCTGCGCCGGGCCACCGCCGTCCTCTACGCCGCCGCCCCCGAGGCCGCGCTCACCCATGTGGACATCCAGGTGCAGCTGCGGGTGGACGAGGAATGGACCGAGCGCCGGCTGTGGGCCGGCGGCACCGACGTCCAGGAGGCGACCGCGCAGACCGCCCCCGTGGGCTCCGCACAGGGCGACCTGGCCCACCAGGTCAGCGTCTTCCTCAAGGAGCAGACGGAGCCCGGCACCGCCTGAGCCCCGGCCGCCCCCCGGCCCCGCTCAGTGCGGGATGCCGTCGATGATCTCCCGCGCCCCCTGCCGCAGCAGCGCCACCGCCACCGAGGTGCCGAGCGTGGCCGGATCGAGCCGGCCCGCCCACTCGTGGGCGTTCAGCCGGGTCTTGCCGTCGGGCGTGAACACACAGGCCCGCAGGGAGAGTTCACCGCTGGCGTCCACCTGTGCGTACCCGGAGATCGGGCTGTTGCAGTGGCCCTGGAGCACATGCAGGAACATCCGCTCGGCCGTCGCCTCCCGATGGGTGTCCGGGTCGCCGAGCCCGCTGACCGCGTCGATCAGCTCGGTGTCGTCCTCCCGGCACTGCAAGGCGAGGATGCCCGCGCCGATCGGCGGCATCATCGTCTCCGGGGACAGCACCTCGCTGATCACATCGGTGCGCCCGATGCGCTCCAGGCCGGCCACCGCGAGCAGCAGCGCGTCCGCCTCGCCGTCGGCCAGCTTCTGGAGCCTGCGGTTGGCGTTGCCGCGGAACGGCACACACTCCAGATGCGGGTGGGTGGCGGCCAGTTGGGCGATCTTGCGCACCGCGGAGGTGCCGATCCGGGTGCCGGCCGGCAGCTCGTCCAGGGTGAGGCCGCCCGGGTGCACCAGCGCGTCGCGGATGTCGTCCCGCTTCAGGAACGCGGCGAACACCGTCCCGGCGGGCAACGGCCGGTCGGCGGGCACGTCCTTCACACAGTGCACCGCGAGATCCGCCGCCCCGGCCAGCAGGGCCGCGTCCACCTCCTTGGTGAACGCCCCCTTGCCCTCGACCTGGGCCAGATCGCCGAGCCACTTGTCGCCGGTGGTCTTCACGGGGACGACCTCGGTGCGCACCCCCGGGTGCAGGGCGGCCAACTCGGCGCGGACCCGATCCACTTGGGCCAGGGCCATGGGCGAGTCACGGGAGACGATTCGGATCAGTTCGGGAACCGGCATGCGCACACGATAGACCCACCCGCCTCATGCCAGGTCCCCGGGCAGCTCCGCCGCCGAGTCCTGTGGCGAAAGATCGGGACGCAGCCTTAGCCAGGACGGCTGACGCAGCAGCCCGGACCGGGTACGGGTGCTGTAAGCGACCTCGCCGACCAGCCGGGGCAGCACCCAGCGCGCGCCCGGGACGCGGGGCACCGGCTCGAAGGGGCAGCGCCCGCTCGCCGCGTCCGTGAGCAGCTCCGCGAGCCGGATCCGCTCCGCCTCGCTCCAGCCGGTGCCCACCCCGCCGACGTAACGCAGCCGGCCGGCCGAGTCCCGCTGGCCCACCAGCACCGCGCCGGGCAGCCCCGTGAGCCGCCCCTTGCCGGGCAGCCAGCCGCCCACGATCACATCCTCGGCCCGCAGGTTGCGGATCTTGATCCAGGCGCGCGAGCGCACCCCTGGCTCGTACACCGAGTCGAGCCGCTTGCACACCAGGCCCTCGAGCCCGTGCTCCCGGGTGGCCGCGAGGGCCTGGGCGCCGTGCCCGGTCACCGCGCCGGGCGTCGACCAGTACGGCCCTGACAGTCCCAGCTCCAGCAGCCGCGCCCGGCGCCGTGCATACGGCTCCCGCAGCAGCGGCCGCGCCAGATACGGCACATCGAACAGCACCAGATGCACCGGCACCTGCGCGGCCCGGCGCGCGGCCCGCGCGGGCGCGTGGGCGAGGCCCATCCGGCTCTGGAGCAGCTGGAAGTCGGCCCGGCCGTCCGGGTCCAGGGCCAGCACCTCGCCGTCGAGGACCGCTGGGGTGGCACCCAGCGCGCCGCCCAGCGGCGCCAGTTCGGGATACGCCCCGGTGATCACCTCGCCCGAACGGGCGCGCAGCACCAGGGTGCCGTCCCCGGGCAGATAGACCATCACCCGCTGCCCGTCCTGCTTGGTCTCGTACGCCCAGCGCGCGTCCTGCGCGGCGGGCGGCAGCGAGCCGGGGGTGGCGAGCATCGGCGCGATGAGCGGCAGGGCGGTGGCGGTCACGGGGGAAGATGTCGACCGATCCGGGCCCCGGCACGCGCCTTCGGCCGTCGGTTCCCCTGAACGGGGTGCCCCGCCGGGCCGCCGCCCGGCCCCTGCGTCAGTCCACCGGCGCCGGTGGAGCGTCCGCGTCCAGGCCCGTGCACGCCACCTTCCCGCCCACCTCGGCGCACGCCTCCACGCCCCAGGGCGAACCCACCGACAGCATCGGGCTGTTGACGCCGGTCACATCATCGGCCGGATAGCTCGCGGAGAGGATGTCGTCGCCCGCGCGCACCGACACCTCCCGGGCCAGCCGGCCGCGCACCCGTACCTCCGACCAGGCGGTGCGGCAGGACGGCGAGTAGCGCAGCCGTACGGCATAGGCGTGGTCGGCGACCCGGCTCCTGGTCTGCGCGTCCCGGGCGCACACCGAGGCGTCGGGCAACTCGCCCTGGCAGGAGGACCCGTGACAGCGCGGCACCTCGCTCAGCGGCTGGGCCACCGGAGCGGAGTCCGGGCGCCCGGACAGGGCCACGGCCGCGGCCACCGCCGCGGCCGCGCCGAACAGCGCGAGCACCGACACCGGGATCCACAGCGGGAGCCGGGGGGAGCGGCGGCCACCGGGGCGCTCCTCGGGCGGCTCCGGGGGCGCGGGCTCCTCGGCCGCCTCCCACAGCGCCAGTACGGCCGTGGCGTCGGCCTCGGCCAGCCGGCACAGGGCCTCCACCGCGGGCCGCGGCGGCCGCTTGCCGCCCGAAAGATAGCGGTGCCAGGCGGACTTGCTGTACGGGGTGCGCGCGGCCAGCGCCGCCAGGCTCAGACCTGTACGGTCCTTCAGCTCGCGCAGTGTCACCACCAGCGACTCGTCCGGCGCGGTCGATCCTTGGGGGTGCCGCATCGTGCGTTCCTCGACTCCCATTCCCCTATGGGCGTTTCGCCCCTGATGCCGGGATGGTTTCCCTGTCGGACGGCCGCTGCAACACCGGACGAGGTATGGGCCGGGTCAAGCGCCCTCATGCCGAAGGCCTGTTCGGGACGCGGCTCCCGGACAGGCCCTCGGCGGTCAGTGGATGATGCGGCGGACGCCCGTCAGCACCAGGGGACGTACCGGCGGGTGGTCACGTAGTGGGCGGAGACGTAGCCCCGGTGCTGGGGGAGCCGGTACCAGACGTGGTTGCCGTGCACCCGGGAGCCGTAGGTCTTGCAGCTGACCGAGATGAGCCGGTTGGTGTGCCGGCTGCCGACCACCCGGTAGCCGGTGCCCGGGCCGGAGCGGACGTTGAGCCGGATGCCGCGGGTGGCGACCCGGCCGGTGTGGTAGGGCTGGGTGTGGACGGGGTGTTGCGGGGCGGCGACGGCGGCCACCGGGTGGGCGGTGACGGTGCTCGCCGCGGCGGCACCGGCCGACGCGGGGAGCAGGGCGAGCACCGCGGCCGCGGCCGGCAGAACGCTCTTGAGGGCCCGACGGATCATGGAAACCTCCGGCTGTCGATCTCGTGACCACGAACCGTGATCACGCCGCCCAGCCTTGCCGTGCGAACCCCTCACCATGCCGTTTCGCTGTCCCGTGGGACGGCCTGGGACGTCCCGGGGCGCGGGCCGCACGGCCTGATCTCGCGGGAGGCGCGGAGCCGGGCGGACGTACCGGAGCGACTCGGTCCGTGCCCTGTGCGCCGCTGGGACGAAAAGGTTGAGTCATGCAATGTCCGCGTAGACTCGAAGGCATGCCCGCGCCCTCGCCGCCCGGCCCGAACGCGGCCTCCCCGGAGGTCGCCGAGATCGAGCGCGCCCTCACCCGCATCACCTACCTCGGCACCCGCACCCGGCACCACGACCGGCTGCGAGCCCTGGCCGACGTACCGCTGGACCGGGCCGCGGTGGCGCTGCTGCGGCAGATCGCGGACTGCGAGCCGATGCGGCCCGGCGAGGTGGCGCACCGCCTCGGGGTCGAGGCCTCCCATGTGACCCGGACCGTGCAGCAGCTCCATCGGGCGGGGTACGTCACCCGGGTGCCCGACCCCGACGACGGGCGCGCCCAGCGGATCCGGCTCACTGACGCGGGCCGCCTCGCCGTCGGCCGGATCCGGGAGGCCGGGGCGGGGGAGATGCAGCTGGCGCTGGCGGACTGGCGGCCCGAGGAACTGCGGCAGCTGGCCACCCTGTTCCATCGGATGGTGGACGACTTCCTCGCGTACTCCGCCGAGACGGAGGGCGAGCCGGGCGCGGCGGCGGTGGCGGGGCACGAGGAGCCGGAGAAGTAGTCCCGCGAACGGGCCACCCGGCGGCTTACCGTCCAGTAATATCCGGCGGCAGGCCACCAGAGGAGGAACCGGTCATGAGTGAGCGTGTCGAGGTCGGGGACAAGGCGGAGGACTTCGCCCTCCCCGACGAGTCCGGGACGGTCCGAAGCCTCGGCGAACTGCTCGCCGAGGGACCCGTGGTCCTCTTCTTCTACCCCGCGGCCCTCACCCCGGGCTGCATCGCCGAGGCCTGCCACTTCCGCGACCTCGCCGCCGAGTTCGCCGCGCTCGGCGCCCGGCCCGTGGGCATCAGCGGCGACGACGTCGACAAGCAGCGGGAGTTCGCCGGACGGCACACGCTCGGCATGCCGCTCCTGTCCGACGCCGACGGCGCGGTCCGCGAGCGGTTCGGGGTCAGGCGCGGCTTCACCCTCGCCCCCACCAAGCGCGTCACCTTCGTCATCGCCGAGGACCGCACCGTACTGGAGATCGTCCGCAGCGAGCTGCGCATGAACACCCACGCCGACAAGGCCCTCGCCGCCCTGCGCGCCCACCGGGCCTGACCCGGCTCGCGGTCCCCGCGCTTGAGGAGCCGCGACAATCGGATCATTCTGGGCCTTATGGACCGTGTCGCCGCGGTGGCGATCATCGACACTCGGGGCTGGGTGACCGGGTGGAGCGAGGGTGCGCGTCTGCTCATGGGCCACCCGGCCGAGGCGGTGGTGGGCCGCCCCGCGACGGAACTGCTCGCCGCCGAACTTCCCGCGGCAGCCCTCGCCGCGCGGACGGGCACCCGGCACGGCACCGTCGCCCTGCGGCACCGCGACGGCCACCGCCTCGACCTCGCCGTCACCGCCTGCCCCCTCGAAGGCGGCGACGGGCGCCCCGCGGGCTACGCCGTGACGGCCGAACCACCCGGCGTCGCGTTCGCCGCACAGGCTTTCGAGCAGGCGTCCATGTCGATGTCCGTCTTCGACCTCCAGCAGCGCTATCTGCGTCTCAACGCCGCCGCCTGCAAGGTCATCGGCGTCCCCGAGGAGGGGCTGACCGGCCGGTTCTTCCTCGACACCGTGGCCGACACCGAGTCCAACCGGGGTTTCGTCCGCCATCTGCGCGAGGTCGCCGAGACCGGTCTGCCCGTGCGCTACGAGAGCTTCGCCGCCGCGCCCGCGCTGAACCGGGAGCACTTCTGGAGCCTGGAGATGTGGCCGCTGCGCGACGCCTCAGGTACGCAGACCGCGGTCGCCCTGGCCGCCTACGACAGCAATGAGCAGTACTGGGCCAGACGCCGGCTCGCCCTGCTCAATGAGGCCGCCGCCCACATCGGCACCACCCTGGACGTGGTGCGCACCGCCGAGGAACTGATCGAGATCCTCGTCCCGCGCTACGCCGACTTCGCCACCGTCGACCTGCTCGACTGGGTGCTCGGTGCCGACGAGCCCCCCATGGTCGCCGCGGACGACGTCGAGCTGCATCGCGTCGCCTACAAATCCACCCGGCCCGGCAGTCCCGGGGTCGCCGTCCGGGTCGGCGAGACCCAGACCTACCGGCCCCCCGCGCCGCCGGCCTGCGCGCTGCGCGAGGGCCACGCGATCCTCAGCCAGGCGGGCGAGCCCGGATTCCGGGCCTGGCTCGCGGACCGCAACGAGCGCGCGCCCCAGGGCGCCCCCTTCCGGGAGGGCGTGCACTCCATGATCGCCGTACCGCTGCGCGCCCGCGGCACCACGCTGGGCGTCGCGGTCTGCGTGCGGCTGGCCCATCCGGAGGACTACGGCCCCGACGACGCCGTCTTCGCCGAGGAGCTGGCCAGCCGCGCCGCCGTCTGCATCGACAACGCCCGCCGCTTCGCCCGTGAACGCAGCACCGCCCTCGCCCTCCAGCACAGCCTGCTGCCGAGCGGACTGCCCGGACAGGCCGCGCTCGACGTGGCCCACCGCTATCTGCCGTGCGGCTCGCAGGCCGGGATCGGCGGCGACTGGTTCGATGTCATCCCGCTCTCCGGGGGCCGGGTCGGACTGGTCGTCGGCGATGTGGTGGGCCACGGCATCAGCTCCTCGGCCACCATGGGCCGGCTGCGCACCGCCGTGCGCACCCTCGCCGATGTTGATCTGCCGCCCGACGAACTCCTCACCCACCTCGACGACCTGGTGACGCACCTGGCCGCCGAGAACGGCCGCGAGGAGGTCGCCGAGATCGGCGCCACCTGCGTGTACGCCGTCTACGACCCCGTCTCGCGCCGGCTCACGCTCGCCACCGCCGGCCATCCGGCCCCGTTCCTGATCCTGCCCGACGGCGACGGCGCCGAGCTGGTGCCCCTGACCGCGGGGCCGCCCCTCGGCATCGGCGGACTGCCCTTCGAGGCAACGGAGTTGGAGCTGCCCGAGGGCTCCGTGGTGGCCCTGTTCACCGACGGCCTGGTCGCCCACCGCGCCGGGAACCCGGACGGCGCCGACGACGAACTGCGCCGCGCCCTCGGGGCGTCCGCCGACTCCCTCGACGCCCTCGCCGACGGCGTCCTCAAGGCCGTACTGCCCGATCAGCCCGGCGACGACGTGGCCCTCCTGCTGGTGCGCACCCGCGCCCTCGGCGCCGACCGGGTCGCCACCTGGGACGTACCCGCCCACCCCGCCCAGGTCGCCGTCGTGCGGCAGGCCGCAGGAGAGCAACTGGCCGCCTGGGGGCTGGAGGAGACCGCGTTCGTCACCGAACTCGTCGTCAGCGAACTCGTCACCAACGCCATCCGCTACGGCGAACCCCCCATCCAGCTACGGCTGATCCGCGACCGCGCCCTCATCTGCGAGGTCTCCGACGCCAGTTCCACCTCCCCGCATCTGCGCCGGGCGCACGCCTACGACGAGGGCGGCCGGGGACTGCTGCTGGTCGCGCAGCTCACCCAGCGCTGGGGGAGCAGGCAGACGGCCGCGGGCAAGACCATCTGGGCCGAACAGCCGCTCCCCGACGCCTGATCGCCCGCTACTGGAAGGCGCAGCCCGGGTTCGGAGCGTCCTCGGAGAACGGGGAGCCGTGCGGCAGCACGTACAGCACATCGAGCACCACCGGGGTGTCCCCGAGGTTGCGCCCTATGTGCACGTTCCCGGGTCCGGCGGGCTCCTGTATCGGCGCGCCCGCCTGGTACACCCCGTCCGGGGCGCAGGCGGAGTCGAAGTGGCTCAGGGTGCCCTGGCGCACCACGCCGTACAGGGGGCCGTCGTGGTAGTGCCAGCCGGTGCTCTGGCCGGGCGGGACGGTGATCTCCCGCAGGGTGTAGTCGGTGTCGCCGACGGTCCGTTCACTGATCGTGCGGGCCGTCACCCCGGGGCCCGCCGGGGTCGCCCCCGCGGGCTGGCAGGTGAGTACGGTTGCGGCGGTCACGGCGCCGATGAGGGCGGCGGCGCGCGGTGCTGTGCGCATGGGGATGCCTCCAGGGGAGCGAAGGATTTCGGCGCGAACATAGGCTCCTCGCACACCAGTTGGGGCCGGAATCAGGGAATCCGGATTGTCGGCGCTTGCCCGGTCGGCCCGCGCCCGGTCGGCCCGTAATCGGTCAGCTCGCGCCGCTGTCCGCCGCGACCTGGGCGAGGGTGCGCCCGGTGCGCACCGAACGGGCCCGCCGGGGGTCGGGGGACCCGTGCCCGGCCCGGTGCGCCGCGCCCTTGCGCACCAGCAGCCAGTGGTCCTCCCCGTCCCGGCCCCGGAAGCGGGTCAGGGCGTACTCGCCGCGCAGCTTGGTGCCGTGCAGCCGGAACGTGGCATGTCCGCGCTCCAGCGACTCGGCGAAGTCCACCGGCCGCCCCTGCCGGTCATGGCTCAGCGGCTCGTACGTCCCCCGGTCCCACACGATCACCGTGCCGCCGCCGTACTCGCCCTTCGGGATCACGCCCTCGAAGTCCTCGTACGCCAGCGGATGATCTTCCGTCGGCACGGCGAGCCGCTTGTCGCCGGGGTCGGCGGACGGGCCCCTCGGCACGGACCAGGACTTCAGGACGTCGGCCACCTGGAGCCGGAAGTCGAAGTGCATCCGGCGCGCGTCGTGGATCTGCACCACGAACCGGGGACGCCCGCCGCCCCGGCCCCCGGCATCCTCTCCGGCCGAGGGCCTTCGGCCCTCGTCCGCCCGCCCTTCGGCCGCGGGTTCCCGGGTCCGCTCGAAGTCGCGCTTGCCGCGGTACGTCCGCAGCCGGTCCTCCGCTGCCACGTGCGGCTCCTTCCGTGCGTCCGCCTCACCGGGCCCCGGGTACCCCGCTCACCCCGGTCTCAGAACTCCTCGTGCGTCTCCGGGTCGCCGCCGAGCCGGGTCGGGGCGTGCCGGGCGATCGCGGCCATCTGGTCCGAGTCCAGCTCGAAGCCGAAGACGTCCAGGTTGGCGCGCTGCCGCTCGGGATCGGCGGATTTCGGGATGGGCAGCGCGCCCAGCTGGACGTGCCAGCGCAGCAGCACCTGCCCGGGACTCACCCCGTGCTCGTCGGCGATCCGGCCGACGTGCGGGTCGCCCAGCAGATGGCCGCCCCGGCCCAGCGGGCTCCAGCTCTCGGTGAGGATGCCCTGGTCCGCGTGGAAGGCGCGCAGCTCCTCCTGCGGGAACAGCGGGTGCAGCTCGATCTGGTTCACCGACGGCAGCACCCCGGTCTCCTTCTCCAGCCGCATGATGTGCTCCGGGGTGAAGTTGGAGACGCCGATCGAGCGGATCAGACCGTCCTCCCGGAGCTTGATCATCGCCTTCCAGGAGTCGACGTACTTGCCGACCCGGGGGTTCGGCCAGTGGATCAGATACAGGTCCACGTACTCCACGCCGAGCCGCCGCCGGGACTCCTCGAAGGAGGCCAGGGTCTCCTGGTAGCCGTGGTGGCGGCCCGGGAGCTTGGTCGTCACCACCAGCTCCTCGCGGGGCACCCCGGCGTCTGCGAGGGCACGGCCCACGCCGGTCTCGTTGCGGTAGTTCACCGCGGTGTCCACCAGCCGGTAGCCGAGGCCGAGCGCCTCGCGTACGGCCCGCTCGGCCGCGGTGTCGTCCAGCGGCCAGGTGCCGAGGCCGAGGGCGGGGATCGTCGTTCCGTCGTTGAGCGTGTGCACCGGTATGCCGTTCACGAGGAGACCTTCCGCTCGACAGTGTCGTGCCACCAGCCTCATGGATAGGGTGAGTGGTGATCAACCGGACGGGCGCGACGTGGCCGGCGGACGGCACGGGCCCCGGGGCCGGTACGGACGAGCAGCGGAGCGCGCGCATGACGACGGACAGGGCCGCCGCGCAGCAGCAGGAGCGGCCGAAACAGCCGGAGCGGCCGGAGCGCCGGGAGCGGTCGGAGCGGCGGGAAGGACCGGCGCGGCCCGCACGCACGGACCGGCCGGATCCGGTCACCAGCGTGGACCTGCGGGTCGGGGGCGTCGAGGTGCGGCCGGTCGCCGGGCACATCGGCGCCGAGATCACCGGGGTCGACCTCGCCGCACCCCTCGACGACGCGGTGGCCGACCTGATCCGGCGGGCCGTGCTGCGCTGGAAGGTGGTGTTCTTCCGGGACCAGCGCCTGGACCACGCCGGGCAGGTCGCCTTCGCCCGCCATTTCGGCGAACCGGTGGTCCTCGGCCGCCGCGGCGGCGCCTCGCCCCCGGACTTCCCCGAGGTGGAGACCACGGCCGACCGGCTGGAACTGGGCGGCCGCTACGGCATGGACCACGAGGAGTGGCTCGCCCGCCGCCGCCCCCATCTGCTGCGCGGCTGGCACTGCGACCACGGCGCCCGCGTCGACCCGCCCGCCGCGACCGTCCTGCGCGCCGAGTCCGTCCCGCCCTACGGCGGCGACACCACCTGGGCCAATCTGGCCGCCGCCTACGCGGGCCTGTCCGCGCCGGTGCGCGCCTTCGTGGACGGGCTGCGCGCCGAGCACCGGCTCGGCGTCGGCTACCAGCCACGCCCCGGCGACGACGCCTATCTGCGCCACCTCCTGGACCACCAGATGGCCTGCGAGCACCCCCTGGTGCGGGTGCACCCGGAGACCGGGGAGCGGGTGCTGTTCGTCAACGGCTACTACATCGAGCAGATCACCGGCGTCTCCCGCCCGGAGAGCGCCGCGCTGCTCCAGATGCTTCTCGACCAGGCGGTCCGCCCCGAGTACACGGTCCGCTTCCGCTGGGCGCCCGGCAGCGTCGCCTTCTGGGACAACCGGGCCACCATCCATCTGGCCCCCAGCGACCACACCGGGCTCGACGTGCCCCGGATCATGCACCGGGTGATGCTGCACGGCGAGGTGCCGGTCGGGGTGGACGGCAGGCCCTCCACCCCGGTGACGGGCACCGAGGCGGGCCGCTGGTAGCAGCCGGTACGACGGTCAGACCGCAGGGCGCCAGCCGAGCGCCGGACCGAGCTTCGTCGCCATGTCGGTCAGGATCTGCACATAGTCCTCGTGCGCGAAGGTGAACGGCAGCGCGAAGGCCACCTCGTCCACCTCCCGGAACGCCGGGTCCGCCCGCAGCCGCTCGGCCAGCTCCGCCGAGGTGCCGACCAGGTCCGGCGCGAACAGCAGCCGCGCCGGGCCCTGCGGGGCGGTGGTGCGCGGCAGCCTCTTGGCGGCGAACTCGGCGTACCGGGCGCGCTGTTCGGGACTCGCCGAGTCGGTGGGTATCACCACCAGGCCCTGCGAGACCCGGGCCGCCGCGCCGTCGGGGTGGTGCGCCCGGAACTCCCGGATGAGGGAGCGCTGTATCTCCGCGAAGTCGTACGGCTCCTCGTCCGGGCCCGCCGCCTTGACGACGCTGCTGGTCAGGAAGTTCATCCCGTGCTCGCCCGCCCAGCGCGCGGAGCCGAGGCTGCCGCCGCCGTACCACAGCCGGCCGCCGAGCCCGGGGGAGTGCGGCTGCACCACATCGCTGAACACCTCGAAGCCCTCGACCCCGCTGAAGTCGCTGGCGGGCTTGCCGCGCACGAGGTCCAGGAGCCGCCGCACCCGCTCGTGGCCGAAGTCCTCGCTGTCGCCGGTGTCCGGGTACAGGGCGTCCCTCACCTGGTCGTAGTGCATCGGCGGGCCCACGCTGAGCCCCGGGTTCAGCCGGCCGCCGGACAGCAGGTCGACGGTCGCCAGGTCCTCGGCGAGGCGCAGCGGGTTCTCCCAGCCGAGCGGTATGACCGCGGTGCCCAGTTCGATACGGCGGGTGCGCTGGGAGGCGGCGGCGAGGACGGCGACCGGGGACGAGATGCCGTACTGGAGGTGCCGGTGGCGGACCCAGGCGCTGTCGAAGCCGAGCCGTTCGCCCAGTTCGATGATCTCCAGCGTGGACTCGTGCCCCCGGGCCGGGTCCGCCGGATCGAACAGGCCGATGGTGAGGAAGCCCAGCTTGCGCAGGGGGCGTGGGGTGGACGGCACGGGCTCCTCCAGCGGTCGTACTGCGGTTCCCCATCGAGTGTGGCAGCCGAGTGTGACAACTGTGTGATCGGTTTTCGGCGCGGGGCCCGGACCGTCCTGCGGGGTCGCTTCGGAGGGTCCGCTTCAGGGGGTCACTTCAGCGGGATGACGACCTCGTCCTCCACCGGCGGGTCCAGTTCCTGCGGGCGGTTGCCGGTCGCGGCGAAGCAGCGGACGCGGATCTCCTGCGCGCCGACGTCCAGGCGCAGGAAGGACTTGAAGAAGGGCGGGGTGTAGGTGACGGAGGACGGCGAGAACAGCTGGGTGTACATCTTGCGCACCGGCAGCCGGACCCGTGAGGTGCGGTCGGGGCGGCCGCCGGCACCCAGCAGGCCGGCGACCAGACGGGTGCGCCGGGTGACGCGGGTGTCGGGGCCGGGGGCGCGGCCGGGTTCGATGCCGAGGCGTTCGGCGATCACGGCCGTGGCCTCCGACTCGCTGAGCCCGAGGCGCGGCAGGCGCAGCCGGCGGGCGTAGAGGTGGCTGTAGAACGCGAGCGAGTCGCCGCGCAGCGGGTAGCAGCGGAAGTCGCGCTCGGTGACCCCGCCGATCGACACCCGGGGGATGGTGTGGGTGGCGTGCATGAACGCCCCGCCGCCGCCCGAGACGATGTACTGGATGGTGCGGCCGTCCACCTGGACCGGGTAGCGCTGGTAGTTGTGGATGTCACCGCCGATCGCGGCCACGTAGTGGTGCTCCGGGTCCCGGACGATGTCGTCCACGGTGCCGCCGCCGTCGATGGGGCACGGGTGGTGCTCGCCGTCGACGTACAGCGGTGACCCGGTGATGAGGATCTTCGGGCGGGTGCCCTTGGACACCTCGCGCAGCCAGGCCCCCTGTTCGGCGTCGAGGGTGCCGAGCAGTCCGGTGTCGATGCCGATCAGGCGCACCGGTCCTGCGTCCAACGCCCAGTAGGGGCCGGGCTGTTCGGCTTGCTGGCCGGGATCCGACCGCAACTTCCGTGCCTCGTCTAGGTGTTGTCCGTCCGCCGGGCGCGGCCGGTGCCACAGCAGCGCCTGCCACCAGGCCCGGCCGAGCGGGCGGGGCCGGGGCGCGGGGTCCGGTGGCGGGGTGTCGGCGCAGAAGACCCGCATGAAGGCGCCGAGATCCTCGTACCAGTCGTGGTTGCCGGGTATCGCGTAGATCGGCGCCGGGTAGTCCCGGTACGGCCGGAAGAACTTGTTCTCGTAGTCGTCGGCGCTGCCCACCGGGTAGATGACATCGCTCGTGATCACCGCGAACTCGGTGCCCTGGCCGGTCTTCAGGAACCCCGGTACGGCGGCGTACTGGGACTCGCCGCCCTCCCCGGTGTCGCCGATGACCATGAAGGAGAACCGGTCCGGCACCTCCCGCCGGAACACCTTGTCGGCGGGCACCCCGGCGGACTGCCGCCGGGCCACCCACCGGCCGCGGGTACGGCCGGTGGGGTCGCCGAACCAGGAGGCCAGCACGCCGTTGCGGGCCGCCCACAGCGTTCTGGGGTTCAGCCAGGACACCTTCCGGACGTGGGGTGGCATCAACTGCTTGTAGGCACCCGGCTCGGCCGAGCCCCAGCCGGCGCCCTGTGCGGTATCGCGTGAGGAGTCAGACACGCCAGGCACCGTAACAACGCCCCGACCAGCGGCGGGATACCGGGGCTCGGGTCAACGCCCCACGACGGCGGGCACGTTCGGCAGCCTTCCCGCGCGGGCACGGATCCCCCCGGAACTCAGGCGGGCAGCTCGGCCAGCCAGTCGAGGAGCAGGCGGTTGGTCTCCTCGGGACGCTCCTGCTGGATCCAGTGGCCGCAGTCGTCGAGCAGCTGCGAGGAGACCAGGTTCGGCAGGGTGTGGGGGAACGCCTTGATGGCGTCCGACAGCCAGGACACGGTGACGTCCAGGGCGCCGCCGATGAACAGGGACGGCTGGGTGAGGGGAGCGCCCTCATGGGCGGCGAGGTCCGCCCAGTCGCGGTCCATGTTCCGGTAGCGGTTGAGCGCTCCGGTCAGCCCGGTCCGCTCGAACTCACCCGCGTAGAAGTCGAGTTCGGCCTCGCCGAGCCACCCGGGCAGCGGACCGTCGGGGCACCGGTCGCGCAGGGTGCCGCCGGGGCTGACGAAGTACGGGACAGGGTCGCCGGGTCCGGGCATGGTCCCGGCGGACAGGGCCCGGTAGAAGGCCGCGAGCCAGCCGCGTACATCGGGCTCGATCTCGGCCTCGGCACGGCCCGGCTCCTGGAAGTAGGAGATGTAGAACTCGTCGTCCCCGCCGCCCATATGGGCGAAGACCTCGGTCGGCCGGGACGCACCGCGCGGGGTGTACGGCACGCTGAGCATGCCCACCGCCCGGAAGACCTCGGGGCTGAGCAGGCCCGAGCCCGAGGCGATGGCGGAACCCCAGTCGTGGCCGACGACCACGGCCGACTCCTCGCCGAGCGCGTGCACCACCGAGACGTTGTCCGCCACGAGTTCGGTCAGCCGGTACGCGTCCGTCGCCACCGGCTTGGCGGACCGGCCGTAGCCGCGGACGTCGATGGCCACCGCCCGGTACCCGGCCGCCGCGAGGGCCGGCAGCTGATGGCGCCAGGAGTACCAGGACTCCGGGAAGCCGTGCACCAGCAGCACCAGCGGCCCGCTGCCCTGCTCCACGAGATGGATCCGCCCCGCCTCGGTGGGCACCAGCCGGTGCCTCGGTTCGCTGATGTGTGTCATGAGCCCTCCCATGGGCTGTCGAGTGAACATGAGCTGTCGGGTGAAGGGGATTTCAGGCCGTTTCGCGGTGCAACGAGGCGACGGCGTGCGCGGTCGCGGCGCCGATCGCGGCATTGATCGCGGCGTCGTCCGCGCCCGGCCGCGATCTGGTGAAGACCGCGGCGGCGTACTGACGGCCGTCCGGATACGAGACGACGCCGACCTCATTGCGTACGATCCCGGCGAGCCCGCCGCTCTTGGCCGCCACCCGCACGGGCGCCCGGAACCCGCTCGCGATCCGGTGCCGGGTGAGCTGGCGGCCCATCACCGCCCGCACCCGCGCGCAGGCCGCCGCAGGCCCCGCCTGCCCGCTCCAGAGGAGCCGCAGCAGCCGCACCATGTCGCGCGCTGTCGTGCCGGTGCCCGCACCGGGGGTCAGCGCACGCGTCCCCGGCAACTCCTCGTCGACGCCCGCTGATTCGGCCGCCGAGGCGCGAGCCGACCAGTCGACGAGGTCCGCCCAGCCCGCGCGGCCGAGGTCCTGGCCGATGGAGTCCAGCATGGTGCGCAGATCGGACCGGACGACCGTGTTCCGCAGCCCGAGCCGCGCGGCCGTCGCGTTCAGGGTGTCGACACCGAGCCGGTTCATCAGCGCGTCCGTGCACGGGTTGTCGCTGATGGTCAGCATCAGGACGACCATGTCGCGCAACGACAGCGCGACCTCGTCCTCGAACAGCGACACCCCGACCGAGCCGGGTGTGCGCCGCGCGGCACCCAGCACCATCCGCTCTCGCGGATCCAGCCGGCCCTCGGCGAACCAGGTCTCGGCCGCCAGCGCGACCAGCACCTTCACCACCGAGGCGGGTACCACGAGTTGATCGGCGTCCAGCCCGAATTCCCCTTCGCTGTCCAGGGGTTGGACGAGCAGCGTGCCCGTGCACCCCGCCCGCTCGAAGATCTCTCCCACCGTGTCGACCGTCATGAAGACGATCTTCCCAGGGCGGTCCCTGCTGTCACAGGCACCCCAACAGTTGTTTCATGAACGTGAATTGGCCGCTGGGGGAGCGCACAGCGACGTCATAGGGAAAACCCTCGATTGGTTCCCACGCTGGTGACATGGACGGTTCAAGACTGTCATTCTCCCAGCGCACGCTGATCCCCCACGAGCGCACCACGGATCACGGTCTTGTACACAGCACCACCCACCGGACAGCAGACCCGGCTGTCCGGTCTCTCACAGGCCGCGACCCGGCGGCCTCCGCAGGAGGAGTAAGAGTGAGACCCCACAGACCCCTTTCTCACGGACGTCTTCCCCAGGGACGTCTCTCCAAGCGGGCCACGGTCGGAGCCGCGCTGCTCTCCACCGCGGCCCTGTTCGCCGTCGGTATGCAGGCCGGCCCGGCGACGGCCGCGCCCGCCGCGCACCACCTCAGCCCCCTGCGCGTCGGCGCCCTTGAGGCCAAGCTCAGCCCGGCCCAGCACAAGGCCCTGATCCAGAGCGCCCAGGACAAGACGACCGACACCGCCCGCACCCTCGGCCTCGGCGCCAAGGAGAAGCTGGTCGTCAAGGACGTCACCAAGGACGCCGACGGCACGCTGCACACCCGCTACGAGCGCACCTACGACGGCCTGCCCGTCCTCGGCGGCGACCTGATCGTGCACACCCCGCCCGCCTCGCTCGCGGCCGGCACCGTGAGCGCCACGTACAACAACAAGAACAAGATCCGGGTCTCCTCGACCACGGCGACCTACACCAAGGCCGCGGCCGAGAGCAAGGCGCTGAAGACCGCCAAGGCCCTGGACGCCGCGAAGCCCGCCGCCGACAGCGCCCGCAAGGTGATCTGGGCCGGCAGCGGCACCCCGAAGCTTGCCTGGGAGACCGTGATCGGCGGCTTCCAGGACGACGGCACGCCGAGCCGGCTGCACGTCATCACCGATGCCACCACCGGCAAGGAGCTGTACCGGTACCAGGGCATCGAGACCGGCGTCGGCAACACCCACTACAGCGGCCAGGTCTCGCTGACCTCGACCCAGTCGGGTTCGTCGTACAACCTGACCGACGGTACGCGCGGCGGTCACAAGACGTACAACCTGAACCACGGCACCTCCGGCACCGGCACCCTGTTCTCGCAGACCAGCGACACCTGGGGCGACGGCACCAACTCCAACGCCGCCACGGCCGGCGCGGACGCCGCCTACGGCGCGCAGGAGACCTGGGACTTCTACAAGAACACGTTCGGGCGCAGCGGCATCAAGAACGACGGTGTCGGCGCCTACTCCCGGACGCACTACGGCAACTCGTACGTGAACGCGTTCTGGGACGACAGCTGCTTCTGCATGACGTACGGCGACGGCTCCGGGAACAACGACCCGCTGACCGCGCTGGACGTCGCCGGCCACGAGATGAGCCACGGTGTCACCTCCAACACCGCGGGCCTCGACTACTCCGGCGAGTCGGGCGGCCTGAACGAGGCCACCTCCGACATCTTCGGCACGGGCGTGGAGTTCTACGCGAACAACAGCTCGGACCCCGGTGACTACCTCATCGGTGAGAAGATCAACATCAACGGTGACGGCACCCCGCTGCGCTACATGGACAAGCCGAGCAAGGACGGCGGTTCGGCGGACAGCTGGTACTCGGGCGTCGGCAACCTCGATGTGCACTACTCCTCGGGTCCGGCGAACCACATGTTCTACCTGCTCTCCGAGGGCAGCGGCAGCAAGGTCATCAATGGTGTGACCTACAACAGCCCGACCTCCGACGGCGTCGCCGTCACCGGCATCGGCCGGGCCGCCGCCCTCCAGATCTGGTACAAGGCGCTGACGTCGTACATGACGTCCAGCACCAACTACGCCGGTGCCCGCACCGCGGCGCTGAACGCGGCCGCGGCGCTCTACGGCACCAACTCCGCGCAGTACGCGGGTGTCGGCAACGCCTTCGCGGGCATCAACGTCGGCAGCCACATCACCCCGCCGAGCAACGGCGTGACGGTCACCAACCCCGGCAGCCAGTCCTCCACCGTGGGTACGGCGGTCAGCCTCCAGGTCCAGGCGAGCAGCACCAACAGCGGCGCCCTGACCTACAGCGCCTCCGGCCTGCCGACCGGTCTGTCGATCAACAGCTCCACCGGTGTGATCTCCGGTACGCCGTCCGCGGCCGGCAGCTACAGCACCACCGTCACGGTGAAGGACTCCACCGGCGCGACCGGTACCGCGACCTTCTCCTGGACCGTCAGCACCAGCGGTGGTGGCGGCTGCACCTCGACCCAGCTGCTGGCCAACCCGGGCTTCGAGTCGGGCAACACCGGCTGGACCGCGAGCAGCGGTGTCATCACCAACGACACCGGTGAGGCCGCGCACGGCGGTTCGTACAAGGCGTGGATGGACGGCTACGGCACCTCGCACACCGACACCGTGTCCCAGTCGGTGACGATTCCCGCGGGCTGCAAGGCGACCCTGTCCTTCTACCTGCACGTCGACACCGCCGAGACCACCACCAGCACCGCGTACGACAAGCTGACGGTCACCGCGGGTTCGACCACCCTGGCGTCGTACTCGAACCTGAACGCCAACTCGGGCTACGTCCAGAAGACCTTCGACCTGTCCTCGCTGGCGGGCCAGACGGTCACCCTGAAGTTCAACGGCGTGGAGGACTCCTCGCTCCAGACCAGCTTCGTCGTGGACGACGCGTCCGTGACCACCAGCTGATCACCCGCACCGGCTGAACGCACCATCTGCACCGAAGGGTCCCGCTCCCCGGCTGGGGAGCGGGACCTTCTCATACGGTCAGTCCAGCGGACCCAGTGTGAGGTACGCCTGCTGCGGATCGCCGTCGTTGACCAGCGACTCCTGGTTGCCGACGTCGTCGAAGGCGAACGCGTAGGCCTTGCCGTCGGACATTCGCGCGTGCACCGCCTTCGCGTACTGGTTGGTCACCGCGTCCTGGTAGAAGTCGCCCGGCGTGTTGTCCGGCGCCTGCGAACTCACCAGCAGTGTCGAGCGGTTGAACCCGGCACACAGCGTGCGGGAGATGGGCCCGCGCACGGCGTCGTTGGGCGCGTCGAGCAGCTTGTGGCAGCCGAACACGCTGTCCGCGTCCGGCTTCTGGAAGCTGGTGACGACCGCGCCCGAGGTGTCGGTGAAGTTCATGACGTCACCCGAGACCCGGCCGTAGAACTTCTTGTCCGGCTGATCGGCGAACGGCGTGACGGTCAGCGTCGACGACGCGTACTTCTGCCAGACCCGGTTCACGTAGTCGTCCATCGCGCTCGCGGGCAGCGCACCGGTCTCCACCCCGTACAGCGGCGACAGCGCGCGCAGCACCGAGCCGTCGGAGCCCGTCTGGATCAGCCCCGACCAGCCGCCCGGCTGGGCGCGCAGGGCGTCGAAGAATCCCGACCACCCGCCCTGCTTGAGCTGCCCGGTGGTGCTGACGCTCCCGTCGGCGCGGCGCACCCCGACGGAGTACGGCGCCGAGAACATGTCCACCTGGGTGCTGTTGAGCCACAGCCCGGAGTCGTTGAGCGTGTACTCGGACCAGTTGAACAGGATGTCGTGGTTGGGGTCGGACGGATTCTGCACGGCCGGCTGCACCAGACCGCCGGTGGTCAGCTTGAAGACGAGCTTCTGGCCGTAGGAGAAGTAGATCCGGCCGGAGAACTTCGGGATGCGGATCGTGGTCGACTGCCCGGCGGCAGGTCCAGGAATCGCCGCGTCCGGCGCGGGAGTCGGCGGATTGCCACCGGCCGGCCAGGCGTGGAAGACGCCATTCGCGTCCGCCCAGCCCTGCTGCCCGGAGGACAGCTGGGTGCCGAGGTCGTAGAGGTAGACGGGCTGGGTGCGGCCCGAGTTGTTGGTGATGGTCAGCGCGATGGTGTCCGGTACGGCCGCTCCGGCGTGTTGGGGGACGCCGAGGGCGAGCGCTCCGCCGATGAGGGCGGTGGCGGCGACCAAGGGCAGCGCGCGTCGGGTTCGAGTGTGCGGCACTCTCCACCTCCGTGTGGGGGTCGGGGTCGTACGGACCTCCGATCTCTGGTCCGTACCTGTCTGAGAGCGCTCTCAGACTGGTGCCGAAGTCGTACCCGTGTCAACGATTCCGGCGCCACTTCCCTTTGTGCGCAGGCCACTTCGAACCCGCCCGGCGCCCGCCGCGGGGCGGGCGCCGTGGGCCGGTGCCGAACGGTTCGGAGAGCTCGGAAGGCGCGGAAGGCTCAGAAGGCGCGGTCTAGCAGGGCCAGCAGCGCCGCCCAGTGGCGCTCGTCGGCCTCCCGGTCGTACGCGGGGGTGTCGGCCTGGGTGTAGCCGTGCTGCGCGCCCGGATACACCTCGCAGGTGTGGCGCACCCCGGCCGCGTCCAGTGCCTGCTCCAGCTCGCGGATCTGCTCGGCCGGCATGGAGGCGTCCTGGTCGGCGAAGCCGAAGTACAGCTCGGCGGTGACGTCCCCGACACCGCGGTGCGGGCTGTCCGGGGCCTCCGTGACCAGCTTGCCGCCGTGGAAGCCGGCCGCCGCAGCCACCCGGTCGGGGTGCGTGGCGGCCGTGCGCAGGGCGAGCCGGGCGCCCATGCAGTAGCCGGTCAGCGCGACCGGGCCGTCGGCGACGAACGGATTGTCCGCGAGGAAGCCCAGATAGGCGTCCGCGTCCCGCCGGGACTGCTCGGGGGTGAGGGAGCCCATCACCGGGCCGATGCGCTGCCAGAGGCCCGGGTCGGCCGCCGGGTCGATGAACTCGGGCAGCTCGCCGATCGGGGTGGTGCCGTGCCGGTAGAAGACGTTGGGCACCAGGACCGTGTACCCGGCGGACGCCAGCCGGTCGGCCATCGACCGCAGCTGGGGGCGCAGCCCGTAGGCGTCCTGGTACAGCAGGACGCCAGGGTGCGGCTCGCCGTCGGCGGGATGGGCGAGGTAGGCGTCCGCGGTGCCGTCCTCGGTCGGGATGTCGACGGATGCTCCCTGTACGTCGGTCATGGTGACGGGCCTCCTGGGGGGTAAGGGACGGCGGTCGGCGGGTGCCCCGGCGCGCCGCGGGTACGTCGATGTCCTGCGCGAACGCGCCGGACGGGCGGATCCCATGCTGCCACGCAAGATCGCGGCCCTCGCGGGCGGTCCGCCGAACCGCCCCCCGCCGTCACTCGAACCGTGAGGGGTCGCCCGCGCCCCGCCGGACGATCTCCGCCTCGCCGCTGGAGAAGTCGACCACCGTGGTCGGCTCGGTGCCGCACTCCCCGGAGTCGACCACCGCGTCCACCACATGGTCGAGGCGGTCCTTGATCTCCCAGCCCTGGGTCATCGGCTCCTCCTCGTCCGGCAGCAGCAGCGTGCTGGACAGCAGCGGCTCGCCCAGCTCGGCCAGCAGCGCCTGGGTGACCACATGGTCCGGGATGCGCACACCCACCGTCTTCTTCTTCGGGTGCATCAGCTTGCGCGGCACCTCGCGGGTGGCCGGGAGGATGAAGGTGTAGCTGCCCGGGGTGGACGCCTTCACGGCCCGGAACACATCGTTGTCCACCCGTACGAACTGCCCGAGCTGCGCGAAGTCCCGGCACATCAGCGTGAAGTGATGGCGGTCGTCCAGCCGGCGGATGGCCCGGATCCGGTCCACCCCGTCCTTGCTGCCCAGCCGGCAGCCGAGCGCGTAGCAGGAGTCGGTCGGGTATGCGATCAGCGCCCCCGACCGCACCGCGTCGGCGATCTGGGCGATACTGCGGGCCTGCGGATTCTCGGGGTGCACATCGAAGTACTTCGCCATTCACCGAGCTTATGCCGTCCCCGGGGGCGACGCGGGCAGCAGGGGGTGCCGCCTGTCGCACGGGCCCCGGGGCGCGGCACGTACCCGGTCCGCGGCTGCCCCGAAATCCCCGGGAATCCCCTGATACACCCCCGGAAAATCCCCTGGTGTATCCCTGGGACCCGCGGGCACCCGGACCCTGAGCCATCCGGAGCCCTCCCCCCCGGCCCCGGAGGCGTTGCCTCCGTCGGCGGCCCCACCCCCCCGGGCCGCCGGCGGAGCCATGTCCGGCCGGACGGGACGACCAGGTGAACCGTCGGGTAACGTCCCGCTGCGAACATCGGCCGACAGCGAAGACAGGAGAGGGACACGTGGCCCGCCGAGCGGAGGAGGAGCCGGTGTCCCGGCCGTCGTACGGGACCGGCAGCGCCTGGGCGCGCGAGCTGCTCGACCAGCTGCGCCCCGCGGGACGCGATCTGAACCGGCTGATCGGCTGGCTCGCCCGCAGCACCGGATCCGCCGTACGCCTCCAGGACGCGCGCGGCCACCTCCTCGCCGAGGCCGGGGAGCGGCCCGCGCTGGACCCCGCCGTCGTCGCCGACGTGGCCGCGGGCCGGGTCTCCGCCGCCGCGCTTCAGGACGGCACCCGGCATGTGCGCCTGGTCGGGATACGGCACCCGGGCCCCGACCCGGCCGCCTCCGCCGTACTGGCCGTGGCCCGCCCCGAGCCCTTCGACAGGCACACCACCGACATCCTCGGGCACACCGCGGGCGTGCTCGAACTCCTGCTGCGCGAGCGCGAGTTGGCGCACGCCGGGTATCGGCTGCGACGGGCCACCGCCGATCTGCGCCTCGCCATCCTGCAACTGCTGATGGTGGAGGACACCGTCTCCGCCCGCCGGGTCGCCGCGGGACTGTGGCCCGGACTGCTGGAGAGGGACACCGCCCGGGTGTACGTCATCGAGGGCACCGCCGCCGAACGCGACCGGCTCGCCGACGAGTGCGGGACGGCCACCAGCGGCGGCGCCCTCGTGGTGCGCTGCCCGGCGATGGACGAACATGTCATCGTGCTCGGCCCGGCCACCGAGGTGGAGGAACGGCTGCGCTCCCTGGTCGCCGTACGGCCCGGCACCTACCTCGGCGGGAGCCCCCGCCAGCGCCTCGCCCTGACCGCCACCGCCTACGGACAGGCCGTCACCGCCCTCGCCGTGGCCCGCTTCAGCCCCGAGCGGGCCGCCGTCTACGCCGAACGCACCCGCCCCGCCCGCCTGATGGACCCGGCCGCGCTGCACGCCTGGTCGGCCGCGGTGCTGCGCCCGCTGGACACGCTGCCGTACCACGTGCGCGCCGAGCTGCTCGCCACCACCCGGCTGGGCCTGGAGTTCACCGCGGTCAGCACGGCCAAGGTGCTCGGCGTCAGCCGCAACACGGTGCGTGCCCGTATGGACCGGGTCGCCGCGCTGCTCGGCGCCGACTTCTCCGCCCTGGCCGTGCGCGCGATGGCGCACATCGCGCTCAACACCGAGGCGGCGCACGGTCCGTACGACACCGAGGGCAACGCCCCCGCCACGCCGACGGGGTTCGCGGACCTGCTCGGCGGGGACGCGCTGCGGGCATGGGCCGAGGGCCTGCTCGGGCGCCTCGACACCGACGGCCGGGATCTGCGCGGCACCCTGCGCGCCTGGCTGGCCGCCGACGCCAACGCCGGGCCCGCGGCGACGGCGCGGGGGGTGCACGCCCAGACCGTACGGGAGCATGTGCGGGCCGCCGAACCCGTCCTGGAGCGCCGGCTGCTGGCCGGGGGCACCGATCTGTACGAGGTCGTCCTCGCCCACCTCGTCACCGGTGAACTCCCCGTTCCCGCCCTCGGCCCGGCGAACCGGGACCAAGCGGACGCGGCTGTGCACAGGTGAGTGCTACGCGCGTGGCGGCGGGCATCGGTGCGCTGGTACGGACCGGGCGTCGCACGTAAGTTCACTTCCAGCGGGGCACGACCGGGACGGGGGGCCGGTCGGGGCCCCGCCCTTCTTTTCTCCCGCGCTTCCCGCGGAGGACCCCGTTCGAGCGATGCCGTCACCCGACCAGGTGAGCCCGGGGTACCACCGGCGGCCGGGGGACGTTGCCCCGGCAGGAGCCGCTTGCTGGACCGGATGCCGTGGGGGAACGGATGGAGCGAGTCGAAGGGGTCCGGCTGCCGCGCACCCGGGAGCCCATCTACGACCGGCTGGTCGCCGAATGGCGTGCGCAGGGGCGGACGGTGCCCACCGCGCCCGAGGCGCCCCGGACCTCGCTCACCGGTCTCGCCGACCTCGCGAGCCTCGCCCTGCGCCCCACCCGGCCCGAGCCGGAGCGTTCCTGAGGCGTCGTACCGCATCCCGCCCGGTCTAGGGCCTCTCGTTTGGATCATGCGGGCTCGCGGGGTCTGATCCAAACGAAAGACCCTAGGGCTCCCGCTGCCCGCGCGGTGGTGCGGCGAGGACCGTCAGGGTGCCGTTGGCCTGCCGCAGCGCGTCCTCCAGGGTGCCGGGGGAGTGCAGGGTGCCGGTGCCGTCGGGCGGTACCAGCCACTCCAGGGAGCGGGCGGGCCGGTAGGGCGGCGGTACGGCGACCCAGGAGCCCCTGGTGGCATAGCGCAGCCCCGCGCCGACCCAGCCCCCGTCCGGGTCCGGCGGCAGGAAGAAGCCGACCCGGCCGGCCGTGAGGTCCACCAGGGTCGGGCCCGGCACCGGCAGCGCGGGCCGCCACAGCAGGTCGAGGGTGAGCAGGCCCAGCCGCTCGGGGACGCTGAGCAGGTCCCAGAAACGCCCGGCCTCCAGCAGTGCGATCCCCTCCCCGTGGTCCCACTCCCACTTGCACGCGCGCGGATCGGCCGCCGATGCCGCCAGCCACTCCACGCCCCGCATCCACATCGTGTTCGTCATGCACTGCTCCGCGTTCTCGGGCACTCGGTGCGTTCGCACAGCAACCCGGCATATGCATGCTCGTAGATATTTCTATGCGGCGGAAGGGGTGGCGCGGTCTGGCGTTTCTGTCGACGCGTTCGAACTCCGCGTGCCGGTTCGTCAGTTGGCCCAGGGGGTGGCGTCACTCTTGCGAGGCGGTGGGTCGATAGGGCGCGTGATCCGAGCGTTCGCGCGATCGATTCCTGCGTGAGGTCTTGAGAAGAGCGTGGCTGCGGTCGTAGCCTCACGTCGTTCCGTCGTCCGATTCCAACGAGGTTTTCCATGGACCGCACCCGCCTGCGCACCCTCCTGGCCCGCGAGAGCGCCGAGGCCGAGCGTCGCAACCCGCGCTCGCGCGCCGCGTACGCCGGGGCCGACCATCTCTTCGGCCGGGTCCCGATGACCTGGATGAACAAGACGGCCGGAGCGTTCCCCCGGTATCTGGCCGGGGCGCGCGGCGCCCGGGTCAGCGATGTGGACGGGCACGAGTACATCGACTTCTGCCTCGGCGACACCGGCGCGATGGCGGGCCACTCGCCCGCGGCGGTCACCGAGGCGGTCCAGCGGCGCTTCGCCGAACTCGGAGGGGCCACCGCCATGCTGCCCACCGAGGACGCCGAATGGGTCGGCGCCGAGCTGACCCGGCGCTTCGGCCTGGCCCGCTGGAGCTTCTCGCTCACCGCGACCGACGCCAACCGCTGGGCGATCCGGCTCGCCCGCGCCGTTACCGGGCGGCCGAAGATCCTGTTCAACAGCTACTGCTACCACGGCAGCGTGGACGAGTCGCTGATCGTCGCGGGCCCGGACGGCGAGGGCAGCGCCCGCCCCGGGAACGTCGGCGCGCCCTGCGAGGTGACCCTCACCAGCAGGGTCGCCGAGTTCAACGACCTCGCCGCACTGGAGCGCGAACTCGCCCACGGCGATGTGGCCGCGGTCCTCATGGAACCCGCCCTCACCAACATCGGCATCGTGCTGCCCGAGCCCGGCTATCTCGCCGGAGTCCGCGAGCTGACCAGGCGCTACGGCACGCTGCTGATCAACGACGAGACGCACACCTTCTCCGCGGGGCCCGGCGGCTGCACCGGCGCCTGGGACCTGGAACCGGACATGCTCACCATCGGCAAGGCGATCGGCGGCGGCATCCCGGCCGGTGCCTACGGCCTCTCCGCCGAACTGGCCGACCGGCTGCTGGCCCGCGGCGACCTCGACCTCGTCGACATGGGCGGCGTCGGCGGCACCCTCGCCGGCAACGCCCTGTCGGTCGCGGCCACCCGCGCCACCCTCGAACACGTCCTCACCGACACGGCGTTCGACCGGATGGGCAAGCTGTGCGAACGCTTCGAGGCGGGCGTCCGCGCCGGTATCGAGGCACACGCCCTGCCCTGGTCGGTGAGCCGGCTCGGGGCGCGGACCGAGTACCGCTTCACCGCGCCCGCGCCGCGCACCGGCACCGAGTCCGCGGCGGCCGCCGACGCCGACCTCGAGGACTTCCTGCACCTGTACCTCGCCAACCGGGGCATCCTGCTCACCCCGTTCCACAACATGGCCCTGATGTGCCCCGACACCACCGAGCAGGACGTCGACCGGCACACCGAGGTGTTCGCCGCCGCCCTCGCCGAACTGGCCGGATGAGGGGAGGGGCATGATGACCGCCATGGACGACATCGACCGGGCCATCCTGCGTGAGCTCCAGAGCGACGGCCGTATCGCCTATGCCGACCTCGGGCCCAAGGTGGGCCTGTCCGCCTCGGCGGCCCGGCAGCGGCTGCAGCGGCTGCTGGACTCCCGGGCCGTGCAAGTGGTCGGCGTCACCGACCCGATGGCGATGGGCGGCCAGGCCATGGCGCTGCTCGGGATCGGCGTGGACGGCGACCCGCGGGCCGTCGCCGACGCCCTGGCCGAGCGGCCCGAGGTCGTGTACTCGGTGCTCACCTCCGGCGGCTTCGACCTCTTCGCCGAGGTGGTCGCGTCCGGCCCGAAGGACCTGCTGGACTTCGTCAACGACGTGGTCCGCCCGATCGAGGGCGTCCGCGAGCTCCGGTCCTTCCCGTACTTCGGGATCCACACCCACCGGTTCTTGTGGGACGTGGGGTGAGCGGGGTCCCGCGGGGCGTGGCACGCGTGCCGGTCGAGGGTGGTCAGGTGGGCGGGTCGCCCGGGGCCGGGACCGGGGCCAGGACCAGCATCGTGGCGTCGTCGCGGACCTCGTAGCGCAGCCGCGCGAGATCGGCCCACACGGCGGTGGGCAGTTCGCCGTCATGGCTGTCCGCGAGGGCGGCCAGCCGGTCCGGCAGCGGGTAGAAGACCCCGGAGCGGTCCCGTGCCTCCCAGACGCCGTCGGAGGCCAGCAGCAGCCTGTCGCCAGGCTCCAGCGGCACCGTGACCTCCTTCGGCGGATCGGCCCCCACCAGGCCGATCCCCAGCGGGGTGCCCGGCGTCACGGTGATCTCCCGCGCGTCGCCCTCGCGCAGCAGGACCGGCGCCGGATGACCGCAGGCCACCACCCGCATCGTGCGCGCGCAGGCCGGGAACTCCAGCAGCACCGCCGTAGCGAACAGCTCCCCGTCCGGCGTGCCCGCCGCGTCCGTCGCCAGCCGGCGGTCCATCCGGGCCGCCACCGACTCCAGGTCCTGCTGGTCAAGGACCGCCTCCCGGAACGCGCCCAGCAGGGACACCACGGTCGAGACCGCCACCAGCCCGTGCCCGCGCACATCGCCCATCACCGCCCGCACGCCGTACGGGCCTTCGCGTACGTCGAAGAAGTCCCCGCCCACCAGCGTGCCGTTCTCCGCGGCCCGGTAGAAGCCCGCGCAGCCGATGCGCCCGACCCGCTCGGGCAGCGGTGGCATCACCGCCCGCTGCACGGCCTCGCCGATCGTGCGCTCCACCTGGAGCTGGGCGTCGCGGCGGCTGCGCACGAACGACACGAACACGCTGAGCAGGGCGACGAAGACGATGGTGAGCAGATCGGTGTTGCCGGGCCTGTTCAGATGGGTCTCGGGCACATTCAGGGCCACGACCACCAGGGCGCCGAGCAGGGCGGTGACCAGCGGGCCGTACGACAGGACGGCCAGCGGCGGGATCGCGCCGAGCAGGAAACCCAGGTCGCTGGCGTGGGGGGTGACGGTCGAGGCGAGGGTCACCGCGACCAGCAGCAGTACCGGCAGCAGCCGGATCCACCACGGCGGTGGCGCACCCCGCAACCAGCCGCGATCCTCCTGGCTCCCACGCGAGGCCCCTCCGCGCACCGATCGCACAAGCCCACGCTACGCCGCCCCCGTCAGGAGGGCCCGTCGGTCGCCTCCCGTGCGCCGGTGACGCTCACGGGGGGGCGGTACGGAAAACCGATGGACGCCGGCCGGGCGCCCCGGTTAGCGTACGAGCGCACATCCGAGACGGACGAAGGAGGCGAGTGTCATGGCCGCAGTCATCATGCGCTCCCCCCTCCCCGTCGCCCGGGTGTGCAAGGTCTGACCGGGAGCGCGTTCCCGCCGCGAGGTCCCTCGCGGCACGTATCCCGGAGGAATCCTTGACCGATCTGGTCATGCGCACGCTCGACGCGAACAGTGCGCACCTGTTCCACACCATGCCCGACCCGCTGGCCCTCGCCGAGAAGCACCGGCGGACCACCTTCCGTCCCGAGTGGCAGCGCATCGCCCTGCGCGACGGCCGTACGGTGGCCCGCGCCGCCTGGTGGGGGCGCGCCGAGGACACCGAACCGCTGCTGATCAACTGGCTGGACGTGGCCGAGGGCGAGGAGGCGGCCGGCGCCGAACTGCTGCGGACCGCGCCCTGGCGCCCCGACGAGATCGACCTCGACCTGCCCGCCGGCTGGCGCGACGACACCCGGCTGCGGGCCGCCGCCGAGACCCGCGTCGCGGCCGCGCGCCTGGCCGGTTACACACCCCTGGTGGAGCGCTTCCTCTACCGCTGGACCCCGGACTGCGGCCTGCCCGAACGCCCCGGCCGCCTGGTCTTCACCCCGGAGCCGGACGACGACGTCTTCCTCGACCTGCTGCGCCGCATCCACTCCGTCACCCTCGACGCGCACGCCCGCCGGGCCATCGCGCAGGGCGGCGTCGAACAGGCAGCCCAGGAGGAGCTGGACATCTTCCACTGGATGCCCTCTTCGCGCTCCTGGTGGCAGATCGCCCGCACCGGCGCCGGCGACCCCGTCGGCATCCACATCCCCGCCCGCAACCCCTCGGGCCCCTGCGTCGGCTTCATCGGCGTCGTCCCGGAGCACCGCGGCCACGGCTACGCCTACGACCTCCTCGTCGAGTGCACCCGCTTCCTGGCCGCGGAGGGAGCCGAGTTCATCGCCGCCGCCACCGACCGGTCCAACTTCCCGATGGCCGCGCACTTCACCAAGGCGGGCTATCCGGTCGTACGGGAGCGGGTGAACTTCTGGGTTGACGGCGCTGTCGGTGCCGGGTGACACGCTGACCGTGCGGTGACCGGCGGCGAGATCACCCCCACCTCCCCGGAGGGGGCCGGGGCGGTTGGGTGCGTGGCGCTTTCCAAGATCGGGGAGTTCATGCCCCCGGCGGGGAAATTCCTTCGTTCGGGGGCACTTGGGCGTCATTTTCTCACCGCGCGCCGTCGGCGAGCCGATAGTGGAGCCGCCGCCGGGCCCACGGGGACCGGCGGTGGTTCGTGAGCACCGTATGACCGGAGGGGAAACAGCATGGCCACCACCGAGGCGAACAACCGGGTCGAACTCGTCTTCTCACTGTTCGACGCCAATGGCAACGGCGTCCTGGACCCCGGGGACTTCGAGCTGATGGGCAGGCGGGTGGTCGAGGCCGTGCCGGAGGCCGGGGACGGCGCGAAGCACCGGATGCTCAAGGCCTTCCAGGGCTACTGGGACACTCTGCGCACCGAACTGGACGCCGACGGCGACGGACAGGTGAGCCCCGAGGAGTTCAACGCCATCGTGCTCGACCCCCAGCGATTCGACGTCACCGTCAACGAGTTCGCCGAGGCCCTCGCCGCGCTGGGCGACCCGGACGGGGACGGCTATGTCGAACGCCCCCACTTCGTCGCCCTGATGACCGCCATCGGTTTCCAACGCCCCAACATCGAGGCCCTGTTCGACGCCTTCGAGCCGGTCCACGGCGACCGCGTCCCCGTGGTCACCTGGGCGGACGGCATCCGTGACTACTACCGCCCCGAGAAGTCCGGCATCCCCGGCGACCACCTCACCACGAGCACCGTCCAGTGACCCACGACCCCAGCGCCCCCGTCATCGGGCTGGCCGTGGGCCGGGGCACCGGACCCGAACTCGCGGACGTCTTCGAGAGGGTGCTCGGCGCGCTGACCGCCGGGCATCCGGGCACCGTGACGATCGAGCGCTCCCCGCGGCTCTACCACTCCTACCACTCGCTGCGCGGCGAGTCCGACATCGCCCGGATCCGCGAGCTGACCGCCGCGGACGCCGACCACTACGAACGCTTCTGCCGTACCCGCGCCGAACGGGGCACCACGGCGATCTTCCGGACGGCCGTCAACGCCCAGTCCCTGTACCTCGTCCGCGAGCGGCTGCGCGCCGTCAAGGTGGACCTCCTCGGCGCCGACGGCCACTCCCTGCTGCTGGTGCGCGACCAGGCACAGGGGTTCTACACCGGGGAGAACGCGCATACGCCGGGCGAGCTCACCCGCACCATGACCTTCGGCCGGGAGATCACCAAGAGCGTGGTCCGCTACGCCCTGCGCCGGGCCCGGAAGGAGTGGCCGGACGGGCGGATCGGCCGCATCGTCATGGCGTACAAGTTCCATCTCCTGGACGGCGCGCTGGACGTCTGGGTGAGCGAACTCGCGGAGGAACTCGGCGTGGAGATCGGCCTGTTCCAGCCGGACACCGTCAACCGCAACCTCATCACCCACGGCCTGCCCGACCGGACGCTGCTGATCGCCGGGAACGAATGGGCCGACATCATGCATGTCATGCTCCTCGACCGGTTCGGCTCCGACCGGCAGGAGAATCGTTGCACCGAGAATGTCTTCCTCGATCCCGCGCTCGCCGGACTCACCGAGTACCAGACGGTGCACGGCTCCGCCGACGACATCGCGGGCCGGGGCCTCGTCAACCCGGTGGCGACCATCCGCGCGGCCGCGCGCATCGCCGAGGGGCACGCCGGACGCACCGGCGCGGTGGAGGCCGTCGAGAAGGCACTTCGGATTCTTGAGGAACGGGGCGTATCCACCCCCGACCTCGGCGGGCGGCACTCCACCACCGCCGTGGCGGACGCCCTGCTCGACGCCCTCGACACACCCGGGGCCGGAACACCCGCGGACGCCGCACCGGTCGGCGGCTCATGACCGGCCCGACGGGCGAGGGCACGGCCCTGGTCGTCGTGGACGTGCAGAACGACTTCTGCACCGGCCCGACCGCCCTGGCCCGCTTCGGCGGCGACCCCACCGTCCTGGACGCGGCCGTCGCCGGCACCGTCCGGGCGGTGGCCGCCGCCCGCGCGCGCGAGGTGGAGGTGGTCTTCGTACGGTTCACCGGCGACCCCGAACACCAGGGCGCCGCCTGGCGGTCGCGGGACCACGCCCTCGGCAAGCGGCCGAAGTGCCTGGAGGGCTCCTGGGGCGCCGAGTTCCACCGGGTCGCCCCGGCCCCGGGCGAGCGCGTCTTCACCAAGCGCGCCCGCTTCGACGCCTTCCTCGGCGAGGGCTTCGAGGAGCACCTTCGCGCGCGCGGTGTCGGCCACCTGGTCCTCGCCGGGGTGTACGCCGACGTGTGCGTGGACACCACCGCCCGTACGGCGTTCCAGAAGGGCTTCCATGTGACCGTCCTGACCGACTGCACCACGGCCCTGCATCTGCCGTACGACGACGTACTGCGGTTCATGCGCGTGGTCTACGGCGCCCGGACGACCACCGCGTCCGACCCGGCGGCCTGGACCGCGCCGGCCCTCGGGCCCGAGGAGGTGCCGTGCATACGGCCGGGGGCCTGACCGCCGGGGTGGCCCGGGGCGTGGGCCGCACCGCCCTGCTGGTGGCCGCGGCCCGCGCGATCGAGACGCATCGCCCCGACGCGCTGGCCCGGGACCCGTTCGCCGAGCACTTCGTGCGCGCGGCGGCGGCCTCCGCGAGCTGGCCGGTGCGCCCGGCTCAAGTGCCCGACGGGGACGCCGATCCGCTGTGGGGCAGGCTCGGCCGGTACTTCGCCCTGCGCACCCGCGTCCTGGACGACCATCTGCTGCGCTCGGCACATCTGGGCGTGCGCCAGGTGGTGCTCCTCGGCGCGGGTCTGGACTGCCGGGCGTACCGGCTGGACTGGCCGCCGGGGTGCGCGGTGTACGAGGTGGACACGGCGGAGGTGCTGGCCTTCAAGCAGACGGTCCTCGACCGGCTCCGGGCCACCCCCGCGGCCGAGCGCCGGGCGCTCGCGGCCGACCTGCGCCACGACTGGGCCGATGTCCTGCTGTCCGCGGGCTTCGACCCGGCCGAGCCCACGGCGTGGCTGGCCGAGGGGCTGCTGCTGTATCTGCCGGCGGCGGCCGAACGGCGCCTCGTGGCCACGATCGACCGGCTCAGCGCGGCGGAGAGCACCCTTGCGTACGAGATCAAGGACCTCGTCGAGTCCCCGCAGGTGCGCTCCAGCCCCGTCTACACCACCACCCGGCAGCGTATCGGCATCGACCTGCTCGCCCTCTTCGACGGCGAGCCCCGCCCCGACTCGGCCGCCGAACTCGCCTCTCTGGGCTGGACGGTGACGATCCGCACCCCCTACGAGTTCACCCGCCGCCATGGCCGCGGTCCCCTCCCGGAGCCGAACGACGCCCTGGCCGCCAACCGCTGGATCTTCGCGGCGGCACCGCGGGACGGGGCGACCACGAGCGGAGTGCGGACCACGGCGTCCGGCGTCACTCCGTGTCCGCCGACAGCCGCGCCTCCGCCGCCGCCAGGATCTCCGTGACCCGGAGTCCGAAGGACGCGTCGCAGGGGTGCGGGCGGCCGGACTCGGCGCAGGCCAGGAGGGCGTCGGCGGCTCGGGTGAGGGCGACGGCGGCGTCCTCGGAGGCGGCCGGCATGACGGTGACGCCGGACGCGCCGCGCAGTTCGTACTCGGTGCCCGCGGCCGCCGGCGGAACCGTCTGGCTGAGGGTGACCGTGCTGGAGGCCCCGGCGGCGTGGTCGAGGATCAGGTGCACGGTGTCTCCCGGGCCGCGGGCCGCCGTCACCACCCGGGTGACATCACCGAGGATCGGCATCAGCACGGACAGCGCGTGCGGGCCCAGGTCCCACAGCGGGCCCTTCTCCTGGCGCCATGGAGAGGCCGCGAAGGGGCTGTCGGTCGTGAACACCGCCCCCAGCCACTGCGCCCGCGCCGTGAACCAGCCCGTGAGCGCGGCCTGATCCTCGATCCACGCCTGCGGCTCCTTCTGGAAACGCGCGGTGAAGAACACCACCGACGCCACCCCGGCCCGCTCCGCCTCCTCGGCCACCGCACGCGCGTCGGCGACCGACAGCGCGAGCGGCTTGTCGAGGAGCAGATGCCGCCCGGCCCGCGCCGCCCGCACCGCCAACGGGGCCTGCACGGCCGGCGGCAGGGCGACGGCGACCGCGTCCACATCGGCCAGCAGCGCGTCCACATCGGCGTACGGCGTGCCGTCGTACCGCTGCGCGAGTTCGGCGGCGGCCTCGGGGCGGCGGCCCCACACCCCGGCGAACTCCAGGCCGGGGTGCCCGGCGAGGGCGGGGGCGTAGACCGCCCGGGCCCAGGGTCCCGTTCCCAGCAGTCCGATACGCATGTGACGTTCCTCTCTCCGAGCGGGTCCCGGCGTCCTCAACAGCCCGCGCCGGTTGCCGTGTTCGTACAGCCGTCCGCCGAAAGCCCGTCCGCCGCGAGCCATTCGGCGATGGTGGCGGCGATCGGCTGCCCGGTGTCCATCTCCACGAAGCCGAACTGGCCGGACTGGTTGCACTCAAGGAACCACCAGACACCGTCCGCGTCCTCCGCGAAGTCGAAGGCACCGTACGCCAGTTCGGCCCCCCGCAGATAGCGCAGGACCCCCTCGGTGACCCACGCGGGCACCGCCACCGGCAGCCACGGCGACACGGACGGCGCGAACCGGACGTCCACGTCGTCGGGATGGGCGTCCGGATCCACCGGCTTGCGGGCCGCCAGCAGGGTGTCGCCGACGGCGGTGAGCCGGATGTCGGCCTGCTTCACCACGCGTTGCTGGAGCAGTGTCGGCCCGAAGGCCACCGCCGTGAAGTCCGCGTCCGGCGCGACCCTGCTGGTCGGCACCGCCCGCGGCGGCTCCTGCGGATGCGCCCCGGAGACCGGCTTGACCACCAGGTCCGGGTGGCGCCGCGCGAACTCCCGCGCCGCCTGCGGGAAGGTGGTGATCAGGGTGGCCGGCACGGTCAGCCCGCTGCGCTGGGCGTGGCCCAGCTGCCAGGGCTTGTACCGGGCGCGGCGGGCGGCGTCCGGATGGTTCATCCAGCGTGCGCCGGTACCGCGGAGCATGCCGTACAGCGCCTGCGCGGACTCCTCGGTCAGCCAGGCGGACGGCTGGGCGGCGCGCGCGGCCGCCACGCCGGGCCTGCGCACCCAGATGGAGCGCAGGCCGTCCAGGTCCACCAGGCGCCCGCCGACGGACAGTTGCCCGTGGCAGGCGCCGTGCGCGTACTCGCCCGACAGTGCGACCCCGTCGGTCAGATCGGCGGGGTCGAGCCGGACGACGGGCACCTGGGCCTCGCGGAGGCGGAGGACCACCATGTCCGCCGTCACGTCTTCTTCACTCGTCAGGATGAGCACGGTCATCGTCTGTGGGTCCGTGGCTCAGTCGTCGAAGTGCGTCTTGGAACCGGCGGTCGAGGTCGTGGTCCCCAGCGCGCGCAGAGTCGCGTGGTCCGTCGCGGCGATCCGCCCGTCCGGGAGGACGTTCAACTGCATTCCGGAGTCGTACGCATACGGAACGGTTACTTCCAACTGCACAGCCGGGCGCGCGTAGTTGAGCGTGAACGGTTGCATGGTCTCTCCCTGGTTCGGCTTTCACGTCCTTATACGATTCGAACGGGTGATTGGTTTCCTTACGCTGCGTGACCATGGCGCGGACGGGTACGTTCCGCCGCGGCGTCGGACTCCCCGCTCACACAGCGAGTGCCCCGCGCGCCACGGACAGTGCCTGCTCCGCGTATCCGCGTCCGAACAGCACCGCGTGTACGAGGAGCGGGAAGAGCTGGTGGACGCCGACGCGTTCGCGCCAGCCGGCGGCGAGCGGCGCCGACTCCCGGTACCCCGCGAGGACGCGGTCGAGATGGGGACAGCCGAACAGCTGAAGCATCGCCAGATCGGTCTCCCGGTGCCCGCCGTGCGCGGCCGGGTCGATGAGCCGCACCTCGCCGTCGGCGCCCCACAGCACATTGCCGTTCCACAGGTCGCCGTGCAGCCGCGCGGGCGGTTCCGCGGGCCCCGCCAGTTCCGGCAGCCGCGCGCAGACCCGCTCGAACACCGCCGCCTCGCCCGGCCGCAGCGTCCCGCGCTCGACCGCGCCGCGCACATACGGCAGCACCCGGTGCTCGGCGTACCAGCCGGACCAGTCGGTGCCCTCGGCGTTGCGCATGGGCGCGAGGCCGATGTACGCCTCCCGCGGCCCGCCGGGCGGCGCCGACCCGAAGCGGGGCGCGCCGGACGCGTGCAGGGCCGCCAGGGCCTGACCGAAACGGAACGCGGCCTTCGCGTCGGGATCCCCGGTCGCCACCCGCTCGGTGACCATCCAGCGCTCGTCGTGCCCGAGCACCGCCGGCACCCGTACGGCGCCCGCCGCGGCCAGCCAGCCCAGCCCGGCCACCTCCGCGCGGACCGCCCCGGGGGCGTCGGCGCGCTTGACCATCACCGGGGTGCCGTCGTCCAGCAGCACCTCCACGGGAGACCCGGACATCCCCCGCGCCGCATCGACCGGGCGGCGCCCGGTGAGCCGGGCCGCCGCCCGTCCAGGATCCTCGTCTCGCGTGACCACGGCTTCAGAGTACGGCGGACAACACCAGCTCAGGAGAGGCTACTTCGACCGTTTATACGATGCTTTTCGGCCGTTCGGCGGAGCCTCCCGCGCGGGTTGGCACCGCGCGGGCGGCGTGAGTGCGCGAAGTGGCCACACGAGGTACCCGCCGCATCGTCAGTCGCCGACCGGGGTGGAACGCGGCGGCAGGCCCACCGGGTTGCCGGGCGGCAGCAGATCCGAGTCCTCCACCGCGCGGGCCAGCGGATCCAGCAGCGCGGCCAGCCGGGCGGAGCGGTCCGGGCCGAGGGCGCGCCAGGGGCTCTCGGCCGCCGCGTCGGTCCGCGCCTCGACCTCCGCGCGCGCCGCCACCCCGGAATCGGTGAGCGAGCCGTCCTCGGCCAGCAGTCCGCGCTCCCGCAGCCGGGCCCCGGCCGCCGTCCAGTCGCCCGGCTCCCACTTGCGGGTCTCCCGCAGGAACCCCGCGTCCGACTCGCCGGCGGCCGCCTTGAGCACCATGGCCTCGACCGGCCCGAGCCCCTGGCCCACCAGCACCGCGACATGCCCGTCGCCCCGGTGCTCGCGCAGGGTCGTCACTGCCTGCCACAGCCGGGCCGTGGGCCGCGACGGACGCTCCAGCGCCTGGTTGGCGGCGGCCAGCACCCGGCCCGTGGTGTCCGCCGCCGCCGCGGCCTCCCAGGCGAGATCGGCGGCCTCGGTGAACTCGGCGGAGCCGGTGACCTCCGGTCCGTACAGCCCGGTCAGCGCCGCGTCCATGGCCTCCTCGCGGGCCGCGAGGACCCGCGCGGGAGCCGCGTACTCCCAGGCGTCCGGCAGCGCCCTGGCCACCCGGGCGGGGTGGAAGACGTAGAAGCCGCTCGTCACGACGGCGGGGGAGACCGGCCCGAGCGGGGCGGCCCGCAGCGCGAAGTAGCCCATCCAGTAGCCGCGCAGCCCGAGCGCCTCCGCGGCGCGGTGCGCCTGCGGTGCGAAGTACACGAGGTCGTGCACCGGTTCGTAGCGCTCCCACAGGGCCCGCGCCATCCCGTCCGCCACTGCCGCCTCCCACCGCCCCGGCCGACTCCGGCCGTGTCCCGTCGTCTCGTCCGGCACAAGACTGCGCTATGACCACTGTCATAACAAGGGCGGGTGACGAACTTCTCCCCGGCGGGATGCGGCGGAGTCCGGCGGCGGTCCGGATTGGACCGTACGAGGGGCCCGGAGCCGGGCGCACTGGGGCAGACGGGTGGGCCGTTGACACGGCTGGACGGCTCGGATGGTGGGAGCCGGGGGCCTCACTGACGGTGGTTCATGTCGAGACCGGGTCCATCCAGCTGATGAGGCGTCCGCTGCCCGGTCACGGCGGAAGGACTACACGATGCGTTCTGCCCGTACCCTCCTGGCCACGGCAGCCGCCGCGGCCGCCCTGGCCTTCGCCACGCCCGGCGCCGCGTTCGCGGTCCCGGCCGGGCACGACTCGGGCCGTGGGGACTCCTCGCACAGCAGTGACTCCGGCGGTGACCGCGACAAGGGCTCCGACCGGGACCAAGACAACGGCAGCGGAGGCGACAACGACCGCGGACACGACCGGCCCCGCGGCGGAATGCACACGGGTGGCGGAGCGCTCGCCACCGTGCTGCGCACCGACAGCAGCGGCGACATCCGGTTCGACCCCGAGTCCTACAAGGAGGACGGCGGGGGCAGGGGCGGCAGCGACGAGGGCGGCGGCAGCGGCGGCCGGGGCAAGGGCGGTGACGACGACAGCGGTGGCGGCGGTCGTAGCAAGGGCGGCGACGACGACAGCGGTGGCGGCGGTCGCGGCAAGGGCGGCGACGACAGCGGCAGCGACTGGGGCGGCGGCTCGGACAGCGGTGGCGGCAAGCCGCGCGGCGGCATGCACACCGGTGGCGGCGCGCTCGCCGACCCCGGTGTCACCACGGGCGGCCTCGCGGTCCTCGGCGTGGGCGCGGCCGGCCTGTACGCGCTGCGCCGCAAGAAGGCCGCGCAGCCGGCGTCCTGACCGGGGCCACGGATGCCGCCGGCGCGCTGACAGCGCCGGCGGCGCGTGCCCCTCGCGGGGCGGGCGGAACCCCCGCCGCCGACACCCATCCCCGTACCGCCGTGTCCCAGTGAGGTGATGTCCGATGGCAGCGGATCCGTCCTCCGCGCAGCCCCCCGAACCGGAGCCGGACGCGTCAGGTGCCGCTCGTGGCGGGCGGCTGGTGCTCTGGGGGGTGGCGATCCTCTTCCTCGCCGTCAGCATGTTCGGGGGGCATCACGGATCGTTCCCGGCGCCGCGGGCGACTCCGGCCTCCGGGGCCAGCTCCACCGGGCGGTCGCCGGTGGGCGCCGGGCTGCCCCGGTCGGAGCCGACCCGGCTGGTCATCCCGAAGATCGGCGTCGACGCCCCCTTCACCCAGCTGAGCCTGGGCCCCGCGGGAGCGCTCCAGCCGCCGCCCGCGGCGGACACCAATCTCGTCGGCTGGTACGCCAAGGGGGCGGCGCCCGGTGAGAAGGGCACCGCCATCATCGCCGGGCACGTGGACACCAAGGTCTCCGCGGCCGTCTTCGTCAACCTCGACCAACTGGACACCGGTGACCGGTTCTCCGTGGAACGCGCCGACGGACGGACCGCGAACTTCGTGGTCGACAGCGCCGAGACCTTCGCGAAGGACGACTTCCCGAGCGACCGCGTGTACGCCGACGCGCCCCGCCCCGAGGTGCGGCTCATCACCTGCGCGGGGGACTACGACCACACGGTCAAGGACTACACCGACAACCTGGTGGTCTTCGCCCATCTCGTCTGACCCGCGCGGAAGTTCGCGGCCGACGGCCCGGCGGGTACCTAGGGGTGGTAGAGGGCGCGGGCGAGCGTCAGGTCGGCGAGCCCGTCCCGGCCGAGGTCGAAGAAGTAGTCCACCTGCCATGCCTGGGTGCTGCGGGCCTGCCGGCTGGTCGTGGTCACCCATGGCGGGTAGACGCGGAATCCGCGCTTCCCGCCGGAGCCGTCGCGGGAGACGATGTCGCGCTCGCACAACACCTCGCGCGGGAACACGAACTGTCCAAAGCCGTCGTCGTCACGGCTGCTGATGACGAAGAGGTCCACTCCGTCGTCGGCGTCGAAGGGCCGGATCGGCCCCTCTCCGGACCGCTGCCACACGGTGACGAACTGGCCGACCTTCGTCGGCGTGGTCTTGCCCACCCGGAACCGGACCGAGCGGCCATCGACGGTGAACGCGCACGCCGCGTACTCGGCGCTCTCCGGCTCCGGCACCGGCGGCGAACAGACGAAACCACCCGGCTCGTACACCGACGCCTTCACCGCCAACAGGTCCCCGTGCACCCCCGCCCACGGCCGCTCCGTCACCATGCCACCATCCTCCCATCACCCCCACGGGCGCTGCTTCGGCCCCCTGGGGGCGCGGGGAACTGCGCGATCGGCGACGATGTGCCCGCAGGTGTCGAGGGACCGCAGTCGACGGAACTTCGCAGGGGACGGCCCGGTAGTTCCTCCCTGGGGGCGCGGGGAACTGCGCGATCAGCGACGACGGAGCCGCAGGCGTTCACGCACCGCGGCTCAACGGCGCACACCCCGTCAGCGCCGGGACGAGAACGCGCCGCCCCCGCCGAAGGCCACCGCCGCGAACCGCTCGCCGATCCTGCGATGCGCGGCGGCATCCGGGTGGAGACCGTCCGGCAGCGGAAGTTCCGCGAAGTCGGCCTCGCCGTACAGCTCGCGGCCGTCGAGGTGGAAGAGCTGGTCGTCCTCGGCCGACCGCTCGCGCACGATCCGCGCCAGCTCCGCCCGGACGACGCCCAGCGTGAGCTTGCCCGCCGCCGTCTCCGCGGGGTCTCCGGAGGCCCGGAAGGCGAGCCGGCCCTCGGCGAGCGCGGTGAGGTCCCAGGCGGTGGGCCCCGGCGTGTCCTCGTGCATCGGGCACAGCACCGGGGAGACGACGAGCAGCGGAGTGTCCGGATGCCCCTCGCGGACGGTGTCCAAAAAGCCGTGCACCGCGGGCCCGAAGGCGCGCAGCCGCATCAGATCGCCGTTCACGAGGTTGATGCCGAGCTTGAGACTGATCAGATCGGCCGGGGTGTCCCGCAGCGCGCGGGCGGTGAACGGGTCGAGCAGCGCGCTGCCGCCGAGGCCCAGATTGATCAGCTCGACCCCGCCGAGCGCGGCGGCCAGTGCCGGCCAGGTGGTGGTGGGGCTCGCGGCGTCGGAGCCGTGGCTGATGGAACTGCCGTGGTGCAGCCACACCTTGCGGCCCCGGTCCGGTGCGGCCGTCACCGGGGCGTCGGTGCGCAGCGCGACCAGCTCGGTCCGCTCGTTGTGCGGCAGCCAGATCTCCACGTCCTTGGCCGTGTCCGGCAGCCCGCTGAACCGTACGGTGGCGACCGGCCCCGGCGTGAACTCCGTGCTCCCGGTGGCCATGTCGATGGTGAGGACGTCGCCCCCGGCCGCGGTCGCGCTGCCCGCCGGGCGTCCGTCCACCAGCAGGTCGTACACCCCGTCGGGGCGTGGCGGTACGCCGGTGTAGACCCGCTTGGTCGGCAGGGTGTCCAGCTCGACGGTGGTGGCCCGGGTGCGGAACACCAGCCGTACCCCGGCGGGCTGGGACTCGGCCAGGGCGAGCTGCGGGTCGGCGCACTGGGCGCGGGCCCGGGCGGGCAGCCGGTGCGGCAGCAGTCCCCGCTCGGTGCGTTCGAGATCGAGGGCGCCGCGGATGAGGTCGGCGGTGAGCGCGGTGGTGTGCATGATGTCGGCCTGTGTTTCGTATGGAGACGTCGGCTCGGCGTTCGTACGCGGACGCCGGCTCAGCGGGTGGGCCAGTTGCGCAGCAGGGAGTCCAGGGCGTCCACGATCCGCGTCCAGGACTCCTGGGAGTCGGGGGCGCTGTGCGCGAAGCCGCCTGCCGTCTCCAGACTGACGTAGCCGTGGAAGACGCTGCCCAGGAGGCGCACGGCATGGGTCTGGTCGGGTTCGGGCAGGTCGTAGCCGCGCAGGATCGCCCGGGTCAGCTGGGCGTGCCGGGGGCCCGCGCTCGCGGCGGCGGTCCCGGGGTCCAGCGGGTACCGGGCCGCCGTGTAGCGGCCGGGGTGGGCGAGGGCGTAGTCGCGGTAGACGTCCGCGAAGGCGCCGAGCGCGTCCTTGCCGGAGCGTCCGGCGAGCGCCTCGGCGGCGCGGTCGGCCAGCTCGGCGAGGGCGAGCAGCGCGATCCGCGTCTTGAGGTCCTGGGAGTTCTTCAGGTGCGAGTACAGGCTCGCGACCTTGACGTCGAACCGCCGGGCCAGCGCCGACACCGTCACCTGCTCAAAGCCCACCTCGTCGGCCAGCTCCGCGCCCGCGCGGACCAGCCGCTCGGTGGTCAGTCCCGCACGCACCATCAGCTTCCTCCCTCTTGCCGATAAGGATTATGCAGCTTCCTAAAGGCTTTAGGCAAACCGCTAAGTAGTGAAGGCTCATGTGAGCCCCTCGAAAACGCGAACGGCCGCCGACCGGAGGCTCCGGTCGGCGGCCGTGAGGGCGCCAGGGGCTGGGGGCTGGGGCGTCAGACCGCCGTCGCCGGGTACGTCGGGTACTCCACGCCCGACACGTACTGCACGACCCGGACGACCTGGCACGAGTAGCCGAACTCGTTGTCGTACCAGAGGTAGAGGATCGCGTTGTCGCCGTCGACCTTCAGCGCGCCGGCGTCCACGATCGAGGCGTGGCGCGAGCCGATGAAGTCGCTGGAGACCGCGTCGGGCGCCGTGGTGAAGTCGATCTGGCGCTTGAGCGGCGAGGTCAGCGAGACGTCGCGCAGGTAGTCGTGGACCTCCTCGCGGGTGGTCTCACGGGCCAGCTGGAGGTTGAGGATCGCGATCGAGACGTCCGGCACCGGGACGCGGATCGAGCTGCCGGAGATCGGCGCCTTGAGGTCGGGCAGCGCCTTCGCCACGGCCGAGGCGGCACCGGTCTCGGTGATCACCATGTTCAGCGGCGCGGACCGGCCGCGGCGCTCGGCCTTGTGGTAATTGTCCAGCAGGTTCTGGTCGTTGGTGAACGAGTGGACGGTCTCCACATGGCCGCGCAGCACGCCGTACTCGTCGTCCATGGCCTTCAGCGGCGGGACGATCGCGTTGGTGGTGCAGGAGGCGCAGGACAGGATCTGCTCGTCCGGCTTGATGGTGTCGTGGTTGACGCCGTGCACGATGTTCGGGACGTCGCCCTTGCCCGGCGCGGTCAGTACGACCTTCTCGATACCGGGGCGCAGGTGCTCGGAAAGGCCCGCGCGGTCACGCCACTTGCCGGTGTTGTCGATGAGGATGGCGTCGCGGATGCCGTACTCGGTGTAGTCCACCTGGGACGGGTCGTCGGCGTAGATCACCTTGACGGCGTTGCCGTTGGCGATGATCGTGCTGTTCTCCTCGTCCACCGTGATGGTGCCCTGGAACTGGCCGTGGATCGAGTCGCGCCGCAGCAGCGAGGCGCGCTTGACGATGTCCTGGGCGCCGCCGCCGCGCACCACGATGGCCCGCAGGCGCAGACCGTTGCCGGAGCCGGCCTTCTCGATCAGCAGGCGGGCCACGAGGCGGCCGATGCGGCCGAAGCCGTACAGCACGACATCGCGCGGCTCACGCCGGTCGATCTTGTTGGCGCCGGTGGCGCCGGCGACCGCCTCGGCGGTGAACTCCTCGATGCTGAGGCCGCGTTCGTCGGCCTGGTAGCGGGTGGCGAGCATGCCCAGGTCGATCTGGGAGGGGCCGAGGTCCAGGGCGGTGAGGGCCTTCAGGAAGGGCATCGTCTCGGTGACGGACAGCTCCTGGCCGGCGATCTGCCGGGCGAAGCGGTGCGTCTTGAGGATGCTGACCACCGACTTGTTCACCAGGGAGCGGCTGTGCAGCAGGACGGTCACGTCCCGCTCGCGGTGCAGCTTCCCGATGAGCGGGATCATGGACTCCGCGATCTCCTCGCGGTTCTTCCAGTTGGTGAACGAGTCGTCGTTGACAGTCACAGGTCCGGTCCATCTTTCGAGCTAGGCAGCGCTCATATGATAACCACACCCTACGTGGGTCCTTTCAGGGGTCCGCAGGGGGGTGCCTGGAGGGAGTGCTCGAAGAGGGGTTCGACCTGTTGAGCAGGGGACCGTAAGGGACTTACACCCATTTCTTGACCAATTCCTGATTCAGGGTGGAAGTACGTAAGAAACCCGAGTCGTGGATTGCACGTCTTACCCGGCGTGCCCAAGGTCGACAGCGTGAGCACCTCCTCCGTTCCCCGGCCCGAACCGGCCGCCCCGTCCCGCACCGCAGGCCGCTTCGATCTGCCCCGGATCGTCCGCCGCGGGATCCCCGAAGGGGCGCTGCCGGCCCTCGCGTTGTTCGCGGGCGTCCGGCTCGCCGGGATACTCGCGGTGATCCTGACCAACGCCCTGCGCGGACACCCGCTCGTCCGGACCCTCGCCCACTCCTGGGACTCCCGCTGGTACCTGCACATCGCCGCCCAGGGCTACGGCCACAAGATGTGGATCACCCCGCAGGGCGCCGTACAGACCGACTGGGCGTTCTTCCCCCTCTATCCGGCGCTCATCCGAGCGCTCACCACGGTGCTGCCGCTCACCCCGGGCCAGGCCGCGCTGCTCATCGCCTGGCTCGCGGCGGGCGTGGCCGCGTACGGCGTCTACGTCATCGGACATCTGCTGTACGGCCGGGGTGTGGCCACCGCGCTGGTCGGCCTGTGGGCGGTCCTGCCGCACGCCGTCGAGCTGACCATCGCCTACACCGAGTCGCTGTTCGCCGCACTCGCCATCTGGGCCCTGTACTGCGTGCTCAAGGGCCGCTGGCTGTGGGCCGGGTCGCTGGCCGCGTTCGCGGGCCTCGCCCGGCCCAGCGGCTTCGCGGTGGCAGGAGCCGTCGCCCTCGCGGCCGGGTACGAGGCGTGGCGCGGGCGCGGCCGGGTCTCCTGGCGGCTGTGGGCCGGCGCCGTCCTCGCCCCGCTGGGCTTCCTCGGCTATGTGCTGTGGGTCGGCACCCAGGTCGGCAATCTGTTCGGCGGCTACTTCAAGGTGCAGAGCGCCTGGGACTCCCGCTTCGACTTCGGCGTCGGCGCCGCCCGCTTCGTCAAGGCACTGCTGCTGCACGGTGGTGGCGTCGTCTACACGGTCGCGCTGCTGGTCGTGGCCACCGGAGTGCTGCTGTTCGCGCTGCTGTGCCTGGATCGCCCCCCGCTGGTGCTGGTCGTCTTCTCCGGGGTGCTGATCCTGCTCGTGCTCGGCGGCTCGGGATCCTTCTCCTCCAAGCCCCGCTTCCTGCTCCCGGCCTTCCCCCTGCTCATCCCCATGGCCCGCGCCCTCGCCCGGACCTGGCGGGTACGGCCCGGCCAGGCGGTCCTCGTGTACGGCGCGCTCACCCTGGTGTCCCTGTTCTTCGGCGCCTACGTCACGGCGGTGGCCCACTCCCCGCTGTGAGCGCGCGACCCCGGTGAGGAGTCCGTAAGAAGCCGATCACCCGGGGCACCCCGTGCGAAGGCCGGGAAACGGGGTAGTCGAGGGGACGCCCGAGGAAAGGACCGTCATGACGACCTACTTGATCAGCGTCCCCGGCACCTTCACCGCCGGGGTCGGCGCGGACACCCGGACCCGGCTGACCCGGGCGCTGCGCCCCGTGGACCCGCACGGCACCCGGATGGGCAGCAGCGAGGACCTGGATGTGCTCAACGTCAACGACGACAACACATTCACCCTGCGTCTGACCGTCGAGGCCGACACCGGCCCGCACGCCGAGGAGGCGGCCCGCAGGCTCGCCGACTCCGCGCTGCGCGGCGCCGGCCTGGACGAACGCAGCGCGCCGCTGGGGCCCGCCGTGATCACCGGGATCGACTCCGACGCGGGCTGAACCGACGCGGACACTTGCGGCGCGGCCCGCCCGGCGGGCCGCGCCGAGTTCGGTCAATTTAGGTAAAATCTAGGCGTTTGCCAATGATTCAGGCAGCCGTGCTCCTTCAAGGCGGCCGTCTCCGAGGGCACCCTCCGCCGGAAGTGAACCGATGCCCCGCAAGCGCTCCACCGACGACGGCGACGAGCTGCTGGCCAGACTCGGTTCGCTCACCGCGCAGGCGCGCGAGCGCGCGGAACTCCAGCGCACCCAGGTCGAGCTGGCCATCGCCCTGCAACGCGGCATGCTGCCCCGGGACCTGCCCACCGCCCCCGGACTGCATCTGGCGGTCCGCTACGCGCCCGCCTGCTACGGGCTGAACGTGGGCGGCGACTGGTACGACGCCTTTCCGCTGCCCGACGGCCGGATCGGCCTGGCCATCGGGGACGTACAGGGGCACAACATCGAGGCCGCCGCCTTCATGGGCCAGGTCCGCGCCGGACTGCGCGCCCTCGCCTTCGCCACCGGCGAGCCCGGCGAACTGCTCGCCCGCACCAATGACCTGCTTCTCTCCCTCGGCAGCGAACTCTTCGCCACCTGCACCTTCATACGCCTCGACCCGGCGACCGGCGCGATGGAGAGCGCCCGCGCCGGCCACATCCCCTTCGTCTGGGCCACGGCGGACGGCAAGTCCGGCGTCGTCGACGACGAGGGCGGACCGCCGCTCGGCATCCAGCGGGGCATCGACTACCCGGTGACCCGGCACCGGCTGACCACCGGCGGGCTGTTCGTGCTGCTCACCGACGGCGTGGTGGAGGGGCCCTCGCTGGCCGTGGAGGACGGCCTGGAGCAGGTGACACGGCTCGCGGGCATCGCCGCCGTCGCGGGTCTGGAGAGCCACGCCCTGGCCGCCGCCGTGATCAAGGGCGCGGAGAGCGTCGGACACGAGGACGACGCCGCCGTACTCGTCGTCGGCCTCGACGGGCCCGCACGGCCGTAGCGTCCCTCATTTCAGCCAGAGGGCCGGACCCCGGCCGCTCTCGCCTCGCCGAGCCGCGCCGGGCGGTGTGAGATGGCTGCTGTGGTGGGTAACGCGGAATCGCGCCGGCCGGGCGGCTATGTCGTCCAGGTGCTGGCCGTCGCGGCCCTCTACTACGGCTCCGCCCGTCTCGGCCTGCTGCGCGAGCTGACCGTGGGGGACGCCGTCTTCACCCCGATCTACCCGCCGACCGGCGTCTCCGTCGCCGCCCTGCTGATCTTCGGCATCGGCTGCTGGCCCGGCATCGCCCTCGGCGCCCTCGTCCTCATCCTGACCATCTCACCGCCCGGCCCCGATCTGGTCGGCATCCTCTTCGGCAACACCGCCGCCCCCGTCTGCGCGGCGATCCTGCTGCACTGGGCGCGCTTCCGCCCCGATCTCAGCCGGTTCCGGGACGGCCTCGCCCTGGTGTTCCTCGGCGCGCTGGCCGCCATGACGATCAGCGCGACCGTCGGCGTGGGAATGCTCGTGCTCACGGACAAGCTGGCCGCGGACTCCTTCTGGCCGGTGTGGCTCGCCTGGTGGGTCGGCGACGCGATGGGCGTCCTGCTCGTCACCCCGCTGCTGCTGATGCTGAGCGGGCTGCGCCGGCCGCTGCCCCTGGGCCGATGGCGGGAGGCGACCGCGCTCACCGTCATCGCCTGTGTGCTCGTCCCGCTGGCCACCTACAGCTCGATCAGCCTGCTCTTCCTGGTCTATCCGCTGATCATCTGGGCCGCCCTGCGCTTCCAGCTCGCGGGCGCCGTGCTGTGCGCGCTGTTCACGTCCGTGATGGCCACCATCGCCGCCACGGACGGCAGCGGCGCGTTCGAGGGGCTGAGCCCGGTCGAGATCATGGCCAAGCTCCAGGCGTTCAACGGGACGATCGCGCTGATCGCGCTTCTGATGTCCGCTCTGATCACCGAGCAGCGCAACACCCGCCGCTCGGTGGAGCGGGCCTGCCAGGAACTGGCGCAGGTCCTCGAACACCTGACCGCCGGCGATGTTCCGCTGCCCTGGCCGCAGACGGACGCCGACGCCGACGGGACGGGGGACGGCGACGACACCGGGGGCCGTTCCCCGCCGGCCCCGTGAGGCGTGCCGCCGCCGGTCCGTTGCTCGGTGTTTTCGGCGGTCTCCTCAGTGCGGCCGATGCGGTTCCTGGTCGCCGCTCCGTTCCGCGGAGTCCCTGCTCCGGGAGCTGCGTTCGGCGATGTCGCGGGGCGTGGGTGTGGGCGTCGGCGAGTTGCCGGACGACTCTGCGGCGTGACGGCGCTCCGCCTCGTTGCGACGGTTCGCGTCCCGCTGTTCCTGTCGGCTCTGACGCTGGTCATCACGTGCGTTCATACGGCGCCGAGTACCCCCACCCCGGCCACCGCAACGTCCCTCCCGGCGTGTCGGACGGCCGCCCCGGGGCACTGGGAGACGATGGACGGGCCCCGCCAGGGGCGGCGCGGACCGGACCGGAGGAAAGGGCGGCGGGGGCGGAATGGAACAGCGGGTGACCGCGCGGGCCGCGGACACGGAGGACGGCGCCGCCGGTGCGGGGCATGAGGCGGCCCCGGCGGACGATACGGCCGGCACGGCGCGCGCGACCGGTACGGCGGGTACGACGCCGCCCGCCGACCGTGATCCCGGCACCCCCGACCCCCGCCGCCGTGTCCCTCGTACCGACGACCTCCTGCGCGACCCCCGATTGGCCGAGGCCACGGGCCGGCTCGGAGCCGCGGTCGTCAAGGGGGCCGTACGGGAGGCGCAGCAGCGGGCCAGGGACGGGGAGCTCGCGCCCGAAGACGTGCCGGACACGATCCTCGGCCTGCTGCCCGACACCGCGAGCGGACTGCGCCCGGTGCTCAACGCCACCGGGGTGCTGCTCCACACCAACCTCGGCCGCGCCCCGCTGTCGGACGCCGCCCGGCGGGCCGTGACCGAGGCCGCGGGACCCACCGACGTGGAACTCGACCTGGTCACCGGCGCCCGGGCCCGCCGCGGCCGCTCCGCCCTCGCCGCGCTGCGGGCCCGGGTGCCGGCCGCCGGGGACGCCCATGTCGTCAACAACGGCGCCGCCGCCCTCGTCCTCGCCGCCACCGCGCTCGCGGCCGGCAAGGAGATCGTCGTCAGCCGGGGCGAGATGGTGGAGATCGGCGACGGCTTCCGGCTGCCCGACCTGCTCGTCTCCACCGGCGCGCGGCTGCGCGAGGTGGGCACCACGAACCGTACGACCGCCGCCGACTACGCCGCGGTGATCGGCCCGGAGACCGGGTTCGTGCTCAAGGTGCACCCGTCCAACTTCCGCGTCACCGGCTTCACCCGCGCGGCCCAGGCCGGGGAACTCGCCTCGCTGGGCGTCCCGGTCGTCGTGGACATCGGCTCCGGACTGCTCGCCCCGCACCCGGGCCTGCCCGAGGAACCCGACGCCGAGACCCAGCTGCGCGCGGGCGCCGCCCTGGTCACCGCGAGCGGCGACAAGCTGCTCGGCGGACCCCAGTGCGGACTGCTGCTCGGCGACGGCGACCTGGTGCGCGCCCTCGCCCGGCATCCGCTGGCCCGCGCCCTGCGCGTCGACAAGCTGACCCTGGCCGCCCTGGAGGCCACCCTCACCGGACCGCCCACCCCCACCGCCCACGCCCTGACCGCCGACCCGGTCGCCCTCAGGGCCCGCGCCGACCGGCTCGCCGCCGAACTGGGCGCCCACGGGATCGACGCCCGCGCCGTCGGCAGCACCGCCACGGTCGGCGGGGGAGGGGCACCCGGGATCGGACTGCCCAGTGCCGCGCTCTCCCTGCCCGAGCCGTACGCCGCCGCGCTGCGCACCGGTCGGACGCCGGTCGTCGGACGCCTGGAGGCCGGGCGCTGTCTGCTGGACCTGCGCTCCGTGCCCCCGGCCGACGACGAACGGCTCGCGGGCGCCGTGCGCGCGGTGCGCACGAGCGACGATCAGGCCGCCCGCGAGGAACGGGCCTGATGCGGGTCCTCGCCACCGCCGGGCATGTCGACCACGGCAAGTCCGCCCTGGTCCGGGCGCTCACCGGGATGGAACCCGACCGGTACGCGGAGGAGCGCCGCCGGGGTCTCACCCTCGATCTCGGCTTCGTGTGGACGCGGCTCGACGCGCTCGGCGACCACCTCGCCTTCGTGGACGTGCCCGGCCACGAGCGGTTCGTGCCGACCATGCTCGCCGGGGTCGGGCCGGTGCCCGCCGTGCTGTTCGTGGTCGCCGCCGACCAGGGGTGGCAGCCCCAGTCGGCGGAGCACCTCGCCGTCCTCGACGCGCTCGGCGTGCGGCACGCCGTCCTCGCGGTGACCCGGAGCGACCTCGCCGACCCCGAACCGGTGCGCGCCGACGCCATGGCACGACTGGCGGACACCTCCCTCGGCAAGGTGGCATCGGTCGCCGTGAGCGCCGTCACCGGCACGGGACTCGACGAACTGCGCACCGAACTCGCCCGACTGGCGGGGGAGTTGCCCGCACCCGACCCGGACGTCGACGTACGCCTGTGGCTGGACCGGGCGTTCACCGTCCGCGGTCATGGCACCGTGGTGACCGGCACGCTCGGCGCGGGCACCCTGCGCGTCGGCGACCGGCTGGCCACCGGGGACGGCTCGGCGGTGCTGCGGGTGCGCGGGCTCCAGAGCCTGCACGAGGACCGGGCGGCCGTCAGCGGGGTGGCCCGTGTCGCGGTCAATGTGCGCGGGCCGGGGGACACCCGACTGCGCCGGGGGCAGGTGCTGCTGAGCCCCGACCGCTGGCGGGCCACCGAGGTGATCGACGCGCGGATCGACGGCGAGCCGGTGGCCGAACTGCCCCGCCAGGTGACCCTGCACCTCGGGACCGCCGCCGTGCCCGTCACCGTCCGCCCGCTCGGCACCGACACCGCCCGGCTGACCCTCGCCCGCCCGCTGCCCCTGCGGATCGGCGACCGCGCGGTGCTGCGCGCGCCCGGCGGCGGCAGGCCGCCCCGAGGCGTCACCGTCCTCGACGTACGGCCGCCCCGGCTGACCCGGCGCGGCGCCGCCCGGGCCCGCGCCGCCGAACTCGCCGCCCTGACCGGCCACCCGGACCCGGCCGCCGAACTCCGCCGCCGGGGACTGATCCGCCGCGCCGACCTCACCGCGATGGGCGTCCCGGCCCCCGCCGAACCCGTCACCGGCGACTGGCTGGCCGACCCGGCGCACTGGGCCGAACTGCGCGACCGGCTGACCATCGAGGTCGAACGGCACGCCCGCGCCCACCCGTTGGACCCCGGCCTGCCCACCGAGGCCGCCCGCCACCTGCTCGCCCTGCCCGACCGCGCCCTCGTCGACGCGCTGGCCGGGACATCCCCCCGACTCCGCGCCGACCAGGGCAGGCTGTTCACGGCGGACAACTCCCGCCCCGCCCTCCCCCCGGCCGTGGACGCCGTACGCCGGGACCTGGACCGGACGCCGTTCCGCGCGCCCGAGGCCGGCCGGCTCGCAGAACTGGGCCTGGACCACCGGACGTTGGCCGCCGCCGTCAGTGCCGGGGCGCTGCTGCGGATCGCCGACGGAATCGTGCTGCTGCCCGGCGCCGACACCGAGGCCGCCGCCGTACTGCGCGCCCTGCCCCAGCCCTTCACCCTCAGCGAGGCCCGGCGCGCCCTGGACACCACCCGCCGGGTTGCCGTACCGCTGCTGGAGTTCCTGGACGCACAGGGGCACACGGAACGCGTCGACGACCAGCGCAGACGCTGCCGCGGTGGACCGGGGAGCGGAGGCGGACGGGAATCGAACCCGCCTGCCCGAGATCCTCGGGCACCTCGGTTTTGAAGACCGGGAGGGCCACCAGGCACCCACACGCCTCCACCGCTCGCCAGGCTAGTGCCCGAGGAGACCGCGATGACACCGACCCGCCAAGCGACCGTCCGACTCACGCAGTTCGCCCACGGCGGCGGCTGCGCCTGCAAGATCCCGCCCGGTGAGCTGGAGGAGGTGGTCAGCGGGCTGACCGTGCCCCAGCTCACCGGGGGCGACACCCCGCTGCTGGTCGGCCTCGCCACCGGCGACGACGCGGCCGTCGTCACCCTGCCCGGCCGGCCCGGCACGGCCGTGGTGTGCACGGCCGACTTCTTCACCCCGGTGGTGGACGACCCCTACGACTGGGGGCGCATCGCCGCCGCCAACGCGCTGTCCGACGTGTACGCCATGGGCGGCCGTCCGGTGCTCGCCGTCAATCTGCTGGCCTGGCCGCGCGACCGGCTCCCCTTCGAGCTGGCCCGTGAGGTGCTGCGCGGCGGTCTGGACATCGCCACCGAGGCGGGTTGCCATATCGGCGGCGGCCACAGCGTGGAGGACCCGGAACCCAAGTACGGCATGGCCGTCACCGGCATCGCCGACCCCGAGCGGCTGCTGCGCAACGACACCGGCCGCCCGGGGCTCCCGCTGTCCCTGACCAAGCCGCTCGGCCTCGGCGTGCTCAACAACCGGCACAAGGTCACCGGCGAACGCTTCGCCCAGGCCGTCGCCACCATGACCGCCCTCAACCGGGACGCGGCCGAGGCCGCGCTCGCCGCCGGGGCGACCTGTGCCACCGATGTCACCGGCTTCGGCCTCCTCGGCCATCTGCACAAGCTGGCCAAGGCCTCCGGGGTGACCGCCGTGCTCGACACCGCGGCCGTGCCCTACCTGGACGGCGCCCGCGAGGCCGTACGGGACGGCTTCGTCAGCGGCGGCACCCGGCGCAACCTCGAATGGGTCGCCCCCTGGACCGGGTTCGGCACCACCGACGCCGACACCCGGCTGCTGCTGGCCGACGCCCAGACCTCCGGCGGACTGCTGGTCGCCGGAGAGGTGCCCGGCGCGCCGGTGGTGGGGGAGCTGGTGCCGTACGACGGCGCCCACACCATCGTGCTCGAATGACCCACCCGCACAAGGGACTTACGGCTCGGTACCCGTGTGCGCGTCGATGCCCGCCCGCGCCCGGTAGGCCCGCACCAGCTCCGCGGCCGCGGGTCCCCGCGGCCGGCGCCCCGGCCGGATGTCCACCGCGATCGCCTTGGCCTCCTGGATATGGGTGTTGGGATCCAGGGACAGATGCAGCAGCTCGTTGGCCGCGTCGCCGGTGGTGTAGCCGTTGGGGCCCCAGTGATAGGGCAGACCCACCTGGTGCAGCCGGCGGCCGTGCACGGTCAGCGGGGCAATCCGGTCGGTGACCAGCACCCGCGCCTCGATCACCGCGCGGGCGCTGACGATCGTCGCCCAGCCGGTGTGCTCCAGACCCCGCTCGGCCGCCAGCTCCGGGGAGACCTCGCAGAAGAACTCCGGCTGGAGCTCGGCCAGATAGGGCTGCCAGCGGGACATGCCGCCCGCGGTGTGGTGCTCGGTGAGCCGGTACGTGGTCGCCACGTACGGGAAGACCTCGGAGCCGTGCTCGTCACCGCTCGGCTGGTAGCGGTTGTCGGGCAGCGTGGGCAGCAACTGCCGTACGGGATTGCGCTGCTGGTCGTGGAGCAGATTGGGGAACGGCGAGTCCTGCGGCTCGTAGTGCACGGGCAGCGGGCCGTCCGTGAGCCCGGACGGCACATACAGCCACGCCTTGCCGTCGGCCTGCATGATGAACGGGTCCCGGCCGGACAGCGCCGCCGGCCCGCTGGCGTCCTGGTCCGGTTCGTACCCCGGCGCCTTGTCCTTCGAGAAGTCGGGGACGTCGTGCCCGGACCACTCACCCTTGTCCGCGTCCCACCACACCAGCGCCTTGCGCTCGCTCCACGGCCTGCCCTCGGGGTCGGCGGAGGCACGGTTGTACAGCACCCGGCGGTTGGCGGGCCACGCCCAAGCCCACTCGGCGGCCACCCAGTCCTGCTGCCCGCCGGGCTTGCGGCGCGCGGCCTGGTTGACGCCGTCGGCGCGCACCCCGCAGTAGATCCAGCACCCGCAGCTGGTCGAGCCGTCGGGCTTCAACTGCTCGTACGAGGAGAGCGGTTGGCCCGCCGCGTCATGGCCGTTGATCTCGGCGAGCACCGCCTCGGCGTCCGGCTCGACCAGCGGGCCCTTCGTCGGATAGTCCCAGGCGAGGTCCAGCACCGGGCGGTCCATCTCGTCGGCCGACCCGGCGAGCTTCTCCCGGATGATCCGCCCCAGATGGAAGGCGAACCACAGGTCGCTGCGCGCCTCGCCGGGCGGCTCGACCGCCTGGTGGTGCCATTGCAGCAGCCGCTGGGTGTTGGTGAAACTGCCGTCCTTCTCGGTGTGCGCGGCGGCCGGCAGGAAGAACACCTCGGTACGGATGTCCTCCGTGCGCAGCTCCCCGGTCTCGATCTCCGGGCCGTCCCTCCACCAGGTCGCCGACTCGATCAGCGAGAAGTCGCGCACCACCAGCCAGTCCAGGTTGGCCATGCCGAGCCGCATCAGCTTGGTGTTGGCGTTGCCCACCGCGGGGTTCTCGCCCATCAGGAAGTAGCCCTTGCAGGTGCCCTCCAGCTGGGCCATCGTCGTCTCGTACGTCGAGTGCGAACCGGTCAGCCGCGGCAGGTAGTCGAAGCAGAAGTCGTTCTCCTCGGTCGCGTGGTCGCCCCAGTACGCCTTGAGCAGGCTCACCAGGTACGCGCGCATGTTGCCCCAGTAGCCCTTGGGCGCCGCCTCCGCCGCCACGAACGCGGCCAGATCCTGGTTCTGGTGCGCGTGCGGCATCGGGATGTAGCCCGGCAGCAGGTTGAACAGGGTCGGGATGTCCGTCGAGCCCTGGATGGAGGCGTGCCCGCGCAGCGCGAGGATGCCGCCGCCCGGCCGGCCGATGTTGCCGAGGAGCAACTGGAGGATGCAGGCGGTGCGGATGTACTGCACGCCCACCGTGTGCTGGGTCCAGCCCACCGCGTAGGCGAAGGCCGTCGTACGCTCCCGCCCGGAGTTCTCCGTGACCAGCTCGCACACCTGCAAGAACAGCTCCGGCGGCACCCCGCACACCTGCTCCACCATCTCCGGTGTGTAGCGGGCGAAGTGCCGCTTGAGCACCTGGAAGACACAGCGCGGATGCGTCAGCGTCTCGTCCCGCTCCGGCTCGCCCTCGCCGATCACCGCGCCGCCCGCGCCGTGCGCCTCACCACGCGCCGCCTCGGTCACCGAACTGCCGCCCCCGGTGCGCTCGTCGTACTCCTGGTCGCGCTCCCCGGAGGCCGCCTGCGTCTCCGTACCCTCGTACTGCCAGCTGGCGTTGTCGTAGGAGCGGGTCTCGCTGTTCAGGCCGGAGAAGACGCCCGACAGGTCCTCGGTGTCACAGAAGTCCTCGCGCAGGATCGTCGGCGCGTTGGTGTACGCCACGATGTAGTCGCGGAAGTACTTCTCCTTCTCCAGCACGTAGTTGACGATCGCGCCGAGGAAGGCGATGTCCGAGCCCGCGCGCAGCGGCACATGCAGATCGGCGAGCGCGCTGGTGCGGGTGAACCGCGGGTCGACATGGATCACCTTCGCGCCCCGCGCCTTGGCCTCCATCACCCACTGGAACCCGACCGGATGGCACTCGGCCATGTTCGAGCCCTCGATGACGATGCAGTCCGCGTTCTGGAGGTCCTGCTGGAAGGTGGTCGCGCCGCCGCGTCCGAACGAGGTTCCCAGACCGGGAACGGTGGAGGAGTGTCAAACGCGCGCCTGGTTCTCGATCTGGATCGCGCCGAGCGCCGTGAACAACTTCTTGATGAGGTAGTTCTCCTCGTTGTCCAGCGTGGCCCCGCCGAGGCTCGCGATGCCCATGGTGCGCCGGGTGCGGGTCTTGTCGACCTCCCACTCCCAGCCCGCCCGGCGGGCCGCGATCACCCGGTCGGCGATCATGTCCATCGCGGTGTCGAGGTCGAGGCGCTCCCATCCGGTTCCGTGCGGGCGCCGGTAGAGCACCTGGTGCTCGCGGGCGTCGCCGGTCGTCAGCTGGAGGCTCGCCGAGCCCTTGGGGCACAGCCGGCCGCGGGAGACGGGGGAGTCGGGGTCGCCCTCGATCTGGGTGACCTTCTCGTCCTGGACGTACACGTTCTGGCCGCAGCCCACCGCGCAGTACGGGCAGACGGACTTCACCACCCGGTCGGCCGAGGCCACCCGGGGCGTGAGCCGTTCACTGGCCCCGCTCTTCGCGGCGGCACCCCGGCCCAGCGGATCCGTCCCGGTGAGCTGGCGATAGACCGGCCAGGAGTCGATCCAGGTGCGTACGCCCACGGTCACTCCTCCCACTCGTCGTCCCGATTGTCGCGCGGCGACGCGGGGACGGCATCTCGTGCGTCGGGGGGGTGGGGGGTACCCCGGGGGCGGTGGGGGGAAACGACCTGGGCGGGAGCTGCGTGCGGCGGGCAGGCGGGTTCGATTCCCGTCCGCCGCGAACGGCCTTGGGCGAGGGCGGCGGAGGCGCGAGGGGGGCGGTGCGGTGTGGCGCTTCGCTCTGCCGGCGCCGGGAGGTGATCCCCGTCCGTTCCGTGGCCGTCGTCCTCCGGCCGTCGTGACCGGTGGCCCCGCTCAACTCCCCTGTGCCGCAAGCCTCTCGCGCTGCGGTACGACCGTGTAGCGGGGATCCTCCGCCGAGGCCACTCCGGCGTGGAAGACACCGAAGCGCAGGGCCGCCGAGCCGGTGAGGAGGGCGGCGCCTGCGGCCAGGGCCACGCGGCGGTCGCGCAGCCGGCCGGAGAGGAGGGCCAGGGCGGCGCCGGTCACGGTCAGGGCTTCGGAGGCGCGCAGCAGGATCCGGGGCCTGCCCTGGTCGAAGGGCTCGGCCGCGATGCCCATCCGGCGCCTCATCAGCTGGAAGGCGCCCAGTTCCAGCGCGGCGCCGAGCAGCGCCGTACGACGGGCCGGTCCCGCCTGCGAGGTCGGCGCGGCGGCCAGGGCGAGGCCGGACGCGGCGGCCGCGGCCGACCCAGCGAAGACGAAGGGGAGTTGACGGTAGCCCTCGTGCCAGGACGGGACCGCCGTGTCCGAGAGCAGGACCGCCGTGTACGTGGCCACAGCCGGGCCGAGCGCCGCCGCCCCGAGGGTGGCGGCCGAGCCCAACAGCCGGTAACGGCTTGCCACTTCGGCTGCGGTCGAGCCCAACAGCCGATAGCGGACCGCCACTTCGGTGGCCGCGGCGGCCATGGTCAGCGGTGCGTACCCCACCAGGATCCAGGAGCCCACGCTCATCGGCGAGGTCGGCTTGAACACCCGCAGCATGTTCAGGAACCGCGTCGGGCGGCCCAGATCGTGCACCAGCGCGGCCAGCGACAGCGAGATCGCCCCGGCCGCCCCCAGTTTCGCCGGTGCCGCGAGCCTTGGCCGGCCCGTCAGCTCACCCCCGGCCGCCAGCAGCGAGGAGGCCCCGGCCAGACCGCCCAGATACAGGTACCCGGCGATGTCCAACGCCTTCCACGTGGGCTTGTTCAGCACGGGTTTGCCGTAGTACGACGAGAACGACGCGTCCGGCACCATCGACCGCTCGCCCCGCCCGCGCCGCCGACGCCGGCGCCCCGCGTACGCCCCGGTCGGCGCCTCCCGGCCCGGCCGCCCGCCCCCGGCACCGCCCCGCCCGGCATCCGCCCCGCTCATCGCGCCCTCCTCGGACGACACGCGAAACCGCCCACCGCGAGCCCGACCAGCGTCACCGCAGCCAGCGCCGCGTGCCGCCACATGTCGGGCAGGTCCCGGGTGGTGACCACCGGATCCGGTGGCAGACCGTAGACCTCGGGCTCGTCGAGCAGCAGGAAGAACGCCCCGTCGCCGCCGACCCCGTCCCCCGGGTCCTCGCCGTACAGCCGGGCGTCCGCCACCCCGGCCGCGTGCAGCCGCGCCACCCGGTCCGCCGCCCGCTCCCGCAGCTCGTCCAGCGGCCCGAACTGGATGGAGTCCGTCGGGCACGCCTTGGCGCAGGCGGGCTCCATGCCGACGCCCAGCCGGTCGTAGCACAGCGTGCACTTCCACACCCGGCCGTCGTCCTTGCGCTGGTCGATGACGCCGTACGGGCAGGCGGGCACGCAGTAGCCGCAGCCGTTGCAGATGTCCGACTGCACCACGACCGTCCCGAACTCGGTGCGGAACAGCGCCCCGGTGGGGCACACATCGAGACAGGCCGCGTGGGTGCAGTGCTTGCACACGTCCGAGGACATCAGCCAGCGCAGCTCGGTGCGGCCGTCGGGGGAGAGCGGGGAGATCTGCCCGGCGGGGGCGCCCTCGGGGGCCTGCCCCGGCGGGGGAGCGGTGGCGCCGGGTCCGGGGGAGGAGGCATCGGTGCCGAGCCGCGCCGCCGCCGCGAAGACATCCGTGTCCTCGTGGCGGACACCGGGCTCCTGCCCGCCGAACGGCTTGCTCTGCTCGATGAAGGCCACATGCCGCCAGGTGTCGGCGCCCAGGGTCTGCGTGTTGTCGTAGGACATCCCGGTCAGCTCCAGGCCGTCCTCCGGGACCGCGTTCCACTCCTTGCAGGCCACCTCGCACGCCTTGCAGCCGATGCACACCGAGGTGTCGGTGAAGAACCCCATCCGCGGCGGCGCGTCCGGATAGCCGGATGCGCCGGCCACATCCGGCTGGGGGCCGTACCACTGGTTCCCGCGGGCCTCAGGGCCGTCGCCCATGGCATGCCTCCTCGGTCACGAGTGACTTCTCATGAGGACCGGCACCAGCGGGCTGTGGAGCGCCGGTTCCTCCCAGGGGGACCCGTGGTCTCCCCCGAGCGTGGCACGACTGCCCGCACTCCGCGCGCCCGGAACGGCGTCGCCCACCGGGTGGCGTGGGCTCATCCCTCGCCCCGCGCCCCGCCGCCCTCGGAGACCAGCGGAACCGTCGCGGTGACCCGCTTGCCGTCCGGCAGCACCGTCACCTCCAGATCCCGCGAGAGCATCCGCACCAGATGAAGACCATGGCCGCCGACCCGTGCGGGGTCGGGCGGCCGGGGACGCGGCGGTGAGCTGGAGGTATCCGTCACGCAGATGCGCAGCGCATGGGCGCCGGCCCTCAGCTCCAGGCTGAGGGCGCACGGGCCCGGCGCGTGTTTCTCCGCGTTCGTCACCAGTTCGCTCACGACAAGCTGTGCGTCCTGGACCGAGCGCCGCAGCGGCGCCGGGCGGGCCGCGGCGAGCAGGGCGGCGACGGCGTCACGCGCGTCGGCGCTGCTGCACATGCCGGTCTCCCAGGTGCGGCTGTAGCCCAGGTCCTGCGTCCTCGGGTGCGTCCTCAGCGAGATGTCCATACCTCGTCGCCCTTTTCCCTCCGGGGTTCGGGGTCCCTTCCTGCGCGCGTGCGGGGAATGTGCCGTCCTCTGGCTCGGCTACCCGCTGGTCCGTCGATCAAGGGGACGTGCACCGGTAATCCTTCGGTTGCACACGAATCCCTGCTGGCAGCGGGTGCCGGACGCGACAGCGGGTCCCGGGAATCCACTGGGGGTGGATTCCCGGGACCCGCTGGAGTCGATCGTCCGGGTCAGTGCCATGGCCGACGGCGGGCCTCAGTGGGCCTCAGTGCTTGAAGGTGTCCTTGGCCTTCTCCTTGGCCTGCCGGGCATCGCCCTTGGCGCCTTCCATCCGGCCCTCGGCCTCCATGCTCTCGTTGCCGACGGCGCGGCCGATGGCCTCCTTGGCCTTGCCCTTGGCCTGCTCCGCCTTGCCCTTCGCCTTCTGGTTGCCTGCCATCGGAGTCTCACTTCCCAACGTCTCGTGATGTTCCGTTCGCCATTCGGTTTGCCACTGCGACGCCCCTCAAACCGATTACCCGTCCTTGGTTGTACAGGCCAGACTGCTAAACCTATTGTTACTAATCATGGATGTGGCGACGGAAGACATGGCGGGGACAGCTCCCGCCGGCCCGGGCGGCGACCCGGGGACCAGCGCGCTCGCGGGCGCGCTCCGGCTGGCCATGGGCCGGATCGTGCGCAGGCTGCGCCAGGCCCACGCGGTGGGCGACCTCACCCTCTCCGGCGCCTCGGTGCTGGCCCGGCTCTCCCGCGGCGGACCCGACTCGCCGGGCGCGCTCGCCGAGTTGGAGCGGGTGCGGCCGCAGGCGATGGCCGGCACCCTGGCCGGTCTTGAGCAGCGGGGACTGGTCAGCAGGGCGCCCGATCCGGCCGACCGGCGCCGGGCCGTCATCGCGATCACCGAGGAGGGCAGGGCCGTGCTGGAGCGGCGCCGCTCCGAGTCCGCCGACCGCCTCGCCCACGCCCTGGCCGGGTTCACCCCGCAGGAGCGGGAGGCCCTGACCGGCGTACTGCCCCTCCTCGACCGGCTGGCGGAACAGCTGTGAACGCCGATACGCCCGAGGGCGGCATACGCGCCCGGCTCCTCGCCCGCTCGGCCCGGCAGCGGGCCACACCGCCCGGCCCCGGCTACAAGTGGGTCGCCCTGTCCAACACCACGCTCGGCGTCCTGATCGCCACGATGGACGCCTCCATCGTGATCATCTCGCTGCCGGCCATCTTCCGCGGCATCGGCCTGGACCCGCTCGCCGCGGGCAACATCGGCTATCTGCTGTGGATGATCCTCGGCTATCTGCTGGTCTCGGCCGTCCTGGTGGTGGTCCTCGGCCGGCTCGGCGACATGTTCGGCCGGGTGCGCATCTACAACCTGGGCTTCCTGGTCTTCGCCCTCGCCTCCATCGCCCTGTCCCTGGACCCGCTGCCGGCCGGGGCGGGCGCGCTGTGGCTGATCCTGTGGCGCATCGTGCAGGCGTTCGGCGGCTCCATGCTCACCGCCAACTCGGCCGCGATCCTCACCGACGCCTTCCCCTCCCGGCAGCGCGGCATGGCGCTCGGCATCAACCAGATCACCGCGCTCGCCGGGCAGTTCCTCGGCCTGCTCGCCGGCGGTCTGCTGGCCGCCGTGGACTGGCGGGCGGTGTTCTGGGTGAGCGTCCCGATCAGCGTCACCGGCACCATCTGGTCGTATCTCAGCCTGCGCGAGACCGCGGCGGGCGGGCGCGGCCGGGTCGACTGGCTGGGCAACCTCACCTTCGCCTCGGGCGCCGGCATCCTGCTCGCGGGCATCACCTATGGCATCCAGCCCTACGGCGGCCACCCGACCGGCTGGACCAACCCGCTCGTCCTCACCGGGCTGATCGGCGGCGTGTTCCTGCTGCTGGTCTTCTGCGTGGTGGAGAACAAGGTCGCCGAACCGATGTTCCGCCTCTCGCTGTTCAAGGTGCGGGCCTTCGCGGCGGGCAACCTCGCCGCCCTGCTGACCGCGATCGCCCGCGGCGGGCTCCAGTTCATGCTGATCATCTGGCTCCAGGGCATCTGGCTGCCGCTGCACGGTTACGACTTCGAGGACACCCCCCTGTGGGCGGGCATCTTCATGCTGCCGCTCACTCTCGGCTTCCTGCTCGCCGGCCCGGTCTCCGGCTACCTCTCCGACCGGTTCGGCGCCCGGATCTTCTCCACCGCCGGGCTGCTGGTGGTCGCCGGGTCCTTCCTCGGGCTGCTGGCCCTGCCGGTGGACTTCGACTACGGCCCGTTCGCCGCGCTGCTGCTGCTCAACGGGCTGGGCCAGGGCATGTTCTCCTCGCCCAACACCTCCTCGATCATGGGCAGCGTGCCGGTGAAGTACCGGGGCGTGGCCTCCGGGATGCGCTCCACCTTCCAGAACTCGGGCACGGCCCTGTCCATCGGTGTGTTCTTCTCGCTGATGGTCTCCGGGCTCGCCGCCACCCTGCCGAAGACGCTGAGCAGCGGCCTGGCGGCGCACGGAGTGCCCGCCGCGACCGCGCACCAGGTGGCCTCGCTGCCGCCGGTGAGCACCCTGTTCGCCACGTTCCTCGGCAACAACCCCATCGGCCATCTGCTCGCGGGCGGCACCCTGGACCAGCTGACCGCCGCCCAGCGCGCCACCCTGACCGGCCACACGTTCTTCCCCGAACTGGTCTCCGGGCCCTTCCACCACGGCCTGACCATCGTCTTCAGCGTGGCCGCGGGCATGGCCCTGGTCTCCGCGGTGGCCTCCGCGCTGCGCGGCGGCCATGAACGCGCCGACGAGGCGCCGTCGACCGGCACCGAGCAGCCCGCGCCGAAGCCGAGCGGGGCGGCGCGCCCCTCCTGAGCCCCCGGCCCTGGGTCAGCCGGGCCCCTCGGACCCGGCGCGCTCGTGGCGCCGTCGCAGGACATGACGGGCCACGAGCGCGAGGACCAGGACCGCGAGGGCCAGCACGAAGTAGAGCTCGTAGCGCTTGATGTCCTCGTAGACCGTGTCGATATGGCTGCCGGCCAGATAGGCGAGGGTGGTCCACAGACCCACCCACAGGGCCGCGCCGAGGGCGTTGAAGGCGAGGAAGCGGCGCCAGTGCATGCCCGAGGTGCCGGCGACGATGCCATTGGCCTGGCGCAGGCCCTCGATGAACCGGGCCACGGTCACGATCACTCCGCCGTGCCGGGCGAAGAAGTCCTCGGCGACCGCGAACCGCTTCGGGGTGAGGAAGACGTACTTCCCCCAGCGGTGCACGAAGGCACGCCCGCCGAAGTGGCCGATCAGATAGCCGATGTTGTCCCCGACGACGGCCGCGGCGAACGCGATGAGGGCCACCTTCACGATGTCCAGCTCACCCGCGCCCGCGTACACCCCGGCGGCGAGCAGGATCGTCTCGCCCGGTGCCGGGATGCCGAAGTCCTCCACGAGGATCACGACCCCCACGGCCCAGTAGCCGTAGTGGCCGAGCAGCGGCGCCAGATGGGCCAGTGGTCCCGGAAGCGGAGGGGTGGCCATGCCTCAACGGTACGGGCGGTCAGAGGACGGGGCCCCCGGCGGTACCGGGGGCCCGCTGGCAACGGGGACACAGCTCGTGCTCGCCCTCGCGGCTGACGACGGTCCCCCAGCCGAGGCAGCGTTCGCAATCGCGGGCGCGGCTCAGGTCCGGGTGGGGCGGCGGGACGTGGCTGGAACGGGCTGCGTGCACCATGCGGCGAGCGGCTCCTTGCGGTGTGGGGGAGTCGTAAGGATGTCCGAGTTGCCAGATTAAGTCTGATTTATCCCTCATTTCTGTGATGTACGTCACAATCTTTGGGATTAACCGAGATTTCCCAGCCGGGCCTCGCGCCACAGGTCGACGCCGCCGTCGGTGGCGTATGTGTCGATCTCGGCCAGTTCCTCGGCGGTGAAGTCGAGGTGGTCCAGCGCGGCCACGTTCTGCTCCAGCTGCTCGGTGCGGGAGGCGCCGATGACCAGGGAGGTCACCCGCTGGTCGCGCAGCGCCCAGGCGAGCGCCAGCTGGGCCAGGGTCTGCCCGCGCCGGGCGGCGATGTCGTTCAGGGCGCGCAGCCGGCGCAGCATGTCCTCGGTCAGCCAGGAGCGGTCGAAGGAGTCGCCGCGCGCGGCCCGCGAGTCGCCGGGCACGCCGTCCAGGTAGCGGCCGGTCAGCAGGCCCTGGGCGAGTGCCGTGAAGCCGATGACGCCGAAGCCCTCCTCCTGGGCCACGTCCAGCAGACCTTCGGTCTCGATCCAGCGGTTGAACATGTTGTACGACGGCTGGTGGATCAGCAGCGGAGTGCCCAGGTCGCGCAGGATCGCGGCGGCCTGCCGGGTGCGCTCGGCGTCGTAGGAGGAGATGCCGACGTAGAGCGCCTTGCCCTGGCGCACGGCCGTGTCGAGGGCGCCCATCGTCTCCTCCAGTGGCGTGCTCGCGTCCAGCCGGTGGGAGTAGAAGATGTCCACGTAGTCCACGCCCATCCGGCGCAGCGACTGGTCCAGCGAGGCCAGCAGGTACTTACGGGATCCGCCGCCCTGCCCGTAGGGGCCCGGCCACATGTCCCAGCCCGCCTTGGTGGAGATCACCATCTCGTCGCGGTACGGCGCGAGGTCCTGCTTCATCAGCCGGCCGAAGTTGGCCTCCGCGGAGCCGTACGGCGGGCCGTAGTTGTTGGCCAGGTCGTGGTGGGTGATCCCCAGGTCGAAGGCGCGCAGGGCGATCTCGCGCTGGGTCTCGAAGGCGCGATCGTCACCGAAGTTGTGCCAGTAGCCCAGGGAGAGGACCGGCAGGTCGAGGCCTGAGCGGCCGGTGCGGCGGTAGCGCATGGTGCCGTCGTAGCGAGCGGGGTCCGCGATGTGGGTCATCGGGTGTTCTCCGGATGGTGCGGTACGGGTGCCCCCAGAGGTACGAGGGGGGTCCGTCCACCCTGCGCCGAGGTGATCCATAAGTCCAATTGCGCAGCCGGATGGGATTGAGCGGCCCTGTTTCTGAGTGGGGCTGCCCGGTTTTCCGGGCGGGGACTGTCCGATCCTACGAACTTCGCGCGGGCCGGGTTACCGGCTTCTCCCGGCTCTGATAGGAAACTTTCCTACCAGTACTCGCAGTGCCTTCGTACTGGCCCAACTCGCCACCCCCCACACCTACTTGGAGCCCCCAGTGGTGCACGAACACCGCGATTCAGCAGCCTCCGCCCGTCTGTCCCGCCGTACCCTCGTCGCCGCGCTCGGCGCCGTGGCCGCCGGTGCCGCGCTCGGTGTCCCGCGCGCCGTCGCGGCACAGGCCGGCACCGCCGCCGCGACCGGCCTCGACGATCCCGCGAAGAAGGAGATCGCGATGAAGCTGGTGTCGAGCGCGGAGAACTCCTCGCTCGACTGGAAGGCCCAGTACAAGTACATCGAGGACATCGGCGACGGCCGTGGCTACACCGCCGGCATCATCGGCTTCTGCTCCGGCACCGGCGACATGCTCGACCTCGTCCAGCTCTACGCCGACCGCAAGCCGGGCAACGTCCTGGCCAAGTACCTGCCCGCGCTGCGCAAGGTCAACGGCAGCGACTCGCACTCCGGGCTCGACCCGGACTTCCCCAAGGACTGGCGCAAGGCCGCGCAGGACACGGCGTTCCAGACGTGCCAGAACGACGAGCGCGACCGCGTCTACTTCGACCCCGCCGTCGCCCAGGGCAAGACCGACGGACTGCGCGCCCTCGGCCAGTTCTGCTACTACGACGCCATCGTCATGCACGGCGACGGCGACGACTCCACCAGCTTCCGCAACATCCGCAAGCGTGCCCTGCGCACCGCCGAGCCCCCGGCGCAGGGCGGCGACGAGACGGCGTACCTCAACGCCTTCCTCGACGCCCGGGTCTGGGCCATGAAGCAGGAGGAGGCCCACAGCGACACCACCCGCGTCGACACAGAACAGCGGGTCTTCCTGCGCAAGGGCAACCTCGACCTGAAGACGCCGCTCGACTGGAAGGTGTACGGGGACAGCTACCACATCGGCTGACGGCCGCTCGCGGCGACGAAGGCGACGCGGGCCGCGGGACTACGACGGTTCCGAGGGCTGCGGGGACTACGAGAGCTGCGGGGGACCGGCGGGCGCGGGCGCCACCGCCCCCGCCTGGATCGCCACGGCCCCCGCGGCGATCCAGGCGGCCTGGCGCGCCGTGATCCGCTGGATCACGGCGACCGCCAGCACGGCCGCCGCGCCGTAGCGGACGTCCGCCGCCACGGTCAGGGCCGGCGACCCGGGCCACCGTACCCGTCGCACACCACGGCGAACAGGGCGTGCGCCGCTCAGGCTCCCCACCAGACGTCCGCGAGCGTGTCCGACCGCGCGGGGGCGGCGGCACCGGCGCCGGGAGTGCTCGCGCGCAGCACGTCCTGCACCAGGGGCCGGGGCGCCCGGAGGCCGACCACCGGTATCAGCCGGGCGAGGGCGCCCCAGGCGGCGGACCCCCGCACCACGCCGGGGGAAGCAGGGCGGCGGTCCGACGGCAGCGGGCGAACCAGACCGGGAACACCACCGTCGTCAGGACCGTCCCCCACAGGTAGAGCGTCGTGACCCAGAACCCCGCGGGCAGCGCATGTGTCGGCCGGGGGCCGACGGCCGGACGGTGCGGAGATCAACGGATCGTAAGGTGGGGCGTACTCGCGCGTCATGCTCCTGACGAGGAAAGATGGGCGTCAGCGAGTGACCGAAACCGATGCGGAGGAACGCACTCATGGCGCACGAGCGAGCCGGCCGGCCGGCCGGTCCCGAGGATCTTGTCGATGTGGCGAGACTGGTCACGGCGTACTACGCGCTGCACCCGGATCCGGCCGACCCGGCCCAGCGGGTGGCGTTCGGCACCTCGGGGCACCGGGGCTCGTCCCTGGCGAGTGCCTTCAACGAGGACCACATCGCCGCCACCAGCCAGGCCATCTGCGAGTACCGCGCCGGGCAGGGCATCGACGGCCCGCTCTTCCTGGGCGCCGACACCCACGCCCTGTCGGAGCCCGCGAAGGTCACCGCGCTGGAGGTGTTCGCCGCCAATGACGTGACCGTGCTCGTCGACAGCGCGGACGGCTACACACCCACCCCCGCAGTCTCGCACGCCATCCTCACGCACAACCGGGGCCGCACCACGGGCCTGGCCGACGGCGTGGTCGTGACCCCCTCGCACAACCCGCCCGCCGACGGCGGCTTCAAGTACAACCCGCCGAGCGGCGGCCCGGCCGCCTCGGACGCCACCTCCTGGATCCAGGACCGTGCCAACGAGATCATCACCGGCGGCCTGAAGGACGTACGACGGCTGCCGTACGCCCGCGCGCTCGCCGCGGACACCACCGCTCGCTACGACTTCCTCGGCACCTACGTCGACGACCTGCCCGGCGTCCTCGACCTCGACGCGATCCGCGCGGCCGGGGTGCGCATCGGCGCCGACCCGCTCGGCGGGGCCTCCGTCGCCTACTGGGGCCGGATCGCCGAGCGGCACCGCATCGACCTCACGGTGGTCAACCCGGGCACCGACCCGACCTGGCGGTTCATGACGCTGGACTGGGACGGCCAGATCCGCATGGACTGCTCCTCGCCCTACGCGATGGCCTCGCTGATCGAGCAGCGCGACCGGTACCGCATCGCCACCGGCAACGACGCCGACGCCGACCGGCACGGCATCGTCACCCCGGACGCGGGCCTGATGAACCCCAACCACTACCTCGCGGTCGCCATCGACTACCTCTTCCGGCACCGCGAGAACTGGCCGGCCCGGGCGGGCGTCGGCAAGACCCTGGTGTCCTCCACCATGATCGACCGGGTCGCCGCCGATCTCGGCCGCCGCCTGGTCGAAGTGCCCGTGGGCTTCAAGTGGTTCGTGGACGGCCTGATCGGCGGGGAACTCGGCTTCGGCGGCGAGGAGTCGGCCGGCGCCTCCTTCCTGCGCCGCGACGGCTCGGTGTGGACCACCGACAAGGACGGCATCATCCTCGCCCTGCTCGCCTCCGAGATCACCGCCGTCACGGACCGGACCCCGTCCGAGCACTACGCGGGTCTGACCGCACGCTTCGGCGAGCCCGCCTACGCCCGTATCGACGCCCCCGCCACCCGCGAACAGAAGGCCCTGCTGGGCAAGTTGTCGCCCGCCCAGGTCACCGCGGACACCCTCGCCGGGGAGCCGGTCACCGCCGTGCTCACCGAGGCGCCCGGCAACGGCGCGGCCATCGGCGGCATCAAGGTCAGCACCGACAACGCCTGGTTCGCGGCCCGCCCCTCGGGCACCGAGGACGTCTACAAGATCTACGCCGAGTCCTTCCTCGGCCAGGACCACCTGGCCCGGGTGCAGGAGGAGGCGCGGGCGGTGGTGCAGAGCGCGCTGGGCGGCTGAGCGACGGCGCGCCGGTGCGGATCACGGCATCGGCGAACGGCGGCCCCCACGCGGACGCGTGGGGGCCGCCCGCCGCGTTCAGCGGTGGCCGTGGTTCCCCGCGAGCCGGTGCAGGACCGCCCCGGCCATGGCCTCCTCGCCCCGGGCGTTGGGGTGCGCCGGGGCCGCGGGGGCGGCCGGCTGGAGCGGCTCGATCCAGCGGTCCGCGGGCGCCTTGCACATGTCGTGGCCCACGGTCGGACCGTATGTGTCGACGTACTCGGCGCGGTTGCGCCCGGCCACCGTGCGCAGCATCAGGTTCAGCCGCTTCTCGGTGTCCCGAAGATAGGCGAAGTCGCCCTGGGCGAAGGGGACCTGCGGGAAGCAGCCCACCCCGTCGTCGGGCAGCAGATCGGGGTAGCCGACCATCACGACCCGGGCGTGCGGCGCCCGCGCGTGCACGGCCCGCAGCACCTCGGTGACCTTCGGCGCGGTCTGCCGTACCGCGAGCGCCAGCGCGTCCTGCCCGGACGCCTCGTAGGAGCGCTCGCAGGGATGGCCCTTCGGGTCCTGGACACCGAGCCGGGCGCAGGTGGCGATGATGGTGCCGAACCCGACGTCATTACCGCCTATTTGGAGCGTCACCAGGTCCGTGTTCCGTGAAACGGCGTCCAGCTGGGGCCGGTTGGTGCCCTGGGCCTGCCACATCTGCACGGTGGTCGCGCCCGAGCAGCTGACGTCGGTGAACGTCGTCGCCCTCGCCCGCCGCGTCACCAGCGACGGGTAATTCCGGTCGGAGCGGGCGCAATCGGCATCGACCTGGGTGGGTATGCCCGGGCCCGAGGTGTAGGAGTCGCCGAGCGCGACGTAGTCGAGGCGGTGGCCGTGGCCCGCCGGATGCGCGGCGGCCGGAGTGGTGGCGGCGGCGACCAGGGCGCAGCCGCCCACCGCCGCCGCCAGCATTGAGGCCCGCCGCCGGGCTCTCGCCCCGTCCGCCGGACGCCTGTCGTTCGTCATGGTTCCCCCCTGGGGCCGGTACACGGCGCGGACGGCGTTGCCCTGGAGCGGCCCTCACGCGATCGACCGGGTCTGTATACCGCCCGGTAGGTCCCGCCGACCAGAAGCGGGAGCCCATGAGTTCGGGGCAGAACGCGGCGGGGAGCCGCTGGTGGGCGCGGTGCCGGCGGCGGTGCGCGACCCCGCGCCCCGGCCTCAGGCGCCGGACGCGGCGACGGCCGGCGCGGGCTCCTGGAGCAGCGAGTCGTCCTCCGGGCGGGCCCCGGACAGCCGGCGGCGTGCCGCGATCAGGGCCATGTCGACATCCCGCGTCCCGGTGGCCACGCACAGCGTGTAGGAGATGTCCGCGAGCCGCTGCTGCGCCGTCGGGGTGCTCTCCTCGGCGCCGAGCAGCGCGAGGGTCTCGTACTGGGTGATGAGGTCCTTCAGCACGGCGGGGTGTGCCATCAGCATGGGGTCGGCCTCCTGGTGTCTCGCCGATCTACGACGTCAGAGGCGCGACTACCCGGGCCGGCGCCCCGCATGCCACCCCGGTGGTTCCCGGTCCCGCGCGTACCGTCCTTTCCGGACAGGGAGGCGGACACGTCACCCGCACGGGTGCTCTCCGGCCGGTATGCGCCGGTCGCGCCCCCGTCGCCGCCCTCCTTCGCTGATCATGCACCTGTGAGTCTGCACACCCGAAGTTCCGTACCGCGCCGGGTCGTTCCGGCCGTGCTCGGCACCCTCAGTGTCCTGTCCCTGCTGTCCGCCCTGCCCGCCGCCGCGCAGCCCGCGCGTGCCGCGGCCCTGCCCGCCGCGCCGCCGCCCCGGCAGGCCACGGCCGCCGAGGCGCGGACCGACGCCTATCTCCGCTCGGTCAAGGACCGGCCCGCGGCCCTGCGGGCCTTCTTCCGGCAGCTCCCCAAGGGCGGGGACCTGCACAACCACCTCTCCGGAGCGGTGAGCACGGACTACCTCATCGAGCTGGCCGCCGAGGACGGCCTGTGCATCGACGCGACGATGACCGCCGTCGCCCCGCCCTGCGGCCCCGGTACCCGCCCCGCCGCCGACGCCCGCACCGACCGCGCCTTCCACGACGCGATCGTGCGCGCCTGGTCCATGCAGGACTTCCCGCCCGACGAGAACGGGCACGACCACTTCTTCGACACCTTCGGCAAGTTCGGCGAGGTCACCTGGCGGCACCGGGGCAAGCTGCTCGCGCAGGTCGCCGACACCGTCGTCGCCAACAACCAGTCGTACCTGGAGACGATGGTCACCCCCGCCTCCGACGGCGCCAAGCGACTCGCCGACCAGGTGGGCTGGGACGCCGATCTGACCGCCCTGCACCGCAAGCTGGCCGCGGGCGGCAAGCTGGACAAGCTGGTCGCGGACGCCCGCAAGGAGGCCGACGACGGCGACGCCGAGTTCCGTGCCACCGAGCACTGCGGCACCGCCAAGGCGCGGCCCGCCTGCGGGCTCACCGTCCGCTGGATCTCCCAGGCGTCCCGGGGCAGTTCACCGGTGCGGGTCTTCACCCAGATGGACCTCGGAATGCGGCTCGCCGAGGCGGACTCCCGCTTCGTCGCCGTCAACCTGGTGCAGCCGGAGGACTGGGACAGCTCGCTGGAGAACTACAGCCTCCAGATGCGCATGGTCGGCTATCTGCGCACCGTGTACCCGAAGGCCCATGTCACCCTGCACGCGGGCGAGCTGTGGCCCGGACTGGTCAAGCCCGAGGCGCTGAAGTTCCATATCGCCGAGGCGGTGGACGTCGCGCACACCCAGCGCGTCGGACACGGTGTCGACCTCGTCCACGAGGACAACTGGCAGCGCACCGCCCGCACCATGGCGGCCCGGCAGATCGCCGTCGAGGTGCCGTTCTCCAGCAACGCCCAGATCCTCGGCGTCAAGGGCGCCGAGCACCCCTTCACCACCTACCGCCGCTACGGCGTACCGGTCGTCCTCGCCACCGACGACCCCGGTGTCTCGCGCATCGACATCAGCCATGAGTACCAGTACGCCGCCGCCACCTACGGCCTCGGCTACCCGGAGCTGAAGGATCTGGCGCGCGCCTCCCTCCAGTACGCCTTCCTGCCCGGCGCGAGCCTGTGGCAGGGCAACCCCACCGCCCAGGGCTACCACCCGGTCGCGGCCTGCCGTGCCGAGCGCCCCGGGCAGCCCGTGCACAGCGCGGCCTGCCGCCGGCTCCTCGACGGCAGTGCCCGGGCGCGCCTGGAGTGGCGCCAGGAGGCCGCGTTCACGGCGTTCGAGCGGGCGCACGCCCGGGGGTGACCGGGTTCCGGCCGCGCCGGTCCCCGCACGGGGACCGGCGCGGCCGGAATGCATTGATTGGCCGAGAAGAGTGCGGTCATACAACCGGATGACCCGATTCCGTACGGGAGCGCGGGTCGGGTCCTCGCCATTACCCCAGCTTCGCGAGGACGTTTCCGGTAACCCCACGCACCCTCGTCGTCACGGCCCGTACCGTGCAGGGATGCCCTTCCCGTAAGATCATCACATCGTCATCACATGGCCTTCACCCAACGACCGCTTTCGGCCGATCGTGTTCCGGGTCCTCGTGACGGGGCAGACGCGGCGCGCGCCCCGCATCTAGCGTCCCGGGCCATGCGATCACCTCTGCTGAGACGCCTCGGTCTCACCGCCGTCCTCGCGGCCCTCCTCGCCGTCTTCGGCTTCAGCACCATCGCCAGCGCGGACCCGGCCCCGGCCGCCCTCACCTTCAGCACCGACAGCGCCACCACCACCCCCGGTGGTTCGGTCAAGCTGTCGATGACGCTGACCAACAACAAGACGTACGACGTCCTGTTCGTGTACCAGACGATCGATCCGACCTGGCTGACCACCCAGCGTCCGGACCTGAAGTACAGCTTCGCCGGCTGCACCCTGGCGGCCGCCGACGGCAGCAGCAGCTCCTGCTCCGGCACCGGCCCGACCAACCTCGGCACCAACTACGGCGCCACCATCCCGCCCGGCCAGAGCCGTACCGTCACCCTGACCCTCCAGGTCGCCGCCGACTCCGGCTGCAACGGCAACATCGGCTTCTACTCGTACTTCTACGCCGAGTTCAGCGACGGCACCAACAGCAATGGCGGCCCCGTCTACACGCCCGAGACCCGCGTGCTCTGTTCCTGACGGACCTCCCGCACCATCCGCAGGAGCGGCTACGTCGCCCGGTGGACCAGGCGGTCCGCCGGGCGACGCGGGGCACGACGGGGAAAAGCTCAATCGGGTTGTGTCACAAGGCAGTTGGAAACCCGCCATTTTCCGTCAGGTCTCGTGACCCGACCACAAAAGCTACACACATCCATCACTATGTGACGCGACGGATGCACGACGACCGGCTTCTGAGGGGGACGCCGGAGTCGTGCGAGGGGGTGCGTCCGCTCCGTGCGAGCCGTGCTCGCCCCTGTCCGGGGAGGGGAACTTCACCGCATGAAGCGGACCATTCGCACCACCGCGCTGACGGTGGGCGCGCTCATCGCCGCACTGGGCCTACAGGCCGGACCGGCCCAGGCCGTCAGCGGCACACCACGTATCGACCTCAGAGTCCTGGTGGTGAGCGACGGCGGCCCGGCCACCGACGCCATCACCGCCGAACTCGCCTCGGAGGGAACGCCGTTCACCGAGGTCGACCTGACCACCGGCAGCCGCCCCACCATCGACGCCGGCTTCCTCGCCGACACCGTGGCCGGCCGGGCCCGCGCCAAGTACCAGGCCGTCGTCCTGCCCAACGACAACCCGTTCGCGGCCGGCAGCGCCGAGATGAGCGCGCTCGCCGCCTACGAGCAGACGTACGGCATCCCGCAGGTCGACGCCTACACCTACGCCCGCCCCCAGGCCGGGCTCCAGGTCCCGACCACCGGCGGCTACTCCGGCAGCGTCGACGGCGTCCAGGCCCAGGTCACCGCGGCCGGCAAGGCGGGACCCTTCGGCTACCTCAAGGGTGCCGTGCCCTTCGAGGACAACTCGCCGACCGTGGGCGAGAGTTACGCCTATCTGTCGACGCCCGCACCCGGTGCCGACTTCACCCCGTACGTGCAGGCGACCATCCCCGGCACCACCACCCAGGGCTCGCTCGTCGGCGAGTACCGGCACGACGGGCGGCGCGAGCTGGTCATCACCTTCGTCTACAACCAGTACCAGCAGCAGTTCCGGCTGCTGGCCCGCGGCATCGTGGACTGGATGACCGGCGGGGTGCACCTCGGCTCCTCCCGCAACTACTTCGCCGTGCACGTGGACGACGTGTTCGCGGCCGACGACCGCTGGGACACCCAGCTCAACTGCACGCCCGGCGACGTCGACTGCACCAACAGCTCCGGCACCCCGAGCCCGATCCGGATGACCCCGGCGGACGTCGACTACGCCGCCGCCTGGGAGCAGAGCCACAACTTCACCCTCGACCTCGCCTTCAACGGCTCCGGCAGCGTCGACCAGCGCACGGACAACAACGGCGTCGACCAGCTCGCCGACAAGTTCATCGCCGACCGCAACCAGTTCCGCTGGATCAACCACACCTACACGCACGCCTTCCTCGGCTGCGAGCAGGACACCACCGTGGTGCCGTGGAAGTGCGAGACCAACCCCGACGGCAGCACCCAGTGGGTCAGCCGGCAGACCATCGACGACGAGATCGCCAACAACCGCGCCTGGGGCCAGACCAACGGACTGCCCCTGGACAACACCGAGTTGGTGACCGGCGAGCACTCCGGGATGCGGATCCTGCCGCAGCAGCCCGACGACAACCCCAACCTGGGCCCCGCGCTCACCGACAGCGGCGTCAAGTGGCTCGGCGCGGACGCCTCCCGCGACCCCGCCCAGCGCCAGGTCGGCCCCGCCGCGACGGTCGCCCGCTACCCGATGAACGTCTTCTACAACGCGGGCAGGGCCTCCGAGGAGGCCGACGAGTACAACTGGCTGTACACCAGCCGCGCCCAGGGCGGCAGCGGCCTGTGCGAGGACAACCCCACGACCACCACCTGCCTGCCGGCCCCGCTGGACACCAGCACCGGCTACCAGGACTACATCGTGCCGCTGGAGTCCCGCATCGACCTCGGGCATGTGCTCTCCAACGACCCGAAGCCGCATTACATCCACCAGTCCAACCTCGCCGAGGACCGCATCGCCTACCCGGTCCTCAACGGTGTGCTCGACGGCTACAACGGCCTGTTCGCCGCCAACACCCCGCTGGTGAACGTGCGGATGAAGGACATCGGCACCGAACTCCAGCGCCGCACCGCCTGGACCAACGCCCTGAACGCCGGCCAGGTCACCGCCTACCGCATCGGCAACACGGTCACCGTCCAGGCCCCCAGCGGCACGTACACCAACGCCACCCTGCCCACCGGCAGCACCTACTACGGTCTCGGCGCCTTCGGCAGCGCCTACGGCGGTGAACTGTCCGGCTGGACCGCCTCCTTCGGCCTCGCGCAGACCTTCACCCTGCCGGCCGCCGCACCCGCCGCCACCCCGGGCACCCACGGCCACACCCACCCGGCGGCCACCGCACCGGCCCCGCGCACCAGGCTCCCCAAGGGCGTCTCCAAGCAGGTCCCGTACGCACCGCGGCACCAGGTCAGGCACTCCTCGCAGCACTGAACGCGCACCGACCCCAGGGCCCGTCCGACACCCCCGGACGGGCCCCGGATCCCGGCCGCCCCGACGCGGCCGGGACCCGCACGACCACCCCACAACTCTGGCCGTGGAGCCCGATCGATGCACGTTCACCACGGTGCGCGCCGCCCCGGCGCGGCGCACGTCACCCTGCTCACCGAAGGCACCTACCCGCACAGCCACGGCGGTGTCAGCGTCTGGTGCGACCAACTCGTCCAGGGCATGCCCGACCTGGACTTCGATGTCATCGCCGTCACCGGCACCGGACGTGAACCCGTCGTGTGGGAGCTGCCCGCCCAGGTCCACCAGGTGCGCTCCGTCCCCATGTGGGGCGAGCCGCCCGAGGGCCGCGCGCCCCGGGGCCGCGCCCTCACCCGGCTCACCGCCGCCTACGAACGCTTCCTCACCGCCCTCCTCGACCCGTGCGCCGAGGACCGGTTCCCGCCCGCGCTCTACCTGCTGGCGCGGGCCGCCGCCGACGGGACGCTGAGCCCCTTCCTGCGCGGCGACCGGGCCATCGCCCTGCTCGCCACCGTGTGGAACCGCCCGGGGCTCGCCGTGCGCGAGGCGCGGCCCACCCTGCACGACGCGGTCACCGCCACCGCCCTGCTGGAACACGCCCTGCGCCCGCTCGCCGCGCCCGCGCCCGAGCACGGCGTGGCCCACGCGGTCAGCGGCGGAGTGGCCGTACTGCCCGGACTCGCCGCCCTCGACCGGCACGGCGTCCCGCTGCTGCTCACCGAGCACGGCGTCTATCTGCGCGAGCGCTACCTCGGCTACCGCACCGCGCCCTACCGCTGGCCGGTGAAGGCCGTCGTCCTCGGCTTCTTCCGGCTGCTCGCCGAGGAGAGCTACCGCAGGGCCGCCCTGATCACCCCCGGCAACCGCTACAACCGGCTCTGGGAGGAACAGGGCGGCGCCGACCCGAAGGCCATCCGCACCGTCTACAACGGCGTGGACCCGGCCGCCTTCCCGCCCGCCGGACCCGAACCGGAGACACCGACCCTGAGCTGGGCCGGCCGGGTCGACCCCATCAAGGACCTGGAGACGCTCATCCGCGCGTTCTCCCTGGTCAGGGCCGAGATACCCGAGGCCCGGCTCCGGCTCTTCGGCGGCACACCCCGCGGCGGCGAGGCGTACCGGGAGCGCTGTGCCGCGCTGGCGGCCGAGCTGGGCCATGGCGACGCCGTCGCCTTCGAGGGCCGCGTCGAGGACATCAAGGACGCCTACGCGGCCGGCAACGTGGTGATGCTCTCCAGCATCAGCGAGGGCTTCCCCTTCACTCTGATCGAGGCCATGTCCTGCGGCCGGGCCACCGTCTCCACCGATGTCGGCGGGGTGCGCGAGGCGGTGGGCGACACCGGCCTCGTCGTACCACCGCGCGACCCGGAACGCATGGCGGCGGCCGCCCTGGAACTGCTCCGCGACGGCGACCGGCGCAGGGCCATGGGGGAGGCCGCGCGACTACGGGTGATCGAGCAGTTCACCCTCCGCCAGACCATCGACACCTTCCGCTCCATATACCTCGAACTCCCCTACCACACACGGGAATTCATCACCCCGTCCACGCCGGAGCGCGAGCCCGGACGCCGGACCGCCGCGGGGAGCCTGGCCGGATGAGCGGACCCATGGCCCTGGAGCCGGGCGGCGCCGAACAGGACACCCTCGCCCTGCGGCTCGCCCGCCCCGACGACCGCACCCTGTCCCTGCGGCTGCCCGCCCTCGGCACCGACGAGGCGGCCGTCAGCCTGCTGGCCGCCGAACTCGCCGACCGGATCGGCCCCGCCGTCCACCCCTACGAGGTCGCCGCCCTGCTGGAGGCCGAGGGCCTCACCGCCGAGACGATCAAGGACCGGTACGGCCATCCGAACCTGTTCTCGCTGGCCACCGCCCTCTACGAGCAGGTGCCCCGCACCTTCCCCGAGCCCGCGCCGGCCGCCGACCCCTGGCGTCCCGACCATGTCCGCTGTCTGCTGCGCGGGCTGCTCTTCGCCCTGCCGGGCCTCGCCTACCCGCTCACCGCGCCCCTGTGGCACCCCGGCCGGCACGCCGCCGCGCTGATCCTCGCGGGCCTGATCTCCTGGGCCTGGGGCCAAGGGCTCGGCCACCGCGCCCACCTGCGCAAGGCGACCGGCCCCCGGGAGGCCGCCCGCACCCTGGCCGCGGGCGCACCCCTGGGAGCCGCGCTCGCCACCGCCCTCGCCGCGCCGCTCACCGGCGGCGGCCCGGTCCTGCTCGCCGTCGCCGCCCAGTCGCTCTATCTCGCGGCCGCCGGCGTCCTGCTGGTCCTGGCCCGGGAGAGGACACTGCTCGCCGCGCTGAGCCCGCTGCTCGCGGGCGCCGCCTGCCTGCTCCGCTGGGACCCGGGCCCCGTACCGCGCCTCGGCCTGCCCCTGCTGGCGCTGCTCGGCGCCCTCGCCGTCACCGCGCACGCCCTGCGCGGCCTGCTCAAGGAGCCCGGCGCCGACGGCGGCAGACGGCCCCCGCTGCGCTGGTCGCTGCCGTACGGCCTGTTCGGCCTTGCCGCCGGGCTGCTGGTGCTGCTCGAAGGCCGCCGGGAGCCGTACGCGGTGATCGTGCTGACCCTCAGCATGGGGCCCGCCGAATGGCTGCTCTACCGCTACCGCGGCCTGTCCGTCGCCGCCCTGCGCGCCACCGCCACCCCGGCCGGATTCCTGCTGCGCTCCGCCGGTGTCCTCGGCCTGTGCCTGCTCGGCTATCTGCTGCCGCTGCTGCCCGCCGCGTATCTTACGGGCGCCCCACCGGCACCGCTCCTGCTGCTCGCGGCCACCTTGTGGACCGCGCTGCTCCTCCAGGCGTTCGGGACCGCCTGGCCGCCCGCCGTGATCTGTCTGGCCGCCGCGGGCACGGCCGGCGCGGTCACCGTGCTGCGTCTGCCACCCGGCCCGGCCGCCCTGCCGCTCGCCTGCGCGGCCGCCGTGCCGTGTCTGCTGGCGTGCGCGCTGCGGCTGCTCGGCCGCCCGGCCCGGCACGCCTGAACCAGACCCTCCTCTTCCTCGACTCACTGGAAGGACCCCCCAGTTGACCTCCCAACCGCTCGCCGCCGTCACCGGCGCCGAGGGCTTCATCGGCTCCCATCTCACCGAGGCTCTGGTCGCCTCGGGGCACCGGGTGCGGGCCATGGCCCAGTACAACTCCTTCTCCTCCTACGGCTGGCTGGAGACCCTCGCCCCGGACGTGCTGGACCAGGTGGAGATCGTCCTCGGCGACGTCCGCGACCCCGGCTCCGTGCGCGGCCTCCTCGAAGGGGCGGACGTGGCCTACCACTTGGCCGCCCTGATCGCGATCCCGTACTCCTACCAGGCGCCCCACAGCTACGTGGAGACCAACGTCACCGGCACCCTCAACGTGCTCGAAGCGGTCCGCGCCCTCGGCACCCCCCGGCTGGTGCACACCTCCACCAGCGAGACCTACGGCACCGCGCAGACCGTGCCGATCACCGAGGACCACCCCATCAACACCCAGTCCCCGTACGCCGCTTCGAAGGCCGGCGGGGACCGGCTCGCCGACAGCTACCACGCCAGCTTCGGCACCCCGGTGGTCACCCTGCGGCCGTTCAACACCTTCGGACCGCGCCAGTCGATGCGCGCCGTCATCCCCACCGTCATCGGACAGGTCGCGGCGGGGGAGCGGACCATCACCCTCGGCGATCTGCGGCCCACCCGGGACTTCCTGTTCGTCAAGGACACCGCGCGGGCCTTCCTCGCCGTGGGCGGCGCACCCGCCGAGCAGGTCGTCGGGCGCACCTTCAACGCCGGTACCGGCGGCGAGATCTCGGTCGGCGACCTCGTCGCTCTGATCGGCAAGGTCATGGACACCGCCCTCGACGTCCGCGCCGACCCCGCGCGCCTGCGGCCCGCGGGCTCCGAGGTGATGCGGCTCGTCGCCGACGCCGGCCGGCTCACCGCCGCCACCGGCTGGGGGCCCGTGCACACCCTGGAACAAGGTCTCGCGCAGACCGTGGAGTTCTTCCGCGACCCGGCCAACCTGGCCCGCTACAAGACCGGCATCTACAACATCTGACCCGTCCGGCACGTCACGACGTCTGCTCAAGGAGGCACCCCATGCACGCAGTGATCCTGGCGGGAGGCAAGGGCGTCCGGCTGCGGCCCTACACCACCGCGCTGCCCAAACCGCTCGTGCCCATCGGCGACCAGCACGCCATCCTGGAGATCGTGCTGCGCCAGCTGTCCGCGGCCGGCTTCACCGGCTGCACCCTCGCCATCGGCCACCTCGGCGAGATCATCCGCGCCTACGTCGGCGACGGCTCCCAGTGGGGCATGGCCGTCGACTACGCCACCGAGGAGAGCCCGCTCGGCACCATGGGCCCCCTGCTCAACCTGAAGGACCGGCTGCCCGAAAACTTCCTCGTGATGAACGGCGACATCCTCACCGACCTCGACTACGCGGACGTACTGCGCCGCCACCGCGCCTCCGGCGGGCCGCTCACCATCGCCACCTACGCCCGCAAGGTGCACATCGACTTCGGTGTGCTCACCACCGACGCCAGCAAAGTCGTCGCGTTCACCGAGAAACCCAGCATGGACTACCGGGTCTCCATGGGCGTCTACGGCCTCTCCCGCGCCACCCTCGACGGCTACACCCCGGGGCTGCCACTCGGCTTCGACGAACTCGTCCTCGACCTGCTCAGAGCCCAGAACCCGCCGCACGCCTACGAGTTCGACGGCTACTGGCTGGACATAGGGCGCCCAGACGACTACGACCGGGCCAACGCCGAGTTCACCAGCCGCAAGTCCCTGCTGCTCAAGGGAGCCTGAGTCCCGCATGCGCATTCTCGTCCTGGGCGGCACCGGATATCTGGGCCGCCGGGTGACCGAGCAGGTGCGCGCCCTCCCGGGCGCGCACCTGCTCGCGGGGGGCCGCACCGGCGCCGAGTACGCCGTCGACCTCGCCGCCGACCGGCCCGAGCGGCTGGCCAAGACCCTGGCGGCGGCCGCGCCCGACGCCGTGGTCAACTGCGCGGGCGCCACCGGCGGCGACCCGGTGACGCTCGCGGAGGTCAACGCCCGGGGGCCCGCCGTGCTCTGCGCCGCACTGCGCGAGGCGGCCCCCGCGGCCCGCCTGGTACACCTCGGCTCCGCCGCCGAGTACGGCCTCGGCACCCCCTGCGCGGCGGTCACCGAATCGGCGCCCGCCTGCCCCGTCACCCCGTACGGCGCCACCAAGCTCGCCGGCACCCTCGCGGTGACCGCGGCGGGCCTGGACGCGGTGGTGCTGCGGATCGGCAACCCGGTGGGGCCAGGGGCGCCCGCGGCGAGCCTGCCCGGCCGGATGGCCGCGCTGCTGCGGGCGGCCGGCTCCGACCCCGGGGCCGTGCTGCGGCTCGGGGACCTGTCTGCCTACCGTGACTTCGTGGACGTCCGCGATGTGGCCCGGGCCGTCGCCCTCGCCGTCACCGCGCCCGGACCGCTGCCGTCTGTGCTCAACATCGGCGGCGGCGGGGCCGTACCGGTGCGCGATCTGGTGCACGAGCTGGCCCGACTCGCCGCATTCCAGGGGCAGTTGGCGGAGGGCGGGAGTGGCTCGGCGCGCTCCGCCCAGGTGTCCTGGCAGTGCTCGGACATCGGCGCCGCCGAACGCGCCCTCGGCTGGCGCCCGGCCCATGGCCTGGACGACGCCCTCGCCGCGCTGTGGGCGGCGACACCGTGAGCCTGCTGATACCGCTGTACGTGCACCCGGCACAGGACCCGGGCGCCTGGCACCGGCTGATCACGGCGGCCGCCCGCACCTACGCCGTCGTCCTCAACCCGGCAAGCGGGCCCGGCGCCGCGCCCGACCCCGCGTACACGGCGGCGGCACGGGCGCTGCGCACGGCGGGCGCCCGGCTGCTCGGGTACGTCGACACCGACTACGGGACGCGGGACCGGGCCGCGATCACCGAGGACGTGCGCCGGCACCGGCTCTGGTACCGGACCGACGGCTGCTTCCTCGACCGGGTCACCGCGACCGCCGAGGGCCTGCCCGACTGCCGCCGCCTGGTCCGGGAGCTGCGGCGGCTCGGCACCGGCAGCGTGGTGCTCAACCCCGGCGTCCATCCGGCGCCGGGGTACGCCCGGCTCGCCGATCTCACCGTCACGTTCGAGGGACACTGGTCGACATACGTCTCCGCGTTCACCCGGCCGTCCTGGGCCGCGCGCCAGCCACCCGACCGTATCTGCCATCTGGTGTACGGCGTCCCCGCCGCCCTGGTCCCGCTCGCGGTGCGCACCGCGCGGCAGCGGGGGGCCGGGGTGTGCGGGCCGGTGACCGGCGAAGGGCCCAATCCCTGGGCGGGGTTGAGTCCCGCGCTGGAGTTCTCGGACGGTGTGCGAGGCTGAGCCCGATCAGCACGCTCACACCGGGGAGACCACCACCGTCATGGCCGTCATCCACCACACGACCCTCACCCCCTCCAAGGTCGAACTGCTCACCGAGTGGCTGCCCACCCGCCCGTGGTACCGCGGCGGTTCAGGCACCCCCGTCCTGGAGAAGACCGGCGGTTTCCGGCTGGACGACCCCGAGGGCGAGGTCGGCATCGAGATCATGATCGCCACCGACATCACAAGCCCCGAGCGGACCGCGTACCTGGTGCCGCTGAGCTACCGGGGCGCACCGCTGGAGGGCGCCGAGCACGCGCTCGTCGGCACGATGGAGCACGGTGTGCTGGGCAAGCGCTGGGCGTACGACGGGATGCGCGACCCGGTGCTGGTCACCGAGCTGCTGCGGCTCGTCGCGGGCCAGACGCAGGCGATGGCGCAGAGCATCACCGACCTCCCGGACCACGAGGTGACCCACGCCTACACGGGCGCCCCGTTCACCCCCGTGGCCTTCACCCCGACCCCCGCCGACGACGCGGACGGCACCTATCTGCCCACCCCGCACGGCACGGCCCTGCGGCTGCACCGCGTGCTCACCCCGTCCGACGACAACCCCCCGGTCCCGGCGACGCCCGCCCTCGGCCATGTCTCCACGGGCTGGCCGACGCCCTCGGGCGACCGCCTGCGCGCGGTACTGCTGACGGTGCGCCGGCACTGACCCGACCGGGCCGCCCGGCCACCGCCCGCCCCGCGCGGACGGTGGCCCGGCGCCCCAACCGCTCCGGTCCGCCTCCCGAGTCCCCACCCGCCGCCCCCGCCGTTCCGCCGTCCCCACCCCCTCCCACGTCGAACCGGCGGAGCCGTGGGGAAGGAACGGCCTGACAGGAACGGTCTGGCATGGACGGGTCAAATCTGGCACTCTTTCGGCAGTCGTCGCCCCGACCTCAGCGGGGGAGGCGACCGTTTCCTCAGCACCGCGCTCGCGCAAGCCCCGTACGCGACCGCCCCGGCACATCCCAGCCGGCCGGGCGGTCGTCGAGCAGGCCGGGACCCCGGCCGCCCCGAAGGAGTAGCGTGTGAGACCCACCCCCCACAAGGCCGCAGGCGTTGCCGCGCTCACCGCCGCCGCGCTGGCCGCCTTCTTCCTCCCCGCCGTACCCGCCGCCGCGCACACCGCACCCGCACCCGTGCGCGCGGCCGCCGACTGCACACCCGCCCAGGTGGTCACCGACGGCGGCTTCGAGAACGGGAGTCCGGCGTGGACCCCGTCCACGTCGACCGTGATCACCAGCCGCACCGGGCAGAGCCCGCACGGCGGCAGCTCGTACGCCTGGCTGGACGGCACCGGGAAGAGCCGTACCGACAGCCTCACCCAGAGCGTCACCCTCCCCAGCGGGTGCGCCACCGCCACCCTCAGCTTCTATCTGCACATCGACACCGCCGAGACGACGTCGAGCACCGCCTACGACAAGCTGACCGCCAAGATCGGCGGCACCACGCTGGGCAGCTGGTCCAACCTCGACAAGAACACCGGCTATGTGCAGAAGTCGTTCGACGTGTCGTCCTTCGCCGGGCAGACGGTGAACCTCTCCTTCACCGGCACCGAGGACTCCAGCCTCCAGACCAGCTTCGTCCTGGACGACATCGCCCTCGACACCTCCGGCGGCACCACGCCCCCGGCCACCGACACCACCCGCACCCCCGCGGCGCCCGGCTACACGGTGAACCTCAGCAGCGACAGCAGCGGCACCGCCTGGACCGGGCACGAGAGCGTGACCTTCACCAACGCCTCCGCCACCGCGCTGAACGAGGTCTATCTGCGGCTGTGGGACAACTACCACGGCACCTGCTCCGCGATGCCCATCAAGGTCACCAACGTCACCGGCGGCACCGCGGGCGACCTCTCCGTGGCCTGCACCGCGCTGAAGATCACGCTGCCCGCCCCGCTCACCCAGGGACAGAGCGCCTCCATCGGCTTCGACCTCGGCATCACCGTGCCGAGCGGCGCCGACCGCTTCGGGCACGACGGCGCGTACAGCAACATCGGCAACGCCCTGCCCGTCCTCGCGATCCGGGACGGCGCGGGCTGGCACCTCGACCCGTACACGAACAACGGCGAGGCCTTCTACTCCCTGGCCGCCGACTTCAAGGTCACCCTCGACCACCCGACGAGCCTGCTGGTCCCCGCCACCGGCACCTCCACCGACACCCCCGGCACGAGCGGTCGTACGATTACCACGGCCACCGCCTCCCAGGTCCGTGACTTCGCCTGGGCCGCCGGGCCCTTCAGCAAGATCTCCGGCACCTCGCCGGCCGGCGTCGCCGTGAACGTCTACTCGGTGTCCGGCATCAGCTCCTCCAGCGCCCAGTCGATGCTCAGCACCGCCAAGTCCGCAGTCGACGCCCACGCGGGCCGCTTCGGCGCCTACCCGTACGGCGAGCTGGACGCGGTGCTCGACAACAACTACTGGTTCGGCGGAATGGAGTACCCCGGCTTCGTCCTCGACCTGGTCAGCAGCACCGCGCTCACCCATGAGATCGCCCACCAGTGGTGGTACGGCATCGTCGGCGACGACGAGTACAACAGCCCCTGGCTGGACGAGGCGTTCGCGGACTACTCGACCGACCTCGCCCAGGGCATCACCGGCGCCAACTGCTGGAACAGCGTCTCCTGGGCCTCCAGCGCGGAGAAGATCACCAACTCGATGGCGTACTGGGACGCCCACTCCTCCCGCTACTCCACCGTGGTCTACGGCTACGGCAAGTGCGCCCTGCACGACCTCCGGCGTCTCATCGGCGACACCGCCATGACCAAGCTGCTGAAGGACTATGCGACCGCGCACTGGTACGGCGTCTCCACCACGGCCGAGTTCAAGGCCGCGGCCCAGGCCGCCACCAGCACGGACCTGACCTCCTTCTGGACCCAGCACCGCATCGACGGCTGACAGGCCCCCGGCCGGTCGTGGGAACCCCGCAAGGGGCGCCCATGACCGGCCTTCGGGCCACCCGGATGGACCAAACCGGTGAGTAGCCGCCTTCGTTGGGCGGAACCCGGAGTGCGGTGCGGCCCGATGCCGGGTCAGATGGAAGCCGTGCGAAGCTCGATAGTCCTTTCCCGCGGCCGCTCACGCCTGACCGTCACCGGCGTGCTGACCGGCCTCCTCCTGACCCTGTCCGTCCCGGCCGCCCTCCCCGAGAGCGGCGCCGTGACCCCCGAGCGGGGCAGCGCCTACATGGGCATGGGCGTCCTCGCCCACGACGGCATCGCCCGCGGCGCCACCGCCGACTCGCTCCCCGACTCCCGCACCGGCCAGACCGAAGGCGTGGACGTCTCCAGCTACCAGCGCGACGTCGCCTGGTCGACCCTGTACGGCAGTGGGGTGCGCTGGGCGTACACCAAGGCCACGGAAGGAACGTCGTACAAGAACGCCTACTTCACCCAGCAGTACACCGGTTCCTACGACGTCGGCATCGTGCGCGGCGCCTACCACTTCGCGACCCCGGACAGCACCGGCGGCGCCGCCCAGGCGGACTACTTCGTGAACCACGGCGGCGGCTGGTCGGCGGACGGTAAGACGCTCCCCGGCGTGCTCGACATCGAGTGGAACCCGTACGGCGGCGACTGCTACGGCAAGTCCAAGAGCCAGATGGTCACCTGGATCCGTGACTTCCTCAACCGCTACAAGGCCCGTACCGGCCGCGCCGCGGTGATCTACACCGCCACCAACTGGTGGACCCAGTGCACCGGGAACTACAGCGGTTTCGGCGCGACCAACCCGCTGTGGATCGCCCGCTACGCCTCGACGCCGGGCACACTGCCGGCCGGCTGGGCGTACTACACGATGTGGCAGTACACCTCCACCGGCAAGACGGTCGGCGACCACGACCGCTTCAACGGCGGCACGACACAACTGAAGACCTTCGCCTCCGGCTGACCCGCGGGCACGGAGGCACTCGCGGCGCCCGGCGTCACGACGCCCGATCCACCACCGGGATCACCGGTGGTGTCCAGTCGGCGTGGCGCAGGATCGCGCGCATGGCGACCCTGGCCGGTACGAGTCGCATCGCGGTGTTGCGCAGGCCGATGGCCAGGGGGCCGGACAGTTGCTGGCCCAGTCGGCCTGCCCGGCGGGCGGCGCGGGCCACCGCCTGGGCGCGGGGCCGGCGTTCGGCGTCGTACCGGGCCAGTGCCCGGGCGAGGGACGGTGCCTCGGCGAGTGCGGCGGCCAGTGCCGCGGCGTCCTCCAGTGCCTGGCAGGCGCCCTGGCCGAGGTTCGGGGTCATCGCGTGGGCCGCGTCGCCGAGCAGGACGACCCGGCCGGAGACGAACGACGGCAGGGGAGTGGCGAGTTCATGGATGTCGTGGTGCAGGACGTCCTCGGCCCTGGTGGCCGCCAGCAGGGTGCGGACCGGCTCGTGCCAGCCGTCGAAGCGGCGGCGCAGCATGCCGAGCGGATCGGAATGCCGTGTGCCGGGCGGTGAGTTGAGCACCGCGTGCCACTCGGCGTGGCCGTCCGCCAGGCCGATGTGCCCGAACTCCGCGCCCGCGCCCCAGGTCAGCTCGAAGTCGGTGGACAGGTCCAACGGGCTTCGCGTGATGGCCCGCAGCACGGTGGAGCCGCTGTAGGAGGGGCCGGGATGGTCCGGGAAGAGCTGGGCGCGCAACCGGCTGTGCACCCCGTCCGCCGCGACCACGAGGTCCGCCGCCATGACGCCGTCCGGGAGCGGCACGCCCACCTCGGTAGGGCCGGAGCGGTACAGCGAGGGCACGGTCGCGCCGATGTACGGGCAGTCGTCCGGGAGCCGCTCGCGCAGCAGCCGGTGCAGGACCGAGCGCCGGATGCCGACGATCGGTGTGCCCAGTGCCCGCTCCAGCGCCCTGCCGTCCATGTGCGCCAGCCGGCGGCCCGAGGGGGTGCGGGTGCCCCCGGTGTACTGCGGGTGCGCCGCCGCCCGTACCGCCGCCGCCGCGCCGAGCGCGTCCAGCGCCCGCAGCCCGTTGGCGTGCAGCGAGATGCCCGCGCCCGCGTCCGCCGGCGCCGCCGCCCGCTCCACGACCCGTACCCGCCAGCCGATCCGGCGCAGCCCGATGGCCGCCGCCAGCCCGCCGATGCCGCCCCCGACCACCACCGCCGTGCCGCCCATGCCGAGCCCCCTTCGCCTTTCTACAGCTGTAGAAGACCGTACAGCGAGGTTCTACAGGTGTAGAAGGCGGGGTGTAGAAAGAGGGGGTGTCCACTGATCGACGTACTCTCCTCGCCGACACGGCCATCACCGTGCTCGCCGACACCGGCATCCGGGGGCTGACGCATCGCGCCGTCGACCGTGCGGCGGAGCTGCCCGCCGGCACCACCTCCGCCTACTACCGCACCCGCCAGGCGCTGGTGACCGCGCTGGTACGCCGTCTGGTGGCCCTCGACCAGGCGGAACTGGAGCAGCTGGGTGAACTGCTGCCGGTGCCCCGGTCTGCCGCCGAACTGGCCGCCGGAATCGGCGAGTTGATCCAGGCGCGGCTCACCGGGGAGGGCCGTCGCCGTACGCTCGCGCGCTACGCCTGCGCCGTGGAGAGCGTCCATGACCCCGCGCTGCGCGAAATTCTCGTGCCGCGCGAGAACCGGGCGCGGCGCTCGGTGTGCGACTTCCTCGCGGCTCAGGGCGTGGCGGACGCGGAGGAGCGGACGGTCTGGCTGCTGCTCTGCGTGGACGGGCTCGTCTTCGACCGGCTGGTGAACGGCGGCGGAGTCCGGGAGGAGGAGATCACCGGGCTGGTGGCCGCGGCGCTGCGGTGAATGTCTCGCCCGGCCGCCCCGGGCAACACGATGGCGGCGCCGCCTCCACGGAGCGGGCTGATGAGCGACGTCCACCTGTTCGATGGAACAGGTGATCCCACGTTCGGGTCACGTCGAGGCCGCTCAGGGCGGTACGGCCCGCAGCGCCTTCAGTACCGCCCACACCACCGAGATCAGCGGCACCGCGACGATCGCGCCGATCACCCCGGCCACGATGCTGCCCGCGATCACCGACACGGCGACGACCAGCGGATGCAGCTGGACCGCCCAGCTCATCACCACGGGATGCAGCACATGCCCCTCCAGTTGGCCGATCACCACGATCAGCGCCAGCACGGCCAGGGCGGTGAGCGGCCCCCGCCCGGCCAGCGCGACCACCGTGGCGACCGCGAGCGCCACCGGCGAGCCCACCAGCGGCACGAACGCGGCGAAGAACTCCAGCAGGGTCAGCGGCAGCGCGAGCGGCACCCGCAGCAACAGCAGCGCCACGCCCACCAGGACGGCGTTGGTGGCGGCCACGATGATGATGCCGCGGGTGTACCCGGCGAAGGTCCGCCAGGCGGCTCGTCCCGCCCGGTCCCAGGCCGTACGCGCCCCGGCCGGCAGCAGTTCCGCGCGCGCCCAGGCCCACAGCCGCTCCCCGGAGTGGATGAAGAACACCGAGGCGAACAGCGCCAGCGCCCCGCCGGTCACCAGCTCCACCACCCGGCCGAGTCCGCTGACGGCGCTGCTGAGCAGGTTGGAGCGGTGTGCGGTGAGGTAGTGGGTGAACTGGCGTTCCAGCGCGGAGAGTCGGCCGGGGCTGAGCCGGAACGGCGGCCGTTGGAGCCACTCCTCGATCCGGTGCACACCACCGCGGAACTCGCCCGCGAGCCGGGGCGACTCGCCCGCCACCGCGTTGCCGACCAGCGCGAGCAGCGTGAGGAGCACCAGCAGGCTGCCGACCAGCGCGACGGCGACGGCCAGCGGCCTGGGCAGGATGCGGTTCAGCAGGTCGGCGAGCGGGCGCAGCACCGAGGTGATGACCAGCGCCAGGAACAGGGCGACGGCGATCAGCTGGAAGCTGCCGAGGACGATGAACACGCCGTAGACGACGATGCCGACGAGGATGAGCCGCCAGGCGTAGGCCGCGGCGACCCGCAGCCAGGGCACGGTGCGTTCGGTCACCGGCTCCGACGGCTCGGGGCGCGGGGAGGCCGCGAGCCGCACGGAGTAGGCGGGCCGCACCGTGTACGCGGGCCGGCTGCCGAGCCCGGCCCGGCGCCCGCCGCTTGGCCCGGCCGCCCGCCGCCGCGCATCGCCCACCGTCGCTCCCGTCCCACGCTCCTGGAAGCACCGTAAGCACACCCCCGCCCACCCGGCCCGTCCAGCGCCCGCGCCCGGGTCACACGCCGCCCACGAAGTGACCGCCCGCCGGGCCCCGGTGTCCGGCGCCCGCCAGGAGATGTGGCGGGGGCCGAGTGATGTGACAGTGGACGTGGGCCACGCGGCCCTGGCGCGAACGGCGGTCACGGGACCTTCACAGCTCTCCACGGTGGGCGGGTTCGCGTCGGGGCACTCGCGGGGTGTCGTCGGCCAGGAGGTGTGCCTCCAGTGATCACCGTCGCGGTTCTGCTGCTCCCCGTTCTCAGCCTTCTGCTCTTCGGTCTCGACCAGGTCGAGGACCGATGGGTGACCCGCCCCTCGAAGCCCAGTACCGCCCGCGTGCGCAGACGCCGCCGGGCCAGGCCCGAGCATCGCTGACCGTCTGGGGCGCCGGACCAGGCGCCCCTGTCCGACCGCCGCCACCCGTGCCGCGCGCCCGCCGTCCGCTCGGTCAGTTCCGGGGCCGGCGCGGTGTCCAGGACCTCTATGACGGCGGCGGCGTCCCGCAGCGCGGTGTCCTCGCGGGCGTCCGGGCCCCGTGCCCGTGATCGCCGGGCACCCGATCCCCGGGCGCCGGACATCGCCTCCGCGTCAGCCGCCCGCCGCACCGCGTCGGCCATGTCCGGCGGCAACTGGGCGAGTGCCCGCATCTTTCCGACCATCTTCCCCGTGCCGCACGAAGCCTCGTCGGCGCGGGGCTGCCAAGGCCGAGTCCCCCTCTCCCGGTCGGCGGATGGCCGACGGGCGCCGAGCGGAACGGGCCGGTAGCGTCAGGAGACCACCTCGGGGGTAGACGCCAGCGGCAGGACGAATCGGCGCGATGAGATGAGAGGCGTGCATGGCGGGAGTGTGGCTGGCGGCACCGTTGTGGGACATACACAACGGCCAGGGACCCAGACAGCTGGCCGAGCTGGGACTCGCGCTGGTGCTGTCGACTTTGATCGGCTGGGAGCGCGCGGCCCAGCAGAAGAGCGCGGGCCTGCGCACCCACACCCTGGTCGGCATCGCCAGCGCGCTGATGATGGAGGTCTCCCAGCACGGGTTCACCGCGGTGCTCGGCCTGGAGCACGTCTCCTTCGACCCCTCCCGCGTCGCCGCCCAGATCGTCTCCGGCATCGGCTTCATCGGCGGTGGTCTGATCTTCGTACGGCGGGACGCGGTACGGGGCCTGACGACCGCCGCGACCGTCTGGCTGACCTGCGCCGTCGGCATGGCCTGCGGCGGCGGGCTGCCCGTGCTCGCGCTTGCGGTCACGGCGCTGCACTTCCTGGTGGTGCGCGGCTACTCCTACTTCTCCGTCCGGCTGGTCCCCGGCGCGACCGCCGCCGCCTTCGAGGCCCGGCTGACCTACCGCACCGGCACCGCCCTGCTGCCCCGCCTGATGGAGACCTGCACCCGGCTCGGCTTCCGCATCGTCCAGGTCAAACTCGAACGACTACCGGGCCGTACGGACGACGCCGCCCGCGTCCTCCTCGAACTGGAGGGCACCCAGGACCCGGCCCGGCTGACCTCGGAGCTGTTCCAGGACGAGGGCGTGCTCGACATTGAACTGATCCCGGCGTCCGACGAGGAGTGACGCTGAGTCCTCCTCGGTCTGCTGCGTCCATGTCCAGGCGTACTGGAGCCAGTCCGCCACGGTCAGCGCGCCGAAGCCGCCGCAGGCCAGACGGGTCAGCCGGGGCGCGGCCGCGTAGGAGCACACCAGCGTCCCGGCGGCCCAGGCGGAGACGCAGAACGGGCAGGACAGCAGGTCGCCGACGGCACGCCGCAGGCCTCGGCCGCGCGGCTCGTCCAGGACCTCGTTCGCCTCGCCCTCGCCGATGCGGCGGGTGAAGGGGGCCCGCACGAAGCTGGTCACCTTGTCCCGGGCCAGCAGCCTGGACGCCTTGTAGGTGGCGGTGCCGAGCAGGACGACGTCCCACGGCGGCACCCGCTCGGGCAGCCGTACGCCCCGCTGCCGGGCCAGCAGCGCGAACGCGCCGGTGCCCGCCGCGAACGCGGAGGCGAGGACGGCGTAGCCGGCGAGCGGTACCTCGCCTCGCTCGTCGTAGTGTGCGGCGTCCGTCGTCATGGGGCCTCCAGTCGGTCGGCTCAGCCGAGGGCAGGGACCGAGTTCCCGAAGGGGGCGGCGCGACACGGCACGGATCCCGCTCGCGCGGTCCGGATGGCGCAAGGGCGCCGCGCGGCGGGGGTGAATCCCCGTGGCGGTCCTTCGCGGGGCGCGCCGCAGGGGTGAGCATGCCGCGTCATGGACATCCTGCTCGTGGCCAGCGCGTTCAACAGCCTCTGCCAGCGTGTGTACGCCGAACTGTCCGACCGGGGGCACCGCGTGGACGTCGTCCTGGCAGCGCAGGGCCCGGAGCCGGTGCGGGCCGCCGTACGGGAGCGGACCCCGGACCTCGTGATCGCCCCGATGCTCACGACCGCCCTGCCGGAGGACGTGTGGCGGGAGCACACCTGTCTGATCGTGCATCCGGGACCGCCCGGCGACCGGGGGCCCTCCGCGCTGGACTGGGCCGTCGCCGCCGAAGCGACGGAGTGGGGCGTCACCGTGCTCCAGGCCGAGGCCGGGATGGACGCGGGACCCGTCTGGGCGGACGAGCCGTTCCGGGTGGCGCCGGTCGGCAAGAGCGACCTGTACCGCAACGAGGTCGCCGACGCCGCCGTCACCGCCGTCCTCACGGCCGTACGCCGGCACACGGAGGGCGCGTTCAAGCCCCGTCCGCAGAGCGACCCCGCGATCGACGTCGTCCGGCGGGACCCCTTCCGCCAGGAGCGGCGCCGCGTCGACTGGGCGCACGACGACACCGCCACGGTGCTGCGCAAGCTGCGCGGCGCCGACTCCCGGCCCGGCGTCCTCGACGAACTCCTCGGCCGGGAGCTGTTCCTGCACGGCGGGCATCCCGAGGACGAACTGCGCGGCCGGCCCGGCGAACTGCTGGCCCGCCGCGCGGGAGCGGTCTGCCGGGCCACCCGGGACGGCGCGGTCTGGATCCCGGAACTGCGCCCGCGCAAGAACTCCGGCGACCCGGCGCCCTTCCGCCGCCCCGCCGCCGCGGTCCTCGCCGCCCTGGACCCCGGCCTCGAACTCCCCGACCTCCCGGCCCCGTTGGAGCTGCCCCAGGACCGGTGCACCTACACCGACATCCGCTACCGGCAGCACGGTGACGTCGGGCTGCTGAGCTTCTCCTTCCCCGGCGGCGCGATGAGCACCGACCAGTGCCGCCGGCTGCTCGCCGCCTACGAGCACGCGCTCACCCGCCCCACCAGGGTCCTGGTGCTCGGCGGGCCGCGCGACTTCTTCTCCAACGGCATCCATCTCAACGTCATCGAGGCGGCCGCCGATCCGGGGCAGGAGTCCTGGGTCAACCTCAACGCCATGGACGACCTGGTGGAGGCGGTCCTGCGCACCACCGACCGGCTGGTGGTGGCCGCCCTCGCCGGCAACGCGGCCGCGGGCGGCGCGCTGCTCGCCCTCGCCGCCGACCAGGTCTGGAGCCGCACCGGCACGGTCCTCAACCCGCACTACCGGCGCATGGGCCTGTACGGCTCCGAGTTCTGGACGTACACCCTGCCCCGCCGCGTCGGCGAGGACGAGGCCCGCCGGCTGACCGAGGAGGCGCTGCCGGTGAGCGCGGCGAACGCCGAACGGATCGGCCTGGTGGACCGGCTCGTACCGGCCGCGCCGGGGGAGTTCGCCGCGGCGGTGGAACGGCTCGCGGCCACCCTCGCCACCGCCCCCGATCTGGACCGCCGTATCGCCGCGAAGGCGTCCGCCCGCGCCGCCGACGAACGGCACCAACCTCTCGCCACGTACCGGCGGGCCGAACTGACCCGTATGCACGCCCTGTTCTTCGACCCGCACGCCCCCTACCACGCCCTGCGCGCGGCCTTCGTCCGCAAGACCCCGAGCGGCTCGACCCGCCCGCTGGCCGCACCGCCCGACCCCCGGCAGCCGCTCACCGGCCGCACCGCCCCCGCCGGAGCCCCGCGATGACCGCCCCCCTCCTGGTCGCCGGTGTCGGCAACATCTTCCTCGCCGACGACGCCTTCGGACCCGAGGTGATCCGCGCCCTCGAACAGCGGCCGCTGGCCCCTGAGGTACAGGCGCGGGTGCGGGTGCGGGACTACGGCATCCGCGGCCTCGACCTCGCCTACGACCTGCTCGGCGGCTGCGTCACCGCCGTACTCGTGGACGCCGCCCGGCGCGGGCAGCGGCCCGGGACGCTGTCCCTGATCGAGGCCGAACCCCCCGACGGCACCGTCGCGCCGGAGGCGCACGGCATGGATCCGGCGAAGGTGCTGGCCCTGGCCACCCACCTGGGCGAGGAGCCGCTGCCCCGGGTCCTGGTGCTGGCCTGCGAGCCGGAGGTGCTGCCCGCCGGGGACGAGGACATCCTGCCCGGGCTCAGCGCGGCCGTGCGCGCCGCCGTCGCACCCGCCGTCACCGCGCTGCACGCGCTCGTCCCGCTGCTGCTGGCCGACCCGGCCGCACCGGCCGCCGCATTGGGCCGCTCGATGGAAAACGGCCCGCCGCACCCGGCTGCGCTGCCCGCCCACACGCCCGCGACGGCCGAAGATCGGTGACACCCGGGCCGCGCGGGACGCGGCCCGGGGCCCAGCCGCCGAACCCGAGGAGCAGCGCCCATGTGCCGGTCCGACGTCCGACAGGCCGTCCTGGCGAAGAACGACGACCTCGCCGCGCGCCTGCGCGAGGAACTGGCGGAACAGGGGGTGGCCGTCGTCAACCTGCTGTCCAGCCCGGGGAGCGGCAAGACCGAACTGCTCGGCCGGATGCTCGCCGACGCGGTGGCGCGGGGCGTGCCCGTGGCCGCGCTCACCGCCGACCTGGCCACCGAGAACGACGCCACCCGGCTCGCCCGCTCCGGCGCCCCCGTCCAGCAGGTCCTCACCGACGGGCTCTGCCACCTGGAGGCCCGCCAGGTGCGCGAACGGCTCGCGGGCTGGCTGCCCGAGGACACCTCGGTGCTCTTCGTGGAGAACGTCGGCAATCTGGTCTGCCCGGCCTCCTACGACCTCGGCGAGAACCTGCGGATCGTGCTGATGGCGGTCACCGAGGGTGAGGACAAACCGCTGAAGTACCCGACCGCGTTCGGCTCCGCCCATGTCGTCGTCATCACCAAGACCGACCTCGCCGAGGCCGCGGGATTCGACGAGAGCACGTTCCGCGCGAACGTTCACCGGGTCAACCCGGGGGTGGAGATCGTACGGTCCTGCGCCCGCACCGGCGACGGCGTCGGCACCGTCCTCGACCGCGCCCTCGCCGCCCGCGACGGCGCCCCCGCGCACCGGCCGCCGCTCGCCCCGCATCCGCACGGACACGACCACACGCACGCGTACGAACGCCCCCACCAGCACACCGAGTCCGCGCCCGTCGCATGACCGCTCCCGCGACCGGCCCGGTCCGCCGCCGCCTCACCGTGCACGGCACCGTGCAGGGGGTGGGGTTTCGGCCGTATGTGCACCGCCTGGCGGCCGAGACGGGCCTGGCCGGATTCGTCGGGAACACCGGGGACGGCGTACTGATCGAGGTCGAGGGCCCGGCGGCGGAGGTGGCCCGGTTCTGCGAACTGCTGGCCCACCGGCCCCCGCCGCTGGCCACGGTGTCCCGGGTCGCACACGAGGACCTGCCCGCCACGGGCGCCGCAGGACCCTTCGCGATCCGCTCCACCGAACGGGCGAGCGGCCGCACCCAGCTCCCGCCCGACACCGCGACCTGCGCCGACTGCCTGCGCGAACTCGCCGACCCGGAAGACCGCAGACACCGGCACCCGTTCGTCACCTGCACCCACTGCGGCCCCCGCTTCACCATCGCCACCGGCATGCCCTACGACCGGGTGGCGACCACCATGGCCGGCTTCCCGATGTGCCCCGACTGCGCCCGGGAGTACGGCGACCCCGCCGACCGGCGCTTCCACGCCCAGCCCGTTGCCTGCCCCGGCTGCGGGCCCCGGCTCACCCTGACAGGGCCAGGCGTACGCCCCGCGCGGGACGCGGACGCGCTCGCGGGGGCACGGGAACTGCTCGCCGCCGGACGGATCGTCGCCGTCAAGGGGCTCGGCGGCTACCACCTGGCCTGCGACGCCACCGACCCGGCGGCCGTCGCCACGCTGCGCGGCCGCAAGGAGCGCGGCGGCAAGGCGTTCGCCGTCATGTGCGCCGATCTCGCGGTCGCCGAGCGCCTCGCGGTGCTGACCCCCGCCGAGCGCGCCGCGCTGACCGGACCTTGCCGCCCCATCGTGCTGGTCCGCCGCCGCACCCCCGCGGGGGAACTGGCCGACCAGGTCTGCCCCGGCAGCCCGCATCTCGGGATCATGCTGCCGTACACCCCCGTGCACACCCTGCTGTTCGGGCTGCCCGGCGACCCACCGGGACCCCGGGCCCTGGTCATGACCAGCGGCAACCGCTCCGGCGAACCCATCGTCACCGACGACACCGAGGCCCGCACCCGGCTCGCGGGACTCGCCGACGCCTGGCTCGCCCATGACCGGCCCATCGCCGCGCCCTGCGACGACTCCCTGCTGCGGATCCGCCCCGACGGCACCGAACAGGTACTGCGCCGCTCGCGCGGCTACGTCCCACGCCCGCTGCGGCTGCCGGTCCCGGTGCGGCCCGCGCTCGCGGTCGGCGGCGACCTGAAGAACGCGCCCTGCCTCGGCGAGGGCGAACTCGCCTGGTTCGGACCGCACATCGGCGACATGGGCGACCTGGCCACGCTGGACGCCGCCCGGCGGGCCGAACGGCAGCTGAGCCGGCTGACCAAGGTCACCCCCGGGCTGATCGCCGCCGACCGGCACCCCGGGTACCACTCCACCGGCTGGGCCCGCAGACGCGCGGGCGCCCGGCTGCCGCTGCGGCTGGTCCAGCACCACCATGCCCATATCGCCTCCGCCATGGCCGAACACGGCCTCGACGGCACCACCCCGGTCATCGGCGTCGCCTTCGACGGCACCGGGTACGGCGACGACGGCACGGTGTGGGGCGGCGAGATCCTGCTCGCCGACTACACCGGCTACCGCCGCTTCGCCCATCTGACCCCCGCCCCGCTGCCCGGCGGGGACGCGGGCGTGGCCAACCCGTGCCGGCTGGCCCTGGCCCGGCTGTGGGCCGCCGGCCTGCCCTGGGCGGCGGAACTGCCCAGCACCGCCGCCTGCTCCGCGTCCGAACTCACCCTGCTGCGACGCCAGTTGGACCGCCAGGTGGCCTGCGTGCCCACCTCCAGCATGGGCCGCCTCTTCGACGCCGTGGCCTCCCTCGCCGGAGTCTGCCACCGCGCCGGATACGAGGCACAGGCCGCGCTGGAGCTGGAGGCCGCGGCCCTCGAAGCGCGGGACGCGGACGCGGTGGCGTACCCCTTCGGGCTCAGCGGCGGCGCCACCCTCGCCTGCGACCCCGCGCCGATGCTGCGGGCGCTGCTCGCCGACCGGCTCCGCCGCACCCCGGCCCCGGTCCTCGCGGCCCGCTTCCACCGGGGCGTGGCCCGCGCCGTCACCGAGATCTGCCGCCGGGCCCGCGGCGCGACCGGCCTCGACACGGTCGCCCTCACCGGCGGGGTGTTCGCCAACGCCCTGCTGGAGGAGAAGTGCACGGACCTGCTGCGCGCCGACGGCTTCACGGTCCTGCGGCACGGCGAAGTCCCCCCGAACGACGGCGGGTTGGCGCTCGGCCAGCTGATGGTCGCGGCCACCGCACCCCACCACGAGACGGAGTGAGCCATGTGTCTGGCAGTGCCCGGCAAGGTCGTGTCCATCGACCACCAGGCCGACCCCCTCACCGGCCTGATCGACTTCGGCGGCGTCCGCAAACAGGTCTGCCTGGAGTACCTGCCCGAGGTGCGGGTCGGCGAGTACGTGATCGTGCACGTCGGCTTCGCGCTCCAGCGCCTCGACGAGGAGTCGGCCCGCGCCTCCCTGGAGCTGTTCGACCAACTCGGACTGCTGGAAGAGGAGTTCGGCGACGCGTGGGAACAGGCGGCCCGCCAGGAGAACGAGAGTGAGGTCCGGTGAAGTACATCGAGGAGTTCAACGACCCCGAGCGCGCCCGCCGGTTGCTGGACGACATCCGTGCCACGGTCACCCGCCCCTGGGCCCTGATGGAGGTCTGCGGCGGCCAGACGCACTCCATCATCCGGCACGGCATCGACCAACTCCTGCCCGAAGAGGTCGAGTTGATTCATGGCCCCGGCTGCCCGGTGTGCGTCACCCCGCTGGACGTCATCGACAAGGCCCTGGCCATCGCCGCCCGCCCCGAGGTGATCTTCTGCTCCTTCGGGGACATGCTGCGGGTGCCCGGCACCGACCGCGACCTGTTCCGGGTCAAGGGCGAGGGCGGCGACGTACGCGTGGTGTACTCCCCGCTGGACGCGCTCGAACTCGCCCGCAAGAACCCCGACCGCGAGGTGGTGTTCTTCGCCATCGGTTTCGAGACCACCGCCCCCGCCAACGCCATGGCCGTCCACCAGGCCCGCCGCCTGGGCCTGGGCAACTTCAGCCTGCTGGTCTCCCATGTCCGGGTCCCCCCGGCCATCGAGGCGATCATGACCGCGCCCAGCTGCCGGGTCCAGGGCTTCCTCGCCGCCGGGCATGTGTGCAGTGTGATGGGCACCGCCGAGTACCCGGACCTCGCCGCGAAGCACCGCGTCCCCGTCGTCGTCACCGGCTTTGAACCCCTCGACATCCTGGAGGGCATCCGGCGCGCCGTGCAACAGCTGGAGCGGGGCGAGCACCGGGTGGAGAACGCCTATCCGCGGGCCGTGTGCGAGCAGGGCAACCCGGCCGCCCTGCGCATGCTGGAGGAGGTCTTCGAGGTCACCGACCGCAACTGGCGCGGCATCGGCCGGATCCCGGCCAGCGGCTGGCGGCTGACCGACGCCTTCCGTGCCCACGACGCCGAGCACCGCTTCGACGTCTCGGGCATCCGCACCGAGGAACCGGCCGTGTGCCGGGCCGGCGAGGTCCTCCAGGGCCTGCTCAAGCCGACCGGGTGCGAGGCGTTCGGCACGGCCTGCACCCCGCGCACCCCGCTCGGCGCCACCATGGTCTCCAGCGAGGGCGCCTGCGCCGCCTACTACCTCTACCGCCGCATGAACACCCCGGCACCGCAGGGATCGCGGATCCCGCGGGAGGAGATGAACCCCGTTGGCTGACCTCGCCACCCCCGCCGCCACCCCCGAGACCGCCGTCGACCCGGCTAACTGGACCTGCCCCGCCCCGCTGCACGACCAGCCGGTCGTCGTCATGGGCCACGGCGGCGGCGGCGCCCTCTCCGCCGAGCTGATCGAGCAGGTCTTCGCCCCGGCCTACGGCAACCCCGTGCTCGCCGCCCTCACCGACTCCGCCGTGTTCGACCTCGGCGGCGCCCGGCTCGCCTTCTCCACCGACTCCTACGTCGTACGGCCCCTGTTCTTCCCCGGCGGGGGCCTCGGCGACCTCGCCGTCAACGGCACCGTCAACGACCTCGCGATGAGCGGCGCCCGGCCCGCCTTCCTCTCCACCGCCTTCGTCCTGGAGGAGGGCGTGGAACTGGAGGTGGTCGGGCGGATCGCCCGCGCCATCGGCGCCGCCGCCCGGGCCGCGGACGTCACCGTGGCCACCGGCGACACCAAGGTGGTCGAGTCCGGTCACGGCGACGGCGTCTACGTCACCACGGCCGGCGTCGGCCTGGTCCCCGACGGCGTCGACATCCGCCCGCAGCGCGCCCGGCCCGGCGACGCGGTCATCGTCAGCGGGCCGATCGGACAGCACGGCGTGGCCGTGATGAGCGTGCGCGAGGGCCTGGAGTTCGGCGTCGAGATCGTCTCCGACACCGCGCCGCTGGCCGGTCTGGTCGCGGCCATGCTGGAGGTCACCAAAGATCTGCACGTCCTGCGCGACCCCACCCGGGGCGGGCTCGGCGCCTCCCTGAACGAGATCGCCCGCGCCTCCGGCACCGGCGTGCTGCTGCGCGACCGGGCGGTCCCGGTTCCGGAGGAGGTCGCGAACGCCTGCGGCTTCCTGGGCCTCGACCCGCTGTACGTCGCCAACGAGGGCCGGCTCGTCGCCTTCGTACCCCCCGAGCACGCCGAGGCGGTGCTCGCCGCCATGCACGCCCATCCGCAGGGCACCGGCGCCGCGCTGATCGGCGAGTGCGTGGCCGACCACCCGGGCATGGTCGTCGTCGCCACCGGCCTCGGCGGCACCCGGGTCGTGGACCTGCCGCTGGGCGAGCAGCTGCCCCGGATCTGCTGACCGGGACCGCGAGCGCCAAGGGAAAGCCCGGCCCCCGCCGTCCTCGGCGGGGGCCGGGCTTTCCCTTGGCGCTTCCTACGTGTCGACGCCCGTGATCTCCAACTCGCGTCCGCTGCGCAGCTCCTGGGAGGGGCGATCGCAGTGCGGGCACCAGAAGAACGGCGGTATGCCCACCGCGAACTCCTCGGCGCACCCGTCGCACCACGCCAGCGCGGGCACCGGCTCCACCACGAGCCGGGCATTCGCGAGCGCCGTGCCGTCGCGGGCCACCTCGAAGGCGAAGTCCAGCGCGTCGGGCACCACCCCGGACAGCTCACCGACCCGGACGGTCACCGCTGACACCCGGTCCGCACCGTCCGCGCGGGCGATCTCCTCGGCCTGTTCCACGATCGCCGACGCGATCGACAGTTCGTGCACGGCCGCCTCAGGGGTAGCGCCGGTTCGCGCCCGGACCGCCGGTCATCCGGAAGATCCGCAACTCCCGGATGATCCCGGGGAACTCCTTGATCACCAGGGCGGTGATCACGCCGCCGACCAGCGCGGCCTGGAGCAGCAGCAGCTGCCGTCCGGACATCCCCGATCGCGTGCGCCTTCTGCTTCTACAATCGCTCATGGCGGTCACTTTCCGTTCTCTCAGCCGGGCGAGATGTTCGGCATGCTCTCGCCCAGGGCGTCATGCCGCTTCCAGTGGATACCGGTGGAGCGGCGCGCGTCGGAGCTGCCGTCCCGGTGGTGTCCGGTCTGCTCCTGGTACGGGCCCTTGTTGCCCTGGTGCAGCCCGGGAACATGGCTCGGGGTGTCGGGCTTCGCCTCGGGGCGGCCCACTCGGATGGTGCCCATGTCCGCTCTCCTTCCAGGCCGTACGACTACGACCGTTCGGTGAGGTCCCTGAAGAACTGTTCTACGGCGGCCCAGACCTGCCCGCCACCGGAGAGGCCCTGCCACTCGCGGCGGACCAGCGCGGTCATCCGGAAACAGTCGTCGACCGGCACGATCCAGTGCTCCGCGAGCCCGCGCACGGTGTTGACCAGCAGCGCCTCCACGTCCGGGGTCATGGACGCCACCTGCGGGACCTCGGCGGCCAGCCGCCGCCAGGCGTCCGCGTCCACCTCCCAGCGCATCGCCCCGGCCGGGCTCGGCCCCTGCGCGGTGACCGCCCCGTCGGAGCGCGGCACGAAGAACACCAGCCCCACCGGGACACCCAGCACCCCGGTGTCGACCGGCGGGAGCCGCAGCCGGCGCCGGGGCACCAGCCGGTAGCGGCCCTCGCCCGCCGCGCCGTCCGCGAACAGCACCGAGCAGGGGCCGCACACACAGCGCACCTCGGCGGCCCCGGTGTCGTACAGATGGGGGTGCTCGTCCGCGACCCGGGCCGCGCACAGCTCGCAGCTCTCCGCGTCGGCCGTGGCCGCGCGGTCGGCGGCGGAGCGGATGACCCGGGCGAGTGCCCCCTCCACGCTCACCCCGCCTCCTGCGGCACGGACCGGCGCTTGATCGTGTTCAGCGGTACGAAGGCGGGGGCGGCCTTGCGCTCCTCGCCGGCCGGCACGATCTCCACCTCGGCAAGCTCCGGGGCCACCGCCAGGACGGCCTCCCGGACCGCCGCGGCGATGTCCGCGGAGCCGCTCCCGCAGCCACCACCGCAGCCGCCCTTGGAGCCGGAGTCGAGCCGCACCCGCGCGACCTCGCCCTCGACCCCGGCCCAGGTCAGGTCGCCGCCGCGCTCGCGCACCGCCGGCCGCAGCCGCTCCATGGCGCGCTCGGCCCGCTCGGCCAGGGGCTGCGGGTGCACGCCGTGCAGCACCATGAGGTGCCCGACCAGCTCGTCACCGGCCAGCCGCGCGCCCAGCCGCTCGTCGGCGCCGTCCAGGACCCGGGCGAGGGCCTCGCCGTAGACCTCGGTCAGCAGCCGTACCGCCTCCAGGGCCGGGCCGGGCGTGTGCTCAAGGCCCGCCAGCACCTCGTCGAGCCGGGCGAGCCGGGCCTCCACCGCCGGATCCGCCAGGCGTCCGGCCGGATCAGCCATGGTTGGCCCCGTACGTCGGCGAGTGCACGGTGCTCAGGGTCTTGCCCTTGCCCATGTACATATGGACGCCGCACGGCAGACAGGGGTCGAAGCTGCGCACCGTGCGCATGATGTCGACGCCCTTGAAGTCGTCGGGCCCGTTCTCCTCGAAGATCGGCTGGCCCATGACCGCGTCCTCGTAGGGACCGGGCGTGCCGTAGATGTCACGGGGGCTGGCGTTCCACGGGGTCGGCGGGTACGGATGGTAGTTGGCGATCTTCTTGTCCCGGATCACCAGGTGGTGCGAGAGCACCCCGCGCACCGCCTCGTGGAAGCCGCAGCCGATCGACTCGTCCGGCACCTCGAAGTTCTCGAAGACCTTGGTGTCGCCGCTCTGCAACATCCCCATGGCCTCCTCCAGGAACTGGAGGGCCATCGCGGCGGCGTAGGCGATGAAGTACGGCCGGGCGCGGTCGCGTTCGAGGGTGTTGCTCCACTTCGGGATGCGCCACTCCAGGGTGGTCTCCGGCAGCTTCTCGCCCTTGGGCAGGGTGATGCGGATACCGCCCCCGGTCGCCTTCACGTACGGCGTGTCCACCAGGCCGCTCAGCGCGGTCGACCAGAGCCGGGCGAGCGGGCCGCCGCCGGTGTCCAGGGCGAGGTGCTCACCGGTGTCCGGGTGGTACCAGCGCGGGCTCATCACCCAGCTGTAGTTGCCCTCGAAGTCCCGCTTCTGCGGCACCGGTACCGTGGTCTGGTTCCAGGGGTGGCGCATGTCGATGGGGTTGCCCAGCGGGTCGTGGGTGACGAACGGGTCCTCGTTCACCCAGTCCTCGTAGAAGGAGCTGCCCAGCATGATGCGCAGCCCGAGGTTGATGTCGATCAGGTTGTTGGTCACCAGCTTGCCGTCCACCACGATGCCCGGGGTGACGTACATCGCCTTGCCCCACTCGTTCATGGTGGCGTAGCGGTAGTCGACCACGTCCGGGTTCTGGAAGGCGCCCCAACAGCCCAGCAGAATACGGCGCTTGCCGACCTCCTCGTAGCCCGGCAGCGCCTCGTAGAAGAAGTCGAAGACGTCGTCGTTCATCGCCACCGCCTTCTTCACGAAGTCGATGACGCGCATCAGGCGGCTGAGGTAGTCGGTGAAGACGCTCGGCTGCGGCATCGTGCCGACGCCGCCCGGGTAGAGCGTGGAGGGGTGCACATGGCGCCCCTCCATCAGGCAGAACATCTCCCGGGTGATCCGGCTGACCTTCAGCGCCTCCTTGTAGACCTCGCCCTCGAAGGGGTTGAAGGCCTTCATGATCTCGGCGATGGTGCGGTAGCCGTGCACATCCCCGCGGGGCGCGTCGGTGCGCTCGGCGCGGGCCAGCACCCCGGGGTTGGTGGCCTTGACCATCGCCTCGCAGAAGTCCACGAAGACCAGGTTGTCCTGGAAGATCGTGTGGTCGAAGATGTACTCCGCCGCCTCGCCGAGGTTGGTGATGTGCTCGGCCAGCTTCGGCGGCTTGACGCCGTAGGCCATCTGCTGGGCGTAGTTGGAGCAGGTGGTGTGGTTGTCGCCGCAGATGCCGCAGATCCGGGAGGTGATGAACCCGGCGTCGCGCGGGTCCTTGCCCTTCATGAACACCGAGTAGCCGCGGAACAGCGACGAGGTGCTGTGGCACTCCACGACCTCACGGTTGGCGAAGTCGATCTTCGTGTAGATGCCCAGGTTGCCGATGATCCGGGTGATCGGATCCCAGTTCATGTCCACGAGCTGGGCTGGTTTGCGTCCTGAGGTCCGCGCGTCGGTGGTGGTCATCTGCGGTACTGTCCCTCGCTGTTCGGGTCGGGCGGAGCGGATGGCGGGGCGGGCGGAGGGGTGATGCGCGGGCCGGGGGAGTACGGCGTCACGCGCGCCAGTGCGGGTCGTAACCGCTGGTCAGCTTCTGCTTGTTGTGCCGCCAGCGGGGCTCGTGGTTCACCATGTCGTTGGTGATTCCGCGCAGTCGGCGGATGACCGCTCCGTACGGCTTGATCACCATCGACGAGAGCGTGCCGCCGGGGGGCTCGTCCATGAACGGCATGAAGGCGTCGGGGAAGCTCGGCATGGTGCAGCCGATGCAGATGCCGCCGACGTTCGGGCAGCCGCCGATGCCGGACATCCAGCCTCGCTTGGGCACGTTGCAGTTGACGACCGGACCCCAGCAGCCCACCTTCACCTGGCACTTGGGCGAGTTGTAGTCCCTGGCGAAGTCGGCCTGCTCGTAGTAGGCGGCCCGGTCGCAGCCCTCGTGCACGGTCTTGCCGAACAGCCACTGCGGCCGCAGCATGTGGTCCAGCGGCGGCGGGGGAGCGGTGCCGGCGGCGTGCTGGAGCACCCACACCAGGGTCTCCATGAAGTTCTCCGGCTGGATCGGACAGCCGGGCACGTTGACCACCGGGAGGCCCGAGCGCGCCTTGAACTCCCAGCCCAGGTAGTCCGCGAGGCCCATGCAGCCGGTCGGGTTGCCGGCCATGGCGTGGATGCCGCCGAACGTGGCGCAGGTGCCGGCCGCGACCACCGCCCATGCCTTGGGCGCGAGTTGGTCGATCCACGAGTTCAGGGTCTGCGGTTCGCCGGTCTCGGGGTCGTTGCCGAACGACGTCCAGTAGCCGTCGCCCTCGATGATGTTCTGGTTCGGGATCGAGCCCTCGATCACCAGGATGAACGGCTCAAGCTCACCGCGGGCCGCCTTGCGGTAGGGGGTGAGGAAGTCCTCGCCGCCCAGGCTCGGGGAGAGGACCTTGTTGACGAGGTTGACCTTCGGCAGGCCCGGGATGAGACCGAGCACCACGTCCTCGATGGACGGCTGCCCGGCGGCGGTCAGCGACACGGTGTCGCCGTCGCAGCTCATGCCCTCGGAGATCCACAGGATGGTGATCTCGTCGAAGCCCTGGGGGGCGTCGGCGCGGGCCTCGGTGGTACCGCTCTGTGTGGTCATCTCTGCGGCCTCCGTCGCAGTCGGTCGTGGGCCCGGCCGGGGGCGGCCGGGGTGCCCGTGGTTGCGAGGGGTGCGACCTCGTCGGGCCGGAAGTAGTGGAAACGGCCGTACCAGCCGTGCAGTTCGGCGGCCGGATCGTCGTCCACGGTCACGGCGATCCGCACACTGCCGTCCACGTCGTGGAAGACCCCGGCGACGGTGGCGGACCGCCCGTCCAGGAACATGTCCTGGGCGTCGGCCCCGCGCGTGCGCGGCCGCAACAGCACCGGACTGCCGGCCCCGATGCGCGCATCGCCCACGAGCACGGTGTCGGTCACCGGCGACAGCCCCTCGTCCCCGCCCTCCTGCCACCAGGCGGGGCGCTGGGGGGTGGCGGTCGGTCCGGGCGTCGGGGGCTCGCGGTGGGCCGCGGGGGCCGCTGCCGAGGCTGTGGTGGCCGAGTGCGGCGCCGGGGGCTGGTGCTGGACCTCCGGGCCCGCGGAGTGTGCCGCGGCGGGCGGTTCGGGTACCGAGAGTTCCTGGTGGGGCGCCGTGGCCGCCGCGCGGATCGCGGCGCCGGGTTCCGGCGTCAGGGTTTCGCGGTGGGCCTGCGGGGCGGCCGAGCGGGCCTCGGCGGGTGGCTCCGGCGCCGAAGTGTCCGGCCGGTCGGCCCCGGTCGAAGCGCGGGTCCCGGTCGAGCGGCCGGAGGTCCGGGAGCCCGACGAGGCCGCCGGTGTCAGTGAGCGGATCGCGCCGTGCAGGCGTTCGAAGACCTCGCGGGGCATGCTGTCGACCCGGTCCAGGATCCGCGCGGCCCGGGGATCGGTGGCCCGCGCCTCCGCCTTCTCCGCGTCGGTCAGCAGCATCGTGCGCAGCGTCAGGATCTCGTCGATCTCCGCCGCGTCGTGCAGGTCGCCCGGACTCTCCGGCGCCACCTGCGGATGATCCGAGAGGATGATCGGCGCCGAGAGCATCGCCGGACCGGTCTCGCCCTCGCCGTCGGTGGACTCCGGGGGCGCCCCGCCGAGGACGGGGAACGTGAACGCGTTGCGGCAGCCGCGCGCCCGCTCGGCCAGCGCCTCGGGCGGATCGATCAGCGAGACGAACTCCACGCCCTCGCCGCCGAGAACCGTGTGCGTGGCGATCAGCGCGTCGCGCAGCGCCTCGTTACGGCAGGCCCCCGCATCGGCCGGCTCGCCCGTGTTCTCGGTGCGCACCCGCAGCCGGAAGAGGCCCGGCGTGAGCGGTTCGGCGGACACCGTTGTCGCGGCCCGCAGCTCCCGGTGCCGTCGTACGATCCGTCCCGCGCTTCCCGGCAGCGGCTCGTACTCGTCTCCGCCGGGCGCGCCGACGTCGACCGTACGACCGCCGTCCAGCAGCTCGGCGAGCGGCACCGTCAGCTCGGTCTCGCGCGGGATCGCCTCGTCGAAGGAGAGATGCGTGGCGCCGTCGGCCGTGCGCAGGGACTCCACCGGGGAACCGTCCGCGTCCTCCACCTGCTTGTGCTGCATCTGGAGGTGGCGGACCCGCAGTCGTACGACCGCGTCGTCCTTCGGGGCGCGCAGCAGGCACTCGGTCTGCTGGTACCAGGAGTCCGCGGAGCCGGAGATCCCGGGCGCGACCGGGCCGAAGCGCTCCACCCAGTCGCGCGGCAGCAGCACCCCGAACTGCCAGCGGACGCGGTTCTTGGGGGAGGACCGGCGGTACGGGTACAGCAGATAGCCCTCGTACAGCACGGCGTCGGCGACGGCGCCCAGCTGCTCGAAGGCCCGTTCGGGCGCGGCGTCGGCATCGTCCGTGAGCAGGGGTTCGCGCACGCCGACCTGGTCCGGCATCCCGCCTCCTCGTCGCTGGGCAACCGGGCGGTCACTCGCGCACCCGGGGATTCCTTTCACCACGGTCACACCCGTCACGGCTTCGCGCCCCTCCGACGCACCCGCATTGGGCCGGTCAGGCGATGTGTCCGTTTCCGGGTTGCGGACGGGCGCACCGGGCCCCCGGGTGCGGCCCGGGTGGGCGGAGGGGCGACAGGGGCCCCAAGTGCCGCTGTCCGAGCCGGTGTTGGGGCTCCTCCGGGTGCGCCGACCGCTAGAATCAAAGGCCACACACAGCGGGGGTTGTCGGACGCGGGGGGAGTCGTCATGTCCGGAGGATTCGGGGGCCCGGAGGGCCCGAGAGACGCGGAAGGCCCCGGGGGATCCCGGGGCCAGGGAGGGCCTACGGGATCCGGTGGACCCGCGGGACCCGGTGGGCCTGCGGGACATGATGGGCCTGCGGGAGCTGGCGGGCCTGCTGGATCCGATGAGGCTGCTGCGGGATCCGGCGGGTTCGGAAGCCCCGCAGGAGCCCCCGGCGTCGGCGGCCCTGGGGGACCCGCAGGTCCCGGAGGATTCGCGGGGCATGGTGGGCCCGAGGTCCCGGGAGGATCAGCAAACCCCGCAGGAGCCTCCGAAGGCGCGGGCGGCCCTGGAGGCCCCGGCAGTCCCGGAGGGCCTGGGGGACCCGCAGGCCCCGGCGGATTCGCGGGGCCTGGTAGGCCCGAGGCCCCGGGAGGATCAGCAAACCCCGCAGGAGCCTCTGAAAGCGCGGTCGGCCCTGGAGGCCCCGGCAGTCCCGGAGGGCCAGGTGGGCCCGGAGCCCCCGGAGGGTTGGGAAGCTACCCCGGAGCCCCCGGAGCCCCCGGAGCCCCCGGAGCCCCCGGAGCCCCCGGAGCCGCCGGAGGGTTCGGAAGCTACCCGGTAGCCGCCGGAGCCCCGGGAGCCGCCGGATCCGCCGGAGCCGGTGGAGTCACTGGTCCCGGAGGGCCCTGGGCCTATGGTCCGCCGGCCGGTCAGGGCTTCGGTGTGCCGCCCATGCCCGCCGCTCCGCCGCCCGCGCCCCCGGACACCGGCCGGGCCGTCGCCGTCGCCCTGCTCAACCTCAGCGGACTCGGCCTCGGCTACGCGCTCACGCGGCGTCGGCTGCTCATGGCCGCCTGCTGGGTGGCGACCGCGATCCTGCTGGTCATCGCCCTGCCCGCCGATGCCGACGGCATCCCCGGCGCCCTGCTCGCGGTGTACGCGCTCCTCCTGCTGCTGGCGGCCGCCCACGGCGCGTACGTCGGACTGCGCACCCGCCTGGTGTGGCCCGGCCGCGCGCCCCTCGCGCTGCTGCTGGGCCTGGTGCTGCTCGCCGTACCGGCCGGCGGTGCGCTCTGGTACCAGGACGCCCGGGACGAGGCCGTACAGCAGGCCCTCCTCAAGCGCCTGACGAGCGCCGACCAGCTGGTGGCGGCGGACGCGGGCAAGTCCTTCAGCACCGCGGAAGGGGACTACCGCGAGGCCCTCGGGGTCTATCGCGAGCTCGTCGCCGACCACCCCGGCTCCCGCGCCGCCCACAAGGTCCCCGCCAGCCTGCGCACCTACTACTCCAAAGTCGCCGCGCCCTACGACAGGCAGGACTACTGCACCGCCGTGGCCCCGCTGACATATCTGCGCACGGTGCCCGGCGAGCTGCCCAAGGCCACCGTCGGCACCCTCGCCGACTGGCCCGACGACCGCCTCGCGACCTCGCTGTACGAGTGCGGAGCACAGGGCCTGTCCGCGGGTGACCAGGACTGGGTCACCCGCTTCGGCGACCTGATGAAGACCTTCCCGGGCGCCCCGCAGACGACGAAGGTGGCCCCCGCCGTCGACGCGGCCGTGAAGAAGGCGCAGAAGGGCGTGGGCGGCTCCGGATCCTGCGCGGCCGTCGAGGAGTTGCAGCAGCTCGACACCAGGATCGGCGACCTGAAGACGGCCGCGGGCGACCCCGGCGGCAAGCTCGCGTCCGCCGCGTCCCGGGCCGGGCGCAGCGGCGACGACGGCGCCTACGACTGCGGTGTCCAGGAGTACAGGAGCGGCGACTTCAGCAACGCCCAGCAGACCATGGACAAGTTCGTCGCCGGGCACCCGCACCACAAGAACCGGGCGCGCGCCCAGAAGATCGCCATCGCCGCCGAGGTCGCCCAGACCATCCCGGCGGCCGGCAAGAAGCTGCCCACCACCGCCGACGGCGGCAGTATCTCCGTCACGGTGAAGAACGACAGCCCGGACGACGTGACCGTCCTCTACACCGGCCCGGTCACCGGCAGCTTCACCCTGAAGGCCTGCGGCGGCTGCCGGTCGTACCTGCTCGCCGACACGCTGATGTCCACCTTCAAGCCCTGCGCCGGTGGCAAGGACTATCCGCAGCGCACCCTGCAACTCCCGGTCGGCACCACCTACTTCGTGCACAAGCCGAACGGCGGCCAGGCGACGACCGCGGGCTCCGACACCGCGAAGCTGCGCCCCGGGTACATCTACACCGAGTGCGCGTACACCACCCAGGGCTTCGGGGGCTCGGGGACCTGACCGGCTCCGCCGCCGGTCAGGCCGAGCGGGGGGATCAGTCCTCGCGGCCGCCCCGGCGGCGGGCGGCCACCACGACGCCCGCGCCGACGACCACGGCCACGGCCGCGGCGCCCGCGAGGGGCAGCGCGGGACCGGCGCCGGTGGCCGCGAGGTTGCCGCCGGTGCTGTCGGAGCCGCCGGTGGTGAGGTCACCGGTGGTACCAGTACCGGACGTGGTGCCGGTGGTGCCGTTCGTCGTGGTCGTACCGCCGTCCGTGCCCGTGCCGGTGCCGCCCGTGGACGTCGTCGAGCCGGTGCCGCCGGTCGAGTCGCCGCCCTTCGAACCGCCGTCCCCGGTGGAGCCGCCGCCCGTGGTGTCGGTGCCACCGGAGACGGCGAGCGTGATGCGCGCGGTGTCGTTCTTCTTGACGTGGTCGAACGGCCGGGCCTCCGAGCCGAGTTCCACATAGCCGCGGGCGCCGGGCACCGCCTTGTCGAGCTTCACCTTGAAGGTGTACGTCCTGCTCTCGTGCTCGTTCACCCAGGGCGCGCCGGTGCCGCACGCGTAGGACTCGGCCCCGGTGTTCGTGCACAGCGTGTCGGTCCGCACCGCGGAGGTGCCCTCGGGCAGCGTCACCAGGACATGGGCCGCCCGCTGACCCGGCTGCGGCCGCACCCAGGCGGGCCCCGCGTTCGCGAACCTCACCCGCAGCGTGACCGTGTCCCCGGCCTTGCCCTTCAACTGGGCGCCACCGACCTGGAGATCGGCCGTGTTGACGGCGTTCACCGCGACGTCCGCGCTGGACGCGGCGCCGGCCGGCGGGGTCTTCTCGTCGGGCCGCTCGACCAGCTTCAGGGCGGCGGCCGTGCCGTGCACCGGGGCGGCGGCGCCGTCGTCCGGGACCGGGGCCGAGGAGTCGACCGTCACCTGGACGTGCTCGTACAGGGCGCGGTCCAGGGCCTTGAGGGTCAGCGGCCGCTCCGGGGCGTAGACGACGCCCGTCTGCACCGGCTGGTCGAACTCGCACACCAGCTGCGTGTGGCCCGGCTCCTCGGCGGCCGAACCGACCGTGTAGCTCAGGCAGTTGGAGGGCACCGCGCTCTGGCCCAGGCCGCGGGTGACGGAGTACGACAGCCAGACCTTGTCGAGTGCCGCGGTGCCCGTGTTGGTGAAGGTGGGCGACAGCGGGAGCTCGCTGCCCGGCTTCACCTTGTCGAACGGCGCGATGGTGCCCAGCGCCAGGCCGGTCGCGGGGCCGTCGGCGGCCACGGCCGGCGCGGCGCACAGCGCGATCAGGGCGACGGCGCCGAACGCGCCCGCGGTCTGGCGCACCGCACGGGGGCCGGGAGAGCTGAAAGGCATGGAATCCTCTGACTGGAGCGACAGTGGCGGACGAACGGTCGGTGGGGGAACGGGAGTTCCCCCACTCTGTGAGACGTCTGTGTCACCGGAACGGTTGTACGAGAGATCGTTCCGGCTCCGCCGGGCCCCTCGCCCTTGTCCGCGCCCCTGCCCGTGCCCGTGCGCGCTGCCCGCGGATGCCTCAGCCGGCCGCGTTGTCCGTGCGCAGCCGCACCTGTTCCTCCAGCCGGCGCAGGCTGTCCTCCAGGGCCGCCGCGGCCGCGCGCTCGCCCGGGTCGTGGTCCTTGTCGAAGAAGGACAGATGGACGGTCACCTCGCTGGCGCCGCTGCCGATGCCCGCGACCTGGAGCCAGCCCGCGTAGTCGCCCTGCTCGCGGGTGCCCCACTCCAGACGCATCTGGTCGGGTTCGGCGCGCAGCAGGGCGGGGGTGTCCTTGTCGGAACCGGCCTCGTGCACGCTGACGGCGGGCAGCTCCTCGGGGGCCACGTGCAGGGCGCCCGGGAGCCAGGAGTCCAGCTGGTGGAGATTGGCCGCCTGGTCGAAGACGTGCTCGGGCTGGGCGGGCATCGTACGGGAACGTTCGTACTCGGCCATGGTGGCATCGCTCCTCGGGTCGGGAGTCGTACCCCGCCCGCGTGCCCCTTCCGCGGCGGCCGAAAAGCGCCGCTGCCCGGCCGTCAGGCCACCGCGGTGCGGGCGGCCTGTTCCACCAGGGAGACGCCGTCGCTCATGGAGGCGCTGCCGTCGGAGAGGACGGCGACGAGGCAGCGATGGCCGCCGAGGGTGACCTCGCCGATGCTGTTCACGTCCCACAGGCCCGTGGTGGTGCGCTGGAGCCAGCCGTTCTTCAGCTCGGTCCCGGCCGCGTTCACCGCCGAGACGCCCCAGGACTGCTCGGGCAGGACCTCGCCCATCAGGGTGCGGATGTAGGTGCGGGAATCGGGGGTGAGGGGGCTCTGGGCGCTGTCGTCGAAGACCGCGCGCAGCAGCCGTATCTGATCGCTCGCGGTGGTCCGGGTCAGCCCCCACCTGCCGCTGGTACCGGCCGTGGTCGAGGTCAGCCCCAGGCGCTGGTTGGCCGCCGTGAGACCGGGGTCCCGGCCGATCTCCTTCCACAGGGCGTCCGCCGCGTCGTTGTCGCTGCGCTTGATCATCGGCTCGGCGTGGCCGCGCTCCTCGTCGGTCAGCGCGCGCCGCTCGTCCTGCGCCTTGAGCAGCAGCGCGGCGAGGATGTCGACCTTGACGATGCTGGCGGTGTCGTAGGCGCGGTCCTCGCCCTGGATCACGGGGGTGGTCGCGCCCGCGTCGAGGTCGAGGACGGCGACGGTGGCGTGCGGATCGGGGACGGGAGGCTTTGGAGCGGGAGTCTTCGAGGCCGGCGCCGAGGTTTTGGGGGTCGGCTTCGGCTTCGGGGCGGGCGTGGCGGCGGCCGCCGCCGGTATGCCGGCGGTGAGCAGGGCGGTCACCGAGGCCAGAAGGACGCCGGCCGTGCGGCGCGGGTGCGAGGACATGGCACCCGAACGTAGACAAAACCCGCCCCGTGCGAAGTGGCTGCCGTCACTCCGGCCCCCCTTCCGCCCGAATTGTAAGAAGAGTCACCGAGGGCGGACCGGGGGCGGCCGACCGGTGCACGGCGGTCGTCACGGCGGCGTGTATACCCGTCCCGGCCCCGGTCCTCGCTTATCGTCGGCCGGACACCGACATCCGGAGAGATCATGGAAAAAACGGATGAACTGGTTGCCGCGGGGGAGGGTGTGGCGGTCGTCCCGGTCCCTCCGCCTCCGTCCGTGCGCCGCCCCCGGCCCTGGCCGCTCGGCGCGGCCGTCCTGCTCGCGGCGGGCGCGAGCGCCGTACTCCTCGTCGGCGACTCGGGGTGGCTGGACCAGCCCGCCGTAGGGGCCTGGCGCACGGTCTGCCTGGCCATCATCGTCCAGGCGATCCCCTTCCTCGTGCTCGGCACCGTGCTCTCCGGGGCCATCAACGCCTTCGTGCCCGCCGACCTGTTCACCCGGGTGCTGCCGAAGCGGGCCGCGCTCGCCGTGCCGGTCGCGGGCGTCGCCGGCGCGATCCTGCCGGGCTGTGAGTGCGCCTCCGTACCGGTCGCCAACAGCCTGATCCGCCGGGGTGTCACCCCGGCCGCCGCCTTCGCCTTCCTGCTGTCCGCGCCCGCCGTCAACCCCGTCGTGCTCACCGCCACCGCCGTCGCCTTCCCGGGCAATCCCGCGATGATCGCCGCCCGGCTGCTCGCCTCCCTCGGCACGGCGGCCGTGATGGGCTGGCTGTGGCTCTGGCGGGGCGACGAGAAGTGGCTGCGTCCGGCGCTGCGCCGACGGCACACCGGGCACGCCCACGGCCACAGCCGCTGGCAGGAGTTCCGGATCGGCTTCCAGTACGACTTCCTCCAGGCCGGCGGCTTTCTCGTGCTCGGCGCGATGGCCGCCGCCACCTTCAACGTCGCCGTGCCGCGTGCCGTCCTCGACGCCTTCTCCGGCACGCCCTGGCTCTCGGTGCTGTTCCTGGCGGGCCTCGCGGTGCTGCTGGCGGTCTGCTCGGAGGCCGACGCGTTCGTCGCCGCGTCGCTGACCGGGTTCTCGCCGACCGCCCGGCTCGCGTTCATGGTGGTCGGGCCCATGGTCGACCTGAAGCTGATCGCCCTCCAGGCGGGCACGTTCGGCCGCGCCTTCGCCTGGCGGTTCTGTACGGCGACCACGGTCGTGGCCGTCGCCGCCAGCGCCCTGACCGGAGGGGCCCTGCTGTGAGACGCCTCCTCCAGAGCCTGCTGCTGAAGCTGACCGGCCTCGGCCTGCTGCGCATCACACTGTTCAGCGACACATACCTGCGCTACGTCAAGCCGGGCCTGCGCCCCGTGCTCATCGCCTCCGGCGTCGTCCTGCTCCTGCTCGGCATCGTGGCGGCCTTCTCCCGGACGGGGAACGGGGGACACGCCCACGACGGGCCCGCATCCGGTGGCCCCGACGGGCACGCGTCCGACGCCCACGACGGGCACACGGACGGCGCGCACGAAGCGCACGCCCACGACGGCCATGAGGGGCACGACGGCCATGACCACTCCGCCACGCCCAAGATCGCCTGGCTCCTCGTCCTCCCCGCCCTGAGCCTCCTCCTCTTCGCCCCGCCGGCCCTCGGCGCCTACACCGCCGCCCGCTCCGGTGCCGAGCCGGTCGCCGTGCAGAAGAAGGGCTTCGAGCCGCTGCCCGCGACCTCCCCGCTGCCGCTGACCCTCACGGAGTTCACCAAGCGCGTCCAGCAGGACCGCAGCCGGGCCATCCAGGGCCGTACCGTCCGCCTGACCGGCTTCGCCACGCCCGACGCGACGGGCGAGGGCTGGTATCTGACCCGGATCATCTTCAGCTGCTGCGCCGCCGACTCCCAGACCGTCAAGATCCATGTCTACGGCTCCGGTTCCGCCGAACCGCCCGCCGCCGACACCTGGCTCGCGGTCACCGGCACCTGGCACCCCGCGGGCACCCTCGGCACCACCTCCGCACCGGCCGCGCTGGACGCCCGCCTGACCACCCCGATCGCCCAGCCGATCAACGCCTTCACCGACGATCTGCCGATCACCCCCGGCTAGGCACCGTCCCGGGGGGCCCGCTCAGCCGAACAGGCCGCGTACCCGGATCGTCTCCACCCGGCGCCAGGTGCCGCCGGGCAGCAGCAGCCATTGGTTGCCGGGGCCGTGGCCGCGCCAGTGGGCCGTGCCCGGGGCTGGGCTGCCGGAGCGGGGACGCGGGTCCCGGTGTGCGGGCAGGGGTGCTCCGCAGTCGCGGCCGGTACGGGGCCTTCCGGTCCTCGCCTTGCCGTTCTTCCTGCGCTGTTTGCCCATACGTGCCTCACCTCCCGTTCCTCCCGGTTCCCCTTACGGCAGGATGCACCGCCCCGGCGCCCGGCGGCAGGGCCGAACGGACGCTCTTTTCTGGCGGGGCGGCGCCGGGTCGCGCAGCGTGGAGCACAGGGGGCAGCAGCCAGAGAGGTGGGACAGATGGACCAGGACGTCTCCAAGCCCCGGGTCGTGGTGGGGGTCGACGGCTCGCCGTCCTCCTTCGAGGCGGTGCGCTGGGCCGTGCGCTACGCCGGGCTCGTCGGCGGCGCGGTGGAGGCCGTCGCGGCCTGGGAGGTGCCGCTGTACGGCTGGTCCGCGCCCGCGGTTGACATGTACATCGACGAGGAGGCGACCCGCGAGCAGATGGCGCAGGAGCTGACCGAGGTGCTCGGCGCGGACGCGGCCGCCGGGGTGCGCACCCGCGTGGCCCACGGCAACCCCGCCGAGATCCTGCTGCGGGCCGCCGAGGGCGCCGAGGTCCTGGTCGTCGGCAGCCGCGGCCGGGGCGGCTTCGCGCGCGTCATGCTCGGCTCGGTCAGCCAGCGCGTCGCCGCGCACGCCGCGTGCCCGGTGGTCATCGTCCGCTCCGAGGAGACCTGAGCCCCGGGCTCACTGCGGCCCCGGCGGCTCCCGCAGCACGCTCCAGGCCACCGGACCCAGCAGGTCCGCGAGCCGCCGGAACACGTCGAGCAGCAGATCGTCCAGAGTGAGCACGCCCACCGGGCGGCCGTCGTCGAGGACGGGCAGCCGGCGCACACCGGTGCGGCGGAAGGTGCGGTACGCCTCGTGGATCTCGTCGCCCGCGTCCAGGGTGACCACCCGCGGGGACATCACCGCGTCGATCCGGCTGGCCGGCGGCAGGCCCTCGCCGAGCCCGCGCAGCGCCAGATCGCGGTCGGTGACGATGCCGAGCAGGGTGCCGTCCGCGACGACCAGGAGGGAGCCGACGGCGGTCTCGGCCATCAGCCGGGTGGCCTCCGCCAGGGTGACGTCGGGCGCGACGGTCACGGGCGGCGCGGTCATCAGCCGGCCGACGCTGACCTGACCCGCGACGGACGGCGCGCCGGGCAGGGGACCGGCCGGGGGGAGATGGGTCATCAGGACCTCTTTCGGGGCACCGAGGGGGACACCGGCACTGGGGGATGCCGTCTCCAGACTGCGCCGGGCGGGCCGCCCGGGGGCAGGGGCCGCCCGGACCTCGCTGGGGTAGTCCGATTCCCACCGAAAGGGACAATGTACCCATCGGCCCACCCGTTCGGCCGTGCCGGCGTGGCGAGCCGGACGGGCCGCTGCGCCGACGCGCAGCCCGAGGAAAGGCGGTGAGGACGATGCCCCTGCCCCTGGTCGTGGGTGTCGACGGCTCCGATTGCAGCCTGCTCGCGGTGGACTGGGCGGCCGACGAGGCGGTCCGGCTCGGGGTGCCGCTGCGGCTGGTGCACGCCTCGCTCTGGGAGCGCTACGAGGGGCGGCTCCCCTCGCTCGGCGGCGAACCGGCCGCTTTCCATGTGCTGGCCGAGCACATCGTGGCCTCGGCGACCGAGCGCGCACTGCGGCGCGCCCCGGATCTGAAGGCGGACTCCGCCGTACTGGCCGAGGACCCGGTCGCCGCCCTGCTCGCCGAGGGCGACAACGCCACCGCCGTGGTGACCGGCAGCCGGGGCCGGGGCGAGCTGAAGGGGCTGCTGCTCGGCTCGGTGGGACTGGCCGTCGCCGGGCGGGCGTCCGGTCCGGTGATCGTGGTCCGCGGGGACACGGCGGGGCTCGGGGGCACCCATGAGCGGGTGCTGCTGGGCGTCGGCGAGCCCGGCACCAGCGACACGGCCGCCCGCTTCGCGCTGCGCGAGGCCGCCGCCCGCCGGTGTGTCCTGGACGCGGTGCGCACCTGGCGGCGCTCCGGTGACCGGGCCGAGGACGGGGCCGCGCCGGACCACGAGGACGAGGCCGCCGAACTGATCGACAAGCTGCTCCAGGCCCCGCTGGGCGAGCACCCGGACGCACGGGTGGCCCGGACCGTCCTGGAGGGTCCGCCCGGCAAGGTGCTCCTGCATCGCTCGGCCGCGGCCGATCTGCTGGTCGTCGGGGTACGGCGGGAGCGCGGGCACGCCGGGCTTCAACTGGGCCGCGTGGCGCACCGGTTGCTGCACCACGCCAAGTGCCCGGTGGCCGTCGTACCCCAACTGCCGTGACAGGCCCCCGCGTCGCGGGAGCCGAGGGGGTCAGCGGCCGGAGTGCTCCTTCGCGCCCTGCGGCTCCAGATGGGAGGCGAGCACGGCGGCCTGGACCCGGCGCTGCACACCGAGCTTGGCCAGCAGCCGGGAGATGTGGTTCTTGACCGTCTTCTCCGACAGGTACAGCCGCCTGCCGATCTCACGGTTGGTCAGGCCGTCCCCGATCAGCGCCAGGATGTCCCGCTCGCGCGGCGACAGGCTCGCCAGCTCCGGCGGCAGCGACGGCGTCTCCTCCGGGTCGGCCCGCAGTGAGCGCATCAGCCGGGCCGTCGTCTCCGGGTCCAGCATCGACTGCCCGGAGGCGACCGTGCGCACCGCCGAGACCAGGTCCGAGCCCTTGATCTGCTTGAGCACATAGCCGGACGCGCCGGCCATGATCGCGTCCAGCAGGGCGTCCTCGTCGTCGAACGAGGTGAGCATCAGACACGCCAGCTCCGGCATCCGGTCGCGCAGTTCCCGGCAGACCGAGATGCCGTCCCCGTCGGGCAGCCGTACGTCCAGCACCGCGACATGCGGGCGCAGGGCGGGGCCCCGGACCAGCGCGTGCGCGGCGGTGTCGGCGTCGCCGACGACGGAGATGTCCGGTTCGGCGTCCAGGAGATCCGCCAGACCGCGCCGAACGACCTCATGGTCGTCCAGGAGGAACACCCGGATCGGGTCCTGTGCCGTGAAGGTGCGTGTCTCGGTCATCTCGACCTCTCGTTCCCGGAAAGCAGACAGACTGCGGCCTGTCACCTGGCCGATCATCGCCGGACTGCGCCGTGCGCACCAGGGCCGACCGGCCCCACTTCCCGAGACCGGCCCGCATGCCAAGAATGTCACGCCTCCGCCGTCCGCCGACCGGGCGCCAGGTCGAAGCGGACGTCCACGACCCCCTCGACCGCGCGTACGAGGCGGGCCGCCACCGGGACCAGCGAGGTGTCCCGGATCTGCCCGATGACGGTCACCACGCCGTCCTCCACCCGCAGTTCCACGGCCGAGTCCGGCGGCGGGAAGAGCCGTGCCACGATCTCCCGGCGCACCTCCTCCTCGATCTCCTGGTCGTCGCGCAGGAAGACCTTGAGCAGATCGGCGCGGCTGACCACGCCCTCCAGCAACCCGGTCTCGTCCACCACGGGCAGCCGCTTGACCCGGGCGCGGGCCATGGTCCGGGCGGCCTCGGCGAGGGTGGCGTTCGCGCGTACGGTGACCGCGGGGGAGGTCATCAGGTCCCCGGCGGTGATCGCCTCGCCCTTGGCCATGTCGGCGGGCGGCCGCAGCCGCCGGTACTCCTCGGCCGGGTCGTCCCGCAGCTCCTCCTTGGGCAGCATGTCGGCCTCGGAGACCACACCGACCACCAGGCCCTCGCCCTCGATCACGGGCACGGCGCTGACCTGCCAGTCCTGCATCATCTCCACCAGCTCCTTGAAGGGAGCACGCCGGCCGACGGCGGCGACGGTGGTCGTCATGACGTCGCTGACGATGTGCGGGGTGCCGTACATGGTGACTCCGTAGCTTCTCGACGCAGCTTCTCGACGGGAGTTCCGCTGTCCCCAGCGTGCGCCGGGCGCGCTCGGTCGGCACAGGGGCCGCCCGGCCCCCGCGCGGCGCCGCGGCCCGGGCCGGTCGGTCCCGGCAGGGGACCAGCGGCCCCTGACCGGCTCGCCGGTCCTGCCCGAGCCTGGAATCGTCGCTCCTGTCTCCCCAGGCGACGCCCCAGGAAGGTGGAACCATGACCCGAACCGTCACCGCGGGCCTCGACGGCTCGCCCGAGAGCCGGGCCGCCGTCGAATGGGCGGCGCGCGAAGCCGCGCTCCGCGACCTGCCGTTGCGGATCCTGCATGTGCGCGAGCCCGAGGCCGACACCGACACCGACCGCGGGGCCGCCGAGGAATGGGCCCGCACGGTGCGCGAGTCCGCGGCGGGCCTGCGGCTGCGACACCCCGGCATCGAGGTGGCCACCGACCAGGTCACCGCGGAACCGGCACAGGCACTGGCGGAGGCGGCCGACGGCGCGGAGCTGCTGGCGCTCGGCTCCCGGGGGCTCGGCCGGCTCGGCGGGTTCCTGGTCGGTTCGGCCGGGCTGTACGTCATCGCGCACACCACGCGTCCGGTGGTACTGGTCCGCGCGGGTGAAGCGGCCGCCGACGAACACCAGCCGGATGCCTCGGGCGTCCCGTCCGCCGCGACCCCCTTCCGGCCCGTCGTCCTCGGTCTGGACATCGACGACCCCGAGGGACCAAGCCAGGCCCTGCTGGAGTTCTCCTTCGACGCCGCCGCGCGCCGCGGCGCCGCGCTGCGGGTCGTGCACGGATGGACGCCCCCGCCCTACGCCGCGTACGGCATCCCCGCCGACCCGCCGGTCATGCCCTCCTTCGGACGCCGGGCCGCCACCCTGCTCACCGAGGTGCTGCGGCCCTGGCGGCAGAAGTTCCCGGACGTCGAGGTGAGCGAGGTGAGCCGGGCCGGCAACTCCGCGCCGGTCCTGATCGACGCCGCCGGGGACGCCTCCCTGGTGGTCGTCGGGCGGCGCGTCCGCAAGAGCCCGTACGGCATGCATGTCGGCCATGTCACCCACGCCGTCCTGCACCATGTCGCCGCGCCCGTGGCCGTCGTCGCGCACAGCTGAGGCGACGCGCGCGGCCGAACAGCCCGGACAGCCCGGCCGCGCGCCGCGATGCATGGCCGCGACGGCCGGAACGGTGCGGTACGGCTCGCGCACGCCGGTGAATCTGCCGACGATGGGGTGCGGGAGCGCCGCGTCGGCGACCTCCACCAGGGCTCTGCCAGGGAGAGTGAACACGATGGACCTGCCCGTTCTCGTCGGCGTCGACGGCTCCGAGGAGAGCCTGCGCGCCGTGGACCGGGCCGCCGAGGAGGCCGCCCTGCGCGGGGCGCCGCTGCGGCTCGTCCACGCCTCGCTCTGGGAGCGCTACGAGGGTTCCCTCATCGCCCAGGAGGTCGGGAAACCGGCCGAGGAGGTGATGGCCCAGGACATCATGGACGCCGCCGAACGCCGGGCCCACCGGCACCACCCGGAACTGCGGCTCACCACCTCCGTGCTGGCCGACGAACCCTCGTTCGGACTGGTGAACGAGAGCAGCACCGCCCGCCTCGTGGTCGTCGGCTGCCGGGGCCGCAACGCCGTCACCGAGCTGCTGCTCGGCTCGGTGAGCCTCTCGGTCGCCGCCCGCGCCCACTGCCCGGTGATCGTGCTGCGCGGCGGACCCGAGCGGCGGACGGCCCCCGGCCGCGTCGTGCTCGGCGTCGCCGACAAGGACGCGGGCCCGGCCGCCGTACGGTTCGCCGCCGAGGAGGCGGCGCTGCGCGGGGTGCCCCTGGAGGCCGTACGGGCGTGGCGGCGGCCCGCGCACAGCACCACCGGGCGTCCGCTGCTCGCCGGCGGGCCCGCCCAGGCACAGGAGCAGGAAGCCGCAGAGGCGCTGGAGGAGGCCCTGCGGGACGTCCCCGAGGGGCTGGAGCAGCATCGGCGCACCGCCGAGGGACACGCCCGTGACGTCCTCGTCGACGCCTCCCGGGACGCCGGACTGCTCGTCGTCGGCGCCCGGCGCCGCACCGGCCGGTTCGGCCTCCAGCTCGGCCGGGTCACCCACGGGGTACTGCACCACGCGGCCTGTCCGGTGGCCGTCGTACCGGAAACCGACTGACCCCGCCCACGACGTGTTCTCGCGTCGACGGCCGCGCACGAATCTGATGATGATCGGAGTCCCCATGACCGAGGCCGCCCCCCAGGAAGCCGCGCTCAGCGAGGAGGAGCTGCGCACCCTGGACGCGCACTGGCGCGCCGCCAACTATCTGGCCGCCGGCCAGATCTACCTCATGGCCAACCCGCTGCTGACCGAACCGCTGCGCCCCGAGCACATCAAGCCGCGGCTGCTCGGCCACTGGGGCACCTCGCCCGGACTCAACCTCGTCTACACCCACCTCAACCGCGTCATCAAGGCCCGCGACCTGGACGCGCTGTGCGTATGGGGGCCGGGGCACGGCGGCCCGGCGGTCCTCGCGGGGTCCTGGCTCGAGGGCAGCTACAGCGAGACCTACCCGGACATCAGCCGGGACGGCGCCGGCATGGAGCTGCTGTTCCGGCAGTTCTCCTTCCCCGGCGGCGTGCCCAGCCATGTGGCCCCCGAGACCCCCGGCTCCATCCACGAGGGCGGCGAACTCGGCTACTCCCTCGCACACGCCTACGGTGCCGCCTTCGACAACCCCGACCTGCTCGTGACCTGTGTGATCGGCGACGGTGAGGCGGAGACCGGGCCGCTCGCCGCGTCCTGGCACTCCGACAAGTTCCTCGACCCGGTGTACGACGGCGCCGTCCTGCCCGTCCTGCATCTCAACGGCTACAAGATCGCCAACCCGACCGTGCTCTCCCGGCTCCCCGAGGGCGAACTCGACGCCCTGCTGCGCGGATACGGCCACGAACCGCTGTACGTCACCGGCGAGGACCCCGCCCAGGTGCACCGCGCCCTCGCCGCAGCTATGGACGACGCGCTGGACCGGATCGCGCAGACGCAGCGCGGCGCCCGCGAGGAGGGGATCACCGAGCGGGTGCACTGGCCGATGATCGTGCTGCGCACCCCCAAGGGCTGGACCGGCCCCGCCGAGGTGGACGGCCTCCCCGTCGAGGGCACCTGGCGCGCCCACCAGGTCCCGCTGCCGGGCGTGCGCGAGAACCCCGCGCATCTGCGGCAGCTGGAGCAGTGGCTGCGCTCGTACCGGCCCGAGGAGCTGTTCGGCCCGGACGGCCGGCCCAGCGCGGACGTCCTCGCCTGCGTCCCCGAGGGCGACCGCCGCCTGGGCTCCAACCCGCACGCCAACGGCGGCGTCCTGCTGCGCGACCTGCCGCTGCCGCCCCTGGACACCTTCGCCGTGGCCGTCGACAAGCCGGGCACCGCCCTGCACGAACCCACCCGGATCCTCGGCGACCTCCTCGAACAGGTCATGGAGGACACCCGCGAGCGCCGGGACTTCCGCCTCGTCGGCCCGGACGAGACCGCCTCCAACCGGCTCCAGGCCGTCTTCGACGCCAGCGGCAAGGCATGGCAGGCCGAGGTGCTCCCGGTGGACGAGCATCTGTCCCGGCACGGGCGGGTGATGGAGATCCTCTCCGAACACCTCTGCCAGGGCTGGCTGGAGGGGTATCTGCTCACCGGCCGGCACGGACTGTTCTCCTGCTACGAGGCGTTCGTGCACATCGTCGACTCGATGGTCAACCAGCACATCAAGTGGCTCAAGACGTCACGGCAGTTGACCTGGCGGGCCCCCGTCGCCTCCCTCAACTACCTGCTCACCTCGCACGTCTGGCGCCAGGACCACAACGGCTTCTCGCACCAGGATCCCGGCTTCGTGGACCACGTCCTCAACAAGAGCCCCGAGGTCGTCCGCGTCTATCTGCCGCCGGACGCCAACACCCTGCTGTCGGTGGCCGATCATGTGCTGCGCAGCCGCGACTACGTCAACGTCGTCGTGGCCGGCAAGCAGCCCTGCTTCGACTGGCTGACCATGGACCAGGCCCGCGCCCACTGCGCGCGCGGCGCCGGGATCTGGGAGTGGGCCGGCACGGAGAACGGCGCCGAACCCGATGTCGTCCTCGCCTGCGCCGGTGACGTCCCCACCCAAGAGGTGCTGGCCGCCGCCCAGTTGCTGCGCATCCATCTGCCCGAGCTCGCGGTGCGGGTCGTCAACGTGGTCGACATGACCCGGCTGCTGCCGCACGACGAACACCCGCACGGCATGCCGGACTTCGAGTACGACGGCCTGTTCACCACCGACAAGCCCGTCATCTTCGCCTACCACGGCTACCCCTGGCTGGTCCACCGCCTCGCCTACCGCCGCACCGGCCACGCGAACCTCCATGTGCGCGGCTACAAGGAGTCGGGCACCACGACCACCCCGTTCGACATGGTCGTGCGCAACGACCTCGACCGCTACCGCCTCGTCATGGACGTCATCGACCGCGTCCCTGGCCTCGCGGTCCGCGCCGCCGCCGTCCGCCAGACCATGGCCGACGCGCGCAGCCGCCACCACGACTGGATCCGCGAGCACGGCACGGACCTGCCGGAGGTCGCGGAGTGGACCTGGGGAGGCTGAACGGGGGCCGTGCGGCCCAAGCGCGAGCCCCGTGCGTCGGTCACCCCGGACCTGTCGGACGTTCCGGATCCGGGGATGCGTCACCTCCTGCGGCCGCTGCCGCTACTGCCGGGAGGGAGGGCGTCTACGGCCAGTGCCTGGGTGGCGGTGGCTGGATCCTCGGCCACACGATCGACGCCCTCAAGGTCGTCTGGGCGGGGAGCAGCACGGACTGGCCGCCCCCACGGCCTGATGCGCACCGCCTGGTCCATGTCGTCCGGCGGCGCCCACGGGTGCAACAGCTCCCGCAGCCGGGCCAGTTCGGCCGGGTCCGTGACCAGCCGGGCCTACCCCGTCACCACGGCGCTCCAGCCGAGATGGGTCTCGGGATCGATGGCGTCGGCGGCCCCTCAACAGTGCCTTTCGGACCCGCGCCGGGCCGAACGGCCCCGCCCGCGTGCCGGGGCACATGCCCCCGGCACGCCGAGGATCAACAAGGCGCCGAACCGACGGCCGCGTATACCTCTTCCGCCCCGAGCGGCTACCGTGTCCTTCGGAACCCGTCGGTTCGAAGGCATGGGCTGATGGGAAGTGGAGGGCGTGGTGACCGGAAGGGAGCGGCCCGGCGTGCGGCTGCCGCAGCTGAAGCTGGACGAGCTGCTGGAGGAATTGCAGGCCAGGATCGACGCGGCCCGCGGTACCCGGGACCGGGTGCACAGCCTGCTGGAGGCGGTCCTCTCCGTCGGCCGCGAGCTGGAGCTGGAACAGGCCCTGCACTCCATCGTGGAGGCCGCGGCGGCGCTGGTGGACGCGGAGTACGCGGCGCTGGGCGTCATCGGCCCGGACGGCACGACCCTCGCCGCCTTCCACACCGTGGGCCTGTCCGAGGAGCGGATCGCCGAGATCGGCCCCTACCCGGAGGGCCACGGCATCCTGGGCGAGCTGATCCGCCACCCGGAGCCGCTGCGCCTGTCCAAGCTCTCCGCCCACCCGTCGTCGTACGGCTTCCCGGCCGGGCACCCGCCGATGAACACCTTCCTCGGCGTCCCGATCCGCGTCCGCGACCAGGTCTTCGGCAATCTGTACCTCACCGAGAAGCGCGGCGGTGCCGACTTCGACGAGGAGGACGAGTCGGTCCTCGCCACCCTCGCCGTCGCCGCGGGCGTCGCCATCGACAACGCCCGGCTCTACGAGGACTCCCGGCTGCGCGAACGGTGGCTGCTGGCCAACGCCGAGATCGGCCACAGCCTGATGTCCGGCAGCGAACGCGCCGAGGCCCTGGACCTGATCGCCGAACGCGCCCGCGAGATCACCGGCTCGGCGCTCGCCGCCGTCGCGATGCCGATGCCGGACACCGAGGCGCTCGGCGTGGAGATCGCGGTCGGCGCCCAGTCCGACGCACACCGCGGCCTCGTACTGCCCCTGGACCGCAGCCTGATGGGCCTGGCCTTCACCGCCGCCGCCCCGGTCACCAGCGACGACGCCGCTCATGACAGCCGCGTCGGGCAGGACCCGCCGCGCTTCGACGGCCTCGGCCCCGCCGTCGCCGTGCCGATCGGCACCGGCGAGGGCGGCGTCCGCGGTGTACTGCTGCTGGCCCGCGAGAGCGACCGGTCGGTGTTCTCCGACAAGGAGACCGAGATGCTGCGGGGCTTCGCCGCGCAGGCCGCGATCGCCATGGAGCTCGCCGAACGCCGGCAGGCCGCCCAGCAGATCGCGCTCCTGGAGGACCGCGACCGTATCGCCCGGGACCTGCACGACCTGGCCATCCAGCGGCTCTTCGCCACCGGCATGACTCTCCAGAGCGCGGGCCGCTTCATCGAGCACCCGGAGGCGTCCGAGCGGGTCCTGCGCGCCGTGGACGACCTGGACGAGACCATAAAGATCATCCGCTCGACCATCTTCGGGCTGCGCGCCCGCGAGGGCGCCGCGGCGAGCGGACTGCGCGCCCGCGTGGTCCGGGTGGCCGGCGAGGCCGCCCCGGTGCTGGGCTTCGCGCCCAGCGTGCGCATGGAGGGCCTGGTCGACACCGACGTACCGGGCGAGATCGCCGACCATGTGGTCGCCGTGCTCTCCGAGTCCCTCACCAACATCGCCCGGCACGCCCACGCCGACCGCGCCGAGGTGCTGCTCGCCGCCGACGGCCACGAGGTGCGCCTGCGGGTCCGTGACAACGGCGTCGGCATCCCCTCCGGCGGCCGCCGCAGCGGGCTGCGCAACATGGCGGAACGCGCCGAGCGGCTCGGCGGCAGCCTCGACGTGGGGAAAACCGCAGGGGGCGGGGCCACACTGGAGTGGCGGGTCCCGCTGCCCGCCTCGTAACCCGGGCGATCCCCGGGGCGCGGGCCCCGCGGGCACCCGGTCGGGTCCGGTCGGCCCATGACAGCGGCCGGGCGGTGGCCGCAGGCTGAACGTGCGGCGCGGTATCCAGAGCCCCTGGAGGAAGCCATGGACGGCACTCCGAACACCGTGAACGACGTGATGACCCGCAGGGTGCTCGCCCTGCGCACCGGCGCGGGCTTCAAGGACATCGTGCAGGCCATGCGCGAGTGGCGGGTCGGCGCGGTGCCCGTCCTGGACGACGCGGGACACGTGGTCGGTGTCGTCTCCGAGGCGGATCTGCTGCCCAAGGAGGAGTACCGCGACAGCGACCTCGACCGGTACGGCAGGATGCGCCACCTCGCAGAGCTGGCCAAGGCCGGGGCGGCGAGCGCGGAGGCGCTGATGACCACCCCGGCGGTCACCGTGGCCCCGGACGCCACCCTCGGCCACGCCGCCCGCGTCATGGCCCGCGCCCGCGTCAAGCAGCTCCCGGTGGTGGATCCCGAGGGCACCCTGCTGGGCATCGTGAGCCGTTCCGATCTGCTGAAGGTGTTCCTGCGCGGCGACGCGGAGATCGCCGACGAGGTCGCAGGCGAGGTCGTCACCCGGCTCTTCGGCGCTGAAGCGGCCGGGATCCGGGTGGAGGTGCACGATGGTGTCGTGACGCTCAGCGGCCGGGTCCGGGAGACCGCGCTCGTACCGCTCGCCGGGCGCCTCGCGCGGGCCGTGCCCGGCGTGGTGGACGTGCGGTGCGCGCTGGCCGGGCCGCCGCGCCACCCGGATCTGGACCCGGACCTGCCGGACGCCGAGTCGGCCCGCGCCCGCTGAGGGGCCGCCGGCGCGAGAGGAGGCGGTGACGATGAGGACACCTGCCACGACGGTCAGGCCGGTACGGCTGTGGCGATGGCGGCGCAATCCGCTGCGCCGGCACAGCGATGCCGTCGAGGCCTGGATCGTCCTCGCCACCTGGGTGCTCGTCCTCGTCTGCGGCGTCGCCGCCGGTCTTCTCGCGGCCCAGGCGTCCGCCGCGTCCTACACCGCCCGGCTCGCCCAGGTGCACCCCGTCACCGCCGTGCTCACCGACCCGGCCGCCGCGACCCCGGCCGCCGGCACCGGCTACGACGACGGGCGGGTGTGGGCGCCGGTGCGCTGGACCGACGCGGACGGCTCGGTGCACACCGACCGGGCGAAGGTCGCGTCCGGCGCCCCCGCGGGCAGCAGCGTCACGGTCTGGACGAACCACGCCGACCATGTGGTCGCCCCGCCGGTCACCGGCGCTTCGGCCGACCTCCAGGCGGCCCTCACCGGCGTCCTCGTCGGCCCGTCGGCCGGCGCGGCCCTGTGGTGCGCGGGCTGGCTGGTCCGGGGCCGGCTGATCCGGCGCAGGATGGCCGAGTGGGACGAGGAGTGGAAGCAGATAGGGCCGCGCTGGGGGAACCTCAGCGGTGGCCGCGGCTGAACTCCTCGGCCTCTTCGGAAGACGTGCTCAGCCGCTGCGGAAGGCAGGCTCAAGACGGCGTGCTCAGCCCTCCGCGAGATAGCAGTCCACGCCCACGACGCCCTCCACACCCCGCACCATGCGCACCGCGAGCGGGATCCGCGTGCCGTCCGTGACCTTCCCGGTCAGCGTCACGACCCCGTCGACCACCACGACGTGCAGCGGCTCGACCGGCGCGGGGAACAGCACGTCCAGCACCTCGCGCCGGATCTCGTCGGCCAGTTCACGGTCCTCGCGCAGGAACACCTTGAGCAGGTCGCCCCGGCTGACCACGCCCTCCAGCACCCCCTCCGCGGTCACCACCGGCAGCCGCTTGACGCGCTTGAGCGCCATGATCCGGGCCGCCTCGGCGAGCGTGGCGTCGGCGTGCACGGTGACGGCGGGCGTGCTCATCAGGTCCTCCGCGGTCACCCCGCCCGCCTTGGCCAGGTCACCCAGGCGGCGCCGCTGGGTCATCCGGTCCGGGTCGCTGTCCCGGAACTCCTCCTTGGGCAGCAGATCCGCCTCGGAGACCACGCCCACCACCCGGCCGTCGCCCTCCAGGACCGGCAGGGCGCTGACGTTCCACTGCTCCATCCGCGCCACGATGTCCTTGAACAGGGTTGTACGCCCCACCGCCACCGCCGCGCGCGTCATCACGTCGCCGACCCGGCTCGGGCCCCCGGCACGGGCCTGTTCGGCGGGCTGCCGGGCGGTCACTCGGCGCTCCCGCTGCCGTAGGGCGCGTAGAGGTCGAGCAGCCGGACCCGGGAGGCGTGCAGCCGCTGTGCGACCACCCGGCCGACCCAGAGCGCGATCGCCCTCCCGAACTCCGGGTCCTCCTCGCACAGCGCGAGCACGGAGGCGGCGTCGAACTCCCAGGCCCGCACCGGGCTCATCGCCTCGGCGCCCAGCTGCCAGATGTGCGGCGGGAAGTGCCAGGACCAGCCGACCAGTTCGCCGTGCCCGAGGGTCTCGATGACGGCGGGACGGCGGCCGGGTACGCGCAGGTCGAGGGCGATGGTGCCGGTGCGCACGATCCAGAAGCGGTCGGCGCGCCGCCCCTCCTCGAACAGCCGGGTGCCGGCCTCGAAGGAGACCTGGCGGGCGAGGCTCATCAGCCGATCGCGCCGCACGGGGTCGAGCGCCGTGGTCATGGTGGTGGCGGAGGTCATCGCACCGGCTCCCTTCCTGGGGTGGTGATCCCAGCGTGGGCGCGTCCGCCCGGCGCCGCCACAGGTCGCCCGGACCCGGGCGGGGGCCTTTCGGCCCAGGCGCGGGGGCGTGCGCCGGGGCCGAGATGTGAAGGGCGAGCCGGGACGGAAGGGCGGGAAGGGCCACCCGCTTCTCGCGGATCCGGATTGCGCGGTGCACGGCTCCCGGCCGCTTCTCCGCGTCTCAACGGCTCTTCCCGCCACTACCAGCACACCACGAGAACCGCCGGTTCACCAGTGCCGTCCGGTTCCGGGGCGCCTCGACACGGGGGGCCGTACGGCCCCAGCCGTATCCCGCCGAGATGGCGCACCATAGAGGACAAGCGCATGGGGATATAAACACGCAAACCCGTCATGGGGGCGTGGAGCGGAGAAGAGAGGCTGAGAGCATGGTCTTCGCATCTTGGACCACCCCCGGGGTCTTCACCGGCCGGGGCGGCGCCCGCACGGTGGAGGCGGGCATCCTCACCGGCGACCTGACCGTCCACACCACCTGGGACGGCCGCAGGGCCGATGTGGCGGTGCAGTACAGCGGCACCTCCCAGTGGTTCACGCTCAGCGGCAGCCCGGTGTCCTGCCGCTCCGAGCGCGCCAGCCGTGACCTGCACCAGGAGGTCGTCGAATCGATCAGGGCGGGCGCCGAGGCCACCGTGCCCCAGTTCCATCAGACCGCCAGCTCCTAGGTGTATTGATCACGAGCGTTGTTAACGCGGGCCGGTCTTGATCGTGGCGAAGGCCTCCGTGTGTGGTGGAGGTGTCGAATCTTCACCGCACGGAGGCCTTCGTGTCCCACCGTAATGCCCGGCTGACCGTTCACGGCAGGCGGCTGCTCGTCGAACGTGTCCACTCCGGCCGTCCCGTCGCCCACGTCGCCGCGGAGATGGGCATCTCCCGCCCCACGGCCCACAAGTGGATCCGGCGCTGGCAGGCCGAAGGCGAGAGCGGACTCATCGACCGTTCCAGCCGTCCCCGCAGGACACCGCACCGGACCGCAGCCGCCACCGAGGCGCAGGTCTGCAGGCTGCGGCGGGACCGCAAGCCGGGCCCGGCACGTATCGGACCGATCCTGGGCCTGCCCGCCTCCACCGTGCACCGCATCCTCACCCGGCACGGCCTGAACCGCCTGGCCCACCTGGACCGGCCGACCGGCCAGGTCATCCGCCGCTACGAACGCGACCAGCCCGGCGAACTCCTCCACGTGGACGTCAAGAAACTCGGCCGGATCCCCGACGGCGGCGGCCACAAGGTCCTGGGCCGCCAAGCCGGCCGGCCCCGACGAAGCAGCGTGGGCTTCGACTACGTCCACTCCGCCGTCGACGACCACAGCCGCCTGGCCTGCAGCGGGATCCATCCGGACGAAAAGGCCGACACTTGCGCAGCCTTCCTCCGCCGGGCCGCAGCGTTCTCCGCCGCGTCGGGCATCACCCGCATCGAGCGAGTCCTGACCGACAACGCCTGGCCCTACCGCAAAAGCTTCGCCTGGCGTCAGGCCCTGGCCGACCTCGGCGCGGCCGGCAAGCTCACCCGCGCCTACCGGCCGCAGACCAACGGCAAGGTCGAACGCTTCAACCGCACCCTGCTCGACGAATGGGCCTACCTGCGGCCCTACACCAGCAACACCGAACGCACCGCCGCCCTGGCAGACTTCCTCCACACCTACACCCACCACCGCTGCCACACCGCCCTCGGCGGCCACCCACCGATCAGCCGTGTGAACAACGCTTCAGGTCAATACACCTAGCGCCGTACCCGTACACCGGCACGGCCGGCCGGGTCAGGCGTCCAGTGCCGCGGCGACGCTCGGGTAGCAGCGGATCAGGCCGGTGAGCCCGACGATCTCCAGGGTGCGGAGCACCGGTCTGCGCACCCCGGCCAGGCGCAGCCAGCCGGCCGGTGCGTGGGCCTGGTGGGCGGCGATGAGGACGTTGATGCCACTGGAGTCCATGAACCCCACCCCGGCGAGGTCGGCGACCGTGCGCGGGGTGTCCGCGGTGGCCGCGGGCATCAGCGCGCGCCGCAGGACGCCCGCCGTCCGGTGGTCGATCTCACCGGTCACCGTGACGACGACGGCCCCGTCCAGCGGTGCCCGGCCGACCGCCAGCCCGTCCGGCTCCAGTGGTTCGTCGATGCTCGCCATGTCCGTCACCCGTACCTCGGCCCTGTTCGAAGGTTCCGCCGGCTCCCTGCCCGGCCGCTCACCGGCCACCTGCCCCGATTTCCCCGGACGATGCCGCACCGGTGCCGCCCGGCAGTGGCTCCCGGCGCTCCAGCCAGGCGCGCGGTACGGCCGTCACGCCGGTGCGCGCGGCCACGATGCCCCCGGCGATGGCACAGGTGGTGTCCACGTCGCCGAACCCCTCCGCCGTGGTCCACAGGGCGGCCACCAGGTCGCCGGGGTGGCGGGCGGCGCACCACACGGCGAACGGCACCGTGTCGTCGGCGCGGATCCGCTGCCCGTTGCCGAGCAGGTCCGAGGCGCGCCAGGGCTCGGTGGCGAAGGGCACCTCGGCGGCGCGGGCCAGCCCCTCCCGGACCGTGCCGTCCGGGGTCAGGGCCGCCACATCGACGATGGTCAATGTGCCGCGCGCCGACAGTGCGGCCGCGACCGCCACGGCGACCGCTCCCGCGATGCCCTCGGGATGGGCGTGGGTGACCTCCGCGGAGCGCGTCGCCTGCGCGACGACCCGGGGGAGACTGCCGTGGAAGAACGCGCCGAGCGGGGCCACCCGCATCGCCGCGCCGTTGCCGAGGCTGCCCTCGCCGCCGAACAGCTCGCGCGCGAACTCCCGCCACCGGTCAGGAAGTTCGAGCAGACGCGGCAGCAACTGGTGCATGCCGTGGCCGTATCCACGGGCGGGATCGGTGTCGTAGCCGAGTGCGAAGGACAGGGCCAGTTCGCGCGGGCGGATCTCGCCGTGTTCCTCCAGCACCCGCAGCACGGCGAGGGCCATCGCGGTGTCGTCGGTCCAGTGCCACGGCGATTCCTCGGGGGCCTGCCGGGCGCTTATCTCCCGCAGGGCCCGGCGGGGTTCGCGGAAGAGCGGGAACCAGCGTTCGCCGAAGGCGTCGCCGAGCGCCAGGCCCTCCAGGCTGCGGCGGGCGGCGGCACGGTCCGTGGTCGCGGTGACGGTCATGGCCCCGATTGTGCCCGGCGGGTCACAGCGGTGTGGCGGCGTGCAGCAGAAACGCCAGGGTGAGCGCGGAGTTGGCCGAGAACATCGCGGACAGGGCGGCCCCGGTGGCCGCGGTCCACACCGCGAGACCGGCCGTCGTGAACAGGGACGGCCAGGCGCGGGCGGCGGGTTCGGGGCCGAGCAGGGCCGCGACCCGGCGGGGGAGCGGCCCCGGCGCGGCGAGCGCGGGCAGCGTCGGCACGGGCGCGGGTCCGGTGGCGGATCCGGTGGCGGCCAGCGCCGCCCTGCCGATCGCGCGGGCCACCACCCGGCGGCTGCCCACGGCCCGCGCGGCCTCCTCGTCCGCCCAGCGCTCCGCCGTGTACGCCACCGCCGTGCGCAGCGGCAGCAGGAACGGGTTGGCGCAGGCGGCGAGTTGGACCAGCAGCAGATGGCGGTGGTGCCGGGCGGCGAGATGGGCCCGCTCGTGCGCGAACAGCGCGCGGCGCTCCCGCGCGGCCAGCGAACCGAGCATCCCCCTGGACACCACGATCCGGTCCCGCCGTCCGCCCGGCAGCGCGTAGGCGTACGGCGCCGCGTCCGGCAGTACGGCCACCTCGGTGCCCGGTAACCCGGCGAGCGCCCGGTGGGCCCGCCGCCGTACCCGTGCATGGCGGGCCAGGGTGCGGCCGCCCGCGGCGAGGACCGCCAGCAGCGCGGGGATCGCGGCCTTGCCCGCGATCTCGTGCCGGGGCACGCTCGCGCGCACCTCCGGGTCGGACCAGCCGTCCGGCAGCGGATTGCCGGGCAGTTGGGCGGTGCCGACCACCATCAGCAGGGCCAGGCACACCGTGCTGCACAGCGCCAGCACGGTGGAGACCGATGTCAGCAGCACGGTCGCGGTGCGCGGATGCAGCCGCTGCTCGGCCAGCCGGGCGATCGGCCAGGCCGTCAGCGGCAGGACCAGGGGCAGGAAGACGAAGATTCCCATGTGCGCTCAGTCGTCGCCGGATTCCAGCAGCTCGCGCAGCAGCCGCTCGTCGCCCTCGGGCAGCGCGGTGATGAAGCTGGCCAGCACCGCGTGCCGGTCCTGCTCGCCGTCCAGGACCCGGCGCATCTTCAGCGCGGCCAGGCCCGCCTCGTCCGCCGCCGGCAGCCAGACGAAGGAGCGCCCCTCGCGCCTGCGGGTGACGGCGTTCTTCGCCAGCAGCCTGCCCAGAACCGTCATCACGGTCGTATAGGCGAGCCCGGCGGCCAGATGGTCGCGCACCCAGCCCGCGGTCACCGCGCCACCGGCCTCGTGCAGCGCCGCCAGCACCCGTGTCTCCAACGCCCCCTGCGCTCTGCGCCGACGGTGCGCGTCCGGCTCCGCCACCCGCGTTCTCCCTTCCTGCGTGCCGTCTGTGTGCCTCAACCCCTCGTGCCGAAGGAGCGTCACATCGTACAGAGCGGACCTGCGGCGGCTTTCTTCTACAGTGTTGTAGATTCGCACCGGCGAACCGGTGAGGGCGACGAGAGCAAGGGAGCGGACCCGTGTCGGTCAACCTGAGCAAGGGTCAGCGGATCAGTCTGGACAAGGCGGACGGCGGCGCACTGGACGCCGTACGGATGGGCCTGGGCTGGCGGGCCGCGCCACGCAAGGGGTTCCTGGCCAAGCTGGCCGGCACCCGGGAGATCGATCTGGACGCCTCCGCGCTGCTGTTCGCGGGCGGACAGCTCGCGGACGTCGTCTTCTTCCGCCACCTGGCCAGCGACGACGGCTCGGTACGGCATCTCGGCGACAACCTCGTCGGCGGCGCGGGCGCCGGGAGTGACGACGAGGTCATCCTGGTGGACCTGGCGCGCGTGCCGGGCCATGTCGACCAGATCGTGTTCACCGTCAACTCGTTCACCGGGCAGACCTTCGGCGAGGTGCAGGACGCCTTCTGCCGGCTGGTCGACGAGCGGACCGGCACGGAACTCGCCCGCTACACCCTCAGCGGCGGCGGCGCGTACACGGCGCAGATCATGGCCAAGCTCCATCGCACCGGCACCGGCTGGCAGTTGCAGGCCCTCGGCGCACCGGCCTCGGGCCGCACCTTCCAGGACCTGCTGCCCGCGATCGCCGCGCATCTGTGACCCTTCTTGATCAAATCATTGCGCGCGTGTGGAACCGGTGACGGACGGAACACGTTGATCATCATGGACGCGGATTCCCGCGGTGTCTCTGGAGGACATGCATGAGCACGACCCTGACCAAGGGCGGCAATGTGTCGCTGAGCAGACAGGCCCCCGGTCTGACTGCCGTGACGGTCGGGCTGGGCTGGCAGGCGGAGGACGGCTATGAGCCGGACGGCAGCGCGCTGTTGTGCGCCGCCTCGGGCCGGGTGCTCTCCGATGAGCACTTCGTCTTCTTCAACAACCCGAGCAGCCCCGACGGTTCGGTCCGGCACGAAGGCCAGGGCCGCCCCGTCGGCGGGGACGACCAGCGGATCAGGATCGACCTCACCCGGCTGCCGGACGCCGTGGAGAAGGTCGTCTTCCCGGTCTCCCTGTACGACGCGGCGGCCCGCGGGCACACCTTCGGACAGGTGCGGCGCGCCCATATCCGGGTCCTCGACCAGGACGGCGACACCGAACTGGCCCGCTACGAGGTGACCGGCGGCGCCCTCGCCCACGAGACGGCACTGGTCCTCGGCGAGCTGTACCGGCACGGCGCGGAGTGGAAGTTCCGCGCGGTGGGCCAGGGTTACGCCTCCGGGCTCGCGGGCATCGCGAGCGACTACGGGGTGACGGTGCTGGGGGAGGCGGCGGCACCGGAACCGGCGCCGCACAAGCCCCTGGCGCCGCCCGCCCCGCCACCGGCGCCCGTACCGGTCCCGCACGCCCCCGCGTCCGCCGTGTCCCCGCATCCCACCGGGAGTTCCCCCATGACCTGTTTCTTCGACCCCAACCACGGCCCCGGTGTGACGACCGTGACCTGGTCCCCGCAGTGGGGCGTGCCCCGGCCCGTCCAGACCTGCGGCGCCTGCGCCCAGCGGGTGCAGACCACGGTGCCGCCCTTCTACACCCCGCCCCAGCAGGGCTACCCCCAGCCGGTGGCACCGGGCTACCCGCAGCAGGGCTACCCCCAGGGCTATCCCCAGCAGGGCTATCCGCAGCAGGGGTACGGGCAGCCGTACGACGACCGTGGGCACGACTACCACCACGACCACGAAGAGCGCGGCGGCGGCCGCCGGTTCGGCACGGGCGCGCTGATCGGCGCCGGCGCGGCCGGACTCATCGGCGGCGCGCTGCTGAACGAGGCGTTCGACGACGACGAACCGGACGTCGTCAACAACTTCTACGAGGACTGAGGCCCGCCCCGAGCGCCGTGCGCCGCCCGGCGCACGGCGCGCCTTCGGCCCCGGCGGCGGTCCGTTCCCGGCCTCGGACCGCCGCCGGGGCCGGACGCCTACACTGGGTCGGCGCATATGCGTCGGCTGTGCTGAGGGCGGGACGGGAGAGGATCGTGACGGACAACGCCGGGGGGTACGACGATCCGCCCGCCGAGGTGCTGACCGAGGCCGCCGCCGCGTTCGGACTGCTCGCCTCCTCCGCCCGGCTCCATCTGATGTGGGCCCTGTCCCAGGGTGAGAGCGATGTCACGCATCTCGCCGACCGGGTGGGCGGCGCCCTGCCCGCGGTCAGCCAGCATCTGGCCAAGCTGAAGCTCGCCGGACTCGTCCGCTCCCGCCGCGAGGGCAGACGGCAGGTCTACTACATCGACGATCCGGACGTGGTGACCCTGGTACGGGTGATGGTCGGCCAGCTGACCGCCCGCGCCCGGCACACCGCCGCCCCCGTTCGCCGGCTGCACGGGATCGGCGGCTGAGCGTCACCGGTCCTCCCGGCCACCGGGCACCCCGGCCCAGGTAAGAGCGCTCGCCTGTACGCTCCGCTCACAGACGGGGCGCGTAGACTCCGGCTGCCGTACCACCCCACCCAGGGCTCGCCGGTGCGATGAGATGCCTCACCTGTGAATCTCGTGTGCATCCCTGCTGTTCCGAGTCATTTGTTTGTTAGATTGCGCAACTACGCAATCGAGGTGGGGTGGTGTGTCACCGCCTCGTACACCACCGCGCATGCCAGGCCGCAGCGTCGACGGCCCGGCCCGACCGTTCAGGGGAGTGGGAGATGAGCGACCCGTGGGACGGGCCGGCCGGCCAGACCACGCGCCGCCGTGACCGGCGGGTGCCCGGCCAGCGGGCCCCCGAGCCGGGGGCGGCACATGCCGAGGCGGCGCCTTCCGAGGCCCGCCCCCAGGGCGGCCGGGCCGCGGCCCGTGAGGCGGCCCGCTCCCGCGGCGGAAAGCGCGCCCGCAGGGGCAGGGCCCGCCCGGTGCCGCGCGCCAAGCGCGTGCTGAAGATCGCCGCGATATCGCTGTCGACGCTCATCGTGGTCACCGCCGGGGCCGGCTGGTGGTTCTACGACCATCTCAACGGCAACATCCACAGCCTCTCCCTCGACGGCAAGGGCGGCACCGAGAAGCCCGACGCCTTCGGCCGCACCCCGATCAACATCCTGGTGATGGGTTCGGACGGCCGGACCAGCGCGGCGGACTGCAAGCTCGGCGGCGGCTGCTCGCACACCGGCGTGCAGACCGGCAGCAACGCGGACGTGGAGATGGTGGTGCACATATCCGCCGACCGCTCCAACGCCACTGTGATGAGCATCCCGCGCGACACCATGACGCAGGTACCGGCCTGCAAGAACCCCGAGAACGGCCAGTCCACCCCGGGCTACTTCGGCCAGATCAACAGCGCCCTCCAGTACGGGCCCGCCTGCCAGGTGGAGACCGTCCACCAGCTCACCGGCATCACCATCGACCACTTCGTCAAGCTCGACTTCTCCGGCGTGGTCAAGATGTCCGACGCGGTCGGCGGCGTCCCGGTGTGCGTCAGCGACAACGTGTACGACACCTACTCGCATCTGAAGCTGTCCAAGGGCACCCACACCCTCAAGGGCGTCGCGGCCCTGGAGTTCGTGCGCTCCCGGCACGGCTTCGGCGACGGCAGCGACCTGGGCCGCACCATCTCCCAGCACATCTTCCTCAGCTCGATGATCCGCAAGTTCAAGAGCGCGGGCACCCTCACCGACCCCGGCGCGGTCTACGACCTCGCGGACGCCGCCACCAAGGCGCTCACCGTGGACGACGGCCTCGACACGGTGAAGAAGCTGATCGGGCTCGCCTCGGACGTCAACAAGGTCCCCACCAAGCGGATGACCTTCACGACCATGCAGACCGCCGCCGACCCGGCCGACGACAACCGCGTGGTGGTGGGCCCCGGCGCCAAGACGCTCTTCGCCACCATCGCGGACGACCAGTCCCTGACCACCGGGTCCGGCGGCAAGAGCGCGGCGGCCTCCGCCACCAAGAAGGCCACCACCCCGAGCGTGCCCGCCGCGCAGATCGCCGTGACGGTCGAGAACGGCACCGCGGTCACCGGCCGCGCCTCCGCCATCGCCACCGCGCTCACCGACCAGGGCTTCAGCTCCGGTACCACCACGGCCAACGCGTCGAGCCCGTCGGCTACCACCACGCTCACCTACGGCGACGGGCAGAAGGGCGAGGCCCAGACGGTCGCCAAGGCGCTCGGACTGTCCGGCTCGCATCTCAAGCAGGGCACCGGCACCGGCCTGACCCTGGTCATCGGCGGCGACTGGGCCTCCGGCACCACGTTCCCGGGCGGCTCCGCCGGGACCGCCGACACCAAGACCGCGGTCTCCAACGCCCATGCCTCCACGGCCGACCAGGCCAAGGCGTGCGCCAAGGTCAGCCCGTACAAGACCGTCACCCTCAACGGGATCTCCATGACGCCGTCCGAGGCGTACGCGGAGGCCAGGAACAAGCCGGACTCGGACTCCTGACCCCGGACTCCTGGCCCCGGACTCCTGGCCCGCCGTCAGGAGGGCCGCTGCGAGGCCGCCGCGTCGGGGCGCAGCTCGGCGAGGGTGAGCGGATGCGCCGGCGGATCGGGCAGCGCGATACGGGACGTGACACCGAGGTCGCGGCCCACGCGCAGCAGTTCGCCGGGCGCCAGCGGCCGCCAGTGCGCGCTCTCGTCCATGGGCTCGCTGGCCACGACGACCGACGACAGCTCGGCCAGCGCCGCCGAGTGCACCCGCAGCCGCCCGTGCCGCCCGGTGTGGTCCAGATGACGTGACCCGTGATGACCGCCCGCGGGCCGCTCCAGGACGTACAGCTCATGGGTGTCCGGGTAGCGCAGCGCCCACAGTTCGTCGGCCGTGACGAGGATGACGTTCAGCGCGAACAGCGGCAGATTCTCGGCGACCCAGCGGGCCGCCGTCACGAGTCCCGCGGACACGTCACCGCCGTTCGCCTCGGTCTCCCGGGTGACGAGGGCGAAGAACCGTTCGGAGTCGGTGTCCCCGTGCACCAGGGCGCGGTCCTCGCCCAGGTGACGGTCGAGCAGATCGAGCCCCTCGATCACCCCGTTGTGCGCGAACAGCCGCCCGCGCTGCTCGAAGGGGTGCGTGTTGCGCATGTCCAGGCCGCCCGTCGAGGCGTACCGGATGTGCGCGAGGAAGGTGGCCGACTCCGCGTCCCGGGCCTCCTCGGCGAAGGCCCGGTCCTCGTAGGCGGCGATCGGTGCCTTGTGCACCTCGGGCGTGCCGTCGGCCGCGTAGTACCCGAGGCCGGTGCCGTCCGGCTCGCGGTGGCTCTGCGCGCTGAGGCTGTCGGGCGCCTCCAGCAGCCAGAAGGTGGCACGGGTGCGCCGGGGAGCGCTGGTCAGCCCGAACAGACGGCACACGGGATCCTCCGAGGAGACGGCGTCTTCCGAACAAAAGGTCAATCCGTTCATACCCCAAGCAAAAGGAAGATACCGGTAGGAGGGCGCAAGAGTCATGGGAACCTGAAGGAACCGCAATGCATCTCGTTTTCCACCCGGAATCCCCTCGAAGCGCTGCACAGTGTGGGGGTGCGGCCACCCGGCCGCCACCAGCACTACGCACCATGCACAGCACCATGCACAAAGGGGGACCTCTGTGTCCGTTTCTGTTCTCACGACCGTCCGTCGGCTGAGCGCCGCCACCGCCGTGGCGGCGGCCGTCGTCGGCGCAGCGGCGCTGCCCGCCGCGGCCGCAGGCCACCACTCGGGCCGCTCGCACGGCGTGGTGTACATCAGCAATGTGCGGTACGACAGCACGGGCCGGGGGGCCCGTACCAATGTCGCGCTGAACCAGCAGTGGGTGGCCCTCACCAACGACTCGCGCCGGGCGGTGAACCTCAACGGCTGGTCCCTGTCGGACGCCGCCGGGCACACCTTCACCTTCCACCACTACTCCCTCGGCGCCCGCGCCACGGTCCGCGTCCACACCGGCGTCGGCCGTGACACCCGGTCCGACCTGTACCAGGACCGGCGTTCCCAGGTCTGGGACAAGTCGGACACCGCCAAGCTGCGCAACGACCGCGGGCGCCTCGTCGACCAGATCTCCTGGAACCAGCACCGCGCCACGGGCCACCCGCGCCAGGGCGGCGGCCGCCACTGAACCATGGCCGGCTGAGGTGAACCAGGCGGGCGGTGCGCGGCTCCCGGAGCGGCGTACCGCCCGTCGGTGTGACGGCGGTTCAGAGCACGGACGCCAGGGCCTGTTCGAAGGTGGGGTGGCGGAAGGCGAAGCCCGCCTTCGTCAGCGCCGCCGGGACCGCGCGGGTGCTGTAGGTGAGGGTCGTCGCGAACTCCCCGAGCGCGGCGCGCAGCGCGAAGGCGGGGGCGGGGACGACGGCCGGGCGGTGCAGGAGGCGGGCCATCACCCGGGTGACCTCGCGTTCCGGCAGGGGTTCGGGGGCCGTGAAGTTGACCGGCCCCGACAACTCGTGGTTGTCGAGGGCGAATCGCAGCGCCGCGATGTGGTCGGTCAGTGAGATGAACGGCCAGTACTGCTCCCCGGATCCGATCCGCCCGCCCAGTCCCAGCCGGAACAGCGGCATCATCCTCCCGAACGCCCCGCCCTCGCCCGCGACCACCAGTCCGGTCCGCGGATGCACCACGCGGATCCCCGCCTCCCGGGCCGGTTCGGCCGCGGCCTCCCAGTCGGCGCAGACGGACGCCAGGAAGTCGTCCCCGGGTGGCGCGCTCTCGTCCACGATCCGCTCGCCCGTGTCCCCGTAGTACCCGGTCGCGGACGCCGACACGAGCACCCGCGGCGGCGCCTCGGCTCTGGCGCACGCCCGCGCGATCGCCCGGGTCCCCCGCACCCGGCTCTCCCGGATCTCCCGCTTGTACGACGCGCTCCACCGCCGGTCCCCGACCCCGGCCCCCGCCAGATGCACCACCGCGTCCACCCCCGTAAGCCGCGGCCCGTCCCCGGCCGGATCCCAGCTCACCGCCTCGTCGCCGTCCCCCGGACCGCGGTCCGAGCCCGCCCGGACGAGCCTGACGACCTGATGGCCGTCCCCCGAGAGGGAGCGGACGAGGGCGGAACCGATGAGCCCATGGGACCCGGTGATCGCGACGCGCATGGCGTCCTCCTGGGGCGGCGAGATGGTGCGGTGTCTCCCTGGATTCAAACCCGGACCGGCCCGGTTCGCGGCGCACGCCATGGGTTTTCCCGCGCGTGTTCTCGAACCCCGTGTCCCCCTCGCGGCCCCGGAGTCCCGGATTCCCCAACGGCCCGCGTGGACCCGGTGGTAGAGAGGCCGTGGGGTAGGCTACGGATTGGTTTAACGTTCAGCTTGAGGAGGGTCCATGGCTCAGCAGGAGCGAGCTGTGCGGACCCGACGGGCTGTACTGGAGGCCGCCGCCGGGGTGTTCGCCGAGCGCGGTTATGCCGCCGCGACCATCGCCGAGATACTGAACCGGGCCGGTGTCACCAAGGGCGCGCTCTATTTCCATTTCGACTCCAAGGCCGCCCTCGCCCGAGGGGTGCTGGAGGAGCGGATCTCGGCCGAGTACCACGTGCCCCGGGAGCTGAAGCTCCAGGAGTGGGTGGACGCGGGGATGACCTTGGCCGACCGGCTGCCGCGGGAGCCCCTGCTGCTCGCCGCGGTCCGGCTCTCGGCCGACCTCCAGGGGCGGGACGTCTTCGGCAGCGCCTGGCCGGCCTGGGCCGAACTCACCGCGTCCCTGCTGGTGGAGGCCAGGGCCAGGGGCGAGGTGCTGCCGCATGTGGTGCCGGAGGAGACCGCGCAGGTCTTCCTCGGGGCCTGGATGGGGGTGCAGTTCGTCTCGCAGGCCGTCGCCGACTGGGCCGATCTGGACCAGCGGATGTCGGCGCTCTTCGACCATCTGCTCCCCGCCGTCGCCGCCCCGTCCGTCCTCGTCCGCCTCGACACCGCCCCGGATCGCGGTGCGCGGGTGATCGAGGAGGCCCGGCGCCGGTCACGGGCCGCGCTCGCCGGCGCCTCCAGCTGAAACGTCACGGCCCGGTCGCCCGCCGGCCGACCGGCTTCCTCCCCGCATTGCCTCCGGCCCGAGCCGCTTCCTCTGACCCCCTTCACCCCGACCGCCCCCGCAGGAAAGGCCGTCACGTGACCTGGGAGTGGGACGAGACCCTGTTCGCCGGGGCGGCCGAGCACTACGAGCGCGGCAGGCTGCCGTACGCCCCCGGCCTGGTGCCCCTGCTCGCCCGCGAGTTGTCCGCCGGCGGCCGGGGCCGGCTGCTCGACGTGGGCTGCGGTCCGGGCACCGTCACCGTCCCGCTGGCCGCCCTGTTCCGTGAGACCGTCGGCATCGATCCCGACCCCGGGATGATCCGCGCGGCCGAACGCCGGGCCACCGCCGCGGGGACGGCCCGGCGGATCCGCTGGGCACGGCTGCGCGCCGAGGAACTCCCGGCCGGGCTCGGCCAGTTCGACGCCGTGGTCTTCGCGCAGTCCTTCCACTGGACCGACCGCGCCCGGGTCGCCCGCACCGTCCGCGCGATGCTCAGGCCCGGCGGCGCGCTGGTGCACCTCGCCGACCTCAAGGGCGAGCGCCGGACGGCCGGGGGATCGCCGTACCCCGCCGTGCCCCACGAGAGCGTCGTCGCGCTGGTCAAGGAGTACCTCGGGCCCGTCCGGCGCGCCGGACGCGGGCTGCTGCCCCAGGGCACTCCCGCAGGCGAGGCCCGGATCCTGGCGGAGGCGGGATTCCGCGGCCCCGAGCGCCATGTCGTACTCGGTGGCGAGGTGTTGGAGCGCAGCACCGACGACGTCGTCGCCTGGACCTTCTCGCACTCCTTCGCCGCCCCGCACCTCTTCGGGTCCTGCCTGGACTCCTTCGAGACGGACCTGCGCGGGCTGCTCGCGGCGGCCTCCCCGGCGGGGCGTTTCGCCGAGCGGGCGCCCAGTACCGAGATGTTCATCTGGCGGAATTCCGGACCGGTTTGATCCGCTTGTGACGCGCTGCAAGCCACGGGAAATTCGGTGCGAAAAACGTATCGTCGGTCACTACGATGTGATCCCTCAGACAACTATTCGACCGGCCCCTCGGACTGGGCCGGTCGGGGTCGCCGATGCCAGGGACCGCTCCCCGGGCTGCGGTGATCTTCCTGCACAGGAGGACCCTCCCGCATGTTCCGACGTATTGGCGCTGCCGTCGTCCGGCATCCGGTCTGGACGATAGTGGCATGGCTGATCGCCGCGGTGGCGATCGTCGCCACCGCCCCAGGCCTGCCCTCCAACAGCGACGAGAGCAGTTTTCTGCCCAAGAGTTACGAGTCGATCCAAGCCGCGGAACTCCAGCAGAAGGCGTTCCCCAGCGCCTTCACCCCCTCCGCGATCGCGCTCTACCAGCGCACCGACGGCGGCCGGCTGACCGCCGCCGACCAGAAGGACATCGCCCGGATCACCACCGAACTGGGCGAGAAGAAGATCGATCAGGTACAGAAGGTGGTCCCCGGCCCGCCGTCGAAGGACGGCAGGTACTCCCTGACCCTGGTCCAGATGGACAGCAAGAACGCCGGCCAGCCCAAACAGGCCGACGCGGCCAAGACCTTGCGCGCCGACGTCAAGCAACTGGCCAGGGGCACCCATCTCGACGTCCGGCTGGGCGGCTCCGCCGCGCAGGCCCTCGACCAGCAGGACTCCTCCAAACGCGGCCAGGCGCTGATCGGCATCGGCACCTTCGTCATCATCCTGGTGACCCTGCTGATCATCTTCCGGGCACCGATCCTGGCCGTCCTGCCGCTGGTCCTCATCGGCCTGGTCTCGGCCGTCGCCAACGGGCTGATCGCCTACGCCACCAAGCTGTTCGGGCTCCAGGCCAACAGCTCGATCTCGTCCATCCTGATCGTGGTGCTCTTCGGTGTGGGCACGGACTACTTCCTGTTCCTGATGTTCCGCTACCGCGAACGCCTCAGGGCCGGTGACGAGTCCAAGGAGGCCATGATCAACGCGGTCGGCCGGGTCGGCGAGGCCATCGCCTCGGCGGCCGGCGCGGTCATCATCGCCTTCCTCGCGCTGGTCCTGTCCACCCTCGGCTTCCTCAAGCAGATGGGCCCGGCGCTCGCCATCGCGGTCGCCGCCACCCTGGTCGCGGGCCTCACCCTGATCCCGGCCGTGGTCTCCCTGATCGGGCCCAAGGTCTTCTGGCCCTCCAAGTCCTGGCAGAAGGAGCCGGAGAACGCCCGGTTCGCCGCGCTCGGCCGCGCGGTGCGCCGCCGCCCGGCGCTGGCCGCCGTCGCCTCCGGCCTGGTCCTGCTCGCGCTGTCGGCGGGCACGCTCGGCTACAAGGCCACCTTCGACCTGGCCTCGGGCTCCATGCCCAAGACCAAGGAGTCCATGGTCGTCCAGGACCAGATGCAGAAGGCGTACTCCGCGGGCGCCGCCGCGCCCACCGACGTCTACCTCTCCAGCACCGACGGCAAGCCGCTCGACAAGAGCCGATTCACCGGGTACGCGCACAAGCTCGGCACGGTCGACGGGGTCGCGAGTGTCCGGATGAGCCAGCTCGACAAGGACGGCACCACCGCGGACTTCACCGTCACCCTGACGTACGAGGCGTCCACGGACCAGGCGATCGACGCCGTGCAGCGGGTGCGCGACACCGCCCACGCCGACGCGCCCGCCGGCACCGAGGCGCTGGTCGGTGGCATGTCCTCGATCTACAAGGACATCGACACGGCGGTCAACCACGACTACCGCACGGTGTTCCCGGTCGCCGCCCTCCTCATCATGGTCATCCTCGGCCTGCTGCTGCGCAGCGTCGTGGCCCCCTGGTACCTGATGGCCTCGGTGGGCCTCGGCTTCGGCGCCACCCTCGGCGCCACGGTGTGGATCTTCCAGAAGGGGGAGGGGCACTCCGGTCTGATGTTCATGCTCCCGGTGATCATGTATCTCTTCGTGGTCGCCATCGGCACGGACTACAACATCCTCATGATCGCCCGGCTGCGGGAGGAGGCCCGCGAGGGCCGCGATCCGCGCGAGGCCGCGGGTCAGGCCCTGAGGCACGCGGGGCCGACCGTGGCCGCGGCCGGCTTCATCCTGGCGGCGACCTTCGCCACGATGATGCTGGCGGGCAACGCGCTGCTCACCGAGATGGGCTTCGCGGTCTCCTTCGGCATCGCGATCGCCGCGTTCGTCATGGCGATGTTCTTCACGCCGAGCCTCACCGCGCTCATCGGCCACGCGGCCTGGTGGCCGGGCCACGGCGACCGGGCGGCACAGACCCCCGACACCGTCCCCGCGCGGCCCGCGGACGACCGTGACCCGGCGGGCCACGGCCGCTGACACCGGGCACGGGGCACCGGGCTCCGCTCCACGGGGGCACACCAGGGCACCGGCCCGGGTGTGCCCCCGCTGCTCCCGGCGGCCCGCCCGTGGTGCATGATCAAGGGCGCACGCGGGGGGCGTGCGGATCAACTCGACGTACCACAGGGGGAATTGGGATGAGACGAAGATGGGTGAAGGTACTGGCGATCACGGTCGTGGTGCTGGCCGTCCTGTTCACCGTCGCCGACCGGGTCGCCGTGCACTACGCGGACAAGGAGGCCGCCCGGCTCGCCGAGCAGAAGTACGGCTACGGCAACTCCACCGACAGCAGCATCGATGTGTCGATCAAGGGCTTCCCCTTCCTGACCCAGGCGTTCGCCCAGGACTTCGACCATGTCGCCCTGACGGCCGAGAACTTCACCGTCGACACCACGAGCAACGCGCAGGGCGGCTATCTCGGCGTCGAGCGGCTCCGGCTCGACCTGCACGGCGTGACGGTGACCTCGCTGACCGCGCGCAGCGCCGAGGCGAACCTCGTCACCGGCACGCTGACCCTGTCGTACGACCAACTGTCCGGCGTACTCACGCGGTTGGGCGGCACCGGTGGTCCCGTCAACGTGGCGCAGGCACCGGGCTCGGACGGCCAGGCGGCACGGGTCAGGATCAGCGGCACCGTGGGCGGCCGGCAGGCCGACGGCACCGGCACGCTGCTCGCCCAGGGCAACGAGATCTCCCTCAGCACGCCCGGAGCCGAACAGCCCGCGGCCACCTGGCGCGTCGAACTCCCGGAGAACGTCGGCTTCAGCGCCGCCCGCGCCACCCCGGACGGCGTGCAGATCGACATGATCGGCCATCTGGTGAATCTGGGCACCTCGCGCTTCTCCCGCTGACCGGCCCCGGCGGTGTTTCGTACCGTGTCCGCCGCGGTACCCGGAGGCGCATGTTCCGCAGCATCGTGCGCGGCTGCGCTGCCGGGGCCGCCGGAACGACCGCACTGAACGCCCTGTCCTACCTGGACATGGCGCTGCGTGGCCGGCCCTCGAGCAGCGCGCCCGAAGACGTGGTGGAGAAGATCACCGAGAAGGCCGGGCACCCGGTCCCGGAGTCGGACGGCCGGGACAACCGGCTGGCCGGCCTCGGCGCGCTCACGGGCATCGCCGTCGGGGTCGGCACCGGCGCCGCCGTCGCCCTGCTTTACCGGGCCGGTGTCCGCCCGCCCGGCCGGCTGGGCGGCCCCGCCACCGGCGCCCTGGCCATGATCCTGACCGACACCCCGATCGCCGGGCTCGGCATCAGCGACCCCCGCACCTGGTCCCCGGCCGACTGGACCGCGGACGCCCTCCCGCACCTCGGCTACGGCCTGGTCACCTATGGGCTGATCAGCGCGGCCCACCGGCACCACTGACCGCCGACGTTCGAAGGCAGCCGCGCCCTCGGGGGAGCGGCTGCCTTCGAACGAAACGCGACGGACCTCAGAGAAGCAGCAGCAGCGTCACCGCCGCCACCAGCCCCGCGCACACGCCCAGCGTCCAGCCCACGCACCGCCGCCGCAGCTCCCGGTACCTGTTCTCGTACTCGGCGCGCAGCGAGGTGCAGCGGGCGGCGATGCGCTCCAGGTCCTTCCTGGCGCGGCGCAGGGCGTCCTCGACGTAGCTCTGCTCGATCTCCGTGCGCTGGGCGGTCGTCAGCCAGTCCATGGGACGGACGAACTCCCGGGCGCGCTGCTCGGCCTCCGCGATACGGGCCTGCCAGAGCAGGTAGCCCTCCACCTCGTTGCTCAGTTCCCCCTCCGTGGCCCCCTGCCGCACACTCGGGTCGCTCATACCGCGCCCTGCGCCTCGGCCTCCGCCAGCGCGATGTCCGGGTGGTGCAGGTCGAACGCCGGGGCCTCACTGCGGACCCGGGGCAGGGTCAGGAAGTTGTGGCGCGGCGGCGGGCAGGAGGTCGCCCACTCCAGCGAGCGGCCGTAGCCCCAGGGGTCGTCCACGCCGACCGGCACCCCGAACCGCGCCGTCTTCCAGACGTTGTAGAGGAACGGCAGCATCGACAGGCCCAGCAGGAACGAGCCGATCGAGGAGACCGTGTTCAGGGCGGTGAACCCGTCGGCGGCCAGATAGTCGGCGTAACGGCGGGGCATGCCCTCGGCGCCCAGCCAGTGCTGCACCAGGAACGTGGTGTGGAAGCCGATGAACAGCGTCCAGAAGGTGATCTTGCCGAGGCGTTCGTCCAGCATCTTGCCGGTGAACTTGGGCCACCAGAAGTGGAATCCGGCGAACATGGCGAACACGACCGTACCGAAGACCACGTAGTGGAAGTGGGCCACCACGAAGTACGAGTCGGACACATGGAAGTCCATCGGCGGCGAGGCCAGGATGACACCGGTCAGACCGCCGAAGAGGAACGTGACGAGGAAGCCCGCCGACCAGAGCATCGGCGTCTCGAAGGACAGCGAGCCCTTCCACATGGTGCCGATCCAGTTGAAGAACTTCACGCCCGTCGGCACGGCGATCAGGAAGGTCATGAAGGAGAAGAAGGGAAGCAGCACACCGCCGGTGACGTACATGTGGTGCGCCCACACGGTCACGGACAGACCCGCGATGGAGATCGTCGCGGCGATCAGGCCCATGTAACCGAACATCGGCTTGCGGGAGAAGACCGGGATGATCTCGGAGACGATGCCGAAGAACGGCAGCGCGATGATGTACACCTCGGGATGGCCGAAGAACCAGAAGAGGTGCTGCCACAGCAGGGCGCCGCCATTGGCCGGGTCGAAGACATGGGCCCCGAACTTGCGGTCCGCCTCGACGGCGAACAGCGCGGCGGCCAGCACGGGGAAGGCCAGCAGGACCAGCACGGCGGTCAGCAGCACGTTCCACACGAAGATCGGCATACGGAACATCGTCATGCCCGGCGCGCGCATGCAGATGATCGTGGCGATGAAGTTGACCGAGCCGAGGATCGTCCCGAAGCCGGAGAAGGCCAGACCCATGAGCCACAGGTCGGAGCCGACATTGGGCGAGAACACCTCGCTGTGCAGGGGCGCGTAGGAGAACCAGCCGAAGTCGGCCGCGCCGTCCGGAGTGAGGAAGCCGCCCACCGCGATGAGCGAGCCGAGCAGGTACAGCCAGTAGGCGAACATGTTCAGCCGCGGGAAGGCGACATCGGGGGCGCCGATCTGGAGCGGCATGATCCAGTTGGTGAATCCGGCGAACAGCGGTGTCGCGAACATCAGCAGCATCACGGTGCCGTGCATCGTGAACAGCTGGTTGAACTGCTCCTTGGAGACGATCTGGAGCCCCGGGCGGGCCAGCTCGGCGCGCATGATGAGCGCCATGAGGCCGCCGATCAGGAAGAACGCGAACGACGTCGCCAGATACAGCGTGCCGATCGTCTTGTGATCGGTGGTCGTCAGCCACTTCACCACGACATTGCCGGGCTGCTTGCGCCGTACCGGCACCTCGGTGTCGTAGGTGTCGGCCGGCCCCTTGGGCTCGTTCAGAATGCTCACAGCTGGTACGCCTCCCGGCGCTCGCAGGTTCGCCGACGTCAGTCATCCGACATCCTTGCGGCACCACGTCGGCCGCCGGACCCCTCGGCGGCCGGGACACGGCCGAACGGCTGACGCTCGCACCCGAACGGAGCATCCGGACACCCCGATCGGAGCAACGGTGCGGCGGGGCGGAGCGGCGGGCCGGGCGCTCAGGGGGAGTGGTTGGCGAAGGTCGCCAGATATGTGCCGTAGAGCAGCGAGAAGGCGGTGAGGTACCCGCACAGCCTGCGGGTGGCGTCGGGGTCGGTGCGCCACCGGTGGACCAGGGCCTGTGCCGCGGGGATGAGCAGCGGGAACGCCGGCAGCAGGAAGCGCGGCTTGGACTCGAAGGGGCCCGAGACCAGCACGACCGGCAGCAGCAGCGCGGCGGTGTACAGCAGCAGCGCCGGCGGGACGCGCTCCCGGCACAGCCGGACGAACAGATGGACGCCGACCGCCACGACCACCAGCGCCACCGGGTAGATGACGCCGTCGGTGAGCGGCACCGTCGCGAGGAAGCGGAGGGTGCCGAGGCCCCCGTCGAAGCGTGACTCCCAGGCGCTCTGCACCTGGAAGTAGCCGCGCAGCAGGGCGCCCGTGCGATGCCCCACCAGCAGCAGGTACGCCGTCCAGCCGAGCGGGGCGGCCAGGGCTCCGGCCCACAGTCCGAGCGGCACACGCCCCCGGCGCCGTACGACCTCGAGGGCGGCCACGCCGAGGACGGCCGCGGCGGCGGCGTAGCCGTTCGGCCGGGTCAGGCCCGCGAGCGCGGCGAGCGCGCCGGCCGTGAGCCAGCGCTCGTCCAGCAGCGCGTACAGGCACCAGACGGCGAGCGCGATGAACAGGGGCTCGGTGTAGGCGAGGGTGAGCACGACGGAGTGCGGCAGCGCGGCCCACAGGGCGACCATCGCGGTGGCGACCGCGCGGCCGTACAACCGGTGCCCGATCGCGTAGACGCCGACGGCGGCCAGCGCCGTCGCGGTCCAGGCGATCAGCAGCGCCGCCACGCCCGGGGTCAGCAGGGAGATCTGGTCGAGGGCCCGGATGAGTCCCGGGTAGAGGGGGAAGAACGCCCAGTCGGTCTGCACCGCGCCGGAGTTGGTGATGTGCACCCGGGTGCCGTAGCCGTGCGTGGCGATGTGCAGGTACCAGACGGAGTCCCAGGAGTGGGCCAGGCCCTTGAGTATCGAACGGCCGGTGAGCAGGTTCACCACGACGACGAGGACCGCCCCCGCCAGCCGGACGCCGCCGAAGAGGACGAGCGCCCGCTGGACGCCGGGTGGCCAGGTCCGCCGCTCGCGCCCTTCCAGGGGCGGACCGGGCCGTTCGAGGGCGGAGGCAGCGCCGTGTTGCGGGGAGAACGTACTCACCCCCTGACCTTGAGCGGAGCCGCACGTACGTGCAATGGGGCCACGCCGATCAAGCCACTTCTGTCTTGTTTTACCTGCTGGTCAGAGCGTCGTACCGGGGAAAATACAAGACCGTACGCCCCTGTCGATCCCGGTTCGCGCGGGTCATCCTGGAAGGGCGGTTCCACCCGGGGCCGCGCCCCTCGGAAGGAGTTCCTGTGGACGGCTGGTACGTCGACGACCGCTGCACCAACTGCGATGTCGCCCGGCAGCTGGCGCCGGACCTGATCGACGAGGAGAACGGCACGTCCCGGATCGTGCGGCAGCCCGGGACCGAGGAGGAGAACCGGCGCCTGCACGCGGCCGTCTTCGCCTGCCACACCCGCTCGATCCGCCCCACCACCGGACAGCCCGACCAGACGCTCGACCCGTTCCCCCTGGCCCTGGACGACGGGGTGCTGCTGTGCGGCCACAACTCGCCGCGCACCGCGGCCGCCAACGCCTATCTGCTGCGCCGGCCCGACGGCACCCAGATGATGGTCGACACCCCGCGCTGGAGCCGCGCCCTCGCCGACCGTTACACGGCCCTCGGCCGGATCACGGACGTCCTGCTCACCCATCGCGACCACGCCGCCCACGGCCGCCGCTGGGCCGATCACCTCGGCGCCCGGCTGTGGATCCATGAGGGCGACCTCGACGCCGCGCCCGACGCGGACCAGGTGATCCGGGGCCTCGATCCGGTGGAGATCGGCGCGGGCGTCACCGTGCACCCGCTGCCCGGCCACACCCGGGGCAGCGTGCTCTACCTCGCGGACGACCGGTACTGCTTCTCCGGCGACAGCTTCTACTGGTCCCGCTCGCTCGGCGATCTCGCCGTCGCGGACAGCGTGACCTGGTACTCCATCGAGGAGTTGGCCGCCTCCCTGGCGCGTACGGCGGACCGGCTGCGCTTCGAGTGGGTGCTGCCGGGCCACGGCGACCGCAGGCAGCTGCCCGCCGCCGAGATGTCCCGCAGGCTGCGCGCCCTGACCGAGCGCGCGCGGACGCTGCGCCCGCGTCCCGTCGACTTCGCGGCCGTACGGTGGTGAGAGGAGCGGTGTTCGAGAGCGGGAGGTCACCGTGCGACTGGCGGAGTTTCTGACCCGGGTCCAGGACCGCGGGGAGTACCGGAGCCAGGAGGAGGCCGAGCACGTCAGCGAGGCCGTGCTGTGGACGCTGGCCACCCGGATCACCCCGGAGGAGGCCGACGAGCTGGCGGCGCGGCTGCCCGCACCGCTGGACGAGGCCCTGCACCGGGACCGGGGCTGCGCCGAGTCCTTCGGCCGGGAGGAGTTCCTGCGGCGCGTGGCCCAGCAGACCGGCGCCCGGCCGCGCACGGCGGAGTGGGACGCGGGCGCGGTGCTCTCCACCGTCGCCGACTCGGTCTCGGGTGGCGAGCTGGACGGTCTGCTGGCCCGGTTGCCGGCCACCTACGCGGAGCTGTTCGGGAGGCCGGGGCCTGACTGAGTCCAAGGCCGCATCGGGTCCGGGGCCGGGCTGAGTCCAAGGCCGCATCGAGTCCGAGGTGGCTGACTTCGGGACCGCGTCGAGTCAGGGGCCGCCTCACTGCCCGTGCGTCTCCAGGTCCCGCTCCCGCTCCTCCTCTATGGCCCGCAGCCGTTCGTCGCACCACCGCCGGGCCGCGGCGGAGACCTGGGCCAGCGCGCGCGGGTCCTCGAAGAGATGGGTGGCGTCGGGTACGACATGCAGGGCGTGCGGGGCCCGCAGCCGCCGGGCCGCGTCCTGATTGAGCCGCAGGATCTCGTGGTCCCGACCGCCGACGACGAGCAGCACCGGTGCCTGGACCTGCTCGAGCGCGTCGCCCGCCAGATCGGGCCGCCCGTCCCGGGAGACCACGGCCAGGACGCGCTCGGGCCGCTCGGCGGCGGCCGTCAGCGCGGCGGCGGTACCGGTGCTCGCGCCGAACAGCACCACCGGCGTCCCCCGGGTGTCGGGCTGTTCCGCGAGCCAGTCGATCGCCCCCACCAGCCGGTGCGCGAGGAGCGGGATGTCGAAGCGGTGGTCGGCGTTGCGCGCGTCGTGCCGCTCCTCCCGCTCGCTGAGCAGATCGAGCAGCAGCGTGCCGTACCCGGCCGTGCGCAGCTCGGCGGCCACGGTCCGGTTGCGGGTGCTGTGCCGGGAGCTGCCGTTGCCGTGCGCGAAGAGCACCACCGCACGCGAGGGCGCCTGGACCACGAGGTCGCCGTGGAGCGCGGCGTCGTCCATGCGGACGAGAACCATCTCGGAGATCATCGGCCTCAACCCTTCCCGGGGCGCCGTTCCCGCCGAGCGTTACGGCCCGGATGTCCCACCTCCCATGATGCCCACGGGACCCGGCCCCCGGCACCCGCAGGGCCGGGGCCCCGCCGATCACCGTCACCAGCCGGTCAGCAGCAGATGATTGAGGAGCAGCGCGAGCACCGCCTGGGCGGCGAGCCAGAGACGGGGGCGGGGGAGCAGCGCGCAGGCGGGCAACAGCCACAGCGCGAAGGGCAGCCAGATCCGCTCGGTCTCGGCCTTGCTCATGCCGGACAGGTCGGCCACCAGCAGGGCGAGCAGCGCGGCCGACACAAGGAGGGCGAGCCTGGCCCGGGAGCCGGTACGGCGGTGCAGGAGTACGGCGCCGGCGCGGCGCAGGCCCGCCGCCGTGGCCGGGCCGGTGATCAGCGCGGCGCACGCGAGATCGGCCCACACCCAGTAGCCGTACGGGCGGATACCGCCCACGCCTTGGTAGTAGCGGATCGTCAGGAGTTGGTATCCGTGCCACCAGTTGAAACCCGCGAGCGTGAACACCACAGGAAAGACGGCGAGTCCGGCAAGCAGGGGCAGCAACAGGAAGGGCCGGGCGCGTAGCTCGCGGCGGGCGAGGAAGAGCACGGCGGCGCCGACGAGGGCGAAGAGCGTGAGGCCGTACGAGAGATAGCAGGTCAGTCCGAACAGCAGGCCCGAGCCGGCCGCCGCCCACGGGGAGGGGCGGGTCAGGGCGAGGGCGAGCAGGGCCACGGACCAGGCGGCGACCGCCGCGAAGTAGCCGTCGGCGGAGACGCCCTGCCACACCGCGGCCGGAGCCAGCACCGTGAACGGCGCCGCCCGCCGCGCGAGCGCCTCCCCGGCCAGGGCGCGCACCGCGATCAGCACCGCCACGCATCCGCTCGCGCCGACGACCACACAGAACATCCCGGCCCAGCCGCCGCCCCGCAGCCCGATCCGGTCGAGCAGGACGAAGGTCAGCGTGGCCGCCGGGGGGTGCCCCGCGACATGGGCGGGCCACGGGGCCGGGGAGCCGCTGACGATGTGGTGGGTGAAGTCGCGCAGCGCGGCCGGGATGTCATGGAACCGGCCGATCACCCGGAGGTACTCCTCACGGGTGGTCAGCCGGCCCGCGATGCCCCGCTGCCAGCCGTCCACCAGTGCCAGCGACGCGATCCACGCCAGCGCGGTCGCCCAGCCCGCCGTGAGCAGCCCGCGCCAGGGCAGCCGGGCCGCGAGCACGGGCCCGTAGCTCACGGTCGCCGCGGCCACGGCCAGTGCGGCGGGGGTGCCGGGGCCGAGGTGCGGGTCCCAGTCGGCGAACACCGGGGGCCAGTGCACGAACAGCGTGCGATGGGTCTCCTGGATGTGGCGGCCGACCAGGACCGCCGCGGTCACGAGGAGGGCGGCGGCAGCGGCGGCGTACAGATCGCGGCGGGCGGCGCGGGAGGCGCCGGCGGGATCCGCGGAACGGCCGGGGGCGAGGTCTCGGTGGGGAGAACGGGTCACACCAAGACGCTAGGCCGGGCGGGCGGCGCCGTGCCGCCGTCCGGGCCGGACGTCAGGGTTTCGTCACCAGTCGTACCGCCTGTCCCGGACGTCCTCCGGCTTACGGTCAGGACATGCGTGACCAAGACCGCCTCCCCACCTCACCGGGTTTCTGGCGCAGTCCTCTGCGCGGCCCGTGGTTCACCTCGGTGCTCGGCCTCGTCCTCCTCGTCGGCATCACCGTGCTGTTCGTGACCGGCCTGGTGTCGTACGCCGCCTACAACCCGGGTCTGTCCCCGGTCAATGACACGACCCCGGACAAGGGACTCCTGGGCTTCTATCTCTTCGCGTGGCCCACCGACCCGGTGTGGCTGTACCGCCTCACCCAGGGCGTCCATGTCACCCTGGGCATCACCCTGATCCCCGTCCTGCTGGCCAAGCTGTGGTCGGTGGTGCCGAGACTGTTCGCCCTGCCCCCGGCCCGCTCCGTCGCCCACGCGCTGGAACGGATCTCCCTGTTGCTGCTGGTCGGCGGCGGCCTGTTCGAGTTCACCACCGGTGTGCTCAACATCCAGCTGGACTACGTCTTCCCGGGCTCCTTCTACCCGCTGCACTTCTACGGCGCCTGGGTGTTCTTCGCCGCCTTCGTCGCCCATGCCGTACTGAAGACGCCCACCGCGCTGCGCACCGTGCGCCGGCGGCTGCGCGACGAACCCGAGGAGGGTGTCGAGCCCGCGGCGGACACCCTGGTCTCCCCGCGCCCCGATCGGCCCACCGTCTCCCGGCGCGGCGCTTTCGGGCTGGTCGGCGGCGGCTCGCTGCTGCTGTTCCTGACCACGGTCGGACAGAGCCTCGGCGGACCCTTCCGCCGTACCGCCCTGCTCGCACCGCACGGCACGGCCGATCCGAACGGCGGACCCAACGGCTTCCAGATCAACAAGACCGCCGCGTACGCCGGGATCACCGCGGCCGACACCCACGAGGACGCCTGGCGGCTCGTGGTCACCGGCCGTACCGGCACCGTCCGCCTCAGCCGCGCCCAGCTGCTCCAACTCCCCTTGCACAGCTCCTCGTTGCCCATCGCCTGCGTGGAGGGCTGGTCGACCGCCGACCAGTGGTGGCGCGGGGTACGGCTGCGCGACCTCGCCGCGCTGGTCGGCCATGACGGCGATCCGCCGGACGTGCTGGTGGAGTCCCTGCAACGGCACGGGGCCTTCCGTCGTGCGGCCCTGCGCGCCAACCAGGTGGCCGATCCGCGCACCCTGCTCGCCCTGTACGTCAACGGCGAGGAACTCTCCCCCGACCACGGCCACCCGGCGCGTGTCATCGTGCCCGCCGCACCCGGTGTGCTCAACACCAAATGGGTCGGCCGGCTTACCTTCGGAGCCCTGTGATGACGCCCCGACGGCTGCGCGTCGCGCCCGGCAGCCCCTTCCAACTCCTGCTGCTCGCCTGCTCGTTCGCGCTCGCCGCATACGCCGGGATCCGGCTGCTGGCCGGTGACTGGTTCGCGGTGGCGCTGTGGATCGTGGGCGCCGCCCTGCTGCACGACCTCGTGCTGGTGCCCCTGTACGCGGCGGCCGACCGGGCGGTGATCCACGGTCTAGCGGCCGCCGGACAGCGCGCCTGGACCCCCTACGTACGGGTCCCGGCCGCGCTGTCCGCGCTGCTGCTCCTCGTGTGGTTCCCGCTGATCAGCGGGAGGAGCGCCGAGCGCTACCGGTTGGCGACCGGCCTGTCCCCGGACGGCTTCCTCACCCGCTGGCTGCTGATCGCCGCCGTGCTCTTCGGTGGTTCCGCCGCGCTGCTGGCGCTGCGGGTGCGCAGGGCGGCGAAGCAGCGGCCACCGGCGCCCCACTGAGCGACGCGCCGCCACCCGGCCCCGCGCGCCCGGCGCAGCAGGGCCGGGGTACCGAGCCGGGCCCAGGGGAACGTGCCGCCGCGGGCGCCCGGGCCCGCGGTCACGTCGACCACCTCGACCTGGGCGCGTTCATCGACATCGGCGGGCACGGTCTCCGCGATCAGCAGGCCGCCCGGCCGCAGCAGCGCGGCCACCCGCCCCAGCAGCGCGGCCGGGTCGCCGCCGATGCCGATGTTGCCGTCCATGAGCAGCACGGTGTCCCAGCGGCCCTCGCCGGGCAGCGCCTCGAACACCGAGCGGCGCAGCACCGGGCCGCCGAGCCCGGTGGTGTGCTCCACCGCCGCGTCGCTGACATCGATGCCGAGCACGGTACGGCCCCGGCCGGCGAGTTCCGCCACCAGCCGCCCTGGCCCGCAGCCGACGTCCAGGACGGCGCCCTCGCAGCGGTCCAGCACCGCGAGATCCACCGCATCGGCCCGGCCGCACCAGCGCTCCACCTCAAGCGGCAGCAGCCAGCCGTCGGCACGGCGCAGGAACAGCGGGCCCCGGCCGGTGCGCAGCGCGGTGGCGTACGGGTCGGCGGCGGCCCAGGCGACGGAGCCGCTCATCGGGGCAGCCCCGCGGCGCAGCGGGCCAGCTGGGCGGCGAACCGGCCGTCCGGGACCAGCGCGGCGACCGCCCGGGCGTCGGCGGCGACATCGACGTCCCGCAGCCGGGGCAGCTCCCGCACCCGTAGCCCGGCGGCGGTCAGCCGCGCCCGCTGTGCGGCCCCGGTGCCGGGCGTCGACATGGGCACGCCGCGCAGCAGCGCCGGGTCGGGCTCGGCCAGCCCCAGTGCCCAGAACCCGCCGTCCCGCGCCGGGCCCAGCCACGCGTCGCAGTCGGCGAAGTCCACGGTCAGCAGCTCCGGTGTGACCTGCGGGGTGTCCATCCCGATCAGCAGCGCGGGTCCGGCGCAGTGCGCGAACGCGTCCGCCAGCCGCTCGTCCAGGCCGCCCGCGCACTGCGGTACGACCTCGAAGCCCGGCGGCAGCCAGGCCCCCGGCGTCCCGTCCAGCACCAGGACCCGCCGGGACGCGGGGGTCCGCGCCACCGTGTGCAGGGTGTCGGCGAGCGCCGCCTCGGCGAGCTCAGCCGCTTCCCGCGGGGTGAACGGCGGTGTCAGCCGGGTCTTTACCCTGCCGGGGCGGGGTTCCTTGGCGATCACGAGCAAGGTGGTCACTGCGCCGCCCTCTCCCGGGCCGGGGCCGCGGTCAGCACCCGGCGCATGTCCCGCACCGCGTGCCAGGTACCGGCCCAGGTGCCCGTCACCTTGGACGTACCGGTGCGCGGGAGGTACGGCACGTCGTGTTCGGCGACCCGCCAGCCGGCGTCGGCGGCACGCACCACCATCTCCAGCGGGTACCCGCTGCGCCGGTCGGTGAGACCCAGCCCGAGCAGCGCCTCGCGCCGGGCGGCCCGCAGCGGCCCCAGATCGTGCAGCCGCAGACCGGTGCGGTGGCGCAGCATCCGGGCCAGCGCGAGGTTCCCGGCCCGGGCGTGCACCGGCCAGGTGCCCCGGGCCACCGGGCGCCGTCGGCCCAGCACCAGATCGGCCGTCCCCTCCTGGATCCGCTGGACGAAGGGCACGAGCAGCGCCGGGTCCAGCGAGGCGTCGCAGTCGCAGAAGCACACGATGCCGGCCGTGGCGGCGGTCAGCCCGGCATGGCACGCGGCGCCGAAACCGCGCCGCGGCTCGTCCACCACGGTCGCGCCCAGGGCCCGGGCGATCCGGGCCGAGCCGTCGCGGGAGCCGTTGTCGACGACGAGAGCACGCCAGCCCGCCGGGATCCGGCCGAGCACCCAGGGCAGGGCCTCGGCCTCGTCCAGACAGGGCAGCACCACGTCGACGTCCGAAGAAGAGATCGTCATGGCTCTCACCCTACGAACGCGAACCGGGCATAACGGATTTCCGGTCCTTACGAAACGCGGACACCGAACCCGCCGCCCCGCCCGCCGGCCACGGGCGGTGGGAGGCTTGAGGCATGCGATCGCAGTACGAGCCCCACCGGGCCGCCACCACGGACGAGCCGGCACGAGACCGAGACCGGGACGGAGCCCGCGCCCGGGTTCTGGTCGTGGACGACGACCCCACCGTCGCCGAGGTGGTCGCCGGATACCTGGACCGGTCCGGCTACGCGGTCGACCGCGCCGACGACGGCCCCACGGCGCTCGGCCGCGCCCGCGACCGGTGGCCCGACCTCGTCGTGCTCGACCTGATGCTGCCCGGCATGGACGGCCTTGAGGTGTGCCGGCGGCTGCGGGAGCAGGGGCCCGTGCCGGTCATCATGCTGACCGCCCGGGGCGACGAGGAGGACCGCGTCCTCGGCCTGGAGGTCGGCGCGGACGACTACGTCACCAAGCCCTTCAGCCCCCGGGAACTCGTGCTGCGCGTCGAGTCCGTGCTGCGCCGCAGCCGCCCCGCCGCGACCGGCGGCCACCGGCTGGCCGCGGCCGGTCTCTCGGTCGACCCGGACGCCCGCCGCGCCACCAAGAACGGCGGCGAACTGGCGCTCACGCTCAGGGAGTTCGACCTGCTCGCCTTCTTCATGCGCCATCCCGGCCGCGCCTTCGGCCGGGAGGACCTGATGCGGGAGGTGTGGGGCTGGGACTTCGGTGACCTCTCGACGGTCACGGTGCATGTGCGCCGGCTGCGCGGCAAGGTCGAGGACGACCCGGCCCGGCCCCGGCTGATCCAGACGGTGTGGGGTGTCGGCTACCGCTTCGAGCCCGGCGGGGCGGTGGACTGACCGTGCACGCCATGCTCCTCATCGCCCTCTACGCCTTCGCCGGCGCCGCCGCGACCGGTCTCGCCGGAGCCGGTGTCCTGCGGCTGATCCGGCGCCGCTCGCTCACCGCCTCCCTCGCCGTGGTCGCGGCCGTCGGCGTCGTCGCCATGCTCGCCGGGACCCTCGCGGTCGCCTGGGCGATGTTCCTGTCCCCGCACGACCTGTCCGTGGTCACCACCGTCGTCGCCATGGCGGCCGTGGTCTCCCTGGCCACCGCGCTGATGATGGGCCGCTGGGTGGTCGCCCGCAGCCGCGAACTCACCGATGCCGCACGGTCGTTCGGGGACGGCGGCGCCTTCGCCGCGCCCGACGGGCCCGCGACCGCCGAACTGGAGTCCCTCAGCCGGGAGTTGGCCGCGACCAGCGCTCGGCTCGCCGATTCCCGGGAGCGGGAGCGGGCGTTGGAGGCGTCGCGGCGCGAGCTGGTCGCCTGGATCTCGCACGATCTGCGCACCCCGCTGGCCGGACTCCGGGCCATGGCGGAGGCCCTTGAGGACGGGGTAGCCGCCGACCCCGACCGCTATCTGAAGCAGATCCGCGCCGAGGTGGAACGCCTCAACGACATGGTCGGCGACCTCTTCGAACTCTCCCGGATACACGCGGGCACCCTCTCCCTGAGCCTCGCCCGGATCTCCCTGTACGACCTGGTCGGCGACGCGCTCGCCGGGGCCGACCCGCTGGCCAGGGAGCACGGGGTGCGGCTGGTGGGGGAGCGGGTCGAGCCGGTGCCGGTGGAGGTCGACGGCCGGGAGATGAGCCGGGTGCTCGGCAATCTGCTGGTCAACGCCATCCGCCGGACGCCCGCCGACGGCACGGTCGCGATCGCCGCCGAGCGCACCGACGAGGGCGTCGTGCTGTCCGTCACCGACGGCTGCGGCGGCATCCCGGAGGAGGACCTGCCGCGCGTCTTCGACACCGGCTGGCGCGGCACCGACGCCCGGACGCCCCCGGCGGGCGCGGGACTCGGCCTCGCCATCGTCCGGGGCATCGTGGAGGCCCACCGGGGCCGGGCCGCCGTCCGCAACATCCCCGGCGGCTGCCGCTTCGAGGTGACGCTGCCGACCGCGCGCTAACGCGAGGGAGCTGGTTCCTCCCCGAGTCCGGCCCGCGCGAACTCCCTCACCCCGTCCGCGAATTCCACGCGCGGCCGCCATCCCAGCGCGGCCCGCAGCCGGGCGGAGTCGGCGGTGATGTGCCGTACGTCCCCCAGTCGGTACTCCCCGGTGACCACCGGTTCCGGGCCGCCGCACGCCTCGGCGAGCGCCCGCGCCAGTTCGCCGACGGTACGGGGCTCACCGCTGCCGGTGTTGTACGCGGTGAGCGCGCCCGGCGCGGACTGCGCCTCCAGCGCGGCCACGTTCGCCGCGGCCACGTCCCGGACATGCACGAAGTCCCGCCGCTGGCCGCCGTCCTCGAAGACCCGGGGTGCCGCTCCGCGGGCGAGCGCGGAGCGGAAGAAGGAGGCGACCCCGGCATAGGGGGTGTCGCGGGGCATCCGGGGTCCGTACACATTGTGGTAGCGCAGGGAGACCGCCGTCCCGCCCGTGGTCCGGGCCCAGGCGGCGGCCAGGTGCTCCTGGGCGAGCTTGGTCGCCGCGTACACGTTCCGGGGATCGGCCGGGGCGTCCTCCCCGACCAGGCCGGGAGACAGTTCCGCCCCGCACACCGGGCAGCGGGGCTCGAACCGGCCCGCGTCGAGATCGGCCACGGCGCGCGGGCCCGGCCGTACGACACCGTGGCGCGGGCAGGTGTACCGGCCCTCGCCGTAGACGACCATGGACCCGGCGAGCACCAGGCGCCCCACGCCCGCCTGTGCCATCGCCGCGAGCAGCACGGCCGTACCCAGGTCGTTGCGCGAGACGTACTCCGGGGCGTCCGCGACGCCGTTGCCGAGGCCGACCATCGCCGCCTGATGGCATACGGCGTCCACCTCGGCCAGCGCCCGCGCCACCGCCGCAGCGTCCCGCACGTCCGCGCCGGGATCCGTACGGACGTCGTACTCCACCGGCTCATGGCCGCGCGTCCGCAGCGCCTCGACGACATGGGAACCGATGAAACCGGCACCGCCGGTGACCAATACACGCATACGGCCACGCTAGACGCGGCCCGCGCCCCGCCCCCGAAACGCGCGGGTCATGTCACGGCTCCGTAAGACCTGGGAGCTGCTCAGCCGATGCAGAGCACCAGCACGCAGAGCTGTTCCGGCGAGGTCGACGCGCGCGCCGGGGGAGTGCTGGAGGTCGTGCCCTGGTCGGAGCCGCCGGTGGTGGGGGCGGGCGCCGGGGTGGACGACGTGGTGGGGGCGGGGCTGGTGGTGTGGCCGGTCGCCGGGGCCGAGGGGGTGGTGGTGTACGCCCGCTGTGTGCCGGCGGGCCGGGGCCGGGTGACCGGGTCGGCGGGGGCGGCGGAGTCCGGTTGGGTGTTCGAGGGCGCCGTGTGGTGGGTCGCGAGGGTCTGCCGGACGGGGCCCGTGCCGCCCGGTGTCCGGGTCGTGGGGGCGGAGTGGTGGGCCGGACGCGTGCCGGTCGTGGCCGACGGGTCGTGGGCCTGATCGGGTGCCTCGTCCTGCGGTGCGGCGCCCGTGCTCCGGTCGTCGGGCAGCGTGGCCGCCTGCGCCCGGTCGGCGGTGTGCCGGTCCATCGAGGCGAGGGTCAGCCCGCCCCCGACGAGGGCCACGGCGGTGGCGACCACGGCCCGGCGCTGGTTCTTCTTCCAGCGGGCCAGCTGCCGCCGCCGCGCCGCCCGGCCCTCCCGCACCACAGGCGCGTCCTCGACGTCGGCGGAGGCGGTGGCGACACCGGCCGGTTCACCCGGGAACGGCTCCGCGGCCGGCTCGAACTCCCACGGGAACGAGGTCACTTCGGGCCCGGCGGTGCCCGCCGGGGATCCGCCGGTGCCGGGTGGGGCGATGTCCGGGGCGTAGGCGCCGCAGCCGGGGCACACCAGCGCGCCGTTGAGGTGCCGTCGGCACTCGGAGCAGTAGTCCATCTGCGTCTTCCGGTCTTCCCTGTTCGACTGCGCCATCGGCCCGCCCGGGCCACGGCCTGGTCACGTTCGTACGAAGGATCGAGCGGTCAGTCACGCTAACGGGGCTTTCGAAAGGCTGTGTGCAGTCGGTGTGGCGCTCCTGGGCAGATTCTCCGGGAGTCGTGCGCCGGTGCCGAAGCCCGGCGCGCACCCGTGCGCCTCATCGGTGTCGGCCGAGACCGGAACGGCCCCCGGTGCGATGGACGTCCATCGCACCGGGGGCCGTTCGCCGGGCCGGGGGGCCGGTCAGTCGGTCGTCAGCAGGCGTCGTACGACATAACCGGCGGAGTCCACGCCGGAGGTGCCGCCCTCGACGAGGGCGGCGACCGCGATGTGCGCGTTGTAGGCGGTCAGCCAGCCGTTGGTGTGGTCGCCCTCCTCGGCGGTGCCCGTCTTGGCGCCGACACCGGGGAGGCCGCTGAGCCGCGGTGCGGCGGTGCCACCGGTGGCGGTCGCGCGCATCATCGACTGGAGATAGCCCGCGGTGCGGGGCGTGATGGGCCGCGGCGCGCTCGTCTGCGGCTGCCCCGGCAGGATGATGGGCTGCCGGAAGCCACCGCCGCGCACGGTGGCCGCCACGGACGCCATGAACAGCGGTGTGGCGGTGACCTTGCCCTGCCCGATGAACTGGGCCGCCTGGTCGCTGCCCTGGGCGTCCACCGGAATACTCGGGTCGGAGGTGGCGACCCCGCCGCCGATGGACCAGCTGCCCATGCCGAAGACGTTCACCGCCTCGTCGTGCAGGGCCGAGGCGTCACCGTCGTGCACGAGGTAGTGGAAACCGTCCTTGATGAAGGAGGTGTTGCACGAGACGGCGAAGGCCTGCGCGAGATTCGATCCCGGATTCGCCTTCACCCCGGGGTCGTTGTGGAACGACTGGCTGTTGGCCGTCAGGGAGTCGGTGCACGGTGCCGGACTCGCCGGGGTCAGGCCCGCCTTGTCGAACAGGGCCGCCGACGTGATGATCTTCATGGTGGAGCCGGGTGACTTGATGCCGTTGATGGCGATGTCCCCGTCCGCGCCCGTGTGCGCGACCGCCAGGATGTGCCCGTTGCTCCAGTCGACGGCCACCGAACCGGCGGGCCTGCCCCCGAGATGCGGGTCCTTCACCGCCTGCTCGGCCGCCGACTGGAGCCGCGCGTCGATCGTCGTCCTGATGAGCGGCGCGCTGCCCTTCTTGAACGTCTTCAGCGTCTTCACACCGGCCCCGTCGGAGTCGACGACGGCCACGCCGGTGCCGGGACGGCCGCCGGTGGCCTCGCCGTGCTGCCGGATCGTCGCCGCGATGTCCCGCAGCGAGTCGAACCCCGTCAGGTCCGTCTTGCCGTCACTGGCCACCACCTTCGCGTCGCTCGAACCCGCGGGCAGCGTGCCCGCGGTCAGCGACTGGTCGTCCCCGAGACCCGGGTACAGCACCGAGTTGTTCCAGTGCACCGCCGTCGCGCCGTTGTCGCTCTTGCGCACGGCCACCGCACTCGGGTAGCTCCAACTGCCGCCCGCCACCTGCGCGGTGACGGTGAAGGTGACCTTCGTCGCCCCCGGGGTCACATTCGACGGACCGGCCGGGAGAACGTTGTCGAACGCCACCTTCACCAGGTGCAGCCCGTCCTTGTACTGCCGCAGGGCCATGGCGGCCGCGTCCGGCTCGTCGGTCTCGGCGGCCGCACCGCCGACGTTCTGCCCGGACCAGTGGTCCAGGAAGGCACGGGCCGACTTCACCGCCTCGGTTCCGGAGGGCGGCGTGGTCGAGGCCGCCGACGGATCGAATCCCGTGTCCTGCGTCCGGTCCCCGGCCGTGCCGCCGGTCAGCCCGTGCAGGAGGTTGTAGGTGCCTATTCCCCCCAGAACGAGCAGCGCGGTGGACGTACCGGCAATGCCGATCTTCACAGCTCTGTTCATGCGCCGGATCGTATGTACGTTCCATGAAGTGACGAGACGACTACGGCGAGATCGTTACCGGAATGTCAATACGGACCGCTCAAAAATCCGGCACGGGGACTCGCCGACCTCGGCAGTGGCACCGTCCCCCGCCATCGGACGATTAAACCGGCCGATACTGGTGTAAAAGTGAGACTGATGGAACCAGCGCGCAAGAGCGACACCGCAGCCACGTCCATGGGGTCGGCGGACCTCTCCGACGCGTCCACGGACGCGGCCGCGGTGATCTCGCAGGACGGTGCGGTGGTGGGCTGGACCCGCGGCGCCGAGGCACTGCTCGGCTACTCCGCGCCGGAGATGGTCGGCGCCTCCGCCGGGCGGCTGCTCGCCGAGCCCGAGGCCCCCGCCCGGGTCGGCGGCATCGCGGAACGCTGCCGCGCCGGAAACGGCTGGAGCGGCATGATCCGGGTGCGGCACCGCGACGGCCGTACGCTCGATGTCCTGCTGCGGGTCTCGGCCGCTTTCCGCATGGACGGCAGGGAGTGCTTCCTGCTGTCGGCGCGCGAGGAGCGCGGGCGGTGGACCATGGCCCAGTCCGTCCTCGACGGATTCCTGGCCCGCTCCCCGGTCGGCATGGCCGTCCTGGACCGCGATCTGCGCTACGTATGGGTGAACGGCACCCTGGAACAGCTCGGCGGGGTACCCCAGGAGGAGCGGCTCGGCCGGCGCCTGAGCGAACTGCTGCCGGGATTGCAGGGCGAGGCCCTGGAAAAGGTGATGCGCAAGGTGCTGGCCACCGGCGTGCCCGTCACCGACTACGAGTACCACGGCTGGAGCTGGGCCGACCCGCACCGCAGACATGCCTACTCGGCGTCGTTCTTCCCCCTGGTGGACACCGACGACACCGTCACCGGCATCTGCTACATGGTCCTGGACGTCACCGAACGCTGGGCCGCCCGCCGGATCCTGTCCATGGTCAACGAGGCCGGCACCAGCATCGGCACCACCCTCGACGTGCTGCGCACGGCCGAGGAGCTGGCCGACTTCGCCGTCCCGCGCTTCGCCGACTTCGTGGTCGTGGACCTGCTCGAACCGGTGCTCGGCAGCGAGACCCATGAGGCGCTGCTCGACGACGCCGGATCAGCGCCCGCCCGGCCCGCGCTGCGCCGCGCCGCCGTGCGCTCGGTGCGCGAGGGCTGCCCCGAGGCCGTCTACCGGGTCGGCGACCGGGTCGGCTTCCTCGGCCCGCCGTACGACGCCAGGACGCTCATCAAGGGCGACCCGCTGTTCATCCCGGTCCTCGACGCGGACCAGGATCCCTGGGCCGCCTCCGAGCCGCGGCGCCCCGACCGCATCCGCGAGTTCGGCATCCACTCCCTGATCTCCGTCCCCATGCGGGCCCGCAACACCGCGCTCGGCCTCGCCACCTTCGCCCGTACGACCAACCCGGCGCCCTTCGGCTCCGACGATGTGCTGCTGGCCCGGGAACTGGTGGCCAGGGCGGCGGTCTGCCTGGACAACGCCCGCCGCTACACCAGGGAGCACACGGCCGCGCTCACCCTCCAGCGCAGCCTGCTGCCCCCGGCCCTGACCGGCGGCACCGCGCTGGACGTGGCCTCCTCCTACCTCCCGGCCGACTCGGCGGGCGGCGTCGGCGGCGACTGGTTCGATGTGATCCCGCTGTCCGGGGCCCGGGTCGGGCTCGTCATCGGCGATGTGGTGGGGCACGGCATCAGCGCGGCGGCGAGCATGGGCCGGCTGCGCACCGCCGTACAGACCCTCGCCGACATGGAGCTGCCCCCGGACGAGCTCCTCGCCCACCTGGACGACCTCGTGCTGCGGCTGGGCGGCGAGGAGTCCTTCTCCGGCGCCGACGCCCGGGGCACGGCCGCCTTCACCGGCGCGACCTGCCTCTACGCGGTGTACGACCCCGTCACCCGGCGGTGCACCATGGCCCGCGCCGGCCACCCGCCGCCCGTCGTCGTGCCCCCGGACGGGCCCGCCTACTTCCCGGAGATCCCCGTGGGACCCCCGCTCGGCCTGGGCGGCATGGCCTTCGAGGCCACCGAGATCGAGCTGGCCGAGCACAGCCTGTTCGGCCTGTTCACCAACGGCCTCATCCAGGCCTGCGGCGATGTCGAGCGCGGTATGGCCCGGTTCGCCGAGGCCCTCGCCCGTCCCGAGCCGGACCTCGAAAAACTGTGCGGCACCGCCGTACGCGACCTGATCCCCGGGCCGCAGCCCGACGACATCGCACTGCTGCTGACCCGCACCCATGCCCTCGGCGCCGACCACGCCGTCTCCTGGGACGTCCCGGACGACCCCGCAGCCGTCGGCGAGATCCGCACCCTGGCCGCCCGCCAGGTCACCGAATGGGGCCTCGGGGAACTGGCCATGACGACGGAACTCCTGGTCAGCGAGCTGGTCACCAACGCGATCCGCTACGCCGCCCCGCCGATCCGGGTACGGCTGCTCCGCGACTCCCGGCTGACCTGCGAGGTCGCCGACGCAAGCAGCACCGCGCCCCGCCTCCGGCACGCCCGCAGCACCGACGAGGGCGGCCGCGGACTGTTCCTCGTCGCCCAGATGTCGCTGCGCTGGGGCGCCCGCTACACCGGCGAGGGCAAGATCATCTGGGCCGAGCAGAAGATCCCCGCCGAGCAGCGGATCTCCGCCGAGTACCGGATCCCCGGCGAGCGGGAGACTCCCTAGGAGACGGATGGCGGCTCGGCTAGGACGTGTGCGGCTTGTCCACGGCGCGGATCCAGTCGTCGGCGACCAGACACCCCGCGAGGGCCGCCGTGTCGTCCTGGAGGTTGTCGCCGCTGTACTCCAGCAGATCGTGGTGCAGTCGCTCCAGCAGTTCGTGCGGGGGCAGCGGGCCGAAGGAGCGCAGACGCTGCGCCAGGGGGTAGAAGGTGCCGGACGCGTCCCTGGTCTCGGTGACGCCGTCCGTGTACAGCAGCAGCTGCTCGCCGGGCTCGAAGGGGTAGCTGTCGACGTGGTGCGGGTCCGGCAGCAGCACACCGAGGTTCAGCGGGGGGCCCGAGCACCCGTTGTCCAGCTCCAGCACATCGTCGGCGCGGATCAGCAGCGGCGGCGGATGACCGCAGTTGACGACCCGGATGACCCGCCCGTCGGCCGGGATCTCGGCGAAGATCGCGGTCACGAACCGCTCGCCGATCTCGCTGCCGCCCAGGTGCTCGGCCCGGCGCGTCATGCTGCGCTCCATGCGCAGGGCCAGGGCGGCGAGATCGGGCTCGTCGTGCGCGGCCTCGCGGAACGCGCCGAGCAGCGCCGCGGCCGTCTCCACCGCGAGCAGTCCCTTGCCGCGCACATCGCCGATGAGCAACCGTACCCCGAACGCGGTGGGCACGGCCTCGTAGAGGTCGCCGCCGATGCGCGCCTCCGCGGCGGCGGACAGATAGAGGCTCTCCAGGCGCAGATTGCCGATCCGCTGCGGCAGCGGCCGCAGCAGCACGCGCTGCGCGATCTCGGCCACGAACCGTACGTCGGCCAGGGTGCGTTCACGGCGGATGCGGTGCGCCGCGAGGATCGTGCCGAGCGCGCCCACCAGGGCCGTGCACACGTAGTCGGCGACGTAGTGGCGGTCCCACAGATAGCCGACCGGGCGACCCGCGCAGCACGGCGTGCCGGCCAGGACCGCCTCCATGACGACCGCGAAGACCGTGGCGCCCGCGACGGCGTACGGCCCGTGCGCGAACGCGGCCACCAGCGGCAGGGCGACCAGCAGAAAGCTCACGGGCCAGTCGACGGGCGTGATCGGTTCGAGGATCAGTACGGCCGCGACGTAGAACACCGGGAGCCAGCGCATCCAGCCCGGGGGCGCCGGCGCTCCGGTGCGCGTGGCGGCACCGACAACCGGCTGGCGGCGTGGACTTCGCACACGGGACTCCTGTCACACGGGCTGGACAAGGATCCAGCCTGGTGCGCGGGTCCGCGCCGCACCGGTCATTGCTCCACTCAGCGGCATGTTCCGTTCCCCGGGGACCGGCGGACCGGTCCGGGGGAGCGGGTCGGCCGGCCGGGGGAACGGTTCACCAGTAGTGCCGGCGGCCGGCGACCGCGTGTCCCATCGATCCGAGGATCCACAGCACCGCGCCGACCACCAGAAGGATGATCCCGATGGTCCACAGAATGGATATCCCGGTGAGGAATCCGACGATGAGCAAGATGATGCCGAGGGCGATCATGGCCCGCCTCCTGTCGACGAACGTTCCTGGTAGCCGGGTGCCCCGAAGTACGCCGAGTCATCACCCGGGCCGCGAAATTCTCACCGGGTACGTCCGGCGGGGCCATTGCGGGCGCCTCCGGCGTGACCGCTCCCGCTCGGGCCGCGGCTCAGCCCTCGGGCGCGCCCCGGCGCAGGCCGTCCATCACCAGGTCCAGGAGCCGGGTGGCGCGGGGCCGCCAGTCCTCGCGGGGGTCGAGCTGCCACAGGCCGGCGATGGCCAGCAGGAAGTCGTCCGCGGTGACGCCGGGCCGGATGGTGCCGGCCTCCTCGTTGGCCCGCAGCAGGAGCGCGGCCGCGTCGGTCACCGGGGTGTGCGCGGGCTTGGCCGGGCCGCCCGGCGCGCCGGTGACCTGCCGGATCGCGTCGGCCAGACCGGCCTTGGTCATGGCGAACTCGGAGAGCCGGTCCATCCAGGCGCGCAGGGCCTGCGCGGGCGGCCGGGTGTCCAGCAACTGGGCGGCGCTGTCCGCGACATGCCCCATCTCATGGCGGTAGATCTCCAGGACCAGCGCCTCGCGGTTGGGGAAGTTGCGGTAGAACGTCGCCTGCCCGACACCCGCCTTTCGGGCGATGGCGCTCAGCGGGACGTCCGGGCAGCACGACAGCTCGGCGAGGGCCACCTCCAGGATGCGCTCGCGGTTGCGCTGCGCGTCCGAGCGCCGTGGTGAGTCCTTCATGTGTGGCACTCGTCCTCCCCGAGGGTCGTGGCCGAACCTCGCCCTTGCTAAGCGGACAAGTGTCCGTTACGTTTCTGAAGTAACGGACACTTGTCCGGTTGACTCCACGATAGCCGCGGAACAGCCACCGCGGCAGCCATCAGGTTGCCGCACCCCCCTCACGGCGATCCGCATCGGCCCCGGCGCGGCGGTCCCTACCGCCTCCGCACATCATCGCTCCGCATACCGACGGCTCGACATAAAACGGCTCCGCACACCCTGTGTTTCTGGAAACGCGAAAGAAGCTGCCATGGCCTCCCCGACGTCCAGTGTCATCACCCTGCACATCAACGGCGAGAAGTTCACACTGCCCGTCGACCACCGCACCACCCTGCTCGACGCACTGCGTGAACGACTCACCCTGACCGGCACCAAGAAAGGCTGTGATCAAGGGCAATGCGGGGCCTGCACCGTCCTGTTGGACGGACGCAGGACGGTCGCCTGTCTGCAACTGGCCGTGGCGGCCGAGGGGCGGGAGATCACCACGATCGAAGGCGTCGCCGAGGGGGACCGGCTGCATCCCGTGCAGCAGGCGTTCCTCGAACTCGACGGCTACCAGTGCGGCTACTGCACCCCGGGGCAGATCTGTTCGGCGATCGGGGTGCTCAGGGAACACGCGGAGGGAGTGCCGAGCGCCGTCACCGACGACATCCGGCCGGAGGCGGGACCGCCCCCGCTGACACCTGAGGAGATCCGGGAGCGCATGAGCGGCAATCTGTGCCGGTGCGGTGCCTACGTCGCCATCGTCGAGGCCGTCGCCAGGGCGGCGGCGGACGGCGACCGCACGGCTGCCGTGACCGAGTCCGAGGAGGCCGTGGCATGAGGGAGTTCGACTACCGGCGGGCCGGCGATGTCGCGGGCGCCGTCGCCCTGCTCGGCGCCGACCCGGACACCCGCTACCTCGGCGGCGGCACCAACCTCGTGGACCTGATGAAGACCGGCGTAGAACGCCCCACCCGGCTGATCGACATCCGTGAACTCCCGCTGGACCGGGTCGAGTCGACGCGGGACGGCGGTCTGCGCATCGGCGCCACCGTCACCAACGCCGACCTCGCCGCCCACCCCGAGGTCCGCCGCCGCTATCCGGCGCTGGCCCAGGCTGTGCTGGCCGGTGCCTCCGGACAGCTGCGCAACATGGCCACCGTCGGCGGGAATCTGCTCCAGCGCACCCGCTGCGGCTACTTCACGGATGTCACCCAGCCCTGCAACAAGCGGATCCCGGGCAGCGGTTGCCCCGCCGTCGAGGGCGAGCATCACAATCACGCGATCCTCGGCGCCTCCGAGCACTGCGTGGCCGTACACCCCTCGGACATGGCCGTCCCGCTCACCGCCTTCGACGCCGTCGTCCACTACGAAACCGCTGACGGGCCGGGCGAGTTGCCGCTCACCGAGTTCTATCTTCCGGTCGGCGGGACCCCGCATCTGGAGACCGCCCTGCCGGCCGGCGCGCTGATCACCGCTGTCGTCCTGCCGCCCGCGCCGGTCGCCGCCCGCTCCCGCTACCGCAAGGTGCGCGAGCGCGCCTCGTACGCGTTCGCCATCGGCTCCCTCGCGGCCGCGCTCGACATCGGGGACGGCGTCGTGCGCGAGGCGCGCCTCGCCCTCGGCGCGGTCGCCTCCCGGCCCTGGCGGGCCCGGGCCGCCGAAGAGGTGCTGACCGGGGCACCGGCCGTACCCGAGACCTACGCCGCCGCGGCCGAGGCCGAACTGGCCGCCGCCCGGCCGCTGCCGCACAACGGATACAAGGTGGCACTGATGCGCAACCTCGTCGTGGCCGTGCTCACCGAACTCGCCGAGGAGGCCGCCCGATGACCACCGTCACCGCCACCGAGACGGCCACCCGAGCGCCGTCCGTCGGCACCGCCCGCACCCGCGTGGAGGGCGTGGAGAAGGTCACCGGCGCCGCCCGGTACGCGGGCGAGATCCCGTTCACCGACCTCGCCCACGGCTGGCTGGCCCTCTCCACGGTCGCCCGCGGCCGGATCAGCGCTCTCGGCACCGACGCGGTGCTCGCCATGCCCGGTGTCCTCGCGGTCCTCGACCACCGCAACGCGCTGCGCCTGAACACCGACTTCCCCAGTCTGCTGGGCATGCGGCCCGACCCGACCTGCGCCGTCTTCCAGCACGACCAGGTGCCGCACGTGGGCTGGCCGGTGGCGCTCGTCGTGGCCGAGACCTCCGAACAGGCCAGGGAAGCCGCCGAGTCGCTCGTGGTGCACTACGAACCGGAGCCGCACACGACCGACTTCACCGCGGAGACCCCCGACGCCTACGCGCTGGACGGCGTCATGCCGGCGCTGACGGAGAAGGGCGACATCGAGGCCGAACTCGCCGCCTCCGCCGTGGTGTTGGATGCCGAGTACACCACTCCCGAAGAGCACCACAACCCGATGGAGCCGCATGCGGCCACCGCCGTGTGGGACGAGGACCGCCTCGAAGTGGTCGACTCCAACCAGGGTGCCACCTGGGTCGGGGGCGACCTCGCCAACTTCTTCTCGCTCGACCCGGCCGCCGTACGGGTGCGCTCCGAACACGTCGGCGGCGGCTTCGGCAGCAAGGGCGTGCGCGCCCACCAGGTGGCCGCCGCGATGGCCGCGCGCGTGCTGGGGCGGCCGGTGCGCGTGGTCATGACCCGCCGGCAGATGTTCACCCTGGCCGGCCACCGCAGCCCCACCGTCCAGCGGATCAGGCTCGGCGCGGACGCGGAGGGACGGCTGCGCGCCCTGGAGCACCGCGCCCTCAGCCACACCTCCACCGTCCACGAGTTCGTGGAGCCCAGCGCCGGGGTGGCGCGGGTGATGTACGACGCGGACGCCCACCGCACCGAGAACCGCGTGGTACGGCTCGATGTGCCGAGCCCGACCTTCATGCGCGCCCCGGGCGAGGCACCGGGCTCGTTCGCGCTGGAGTCCGCGCTGGACGAACTCGCCGTCGCCTGCGGGCTCGACCCGATCGAACTCCGGCTGCGCAACGACGCCGAGCGGGGGCCGGTCTCGGGCCTGCCGTTCGCCGGCCGACGGCTGGCCGACTGCTTCCGGGAGGGCGCCCGCAGGTTCGGCTGGGCCGACCGCGACCCGCGCCCCGGCACCCGCCGCGACGGCCGCTGGCTGCTGGGCACCGGCACCGCGGCGGCCTCCTTCCAGGCGGGCGCGGCACCCTCCACGGCGACCGCCACCGCCCATCCGGACGGCACCTTCACCGTCCGGATCGCCGCCGCCGACATCGGCACCGGAGCCCGTACGGCCCTCACCCTGGTCGCCGCGGACGCGCTCGGCGTGGCACCCGAGCGGGTCCGGGTCCGTATCGGCGACAGCGCCTTCGGACCGGCGATGATCGCCGGCGGCTCCATGGGCACCCGCTCCTGGTCCTGGGCGGTCACGATCGCGGCCGAGGAGCTGCGCGAGCGGCTCGCCCTCGGCGCCGACATCCCGGCCGAGGGCATCACCGTCCGCTCCGACACCACCGCGGCCATCGGCGCGCTCGCCGCCGCCGAACGGCATTCCTTCGGCGCCCAGTTCGCCGAGGTGGCGGTGGACGTCGGCACCGGCGAGGTGCGGGTGCGCCGGATGCTCGGGATCTTCGCGGCGGGCCGGATCATCAACCCGCTCACCGCGCGCAGCCAGTTCCTCGGCGGCATGACCTGGGGCATCTCCATGGCCCTGCACGAGGAGGCGCTGCGCGACCGCGCCTCGGGCGGCCTCGTCGGCGCCGACCTCGCCGGGTATCACGTCGCGACCCACGCCGACGTGCCGCGCATCGAAGCCGACTGGATCGAGGACCCGGACCCGGACGACCCGGTCGGCATCAAGGGCATCGGCGAGATCGGCATCGTGGGCGCCGCGGCCGCGATCGCCAACGCCGTCTGGCACGCGACCGGCGCCCGCCACCGCGATCTGCCGATCAGTCCGGACCGTGTCCTGACGGCGGGGGCGCCGGATGCTTGATCTGGCGGCCGAGCTGACCCGATGGCTGGCCGAGGGGCGGGAGTTCGCGGTCGCCACGGTGGTGGCGGTCGGCGGCAGCGCCCCGCGCGATCCCGGCGCCGCCCTCGCCGTCGACCGCGCGGGCACCGTCATCGGCTCGGTCTCCGGCGGCTGCGTCGAGGGCGCGGTCTACGACCTGTGCCAGGAGGCGCTGGAGAGCGGCCGGAGCGTCGTCGAGCGGTTCGGGTACAGCGACGAGGACGCCTTCGCCGTGGGCCTGACCTGCGGCGGGGTGATCGACGTCCTGGTCACTCCGGTGGGCGCGCAGGCGCCCGCCCGGCCCGTCCTCGCCGCGGCCCTGGCGCTGGCCGCCGGGGGCGAGCCGGCGGCCCTCGCCCGGGTCGCCCGCGGTCCCGACGACCTGCTGGGCCGGACCCTCCTTGTCCGGCCCGACGGCGCCCATGAGGGCACGCTCGGCGGCCACCCGGACCTCGACCGCACGGCGGTGGCCGAGGCGAGCGCCCTGCTGGAGGCGGGGCGTACCGCCACGGTGGAGATCTCCGCGGACGGCTCCCACTGCCCCGGCGGCCTCACCCTGCTGGTCGAGTCCGACGTGCCGCCCCCGCGCATGATCATCTTCGGCGCGGTGGACTTCGCCTCGGCGCTGGCGCGGGCCGGCAAGTTCCTCGGCCACCATGTGACCGTCTGCGACGCCCGCCCCGTCTTCGCCACCCCGGCCCGCTTCCCCGACGCCGACGAGGTGGTGGTCGACTGGCCGCACCGCTATCTGCGGCGCACCGCGACCGACGCGCGGACCGTGCTGTGCGTGCTCACCCACGACGCGAAGTTCGACGTACCGCTGCTCAAGGTGGCCCTCGGCATGCCGCTGGCGTTCATCGGCGCGATGGGCTCCCGGCGCACCCACGAGGACCGGGCGCGCCGGCTGCGCGCGGAGGGCGTGAGCGAACGCCAGCTGGCCCGGCTGCGCTCGCCGATCGGCCTCGACCTGGGCGCCCGTACGCCCGAGGAGACCGCCCTGTCCATCGCCGCGGAGATCGTCGCCGCCCGGCGGGGCGGCACCGGGGCCCCGCTGACCGGCGGCCGGGCGCCGATCCACCGGGACCGGCCGCCCGCCGTGGCGGCGGGCGTATGAGACGGGGACGGTGGGTAGAGTAGGACCAGGATATTCATTGCTCGATGAATTACTGCTCCGGTGAAGGGCAGGACCGCGATGGACACGGTGGACACGGGTGACTCCGTGGAGCGGACCGCGTGCTGTGTGGTGGGCGGCGGCCCGGCGGGCATGGTGCTCGCCCTGCTGCTCGCCCGCTCCGGCGTCGAGGTGACGGTGCTGGAGAAACACGGCGACTTTTTGCGCGACTTCCGCGGCGACACCGTCCACCCCTCCACTCTGGCGCTGCTGGACGAACTGGGCCTGGCCGAGCGGTTCGCCCGGCTGCCGCAGCGCCGGGTGCGCACCGTACGTCTGCCGGTCGACCCCGGCCGTCCGCAGGTCACCGTCGCCGACCTGGCGGTGCTGCGTGGCCCGTACAACTACGTGGCGATGGTGCCCCAGTGGGACCTCCTCGACCTGCTCGCCGACGAGGCCCGCCGCGAACCCTCCTTCCGTTTGCGGATGAACACGGAGGTCACCGGCTTCCTGACCGAGGCGGGGCGGGTGACCGGGGTGCGCTACCGCACCACCGACGGCCGCACCGGCGAACTGCGCGCCCCGCTCACCGTCGCCTGCGACGGCCGGGGCTCGCTCGCGCGCGCCCGGCGTGAGCTGGGCCCGCGCTCCTTCGACTGTCCGATGGACGCCTGGTGGTTCCGGCTGCCGCGCCGCACGGGCGATCCGAGCGGGCTGGTCGGCGGCGCGGGCGACCGCTTCCTCACCGCGATGATCGACCGCGGCGAGTACTGGCAGTGTGCCGCGCTCATCCCCAAGGGCGCCGACGCCGGCCGCCGCGCCGCCGGACTCGGCCGGTTCCGGGCCCAGTTCACCGCCGCCGTGCCCTGGCTCGCCGACCGCACCGACGCCCTGCGCTCCTGGGACGAGGTCAAGCTCCTCGACGTACGCCTGGACCGGCTGCGCCGCTGGTACCGCCCCGGACTGCTGTGCATCGGCGACGCGGCCCACGCCATGTCCCCGGTCTTCGGCATCGGCATCAACCTGGCGGTCCAGGACGCCGTGGCCGCCGCCCGACATCTCGCCGGACCGCTGCGCCGGGGCGCCGTGAGCGAGCGCGAACTGCGCGGGGTGCAGCGCCGGCGCCGGCCCACGACGGTCGCGACCCAGACACTCCAGCGGCTGGCCCACGCCCGTCTCATCCGCCCCGTGCTGGAGGGCCGGCCGCCGCTCGGCAACGCGGACCGGGCCCGGCGCATCGCCCATCTGCTGGCCGGATCACGGCGGTTGCGCAGGCTGCCCGCCTACTTCATCGCGTACGGCGCCCTGCGTGAGCGGCCACCCGCTGCGGCGGTCCGCAAGGCCGCCCCGGCCGGTGGAGCGGGTCCGGGCGAGGCGTCGTAGCGGCGGAGAGATCTACTGACGGGGTGTCGTCCGGACAGGAAATTCCCAGTGAATGGACAGGTAACCGCGGGTAAGCGGGGTAATCCATAACGATCTTGGCGCAGACCTTGTGCAAGGGACGAACGCCCCTAGCCTCCCCCCATGGCTTTTCTTTCAAGTCGCCGCAGGAGAACCCGTCTGGCTCCCGAGCTGGACGACCAGGAGCTGGGCAGACTTCTCAAGTCCCTACGGGCGACGACCCGGACGGGGACGATCGCGACGACCGACCTGTGCGCGGCGCAGATCACCCGCCTGCTCGACCAGGACCCGGGTGACTGGGACCGCCGCACGCACCGCATCGACGTCCTGGCGGACTTCCTGACGGCGTCACACCTGCCGCGCTCCTGGGCCGCGCGCGAGCCGCGCAGCGCCGACGCGCTGGTGCTGCACGCCTGGACCATGGTCGCCGACGCCCGCGCCCAGGGCCGCCCGGAGGGTGCCTCCGAGGCCACCGACCTCTGTCTGCGGGCCGCCGAGATCGCCCCCGACGACCCCACCCCCTGGGTCGCCCTGCTGGCGGTGGCCCGCCTCCAACGCTGGGCGCAGCCCCAGGCGTTCGGCGTGTGGAACGAGGTGCTCGCCCGCGACCGCTGGAACCGCGAGGCCTACCTCGGCATGCTCGGCTACCTCAGCCCCGAGGAGGGCGGCTCGCGCATCCAGGTCCTGGAGTTCGTGGACACCCTGTGCGCCCGTATGCCGGCGAACGCCCCCTGCGCGGGAATCGAACTCACCGCCCAGGTCCTCCAGTACCACTCCGTCCTCGGCCGCGGCGGGTTCGAGGCCCTGGTGGCCCGCAACCACTGGTCCCACGCCATGGCCGCCCAGGCCCTCGACCGGGTGGCCCACACCTGGCCCCAGCCGGGTTTCCTCCGCCATGCCAGGGCGCTCGCCGACCTCAACCTGCTCGCCTACGCCCTGATGGCCGCCGACCGCCGCCGCGACGCCGCGCCCGTCTTCGAGGCCCTGGGCGGCATCGTCACCTCCTGGCCCTGGGCCCTCGGCGGCGAGGCCCTCGCCGAGTACGACCAGGCGCAGCGCAGGGCCACCGTGGGTCTGTGACGACGGGGTGCGGGGGCCTGTGACGACGGGGCGCGGGGCCTGCCGGTGAGGGCCTGCCGGGGCCGGAATATCCGGGGCCGGGGTCCCGTTGACATGCCCTGATTGGCATGCCCGGAACAGAGCCCGAGAAGGGCGAGGGCGAGCGCCGGGCGGAAAGGTATCCCATGGCACGCAGCACCGCGCGTCCCGTCGTCAGGCTGAGGTCGACGGCCGGGACCGGCGTCACCTACGTGACGCGAAAGAACCGTCTCAACGACCCCGACCGCCTCGTGCTGCGCAAGTACGACCCGGTCGCCGGGGAGCACGTCGCGTTCCGCGAGGAGCGCTGAGTCTCCGGGGGCGACCCCGGGATTCCCGATGACCGACCGGCCCAGGTTCCGCGTGTGGCGGCACCGGGCCGGTCGTCGTCACGGCCACCGAACCGCTGTGACGTCCCCCATACGCCCTTGTCCTGACGGTGAAGGGCTACCTAAGTTCGTATGTATGTCCGCTTATGACCCCACCCCGTCCGCCCAGCCGGTCGAGTTCTCCGTCGACCTCACCGCCCATGAGATGCTCCGGCGCGCCCATGTCATGGACGCCGTCGGCCCCACGTGGGACCCCGTCAAGGCGCTGCGGGACGAGGACGCGGCCCAGGATCTGCTCTACTCCGACCTCGACGAGGAGCAGCAGCGCATCTACGACCAGCTGGTCGCCGCCGGTGTGCTGCCCGAGCGCGGAGACGGCCGTGCTACCGCTTGATCCGCAGGCGGACATCGGCCGCCGCGCCTGGGTGACCTGCCCGAACTGCTCCGACCACCAGGGCTGCGCCACCTGCGAGGAACGCCGCAGATGCACACGGCACTGGCGCTATCTGCTGTCGAACACCGGCAGCATGCTCCACCTCCAGTGCCCGACCTGCACCTATGTCTGGGACCACGAGACGGGCTTCGGCGCGAGCGGCCGACGGAACCGGGCCTCGGACGGCCGCTGACCGCTGCCGTCCGTGCGTCCCGCGCCGTCCGGGCCGGGTCGCCCGGTCTCAGGCCGCGCGGGTGAACAGGGGCAGATAGCCGAGGGACTGCCCGGAGGCGTTCGGGTGGTACGACTCGGTGAGGTCCAGCACCTCGACGCTGCGCAGCCATGGCCCCGCGGAACAGATCTCGTGCCCGTTGAACGCGGTCCGGGCGTCCGCGAACGCGAACCCGTGACCGGTGGCATGCTGGGCGATCACGCCGTCGAGGTGGTCGATGGCCGCGTTGAGCGCCGCCCGCTCCGTGTCCTCGAGCCCTCGCGCGCAGGTGCCGTGGAGCTGGTAGAAGTGCGGATAGCCGAGCACCACGACGCGGGCGCGGGGCGCCTTGCCCCTGATCCCCGAGTAGAGGCGGTCCAGGTTCGCGGGCAGCGTCTTGTCGACGTAGGCGCGCGCGGTGTCGATGGCGTTGAGACACGCCTTGGTGCCGGGCAGCGCGCAGATCCCCATCACCTTGGCCCAGCTCGCGTCACTGCCGCCGGCGGTGACGCTGACCAGGTTGGTACGGCCGCTCAGCGCCCCGAGCTGTTTGTTCAGCACGTCCCCGGTCTTGGCGCCGTTGCAGGCGGCGAAGGCGAAGGACGAGGCGTGCGTCGAGGCCCACAGCGCGGGGTACGCCCGACTGCTGCGCAGACAGCTCGCGCCCTCGGGGAGGTAGTCGCCGGCGCCGACACCGGCCGAGTAGGAGTCCCCGAGAGCCACGTAGTCCAGGGCCGCGCGGTTCGGCGCCGCCGGTGCGCTGGCGGGACCGGCGAGGGTGCAGGCGCCCGCGAGGGACACGGCGGCGGCCCAGGACTGGATGCGGAACGGTCTCATGCCCCGTTTATCGCGGACCCGCGACACCCCCGCCTCGTCACGGTCCGCGACCTTGACAATCCGCTGCGTCAGTGCGCCCGGGGCCGGGTCTCGGAGTGGACGGCATCGTGCGGGATGCCGGTCGGATCACCGCCGCCCCGGCGTTCACCCGAAAGGACGTCACCCGCACGGCCGAACGGAAACAGAAAAGGCAAGGAGTACGTACTCCTTGCCACTCTCAACTTATAGCGGGTGGGGGGCCTTGCGGCAAGGCCCCTGCCATGGCGCACAATCTCCGCTCTGGACGGCGAACCGCAGGTGGACGCCTGCTGTGGGTGAGGACTTTCATGATCGACGTGATGATCGCGGGCGGCGGACCGACCGGTCTGATGCTGGCCGCCGAGCTACGGCTGCACGGCGTGCGCACCGTCGTGCTGGAGAAGGACACGGAGCCCACCCGGATCGTCCGGGCGCTCGGGCTGCACGCGCGCAGCATCGAGGTGCTGGACCAGCGCGGCCTGCTGGAACGCTTCCTCGCCGAGGGCAAGAAGTACCCGCTCGGCGGCTTCTTCGCGGGCATCCGCAAGCCGTCGCCGACGGGCCTGGACACCGCGCACCCGTACGTCCTCGGCATTCCGCAGCCCGTCACCGACCGCCTGCTGGCCGAGCATGCCACGGAGCTGGGCGCCGAGATCCGCCGCGGCGGTGAGGTGGTCGGGCTGAGCCAGGACGAGGACGGCGTGACCGTGGAACTGGCCGACGGGACCCGGCTGCGCTCGCGCTACCTCGTCGGCTGCGACGGCGGCCGCAGTACGGTGCGCAAGCTGCTCGGCGTCGCCTTCCCCGGCGAGTCCTCCCGGGTCGACACGCTGCTCGGCGAGGCCCGGGTGACCGCCTCGCCCGAGGAGGTGGAGGCCGTGGTGACCGAGGTCCGCAAGACCCAGCTGCGGTTCGGCCTCGGCCCTCTCGACGACGGGGTGTACCGCTTCGTCGTACCCGCCGACGGCGTGGCCGAGGACCGCACGGCCCCACCGACCCTGGACGAGGTACGACAGCGACTGCGGGCGATCGCCGGCACCGACTTCGGCATCCACGCGCCGCGCTGGCTGTCTCGCTTCGGCGACGGCACCCGGCAGGCCGAGCGCTACCGGGTCGGCCGCGTTCTGCTGGCCGGCGACGCCGCCCATGTCCACCCGCCGATGGGCGGACAGGGGCTCAACCTCGGCGTCCAGGACGCGTTCAACCTCGGCTGGAAACTGGCCGCCGAGATCGATGGCTGGGCACCCCAGGGGCTGCTCGACACCTACGAGCGCGAACGCCACCCCGTCGCCGCCGACGTGCTCGACAACACCCGGGCCCAGATGGAACTGGTCTCCCTCGAACCGGGGGCCCGGGCGGTACGCCGACTGCTCTCGGAACTCATGGACTTCGAGGAGGTGAACCGGCATCTGACCGAGAAGATCATCGCGACCGGGATCCGCTACGACCTCGGCACCGGCCATGAACTCCTCGGCCGCCGCCTCCCGGACATGCCTCTGAAGCAGGGGCGCCTCTACGAGCTGCTGCACCGGGGCCGCGGCCTGCTCCTCGACCGTACCGGCAGCCTCTCCGTGACCGGCTGGGCCGACCGGATCGACCACGTCGTCGACGGCAGCGACCAACTGGACGCCCCCGCCGTACTTCTGCGACCCGACGGCCATGTGGCCTGGGCGGGCGAGGACCCGTCCGACCTCGCCGAACGACTGCCCAAGTGGTTCGGCGCACCCGGGGCGCCCCGCTAGGGGCCACCGGCCCGGCCGGCACGTGTGCCGGCCGGGGGAGCGGGCTCGGCCCCGGATTCCCGCCTCGCAAAGGAATCCCACGAGGCGAGCCGCCGGGACGCGCACGCCCGGACGCGCGCTCGACCGCGCGCGCCCGGGGGCCGTCCCCCGATGTCAGACGGTGCTGTCCTCGGTGGCCCGGAAGTAGTGGCCCTCCTCCAGGTCGGCGAGGAGGCTCGGCCCGGTCGGGTCCCAGTCGAGCAGGGCACGGGTGGCGGCGTTCGACGCGGGCGCGTCGAGGCCGACGAAGCCGCTCATCCAGCCGAAGTGCCCGGCCAGATCCTCGGCACCCACCGACACCGTCGGCAGCTTCAGCTGACGCCCGATCACCTCGGCGATCTCACGCAGCGGCACACCCTCCTCGGCGGCCCCGTGCAGCACTGTGCCGGCCGGGGCCTTCTCGACCGCGAGCCGGAACAGCCGCGCCGCGTCCAGCCGATGGACGGCCGGCCAGCGGTTGGCGCCCTCCGCGGGGTAGCCGGAGACGCCCTTCTCCCGCGCGATGCCGATCAGGGAGGTCATGAAGCCGTTGTCCCCGTCGCCATGGCAGGTGGGGGAGAGCCGCACCACGGACGACCGCACCCCGCGCTCCGCAGATGCGAGGACGGCCTGCGCGGTGACGGCACGGATCAGGATCGGCGAGTCGCCCTCGATCACCGGCATGTCCTGCTCCGTCGCCACCCGCCCCGGCTTGAGCCCGGCCAGTCCGGAGGCGAGCACGAACGGGCGGTCGCTGCCGACGAGCGCCTCGGTGAGTACGTCGACGGCCCTGCGGTCGGCCTCCGCGGCGCTCTGGAAGCCGCCGGAGAAGGCCACGTCGTGCTTGAAGGCGAGGTGAATCACGCCGTCCGAGTCGGCGGCCGCGGCGCGCAGGACGTCCAGGTCGTCCAGGCTGCCCCGGACGACCTCGGCGCCGGCCGCGGCCAGCGCCTCGGCGGAGGCGTCCGAACGGGCCAGGCCGACGACCTGATGACCCGCTCCGATGAGTTCCGGAACGACGGCCGAACCGATCCAGCCGGACGCCCCGGTCACGAAAACACGCATGAGAGATCCCCAGACACTTTGATGTCAGTTACTGACATCGACGCTAGCACTGATGTCAGTCGCTGTCATCGCGTAGGATGCGAGCCATGGGTAGATGGGAGCCGAACACGCGCGAGCGCCTCGCCAAGGCGGCGTTGGACCTGTACGGCGAGCGCGGGTTCGAGCAGACCACCGTGGCGGAGATCGCCAAGAGCGCGGGACTCACCGAGCGCACGTTCTTCCGGCACTACGCCGACAAGCGCGAGGTGCTGTTCTCCGGCGCCATCGAACTGGAACAGCTGTTCACGCGGGCGGTCGCCGGTGCCCCACCGTCCGCCGCGCCGATCGACGCGATGGCGGCGGGCCTGGACGCGATCTGCGCGGTGTTCGAGGAGCGGCGCGACTTCGCCCGCAAACGCCAGGCCGTGATCTCGGCGACCGCGGAACTCCGTGAACGCGAACTGATCAAACTCGCCTCCCTGGCCGCCGCCCTCACCGACACCCTCCGTGCCCGCGGCGTCCCGCCCTCGGTCGCCGGCCTCACCGCCGAGACCGGTGTCGCCGTCTTCAAGGTGGCCTTCGAGCGCTGGATCGTCGCCGACGAGACCCGCCCGCTGGCCCGGCTGGCGCGGGAATCGCTCGACGAACTCAAGGCCGTGGCCCTGGGTGGAAACGCTCCGATGAGTGAGGTGTGACGGGTGGGGTAGACGCCTCCACCGGACGGTCGAGCCACAAAGTCGGGCAATCCGCTACATGGTGCCCGGGGCTCGTCACCGGCCGTAGTGGAAGGAGACGAACATGATCAAGCTGGCACGGCACGCGGGTACGGTCGGAGCTTCGGCGGCACTGGTCGGTGGGGCCCTGCTCGCCACCGCCGGGACCGCGGCGGCGGCCCCGCAGAGCACCGCGCACCTCCCCGCCCGCACCACCGCGAGCCAGACCGGCAGCCCCAGCTGCTCCGCTCACCGTGGCGGGCACCGGCTCGACCCCTGGATCGAGGGGCAGCTGGCGCGGTTCGACCCCGCGGCCAAGCGCCGGCTGGCCGTGTTCGACCCCTGGGTGAAGGACCAGCTGGCCCAGTACGTGCCCGCCTTCTGCGGCCAGGGCTGACGCAAGCCCCCTGCCCGTCCGCCCCATCGGCGCCCTCAGCCCGCGAACTCCATGGCCGGACATATCGGTGACGGTCTCTCCAACAGTCGTCCGTCCCGGCCGCGCAGCCAGTGGTCTAAGCACGTCGCCCCATGCGCCTCGGTCGTGCGGATCGCCGTAGCCGGAGCGATCGTGCCGAGGCCGCCGGTCAGGACGGACGCCGGTAGCCCCAACGGCGGGAGCAGGGCCTCCGCGCCGGTGGACGAGGCGTGTTCCGAGCCGCGCAGGGTGAGTTGACGCGTCCGGCCCGGGGTGTGGGCCCGGAACGCCCGCCGGCCGGTCCGGTCCCGTCCGCGAGGGCGGCGGCGAGCGGTGCGAGGGTGGTCATCGGTCATGTCCCAAGGGTGACGGACCGCCACGATCCGCACATCGGGGACGAACCCCGGTCTTTTTGCTCGGGGTATCCGTAGGGGATGGCCCCCGGACTCCCTTGGGCCCCCGGGGTCTCCGGCGCCCCGGACTTCCTGTCAGCCCGGGCCCCCGGCCTCCCCGGTGTCACCCCCGCACGCCCCCCGCCTCCGCCGGCGGAGCCCCGGTGGTGGCGGCGTCGTACAGCGCGCGGGTCGCGGAGCCGAAGTACGCGCTGTACGAGACCTGTGCGGTGTTGCCGCCTGTGTGGTAGCCGCCGATCACGCCGATGACCGCCCATCCGTCAAGCTGGGGCACGAGCATGGGACCGCCGCTCGTGCCGCCGACGAAGGCGTCACAGGCGATACGCGGGAACGTCCCCGGATCGGCCGGATCGTCGCTCACCCACCTCGTGGTCCGGCTCCAGCACTCCAGCGGTTTCTCCGCGCCCGCCGGGTAGCCGATCATCCGTACCGGCGCGTGGTGGTAGCCCGTCCCGGTGAGCAGCCGGACCCCGCCGACCGCGTCCTGCAAGGGTGTGCCGTCCTGGTTGGGTTCCGTCACCGCGAAGCCGAAATCGTAGGCGGCGCCCGCGTGTTCGCCCAGGTCGTAGTACTGCTGCGGTACGTAGACGCCGCCTGCTCCGACCGGGAAGACTCCGTAGGGCTTGACCCCGTCGTGGTACTGGGGGACGAAGGCCAGCCGGCGTTGCGGGGCGGTGCCGGAATAGCCCTTCAGACAGTGGCCCGCGCTGAGCACCAGGTCGCGCCGGGGGCCCCGGACGACGGAGCCGCTACAGGTACGGCCGGTGCCCTGGGCGTCGGTCCAGAAGAAGGTGCCGGCCTGCGGGATGCCGTCGAAGCTCCGGCTGGGCGGAATGTACTCGCCCGGCCGGGGACCGTCCACCGCGGGGGAGAGGGCCGGGCCCGTCTCGGAACCCTTCGCCGCGTCGGCGGGCAGGGCGGCCGTCATACGGGCCGCCGTCCAGTAGGAGTCGAGCTGGGCGGCGACCGGATTCGGCCCGGTCGGCTCACCCGCCGTCGCATCCGTCGAACCCGGCGGAGTCGGCGAAGCCGAGGCCGCCGCGGCCGGGCCGCCCGACAGCAGCACGGCGACCGCACAGACGGCGAGGTGACGTAAGCCAGGGATCCTACGCACCATCAGTTCCCTCCGGAGCAGGGGTACATGACGGCTCACCCTAGCCCGGAGCCGACGCGGCGGAAGAACGCACCACGGTGCCGCGCGACCCGCCACGTCGCGTAGCGGTGCTTACGGCGACGGCCTCCACCCCGCTCCGGCCCCGCCCGGTCGCCGAAGTGGGGCAGCGTCAGCGGCGAAGGCATAAGAGATGCAAATGCTATGAAGCGCGGTAAATGGGTACATTCCGTACAGGTGTATCTACGTGGCACGTATGTGTCACAGCCCGCCTCGGGGGCACTGACCAGCATGTTTGCGGGCTCGGCGAGCAAGGGCCTCCGGCCCTGCTGACCATTGGTCGAAGGGATGCCCGGATATGAACGAGGACACGAGGAGCCTGCACCCGGAGCAGCCGCCGCCCGGGGCGGTCCCGCCCACGGGCACCGCGTCCGAGGCGGCTCCGCGCGCGACGGCCTGGGCCGATCCCGCCCCCCTGGGCCTGGCCGGCTTCGCCCTGACGACTCTGCTGCTGTCGATCGTCAACACCAATCTCCTGAAGGAGGCTGCCGGAATCCTGCCCGTCCTGGGTCTCGCCCTGTTCTACGGCGGCCTCGCGCAGTTCGCCGCGGGACTCATGGAGTTCCGCCGGGGCAACACGTTCGGGGCGACCGCGTTCGTCTCCTTCGCCGCGTTCTGGCTGTCCTACTGGTGGATCGCGCCGCGCGTGGCGCTCGCCGGTGACGCGCACAACGCGCTGGGCCTGTTCCTGCTCGGCTGGGCGATCTTCACCGCCTATATGACCATCGGCGCCCTCCGGGTCAGCCTCCCGGTGCTCGCCGTGTTCGTGCTGCTGACCCTGACCTTCCTCTTCCTGGCCATCGGGTCGTTCCAGGGCGGCGCCGGGCACGTCATGACCGAGGTGGGCGGCTGGTTCGGCATTCTCACGGGGCTCGCCGCCTGGTACGCGTCGGCGGCCGGTGTCATCAACGCGGCGCACGGGCGTACCGTGGTGCCGCTCGGCACCCTTCCGGGCCGGACCGAGCCGAGCGAACGGGTACGCCACGACGAGCGATCCGTCTGACGAGGAGCGGCCGCGCCCGCTGTAGTGTCCCGCCGCCACCCACGCCCGCACATCCGGCACCCGGCACCCACGCACCGGCACCCGCTCACCCGGCCCGTGCGTCGTCGTGCCCTCGCGCCCGCGACAATGTCCGCCATGAGCGAGGACATGGACGACGCCGACGGCCGCCTGGCCAGGATCGAACGGCTGTTGCAGAGCGGCGAGCGCGGGCTTCAGCCGGCGTGGCGCCGGGCGACCCGGGGTGAGACGCGATGGGCCGTGACCACCGTCATGCTGGCGGCGGTCGCCCTGCAACTGGTGCTGCCGCACCGGCTCGTGCTGCTGCGTCCGGTCTGGATCCTGCCGGTGCTGGAACTGGCCCTGCTGGCCGCCCTGGTGGCGAGCAACCCCCGGCGGGTGGAGCCCAGCACGGTGTGGTGGCGGTGGCTGGGGCTGCTCCTGATCGGCGTCATCAGCCTGGCCAACGGCTGGTCGGCGGGCCAGCTCGTATGGGATCTGGTGCATGGCATCGGCGGCCAGGACGCGGTGCCGTTGCTGCGGGCCGGCGCCGTCATCTGGTTCACCAATGTCATCGTCTTCGCGCTCTGGTACTGGGAGTCGGACCGCGGCGGCCCGATGGCGCGGGTGCGCGGGCAGCAGCGGTACGCCGACTTCCTGTTCGTCCAGATGCAGAGCCCCGACATGGCGCCCCCTGACTGGGAGCCGGAGTTCCTCGACTACCTGTACCTTTCATTCACCAACGCCACCGCGTTCAGCCCGACCGATGTGATGCCCCTGTCCAGGTGGGCCAAGATGCTGATGATGCTCCAGTCGTCGGTCTCCCTGGTGACCGTCGGGCTCGTGGTGGCCCGCGCCGTCAACGTCCTCAGGTAGGCCGTCGGCGTCCTCGGGCAGCGGGCGGGCAGGTCGACCGGCCTCGGCGGGCTCCGGGTCGGTGGCCAGCCGGGCGTGCGTCTCGACGTCGTGACGCACCCCGTCGTACTCCAGCTTCTGCCGTTGCAGGCCCTCCACCGCGAACCCGGCCGCCCGGGCGACCCGGCAGGACGCCGGGTTGTTGACCCGGTGCCCGAGTTCGAGGCGGAAGAGCCCGGCGTCGTCGAAGGCCCGGCGGGCCAGGGACCGGCAGGCGCCGGAGGCCACTCCGCCGCCCCGGGCGGCCCGGGTGGTCCAGTAGGACACCCAGCCCGTCGAGTGCCGCCGGTCGATCGCGCTCACGGCCACCTGGCCGAGGACCGTGTCCTGCCCGTCCACGACGGCGAACGCGAAGGCCGTTCCCGCCCGCCACCGCCGATGCTGCCCGGCGAGCCGGCGCTCCGCGTCCCCGGGCGAGGCCACCGGCTCCCTGGTCTGCTCGCGCATCAAGGGGTCCGCGAACGCCGTCAGGACCGCCCGCGCGTCCTTCTCCGACCAGCGCCGCAGCCACAGTCCCGGCGATGCCTCCAGATGATCACGCATCGCCGTAGTGTCCCGCACCGACATCCCGTAGATCTCTCTCACCCGATCGGTGGACGGTTCGATGCGCGACGTCCGGGGAGAGTGGGGTGGGGCGCATGATCCGTGCGTGCCCGGCGCGGCCGCCGGACCGGCGGCGCCCGGCATGCGGAGCAAAGCCGCGCAGCCGTGGACGCGGAGGTGAACGCCGTACATCGGCGGAAGACCAGAATTGCATCGTTCGTTTTCTTGAATCCCTCGTGTTTTTGAGAGTAGGTTCGGCCTCATGACCGCCTCCCCGACTCCGACCACCGCCGAGGAGCTCCGCGGTGCCGGCCTGCGCGTGACGGCGGCTCGCGTCGCGCTGCTGGAGACGGTCCGGGACGGCGACCACCTCGGTGTCGAGGCGATCGCCTCCGGGGTCCGTGACCGCGTAGGCCATATATCCCTGCAAGCCGTCTACGAGGCTCTGCACGCGCTCACCGCGGCGGGTCTCGTGCGCCGCATCGAGCCGGCCGGTCATCCGGCCCGGTTCGAGGGGCGCGTCGGCGACAACCACCACCACATCGTGTGCCGGTCGTGCGGGACCGTCGTCGACGTCGACTGCGCCGTCGGCGAAGCGCCCTGCCTGACCGCCGCCGACGACCGGGGCTTCGCCATCGACGAAGCCGAGGTCGTCTACTGGGGCGTTTGCCCCGACTGTTCCACCGGCCGCAGTTCCTGAGCACCTGGTTCCGCTTAGTTCGGAAGGATTGCCATGACTGAGAACCACGACGCGATCGTCACAGACGCGAAGTCGGAGGAGGGGAGCGGTGGCTGCCCCGTCGTTCACGACCGGGCCCTGCACCCGACCCAGGGCGGTGGCAACCGCCAATGGTGGCCGGAGCGGCTCAATCTGAAGATCCTCGCCAAGAACCCGCCCGCGGCCAACCCGCTGGGCGAGGAATTCGACTACGCGGCGGCCTTCCAGAGCCTCGACCTCCCGACGGTGAAACGGGACATCGAGGAGGTGCTCACCACCTCCCAGGACTGGTGGCCCGCCGACTTCGGCCACTACGGCGGTCTGATGATCCGTATGGCCTGGCACTCCGCCGGTACCTACCGCATCAGCGACGGCCGCGGCGGCGCCGGTCACGGCCAGCAGCGCTTCGCCCCGCTGAACAGCTGGCCCGACAACGTCAACCTGGACAAGGCCCGCCGCCTGCTGTGGCCGGTCAAGAAGAAGTACGGCCAGAAGATCTCCTGGGGCGACCTGATGGTCCTCGCGGGCAATGTGGCGCTGGAGTCCATGGGCTTCGAGACCTTCGGCTTCGGCGGCGGCCGCAAGGACGTCTGGGAGCCGGAGGAGGACGTCTACTGGGGTCCCGAGACCGCCTGGCTCGACGACCGCCGCTACACCGGCGACCGCGAGCTGGAGAACCCGCTCGGCGCCGTCCAGATGGGTCTGATCTACGTCAACCCCGAGGGTCCGAACGGCAACCCGGACCCGCTGGCCGCGGCCCGCGACATCCGTGAGACGTTCCGCCGTATGGCGATGAACGACGAGGAGACCGTCGCCCTGATCGCCGGCGGCCACACCTTCGGCAAGACCCACGGCGCCGGGCCCGCCGACCACGTCGGCCTCGACCCCGAGGCCGCCGGCCTGGAGGAGCAGGGCCTGGGCTGGCGGAGCACCTACGCCAGCGGCAAGGGCAGGGACGCCATCGGCTCCGGCCTTGAGGTCACCTGGACCTCCACCCCGACCCGGTGGAGCAACGGCTTCTTCGACAACCTGTTCCGCTACGAGTGGGAGCTGACCGAGTCCCCGGCCGGCGCCAAGCAGTGGGTCGCCAAGGACGCCGAGGCCACGATCCCGGACCCGCAGGACCCGTCCAAGAAGCGTCTGCCCACGATGCTCACCACGGACCTCTCCCTGCGCTTCGACCCGATCTACGAGCCGATCTCCCGCCGCTTCCACGAGAACCCGCAGGAGTTCGCCGACGCCTTCGCCCGCGCCTGGTACAAGCTCACCCACCGCGACATGGGCCCGAAGTCCCTGTACCTCGGCCCCGAGGTCCCGGAGGAGACCCTGATCTGGCAGGACCCGCTGCCGGAGCGCGAGGGCGAGCTGATCGACGAGGCGGACATCGCGGCCCTGAAGACCAAGCTGCTCGGCTCCGGGCTCAGCGTCGGTCAGCTGGTCACCACCGCGTGGGCCTCCGCGTCCACGTTCCGCGGCAGCGACAAGCGCGGCGGCGCCAACGGCGCCCGCATCCGCCTCGCGCCGCAGCGCGGCTGGGAGGTCAACCAGCCCGACGAGCTGGCCCAGGTGCTGCGCACCCTGGAGGGCATCCAGCGGGACTTCAACGCCTCCTCCGGTGCCAAGAAGGTCTCGCTGGCCGACCTGATCGTCCTCGGCGGTGTCGCCGCGGTCGAGAAGGCGGCCAAGGAGGGCGGCTTCGAGGTCCGGGTGCCGTTCACGCCGGGCCGGGTGGACGCCAGTGAGGAGCAGACCGACACCGAGTCCTTCGAGGCGCTGGAGCCGACCGCGGACGGCTTCCGCAACTACCTCGGCAAGGGCAACCGGCTGCCGGGCGAGTACCTGCTGCTCGACCGGGCCAACCTGCTCACCCTCAGCGCCCCCGAGCTGACCGTCCTCATCGGCGGTCTGCGCGTGCTCGGCGCCAACCACGCCCAGGCCCAGCAGCAGGGCGTCCTCACCAAGACGCCCGGCGTCCTCACCAACGACTTCTTCGTCAACCTGCTCGACATGGGCACGACATGGAAGTCGACCTCCGAGGACCAGACCACCTTCGAGGGCCGCGACGCGGTGACGGGCGAGCTGAAGTGGGCCGGCAGCCGTGCCGACCTGGTCTTCGGCTCCAACTCCGAGCTGCGCGCCGTCGCCGAGGTCTACGCGAGCGACGACGCGAAGGAGAAGTTCGTGAAGGACTTCGTCGCCGCCTGGGACAAGGTCATGAACCTGGACCGGTTCGACCTGGCCTGATCCACGACACGATGTCCGGGCCGCCCCTTGGTGGGCGGCCCGGACATCGTCGTCTCATCAGTGCGCTCGGAAGGAGAGGTCACGACGCTCCGGCGCGCCTCAGCCGTCAGCGGTCCAGCGCCGCCGCGCCCGCCCGGGCGTACTTCTCGTCCAGATCGCCGGAGGGCGCGCCCGCGACGCCGATGCCCGCGACCGGGGCGCCCTTGGCGGTCACCGGGGTGCCGCCCGCGAGGAACAGCGTCCCCGGGACGTCCTTCAGGGTCGGCGCCTGCGCCAGCCGCCCGGTCAGCTCCGAGGTGGGGGCGTTCCAGGACACCGCCGTGAACGCCTTGCGCTCGGCGGACTCGTACGACTGCGGGCCCGCGCCGTCCCCGCGCAGCGTGACCAGCGTGTCACCGTTCCGGTCGACCACGGCCACGGACACCTGCCGGCCGTCCTTGACCGCGGCGTCCAGCGCGGCCCGCGCCGCCTTCTCCGCGGCCCGCACGGTGAGATGGGTGCTCCGGGTGAGATCGCCGGGGCGGGCCGCGGCGGTCGCGGCGGCCGGGGCGGCGCCGGTCGAATCGGACGCATGGGCGGCGACGGTGCCGACGGCACCCGCCCCCACGACGGCCAGGGCGGCACCGCCGACGAGGACACGGGTACGGCGGGACGGCTTCCTACGGCTGGACATGACGGGCAACCTTCCGGTGGCGGTCAGGCCGCGGCCGAGATGCGGCCGGGGCCGAGGCGGAATCGCTTCGGTATCGATCCTCGGCCCGTCTTCCGCCGTCTCCCGTCGATGGACCGGTGGTCCCCCGGGTCATCCGATCGGATGACCCCGCGTACTCGGGGCCAGGGCACAATGAATCTTGTTTGCCCAGTTCAGCGCGGTGACACGGGAGGTGGTGGCGGTGCCGGAACCCGCACAGGACGACACCCGCGCCCTCACGATCGTCATGCACACGGCGTTCTTCGTGCTGCTGGGCGCGTCGCTCGCCCGCTACCTCGTACGGCACGGCGAAAGCCCCCACACCCCCTGGATCGTCGCCCTCTCCGCGCTGCTCGCCGTGCTGTACCTCCTCGGCCCCGCCCTCGGCACCCGCCCCACCCCGCGCAGGCTGACCTGGCTCGGCCTGGTCGTGGCGGCCTGGGCGCTGCTCGTCGTCCTGGCCCCGAGCTTCGCCTGGTGCGCGGTGCCGCTCTTCTACACCGGTCTGCGCACCCTGCCGTCGCGCGCCGCGATCCCGCTGGTCGCGCTGCTGACCGCGCTCGCGGTGGCCGCCCAGCTCGAACTCGCCGGCTGGCCCGACCCGAATGTGCTGCTCGCCCCGCCGGCCGTGGCCGCCGTCGCCGCCACCGTCTATGTCGTCATGCACCGCCAGGCCGCCCGGCAGAGCGACCTCATCGACGACCTGGTCCGCACCCGGCGCGAACTCGCCGCAACCGAGCGCCGCGAGGGCACCCTCGCCGAACGCGAACGGCTCGCCCGGGAGATCCACGACACCCTCGCCCAGGGCCTGTCCAGCCAGCGCATGCTGCTCCAGGCCGCCGACCGGCTCTGGGACAGCGCGCCCGGCACCGCCCATGAGCACGTCCGCACCGCCGCGCAGATCGCCGAGCGCGGCCTCGCCGAGGCCCGCCGCTTCGTGCATGATCTGGCCCCGGCCGACCTCGCCGAGGGCGGCGGCCTGCTGCGGGCCCTGCGCGCGGTCGCCGCCCGCGAGACGGCAACCGGGCTCACCGTCCGTGTGCACACCGAGGGCGCCCCGCCCGAGCGGCTGCCCGCGCCCGTCGAGTCCGCCCTGCTGCGCATCGCCCAGGGCGCCCTCGCCAATGTCCGCGAACACGCGGGCGCCACGACCGCCACCCTCACCCTGACCTGCCTGGACGACCAGATCGTCCTGGACGTCATGGACGACGGCCGCGGCTTCGAACCCGCCGAGGACCGCCGCGACGGCACCGGTGGCGAGGGCCGCGGCCACGGTCTGCCCGCGATCCGCGCCCGGCTGCGCCAGCTCGGCGGCACCCTCACCGTCGAGTCGGCGCCGGGCGAGGGTACGGCCCTGTCGGCGGCGATCCCCCTGGAGCGACGATGACCGAACGTCCCGTACGCATCCTGGTCTGCGACGACCATGCCGTCGTACGCGCCGGGCTGCTCGCCCTGCTGCACAGCGCCCCGGACATCGAGGTCGTCGGCGAGGCGGGCAGCGGCGAGGAGGCCCTGGCGCTGGCCCGGAAGACCGCGCCGGACGTCGTCCTGATGGACCTCCAGCTCGGCGCGGGCATCGACGGTGTCGAGACCACCCGGCGGCTGCGCGCCACGAGCCCCGCGCCGCACGTCCTCGTGCTCACCACCTACGACACGGACGCCGATGTCACCCGGGCCGTGGCGGCGGGCGCCACCGGGTATCTGCTCAAGGCCGAGCGCGCCGAGGACCTGTTCACCGCGATCCACGCCGCCGCCCGGGGCCGCCCCGCGCTCTCGCCCCCGGTCGCCGACCACGTCATGTCCCGGCTGCGCGACCCGCGCCCCACCCTCACCCCACGCGAACGCGACATCCTCGCCCAGCTCGCCCACGGGCTGCCCAACCATGCCATCGCCCGAGCCCTGTTCATCAGCGAGGCCACGGTGAAGACACATCTGCGGCGCATCTACGACAAGCTCGGCGTGGACACGCGCGCGGGCGCGGTCGCGGTGGCGAAGGAGCAGCGGCTGCTGTCCTGACCCGGACGTCGGCGGCGCGGACTCGGCCCCGCCCCCTCAGCGGCGCAGTGCCTCGAACGCGTCCCGGGCCGCCGCGCCCATCGCCAGTTCGATGTCCGGGGCGAGACCGGCCCGCCGATCCGCGCGGGTGAGCGCGGCCATGGCCACCCGGTCGCCCGACTCCGCCTCCACCACGCCGATCTCGTGCCGCAGATGCAGGAACGTCCCCGTCTTCCCGCTCCACCGCAGCGAGTCCGCACGCAGCTCGCACGCCAGCCGCTGGGTGAAGACCTGACAGCCCATCAGCCGCCGCAGCTCGGCCGTCGCTGCGGGTACGGCGATCTCGTCGCCCCACACACGTCGCAGCAGGCCGACGAGAGCCGCCGCCGAGCCCGTGCTGGCATGCGCCGGGTCCAGGGTCTCGATGGTGGGAAGGCCCGCCCGTTCGTCCCGTACGGCCAGTTCCAGCGCGAGAGAGAAGTCGTTGCCGGCGGCGCCGACCGCGCACTCGTACATATGGTTCATCCGGTGCCGCATCCGGATGTCTTCGCACCCCCACGCCCGCAGCCGCGTATCCACCTCCGCCACCGGCACCAGGTCGAACAGCGCGTCCGCGGCGGCGTTGTCGCTCACCGACAGCATCAGCAGGAGCAGATCGCCGACGGCCACGGTGGCCGGGTGCCGGAACGCCGAGAGACCGGTGGAGCCGACGCTGCTCCGTGCCGGATCGACGGTCACCGGCCGCGCCGCGTCGAGTTCTCCGGCCGCGATCCGGTCCAGTACGACCAGGGCCAGCGGGACCTTCGCGACGGACGCGAGGGGCACCTGCTCATCGATGTCGAAGCCGAGTCGCTCGCCCGTGTCCAGGTTCAGGGCGAGGAAGGAACCGCGCACCCCGAGCGCCGACCAGTCGGCCGCGACCGTCTCGGCGACATCCAGCAGGGCACCGTCGTCGCCGACGCAGACGGGCCGGTGCCGGTTGCCGCTCGGCTCCACCGCGCTCATCCGCGGGCCGCCAGACGGGCGGGAGCGTCGCCGACGGCCCGCGGGCCACCGGTGTCGCCGTGACCTGCCGCCCCGACTGCCGTGCCCAGCAGCCGGGTCAGCCACTGCGGTACGTCCGGCGTGCCTCGGGGACCGGGTGGTGCGCTCACGTCGTAGCCCCGGTGCAGAGCGGTGTCGCCCAGGGGTGCCCACCGGGCGTCGTACCGGCGTGCGTACGACTCGGTGCACAGCAGCAGGGCGCGCCCGGCGAGGGTCTCGGTGAGCGCGTCGGCCGCCGGTCCCGCCGGTCCGATCCGCCCCTCGGGCAGCCCGGCACGCGCGACGGCGCGGGCGAACCGGTCCTCGAAGCAGGGGACTTGGTCCTCGGCCAGGACGAGGAGCGGCAGCGGGGGCACGGGCGGTTCGCCGGTACGGCGACGACGTGGCCGTAGCTCTTCGAGGTGGAGGGCGCGCGACGCCTCCCGGGTGTCGGCCGGCGCGGAGGCCAGTCCCAACGGCACCCGGAAGGCGGCCCGTTCCGGTGCGACGCGGAGGAGTGCGTAGGCGAGCGAGCCGTCACTCAGCCCCGACTCCCGCTCAGCAGGAGGCAGTTCGCGCATACCGAGGGTGATTCCGCGCTCGGTGCCGGCGTGCAGGGCGCGGGCCAGAGCGGCCGGGGCGCAGTCCGCGGGCACGCCGACGGCACGCACCCGCGCGTGCCGGGCCGAGTGGGCGGCCTGCCGTAGCCGCTGGGCGCGGTCCAGGACGTCGCGGGCGTAGGGGAGGAGCAGTACGCCCAGCTCGGTGGTCGTGACCTGGCGCCGGGAGCGGTCGAACAGCGGACCGCCGAAATGGCCCTCCAGCGTCTTGATCCGTCGGCTGAGCAGCGGCTGGGCGATACCGAGCCGGTCGGCCGCGCGGGAGAAGCTCGCCTCGTCGGCGGTCGCCACGTAGGCCTCCAGATGCGCCAGTAGATCCATCCAGTAGTCATATCAATAATGCATGAGAGGTGCACAGTTCACTCTTGGACATGAGCGTCCTCGTGCTGTTTCGCTGTTCCCCACGGATCACCCCGCCCGACAGGGCATGACCTGGGAGGACTTCACCATGACCGCTTCCGGACCGCTCGCGCGCCGTGGCCTGTTGAAGGCAGGCATCGCGCTCACCTCCGCGGCCGCCGTGGCGTCCACCGGGCGGGCCGCCGCCGCCCCCGCCGCCCCGGCCTCCGGCGCGTTTGCCGACCTGGAGCGGCGCTACGGCGCCCGGCTCGGCGTGTACGCGCGCAATGTGCGCACCGGCCAGGTGCTCGCCCACCGGGCGGGTGAGCGGTTCGCGATGTGCTCGGTGTTCAAGGCGTTCGCGGCGGCCGCCGTGCTGCGCGACGAGGCGCGCTGCGCGCCGATGGAGAAGGTGATCCACTATCCGCCGCACGACCTGCTGCCCAACTCACCCCGCACGGAGGAGAACCAGGCCACCGGCATGGCCATGGCCGAGGTGTGCGCGGCGGCGATCCAGTACAGCGACAACGCGGCCGGCAACCTGCTGCTGCGCCAGCTGGCCGGGCCGGCCGGCCTGACCCGGTTCTTCCGCTCGCTCGGCGACGAGGTGAGCCGGCTCGACCGGTGGGAGCCCGAGCTGAACACGGCGATCCCCGGGGACCCGCGCGACACCACGAGCCCCGAGGCCCTCGCCCGGAGCATCGAGCGGCTGGCCCTCGGCCGGGCTCTTGCCGCCCCCGACCGGGAGCGGTTCGTCACCTGGCTGAAGGGCAACACCACCAGTGGCGCACGGTTCCGCGCCGGGCTGCCCGGGGGCTGGACCATCGCCGACAAGACCGGGACCGGCGACTACGCGAGCGCCAACGACATCGGCGTCGCCTGGACCACCCGGCGGACCCCTGTCGTGCTCGCCGTCCTGTCGACCAAGGAGGGCAAGGACGACAAGGACGCCCCGGTCGACGAGGCGCTCATCGCGGAGGCGGCCCGCATCGCCGCACGGACGGTGGCGCCGGGGGAGTGAGGAGCGCAGGGGCGACGAGACGGCGTCGAGGCCGGGCCCGCTGAGGGCAGGCCCGGCCCCGGGGCCGGCCGAAGGGATTGGGGACGCAGAAGGCCCGCGGAGTCGGGGCGGGGCGAGGTCGGGCCCGCCGAAGGTCCGTACAAGCCTGGGCCGCCAGGACCGGGCTCGCCGAAGCCGGGCTCACCGCGGGGCCCGCCGAAGCCGGGTCCGCCGACAACAGCCCGTCGACATCAGGTCTGCCCCGGCCGTTCCCCCTGTGCCGCCTGGAGGTCGGCGAGCAGCTCCGCCTGTTCCGCGAGGACCCCGGACAGGATCGTCCGCGCCACCCGCAGCACGGCCACATGCGGGCTGGTCAGGGAGTAGTAGACGATCGAGCCTCCCTTGCGGGTCTTGACCAGGTTGGCGCGGCGCAGCACGGCCAGTTGCTGGGAGAGGCGGGCGGGCTCGATACCCACCTCGGGCAGCATCTCGGCGACCGCGTGCTCGCGTTCGCTGAGCAGTTCCAGTACGCGGATACGGGCGGGATGACCGAGCGTCTGTCACCGGCCGGTTCGCGGGGCTCCGGCGCTTATGCGCTCGGCCAGCCGCCGTAGGGAACGGTGAGCAGTTCCATGGCGTGTCCGACCGGATCCATGAAGTACACGCCCTTGCCGCCATCGTTGTGGTTGATGGTGCCGGGGTGCTTCTGGTGCGGGTCGGCGTAGTGCTCTATGCCCCGCTCGGTGATACGGGCGTACGCGGCGTCGAACTCCTGCTCGGAGACCAGGAACGCGTAGTGCTGCGGGGTGATCCTGTCCTCGGGGACGGTGGCGAAGTCCAGCGTGACGCCGTTGTCCAGGGCGACGGCCACGAACGGGCCCCACTCCCCGGTGATGTCCAGGCCCACGATCTCGGTGAAGAAGCGCGCGGACTCCCGGTTGTCCCGGGCGTGCACGATGGTGTGGTTCAGATCGACCGACAAGGAATGCCTCCAGAGGCATCTCCTGGCACCTCCATGCCTCACCCGGACGGTGACCGGCACGCGATGCCGCCGTCCAGTGTAGTCAGCCGTTCGGCGGAGCGGAGAGGGCAGGATTCGAACCTGCGCGGGCCCCGAAGGGCCCGACCGTGAGCTGTGCTCGCTGGTCCCCGATAAACCACTCCGGGCACCTCTCCCTGGGATCTCTGGGGTCCTTGTGATCCCGGCTGTCCCTGTGACCGGTTCCGGTTTCCCGTCCCGCTCACGGGAACAACGGTGCCAGGAGGCGCTGACCGGGCACTGACCTACGGCTGACGCCGGGCGCCCGTCAAAGGTCGACGGTTTCCGGATGCCCCGGCGTACCCAAGTGGTAGGCGGGGAGTCCCGGTGGTAGACGTGGTACGAGCCAGGGTCCGGCGAGGAGTGAGCGAGCATGGCAGAACGCCCCACACCCGGGCACGGCGAACCGCAGCCGGGGGACGGCCGTGCGCGGGGCGACCTCGGACGCCGGCTCCAGCGGCGCCGGACGGAACTCGGGCTGAGCCGGGAAGAAGTGGCCGAGCGCGCCGGCATGGCCGAGGCGTACGTCGCCCATCTGGAGCAGCACAGCACCGCCGCGCCCGACTCCGGCACCCTGCTGCGGCTCGCCGGAGCGCTGCGCACCAGCCCCCAGGAACTCGGCGGCGGATACTCCGGGCTGCCGTCCGGACTGGGGCAGGCCGCCCGCGATCCCCGGATGGGCGAACTCGACGAACGGGAGTGCAGGGAGCTGCTGTCGACGCACGGCGTCGGAAGGTTCGCGCTCAGCACCGAGGGCGCGCCCGTCGTCCTCCCGGTGAACTACACCGTCGTGGACGGCGCGATCGTGTTCCGGACCCGCGAGGGCTCGGTCATCACCCAGGGCCTCGACCGCGAGGTGGCCTTCGAGGTGGACCGGGTGGACGACGCGTTGAGCGAGGGCTGGAGCGTACTGGTGCGGGGGACCGCCCGCGTGGTGAGCGACCCCGGCGAGGCGGAGCGGCTGGCCGAGCGCGCGTACAGCACCCCGTGGGCCGGCGGGGGCCGCGATGTGTGGGTGCGGATCGAGCCCACGGCGTACACGGGCCGTCGTATCGAAGCGGGATGAGAGCGACGGGGGTTCGGCGCGTACGGATCTCGCCGAGCCCCGCGCTCCGCCTCGCGGGTCTCACCCCGGGCGCGCCACCCCTTCGGGAGGCACCGACGGCACCAGATTGACCACTCCGACGACTCCGTCCAGCCGCCAGGCCGCGAATCCGGCGCGGGCGATGGCGCCACGCAGTTCCGCGCCGCCCGCGAGGGTCACGATGCCGTCCCGCACGGACACGGTGATGGCCTCCGGTGGCAGGCCCAGCTCGCCCGACACGATCTCCTCGGACACCTGGCGGCGGATCTCGTCGTCCCCGCGCAGAAAGACCCGGAGCAGGTCGCGGCGGGTGACGATGCCGATCAGCCGGTCCTCCTCGTCCACCACGGGCAGCCGTTCCACGCCACGCCGCTCCATCAGCCGCGCGGCGTCGGAGACCCGCTGCTCGGGGTGGACGGTGACGGCGGGCGTCGACATCAGTTCGCGCGCCGGTGACTCCCATGCCGGCTCGTCGGGGGCCCGCGCCTGCCGGGCGGCCCGTTCGCGCACCAGGTCGGAGGCCGAGACGACGCCGAGCACCTTGTCGTCGTGGTCGATCACCGGCAGCCCGCTGATCCCGTACCGGTCCAGCAGCCGGGTCACGGCCGCGGACGACATCGTCTCCGACGCGGTGACGACATCGCACCTCATCACCTCGCCGATCGTGCTCTGGATCACGGCTCTTCCTCCTTCAGGGTGCGCGGACCCGCTTCGCCGGGTGACGGTCGATGTCCCGCCTTAGTGAGCCCGCTCGACGCCCCGGCCACGCGCGTGCCCGCTGCCCGTTTCGAGCCGGTACCACCAGCGTGCCGCCTCCGTCGCCCGGGGCCGAGGGCCGGGTGCCCCCGTGAAGGGGACCTTTGGTCCTGTACCCGGACCCTTCCGGCTCCGCCGGAGTGGGCGGACCAGCCGCCCCGTCGCGGCGCCCGGACGTACCCGGCTCCGTGGGCGCCGTCCAGGGGACGCGCGCCGTCGCCGGTCGGGGCCCGGTCACGCGCCCGCGTCGACGGGGCCCTTCTCCAGGGGACGCCCGGCCTCCTCCCGACGACCCGCACGGCCCACGGGCGCGAGTCCCCTTCACGAGGCACGCTTGTCGTACGGGAGAGCGCTCGGTGGACGGCGGGAAGCGTCGGATCCGGAGGGACACGTCATGGCTGGTCATATCGCGGTGGGAGTCGACGGGTCCCCGCAGAGTGTCGCCGCCGCTCACTGGGCCGCGCAGGAGGCGGTGCGCCGGGGTGCCGAGCTGGTCGTGGCGCACGCGTGGGTCACCCAGGTGCGGTCGGCGCCGCTGGCGACGCGGGACAGTACGGAACGCGGCTGGGCGCAGCGCGTGCTGCGGGAGGCGGTCGACAGCGTGCGCGCGGCGCATCCGACGCTGGCCGTGACCGGCAGGCTGGTCGCCGAGTCGCCCGTGCCCGCGCTGCTGTCCGTGGCCGCCGAGACGGACACGCTGGTGGTGGGCACCCTCGGGCTCGGCCGGGCCGCCGGGGCCCTCGTCGGCTCGGTCTCGCTGCGGGTCGCTGGCCGCGCCCCCTGCCCGGTGGTGCTGGTACGGGCGGGCCGCAGCGCCGCCGACGAGCATCTGCCGACCGCTCCCGGACTCGCGCCGGACGAGATTCCGAGCATCCCCTACCGTGCCGTCGTGCTCGGCCTGGACGTCGACAGCCCGTGCGACGAGCCGATCGGGTTCGCCTTCGAGGCCGCCCGGCGGCGCCGCACCGAGCTGCGGGTGTGCCATGTCCACGAGCCGGACGGCGGCGCCGGACCCGAGGGGGCGGCCGCCGCCGAGCACGCCGTCATCGCGCTGCTGCGGCCCTGGCACGAGAAGTACCCGGACGTGTCCGTCGCCACGACCGTCACCGAGGGCCGGGCAGGGGACGAACTCGTACGGGCCACCGACGGCGCAGGACTCGTCGTGGTGGGGCGCCGGATCAGCGGCAGCAGGCTCGGCGAACGCCTCGGACAGGTCGCCCACGCGGTCGTCCAGCACGCCGAGTGCCCGGTCGCGGTCGTCCCGCACGACTGAGCACGGCGGAGAGCCGTACGAGGCCGTACGAGGGGGAGCGGGCAGGGTGTGGGGACCGAACGCCCGTCAGCGGGTGCCCCGGTGCACCACCTGGCCGCCCGTCACCGTCAACTCCACCGGCGCGTCGGCGAGTTCGTCGGCAGACGCGAGCACGGGGTCCACGCCGAGCGCGGTCAGGTCGGCGCGGAACCCCGGCGCGATACGACCGGCGGTCCCCGACTCGCCCGCCGCGGCGGCCGCGTGGCCGGTGCAGCCCTCCAGAGCCTGCAACGGGGTCAGGCCCGCGCGATGCGCGGCGGCGCCCTTGGGCCGGCGGGCGGTCGCCAGCACGGCGCGGGCGTCGTAGTGCGCGATGGGCCAGTCCGAGCCGAGCGCGACGATGGCGCCCGCGTCCCGCAGATCCCGCAACCGCCAGGCACGGGCTGCCCGTTCACCGCCCAGGCGACGGGACCACTCGTCGCTGCCGTCGTCCCGGGTGTACCCGGTGTGCGGCGGCTGCATGGAGGCCGCCACACCCAACTCGGCGAAACGGGGCAGGAGTTCGTCCGGTGCCGTCTCGATGTGCTCGATCCGGTGCGCCCCGCGTCCGCTCGGCCCGAGCGAGGCCACGGTGTCCAGTACGTGCCGTACGGCGGCGTCCCCGATGGCATGGGTGGCGGTGCGCACCCCGGCCGAGTGCAGGGTGCGCACGGCCTCGGCGTAGGCCCGCGGGTCCGGCCAGAACGCGGCCGTGCCCCGACCGTGGCAGTCGGGATGCTCCAGCCACGCCGTGCCGCCCTCCACGGTGCCGTCCATGAAGAACTTCACCCCGCCGACCATCCAGTGCCGGCCGCCCCGCCCCTGGAGCGCGATGAGCTCGCGCAGCGCCTCCGTGTCCGCGCCGGGCATGCACCAGGGCGCGAACCGCAGCCGCACCGGCAGTACCGTCTCCCGCGCCACCGCCGCCACCAGCTCCAGGTCCCCGCCGTCCATCACATGGGCGCCGGTGAGCCCGGTGGCGGCCATCGCGGACAGCAACTCCAGGAGCCTCGAACGGCGTTCGGCGTCCGAGGGGCGCGGCGCGACGGCCGTCACCAGGTCCATCGCGGCGTGTTCGACCAGATGCCCGGTGGGCCGGCCCGCGGCGTCGCACACCACCTCCGCGCGCTGGTCGAAGGAGCGCGGCCCGGACACCCCGGCGGCGGCCAGGGCGGCGGCGTTGGCGAGGGCGGAGTGGCCGTCGTACAGGCGCAGCAGGGCGGGGGCGTCGCCGAGGACGTCGGCCACCAGGCCGTGGTGGATCGGGCGGCCCTCGAAGGCGTTGTGGTCCAGGCCGTGCCCGAGCACCCAGCCCCCGATCCGCCCGGCCCCCGCCAACTCGGCGCGAAGACCGGCCAGATCGCGCACCCCCGACAGGTCAACTCCGGTCGCCATCTCCAGGCCCCACACCGGGTGGCTGTGGGCGTCGACCAGGCCGGGCACCAGATGTGCCCCGCCCAGCTCGACCACCTCGGTGCCGGGGCCGCGCCAGTCCGGTACGTCGGCCGCCTCCCCGACCGCGGTGATCACCCCCTCGCGCACGGCGACCGCCGTGGCGGTGGGGCGGTCGGGGTCGAGGGTGCGCACCTGGGCACCGGTGAGGACGAGATCGGCGGCGGGCATGCCATGAACTCCTTTGTGAGCGACGGTCATTCGGCGGACTCGGTCGGCGTCGGCGCCGGTGTCGGCGGCTCCGTGGCGAAGGACCCGTACACCTCCGGTCGGCCGCGCCGCAGCCACCACGCGAAGGGCAGCCCGAGCAGGAAGACGACCGGCGCCGCGAGCACCAGCAGGGTGTTCACGACGGGTGAGGCGCCGGTGAACAGGTCGATGTGCCCCACCACCAGGACGATCGCGGTCGCGAGCAGCACCGTGGCGAGGACCGGCGCCACCACCGTCCGCAGGCTTCCCTCGCTGTGCCGCACCCGCCGGAAGTAGCACGGCACGGCGATCGCGGCGAGCAGCTGGAGCAGCATCAGGCCGATCATCCCCGGGGTGTTCACCCACAGCAGCAACTGCTGGTAGGGGTCGGCGTGCGCGGCCCAGAAGGCGAGGACGACCACCGCGCCGAGCACGGTCTGCGCGATGCCGGCGAGGTACGGGGAGCGGTGGCGCGGGTGGATCCGGCCGAGCCGGCGGGGCAGTACGCCCTCCTCCGCCAGCGCGAGCGCGTAGCGGTTGATGGCGTTGTGGAAGGCGAGGAGGGAGGCGAGGACGCTGGTGACGATGAAGACGTGCATCAGATCCGCGGCCCAGCCGCCCACGTACGTGGTGATCGCGGTGAAGAACATCCCGGCCGGGTCCTTCCCGGCGGCGCGCACCACCTGGTCGTCGCCGAACGCCTGGACGGCGATCCACACCACGAACGCGTAGAACAGGCCGAGGAATCCGACGGCCAGATAGGTGGCGCGGGGCACGGTGCGCTCGGGGTCGCGGGCCTCGCGGCGGTAGATGACGGTCGACTCGAAACCGGTGAACGCGGCGAACGCGAAGGCGAGTACGGCGGCCGTGCCGGGCACGAACACATGTGAGGGCGCGAGGGAGGCCAGGGACAGCCCGTGCGCGCCGCCCTTCAGCAGCACCCCGCCGGCCAGCAGGACGAGTATTCCCGTCTCGGCGATCAGCAGGACGCCGAGCAGCTTGGCCCCGAAGTCGATCGAGCGGAAGCCGCCGTAGCCGATGAGCAGCAGCCCGGCCAGCGAGACGGGCAGCCAGGGCACATCGGCGCCGAACAGGGCGTGCAGGGTGTCGCGGGAGGCGGAGGCGAGCAGACCGTAGACGCCGATCTCCATACCGTTGTAGCCGAGCAGCGCGAGCAGGGCGGCGCCGATGCCGGCCGGGCGGCCCAGACCGCGGGTGATGAAGGCGTAGAAGGCGCCGCCGCCGGTGACATGGCGGCTCATCGTGGTGAAGCCGACGGCGAAGACGGCGAGGGTCAGCCCGGCGAGGAGATAGCCGACCGGGGCGCCTATGCCGCCCAGCAGGATCGCGAGCGGCGCGACCCCGGCCATGACGGTCAGGGGCGCGGCGGCGGAGACGACGAAGAAGGCGATGTCGGCCGTGCCGAGGGAACCGGGGCGGAGGGTGGCCGCGGCGGACGGCGCCTTCTCCTCGGGCAGTTCGGAAGTGGTGACGGACATACGGGGGAGCCCTTCGGGCGGCGGAGGGGAGGGGGTCCCGGAGACGGGCGGGCGCGCCCGCGGCGGATGGGGCGACGGCCCCGCGCGAACACTCCCGGGCGTACGGCGGCCCGGGCGCACGGAAGGGATGGCGGGCGCCCGGAGCCGTAAACCTAAATGCTTTCGGTTTTCGCAATGTAACCTGCGCTTGGGCATCCGGGAAGACCTCAGGGAGAACACCGATCATGGGACGGCCGCGCACCCCGCTCCTCGACCGTGAGCGCATCACCACCACCGCGCTCCAACTCGTCGACGAGAGCGGCGACTTCAGCGTGCCGCAGATAGCCAGGCGGCTCGGCGTGCAGACCGGCTCGGTCTACCACCATGTGGACGGCCGGGACGGCATCGTGGAACTGCTGCGCGAACGGGTCGCCTCCGTGATCGAGACCGCCACCCTCGACCTCGAACCCTGGGACACGGCCGTGGAGGCCTGGGCCCGCTCCTACCGTGCCGCCTTCGCCGCGCACCCCCGCGCCATCCCGCTGCTGATGACCTCGCCGGTGCGCGCACCCCGGGTCCTTGACCAGTACGAGCGGGCGGTCACCCGGCTGCTGGACGCCGGGTTCGAGCCCGCCGGGATCATGGCGCTGATCACCGCGCTGGAGAACCTGGTGCTGGGCTCGGCCCTCGACCTCGCCGCCCCCGAGACGATGTGGGAGCTCCCGGACCGCGCCGCGACGCCCCATCTGGCCGCGGCCCTCGCCGCGGCGGGCGGCCACCGGGCCGACCGCGCCTTCGAGGTCGGTCTGGCCGCCTTGATGAAGCATGCCCGGACCCTGTCCGGGATCCATGGCTCCTTAAGGCCCCCGAATTTCCCAGTACCGCCAGTAACATGATCACCTTTGGGACTGGTTGTATCGGCCGGTCAAGTCGGCGCGCCGTTCGATGTCATGTCTTTCCCGGAGATGTCCATGTCTGCTGTCAGTGACGCATTAGAAGACGCCCGTATCCAGTACGAGCAGCACACCCGCGCCTGCCGCCAGTGCCGCGCCGACTCCGCGCCGTGCGCCGTGGCCAAGCATCTGTGGCGCCTGTTCAACAAGGCCCGCCAGAACCAGTTGCGGTCCAACGAGGCCTGACTGCGGCACGGTCAACCGCCGTACACCGCAGGCACGTTGGCGTCCGGCGGCGGCGCGTGCCGGGCGGCCGGGCCGCGCGCGAACATCCGCAGCACGTTCTCCGTGGTGCGGGTGACGAACGCGCGGGTGCGGGCGTCCATCCCGTGGTCGCGCCCGAGTTCGCCGGTCCCGGCCAGCAGGCCCTCCACCCAGCGCATGGTGCCGGTCGCGAACACCCCCGCTCCGGCGGGGGTGGTGTAGTACGCCGAGTCGCTGTGGCTCGGCCGGCCCGCGCACACCAGCGGGGAATGCGCGGTGATCTCCAGCGGGCCGGGGGTGGGGGCGCCGGGGGTGACCCGGTCGTACTCCACGCCCACCAGATGCGGGAAGCCGTCCCCGGCACGGACACCGGTGCCGTCGTACGCCCAGTGCCCGGGTGCTCGTACGACGTACGGCGCGTCGACGGGGTAGCCCTCGTAGAGCACTCCGGTGAGCGCGGACTCGGGGTCGGCGCCGGGCGGGAGCCGGTAGTCGGTGGTGACCTGCGCCGGGGTGGACGGATAGCACGGGTCGGCGCGGTAGTCGCTCTTGTAGCAGACCACCGTACGATCCATCCCGCCCGCCCCGGGCTCCAGCCGCACCCGGCGGAAGCAGGTGTTCGCGCCCAGGAAGGCGATGTTCACACCGGCGTCCCGGGCGGCGGTGACATGGGCGCGCTGCTCGGGCGTCCAGTACTCGTCGTGCCCCAGGCAGACCACCGCGTGCGCGCCCCGCAGTACCCCGGGGTCCCGGTGGACGTCGGTACCGGTGCTGTACGCGAGGGGGATGCCGAGACGCTCGGCGAGCACCACCAGCGCCCGCTCGTACGTCAGGAACTTCTCCGCGCCGCTCCCGTCGTAGGGCCGGTCGAAGCTGACCGCGAGGGAACGGCCGGCGTACCCGCCGTCCGCTCCGGTGTACAGGCTCGCGCCGCCCCAGCGGTTGTACGCCTGCCAGGTGGCCGGGGCGTGCAGCAGCACCGTACGGCCCGTGCCGTCGGTGGAGCGGACCACGAACGGGATGTACCGCTGATGGCCGGTGTCCGCCTCCAGACGCAGCAGATAGGCGCCCTCCGGCCAGCCGGTGGTGTCCACGGGCAGGGTGACCGGCCAGTCGGCGAACACGGTACGGGTGGCGGCCAGCACCCTGGGGGCGGCCCGCGCCCGGCCGGGTGTCCGGCCCGAGGCCCAGATCCGCCGGGCCCCGGCGCCGCCGTACCAGCCGATCCGGAACGCCGAGACCCGGAACGCCGCCGCCGTGGTCGACACACGCAGGCCGAAGCTCTCGCCCGGGGTCACGCTCACCCGGTCCGGGTAGCCGCTCACCGCGTCCGGTGGGCCGGTCGGGCCGAGCCGCCAGGTGGCGGTGCCGGGCGCGTCCCGCTCCGACTCCGGCCGCAGCCGGCTCCCGGCCCCGGACGGCGCGGCGGTGCACGCGGCGGTCGTGGCGAGCCCCGCGCCCGCGCACAGGGCGAGGAACCGCCGCCGCCCGACCCCGGAGCCGTCCGCCGGGGCCACGCCGAATCCCGGATGCGTCACCGCTCCAGCGTCGGGGCGGGCGGGGTCGCGGTGCAACCCGTCAGCCGGTGGCGCGGTTCTTCGAGGCCACCCGTCGGCCCGGCGCGCGCGGACCGTCACGCGCGGAATCCGATGTGCACATGGTCATGGTGGGTGGCGTCGCTGAAGAACTGGCCGGGGCCGCCGCCCGTCAGCAGCACCGGGCCGCCGACGTTGTACGACCCCGCCGCGGCCGCGTCCCGCATGAACCGCTCGATCAGGGACCGCGAGGTCGACGGGTCCACCACCGCGTGGCCGTCGATCCGCCACACGTCGAAGGCCCGCCCTCGCGGATGGTCGCTCGGCCGGTCCGTGCCGAACACGTCCAGCGGATGCCCGGAGCGTACGACGCTCACCTCGATCCGGTGGCTCCGGGCCAGGGCCCGCATCGCCCGGGTCACGCTGCTGTGCACCCGACCGCCACGCAGGTCGGCGACGGCGGCGGGCGGCAGCGTGATCCGGGCGTCCGACAGGGCCGCGCGGGTGTCGGCGGGCAGGGCGCGGGCGGGCGGCCCGGGGTGCGCCGGACGGAGCGCGTCGACCGTCCAGCCGTGCGCTCCCCGGGAGAGCCGTACGTCCACCGTCGTACCGCCCGAGGCGACCTCCCCGCCGCGCCGGGTCCACTGGCGGCAGACCACCAGCACGCTGGCGGACCGGGACAGGATCCCGCCGTACTGCGCGAAGACCACCTGGAGCGCGGCCTGGTCGGCCGCGGGCGCCAGCGGCCCCGCCTGGCCGACGAGCGCCGTCGGCAGGCCGAGGGCCGCGACCCGGGTGCGGGCGGCGGCCGCCCCGCCGTGCCCTTCCGGCCACGCGCCGATCACCTCCACCACCTGCACGGCGCGCAGCTTCGCCGCCGGTGCCACCTCGCCGGGTCCCGGCCGCCAAGGAGTGGTCCTCGGCAGCGCGGAGGCGGGCGACGGGGTGGCGCGCCCGGCCGGGGCCCGAACGCCGGAACAGCCCGCCGCGCCCGGCGCTACGCCGGCCAGCGCGACACCGGCGAGCGCGCCCAGGACGGCACGGCGGCCGGGCGGGGGAGCGGCGGACTCGCACGGTGCGGCGTGCCGGACCGGCTCCGGAGGCGTGCACGCGAGGGCGGGGCGGCCCGCTGAGGGGGCGCGGGGATGGCTCATACCGTCAGTGTCCGTCGGGCGCGCCGCCCCGGCGACTTCGGACGGCCGGGTGCCAACGCGCCTAGATCGGCGGCTCGTTCAGCAGGTCCAGCAGCCACTCCGCGCTCTGGGTGACGCCGGGCGCGGGGCGTCCCGGGTCGGGGAACATCCGGCTCCAGGAGGTGGCGCGGCCCAGGGAGCTGAGCCGCCAGGCGAGGCTCGCGGCGCGGCGCAGCTCGGCGATCGCGAGCCCGGTACCGGTCCAGGGCTCCAGATAGGCGTCGCGCAGCCGGGGCAGCGCCTGCGCGCCATACCGTTCGCGTACCTGCTCACCGGTGACCCGGAGGCTACAGAACGGGTGGGACACGCCCGCGTCCCCCCAGTCGAAGAACGTGAACCGGCCCGGCGCCGGACGGAACAGCTGCCCGTCGTGCAGATCCGCGTGGTCGAGGGTGTCCTCGATGCCGACGGCGGCGAGTTCGGCGCACCAGTCCACGAGCCGGGGCCGTACGGCCGCCACCCGGGCGCGTGCCCCGGGGTCGAGCGCGGTGTTCGCGGTGAGCAGCCGGTCGAACACCTCGGGCAGATCGACGGTGCGGGCCTTCGGGACCCCCAGCCGCTCCAGTTCCCCCGCGTACGGGATCAGGGCGCGCTGCACGCCCGCGTACTGGCGCAGCAGGTCCTCCCAGACCTCCGGTCCGACCGGCTCCCGCGCCAGGACCTGCCGGAAAAGATCGCCGCCGTCCGGGAGCAGCGACCAGGCGCGGGCCGCGTCCACGGCCAGCGGCTCCAGCACATGTCCGGGTACCCAGCGGGCCAGCGCGGCGGTCAGCGGGCCCTCGAAGGCGGCGGACCGCGGGTTCGCCTTGAACCAGACCGCGTCCCGGCCCGCCACGGGCACCCGTGCCAGCACCGACCACGGCCGCAGCCGCACCCGGAGCTCGCCGTCCCCGCGCAGGCCGCGCTCGGCCAGCCGCTCCCGGACCCAGTCGAGAGCCGCGGCCCGCCAGGACTCCTGCTCCCACGGCGTCACCGCGTCCGGGAAGGCGCCCCGGTCCACCGTCATCGAGATCTCACTGTGCATCACGCCATCCCAGCAGCAGGTGCACGGCCCCGACCACCGGTTTTTCCGGCGCGGACACGGGTGTGCCCCCGGCCGACGGCCGAGGGCACACCCAGGAACCCGCTGTCGTCAGACCTGCTGACGGCGGCGCATCGTGAAGTACGTGCCGGTCAGACCGGCGGCCAGCAGGGCGCCGACGCCGAGGCCGACCGGGAGGGTCGGGAACGCGTCCGAGGTGTCGGCCGCGTTCTGGAAGGCCGGGCCCGGGGTGATGCTGGTGTGCACCGGGGCGACATGCTTGATCGGGCCGACGGACTCCACGGAACCGTCGGTGTTCAGCAGCACCCGCTTGTTGTTCGGGTGCCGGAAGTCGAACATCCCGCCGAGCGAGCCCGCGTTGGCGTCGAAGGAGGCGTCACCGACGCGGCCGGTGTGCCAGTTGTCCTCGATGAAGCGGGTGATGGACGCCTGGTCGGTCAGCGTGTGGTCGACCTTGTTCACCTTGCTGTAGGGCGAGATGACCAGCAGCGGCTGCCGGGTGCCGGGGCCGCAGCGGTCCGCGTAGCCGCCGGCCGCCTTCGGGCCCTTCTGGCAGGCCGGGCTGTCGGTGGCCTTGCCGTTGGAGCCGACCGAGGTGTCGGTCGAGCCGTTGCGCGGGGCGACGAACGCGTGGTCGTACCAGCCGTCGGAGTCGTCGTAGGCGACCACGATCGCGGTGGACTTCCACTGCGGCGAGCTCTGGATCGCGTTGATCTCGTTGACCAGGAAGTGCTGCTCGTCGATCGGGTCCGAGTAGCCGGCGTGGCCGTCCTGGTACTCGCCGGCCTTGAGGAAGCTGACGGACGGGAGGTGACCCGCCTTGAGCGCGGCGGAGAAATCGGTCAGGTCGTAGTTGTGGTTGGCCTGACCGCTGTGGCCGATCTCGGAGACGGACTTCGGCGGCAGGTGGTGCGGATTGGCCGTCGACTTGTAGTACGAGAACGGGTTGTGGTGCGGGCTGTAGTCCACCGCGGCCGTGCCGCCCACGTTGTTGTGCGTGGTGTCGCACTTCGCGTACGAGCCGGACGTGCCGTCCCACCCGGTCGACGGGCGGAAGCCGCCCTGGAACCAACCCCAGGAGACCTTCTTGGCGTTGAGCAGGTCACCCACGTTCTTGCCCTGCATCGACGCCAGCGCGTTCCTGCTGGTGTGGTCCTTGTCGGAGCAGTCGTCCCAGGCCGGGTCGGGGTCGTTGACGACCGTGCCGACACCGTGGGCGTCCGGGGACTGGACCGTGTACGAGTCCGGCTTGTCGGTCTGCTCGCCGGTGGCCGGGTCGATCGAGACCACGCCGTGCGTGTTGCCGGAGGCCAGGTTGAGCGCACCGGGGGTGGACGGCCCGTAGTTGGAGCTGTAGGCGCGGTCGCTCAGCGTGTAGTGCTGGGCATAGTTCCACAGCGCGGTGACGGTGTTGCCGTCGTAGTAGTCCATCGCCAGGCCCGGCTCGCCGAACAGGCCGCCGCTGCACTTGTCGACCTCGGTGTTCTGCACGAACTGGTCGGCCTTGCCGCCGTTGTAGGCGTACTGCTCCGGACCGTAGGAGTGGTTCTGGTCGCAGGTCAGGGCCTGGGACGGCGACAGCCGCTTGGGCGCGTACTGGTTCGGGTTGTGCTCCAGCAGCCCGGCGTTGGCGAGGGTGTCGATGTCCTTCGGGGTGCTCTTCGACGCCGTGAACTTCGTGCCGTCCGTGTTGGCGGCCTTCGGGTACGTGGCGAAGTAGTGGTCGAAGGAGATGTTCTCGTCGAAGAGCACGACGACATGCTTGATCGGCGTCGCGGTCGACGAGGCCCCGTGACCGTGGGCGGACGTCGCCGCCCACCCGGGCGCGTTGCTGCCGAGCGCGGTGAGCGCCGCGACTCCCACGAGCGCGCCCAGGCTGCGCATCGCGGCTCGTCTTCCTCTGCTGGCCATGGTGGTCTACCCCTTTGGACAGAACGTCTGTGCGGTGTACGAGCAGGCATGCTGCGCTCCTTGCGGGGCGCGATGGCGGAGCCATGATGTCGCGTGGATGAACACCGAGTCAGGGAACCTGGGGGAAAACTTGACGGTGTGTTGACCAAGCGAGTCACCGGGTTGTCCGGACAGGTTCGGGTGAACTGCCCGGTCAGACAGGGGAAAAGGGCCGGACCGGTCCACTGGGGACCGGACACGTCAGGCGAACAGGGCGCGTCCGTACCAGTCCTGGACATCGCGCACCCCGGGCAGCGCGAAGAAGTAGCCGCCGCCGAACGGGCTGATGTAGTCGGTGAGCGGCTCGCCCGCCAGCCGGTGCTGGACGGTCTCGAACTGCCGTACAAGGTCCTGCTGGTAGCAGGAGAACAGCAGACCCATGTCCAGATTGCCGTTGGTGTCCATGCCCAGGTCGTAGTTGTAGGCGCGGCGCAGCAGGCGCTGGCGTGCGGTGTCCGGGGTGCGCGGGTTGGCCAGCCGGATGTGCGCGTCCAGCGGGATGACATCGCCCTTGGGGTCGTCGGCGTACTTCGGAACGTCGTGCTCGCGGTCGCCGTCCAGCGGCGCGCCGGAGGAACGGGACCGCCCGATCATCCGCTCCTGCTCGCTGAGCGAGACCCGGTCCCAGAACTCCACGAGCATCCGGATCAGCCGTACGACCTGATAGCTGCCGCCGACGGCCCAGTCCGGCTCGCCCGAGTCCCGGTCCACCCAGATCAGTTGGTCCATCTCGCGGGCGCTCGCGGTGTCCGGGTTGGCGATGCCGTCGCGGAACCCCAGCAGATTGCGCGGGGTGCCGGAGGGCCGGGGCGGGCTGGCGAAGCCGTCCATCCGCCAGCGGACCTGGATGCCGCCCCGGGTGTGCCGGGCGATGTCGCGCAGCGCGTGCAGGGTGGTGTCCGGGTCGTCGGCGTGCAGCTGGAGGCTGAGGTCGCCGTGGCACCACTCGGGCTTGAGATCGTCGTCGGGGAAGGCGGGCATGGCCTTGAGCCGCTTGGGCCTGCGCGCGGTCAGCCCGAACCGGTCGTCGAACAGCGAGGCGCCGACGCCCACGGTGACGGCCAACTGCCCGCCGGGCAGCTTGTCGCCGAGGATGCCCGAGTCGGCGGGCGGCCCGGTGACACCCACCGGGTCAGGGGTGCCGCCGGAGGTGAGCAGCCGGGCCCGCTCGGTCAAGGTGCGCAGCAGATCGGTGAGTTCGGCGCGGCTCTCGGCGGTCACGTCCAGGGCGGCGAACACACAGGTACGGCGGGGAGCCGCGATCGCGGAGGCCTGGTGGACGCCGTGGAACGGCGCGAGGGCGGACGGCGCCTGGGTCGGGCCCGGGTCCGGGGCGGCGGCGCTGGTGGCGAGTCCCGCGCCGGCGAGGGCGGCGCCGCGCAGAAAGCCGCGCCGGGCCAGTCCGTGGTGTCGTTCGGCGGTGCTCACACGGTCCTCCGGGGGTCGCACAGGGTCGCCACCGACGCCAGCCGCTCCACGAGGTCGTCGAGCTGGGAGTCGATGCGCTCCCGCTGGTTGCGGGTCAGTCGGTCGAGCGCGGTCCAGCGCCCGTCGTGCCGGGACCCGTCGAGGGTCTCCCCGGCCCGCGTCAACTCCCGGTCCAGGCCCGGCAGATCGGCGTACCGGGTGGTGAGCAGCGGACGCAGCCGGGACAGCACCTCGCGGGTGCCGTCGAGGTTGGCGCGGGCGGTGGCGAGGTTGCTGCCGCTGCCGTAGTCGGTGCGGCCGGTCAGTTCGAACTGGACGGTGTTCTCCAGGATCTCGTGCGCGCGCAGCCCGAGTTGGGCGGGGTCCATGCGGCTCTGCGCCCAGCTGTCGCGCAGCCCGGTGAGCGCCTTGACCAGGGCGGCCGCCGGAGCGCGCAGCCCGCTCGCCGACTCACCGTGCCACAGGCCGTACTCGATGCGGTGGAAACCGGTGAAGTCCTTGTCGTGCACCCCGTCGGCCAGTCCGGCGTCGGTGCCGTTGATCTCGCCGTCCGCGTCCCCGAAGGCGTCGTACGCCGCCCCGAGCCGCTCGTACTGGAGGTGCGCCGGCAGCCAGGCGGACCGGGCGGCGGCGAGGTCACCGCGGTCGATCGCGTTCTTGAGATCGGCCGAAAGCCGTACGGCCGTGGAGAGTCCGCCGCCCACCCACTTCTGGTAGGCGAGCGCGGGCGGGATCAGATCGTGCTCGGTGACCGGGGCGGCACCGGGGCCGCGCTGCCCGCCGGTGACCCGGACGGTGGGGCCGGTGACGGCGTCGGCGTCGTCGGGCACGCACATGAATGCGTACGCGCCCTTGCCCACCCGGACTGTCAACTGCCGTGTGGTGCCGGGGCCGATGCCCTCCACCTCGCCGTACACCGCGTGGGTGCTGGGGTCTTCGAGGTAGACCTCGGCGGCGCCGTCGGAGGTGTTGTGCAGGTCGAAGGTCTGCGTCCCGGGCTCGGGCCGGGTCCAGCCCCGGCCGCAGTGGCTCTCGGAGACCTCGACGACCAGGCCCCGGGCGGCGGTCTTCTTCTGCCCGGAGCCGCCGGACCCGCCGGAGCACAGGGCCACCAGGGCGAGCGCCACGGCCAGTACGAGGAACACGGTCGGCGCCGTCCGGAGACGATGCGACCGCGTGCCGAGGCGGGGCAACGGCATGCTGAGCCTTTCCGGACGACGTACGCAGCTGTCCGCGGGGCGGGTTGATCGCCGGCGGGACGGCCTCATCGTAGACACCCGGAGGGAACCGAACACCCGTCCGGGGTGGTCGGTGGCCAAGAATTTCCCGGGGGTTCACCGGCCGGAGGCTCGACCGAGGGTCCGGCCGGTGAGCGGATCGGGAGGACGGCCGGGGGCGGCCGGGGACGGGTGAAGGGGGCGGCGGCTCGTTCAGCGCACGGGGAAGCCGAAGCCGTAGCCCTGCTGCTTCAGCCACGGCAGCAGGGTGCGCAGCGCGGCCACGGTCTGCGAGCGGTCGCCGCCCGCGTCGTGGAAGAGCAGGGTGGGCCCGTTGGCCAGCTCGCTCCTGACGGTGGCGACGATGGCGTCCGTGCCCGGCCGCTCGAAGTCCTTGGAGTCCACGTTCCAGCCCAGCGGCCGCATCCCGTGCGACGCGGCGAGCTTCCGGCTGTACGGCGTGAACGCGCCGCCCGGCGCCCGGTAGTACATCGGGCGGACGCCCCCGGACGCCTCGGTTATCTGCCGCTCGGCGTCCAGGATCTGCTGCGACTGGTAGGACTCGGACTTGTGGTCCATGGCGGTGTCGTGCGACACCGTGTGGTCGCACAGCCGGTGCCCGGCCGCGACCACCTGCTTGACGACGTCCGGGTGCGCCTGCGCCTCGGGGCCGATCATGCAGAACGTCGCCTTGACGCCGTTCTCCCGCAGCACCTGGAGCACCTGCGGGGTCCAGGTCGGGTCGGGGCCGTCGTCGATGGTGATGTTGACGGCGTGCGCGCCGCCGTCGGAGGAGTGGGCGATGACGGGGGACACGGCCACCGTCTTCGGCGCGGTGTGGTGAGCCGGCGCGGCCGGGGTGTTCTGCCCCGCCTGCGCGGTCCACACCGAGGCGCCGGCCGCCACCGCCGTGACCCCTATCGCCGCCCCGATCACCCGTCCGTACCAGCCCCGCCCAGCGTGCCGCGCCATGTCCCGCCCCCTGCTCCCCGCCGTGTCCCCGGCTCTTGTGTCGTGCACTGCATCTGCCAGGACGGCGGGGAGGGCGCCCGCGCTCCCGCTGTTACCGATCAAGGACAATTCCGCGACAACGTCTGGACCTGCCCTCGGACACCAGGGGCGCACGCGGCGGTCGCCGGGGGCGCGGAGCACCGGATGATGCCACCGGCCCACCGGCCCACCGGCCCACCGGCCCACCGGCCCACCGGCCCACCGGCGTCGGCCGGCCCGGATTCTCCCGCGATCCCGCCCCGTGGAGATCCCCGACGCCCGCACCCTCGTCCAACTGGACAACCCCTTGCCGGGGAGGGCGGGAGGTAAGGGTGAGCCGCCCCCGCGACCCCCGCCCTTACGGCCCTCCCCGCGTCAGCCCTCGTGCCTCAGATACACCCGTGTGCCGCCGGGTCGGAAGCCCACGCGTTCGTATACGCGGCGGGAGCCGGCGCCGGAGTACTCCAGCCATACGGTCCGGGCGCCCCGGGCGAACAGGGTCTCGGCCAGGGCCGCGGTGACCGCCGCGGCGATGCCCCGGCCACGGTGACCCGGCAGGGTGCCGACGCCCGCCAGTTCCGCCGTGCCCTCGGCCGGGGCGGAGCACAGGGCGCCGCCCGCGCAGCTCCCGTCCTCGGCCCGGACGAAGCGGACCGCCCCGCCGCCCTCCTCGGTGCGCCGCAACCGGGCCGCGCCCTGCGGGGACGGGGCCCACTCGCCGCCGAACGCCTCGGAGAGCGCCGTGTCGATGGCGAGGTAGTCCTCGTCGGTGACCGGCGCCTCCACCCGCACCCGGGCCTCGGGTTCCGGCGCGGCTCCCGGGACGGTGAGTGTGGCCGGGGTGCAGACCAGGTATTCGTGCACCGCCTCCGTGGTGAACCCCGCGCGCCGGAGGGCCGGTTCGACCGCGGGGGCGGCGTCCGGGGCGAACTCCAGCCGGGGCAGGAGTCCCCGGGTGCGGAAGGCGGTGATCAGGTCCGCCACGTCCGCGTCGGTGGGTGCGGCGCCCGGGACGGGGGTGGCGTAGTTGACGTACGGGCTCGTCGTGGCCGGGTCGAACCCCACGACGAAGCCGCCCACTCGACAGGCCGCGGGGCGGCGCAGGAGATGGGCGACGGCAAAGCTCTGGACATCGGTGTGCACGCTGGGAATTCCTCACGGTGAAAGCGGTCGTGCGTACGAGGGATCGCCTCGGTGAGCGAGGCGGCGGTGTGCTGGACACCGCGTCGTCGGACCGCCGTGAGAAGAGCGTGGGAACGAGTGAGCGCGCTGCCGTGAGGCAGGGGGCTCAGTTCCGACGGCGGCCGCTGTGGGACGCCGAAACCATGGACTTCAGTCCTTCGTGAAGAAGTACGGGCTGGGAAGCTGCTGTTCGAGCTGGACGGATCTTGCCATCGCCGGAACGGGGATGGCAAGCCCTTTGCGCCGGGGCCGAGCCCGGTCCAGCGGGTCAGCCGTGCTGGTCGTCGAGCCAGCTGAGGATCTCGGGGGTCACCTCGTCCGTGATGTCCGCGAACTCCTCGTGCTTCTTCAGGAACTTGGCGACGTACGGGCACACCGGCACGATCCGCTTGCCGAGCGCGCGCACATCCGTGAGGGCGTACTCGACCAGTTGCCCGGCCAGACCCTGCCCGGCGTGGGCTTCGTCGATCTCGGTGTGGAAGAAGACCCGCTGCTCGCCCCGGTCACGGTAGGCGGTGAGGCCGGCGCGTTCGCCGCCGACCAGGATCTCGTAACGGTGCCGTGCGTCCACGCGCTCCACGGTCGGCGCGGCGGAGGACTGGTCCATGGTCGTCCTTTCGGCGGAGGGGCCCATGTCCCGCACTCTATCCCCGTTCCCGCAGGTCAGCGCCAGGAGTCCGGTTAGCGGGTGAATGCGCCGACGGACTCGGTGGCACGGCGGCGCCGACACGACCGGGTTCACGGCCGGCGGTCCACCGTTCCCGGGTTCAACCGTGCTCGAATGATCCGTCATGCACCCGCTGTTACGGCATGTCGACACTCATATTTCATGAGCATTTCAAGAACTTCGGTCCGCAATGTTGACTCGGCGATCAGTCGCCCGCACATTACCTAGCGGTAGAACTCGCTGGTAGTACCCGCAACTCCCCGCTCCACGGCCGTCGTTGTGCGCACCCCACGCAGCGTCCCCGGCGGCCGGCGATACCCCCTGCCCCGCACCAGTCGCGTAAGAGGGAGCACTCCTCATGCCCACCCCTGCCCTGCGCCGTGCCGCCGCCGCGGCATCCGCACTCGCCGGCACGCTGGCCCTCGGCCTCACCGCCGCCCCCGCCCATGCCGCGACGCCCCTCAACTACGTCGCTCTCGGCGACAGTTACAGCGCGGGCTCGGGTGTCACGCCCGTCGACACCAGCAATCTGCTCTGTCTGCGCTCCACCGTGAACTACCCGCATGTCCTCGCGAAGGCGACCGGCGCCTCGCTGACGGACGTCACCTGCGGCGGCGCCGAGACCAAGGACTTCACCCAGTCCCAGTACTCGGGCGTGGCACCGCAGTTGGACGCGGTGAACGCGAACACCGACCTGGTGACGCTGACCATCGGCGGCAATGACAACAGCACCTTCCTGAGCGCCATCGTGGACTGCGGCAGCGCCGGAGTCCTCAGCGCCGGCTTCGGCCACCCCTGCAAGGACAAGTACGGCACGTCCTTCGACGACGCGATCGACGCGAACACCTACCCCGCGCTGAAGAGCGCCCTGACCGCGCTGCGGGCCAAGGCGCCCAACGCCCGGGTGGCGGTGCTGGGTTACCCGTGGATCGTGCCCTCCGCCTTCGACGCCTCCTGCTTCCTGAAGCTGCCGATCGCCTCCGGCGACATCCCGTATCTGCGGGCGCTCCAGGCCCATCTCAACTCCGTGGTGCAGCGCGCCGCCCAGGAGACCGGGGCCACCTATGTGGACTTCTCCCAGGCGTCCAACGGGCATGACGCCTGTCAGCCCTCGGGCACCCGGTGGATCGAGCCGCTGCTGTTCGGCTCGAACATCGTGCCGGTCCACCCCAACGCGCTCGGCGAGCAGCAGATGGCCGAGCGCACGATGAGCGTCATGGGCCTCGGCTGACGAAGACCCGGATCAGGCGCGGGCGCCCCCGTCGACCCGCAGCACCGTGCCGGTCACGAAGGAGGACCGATCGCTGAGGAGCCACGCGGCGGCCTCGGCGATCTCCTCCGGGGCGGCCGCCCGGCCCAGCGGGGTCCCCGCCGTGATCCGCTCCCGGATCCCGGGTGACTCCGACTCCCAGGTCCGGGTCATCTCCGTCAGTGTGAAGCCGGGCGCGATCGCGTTGACGCGGATGCCCTCCGGGCCGTAGGTCACGGCGGCCGACGCGGTCAGGCTGTTCACCGCCCGCTTGGTGGCCGCGTAGGCGGGCAGCTCGGGGTTCCCGCGCAGGCTGCCCACGGACGAGTTGTTGACGATGGCACCGCGGCCGGCGCTCGCCCGGATGGCCGCGACCTCGGCGGCCATGGCCAGCCAGACGCCCTTCATGTTGACCGTGTAGATCTGGTCGAGATCGGCTTCCGGCAGCTCGTCCATGGGGCCGGGCCGCTGGATCGTCGCGCCGTTGTTGAACGCGACGTCGAGCCGGCCGAACCGCTCCACGGCACGGTCCACCGCGGCCCGCACGCTCGCCCCGTCGGCCAGATCGCACACCACGTACTCCGCGGTGCCGCCTGCCGCCCGGATCTCCTCGGTCACCGCCTTCAGCTGGTCCTCCGTACGGGCCGCGAGCAGCACCCGCGCGCCCTCCCGGGCGAACAGCCGTGCCGCCGCCGCGCCGATGCCGCGCCCGGCACCGGTGATGAAGGCGACCTTGCCGGCCAGCAGCCCGGCGGGCGCAGGGCGAGGGGTCTCGGTGTTCTGTGTGGTGTTCATACCTACGAGCCTGCGCCCCGCGCCGGCCCGTATCCAGGCACCAGCTGTACCTGGCTCGGCCGTCCGGTGGGCGCGCACACTGGAGGGGTGGACAGAGCGGAACTGGGTGCCTTCCTGCGCAGCAGGCGCGAGCGGATCGGACCGGCCGACGTCGGACTGCCCCTCGGGCCGCGCCGCCGTACGCCGGGGCTGCGGCGCGAGGAGGTGGCGGCGCTGGCGTTCATCTCCCCCGAGTACTACGCCCGGCTCGAACAGGCCCGCGCCCCGCGCCCCTCGCGCGAGGTGCTGGCCGGGCTGACCCGGGCCCTGCGGCTGACGGACGCCGAACGCGATCACCTCCACCAGCTGGCCGGCGCCCCGCCGAGCCCCGCCCCCGGACCCCCGCGCGAGGTGCGGCAGAGCATCCTCGACCTGGTGCACCGGTTGCCGGGCGCCGCCGCCTTCGTCACCTCGGCCACCCTGGAGGTGCTCGCCTGGAACGAGCTGGCGGCCGCTCTCATGGAGGACTTCTCGGCTCTGCCGCGCCGCGACCGCAACCTCGCCCGCCGGGCCTTCCTCGGGCCGCGCGCCGAGGGCCGGCGCCTGTACGGGGTGTCCGACGCCGCCGCGTTCGAACGACACGCGGCACGTCGCCTGCGCACCGCGGCCGTCCGTTATCCCGACGACCCCGAGGTGTCCGCGCTGGTCCGTGAACTCCTGGACGGCAGCGAGGAGTTCGCCCGGCTGTGGGACGCCCGTGAGGTGGACGGCGAGCCGACGGTGCGCAAGACCTTCCGGCACCCGCTGGTGGGGCCGGTCGCCGTCAACTGCGACGCCCTCGAACTGACCGACCGCGACCAGCAGGTCGTCATCTACACCGCCGTTCCCGGCTCGTCCGCCGAGGAGGCCCTGCGGCTGCTGTCGGTGATCGGCACCCAGCGCATGACGACCCCCGGCTGACCACGCGTCGGCCGCGTGAACCCGCCCTGTCCAAGACCCGCTTGGCCGGGCTGCGGCTACGCGGCCGTGCGCAGGAACGAACTCCAGCCGCCCGCCGGCTTCTCGCCGACCTCCAGGGTGCGCAGGCGGGTGAGGACCGCCGGGTCCTGGGCGTCGAGCCAGTCGACGAACTGCCGGAAGGAGACCAGCCGCACCTCCGGCCGCCCGGCGATCTGCCGGAGCACCTCCTCGACCGCGTCCATGTAGATGCCGCCGTTCCACTGCTCGAAGTGGTTGCCGATGAACAGCGGCGCGCGGTTCGTCTCATAGGCCCGGTCGAAGCCCGCCAGGTACGCCTGCGAGGTCTGGGCGCGCCAGTAGGGGTAGTTGTACGACGGCGCGCGCGTCGAGTTCCGGGACTGGTTGGCCAGCATGTTCCAGTCCATGGACAGCACTTCGAAGCTGCGCCCGGGGAACGGGATGCCCTGCAACGGCAGATCCCACACGCCGTCCCGCTTGCGGGGCCAGCGCTGCACCCCGCCCGGTGACGAGGCGTCGTACCGCCAGCCCAGTTCGCGCGCGGTCGGCAGCAGGTTCTCCTGGCCGAGCAGACAAGGGGTGCGGCCGCCCACGAGTTCCTTGTCGTAGTCGAAGGGCAGCGGCGGCTCGTCGTGCCAACCGGTGTTGGTCCGCCAAGACTTGACGAAGGTCCGGGCCTGCTCGATCTCCGAGCGCCACTGCGCGGGGGTCCAGTCGGCCACCGATCCGGAGCCCTCGCAGAAGTGCCCGTTGAAGTGCGTGCCGATCTCGTGCCCGTCGAGCCAGGCCTGACGCACGTACTTCAGGGTCTCCTTGATGTGTTCGTTGGTGAGATAGCCGATGTCCGAGGCGCCGACCGGGTTGTTGGGCGGCCGGTACAGCCGCTTCTTGTCCTCCGGCAGCAGATAGAGGCCGGACAGGAAGAAGGTCATCCGGGCGTCGTGCTCGCGGGCGAGTTCCAAAAAGCGCGGGAAGAGCCCGGTGCCGAGTTCGCCCGCGCCGTCCCAGGAGAACACCACGAACTGCGGCGGGGTCCGGCCCGGTTCCAGCCGGGTGGGTGCGTCCGGCTGGTTCGGCTGGCGCCCGGTGTACGCGGTGGAGCCGTCGCCGATCAGCCGGGGCGGCTGCCGCTGTCCGCCGGGTCCCGACGCGCCGAGGCCCAGCCCGCCGTCGCATCCGGTCAGCGCGGCGGCCGCCACGCCGAGACCGGCGCCGAGACCCAGACGCGCCGCACTCCGACGGCTGATTCCACTCGACGGCACGCCATCGCCTCCTCGACCGGGGCATTCGGATCGTCTGACGCGTCGCATAATATGGACAATAAGAATACGAAAAGTGTCATTTGGTGCGGCGTGGTGCATAAAGGGACGGTCACGGGACCCGGCCCGGGGAAGTTCAGGCTTGACGCCGGGGGCCGCTCAGGTCGCGATCTCCTCTTCGGCCGCCGCCGGCACCACCGCGATCCGCTGCACGGCCCGGCTCAGCACCAGCACGCCCGCGACGATCATCAGCGCCCCGCACGCCTCCGGCACCAGCCACCAGCCGGTGCGGATCCGCTCATGGAACAGGGCGATGCCGAGGGCCAGGCTCACCACCGCGTCGCCGATGGTCAGCGCGGGCTGGGCCGCGGCCAGTGGGCCCGCCTGGAGCGCGTTCTCCAGGAGCAGCACGGCCGCCACCCCGGCGAGCGCGAAGCCGTACGTCTGCCAGGACCGCAGGAACGCCAGGAACCCCTCGTCCGCGAAGGTGCCCGAGGCCGACTTCAGCAGCGCCGCGGTCAGCGCGTTGCCCGTGGCGGAGGCGGCCGCCAGCAGCGCGGCGCGCCGGGCCGCCGGGCGACCGGGGGAGGCGAGGAGCACGGCGCCGGCCATGGCGCCCACGCACAGGCACAGCGCCGGGATCCACCGGGTGAGCGGGGCCTGGTCGAGCGCGGCGCCCGGCGCGGCCGCGATCAGCAGCACGGCGAGCCCCGCCACACAGCCCGCGACGCCCCACCAGCCCGAGGGCGGCAGCCGCCGGTGCATCAGCGGGGCGGCGACCAGCAGCGCGAAGGGCAGTTCCAGGATGAACAGCGGCTGGACCAGCGCCAGCGGACCGTTGACCAGGGCCAGGCTCTGGAAGAGGGCCGCGCAGATCACCCCGGCCATGCCGATCATCCAGAACGGCCGGCGCACCAGCTCGGCGAGCAGCCGGAGCCCGCCGCGGCTGCTCGCGGAGGCGGCCTTGCGCTGGAACGCGGTGCCGACGGCGTTGCTCGCCGCGCCCGCGACGGCGAACGCCGCGGCCAGTTCGATCACGGCCGTCCCTCCTGCCTGCGGTCGTCTCTTCCCGGGGAGTCTCACCCACAGCCTCCCTCGGGTCGCGGAAGATCACCGCGTGACGGGGCGGGAACGACGGTCGGGCCCACCCGGTGCGCTCACCGGATGGGCCCAGCCGTGGGGACGGATCAGGAGACGGCGAGGTCGTCCGCGTAGACCGTGCCCTGGCCGTACCAGCCGTGTACGTACACGGTGACGGTGCCGGAGGAGCCGGTGGTGAAGGGCACCGTCAGCTTCTGCCAGGCGGAAGCCGAGGTCCAGGTGCTGGCCGTCGCGCCACCGCTGACCCCGAGGTAGGCGTACGACCCCTGCACCCAGCCGCTGAGCGAGTACGACGTGTTCGGCTTGAGGGTGAGGGTCTGGGCGCACTGGCCGGTCGCCGAGGAGGTCGGCGCGGTCCGTAGGGCGTGGGTGCCGCCGTGCGCCGGGGAGGAGACCACGGAGGCCCCGCTGTCGCAGGTCCAGGGCGACAGCGAACCGCTCTCGAAGTCACCGTTGGTCAGCGTCGTCGGGGTGCCGCCGCCGGACCCGTTCACGGTGAGGTCGAAGGTGGAGCTGTGCGTGGCCGAACCCGCCGTGCCGGTGACGGTCAGCGGGTAGGTGCCCGGCGCCGTGGAGGCGGCCGTCTTCACGGTGAGGGTGGAGCTGCCGCCCGCGGTCACCGAGGTGGGGCTCAGCGTCGCGGTCACCCCGCTCGGCGCGCCGCTGACCGCGAGGTTGACGGACTGGGCGCTGCCCGAGGTCACCGACGTCTTCACGGTCGCCGTGGTGGAGGCGCCCGGGTCGAGGGCGGCGGTGGCGGGGGAGAGGGAGACCGAGAAGTCGTTGGCCGGCGGGGTGGTCGTACCGCCCGAGAACGGCGCGAAGGTGTGCGTGAAGTACCAGGTGTCCTGGCTGATGCCCGAGCAGCTGTCGGAGCCGCCGGTGCCGGGGCAGCCGCCGTTGTCGCGCTGGAGCGCCCAGAAGGAGAGGGTGTTCAGGCCCTTGGAGACCGCCCAGTTGTACACCGATGTGGCGTCGGCGGTGGTGAAGGTCTCGGCCGCGCCGTAGTCGTCGATGCCGGGCATCTCGGTGACGCCGATCATGTTCCACAGCTGGCTGTCCGACAGGTTCGGGTACAGCGAGGCGAGCTGGTCGTGCAGCCCGGTCGCGGCCGTCTGGGTGTCGGTGGCCATGTGGTGGGTGGCGCCGTCGTAGTAGTCGAACGTCATGAGGTTGACGACGTCCACCTTGGCGCCCGCGCTCTTGGCGCTGCGCAGCACCGCGAGCCCGCTGTCGGCGAGCCCGCTCGTGGTGGTGGGCAGGGTGTACGAGAACTGCACCGAGCGCCCGTTGGCGGCGGCCCAGTCCTGGACCTTCTTGATCGCCTGGTTGCGGCGGTCGATGCCGGCCTGGTTGGTCAGCGAGTTGTCCTCGACGTCCATGTCGAGCCGGGAGACGTCGTACGTGGTGATGATCTTCTCGTACGCGGCGGCGATGGAGTCGACATTGGTGCAGCTGTCGGCGATCTCGGTGCCGCCGTTGTCGGCGGCGTACCCGCCGAGCGAGGGGATGACGTCGCCGCCGCGCGAGCGGATGGTGCCGAAATCGGAGCCGTAGACCGAGGAGGTGATGGGGGTGCTGGTGTCACCGTCCCAGTAGGGCGTGCAAGAGCCCTTCTTCTCGGTCTGGATGAAGGCCATGGTGAGGTACTTGGCGCCGGAGGACTGGGCGAGCGCCGCGGGGCTGTCGCCGTTGTAGGCCTCGAAATAGGGGGCGAAGACATGCGCGGGCAGCGGGGTCGCCGCGTGCGCGGTGCCCCCGATCCCCAGGGCCAGCCCCGCGGACGCGGCCAGGGTGGCCACGCCGGTGAGCAGGGCGCGTACGGATCTCGGACGTGTCATCGGGTACTCCCGGTTGGCGAACGACAGTCGATCGAGCGGGGGTGGCGCACACGGTAGGGCCCGGCCGGGGCTACTGGTCTAGGCCATAATTGGTCTGGACCAAACCCCGGTCAAGGTGCGGGAGCCGCCTTTTTGCGTGTTCATGAAAGAATCAACTGTTCGTTCGCACACCAGAACTGACTGTCCGTCAGGTAGCGCGGGTGCCCCCACCTCGGCGGATACGGCCCAGCAGATCCCGGTGATAGGCGGCGAGCCGCCCCTCGGGGACGGGCGCCGGGCTGCCGGTGAGGGTGTACCAGGTGTCACCGCCGAAGTGCTGGACGGCGACCCGCGCACTGCGGCCGTCCGACCGCAGGATCGTGGCCACGGTGAGATCGCCGGTGATGACGCCCGCCTCGTCCGTCATCGCCCCGCCGGGTCCCGCGGTGACCCGGTCGACATAGCTGTTCACGCTCGGAGGGTTGCTCATGGGCCGCAGGGTTCCATCACGGCGGGCGCCACACCCGGAACGGCCCGTCCCCGCGCGTGTCCGGCCGCCCGCTCACACCCGGCTGGAGGTCGCGGTGTCCGCCGACAGCCGCTGCGCGAGATAGATCGGCACCACCGACAGCAGCACCAGGACGGCGGCCACCACATTGACCACAGGCGCCTGCTGAGGCCGTGTCATATTGCCGAAGATCCAGATCGGCAGGGTCTCGATGCCGGGCCCCGCGGTGAACGTGGTGACCACGATCTCGTCGAAGGACAGCGCGAACGACAGCAGCGCACCGGCCAGCAGCGCCGAGCGCACCAGCGGGAAGGTGACGTCCAGGAAGGCGCGGAAGGTGGTCGCGCCGAGGTCCATGGCCGCCTCCTCGTACGACCCCGTCGTCCGCCGCAGCCGCGCCACCACGTTGTTGAACACCACGACGACGCAGAACGTGGCATGCCCGACGATCACCGTGAACAGCCCGAGCCCCACGCCGAGCGGCTGAAGCACCGTGCCGAACGCCGAGTTGAGGGCGATGCCCGTGACGATGCCGGGCAGCGCGATCGGCAATACCACCACGAACGACACCGTGCCCCGGCCGAAGAAGCGGTGCCGGGCCACGGCGAACGCGATCAGCGTCCCGAGGACCAGCGCGATCGCGGTCGCCCCGAGCCCCGCCTTCACCGACACCCACAGCGCGTGCCGGGCACCCGAGTTGTGCAGGGCCGCCGACCACCAGCGCCCGGTCAGCCCCGGCGGCGGCCAGCTCGCGCTGCGGTCCGGGTTCAGGGAGTTGACGAGGACCAGCAGCAGCGGCACGTAGATCACCGCGAATCCGAGCCCCGCGCCGATGCGCAGGGCGATGCGCGCACTGCGGGTGAGATGCACGTCGCTCATCCTCTCCGGGGCCCGGTGCGGGGGCCGGTCACAGGCTGCTCAGGGCGCCGGTGCGGCGGATCGCCAGCAGGTACAGGACGATCACGAGCACGGGGACGGTGCCGAGGGCGGCGGCCATGGGCAGGTTCAACTCGATGTTGGAGTACACGAGATTGCCGATCAGCTGCGTCTTGCCGCCGACGATCTGCACCGTGATGTAGTCGCCGAGGCTCAGCGAGAAGGTGAACACCGAGCCCGCCGCCACCGACGGCAGCACCATCGGCAGCACCACCGAACGGAAGGTGCGCCCCGCGCGGGCCCCGAGGTCCGCCGACGCGTCGAGCAGCTGCGCCGGGAGCTGTTCGAGCGCGGTATGGATCGGCAGGATCATGTACGGCAGCCACAGATATGTCAGCGTGAGCACCGTGGCCGGCAGCCCGAACCCGGGCCCGCCGAGCCCCAGCGGCGCGAGCAGCCAGTCGGCGAGCCCGCCCCGGGACAGGATGAGCCGCCAGGCGTACACCTTGACCAGGTAACTCGCCCACAGCGGGGTGAGGATGGCCACCACCAGCAGCGGACGCCGGCGCGGCGGCGCCACCCGGGCGGTGTAGAAGGCGACCGGGAAGGCGATCAGCGCGCACAGCACGGTCACCGCGAGCGCGACGCCCACGCTGCGCACGATCACCTCGCGGAACACCGGTGTCGTCACCAGCTGGTGGAAGTTGTCCGTCGACCAGACCTTCACCACCTGGGAGGTGAAGGAGTCGGTGGTCCAGAACGCGGACGCGAACAGCACCGCCAGCGAGCCGAGATACAGGACGATCAGCCACAGGAGCGGCGCGGTGAGCAGCAGGGCGAGGCGCAGCCGGGGCCGGCGGTGCAGGGCCCCGGCGAGCCGCCGCACCCCCGAGGTCCTTGCCGCGGTGGTCGCTTGGCTCGCCATGGTTCAGCCCTTGATCTCGGTCCAGGCCTGCACCCACTTGGCGTACGGGACACAACGGACGTCCGTGCGGCCGTCCAGGCACTGCTCGATGGGGGTGTTCCAGAAGGCGATCCGCTTCCAGTAGTTCTCGTCGGCCGCGTGGTAGACCGCGCAGAAGTTCTTGTCCGACGTCTCGGCGCACGCCTTGGAGTTGGCGGGGGCCTCGCCGAAGTACTCGGCGACCTCGGCGTTGACCTTGGGGGAGACGATCCAGTTCAGCCATTTGTAGGCGCAGTTGAGATGCTTGGCCTTGCTGGAGACCATCCAGGTGTCCGACCAGCCGGTGGAACCCTCCTTCGGCACCAGCGCCTTGACCTCCGCGCCCTCGGAGGCCGCGAGATTGGCGATCACCTGCCAGGTGGTCCCGACGACCGAGTCACCGCTCTTGAAGGCGGAGACCTCCTTGAGGTAGTCGCCCCAGTACTCGCCGACATCCGCGTTCTGCTTCTTCAGCAGGGCCACGGCCGCGTCGAACTGCTTCTGGTCCAGCGCGTACGGGTCCTTGATCCTCAACTCCGGCCTGGTGGATTTGAGATAGAGCGCCGCGTCGGCGATGTAGATCGGCGAGTCGTACGCGGTGACATGGCCCTTGTACTTCGAGGCACCCTCGAAGACCGCGGACCAGGAGGTGGGCGCGGGCCGTACCTTCCGGGTGTTGTACATCAGCAGATTGGCGCCCCGGCCGTGCGGGATGCCGTACATCCTGCCGTTCACCGAGTTCCAGGCGCCGTTCTTCAACCCGCTGAAGACGTCCTTGTAGTTGGGCACCAGGGCGGTGTTGACGGGGGCCGCGTCACCGGAGGCGATCAGCCGCAGGGAGGCGTCGCCGGAGGCGGAGACGGCGTCGTACTCGCCGGTCTTCATCAGCTTGACCATCTCGTCCGAGCTGGCCGCGACCCTGGAGTGGACCTGGCAGCCCGTCTGCTTCTCGAAGTGACCGACCCAGTTGACCCGGGGATCGTCGGAGCCGTCCTCGACGTACCCGGCCCAGGCGATCAGATCGACCTGCCCCTCGGTCCTGCCGAGTTTCGTCGGGGCCTTCAGATCGGGCGGGTTGAGGCCGGTGGCGGACGTGGAGTGGGAGGAGTCGCAGGCGGCGGCGAGCAGCAGCACGGCGCCCGCGCAGGCGGCGGTACGCAAAGTTCGGGTGAGACGCACGGCGTTTCTCCAAGAGGTGGGGGTCAGGAGGGCAGACGGACGGCGTGCCGGCGGTGCCATCGGAGGCGCACGCGGGCGCCGCGGTAGGCGGCGACATCCTCGGCGGAGGTCTCCAGGTTCTGCTGCACCGCGGTGAGCCGGCCGCCGCCGTCGAGGTCGACGAGCAGGCGGGTGGTGTCGCCGAGGTAGACGACATCGGCGACCAAGCCCGTGGCGGTGGTGTGGTCGGGCTCGTCCGCCTCCGCGGACTCCTTCAGGACGCGGATCTTCTCCGGACGGATGTTGTAGGTGCCCGGGGCGCCGACGAGTCGCCGGGCCACCTCTGCGTCGAGCAGGTTGGAGGTGCCGACGAAGGAGGCGACGAAGGGCGTCGCCGGGCGTTCGTAGATCTCCGCGGGGGTGCCGACCTGGGCGATGCGGCCCCGGTCGAAGACGGCGATCCGGTCGCTCATCGTCAGGGCCTCCTCCTGGTCATGGGTGACGAACACGAAGGTGATCCCCACCTCCCGCTGGAGCGCCTTGAGTTCGCCCTGCATCTGCTCGCGCAGCTTCAGATCGAGGGCGCCGAGCGGCTCGTCCAGGAGCAGCACACGGGGGCGGCCGACCAGGGCGCGGGCGAGCGCGACGCGCTGCCGCTGGCCGCCGGACAACTGGGCGGGCCGCCGGGCGCCGTAGCCCTCAAGGCGCACCTCCGCGAGCGCCTCGCGGGCCCGGGCGAGGCGCTCGGCCTTGGGCACCTTGCGGATCTTCAGCGCGTACGCCACGTTCTGCTCGACCGTCATGTGCGGGAAGAGCGCGTAGTCCTGGAAGACGGTGTGCACATCCCGCTCGAACGGGGCGAGCCCGGTGACCTCCTGCCCGGCCAGCTCGATCCGGCCCGCGTCGGGCGTCTCGAACCCGGCGACGAGCCGCAGCACCGTGGTCTTCCCGGAGCCGGACGGGCCGAGCATCGAGAAGAACTCGCCGTCCCGTATCTCCAGATCGACCCCTGCCACGGCGGCCGTCTCTCCGAACGACTTGCGCAGGTCGTGCAGCCGGATCGCAATTCCCTGCATGGGGGAACCTTTCTGGCGCGCGGTACGTTGACCGCAAACATATGAAGTCATAGTTCTCAACTCAAGAGCCCGTTGGGGTAAAGCTTGAGTCAACACACGAGGTGATGCCCGTGAGGCAGGATCAGATCGACGGCGGCGCCCGCAGGGCCGTGTTCAGCCCGGTGGACAACCGCGCCCGGGTGGACACCGTCGTCCGCCGCCTCGGCGACGCCATAGAGCTGGGTCTTCTCGCCGACGGTGAGCAGTTGCCGGGCGAGAGCGAACTCGCCGGGCAACTCGGCGTCTCCACCGTCACTTTGCGGGAGGCCCTCATGGCCCTGCGGCAGCGGGGCCTGCTGATCACCCGCCGGGGGCGCGGCGGTGGCAGCTTCGTCTCCCTGCCCGAACTCCCCGCCGAGGAACGGCTCAGAACCCGGCTGCGCGGCTGGAGCACCGAGGAACTGCGCGACCTCGGCGACCACTGGGCCGCCCTGTCCGGCGCCGCCGCCCGGCTCGCCGTCCAGCGCACCGAACCCGAGGACTTGAGCCAACTGCGCCGCACCGCCGATGAGTTGATACGAGCCGAGGGAGCTGCGGCGTGCTGCCGTCTGTACGGCCGCTTCCATGTCGAACTCGCGGCCGCCGCCCAGTCCGCCCGGCTCACCCGGGAACAGCTCGCGCTCCAGGGCGAGGTGGGCGCGCTGCTGTGCCTTGTGCTCGCCGACGACTCCTGTCGTGAAGAAGTTGCGGACCGGCAGCGCGGGTTGATCTCCGCCGTGCAGGATGGGGACCACGCAACGGCCGGCACGCTGGCCGAGCGGTGCGTCAGGGAACCGGTGGCCCGGCTCGTCGCCGTACGCCTCGCCCTTTGACCGCGCCGCGTCCGGATCCCGTCCGCTGGAGGACACGATGGGCGTCAGCCCGGGTCTCACCGCCCCCGGCACGGAGACGGAACGGTGGGTGGCCGCACAGGTGGGCGGCGCCCTGGAGGCCGTCTTCGCCGAGGTCGCCGCGACCCGCGCCGATACGACGGCGCTGCTCGCCCGGGTGAGTGCGCAGGGGCGCCCGGCCGTCAGCGCCGACCTCGCCGCCCTGCGCCCCGCACTCCATCAGCGCCTGTCCGAAGAGGAGTTGGTCTCCGGCGCCGGTTTCGTCGCCGCCCCGGGGCTGCTCGCCGATGTGCCCGCCTGGCTGGAGTGGTGGCAGTGCGGCACCGAGGGCGTCGTACGGCCGCTGCTGCTCGACCTCGACCCCGGCCGGTCGGCGTACTCCGACTACACCCACTGGGACTGGTTCGCACTGCCCCGCCGTACCGGGCGCCGGGCGGTGGCCGGACCGTACGTCGACTACCTCTGCTCCGACGAGTACAGCCTCACCCTCTCCGAACCGGTGTATGTCCGGGGCGAGTTCGCCGGGGTGGCCGCCGCCGATGTGTATCTGCGCCACTTCGAGGCCGCCGTCCTCCCGCTGCTACGGCGCCTCGCGCGCCCCGCCCACCTGGTGAACGCCCGCGGCCGTGTCGCCGCCTCCGCCGACCCCGCGCATCTGGCCGGATCCCTTACCAGGGGACCGGACTTCGGCGGGCTGCTGCTCGGGCAGGACCGGATCGGCGCCCACGGGAGCTTGCGGCTGGTGCCGTGCCGGGGGGTCCCGCTGGTCCTCGTACTGGCCTGATCCACACGAGAGTTGGGATCGACCTGCCTCAGTCGACCGGCCAGGTGTGCACCGGGGCGTTGAGATGCATGTAGTCGATGTACAGCTCGGTCATGCGCCGCAGCGCCTCGTGCCGGGAGCAGTGGGTGGTGTCGATGAGGTGGTGGAACATCTCCTTCTGCCACACGGCGCCGTTGCGGGCCGCCACACAGCGCTGCTCGATGATGCCGAGCAGCGGCTCCCGCCAGGCCGCGTCCATCCCGGAGCGCTCCAGGCCGCGATGGGCGAGCGGCAGCAGCCTGCGCAGTACCAGTTCGGGCGCGGTCACCTCACCGGCGCCCGGCCAGTACAGCAGGGCCTCCATGCCGTACCGGGCCGCGCTGTGCAGGTTCTCCTCGGCGGCCTTGAAGGACATCCGCGACCACACCGGCCGGTCCTCCTCGACCAGCGCGCGGGTCAGCCCGTAGTAGAAGGCACCGTTGGCGAGGGTGTCGGCGACGGTCGGACCGGCGGGCAGCACCCGGTTCTCCACGCGGATGTGCGGCCGGTCCCGGGAGACGGCGTAGACGGGGCGGTTCCAGCGGTAGATCGTGCCGTTGTGCAGGGTGAGTTCACCGAGTTCGGGCACGTCACCGCGGTCCAGGGTCTCCGCCGGGTCCTGGTCGTCGCACAGCGGGAGCAGGGCGGGGAAGTAGCGCACGTTCTCCTCGAACAGATCGAAGACGCTGGTGATCCAGCGCTCCCCGAACCACACCCGGGGCCGTACGCCCTGCACCTTGATCTCCTGCGGGCGGGTGTCCGTGGCCTGTTCGAACAGCGGGATCCGGGTCTCGTGCCACAGCTCCTTGCCGAACAGGAAGGGCGCGTTCGCCGCGAGCGCCACCTGGACGCCGGCGATGGCCTGCGCGGCGTTCCAGTAGTCGGCGAACTCCTCGGGGGAGACCTGGAGATGGAACTGGGTGCTGGTGCAGGCGGCCTCCGGGGTGATGCTGTCCGCGTAGGTGCGCAGCCGGTCCACACCGTCCACCTCGATCCGCAGATCCTCGCCCCGGGCCGCGAAGACCTGGTCGTTGAGCAGCCGGTAGCGTGGGTTCTCGGAGAGCGTCTCCTCGCCGATGTCCTCCTGCCGCAGCGTGGGCAGGATCCCGACGGTGATCAGCCGGGCGCCGACCGTGCGGGCCCGCCCGTCGGCGTGGTCGAGCGCGGCCCGGATCTCCGACTCCCAGGCGTCCGGACCGCCCGCCGTCAGTTGCCTCGGCGGCACATTGATCTCCAGGTTGAACCGGCCCAGCTCCGTGGACCACGCCGGGTCGGAGATCGCGTCCAGCACCGCGCTGTTGCGCATGGCGGGCTCGGCGGCGTCGTCCACCAGATTCAGCTCTATCTCCAGGCCGACCTGCGGCCGCTCGGAGTCGAACCGCGCCTCCCGGAGCATCTTCGCGAACGCGTCCAGGCACTCCTGCATCTTGACCCGGTACCGGCGGCGGTCCTCGCGGGTGAACACGAGCGCCGGGACGTCACGCCCCATCGCGCCTCCAGGATTACCCCTCGTCGGACAGTCTCATCCCAATGTCGCACCATCGGTGGGGGGCCACCATGCGGCCGTGCGGGAGCTGGGCCCGGCCGAGGCCGATACCCCGCGTCACCCCGGCGCCGAGGCCGCCGCGCACCGCTCGACGGCCGGACCGGGGACCGCCGAGGGCGACGAACGGCGGGGGCCGGGACGGGGGCGTCACCCGGTCGGTCAGTCTCCGTTGGACTTCGGGCGGGCGGCGACGCAAGGTCTGAACGAGATCTTCGATCGCCGCGGTCCGCCTCCGTGCGGCGCGGTACGCCTCAGCACGCCCGCGGCACGTCCCCTGTGTGCCGCAGCGCCCCAGACCGGCCCTCGCCCTATCGCCGAGATATCGGCGATGTATCGGCGGCGGGTCGACCCGGGGCGGGGAACATTTAATCCAATGCGCTCGGGTAGTTCCCCGCCCCGTCCTGCCTCTCCGTCGCGGCGTTTCGGCCACGCCTGTCGGCGCGAGGGCCCTTGTGCGACTGCGGTCGTGCGTTCGAGACCCCCGGATCACGGGCCGCGTCTTCGTCCGGAATCGAGCGCGTTCGAATCGACCTCCTCTCGTTGAGCCTGGCACCACCGGACCACCCGGGTACGGTGCCGAACCGAGGAGGGACGCAGGTGACCGACGCCTCGACCGAAAGCCCCCCGCCCCCACCACCGCCACCACCGGCCACGATCGGCTACGAGGGGGAGTCGGGCAAGAACCCGCTGGAAGAGGCCAGTTTCCGCGCCATGTGCGGCCGGCTGCCCTCGGTGCTCGGCCGGACCGCGCGCATGGCCTGGGCGGTGGACCGCACCGGTGTCGTCCTGCTGCTCGGGTGCCAGCTCGTCACCGGCGTCGCCGCCGCCCTCGTCCTGACCGCCACCTCGCGGGCCATGACCCACATCCTCGGCCTGGGTCCGGTGTCCGAACGCCTGCACGGAGCGCTGCCCGCCCTCGCCGTCGTCACCGCGGCCGCCGCCACCGGCCGGATCAGCTCGGCCCTCGCCTCCTACGCCGACGGCCGGATCACCCCGCGCCTGGTCACCGAGGCCGATGTGGCGCTGGTCTCCGCCGTCTGCCGGGTGGAGGCGGCGGCCTACGGCGAGGACGGCTTCGCCGACCGGCAGGAGGCCGCGGAGGTCGGCGTCACCCGCACCACCACCATGGTCAAGGACGCCCAGCGGTTCATGGCCGCCCTGGTCCGCATGATCGCCGCCGGCGGGGTGATCACCGCACTGCACTGGCTGATGCTGCCGCTCCTGCTGCTGGCGGTGCTGCCCGCCGGCCTCGGGGCGGTGCTCTCGGCCCGCGTCGACTACGAGACCCACTACCTCAACCTCGCCGACCGCAACGTACGCGGCATGATGCGCTGGTGGGCCGCGTACTCCCGGCACGGCGACGAGGTCCGCGCGAACGGGATGACCGGCTACCTCGTCTACTGGTACCGCGCGCTGTCCGAGCGGATCGACCGGCGCATCCTCGACGCCGCGCCCCGCATGCTCCGCATCGTCCTCGCGACCTCCGCGCTCGGCGGTCTGTTCCTGCTCGGCACCTGGGCCGCGCTCGCCTGGCTCGCGATGACCGGGCGGGTGGCGCTGCCGGTCGCCGCCACCGCGGTCGTCGCCGTGCAGACCACGCTCGGCGCGCTGACCCAGTTCGTGCAGAACGGCGCCGCGATGTTCCACACCTCCCTCTACCTCGCCGACATGCGCGCCTTCCTCGACCTGGCCGCCGAACGCGCCCCGCGGCGCGGGGAGTCGACCATCGCGGAGGAGGTCGAGGAGATCCGCCTGGAGGAGGTGACCCACCGCTACCACGGCAAGGAGGAGCCCGCCGTGGACGGCGTCTCCCTCACCCTGCGCCGTGGCGAGATCCTCGCGATCGTCGGCGAGAACGGCTCCGGCAAGTCCACGCTGACCAGGCTGATCACCGGCATCCTCCTGCCGGACAAGGGCCGCGTCCGGTGGGACGGCATCGATCTGGCGGGCGCCCGGCCCGAGTCCGTCTGGTCGCGCACCGCGCTCGTGCCGCAGAACTTCGCCTGCTGGCCGCTGCGCACCCGGGAGAACATCACCCTCGGCCAGCCGCGCAGCCACGACGACGAGCCGGTGTGGGAGGCGGTGGCGGCCGTCGGCATGCGCGAGGCGATCGAGGGTCTGCCGCACGGGCTCGACACGCTGCTCGCGCGGGAGATCTACGGCGGCGTCGAGCTGTCCGGCGGCCAGTGGCAGCGACTGGCCTGCGCCCGCGCGCTGTACCGCCGTACGCCCCTGCTCATCCTGGACGAACCCACCTCGCAGATGGACCCGCGCGGTGAGCACCGCATCTTCCTGGAGATCAAGCGGATCGCCGCCCGGCGGATGACCATCGTGGTCACCCACCAGCTGGAGAACACCCGCTTCGCCGACCGGATCATCGTGATGCGCCAGGGCCGCATCGTGGAGCAGGGACGCTACGACGAACTCGTGGCCGGTGGGGGGCTGTTCGCGGAACTCGTCGCCCTGGCCAAGGACCGCTGACGTGCCGCCCGGCCGGTCCCGCCGGTACTCCCTGGACAGCGGCCGACCGATCGCTTAGCCTCATTGTCCAGAAATAGATTTTAAGGCCAAAAGAGCCTCGGGGGAGGGGTCGGCGGATGGACAGCGGGGCGGCGGACGAGCATCTCGTCCAGGAGGCCGAGAAGATCGCCGTCGCCCTGGGGCGGATGTTCCCGGGCCTGTGCGAGGTGGTCCTGCACGACCTGCGGGACCCGGACCGCTCGATCCGGGCCATCGAGAACAACCTGTCGGGCCGTCAGGTGGGCGACTCCGCGACCGAGTTGGGGCTGAGCCGCATCGCCGACCCCGCCTTCCCCGATGTCGTCCAGAACTACCCCAACCGCTTCCCCGACGGCCGGCCGGCCAAGAGCTCCTCCATCGGCATCAAGAACGCCGAGGGGCGGTACATCGCCGCGCTCTGCCTCAACCTCGATGTCTCGGTGCTGTCGCCCGTGGCGCTCACCCTGGCGAATCTCGTGGCCACCGACCGCGGACACGGCGACACGCCCCTGGAGACACTGCGCGACCGCCACGCACGCGAACTGCGCCGGGCGGTGGAGGAGTTCTCCGCCGAGCGCGGTGCCCCGCCCCGGTCGCTGAGCCGCACGGACAAGAAGGCGCTCGTGCAACAGCTCAACCGGGACGGCTACTTCGAGCCCCGCGACGCCGCGCGGACCATCGCCGACCTCCTCGGGGTGTCCCGGGCGACCGTCTACAACTACGCGAAACCGCCGTCGGATCCGTGAGGAGCCCGGCCGCGGCAGCATACGAACACCCGGTACAGAAAGAGGACTTCGCCATGTCCGGCGCCGCCGACCTGCCCGTGACCCTCGACGACATCCGCGCGGCCGCCGCGCGCATCGAGGGCTTCACCCACCGCACCCCGGTCCTCACCTCGCGCACCCTCGACGAACGGGTCGGCGCGCGGGTGTTCATCAAGTGCGAGAACCTCCAGCGGATGGGCGCCTTCAAGATCCGCGGCGCCTACAACGCCATCGCCGGACTGCCGCCCGAGGAACGCGCCAAGGGCGTCGCCGCGTTCTCCTCCGGCAACCACGCCCAGGCCACCGCCCTCGCCGCCCGCGAACTGGGCACCAGCGCCGTCATCCTGATGCCCGAGGACGCCCCGCGCTCCAAGATGGAGGCCACCGCCGGGTACGGCGCCGAGATCGTCACCTACGACCGCTACACCGAGGACCGCGTCGCGCTCGGCACGGCCCTCGCGAAGGAACGGGGCCTGACCCTGATCCCGCCGTACGACCACCCGGACGTCATCGCGGGCCAGGGCACAGCCGCCCTCGAACTCCTCGAAGAAGTGGGCCCGTTGGACGCGCTGCTGGTGCCGATCGGCGGCGGCGGACTGATCGCGGGCAGCGCCGTCGCGGCCAAGGGACTGCACCGGGACATCCGGGTCATCGGGGTGGAGCCGGAGGGCAGCGACGACACCAAGCGGTCCCTGGAGAGCGGTACCCGGGTGGCCGTCCCCGTGCCCCGCACCATCGCCGACGGCCAGGCGGTCGCGGTCCCGGGCGAGTTGACCTTCGCCGTCAACCGGCATCTGGTCGACTCCGTCGCGCTGGTCGGCGACACGGAGATCCTCGACGCCATGCGCTTCGCCTTCGACCGGCTGAAGGCCGTCTTCGAACCCAGCGGCGCCACCGGCCTGGCCGCCCTCCTCGCCCGGCGCGTCGAAGACCTCCCGCTCCGGGTCGGCGTCATCGCCTCGGGCGGCAACATCGACACCCGCCGGTTCGCGGAACTGCTCGGCGGCTGACCGGTACGGGCCCCTCGCCGCCCGGTCGATTGTCAGTGCCCCCTCCTACGGTGTGATCAGTGAGGACCTGCGGGACGGCCGGAGGTCCGCTGTGGGGAGGGGTGTGCCATGTCTGCGGTGTCCGGTGCGGAGACGACGTATCTGGAGCTGTCGCAGGAGGGCGGGGGCGCGCACAAGTTCTACGAGGTGAGCGTCGACGGACCGGTGGTGACGGTGCGGTACGGCCGGATCGGCGCCGGTGGCCAGACCCAGACCAGCACGTTCCCGACCGTGGAGAAGGCGCGGGCCGCGGCGGCGAAGAAGGTGGGCGAGAAGGTCCGCAAGGGGTACGCCCCGGCGGTGCAGGGCGGCCGCGCCCCGCGGCCGGTGACCCGGCGCCAGGTCAGCTCGGCCCCCTCCACCGCCCGCGCCGTGGCACCGGTGCTGTGGCGGTTCCGTACCGGCTCGGCGGCGTTCGGCATCCATGTGGACGACGACCACTGCTGGGTCGGCAACCAGGCGGGCGATGTCTACACCCTGGACCACGAGGGCGCCGTACTGGCCCGCTTCGGGCTGCCGGACGGCGTGAAGTGCCTGGTCGCCGACGACTTCTGGATCTACGCGGGCTGCGACGACGGCAAGGTGTACGACCTGTCCTCCAAACTGCCCTTCGCCGCGTACGACATCAACGCCGATGTCGACATCTTCTGGCTGGACATCCACGAGGGCGTGCTCAACGTCTCCGACCGCGCGGGCGGGCTCACCGTCATCGACCACGAGGACGAGCACCAGTGGGCCCGCCGCAGCCAGGGCGAGCACGCCTGGATGGTGCGTGCCGACGACCGCGCCGTCTACCACGGCCACCACCAGGGCGTCACCGCCTACCGTCCCGACGGCGGCGGCGAGTTGTGGCACACCCGTACCCGGGGCGGGGTGCTGTTCGGCTGGCAGGAGGACGACGCGGTGTACGCGGGCACCGGACACCGGGTGGTGCAGCGGCTGTCGAAGGCGACCGGCGCGATCGAGGCGACGTACGCCTGCGACAGCGCGGTGTACTCCTGCGCCACCTCGCCGGGCGGCCGGTTCGTGTTCGCCGGGGACGCGGCCTCGTCCGTCTACTGCTTCGACCGCGACGGCACCCGGCTGTGGAAGCTCGGCACGGGCGGCGGCTCGGCGCTGTCGATGCAGTACCGCGACGAGCGGCTGTACCTGGTGACCACGGACGGCTCCCTGGTGTGCGTGGACGCGAGCGAGGCCGCCATCGGCGCGGCCCAGCAGGGCTCGGTACCGGTCGTCCGCGACGTCAAACTCGCCGCCGCGCTCCCGGCGTACGCCCCGGCCACCGCCGTCGAGGCCGTCGCCACCGTGGCCCAGGCCCCGACCGGCTCGGTCGTCGTCGAGTGCGTCCAGGAATCCGGCCGCCTCCGGGTGCACGTCATCTCCGGCGGCTACGACACCTCCTGGAACGTCCAGTTCCCCCGCGCGATACGCGTCCCGGGCGCCCGCTACGTCGTGGACGCCCTGCACCCGGCGGCGGGAGGTTTCTACCGGGTGCGGGGGGACATCCGGCGGCTGGTGTGAGGCCCCGCGCGGGGGCTCGGCCCTACTTCGACGCTCAGGAGCGTGACCCGACCGCGCCCGCGGAGCGCCGCGGCCGGCAGCCCTTCGCCGCGGCCGGGATCACCGGCCACCTCCGGAGCCCTCTCGGCGGCGCGCCCTCGGAAAGGTGCGCGCCCCGGCCCGGCCGCCAGTCGGCAACGCCCCCACGGACGTCCCGCCTCAGCCCAGCACCCCCTCCGTCACCACCTCCCGCGCCACCGCCAGCGCCGCCTCCCGGTCCTCGGGGACGAGGCCGATGCGGGTGCGGCGGTCCAGCAGGTCGGACTCGTCCAGGGCGCCCTCGTGCCGGGCCGCCCAGACGAGTTCGGCGCGGGTGACCGGATGGCCGGGCAGCACGGGCGCGGCGAGGGCGGGGTCCTCGGTGGCGAGGGCGTGGACCGCGAGGGCCTCCGTGCCGTAGCGACGGACCAGACGGCCGGGCACCGGCAGGGCCCGCAGCCGCTCCGGTGCGGCGGCGCCGACCAGCGGCAGGTCCGCCGTGGGGGAGGGGGGCACGGCGAGCCCCTTGGCCGCCACGGCCGCGTCCACGGCGTCCTGGGCCATCCGGCGATACGTCGTGAGCTTGCCGCCGACCACCGTGGTCACCCCGTCCGCCGAGGTCAGCACCGCGTGCCGGCGCGAGATGTCGGAGGTGCGGGCCCCCGCGTCGCCCCCCGGCATGTCCAGCAGGGGCCGCAGCCCCGCGAACGCGCCGACGACCTCGTCCCGGGCGACCGGCACGTCCAGCGCCGAGCCGAGCACGTCCAGCAGGAACCCGATGTCTGTCTCGGGCACCTCGGGCACATCGGGGATGCCCCCCTCGACCGGCTCGTCGGTGAGGCCGACGTACACCCGGCCGTCCCCCTGGGGCAGCACCAGCACAAAGCGGTTGGTCTCGCCCGGGATCGGGATGTGCAGACCGGCCGGCAGCTCCCCGAGCCGCTCCGAGCGCAGCACCAGATGGGTGCCGCGCGAGGGCCGGATCCGGATCCCGTCGACCAGGCCGCCCGCCCACACCCCGGCGGCGTTGATCACCACACGGGCCCTGATCTCGCCCTCCTCACCGGTGAGTTCGTCACGGACCCGGGCGCCGCCACCGGTCAGCTCCAGCACCCGGACCCGGGTCAGCACCCGTGCTCCGCGCGCCGCCGCCGTCCGGGCCAGCGCGGTCACCAGCCGGGCGTCGTCCGTGACCCGCCCGTCCCAGGACAGCAGCCCACCGCGCAGCCCGGCCCCGCGCACCGCGGGCGCGAGGTGTCGTGCCTCGGTCGCCGACAGCCGGCGCGGCGCGGGCAGCACCTGGCGGGGAGTGCGCGCGGCCAGCCGCAGCATGTCACCGGCCCGCAACCCGGCCCAGGCGATGGACGCCTGAGCCGTCGACACCATCGGCGTCAGCGGCAGCACGAACGGCTGCGCGCAGACCAGATGCGGGGCGGTACGGGTCATCAGCACCCCCCGCTCCACCGCGCTCTCGTGCGCCACCTCGAACTGCGCGGACGCCAGATAGCGCAGCCCGCCATGGATCAGCTTGGAGCTCCAGCGCGAGGTGCCGAAGGCCAGGTCCTGGGCGTCCACCGCGACGACGTCCAGACCGCGGGCCGCCGCGTCCAGGGCGACCCCGGCCCCGGTGGCGCCGAGCCCGACGACCAGCACATCGGCCACCCGCCCCTCCGTCGCCTCGGTCAGTTCCCGGGTACGCCGGGCCGCGCTGAGGGACGAGCCGGGTATCGCCTCGGTGTGACTCATGGCCTGAGGATCCTCTCCAGGAGGGTGCGCAGCTCGCCGAGGAAGGCGGCGGAGTCCAGCTCCGGGTCGTCCTCGTCGGTCATCGTGCGCAGGGACAGGGTGAAGGACTGCACCGTCAACAGCAGGGCACGCGCCTGCCGTTCGGTGTGTGCGCGGCGCACGGAGCCGTCCTCGTGGCCCTCGCGCAGGCTCTCGGTCAGCAGTGCGAGCAGCGCCAGCTGGCTCGCCCCGCGCCGGTCGAGCACATAGGGGAGCAGCAGCTCCGGATCGACGTCGACGATCTTGTGGAACAGCGGGTGCGCCCGGAACGCCTCGACGCCCGCCACCAGCCCCTCCACCATCCTGGTGCGCGTGTCGAGGCCGGGCGCGGGCTCGGGGATCGCCCGGGTGGCCACGTCGATCCACTCACGGGTCATCAGATCGCCCACCAGCGTCCGCAGATCCGGCCAGCGCCGGTACAGGGTCATCCGGGAGACACCGGCGCGGCGGGCCACGTCGGCCAGGGTCGTGCGGCGGACCCCGACGGCGAGCACGCAGTCGCGCACCGCGTCGAGGATCGGATCGCTCTCCGTGTCTTCCGTACCGTTGTGACGAATAGGCGTCATGTGTAACAGTGTAACGCCCCGGGCCGGACGGAAACCAGCGGACCGTCGCCGTGCGGCGAGCCCGTGCGACCCGTCGTACGGCCGACCGACACCGCCCGGACCGAGCCACCGACCTGTGAGGACGACCGTTCAATGGACATGCTGTGGAACGGCTGGGGCGACCCGGCCAAGGCGGCACCGCTGCCCGACTCGGTGACCGGGCTGCTGCGCGACCTGCTCGGCGTCAAGCCGCGCAGCACCCCCGCGCTCGCCCTGGACGACCTCGACCTGCCCGCCCCCACGGCCGGCCTCGCCGCCCTCGCGGCGCTCGCCGAGGCCGTCGGCGGCGCCGGGCATGTACGCACCGACGCCGAGAGCCGCATCCGGCACACCCGCGGCAAGTCCACCCCCGACCTGCTGCGCATCCGCACCGGCGATGTCAGCGACGTCCCGCAGGCCGTGGTTCTGCCCGCCACCCACGACGAGGTCCTGGCCGTACTGCGCGTCTGCGCGGATCACGCCCTGGCCGCCGTCCCGTTCGGCGGGGGAACCTCCGTCGTCGGCGGACTCGCCCCCGAGCGTGGCGCGTTCGTCGCCCTCGATCTGCGCCGCATGGACGCGCTGCTCGACCTCGACCCCGTCTCGCGCACCGCCGTCCTCCAGCCCGGCCTGCGCGCCCCCGCGGCCGAGGCGCTCCTCGCCGAACAGGGCTTCACCCTCGGCCACTTCCCGCAGTCCTTCGAGTGGGCCAGCATCGGCGGCTTCGCCGCGGCCCGCTCCAGCGGCCAGGCATCCGCCGGCTACGGCCGCTTCGACGAGATGGTCCTCGGCCTCACCCTCGCCACCCCCGAGGGCACCGTCGAGACCGGCCGCGCCCCCCGCTCCGCCGCGGGCCCCGACCTGCGCCAGCTGATCCTCGGCTCCGAGGGCGCCTTCGGCGTCATCACCTCCGTCACCGTACGGGTGCGCCCGCTGCCCGAGGCGAAGGTCTACGAGGGCTGGCGGTTCGCCTCCTTCGAGGAGGGTGCCGCCGCGCTGCGCAGGCTCGCCCAGGACGGACCGCGCCCGACCGTGCTGCGCCTGTCCGACGAGACCGAGACCCTCATCGGCCTCGCCTCGCCCGACAAGATCGGCGCCGGGCTCGGCCAGAGCGACGCCGGCTGCCTGGCCATCACCGGCTACGAGGGCACGCCCGAGGAGACCGCGTACCGGCGCGAGCGGGCCGCCGCCGTCCTCACCGGCTGCGGCGGCACCCCGCTCGGCACCGAGTCCGGCGAGCGCTGGGCGCACGGCCGCTTCTCCGCGCCGTATCTGCGCGATGCCCTCCTCGATGTCGGAGCCTTCGCCGAGACCCTGGAGACCGCCGCCTTCTGGTCCCGCGTCCCCGAGCTGTACGCGGCCGTGCGCACCGCGCTCACCGACACCCTCACCGAGGCGGGCACTCCGCCCCTGGTGATGTGCCACATCTCCCATGTGTACGAGAACGGCGCCTCGCTGTACTTCACCGTCGTCAGCGCCCAGGGCGAGGACCCGGTGGCCCACTGGACGCCCGCCAAGCACGCGGCCAACGAGGCGATCGGTGCCGCCGGCGGCACCATCTCCCACCACCACGGGGTGGGCACCGACCACCGCGACTGGTATGTCAGGGAGACCGGAGAGCTGGCCGTCGAGGCACTGCGCGCCGTCAAGCGCCGCCTGGACCCCCACGGGCTGCTCAACCCCGGCGTCCTGCTGCCCACCGACTGACCCCACCCCACCGCCTGCCCCGGAGGCACTCCCGATGCGCCAGTTCACCGCCGTCGTCAACCCGACCGCGGGCGGCTCCACCGCGGCGGCCACGCTGCTCCAGGTGGCCCGCCTGCTCAGGGAGGCCGGGGCCGGTCTGGAGACCGAGTACAGCCACAGCCTGGCCCATGCCCAGGACATCGCCCGAAAGGCCGGCGAGCAGGGCCGGATCGTGCTCGCCGTCGGCGGCGACGGCATCACCGGTGGCATCGGGGGCGCCCTGAGCGGCACCGGAACCGTGTTCGGCATCGTCCCGGCCGGACGCGGCAACGACTTCGCCCGCGCCCTCGAACTGCCGGCCGACCCGGCCGCCCTCGCGGACATCCTGCTGCACGCCGAGCCCCGGCCCGTGGACACCATCGAGGTGGAGTCCGCCGTGCACCGGCGCACCGTGGTCCTCGGCAGTGTGTACGCCGGGGTCGACGCGCTGGCCAACCGGTACGCCAACCAGACCCGGCTGCTGCGCGGCGCGGCCGCCTACTACGCGGGCGGCCTGCGCGCGGTGACCACCTGGCGGCCCGCCGACTACCGCGTCACGGTCGACGGCGAGGAGCACACCCACCGCGGCTACACGGTCGTCGCCGCCAACTCCCCCTATTACGGCTCCGGCCGGCAGATCGCCCCCGGCGCCCGGGTCGACGACGGCCTGCTGCACATCGTGATGATCAAGGAGGCGCCCCGCCGGCTGTTCTTCACCCTGATGAACGAACTGAAGACCGGAACCCACATACGCCGCCCCGAAGTACGCGTCCTGCGCGCCAAGGAGTTGCGCATCGAGTCCACCGGCCCCGTCCCCTACGGCGCCGACGGCGAGGTGGAGGCCACCTTGCCGGTGACCGTCCGGGTACGGCCCGGGGATCTGCCGGTGCTGTACCGGCCCGCGGACACCGCCTGACCCGTGTGCGGGGCGGCCCGTCTGGGTAGGCGAGCAGCGACCGGGGGAGCGGCGGACAAGGGGGAGGAAGCGCATGGAGAGCGCCGTACAGGCCGTCGTCGTGTACGACGGCCGGCTGCTGCTGGTGCGGGAGGCGGACGGCTGGGGGCTGCCGTCGGGCACCGGGCAGCCGGCCGAGACGGCGGAGGCCACCGCCGCACGTGTGGTCTATGAACTCACCGGCTATCTGGCCGACGGTTCCGCGGCGCTGGACGGCGGCCCGGCCGTGCTGTGCCAACTCCTCAGCGAGGACCCCTCGGACGGCGCCCGGCTCGCCCCCGAGGACATCCGCTGGACGCCGAACGGCGAGACCGCGGGCCTCGCACTGCCCGAGGCCGTGCGCGACTACCTGGAGGGGCACACCCCCGTGTGACCCGCCTCAGGGTTCCCCTTCGAGGAACCGCCGCCGGTCCACGACCGCCCGGTCGATCTCGCCCTCCGCGACCGGCAGGCCCGCCGCGTCGACGGCCCGCACCGCGAAGGTCAGCCGGCGCGCGCCCGTCCGGGCCGGCGCCCGGGCCGTCACCTCGACCCGGCCGCCGACGTGCGTCGCGCGCAGATGCCGCACCCGTACGGCGGTCCCCACGGTGGTCTCGCCCGGACCGGTGAACGGCGCCGCGGCGCGCACGGTCGCCGCCTCCAGCCAGGCGATCAGCCGGGGCGTGCCGAGCACGGGCACCTCACCGCTGCCCAGCGCCCGCGCGGTGTCGGCATCGGTGACCCGGTGCACATCGGACACCTGGGGGGCGTCGCTCACCTCGTCGCGCATCTCCCCACGTTAAGGCGCCGAGCGGCGCTCCGACCTGCCGAGCCCGCGGGGCCGGGCCATGCTGGAACGGTCCGGCTCCGCCCCGTACGAGGAGGCAGGTCCCGTGCCCGAGTCGCAGCCCGTCGTCGTCCCGCCCGCCAGGGCCGCCGTGTTCCTCGTCGTCACCATCGACCAGGGCGGCGAGGACACCGTCCGGGACCTGTTGCAGGATGTGTCGGCCCTGCGCCGTTCGGTCGCCTTCCGCGCCCCGCCCGAGGAGCTGAGCTGCGTCGTCGGCATCGGCTCAGCCGCCTGGAGCCGGCTGTTCAGCGGGCCGCGCCCGCGCGATCTGCATCCGTTCAAGGAGCTGGACGGCCCGCGCCACCAGGCCCCGGGCACCCCGGGCGACATCCTCTTCCATGTCCGCTGCCGCCGCATGGACCTCTGCTTCGAACTGGCCCGGCTGTTCGCCGAGCGGCTGGAGGGCGCCGCCACCGTGGTGGACGAGGTGCATGGCTTCAAGTTCTTCGACGAACGCGATCTGCTCGGCTTCGTGGACGGCAGCGAGAACCCCGAGGGCGAGATCGCGGACGACGCGGTGTTCATCGGCGACGAGGACCCTGACTTCCGCGGTGGCAGCTATGTGATCGTGCAGAAGTACCTGCACAACATGAAGGGCTGGAACGCCCTGTCCGTCGAGGAGCAGGAGAGGACCATCGGGCGCACCAGGCTCGCCAACATCGAACTCCCCGACGACGTGAAGCCCGCCGATTCCCACGTGGCCCTCAACACCGTCACCGACGAGCACGGGAACGAACGCAAGATCGTGCGCGAGAACATGCCCTTCGGGAACATCGCGCAGGGCGAGTTCGGCACCTACTTCATCGGCTACGCACGCACACCCGAGGTCACGGAGTCCATGCTGCGCAATATGTTCCTCGGCCGGGACCCCGCGTCGCACGACCGGATCCTCGACTTCTCCGTGCCGGTCACGGGCTGTCTCTTCCATGTGCCGACCATCGCCTTCCTCGACGATCTCCCCGCCCGGCCTCCGCTTGCGGGCCACTCGGCGCCGGGGTTCAGTGAGAACTGACCCCTTGCGCACCAGGAGTTCTCATGTCGATGTCGTTCGGCGCCCCCTTCGGTTCTCAGGACCCGTTCAGTGAACTGCTGAATCGTTTCTTCGGAATGTCGCCGGCGTCCTCGCCGCCCGCCGTGCAGCGGGTGCCGATCGGGCGACTGCTGACGGAGTCGTCGCAGCAACTCCTCAATCTGGCCGCGCAGCGGGCCGTCGAGGACGGCACCTCCGACCTGGACACCGAGCATCTGCTGTGGGCCGCCACCAAGGTCGAGCCCTCGCGCAGGCTGCTGCTCCAGGTGGACGTGGACCCCGACACCCTCGCGAACGAGATCGCCAAGGTCCTGCCGCACGAGTCCGGCCAGCCCTCCGCGCAACCCGGGCTCACCCCCGCCGCCAAGCGCACCCTCGGCGCCGCCTACGCGCAGTCCCAGGCGGCCGGGGTCTCGTACATCGGCCCCGAGCACATCCTCGCCGCGCTGCTCGGCGACAGCGACACCGGTGCCGCCCGGCTGCTGCGGGCCGAGGGCATGGACACCCAGAAGCTCTCGGGCCTCGCCGAACAGGCCGCCCGCACCGAGAACGCGCCGGCCGAGCGCAAGCAGCCGGCCACCACCCTGGACGAGTACGGCCGCGATCTGACCGACGAGGCCAAGGCCGGCAAGCTGGACCCGGTGGTGGGACGCGCCGAGGAGATCGAGCAGACCGTGGAGATCCTGTCCCGGCGCTCGAAGAACAACCCGGTGCTTATCGGCGAACCCGGCGTCGGCAAGACCGCCATCGTGGAGGGCCTCGCCCAGCGGATCGTGGCCGGCGAGGTTCCCGACACTCTGAAGGACAAGCGGGTCGTCGCGCTCGACCTGTCGGGCATGGTGGCGGGCGCCCAGTACCGGGGCCAGTTCGAGGAGCGGCTGAAGAAGGTCATCGAGGACGTCCAGGCCGCGAGCGGCAGCATCATCCTCTTCATCGACGAGCTGCACACGGTCGTCGGCGCCGGCGCCACCGGCGAGGGCTCCATGGACGCGGGCAACATGCTCAAACCCGCCCTCGCGCGCGGAGAGTTGCACGTGGTCGGCGCCACCACCATCGACGAGTACCGCAAGTACGTCGAGAAGGACGCCGCCCTGGAGCGCCGGTTCCAGCCGGTGATGGTCCCCGAGCCGACCGTCGAGGAGACGGTGCAGATTCTCGAAGGACTGCGGGACGCCTACGAGGCGCACCACCAGGTCCGCTTCGACGACGGCGCGTTGGTGGCGGCCGCGGAGATGTCCGACCGGTACATCACCGACCGCTTCCTGCCCGACAAGGCCATCGACATCATGGACCAGGCGGGCGCCCGGGTACGGCTGCGCAGCGCCAGCCGCTCCACCGAGGTCGTCAGCCGCGAGGACCGGATCGCCAAGCTGCGCCGCGAGCTGGAGGAGGCCGTGTCCGCCGAGGACTTCGAGCGGGCCTCCGAACTGAAGCGGCAGCTCGCCGAGCTGGAGGCCGAACTCGCCGGCATCGAGGAGCGGCGCGAGGGCGTCGTGTCCGTCACCGCCTCCGACATCGCCGACATCGTCTCCCGGCGCACCGGCATCCCCGTCTCCCAGCTCACCGCCAGCGAGAAGGAGAAACTCCTCAAGCTGGAGGAGGAGATGCACGCCCGGATCGTCGGTCAGGACGAGGCCGTCACCGCGGTCTCCCAGGCCGTACGACGCAACCGCGCCGGCATGGGCGACCCCAACCGGCCCGTCGGCTCCTTCCTTTTCCTCGGTCCGACCGGTGTCGGCAAGACCGAACTGGCCAAGACGCTCGCCGAGTTGCTGTTCGGCGAGGAGGACCGGATGGTCCGCTTCGACATGAGCGAGTTCCAGGAGAAGCACACCGTCGCCCGGCTCGTCGGCGCCCCGCCCGGATACGTCGGCTACGAGGAGGCGGGCCAGCTCACCGAGAAGGTGCGCAGGCAGCCGTACAGCGTCGTGCTGTTCGACGAGGTGGAGAAGGCGCACCCCGACGTCTTCAACACCCTGCTCCAGATCCTGGACGACGGCCGGCTGACCGACTCCCAGGGCCGTACCGTCGACTTCCGGCACTGCGTCATCATCATGACGTCCAACATCGGCGCACATCGCATCCTCGACCACAAGGGCGATGTGTCCGATCTGAAGGACGAGTTGATGGACGACCTGCGGGGCCGCTTCCTGCCGGAGTTCCTCAACCGCATCGACGACATCATCATCTTCCACGGGCTCACCGAGGACGATCTGTCGCAGATCGTGGACCATCTGCTGGACCAGAGCAAGCGCCGGGTGCACGCCCAGGGCATGACGCTGGAGGTCACGGAGGCCGCGAAGAAGCTGCTCATCGCCCATGGCCACCAGCCGGAGTTCGGCGCCCGCCCGCTGCGCCGCACCATCCAGGCGGAGCTGGACAACCGCATCGCCACACTGCTGCTCAGCGGCGAGGCCGAGCCCGGGGACACGATCGTCGCCGACGTGGTGAACGACGCACTGCACTGCTCGGTCCGCAAGCCCGAGGCCGGCGAGCCCGAGGGCTGACGCGCCCTCCGGGTGTCTTCTACGACGCTCCGCCGATCGACTCCACCACCGCGCTCGCGGGCCCGTCCGGGGTGTCGTACCGCACGCTGTCCCCGGCCCGGCACCCGAGCAGCGCCCGGCCGAGCGGGCTGTCCTCGGTGACCAGGTTCTGGTCCAGGGCCTCGGCGCCCTCGCCGATGGACAGCGTCTCCACCGAGCCGTCAGCGAACCGCACGGTGACCGTGCTGCCCACTCCGACCACATCGGTGCGCGCGGGCCCGGCCCGGTCCGCCTCGTGCAGCCGCTCGGTGATGTCCGCGATCCGCCGCTCCAGCCGGTCGAGCTGGTCCACCCGCTGCAACTCGTCCGCCTGATCGGCCTGGTCGCCCACGTCGGGATTGCCCTTCAGCGTCCCGGCGACCATCTGCCGTTCCTCCCGCAGATCCGCCAGCTCCTGCTCCAGCGCACTGCGCGCTTCGGCGCTGATCGGTTCGGGGCCATCGGTCATCGCTGCTCCAGTCGACGGGGATCGGGACGGATCCAGGCGGATCGAAGGGAAACGAAACGGGACAAAAGGGGGTTCGCTTCCGCATCGTATGCGCTGGACCGGCGGGGGAGCGCGACCCGGCTCGCTAGGGATGGAGCTTTTTCCCCTCGGCGAGCATGGCGACGAACTTCGCGATGCGGGCCGCCCTGGTCCCGGGCTTCTTGGCCTCCTCGATCCGGTGCAGGACCGAGTAGCGGTTGCGGCTGTCCAGGGTGGTGAAGAACGCGGCGGCCGCCGGCTCGGCGTCCAGGGCCGCCCGGAGGTCGTCGGGCACGGTGGCCGCGCGCGGACCGGCGTACGCCGCAGCCCAGCGGCCGTCCGCGCGGGCCCGCTCCACCTCGCGCAGCCCGGCGGGCCGCATCCGGCCCTCCTCGATGAGCCGGGTGGCCTTCTCCCGGTTGACCTGGGACCACCGGCTGGCGGACCGCCGCGGGGTGAAGCGCTGGAGCCAGTGCTGTTCGTCCAGCTTCCGCTTCTGGCCGTCGATCCAGCCGAAGCAGAGCGCCGCCTCCAGCGCGCCCCGGTAGTCGACGCCGTCGGGCCCCGCGACGCTCTTGCGGGCGAGTTTCAGCCAGACCCCCGTGGCGTCCGCGTGGTGGTCCTCCAGCCACTTCTCCCACTCCTCGGGGGTGGCGAAGAAGAGCACCGGATCGGTCGCGTGGGATGAGCCGTCAGACATGGTCCTCATGAAATCCCGTCGGCCCGGGGCCGGTCAATCGGGAGGTGACCGGCGTCAGTTCGGGTGCAGCGCCCGGTGCAGTGTGCGGGTCGCCAGCTCGATGGCCGTACGGGCCGCGTGGGTGTCGCGCAGGGCGTTGAGCATGACGAAGTCATGGATGATGCCCTGGAACCGTACGGCGGTCACCGGGACGCCGGCCGCGCGCAGCTTGGCCGCGTACGCCTCGCCCTCGTCGCGCAGCACATCCGCCTCGCCGGTGATGAGCAGCGCGGGCGGCGGGCCGCTGAGCTGCTCGGTGGTGGCGCGCAGCGGCGAGGCGGTGATCTGGGCGGTCGGTCGCGTCGGTCGTGTACTGGTCCCAGAACCACTGCATGCCGTCGCGGCGCAGGAAGTAGCCGGTGGCGAACTGGTGGTACGACGGTGTGTCGAAGTTCGCGTCGGTGACCGGGTAGAACAGCACCTGCTGGACCAGCGCGGGACCGCCGCGCTCCTTGGCCGTCAGAGTGCGGGCGGCGCTCATGTTGCCGCCGACCGAGTCCCCGGCCACCGCCGTCCGGGAGCCGTCCAGGTCCTTGGTCGCGCCCTGCTCCGCCACCCACCGGGCGACCGTGTAGTTCTGCTCGATGGCGACGGGACAGCGGGCCTCGGGGGAGAGGTCGTACTCGGGGAAGACCACCGCGGCCCGCGCCCCGACGGCGAGTTCGCGCACCAGGCGGTCATGGGTGTGGGCATTGCCGGACACCCAGCCGGCGCCGTGCAGATAGAGGATGACCGGGAGGCTGCCCGAGGCTCCCGCGGGCCGCACGATCCGCGCCCGGACGCTGCCCGTGGGGCCGCCCGAGACGGTGATCCACTCCTCGTCGACCGCCGGTTTCCCGATGTCCCCGGACCGCACCTCGTCGACCGCCTTACGGCCCTCCGCGGGCGGCAGGTCGAACAGGAACGGCGGCTTCGCGGTCGCCGCCGCGAACTCGGCCGCCGCGGGCTCCAGTACCGGCTGCGGGGGCGCTACGGCATCGGACATCGGATCTCCTCGAAACATCTCCCGCCCCCTGCACGGTTTCTCCGGGTGTCGCACGCGGAGTGCCCGGGGTGCGTCCCGCCCCGCCCCGGGACCGGGGACACCGGCGCCGGGAAAAGGGGATGATCAAGTGGCGGGTCACGAGAGAGTGTGCGCATGGAGTTCCTCTGCCACCACCGCGACCGTTCCGACTCCCTGGCCCTGCGCATGGAGTTGCTGGAGGAGCACTGGTCGTACATGGACCGGTTCGCCCAGGAGATGATCGCCCGCGGTCCGACGCTCGCGGGGGACGGTGAGACGCCCACCGGCAGCGTGCACATCCTGGACCTGCCGGACGCCGCGAGGGCCCGCGCGTTCGCCTTCGACGAGCCCGGCTACCAGGCGGGCGTCTACCGGGACGTGCTGCTGCGACGCTGGCGCAACCTGCTCGGGCGGACCATGTGGGACTTCCCCGGCGGCCCCACCGACGGCGACCGCTTCCTGGTGCTCGGCCTCGGCGCGGGCGAGCCCGCCGACCTCACGGTCCCGGCCGGGCGCGGCGACGATCTGATCGCCTACGGCCCCCTGCTCTCCGACGACGCCACCGCCTGGCTCGGCACCGCGGCCCTGCTCAGGGCTCCCGGTCCGGCCGCCGCCCGCGCCCTGCTGACCGAGGACCGGTACGCCGACATCGAGGTCCACCCCTGGCGGTTCGGCGGCCGCTCACAGTGATGTGTCCTGGACGTCGGCCGGGGCGGGCCGCGGCCGACGGCTCGCCCGCAGCCGGCTGACCAGGAGGGCGGTCACCGCGGCGAGGACGAGCAGCGGCATCTGGTTGTACGCGTCGCGGCCGAGCAGCAGGACGGCCAGGACGCAGCTGGTGAGCGGCAGCCCGGTGACGACGGTCGCCGCAGCCGAGATGCCGAGCGCGAACGCGGGGGCGGTCCCGAGTCCGGGCAGGCCCGCGCAGGCCAGCCCGGTCGCCACCCCGAGCAGCACGGCCGGGAAGATCGGGCCGCCGCGCAGACTGCCCAGGCTGATGCCCCAGGCGAGCGCCTTGCACAGGACCAGCGCCACCAGCGCGAGCACCGACCACCCGTGCGGGTTCTCGGCCAGCTGCCCGAGCGTCGTCTGCCCCGACAGGGCCGCCTCCTCGGGCGAGCGGCCGGTCAGCAGGGCGTACGCGGTCAGACAGACCCCGGCGGCCACGGCGCACACCACGGTGCGCACCGCCGTACCCCGTGCGGAGGTCCAGCGGTGGGTGCGCTCGCCGAGCCCATGGGCCACCGAGACGATCACGGCGATCAGCGCGGCCGCGGGCAGCCCCCACAGGAAGTCGCCCGCGTCCGGGACGGTGTCCGGGGGCACCTTCGGCAGCCCGAGGGCGCCGATCGACAGGCCGGTCCAGTGGCCGAACCCGGTGAACACGAGTGCGCCCGCCCCGCTCGCGGCCAGGCAGGGCAGCAACAGCACGGCGAGCCGGGGCCCGGCGAGACCGGCGGCCTCCATGACCATGACGGCGGCCACCACCGGGCCGCCCAGGATGGTGGAGATGGCCGCGGTGGAGCCCGCGGTGGCCACGACCGTCGCCGAGGCGGCGTCCGCCGGGTGCCGGCGCAGCGCGCGCACCCCGAGCAGGGCGAGGGCGGACCCGACCGCCATCAGCGGCGCCTCGGGACCGAGGGTCACGCCCAGCGGAAGGGTGAGGACGGCGGCCAGCACCACGCCCGGCAGGGCGCGGGGGCCGATGGGGTCCCCGCCCAGACCGTGCACCGGGACATGCCCGCCGGCGCCGGGCAGCCGGGTGATGATCGGGGCCAGGATCAGTCCGGCCAGCGCCAGCGTGGGCAGCGGCCACCACCAGGGGGCGTGCCCGAGCCCGAGCGCGTGCGGCAGCTCCTGCCACACCTGGTGCTGGAGCCAGTGCTGGAGGCTGACGAAGAAGAAGCTGGCGAGCGCGATCGGCACCCCCAGGGCGAGGGAGAGTGCCAGCAGCCGGAGATAGCCGCGGCTCAGCAGAGCCCGCGCCGGGTCGTCGGCGGCGGGCGACCGGCCGTCTTCGGCCTCGCGAGATCGACCGTCCTCGGCCTCGCGGGACCGACCGTCGTCGGCCGCGGAAGGCCCGACCGTGCCGCTCACGCCCGCTCCACCTCCACCGCCCTCGGCGCCCTCGGACGGCGTTCGGCAACGCACCGGGCGGGCTTCAGTAAACGGCCGCCCGCCCCGCCCCGCATCTCGGCGGGCGCCTGATCAGCCCAAGGACCCGGGCGCGGCGGCTTCGTCCAGCGCCAGCCGCATGAGGGTCAGAGCGCCAGCCGCATGAGGGTCAGATCGAGCCGGCGGCCGAACTTGATCCCGGCCTCCCGGACCGTTCCTGCGTGCTCGAACCCGAAGCGCTCATGGAGCCGGATCGAGGCACCGTTGCCCGCCTCGATCCCAGCGATCATGAGGTGATGGCCCGCCGCGCCCGCCGCCGTGATGAGCGTGGTCAGCAAGGTGGAGCCGATGCCGAGCCCGTGCCGGCCCTCGCGGACGTAGACCGAGTCCTCCACCGTGTGCCGGTAGCCCTCCAGCTCCCGCCACGGCGCGAACACGGCGAACCCCGCCACCTCGCCGCCCGCCTCGGCCACGAACGCCGAACCGCGCTCCAGATGCCGCGCCAGCCAGGCCGCGCCCTCGGCGGCCGACTGCGGGATCTCCGTCCACAGGGCCGTCGAGTGCTCGATCGCGTGGTTGCGGATCGCACGCACCGCCTCCGCATCACCGGCGCACGCCGGGCGCACGGTCACCGCACGATCTCTCTCATATATTGGAAGCATGTCCAACATAGTAGATCCCCTGGTGGGGCGGATCGCGGCCCGGATCCGCGCGGAGCGGGAACGGCGCGGCTGGACCCTGGCCCAGCTGGCGGAGGCGTCCGGAGTCTCCCGCGCCATGATCAACCGGATCGAGCGCGGCGAGAGCAGCCCCACCGCCGTCGTGCTCGGCAAGCTGTCCGCCGCCTTCCAGCTGAGCGTCGCCTCGCTGCTCGCCCTCGCGGAGGGCACACGGCCGGAGTCCGCCGAGGAAGCGGGCGTGCGCCGTCATACCGAGGCGCCCGAATGGCAGGACCCCGCCACCGGCTACCGGCGCCGCCAGATCACCGGTGCGCACTTCCCCGCGGAGGTCGCCGAGATCCGGCTGCCCGCCGGGGCCCGGGTGCCGTACCCGGCCGCCGCCTTCGCCTTCGTACGCCAGGTCGTCTGGGTCCTCGACGGCCGGCTGACCTTCCATGACGGCACGGAGATCCATGAACTCGGCCCGGGCGACACCCTCGAACTCGGCGACCCCGCCCCGCGCGTCTTCGCCAACACCACCGGCGCGGAGTGCCGCTACGCCGTCATCCTGACCCGGGGTGCCAAGCCCTGATCAGTGCCGGTCAGCCCGTGCGGGTCAGCCCGTGCCGCCGGTCGGTCCGCGCCGGTCAGTCCTCGCCGTGCTGGCGGCGGATCCGGGAAGCCACCTCGTTCTGCTCCGTCTCCCACCAGGGCCGTACCCGTACGGCCTCGGCCCCGTCGGACGCGGCCTCCGCACGGCCCGGCGCGGACACCGGGGCCGCGACCGGCGTGAGGTCCCGGTCCAGCCGCCGGTCGAGGGCCGCGGCCTGCACACGCTCGGCGCGCGCCCACTGCACCAGGATCGCCAGCAGGAAGGGCAGCGCGACCAGCTCGGCGATGCTCAGCATGGCGCCGCCGCCGATCTGCTGGTCGCGCTGGACATCCGGCGACCAGGTGGGCGCGTGATGCAGATACCAGGCCCCGGCGATCAGCGTGCCGTGCGTCATCACCACCAGGCCGGGCACCGCGTCGATGATGCCGTCCAGGAACACCAGCGCCGCGCGCACCGGGTGACTGCACCACTTGGGCAGCGCCTCCTCCCGGGTGAGCACCGGTACGACGAACAGGCAGCCAGCCGCCAGCAGATGCAGATACATCAGCTCGTGCAGCCAGCCGACCCGCAGAGCGGTGGCGAAGTACGGCGTGAAGTAGACCGTCAGCTCGGTCCCCAGCACCAGCGCCGTGCTGACCAGGGGGAAGGTGAGCAGTCGTACGACCCGGCCGCTCATCACCTTCTGCACCCGCCCGCCGCCCTCGCCCGGCAGCGCCTCGATGGCGAGCCGCAGCGGATCGCCCAGGGCCAGGCCCAGCGGGGCGATGAGGTCCAGCAGGACGTTCTGCACCGCGGCCGGCCAGAACAGCACATGGTCGTAGACCGCGAGACTCGACATGGTGGCCACCGCGAGCCCGCCGAGGCCCAGCAGCGTGAACGCGAGGGTCCGGCCCGGCGACCAGGTTCCGCCCGCGCGGCGCACCCGGAGCACACCCCAGCCGTACAGGCCGCCCAGGAGGGCGATCAGGATCAGCGCGGGCACATCGAGCTGCCACGATCCCAGCGCGCGTGCGGGTGTCAGCTCCGGCAGGCTGCCGACCGCTACGACGGCCGTCGCGTGACCAGACATGGAAAAGCTTCCTCCACCTGCCTATAGGGAGCACACCGGACGACAGGTGACAGTAGCCGCTGACGGCAGGCGCCCCGTCGGCAGGGTCGGCCCCAGTGGGCCGGTCGGCCGGAGGTGCTGAAGCGGGCCGCGCGGCGCCGCGGATGGCGGTGGGCGACCTCCGCGCGAGGACCGGTCTCACCCGGCCGGGTCCGGTAGAGGAGACGCTTGCCCACCTCCACCAGGGCGAGACAGCACAGCACCATCCCGGCCAGCGCCGCGGAGTAGCCGAGCGGGAGCCGCTGGAAGCCGAGGGTGGGCGCGAGCGGGGTGATCGGCATCAGGGCACCCACCACGACCACCGCCAGCGTGGTCAGCACCAGCGGCAGACTCGCCCGGCGCAGATCCGCGGGCACCGCATCGCCGAGCCGCAGCTCCACCACATCACCCAGTCGAGTGACGTCGACCTCGCGCGGCCGGCCGCCGCGCAGCACCAGCACCGGCGGTCTTCTCCGCCCGGTACTCGTTGACGAAGCCGAGGCCCACCGAGAGCGCCACGATCACCGCGATGATCACGGCGTCGTTGCGCTCGCCCATGAAGTACGACACGACGGCGTGCGGCCAGCAGCAGACCGAGCAGTGGGGAACGCACCTGGTGCCAGAGGACCAGCAGCCCGCGCGCCCGGTGGGAGCGGACCGCGTTCGGCCCCCAGCGCTCCAGCCGCCGCGCCGCCTCCTGCTCGGTCAGGCCGACTGGTGTCACCTCCAGCTCGCGCAGCACATCCTCGCCGGGCCGGGCCGCCGCCGCGCCGATTCCGCTCGCGGCACCGGGTCCGGCGCCCACGGCCGTGGTCACCACGACCGGCCGCCGAGGTCGCTGCCGCTGGGTTGCCGCATGACGAGAACACTCCTGCCCGATGGGACGCCGGCCTTCCGGCCGCTCGGTCACCAGTCTCCGCGTCCGCCCCGCGATCGCCACGGGGCCGTTCGGTCCATCTCCAAGCGCCTGAACGGCCCCGCCCGTGGATCCGGTCTACGGCAGGATGGGCTCCGTGCCGACCAAGCCGAGCAAAACGGACCGTGCAGGCCGCGCAGACCAGGCGGACCGGATAGCGCTGACCGAGGACGAGCTGCGGGAGATCACGGGCTTCGCGGCCGACTGCGCCGCCAGGGTTCTGCACCTGTTCGAACAGAGCCTTCCCGCCGACCCGCGCCCCCGCGAGGCCATCGAGGCGGCCCGTGCCTTCGCGGGCGGCGGCAGGCGCACCCAAGCCCTGCGGATGAGCGGCTTCGCGGCGTTCCGCGCGGCACGCGAGCCCGCCGCACCGGCCGCCGCCGAGGCCGCACGCGCGGCGAGCCATGCGGCGGGCGCCGCGTTTCTCCACCCCCTCGCCGACGCCCACCAGGTCAAACACATCCTCGGCGCGGCGGCCCACGCCGCACGTGCGAGGGAACTGGCGGCCGACGGGGATCCGGCCGTCGCCGCGGACGCCCTCGCCTGGGCACGCACACACGCCCCGGCCGCCGTCACCACCGTCCTCGGCCGCCTGCCCGCGGCTCCCGCCGGGGGTGGGCAGGTGGGGGAGTACCTGCGGGGCCTGGACGGCGCGCTGCGCGCGTGAGCCATGCCACCGTCCCCAGCCAGCGCTCTGTCACTCAGCGCTCCGCGAGGCGGTCCTTCTTGACGCGGTCGTCCGTCGCTCAGCCCGCCTCGCGGTGCAGGACGCGGCGCGCCGCCTCGGCCTCGGCCGCCGGCGGGGAGAGTTCGTCCAGGGTGTCCAGCTCGTCGTCGGCCTCCAGTTCCCGCTCCCAGGCCGCGGCCAGCTGCTGCTGTTCGGCGCGTGGCTTCGCGCCGATGGCCGCCCGCTGGTCGGGGTCCAGAGCCGCCATGAATCGTCCGATCGCGTCCATCGGCATGCCGTGCTCCTTGTCGCGCAGAACTGCCGGTCTCAGCCCAGCATGGCCAATCGGCCGGGCGCCCGCCTCTCGGCGGCCGGTCAGACGGTCAGCTCCGTGCGCGCCGGTGCCGTGGTGGCGAGATCGTGCCGGATGAACCACTCCGTGCCCATCAGCCGCCTCCACTCCGGTACGGACAGACGCGCGAGCAGACCCGGTACGGCCCCGCGCTCCACCTCGGAACGGTGCGCCAGCACGGCGGCGATCTTCCGCTCCAGCCAGGGTCCGACATCGACCGCCGCCGTCACCTGCTCGTCCGGCACGCTGTAGGCCGTCTTGCGCTCCCCGACCACCGCCCGCAGCGCCGGCACGGCCGAGTGCGGATGGGTCGCCAGGTACAGGGCGCGCGGCTGCCAGGGAGCACCGGCGTCCGGATGGAACCGCGCCAGCCCGGCCGCCTGGGCGGCGAGCATCGTCACCCGGTGGGTGTGCACATGATCCGGATGCCCCGTCACCCCGCCGTACGCGTCGTGCGTGACGACGATCTCCGGGCGGAACGCGCGGATGTGCGCCACCAGACGCCCTACCGCCTCGTCCAGCGGCGCGTCGCAGAACCGCGCGCGGCCCGGCGCCGACCGCGGCACCCGCGCGTCGGCGTACCCCAGCAGCCGGGGCTCCCCGGCGCCGAGGATCCGCAGTGCCTCGGCCAGCTCGGCGGCGCGACCGGTGTCCGCGGCCCAGGTCGAGGTGACGACGCCGGTACGGGCGCCCGCGGCCGCATGCCGGGCCAGCACCCCACCCGCCGACAGCGACTCGTCGTCCGGGTGCGCGAACACCGCGAGCAGACTCGGTACGGACATGGACGGACCACCTTCGTGACGGGGATCTGGCGGACGGCTCACACCGGCCGCGCGTACGCCGACCGACCGTCACCCTGGGGACGGCGCACGGTCAGGCCGCTCACCTCGAACGACATCTCGCTCGTCGCCGGCTCCGGCGGCGGGTGGTAGCGCCCGGCGCACACCGAGAGAGCGACGATGAGATGGGCCCGCCAGGCCTGCCCCACGCCCCGGTGGTCGGCGAAGACCGAGGCGCCGTTCAGCGACCAGATCACACAGCGCGGCCCGAACTCGGTGCGCAGATCCACCCAGGCGCCGGGCCGGACCGCCTCGTCATGGAGGTAGCAACTGGCGCTGCGCACACGGTTGGTGAACTCCAGATGGTCGGGGTTGTCCACGTGGTACTCGAACACGTCCACCCCCTGACCGCCGTCCCGCCAGGTCCTGATCGCGGGCCAGGCGCCGGTCTCCAGGGGCAGCCGGACGCGTGCCTCCAGCACATCGCCGGGCTGCACGGTGAACCCCTCCCGGCTGCCCTCCGTCGTCAGCAGCCCCGTGTCCCAGCGGCCGTCCGCCCGGCGGGTGGCCCGGAAGACGCCCGAGCGGCAGTAGCCGGGATCGGGCACCAGCCTGTCCAGCCGGTCCTCGTCCGGATGAGCCGGGCCACCGCCCGGGAACGCCCGCGAACGGCCCGCGACCCACTGGGTCGTGGAGGCGAAGTCCGCCGTGAACACCACATCGGTCGCGGCCGGGAAACGCGGGGCGCCCGATAACGGGTCGCCCCGCGGCGGTTCGTCCATGTTCATCTCCATGACCGATGTCTCACCGCCTGGGAGCCGGTCATGCGCCCGCGCCGCGAGTCTTGGCCGGATATACCCATCCGGGTGAACGGCCGGTATGCCCACTCGGCGACCGGCCCCCGGCAGGCGCTCCCGCGGACGGCGAACTCGGGCCGTCCGTACGGCTATTGCTCCGCCGTCTCGTCCTGCTCGGCCAGTCCTTCCGGGCGCCGTCCCCGGGGCTGCTGCGGCTCCGGGTGCACCGGCGGGGGCGGGACCGGGCGGTCCTGCGGCGCGTCGGTGGCCACGGTGACCGGGTCGCCGTAGTGCAGGACTGTCACCGGGTCGCCCTCCACCAGCCGGTAGCACACCTGCGTCGGACCGATGTCCACCTTCAGCCGGCGCCCGCGCACCTGCACCGTGAACACCACCCGGGACAGCGCCTCGGGCAACCGCGGCGCGAAGCCGAGCACATCCGGCCGCTCGTCCTTGCCGAGATGCCAGCGCAGGCCGCCGAAGCCGCCGACGACGGCGATCCACGTCCCGGCGAGGGAGGCGATGTGCAGCCCGTCGCGGGTGTTGTGCTCCAGGTCGTCCAGGTCCATCAGCGCGGCCTCGGCGAGATAGGCGTACGCCAGCCGGAGATGCCCGGTCTCGGCGGCGAGCACCGCCTGGCAGCACGCCGACAGGGAGGAGTCACGCACCGTCAGCGCCTCGTAGTAGGCGAAGTTGCGCGCCTTCTCCTCCTCGGTGAACGCGTACGGGCACTCCATCATCGCCAGCACCACATCGGCCTGCTTCACCACCTGCTTGCGATACAGGTCGAAGTAGGGGTAGTTGAGCAGCAGCGGATAGTTCTCGGGCGGGGTCCCCTCGAAGTCCCAGCGCTGGAAGTGCGTGTATCCGGCGGACTGTTCGTGCACACCCAGGGCGTCGTTGTACGGGATCGCCATCCGGGCCGCCGCGTCCCGCCAGGCCGCGGCCTCCTCGTCGTCCACACCGAGTTCGTCGGCCCGGTCCGGATGGCGGATGGCCACATCGGCCGCCGCCAGCAGGTTCTGGCGGGCCATCAGATTGGTGTAGAGGTTGTCCCGGGCGATGGCGCTGTACTCGTCGGGCCCGGTGACCCCGTCGATGTGGAAGACGCCCTCCGGGTCGTGATGACCGACGGAGCGCCACAGCCTGGCGGTGTCCACCAGGATGTCGAACCCCACCCCGCGCTCGAACTCCTCGTCCCCGGTCGCCGCGATGTACCGGACCGTGGCCAGTGCGATGTCCGCGTTGATGTGGAACGCGGCGGTCCCGGCCGGCCAGTAGGCGGAGCATTCGGCGCCGTTGATGGTCCGCCAGGGGAATGCCGCACCCTCCAGGCCCAGTTGACGGGCGCGTTCGCGGGCCGCGGGCAGGGTGCTGTGCCGCCAGCGCAGCGCGGACGCCACCGCCTTAGGCGCGGTGAATGTCAGCACCGGCATCACATACGCCTCGGTGTCCCAGAAGGAGTGCCCGTCGTACCCCGTCCCGGTCAGACCCTTCGCGGGGATCGCCCGGTTCTCGCCGCGGGCCGCCGCCTGGAGCACATGGAAGAGAGCGAACCGCACCGCCTGCTGGATCTGCGCGTCCCCCTCCACCTCGACGTCCGCGCCCGCCCAGAACTCGTCCAGATACGCCCGCTGTTCGGCGACCAGACCGTCCCAGCCGGTGCTGACGGCGACCGCCACTGCCCCGTCCACCTGGTCGTGCATGCTCGGCAGCGAACGCTCCCCGGACCAGCCGTAGGCCACGAACTTCACCAGCCGCAACGGCTGTCCGGGCGTCAGGTCCGCGGTCACCGTCAACCGGCTGACGTCGGGCTCGCACTGCGCCGACCAGCGGGTGTTCTCGGGTCCCTCCACCAGATGGTCGGCCGCCGCGCCCACCCGCAGCCCGCTGCGGTCGGTGTGGTGCACCAGCCGCAGCCGGGTCTCCTCCGCGTAGTGCTCCTCGGCCGTCAGCGGGGACTCGGTCGCGGCTGCGACCCGGGGATCGCCCTCCACATGGGGGAGTTGCTCATTGGCGACCAGCTCGGACTGGAGGGCCACCGAGGCCGGGCCGTCCTCCGGCTCCACCTCGTAGACCACGGCGGCCACCGCGCGCTGGGTGAAGGACACCAGCCGCCGTGAGGTGATCCGGACCGTGCGCCCGCCGGGCGAGGTCCAGCGGGCGGTGCGGCTGAGCACCCCGGTACGGAAGTCCAGGACCCGCTCGTGGGACAGCAGCCGGCCGTAGCGCAGGTCGTAGGGGTGGTCGTCCACCAGCAGCCGGATGACCTTGCCGTCGGTGACGTTGATCGCGGTCTGGCCGGATTCGGGATAGCCGTAACCGGCCTCCGCGTACGGCAGTGGATGCTGCTCGTGGACGCCGTTGAGATAGGCGCCCGGCAGCCCGTGCGGCTCGCCCTCGTCCAGGTTGCCGCGCCAGCCGACATGCCCGTTGGACAGCGCGAACACCGACTCGCTCTGCGCGAGCACATCCAGGTTCAGCTCGGTCTCGCGCAGGGACCAGGGCTCGACGGTGTAGCTGGGATGTGTGATCACGGCGACTCCAGAAGTTCCGCCAGGTCGCGTACGACGATGTCCGCGCCGTGCGCCCGGAGCTGCTCCGCCTGCCCCACCCGGTCCACCCCCACGACCAGCCCGAACCGTCCCGCCCGCCCGGCTTCGACACCCGCCAGCGCGTCCTCGAACACCGCCGCCGCGCCGGGCTCCACGGACAGTTCCCGCGCCGCCTCCAGGTAGGTGTCCGGAGCGGGCTTGCCGCGCAATTGCCGCTCGCGGGTCACCACCCCGTCGACCCGCTCGTCGAACAGGTCCGCGATACCGGCCGCGGCCAGTACGTCCCGGGCGTTCGCGCTGGACGACACCACCGCGCAGGCCAGACCCGCCGCGCGGACCTCGTGCAGAAAGCGGACCGAGCCCTCGTACGGCTCAACCCCGTCCTCCCGGATCCGGCGCAGCACCAGCTCGTTCTTGCGGGCGCCCAGCGCCTGGACCGTCTCGGCGTCCGGCGGATCCTGCGGCGAGCCCTCGGGCAAGTGCACCCCGCGCGCCGCGAGGAAGGTCCGCACCCCGTCCTCCCGGGGCCGCCCGTCCACGTACTCGTCGTAGTCCCGCACCGCGTCGAAGGGCACGAACTCCGTGCCCTCCCGCTGCGCGCGTTCGCGTAGATAGGCGTCGAACATCTCCTTCCAGGCCGCCGCGTGCACCTTGGCGGTCTGGGTGAGCACGCCGTCGAGATCGAACAGACAGGCGCGTACATGTGCGGGAAGCCGGGGCATGCTCCGAGGCTAGGAGCCACCGGCGACCGACGGCGCGGGGACACCGGACCGGCGCGCCGGAAGGCACCCGCTCGGGGGAGGCGTGCGCCGGGGCGCATGACAGGATGCGCTGATCATGAGTGCTGACTGGTACATCCTCATCGAGGAAGACATACGGGACACGAAACATCTCCAGGCCATCGAGTTCAGGCTGCATCACTGGAAGCTGGCGGCCGCGCACCGCGTCAAGGGGGACGAGGCCAGGATCGCCGCCGTGGCCGAGGACGCGGCGCTGCACTACCTGCCGACCACCCTGACCCGCTACGCCAAGCCGGGGGACCGGCCCGCGCGGCACGCCTTTCTGGCCCAGGACGGTTCGTGGGTGGTCCTCGTCGGGCTGCGAGGACACCAGTGCCACATACGGGTGAGCACCGCTCGGCTCATGCATGTGCACGAGGAGAAGGAGACCCCGCCGAAGACCCTCAAGGAGACGCTTCGCGGCGCGTGGGAGGGGCCGCCGCCCCCGGAGCAGCCCTGGTCCCCGCCGGCGGAGGACGAGGACCGGAGCGAATCCCGTACCGGCGAGGACCGGAGGGGGACCGTACTGGCGGAGAGGGCAGGATTTGAACCTGCGTGGACCCCATAAGGATCCGACCTCGAGGCGAGCTCGTCGGTCCCCGATAAACCACTCCGGGCACCTCTCCTTGTTCCCGGTCCGGGGTGGTGCCCCGTTCCGTTCACAAGAAGAGGATGGCAGCGGCCCCTGACCGGGTGCTGATGTGTCCCTGACGCGTCAGGGACGGGCCCGAGGGCAGGAGATGTCCGCTGCGGGCAGCCGGCCGGTCGCGAGGTAGGCGTTCACCGCGTTGTCCACGCACGCGCTGCCGAAGATGCCGAAGACCGCGTGCTGGTCGGCGTCGTGCAGGGTTATCAGGCGGGAGCTGGGCCAGCCGCGGTGGACCGTCTCGGCGCCGGAGTAGAGGGTGCGCGGGTCGCCGGTGGCGTTCACCAGCAGCGCCGGGAGGTCGGCGCGGATGGTGGTCGGCGCCTCACGCGGAGGAGCCCAGAACGCGCAGGCGTTGATGTTGTTCGTGACGGGAGCGAACAGCCGGTCCTCGGGGTCGGCCCGCCGCAGATCGCGCCAGTAGGACTCCGGATCGCGGGGCGCACTCCCGTCGGCGCACAGGATCGCCGTCTGCGCGCTGCCGTAGCCGGAGTCGTGTCCCGTCAGCAGGAACTGGAGCACGCCGGTCAGCCAGGGGGACGGGGACACCGGGCGCCCCTCGGCGGCGCGCCGCAGATCCCGCACCCCCTGGGCGAAGTCGCCGAAGGCCGTGGGGTTGTCCTGGGAGAGGCCGTTGAAGATGACGGTGGGGACGATCCGGTCGTCCACCCGGTAGCCGCCCACCCGCAGCGGAGCGCGCTCGGCGGCCGACTGGATCGCCTCCAGCGTCGCGAGGACCGCGCTCCTGGTACGGCCCAGTCCGTAGTCCTTGTCGCGGGCGGCGGTCCAGTCCGCCCAGTCGCTCAGGGCGTGCTTCCCGGCGGCTTCCGTGCCCCGCAGCAGCCGGGGACCGTAGCGGGCGGGGTCGATCACACCGTCGAGGACCACCCGGTCGGTGCGACCGGGGAACATCGTGGTGTACACCTCGCCGAGGTAACTGCCGTACGAGTAGCCGAGATAGGAGATCCGGCGCTCGCCCAGCGCGGCCCGGACGACATCCATGTCGCGGGCGGTGTCGCGGGTGCTCGCGTACGGCACCAGGTCGCCCGCGCGGGTGCGGCAGCGACGGGCGAGATCGGCGGAGAAGGACGTCATGTGATCGAACTCGGCGCGGCCCTTGCCCGCGCCGCGGATCATGCTGCCGGTCGGCCATCCGCAGTCCAGCGCGGTGCTGCGGCCCACGAAGCGGGGATCCACCCCCACCACGTCGTACCGTCCGCCGGCGTCCTTCATCGCCTTGCGCACCCACGGCGGATCACCGATGGTCTGCCCGCCGGGGCCGCCGCTGTTGAGCACGAGCGCGCCGATGCGGTGCGCGGAGTCGGTGGCCCGGATCCGGGAGAGCGCGACGGTGATCGTACGTCCGTCGGGGTGTGTGTAGTCCAACGGCACGGTGACATCGGTGCATTGGGCGCCCGCCTGCGCCAGCTCCTTGCCGGTCTCGTCGTCCGGGCCGAGCAGACAACTCTTCCAGGTGAGGTGCTGGTGGTGGTAGCGGGCCAGGGGATCGGCGGGGGTCGCCGGGGCGGCGGGGGCGGCGCTCAGGGTGAGCGCCCCGGCCAGGCACAGCGCGGCCACCGGGCCGGTCCGTGCGATGAGCCCGCGTAAGCGGTGCCCGCGGCGCAGGTCGTCCGCGACGAGTGAGGCGGTCATGCGGTTGTCCTTCCGTTGGGGGAGCCTTCGTCGCAGAAGGCCTTGTCCACGACGTCGAGGAAGTCCAGTTCGGCCTGGAGCGTCGCGGGTACCGCGTTCAGCGCCACGGCGACACTGCGCCCGCCCGGTCCCACGGCCACCAGCGCCCGGTGCCCGCCCGGCACCGTCCCGGCATGCCCCCACCAGGCGCCGCCGCAGGACAGCGGGGTCGTGATCAGACCGAGTCCGTAGCGCGCACCGGGCCAGAGCCGGTCGGGGTCGGCGGCCACCGTGCGCCGCATCTCCGCGAGTTGGGCCATGGGCAGCAGCCGCCCGCCGAACAGCGCGGTGGCGAACCGTGTCAGGTCCTCCGGCGTGGACACCAGGGCGCCGCCGACGTCCCCGAAGGTCATGTTCCAGTCGGTGCCGTCGGCCCGGTGGCCTGCGGCGTCCGTGAAGTAGCTCTGGGAATGGGGGCCTTGGATCCGGGGGTCGTCGCCGGGCCAGTAGGTGTCGCGCAGCCCGAGGGGCAGGATGACGCGCCGGGTGATCTCCGACTCGGGTGAGTGGCCGGTGACCGCCTGGACGATCAGCCCGGCGACGACGTAGTTGGTGGTCGCGTAGTGCCAGGACTGTTCCGGACGCGGCAACCGGATTGCGTCGGCGATGAGTTCACGTGGTTCGAAGTGGCGACGGCGCAGCGCCTCCGGGTTCGCCCACTCGGATGCTTCGAGGTAGTCGGGCAGACCGCTGGTGTGCTGGAGGAGCTGTCGGACGGTGATCCGGCGGCCGTCGTGGCCATGCCCCTGGATCAGGCCGGGCAGATAGCGCTCGACCGGGGCGTCCAGGGACAGCCGGTGCTCGGCGGCGAGTTGCAGGACCACGGTGGCGGTGAACGTCTTGGTGATACTGCCGATCCGCAGCCGGTCCGTGGTGTTCGTACGGCGGCCGGTGCGCAGGTCGGCGACCCCGTCCGTGACGGCCCAGCGGGCGCAACCCGGCACCGCGGACCGCCCGTTGACGAGGACCGCGGCCCCGGGGATCCGGTCCTCGGTGACCAGCCGTTGCACCGACCGCCGTACCGCCTCGTGCGTGGCGCAGGGCCGGGACGCGGCCGGTGCCCGGGCGGCGGCCAGGGGCGCGGCGAGCAGGACCAGGGTGACGGCCCAGGCCACGAGCGCGGCACCTCTGCGAAGCGCGGGTGAAAGTAAAGGAATTGCCATGCGCACCACGGTAGAGATCGCCCACGACACGATCACTCCTGCTGGCAGCCGGACCGGTACGGGGGCCAGCACCAGCCCGCGAGCGGGGGCGGACCGGAAGCCCCCCGGTCGGCTACCCCCCGACGAGTGGCTTGCCGTACACCGTGGAACTGCGCCGCACCGTCATCCCGATCCGCTCGTACAGCGCCAGCGCCCCCGTGTCCGAATGCGTCCACAGGACACAGCTCCGCCTGCCCTGGAGGTAGAAGGCGCGGAACGCCTCTCGCAGCAGCAGCCGCGCGATACCCCGGTTGCGCTGATCACGGCGCACCGCGACCCGCTCCACGTACCCCTCGCCGCCGTCCAGGTCCCCCGTGTCCAGCGACAGCACCGCGCCGACCAGCCGATCACCCTCGAAGGCGAGCGGCGACGCCCACGGGGCGAACGTCGTCCGACCGACCGTGAGCCGAGCCCACTCGGCGTACGGCTTGCGCCGCTGCTGCCACTCGTCGAACGCGTCCTCGGTGAGCCGGTACACGGCCTCCTCGTCGCCCGCGCGAAACGCCCGCACCGTGATCCCCGCGGGCGGCTCCGGAACCACCGGTTCGCCGGGCAGCGGCATCTCCAGCAGCCACTCGGTGACCATCCTGACGTACCCGGCGGAGCGCAGCAGTGCCGCGGCCGCGAGATCGCTGTCGGAGATCGTCTGGGCCAGCCGGTCGCCGCCCAGCTCCCGGGCCCGCGCCTCGGACCAGGCGAGCAGGGCGGTTCCCAGCCCCCGCCCCAGGTGCCCGGGATGCACCTGGACGGTGGCCCGCCGCCCCCGTACCCAGGCCCAGGCGGCCGGGTCCCCTGCGGGACCGGTGACCAGCACCGTGTCGCACGCCGCGGCGTCCCCTGTCATGCCGAGATCGGCCGCGATGCGATCGGCGTCGGTCGTGGCCAGGCCGTGCAGCGCGCGCTCGCCCGCGCCGACCAGGTGGTGCACGGCATCGGTGTCGGCGGTGGTGGCGGGGCGGACTCGATAGCCGGCCGGCCATGCTCCCGCGGAAGGATCAGCCATGGAGGAACCCTGCACCGGGGCACCCCACCGGAAACAGGGAGAAGGCCCCCGGTCGGCACTGACGCCGGCCGGGGGCCTCTCCATACCCGGTCGGGTGCGTCAGCCGTCGTTCTCCGGCGACGGGATGTACGCGCCCGGGACGTCGTTCGGCGCGTACAGCTTCTTCTCACCGGGGTACGGCTTGGCCCAGTTGTGGGTCTGGTACCACGTGTAGTGGTTCATCTGGGCCGGGTTGGCGTAGTCGGGAACCGCGTTCGGCCCGGTCAGCCGCTGCTTGGACTTCCAGCTGTCCCACTGCGCCGCGAGCGGCTTCTCGGCCGCCGGGACCTTCGTGGCGGGCACCGCGGCGGCCTTCGGGTCCTGCGGCGCCGGGGTGTCCACACCGCAGGACGGCGGGGTGCTCAGACCGTCGGTCAGTGAGGTCCGGTTGGGCAGCGCGGTGAACGGCGTGTAGTCCGGGTGACCGGTGAACGCCCTGGTCATCGGGGTGGCCGCGCTGTCCTTCTGGTTCATCGGGTGGATCCCGAGGATCTGCTCGATGGTGCGGATCACCGTGATCTGCGAGTAGTAGTGGCTGTCGACCTTGCCGTGCTGCGACCAGGGGCTGATGATCTGGATCGGGGCGCGGTGGCCGTCGACGTGGTCGAGACCCGCCTGGGAGTCGTCCTCGACGACGAAGATCGCCGAGTCCTTCCAATACTTGCTGTGCGAGATCTCGTCCACGATCCTGCCGGTGGCGAGGTCGTTGTCCGCGACCTGCGCGCTCGCGCTCGCCGGACCACCGGTGTGGTCGCTGGAGAGCCAGAACATGTTCAGGTTGGCCGGACCGTTCTTCTCGAAGTCCTGCTTCCAGACCTGCTCCCGGTAGACGTCCGGCACGCTGGTGTCGAACTTCGCGAAGCCGTGCACCGACACGTCGTTCAGGGACGGGATCGGCGAGGACGAGTTCAGCGTGTAGGCGGAGCCCTGACCCGTCGCGTCCATGTTCTTGGCGTCGCAGTACAGGTTCTGCCAGCTGGAGCCCGACGGCTTGGTCAGGAACTGCTGGAACTCGCCGAAGTCCCGCACCGACTTGCCCGCCGCCTGCGCACCGGTCCACAGGAACCCGGACTTCTGGTGGCCGAGGGCGTCGTCCTCGGTGTCGTAACTGCGCGCGTACTCACCGGCGGAGGACTCGGTGTACTCCGGATTGTCCGCCTGCATCAGCCAGTTGTGGCCCTCGGCGGAGTTGGTGCCGATGTCGTACGTGTTGTCGTACAGGCCGAACTGCGAGGCCATCGCATGCTGGTTGGGCGTGACGTTCTCGCCGAACTCCGTCAGCGACGGGTCGCCGTTGCCCTCGGGCATGTCGCCGAGCACCTGGTCGTAGGTGCGGTTCTCCTTGACGATCAGGAAGACGTGCTTGATCGTCGACGGGTCGCCGAGGCGCGCCGGGACCGGCACCGGCCGGCCCTTGTCCTTCCCCTTGGCGAACTTCACCGAGCCGGCGGTCCAGCCGTTCTGCCGGAACACCTTGGACGTCTGGGCCCGGATCACGCTGTCGTCGGGCAGTGTGAAGCGCTGCACGCTCGACGTGGTGTCGTGGGTGCCGTGCCCGGCGCTGGTGGTGGGCCGCAGCGCGTCGATGCCGCGGGTGTTGGAGACCACCACCTGCCGGCCGACGCTCGCGATCTCCGAGGGGAAGTAGTCCGTCGGCAGCAGACCGACGTAACTCACCGGCTCCAGCGGGCTGTTGTAGCGGTAGACGGCGACCGCGTTCGCCCGGCCGAGCGTCACCAGCAGATGCCCGTCGTCGGTGAGGGTCACCGCGTCGGGCTCATAGCCCACCGACGCCTCCGGCCACGGCTGGGTGGAGATCGTCTGGACGACCTTGTCCTTGGCCGTGTCGATGACCGACACGTCGTTGCTCGCCGTGTCGGTGACGAACAGCGCGCCCTCCTTGGCGTACAGGGCGGTCGGATGCAGCCCGACGTCGATGCTGCTCGCGGCGTCGGCCGGGTGCGCCAGGTCGATGACGCTGACCGTGCCGGTGGTGGTGGCGCCGGTCTCCGGGTCGGCCGGCACCTGGGTGCCGTACGAGTTGATGGTCGTGTCGCCCGGCTTCGCCGGGCGGCCGCCCTCGTTGCTCACGTACAGCTTGTCGCCGACCTGCACCAGGCCGCGCGGGGCGTTGCCGACGGCCCAGCTCTGCTTGATGCTCCCGGTCGCCGTGTCGATGGCGACCACCCGGTTCTGGCCGTTGACCGCCGAGTACACGGTGGAGCCGTCGGCCGAGAACACCGTGGCGCCCACCAGCGCGTGCTTGGCGCCGTCCGCCGGGACGGTGATGTACGTCGGGTCGGCGACCGTGCCGTCCGCGTTCACGGTGAAGCGGGTGTAGCCGTTGGTCTGGCCGAGCCACAGCTGCTTGCCGTCGGGGGAGTAGGTGGGGCCCTCCTGGCCGACGTCGTTGCCCTTGATGCGCGGGCTGGAGGAGGCGGCGTTGCCGACGACCTGCTGCACCTTCCAGCCGTTCAGGTCCACGACGGCCAGCGCGGCGTTGCCGTCGGTGACGGAGGCGGCCAGGTGGGTGCCGTCGGGGCTGACGGTGGACGACATGATCTTGCCGTTGTTCACGACCAGATGCTCGCCGTACGGCGCGAGGTACTGGTCGCTGGAGATGACCTGGCCGTTGTGGGTGGTCTGGCCGACCTGCTCGGTGCCGAACTGGTGGGTCTGAGCGAAAGCGGCACCGGCGGCGACGAGTGCGAGCGCGGAGGTCCCAGCGGTCACCAGTGGTATCCGGCGGCCGAAGCGTCTGGACAGAAAGCCCGAACGCTCCTTCTGGACACGCCTGCGGTGGCGTGTTACCTGCATGGGTTATCCCTTCGAGGTGGGAAGCAGCTCGACGTTGCCGTCGAACTGCCACAGCGGGTTCGGCGCGTCCCCCTCGGGGGTGCGCACCAGGAAGTAGCCGTTCACTTCCTTCGGGCCGTCGCCGTCGGCGACGAACCGCCCGTCCGAGGTGACGTCGAGCTGGTAGACGGCCGTACCCGTGGCCTCGACGCCGGGCAGATGCCAGGACACGACACAGCGCCAGTCGTTGCCCGGCCCCTGGGCGGCGACACGGTCGCTGCCCTTGTCGCACGCCGCCGTGGCCCTCAACTGCGCCTCGGTGACGGCCGGTCGATGGAGCTGCTCGGTCTGCATCCGGTACAGATGGGCGAAGGCGGTGGCGAGCGAGCGCTGGACCTTGTCCTGCTCGATGCCGGAGCCCGACACACCGGTCGCCGGTGCGATCACGGCGGCCGAGACGGCGAGCAGCCCCGCGAGCGGCAGGAGTCCCGCCGTGACCGCGCGCCTGCCCGAACCGTCGTAGCCCAGATCGGTGAAGTCGCGCCGCAGGAACAGCACATAGGCCAGCACGGTCGCGGTGAGGGCCCAGGCGAGGCTCACCGCGACGCCGATGAGCAGCGGGCCGACCTGCCCCGGGTCGGTGAACAGGCCGTTCCAGGCGATGAAGGCGTACCCGGGCAGCGCGAGGCGTACGACGAGGGGCAGCGGCAGCATCTGGGCGAGCTGCATCGCGAGCGCCACGACCGCGGGCAGCAGCAGCCCCATGGGGGAGCGGCCCAGGGTCACGGAGCCGAGCAGCCCGATCCCGGCGAGCGCCAGCGTCGGGGCGAGCACCGCGACCCAGGCCAGCAGGACCTTGACGGCGGCGTCCGAGGGCGCGAGCAGATGGCCGTCGAGACCGGCCAGCGGCTGGTTGCCGACCGCCAGCAGCCCGCCGACCGCGCCGGAGACGGCCAGCCCGGCCATGAGCAGCAGGATGACGGTCAGGCTCGCCAGGGTCTTCGCCACGAAGATGCGCCGGGCCGACCGTACGACCACGAGCAGATGCCGCCAGGTGCCCAGCCGGTCCTCGGCGGCGAACACATCACCGGCGACCACCGACGTCAGCAGCGGCAGCGCCCAGGTGCCCGCGAATCCGAGCACCACCAGCGGTCCGGCCCAGCCGGTGGCGTGCATCCAGCGCCCGAACAGGGTGTCGGAGGGCAGGGTGCTCTGCACACTCACCCCGGCGACGAACAGCGCCGGCACGATCCAGCAGGCGAGCACCAGCAGCCGGATCCGCCACTGCGACACCAGCTTGACCAGCTCGAAGCGGTAGGCGCGCGGCACGGAGACCGGACGGGCGGGGGCGACGCGCTCCGCCGCCAGGGTCGCGGTCATCGGCCGGCCTCCTGCTGTTCGGTGAGCGCGAGGAACGCGGCCTCCAACGGGGAGACCACGGGCGCCAGTTCACGCACCGCGATCTGTGACCGCACCACCTGGGACACGAGTCGATCGAGCGCGGGCACCGACGCCCGTACGACGAGCACCTCGTCGCCGTGGCGCGTCCCGCCGTCCTCGACGACCCGGACGTCCTCCGCCTCGGCCGCCAGCCGGCGTGCGGCGGCGGGGTCGGAGGTGAGCAACCGGTACTCCAACTCCCGGTTCTCGGCGGCCAGTTTGGCGAGCGGGCCGGAGAAGACGACCCGTCCGGTGGCGAGGATGGTCACCTCGGAACACAGCGCCTCGACGTCGTCCATCCGGTGGCTGGAGAGCACCACACTCGTGCCGTCCGCCGCGAGCCGGTTCAGGACACGGTGCACCTGCCGCTTGCCCGAGGGGTCGAGGCCGTTGGAGGGCTCGTCCAAGACGAGCAGGCGGGGCCGGGTGAGCAGGGCGGCGGCGAGCCCGAGCCGCTGCCGCATGCCGAGCGAGAAGCCGCGCACCCGGTCGTCCGCCACATCGCGCAGACCGACCTCGGTGAGCACTTCCCCGATCCCCGCCGTACGCGCGTCGCGCCCGCGCAGCGAGACCAGCGCGGTCAGGTTCTGCCGGGCGGTCAACGACGGGTACAGGCCCGGCCCGTCGACAAAACCGGCCACTCCGTCAACGGCCGAAAGACCGCGCCCGACCGGCACGCCGAGGACCTCCAGAGTGCCCGCGTCGGCGACGGCGAGCCCCAGCAACAGGCCGAGCAGCGTTGTCTTCCCGGCTCCGTTCGGCCCGACCAGGCCATGGATCTGACCCTGGGTCACATCCAGGTCGACACCGTCGAGCGCGACCACATCACCGAAGCACTTCGTGATCCCGCGCGCCCGCACCGCGAGCACTGCGTCCATGAACTCCTCCTTCGAGACCGCAAGGACCGTAGGCGTGTGCCGAAGAACCCTGGCAGGGAGGTGAGTTGAACGTTCCGGGAACGAGGAGCGACAGATGGTCGACCCCTCGCGCGCACCCTCCGCACCCGGCCCGATCCGGACCGCGTGGCACCCCCGCCCCCACCCGCGCGTGCGCGTCCGGCGCCTCTCCTGCCCCGCGGGTGAGGCGCCGCAGCGGTCACCCTAGAGCGCGTTCCGCCCGGCAGGGGGGCCGTACCGCGATGCCCGGCCAGCGGCGCACGCGGTCCGGGCGCACAGGCTGGCCGGGTACCCTGCCCCCCCACTGCGTCGGCCGTCGTATTGCCGAAGCGTGACCGGACGCTGGCGTACAGGTGGCGTCGGCCAGGCCCTACACTCACTTGGTAGCCGCAAGCAACGGAATGTGAGTGATGATCGGCGCAGAGAGCCGCAGAGGCCATGAGGGCGCCGTACGGATGGATGCCGTACGGGCGGACGACGCGCGCACGGACGACGCACCGTCCGCCGGGGCGGCGTGCACCGCGACCGCGCTCGCCGACGCGGTGGGTGCCGAGGCCGCGGTGATCACGGAGGCCGTGGGTGCCGAGGCCGCCGCGTCGGGACTCGGCGCCGAGATGGTCCGCCTCATGCGGCTCTTCGCCGCCTGGACCCAGCGCGCCGGATTCGAGTGCGGGGCCGCCGACCGCGTGCTGCTCGCCCGGCTGGTGACCTGCGGCAGGCGCCGCGCGACCGACCTGGCGGCGGACGTCTTCCTCGATCTGTCGACGGTCAGCCGGCAGGTGCGCTCGCTGGTGGACCGGGGACTGGTGGAACGCCACCCGGACCCGGAGGACCGGCGCGGCTCGCTGCTCAGCGCGACCGAGGCCGGTCGCGCCGCGTACCAGAGCGCCGTACGCCGCCGCGAGGCGGAACTGACCCGGCTCCTCGAACCGTGGCCGATCGAGGACCGCACCGTTCTCACCCGCCTGCTGAAGCGCCTCAACGACGACCTGGTGGACAGCACGTACACGAGCCTCGGAACCGGGCAGCACCCGGTGGGCGAGGCGAGGCAAGGAGATCTGCACGCATGACCATGTCCGCGTCCCCGGCCCGCGGGGGAACATCAGCGATATCCGCGTCGCCGCCGCCACCGGCCGGCCGGCTGACGCACCGCCAGATCATGACGATCCTCAGCGGTCTCATGCTGGGCATGTTCCTCGCCGCCCTCGACCAGACCATCGTCAGCACCTCGATCCGCACGATCGCGGACGATCTGCACGGACTCAGCGCGCAGGCGTGGGTCACCACCGCCTACCTGATCACGTCGACCATCAGCACCCCGCTGTACGGCAAGCTCTCCGACCTCTACGGCCGCAAACCCTTCTTCCTCGCGGCCATCACGATCTTCATCGCCGGCTCGGCGGCCTGCTCCTTCGCCACCTCGATGAACGAGCTGTCGGCCTTCCGCGCCTTCCAGGGCATCGGCGCCGGCGGTCTGATGTCGCTGGCGCTCGCGATCATCGGTGACATCGTGCCACCCCGCGAGCGCGCCCGGTACCAGGGCTACATGCTCGCCATGTTCGGCTCCTCCAGCGTCCTCGGCCCGCTGATCGGCGGCTTCCTCGCCGGTCGCAGCAGCATCCTGGCCATCGCGGGCTGGCGCTGGGTGTTCCTCGTCAACGTCCCGGTCGGCATCATCGCGCTCTTCGTCGTCGCCAAGGTCCTGAACCTTCCGCACACCCGGCGCGAGCACCGCATCGACTGGTGGGGCGCGCTCACCATCGCCATCGGCGTGGTGCCGCTGCTGCTGGTGGCAGAGCAGGGCCAGACCTGGGGCTGGACCTCCACCAAGTCGTACGTCTGCTACGCCGTCGGCCTGGTCGGCCTGATCGCCTGGGTCTTCGTGGAGCGGGCCATGGGCGACGAGGCGCTGATCCCGATGCGCCTGTTCCGCAGCTCCGTGTTCAGCAAGATGAGCCTGCTGTCCGTGCTCATCGGTATGGGCATGTTCGGCGGGATGATGATGGTCCCGCTGTACCTCCAGATCGTGAAGGGCGTCAGCCCCACCAAGTCCGGCCTGCTGATGCTGCCGCTGATGGTGGGCATGATCGCCGGCACCATGGTGGTCGGCCGGATCATCTCCAAGACCGGCAAGTACAAGATCTTCCCGATCGTCGGCACAGTCCTGCTGATCGCCGCCATGCTGCTGTTCCACTACCGGGTCCAGTGGGACAGCCCGCTGCCGGAGACCATGGCCTACATGGCGCTGTTCGGCCTCGGCCTCAGTGGCTGTATGCAGATCCTGACCCTGGCGGTACAGAACTCCGTCGAGCCCAAGGACATGGGCGTCGCCACCGCGTCGGCCACCTTCTTCCGGCAGATGGGCGGCACCGCCGGTACGGCGATCTTCCTGTCCGTGCTGTTCAGCACCGTCGGCGACAAGATCAGCTCCGCGTTCCGGTCGGCCGCGCAGACGCCCGCGTTCCAGGCCGCCCTGCACGACCCTGCGGTGCGCGCCAACCCGGCGAACGCCCCCGTGCTGGACATGCTCAAGCACCCCGCGGCGAGCGGCGGCGGCTCGGGTGTGCTGGACGACTCGTCCTTCATCCAGCAGCTCGACCCGCGGCTGGCCCAGCCCTTCAAGGAGGGCTTCACCGACGCCATGCACGTGGTGTTCCTGTGCGCCGCGGCCATCATGGTGCTCGGCTTCCTGGTCGCGGTGTGGACCAAGGAGGTGCCGCTGCGCAAGGTCTCCGGCCTGGAGGCACGCGCCGCCGAGGCGGACGGCACGCAGGCCGAGGCCGCCGATGTGAAGGACGCCCAGGTGAACGCCGTGGCGGCCGACAGCGGCCAGGCGCCCGCTGTCCCGCTCGTGGAGGACGCCCCGGTGGCCGTCGCCTCCGTGGCCGCCACGGGACGGCTCGTCCGCGGCCGGGTCCTCGACGGCGCGGACGCCCCGGTTCCGCAGGCGGCGATCACCCTGATCGACGTCCGCGGCCGGCAGCTCGACCGCGCGGTCAGCGCAGTGGACGGCACCTACACGGTGTCGGTGCCCGGCGCCGGCACGTATGTGCTGATCGGCGCCGCCGGTGCCCGTCAGCCGCAGGCCGTCACCGTGCTGGTCGGCGACGAGCCGGTGGTCTGCGATCTCGTCCTCGGCGGCAGCAGCGCCGCGCTCACCGGCTCCGTCCGGGACGCGGCCCAGGGCAACCCGTTGCCGGGCGCCCTGCTGGTCGCGACCGATCTGCGCGGTGAGGTCGTGACCTCCGCGACCTCCGCCGCCGACGGTGGCTTCTCGCTGGTGGACCTGGTCCCGGGCAGCTACACCCTCGCCGTGAACGCGCCGGGCTACCGTCCGGCCGCCGTCCCCGTCGAGGTCACCCCGGGCGCGGCCGAGCCCTGCGAGATCCGTCTCGAATCCGGTGCCCAGCTGCACGGCGTCATCAGCGCCGCCACCGGCGGGCCGCTCGGCGATGCCAAGGTGACGCTGCTGGACGCGGCCGGCAATGTGCTCGGCACCGCGACCACCGGCGCGGACGGCGCCTACGGGTTCACCGACCTCGACCTCGGTGAGTACACCGTCATCGCCAGCGGGTACGCCCCGGTCGCCACCTCCGTCCGCGTGGACGCCGGCGGCACCACGGACTTCGACCTCGAACTGTCCCACGAGGACACCGCCAAGTAGCGAGTCCGAAGCACCCCCGGGGGAACCCGACCAGGGCCCGCGATCCACCGGATCGCGGGCCCTGGTGTCATGCCCGGGTCCCTCGTAGGGCCGTGTTCCGGGGCCGCGCCGAGCGCCTCGGTGACCGGCCCCGCCGTGTGCCGCTTGACTTGGAGAGCACTCCAATTCGTAGCGTGCCGGGCATGAGTACTGCACAGCACAAGATCGGGTCCGGATTCGGCGCCACCAGCACCGCCGACGAGGTCCTGGAGGGTATCGACCTCAGCGGCAAACTGGCCCTGGTCACCGGGGGCTACTCGGGGATCGGGCTGGAGACCACACGCGCGCTCGTCAAGGCCGGCGCCCGGGTCGTCGTACCGGCCCGTCGTCCGGAGACCGCGGAGCAGGCGCTGGCCGGGCTGCCCGGTGTCGAGGTGGACGAGCTGGATCTCGGGGATCTGGAGAGCGTGCGCCGGTTCGCGGAACGGTTCCTCGCCTCCGGACGCGGCCTGGACATCGTGATCGACAGCGCCGGGATCATGGCCTGCCCCGAGACGCGGGTGGGCGACGGCTGGGAGGCGCAGTTCGCCACCAACCACCTCGGCCACTTCGCCCTCGTCAACCGGCTGTGGCCCGCGATCGCGCCGGGCGGCGCCCGGGTCGTCTCCGTGTCCTCGCGCGGCCACCACGCCGCCGGCATCCGCTGGGACGACATCCACTGGCGGCAGGGCTACGACAAGTGGGAGGCGTACGGCCAGGCCAAGACCGCCAATGTCCTGTTCGCCGTCCAGCTCGACAAGCTCGGCCGCGACGCCGGGGTCCGCGCCTTCGCCCTGCACCCAGGGGGCATCCTCACGCCGCTCCAACGGCACCTTGCCCAGGAGGAGATGGTCGAGCGCGGCTGGATCGACGAGGAGGGCAACCTGCTCCACCCCGAGGTGTTCAAGACCCCGCAGCAGGGCGCGGCCACCCAGGTCTGGGCGGCGACCTCCCCGCAGCTCGACGGTCTCGGCGGTCTCTACCTGGAGGACTGCGACGTCGCCGAGCCCGCCCAGGACACCGACGCCCGTGAAGGCGTCAAGGACTGGGCGATCGACCCGGAGCAGGCGGCCCGGCTGTGGACGCTGTCGGCCGAGCTGACCGGGGTGGACGCGTTCGCGTCCTGACCGGGACCGCTCGCCCGCGCGGTCGGCGGGGCGAGGCGTCCGCCGTCACCCGTCCGGCGCACCGTACCGGCGCCGCCTCCGTGCCGCGCGCTCCCGCGTGCGCCGTTGGAGTGCGGCCGGGTACGGCTGTGCCGGGGGCCTTCGGCGGCCCGGGATTCCGCACGGCGGCGCAGCATACTGGCCCGAAAGGGGCATAACACCCGCCCGACTCGCGGAGGTGCCAGGATGCGCGACGACGTCGAGCACGACGACGGGCCCGTCGAGGAAGCCGAGCCGTACGACGCGGTCGATGACGAGTACGAAGAAGGGTACGAGTACGAGGCCGACGGCCCCGAGGCGTACGCCGAGACCGAGCCGTACGCGGAGGACGCCCCGGCGGTGGTCCGCGGGGGCGGCGCCGAGGTGGACCCCGATGTCTTCCTCGACGTCCCGCACCTGAGTGTCGACGAGATCGAACTGGACGTGGAGGACCTGCGGGCCCGTGTCTCGCTCCAGGCCGAGGTTCTGGACCTGCTGAAGCTGAACGTGGGCGCCGATGTGGCCCTCGGGCGGGTGCACCTGGGGATCTCGGGCGTGGAGGCGCAGGCGCAGCTCAAGGTGCGGCTCGACAATGTCGCGTCGATCATCCACCGGGTGCTCACCACCCTCGATCGCAACCCGCAGATCCTGGAGGAGCTGGCACGCGGCGTCGGCTCGGCGGTGCGGGACGTCGGTGGCGGGGCTCGCCTCGCCGTGGGCGAACTGGGTACCGGGGCGGGCAGAGCCGTCGAGGACGTCGGACGGGGCGCCGGGTACGCCGTGGAGGGTGTCGGGCGCGGAGTCGGCGGCGCCGTCGAGGATGTGGGCCGGGGCGCGGGTTCGGCGGTGCGGGATGTCGGCCGCGGTGCCGGCTCCGCCGTGCGGGTCGTCGGTGAGGGCGCGCAGGGAGCCGTCGAGGACGTGGGCGGGGGAGCCGGGCGGGTGGTGGGGGACGTCGGGGGCGGCGCTGGACGTGCGGTGGAGGACGTCGGCGGCCGGGCCGGCCGGGCCGTGAGTGACGCGGGTGGAGTGGTGCGGGAGACCGGGCGGGCCGCGGGGCGCACCATGAGGAAGACGGGAGGCGCCGCGGGCGAGGCGGTCGATGTGGCGGGGGAGCCGGCCGACACGGGGGACGTCGGGGGCGGCGCTGGACGTGCGGTGGAGGACGTCGGCGGCCGGGCCGGCCGGGCCGTGAGTGACGCGGGTGGAGTGGTGCGGGAGACCGGGCGGGCCGCGGGGCGCACCATGAGGAAGACGGGAGGCGCCGCGGGCGAGGCGGTCGATGTGGCGGGGGAGCCGGCCGACACGGGGGGCGAGGCGGCCGACGTCGAGGGGAAGGCGGCCGAGCGCAGCGCCGCTCGGCGGACGGCGCGGTCGGCCAAGAGGGCCGCCGGCCGAAGCGGGGAGAGCGAACGCGGGCGGACCGCCGGGACGCGACGTTCCCGCGAGGGGGACGACGAGGACGAGGGCAACGGTGAGCGGCGTCGAGAGGGCGACCGTGGCGGTGATGACGAGCGGCCGGACCGTCCCGTCCGGCGCCGTGCCCGCAAGGCGCGGGACGAGCCGCCGTGAACGGGGGCCCGCCGGGGATCCGGCGGAGCCGCCACGGGGCGGGTGAGCCGATCACCTGCCGCGCGCGGCTCCGAGGGATCCCCGGAACCGGACATCTCGTTCGAGGCGACGGTCCGCGGCGACCGTCTCCGCTTCGCGCAGCGGCCCCGCACCGCTGTCGGCTTCCCCGGCGACGGTGAGCGGGAGTCCTCCGCCCGCAGCGAGCGGACCCATCTCCCCGACCGGGTCGCCCCCGGCCGGGAGTACCGCGATGTCTACGTCGCCTACCGCCTCGCGACCCGTCTTCTCTCGTCTACCACCGGTACCAACGCCCCCGGCGGCCGCCGCTCCCGGCGGGCCGGACGAGGAAGCCCAGCAGCCACAGCACGAGCACGATCACCGCGATCCACCACAGCGCCTTCAGTGCGAAACCCGCGCCGAAGAGGATCAGGGCCAGAAGAAGAACCAGAATCAGGGGAACCATCGTTATCAACCTCCTGGCCACCGAATGCCCTTGCTTCGTTTCCGCAAGCACACGGAAGACCGGTTACTTCCACGGAACGAAGGGAAAGGGCATCCGTTCGGATGGTTTGCTCTTCGCCGCCCCAGCACTGGCGGACCCGGCGTAGGTGAGTCGCCAGGGCAGGAAGTTGCTGATCCGCTGTTCGGCGGAGGTGCGCATCAGGAGGCCGACGTCGGGCGGGCTGTTCGGGCACGTACAGACGCCGGGTGAGAGCGGCGGGGCCGATGTCCTCGGGGCGGACGCTGCCCGTCACCGCCTTGGCCGCCAACGCGCGGGCCGCTGCGGTCAGTTCGTCCCGGCCGCCGTAGTCCGCGCAGACGGTGAGCACGTCGTCGTAGTGCAACTGCACGCCGAGTAGGAGGGCGTGGACGAACGGTTGGTACGGCGGCCCCACCATGCCGGTGACCGGAACCGCACCGCCTCGTCCAACAGCGCGCGTCAGCACCCGAGTTGGACCTCGATGAACGCGTCCAGCCGCCCTCGGCGGATAGCAGCGGCCCGTCGCCAGATCGGCCGGCAGGTCCTCGAACAGGTCACCCGTGTGACACGCCTCGGCCAGCACCGACACCAACCGCAGGGCCCCGGCTCCCTGCGGCTCCACCAGGGCCGCCCACAGCTCGGCCGTGGCCCCCGAACATCCGCGCAGATAGTGCCGCAACCACCGAAGGAGTCCGTCCGTACCGCCCAGCCGGCGATCGCATGGACGAACGGGCGGACCTCCACGGGTAACAGGGTGCCGATCAACGCCCAGAGCCGAGGCACGAACCCCCGAACCCCTTCGTCCCCCGGCCCTCGTGACCGGCAGCCTCCGCCACGGCTGACGACCTATGGGCCGCATGCGGTGCGCTCAAGCGGGCGAGGCCGCCTCGGCGGCCCGGCAGGCGGCGCAGATGACCTGGGCCCCGTGGCCGTAGCGATGGGTGAGTCCCTGACAGCGCGGGCAGTACCCGACCTCGTCCGGCAGACAGCCCAGCAGCTGCGCGGCGGCCGCCCGGTCCGTGGCGGGGTCGATGCGCCGCGGCTTCTCCTCCATGGGCGCGAATGTACGACGGCCCCGCGGGACCGGCATCTCGACGCCGGGCCCCTTGCACCGGCTGCCTCCAGGGCGTGTCGGATGAGAGGGGGCCGGGGTCAGCTCTCCGGCAGCGACACGAGTGCGGCCATCCGCCGCAGGCGTCGGAAGTACTCGATCTCCTCGGTCCCGGTGAGCAGGGGAAGAACCTGGTCCAGTTCCAGGACGCACCGTTCGGCGATCTCCAGGCGCCGCGTGTCGGGGGAGCCGGCGCGGTTGAGCCAGGAGGAGACGCAGCCGGCGATGCTCGCGTCGAGCAGCACCATGTCGATGCCGGCTCGCTCGGCGCCCCGTAGGCCGACTGGGAAAGGCGCGGCCATATGGGCCCGCCACAGGTCGGTCAGGGTGGTTCGGTGATCGCTTGCCTCGGGCATCCGCTCAGCTTCCCCTCAGGTCGTCCGCGACCAGTGAGAACAGGACCAGGTCGACCCGCCCGTCATGCACGAACCCGGCGTTGCGCAGGATGCCCTCGTGCCGGAAGCCGGCCGCGAGGGCGGTCTTCCGGGAGGCGGTGTTGGCGGTGGCGGCACGCAGTTCGAGGCGTTCGAAGCGGTGGTCGGTCAGCGCCCACTGGGCCAGGGCGCGAGTCGCCTCGGCGGCGATGCCGTGGCCGCGGGCCCACGGGGAGACCCACTAGCCGACCTCGCTCGTCCGCCCCCGCCAGTCGGTCTTCTTCAGCCCGACGGTGCCCATCAGCCGGTCGGCGCGGGTGTCGGTGACGGCGAAGTGGATGCCGTCACCGGACTCGCGCAGGCCGGGGGAGACGGACGCACACCACGCGGCGGCGGCGTCCAGGGTGTACGGGCGGGGGAGCGGGAGCCAGCGCTGGGTGAGCACGTCGGCGCAACTCGCCTGTGTGTCCTGTGCGTCGGCGGCCGTGAACGGGCGGAGGAGCAGGCGGTCCGTGTGCAGCACTGTCTCCGGGAACATCCGTCCATCCGTCCGTGGGTGATCATATGGCGCGGCCGAATGTAACAGGCCCGCTCCATGACCGCGGCGGGCCCTCAGTGCTCGTGGGCCCCGGAACTCCGCGTCCCTGTGACGTGCACCGTGAACGCCGCCGTACGGACCTTCCCCTCCAGAGGTCCTCCGGATGCTCGATGCCGACCGACATCCGCACGGTGCCCGCGCCCATCCCGGAGGCGAACGCGATCGCCGCGGCCCCGCCCTCCAGACCGGCCGGCGTCTGCTCCAGCGCCCGCACGGCGGGGTTGCCGCGCCGGGAGTAGACGTACGCCCCGTCCGGTCCGCTCATGGCCTCGGCCGGTTCGGCGGCGGAGTCGAAGGCGAAGGCCGAGGACTGGACGATCGGCACGCTCAGCGGCCGACCGCCGCTCGTCGGGGGTTCGTGCCGCACCTGTACGGCGCGGGTCTGGATGTCCATGGGACGACTCCTTCCGTGCATGGGACAGGGCCGCCCGTTCCGGTTGCCCGGGGCCGGACGGCCCGTTGAGGGGGTTGGTTGTCCAGGGGGGCGGGGCTCGGCCGTCGCCGCCGTTCCGGTCCGCCGTGCGTGCTGCCCGTCAGACACCGGCCCGTTCGCCGGATGCCTCCTGTGCGGCGCCCGGCTGTGGCGCCGCCGCGTTCTCGCCCCGCATGGCGAGCAGCGTGACCAGACCGCCCACGGCGGCGATCGCCGCGGCCCAGATGAACGCCGCGCTGAAGCCGTCGGTCAGGGCGGGCAGATCGCCCAGCTTTCCCGCGCCCTCCGAGGTGGCCACGGCGGTCAGCGCCGCGAGGCCGAGGGCGGAACCCACCTGGTACGTGGTGTTGACGATGCCGGAGGCCAGACCCGCCTGCTCCTGCGGGGCGCCGGACATCGCGGCCATCATCGCGGGGATGTAGGCGAGCGACATGCCGAGGGCGGCGACCAGCGACGCGGGCAGGACGTCGACCACGAAGGTGCCCGTGGGCTGCACCTGGGCCAGCCACACCAGACCCGCCGCGAGGACCAGCAGACCGCCGCCGATCAACGGCTTGGCGCCGAACTTCGCGAGCAGCCGGGCCGTGATGGCCGTCATGAAGGTCATCAGCAGCACGGTCATCGGGAGCAGCGCGGCGCCGGACGCGAACGCGCCGTAGCCCAGGACCTGCTGGAGGTACAGGTTGAGGAAGTACCACATCGGGATCCACGCGGCGCCGAGCAGCGCCATCGCCAGGTTCGCCGAACCCAGGCGCGGCACCCGCCAGATGCCGAGCGGCATCAGCGGCCCGCGCACCGTCTTCTGGATCACGAGGAACAGGGCGAGCAGCACGACCGCGCCGGCCAGCTCCAGCACCGTGCCCATCGAGGACCAGCCGGTCTCGGGGGCGCGCACGACGGCGAACACCGCGAGCGCGAGACCCGCCGTCACGGAGACGGCGCCGAGCACGTCCACCCCGCCGCCGCGCCTGCCGCCGACGGCCGGGAGCAGCTTGGTGGCCGCGAGGGTGCTGAGGCCGATCGGGATGTAGATGATGAACACCCACGGCCAGCTCAGCCACTGGGTGAACACACCGCCCATGAAGACACCGGCGGTACCGCCCGCGGGCGCCGCGGCACCGTAGAGCGCCATGGCCTTGCCCAGTTCCTTGGGGTCGTGGGCGAAGAGCATCATGAGCAGCGTCATCGCCGAGGGCGCGATCAGCGCGCCGCCCACGCCCTGGACCGCGCGGCCGACGACCTCCACGGACGCGCTCTGCGCCGCGGCCGTCACGATCGAGCCGGCGACCAGCACCGTCCAGCCGGTGATGAACACCTTGCGGGCGCCGAGCAGATCGGACAGCCGGCCGCCGAGCAGCAGCAGACCGCCGAAGGCGATGACGTAGGCGTTGAAGACCCACTGCAACTCGCCCTGCGAGAAGCCGAGGTCCTTCTGCATCTCGGGAAGCGCCACCCCGATGATCGACGTGTCCATGATGACCATGAACTGGGCGGCGGCGAGCACGACCAGTGCCCACCAACGCCGGGGATTGACCGCTGACATGACTCCACCCTTCGTTTTATATACCCCTAGGGGGTACTGTCGCGCTGCACCGTAGCATACCCATGGGGGGTATATAAGAGGTCGCGAAAAAGGCGAAGGCCCCTCCAGCTCTTGGGAGTTGGAGGGGCCTTCGCCCGGAGGTTGCGCGCCCTGCCGGCGCGGAGCCTCAGATCTGGCCGGCGAGCTCGTAGCCCGCCTCGTCCACGGCGGCGCGGACGGCCTCCTGGTCGAGCGGGGCGGTGGAGGTCACCGTGACCTCGCCGGTGTCGGCGACCGCCGTGACCGCGGTGACGCCGTCCAGTGCGGAGACCTCCTTGGAGATGGCGGACTCGCAGTGGCCGCAGGTCATGCCGGAGACCTTGTACACGGTGGTGACGCCGCTGCCGTGGACCTGCACGCCGGTCGCCGCGCCGGTGCCGCAGGAGCCGCAGCAGGAGCCGGAGTTCGTCTGTTCGGTCATGGTCTCTTCCTCGGGTGTGAGCATGGTTCGGTCCGCGGAAGGGCGGTCGCCCGGCCTTCCGACAACAAGAACGATATACCCCCCAGGGGTATCTGGTCATCTGATCGTCATCTCGGAGGGTCGTCTGGACGTCGTACCCCTAGGGGGTATAGTGGCGTGCCTGGAGCCTGTGGCGGACGGGACGTGGTCCCGCATCGTGTGGTCTCGGGCATGGCCTCGAAAAGGGGAGGGCGGCAGGTGACGTACCGGCGGACCGGTTCCCGCGGCGGCGCGGCGCGCCGGTCGTGGGCGGCCGTCCTGGCCCTGCTCGCCGCCTTCGTCGTCCTGGTCCACCACGACCTGGGCCCGGCCCCCGCCGCACCCGCGACCGCCATGAGCGCGATGCCCGGCACGGATCACACCGGACACCGCATGACCGGCCAGGACATGGCCGCCGAGGCCCTGACCTCGGCCATGGACCATGACACCGGCGGCGCCTGCTCCGGCGCCGACATGCAGCACTGCACCTCGGGGGCCGTCGGCTCACCGCAGTGGCTCGACCCGCCGACCGTGCCGACGCACACCGTCCAGGCCGCTCCGCCGCGGGGCGTCCTCGCCGGGCACGGTCTGCCGGGCAACCCGCACCGCGCGCCCCCGGACCTCTCCCTCCTCTCCCGACTGCTGATCTAGGCCGCTCCCGCGCGGCCCGTTCCCCCGTACCCCGGGGGGGCGATGCCGCGTGCGCGCAGGTCAACGGCATCGAGAGAAGAGGCATCACAGATGAACAGCATCAACCGTCGCTCCGCCCTGCTGGCCGGTCTCGCCGTCGCCGGGACCGGAGCGCTCGCCGCGTGCGGCGGCTCCGGGTCCACGCCGGCCCTGGTGAGCCCCGACAGCAAGGTGGTCGCGACCACCGAGCGGAAGCGCAAGGGCAGCGGCAAGGTGCGCGAGGTGACCCTGACCGCCGCGCCCGCCGTGCTCGACCTCGGCGGCAAGGTGACGGCGAAGAGCTGGGCCTACGGCGGCCGCACCCCGGGCAAGGAGATCCGGCTGGCGGCCGGCGACACCCTGGCCGCCGAGCTCTCCAACCAGCTCCCGGACCGGACCACGACGTCCGTCCACTGGCACGGCATCGCCCTGCGCGCCGACATGGACGGCGTGCCCCCGGCCACCCAGAACGCGGTGCGCGCCGGCCGCAACTTCACCTACCGCTTCCTCGCCGACACCCCCGGCACCTACTTCTTCCACCCCCACGTCGGCGTCCAGCTGGACCGGGGACTGCACGCCCCGCTGATCGTGGAGGACCCGAGGGAACCGCTGTCGTACGACGACGAATGGGTCGTCGTCCTGGACGACTGGATCGACGGTGTCACCGGCACCCCCGACCAGGTCCTCGCCGAACTGAGCCATGGCATGGGCGACATGGACATGAGCGGCTCGGGGCACGGCGGCTCCTCCGGCCATGACATGGGCGACATGGGCGGGATGGACATGGGTGACATGGACGGCATGGACATGAGCGGCGGCGATACGGGCAAGGGGGGCGGCAAGACGTCGTCCGGCTCGATGAAGTTCATGCTCATGGGCGCGCGGAGCAGTCTGCTGGGCGGCGACGCCGGTGACGTCAAGTACCCGTACCACCTGGTCAACGGCCGGATGCCGAGCGACCCCGACGTCTACACCGGCAAGCCCGGCAAGCGGGTACGGCTGCGCATCGTCAACGCCGGCGGCGACACGGCGTACCGCGTCGCGCTCGGCGGCCACAAGCTGACCATCACCCACACGGACGGCTTCCCGGTTGCCCATCAGCAGGTCGACGCGCTGCTGGTGGGCATGGGGGAGCGGTACGACGTCCTGGTCACGCTCGCCGACGGGGTCTTCCCGCTGGTCGCCCTCGCCGAGGGCAAGGACGCGAGCGGTCTGGCGCTGGTGCGCACCGGGTCCGGTGCCGCGCCGAGGGCGACCGTCCGCCCGAAGGAGCTGGACGGCATGATCATGAACGCCGCCGGGCTGAAGGCCGCCGACGACGTCCGCCTGGACACGAGGAGGACCGACCGCGTCCACCGGATCGAGCTCACCGGCGGGATGGCCGGGTACGACTGGGGCATCAACGGCAGGCGGTACGACATGAAGCACCCCACCGCCGACCCCGTCCTGGTCGAGCAGGGGCAGCGGGTCCGGCTGGACTTCGTCAACAAGACCGACATGTGGCACCCGATGCATCTGCACGGGCACACCTACCAGCTCGGTACGGGCGGCCCGCGCAAGGACACCACCATCGTGCTGCCCGGACGCACGGTGTCCGTGTACTTCGACGCCGACAACCCCGGCCAGTGGATGCTGCACTGCCACAACGCCTACCACGGCGAGGCGGGGATGATGGCGCTGCTGGCGTACGAGGCGTGACAGCGCGAGGGGGGTGGTGCGGGTCGCCCGGCCCGCACCACCCCCCTCCTGTGCGTCAGACGTTGCGCCGGTACTGGCCGCCCACCTCGAAGAACGCCTCGGTGATCTGCTGGAGGGTGCACACCCGCGCGGCGTCCATGAGCACCGAGAACACGTTGTCGCCCGCGACCGCCGCCGCCTTCAGGGCGTTCAGCGCGGTGTGCGCCTCCTGCTGGTGCCGGGCCTGGAAGTCATGGACCCGCTCCAGCTGGGAGCGCTTCTCCTGCTCGGTGGCACGGGCCAGCTCGATGGCGCCCGGCTCGGCACCCTCGGTGTGCGGGTTGCGGAAGGTGTTGACGCCGATGATCGGCAGCGAACCGTCGTGCTTGCGCTGTTCGTAGAGCATCGACTCGTCCTGGATGCGGCCGCGCTGGTACCCGGTCTCCATCGCGCCGAGCACACCGCCGCGCTCGCTGATCCGCTCGAACTCCAGCAGCACCGCCTCCTCGACCAGGTCGGTGAGCTCGTCGATGATGAACGACCCCTGGAGCGGGTTCTCGTTCATCGCGAGGCCCCACTCGCGGTTGATGATCAGCTGGATGGCCAGCGCCCGGCGGACGGACTCCTCGGTCGGGGTGGTGACCGCCTCGTCATAGGCGTTGGTGTGCAGGCTGTTGCAGTTGTCGTAGATGGCGATGAGCGCCTGGAGCGTGGTGCGGATGTCGTTGAAGTCCATCTCCTGGGCGTGCAGGGAGCGGCCCGAGGTCTGGACGTGGTACTTGAGCTTCTGGGAGCGCTCGTTGGCGCCGTACTTCCGCTTCATCGCGACCGCCCAGATCCGGCGGGCGACCCGGCCGAGCACCGAGTACTCGGGGTCCATGCCGTTGGAGAAGAAGAACGACAGGTTCGGCGCGAAGTCGTCCACGTCCATGCCGCGCGCCAGATACGCCTCCACGTAGGTGAAGCCGTTGGCCAGGGTGAACGCCAGCTGGCTGATCGGGTTCGCGCCCGCCTCGGCGATGTGGTAGCCGGAGATGGACACCGAGTAGAAGTTGCGGACCTTGTGGGCGATGAACCACTCCTGGATGTCCGCCATCATCCGCAGCGAGAACTCGGTCGAGAACAGACAGGTGTTCTGGCCCTGGTCCTCCTTGAGGATGTCGGCCTGCACCGTGCCCCGCACGCTCGCCAGCGCGTGGGCGCGCAGCTGCTCCGCCTCCTCGGCCGAGGGATCGCGGCCCTCGGCGGCGCGGAACCGCTCGATCTGCTGGTCGATCGCGGTGTTGAGGAAGAACGCCAGCACGGTGGGCGCCGGGCCGTTGATCGTCATCGACACCGAGGTCGTCGGCGCGATCAGGTCGAAGCCGTCGTACAGCGCCTTCATGTCGTCCAGGTTCGCGACCGAGACACCGGAGGTGCCGACCTTGCCGTAGACGTCGGGGCGCTCGCCCGGGTCGCGGCCGTAGAGGGTGACCGAGTCGAAGGCGGTGGACAGCCGGGTGGCGGGCTGCCCCTCCGAGAGCAGCTTGAAGCGCCGGTTGGTGCGGAACGGATCGCCCTCGCCCGCGAACATCCGCGCCGGGTCCTCGCCGTCCCGCTTGAAGGGGAACACGCCCGCGGTGAACGGGAAGTAGCCGGGCAGGTTCTCCCGCCGCCAGAACCGCACCAGCTCCCCGTGGTCGGTGAACCGGGGCAGCGCCACCCGGGGGACCTTGTTGCCCGACAGCGACTCGCGGGTCAGCTTGGTGCGGATCTCCCGGTCGCGGATCTTCACGACCTGCTCGTCACCGGAGTACGACGCCACGACGGCGGGCCAGTTCTCGATCTGCTCGCCGACCTCGTGCGGCAGCTGCCTGCGGGCCTCGGTGAGCAGCGCGTCCACATTGTCCGCGTCCGAACCGGCCGCCGCCAGCTCGCCCTTGACCAGGTCCAGGCGCTGGACGCGCCGGGCCGCCTCGGCGAGCACCTCGGTCTCGGCGTGGTACGCGCGGACCGCCTCGGTGATCTCGGCGAGGTAGCGCACGCGGTCGGCGGGCACCACCTGGCGGATGCCGGAGGAGTGGCGCACATCGACGGGGGCGAGGGTGCCCTCCTGGAGGTGCAGCCCCTTCTCGTCCAGGGCCGACTTCAGATGCTGGAAGAGCGCGGTGACCCCGTCGTCGTGGAAGGTCGCGGCCGAGGTGCCGTACACCGGCATCTCCTCGGGCCGCTTGTCGAACGCCTCGCGGTTGCGCACCAGTTGGCGGCTCACATCGCGCAGCGCGTCCTTGGCGCCGCGCCGCTCGAACTTGTTGACCGCGACCACGTCGGCGAAGTCGAGCATGTCGATCTTCTCCAGCTGGGACGCGGCGCCGAACTCCGGCGTCATCACGTACAGCGAGGTGTCGACGAACGGCACGATCGCCGCGTCGCCCTGGCCGATGCCCGGGGTCTCCACGATCACCAGGTCGTACCCGGCTGCCTTGACCACATCGATCACATCGGTGAGGTGCGCGGGCAGCTCATGGCTGCCGCGGGTGGCGAGGCTGCGGAAGAACACCCTGTTGCCGTCCAGGGAGTTCATCCGGATCCGGTCGCCGAGCAGGGCGCCGCCGCCGCGCCGGCGGGTCGGGTCGACCGCGATCACCGCGATGCGCAGCTTGTCCTGCTGGTCCACGCGGAAGCGGCGCACCAGCTCGTCGGTCAGCGAGGACTTGCCGGAACCGCCGGTGCCGGTGATACCGAGCACCGGCACCACCCGGCCGGCCGCGGCGGTCCGCAGCCGGGCGAGGAACTCCGGTGGCAGCTTGCCGAGTTCGGCGCCCGTGATGGCCCGGGCGGTGGCGAACCGGTCGCCCGCGAGCACGGCGTCCGCGTCGGCGGGCTTGCCCTCCCACAGGTCGAAGTCGCAGTCCCGTACGACGGAGTTGATCATTCCGGCGAGGCCCATCCGCTGGCCGTCCTCGGGCGAGAAGATGGTCACCCCGTGCGCGCGCAGCCGGGTGATCTCCTCGGGCACGATCACGCCGCCTCCGCCGCCGACCACCCGGATGTGCTCCGCGCCCCGCTCGCGCAGCGACTCGACCAGGTACTCGAAGTACTCGACATGGCCGCCCTGGTACGAGGAGACGGCCACGCCGTGCGCGTCCTCCTCCAGCGCCGCGTTCACGACCTCCTGCACCGACCGGTTGTGCCCGAGATGGATCACTTCGGCGCCCTGGGACTGGAAGATGCGCCGCATGATGTTGATCGACGCGTCGTGCCCGTCGAACAGAGCGGATGCGGTGACCAGGCGTACGGGGTGCACGGGGGAGTGCAGTTCGCTCATCGGGGGCCTTCCGGGACAGGTCGAGGGGACGCTGATCAGATAAATACTAGGACGTCCTAGTAAAACGCAGTAGTCGGTCCGGATGTGAGCAGCGGCACACTCGGCGACACCTCTTTGTGAATCCGGATCAGTGTGCGGGTGCGGCGCAACGGGTTCCGGTCGCCCCGCTCCGCCCGCCGCCAGTTCACCACTTTCGCCGCAAGTGAATCCCGAGTAGTCTCCGCTGGCGCATTCGGTCGCACGACGGCACCGCCGCGGTTCACGATCCCTCTGAGAAAGCTGATCATGAAGCGAACCCTTTTCGAAGCCGAGCACGAGGACTACCGCGAGAGCGTGCGGGCCTTCATCACCAAGCATGTGGTGCCGCACTACGCGGACTGGGACAAGGCGGGCATCGTGCCCCGTGAGCTGTTCACCGGTCTGGGCGAACTCGGCGCGCTCGGCATCGCCGTGCCAGAGGAGTTCGGCGGCGCGGGGATCAAGGACTTCCGCTACAACACGATCCTGCACGAGGAGGGCGCGCGGGTGGGCGCCATCCCGGCGATCCTCGGACCGACCCTGCACGCGGACGTGGTCCTGCCCTACTTCCTCGACCAGACGAACGACGAGCAGAAGGCGCGCTGGCTGCCCGGCATCGCCTCCGGTGAGACGATCACGGCGGTCGCGATGACCGAGCCCGGCACCGGTTCCGACCTGTCCGGCATCCGCACCAAGGCGGTCCGCGACGGCGACCACTACGTCATCGACGGCGCGAAGACGTTCATCACCAACGGCATCAACGCGGACCTGGTCGTCGTCGCCGTGCGCACCGGCGAGCACCCGCACCGCGGGCTCAGCCTGATCGTCGTGGAGCGCGGCACCCCGGGCTTCGAGCGCGGCCGCAAGCTGGAGAAGGTCGGTCTGCACGCCCAGGACACCGCCGAGCTGGTCTTCACCGGCGCCAGGGTGCCGGCGGCCAACCTGCTGGGCGCGGAGGGCGAGGGCTTCTTCGCCCTGACGCGCAATCTCGCGCAGGAGCGGATGTCGGTCGCGATCGCCGGCCTGGCGCAGGCGGTGGCGGCCTTCGACTGGACCGTCGAGTACGTGCGCGAGCGCAAGGCGTTCGGCAAGCCGATCGGCTCCCTCCAGGTGATCCGGCACCGGCTCGCCGAGCTGGACACCGAGATCGAGATCGCCCAGCACTACCTCGACCGCTGTGTACTCGCCCTGAACTCGGGTGAGTTGACGGTCGTCGACGCCGCCAAGGCCAAGTGGTGGTGCACCGAGTTGCAGGGCCGGGTCATGGACGCCTGCGTCCAGCTGCACGGCGGATACGGCTACATGCTGGAGTACCCGATCGCGCGCGCCTGGCAGGACAGTAGGGTGAGCCGGATCTACGCGGGCACGACCGAGATCATGAAGGAGATCGTCGGCCGTTCGCTGGAACTCGGCTAGACAGCCGGTCCAGGATGAGTCGGCTCGCTGTCTGGAGGTGCCGGTGATGATCGAGGTCGGGACGGAGCCGGGGACCGGCGTGGAGCCGCTCGCGCCGCGTGGTGCGGCGACGAGGGCCGGCGTGGAATCGGTCGCGTCGGCTGGTACGGCGGTGGCAGCCGCCGGTGTGGAGACGGCGGCTCCGGGTGGTACGGCGACGGTGGGGTCCGGTGTCGAGTCGGTCGGCTCCGGTGGTACGGCGACGGTGGGGTCCGGTGTCGAGTCGGTCGGCCCCGGCGCTACGGCCGCGGCGGGACCCGGTGCGGAGCCCGCCGCCCCGCTCGTGCGGGCGACGCGGCCGCGCAATCGCCGGGAGCTGATCATCGCCGCCGCGCGCGAGCTGTTCTCCCGGGACGGCTACGCCAACGCGGCGATGAGCGACATCGCGGCGGCCGTGGGCATCGGCCCCTCCGCCCTGTACCGGCACTTCGGCGGCAAGCAGGAACTGCTGCACGCCGTCGTCTCCGAGGCCCTCGACTCCTGTCTGGCCGGCCTGTACCCGGCCGGGCCCGGCGAACTCGACGTCCTGGTACGGGACTTCGCCGAGTCCGCGCTCGCCCGGCGCGAACTGGGTGTGCTCTGGCAGCGCGAGGCCCGGCATCTGCCCGCCGAGCAGTACGCGGAACTCACCCGCCGGCTGCACGCGGCCCGGCGCACCCTCGCCGGGCAGCTGACCGCCGCCCGGCCGGAGCTGGACCCCGCCCACACCGAGCTGCTGTCCTGGGGCACGCTCGGGGTGGCGGCGAGCCTCGCCTACCAGCGGGTGGAACTGACGTCGCCGGACCTCGTCGCGCGTCTGATGCACCGCGTGGCCACATCGGTCCCGCCCGGACTCGGTGAGCCCCGGCTCGACGCGCCCCGCGGCACCCTGCGCCACCGCTCCCGCCGGGAGGCCCTGCTCGCCGCCGCGACCGAGCTGTTCGCCGAGCGCGGCTACGCCTCGGTCAGCCTGGAGGACACCGGCGCGGCCGTCGGGATCGCCGGGCAGAGCATCTACCACCACTTCGCCAGCAAGCACGACCTCCTCGCCACCGCCGTGCACCGGGGCGTCGAACGGCTGTGGGTCGACCTGGCCGAGGTGCTCGCCCCGGCACGGGACCACGCGGACGCGCTACGACACCTGGTGTGGCGCTACATCCGCATGGCGCTGGTCTCCCGGCATCTGGTGACCGTGATCGCCACCGAGGCCGAGCACCTCCAGGAGGCGGACCGGCTGCGCACCCGGCAGTTCCAGCGCGACTACATCGCCGAATGGCTGCACCTGCTGCACGCGGTCCACCCGGCCATGACGCCGGCCGAGGCCCGCGTGCGGGTGCAGACCGTCCTCACCGTCGTCAATGACGTGGCCCGCACGCCCCGGCTCGCCACCCGGCCGGGCATAGGCCGGGCTCTGTATCAACTGGGCTGCGAACTCCTTGAGTTGGAGGCCGGTCCGCTGCCGGAGTGACGTCCGGCCTACCGCGATCCCGCCGCCACCGGCTGCGGGCCCGCCTCGATCACGATGTCCAGCAGGGCGCGCGACGCCTGGAGATCGTCGATCGCCCGGCTGATCCGCTCCCGCTCCCCGCGCAGCCCCGCGACGAGGTCCGCGCAGACCGGCACCAGCCGCTCGCCCTCCTCGCGGACACAGGGCAGCACCTTCGCGATGGTGTCCGTGGTGAGTCCGGCTGCGAGCAGGGCGCGGATCCGGCGGACCGTCTCGACGTCCTGCTCCCCGTAGACGCGGTACCCGCTGGGCAGGCGCTCCGGCGTCAGCAGGCCCTGCTCCTCGTAGTAGCGCAGCAGTCGCTCGCTGACCCCCGTGCGCCGCACCATCTCACCGATCCGCATGGCGGCCTCCCCGGCTTGACTCTCACATCGATGTCAGACTTTAGCGTGAGCTCCGACGCGGGACCACGACGGCCGCCGCCCGGCCGGAACACGGCCCGGAAGATGAGGAGTTGACGCCATGCGCGCAGTGCGGATCGAAGCACACGGCGGGCCCGAGGTGCTCACGGTGCGCGAGATCGCCGCCCCGGGGCCGGAGTCGGGGCCGGCGTCGGACGGGAAGCCGGAGCCGGACGTGGCCGCGGGTGAGGTGCTGGTGCGGACCGTCGCGAGCAGTCTGAACCCGGTGGACTGGAAGACCCGGGCCTGGGACGTGGGCCCGGCCCTGCCGGCGACGCTGGGCTGGGACCTGGCCGGGATCGTCGTGGCGAGTTCCGCGCCGGAGTTCGCGGTCGGCGACCGGGTGATCGCGATGTCCGCGCAGGTCGCCACCGGCCTGGGCACCTGGGCCGAACTGGTCCGCCTGCCGGTACGGCTGCTCGCCCACGCCCCCAGGACGCTCACCCTGGCCGAGGCCGCGACACTGCCGCTCGCCGGGACCACGGCGGTACAGGCCCTCGCGGCGCTGCGCCCGGAGAGCCGCACCCGGCTCCTGGTCACCGGGGCCGCGGGCGCGGTGGGCGGTCTGGCGGTCCAACTGGCCCGGCAGGCGGGGGTGTCGGTCGACGGGCTGGTCTCCCGCCCCGAACACACCGAAGTCGTGCGCGAGTTCGGCGCCGCGACCGTGACGCACTCCGTCGCGGAGCTTCCCCAGGGGGCGTACGACGCGGTGCTCGACACCGCGGGCGTCGACGTCACCCGGGCGCTCGCCGACGGCGGGTCGTACATCTCGGTCTCCGACGCGCCCCTGCCGGACGCCCCGGGCGCCGCGAAGAGTTATGTCCAGGAGAGCGGCAAGGACCTGGCGGAACTGGTGGGCCTGGTCGACGCGGGGCGGCTGAAGGTGCGGGTGGCCGCGTACTATCCCCTGTCGGAGGTGCGCGCGGCCCATGAGCGGTTCGAGGCCGGTGGTCTGTCGGGCAAGGTCGTGCTGCTGTTCTGAGCCCGGCCGGTGGCCGGGACCGGGCGGGCGGCGCGGGGCGTTCGTGGCAGGATCTGCCGCCATGGAATTCTCCGAGGTGATCCGCCGCAGGCGCATGGTCAGGCACTACTCCGACAAGCCGCTGGCGCCCGAGGTGGTCGAGCGGATCCTGGCCTCCGCCCTGCGCGCCCCCTCGGCCGGCTTTTCCCAGGGCTGGGCCTTCCTCGCCCTGACCGACCCCGCGGACCGCGCCCGCTTCTGGCCCTTCGTGCCCGTGCGGGTGGAGAAGACGCCGACGATGCAGGACGCTCCGCTGGTCGTGGTGCCGCTGGCCCACAAGGAGGCGTACCTGGACCGCTACGCCCAGCCGGGCAAGGGCTGGGCGGACCGCTCCGAGGCCCGCTGGCCCGCGCCCTACTGGTACATCGACACCGGCATGGCCTCCCTGCTCATGCTGCTGAGCGCCGTCGACGAGGGCCTGGGCGCCTGCTTCTTCGGCATCATGCCGGAACACATCCCGCCGTTCCGCGAGGAGTTCGGCATCCCCGACGCGTACGACCCCGTCGGCGCCCTCACCATCGGCTACCGCGCCACCGACCTGCCCCCACAGAGCCCCGGCGTCGAAGCACGGCGCCGTGACGCGGAGGAGGTCATCCACCGGGGGAACTGGGGACGGCACGACTGAGCCCGCTCCCTTGGCGGACGGGGGCGCACGAAACACACGAACCAGGAACCGGGCGCCCGCCGCACACGTCTCTCCCACCATGATTTCTCACCCCGCCCCGGCGTCCGCGGTGGCCGTGGATTCGCCGAAGGTCAATGACTACACCGGCTTCGCCGAGGCGTACGCGGCCGACAACGAGACCAACCTGCTCAACGCCCACTACGAGCGGCCCGCGATGCTGGATCTCGCCGGGGACGTGGCCGGGCGGCGGATCCTAGACGTCGGCTGCGGTGCCGGACCCCTGTCCGCGGCGCTGCGGGACCGTGGGGCTCTGGTGAGCGGGTTCGACGCGAGCGCGGGGATGGTGGAGCTGGCCAGGAGACGGCTCGGCGACGACGCGGACCTCCGGGTGGCCGACCTGGGCAGCCCTCTTCCCTACGCCGACGACACGTTCGACGACGTCATGGCGTCCCTCGTGCTGCACTATCTGAAGGACTGGGCACCGGCGCTGTCCGAGTTGCGCCGCGTGCTCAAGCCCGGCGGCCGGCTGATCGCGTCCGTGGAGCACCCCTTCGCGATGAACCTGATGCACCGCCAAGCCGGCCGCGAGGCCGAGTACAACTACTTCGACACCACCAACTGGACCGACGAGTGGACCATGGGCGGCCGTACCGCCCTGATGAGCCGCTGGCACCGGCCGCTGCACGCGATGACCGACGCCTTCACCGCGGCGGGCTTCCGGATCACGGTCATCAGCGAGCCGGCCCCCGATCCCGCCGCCCGCGAACTGTTCCCCGAAGCCATCGCGGCCGCGCCACGCTTCCTGTGCTTCCTGTTCTTCGTCCTGGAATCCGACCGGGCCGTCTCCGGCGGCTGACGCACCTCACGCCAGGGTGACGTCCATGCCTCCGTCGGCCAGGGCTTCGAGGACCGCGGTGAACAGGTCGTAGGGGTCGCCGTCCGGGGTCAGGGCCCGGGACAGATGTGCCCGTGCGGTGGCCGAGTGCCGCCAGTGCAGGGTCGCGGGGGCGGTGTGGCCGAAGGTGCCGCGCAGGCAGTCGGCCAGGGCGGCGACGCAGCCGCCGAAGTAGCCGCCAGGACCGTTCACCGCCTCGCCGAGCGCCAGATGGAGGCCCGGTCCGTCGGTGATGTACCGGCCGTCGAGTTCGTAGGCGTGACCGGCCGGCCGGGCACGGTGGGTGCGTCGGCAGCCCCGTTCCTGGACGAGGCCGAGCCAGGCCCCACGCTGTCTGGTGCCGAGACCGGTCCAGGCCCCCGGGGTGTCCGGCGCCCCGGCGAGCCACCGTTCCCAGACGGGCCGCGCGTACCCCGGGACGGGCATGCAGAGGCTTTTGTCGAGCTCCAGGTCGATCAGCTCCGTACCGTACCGGGACGGACGCCAGGCGAAAACCTTGCCGTGGAGCAGGCGTTGGGTGAGCGGCTCCCCCTGGTCGTCGCGTATCTCCAGCGCGGCCTCCCCCAGATCCAGGGCCCCCCGGGTGCCCTTCGACAGCGCAGCCCGCAGCCGTTCCGCCGGGGCGAGCCCGCGCAGGACGAGCCGGGGCGCCGGTGGTTCGGCGGCCGGCAGGACGCGGGTGAACTCCCGGCAGGAGCCCAGCCATCGGCGCCCGTCGTGCACCCGTACGCGCTCCCGATGTCCCTCGGGCGGCCCCTCGCAGTCGTCCAGGCCGGTGAGTACGAGACTGTCCGTTCCGGGGGAGCGGCCCAGGTCCTGGCTCTCCGCGTCCTCCAGCAGCCAGGGGCCGAGCGCCTGGTCGTCCGGCACCAGCCACACCCGGTCGCCGACCCAACCGCGCACCCGAGCCCGCGGCGCCCAGCCGAACAACTCGTAGGTCACGCGCCCGGGATCCCCGAACAACCCCTCGACCTCGGCACAGACGCCGAAGGAACCCCCGTTCTCCGGGTCGGTCAGCGTGTACCGCGACGATCCTCGTGCACCCGGGAATGATGCCGCGTCCGCATCCCCAACCACGAGCCACCACCGCCTTTTTGGGCAACTGTTCTGCCCTCGCGTACCTGGCCCCCGTCGCCAAGGGCCTGTATCCAAGGGGCGGAGCCTAGCGAAGGAGCCCGTATGCACGCCCGAGACAGCGCCGAGGCGGCCGAGCGCACCGGCATCCGCAAGCCGCCTGCTCCGGCCGCCGCGACACGGCAGGCTCCGGGCACGCTGGCGCCGCTCCAGCGCAGCGTCGGCAACGCGGCCGTCGTCCAGATGCTGCGCCGGAACCAGGACGCGGGCGGACATGGCGCGGAGGAGGAGGCGGCGGTCCAACGGTCCGCCGTACAAGGGGTGTTGCGCGCTCCCGGACGACCGCTCGCCGAGCCGGTGCGCCAAGAGATGGAGGCGCGGTTCGGGACGGACTTCTCCGATGTACGCGTCCATGACGACGCCGCCGCGCAGTCCTCCGCCGCGGGCCTCGGCGCCCGCGCCTACACGTCCGGCAGTCATGTGGTGATCGGACCCGGCGGCGCCGACCGGCACACGCTCGCCCATGAGTTGACCCATGTCGTCCAGCAGCGGCAGGGCCCGGTCGCGGGCACCCCGACCGGCGACGGGCTGCGGGTCAGCGATCCCGCCGACCGCTTCGAGCGGGCCGCCGAGGCCAACGCCCACCGGGTGCTCGCCGGTCCGGTGCCCGCCGCCCGGCGGGAGCAGGAGGAGGCCGCGGGCAGGTCGGTCGCGGGGGGCGAGGGGTCGGTGCAGCGGTTCACGGACCAGGACGTGGACGACATGGGTGAGTTGCGGGTCTCGGTCAACGGGGCTTTCGCCATCGATGACGGCGCGGACCATATATGGGTACGGGCCGACGCCCTCGGCGCGATCGCCCCGGCCCTCCAGGCGGACAACCGGCAGGCTCAGTTCCTGGGGAACACCTACCACCGCTACTCGCTGGGCGGTGATGTGCTCAACCAGTGCCTGCATGTGGCCGAGGAGATCATCAACAACCGGGTCAACCAACTGCCGCACGGCGAGTACGCCAGCACGATCGACACCCACAGCAACAGGCACGGCGACCGGACCGAGTTCTTCGGCCAGCCCAACGACGGCACCAACCGCCGTATGGCCAGGGAGTTCACCGGCGCCCGCGACGAAGCGGCGAACCCCCAGGTGGGCCAGGCGTTCGTGATCGTCGCGCTGCGGCCGGGAGAGCGGGAGATGAGCCAGTTCCACGCCGCCGCGGTGGTCGCGAGGGACGGTGACGACTGCGTCACCCTGGAGGCGTTCGCGGGCGCCGAGGAGCAACTGGAGCCCGCCGCGGCCCGGATGTACACCGTCAACGGCGGAGGGGAGTCGTTCCACGGCTACTGGACCGGCGAGGAGATGTATTACCACGGGGTCAGCGCCACCACGGTGATCATCAACCCCAACCCCGATCTGTGACGGCCGGGCGGTGAGCGGACCGCGCCGGGCGCGGAGGAGCCGCGGAGCGACGGCAAGGACGGGGCGGCCACCGGGGCGCGCCGGTGTCATCCCAGCCCGAACAACTTCGCCGCGTTGTGGTGGCAGACGGCCCGCAGCCATTCCGCTCCGAGGTCCAGCCGCTCCAGGGCGTGGAGTTGATGGAGGTAGGGGTAGGGGATGTTGGGGAAGTCGGAGCCGAGCAGGACGCGGTCGCCGAGGTCCGCGAGCCGGGGGAGGGCCCGGCCGGGGAACGGCATCAGTGCCTCGGTGAAGTCGGTGAACGCCATCGTCGTGTCCAGCCGTATCTCCGGGTAGCGCTCGGCGAGACCGAGGAAGTCCTCGTACTCGGGCATCCCCAGGTGCGCGACGATCAGCCGCAGCCCCGGGTGCCGGGCCAGCACCCGTGCGATCGGTCCGGGGCCGGTGTGTTTGCCGGGCGCGGGTCCGGACCCGCAGTGGATCACCACGGGGACCTGGGCCTCGGCCAGCACTCCCCAGGCCGGCCGCAGCAGCTCGTCCGCGGGGTCGTACGCCCCCACCTGCACATGCGCCTTGAACACCCGCGCGCCCGCCTCGACCGCCTCGCGCACGTACGTCTCGACGCCCGGCTCGGGGAACAGGGTGGCGGTGTGCAGGCAGTCGGGGGTCCGCCGGGCGAAGTCGGCCGCCCAGCTGTTGAGCCACCGGGCCATGTCGGGCTTGTGCGGATAGAGCATGGCGGTGAAGGCCCGGACGCCGAACCGCCGCAGTACCTCCGCGCGTTCCGCCTCCTGCTGCCGGTAGCTGATCGGCCAGGCCAGCCCGCCGGTCAGCGGACCCTGTGCGTCGAAGTACTCCCAGACCTTGTCCAGGACGCGCTCGGGCATGAAGTGCGTATGGACGTCGATGAGACCGGGAAGCCCGAGCCGGCCCCAGAAGCGGCGGACCTCGGCGGCCTCCTCGTCGAAGCGGCTCGCGCAGGTGCCTTCGGCGAGGTCGGCGAAGGCCGGTCGGTGATCGTTCATGGCGCCCACGATCGTCCCGCGCCGCCGGTCACGTCAATCCACGTCCCCGGTCACGTCGATCCGCGCCGCCCGTTACGCCAATCCGCGTCCCCGGTCATGTCGATCGCGTCCGTCCGGCGTCGGCGGCGCGAGTACGGCCCGTAGCGCCCGCCGGAACAGCGCGGCCGTGGTCGCGTCCAGCGGGGCGAGGAACTCGTCCTCCGCCGCGAGATACGCCGCGTCGGCCTTTCGGTAGAGCGCGAGCCCGGGCCCGGTCAGCTCGATGGCGTTGCGCCGGCGGTCGGCCGGATCGGGCTTTCGGATGACGATCCCCTTGGCCTCGAAGCCGTCGATCAGGGCGACCATCGTGGTGCGGTCGACGCCGAGCTTCGCCGCGACCGCCTGCTGCGACATCGGCTCACGCCCGGCGAGCACACGCAGCACGCCGAAGTCCTTGCTGTCGACGCCGAGCGGGGCGAGCGCGGCATCGGTCAGCGCCGTCAGCCGCAGGTGAGCGTGCTTGACGAGGTACCCGAGCGCGTCGTGCGGCTCCTTGGCATGCGGGGCGGGGGTTGGCATACCCCACATCCTACCTCTAGGCTGATAATCAGTAGCACTGACAATCAGCTGGACTGACGGAAGAGACCGTGATGATTCTTGTGACAGGCGGAGCCGGCTTCATCGGTTCGCACACCGTTCGCGCGCTTCACGAGACGGGCGAGGAATGCGTGCTCCTCCAGCGCCGCACCCCCGCCCTGCCACCGCGGCTGGCCGACGTGCCCGCGGCGATGGCGCAGGGCGATATCGCCGACCTGGAGAGCCTGCGCGCGGTGGGCGGCCGGTACGCGATCACCGGCATCGTCCATCTCGCCATCACACCGCCATGGGCGGCGGACGACGAGGATGCGGTCGAGGCCGCGGGACGCGCGCTCGACGGCTTCCTCAACATCGTGCGGGTCGCGAAGGAATGGGGCGTACGGCGTGTCGTCGTCGCCAGCACCATCGGCGTCTATGGAGGCGTGCCTGTCGACGGCGCGCTCGGCGAGGACCTGCCGCTGCCGATGCGGCATTTCCACGCCATCCCGACCCTGAAGAAGATCACCGAACTGCTCGCCGGACAGCTCGCGGCCGAGTCCGGCATCGAGATCGTCGCCGCGCGCATCTCCGGCACCTGGGGTCCGGGCGGCCACCTGCCCGACCCCTTCTTCCCGGCCTCGTCACTCGTCCACGCCGCCGCGCATCGCACCACCCCCGACCTGTCCGGCCTCGCACACCAGCCGTACGCCGAGGACTCGCTCGACCTCTGCTACGTCAAGGACACCGGCCGTGCCCTCGCCCTCCTCCAGCTCACACCGGAGCTGCGCCACACCACGTACAACGTCGGCTCGGGCCGGGCGACGAGCAACGCCGAGGTGATCGCCGCGATCGCCGCCACCGAGCCCGGCTTCCACACCGCACTGCCCTCCCGCGACACCACGACACCGCGCCAGTGGCTCGACACGACCCGCCTGCGCGAGGACACCGGCTTCACCCCGAAGTACGACACCGCCGCGGCCGCCGCCGACTACCTCGCATGGCTGCGCGCGGGCAACGAACGCTAGGCAGTGTTTTGAAAGATCACCGTCCTTAGGACCCGACGACCTTCCCGAGGTTGTCCATCTCGTTGGCTCGTCCGGCCGCGAGTCGCCGGGTCCATTCCTCGTCGTGCATGGTGTCGGCCGTCATGGTCACGTGCGTTCCGCCGTCGGTGGTCGGACGCAGCTGGACCTCGGTGAGGAATTCGTACGGCTCGACGTCGGGGATGAAGTCGGCGAGCGTGGTGTAGGCCAGGCTCCGGGTGGGTTCGACATGAGTGAACGTCTTGTGCGAGGTGGTGCTCAGCGGCAGACCTGCTCCTTCCATGAACGCCACCTGCTCGGGGCCGGTGGCCGTCATGGTGTACGTCAGGGTTCCACCGGGGCGCAGGTCCAGTGCGTCGACGTGCGCGGTGAACCCCTCGGGTGCCCACCATGCCTCGATGCCGGCGGCGGTGGTCCACAGTTCCCAGATCATCTCCGGGGCGGCGGGGTAGGTGCGCTCGATCTGGATCTTCTGCGTGGTCATGATCTCTCCTGGTTCCCGTGTGGGCGGTGCTTTCACAGAGTTGGACGTCCGCCGGGGAGATCCGTCATCGGTGTCGTGTTGCCGAGGTGTTCGGCCGGCAGCGTGAGGGGGAGGCCGAAGGCGGTGACCAGGTGCGCTTCGAACGTGGTGATCTCGACGATCTGGCCGGACTCGATCCGCAGCACATCGACCATCTGTGCACGGAACACCGAGGTTCCCGGCCGCTGAACGTAGCCGGCGACGGCCGCTTGCCGGTTTGCCCCGACCGGCAGATGCCTCCAGCGCCCGAAGTACCCCGGGGACGTCGAGTCGAAGATGCGCCCGAGCTGCTTGAGCAACGCGTCCCGCCCGTCGAACCAGACCGGGTTGGGCGGCATCGTGACCAGCACGTCGACGCTGAGCAGGCCGGCCATCATCGACACGTCTTCGCGTTCGGCCGCGGCAATGTAGCGGCGTACGATGTCCCGCTCCTGCCGGCCGTGGTCCCCTGCCGTCCAGTCCACCCGCCGCTGCGGCAACCGTTCCCGCAGAGTGTGTCGGGCGCGCTGCAATGCGCTGTTGCAGGCAGCGACGCTCATGTCCATCAGCATCGCGGTCTCCTCCACCTGACGATCCAACACATCACGGAAGATCAGCACGGCACGCTGACGGGGTGGCAGGTGCTGGAGAGCGGCGAGAAAGGCCAGTTCCATGGTCTCCCGCGACACAGCGGCGGCCTCCGGCTGTTCGTCCTCGGCCGACAACTCGTCGAGCAACCGGTCCGGATAGGGTTGCAACCAGGCTTGACGTTCCGGAGGCTCCCGGCCTCCGGGGTCGACGCCGGGGGCGGGTTGATAACGCTGCGGTCGGCGGCCTGTCCGGCGCAGTGGTCGATGCAGACGTTGGTGGCGATCCGGTAGAGCCAGGTTCGGGTCGCTGCACGGCCCTCGAAGCCCGACCGGTCACGCCATGCCTTGAGCAGGGTCTCCTGCACGAGGTCCTCCGCGTCGTCGTAGGAGCTGACCATGCGATAGCAGTGCAGGTGCAGCCACGCGCGGTGGGTCCCCACCAGGGAGGCGAAGTCCGCCTCATCCTCCAGGCGTGGGGGTGGTGCCGCCGATTTCGTCACAGGAACCTGCGTGACGTTTTGTGCCAGGCGTCGCAGCCGGCGCGCTGACGCCGCCAATGCCTCGGCATCGGCGCGGAACGCCGCTGGCGGCTCCAGCGCCAGTCCTGCCACCTGGCGCTTGATGTCCGCGAGGACGGCCGCGGGTGTCTGGCTTTCCGCGGTGCTGCGCAGACGGTAGGCACGTTGCCGACAGGCCGCCGAGCAGTAGACGGAGGTCCGGCCGCGTCCGCGATGGGCGAGTACGCCACCGCAGCTCTGACACCTGCGTTCCTGCATCAGGGCTCCAGTCCTCGTCACGGGGATATGGCGTGACGGAATAGAGCATAGGAGGGGCAGGCCCAGGCGTCGCAGATCCGGCGCAGCTCGTCGCCGGCCGGCGGCGGTCCGGCTGCACGACGCCGCCGAGCCCTCGGTCGCGGCCGTCGCGACCGAGGGCGAGCTCGCCTGGACCTTGTCGCAGTCCGCCGCGGAGTGCCGTCTTCAGCTCGTTGGCTCTGGGCGGCTCCGGCCCTTGAGCCACAAGACGATGCCATAACGGACACGTGCATCGCGAGTTCGATGTCCCGGGGTGTGCACGCCGGGGCCGTCGAGAGCGCGCAACCCCCGGGCCGTCGTCCGTGGTGAACCCTGCCTTGTCCGTGCAAGGCAGGGTCAGCCGCGCTGCGGATCCTCACCCTCTCGCTTGACGAGCCGATCACCCACGCTGAGTTGCTTCCACAGGTCCGGATCCACCTTGACCTTGATCAGTGTCCCGTCGTCGAGTCGCAGCTCGAGGCGTCGGTAGAGGTTGGAGCCGTCGAGCAGGGCGCGTGACTTCTTCACGACCGTGCCGTGCCAGGTGTTCTCTCGCGTTGCCATACGCCCACGCTAGGGCGCTAACGGGATCCGGCACCTCGGGAGGGAGAGGGATCTTGTGCCTGCGACTTCAGGATGAGAGCCGGGCGCGCACCAGTCCGAGGTCGTAGGCGAGAACGACGGCTTGGACCCGGTCGCGGACCCGGAGTTTGCGCAGGACGGCGAGACATGGGCCTTCACGGTGGCCTCGGTGACGGTGAGGCGGGCGGCGATCTCGGCGTTGGAGGCGCCTCGGGCCAGCAACGCCAGCACCTCGCGCTCGCGCTCGGTGAGATGATCGAGGCCGTCGGTTGACGCGGGCGGGGTCACATCGGTGGCCAGGAACCGCTCCAGCAGCCGCCGGGTCGCGGTGGGTGCCAGCAGGGCCTCGCCGTCCGCCACCACTCGCACGGCCTCGACCAGGTCGGCCGGTCGTGCGTCCTTGGGCAGGAAGCCGCTGGCTCCGGCCCGCAGCGCGGAGTACAGCGGTTCCTCCAGATCGTACGTGGTCAGGATGATCACGTTGGGCGGGTGCGGCGCCGTGCTGAGCCGGGCGGGGGCCGAGATGCCGTCCAGGCCGGGCATCCGCACGTCCGTCAGCACCACGTCGGCCCGGGTCTGCGTGGCCAGCCGGACCGCCTCCGCGCCGTCACCCGCCTCGCCCACCACCTCGAGGTCGTCGCGGGCCTCGAGGATCATCCGGAAGCCGGAGCGCACCAGCGCCTGGTCGTCGGCGATCAGCACCTTGACGGTCATGATCCCTCCCGGATCGGAAGCCGGGCGTCCACCTCGAAGCCGGCGGCGTCCCACCGGGGTCCGGAATACAGCGTGCCGCCGAGCAGCGTGGCCCGCTCGCGCATGCCCACCAGTCCATGACCACCGCCCCGGCCCGGTGCGCCGCCTCGGCCGTCGTCTGTGATGCGCACTCTCACCTGCGTTTCGTCGATGTCGAGCAGGACCTGCGCCGACGAAGCCCGGGCGTGGCGCAGCGTGTTGGTCAGCGCCTCCTGCACGATCCGGTACACACCCGGCGGCACCTGGCCGTCGCCCTCCCGCAGCAGTGTCACCGCCAGCCCGGCCTGGTTCATCGTCTCGGTGAGCCGAGGCACGTCGTCCAGCGTCGGCTGCAGTGCGGCCTCGTTCGCGCCGCCGTCGGCTCGCACCGTGCGCAGGAACCCGCGCAGTTCGGCCAGGGCCTGGCGGCCGGCCTCCTCGGTGCGGCGCAGCGCCGCCCGGGCCTGCTGCGGGTTCGATTCGAACACGTCGTCGGCCGCAGCGGCCTGCACCACCATCGTCGGCACGGCGGTAGGTGGCGGCCACGGATCCTCCGAGGGGCACGGGTGCTGTCGAGGTCGGCATGGCATGCTGCCCGACGGCAGGCGCCTCACAGCCACTCGCCGATCGCGGCGATGAGCACGCTCGCCTGGAAGCGGACGGCGAGTTTGTCGTAGCGGCAGGCGACGGCCCGGTGGCGCTTGAGGCGATTGATCCCGCACTCCACCGCGTGGCGCTCGCGGTAGTCGACCTTGTCGAACTTCGGCGGTCGGCCCCCGCGCGAGCCCATCTTCCCGCGGTTGGCGACCTGGTCCTTCTTCTCCGGGATGGTGCACTGGATCTTGTGTCGCCTCAGGTAGGCGCGGTTCGCGCGCGAGCCGTAGGCCTTGTCCGCGCGGATCTTGTCCGGACGGGTGCGGGGGATGGCCGGGACCGTCGCAGGGCACGCGGATGGCTTCCAGAACGGCAGTGAACAGCGGCGAGTCCCCACGCTGGCCCGCTGTGATCAGGATGGCGAGGGGCTTTTGGCGCTGCTCGCAGGCCAGGTGGATCTTCGTGGTCAGGCCGCCCCGGGACCGGCCGAGGGCGTGATCGGCGGCCCGTCACCAGGCCGCCCGGGGGTTCCTTCTGGGCGTCGCCGTCCCGACGGGCCCCGGCGGCGTGCTGGTGGGCCCGGCAGACGGTGGAGTCGACGTTCACGGTCCAGGTGATGCGGCCCAGCGTGTTGGCGCGCGCCTGGAGTTTGGTGAGCAGTCCCGCCCACACGCCGGTGCGTTGCCAGCGGCGGAACAGCCCATAGACCGTCTGCCAGGGCCCGTAGCAGGACGGGATGTCCCGCCACGGAGCCCCGGTCCGCACCCGCCACCGGATTCCGTTGATCAGCATCCGCTTCGACCTGGAAGGTCTGCCGGTCGTCGCCGAGGCCGGCAGAAGCGGCTCGAGCACGGCCCACTGATCGTCTGACAGATCTCCCCGCCCCACGCGAAGATCATCACGGACGGCGGTGCTCTTTCAAAACACGGCCTAGGTGTGCTGTTCGGACAGGTTGGTGACGCGGCTGGCGGGTGGTTGGCCGCTGATGCCGGTGTGGGGTCGGTGGTAGTTGTACCAGTCGAGCCAGTCGGGAAACGCGGCCTGTCGTTCGGCGTCTGAGGTGTAGGGCCGGTGGTAGGCCCATTCGTCGAGCAGGGTGCGGTGGAAGCGTTCGACCTTGCCGTTGGTCTGCGGGCGCCAGGGCCGGGTCCAGCGGGGGCTGATACCCAGGTCGCGGCAGGTGTCGCGCCAGGTGTTCTTGGTGTAGGCCCAGGCGTTGTCGGTCAGGACGCGTTCGACGGTCATGCCGCATTCGGCGAACCAGGCGACTGCTCGCCGCAGGAAGCCGGCGCAGGTGGCGGCGGTTTCGTCGGGCAGGTCTTCGGTGTAGGCGAGGCGGGTGTGGTCGTCCAGGGCGGTGTGCAGGTAGGCGTAGCCGGCTCCGTTGCGGCGGTCCTTGTTCGGGCTGCCGGCCGCCCGGCCGAGGACTTTGTGGCCGCCGCCGTCGGGGATGCGGCCGAGTTTCTTGACGTCGATGTGGACCAGTTCGCCGGGCCGGGAGCGTTCGTAGCGGCGGATGGGCTCGCCGGTGGCCCGGTCCGTGGCGGCCAGGGCGGGCAGGCCGTGCCGGGCCAGGATGCGGTGGGCGGTGGAAGCGGCGACACCGGCTCGGGCGGCCAGCCGCACCGGCCCGATCCGGTGCTGGCGCCGAAGCCGCACGACTTGCAGCTCGACCGCGGCAGGAGTCTGGCGCGGGCTGTTGTGCGGGCGGCTGGAGCGGTCGTGCATTGCGGCCTCGCCCAGTTGCCGGTAGCGGTTCGCCCAGCGGGCGGCGGTCGTATGGCTGACCTGGAAGCGTTCCGCGGCCTGCCGCAGCGGCCAGCCGTCGTCCACGACACACCGGGCCAGACGCAGCCTGCCGGTCGGAGTCAGCGGGGCATTACGGTGGGACACGAGGGCCTCCTGGGCGTTGGTGCAGATGTCGCAATTCACACCGAACCCAGAAGGCCCTCACCTGTTCAAGCACCCAGCACGCGTGTCACCAACGTCCCGGGACAGCACACCTAGGGCCGGGTACGGCACCGCCTTCCTGGCAGTGCCGCTTGCGGCCGTCAACCGGCGCGCGGCGTGAGGACCGTACGGTCGAACGGGCCGCTGTGCGCGGCCGCGTACGCGACGGCCTCGTTCACGGCGTCGAGCGGGAAGGTCCGGATCAGGTCGGGGGAGAGGTCGAGCGTCCCGGAGGCGATGAGCCGGATCAGACCGACGTTCGCCGTGCGCGGGCACGACCACCGGCCGCGCACGGTGACCGAGTTGCGCATGAGCCAGGGGTAGGGAAGGGCGAGGTCCGCGCCGCCGAGCATGCCGACGCCGCCCATGAGGACGACCCGGCCGAACTCGCGGACGGTCAGGGCCGCCGTCCGCGTCACCGAACTGGGCGCGGAAGGCGGGAGCAGGTCGAGCACCACGTCGATCGGGCCCTGGGCGGCCGCGGACATGGCCTCGCGGTCCGTCTCCTCGTCGCCGGTCAGCTCGACCGGCCGCACCCGCCGGCCGAACCGGTCCGCGAGGAGGTCGAGCGCGGCGCGATTGCGGCCCGGTGCGATCACGCGGCCCGCCCCCATGGCGAGCGCCATGGCGACCGCGGCGCTGCCGAGGTTGCCGGTGGACCCGCTGACGAGCACCGTCTCCCCGGCTTCGAGACCCGCCGCCAGCAGCCCTCCGTAGGGGATGGCGTAGACGACGAGGGAGGACCAGCGGGCCGGGTCGTCCAGCGCTTCGGGCGGCAGGGGGTGGACGTTCTCCGTGGGCACCCGCATGAATTCGGCGAACGCCCCGTCGGGCAGATGGCGGGCGAGCCGGGCGCCGCCCTCGCCCCGGGAACTCAGGCCCTGAAGCATGATGTCGGGCGTCAGCGCGTCATCGCGGGAACGCACCGTCGGATCGCACCACACCAGGTCGCCGACGCGCAGCCGGGTGGCATCCGGGCCGACCCGCACGACGCGTCCCACGCCACCGGGACCCGGTACCACCGGGGGTTCGAGCGGATAGTTGCGCCGGCCGCCGAGGACCTCCCCGGTGTACGGCAGGACACACGTGGCCAGGACCTCGACCACGACTTCGCCACCGTCGGGCCGGGGATCGGGCACCGATCGCACGCTCAGCGGGGCACCGAACCCGGTCAGAACTGCTGCTCGCATCTGCGGCCTCCTTGATCGCCTGATGCGAGGCTAGGGATACACAGGGCATGCGCCAAGCGACGATCTGGCACATCTGGTATGCGTAGTGCGCATGGACTTCTCCAGCACGGCTCTACGGGTTCTGCGGCAGGTCGCCGACTCGGGGAGCTTCACCGCGGCCGCCGCCCAGCTCGGCTACACCCAGTCGGCGATCTCCCGCCAGGCGGCGGCCCTCGAACGGAGCGCCGGCGCCGTCCTGTTCGAGCGCCGCTTCGACGGGGTGCAGCTCACGCCCGCCGGACTGACCCTGCTGCGGCACGCCCGGACGATCCTGGACTCCGTCGCGGCGGCCGAGCAGGAGCTGACCGGTTCCGCCGCGCCGACGGCACCGGTGCGGCTGGGGATGTTCCCCAGCGCGGGCGCGGTGATCCTCCCCGGTGTGCTCACCCGGCTCGCGGCGACCGCCCCGCACCTCACCGTGACCACCCGCGAGGGCAGCACACCCGCCCTGCTCCGGGCCCTGCGCGCGGGCTCGATCGACCTCGCCGTACTGACGTCCCGCCCACCGCACCGGCCCTCCGACGGCGAGTCGCCCCGGCTGCACATCGACCCGGTCGAGGACACCGAACTGCGGCTGGGAGCACCGACGACCGGCCTGTTCTCCGGCCGTACGGAGGTGCACATCGACGAACTCGTGGACGCTCCCTGGATCGCCGCGCCGTCCACGAGCACCGAACCCCTGCTCGGCGTCTGGCCCGGACTGCCCGGACGGCCGCGGATCGTGCACACCACACGGGACTGGCTGACGAAACTCCGGCTGGTCGCGGGCGGTTTCGGCGTGACCACGATCCCGTCCCGCATGTCCGCGGTGCTGCCGCCCGGCGTGAGCCTGCTGCGCGTGGACGGAGTGCCGGCCGAGATCCGCCGGATCCTCATGGCCCGGCTCCCCGGCCGACCGGACCCGGGGATCACCGACGTCCTGCGCGTGATCACCTCGGCGGACTGATCCAGGTAGGTGCCCAGGAGAGAACCCCGGTCGCGACAGCACCGGTTGGGGTCTCTCGGAAACGGACGGATACGGGCGAGCCGTCACCCGGGGTCGTGACCGGCCCGCATCCCCGCCACCGCGCAGACGAGCAGGGCGGGGATGAGAGCGGTCAGCGGCGCGGTCCACGACCCGGTGGCGGCGTGCAGTGCGGCGGCGAGGACTGAGCCGGTGGCGGCGAGGAGGAATCCGCAGGTCTGGGCCTCGGTGGACAGGGAGGCCACCTGGTCGTGATCGCTGCCCAGGTGCGCAGAGCACCCCGGGCAGCGCCTGTCCCGCGTCGAGTCCGACGCCGAGCGCCACGACCCACACCCACCCATCGAGGTGGCGCTCGGCGCGCGCAGCAAACAGAACGGACTGCTGCTCTCCCAGGCCGCCTTCGTCGCCGGCTCCCTCGCGCCGGCGGCCGGCGGACGGCTCGGCGCGGCCGGGGCCGCCGTGCTGGTGGCGGCCCTGGGCACCGCCTTCGCCGGGCTCCAGCTGTTCGCGTTCTCGATGGTCCCGGACGCGGTGGCGGCCGCCGAGACCCGCGGTGCCGCCCGCGCGGGCGCCTACACCGGGGTGTGGACCGCCACCGAGGCCGCCGGGACCGCGCTCGGCCCCTATGTCTATGCCACGGTGCTCGCCCTCGGCGGCTTCGTGTCCACCACCGGGGGCCGCTCCGTGCGGCAGTCCCACGCCGCGCACCTGGGACTGCTGCTGGGCATCACGGTGGTCCCGGCCGTGTTCATGGCGGTGGCGATGGCATGCCAACGACGATGCCGCCTCGACCGCCGCTGACCGCGTCCCGACCCGGATCCGGGGCGGGTATCCGCTCCAGCACCCCGCCCGCGAACACGTCGTACAGCGGCAGCGTCTCCAGATGGACATAGCCGATGTGGCAGTCGCAGATGGCGAGCGGACAGGCCCGGGGCCGCAGCGCATCTCGATAGGAGCCGTCGTACAGGTTTCCCAGCTCCGCGCGGACGAAGTGGCAGCGGCGCACCGTGCCCTCCCCGTCCACCGAGATGACCGACTCCCCGGTACGGCAGGGCAGGCCCGCGCTGCGGTGCGGATGGCGGCTGTACGGGAAGAGCGGGTCCAGCGCGGTCCACTCATCGGCCTCGGCGTCGGTGTAGGTGTGCCCCTCGGCGGCGTTGACCCACAGATAGACCTGCTCGGGCAGCTCGGCGCGCAGCCGCCGGGCGTGCTCCAGGTGCTCGGGCAGGCCGACCACGCCGACACTGTGCCGGACCCCCCGGGCCGCCAGGTCATGGCACTTGGCGAGAAAGCGGTCGTACGGCGTCTGCCCCGGATGGTACGTGCACCACAGCGCGAGCGTGTCCAGGTCGGCGGCCGTGAGCCAGTCGGTGCGGCAGCTGAGGTTGGTCTGGATCGCCACCCTGCGGATGTGCGGCAACCGGCTCAGCTCCACGAGCGCCCGCCGGTACCAGGACCGCACCAGGCCCTCGCCCCACGGGGTGAACAGCAGCGAGAGCCGGTCACCCTCCTGCGCGGCCGCCCAGTCGGCGAAGCGCTCCAACGCGGCACGGTCGGCGGTCAGTTGGGCACGGCTGTCGCGCCGCTTGGCGAACGGGCAGTACGGGCAGTCGTAGTCGCACGACGCCAGCGGGCCCCGGTAGAGAATCGTCAGATCCATGCGTGTGCCGTCACTTCAGCTCGTACGCGGCCATCCGCGCCCGCACGGCGGCGGAGAACAACTCGGGGCCCACCGCGTCCGAGTGCGCCAGCCCCTCGGGGCTCAGCCGCAGCAGCCCAGGGCCCGCCGAGTCGTCCAGCCAGCCCCGCCCGGCGAACCGGTCCAGTTCGGCCGCGAAGTCCTCGCCGGGCGCGCTGCCGAACCGGTCCCGGTACCCGGCCACCGGCATCCCCTCGGCCTGGAGCAGCGACTGGAGCAGATGACGGCGGCGCGCCTCGTCCCCGGTCATCTCCCAGCCGAAGTCCGCGTGCCGGAAGCCGTCGGCGGAGCGGGCGGTGTACGTGTCGATGATCCCGCGTATGCGGTGCATGTCCACCGCGTAGTCGAACGAGTAGTGCAGCCGGGAGGTGTACGACCGCGCGCCGCAGCCGAGACCGACCATGCCGTCCGTCTGGCACGCGTAGTCGCCCGCGCCGGTGTCCGGGGCGTCCGCGCGGCGGAACATACGCATCGACACCTGCTCGTAGCCGTGCGCGAGCAGATGGTCCCGGCCGTGCCGGTACAGCCGCAGCCGCTGCTCGTCCCACTCGGCGTCGGCGGTCACCGCCCGCTCGCGCCGCCGGCCGAGACCGGTGAGCGGACGCACATAGAGGGGGTACAGATACAGCTCCTCCGGCCGCCAGCCGAGGGCCGCGTCCAGGGAACGGGTGAAGGACTCCTCGGTCTGGCCGTCGATGCCGTAGATCAGATCGATGTTCAGGACGGGGATCCGCACTTCGCGGACCCGGGCGAGGGCCGCCTCCACGTCCGCCCGCCGCTGTGGCCGTACCGCGGTGCGCGCCTCGGCGTCCACGAAGCTCTGCACACCCAGGCTGAGCCGGGTCGTGCCCCGCTCGGCCAGCACCGCCAGCCGGTCGGCGGTCGCGGTGGCGGGCGAGGCCTCCACCGACAGCGGGATCGCGGCCAGGTCCGCGCCCAGTCCGTGCTCGGCCAGATCGCACAGCCGCTCAAGCTCCGCCGCCTCCAGGAAGGTCGGAGTGCCGCCGCCGAAGGCCGCGTTCGCGAACCGCGCCCCCTCGCCCAGCGCCTCGCGCACGGCCGACGCCTGCCGCTCCAGCGCGTCCAGATAGGCACCGGTCAGGCCGTCCGGCGCGCCGATCCGGGTGAAGAGGTTGCAGAACCCGCAGCGCACCTCGCAGAACGGGATGTGGAAGTAGAGCGACAGGGCGCCCTTCGGCTCGTCCGCCCACAGCTCGCGCAACGACGCCTGCGCACGGGGCAGCGGGCGATAGGCGGTCTTGTGCGGATAGGCGTAGACGTACTGCTGGTACGGGCGGACGGCGGTGGCCGTCGCGGTGGCGCTGGTCATCGGGCCTCGTCGACGAAGAAGTGGGTATAGGGGACGGTCCAGACGACGTCATGGCCGATACGGTGGCCCGTGTAGCCGTCCTCGCCGTACGCGGTGCCGTGGTCGGAGCAGACGATCGCGAGGCACGGGCGGCGCGCGGAGGCGGCGGCCAGGAGCCGGCCCATGTGCCGGTCCACGTACTCCAGGGCCGCCGCGTGGGACTCCCGGGTGTCGCCCGCCTCCTTGGTGGCGCCGGGCAGATGGAACCAGTTGGGCTGGTGCAGCGCCGCCACGTTCACGAACAGGAACAGCGGTTGGTCCGCGGGGAGATCGGCGACGACCTTCTCGGCGCATGCCACCTGGGCCTCGAACGAGGTGGGGGAGGCCACCCCGAACTCCGGCTCCCAGTGGCTCTCCTGGAACATCCCCGGCAGCACCGAGCCCAGCGGGCCCTGCTTGTTGAAGAAGCCCACCCCGCCGACGCACACCGTGCGGTAGCCCACGGCGGCGAGCCCCGAGACCAGGTCGGGGGTGTCGTAGACGAAGGTGCCCGTCGCGGTGCTCTCACTGCCCGCGAAACGGGCGGCGAACAGCCGCGGATGCGGACCCGGCGCGGCCGGCGTCGGCAGGAAGCCCGCGAACATCGCCTGATGGGAGGCGTAGGTGAAACTGCCGGGCGCGTGCCTGCGCTCCCATGTGCCGCCCGGCAGATGCCGGGCCAGATTCGGGATGCGCCCTGCCGCCGCCAGCTCCTGCGCGACGTCGTAGCGCAGGGTGTCGAGCGTGACCAGCAGCAGATCGTGGCTGCCCACGATCTCGGTCATGTCAAGCGGAGATGTCATGGTGGTGCTCCTCGTGTTCCGGCCGCCGTCCGACCTGCTCCGTCGGCCGTAGGGCGGTCCGGGCCGCGGCGACCTGCGCGGCGTAGGTGTCCAGGTGTTCGGCGCCGCTGCCGGGCAGGCCGGTCAGCCGGGGGAGCAGATCCCCGAAGGCGTTCACCTCGCCGACGGTGAAGCGGCGCCATCCGGTGGCGGGGAGGATGTCCACGCCGACGCACAGCGTGCCGGGAAAGCATCCGGCCGCCCGCTCTGCCACTTCCAGGACCTCGGCGAAATCGCCGCCCGCGGCCCGGATCGCCGTGCGGACCGCGTCGAGATCGCCCCGGGCACCGCCGAGATGCAGGTTGGTCATCGGGTGCCGGCTGGTCCGTACGACGGCATGCGTGGCGCGGCCCGCGACCACGACCACGCGCAGATCGGCCGCCCGGCCGCCGGACATGGCCTTCGGCAGCCACCGCTCCACATGGACGCCGTCCGGGACCAGCGCGTCGACCAGGGCGGCGACCTCCCGCTCCGAGGTGTAGTCGCGCACTCGCAGCGAGTTGTACAGCCGGCCGTCCTCGGTCCGCTCCACGGACGTCGTCGCCTTGACCCGCCCCGGTCCCGCAATGGAAAGCGCCAGCACGCCGGAGGCCGACGACCCATGGGCCGCCTTCACGAACGCCCGTGAGAAACGGGCCTCCTTGAGCTGCCGCCGCAGCCCGTCCCAGCCGTCGAACGGGCCGCTCAGCGCGGGCGGCAGAGGGACACCGGCGGCGGCGAGCCGGGCATGGCAGCGTCGCTTGTCGAACATCACGGCGACCTCTTCGGGGTCCGCGCTCGGCACCGCACCCGCTCGGTGCGCCGCTCGCGTCAACTCCCGTACCGCGGAGGTGAAGCGGCGGTACCACAGCGCCGTGCCCTCGACCCGCGTCGGCTCGTCGACGTCCCGCAGGAGCAGGTCGACCTCGGCATTCTCACCGGGGGAGTCGATCCGCACCCACTCGCCTCGCGCGAAGTCATATTGCCCGCGCAGCACGTCCCGCCAGGCGAGCACGCGCGGGGCCGGATGCCCCGCGGCGCGTACGGCGTCGGCGAACATGGTGGTCCGCCGGTTCTCGGGGTTGCCGACGACGGCGAACCGGAGGCCCGCGCCGGGGGCCCGGTTATTCGGAGACGGCGACATAGCGCCACTCCTCGTCCCGCCACCGGTGCGGCTCCTGACGCTCCGACAGGTCCACCTCGGTCCCGGCGGAGCCGACGGCCGCCTCGATCCGCTCGGCCATGGAGTCGCCGAGGAAGTGGTGGTGCAGGTCGAGCCGCTTGAGGTGGGTGAGCGGCTGGCCGCGCAGCAGGGCCTCGCCGCCGGCGTCGGTGAGGATGCCCATCGACAGGTCGAGCGACTCCAGTTGGGCCACGACCGGCGCGGAGGCGATCGCCGCCGCGATCTCGTCCTGCACCTCGCTGTCCTGGAGGCCGAGATGGCGCAGCGCCGGGAAACGGCCCCCGGCCAGGATGGGCGCGAGGTCGGCCACCGTGGCGTCGCCGCCGTACGTCTCCACGCCGAGCCACAGATCGAGCCGCTCCAGGGCGGGCAGTTCGCAGGCGCCGACCGCCCGCACCACCTGTCCCGGCAGACCGCCCGACTCGAACCGCAGCACGCGCAGCGCCTCATGGCGTACGGGCCGCAGTGACAGGGGCTCCTCGCCGAGCCCCTGCGAGTCGCCGCCGCGCACGCCCAGTTCCTCCAGCAGCGGGAAGGTCTCCAGGACCGGGGTGACGTCGGTGAGCTGGAGCCAGGAGATCTCGCACTCCTCGCCGGTGACATCGGCGAGGAACAGGGCACGCAGCGCGGGGAAACGCCCGGCGTCGGCCAGGATCAGCTCCAGTACCGGACGCAGTTCGCTGTACTCGTCCTCCCACCAGGGCCCGATGACGAGCGCCCGGACCTCCGCGCTCGGCACCCGGTCCGTGAAGCTCTGCCACACCTCGGGGAAGGGGATGTCCCCGGCCTCGAAGCAGTCCAGCCGCCAGGCCACGTCGCCCGCGGCCGGAAGTGACTCTCCGCCCGGCTCGGGCAGGGTGAAGACGGGCAGTCCGTGAAAGGTCTCGAAGTGATCGGCGAAGGTCATGTCAGCCTCACTCCGCGACCGCGGTGTAGCGGTGCACGACGCCCTCGTGCTCCCAGGTGTCGCCGGGCTCGGACAGGTCGACCTCGACGCCAGAAGGCTCCAGCGCCGCCCGGACCCGCTCGGCCACCGGCTCGGTGACGTAGTTGTGGTGCAGATCGAGCTTGGCCAGATGGGTGAGCGGCTGCCCGTCGAGCAGCGCGATCATGCCCTCGTCGGTGAGCACGCCCATGGACAGGTCGAGCGAGGTCAGCTGGGCGACGACCGGGGCGCTCGCGACGGCGGTGGCGATCTCGTCCTGGATCTCGCTGTTGCGCAGGCCGAGATGGCGCAGCGCCGGGAAGCCGCCCCCGGCGAGGAACGGGGCGAGGTCGGCCACCGTCGAATCGCCGCCGTACTCCGAGACACCGAGCCATATGTCGAGGTGCTCCAGCGCGGGCAGTTCGCTGCCGGCGACACCGCGCACGACCTCGCCGGGCAGACCGCCGGTCTCGAACCGGAGCGTGCGCAGGTGCTCATGGCGCACCGCGGGGAAGCGCAGCCCGGAGCCGCCGCGGATCCCGAGCTCCTCCAGCAGCGGATAGGCGGCGAGGACCGGGGTGACATCGGACTGCTCGATCCAGGAGATCTCCGCCTCCTCCATCTCCAGGTCACCGATGAACACGGCGCGCAGACCGGTCAGCCGCTCCCGGTCCTTCACCAGGAGGTTCACGATGAGTTCGGAATCGTTGTCGTACGCCTCGCCCCACGGGCCCACGATGATCGCGCGTATGCCGGCGGGATCCACGGTCTCCAGGAAGCGGTCCCACAGTTCCTCGAAGGCGATGTCCGAGTCTCCGTACGGATCGACGGACACCCGCCATGCCACGGCACCCGCCGCCGGCAGCTCCCCCTTCGGCTCGGTCTCGAACTCGAAGGCCGGGAGGCCGTGCAGTTCCTTCAGATGCTCGACGTTCGACATGACGCGCTGGCCTCCTGGGACCGTGATCGTGCGGTGGTTGCAAGAGTTCTACCAACCCGCACTGACAACGCGGATGACGGGCTGTGGAAAAGCCGCTCGCGGGGCCGTTGTCAGACCCCCCGCGTAGCGTCGTGGTCATCGGTCGGCGAGGTGCCGACGGGGAAGGGAGACACCTGTGTACCGGCAAGGAGACGTCCTGATCGTGCCCGTCGCGGAGGAGGCCGTGCCGCCCGGAACCGACCGGCTGCCGCGCCAGCCGCGGGACGCCCGGGGCAGGTTGGTGCTGGCTCTCGGTGAGGTCACCGGCCACGCGCACGCCGTGGTCGGGCCGGGCACCCTGGTCCGCGAGACCGGGCCGTTCGGCACCGCCTACCTCCATCTCCCGGACGGCGGACGGGTGGTGCACGAGGAACACGCGGCGATACCGCTGCCCAAGGGCTGGTACCGCGTGGTGCGCCAGCGCGAGTACGTACCCGGCGCGGTCCGCGTCGTGGCGGACTGAGACGGCGCGGCGCGGCGGTGACGGCGGTCGGTGAGGAAGACGGGGACGCGGCTGTGACGGCGGTCGCTGACGAGAGCGGGGGAACGATGGTGGCGGTCGGCGGGGAAGCAGCCGGATCGATGGCGGCGGTCGGCGGGAGAGCCGGGGGATCGATGGCGGCGGTGATCGAGGAAGTCGAGGGAGCGATGAGTGCGATGGGCGGGGAAGTCGAGGACGTGATGACGGCGGGGAGCGGTGCGGTGACGACGGCGGAGACGACCCACACCTGGCGGGCGGTTGCCTCGGCGACCGGTCCCGCGGACCGCGCGGCCGCCGAGGAGGGCGTGCGCCTGGCCTACCGGCTCGCGAGCCTGCCCGAGCCCGAGACCGTCGTCTGGGCGGACTCGCCTCGCGAGGGCGCGTCCCTGGTCGTCCGGCTGACGACGGAAGGCACGGCCGGGCGAAGTGTCCGCGACGCGGTACGCACCCGGCCCTGGGCGACCGCCCGCCGACAGCTGTTCGACCGGCTGGGCTCGGACGGCTGGGCCGAGCACTGGGCCCTGACCGGGGCTCAGATGTGGGACGGCCTGGTGATGCTGACCGAGCGGATACGGACCGGGCTGATCGAGGACCTGGCCGTCACCGCGGTCGCTTCGGACGCCGCGACCGATACCCCGGTCGATGAGGAGGCGGCGGCGAAGGCAGCGGCGGCCGCCGAGCAGTCCGTCCGTCTGACGCTCCTCGACGCCGTCCTGGGCCAGCACGACGCCGCGTGGCTGGCCGCGTTCGACGGTCAGGAGGGCGGGGAGGCCCTGGCGGGGATCGCCGCGGTGGCCCGCGCCGCGGGCTGGTGGTGGCCGTACGAGAGGACGGCGGTCGTCTGCGAGCGCCCCGTGGCACTCCACCTGGACGAGGCGGGCCGGCTCGACCGCGCTGACGGCCCCGCACTCGCCTTCCCGGACGACTTCGCCCTGTACGCCTGGCGCGGCATGCCGGTCCCGGCCGAATTCCTCGACGAACTCACCGGGTTGACGCCCCGGCGCATACGCGAGGAGGAGAACGCCGAACTGCGCCGCGTGATGCTGGAGCACTACGGCTACGACCGCTACCTGAGGGATTCCGATGCCGCACCGGTGCAGCGGGACGAGGCGGGCGTGCTCTGGCGGCTCGAACTGGAGGGTGACGAGCCGCAGGTGATGGTCGAGGTCGTCAACTCCACTCCGGAACCCGACGGCACGCACCGCACCTACTGGCTCCGCGTCCCGCCCCGCACCCGCACCGCACGGGAGGGCGTCGCCTGGACCTTCGGCCTGGAGGAGGCGGAGTACGCGCCGATGCGCCAGACCTGAGCCGGCCGCATCACGCCGGGCCTCGGCGCCGCCCGCTCAGGCCCCGGTGCGGAGCGTGTGTCCCCAGGACTCGACCGTGGTGACCTCGCCGCGTCGGGCGAGGACGTCGTTGACGAGGGTGTCGTGCAGCCCGGGATGGGGGTCGGCGCAGGCATCGGTCAGGACGGTGATCCGGTAGTCGAGATCGGCGGCCTGGAGGGCGGTGGACAGGACGATCCCGCCGGTGGCTATCCCGGCCAGGACGAGATGGTCGATGCCCTGGGCGGCAAGGATCTGCTGGAGGTTGTTCCCGGCGAACGCGCTGACCCGGTTCTTGTACACGACGATCTCCCCGTCGGCGGGTGCGACGTCCGGGTGGATCGCGGCGCCGGGGTCGTCCGGCGTGAACAGGTGCAGCGGCAGGGCGCCGAAGGTCTTGTTGCGAGGGTGGGCGTCGACATGCCCGGGACGCAGCTGGAGCGCCACATGGATCACCGGTACACCGGCGGCCCGGGCGGTGCGCAGGGCACGCACGGCGCGGGGGAGGTAGTCGTCGGCCACATGGGAGAGATGGCATTTCTGGAGGTCCATGAGCAGGAGAGCGGTGCGGGGCATGGTGGTGCCTTTCGTACGGTCGCGTGGTCTTGCGGTGGTGCGGTCTTCGGGGGCGAGGGAGCGGCCCGGGGCTACTTCGCCGCCTCGGTGTCCGGCACCGGAGCCCGGCCGAGGGAGCGGTCGAGGACGGTCAGCAGCAGATAGAGCACACCGGCGCCGAGCATGATCCAGACGAGGTGGTGCAAGCCGCCGGTGTCGATGTGCTTGCCGAAGGACGCGGCGGCCGCGGAGGAGGCGATCATCGAGCCGATGTAGGCGAAGGTGCGCAGCAGCCCGGCCGAGGACGCGATCCGCTCGGGATCGGCCTGGAAGTAGACGGAGTTCTGGAGGGCCAGATTGTTCAGCCCCTGCGGGATGCCGAAGACCAGGGTGACGAGGAACAGCGTCCACAGCGGGCTGCTCCCGGCGAGGGTGAGCATCAGCAGACAGGCGACGATCTGCCCGGCCGCGCCGACCAGCAGCTTCCCGCGTACGCCCGGCCGCCGTCCGGAGACGATCGAGACGCCGATCGCCACCAGGAACGTGGGGATCTGCACCAGCCCGGCGCGGAAGGGGGACAGCCCGTAGCCCTCTTCGGTCCACTGGCTGAAGCCGTAGAGGAAGGCGTAGGAGACGACGTACGCGACGAGCGCCCGTAGGTATGTGGCCAGGAGCGGCGTGTTGCCACCGAACACCCGCAGGTCGATGAAGGGGGCGTCGGCACGCAGCTCCCGCATCGCGAACCCGGCGCCCAGGGCGGCGGCGATCACCAGCAGATACCAGTCGCGCGGATGCGGGTTCATCAGGAACAGCAGCAGCGAGGTGAGCGTCGCGGCGAATAGAAGCATGCCGGGCAGGTCGAGTTGGGAGACCAGACGCCCGCGTCGCTCGGTTGGATCACCTGTCGCGGGTGCCGACCTGGGCAGCCAGAGCAGGCCCAGCACCACGGAGGCGACGGACAGCGGCACGTTCAGGGCGAAGGTGGCCCGCCAGCCGCCCACCGCGATCAGCAGCCCGCCGAGCAGGGGGCCGATGACCGCGATGGTCTGGTTGGCGACCGCCAGCGCGGTCAGCACCCCGCCGGGACTGTCCCGCCCGGTGCGCTCGGCCTCGCTGCGCACCAGGGCCATCGCGGCGGGATAGCCGGAGCAGGTGCCGAATCCGAGCAGGACACGGGCGACGATCAGTACCGCCATGTTCGGGGCCAGGGTGCCGACGACACCGGCGATCCCGACGAGGCTGGTGCTCGCGAGGAAGAGCCTGCGCGGCCCGAAGAGGTCGATGAGCCGTCCCACGACCGGCTGGCCCAGCGAGGTGGCCAGATAGAGGGCGGACACCAGCCACGCGGTCTGCGAGGCCGGTGCGCCCAGGGCCTTGCCGATGGGGACGAGCGCGACGGAGATGATGGTGGAGTTGACCGGGTTCAGGACCGAGCCCAGCATCATCGGCGGCAGCAGCCGCCGGTCGAATCGGGGCTGGTCCGTCTTGCGTATCGCCCCCGGCTCGGTGTCAGTCATGGGTGAGCCGTTCCAGTACGGCCATGGCGGCGATCACATTGCGGCGTTCCTCTTCCGTGCACCGCTCCTGCAACCGGCCGGCGAGCCACTCCGTGCGGGCCTGCCGCCCCTTCTCCACCCGGCGCCGGCCCGGCGCGGTCAGCTCGATCAGCAGCCGCCGCCCGTCGTCCGGGTCGGGGGCGCGCTCCACCAGCCCCAGCGCGACGAGCGCGGCGACCATCGCCGTCATCGACTGGTGCCGCACCCCCTCGGTCGTGGCCAGCTCGCTCGCCGTGACACCGCCCTTGTCGGCCAGCCGGGCCAGCACGGACGCCTGCCCCAAGGTGATGTCCTCGGCCTCGGAGGCCTTCAGGATGCGCCGCCGCAACCGGCTGATCACCGCGCGAACCTCACGCGACGCCTCGACCGCCGACGGCGACAGACTCGGATTCTCACTCATGTCCCACAGCTTAATCTGTACAGCCTCACCTGTACAGTTTCTCCTGCATGGCCGTCGAGTCGCGGAGGACGCCTGCCGTCCGCTCGGCGATCCGTTTTGAGTGGGGGCGTCTATGCCTTCTTGGCGAGCCCCGCCGCGATGAGTTGTTCCCAGACGGTCGGCGGCCGGGGCTCCTCCGAGGGGTCCGGGCGCCACTGGACGGCGGGGACGATGCCCGGGGGCTGGAGGGTCAAGGTGTCGAAGAGAGCGTGGAGTTCGGCGTCCGTGCGCCAGCGGCCGCGGCCGAAGGTGTCGATGAGTTTGGCCTGGGCGGCCTCGGTCTCCTCGTTGTGGCCGGAGCGGAAGTGGGAGATGAAGACGTGGCTGCCGGGCGCGATCCGTTCGGCCCAGTGGCGGACGATCCCGGCCGGGTCCTCGTCGTCGTTGAGATGGTGCAGGACGGCGCTGAGGATGACGCCGACCGGCTGCCGGAGGTCGATCAGCCGCTCGACCTCCGGATGGCGGCGAATGGCGTCGGGGTCGCGGACATCGCCCTCGATGACGGTCGTTGACTCGTTCTCCGCCAGCAGCGCCCGGCCGTGCGCGAGGACGGTCGGGTCCGTGTCGACGTAGACGACGGCCGCTCCGGGCCGATGGCGCTGGGCGACCTGATGCACATTGTCGGCGGTCGGCAGCCCGCTCCCCAGGTCGATGAACTGCCGGATGCCGTCGCGCGCGAGGGTGCGGACCGCGCGGATCAACGCCCCTCGATTGGTGTGGGCGATGGCGACCGACCCCGGCAGGATCACCTTGAAGTGGTCGCCGACCTCCCGGTCGACCGGGTAGTTGTCCTTTCCGCCGAGCAGATAGTCGTACACCCGGGCAATGCTCGGCGCCTGCCCGCCCTCGTCCGTCACCATGGCCAACTCCCCTTCCTCGGACCGTCGTCGGCGTCATCGTAGGGATCCGCCGAGCCGGATGTGCGCGCCTTCGCCCCGGTGTGCCCGGCAGTGGGCGGAGGTGCGTAGAGACCGGCCTGCGCGCCGATCACCCTCGTCCGAGGGCGGGGGGGCGCCCGCCGTATCGTTGCCTCGCATGTGGCCAGGAGAGCAGCCACCGGGGGGCGGACAGAACCCGCAGCGGCCCCCGGTCGAACATCAGCCGAACCCGTATCAGCAGGCCGGGTACCACCAGCCGAACCCCTACCAGCAGCCCCAGCCCTGGAACGCGCCCACCCAGCCGGCCGGCGCGCCCCTGCCGGCGCCGACGGGCGGCGGTGGGGGCCGGGACCGTACCAAGCTCGTCGCGGTCATCGCCGCCGCCGCGGTCGTCGTCGCCGCGGGTGTCACCGGCTTCGTGCTGCTCGGCGGAGACAAGCACGACCGGGTGGACCCGGGCCCCACCCCGGCCCCGACAGGGGCATCCCAGCAGAGCACCGACAACCCGCGCGGTCCCGACGGCCGAACCGCGACGGTCAAGGGCTGGAAGGTCGTCACCAACCCGGCCCAGGGCATCGCCTTCGACGTGCCCCCGCAGTGGAAGCTCCAGACCCCAGACTGGGTCACCTACGTCTCCAAGAACGACGACCCCGACGACAAGCCGCTCATCGGGGTCCAGGCCCCCGCGTCGCTCCAGCCCAAGTGGTGCTCCGCGGACACCGACATGAACGGCACGGTGGACGACACCGCCCTGGCCACCGCGGGCAGCAGGCGCAACAACGGGGCCCGCAGCACCGCGGAGATAGCCGGCGCCGACCCGAAAACCTGGGTCTTCGGCGCCTACACCCAGCCCGACAGGACCAAGGTGAAGTCCGGCACCGTCGAACCCTTCACCACCACCTCCGGTCTCCAGGGTGATCTGGGCAGCGCCTGGTCCGCCGGGGTGAAGAAGTCCCAGAAGTGTGTGACCGACGGCAAGGCGTGGACCTTCGCCTTCAAGAACGCCCAAGGTGACCTGGTCTCCTGGTCGTTCTTCGGCGCCAAGGGCGTCTCCGGCGAGGTGACGGACGAGACGGTACGGAAGATCGCCGCCACGGTGCGCCTGTACAAGCCCCCGTCCGACTCCTGACGCCCCTCACCGACCGCCCCGAGGCGGCACGCTTCCGCCGAAGTGCCGCTCCGGGGTGGTAGCCCCCTGAACCGACCGGGGGACAGCCCCCGGTCGGTCCGGTGGCTGGCAGGCTGTCTCGGGCGGACGGCCGTCGGGAGACTCGACGCATGACGATTTCCACCGACGCGTCCCTGGTCACCGGACCATCTGCCGCCCCTTCCCGCACCTCGCCGCCGCGGTCCGGCAGCGACTTCGCCGGACTCTCCCGGCGCATCACCGAGGCGGGTCTGCTGAAGCGGCGCACCGGTTACTACACGGTGCGGCTCGGCCTGGTGATCGCGCTGCTGGCGGCCGGCTGGGGGACCTTCGCCGTGCTCGGCGACACCTGGTGGCAACTCGCGGTCGCCGCCTTCCTGTCCCTCGCCTTCGGCCAAGTCGCCCTGGTGGCACACGACCTGGCTCACCGACAGGTCTTCCGGCGGCGTCGGCCGAGCGAGACATGGGGCCGGCTCTTCGGCAACCTCGCCATCGGCATGAGCTACGGCTGGTGGATGAACAAGCACACCCGCCACCACGCCAACCCGAACCACGAGGAACTCGACCCCGATGTCGCCCCGGACATCCTGGTGTGGTCCACCGACCAGGCCCGCGACAGCAAGGGCGTGGCCCGGCTCATCGGCGGCCACCAGGCGTTCCTGTTCTTCCCGCTGCTGACCCTGGAAGGCTTCAACCTGCATGTCGCGAGCGTGCGCGCGCTGCGCTCGCCGTCGATGAAGAACCGGCTCCTCGAGGGCTCCCTGCTCCTCCTCCACATAGCGGCCTACCTGTCCGCGCTGTTCCTGGTGCTCTCCCCCGGGAAGGCGGTGGCGTTCCTCGCCGTGCACCAGTGCCTGTTCGGTGTCTACCTGGGCTGCACCTTCGCGCCGAACCACAAGGGCATGCCGACCCTCAGCGGTGACGAACGGCCCGACTTCCTGCGCCGCCAGGTGCTCACCTCCCGCAATGTGCGCGGTGGCCTGCTCACCGATGTGATGCTCGGCGGGCTCAACTACCAGATCGAGCACCACCTGTTCCCGAGCATGCCCACGCCCCATCTGCGCCGGGCCCGGACCGTCGTGCGGGCGTACTGCGCGGAGATAGGCGTGCCGTACCACGAGACCGGGCTGATCCGGTCCTACCGCGAGGCGCTCACCCATATGCACCGGGTGGGGGAGCCCATCAGGCGGCAGCGCCGGGCGGCGTCCTGACCCGCGGCCCCGGGGCCGCCCGCTCTCGTCCTGCGGCCCCGGGACCCGCGAGGGTCAGCCGGTACCTCAGGCGCGCGGGGCGGCCGCTTCGAGTTCGGTGATGGTCCCCGCCATGATGGTGCGGATGTGCTCGGTGATGTGCTCCGGGGGCCAGTCCCACCAGGCCACCGCGAGCAGCCGGGCGACATCCTCGGCGCTGTAGCGGGTGCGGATCAGGCGCGCCGGGTTGCCGCCGACGACGCCGTAGTCGGGTACGTCCGCGGTGACCACGGCGCCGGTCGCGATGATCGCGCCGTGGCCGATCCGTACGCCGGGCATCACCGTCGCGCCGTGCCCGAACCAGACGTCGTTGCCGACGACGGTGTCCCCTCGGTTCGGCAGGCCGGTGAGCAGGTCGAAGTGCGCGGACCAGGAGCCGCCCATGGTGGGGAACGGGAAGGTCGAGGGGCCGTCCATGCGATGGTTGGCGCCGTTCATGATGAACCGCACGCCGGTGCCGAGCGCGCAGAAGCTGCCGATGACCAGCTTCTCCGGCCCGTAGTGGTAGAGCACGCTGCGCGTCTCGAAGGCGGTCGCGTCGTCGGGGTCGTCGTAGTACGAGTACTCCCCGACCTCGATCAGCGGGGACTTCACCAGGGGCTTCAACAGGACGACACGCGGCTGCTCGGGCATCGGATGCAGGACGGTCGGATCGGCCGGTACAGGCATGGAGAGGGGCTCCTGGGCGGACTCGGCTGCGACGGGCCGTTCCATGATCGCGGGGCAGGGCCGGCCCCGACAACCGATTGCGCGGCCTGCGGACCGATCGTCGTCCCACCGCCGTGGTGCAGTGAAATGGACCGCAGGGTCAAGTGGTTGACGCTGCCCGGTCGAGCTGTTGTACGGTCCACTCGTTCCACCGCTGGTGAGGGACGTGCCATGCCCGGTGTCGCCCGACCGCCGCACCACCGTCGAGGAGACCGATATGTTCATCCAGCCCTGGGACGCCGGTCTCGACGACGCCGAATGGCAGACCTGGATCGCCGACGGCCACGACTTCGGGCACCTCTGCGTCAACGGTCTGCCCGGTGCGGCGCCCGTCGTGGTCCCCACCCACTTCGTCTGCGACGGCAACCGGCTGCTGATCCACCTCGCCCGGCCCAACCCGGTCTGGAAGGCGATCGAGCACGACCCGAACGTCACCTTCGACGTCAGCGGCGACTACGCCTTCATCCCCGGCACCTGGCGCGCCGCGCCCGGCGTCCCACCCACCGACGGCGTGCCGACCAGCTACTACGCGGCCGTCCAGTTCACCTGCCGCGCCCGCGTCATCGACGACCCCCAGGCCAAGGCCGAGCTGCTGCGCCGCCAGCTGGCGCACTTCCAGCCCGACGGCGACCACGCCCCGGTCGAGGTCGACCAGCCGCCCTACGGCCGGATGCTGCCGGGCATCCGCGGCCTGGAGCTGGACGTGGTCGAGGTGCGCGCCAAGTTCAAGTACGACGACCGGAAACCCGTGGAACTGCGCACCACCGTCGCCGACCGTCTCACCGAACGCGGCGAGGGCCTCGACGTGCCCACGGCCCGCCAGCAGCTGCGCCGCGTGGACCGCATCGGCACCTGGAAGCCCTGACCCCGCCTCCGGACCACGCGGCTACGGTGCCCACGCCTCACCCCGACGCCGAGCCGGGCGCCGGAGCGAGCTCGCATGATCGCCGTACGCTCCGCAGAATGGTGCTGTATCCGACCTGCCACGCGGGCCTCACCGCCGTACGGGGCCGCAGCCCGGTCTCCGCGAGGTGGGCGCCCCGTATCCGGGAGGCGACATGCACCACCGCACGGTCGAGGAGCTCATGACCCGGGACGTCGTCCGGGCCCGGAGCGACACCTCGTTCAAGGAGCTCGCGAGGTTTCTGGAGGAGAACGACATCACCGCCGTACCCGTGGTGGACGAGATGGACCGTCCGATCGGCGTGGTGTCCGAGGCCGATCTGCTGCGCAAGAGCGCCGACCAGGCCGACCCCTCGGGGCTGACCCCCGTCCCGCATCTGGAGGCATGGGAGCGGGCCAAGGCCGAGGGCGCACGCGCCGAGGAACTGATGTCCGCCCCCGCGGTGTGCGCCCGCCCCGAATGGTCCGTGGTCGAGGCCGCCCGGCTCATGGAGACCCAGCACGTCAAACGCCTGCCCGTGGTGGATGAGGCGGACCGGCTCGTGGGCATCGTCAGTCGGGCCGATCTACTGCGGATCTTCCTGCGCCGCGACGAGGCGATCCGTGAGGAGATCAACCGGGATCTGCTGCGGGGCACACTGCTCCTGGACCCCCGCGATGTGACGGCCGACGTGCGCGACGGCCGGGTCACCGTGTCCGGCATCGTGGAGTTCAAGAGCCAGATCCCCGTCGTGGAGCAGCTGTGCCGCGGGGTCGACGGGGTGGTGTCGGTGTCCGGGGGCCTCACCTTCCGGACGGACGACGCCCGGGACGCGCCCACCGGAGTGTGAGCGCCGGTTCCGGTCGAAGGCCGTCCTCGGTCCCGTCCCCGGTCCCGTCGCTGGGATGAGGCCGCTTCGCCTGCGTGAGCCTGGTCGGCACCTGGATGCAGGCGGTGGCCCAGTCCCGGCTGATCCTTGAGCTGACCGGCTTGGGCACGGTGCTGGGGCTGGTGGTGGCCGTGCAGTTCCTGCCGGTGCCGCTGCTCGGCGACTACGGCGGACTTGTCGCCGACCGGGCGGACAAAGCCGTCTGCTGATGGCCACCCAGACGGCCCTGGCCGCGCTCGCCCTGATCCTGGGCCTGCTCACCATCAGCCGTCTGGTGCGGCTGTGGATGAGCCCGTACCGCTGTCCGGGCGCGGGACCGCACGCCGAGGCCGGTCAGACGACATCGAGGACGTCGGCCACCGGACGGCGGGAGCTCGCGGGGCCCTCGGGGCCGTAGCGAGCCGGAGGACCATCTGGACATAGGCCATGGCCGACAGGGGTCGCGGACGGTCCAGCGGATCTCGGACCACTCCAGGGGCTGGCAGGTGAGCGAGGCGACCAGACCGTCGGTGGTGGCGCTAAGCAGGACCCGGCTCACCCGTGGGTCGGGACCGCGATCACGGGGCAGCGGGCGTGATGCAGCACGCCCTGGCTCACCGAGCCCAGCAGCATGCCGGCGAAGCCACCGCGCCCCCGTGTGCCCACCACCAGGCCCAGCGCGTGTTCGGAGGCATCGGTGAGCACCTGCACCGGATGGCCCGCGACCACCTCGTGGCGCAGGTCCACCTCGGGATAGCGGGCATGGCGGCCCGCCACGACCTCGGAGAGGAGCCGCCGGGACTCCTCCTGCGCCCCGCGTTCGTCGAAGGCCCGCAGCGGACCGTGCTCCCACACCAGCAAGGCCCGCAGCGCCGCGCCGCGCAGCGCCGCCTCCTCGAACGCCACGTCGACCGCCGCCGCGGAGCGCTCGCTGCCGTCGACGCCGACGACGTAGTACGGCGGGTCCTGGGTGGTGTGTTCCGGCTCGGGCACGACCACCAGAGGGCAGTGCGTACGGGCCATCACCGGGAGGGCGATCGACGCGGAGCCGAACACCTCCTGGCGCCGGCTCAGATGGTGCGAGCCGAGGACGAGCGAGGTGGCGTCGCGGCTCTGCTCGCACAGCGTCCACACCGGATCGCCCTCGGCGAGCAGTGTGTCCACCTCCAGGCCGGGATGCCGGGCCGTGACGAACTCCGCGACCTCCTCCAGCACCTTCTTGCCGGCCTCGTGCAGCGCCTCGTTCCACCCCTCCCAGGAGGGCGGCACCGCCGTCCTGCGGTCACCGGGTGTCGGTACGCCCTCGACATGGACCAGCCGCAGCGGCAGCCGACGGCGGGCGGCCTCGTCCGCCGCCCAGGCCGGGGCCGTCCGGCGGGCGGGGTCGGGGTCGAGACCCACCACGATCGGCCGGCGGCCGGAGCCGGGGTTCCGGTCGTCCTTGCGCGCGGGTACGGGAGCGGTCATCGCCCCATCTCCTCCCTGCGGCGGAGCACCGCCGCGACTTCCATGAAAGCCCGGAACCGGAGGCCCTGCCAGGGGACCATCGGCCCCCGGTAGGGCCCCTCGGCATGCCGACCGAGAATCCGGACGAAAGGGCCTCCGGCCTTGTTCGCGATGCCCACCATGGGCGACCTCTTCTCCGGCGGCTGCGCGCCGGTGTCACCTGCCGGACGGGCCCGCGGGCCGATGTCAGCCGCAAGACGGCCCGCGCCGATGTCACCCGCCGCCCCGGGTCGCGGCCCATCTGCGTCGTACCGCTTCCGCGTGCTCGGACTCCTCCAACCCAAGCTCCAGCGTGGCCAGTTCGTCGCGCAGTCGGGGGATCCAGTGGCGGCGCAGGGCGCGTATCCGTTGCCGGGTCCGTGCGGACTCGCGGCCAGCAGGTCGGCGGCCTTACCGTGTACGGCGAGTTACGCGGCGGCGCGGAGGGCGGCACGGTACGCCGCCTCGGCGTGCGCCAGCGCGGTGCTGGGCGGGGTCGGCTCCGCCGCGCCGCGCACCGGGTCCGTCCAGTCGACCGCCGCCGGATGGCGCTGCCCATGAGCACGGCCCACCGAACGTCGACGCGCGCCTGGTCCGCCGGTGCCGACCGTAGCGGCGCGCTCTCGCCGCCGAGGATTACCCCGCGCACCAGCCAGGTCTCCGCCTCGGCCAGTCGCTTCCGCCACACCCGGCCGCCTGCCCGCGCCGCCCCCCGCGCGGCCCGAACGGCGGGGCAGTGTAAGCCTGTTGGCGGGCGACGCCCCGGACTCCGTCTCCGTTCCTCGAACCAGGGCAGCCCATGGTGCGCGAGGTGATGGACGTGCCCGCCGCGCACATCCGCGCCGATCCGCCCTACCGCGACATCACCCGGATGCTGGCGCGCGAGCAGGCGGGCGCGCTGCCGGTGGTCGAGGCGGAGGACCATGTGGTGGGCGTCGTATCGGAGTCCGATCTGCTGGCCAAAGACGCCTTCGAGGCATCCGGCCATCGGCCCGGGCCCATCGGGAGGCTGCGCGAGCGCCGGCTGCGCGGCAAGGCCCGGGGTGAGACCGCCGCCGACCTGATGACCAGCCCCGTGATCACCGTGCTGCCCGGGGCGACGGTGGCCGAGGCCGCGTGGCTCTCCGCCCTGTACCGGCTCAAGCTGATGCCGTCACCGACCGGGAGGGCCGGCTGGTCGGCGTCGTCCGCAGGGACGCCTTGCTCCAGGCCCTGATCAGGGACGACGCCGGTATCCGGGCCGAGGTCGAGGCCACGGTCGAGACGACCCGCCCACCGGCCGACCGGGACGCCGTGCAGGTGGCCGTGCGCGACGGCATCGTGGAACTGACCGGACGGATGCCGACGGCGACCGCACGGCGACTGCTCGCGGAGATCGAGCGGATCGCCGACGTGATCGAGGTGAAGAACCTCCTCGGCTCCGGCACCTGACACCGGTCGCCACCGCGGCATCACCGCGGTGCCGGAACTCACCCCGGAGGCGCGGACCATGTCCCGAACCGTCACCGCAGGCATCGACGACTCGCCCGAGAGCCGGGCCGCCGCCGAGTGGGCGGCCCGCGAGGCAGAGCTGCGCGGCCTGCCCCTGAAGATCGTGTACGTCCAGGAGCCCACGCCCAGGATGGCCGCTCGTACCCCGCTGTTCGACCTCGACAGCTACCGGCGCTGGGCCGAGCGGATGGCCGAGGAGGCCGCCAGCGGCATCCGGGCCCGCCATCCGGACCTCGACGTGAGCACCGCGCAGCTCACGGGGACCGTGGCCGATGTGCTGTGCGAGGCCGCGGGCGACGCCGAACTGCTCGTGCTGGGTTCCCGGGGCCTCGGCCGGCTCGGCGGCTTCCTGGTCGGCTCGGTGAGCCTTGCCGTCGTGGCCCGCGCCGAACGCCCGGTGGTGCTGGTGCGGGCGGGGGAGGAGACCGGAGACGCACAGCGGACGGAGCCGGCGGGCAGACCGCCCGGCACCGGAGCCGTCGTGCTCGGCCTCGATGTCGACGAACCGGCCGAACCGCTGCTGGAGTTCGCCTTCGACGCCGCCGCGCGCCACGGAGCCCCGCTGCGCGCCGTCCATGTCTGGCCGGAGCCGCCGACCTCCTTCTACCGCTTCTACGGTGACGCCGAACTCTACGACGACCTGCAACGCGGGCAGGCCACCCTGCTGACCGAGGTGCTGCGCCCCTGGCGGCAGAAGTACCCGGACGTCGAGGTGATCGAGGCGAGCCGCTGCGGCAGCGCCGCCCAGGTCCTCGTCGACCAGTCCCACGACGCCTGCCTCGTGGCCGTCGGCCGCCGCATCCGCACCCGCTCCTTCGGCTTCCACCTCGGCCATGTCCTGCACTCCGCGCTGCACCACATCGCCGCCCCGGTCGCGGTCGTCCCGCACAGCTGACGTCCCGCGCGGCTGACGCCTCGCACGGCTGACGGCCGGGAAGCTGACGGCGGGTGCTCGCGAATGCCGCTCAGCGGGGTCCCACCAGATCCCACTCCCGGTCCCAGAGGGCCAGCCTGCGCCGGTCGAGCCGGGCCCGCGCGAAGGCGCCCGCGCCCAGCACCGGAGCCGCGGCGACCAGCGCGGCACCGGCGGCGAGGAGACCGGCCTCGATGTGCCCCTCGGCACGGTCGGTGGGCGCCGTCGTGACCAGTTGTCCCCGGTCGTCCTGCCACAGATGCACCGTCGTGCCCCGGGGCAGGCTCGGGTCCACCAGCGTGTGCCCGGTACGGGGAGTACCGTCCGGCGCCACCCAGCGCACGGTGTCCTGCACCCGGCCGTCCGCCGACCACTGCGCGGCGATGTCCTGCGGCGCGTCGGCCGTCAGGACCGCCCGTACGGGGTGCCGTTGAGCGCTGTGCTCCGCGAACCGGTGCTCGGCGGTGCGGAACGCCAGCGGTGCGACGACCGTGCCGACGAGCACCACGACCGCCCAGACGGCCAGCACGATCCACGCCTCCAGGACGTCCTCGCGCCGGCGCAGCGGATTGCTCCGCCACCGCCACAGATGCCGTTTGCCGCTCATCACGGAGACCTCCGCCTCGTGCCGAATCCTTCGCCTCCGACGGTGCCTGCGAGAAGCCCGCGCCCACAGGGGCCGAGGGACCTCTACGACGGACCGCCCGGGTCCGGATCCGGTGCCGGAGGGGGCCATGAGTCCCTTCCCGCAGCGCCATCGGGCCGATGGGCACGGCGTACGACCGCTCGGCGGGCCATGGCCACCAAGCTGATGTCGTGCCGGGCGCTGCGATACTGCCCGCCATGACAGCCACGTCCGACGAGCCGACGGTCCCGTTCTCCCGCATCAAGATCCGTACGGGGCCCTTGTCTTCTGCGGTGACGAGGTCGCCCTGATCCGCCGCGACCGCGCCGATTCCGTCCACTACACCCCGCCCGGCGGCAACGTCGAGGAGGGCGAGGACCTCCGTCGGGCCCTGCGCCGGGAACTCGCCGAGGAACTCGACCTGGACATCGACCTGGCCGAAGGCGGCGACCTGATGTGGGTGGTCGACCAACGGGTCACCCGCCCGGGCCCGACCCCGCCGCCGCGCAAGCTGCACCCGCCCATCGGAGCCGCGCTGGCGGCACTGGACCACCCCCGCGCCGCCGTCGGTGACGCCGCCCTGGACGCCGTCACCGACGAGAACTACACGTGGGTGTGAGCAGCTGCGTGTGAGCGAGGGCGCCGTCAGGGCAGTTCGGCGGAGCGCTCCTCGTCCAGGATTCCGTACCCCGCGCTGGTGTAGAGGTTCATCGCCACCTCGTTCCCGCCCCACACGGTGAACATCAGTGCCGATTCACCGGCCGCGAAAGTGGTCCGTTCGCCGACCGCCATCGCGGCGCGCCCGTACCCCTTGCCGCGCTGGGCCTCGTGGACGTGCAGCGAGTACCCGTAGGTGACCCCCGGCAGATACCCGTGCTTCAGCCACCCCGTGCCGATCGGCTCGCCCGCCGCCTCCAGCACCAGGAGCGTGGTGTCGGGCGTCGCGAGCCCCTCGGGAAGCAGCTCGGCGAAGTCCTGGTCCGACTTGCGCACGGCATCCGCACGGCTCATCGCCCCCGCCCGGACGATGCCGTCGGCGTAGGCCTCCTGCTCCCGAGCGAGCCACTCCGTGTACTCGGCCTGTGTCATCGGCCGCTCGGTCACGCCGTCGACCGGCTCCGGCGCGGCCGCGACCGGCCGCACCCTGACCTGCCCGCGCACACCGTAGGCGGCGAACACCTCACCCAGGGCGGGATCGGTCAACCGGGTGCCCACCCGGCGCGCGCCCCGCTCGGCGCACCACCGCTCCGCCCATTCCCGGGCGGCCCGCTCATGCCCCCGGCCGGTGCGGCCCGCGTCGATATGAAGATCCCCGATTCGTCCCGTGAGGACCCCGCGTTCGTCACCCACCCGTACGGCCACGCAGCCCACCCGGGCCCCGGCGTCCGCGATCTCCGCGACCGTCCAGTCCCCGGCGAGGGCGCGCCCCTTCGTCACGTACTCCTGCGCCGCGGCCGCGCCGAGCCCGGCCGTCGCGTACGCGTCGACGAGCCGCCGCTCGACGTCCTCCCGCCACGCCGCGCTGTCCTCAAGAACCCTGAATTCTGTCACCCGGCACATTAATCACGCGGTCAATCACCCGAGCGAGTGAATTTCGCCGCGGCGTCGGCGCTCCGGGTGCGCGCGGCCGCGGCCCGTGTGCGGAGGTCCTCGCGCCACAAGAGCCCGCGTGCTCCCGCTCATGTAAGCACGGCCGCACTCAAACTGGCGACAATATGAGGGGGTCGGGACAGGCGGGCTGTCCGCGCGTGCTACCCCGAGGAGTGACAACGCAGATGGGCGCCCCTTCTACCGGTGGTTCCCGGACGGGAGGATCAACACCTGCTTCAACGCGCTCGACCGGCATGTCGACGCCGGCCACGGCGACCGTACGGCGCTGATCCACGACAGCCCCGTCACCGGCACCACCACCTCGTGCACCTACGCCGAACTCCGGCGGCTCACCGTCCGGTTCGCAGGGGTGCTGCGCGCACTGGGCGTCGGCCGGGGCGACCGCGTCGTGATCTACCTGCCGATGGTCCCGAGGCGCACGCCGAACTGTCCGAGCGCGACGTGGACTGGGACGAGGCGATGGCCTCCGCCGCACCGGCCGACTGTGTGCCGCTCGCCGCCACCGACCCGCCCTACATCCTGTACACCTCGGGCACCACGGGCCGCCCCAAGGGCGTGGTGCGCGACAACGGCGGCCACGCGGTCGCGCTCGCCTGGAGGATGGCAAGCCGGTCGGTACCCCGCCGAGTGCGACATGACGCCGTTCCGCTGTCCGTTCCTGGCCGGTGAGCGCCTCGACCCGGACACCTACGACTGGGCCCCGTAGGACGCTGGGCGTGCCCGTGATCGACAACTGGTGGCAGACCGAGACGGGCTGGCCGATCGCCGCGAACCAGACGCGCTCCGGCAAGATCCTGCGCGCCTCCATGCGCTCACTGGCCAACGGGGACGACGCCCCGGCGCCCGCCACCGTCGACGACCCCGCCGTACTGGAATCCCTGCGCCTCGCGCTGCGCAAGGAGAACTGATGCCGAAGCCGTCGCCACCGAGGCATCGGCGACCGTGACGGCCCGAGCGGCGGCCTCGCTCATCCGACGGCCGCTCGGCGGTGATAGACCTTGTTGGCGATGCGCCACCCGTCGGCCACGCGGATCAGCAGGAAGAGGTCCGTGAAGGTGTCCGGGCCGTGCCGGAGCGTCATGGTCGCGGTCGCGACATCGCCGTGCACCTCGACGGTGTCCACGTGCCGGGACCGGGTGGGCTCGTCCGGGGCCGGCCGCCCCGGGAAGAGAGCGCGGTACTCGTCCAGGCACCACGAGACGAACGCGCCGTCCCGGAGCCCCTCGATGTGAGCGGTCGGCAGGAACGCGTCCTGGAAGTGGACGGGGTCGCCGGTGGCGTGCCCGCGGATGTAGGCGTGGAGCGGTTCGAGTACGGCGTCCCCGTGCGGTGTCTTCATGTCCGCCACAGTGGCGCCGCACGGGAGTTGCGACAAGCGCGGATCTCGCACAGGAGCCCTGCGTCGCACGCATACCGCGTGGCCGTGGTCATATGGACGCCATGGACCTGACGGTGTGGCGAACCTTCGTGACCGTGTGCCGACTCGGATCGCTCTCGGCGGCGGCAGCCGAGCTCCATCACACCCAGTCGGCCCTCTCCCGGCAGATCGCCGGCCTTGAACGGCAACTCGGCGTACCCCTGTTGGAACGCCACCCGCGCGGGACGCGGCCGACACCGGCCGGCGAGGTGTTCCGGCAGCACGCGCTGGCCACGCTGCACGAGGCCGACCGCGCCCTGCGCGCCGTACGGGCGGCGCGCGAGGGGTCGTACGACCGTCCGCTGACCCTCGGCGCGACCCCCTCGCTCGCCGCGGGCATCGTCCCCGAGGCCGTCCGGGGCCTGTTGCGGCAGGCCGGGCCCCTCCGCTGGAGCCTGCTCCCCGGTCCGAGCGGGCGGTTGCACCATCGCGTGGCCACCGGCGCTCTCGACCTCGCCGTCGTCACCGACGCACCGCCCGGACTGCCCCACGACCCTCGTACCGAGCGCCGCCTCCTCGGCCTGGACGACATGGTCGTCGCCCTGCCCGCCGGCCATCCCCACGCCGGGCGCGGCCCGGTGCCCGTCCAGACCCTTGCCGACGAGACCTGGGCCGAGGACAACGACGGCTCGGCGGCACTCCTGCGCCAACACGCGGCCCGCGCCGGGATCGACGTCCGCATCGACCTCACCGCGGCCGACCTGCCGGGCAAACTCGCCCTGGTCGCCACCGGCCACGCCATCGCCCTGATACCCGGCGTGCTGACCCGCGCCCTGCGCCCCGACATCGCCACGGTGTGCCTCGTCGATCCCCCCACTCGCGGTATCTACACGCTCACCCCGCGCCGCGACCCCCACCCGGCCACGCCCGCCCTGCTCGACGCCCTCACGAACGCCTTCGCCACGGCACGCCCCGACAACAGGAGGCCGCGGCGATAGCGCCGATGCGGAAGGTCTCGATGCCCTGCGGAGCGCCCTCGGTACGATCATCTGGATCATCCGCTCCGAGGAGTCCAGCTCAGTGACCGTCGCCCCACCGCCCCGCGCCGCCACCGGCGTTCTTCCGATCCAGACGCTGACCCGCGTCGAGTGCGACGAGCAACTGTCGGCCCTGCTCTGGCGGGCGGGGTCCGGCTGGCGGATGATCAGCAGCGCGGTGCTCGGCGGGGGCATCGGCGAGCGCTCCTGGGTCCTCAACGCCCAGGTCTCGCACGGCTACAGCCGCACCGACCCCGACGCCCATCTCGCGAGCCTCGCCCATGAGGCCGGGGCGTGGGGGCCCGGCGTCGGACTGATGACGGCCGCCGACGTCCTTCGGTACGGCCGCGCCCACGACGACGGCGTAGCGGCGGTGGTCACCGCGGGCCTCGGCGTCCACGGCTGGGCCGCCGCCCCCGCCCCGGGCACACTTTTGCCGCCCGCCCCCGGCACCATCAACATCATCGCCGCCATCCCCGCCGCGCTGACCGACGCCGCCCTGGTCAACGCGGCCACCACCGCCACCGAGGCCAAGGTCCAGGCCCTCCTCGACTCCGGATACGACTGCTCCGGCACCCCCACGGACGCGGTGTGCGTCGCCGCCCGAATCCCGCAACCCGGCGAGGAGCCACAGGCTTTCGCCGGTCCCCGCTCCCTGTGGGGCGCCCGGCTGGCCCGCGCGGTTCATTCCGCGGTGTGTGCCGCCGTGGAGCCGGTTCCCGGGGAAGCTCTCAAGTCGGCGCGGACACGCGCGGGTTCATGACCGCGGAGTGGAAGGGGGAGCGGCTTCGACCCTCCTGGACAACGGTGAGGGGCCCTTTGCAGCGGCCGGCGTTCCGCGTCGGCGTGGCTCAGTCCCGGGTCAGCAGTACCCGTGACATCCCCGCCGTGACCAGGAGCAGCGCGGCGACGGCCAGCAGCCCGACGCGCATGCCGGGGAGCGAGAAGCCGCCGTCGGAACCGGCGAGCAGACTGCCGAAGAGGGCGACGGCCAGGGCGCCGCCCAGTTGCCGGAGCGAGTTGAGCAGGCCCGAGGCCGTTCCCGCGCGTTCCGCGGGGACCGCGTCGATCAGCAGCGCGGTCAGCGCGGGCACCGCCACCGCGCCGCCCATGCTCAGCGGCAGCAGCAGGACCAGTACCAGCCACACCGGGGTGTCCCCGGCCAGCGGCAGCATGACCAGCATCGCGGCGGTGAAGACCAGTTGGCCGAGGACGATCACCGACCGCCGCCCGAACCGCTCCGCGAGACGCGGTGAGACCAGGTTCGTCGCCGTCACCACCGCCGACATCGGCACGAACATCAGCCCGGCCGCCGTCGCCGACATCCCCCGCAACTGCTGGTAGTACAAGCCCAGTAGGAAGATCCCGCCGTAGAACGCGGCGTTGACGGCGAAACCGACCGCGAGCGGAACGGCCACCCGGCGCTCCCTCAGCAGCGCCGGCGGAATCATGGGCTGACGGTGCCGGGACTCCACGACGCGGAACACGAACCCGCTTCCGACGGCGAGCGCGCCCGCGCCCAGCACCGGCAGGCTGGTCCAGCCCAGATGACCGCCCTCGATCACCGCGACGGCGAGCCCGGCCAGGGCCAGTACGGCGGTCAACTGGCCGAACCCGTCCAGCGCGGCGGGCCGGCGCGGCGAGCGCGGCACCCGTGTCAGCAGGCCGAGAATCACCGCGCCCACCGGGAGGTTGAGCAAAAACACCGCGCGCCAGCCGGCCGACTCGGTGAGCAGCCCGCCCAGCACCGGACCCGCGGCCATCGCCACCGAACCGCCGACGGTCCACAGCGCGATGGCCCGCGCACGCTCCCTGCTGTCCTCGTGCGCCTGCCGGATCAGCGCCAGCGAGGCCGGCATCACGACCGCGGCGGCCCCACCCTGTGCCACCCGCGCGGCGACCAGCACCCCGATCCCGGGCGCCAGCGCGCAGCCGAGGGAGGCCAGGGTGAACAGCGCGACTCCCCAGGCGTAGGCGCGCCGGGCGCCCGCGCGGTCGGCGATGGCGCCGGCCGAGAGCATCAGCGCGGCGAACATCAGCGTGTACGCGTCCACCACCCACTGGAGCCCCGCCATCCCGCCGTCCAGCGACTCCCGGATCGAGGGCAGCGCGATGTTCACGGCTGACACATCGATGGTGATCACGGTGAACCCGAGCAGCGAGGCGACCAGCGCGACCCCGGCCCGCCGGGGCGCCTCGGCACCGGCGCCCGCCTCGGCTGGTCGGGCCCGGTCCGGTTGCCGTCGTCGTACCTCGGGCAGCGGCGAGCCGGGCGCGCGCCCCTGGTCGGTGGTGGCGGTCGGGGACGGGGAAGGGGTGCCGGGCATGGTGGCCTCCTGGACGTTCAGGCACGGTCGACGGTGTCCGTCGGGGACGAATCGGCGGGCGGCCACGAACGCCGGGACCGCGGTCCGGTGTCACGCACCCCCTGGGTTCCGCGCCGTCGGGCCGCCCGCTCCGGGATCAACTCTGCGCCCGGACGGCGGCGTTCGGCAGACCGCGCCGTACCCGGGGTGCGGCGTTCCAGGCCCTGACACGGCCCCCCAACACCCCCGTACACCTGTCACAATTGATCGAATGGGAGCAGCAACAGACGTACGGGGTACCGAACTCGGCAGATATCTGAAAGCCCGCAGGGCCCAGATACGCCCGGAGGACGTCGGCCTCCCCGGCGGCGCGGGCCTGCGCCGCACCCCCGGACTGCGCCGGGAGGAACTGGCCGCGCTGGCCGGTGTGAGCGTGGACTATTACATCCGCCTCGAACGCGGCCGCGAGACCAACCCGTCGATCGCCGTCGTCGACGCCCTCGGCCGTGCCCTGCGGCTGCGCGGCGACGGTTACGAACGCCTCCATGAACTCGCCGAGCTGGCCTCCGGCCGTACCTCCGAACTCCCGGCCTGCGCGGACCACGCCGTCCGCGACTCCGTGCTGCGCGTACTGGAATCGGTACGCCCACTGCCCGCCTATGTCGTGAGCCGCTACAACCGCGTCCTGGCCGCCAACCCGCCGGGCCGACGGCTGCTGCCCGGCCTGTGGGACTGGCCTGAGCACCAGCGCAACGTGACCCGTTACCTCTTCCTGCACCCGGTGGGCAGGACGCTCTACGAACCCTGGGAGGACACCGTCGCCCTCTCGGTCGCGCATCTGCGGGCGGTCGCCGGCGCCGATCCGGACAACCCCGAACTGACCACTCTGGTCGGCGAACTGGTGCTGAAATCCCCGGAGTTCGCCCGACTGTGGGAGCGGTACGACGTCTGCGAACGCGGCGGCGGCCAGAAGAAGTTCCGGCACCCCGAGGTCGGACCCATGACCCTGACCTACGAGGTCATGCGGCTGGCACGGACGGGCGGCCAGCGGATGGTCGTCTACCAGGCGGTCCCCGGCACCGCCGACGAAGAGGCCATGCTCGGGCTGGAGGACGGGGAACCCGCGCGCAGGGCGGAGGGCGAACCCGTCCTCCACCGAAGCTGAACGGCTGAAACAAGCGACCGGGCGTCGGAAGAGTCCCGGCGCCCGGCGTGGCAGCCGGCCGAGTGTGCCCGCGGCGGGCGGCCCGGTGACGGATCCGTGACGTTCGTACCCATACTGAGACATTCCGAACGCAAGATCGGGGGCAGGCTCACGTCGACCATGGTCCCGGTGGAGAACACCCGCCGGGCCATTGCACGACAAGGAGTGTTCGTATGAGCAAGAAGCACGTGTTCGCCGCCGTGGCCGCACTCGCGCTGGCGGTCACCGCGGGCGGGGGAATCGCCGTGGCCGCACCCACGACGGCCAAGAGCGTCACGCCCTCGGCCTGTCGTCCGGCCAACCACACGGCGACGATCGCCGCGGCACCCGCCAGCTCGGGGCACAGCCACTATCGCGTGACCCTGACCGCCGCGCGCGGATACGAGTCGTGCGTGCTGGCCGGTTCGCCCACCGGCGTACGGTTCTCGCACCACGGCAAGCAGACCGGTGTCGCCGCCGGGCACTACGGCGACCAGAGGACGAAGGTGACCTTCGGGCCGGGCCACCCGGTGCACTTCGACATCCAGGTTCCGAACATGCACCGCGGCACGGCCTCGGACGAGGCGTCGTTCACGCTCCAGGCCCCGGGCGGTGAGATTCCCGGCACGTCCTTCGCCGAGGGCAAGTTCTCCGTCGCCTCCGGCACCCTGATCGGCCCGGTGCAGCGCGGCGCCTGACCGGCATTGCCGGAAAACCCGGAGTGTCCCGAGGCCGCACGGCCGCGGGACACTGTGGCGTTGCGGAGAGGGCAGGATTCGAACCCGCGTGGACCCTTGCGGATCCGACCTCGAGACGTGCTCGCTGGTCCCCGATCAACCACTCCGGGCACCTCTCCTCGCTCCCGGTTCCCGGTTTCCCGGGCCCCGTTCACATGAAGAAGAGTGACAGACCCGGCTGACGCGGGACTGACGCGGAGCTGACCCGCACGGCTTACAGGCGGGCCTTCATCCTCTCGCAGACCCCATGCACGTCCTTGACCTCGACATCGCCCCCGGCGCCGCGGATGACACCACGGTAGCGCCCGAAGAGCTGGAAATAGTCGACCGCGAAGAGACCCAGGTTGTGCTTCACCTGCTTACGGCCCTCCGGCTCGAAGACGACATCGAGGCGGCCGTCCCGGGAGGCGATGTGCCAGGCGGCCGACGGATCGGCCGACGTGGGCTCGAAGGCGATGTCGCCGAGCGGCTCACACCGGCCCGGTGTCCACAGACAGGACTCCTCCGGCTCCCCGGCCAGTTCGGGCCGCGCCGCGAAGTTGGCCCCGACGACCGGGCCGGCGTCCGTCGACGTCGCGAAGGTGCCCCAGACCCAGTCGGTGCGGTACGGCAGCAGCGAGCGGTGCTCATCGAGTGTCGCCAGATCGCGATGCGGCTCGAAGACGACCTCGGTGTCCCCGACACGGAGCACGCCGGAGGCGGGGAAGGCGGCCTTGTGCGTGTACATGCTCCCGCCCGGCAACCGCGAGCTCACCGAGAGCGGAGCGGTGGCCGCCTCGGCGTCGAGTTCGAGCTCACCGCGGATGGCCGGGGCCTTCGCCGTCCTTGCGATGTCGATCTCGATCCGATGCCGCGCCGACGTACGCGAAAAGGAATAGGCGACCCGATACCCGTCACGCTCGAACCGGCAGGAGTTCTCCAGCAGTTCGGCCGGCAGCACGGGACTGCCGCCGGCCGCGTTGGCCGCGTGCTGGTGGAGCACGCCGCCCGCCCGGTCATAGGCGTAGATCTCCGAACTGGCGAGATAGTGCGCGTCCTGGATGATCAGCGACGAGTACCAGTCCGGATGCGACAGGGTGAACCCGACCCACTCCTTGAGCCGCACCCTCTTCAACCGCCGCGCGAGGCCGCCGTACACCTCAAGCGGATCGACGACAGCGGGCCGATCGGCCAGCCGGCCCCAATGACGCATACCGTCTTCGACCAGGCGCTCAGGGGTGGGCATGGCGGGTAGTCTGCCCAGGGTGCCGACGGGGGTCAACAGCCGGTCGGCACCGGTCGTCGTCCGAGCGGGAACGCGGGACCGGCGCCGTGGCACTCAGCCGTCCATGGGCGGAGCGGGTCAGCCCACTCGGCGCGGGACCCCCAGCGGGTTCGCGTCCTGGAGTTCCGCTGGAAGGAGGTCGTCGGGCCAGTCCTGGTAGGAGATCGGGACCAGCCAGCGGTCGATCGCGGCGGCGCCGACCGAGGTGTGCAGCGGGGCCGTCGTCGAGGGCCAGGGGCCGCCGTGGTGCATGGCCCAGCACACGGCGACGCCGGTCGGCCAGCCGTTGTGGATGAGGCGGCCCACGCGGTGCCGCAGCACCGTCACCACCCGCGCGGCCGCCGCCGCGTCGCCGGGCGTGGCGTGCACCGAGCCGGTGAGGCTGCCGGGCAGGGCCGCCAGTACCTCGGTCAGCGAGTCCAGGTCCGGGTAGGTCACCACCAGTCCGGCCGGGCCGAAGCACTCCTCGGCCAGGGCGTCCAGCTGGTCCGCGAAGGACTTCAGGGACAGCCGCCATACGCGCGGGGCCACCGCGAAGAAGTCGCCGCCCGCGCTTCCGGAGGCCAGCGGGTGGAGGTCCGCGGTCTCGTCCAACTCGGCCACCCTGGCCCGGTACCCGTCCCGGATCCGGGACGTCAGCATCGCCCCGGTCGTGGCCGCGCCGACCTCGGCCGCGACGGCGTCCACCAGCGCGCCGTCCGCGGGGACGAACAGCAGCCCCGGGTTGGTGCAGAACTGACCGGTGCCCAGGGTGAGCGACTGCGCGTACCCCTGCGCGATCTCCCGGGCGCGTTCGGCCGCGGCGCCGGGGAGGACCACCACCGGGTTCACGCTGCCCAGTTCGCCGTAGAACGGGATCGGCTCCGGGCGGGCGGCGGCGAGGTCGTACAGGGCCCGTCCGCCTGCCTGTGAGCCGGTGAAGCCGGCCGCCTTGACGGCCGGGTGGTTCACCAGCGCCGCACCCGCCTCGAAACCGGTGACGAGGCCGAGGACCCCCTCGGGCGCGCCCGCCTCGCGCAGCGCCCCGGTGACGATGCGCGCGACCGCGGCCGAGGTCGCCGGGTGCCCCTCGTGCGCCTTGACGACCACCGGGCAGCCGGCCGCGAGGGCCGAGGCCGTGTCGCCGCCCGCCACGGAGAAGGCGAAGGGGAAGTTGGAGGCGCCGAACACCGCCACCGGCCCGATCGCCTGCCGCATCCGGCGGATGTCGGGACGCCCCGTGGCCGGATCGGCCGGGGTGAGTACGGCCTGCACATGGCCGCCGTCGCGCAGCACCTCGGCGAACAGGCGGAGCTGGCCACTGGTGCGGCCCACCTCGCCGGTCAGCCGGACCGCACCGAGCGCGGTCTCCGTGTCGGCGACGGCGACCAGTTCGTCGCGGGCCGCGTCCAGCGCGTCGGCGGCGGCTTCGAGGGCCCGGGCCCGGTCGGCGGCGGGCATCGCGGACCAGACGGGGAACGCGCGGGCGGCGGCGCGGGCCGCGGCGTCGACGTCCGTCGCGGTGGACACGCCGACCGGATCGCCGACGGGCTCACCGGTACGCGGGCTGATTCCCCGCAGCGGGGCGGACGTGGTGTCGGTCATCGATCGAACCTCCGGGTCGGGCGAGGTGGTGAGGGTGAACTCGTGGGGAAGAGAGGTGAGTTGCGCACGGCGTCAGCTGCTCGCGTCCGTGCTGTCGGTGTCGTCCATGCCGTCGTCCGCGTCCAGTGAGGGCGAGCAGAACGCCCCGCCCAGGTAGACCTCGTCCAACGGGTCATGGCGGCCTTCGAGTTCCCCGGCGAAGCGCTCGGCGTCGTCCTGCGGCTCATAGCCCAGCGCGCGTGCCTCGTCCAGTGAGAACCAGCGGCGGGTGTTGTCCGAGACGCCCCACACCACACGGAACCCTGGCGAGGGCGCCGCGATCAGGGCCTCCATCAGCCGGGCGCAGTCGTCGGGGGAGAGCCAGGTGGCCAACTGCCGGGTGGCGATGGGGCGTTCGAAGCAGCCGCCGATACGGACGCAGACCACGTCCAGGCCGTATCGGTCGTGGTAGAGGCTGCCCAGGGCCTCGGCGGCCACCTTGCTCACGCCGTAGTAGGTGTCGGGGCGGGGGAAGAGGTAGTCGGGCGCCTCGTCCTCGCTCCGGGGGTGGAACCCCACCGCATGGCTGCTGCTCGCGATGATCACCCGGGGCACGCCCGCCCGGCGGGCCGCTTCGAGGACCGCGCGGGTGCCGTTGATGTTGATGTCGAGGATCTCGTCCCAGGGCCCCTCGACGCTCAGCCCGCCCAGGTGGATCACCGCGTCGACGCCGGTGAGGGCCGCGCACATCGCCGGCAGGTCCGTCACCGACAGCCGTACAGTCTCCACGTCCTCGCCCTCGGCCGCCTCCGGCACCGGTGCCACGTCGAGCAGCCGCAGGGTTCGGCCCGCGCGGGACAGCCGGGGACGGAGCAGGGTGCCGACCCCTCCCGCGGCTCCGGTGATCACGATGCGCTGACTCACTCGCCTCATCTCCTTCGTGGCGACTTCGGGCCGGCCCCGAGGTGGCCCGGCGTGTCCATGGGCGTCTTGACCGTACTCCGGGGCGAGTCTTACAGTTCAAAGGTAAGTTCGCAAATGTGGAGCCTGTCTGCATATGTAGACGACGAGGAGTGTCGCGTGCCCATGTTCGACGGCGTGCTGTTCTTTCCGGTGACGCCCTTCGCGGCGTCCGGGCAGGTCGACCGGGAGGTGCTCGCCGAACATCTGCGCCGCGGCCTGGCCGCAGGCCCCGGCGGGGTCTTCGTCGCCTGCGGCACGGGCGAGTTCCACGCGCTGAGCCCCGACGAGTACGGCGAGGCGGTGCGCACCGCGGTGGAGACCGTGGCCGGCCGCGTCCCGGTGTACGCCGGCACCGGCGGCCCGCTGCCGCTGGCCCGCCAGTACGCGCGCATCGCCCAGGACGCGGGCGCCGACGGCCTGCTCCTGCTGCCGCCCTACCTGGTCCAGGCCCCGGCGGCCGGACTCGCCGCCTACGCGCGCGAGGTCGCGGACGCCGGTGAACTGCCGCTCATCGTCTACAACCGCTCCAACGCCCGCTTCGACGCCGAGACCGCCGTCGAACTGGCCCGCCACGACAAGGTGGTCGGCTTCAAGGACGGCGTCGGCGACCTCGACCGGCTCTCCCGCATCATGACGGCCGTACGCCATGAACTCGCGGGCACCGGAAAGGAGTTCCAGTTCTTCAACGGCATGCCCACCGCCGAGGTGACCGTCCCGGCGTACCGCGGCATCGGTGTCGCCCTGTACTCCTCCGCCGTCTTCTGCTTCGCCCCCGAGATCTCCAACGCCTTCTACCAAGCGGTCGAGAAGGCGGACGCCGCCCAAGTGGAGCGGCTGCAAAGGGAGTTCTTCCACCCGCTCGTGGCCCTGCGCGACCTGGTCCCGGGCTACGCCGTCTCGCTGGTCAAGGCCGGTGTGCGCCAACAGGGCCTGGCTGTCGGCGGGGTGCGGCCCCCGCTGGTCGACCCGGCCCCCGAACACCTCGACGCCCTGCGCCGGATCACCGACGCGGGCCTGGCCCTGGTGGAGGACTTCGCCCGATGAGCGACGCGATCCGCATCACCGACGTCACCCTCACTCCCGTCGCCTTCCGTGACCCGGCCCTGCTCAACGCGGTCGGCGTGCACGAGCCGTACGCGCTGCGCGCCGTGCTGGAGGTGCACACCGACCAAGGGATCACCGGGCTCGGCGAGACGTACGCCGACCAGGGTCATCTGCGCAGGCTGCGGCAGGCCGCCGACGCCCTGGTGGGCCTGGACGTCCACCGCCTGGGCCGGATGTACGCCGCGGTCGCGGCCGCGCTCGGCGGGGACACCGGCAGTGACGGCCATGGCCTCACCGGCATGATCACCAGCAGTAGTACGGTGGACCGGGTCTTCTCGCCGTTCGAGGTCGCCTGCCTGGACATCCAGGGCAAGGCCGCCGGGCGTCCGGTATCCGACCTGCTCGGCGGCGCCGTACGGGACCAAGTGCCGTTCAGTGCCTACCTGTTCTACAAATGGGCCGCGCACCCCGGCCGCGAGCCCGACTCCTGGGGCGAGGCGCTCGACCCCGACGGCATCGTGGCGCAGGCCCGGCGCATGATCGACGACTACGGATTCACGGCCATCAAGCTCAAGGGCGGTGTCTTCCGGCCCGAGGAGGAGATCGAGGCGGTCCGCGCCCTGCGCGAGGCATTCCCCGACCGCCCGCTGCGGCTCGACCCTAACGCCGCCTGGACGGTGGACACTTCACTGATGGTCGCCCGCGAACTCGACGGCGTCCTCGAATACCTGGAGGACCCCACGCCGGGGCAGGAAGGCATGGCCCGGGTCGCCCGCGAGGCGCCCATGCCGCTCGCCACGAACATGTGCGTGGTCGCCTTCGACGAACTCAAGCCCGCCGTGGCCCTGGACGCGGTCCAGGTCGTCCTCTCCGATCACCACTACTGGGGCGGCCTCCAGCGCTCGAAGGTGCTCGCCGGGATCTGCGACACCTTCGACCTGGGCCTGTCCATGCACTCCAACTCGCATCTCGGCATCAGCCTTGCCGCGATGACCCATCTGGCGGCGGCCACCCCGAATCTGACGTACGCCTGCGACACCCACTGGCCGTGGAAGACCGAGGAGGTCGTCGCACCGGGCGCCCTGGAGTTCCGCGACGGCTCCGTCGCCGTACCCACCACCCCGGGACTCGGCGTCGAACTCGACCGCGACGCGCTGGCCCGCCTGCACGAGCAGTACGTCTCCTGCGGCCTGCGCGACCGCGACGACACCGGATACATGCGGCGCATCGATCCGTCGTACGAGAAGAAGGTCCCCCGCTGGTGAGGCCCCCGGCCTGCGGGACGCTCACGGAGCGGGCCTGGGAGGCGTAGCGGGCATGGGAGGCCGCGTAGCGGACAGGGGCGTGCGGAACGGATCTCAGCGGATGCCGTTCCGTCGCAGTGTCCCCGCCAGCTCCGTGGCATGCCGGGTCACCGCCTCCGCGACCCGTTCGACCTCCTGGTCCGTGGCGTGGTCCAGCGGGATCGAGCAGCTGATCGCGTCGGTCGCCGGGATGCGGTACGACAGCGTCGCGGCGACGCAGCACAGCCCAGGCGTGTTCTGCTCGCTCTCCAGCGCCCAGCCGCGGGTCCGCGTCTGCTCCAGCTCCTCGCGCAGGGCCGGGCGGCGGGTGACCGTGTGCGGGGTGAGCGCCTCCAGGGGCTGGTCGGACAGCAGCGCGTCCACCTCCCGCGCGGTCAGCTCGGAGAGCAGCGCCTTGCCCAACGCCGTGGCGTGCGCCGGGAGTTGGCGGCCCACCCGGGAGGTCAGCCGGCGGGAGTCCGTGGCCTCGCGGGTGGCGAGATAGATGACGTTCGTGCCGTCGAGACGGGCGTAATGGGTGGTGTAGCCGACGTCCGCGCGCAGCTGCTCGATCTGGCGCACCGCGTACGGCAGTGCCGGGTCCCGGTCCAGGTACGCCGTGCCGCACAGCAGGGCGCGCGGGCCGATGCCGAAGCCGGCCGCCTCGCCGCCCTCCTCGACCTCGATCCACTTCAGCGCCACCAGGGTGCGCAGCAGGGCGTACAGGCTGGAGCGCGGGTATCCGGTGAGCTCCTGGAGTCGGCCCAGGGTGAGCCGCTCCGGTGAGGCCGCGAGCACTTCCATGATCTGGACGGTGCGTTCCGCCGACTTCACCGGCCCGCGTCCGGCGTCACCTGTCCCGGTCATGCGCGCCACCCCATTCCGGCCTCTCGGCCGTCAACTCGGGCTTCCCTGAACGCAGTCGGCGCCCCCGTCTCACCGATCACGGCGCCTTCTCCCCGTCGCGTCAACGAAAACCTCCCGAATCATTGACCGCCCCTGTACGCCAGGCTAACGTGCGCGCTGAAAAGCATGGATGAGAACTGAGTCTACATACGTAGACGGCTGGGTCAAGTCGAGCGACGGCCGTCGGCATCGAGGAGTTCGTATGGCTTGGCCGGACTGGGTGGCCCTCGGTGGCTACTTCGTGGTGATGCTGTTCATAGGCCTGTGGTCGCACAAGCGCGTCAGCGATGTGAGCGACTACTTCACCGGCGGCGGCCGGATGCCCTGGTGGCTGTCCGGCATCTCCCACCACATGTCGGGCTACAGCGCCGCGGTGTTCGTCGCCTATGCGGCGGTCGCCTACAGCTACGGCATCACCATCTACGTCTGGGCGTTCCTGCCGCTCTCCCTCGCGACCGGTGCCGGCGCCTGGCTGTTCGCCCCGCGCTGGAACCGGCTGCGCCGCCGTTACGACGTCGCCTCACCGCTCGAATACCTGGCCCGCCGGTACAACATCGCCACCCAGCAGGCGCTGGCCTGGAGCGGCGCGCTGCTCAAGGTGTTCGACGTCGCCGCGAAGTGGGCCTCGGTCGCCATCCTGCTGAATGTTTTCACCGGAGTCTCGCTCGACATCGGCATTCTGATCACCGGCGTCGTCACCCTGGTCTACTGCACGGTCGGCGGCCTGTGGGCGGACGCGCTCACCGACTTCGGGCAGTTCATCATCCAGGGCGTCGCCGCGCTCTCCATGGTGATCATCACGCTGCACCATGTGGGCGGCTTCTCCGGCCTCGGCTCGATCTGGCACCGGCTGCCCGCCGACCACACCCACCCGCTGGTCGGCCCGTACACGGCCGGCTTCCTCACCGCGTATGTGGTCGTCAAACTGTTCGAGTACAACGGCGGCATGTGGAACCTGGCCCAGCGCTACATGGCCACGGACTCCGCCCCCGCCGCCAAGCGCTCGGCCCTGCTGTCCGCGGCCCTCTATCTGGTCTGGCCCGCCGTGCTGCTGTTCCCGTCCGTCGTCGGCCCGGTGCTGATGCCGCACATCGCGGACCCGCAGCAGGTGTACGCGCTGATGGCCGAGAACCTGCTCCCGGCAGGTCTGGTCGGACTGACCCTGGCCGGCATGTTCTCGCACACCATGGCCATGGCCTCCTCGGACGCCAATGCCATCGCCTCCGTGGTCGTCCGGGACATCATCCCGGCCGTCGCCCGCCGGGGCCGGGCGCTCAGCGCCAGGAGCGGGCTGCTCGCCGCGCGTATCTGCACCGTCGCGTTCATCGCGGTGAGCATGGTGGTCGCCATGGAGGCGAGCCACTTCGGCGGCCCGCTCGGCATCATCACCGCCCTGGTCGCCGCGGTGATGGGCCCGATCTCCATCCCGATGCTGCTCGGCCTGCTCCCGGCGTTCCGCCGCTGGGGCTCCCTGGCCGCGCTGATCTCCTGGGCCTGCGGCCTGGCGAGCTTCGTCCTGGTGAAGTACGGCCTCGACAGCACCGACCAGACCCTCACCATCGCCACCCCACTGGCGACCTCCCTCGTCCTGTACCTGGTCATCGGCCTGGTCCTGCCGCAGCCGTCGCCGGCCGCGGACGAGATCACGGCGGCGGTGAGCGCGGCGGCGGACATCCCGGCCCCGGAGGGCCCCACACCTCCGCTGGTCCCCGCGACCGACTGACCTCGAATGGAAAGCGGTCGGCCCTGCCCGGTCCCGCTCCGGTCTCCTCCGCAGGGAAGCTCAAGGGCCGGAGGGCTGTCCGGTTCGAAGGCGTGGATACCGGTCAACTCACCGGCCACGCCGGGCCCCCACAGTCGGACCGACCAGGTCCTCGGCGCCGTAATGCCGTAGCGGGTGGGTGCGGGATGACGATAATGATCAGATCCCATTGGTCATACCTGACGGCCCCCGGTCCAGAGGCCGGCGGGCTGTACTGACCTTGTCCGCCCCTCACATGTTGCCGGGTCCGCTCGTGGGGATCTGCGGTGCGGTCGGGATGTAGTGCTGGGCCAGGTTGGCGTCACGGTTGTGCGCGCCGCGGTATTCGGCCTCGCGGGCCTCGTACTCCTTGATGTCCCGACGGCCGGAGACGGTGTCCTGAAGACGAGTCATGGCGCGGGCGAGCAGGCTCTTCATATGCGTTCCCCCAGGTGAACGTGGTCTTTAGAAGGAATTGTGCATCAGTTCCCCCGCCGCACGCGCACGTTCTGAGCTGAACTTGAGGAGGCAGGTCGCTCGACCCGTGCCGCGATGGCCCGGGCGCACTCCATCGCCTCCGTGTGCGTGGTGTCGACCTCCAGGTCGTACGCCACGCCCCGGTGGACCACTTCCGCCTGGGCGGCCGCCATCCCCACCGCCCGGTCACCGCGCGCGAGTTCACGGCCCGCCGCCACCGCGGCATCGCACCGGACGCCGACCCACAGCACCCGCAGCCCGTCCAGGGCCTGCTGCCATCGCCGCTGCGAGGAGGGCCCGCCGAGGAAGACCTCATCGACGACAACCCGCGCGCCCGCACGGGCCATCGCGGCGATTCCCTCGATCCAGGCCGCCTCCAGCGCCCGGAACTCGGACCCGACGCTGACCTGTCCGTCCGCGGCGAAGTCAATCCCGCCGTCCGACCCCCGCAGGGACGCGGGCAGCGCCTCCACCATGGTGTCCGTCCCGAGCGCCAGCCAAGGATCGGGCAGGATCGCCTGGAGGCACCGGATGATCCCGGACTTCCCCGCGCTGGAACCGCCGTTGACCACGATCACCTGAGTCGTCACCGCGCCACAGTAGAGGCGTTCGGGCGACACGGGAAACGTGTTTCCGCCGGGCTTCGGCGGGCTCTGTCGGCTGACGACTCCGGCGGAGAGGGCAGGATTTGAACCTGCGTGGGCCCCGTAGGGCCCGACCATGAGGCGTGGCTCGGTGGTCCCCGATAAGCCGCTCCGGGCACCTCTCCCTGTTCCAGGTTCCGGGTGGCGCCCCGAACCGTTCACAGGAAAGAGAGTGACACGGCCCGCTGACGGACGGCTGACGCGGCGCTGATCCTGGCACTCCCGACCGGACGACAACCGGCCGGCCCGGCGAAGGCTTCGCGTCGGCCGCCCCGCGTTCCTGACCCCCGTCCCGCGTTCCTGAACCCTGCCCCGCGCTACGACCGCCCCCGCACACCGTCGAGAAGCGCCAGCTCCTCCGGTGTGAACTGCGGCCCCTTGAGCTGCGGTCGAAGGGGCCCGACCAGAGCGGAGAGCAGCACCCCGGGCCGGATCAGGGACGTGGGAGGAGCGTGCAGGGTCAGTACGTCGGTCAGGGCCGTGGCCGTGCGGAAGGAGCCGGTCGCGGTGAGGGAGAGACGGTTGACGTAGCGTTGCAGCAGTCGGTCGGTGAAGCGCGGGCTCTTGCCGGTGGTCGTGGCGAAGTGGATGTCCTGTCCGACGGTCAGCGCCCACGCCGCCTCGACCGGCCGCGCGATCGCCCGCTGGGCGCGCCGCGAAAACCCCGGGACCAGCCCGCCACGCGCCAGTTCGCGCAGTGCCAGCGCGCCCTGTGCGATCACCGAAAGTCCTTGGCCGTACACGGGGTTGAAGGCCGCGACGGAGTCGCCCAGCGTCACCAGCCCCTCGGGCCAGGTCCTGAGCCGCTCGTAGTAGTGGCGCCGGTTGGCCGTGCTGTGCGTGATGCTGACGTCGGTGAGCGGCTCGGCGCGTGCGAGGAGGTCGGCGATGATCGGATGCCGCAGGGTGCGTGCGAAGGGCTCGAAGGCGTCCGCGTCCCGGGTGGGCTGCCCGCCGGGGGCGCCCATCAGGCTGACGTGCCAGCGGTCGCCCTCGATCGGCAGGATGCCGCCGGCACTGGCCGGCCCGGGCAGCCGCGGATCGGCGTTCACACTGACCACCGGCCAGCCGTGGGTGGGGACGGGGGCGCGGTACATACGGCTGGCGTAGACGAGGCCGGAGTCGACGCGGTCCTCGGCGAGTCCGCCGATCCCCAGCTCGGCGAGCCACTGGGGCAGCCGGGAGGCCCGGCCGGACGCGTCGATCACCAGATCGGTACGCAGTTCGGTCTCGCGTTCGCCCTCACCCTCGCCCGAGGTCCGGATGCGTACTCCGGTGACCCGGCGCCCGTCGCCGAGCAGCCCGATGGCCCGGGACCGCGTACGGACGTTGACATGAGGTTCCTTGAGCACCTGCTCCCTGACGACATGGTCCGTCAGGTCCCGGCTCGCGGTCATCAGCCGATGCGTGGCGCGCCGCCAGCGCCGATACCAGCCCTCGGGTGAGTAGATGATCATATTGGTGGTCACCGGAATGCGATGCGCCCCCGCGGCCGCCAACTGGTCGATCACGCCGGGCAGCAGCTCCTCCAGCGCGGCCACGCCCCCGGACTGGAGGAGATGGATATGGACGGCCTGGGGGACGCCGACGCGCGGCCCGGGCCCCTCGGGAAGATCGTGGCACTCGATGATCTCCACCGATCCGACCTGGTCCTTGACGGCGGCCGCGGCCAGCATCCCGGCCATACTGCCCCCGATGACGACGGCGCGGGCGGGGCTGTGCCGGACGGCTTCACTCATGGTCGGCTGCTTTCTGCGGGGAAACGGTGGTGTGCGCGGAAGTCGTGACGACGGGCGAGCCGAGCGCGGGGGAGAGCGGGACCAGACCCTTGGAACGCCAGGCCGCCGAGCCGTGCCCAACCGGCATCCGGCCGGGGGTGGGCGTGCTCAATGGCGTCGTAGAGCGCCGCCTTACGGCTCATCAGCGGCATGGTCGCCGCGTCGCCTTCGCGGACGCGTTCACCGGTCGCCTTCTTGATCGTCGAGTTCCAGCAGGGCCTTCAGCGTCGCGTTGAGCACGTTCCAGCGCTGCTCCGGCAGGTCCCGCGCCTGTCGCAGGGCGAGGCCGCGTACGTCGTCGCGGCCCGGCGAGGCCGACGGTAGGACCGCCCGGACCTCGGGTGTGGACCGCGCGGAGAGCAGGGAACGCAGCTCTCGATCGAGGGCTTCGTCGGCCGACGCGGTGAAGAATGCCTCGCCCCCGTCGACGCCGAAGAAGTCGACCAAGCCGTGCAGCAGTTCCACGCTGGGCACCTTGTCGCCGGCGCAGACCTGCCTGGCCCAGAACGCGGAGACCCCCAACTGCCGGGAAATGGCGCCCGCGAGGTCCGACATCCGCTGACCCGTGCGGGCCAGCCGGTCGTTGGCGAGCGCCTTGATCCGTGACCGGACCCGCTCGTTGACGGTCTCGGCGGGCGGCTGCCCACCGCGCAGCAGTATGTCTACGACGTCCTCGGGCAACGCGGTCCTGACCGCCAGCCTTCTGGCGTCGAGGAACTCCGACCGTGCGAGGCCCCCCTGCTGGATCAGCGCGTCAAGACGCCGAAGGGTCTCGGGCAGCGGCGTCGACTCCACCGATGTGCTCCCAGAGCTCGCGGGACTGCTGCAATGCTCATGGCACCCTATGCGCAACCGGCGTGAGTTCAATGATCGTTTATTGGCCAAAGAACGATCGCTGACGAAGGGCGCGCGGGCTCGGCGCCCCACGCCGTCCACGTCACGTTTCCGGCGGAGGGCGTTGTCAGACCGCACCGATGCGGTCGCCGCATGAGAGCTACAGGAACGTTCACCGTCAAGGCGTTCGCCCCGACCGAGCCGCGGCCGGACCCGGGGGTGGTGACGGCGAGGTCGTCGGGCGCTCGGCGACCCTGTTCACCGCCGCGTTCGACCAGACGACCGACGTCGGCACGTACGTGGCCATGGAGTCGTCCGAAGGCTCCCTGCGCGGCAGGCCCGGCTCCTTCGAATTCGCACACTCGGCGATGACGTCGGGCAGCGACCGCACGGCGGAGTTCTTCACCATCGTGCCCACCAGCGGCACGGGGGAGGGGCTCGTCAGGGAGGAGGACGCCGCGGTCCTGGGCGCGGCATGGCGTCCACGGCGAGGGCGCGCCGGGGCCGGAACAGAGCTTGCCAGCCACCACGGAGTTGAAGGGACGCGTGTCCTTGCTCTTCGCCAGGGCCTGTCGCTGATGCCGATGACGGACGAGGTGTTCGACGCGGTCACGGACGGCGGAACCGAGGGTGCGCTGGGCTTCTGGCGGCTGCCGGGGGGCTTCGAGAAGCCGCTCGCCCGGTGGTCCGCCGCGGGGCCGGTGGCCTATGTGGAGGCCGAGTACTTCGGCGGCACGGGTGAGCAACGCGCCGCGGTCTGGGCCGACGGGGAGTTGGTTCTGGGGCCGCTGGACGCGCCGACGAAGAAGTGGTTCTCCCGGTCGGTCAGCCCGATCTCGGGGGCGCTACGGCGGCTCGGCGCGAGCAGGAGCCTGGGCGAGGACGAATTCGAGGCCGTGGGACTGGACCGCCATCGGAACAACGACGGCTGGATCGGTGGACCTGAGAGCGAGGGGTGACGCCGAACTCCCCTGCGTGCTGGTGATCTTCAGCGGGTGCTGGCCTGGCGGGACCGGTCCCGGGCGGCCTGCTGGAGGTGCGCGGGCTCGCCCTGACCGGCTTCGAGGCCACGCTCTGGCGCAGGGAGGCGGAGCCCCGGCTGAGGTCACCCACGGCGGCGACGGAAGTCGTCGATCGTTCCCCTGGCCGGGACTGTTCACCGCCCGCACACCACCCATCGGCGGTCCCGATTTCATCGCCGATCGGACGGAGACGGCCCGCCGCCTCGGCTCCGTCGGCCCCGAACGGCGTCTGACCGGCGCGCGGTCCAACGGACCGGAGGGTCCGCCGCCCTCAGGGACGGCGGGGCGCTTGGTGTCGTACTGGTCCGCCGTGAGGATCAGGGACGTGGATCGGTGACATCCCGAGCGGTCGCACCAGGTGTCGAATTCCGTGATGTCGGGCCCGGTCGGACAGGGGTGCGTCTGATATTCATCGCTTGGATATTCCTTGGGCTGCCATAGGCCCTTCTTCATGGCCTGTTGCAGGTCATTCCGGCATGTCATTACCTGTGAGGTAATCGCGCGGCTCAGCCGGGCGCGGCACAGTGGAGCCATCGGGTTCCGGGCCGGCGCACTCCGGCCCGGAACCCGATCCATGGAGTTCGCGTCCGCGAAGAACGGGGGGTGCGGGTTCTCAGCGTCGTTCCGCCATCAGCGCCCGCGCCTCCTCCGACAGGCGCGGTGGGTCGAGCCTGCCCGCGCCGGCCCCCGGGACCAGCGCCTCGGCCACGGCGGCCGCGCTCGGTCGGCGGTCCGGGTCGGGACGGAAGCAGGACCGGACCACCGCCGCGAGGTCGCTGGGCAGTCCGGCGAGTTCAGGGGTGCCGGCCCGGATGGCGGCGACCACGGCGGGGGTGCCCCACCCCCAGGGGCTGTGGCCCAGCGCGAGACGGGCGAGGACGGTTCCGAGGGAGAACACATCGCTTGCGGATGTGAACGTCCGCTGCTCGCGCAACTGCTCCGGGGAGGCGTACGCGTACGTGCCCGCGAAGCCGCGCCGCGGCTCGGTGAGCCGCTCGATCTGGGCGATTCCGAAGTCGATGACCCGTGGACCGTCCTCGGTGAGCAGTACGTTGGCCGGCTTGAGATCGAGATGCACAATGCCCTCGGCATGGATGGCGCTGAGCGCGAGAGCGATGCCCGCACCCAGCGTGCGCACCAGCTCCGGCTCCAACGGCCCGCAGCGGTCGGCGAGTTCCTGCAACGAGGGCGCGGACACGTACGGCACCGCCATCCACGGCACCGGCCCCTCGGTGTCCGCGGCGATCACCGGCACGGTGAACCGTCCTCCGACCCGCAGCGCCGCCCGTACCTCGTGGGCGAAGCCCTGCTTGATCGGGGGCGCCGCCGCGAGATGCGCGTGCAGCGTCTTGACCGCGACCATCAGCCCGTCGGGGTCCTGGCACAGATAGACCCGCCCGAAGCCGCCCTCGCCGACACACTCCAGCACCTCGTACGCGCCGAGGACCGGCGTCCCGTCCGCACCGGCGGGCCGTCGCGCCCGCTCGATCTCCCGCCAGGTCCCGATCGCCGCGGCCCGCGGATGCAGGGCGATCCTGTCGTCCGCGGCCTCGGCGGACAACCGCTTCCGCAGCTCCCGTTCGGCCGCCTCGGGCCGCTCGTCCGGCACCAGGACGACACGCGCCGCCGTCCGCTCGCCGTCCGCGAAGACGTACGCGTCGATGCGTACGTTCTCCTCGCCCAGACGGGACACATAGACGCCCGGCAGCCTCAACCGCTCGCACATAAGGGCCTCTTCGGGTGTCGGGCGCAGATCGTCGCGGGCGAAGCAGAGGGCCGACGCGTCGTACCCGCGCCGGGACAGGTCCCGCAGCAGGACAGTCCACTGCTCGACGGTCCAGCAGCGCCAACTGACGTCTTCCGCACCGTCGTTCACCACGGCGAGCCGGGTCGAGTGCGCCGCGCCGGGCTCGCGCGCCAGCACCGCGCAGAGCGTCTCCGGTGCGCCCTGCACGCTCTCGCCGAGCAGCGTCGCGGTGGGCTGTGCGATACGGAGCACCGCGTGCCGAGCCATCCGGGCCAGCTCCTCGCGCTGACCGCGGAGGGTGTCGTACTCCGGTGATCCCGGTCCCTGGCCCTGGAGTTCCATGCAGGCGAGGACCTTGCCGAAGGAGTCGACGGCCGTCGCGTAGTCCCGCGCCGTCACCGCGGCCTGCGCCTGGGCGACGAGCGCGGAGAGCGTGTCGGGGCTGCCCGGCCCGTAGAGCTGCTCGCAGCGCGCGGCGATCTGTTCGTACATCCGGGCCGCGCGCTGAAGGTCTCCCGCGGCCTCGACGGCGGCGGCCGTCGCACGGAGGTCCTGGAGCCCGTCCTGGCCGCCCTCGTTGCCGAACGGCAGGCTGCCGGCGACCTCGGCGTAGCGCTGGCGTGCGATGTTGACGAGCTGGTGGTCGGGTCCGAACTCCTCCTGGGCGGTCTTCAGCATGTGGGAGAACGCACGCAGCGCGGCCGCGTTGTCGCCGGACTTCTGCTGCCAGTAGCCCATGTCGCACAGCAGGGTGAGCGCCGTCTCGGTGCGGTTCTCCCGCTCGGCGATCCTACGCATGGCCTCGTACCGCCGTACGGCCTCCTCCGGCCGCCCCGACCGGCCGTGCCAGTGGGCCAGTTGATGCCGGGCCAGCTCGGTGTCCCGATGGCGCGGCCCCTGGCTCCGCTCCCGATCGGCCAGTAACCGGGTGAACTGCCGTACGGCCTCCTCCGGTTGCCCCGACTCGCCGGTCCAGTGGGCCAGTTGGTGTCGTAAGGCCCAGGTGTCGGTGCTCTGCGGCCCCAGATCGCGTTCCGCCCGCGCGACCAGTGCCGTGTACCGTGCGGCGGCCTCTGTCGCATCGCCCTGCCGGCCGATCAGCTCGGCCGTCCTGCTGCCCTCCCGCAGGGCCCCGGCCAACTTCTCGCGGGGACCGGCGCCGGGATCCCCCGTCCCCTCGCGCCGTCTGCCGAACCATCTCATCGGGCCACCCCCAAGGCCGTGCCGGACGCCTGTCGAGGGGTCAGTATGCTCCACCCAATCGTTTGCGCCAATCGTTTGGGCAACCGGGCCCGCAGAGTTCTGGCGCATCGATTCGGGGGCGTCAGCGGGGCGGGTCCACGCCGCCGTGCTCAGCGCAGGTCAGGGCCGACCGGTGCGCCCGTGGAGGCCCGCGCCATGAGCTGCGGCGGGAGCGTCTGCGAGGCGACGGGCTCGCCCGCGATACGGCGGAGCAGCAGCCGTACGGCCCGTCTGCCCTGTTCCGCCATGGGGGAGCGGACGCTGGTGAGCGGGACGGGGAGTTCGGCGGCGAGCGGGGTGTCGTTGAACCCGGCCAGCGCGAGGTGCTCGCCCAGCCGCAGACCCAGGTCGCGGGCGGCACCCATGGCGCCGATCGCCGCGAGGTCGTTGACGGCGAAGACGGCGGTCGGCCGGTCGGCGTCCGTCAGCAGTTCGAGGGCGGCCCGGCGGCCGCCCGCCGTGTCGAATGAGCAGTGCCGTACCCGGTGGGCGGGCACGGGCAGACCGGCCTCGCGGTAGCGGTCGGTGAAGCCGGTGGTGCGGTCGGTGCCGGTGCTGGCGAAGGGCTCACCGGCGACGACGGCCACCCGGCGGTGCCCCAGGGACAGGAAGTGCTCGGCCAGCAGTCGGCCGCCCTGGTAGTCGTCGCACGTGACCGCCGGATGGCCGGATTCGACGCGGCGGTTGACGAGCACGAAGGGCGTCGAGTCCAGGGCCGGGTCGGCCAGTGCGGCCCCGTCCAGGTGCGCGTCGCCGATGATGAGGCCGTCGACCCGGCGGCCCAGGACCATGGCGATGCGTTCGCGCTGGGTCGCGGGGTCGTCGTGGGTGTTGGTGACGAACGTGGACAGCCCTTGCGCGGTCGCCTCCTCCTCCACGCCCTCGTAGATGGTGGCCACCACGATCTCCGACAGCCGGGGGAAGAGCACCCCGACGAGGTTGCTGCGCCGGGTTCGCAGGCTGGTGGCGTGCGGGTTGGGGCGGTAGCCGAGTTCGTCGGCCAGATCGCGGATCCTTCGTACCGTCTCGGCCGACGCGGCGCGGCCCTGTTCCCCGGTGGGGCCGTTGAGGACGCGGGAGACCGTCGAGACATGCAGCCCGAGCCGTTCCGCGATGCCGCGCAGTGTCACCGGACCGCCGTCGCCTGCCATACCCGACTCCCACCTCGTCGTTCCCGAACCGGGCCCATTCTCTCCAACGGTGGGGGTCGGGGAGCGGGGCAGGGCGGTACGGAACCACTGGTGAGCGGTGAGCGTCGAAGAGCAGCGTGCCCCGGGCGGTGGGGCACGTGGCGGAGAGGGCAGGATTTGAACCTGCGTGGGCCCCGGGAGGCCCGACCTCGAGACATGCTCGCTGGTCCCCGATAAACCACTCCGGGCACCTCTCCTCGTTCCCGGCGGCGGGTGTTCCTCCCGTCCGCCGTTCACAGGGAAGAGAGTGGCACAGGGCGCTGACGCGGTCCTGACACCCGCTGCCGGGGCGGGAGTTCAGGACTCGGCGAGGAGGGGGTCGTAAGGGGTGGAGAGTCGGCGGCCGGACATGAAGGACAGGAAATCCCGGACGAAGGCACCGCGGGTGTAGACGGTGGTGCCGTCGGTGGCTTCGCCGGTGGTGTCGCGGTGGAACGCGGTGCGGAACAGGGCGCGGTACTCGGCCTCGTCGATGCGCTGGTCGCCGTCCTTGTCGGCGGCGTCGAAGAGGACCTCGGCGGTCCTGATCAGCGCGGGTCCGGCCAGGGAGGGCGCGGCGGCGGCGTACTCCTCGGCGCTGACACGGCCGTCGCCGTCGGTGTCGAGGGCGGTCTGGAGTTCGCGCCACCAGTCGGCGAAGGCGTCGTAGAGCCGGGTCTCCGCGGGTTCGTCCAGATCGAGGCGTCCGCACAACTCCCGTGCCATGGCCGCGAGATCGGGCCAGGTGAGGTATCCGTCGCCGGTCTGGTCGAGTACGTCGCGGAAGAACTCCTCCGCGCTGCGCTGCCCCGGCGACGGCGCCTCGGGGGCGGGCCGGAAGGACATGGGGGTGATGAGGCGGAGCAGGGCGCCGGCCCGCCGCATCCGCTCGTGCAGGGCAGTGACGGTCCTGGCCCGGGGGTCGTCGCTGGTGGGGGAGAGGGCCAGCAGGTCGGCGATGTTCTGGGGCCGCAGCCAGCCCTCGGGCAGGAAGCGGGCCAGGTCGACGGTCAGGTAGGCGCCCTGCATCAGGGCTCCCGCGCCGAGCAGTTCCGGCAGACCGGCCCGGCGCCGGAAGGATTCGGGGAGAGCGGCCACCGTGATCGCTCCGAGGGCGGGGCCGACCACGGCCCGGCCGAGCGCCCACAGGGTGGGAAGTCCGTTGAGCAGCGGGGGAGCGGGGAGGTGGTCGAAGAGCTTGTAGAGGATGATGCGCATCGCCTCGGTGTTCTCCAGCTCCTCCTCCACCATCCGGTCGTAGTAGACCCAGAACTCCGCAAGAGTGAGAGGGAGTTGACCTGTCTCGTCGCCGAAGGCCGCGTGATACGCCCGGAATTCGCCGTACAGCCGCTCCACGGCGCTCGGCGACAGCGGACGGCCGCTCAACCGGCACATGGTGACGGCACTTTCGAACAGCGTCGCGACCACCCAGGCCCGTACGCCGGGGTCCATCGCGTCGTACGGCCGGTTGCTCGCGTCCCTGCCCTTCAGCCGGGTGTGCAGGCGATTGAGGCGCGCCGCCTCCTTGGCGCGCACCTGGTCGTCGGCGCCGAACATGCGCTGGAGGCTCAGATAGGTGTTGCGCAACCGGCGCCAGGGGTGGATGACGAAGGTCGAGTTGTCGATCAGCGCGGCGCCGATCTGCGGGTGCGCTGCCTCCAGCACGGTGGCCCGGACCATCGCGAAGGCCCAGCGCGGGTCGTCGAAGAGCTCGTGGAACTGCGATCCCGGCCCGAACAAGGGTGGCTGCGCGCTGTCGTCGGCTGCGTGGCTCACGGTTGCGGTTCTCCGTTCTGCTCCGGCGGCAGGCCGCCGAAACGGCGCCGGCGCTGCTGGTAGGTGTGCAGGCAGTCAAGGAAGTGCGAGGCGCGGAAGTCGGGCCACAGGACCGAAGGGAAGACCCATTCGGCGTAGGCGACCTGCCAGAGCATGAAGTTGGAGATCCGCTGTTCCCCCGAGGTACGGATGACCAGGTCGACGTCCGGGGTGTCGGGGAAGGGCAGGTGCGCGGCGAAGATCTCCTCGGTCACGGCCTCGGGCGGCACCCCGTCGCGGATCAGCGACTGTGCCGCCGCGACGATGTCCCGGCGCCCGCCGTGATCGAAGGCGATGGTCAGGGTCATGCCGCTGTTCCTGCCGGTCAGGGTCGTCAGGTCGGCGAAGTCCTGGGCCAGCGCCGGGGGGATCCGCGGATGCGTCACGCCGAGGAAGCGGCAGCGGATCCCCCGCGCTTGCAGCAGCGGGGCGTGCTTGCGCACCGCGCGCCGTATCAACTGCATGAGGAAGGCGACTTCGTCATCGGGCCGACGCCAGTTCTCCGTCGAGAACGCGTACAGGCTCAGCCACTCCACCCCGGCCGACCGCGCCGTCTCGATGACGTCGATCACCGTGGTCTCCGCGGCCAGGTGGCCTGCCGTACGCGGCAACGAACGCCGCGCCGCCCACCGGCCGTTGCCGTCCATCACACATGCGACATGGCGAGGCACCGGGCCCTTGCCGAAACCCTCGGGTAAGGAGCCCGAGCCCTCGTCGGCCGACCGAGACACCATGCCTACCCCCCACCGCACGCGACGACGACCGCCCACCACCCGGCGTCAGCCTGCACCCGCCCCGACGTGCGTGTATGAGCTGATCACCACATGGCAGACTGCCATCCCGCGGCCGGGTGCGGCGGGTCAGCGGGGGGAGATTCACCCTTGGTGCAGGCGTTCGAGTCCGGCGTCGACCGGCGCGCGACCGGCCATGCCTGGAGGTCCGTGCAGGGGTTGCGGGGATGCCGGTACGGCCCCCTGCGGGGGTCGTACCGGCATCCCTGTCGTGCGGTCGTCCGGCACCGCCTCGGCGCCGGACCGGCGCGGTCTCAGGAGGTCGGGTGGACCACCATCGCCGACCCGCCATCGCGTCGCTTCGGCTCGGCGACCGCCGTGACCCGCCCGTGGGAGCCGAACTCCAGCGCGGCGACGGCGCCGATCTCCGGGGACGGGGTGAAGGCCGGGGGAGCGAGGACGAAGCGCTGGCCGAGCGCTTCGAGCGCGGGGCGGTCCGGTGAGTCGAGGAAGGCGGGCTCGGCCTCCGTGGCGGCGCCGTTGCGCTGCGAGATACGCGGCGCGGCGACCGCCTGCGGCAGCGTCATGCCGAGGTCGAGACGGTTGACGAGGGTCTGGAGCACCGTGGTGATGATGGTCGCGCCGCCCGGTGAGCCCACGGCGATCACGGGCCTGCCGTCGCGCAGCACGATCGTCGGCGCCATGCTGCTGCGCGGCCGCTTGCCCGCGCCCGGCAGATTCGGGTCGGGCACCCCCGCCTGCAAGGGCGTGAAGTCGAAGTCCGTGAGCTCGTTGTTCAGCAGGAACCCGCGACCGGGAACGGTGATCGCCGAGCCGCCGGTCTGCTCGATCGTCAGCGTGTACGACACGACGTTGCCCCAGCGGTCGGAGACCACCAGATGGGTCGTCGACCGGCCCTCATACGGTTCGGGGACGCCGGTGCCCGGATCGGCGCAGCCCACCGGGTGGCGCGGGTCACCCGGGGCGACGGGGCTGGTCAGCGCGGTGGTGGGGCGGATCAGACAGGCGCGGTCCTTGGCGTACTCCTTCGCCAGCAGCTCCCGCGCGGGCACGTCGGAGAACGCCGGGTCGCCCACCCAGCGGTTGCGGTCCGCGAACGCGATCCGGCTGGCCTCCAGATAGTCGTGCAGCGCCCGCACCTTGTCGGCCGGTGACAGACGCAGGTTCTCCAGGATGTTCAGCGCCTCGCCGACCGTGGTGCCGCCGGAGGAGGACGGCGCCATGGAGTAGACGTCCAGCCCGTGGTACGTCGTACGGGTCGGGGCGCGCAGGATCGCCCGGTAGGCGGCGAGGTCCGAGCGCTCCATGAGGCCGCGGCGCACCGTGCGCGTGGAACCGGGGGCCACCGGCGGGTTCTGCACGGTGCGCACCACGTCCCGTCCGATGTCCCCGAGATACATGGCGTCCATGCCCGTGCGCGCCAATTCCCGGTAGGTCCGGGCGAGGTCGGGGTTGCGGAACAGGGTGCCGACGACCGGCAGCCGGCCGTTCGGCAGGAACAGCCGGGCGGTCGGGGTGAAGTCGCGGAAGCGGGCCTCGTTCATCTCGGTCTGGGCGCGGAACTGCTCGCTGACGACGAACCCGTCGTCCGCGATCCGGATCGCCGGCCGCATCGCCTCGGCCAGCGAGACGGTGCCCCAGGTGTCCAGCGCCTTGCGCCAGGTCGCCGGGGTGCCGGGAACGCCCACGGACAGACCGGAGTTGACCGCGTCGTCGAACGGGATCGCCTTTCCGGTGGCCGGGTCGGTGAAGGAGTCGGGCCGCATACGCGCCGGCCCGGTCTCCCGGCCGTCGATGGTGTGGACGGTGCGGGTGCGGGCGTCGTAGTGGACGAAGTAGCCGCCGCCTCCGACACCGCACGAGTAGGGCTCGACGACACCGAGCGCGGCGGCGGTGGCGACCGCGGCGTCGATGGCGTTGCCGCCGCGGCGCAGAACGTCGATACCGACCTGGGTGGCATACGGGTTGACACTGGCGACGGCACCGCCGTGGCCGACGGCGACCGCCTGCTTGGCGGGCGGCTGGAGGCCCGGAGACGTTTTCTCGGGGGCGGCGGGGGACGCGCCGGCGGGGTGGGGGAGCAGGGGGAGAGTGAGCAGCGCTGTCGAAGCGGCGGTCACCACGGTACGGCGGGTGGTCACGAAACCTCCGATTTCACCCCTCCTGAGAGGGGGTCGCCGACGGGAGCGGGGTGCGCGAAACCCTTGCAGCCGGTCCTGGGGCGGGCAACCGCGTGGATCAAGGTTTGCGGAAGATCTGAGGTTTCCCGGCGGTAGGGCCCGCAGGCGGGAGAGCGGTCAATCGTGTCCGAGGGTGCTCTCACGATGCACCAGCGTGTAGCCGGCGTGGATCCGGCGCGCCTGCTGCCTTGGCACGCCGTCGAGTTGGGAGAGCACCGACTCGACCGCCATCCTGGCGATGGACGCCTTGTCGGGGGAGACCGAGGTGAGGGTGACGGCGCCGAAACGGCCCTCCACCACATCGTCGAACCCGACGACCGCGACGTCCTCCGGGACGCGCAGCCCGCGTTCGGACAGCACGCGCAGGGCGCCGATGGCGATGAGGTCGTTGTAGGCGAACACCGCGTCCAGGCGGTGGCCCGCGTCCAGCAGCCGCGCCATGGCCGCCGCCCCGTCGGCGTGCCCCCAGCCGTCGGTGGCGGCCACCAGCCGGTCGTCGGCCACGAGACCTGCCGCGTCCAGCTCCTCCCGCCAGCCCCGCAGCCGTAGATGGGCGGGCTGGCTGCGGCCGCGCCGGGCGCCCAGGAAGGCGATGTCCCGCCGTCCCAGGGAGATCAGATGGCGCACCGCCTCGCGGGCGGCGGCGACATTGTCGATGGAGATGTGGTCGTAGGGCAGGTCGTACTCCCGCTCGCCGAGCAGGACGAGCGGGACGGGCGCACGCTCACGCAGATCGTCCGCCTCCAGCTCGATGGGACTGAGGATCAGCCCGTCGATCACCCGGCTCCGAAAACCCTGGCAGACCAGGGTCTCCTGATCACGGCGGCCGCCCGTGTGGTCGAGCAGCACGGTGTAGTCATGCTCGGCGGCGGCGTCGACGACCTCGGCGGCCAGCTCGGCGAAGTAGGGATTGCCCAGCTCGGGCAGGGCCAGGGCGACTATCCCGGTCCGGCCCTTGCGCAGATGCCGGGCGGTGAGATTGGGCCGGTAGCCCAGCTCGTCGATCGACTTCTGTACGCGCGCCCGCATCGCGGGGGTCACATGCGGCTGGTCGTTCACCACGTTGGACACGGTCTTGATGGAGACACCCGCGTGCGACGCGACGTCCTTGAGGCTCACCCGCACGACGTTCCTCCCCGTCCGGGCAGGAATCCCGGGCCGACGAACCCTTCCAGGCCCGGCAACCGGACCGCACCCGGCACTCCGCAAGGGTCGACGCCGGTTTTCCAACGTTATACGGGGCCCCGCTCCGTCCTGGCAAGCCCGGTCACCGACGGGAGACCGGGACGGGGGTGCGGGAACCACGACAGGCTCCCGCACCCCTGGAACGCCGCATGTCACACGGTGATTTGACGGTCCATCAGCTCAGCTTGAACTTCTGCGCGGCGGATCCGTTGCAGTCCCAGATCTGGAGGCGGGTGCCGTTGGCGGTCGCGCCGCTGGGGGAGTCCAGGCAGCGGCCGGACTGGGGGTTGAGGAGCGATCCGTCGGCCTGCTGTACCCATTTCTGTCCGCCGACGCCGTTGCAGTCCCACAGTTCGACCTTGGCGCCGTTCGCGGTGCCGTTGCCGTTGATGTCGAGGCAGCGGCCGAGGGTGCGCAGCGAGCCGTCGGCGTTGTGGTACCAGTGCTGGTCGACGGCCCAGGACTGGCAGTCCCACAGCTGTACGGCCGTACCGTTGCCGCCGCTGTCATCGGCGGCCACGTCGACGCACTTCGACCCCGTGCCGACCACCGGCGCACCGCCGTTGACGGAGAACTTCTGCGCGGCGGCGCCGTTGCAGTCCCAGATCTGGAGGCGGGTGCCGTTGGCGGTCGCGCCGCTGGGGGAGTCCAGGCAGCGGCCGGACTGGGGGTTGAGGAGCGATCCGTCGGCCTGCTGTACCCATTTCTGTCCGCCGACGCCGTTGCAGTCCCACAGTTCGACCTTGGCGCCGTTCGCGGTGCCGTTGCCCTCGATGTCCAGGCACCGGCCGATCGTGCTCAGGGAACCGTCGGCGTTGTGCTGCCAGTGCTGGTCCTCGGCCCAGTTCTGGCAGTCCCACAGCTGTACGGCCGTACCGTTGGTGCCGGTGTCGTCCGCGGCGACGTCCACGCACTTGCCGCCCGGCCCGGTGACCGTGCCCTGCGGCCCGTTGGGCACATCCGTCTCGCCGGAGTAGCCGACGGAGACCACGTTCGACTGGACGGCGTTCTCGGCGGCGTCGGTCGGGTAGCCGGCGACCATCACGCCCTCGAAGAAGGTCCCCCGGTTCCAGTTGCTGTTGTCACCGCCCGTGCCCAGGATGATGCCGCCCTCCTGATGCATGGGCCGGTAGCCGGCGCGGGTGGGCAGACCGCCGTCCCACCATGTACTGAGCGCCCCCGACTGGGAGTTGCCCCCCTTGAGCGCGTACTTGGTCTGCCCGTCGTTCTTCAACACGGCCGTGACGAAGGGGCTGTTGTTGCCCCGGTTGGCGATGTTGGAGCCGTTGTCGCCCTGGAACATGCCGTTCTCCATGTCAGCCTCGATCCACGGCCCCGACCCGGTGCACGGCGCGAAGTAGCACGTGGTGGCGATGGACACGGCGTCCATGTGACCGTTGCCGGTGTCGGCCGGGGTGCTCTCCGCGTTGCCGTAGTCGAAGCAGCAGTCGGAGCCCACGTGCGTTCCGCTGGCCACCATGTAGGCGCCCTCGGGCTGTCCGTCGACCGCGACGCCGGAGGCCACCCCGGTGTAGCGGTAGCCGACGCCCGGCGAGATCCAGATGCCGTACACCTTGTGCCCGCCCGCCGTCACCGCGATCTCACTCGCGTCGGCGCCGCGGTCGGCGCCCATCCCGGAGGTGCCGGCCGGGCCCGGGGTCAGGTCGTTGTGCCGCGAGGTCTGGTCGTAGACCTTGGTGATCCGGCAGGTGGTGTTCTGACAGAACGTGTCCTGCTGGCCGGCGTTGGCGTAACCGCCCGCGGACAGCAGCCCGATGTCCGCGCGGGCCCCGTCCGAGGCACGCGTGACCTGGTACAGCGGGCCGTCGTACGAGGACAGCAGGGCGCGGGTCGTGCTGTGCGCGGCGACACAGGGGGTGCCGGCCGCGCCGTAGATGTCGCACGGCAGTGAGCCCGCCGCCTGTGAGACGCCCGGCAGGGCGATCAGGGCCCCGAGGACGAGCCCGATCGCCGCGACGGCGGACAGCAGATGCCGCAGCGGACGGAGGAGCGCCCGCCGCGCGGAGCGGCGGAGACCGCCTCCTGCGGTGGATTTTTCTCTGCGCATGGTGTGCTCCCGGTGCTGGGGGAGAGGGGGGAATGGAGCTCGACCTGCCGAGGCGGCGGCAGGCGCACTCGGCTCGGCGCCCTCACGGCGCCGGGCTCTACCAACGTTGTAAACGGGATCCGCCACATGACAGCACAGCTCCCGCGGGGGCGTCCATCCCTGTGCGCGAATCCGGCGGCACACCCGGCCACGCTCCCACGACGTGCCGTAAAGCCGCTGTTCACAAGGGAGTTGGCGGCGCCGATGGCCTGACCACCGAAGACCTCGGGCGCTCGGGAGCCGTCGTCGAGCCCCCTTCACGCGAACGGAAGACCCCGCTCGAAGAGTTGAGTACCGCGGGTTGACACCGGGTTTGACGTTCCCTCAATGTCTACAACGTTGAAAAGCCCGCCTGTCGTACCACCCTCCGCGATCGAGGGTCCAGGTGGCCTCGTCTCTTCAGCCCCGCCCCTTCGTTGCATCGTTGAGGATGTGATCGGCGCGTGAACGTCTCCTCCCGAGCCAAGGCCCTTACCGCCGCAGTGCTCACCGCCGGCCTGTGCCTGGCCGCCGCCGGATGCACCAAGTCGGACTCCTCCTCCGGCGGCGACTCGCATGCCTCGGCGGCCGCGGACAACGACTCGGCCGCCTCCCAGCAGGTCGCCTCACCCTCGGCGGCGGGCCCCGGCTGCACCTACAAGACCTACGGCGGCGGCGTTCCCCGGCTGGACCTCACCGGCGGCAGGACGATCGTGGGCTTCTCCCAGTCGGAGTCCACCAGCAATCCCTTCCGCGCCACCGAGACCAAGAGCATCGAGCAGCAGGCCAAGAAGCTCGGCGTCAAGCTCATCGAGCGCAACGCCAACGCGGACGTCAACACCCAGAACTCGCAGATCGAGGACATGATCGCGCAGGGTGCCAAGGCCCTGATCGTCGCGCCGGAGAACTCCGACGGGCTCGGCCCCGCCCTGGCCAAGGCCAAGTCCGCCAAGATCCCCGTGCTCACCATCGACCGCACCGTCGGCGGCACCGCCTGCACGGACTTCATGGCCTTCATCGGCTCGGACTTCTACCACCAGGCGCAGCTCGCGGCCGACGACCTCGCCGGTGTCACCGGGGGCGGCGACGCCCATGTCGCCATCCTCACCGGCACCCCCGGCAACAACGTCACCACCGACCGGACCAAGGGCTTCGAGGACCGGGCCAGGGCGAAGTACCCGAAGATGAAGGTCGTCGCCTCCCAGACCGGCAACTTCGCCCAGACCGACGGCCAGAAGGTCATGGAGCAACTGCTCCAGTCCCACCCGGACATCAACGCCGTCTACGCCGAGAACGACGAGATGGCGCTCGGCGCGATCCAGGCCATCAGATCCGCGGGCAAGACACCCGGCAAGGACGTCAAGGTCGTCTCCATCGACGGCATCGAACAGGCCGTCAAGAACGTCGGCGCCGGTCAGATGGTCTCCGACATCGAGACCAACCCGCGCTTCGGCCCGCTGGCCTTCCAGGCGCTCCAGGACTTCTACGGCACCACCGGCGTACAGCCCAAGGTGATCATCAAGGACGGCCACTTCACCGCCGGCAACGCCAAGCAGGCCCTCGAACAGGGCCTCGTCTACTGAGCCAGGACCGATGGCCGTGACCGGTGACCGGTCACCGATGGCCGACGACGGACGGCGGACGGCCATCGGCAGACCGGCCGGGGCCAGGACGCCACGGCTCCGGCCCGGCACGGACGGCGGCTGCCGGCGGCGGCCCGCATGAGGAGGAAGACGTTGGTCCAGCAGGGCCGGGCACCTCGCAGCGACTGGATCCTCGAAGTCGCCGAGGTGGACAAGAGCTTCGCGGGCGTCCACGCCCTGCGCGGGGTGGACTTCCGGCTGCGTCCCGGTGAGGTGCACGCGCTCATCGGCGAGAACGGCGCCGGAAAGTCCACGCTGATCAAGGTGATGACCGGTGTGTACCGGCCCGACGCGGGGCGGGTCCGCCTCGCGGGCGAGGACCGTGCCTTCCGCAACCCCCTGGAGGCGCAGACGGCCGGCATCTCCACCATCTACCAGGAGGTGAACCTCGTCCCGCTGATGTCGGTGGCCCGCAATCTGTGCCTGGGCCGCGAGCCGCGCCGCTTCGGCCTGGTCGACGTACGGGCCGTCAACCGCATCGCCCGCGAGACGCTGAAGCGCTACGGCGTCGACGTGGACGTCACCCGGCCGCTCGGCAGCCTCGGCCTCGGCGCCCAGCAGATGGTGGCCCTGGCCCGCGCGGTGCGGACCGACGCCCGCGTGGTCGTGATGGACGAACCGACCTCCTCGCTGGAACCCCGCGAGGTCGAGACCCTCTTCTCGGTGATCCGCGGCCTGCGGAGCCAGGGCATCGCCGTCGTCTACGTCAGCCACCGCCTCGACGAGTTGTACGAGATCTGCGACCGCGTCACCGTGCTGCGCGACGGCGCGGTCGTGCACACCGGCGACATGGCCGGACTGGAACGGCTGAAGCTCATCTCGCTGATGCTCGGCCGGGAGATGTCCACCGTGCGGGCCAAGGGCGCCACGGCGTTCGGTACCGGCCAGCACGGCGAGCATGGCGGGGACGGCGGGCACGAGGCCGCTCCGGTGCTGCGCGCCACCGGCCTGACGGTCCGCCACAAGGTCCACGACGTCGGCCTCGACATCCACCACGGCGAGGTCGTCGGGCTCGGCGGGCTGCTCGGCGCGGGCCGCAGCGAGACCGCGAAGGCGATCACCGGCGCCCTCGCCACCGACGGCGGCACCGTCGAGGTGGACGGCGTCCCCCTCGCCCGCCGGAGCCCGGCCGCCGCCATCAGGGCCGGTGTCGTGATGCTCGCCGAGGACCGCAAGACCGAGGGCATCCTGCCCAACCTCTCCGTACGGGAGAACATCTCCCTGGCCCTGCTGCCCCGGCTCGCCCGCGCCGGGGTGGTCTCGGGGGCCAGACAGGACGAGATCGTCCGCTTCTTCATGGAGCGCCTGCGCATCAAGGCGGCCGGCCCCGACCAGAAGGTCAGCGACCTGTCCGGCGGCAACCAGCAGAAGGTGCTGCTGGCCCGCTGGCTGTGCCTGGACCCCAAGGTACTGCTCCTGGACGAACCCACCCGGGGCATCGACGTGGGCGCCAAGGCCGAGGTGCAGGCACTCATCGACGAACTCGCCGAACAGGGACTCGGGGTGCTGCTGATCTCCTCGGACCTGGAGGAACTGATCGAGGGCTCGGACCGGCTCGTCGTCCTCAAGGACGGACGCGCGGTCGGCCACCTCCGGGGCGAGGAGATCACCGAGCAGACCGTGCTGGACACGCTCGCCGCCGCCCCGCCGTCCGAAGACCTGCGCGGCGAGGACCTGGACGGCGAGGACCTGCGCGGTGAAGCCCCCGCCCCGCACCCCGACGACCACCCGGCGCAGGCCCAAGGACGCCCGACCGCCCCGGCCGTGACGAAGGAGGAGCCCCGATGACCCCCACGGCCTGGGCCGCCCCCGGCCCGCTGGACCGGGCGCGGCTGACCCGCCTGCTCCAGTCGTACGGCGTCTACGCCGCGCTGCTCGTCCTGTTCGTCGTGGCCGCCACCCTGGACGGCTCGTTCCTCTCCGCGGGCAACGTCCGCATCCAGCTCTTCCAGGTAGCCCCCACCCTGATCGTCGCCCTCGGCATGGCCCTGGTCATCGGCACGGAGGGTGTCGACCTCTCGGTCGGCGCCGTCATCGCCCTCGCCGCCTCGGTCGTCCCCCTCTACCTCGGCTACGGCGCGCCGCTCGCGGTGCTGATCGCCCTGGTCTGCGGCGCGGTCTGCGGCGCGGTCGGCGGCACCATGGTCGCCCTCGCCCGTATCCAGCCGATCGTCGCCACCCTCGCCCTGATGATCGGGCTGCGGGGCGTCGCCGAACTGATCAACGGCAACTCCGCCAAGCCGGTCACCGACACAGGGCTGCTGGGCCTCGGCTCGGACGGGTTCGCCGGGGTCCCCGCCATGGCGTGGATCGCCGGGGCGTGCGCCGTGCTGACCGCGCTGCTGGTACGCCGGACCACCTTCGGCCGGCAGCTGGTGGCCATCGGCGACAACCGCCGGGCGAGCAGGCTGGCCGGACTGCCGGTGCGCCGGGTCCTCGTCACCGTCTACGTCCTGTCCGGCGTCCTCGCCGCCCTCGCCGGCGCGATGATCGTCGGGCACGGCGCCGAGGCGGACCCCGCCAACCAGGGCCTGAACATGGAGCTCAACGCCATCACCGCCGTCGTGGTCGGCGGCACCCCCCTCACCGGCGGCCGGGTCCGGGTCCTCGGCACCGTGGCCGGCGCGCTGTTCATGCAGCTCATCACCGCCGTCCTCACCCAGCACAACGTGCATACGTCGTACACCCAACTCGTGGAGGCCGTCATCATCTGCTTCGCGGTCTACGCCTCACAGGAGCGGGGTACCCGATGACACCCTCCGCCCTGCGGCCCGCCACGCTGCCGCGCCCGGCGTCCGACGCCGCGCAGCCGGCCGCCCTGCGCGAACGCCTGGCCTCCCACATCCAGCGCCGGGGCGCACTGGCCGTGCTGGTGCTGATGGCCGCCCTCGCCTCCGCGACCTCGTCCACCTTCCCCACCTGGTCCAACATCTCCAGCATCCTCGGCAACAACGCCTTCGTGTGGCTGCTGGCCCTGGGCATGACCTTCGTGATCCTCACCGGCGGCATCGACCTGTCCGTGGGATCCGTGTACGCGCTCGGCGGGGTGCTCGGCGCCTACGGCGCGCACACCGGCGGCACCTGGCTCGCCGTCGTCCTGCCCCTGGCGGTCGGCGCGCTCTGGGGCACCGCGCAGGGACTGCTCGTCGCCCGTGCCCGGATGGCGCCCTTCATCGTCACCCTCGCCGGACTGCTCGGCGCGCGCGGCCTGCTCCAGGCGCTGACGAACGAGGGCGCCACCACCTATCTCGTCCCCGCCGACTCCGCCTTCCGCCGCCTGGGCGACGGCACCTGGGTGCCGGTCCTCCTCGTGGCGGCCCTGTTCGGGAGCGGCGCGCTGCTGCTCACCCGCACCCGCTTCGGCGCCACGGTCACCGCGCTGGGCGGCAACGAGAACGCCGCCACCCTCATGGGGCTCCCCGTGGCCCGCACCAAGGTCCTCGTCTACGTCCTGTCCGCCACCCTCGCCGCGACCGCCGGCGCCCTCGGCAGCGCCCGCCTCGGTTCCGGCGTCACCACCATCGGCGTGGGCTACGAACTCACCGCGATCGCCTCGGTGGTGATCGGCGGCACGCTGCTGACCGGCGGCAGCGGCTCCATCGGCGGCACGGCGAGCGGCGTACTGGTGCTGGCCGTCATCCACAACCTGATCGACCACTACTTCTCCCAGTACGGCTCCGCGTTCACCGACACGGTCAACGGCGCGTTCCTGGCCGTCGTGGTCCTCGTCCAGACCCTGCTCAGCCGCACCCGGCAGACGGACTGACGCCGCCGACCTACCGAAGGAGTCCCGTGGGCGTCAGCCTGAAGGACGTCGCACAGCGCGCCGGGGTTTCCGTCAAGACTGTGTCGAACGTCGTGAACAACTATGTCCATGTCTCCCCCCGCACCCGGGCCCGGGTGCAGCGGGCCATCGACGAACTCGGCTACCGGCCCAACCTCGTCGCCCGCCATCTGCGCAACGGCCGCACCGGCATCATCGCGCTGGCCGTCCCCGAGCTGGGCAACCCGTACTTCTCCGAGGTGGCCGGAGCCGTCATCGACGCGGCCGCCCGGCACGACTACACCGTGCTGCTCGACCACACGGCGGGACTGCGGGAGAAGGAGATCCTGGTCTGCCAGGGCTTTCGCGCGCAGATCATCGACGGCCTCATCCTCAGCCCGATCCGGATGGCGACCGAAGACCTGCTCGGCCGCACGGACACCTCGCCCCTGGTGCTCCTCGGGGAGCGTGAGTACGACGCACCCTTCGACCACATCGCCATCGACAACGTGGCGGCGGCCCGCGCCGCGGTGCAGCACCTCCTCGACACCGGCCGCCGCCGGGTGGCCTTCCTCGGTGCCCGCCACGAGAGCGCGCGGGAACCCGCGCATCTGCGGCTGCGAGGATGGCGCGAGGCGCACACCGCCGCCGGTCTGCGGCCACCCGAACCGCTGGTCATGGCCACCGACGGGTACGACCGCCAGGACGGCGCCGTGGCCATGGCCGCCCTCCTGGACCGCGGCGAACGGCCGGACGCCGTCTTCGCCTTCAACGACCTCGTCGCCCTCGGCGCCATGCGGGTCCTGGCCCGACGCGGACTGCGCGTCCCCCAGGACATCGCGGTCGCCGGCTTCGACGACATCGAGGAGGCCCGCTACGCGGCCGTCGCCCTGACCACCATCGCCCCCGACAAACGCGCCATCGCCCAGATCGCCGTCGACTGTGTCGTGGAACGCATCGCCGCCCGCACCGCACCGGTTCCCCGCCGCATCCTGCCGGGCTTCGAACTCGTGGTGCGGGAGTCGACGGTGGAGCGGCGCGGCTGAGGCGGCTCCCGGCACACCCCGGCCCGCCCTGCCGGCGCCGCCACGCCCGGCTCACGGCGGCCCGGACCGCGGCCGTACCCGTCCGGCCGCCGATCGATTCCCTGACCGTCCGGGGTCGGCGGCGGCTTTTGTGCGAGGCCGGGGGACTGGGTTAACCTGCGGCGTATTTTCCCTCGTGTAAATCCGTGAACTGGGGAAATGCACATGTGAACCGCCGGGTCAGGCCGCGTGCCCGGCGATGGTTCCGAGCCCTCCCCCACCGAGGGCTCCTTGGGGTGCGGAATTGAGGCGCGCATGGCCGGCAAGGCGACCGGGACGACCGACGTGGTACCGGGCGACGAGGAACTGAGAAGGCTGCTCGCGGGATTGACCGCGGTCCGGGACGGAGACTTCGGCACCCGGCTGCCGGACGACTCCCCGGGGCTCATGGGCGACATCGCCACCGTCTTCAACGGCATGGTCGACCAGCTCTCCGTGTTCACCTCCGAAGTCACCCGCGTGGCCCGCGAGGTGGGCACCGAGGGCACCCTCGGCGGCCAGGCACAGGTCCCGGGGGTCTCGGGCACCTGGGCCGATCTGACCGACTCGGTCAACGCGATGGCGGGCAACCTCACCACCCAGGTCCGCGACATCGCCCAGGTGGCCACCGCGGTCGCCAAGGGTGATCTGTCGCAGAAGATCGACGTCCCGGCGCGCGGCGAGATCCTTCAGCTGAAGGAGACCGTCAACACGATGGTCGACCAGCTCTCCGCCTTCGCCGACGAGGTGACGCGCGTCGCCCGTGAGGTGGGCACCGAGGGCCGGCTCGGCGGTCAGGCGCAGGTCCCGGGTGTCGCCGGCGTCTGGCGCGACCTCACGGATTCGGTCAATTTCATGGCCGGAAACCTCACCGCCCAGGTGCGTAACGTCGCCCAGGTGACGACGGCCGTCGCGCAGGGTGATCTGTCGCAGAAGATCACGGTGGATGCCCGGGGCGAGATCCTGGAGCTGAAGAGCACCATCAACACGATGGTGGACCAGCTCTCCGCGTTCGCGGACGAGGTGACCCGTGTCGCCCGTGAGGTCGGCACCGAGGGCCGCCTCGGCGGCCAGGCCGACGTCAAGGGCGTGAAGGGGACCTGGCGGGACCTCACGGATTCGGTCAATTTCATGGCCGGAAACCTGACCAACCAGGTACGCAACGTCGCCCAGGTGGCCACCGCGGTGGCGCAGGGTGATCTGTCGCAGAAGATCACGGTGGATGCCCGGGGCGAGATCCTGGAGCTGAAGAGCACCATCAACACGATGGTGGACCAGCTCTCCGCGTTCGCGGACGAGGTGACGCGCGTCGCCCGTGAGGTGGGCACCGAGGGCCGTCTCGGCGGTCAGGCGCAGGTGCGGGGAGTCGCCGGCACCTGGAAGGACCTCACCGACAACGTCAATGTGATGGCCTCCAACCTCACCGGCCAGGTCCGCTCCATCACCCAGGTCGCCACGGCCGTCGCCAAGGGCGACCTCTCGCAGAAGATCATGGTGGAGGCCAAGGGCGAGGTCGCCGCGCTCGCCGATGTCATCAACACCATGGTCGACACCCTCTCGGCGTTCGCGGACGAGGTGACCCGTGTCGCCCGCGAGGTGGGCACCGAGGGCCGTCTCGGCGGCCAGGCCCATGTGCCCAACGTGGCCGGCACCTGGAAGGACCTCACCGACAACGTCAACTCCATGGCCAACAACCTCACCGGCCAGGTGCGCAACATCGCGCTGGTGACCACCGCCGTGGCCAAGGGCGACCTGTCGAAGAAGATCGACGTCGACGCGCGCGGCGAGATCCTCGAACTGAAGACGACCATCAACACGATGGTGGACCAGCTGTCCGCGTTCGCCGACGAGGTCACCCGAGTCGCCCGCGAGGTCGGCACCGAGGGCCGGCTCGGCGGCCAGGCCGAGGTCGAGGGCGTCTCCGGCACCTGGAAGCGGCTCACCGAGAACGTCAACGAACTCGCCGGGAACCTCACCCGGCAGGTCCGCGCCATCGCCGACGTCGCCAGCGCCGTCGCCGAGGGCGACCTGACCCGCTCCATCACCGTCGACGCCTCCGGCGAGGTCGCCGACCTCAAGGACAACATCAACTCCATGGTGGAGTCGCTGCGCGAGACCACCCGGGCCAACCAGGAACAGGACTGGCTCAAGACCAACCTCGCCCGGATCTCCGGCCTGATGCAGGGCCACCGCGACCTGCGCGTCGTGGCCGAACTGATCATGGACGAGCTGGTGCCCCAGGTGTCCGCCCAGTACGGCGCCTTCTACCTCGCGGAGGACGCCGAATCCGGCCCCCAGCTGCGGTTGGTCGGCGACTACGGCCGCCCCGACGACGACGAGCGCCCCGAGCGGATCTCCTTCGGCCGCTCCCTGGTCGGCCAGGCCGCGCGCAGCCGCCGTACGATCGCGGTGGACGAGCTGCCGCCCCGGTACGTCACCATCTCCTCCGGCCTCGGACAGATCGAGCCCACCGCGCTGCTGCTGCTGCCCATCCTCTTCGAGGAGCAGGTGCTCGGCGTCATCGAACTGGCCTCCGTCACCCGGTTCACCACCGTGCAGCGGGACTTCCTCCAGCAGCTCGTGGACACCATCGGTGTCAACGTCAACACGATCGTCGCCAACGCCCGCACCGATGAACTGCTCCAGGAGTCCCAGCGGCTGACCAGCGAACTCCAGGCCCGCTCCGCCGAGTTGCAGGCCCAGCAGGAGGAACTCCAGCGCTCGAACGCCGAACTGGAGGAGAAGGCCTCGCTGCTCGCCGAGCAGAACCGCGACATCGAGGGCAAGAACCTCCAGATCGAGCAGGCCCGGCAGGAACTGGAGGCACGCGCCCAGCAGTTGTCGCTCGCCTCCAAGTACAAGTCCGAGTTCCTCGCCAACATGAGCCATGAGCTGCGCACCCCGCTCAACAGCCTGCTCATCCTGGCCCAGTTGCTCGCCCAGAACCCCTCCCGCAACCTCACCCCGAAGCAGGTCGAGTACGCGGGCATCATCCACTCGGCGGGCTCCGACCTGCTCCAGCTGATCAACGACATCCTCGACCTGTCCAAGGTCGAGGCGGGCAAGATGGACGTCACCCCGGAGCGGGTCCCGCTGCGCCAGCTCATCGAGTACGTCGAGGCCACCTTCCGCCCGATGACCTCGCAGAAGAGCCTCGGGTTCACCGTGACCACGTCGGCCGGCGCACCCGCCGACCTGCTCACCGACGACTCCCGGCTCCGCCAGATCCTGCGCAACCTGCTGTCCAACGCGGTGAAGTTCACCGAACAGGGCGGGGTCGAACTGCGCGTCGAACCCGCCGCCGACGACGAGGTACCGCGCGCCGTGGTCCGCGGCGGCGCGGTGGTCGCCTTCCGGGTCAAGGACACCGGCATCGGCATCCCGGAACAGCAACTGGAGAGCATCTTCGGCGCGTTCCAGCAGGCGGACGGCACCACCAGCCGCAAGTACGGCGGCACCGGGCTCGGCCTGTCCATCACCCGGGAGATCGCCCATCTGCTCGGCGGCGCCGTCACCGTCGACAGCACACCGGGCAAGGGCAGCACCTTCACCCTCTTCCTGCCCGTGGCCAGACCCGACTTCGACGACCACCTGCGCGGCGTCCGCGGCACCGCCGAACCGGCCGAACAGGAGCACCCGGACGCGACGGCCCCGCGCGAGCTCAAGGCGGCGCCGTCCCTGGCCTCCGCCAAACGGCAGCGTGCCCGCAGGCTGCTCGTCGTGGAGGAGCGTCCGCGCGGCCTGCTCACCCTGGTCGCCGAGAGCGTCGTGGGCGACCTCGACCACGGCCGCGCCGACGGCGTCCCCGTCGACATCATCACCGCGGTCGGCGCCCAGGAGGCGGCCGGCGCCCTCGCCGCCGAACCCTGCCACTGCGTCGTCGTCGAACTGGGCGCCCCCGACGGGGAGTCGGCCCGGTTCCTGGAGGCGCTGCACGGCGACTCCGCCCTCGCCGGCGTCCCCGTCCTGGTGCACAACGGCTCCCACCGCGCCGAGTACCCGGAGGCGGAACCGGGCGGTTCGCTCGAGTACCTCTCCAGCCTGGACGAGCTGCGGGAGCGGATCGCCCTACATCTGTCCGCCGAGGAGCCCGGCGAGGTGCTCACCTTCGTCCGCGGCGAGGAACTCCAGCACACCCCGGACCTGGTGGACGAGCACACCCGCGGCCGTACCGTCCTCGTCGTCGACGACGACGCGCGCAACCTCTTCGCGCTCAGCGGCATCCTCGAACTGCACGGCTTCCGCGTCCTGCACGCGGAGAACGGCCGCAAGGGCATCGAGACGCTGCTGAACAACCCGGACATCGAACTCGTCCTGATGGACGTGATGATGCCCGAGATGGACGGCTACGCCGCCACCGCCGAGATCCGCAGCATGCCGCGGTACACGGACCTGCCGGTGATCGCCGTCACCGCGAAGGCGATGCAGGGCGACCGGGAGAAGAGCCTCGCCTCCGGCGCCAGCGACTACGTCACGAAACCCGTGGACACCCGCGACCTCATCGCCTGCGTCCGACGCTGGCTGCCCGCATGAAGCCGGACGACGACACCGCGCAACCGTCCTTCCGCAGGCCGAGGAGTACCCGTCCGGTGAACATCCAGCCGTCCGCCGACCCCGGTACACCGTTCGACACGCCGAACGGTGTACCGACCCAGCCCGCCCCGCTGCCCCCGGTGGACGCGGCGGCGGTGGCCGACGTGCCCGCGAACTCCCCGGTGGGCAGGCTCGCCGCCACCGTGGAGCGGTTGCGCCGCGAGGTGCGGACCGCGCAGGCCGAGGCCGAGGGCCGGGCACTGATCGAGCTCGCCAAGGGCATCCTGGTCGAACGCCTCGGCTGCGGGCCCGCCCAGGCCGCCCGGCAGCTCGCCGAACTGACCGAGCAGGCACAGGTGACACCGCTGGAACTCGCGGTGGACGTCATCAACCAGGCGGCCAGGGACCGGGTCGCCGAGGTGACCGAGGCGTTCCTCTCCACGACCGCCGACCCGGGCGGAACGGACGAGGACTCCGCCGCCGTACGGCTGCGCGCCGCCGAGAGCGGGGTGCTGGCCGCCGACGACGCCGAGGCGATGGCCGCCTCCCTGCTCGAACACGCGCTGCGTCCGCTCGGCGCCGTCGCCGTGGCCATCTGGGCGGCCGGCTCGGACGGTTCGCTGACCCTCGCCGGCAGCGCGGGTTTCACCCCGGCCGAGGCGGCCCGCTGGTGCTACGTCCCGCCGGACGTGGCCACGGTGGCCCGCCGGGGCCTGACCGAGCCCGGCGGACAGTGGCTGCCCTCGCTCGCCGAGTCCGGGCTGCCCACCATCGGCCGGCGCGACTACGCCGACGGCGCCCGGATCGCCGTACCCGCCGGTGCGGGCGGCCGTATCCACGGCGTCCTGGAGATCGCCTGGCCCAAACCCGAGGAGCCGCTGCCGCGCCCGGTGCTGCGCCAGGTGGAGACACTCGCCGAACTGTGCGCCCACACCCTGGACGACTTCGTGCCCTCCGCCGTGCCCCGCCCGGAATCCCGGGTCATGCCGGACGTGGCGGAGCTGATGGACCTCGCGGACGGACTGCACGACCCGACCCTGGTGCTGGTGCCGCACCTCGACGACGCGGGCCGGCTCCTCGACTTCCGCATCCAGCACGTCAACGACCGCTTCCTCGACCCGGCGGGCCGGCCGCGGGCCGTCATCGGCGGCGCCCTGCTGCTGGAGGCGTACCCGATGGCGGCCGGCACCAGCGAGCTGTTCCAGCGCGTGGAGCGGGTCTACGCCACCGGCGAGCCGTTCCGCGCCCAGCGGGTACGGCTCACCGCGCTGGTCGACCAGGTCTCGCTCTCCGCGGTCGCCGACATCAGCATCAGCCGCCACGGCGCCGGACTGCTGCTCATCTGGCGCATCGAGGACGAGACCGCGCGCCTGGCCAGCCTGCTCCAGCACGCCCAGCGGCTCGGCCGGATCGGCGGCTTCGAGGAGAACCTGCTGACCGGTGAGATCACCTGGAACGGCCAGATGTTCAGCCTCTACGGCCGCCCGGCCACCAGCTCCCCGGTCGCCCTGGAGGAGCTGCCCGCGTACTCCCACCCGGACGACGCCGTCCAGATCGGGCGGTTCCTGCGCACCCTGCTGCACCATCACCGGCCTGCCTCGGCGGCGTTCCGGTTGCTGCGGCCGGACGGCGTCTCCCGGCACATGCGCCTGGTCGCCGAACCGGTCCTCGACACCGACGGCCAGCTGTTCGGCGTGCGCGGTGCCTATCAGGACATCTCCGCCCAGCACTGGACCGAGGTCGCCCTCGCCGCGACCCGCGACCAGCTCGCCCACACCGAGCAGCAGGCCGCCGAACGCAACCGGCTCACCCTCCAGCTCCAGCACGCGATCATGCCCCCGGCCCAGGCACCGCTGCGCGTGCCCAGCCTCCAGGTGGCGGTCCGCTACCGGCCGGCCGAGACCGAGCATCTGGTCGGCGGTGACTGGTACGACGCCGTGGTGCTGCCCTCGGGACTCGTCCTGCTGTGTGTCGGTGACGTCGCCGGGCACGGTATCGAGGCGGCCACCAGCATGGTCGTCCTGCGCAACGCGCTGCGCGGCCTCGCCGTCACCGGAGCAGGACCGGCACAGCTGCTGTCCTGGCTGAACATCGTCGCCCATCATCTGACGGGCGCCGTCACCGCGACCGCCGTCTGCGGCCTGTACGACAGCGAGAACCGCACCCTGCGCTGGGCCCGGGCCGGTCATCTGCCCCCCGTCCTGGTCCGCGACCAGAAGGCCACCCCCCTCCCCACCCTCAAGGGGCTCCTGCTGGGCGCCCTCCCGGAGGCGGTCTACGAGGAGACCGAACTCCGGCTGGCCGCCGGCGACACCCTCCTCATGTACACCGACGGCCTGATCGAACGCCGCGACCGCTCGGTCGAGGAATCCCTCACCCACCTCCTGCACACCGCCAGTTCGGGCCCCCGCACCCTGGACAAGCAACTGGACAGACTGCTCACGTACAGCAGGTCGGACACCGACGACGACACATGCATCGTGGGCATCAGGGTGGACTGAGGGCCGCGCCGCGACGCCACACCGGGCGGATTCGTGACGACGAACCCATGGACGCCTCCGCTCACCGGCGGGAGGATCGCTCATGACCTCGGACCAGGACATGGTGTGGCGTCGGTGCGCGTACCTGGCGAGCGTCCTGCTGCCGCTGGTGGACCAGGAGCCATGGCGTCGGTCCCGCCGTCATGAGCGGCTGCGGGACTGGGAGATCGACACGGCGGTGGGGGAGCGGCTGATCGAGATCTTCGGGGTCCTGGCCGCCCACGCTGTCGCGCTCGACGCCTCCCTGTCCGTCGCGGAGTTCGACGGCCTGTCCCTTCTCGCCGTGGCCGAGGCCGCGACCGGCAAGCGCGACTTCGAACTGCTCGCCGGGCTCCCGGACACCTTCGTCGACGCCCGCGAGGGACAGGCCGTCGAACTCTTCCGCCTGTACACCTACGCGGGTCACCGGTCCGGCCTCCAGCTCTGCCGACTGGGCACGGAAGTGCGCCATGCGCTGGTCGTACTCGCCGAACGCGCCCCCACCTGCGGTGACGTCCTGCGCCGGGCGGCCGAGGCCGGCCTGCCCCGATGACCACGGGCGTCACCACCTGGGCGTACCGAGGCCGTCCCCCACGTACCCTCTTCCTGTGTCCGCCCCCCGTCTGCATCGTGTCGCCGTCCTTGTCCTCGAAGGCGCGAAGCCGCTCGATGTCGGGATTCCCGCGCAGGTGTTCACGACCCGCGCGAGCATGCCGTACGAGGTGAGGGTCTGCGGGGCGGCGCCCGGCCTCGTGGCCGGGGGCGACGGGCTGGCGTACTACGTCGCCCATGGCCTGGACGCGCTCGCCTGGGCCGACATCGTGTTCGTGCCCGGGTACCGGTTCCCGGACCGCGAGGACCCGCCGCGCGCTGTCGTCGACGCGCTGATCGCCGCGCACGAGCGGGGCGCGCGGCTCGCGGCCATCTCGACGGGGGCCTTCGCGCTCGCCGCCACCGGACTGCTCGACGGCAGGCGCGCCACGACGCACTGGCACTACACACAGGCCCTCGCGACCCGGCATCCGCTCGTCCGGGTCGACGAGAACGTGCTCTTCGTGGACGAGGGCAGCGTCCTCACCTCGGCCGGCGCCGCCTCCGGTATCGACCTGTGCCTGCACATCCTGCGCGGCGACGTCGGAGTGGCCGCATCCAACCACGCGGCCCGGCGCCTGGTCGCCGCCCCCTACCGCAGCGGCGGCCAGGCCCAGTACGTGCCGCGCAGCGTCCCCGAGCCGCACGGCGAACGCTTCGGCGCCACCCGCGAGTGGGCGCTGCGCCGGCTCGGCGAGCCCCTCACCCTCGACACCCTGGCGCGGCAGGCCGGGGTCTCGCCGCGCACGTTCTCCCGGCGCTTCGTCGAGGAGACCGGCTACACGCCGATGCAGTGGGTGATGCGCGCCCGTATCGATCTGGCCCGCGAACTGCTCGAACGCTCCCAGCGCGGGGTCGAACAGATCGCCGCCGATGTCGGTCTCGGCACCGGCGCCAACCTGCGCCTGCACTTCCAGCGCATCCTCGGCACCACCCCCAGCGAGTACCGGCGCACCTTCACCCGGGGCGAGTGACCCACCCGGCGGCACCCTGCCGGGATATGGCGGGATCCTTTTGAACCATGGCGATCCCGCCACTGTCAGCGGCGCGCACCGCGCGCGAGCCTGGTGGGGAACGGAAGGGACACCACACATGACTCGCATCGCCATCAACGGGTTCGGCCGCATCGGACGCAATGTGCTGCGCGCGCTGCTCGAACGGGACAGCGCTCTGGAGGTCGTCGCCGTCAACGACCTGACGGAGCCCGCCACCCTCGCCCGGCTGCTCGCCTACGACAGCACGGCCGGCCGGCTCGGGCGCCCGGTCACCGCGGACGGCGACACCCTCGTGGTCGACGGCCGTCGCATCAGGGTGCTGGCCGAGCGCGAGCCGGCGCAGCTACCCTGGGCCGAACTCGGCGTCGACATCGTCCTGGAGGCCACCGGCCGCTTCACCTCGGCGAAGGCCGCCCGCGCCCACCTCGACGCGGGCGCGAAGAAGGTGCTCGTCAGCGCCCCGTCCGACGGCGCCGACGTCACCCTCGCGTTCGGCGTCAACACCGACGCCTACGACCCGGCCGTGCACACGATCGTCTCGAACGCCTCCTGCACCACGAACGCGCTGGCGCCGCTGGCCGCCGTCCTCGATGAACTCGCCGGTATCGAGCACGGGTTCATGACCACGGTGCACGCCTACACCCAGGAGCAGAACCTCCAGGACGGTCCGCACCGCGACGCCCGCCGCGCCCGTGCCGCCGGCGTCAACATCGTGCCGACCACGACCGGCGCCGCCAAGGCGATCGGCCTGGTCCTGCCGAACCTCGAAGGCAAGCTGTCGGGCGACTCGATCCGCGTCCCGGTGCCGGTGGGCTCGATCGTCGAACTCAACACCACCGTCGCCCGCGACGTCACCCGCGACGAGGTGCTGGCGGCCTACCGCGCCGCGGCGCAGGGCCCCCTCGCCGGTGTCCTCGAATACTCCGAGGACCCGCTCGTCTCCTCCGACATCACCGGCAACCCCGCCTCCTCGATCTTCGACTCGGCCCTCACCCGCGTCGACGGCCGCCACATCAAGGTCGTCGCGTGGTACGACAACGAGTGGGGCTTCTCGAACCGGGTGATCGACACCCTCGACCTGCTCGCCGGCAGCTGACCGGTCACCGGGACACCTCCCGCCTCACCCGGCCTTGACGACCGTCAGCAGCGTCGCCGCGTCCTCCAGGGCCTCCAGGCTGTGCCGGGCCGGCGGTGCCCTCCCAGCTCTCGTCGCCGCTGCGCAGCCGTACCCGCCCGCGCAGCACGAGAACCGTGACCTCCCCGGGGTTCTCGTGCTCGGACAGGGTGGTGCCGGCGCGCAGGGCGATCAGGGTCTGGCGCAGGGTGTGCTCGTGGCCGCCGCAGAGGGTCTCGGCACTGCGGCCCGTGGAGGAGGCCGCGGTTGCGCTTTCCGTGTCGGAGGATGGTCAGTGGCGCACGCCGATACGGCGCCGGCGGTGTCCGCCGGTGCCCGGCCCGGCCGGATGCGCGGGGGCCCGGCCGCGATAGAGGACGTACGGCCGCCACAGGTACCACAGTGGAACGCTCCAGGCGTGCACCAGCCGGGCCAAGGGCCACACCGCGAGGATGGCCCAGGCAGCGGGGGCGTGGATCCGGTGGATCAGCGGAGCGTGGCAGATCACGGCGACGCCCGGGTTCTCGGCGGACAGACCGCGGAACCACAGCGCCACGCTCTGCCGGTAGCCGTAGCCGAAGTGGTTGACGCCCATCGTCGGGATGATGCCGAGCACGAGGACGATCGCCGGCAGGACCAGGGCCGCCCAGTCGACCGGGCCGGTGGTGGCCTGTACCCGGGGCACGGCGGTGCGGCGGAAGGCGGGGATCACCACGCCGAGAAGCATCACCAGCGCGGCGACCGTGCCGCCGATGGCGGACAGCAGCCGGTAGGCGTGCTCCGCCATGCCGAGCCACCGGGTGAACGACTCCGGGATGACCCGGTGCGGTTGACCCCGTGGGCGGAGCGCAGCTTTCGGCCGTGGCGCCGCCGCTGCCGGTGGACCTCGTCCGCCGCCCGGCCGCCCTCGCGCAACAGCACCCGCCGGTCGGCCGACTGACGGCCGGGAATTGAAGTACGGCGCCGCGCGCGTCAACCGCTCGGCCGCGACATCGGCCCGGTCGGTGCTCACCATGCGCTGCCGCTGGCCGAACGGAACCGGGCCGACACCCCGTCAGCTCAGACAGTGCTTGCGCTCATGTGGTCCAGCATGACGATCGTGCGGTCGGCCGCCTCGACGACGACCGGGTCATGGGTGGCGACGAGGGTGACGCAGCCGTGCTCATGCGTGGTCCGCGCGATGAGACGCGTCAGATCGTCGGCCCGGGTCCGGTCGACCGCGGCCGTCGGCTCGTCGACGAGGAGGAGCTCGGGCCGGACGAGAAGAGCGCGGGCCAGGGCGACACGCTGGCGTTCACCGCCGGAGAGCTGGTCGGGGCGGTGCCTGAGCCGGTGCGCGAGCCCGACCTCGGCGAGCAGATCACGGGCCCGGTCCCGTACGGCCCGGGGCCGGTGGCCGGCGACGGAGGCGGCGGCCAGGAGCTGCTCCTCGGTGGTGAGGCCGGTGAGCAGGTTGCCGCTCTGGAACATGTAGCCGATGCGGGTACGGCGGGCCCGGGCCCGTTCGCGGTCGCTGAGCGCGGCCAGATCGGTGCCGCCGAGCAGGATCTGGCCCTCGTCGGGGCGGAGCAGGGCGCCGGCGACGGCGAGGAGAGTGGACTTGCCCGAGCCGGAGGGACCCACGAGGGCGGTGAGAAGGCCCTCCTGGAAGACCGCGGACAGCGACCGCAGCGCGGTGGTGCGGTACGCGCCGCGACCGAGGGTGACGGTGATGTCGTCCAGGCAGAGGGTCATCGTGCGGCTCCCAGCATGGTCATCGGGTCGACGGTGGTGACACGGCGCAGGGTGAAGGCGGAGCCCGCGAGCCCGACCAGGGCCACGGCGGCCATGGTGGCGGCGAGGGTGGTTGCGGGCAGGCTGAAGGGCACCCGCTCGCCGACGAACAGGCCGAGGGCGGAGGCGAGCGCGGCTCCGACCGCGGTTCCGGCGACGACGACCGCGGCGGCCTGCGCGAGGGTGTGGCCGAGCAGACGGCGGCGCGAGGCGCCCATGGCGCGCAGCAGGGCGAGTTCCGGGGTGCGCTGGACGGTCCAGACGGCGAAGAACGCGCCGACGACCAGCGGGGCGATGAGGAAGAGGAACGTCTGGATGGAGGTCATGGTCAGACGCTCGCCCTGGTAGCCGGGGGCCGCGGCGAAGGCGTCCTGGAGCGGGACGGTCGCGGTGCGGTGACGGTGGTCGGCGTCGGTGAGCCTCTTCCCGCCGAAGTCCGCGGGGAGCTTGAGGGCCATCGCGCTGTACTGGAGCGGGAGATCGCCCGGGCGTGCGTCGGTGCCCGGTGTGGTGAAGCGGATCCGGCGCCAGGTGTCGGTGGTGACGTAGGCGGCGGGGACGTGGCCGTAGGAGGAGCGCCCGGTGGTGCCGACGACCTTCAGACGGATGCCGATCCGGTCGACGGTGAGGGTGTCGCCGAGGCGCACGCCGTCGCTCGCGAGTTGGCGGGAGACGACGACACCGTACGGTTCGGCGGTATCCAGCGGCTTGCCGTCTTCGGCCCCGGGGTCGGTGAAGGCCCCGGGTACCACGCCGAACGCGGCGAGGTCCACCTCGACATGGCGATCGGTGGTGCCGCGAGTGAGGGCGACCCCGAGCGGGGTGGCCTCCACCCCCTTCTCCCGCCGCCAGCCGTCGGCGGACCGGCGGTCGATCAGACCGCGGGCGAACTGGTCGGAGTCGGTGCCCGCCGCGAAGGCGATATGGGTGGCGGGCAGACGGCGCAGGGCGGAGACGGTGTCGTCCCCGAGACCGGTGGTGAACCCGGAGACGATCCCGACGAGCGCGGCGACGAGGACGACGACGCTGCCCATCAGCAGGAAGCGGCCGCGGGCCGCCTTGAGTTCCAGCAGAGCGAGGAACACGGTGTTCCTTCCAGAGGATAGGGACAGTGCGTCCCCAACATAGAAGATGGGGACGCGGTGTCCCTAAGTGGGGTCCCTAGACTGGCCGTGTGCCCAAGATCCACGCCGCGTCAGTCGCCGACCACCGCGCCCAGCAGCGCGCCGCCCTGCTCGACGCGGCACGGGAACTGCTCGCCGAGGGCGACGCCTCCAAGGTGACGTTCGCGGCGGTCGCCCGCCGCACCGGACTGGCCCGCAACAGCGTCTACAAGTACTTCACCGACCGCCGTGAACTCCTGACCGAGGTCGTCCGCCAGGCCGCGCCGCGCTGGACCGAGCGGATCCACGCCGCCCTCGCCGCCGCTGGTGACTCCCCCGAGGAGCGGGTCGCCGCCTACGTCACCGCGCAACTGGAGATGGTCCGCGACGGCGAGCACCGCATCGCCCGCGCCGGCGCCGACGCACAGGACGCGGCCGCCCTGCGCGAGGGCGCCGACTCGGCACACCGCGCACTGCTCGACCCTCTCGTGACCACCCTGCGGGACCTCGGCGACGACGCCCCGCTCCGAACGGCACGCCTGCTCCAGGGCCTTGTAAACGCCGCGACGACGGCGCTGGAGGGGGGCGACGCGTACGAGGCGGTGACGGAGCGGGCGGTACGTCTGGCGGTGGCGGCGCTCGGGGGAGTCACCGCCACGCCGTAGTACACAGGAGCTTCTCGTAGCCGTCCTCGTGTTCGTACCTGTCGGTCCCATCATCCTTGGAGTCGCAGATGACCGTCCGTCGTGTCATGCCCGTCATCCATTCCGCGGCGGCGGAGGAGAGCCGTGACTTCTACGGCCTGCTGGGCTTCGAGGAGGTCATGAACCTCGGCTGGGTGATGACCCTCGCATCGCCGTCGACCCCGACGGCACAGATCAGCGTCGTATCGACCGACCGGACCGCCCCGGTCATCCCGGACATGAGCATCGAGGTGGACGACGTGGAGGCGGCCTACGCGGCCATGCGGGCCAGTGGCGCGGAGATCGTCCACCCTCTGCGGGACGAGGAGTGGGGGGTGCGGCGCTTCTTCGTCCGCGATCCCAGCGGCCGCGTGATCAACGTCCTGAGCCACCGCCGCGCCTGAAGTGCTCTTGACCTGACCGTCGGACCGGAGGGCGCGCGTACGGCAAGAAGCAAGTGATCACCCGCATCGTCACCGTTCCCTCGATCCTTGCCTCGGGTGTGCTCGCGTCCCTGGCGACCGCCCGGCTCCTCCCAAGGCCATGCCGGAGGAGGGCCCGGCACCGGCTTGGCGAGCGGCGAGATCGCCACCGGGTGCCGATCTCGTCAAACGCATGGTCCAGGGCGCCGACCACGCCGACGTCGCCCGGGCGATGATGTTTCTCCGTCGGTTGCGTCCAGGCACAGCGCTGCCACACCGACACCTGCCCCACCGGCGTCACCACCCAGGACCACCGCGCGCGCCCTGGACGTACGGGACAAGACCCACGCGTCCACCGCTTCCAGGAAGCGACCCTGGCCGGCGCCCTCCAGAGCATGGCCTCCATGGGCGTCACCGACCCCGCCGACCGACCTGCTGCGCGGTATTCGGCCAGCTCCGATGGCTTTGTGCCATTCGGGGGCAACCCGCCTCCAACATCACCGGGCCGCCGCTAAACAAGAAGGCCGGGGTGGGCGTCCTGCCATGCCCGTGCGGTTGCCGGTCGGTGGGGGAGGTCTGGACGGGTGCTGACCATGAACCGAGCGCTGCTCGTGGCGGTCGTTGTCGTCCGGCGGCTGCGGAGTCGTACGGAGGCCGGCCGATGAGCCCCCGTACGCCCAGGAGCCGGGCGACCGGCAGACGCCCTCCGGTGCGGCGGCGTCCGCGCGGACCGGGCAGGCGGCGGCAGCGCACGGAAGATCGGCTGATCGGCCTCCTGATCGCTGCGGTCCTGGTCGTGGGCCTTGTGGTGGTCGTCGTCAACTGGCTGCTGGCGCACTGGTGGGTCCTGGCCGTCGTCGCGGTGCTCGCAGTGTCGGCCGGTGGTGTCTGGCTCTACCAGAAGCAGCAGCGGGCGCGATGGGAAGCGGTCCGCGCACGCGGTCTGCGCTACGAGCTGGCTCAACTGGACGCCCTGCACCATGCCCGATTCGAGGACGCGGTGCGGGATCTGATGCATCGTGACGGCTGCCGGGACGCGGTGCGTGTCGGGGGCGGCGGGGACCTGGGCGCCGATGTGAAGGCAACCGACCCCTACGGGCGTCGCTGGGTGATCCAGTGCAAACACCGGCGCAATGGCCTCGCCGGATCCGCCGTGGGCACTCCGGACCTCCAAGTCCTCAACGGCACCGCCCGCCAGGTCCACGGAGCCGACGTCGCGGTCATCGTGACCAACGGCAGGGTCACCGCCCCGGCCGTGACCTTCGCCGAGCAGCAGGGACTCCATGCGGTCGACCGGCACACCCTCGGGGTGTGGGCATCCAGCTCGCGGCCGCTGTGGGAGCTGCTCCGCGTGGTCCCGCCGCCTCGTAGGCCGACGGCCCTGTCCTGAGGCCCGCGACCAGAGGCCTGAGCCCAGGCCAGGAGGAACCTGCTCAGGTCGACGGCGCCCCGGGCCAGACCCCGCACGCCGAGGCAGGACGTGGGGATCAGGGTCTTGGCCGCGCTCAGGGCGACCGCCGGGCCGGCCCGTACGTGTTCCGCCATCGCCACTCGTAGGCGGGGAAACCCCACTCACGATCGCCGTCCGCCCGGGCCGGTTCGCCGGCGAGGCCGTACGCCCCGAGAACGGCCAGGCTGGTGCTGCCGCCGACGGCCGCGCCGGATCGGACACGTTCGGCAGGGTCAGCACCCCTAGGCAGGTCCCGGTGAAGCTGCTGAAGCCGGACTCCGCCCCGGACGCGAGACGCCGCGCATCGGCGATGGCCCGTTCGTAGCTCGGGCTGCCGCCCGAGCGCGCCGAGAAGCTGGTCCGCTTCGACCACGCCGCGCACCGCCGGGTCGCGGGCGAAGGCGCGGCCCGGGTCGCGGCCGACAGCGGCTACGCCGACCAGTCCCATCTGTGCCGGGGCATCATGGCGTTTACCGGGGCGACGCCCACGAGCCGTCTCCTCGCCGTCGACGGCATGGCATGGCCCAGCACGCGGCCCCGGGAAAAGGATTGGACGGGACGGCGAGCGGGCTTGTAGCTTGCAGCCGACCGTGACACCGCCCGAGGAGGTGAGACCCATGAACGCAGTATCGACGTGGGTGCTCCCCCTTTTCCGTCACGGCCGGCGATCGACGTAGGTGTCGCCGGGAGCGCCTCCACACCAAGGCACTCCCGAAAGGCACCACGTATGCGTTCTCCGCACTTCACCGCCCAGTCGTCGTCGGACGGCATGGTCGAGCGCGACTTCACCGTGGGCGACATCCCCGGGGTTCTCTGGTCGCCGGCCTCCGGCGGCGATCGCGCGCCCCTGGTCCTGATGGGCCACGGCGGCGGCAGGCACAAGAAGGAGCCGGCCATGACGGGCCGCGCCCGCCTCCTCGTGAACGGCTGCGGCTTCCACGCCGCCGTCATCGACGCACCCGGTCACGGCGACCGGCCGCGCACCGCGCACGATGAACGGGACATCGCCGCGCTGCGCGCGGCACAGGCGGCGGGCGAGCCGGAAGGCCCGATCGTCGTCCCGTACAACCCCGCCTGGCCGAACTCGCCGTGCCCGAGTGGCAGGCGGTCCTGGACGCCCTCCAGCAGCTCCCGGAGATCGGCGCCGACGGCCCGGTGGGCTACACCGGCCTCGGCCTGGGCACCGCGATCGGGGTGCCGCTGGTGGCGGCCGAGCCCAGGATCACGGCCGCGGTTTTCGGCATGCACTGGCCCGACGCCCTGGCCGAGACGGCGAAGCGGATCACCGTACCGATCGAGTTCGACATGCAGTGGGACAACGAGCGCATCCCGCGCGAGGCCGGCCTCGCATTGTTCGACGCCTTCGCCTCGAAGGAGAAGACGCTGCACGCCAACGCGGGCAGGCACTTCGACTGGACCGGGTTCGAGGCCGACAGCGCGGTCCGGTTCCTCGCCCGGCACCTCGGCCGGGCGGACACCTCAGCGGCCTGAGGGTGAGCGGTCGCGGCGCCCGGTCCACCGATCGGGCGCTGCGGCGTTGCCGTACCCCCGGTGCCGCCGCCCGAGCCATCTCGCATCATCTGGGCCCCCGCCCGGATTGGGGCCGGGCCGGGCGGGAAGGCGCACCGCAGGCCGATGGACGCGCCGTCCGCGGGACGGCGGCCCGAGGCGAAGGTGGCAGGAGGGATGGGCGCGGATGACCCGGCAATCGACGGTGGAGTCAGGGCAAGGGCCCTCGGCGGGGGATCGCGACGAGGTGCGGGTGCCGCCGATACGGCCCGGTGCCTACGACCCGTCCGACTACGCCGAAGCCGTGATGCGCGGCGCCGAGGAAGCCGGAGTGTCTGCGCTGCTCGTCATGACGGTGCTCCACAACGAGGCGTACAAGCCGCACCATCCGCTGCTGGAGCGACTGTGGCAGTGGTGGAAGCCCGAGGCGTCCTTCGGGGTGGCCAACATGCACCGTGCGACGTTCGAGCGGGTACGGCGGGCGCACGACCTGCCGGGGCGATGGCAGGACCTGCGCGACGATCCCGGCTTCGCCATCCACGCGGCGGCGCTGCACCTGAAGGACCTCGACCGCCGACTTCCGCGCCGGCACGTACGCCGCTACAGCCGCGACGAACTGCTCGCCCTGGGCTACAACACGGGCGAACGCAATATGCGGGCCTTCGCCCGGGGCGTCCCGCCGGGCCCCATGGCACGGTCGTACCTGCGCCGGTTCCGCGCCTACCGGAGCCGCGCCGCCGAGGCCCTGGCCAGGGCGGATCGCGGCGACCCCTGCGAGACGGCCGACGAATGAGCGGCCGCGGAACAGACGGGAGTCCCGGACGGGGCGGTCCTCACCCGTGAAGGGCGGCTGCCGTACGGCAGCCACCCCGGAATGTCACGGGTATGGCCGGTCAGCCCCGGACGATGTTCTGGGCCTGGGGGCCCTTCTGGCCCTGTCCGATGTCAAAGGTGACCTGCTCGCCCTCGGTGAGCTCGCGGAATCCACCACCCTGGATCTCGGAATAGTGCGCGAAGACGTCAGCCCCGCCGCCGTCCTGGGCGATGAAGCCGTACCCCTTCTCGGAGTTGAACCATTTCACGGTGCCGCTGGCCATCAATCGATCCTTCGTTCATACCGGGAGCCACCCATGTCCGGGGCCGCTCCGGCTCCCTTGGCAGCAGGAGCCGACATCGTTTCTACCCCGAGCAGCGCCGCCTATCCGGCCCATGACACAGCAGTCGGTGTGGCGTCCTCACGGATAACCCGCTCCACGCCCCGTTCGGCCCCGCCGAGCACATCGCTGATCTTGACCGCGATGGCGTAGCGGAGGCGTGGTACACGGACCGGTGTACGACCCATGTGAACGGCACACCGTGCCCGGCGCCCGTGATGCCGGAGGAGCCAGCGGGAAGGGGAGAGGAAAAGGCAGGAAGGCCGAGGTGACGCTCGATCGGATCGGATTGGCCGAGGTGCTGGCCGCGGCGGAGAAAGCCGCGCCGATGGCTTCGCTGGACGTGGTCGCGCTTCCGGCTGGTGATCGAGACGCCGGCCGATCGCGCGTTCGCGGGGACCGTGACGGTCGGCGAGACCGACAACCGCGCGGGGCGATTCAAGACGGGCATCGCCGTCACCCGCGATCACCGCCGCAAGGGCTGTGCGGCCGAGGCAACCGAGCTCCTGCTCACCTACATGTTCGCCGAACAGCGCCACCACAAGTGCGAAGTCGAGATCCACGCCTTCAACGACGCCTCCCTCGCGCTCTACCGCAAACTGGGCTTCTCCGAAGAGGGCCGACTGCGCCAACACGAGTTCCTGGCCGGGGACTTCCACGACGTGGTGCTGCTCGGCCCCACCGCCCCTGAGCACTGGGCCGCCCACCCGCGCCCGTCACTGCGATGACCTGCTGCCCGGCCCGCCAGACGACCTGCTCCAACAGCCCGCCCGGCCCCGGACCGATCCGTACGACGCGCCTCTCAAGCGGTACACACGTCCTTGTGACTGCTCAGGCGATGCCCAGGCGTTCGGTCAGTTCGGTGAGGGCTTGGCCGAGGGGTAGGGCCACGTGGGCGTGAGCGAGGGCGTCGCCGCGGGTCGGGCCGAGGTTGATGATGGAGACGGGCTTGCCGTCCTTGGCGGCGCGTCGCACGAATCGCAGGCCCGACAGGACGGCCAAGGACGACCCGAGGACAAGGAGGGAGTCGGCCGCGTCGATCAGGTCGAAGCAGCGCTGCGTGCGAGGCTTGGGCACGTTCTCGCCGAAGAAGACGACGTACGGCTTGAGCACACCGCCACACCGCGCGCACGGTACGACGCGGAACGTGCGCACGATGTCGTCCGGCAGCTCGATGTCGCCGTCGGGGTTGACCCGGAGCCCGGCAGCGTCCTGCGCCGCGAGGAACTCCCCGTTGGCCGCGAGCAGCCGTGCGTCGAGTTCGTCGCGCGGTCCGATCGTCCCGCAGTCGAGGCATACGACCCGGTCCAGACTGCCGTGCAGGGCGACGGCGTCCGCCGTCCCGGCCGCCTGGTGCAGCCCGTCCACGTTCTGGGTGATCACGGCATCGACGTACCCGGCGGCGCGCAGCGCCTGCACGGCCTGGTGCCCGGCGTTGGGCCGGGCCTTCGCGACGGCACGGCGCCCGACATAGCCGCGGGCCCAGTAGCGGCGCCGGTTCTCCTCGTCCGAGACGAAGTCCTGGTAGGTCATGGGGGAGTGCCGCCGATGCCGCCCGGTCACCCCCCGGTAGTCGGGGATACCGGACTCGGTGGAGATTCCGGCCCCGGTCAGCACCGCCACCCCACCGGCGGCCAGTTGCCCGGCGATCTCGTCCATCCCGCCGGCGGGACGTATACCGGTGTCGGGTACGGGGCCGACGATCGGACGCATGCGCATAGCAGCAGCTTAGGACGGCGCCGGGCGCACCGCGCCCCCGATGGGGAAGCGGGCGGGTCAGGACGGCGATCGCGCGGCGGAGGATCACGGGGGTCCGCTGGAACCTCGATCACACCGACCCGTACGGCGAGTCCGCCATCTGGAACGACAGCGAGTACGCCGGGAAACGGTACGTCCGCGCGGTCCACGCGGCCGGCGAGGAACCGCGCCGGCCGGACGCGGGCCGTTCAGGAGAGGGGAACCGCCGTGCCCGTCACCTCGATGCCGCTGGACGGATCCGCGGGGATCCCCACCGTCAGGAGGCTGGGGCGGCCCAGGTCCACGCCCTGGTGGATGGTCAGCACGGTGGGCGGCGCGACGAGCCCGTTGCCGCGGAGGTACCCGCCGAGGGCCGCGGCCGCCGCGCCGGTGGCCGGGTCCTCGACGACGCCGCCCGGCGGAAAGGGGTTGCGGGCGTGGAAGACGGTCTCCGACTCGCGGTACACGAGGGCGATCGTCGTCCAACCCCGGCGCGCCATCAGGGCGTTGAGCGCGGGCATGTCGTAATCGAGGTCGGCCAGCCGGGCCCGGTCGGCGGTGGCGATGACCGGATGCCAGGCACCGGCGTAGGCGACCTGCGGCGGCAGGGCCGGGTCGAGGTCGGCCGCGGACCAGCGCAGGGCGGCGAGGAGTTCGGCGAGGTCGGCGTCGGAGAGGTCCGTCGTACGGGGCTCCACGCTGACCAGCGTGGCCGTCACCGAACCGTCCGGGGCGGTGGAGGTGGTCACGGGGACGGGCCCCGCCTCGGTGTGCAGCAGCAGACGGCCGACGCCGTGCCGGGAGGCGTGCGCGACGGCCGTCGCGATGGTGGCGTGGCCGCAGAACGGGACCTCTGCCTGAGGGCTGAAGTACCGGATGTCGAGCGACCCGTCGGGCCGCGCGACAGTGAACGCCGTTTCCGAGTAGCCGATTTCGGCCGCCGTGGCGGCCATCGTCGCCTCGTCGATCCCGGCGGCGTCCAGCACCACGCCCGCCGGGTTCCCGCCCAGGGGGTCGCTGCTGAAGGCCACGTAGCGCAGGATGTCCATCGGGCGAACGTAGACGCTCCGTCATCGGGTCGTCAAAGGTGTCCTCACCTGACCCGCAGTTGCCCGGCGAACGCCCGCGCGGCGGCCAGGTCCCCGGTGTGCGGACGCTGCTTGTTGATACCGCCGACGAGCTTGAACGGCGTCCATGTGTCGAACGCCCGGCACGAGAAGCTCCCGTCCACCTCGAAGCCCTTGCCTTCCAGGAGTCGGACCAGGGGACGGGTGAAGGACATCAGCGGGATCTCCGGGAGCCCACTGGTGGCGAACACGAACGCCCGGCCCCGCCCGGTGGGAAGCGCCCTGACGAAGGACATCAGGGCGGGATGGAGCCTGCCGTGGAAGACGCCCGATCCGAATCCCACCAGGTCGGCGTCGGCCAGCTCCGTCGGGTCGGCCTCCTCGGGGGAGACGACCCTCGCGCCCAGCACCTGGGCCATGCTGTCGGCGACGCGACGCGTATTGCCGTGCGACACGGAGGTGCACACGATGACGGTCCTCATCCTCACGATCCCTTCTCTCGCTTCCAGTGGAAAGGACCGGCGCGGCGGCGTCGGATGTGACATCCCGCGAGTGTGACGGCTCCCACACCGCGGGCACGAACCGCGTCCCGGACCGACCTATCGGGCCTCCGGTGTGCGGTCGTACGCGGCGAGGACGGCCGCGAGCATGCCCGGGAAACGCGCGTCGAGTTCGGCGGCGCGCAGTGCGGTGAGCCGTCGATTGGCCTCTTCGCGCTGATGGATGAGGCCGGCCTCGCGAAGCACCTTGAAGTGGTGGCTGAGGGTGGAGGGGGCGACATCCACGGGAAAGGTGCCGCAGGCGCGCTCGGGCTCGGTGCTGAGCGTGTGCACGATGGTCATCCGGGTGGGGTCGGAGAGCGCGTGCAACACGTCGAACAGGTCGATCTCCTCGGGCTCGGGGTGTGTGAGGGCTGCTCGGCGGCTGGTGCGTGCCATGGGCGGGCTCCATGTTCGACATTCATCGAAGTTCGACATTCATCGAATAAGTGTGGTGTCATGAGCATCGTTCGTCATTCGACGTTCGTAGAACATCGTACTGGGTTCGTACTGGGGGGAGTTCGGTATGCGCGCACTGGTCATGACCGCACCGGGTGGGTCGGAGAACTCGGAGATCCGGGAGATCGCGGAGCCCCGGCCCGGAGCCGGTCAGGTGTCCGTGGCGGTGACCTACGCGGGGCTCAACTTCGTTGATGTGATGGCCCGTCGGGGTGACGCGGGCTATGTCCCGGCCTGGCCGTACCTGCCCGGCAAGGAGGTGGCGGGCACGGTACGCGCGATCGGCGAGGGGGTCGCGGGGCTTGCCGTCGGCGACCGGGTGGTGGCCGCCCCCGTGGGCGGGGGACTGGCCGAGGTCGTTGTCGCCGAGGCGGCCCTCACGGTGCCGGTCCCGCCCGGAGCCGACCTACGGCAGGCCGGCGCCGTACCCCTGGGGCTCACCACGGCCATGCTGCTGCTCACCGACGCGGGCCGCTTCACCGCGGGGGACACCGTGCTCGTGCACTCGGCCTCCGGCGGGATCGGCACCGCGATCGCCCGGTTGGTCCCCGCGCTGGGCGGCGGCCGGCTGATCGGCACGGTGGGCCGTCCCACGAAGGCGGAGGAAGCACTGAAGGCCGGTTACGACGCCGTCTTCCCTCGGGGCGAGGCGCTGCGCGAGGCGGTTCTCGGCGCCACGGACGGCCGGGGCGTCGATCTCGTCCTCGACCCCTTGGGCACCGAGGCTCTGGGGCTCGACCTCGATGTCACCGCGCCCGGCGGACGGATCGTGCTCTTCGGCAACGCGGGCGGCGGCACCATCGACGCCCTCCCACCGGCGGGCCGGCTGCTCGCCGGGAATCTCACCCTCACCGGCTTCAGCCACAAGGGCCTGGCGGCGGGCGCCCCGGCCAAGGTCGCGCGGGCGATCCGCCGGGTGCTGGACCTGCTCGCCGACGGCCGCCTCGACCTGCCGGTCACCGAGATCCCCGGACTGGCGGAAGTCCCGGCCGCGCATGACCTCATGGCCGAGGGCGCAGGGGCCGGGAAGTACGTCGTTCGAGTGGGGTGAGCGGGGGCAGGACATGCCTCGTCGGTGATGAGCACCCGCGCCCCGCTGTCGACGAGCAGGCGGGCCAGCTCCTCCTCCGAACTCCCCGGGTCCAGGGGCACGCCGATGCCGCTCGCGCGGGTGATGGCGAGCAGGCTCTCGACCGTCTCGACACGGTTGCCGAGCAGCACGGCCACCCGGTCACCGCGCGCCACACCGAGCCCGACCAGGTGACCGGCCAGCCGTGCGGTCCGCTCTTCCGGCTCCCGGTAGGTCAGGCGCCTGAACCGGTCCTGGAAACAGACCTTGTCCCCGAGGCGACGAGCGTGATCCCCGAGCAGCTCCGGCAGCGGCTTGAGGACATCGGCGTGCGTGACCACCGGGTGGCCCCCCTTGAGATGACCCGTCGTTGAGGACGGCCGCGCGATCGACCTGGTTGCCCGCGGAGCTCTGCGATCGGGGGACCCCGTGTCGTGGGCCATGGCGAAGCCTCGTTCGCGCAGGGCCTCACGAACACGGGGCCGGAAGGGAGTTGGTGCGGGCCCGGTGTCAGGAGAAGACGACGGACCGCACGAGGAGTCGGTCACCGGCTCCCGCGCCGGGACGCAGGGTGTAGTAGACGTCACCCTCGCAGTCGGGGCCGAGGAAGACGGTGGCGGTGGCGTCCGTGCGGTTCTTGGGTGCCCGGCCTGCCGATCCCGGCTCGGAACCGGGGCCATGCAGATTGAGGCATTCACCGCTGGCGGGGTTGTTCAGGAAGCCGACGGCTTCGTATCCCTCGGCGGTGGTGTACGAGTAGCGGAACTGGCCGGTCGCCGCCGATGCCGAACCCGGCGCGGCCAGCAGCAGAACAAGGGCACTACAGGCAGCGCCGAGGGCCGCCGTGAGGGAGCGAGCAGACACTGGGATCTCTCTTTCGGATGCTGAATCGGTCAATGCCAGCGATGCCCTGAAAACAGTTGGATAGGCGCTTTGTCCCTCGAATGGGTTGCTGGAACAGATCGTGGAACTCGCGGTACCCGCGGCGGGGTTCGCGGAGATTCGGGACCGCTTCCCCGAGTACGCGTTTGACGCGGTGGGTTCGGGAAAGATCTGGGCGGACGCCGGAGCCGACGAACTCGCGGCCACGCACCAGACATGGCTAGCCGGTGAGTGGCCAGTTCCTGCTGGACGTCTTCCGCGAGCCGCATGACGGCGGGACGTGGATCTGACGACGGGACCAGAGCCTGCGGCTGCCGTACGACGCGATCATCGAGCGGACCGCGGACGGGATCCCCCATCTGATTCCCGAACTGATCCTGCTGTTCAAGGCGAAGGCGACCCGCCCCAAGGACCAGGCGGACTTCGAGGGGATCCTCCCGCTGCTGAGCCAGGCGCGGCGCGACGTTCTCCGCGCGTGGCTCGCGCGTGCGCGTCCCGGACATGGCTGGACGGCGGAACTGGCGGTCAGCTGAGGTAGTCCGCGCGTCCTTCGTCGTCGAGTTCGAAGGGGCCCTCGGGGATGACGCAGAATTCATTGCCCTCAGGATCCGCCATCACCAGAAAACCGCCATCGGTGTACTCATTCAGCCTGCGTCCGCCGAGGCTCTCGATTCGTCGCTGCTCGGCGGCGGGGTCGGCTGAACCGACGTCGACGTGCATACGGTTCTTGCCGACCTTGGGCCCGGAGATCTGCTGGAAACCCAGCCCCAGATCGTTCTCGCGCCGCAGCCATACGTAGGGACCCGTACGGCCCACGATCGGCCTGCCGAGCAATGCGGACCAGAACGCGGCAAGCCGCTCCGGGTCGATGGCGTCGACGATGAGTGCGTTGATCCTGATGGTTGAGTTCGACATGCGGTGATCCTCGCAGGGGGCCTGGTGCACATCCACCCCGCCGGTCAGCCGGTCTGACCACCTGTTAGCGTGCGCGGATGGAGGATCTCGGAGAGATAGCGTGGCCGCCCGAGCCGATCAGAACCGAGAGGCTCGTGCTCCGTGAGCCCGAACCCCGGGACCGTACGGCGTTCGTCGAACTGCTCGCCTCACCAGAGGTGCACACCTACCTCGGCGGCCCCCGCCCGCGTGACGAGATCGAGCGCGAGATGCCCGAGACGCCCGAGCGATGGCCCGGAAACCTCGTCGTCGATCTCGACGGATCGATGATCGGCCAGATCCTGCTCAGACGAGCGACGAGGCACAGCCGACCGGCCGCCGTGGGGAAGGCCGACCTCGGCTATATGTTCCTGCCGCGGGCATGGGGTCTCGGGTACGGCGTCGAGGCGTGCACGGCGGCACTCGGCTGGCTCGAAGACGCGCTTCCCGGCGAGCCGGTGGTACTCACCACCCAGAGCGCCAACGTCGGCTCGATGCGGCTCGCGGCCAAGCTGGGATTCACCGAGGTGGAGCGGTTCGAGGCCTGGGGCGCCGAGCAATGGCTCGGCATGCGCTCCCCGGCCACGCCGTCGAGTTGAGGCGGAGTACGCGACATTGCACCTCAGCGCCTGATCACGCGGCGAGTGGACGTCCGCCCAGCGTCGCCGCCCGGCGAAAGAGGAGGGATGGTCCCCGGAGCGCCGGAGGCGATGGCGCCGGAACCGGCACCGACCGCAGCCGGAGCAGCCACCCCAGCGGCGACCGATCCTCAGGCGGCGGCCTCCCGCACGGCCCCCGGCAGGAGGGCCACGTCGGCAGTTCGGCCGTCATGGAACATCGAGGCCAGCTGCCGGTCCTGCACCCGCGCCCCACGCACCTCAAGCCGTTCCCGGCCCCCGGGCAGCGCCCCGAGGACCCGGTACCGGAAGGTGTTGCTCGCCAGAGCGAGCAGCAGCGCCCAGGGGAACCGGCGTCGCAGCCCAAGGTCGCGCATGCCGTCCCTCCCCATGAACGCGCTGAGGATGCTCGCCTGCCGGGCCCGCTCGTAGCGCTGGTGGAGCCGCTCGACGGCGGCACCGCGGTGCCCGAAGCCGCGTTCGGCCTGGGCGTCCAGAGTCAGCCGGGCCAGGTCCCGGCCGGCCTGGGTCTGGCCGCCGGCGGCCAGCAGGATGTGGTAGTTCCAGCGGTGCCGTACGTCCTCGACATCGGTCAGCCAGTCCGGCGAGACACCCATCAGCCAGCCGACGTACCGCCACAGATGCATGAGGTCGTCGCGCTGCGCACGGGTCAGCCGTACTCCGAGGCCGAGGCAGCCGATGATCACGGTGCTGTCGAAGAGCCCGAGGGTGGCCGCCTGGTCGGCCTGGTTGATCGGACGGCCCCAGCGCTCGGTGTCCCAGCGGGGTTCGAACCGGTCGTTGATCAGGGCGTGCATGGCGCGCACATGGACCGTGAGGCGCCAGCCCTCCGCACCGGGGCGCAGGCCCCCTGCCCGGGTGACGGCATGGGACCACTTGGTCGTCTCGCCCAGGCGCCGCAGAGTCGTCCCGTCCGACAGGGCACCGGTCAGTACGAGCAGGTCGGCCGGGCCGCCGAAGCGATAGCCGCCGATCAGGGAGAGCAGGGTGAGCACATCGCCGCTGTTGCGGCCCAGGAAACGGTACGCCGCGGCTCCGCGCTCGACCCGGTCCCAGTCCACCCACTCGGGGACGGTCCTCGCCTGTTCGAGAAACTTCCGCAACGCGGGCGGCAGCTCGCGGGACACGTCCGGCGTGCGCAGAGCCCGGCCGATCTGCGCGTGCGTGACCCGGCCCGGATCTCCGGCCGGCAGCCGCATCGCCGCGGCGAGGTCGGCGCCCAGCGCGTCCCGCTGGAGGAGAGCGTCGCCCACCCGTTCCATAAGGGCCTCGTCGACCTCTTTGCCGATGTCGGTGAAGAGGAAGAGCGCACGGGCGATCTTGCGGCCGCGTGCCTCGGCCTCCCGGAAGCGGCGGGGGAAGCGGGCGCCGTCACGGACCTCGCTGCTCTGCGTCATACATCCGTTGTAACGCGAATATTCGTTCGCATACAATCCGCGTTTTCCGGAAGGAACCGCGCCAGGAGCGGGCAAGGGCCGGGCGCCACGCGGGAGCCGAGCGGGTCCATGCCCCACGCGGCTGGACAGGTCCGGTTCACGCCGGTCCACGCGGCGCACTGCGCGCACTCACGCGCGCCCCGCAGGAACCCCGCACGCTCTACCAGCGCCCACGGGCGGCGGAAATGATGAGCGCACCGCACATGAACCAGGTGATCCGCACCCCCTGACCCTCGGTCAGGCGGCCCTGCGGCGGAAGGAGCTCATGGTGTTGCTTCTCATCTCCCCGGACGGCGTCGAGGAGGCCCTCGACTGTGCGAAGGCGGCGGAACACCTCGACATCGTCGACGTCAAGAAGCCCGACGAGGGCTCGCTCGGCGCCAACTTCCCCTGGGTCATCAGGGAGATCCGCGACGCGGTACCGGCCGACAAACCGGTGTCCGCCACCGTGGGGGACGTACCGTACAAGCCCGGCACGGTGGCCCAGGCGGCGCTCGGCGCGGTCGTCTCCGGTGCCACGTACATCAAGGTCGGCCTCTACGGATGCACGACACCCGAGCAGGGCATCGAGGTCATGCGCGGGGTCGTACGGGCCGTGAAGGACCACCGCCCCGACGCGCTCGTCGTCGCCTCCGGCTACGCGGACGCGCACCGCATCGGCTGCGTCAACCCGCTCGCCGTACCCGACATCGCCGCCCGCTCCGGCGCCGACGCGGCCATGCTCGACACCGCGATCAAGGACGGGACACGGCTGTTCGACCATGTTCCGCCGGACGTCTGCGCAGAGTTCGTCCGGCTGGCCCATGAATCCGGTCGGCTCGCCGCGCTCGCGGGCAGCGTCAAACAGGCCGACCTCGGCCCGCTGACCCGTATCGGCACGGACATCGTGGGCGTGCGCGGAGCGGTCTGCGAGGGTGGCGACCGCAATGCGGGAAGGATTCAGCCGCATCTGGTGGCCGCCTTCCGGGCCGAGATGGACCGGCAGGCCCAGGAGCACGCGGTCGGCGTCCCCGCCGTGAACTGACCGCCGGTATGCCGACAACCGAGCCCGACCGCGTCCCCGGCCGCCGGGACGCGCGCTTCGCCGTCGTGAATCCGGCGACCGGGGAGCCCTTCGATCAGGCCCCCGACCAGCAGCCGGACGAGTTGGACGCCGTGGTCGACCGGTCCCACCGGGCCTGGCGCGACTGGCGTGCCGACCCGGCCGCCCGCACCACCGCCCTGCGCGGGGCGGCCGACGCCGTGGAGACGGCCGGCGAGGAACTCGCCCGGCTGCTCACCCGGGAACAGGGAAAACCTCTGACCGAGTCGTACGCCGAGATCGCCCGTACGGCGGCCCGCCTGCGCTACTTCGCCGACCTGGCCCCCAGGACCCGACGCATCACCGACGGCCGGCCCGTGCACAGCGAGGTCCGCTGGCGGCCCCTTGGACCCGTCGCCGCGATCGTGCCGTGGAACTTCCCGCTCCAGCTTGCGGCGGCGAAGTTCGCACCCGCGCTGGCGGCGGGCAACACCGTCGTCCTCAAACCGTCACCGTTCACGCCCCTCGCCACCCGACTGCTCGGCTCCGTCCTCGCCACCGCACTGCCCGAGGACGTCCTGACCGTCGTCACCGGCCGAGAACCCCTCGGCGCCCGCCTCGCCTCCCACCCGCGCATCCGCCATGTCACCTTCACCGGCTCGGTACCCACCGGGCGGGCCGTCGCCCGAGCGGCCGGGGCCTCGCTCGCCCGGGTCACCCTGGAACTGGGCGGCAACGACGCCGCCGTGCTGCTGGACGACATCGACGTGGACCGGATCGCGGACCGGCTGTTCTGGGCCGCGTTCCGCAACTGCGGTCAGGTCTGCATGGCGGTCAAACGCGTCTACGCCCCGGCCCGGCTGCACGCCGAGGTCGTCGAAGCACTCGCCCAGCGCGCGAAGTCCGTCGCCGTCGGGCCCGGTCTCGACCCGGACACCCGGCTGGGCCCGGTCAACAACGCCCCCCAGCTGGCTCGGGTCGAACAGATCACCGAACAGGCCCTGGCGGACGGCGCCCGGGCCGCGGCCGGCGGCCAACGCCTGGACGGGCCGGGCTACTTCTTCGCCCCCACGATCCTCACCGATGTCCCGCCCGACAGCGCGGTGGTGACCGAGGAACAGTTCGGACCGGTCCTGCCGGTCCTTCCGTACCGAAGCCTCGACGAAGCCGTGGACGCGGCCAACGGCACCGGCTTCGGACTGGGCGGCTCCGTATGGGGCACCGATCTCGACCGGGCCGAGGCGGTCGCCGACCGCCTCGAATGCGGCACCGCCTGGATCAACCACCATGCCGAACTGTCCCTCGCCCAGCCCTTCGCGGGCATCAAGAACAGCGGCGTCGGCGTGGCGGGCGGACCGTGGGGGCTCTACGGCAACCTCCGCCCGTTCGTCGTCCACCGCCCGCGGGAGGAATGACGATGCGGTTCCAGGCGGCCGTACTGCGCTCGTACGAGAACCCCTTCACGATCGAGGAGGTGACCCTGCGCACGGAGCCCGCCGACGGCGAGATCCTGGTCGAGATCGCGGGCTGCGGGATGTGCCGTACCGATCTCGCGGTACGGCGATCGGCCGGCCGCAGCCCGCTGCCCGCGGTGCTCGGCCACGAAGGGGCCGGGGTCGTGGTGCGGACGGGCGGCGGCCCGGACACCGCGATCGGCGTCGGTGATCACGTCGTACTGAGCTTCGACTCCTGCGGGCACTGCCGCAACTGCCGTGGCGCGGCCCCCGCCTACTGCGATTCCTTCGCCTCCCTCAACCTCTTCGGCGGACGCAAGGAGGACCTGCCGCGGCTCACCGACGCGGCCGGGGGAGCGCTGGCCCCCCGCTGGTTCGGCCAGTCCTCGTTCGCCCAGTACGCGCTCGTCCCCGCCCGCAATGCCGTACGAGTGGACCCCGCGCTGCCTCTCGAACTGCTCGGGCCGCTCGGTTGCGGCTTCCTCACCGGCGCCGGAGCCGTGCTGAACACCTTCGGCGCGGGACCCGGTGACACCCTCGCGGTCTTCGGCGCCGGAGCGGTGGGACTGGCCGCGGTGATGGCGGCCACCGCCGCCGGCACGCTGACCATGGCCGTCGACCGGCACCCCCGACGGCTGGCCCTGGCCGAACGGCTCGGCGCGATCCCGCTGCCCGCCGAAGCGGCCGGACTGCCCGAGCGGATCCGGCGACTGACCGACGGCGGCGCGCAGTACGCGCTCGACACCACGGCCTCGCCCCCGCTCATCAACGACGCACTCCGCGCACTGCGCCCCACCGGCACCCTCGGTCTGGTGGCACGCCTCCCCACCACGCTGCCGCTCGAACCCGGCACCCTGGACCGAGGGCGCGCCGTCCGCCACATCTGCGAAGGAGACGCCGTACCGGGACTCCTGATACCCCGGCTGACCGGGCTGTGGCAGGCCGGACACTTCCCCTTCGACCAACTGATCCGCACCTACCCCCTGTCCGACATCAACAGGGCCGAACGCGACTGCGAGGAGGGCCGCGTGGTCAAACCCGTCCTGCTCCCGGAGGGAAGAAGCCGATGAGTGAGGCGTACGGCAGCGCGGCACCACCGCATCATCCGACAGACAGGCCCCTCGCAGTTCCCACTTCCGCCAACGGAGGAAACATGGTCGGTACGGCGCCGCAGCACACGGACGGGGAAGGCGTGGACGGGGGAGTGGGCCTGACCGCCCTCCTGGTCGCCGCGGCACGGGCGATCGAGACCCACCGCCACGACAGCCTGGCCCAGGACATCTACGCGGAACCCTTCGTGCGCGCCGCCCCAGCGTGCGCGGACTGGCCGGTGCGCATCCAGCAGGTCCCGGAGGGGGACGACGATCCGCTGTGGGGGCGGTTCGCCCGCTACTTCGGACTGCGCACCAGGGTCCTCGACGACTTCCTCCTCCGGTCGGTCCGTACGAGCGCCCGCCAAGTGGTGCTGCTGGGCGCGGGGTTGGACACGCGTGCCTTCCGGCTGGACTGGCCGTCCGACTGCGTGGTCTTCGAGATCGACCGGGCGGGCGTGCTGGAGTTCAAGCACCAGGTGCTCACGGATCTGTCGGCCACGCCGAGGGCGAAGCGGGTCCCCGTGCCGGTCGATCTGCGCGACGACTGGGTCACCGCGCTGTCCACCGCCGGCTTCGACCCGACCGTACCGAGCGTCTGGCTGGCCGAGGGGCTGCTCTTCTACCTGCCGAGCCCCGCCGAGACCTCCCTCATCGACATGGTGGACCGGCTGAGCGTGGCGGGCAGCGCCCTGGCCTACGAGGCCAAGCTGGAGAAGGACCTGCTCCAGTACCGCGACAGCGCGATCTACACGGCGACGCGCGAACAGATCGGCATCGACCTGCTCCACCTCTTCGACAAGGGGCCCCGCCCCGACTCGGTGGGCCACCTGTCGGCCAAGGGCTGGTCCACCTCGGTCCACACCCCCTTCGAATTCACCCACCGACACGGCCGCGGCCCGCTCCCCGAGCCGAACGACGCGCTGGAGGGAAACAGGTGGGTGTTCGCGGACAAGGCCCGGCTCTGACCCCAGTCGGCCGGGCGTGGGCGGCGACGGCGACCTGGCCGGGACCGACCGCGCCGCCTCGCCGGGATGCGCGAGGGCGCCGGGGCCCTCAGGACGACCTCGATCACCAGGGCGCCGACTTGGGCCCGCGGTGGCGGAGCGGGACATGGGCAAGCCGGGCGGGGCCGCGGGCGCGGTCATGGCGGCGGTACGGGCTGGAGCGGTGTCGGTGTGGCTCATGTGCGGGTCCCGGTCTGTTCGCCGGCCGCGTCCGCGGTGACCTGGTAGGACAGCAACTGCTGGAACATACCGGCCTGTTGGGACAGCTCCTGGTAGGTCCCCTGCTGGGCGATCCTGCCCTCGTCGAGGACGACGATCCGATCGGCCACGGCCACATTGGTGATCCGGTGCGTGACCAGCAGCACCACGCGGTCCTGGGCCAGATCGCGCAGACGCCGGAAGATGCGGTACTCGGCGCGGGGGTCGAGATTCGCGGTCGGTTCATCGAGGACCAGCAGCCCGGCCTCGCGGAAGAAGGCCCTGGCCAACGCGATGCGCTGCCATTGGCCGCCGCTGAGTTCCTCGCCGTTGAGCCACTCGCGCGCCAGCAGGGTGTCCAGACCGAAGGCGAGTTGGTCGACCACCTCGTCCGCGCCGGCGGCCTCGCACGCCTCCCGTACCGCGGCATCACCGCGCGCCGTGGGCTGCCCCAGGTTCACGTTCTCGCGCACGGTCAGCGGCCAGTGCGCGTAGTCCTGCGGCACCAGGGCCACCTGCCGCCACAGATCTTGCGGATCGGCCTCGCCGACGGGCTTCCCGTCCCACAAAACCTCCCCGGCCGTGGGCAGGTTCAGACCGCTGATCAGCTTGGACAGCGTCGACTTCCCCGAGCCGTTGAAGCCGACCAGGGCGGTGACCTCTCCGCGGCGCAGGGTCAGTGAGACATCGGACAGGGCATCGCGGTCCTTGCCCGCGTAGCGGTGGGTGACCGCCTTGACCTCGATGGTCCTCGGCGGCTCGGGACGGTGCGAGCCCCGGCGCATGCGGAAGCCGCCCGCCCGCTCCAGGAAGTCGCTCCAGTCGTCCATGTACAGCCCCGTACGCACGGCCCGCGCACCGATCGCCACCAGACCGCGCACCGACTGGCCGACCATCTGGAGGGCGAAAACGGCCGTCCCCGCGTGACCGACGCTGATCCGCCCGTCGGCCAGCAGCAGCACGACCGCCGCCCACACGACGGCGGACCCCAGCCCGCCGCACAACGCGCCGACGAGGGACATACGGGCGCCCTTGTCGGCCGCGGTCCGGTCCTCGCGGTTGATCCGGGCGACCGTCTCCCGGTACCGGCCGGACAGGAACGGCGCCATGGTGCCGGCGCGGATCTGGTCGGCGGCGTCCCTGTTGTAGATGTGCCAGCGCAGCACCGACAACATGCGCAGGTCGCCGTTGCTGCGCAGATTCGCCAGGTATCGCACCCGCGCGGCACTGATCTGGGCCAGGGCCTGTGGCAGGCTCGCCGCGATGAGGAGCGGCAGGAGCAGCCAGTTCACCCCGGCCAGCACGAGCGCTCCGGCGACGAAGGAGGCGGCCGAGGCGATCAGGTCCTGCCCCTCGTCGATCAGGTCCCCGGTGACCTGCGCTCCACGGTCGGCCGCCTCACGGGCACGGTTGAACTCGGGGTCGTCGTAGGCGCACAACTCGACCGCCGCGCAGCCGAGAAGCAGCTGCTGCTCGGCCTCGCGTGACATCAGCGGGCCGAGCCGGGAGGACAGCCAGCTGACGGTGATGCCGAGCAGCGCGCGGGCACCGGCGGCACCGGCCAGCAGGGCGACGGACGGCCATGCCTGAAGCAGGCGGTCGAAGACGTCATCGCTGGTGAGCAGCGCGGTGAGGGTGCCGCTGATGGCGACCAGGCCGAGGGCCTGCATGACGCCGGCGGTGGCCTGGCACAGCAGGAGGCCGATGGTCGCCGGTCGGTCGACCTGCCAGGCCAGAGCCAATGAGCGGCGCACCAACTGCGGCAGCCGCCGGCCCATGTCACGCAGCCGGATCGACCGGCCGGCCGCTTCACGGCTGCCGGTCAGGTCGACGTACCGCATCCGCGGCTCGCCGCCGGACTCCGGCGGGGGCGGGGTCTCCCGCTCCTCCGGGCTGACGGGCTCCGGCGTCGGGGCGGTGCGCGGCTCGGGCACGCGGTCGGCTGATTCATCGGTGGCCCTGCTCATGCTTCCCACCTCGTATCCGGACATGCCGCACGGACGGACTCGACGGCGCGCCGGGCCCGCGTCGCTGTGAGGGCGAGCGGGCCGGGCATGGCTGGAGCGGGCGGAAGGACGGTGTGAGGATTGGGCAAGCGGTCCATGGTGGCCTCCGGAAACGGGAACGGGTCACCGGGATCAACGACAAGGGCACCTGTCTCGAACACACGTTTTTCGGACGTGGTGGAAATCCCGGCGCCAGGCGAATAGGCGTTCGTGCCGGATACATCGACCCTTGCCGGGGCGAGCCGGTCGGCGAACTCCGGGGTGGCCGAAACGCCGATGGTGGTCACACAGGCCGTCGTACGACCCACTCGGTCCCGTCCGCATGGGCGGAAGACGGCCGCCGCGGACGGTGACGCGGGGCATAAAAGCGGCGTGAGGTCGATCACGACCTGGTGGGGGGTGGGATCCACGGCCTTCGGAATACCGGCCGGCGGACGGGGATTCGCGCAGCCAGGCAACGCGTCTACGGCGCCGCGTACGACGAGGATCTCAGCGGTGTCCGAGCGGACGGCGCCCCATTTCCGTGAAGTACCGCGGCGTCTTCTCGTCCCCATCCATGTCGGCGACGGGGTCGGGGACCGACCTTCCGGACGGGTACGCGGGCCGCGGTTGCGGACTCGGCGTAATCGGTCACCGTTCCGCCGTCGGGCACGGCCGAGTGCGCACAGCCCTTAGACTCGGCGCCCGTACCAGTCATGATCACTACGGGAAGGGACCCCATGTTTCAGGACGCTCCGATCTACCACCAACTTGTCGCGGAGCGTGGCGATGTACCTGCGCGCGTCCGGGACGCCGCGACGAGCATATTGCGTGAACTCGAACACGTGATGGGCGGAATGGCGTTGCCCGCTCTCTCGACAAGCCCGCTGCCGATGCGGCAGCCTGACGCCTCTGCGCGAGCCGCGCTTCAGCTGCCCAGGTCGTAGACCGCTGCCGGGACGGGGGTGTTACGGGGCGGATTCCTGTGTGCCGCACACAGGAACCGTGATCACGGGGCCGATCGCAGCGTCTGCCCGTGGGGCCGAAGCGCCGTGGGGACGCCCCCTCCCCGACCGGACCTCCGCCGTCGGCGCCTGGTGAGCTCGGCCACCGTGCGCCAGAGCCGGACGAAGCCCCGCCGCGCGATCTCCTGGCATTCGGCGTCTTCCAGCGCCCCCGAGCCGTCGGCGGAACTGCGCGGAGCGGCCTCGGTCGCCCGGAAAGCGCGCTCGACGGCCGCCAGGAACAGGGCCCGCTTGCTGGGGAGCAGACGGAACAGGTAGCCCTGCGGGATTCCGGCGCCCTGCGCGATCGCCGTCGTCGACGCGCGGTCCTGTCCACAGCGACCGAGCTGCGTCACGGCGGCCCGTAGTACCGCTTCTCGCCGCTGATCCGCGTTCTGCCTCGCCATGGCCACCCTTCTCATCCATCCCGTAGGTGCCCCGCCCGGACAGTGCCTAGAGCCGGGCCACGACGAGCGCCACGTCGTCGCGGCCGCCGCCGGCCACTCCGAGGCGGGCCAGGACGGTGTCGGCCACCTGTTCGGGACCTAGGTGTGCTGTCCCGGGACGTTGGTGACACGCGTGCTGGGTGCTTGAACAGGTGAGGGCCTTCTGGGTTCGGTGTGAATTGCGACATCTGCACCAACGCCCAGGAGGCCCTCGTGTCCCACCGTAATGCCCCGCTGACTCCGACCGGCAGGCTGCGTCTGGCCCGGTGTGTCGTGGACGACGGCTGGCCGCTGCGGCAGGCCGCGGAACGCTTCCAGGTCAGCCATACGACCGCCGCCCGCTGGGCGAACCGCTACCGGCAACTGGGCGAGGCCGCAATGCACGACCGCTCCAGCCGCCCGCACAACAGCCCGCGCCAGACTCCTGCCGCGGTCGAGCTGCAAGTCGTGCGGCTTCGGCGCCAGCACCGGATCGGGCCGGTGCGGCTGGCCGCCCGAGCCGGTGTCGCCGCTTCCACCGCCCACCGCATCCTGGCCCGGCACGGCCTGCCCGCCCTGGCCGCCACGGACCGGGCCACCGGCGAGCCCATCCGCCGCTACGAACGCTCCCGGCCCGGCGAACTGGTCCACATCGACGTCAAGAAACTCGGCCGCATCCCCGACGGCGGCGGCCACAAAGTCCTCGGCCGGGCGGCCGGCAGCCCGAACAAGGACCGCCGCAACGGAGCCGGCTACGCCTACCTGCACACCGCCCTGGACGACCACACCCGCCTCGCCTACACCGAAGACCTGCCCGACGAAACCGCCGCCACCTGCGCCGGCTTCCTGCGGCGAGCAGTCGCCTGGTTCGCCGAATGCGGCATGACCGTCGAACGCGTCCTGACCGACAACGCCTGGGCCTACACCAAGAACACCTGGCGCGACACCTGCCGCGACCTGGGTATCAGCCCCCGCTGGACCCGGCCCTGGCGCCCGCAGACCAACGGCAAGGTCGAACGCTTCCACCGCACCCTGCTCGACGAATGGGCCTACCACCGGCCCTACACCTCAGACGCCGAACGACAGGCCGCGTTTCCCGACTGGCTCGACTGGTACAACTACCACCGACCCCACACCGGCATCAGCGGCCAACCACCCGCCAGCCGCGTCACCAACCTGTCCGAACAGCACACCTAGGCGGCTGCACTCGGACAGGGTGTCGATCAGGCGGTTCAGGCCGGTGTCGATGTCCTCGTCACGGCGTTCGATGAGCCCGTCGGTGTACAGCACCAGGGTGTCGCCCGGCTTGTAGTGGAGGCTGGCCTGCGGGCGGGGCACATGCTGCGGCCGGGCGCCCAGCGGTGGGTCGGTCGCCTGGTCCAGCAGCTCGGTGCGGCCGTCGGTGTGCACCAGGATCGGGGGCAGGTGTCCGGCGCTGCTGTAGGTGATCAGCTGGCTCCGCCGGTCGATGATGGCCTCTCCCGCGGTCGTGCCCAGCGCATCTTCGATCGACCGGGCGTACAGGCCCAGCACCTCCAGAGCCTGCGCGGGGCGCGCGAGGGCGCGTACGGCCGCCGACAGGGCGCTGCGCAGCATGCCCATGACCGCGGCGGCCCGCAGGCCATGGCCGATGACATCGCCGACGGCCAGCGCCAGCTGGTCCGGGGGGATGTCGACGACGTCGTACCAGTCGCCGCACACATTCAGCGAACCGACCGCCGGCTGGTAGCGCACCACCACGTCCTGGGAGTGATGTGCCAGGTCGGGAGTGTGCAGCATGGCCTCCTGCAAGGTGACGGCGACCTCGCGCTCGCGGGTGTGGGCCTGGCGCAGTTCCTCGTTCAGCCGCTGAAGCTCCCGCGCTCGCGCGTACAGCTCCGCCTCCAGCGACTCGGCTGCCTCCAGCTTCTCGCCCACCCGGACGCCTGCGGGGCGGGTCGCCTGATGGGCCTTGACGAACGCGGTGACGTCCTCGCCCCGGTGGATGATCCACGCCACCTGTCCGTCCGGGCCGAGGACGGGGGTGTTCACCAGGGACCACCAGCGTTCCTCGAAGATGCCGGGGCGGTGCGGGACGGGGATGTCGTACTTCTCGAGCGGCATCGTGTCCGGCCTTCGGGTGGCCAGCACCCGGCGCAGGGAGGCGTTCATGTTCCCCACCCCGTCGGCGTCCGGATCACCGGCGTTGTCGGGGAACGCCTGCGAGATGTGCCGGCCCACCAGGTCGTCCCGCGTCCGGCCGGTGGTCTCCAGGTAGGCGCGATTGACGTCCACGATCACCAGATCCGGGCCCAGCACCAGACAAGGGGTCGGGACGGCCGCGAACAGGGCCGCGTGATCCACTTCTGCCGCCATCTCGCCGCTCCTCGTACCCGCTGCCGCCGGTGCCCTGCCCCCAACCTAGGCCGCGACCGCCGGGTCCGCCCGGTCGGCCTCACCCGCTCGGCCGCTGTCTCCGTCCCGGGTGCCCCTTCGTGGGCGCGAGGCCGCCTGCGCCGGAGCTCAGCACGACGCGTTGTAGTCCGGCTCGGGGCGGGTGGGAAGGGACCACGGGGACCAGGTGCCGCCGGCGGAGCGTGTGCGGTGCCAGGGGTTGCCGTCGGTGCCGGTGACGACGATCGAGAACACCCAGCCGCCGTCGCTCGCGTCCCAGATGGAGATCCCGCTCCGCGTGACGCCGCCCATCGACTCCCAGCCGTACCAACTGCCGTCGGGCAGACTCCAGTTCGTCCACGCCGCGCGGTCGGTGCCGATGACGAACGCCTGCTCCGTGCCGTTCGGGAGCGGCTCGGACGTCACCGGTGCAGCCGCAGTTGTAGGTCTTGCCCATGAGCTTGCAGGTGTCGGCCTGGGCCGGCGCGGCGGCGATGCCGGGTCCGCGTACGACAGTTCCGCCTGTGCTTCCGCATCGTCCGGCACCACTCGACCGTGATCGACTTCCGCTGCCCGGTGAAGGAGAACCAGCCCCGGACACCGCCGCGGACCGGAACCTCGACCCACGTGCGGCTACTTCTGCCTGTGCTCCGTCCAGCCCTTGTCCAGCAGGTCGAAGACCCGGTCGAGGGCGGTGCCGGGATCCTTCGAGCCGCGGACGAGGACGGGTGCCTCCAGGGCGAAGTGGGCCAGGGCGCGGCAGCTCGGGTCGTCCGCGGGCAGCCCGGCGTCGTCGGCGATCGCCGCGGCCAGGGCGTGCTCGTGTCGTAGCCACATCCGGCGGGCGTACTCGCGCAGGGCCGGGGTGGTGTCGACCAGGCGCAGGAAGTCGTCGAAGCGGGGGTCGTCGTGGACCCGCCGGGAGTGCTCGCCCAGCAGCAGCCGGTGCAGGGCCCGCGGTACGGACTGGCCGGCGGGGCGCTCGCGGACGGCCGCGACCAGGGCCGCCTCGCGGTCCACGTCCTGGTCGAAGACCAGCGCCTCCTTGCCGTCGGGGAAGTGCTTGAAGAGCGTCGTCACCGAGACGTCGGCCGCGTCGGCGATCTCGCGCACCCCGACCTCGTCGTACCCCCGCTCGGAGAACAGCCGCAGCGCGGCGTCCGCGAGGGCCTGGCGGGTGGCTGCCTTCTTGCGCTCTCGGCGCCCCATCTCGGTCACCAGGTCACCTTATCGCGATCGTGGAGCGAATTAGAAAGTTAAGCTGTTACGCTTTTTTAGCGGTTGCACCCAGCTGGGTGCTGTCGCGACTCGTTCGCGACCCGTGCCACCCGAGGGAAAGTCCCGATGACGAACAGCACACCCCGAAGCACACCCCGGATCTGCGTGATCGGCGGGGGCCCCGCCGGTCTGACCTGCGCCCGCGTCCTGCAAGGACACGGCATCGAGGTCACGGTGTACGACGCCGACGAGGCCGTGGACTCCCGCGATCCCGGCGGCACGCTCGACCTGCACGCCGACTCCGGACAGATCGCCCTTGAGGACGCCGGGCTGCTCGACGCCTTCTTGGCGCGGGCCCGGCCGGAGGGGCAGGCCAAGACCCGCCGCGACCACCACGGCGCGGTCCTGGCGGAGTTCACCCCGAGCCCCGGCGACGAGGCCGCGCCGGAGATCGACCGCGGCCGGCTGCGCCGTATGCTCTTCGACCACCTGAGGCCCGGCACCGTTCGCTGGGGCCACCGGCTGGTCCGTGTGAACCCGCTCGGCGACGGCGGACACCTCCTGGAGTTCGCCGACGGCACCACCGCGCCGGCCGACCTGGTGATCGGCGCCGACGGGGCGTGGTCGAAGGTCCGCCCCCTGGTCAGCGACGCCGCCCCGCGGCACCTCGGGGTCTGCTTCCTGGACGCCCGGTTCGACGAGGTCGACGCACGTCACCCCGAGGTCGCCGCGATCGTCGGCGCCGGCCATCTGTTCTCCAACGACAACGACGGCCGCGCGGTGATCCTCCAGCGCAACGGCGACGGCGTGGTCCGCGGCTACATCGCGTTCCGCGCCGCACCGGACTGGCACATCGCGGCCGGTGTGGACCTCACCGACCGAGAGAGCATCCGCGCCCATCTCCTACGGGAGTTCGGCCACTGGTCGCCGGCCATGCGCACGCTGATCGCCCGCAACGACGGCGACTACGTGCCCCGGTCCTTCTGGGCGCTGCCCGCCCCGCTCACCTGGGACCATGTCCCCGGAGTCACACTGATCGGGGACGCGGCCCATCTGATGGCACCCTTCGGCGGCCACGGCGCCAACCTCGCGATGCTGGACGGCGCGGAACTGGCGCACGCCGTCAGCCGTGCGGTCGGACCCGAACCGGCGGCCGCTCTCGACGAGGCGGTCGCCCGTTACGAGTCGGCCATGTTCGCTCGCTCCGGAGAGCTGGCCGCGAGCTCCAACGATGCCCTGGTACGGTTCTTCGCCACCACCGACGAGCCGGATCTGCCGCCGGACCACGAGCAGGAGCACCGGGACTACCTCGCCCGGGCGGAGGCGTACCGGCGGGAGCGGGCCCGGGACAGGGGCGAGCGGGCCGAGGCGTAGCACGCGTCCGGCGGATCATGGGCCGACCCAGAGCCGGACCGAGGCTGGGGTCGGCCGGTGCCCTGATCGTATTGACCGGCCCCGGCGGGCAGTGGTGGAGTCGGCACGTGGAGAGCATCCCCGCCAACCGGCGGCTCTGGAACCGGATCAGTGGCGCCTATCAGCATGAGCACGACCCGCGCATCGGCGCCGCACCGCGGCTGTGGGGCATGTACTCCATCCCCGACGCGCACCTGCACGCCCTGGGCGACGTCACCGGCAAGCGTGTCCTCGAACTCGGCTGCGGCGCCGGTCAGTGGTCCAGGGCGCTCGCCGCCGAGGGCGCCACCGTGGTCGGGCTCGACCTGTCCGAGGCCCAACTCGCCGCGGCCGCCCGCGCGATGGGAACGGTCCGCCCTCCGCTGGTGCAAGGCGCCGCCGAACAACTCCCGTTCGCCGCCGACAGCTTCGACCTGGTGTTCTGCGACTTCGGCGGGCTCAGCTGGGCGCCCCCGCACCTGGCCGTCCCGCAGGCCGCACGCGTCTTGCGCCCAGGCGGGCGCCTGGTGTTCAACGTCGCCAGCCCGTGGTTCGAGGCGTGCTACGACGAAGCCGCAGCCCGCGTGACCACGACGCTGCGGCAGGACTACTTCGGGCTGAACACCATCGCCGAAGGCGACGGCGCGACCAGCTATCAACTCACCTACGGCGACTGGGTCAAGGTCCTGCGTGGCGCGGGTCTCGTCATCGACGACCTCATCGAGCCGCGGCCCGAACTCGGAACACCCAACGGCTACAACGAAACCGACCCACCCGACTGGGCACACCGCTGGCCGGCCGAACTGCTCTGGGTGACCCACAAGCCGTAACTCACGGGGTGGTCGTCAGCCGACCTCTGCCTCTGCGATCAGTGCGTCAAGTGCCGTGCGCAGCCCGGACAGTTCGGCCGGGGTGGGGTCGGCCGGTTCGGGTGCCACAAGTGCGGCGGGGTTCAGCACGGGGGTGGTGTCCGCGGGGGCGGGTGCGTCCGTGGCACGGGCGAGGAGCGGGGTCAAGTCGGGCGGCGCGGTGGTCGGCCCAGCTGTCCGCGAAGCCGAACCAGAGCAGGATCCGCCGGTCGTGGTCCACGAGTGCGGCACCTTCGCACCACACGTCGTCGAGCCATTCCTCGATCTTCCGCTGGGCGCGGAAACAGCGCGTCGCCGCGGCGGGACCGGGCAGCAGATCGTCGACCACCCGGCCTGCGGCCCAGTGCGAGAAGTACCGCTGCCAGGCGCCGTTCTCCACCACCACGTACTGCGCTCGTGCTCCCATGACCGGCGAGGCTAGCGCCGCCGGGCGATGGGCGACGAACGCTTTTCAGGTGGCCGACCCGGGCTCCTCCTCACATCCGGGACGGCTTCTCCGCGTTGAAGAGCCAGGTGTCGAAAAGCCCGGTCAGGTCCTTCCCGGACGTGGTCTCGCACAGGGCGACGAACTGCCGGGTGTCGGCGTTGCCGTGTCGGTGCCGGCGCGTCCAGGTGCGGAGTATGTCGAAGAAGACCTCGTCGCCGACGGCCTCGCGCACCTTGTGTACGACCATGGCGCCGCGGCCGTAGACGGGCGGGTCGGAAACGCGCCCACCGCTGGGCGGTTCGGCGGGCGGGAAGGCCCAGATGCCCTCGGCCTCGTCGTCCGTGCCGTCGTAGAAGTCCGCGAAGATCTCGTCTGCGCTCCTGCCGCCCCGCTTCTCCTCCCACAGCCACTCCGCGTAGGTGGCCATGCCCTCGCTGAGCCACATGTCCTTCCACGACCTCGGGGTCACGGAGTCGCCGAACCACTGGTGCGCCAACTCGTGGACGAGCAGGGTCTCGTCCGGAGCCCCGGCGAAGTAGGGCTTGGTCTGGGTCTCCAGGGCGTAGCCGAGTTCGGGAAGGTGGTCGACGACGGCGCCGGTCGAGGAGAAGGGGTAGGGACCGAAGAGTTCGCCGGCCCAGTCGACGATCTCGGGCACCAAGTGCGGCACGGCCCGGGCGCCTTCGGACTCGTCGGGGTCGACGGCGACGTAGACCGGCAGGCGGTCGCGTGTCCGGCTCTCGTGGATCTCGAAGTAGCCGACGGAGACATGGGCGAGATAGCTCGCCATGGGTTCCGCGGTGCGCCAGTGCCGTGTCACCGTCTCGCCCTTGTCCTTCTCCGCGACCAGCTCCCCATTGCTCACCGCGTCGTAGAAGTCGCCGTCCTCGTCCTTGGGGACGGTGACCGATATGTCGAACGTGGCTTTGTCCGACGGGTGATGGTTGCCCGGGAACCAGGTCATGGAGCCGGTCGGCTGACCCAGGGCGGTCGAGCCGTCATCGGTCTCGATCCAGCCTTCCAGACCTCCGTCGTCGCCTTTGAGCGTTCGCGGGGTGCCGTCGTACGTGACGACTGCCTCGAAGATCTCGTCGTTCTTCAATGCCTTCGCCGGGGTGACGACCAACTCGTCGCCCGAACGGGAGAATCGGGCTTTCGACCCCTGCACCGTCGCGGTGCGTACCCGCAGGCCCGACAGGTCCAGGTCGAAGCGGCTCAGATTCTGGGTGGCCCGTGCCGTGATGACCGCCGTGCCCTTCAGATGGTTGGTCTCCGGTGTGTAATCCAGCGTCAGCCCGTAATGTGTCACGTCGTAGCCGCCATTGCCGAGCGTCGGGAAGAGCCGGTCACCCACTCCGGCGGCGCCGGGCTTCGCGGCCGCGGCAATACCGCCCCCCGGCGCGGAACCGGCGCAGGACGTCGTCATGGCCAGAATCAGCACCGCCGGCGGAGCCCAGCCGGACAGGGAACGCCGGGGCCGGCGGGCAGGTGCTGTGCGAGGTTTCATCCCGTTTCTCCCGTCGACTGCGGCACGCGAGATGTCAGAAGCTCCGCATCGCCCCACGGTTGCCTCAAGGTTGGTAAAAATCCAGCGGGTTGCCGATGGAGGCACCTGCGGTGTCGCCGAATTCTCGTGGAGTTGCCCGGCCTTTCGCGTTCGGTATTCGACGCGCGGGCCTTCAACTCGCTGTGATCCAGGTCACCATGACGCTCTCTGGTGATGCGCTTTAAACATCAAGTACCGTCGGCGTCGAATTTCCGCGGCATCGTAAAGCAATTTCAGTCAACAGGGCGAACACATACGCGCCCTGACGTGGGATCAGGCGGTCCCACGCGGCTCCCTCCTCCGGGACGGGGAACGACTAGGAGGAGCGCGACGATGGTCAGGTCCAAGACGGCGGTGGCGCTGGCGGCCGGCACCCTGCTGCTGTCCACCCCGGCGTGGCTGCCCCGTACGGTCGTCGCCCTGCGCATGAAGGTCTTCGCCCGGGTCAACGGCGACGAGGGCGTCACCTTCCCGGGCGCCACCGTCGGCGCCGACCGCTTCCAGGAGGTCTACGGCCACCCGGCGGCAAACGGCCGGAGCAAAGGCGCCGCCCTGTCCGACCTGTTCTGGTACTGGCTCGCCCCCGGCGCCGATGTCCATCAGGAACACCTGGAGGCCGGGCCCCGTTACGACGAGGTCGCCCGGTGCACCCTCGCCTTCCTCTCGGGGCCCTCCGAGACGCTGTACACGCGCGCGGCCCGGCACACCGCGTCCGTTCTCGACACCGCGGCCACCGGACGGGTCACCCTCGTCCGCCTGCGGGATCTGATGATGCCGGTGTGGGCGGAGTTCTTCCACGGCCTGGTCTTCGACGAGCCCTGCCCGGCGCATGTGCGACGGCTGATCGTGGACAACGCCGAGGACGTGGTCAACGCCCTCAAATGCACCCGCCCCCGCCACCTGCGCCGCCGTCACCGCCTGACCGCCTACCTGCTGCGCAGGCTCGCCGACGACGGCCCGAGCACCCGGCGACCCCTGCCGACCGGGCTGACCCGCCGTCAGCAGGGGTACTACTTACAGGGAACCTTCTTCAACACGGCCGTCGTCCAGATGTCGGAGGCCATGGCCCATCTGCTTCTGGCACTCGCCCAGCATCACGGCGTACAGCGCCGGTTGGCCGAGCACCCGGACGACGACCGGTACCTCTCCCACGTCCTCGACGAGACCTTCCGGCTCTACCCGCTCTTCGGAATCGCCCACCGCGTCGCCACCGACGACATCGCCCTGGACGGTCTCCCGGTCCTCCCCGCCGGATCCGTCCTGTGCTTCAGCTACCCCGAGTACCACGCGAGCGGATACCCGGATCCGGACGTCTTCGACCCGGAGCGCTGGGAGCGGATCTCGGCCAAGGACGCCCGTCACATCCCCTTCGGGATGGCCGCCAACCGCCCTTGTCCCGCCTGGCGTCTGGCCCCCCTGATCATGCGCGCCGCGACGCGCGAGGTCCTGACCCGCTTCGCACTCGACTCTCCCGTCACCCACACCCGGTCCATCCCCGACCGCGCCCCCTGTCTGCTGATCCGCCGGAACGCCCCGCTGTCACGCCCGCGGCTGTCCGCCCTGCGCGGCGCGCTGTGGACGCGGGGCCGCTTCGAGGACGTCGGACGCGGCCTCGCCCAACTCGGCTTCGGCACCTGGATGGTGCTGGACGCCCGCCGCACCCGGCCGGCCACCCGCCACTTCGCCTCCCACGACACCGAAGGGCGCCCCTTGCACCGGCCGGGCACATCGGTGAACGGCGCCCCTCGCCCGGGCTCCCGCAGCTGCCCGTACGCGGGCCCCACCCCCTGACGCGCACCCGAGGCCTCCGGCCCCGTCACGCACACCCCGAACCCGCCCCACATCCCTCGGTCCACGCCTCCGAGACCCCATCCCTGCGCCTCAACCCGCCTCCCCGGAGACCGAATTGACGCACAAGCACCTCGACTACCTGGTGATCGGCGCCGGACCCGCCGGTGTGCAACTCGCCTACTTCCTCAAGCGGGCCCACCGCGACCACCTCGTCCTGGAGGCGGGTCCCGTACCGGGCGCCTTCTACCGGAAGTACCCGCGGCACCGGCAGATGATCTCGATCAACAAGCCGTACTGCGGGTTCGACGACCCGGACCAGAAGCTGCGGGTGGACTGGAACTCGCTGCTCGGCGACGACGACATGCCCCGGTTCACGCGGTACACCGATCGTTACTTCCCGCACGCCGACGACTATCTGCGCTATCTCGCCGACTTCGCCGCCCACCACGAACTGGACATACGGTACGACACCCGGGTCACCGAGGTCGCCCGTGAGGGAGAGCGCGGGCCGTTCAGGGTCACCGACGAGCACGGGACCGTGCGTACCGCCCGGCGCGTGGTGGTCGCCACCGGCTTCTCGCGCGCGTACCTCCCGCCGATCCCCGGCATCGAGACCGCGGAGTCGTACGCGGACATGACGCTGGACCGGGACAGCTTCACCGACCAGCGGGTGCTGATCATCGGCAAGGGCAACTCGGGGTTCGAGACCGCCGATCACCTCATCGAGCGGGCCGCCGTCATCCATGTCCTCGGCCCCAGTTCGATCAAACTCGCCTGGAAGACCCACTTCATCGGCCACTTACGGGCGGTCAACAGCAACTTCCTCGACACCTACCAACTCAAGGCCCAGAACTCCGTGCTGGACGCCGCCGTGGACCGCGTCGAGAAGCTGCCGGACGGCGGATACGAGGTCACCCTGACCTATCTGCGCCGCGACGAGACCGTCCGTTTCCGCTACGACCGGGTGCTCGCCTGCACCGGCTTCGCGATGGACGCCTCGATCTTCGCCCCCGAGTGCCGGCCCGAGACGACCATCAAGGACCGGTTCCCGGCGCTGACGTCCTCCTGGGAATCGGTCAACGTCCCCGATCTGTACGTCGCGGGCACCCTCACCCAGGTCCGCGACTTCAAGAAGTACACCAGCGCCTTCATCCACGGCTTCCGCTACGGAGTCCGCGCCCTGACCCGGATGCTGGACCGCCGCTACGAGCGCACCGAGTGGCCCTGTCGTGCGCTGCCGTCCGACCCGGCCCCGCTGGCGGACGCCGTACTGGCGCGGCTGGCCACCACCTCCGCCCTCTGGCAGCAGTTCACATTCCTGTGCGACCTGCTCGTGGTGGACGAGGACAACGTCCGCCACTACGAGGAGATGCCGGTGGACTACCTGCACGACTCGGACTTCGGGCAGCACGACAGCTATCTCACCCTCACCTTCGAGTACTTCCCCGGGCACGATCAGCTGGACCCCTTCGACATCGCGGCCGGCCGGGCCTGGGAGCAGGAGCACCAGCACGACGACCGGTACCTGCATCCGGTGGTGCGCCACTTCCACCGCGGCGAGGTCGTCTCCGAGCACCGCCTCAAGGAGAACCTCGACAACGAGTGGAACGACCCGGTGGTGCACGTCGAACCGCTGGTCGAGTACCTGGCCGACACACTGGACCGGCCCCTGGCGACGGGTGGTGAGCGGTGATGACCACCACGCCGAAGACCTCCTCGACGCGTGGGGCGCCCCTGAGCGTGCGCGAGTACGAGCCGCTCGCCCGGGAACTGCTGGACCCGGTCCACCACGACTACTTCGCCGGTGGCGCCCACGACGAGATCACCCTGCGCGCCAACGAAGCCGCCTTCGCCCGACTGGCGTTGGTGCCCCGCGTGCTCCGGGGGCGGGGTCGCCCCGACCTGACCACCGACCTGCTCGGCCGGCGCACCTCGATGCCGATCGTGCTCGCCCCGACCGCCTTCCACCGGCTGGCACACCCCGACGCCGAGCGGGCCACCGCCCGCGCCGCCGCCTCCACCGGGGCGATCATGATCGCGGCGATGCTGTCCACGGTCGCCGTCGAGGAGATAGCCGCAGAGGCCCGGAAGACGGCCGGCGACGCGCAGCTGTGGTTCCAGCTCTACGTCCAGCGCGACATGGGATTCACCGAAGCCCTGGTGCGGCGCGCCGAGGACGCCGGCTGCACCGCCCTGGTCGTCACCGCCGACTCCCCGGCCCTGGGCCGCCATGTGCGCAACGACCGCAACGACTTCCACGATCTGCCCCCCGGCATGGTGTGCGAGAACCTGCGTTCGCTGCGCGCCGATGAACCCGGGCACGTCAGACAGGTGGACCTCTCGCCGGAACTGTCCTGGGACCACGTCCGGCGGCTGCGCGCGATGACCGGACTGCCGATCGTCATCAAGGGCGTACTGCACCCCGAGGACGCCCGGATCGCGGCCGATCTGGGCATGGACGCGGTGATCGTCTCCAACCACGGTGGCCGACAGCTCGACACCACTCCCGCCACCATCACCCAACTGCCCCGCGTGCTCGACGCGGTGGGCGACCGGATTCCCGTACTGCTCGACGGGGGAGTCCGGCGCGGCACCGATGTCGCCAAGGCGCTCGCACTGGGAGCGGCCGCCGTCGCCGTGGGACGTCCCGTGGTCTGGGGCCTGACGGTCGGCGGCCGGCAAGGTGTGGAGCAGGTGCTGGGCATGCTGCGCGACGAACTCGCCCACACCCTGACCCTGTGCGGCTGCGCCGGCCCCGCCGAACTGGACCGGGACATGGTCGCCTGCGAGGACCCGCGATGGTGAGCCCCGCTCCGGCAGGGGACCGCGGGCCGCGCCGCGTCGTCTTCGCCGCGGGCTCCGTCCTGGTCGTCATCGGGGTGGTGCTGCACGTCCCGTCGTACTGGATGACGCGCGACGACCACTTCGCGATGGCGGGCATGGGCATGAGCCCGGCCATGACCACCGGCATGGTGCTGATCGTGCTGGGCCTCGGTGCCGCCGCCTGGAGTCTGCTGCCCACCTGGCAGCGGACCGCCGCCCGCGGCTCCGGACTTCGCGCCACGCGGTACGCCGCCCTGGACGGCGCCGGGTTCACCCGCGCGCACCGGGCCCTGGTGACGGTGCTGTCCGTGGCCCTGGTGGTGGACACCATGAAGCCCGCGTCGCTCGGCTTCGCGGTCCCGGGCATGCGCGCGGAGTACGGGCTGGACGCCGGGGAGGCGGCCCTGCTGCCGCTGGTCGCCATCGCCGGCACCGTCGTGGGCTCACTGCTGTGGGGCAGGCTCGCCGATGTCTACGGCCGCCGCTCGACGATCCTGCTGTCGGCCCTCATGTACGTGGCCACCTCCATCTGCGGTTTCATGCCGTCGTACGGCTGGAACCTGGCGATGTGCGCCCTGATGGGGATGGCCGCGGGCGGCATGCTGCCCACGGTGTACTCGCTGATGTCGGAGTCGGTGCCCGCCCGGCGGCGCGGCTGGATCATGGTCGCCCAGAGCGGGTTCGGCGCCGCCGCGGGCTACCTCGTCGCGAGCGGCTGCTCGACCCTGCTCGTCCCGCACTACAGCTGGCGAGCCCTGTGGCTGCTGGGGCTGCCCACCGGTCTGCTGCTGGTGGTGCTGCGCCGCTGGATCCCCGAGTCACCCCGCTTCCTGATCGAGTCCGGACGGCAGGAGGAGGCGGCCCGGGTCATGGCGCGGTACGGCATCCGGGCGGTGCCGGGCGTCGGGAGCGGCTCGGGTGACGCGTCAACAGATCGGTGTTCCGGGCCGGTTGATGGGCCTGGCCTCGGAGCAGAGGCCGAACAGCGCCGATTCTCCCATCTGTTGTCGGCCCGCTATCGCGTCCAGACCTGGGTGATCGTGCTGTTCGGGATGAGCTGGGGCATCGTCAACTGGGGCTTCATCACCTTCCTGCCCAGCTTCCTCACCTCGGCCGGCGCCGGCACCCGCGCGGGCAACCTGCTCTTCATCTCCTCCGCCCTCGCGGTGCCCGCCACCTTCATCGCCGCCGCCCTGTACGCGCGGTGGAGCAGCCGCAAGGCGATGTGCCTCTACGCCGCCCTCACGGCCCTGGTCCTGGTCGGATACGCGGTGCTGCGCCCCGAGCGGCACGGGCACGGCGGCGCCATGGTGGTGCTCACCGCCCTGCTGCTCATCGCCTCCGGCGGCATGGCCGCCCTGCTCGCGCCGTACGCCACCGAGGTCTATCCGACGGCACTGCGCGCCACCGGCAGCGGTGTCGCCGCGGCCGGCACGAAGGCGGGCGGCCTGTTCGGGCCGCTGCTGCTCGGCTCGGCGCCACGTCTGGAGGGCCTGGCACTGGTGAGCGCCGTACCCCTGGTCGCGGCCGGTCTGGTGCTGTGGCGCTACGGCACCGAGACCCGGGGCACACCGCTGCTGGAGACGACCGTCCCGGGCAGGCCGGTCGGGGTCGCCCGGACGCGGTCCGACACCTGAAGCGACGACGACCGCCCCTCTTTTTTGTACGACGGACGCACGGAAAGGCGACCCGCACCCATGGACGGCATCCCCGCGGACAAGGAACTGATGGCCGAGGCCGGGCTGCGCCGCCCGAACCGGGCTCCGCACGACCGCTTCCTGGCCTCCTACCGGGCACGGATAGGCTACCGCGACACCCCACTGGAACCGCCGGCCGTCCACGGAGTGGAGGGTGCGATCGACCTGCACTGCCACGCCCACGAGGGCCAGCAGGACGCGCTGGCGGTGGCCCGCACGGCGGCCGCCAGCGGTATGGGCGGACTGCTGTTCAAGAGCAGCCTGGGCATGCGGCGCCCGGACGTCGCCGGTCCGGCCGGGGTGATCCGCGAGGTGGCCGCCGATCTGCGGCGCTGGTGCGAGGAGACCGGCGTCGAGCCGATCGGCCTGTGGGCCGGCTGGATCACCAGCTTCACCAAGGGGCTGCCCATGCTCCGGGCCGCCCGCACCCAGCTGGCGGACGGCGTCAAGGCGGTGTGGATGCCGGTGTTCCGCAGCGCCAACACGCTCCACAAGGTCGGCGGCCCGCCGATCTGGTGGGGCGCCGGCACCGACCCGGCCGAGTGGAGCGACCCGCTGCCCTGGGCGCGCGCGGTCGAGGTCGGCGAGTACACGCTCGACGGGCACGGGCGGCTCAAGCCCGAGTACAAGGAGGTCTTCCGGATGGCCGCCGACCACGACGTGATGGTCTCCTTCGGACACGCCACCCATGAGGAGATCTTCGCCATGGCCGAGGCGGTGCGCGAGCTCCACATCACCAAGGCCGTGATCGACCATCCGTTCAGCCCGTTCATCGACCTGTCGCTCGCCGAGATGCGGGAGCTGACCTCGGCGGGCATCTACATGAACTTCACCTACGACGAGATCTCCCCACTCCTCGGCGTCAACCCCGCGGACATGGCCGCCGCCATCCTGGAGTTGGGCACCGACCACGTCACCCTCTCCAGCGACGCGGGCGAACCGCTCTTCCCGCACACCGTCGAGGCCATCCGGCTGATCCGGGCCCATATGCGCGCGTTCGGACTGAGCGAGGAGCAGGCGCATCAGGTGTGCGTGATCAACCCCGGAGTGCTGATGGGGGTTCGGTGACCGTGTACGGGCCCGCCCGCAGCTGCACGGGCCGCGGCAGGCATACTGTCGGCTGATCGCCTGACCGATGGATCGTTGCGCGGTCACCGACCCGGGACCGGCCGGGGAGCGAGAGATTCCGGAAACGCGAGGAATGGGGGGTTGTCGTGGGGCTGATGGACCGTATCCGCGGTGAGTTCATCGACATCATCGAGTGGACCGACGACGGCCGGGACACCATCGTGTGGCGCTTTCCGCGCTACGGCAACGAGATCAAGATGGGCGCGCGGCTCGTGGTGCGCGAGTCGCAGGTGGCCGTCTTCGTCAACGAGGGCCGGCTGGCCGATGTCTACCAGCCCGGCACGTACACCCTCTCGACCCAGAACATGCCGGTCCTGTCCACGCTGAAGGGCTGGAAGCACGGCTTCGAGTCGCCGTTCAAGGCCGAGGTCTACTTCGTCACCACCCGGCAGTTCACCGACTTCAAGTGGGGCACCCAGAACCCGGTGATCCTGCGCGACGCCGAGTTCGGCATGGTCCGGGTCCGCGCCTTCGGCACCTTCGCCGCGAAGGTGGTGGACGCCGCCGCGCTGCTGCGCGAACTGGCCGGCACCGACCCGCAGTTCCGTACCGAGGAGGTCGGCGAGCACCTGCGGCAGCTGATCGTCTCCAAGCTGGGCTCCGCGCTGGGCTCGGCCGGTGTACCGCTGCTGGACCTCGCCGCCCGGCAGGACGGCATCGGACGGCAACTCGCCGACGCGCTGACCCAGGAACTGACCTCCACCGGCATCGCCGTCCCCCGGTTCTACATCGAGAACATCAGCGTTCCGCCGGAGGTCGAGGCGGCGATCGACACCCGCTCCCGGATGGGCATCACCGGCAATCTGGACGACTACGCCAAGCTTCAGGCGGCCGACGCGATCCCGCTCGCCGCGGCCAACCCCGGCACCGGCGGCGACGCCCTCGGCCTGGGCGTGGGCATGGCGCTGGGCCAGCGCGTCGTACAGAGCATGTCCGGTACGACGACCCCCTCGGCCCCGGCGGCACAGGCACCGGCGCAGCCCGCCCCCGCCCCCGCAGCCGACGTCCCGCCGCCGCTGCCCACCGCGCCGCGCTGGTTCCTCGCGGTCGCAGGCCGGCAGCAGGGCCCGTACGACGAGAGCGCGCTGGCCGGGCAGGTCGCCGCGGGCAATCTGACCCGTGCCACGCTGGTCTGGCGCAGCGGGCAGGCCGCCTGGCAACCCGCGGACCAGGTTCCGGAGTTGGCGTCGCTGCTCGCCGACGTCCCGCCGCCGCTGCCCCCGCAGGGCTGACATCCGCCGTCCAGGACCTCCGGTAACAGGTCACAAGGAGAAGTGAGTTGACGGATCAGGACGTCGCCCCGGCGCCCGACCGGGCGTTCCAGTGCGAGGCGTGCGGCGGGGTGAGCGAGTACGCGCCCGGGACCTACGCGCTGCGCTGCCCGTACTGCAAGCACGAGCAGGACATCACGCCGATACCGCGGCAGGTCACCGAGCACCCCATCGAGGAACTGGCCGAGCTGCGGCGGGCGTCCGCGCCGAGCCGGGTGAAGGTGTACACCTGCCCCGGCTGCCACGCGGTGACCGAGAGCGACACCCTCAGCGACAAGTGCCAGTTCTGCGCCACCCCGCTGGTCGCGGACGCCGCCGGCACCGAACGCGTCGTACCCGAGGCGGTACTGCCCTTCGGAGTGAGCCGCGAGGAGGCCCGGGACGCGCTGGCGAAGTGGACGAAGTCCCGCTGGTTCGCTCCCAATGAGCTGAAGAAGGTCACCGAGGCGGAGACCTTCCGGGGCAGTTACCTGCCGCACTGGACGTACGACGCGCAGACCTTCACCGAGTACTCAGGTCAGCGCGGCGAGCACTACTGGGTGGAGGAGGAGGACTCCGACGGTAACACCCGGCAGGTGCGGCACACCCGCTGGCACCATGTGTCCGGAACCGTCGACCGGTTCTTCGACGATGTGCTGGTGCCCGGCAGCAGCCAGGTGCCGGAGAAGGAACTGGACAAGCTCACGCCCTGGCCACTGGAGGAGACGGTCCCCTACCAGGAGGAGTACCTTGCGGGCTTCCGTACCGTCCGCTTCGACGTCGAGCCGGAGACCGGCCTGGAGTCGGCGAAGGCCCGGATGGCGCCGGTGATCCGCGCCGACTGCAAGCGCGACATCGGCGGCGACGAGCAGCGGGTGCACTCGATGTCCACCGCCTACAGCGGCCTCACCTACAAGCTGGTGCTGCTGCCCGTCTGGTTCCTGACCTACCTCCACGCCGGCAAGGCATGGCCGGTCATGGTCAACGCCCGCACCGGCGAGGTCATCGGCGAACGGCCGTACAGCGCGGCGAAGATCACCCTGGCGTCGGTGGGCGGCGCGCTGCTGATCGCGTTGGTGGTGCTGCTCGTGGTGATGCTGCGCACATGAGGACGCGCGCGGGGACCTCCTCGCGGCCGGCCTGGTGTGATCTTGGATACCTGGGGGCCCGTCCGGTTGTGCGGGAGTGGGTGGCCGGTCATACGGTGGGCGGGCCGTGGTGTTCGGGAAGACCGGTGACAGCCCTTCGCGGGGCTCAGACCGGAGCGGCCCTCGCCACTGTGATCGGGGAGTATCCGTCCCAGTTGGGCACGGTCACTGTCCGCCGTCAGGCGGACGGGAAGGCCGGGACGGACACGCGCGCACCCGTAAGCCAGGAGACCGGCCACGGCACTTCACGAGCTGATCCACGAGGTGCTGGAGCGTGACCCCATGGCCCTGCCCGCAGAGTCGACCCGTTTTCGTTGGCGGCGCGAGGACACCGTCCGAACCGCAGGGCTGCTGGTGGTGATCGCCGCCCTGCATGTCGTGGCGTTCGGCATCCTGTTCCTGCTGGTCGTGCCCGGACACTACGAGGTCGGCTCCAAGGCGTTCGGCATGGGCCTCGGGGTCACCGCGTACACCCTGGGCATGCGGCACGCGTTCGACGCCGATCACATCGCCGCGATCGACAACACCACCCGCAAGCTGATGGCCGACGGCAAGCGGCCGGTGTCGGTCGGCTTCTGGTTCGCCCTCGGCCACTCCAGCGTGGTGGTCACCATGGCGGCCCTGGTCGCGGGCGGCACGCAGCTCGCCGGCACCCTGCTCGACGACGACTCCCGTACCCACCAGACCCTCGGCGTCGTCGGCACCACCGTCTCCGGGACCTTCCTCTACCTCATCGCGGCACTGAACCTCGTGGCCCTCGCGGGCATTCTGCGGGTCTTCCGGGCGATGCGAGCGGGTACGTACGACGAGGCGGCCCTGGAACAGCACCTGGACTCACGGGGGTTCATGAACCGCTTCCTCGGTCGCTTCACCAGGTCGATCACCCGGCCCGGGCAGATGTTCCCGCTGGGCTTCCTGTTCGGGCTCGGCTTCGACACCGCGACCGAGGTCACCCTGATGGTGATGGCGGGCAGCGGCGCAGCGGCCGGACTCCCGTGGTACGCGATCCTGTGCCTGCCGCTGCTGTTCGCGGCGGGGATGAGCCTGTTCGACACGCTCGACGGCACCTTCATGAACTTCGCCTACCAGTGGGCGTTCTCCAATCCGGTGCGCAAGGTGTTCTACAACCTCACCATCACCGGTCTGTCCATCGCGGTCGCCTTCCTGATCGGCACCATCGAACTGGTCGGGGTGCTGCACGAGAAGCTCGACCTCAGTGACGTGGTGACCGATTGGATCGCCGGGCTGGACCTGGACAACGTGGGGTACGTCATCGTCGGCCTGTTCGTGGTCGTGTGGGCGGCGGCGCTGGCGTACTGGCGGTTGGCCAGGGTCGAGCAGCGGTGGGCGGGCCGGCTCGGCGGGGACGGCTGACAACCCGGCCGCTTCGAGGGACCTGCGTGCCCGGCAGCCGGCGGCGGAACTCGTCGGCACCGACATCACCGTCGGCGGAATGACCTGCGCGGCCTGTGTCCGTCGGGTGGAGAAGAAGCTCGGCAAGCTGGCGGGCGTCACGGCCTCGGTCAACCTGGCCACGGGGCTCGCCCGGGTCAGCCACCCGGCCGGCGTCGCGCCCGAGAGCCTCGTCGCCGCGGTCGAACAGGCCGGGTACCAGGCCGCGTTGCCGGTGCGCGAGGACGACGAGAGATCCGCGGCGGACGGGGAAGCGGCCGAGTCCCGGCGCGAGCGGGAACGGCTCACGGTCACCGCGCTGCTGGCTGTACCCGTGCTGGTGCTCTCGATGGTGCCTGCCCTTCAGTTCCGCCACTGGCAGTGGCTGTGCTTCGTGCTGGCCGCGCCGGTGGCCGTGTGGAGCGCCTGGCCCTTCCATGTCAGGGCGCTGCGGGGCATGCGTCACTCCGCGGCCACGATGGACACCCTGGTCTCGCTGGGGACCGTCGCGTCGTTCACCTGGTCGGCGTACGCGCTGTTCCTCGGTGGGGCGGGCGGCCCCGGGATGCGGATGCCGTTCAGCCTGCTGCCCTCCGCGTCGGACGGCGGAGCGCACCTGTATCTGGAAGCGGCCGTGAGCGTCCCGCCGTTCGTGCTGACCGGGCGGTTCCTGGAGGGGCACTCAACACCCTTCGGCCAGCTGGCTAGTTGCGCCGTGCCGTGTCCGGCGGCTCGGGCTCGCTCGCATCCGCCGCCGCGCTCGGGCCCGAAGACGCCGCCGGTGCCCGGAGAGCCCGGCGGACGGCGTCGCGGAGCCAGCGGTGGGCTCCGTCGGTCGTGTGCCGGGGGTGCCAGGCCATGCCGATGGTCAGCGGCGGCAGCGTGAGGGGGATGTCGAGGAGGTGCAGTCCGAGGGCGTGGGCGTCGTCGGTGAGGGGCGAGGGGGCGGCGCCGGGGAGCGCGGCGGGCACGAGGCAGACGATGTCGCTGCGGGCGGCGAGGGTCATCGCGGCCAGGTGACCGGGAAGGACGACGCTGACCCGCCGGTGCAGGCCCTGCTCGGCCAGAGCGGTGTCGAGCGGTCCGGTGAACCGGCCCCGGCGGCTGACCACGACATGCTGGGCGGCCGCGAACCGGTCCGGGGTCAGCGGCCCCTCGGTGAGCGGATGGCCCGACCGGACGGCGGCCACCATACGGAGGCTGACCAGCTCCTCGACCTGGGTCTCGGGGTCCACATGGTCGATGGCCCCGATCTCCAGGTCGATCCGGCCGTCGCGCAGGGCGGGCCCCGCCTCCAGCTCCTCGGCCCGGATCCGGAACGAGACCCCCGGCGCCTCCCGTTGGGACAGCCGCAGCAGCCCCGGGGCCAGCGCCGCGCCGACCAGATCGGCGGCCTGAAGGGTGAAGGTGCAGTTGAGGCCGGCGGGGTCGACACTCGCGCCGGGACTGAGCAGCGCGCCGAGAGCGCGCACCACCGCGGCGGCCTCCTCGCGCAGGGCCTGGGCGCGCGGGGTGGGAACCATGGCCTGTCCGGCCCGCACCAGGAGGGGGTCCTGGAGGACGCGGCGCAGCCGGGCCAGGGTGCGGCTCATGGCGGCGGGCGAGGTGTGCAGACGTGCGGCGGCGCGCGTCACGCTGTGCTCGGCCAGCAGGGCGTCCAGCGCAATGGCGAGATTGGCGTCGATGACCGGATCAGGGCTGCTCACCAGCGTTATTCCATTTCAGTCAATGATTCCGTGCCGAAGTTCCCATTGTGGCAGCACCGGGCCGCTCAGCAGGATGAGGGACGTACCCAATCAGCACGACCCACGAGGTTTTTCATGATCGTCATTACGGCTCCCACCGGGAACATCGGCCGTCAGCTGCTCTCCCTGCTCCTGGAGTCCGCACCCGCCGCGGGCGAGGAACTGCGCGTGATCGTGCGTGATCCCGCCCGGCTTCCGGACGCGGCGCGCGGACGCGTCGACGTCGTCACCGGCTCGCATGCCGAAGCCGGGGTCCTCGACCGGGCCTTCGAGGGCGCGGACGCCGTCTTCTGGCTCGTCCCCCCGGACGCCTCGCTGGCCCCGCAGGACGCCTACACCGGTTTCACCCGCCCCGCCGCCGAGGCACTCACCGCCCATGGCGTCGGCCATGTCGTCGGTGTCTCCGCGCTCGGCCGTGGTACCCCGCTCGCCGACCGGGCAGGACTTGTCACCGCCTCGCTCGCCATGGACGACCTGATCGCCGGCACCGGCGTCGCCTACCGGGCCCTGGCCAACCCGTCCTTCTTCGAGAACCTCCTGGAGGAATGCGACTCGATCCGCGAGAAGGGCGTCTTCACCGACTCCGTCGACCCCGACCGCAAGGCCCCCCTCGTCGCCGTCGCCGACATCGCGGCGGCCGCCGCCGGCCTGCTCCTCGACCGCTCCTGGACCGGCACCGGCAGCGTCCCGGTCCTCGGGCCCGAGGACCTGTCGCCCAACGACCTGGCCCGCATCATGACCGAACAGCTCGGCCGCCCCGTCCGCTACGAACGTCAGCCGCTCGACGAGCTGTACACCACGCTCGTCGGCTACGGCCTCCACGAAGCGTTCGCGCAGGGCATCGTCGACATGAAGCGGGCCAAGGACGAGGGCCTCGACGCCGGTGTCGCCCGCACCCCGGACACCGCTTCCGCCACCGGCTTCGAGCAGTGGTGCGCCCAAACCCTCAAGCCCGCCGTCCTCTCCTGAAGCCCGACACCCACCCCCTCGCGGAGGCATCCCCATGCCCGTTGACACGACCGGCGATCCCGTTGACACGACCGGCGACACCGAACCGCCCGTCACGGCGTTCATGCTCGTCAAGACCACGCCCGAATGGCTCGCCCTGACCGTCCAGGAACGCGTGGACGCCTTCACCACCCAGGTCCTGCCGGCCATCGAGGCCCGAACCACCGGTGTCCGATCACGCTTCTACGACACCGAGTTCTACTCCGCCCGCGTCACCGACGTATGGGTGTGGGAGGCCAAGGACCACCACGCCTACCAGCTCCTTGTCGACGCCCTACGCGAAACCCCTTTCTGGGACCGCTACTTCGAGATCGTCGACCTCCTCGTCGGCACCGAGAACGGCTACGCGCGGACGTACGGCCTCGAACCCGTCGCCACCATCACCACCTGACCCCCTGTCGCAGTCCATCACGAGCATGCCGGGCCCCGGTCGGCAACTCGCGGGAACCCGAGCCCGCTTCGCCCCGACTACTGCATCGGAGCCCGCCCCACGGGCACACGCCTGACGCAAGGAGCCCGCATGTCGATGAACCGGCCGGCCGCCGCCGCCCTGGCCGCAGCACTCTGTCTGCTGACGGCCGGGTGCGGCTCGCCGTCCGCCGACAAGGCGACCGACACGAAGGCCGCGGCCTCGGCGACCGGATACCCGGTGACCCTCGACAACTGCGGTGTGAAGGAGACCTTCGCGAAGGCACCCAGCCGGGTCGTCGTGATGAACGGCGCCTCCGTCGCCGAGGTCTCCACCCTGCTCGCCCTCGGTCTCGGCGACAGGATCGTCGCCAACGAGCAGGGCTACGGCATGTCCGAGGTGCCGGGCCGGGCCGCGGCGATCAAGAAGCTGCCCACGGGGGCGTGAAGCTCAACGACGCCTACGACATCCCCCGGGAGGCCATGCTCGGACTGCGTCCGGACCTGGTGCTGTCCACGACGTCGTACGGCTTCGACCAGAAGAACGGCTTCGCCACCCGCGGGCAGTTGAAGGACGTCGGCGCCAACACCTATGTCTCGCCGCGTGGTTGCCACCAGGACACGTCCGGGATGACCATCGCCGACAGCTACCGGCTGTTGCGCGACATGGGCAAGGTCTTCGGCGTGAGCGACAGGGCCGAGAAGCTGATCGCCGCCTCCGAGAAGAACATCGCGGCCGTCACCGCCAAGGTGAAGGGGGAGAAGAAGCCGAAGGTCATGGTGCTCTTCTCCAACATGTCCATGGGCGGCAACGACTTCAGCTCGGTCGTCGCCAAGGGCATCAACAACGACATCCTGGCCAGAGCGGGCGGCTCCAACGCCTTCGAGAACGCCTCCAGGACCTCCTCCGCCGACCTGAGCAAGGAGAAGGTGGCCGCCACCGACGTCCGCCGGTCTTGGGGTGTCGGCGGCCTTCCTCGGTGCGGTGGCCGCCGGAGCCCTGGTCTTCGCGCTCGGCCGACGCCACGGACGGATGGCGCCGACCCGGTTGGTCCTGGCCGGTGTCGCCGTCGGCTACGTCTTCCTCTCCGCGACCAGCTTCGTGCAACTCCAGGCGACCCCGACCGAGTTGCGGACGGTGATGTTCTGGATGCTGGGCAGCGTCGCGGGCGCACAGTGGAACCAACTCCCCACGGTGGCGGCCGTCGTGCTCGCCACGACCACGCTGCTGTCCCTGTTCGGCCGCCGCCTCAATACGCTGCTGGCCGGCGACGAGTCGGCGACCGCGCTCGGCGTCGACGTCAACAGGCTGCGCGCCGTCCTCCTGGTCCTCAGCGCGCTGCTGACCGGCACGGTCATCGCGGTCGCCGGCAGCATCGGCTTCGTCGGGCTGATGATCCCGCACCTGGTACGGCTGACCACCGGCGCCGACCACCGTCGGCTGCTGCCCCTGACGGCCCTGCTGGGTGCCCTCTACCTGGTCCTCGTCGACTTGCTCTCCCGCACCCTGGACCGCCCCGACGAACTGCCCCTGGGCATCCTGACCGCACTCCTCGGCGCCCCCTTCTTCCTGTGGCTGCTGCGCCGCGACAAGGGCCTGGACTGAACCATGAAACTCATCGTCGACCGGCTCCACGTCACCCTCGACCGCAACCCGATCCTGCGCGGCGTGAGCCTCGAAGTCGGCCAGGGCGACGTCGTCGGACTCGTCGGCCCCAACGGCAGCGGCAAGTTCACCCTGTTGCGCACCGTCTACCGCGCACTGCGCCCGGCGGCCGGCGTCGTCCGGGTGGGCGACGACGACGTGTGGGAGCTGTCTCCGCGTGCGGCGGCCCGCCGTACCGCGGCCGTCCTCCAGGACACCGGCGGCAACACCACCGGCCTGACGGTCACCGAGATCGTAGCCCTCGGCCGCGCCCCCCACCACGGGCTGCTCGGCCGCGACGGCACCGAGGACCACGAGGCCGTGTCCGCCGCCATCGACCGCTGCGGCGTACGACCCTTCGCGGACCGGGACCTCGCCCCTCCTTGTCCGGCGGCGAGCGGCAACGCGTCCTGCTGGCCCGGGCGTTGGCCCAGAACCCCAAACTCCTCGTCCTGGACGAACTCACCAACCACCTGGACATCCGCGCCCGGTTCGAGCTGCTGGACCTGATCCGGGCCACCGGCGTCACCACGCTCGCCGTCCTGCACGACCTCGATCTCGCCGCCCGTCTCTGCGACCACCTCGTCGTCCTGCACGCCGGAACCGTGGCCGCGGCGGGACCGGTCCTCAAGGTGCTCACCACGGAGCTCCTCGCCGATGTCTTCGGCGTCCACGCGCACACCGAACGGCACGCCGACGGCGTCATCCGGATCACGTACGCGGCCCGGCCGCTCGCGCGCGACGGGGATCCCCAGGGGTACCCACGTCGGCGTGACGGCACCCCTGCCGCCCTGCCGCCGCCGGGCGCGCCCGCCCCGGACCAGGCGCGGTCCCCGAAGTGATCCGAGGACGAGGCGTGGGCGCGGCCGCCCCCGTGCTCCGGCTGCGACGGCCGGACAACCGGAGGAGGATGGATCCGCGCGGACTGTCAGGGCCCGGACCACCGGGAACCTGCCTTCAGCGCTGCCGAGCGAGGTGTGCCGACGGAAGGCCCCGGCGATGAGCGGCGAAGCGTGGGCCGGTGCGGCGGTGGCGGGCGTCACGGCCGCGTACGCGCTCTGCTCACGGCGGCTGGCATCGTCCCCCGTGTCGTCGGCGATGGTGTTCGTCGGCTGCGGGATCCTGCTCGGTCCGGTGGCGCTCGACATCGTCGACCTGAAGCACGGCTCCGAGCCGATCATCGCACTGCTCGAAGCGGCGCTCACCCTGGTGCTGTTCACCGACGCCATGACGGTCCGAAGACGGGACCTGCGGACCGACGGCTTTCTCCCGGCCCGGCTTCTCTGCGTCGGTCTGCCGCTGAGCATCGGAGCAGGGTGGCTGCTCGCGTGGCCCCTGCTGCCCGGGCTTACCCTGTGGGAACTCGCCCTGGTCGGCGCCGTCCTCGCGCCCACGGACGCGGCCCTCGGCAAGACCGCCATGTCCAGTCCACGAGTTCCCGCGCTGGTCCGGCACGGCCTCAATGTGGAGAGCGGTCTGAACGACGGCATGGTGCTGCCGTTCTTCGTGCTCTTCCTCGCCGTCATACCCGGCACGTCCGCCGCGCGAGAGGGCGCGTCGGGTGTCTTCTGGCGTGCGCTGGTACTCAGTTCGGTGCTGGGGTTCCTGGTCGGCGCCGTCGGCGGCCTGCTGTTGCGAGCGGCGCGGTCACGGGGATGGGTCTCGGGGGAGTGGGCGCAACTGTTCGTCCCGGCTGTCGCCACGGCCGCGTACGCACTGGCGCTCGTGGTGAACGGCAGCGGCTTCATCGGCGCCTGGATCGGCGGCTTCGCCTTCGGTTCCGCACTGCGCCGGATTCCGGCCACCCAAAGCCGGTTCCCGACCCTAGGACGCCGGTTCCCGACCGTCGAAGGCAGGCTCCCGGACACCGACCCCCAGGAGGGCCCCGACCCCTCGCCGGACGCCCCCGACCCCGCCGCCGGTTTCACCGAGCACCTCGGCGAACTCCTCGCCTCACTCAGCCTGCTGGTCTTCGGCGCCGTACTGCTCGGCCCGACACTGGAGCACCTGAGCTGGCGCGTCGTCGGCTACGCGGTTCTCAGCCTCACCGTGGTCCGTATGGTGCCCGTGGCCCTCGCGCTCGCCGGCAGCGGGCTGCGAGGTCCCACGGTCGCCTACATCGGATGGTTCGGGCCCCGTGGTCTGGCATCCGTCGTGCTCGGTCTGCTGCTCCTTGAGGAAGAGCACGTCCAGGGAGTCGAGTTGATGGCGAGGGTCGTGGCGGTCACCGTCGGCCTCAGCGTGCTGCTGCACGGTGTCACCGCCGTCGCCCTCGCCGACCGGTACGGCGCCTGGCACGACAAGGTCAGGACGACGGGGGCTGGAGCACCGCGTCGATGACGTAGATGGTGGCGTTCGCGGCCTTGATGTTGCCGCAGACGATGCTCGCCTTCCCGTTGACCTTGAAGTCGGTGCCCGAGCCCGACGTGGTCAGTTTGCCGCCTTCCACCGTGGTGAAGGAGCCGTGGGAGAGTTCGTCCGGCGTGATCTGCTTGTCCACTACGTGGTAGGTCAGCACCTTCTTCAGCTGCCCCTGGTTCTTGAGCAGCGAGGTGAGCTGCGACGCGGACACTTTCTGGAACGCCTGGTCACTGGGGGCGAAGACGGTGATGTGGGACTTACTGTCGAGAGTGCCGTTCAGCCGCGCCCTGACCGCGGCCGAGACCAGCTGGCTGAGCTGCGGATACGCGGCGGCGGCCTCGGTGACCTTGTCCTTGACCGTGTCGATCTTCTGGGAGACCGCGGGACACCCGGGACCGAACGTCCCCGACGGGCTGGGCGACGCCGCCCGTGCCTGGGCCTGCTGCGCCATACCTGCGAGCGCGAGCGGTACGGCGACCAGAGCCGCCGCGGTGGCCTTCGCTGTACGCATGCCGGTGAACCTCATGGCAACCCTCTTCCCGTGGAGGCGTGAACACTGCTGAGGCTGGGACCGCGGAAATCCTCGTTTCCGCGCGAATCCTCGATTCCGCGCACGGGGTGGGCGGCTGCCGCGCCCCGGCCCTCGGCCATTCCCCGGCTGCCCAGCGAGCGTATCCAGCGGATGCGGGTGAGCGCATCTCGAAGCCCGAGGCGACGAACACCCCGCCCTGGTCAACGCGTCGGCCTGCCTCGTTCCCGCCCGGCTGCGGCGCCCGGCGACGCGGAGCACAATGGTCGTCGGGGGAGGAGCGGCAAGGCGCTCGCGACCGGGTGCTTAACGCGAGCGGGTACTTCCATACGCGTGACCGGGCACTCATACGGTTGAGCGAAGTGGTGTCGACATGTCCGAACCATCGCAGAGCCAGAGCCCCGCCTGGCGGCGCATCCCCGAGGACGTCGCGGGCGCGGCCGTCACGGTGGCACGGGCCGCCGGACACGCGGCCCTCCACCCGAGGGCCACGATCGACCGCGCACGCCACCTGCCCGAGATCGTGCCCGCGCTCGGTCACGCGGTGAAACCGATCCTGACGGGCCGCATGGACGACTGGCGCGGCGAGTACGCGTACACCCTCGGCGAGCAGGCGTTCGTCTACGGGTTCCCGTACATCTACAACGCCCGGCTGAGGCACGACTGGGTGACGCGGCCACGGAACCCGGCCACGATCCCGTACGCGCCCGTCAACCACTTCTGGCATGCCGAGCGCCTGCTGGACGCGACGTACCGCGACGGCGGATGCCCCAACAACGACACCCTGTACTCGACGGCCTGGGTGTATCTGGGCGACGAGCCGGTCATCCTGTCCCATCCGGACATGGGCGAGCGGTACTTCACCTTCGAACTGGTGGGGATCACCTCCGACAACTTCGACTACGTCGGTCAGCGCACCACCGGTTCCGACGCGGGCGGCTTCGCCCTCGTCGGCCCGGGCTGGAAGGGCAAACTCCCCGCCGGAGTAAGGCACGTGAAGAAGGCGCCGAGCCCCTGGGTGCTCATCCTCGGCCGCACCCTGGTCGACGGCCCGGACGACGTGCCCCGCGTCCGGGCGCTCCAGGAGCAGTACCGGCTCACCCCGCTCAGCCTGTTCGGCAAGAAGGACGCGGAGGTCCCCGAGAGCCGCGACGTCCTGGTGCCCGTCCCTGTGGAGGAGGATCCGCTGGGGCCCTGGAAGACCCTCAATCTGATGCTGGCCGAGAATCCTCCGCCCTCCCGTCACCGGGTCCTGCTCCAGCAGTTCGCCCAGATCGGCATCGGCCCCGGCCTCGACGTCGAGGCCCAGCCGGAGGCCGTCAGACGCAGCCTGGCGCGGGCCGCCGCCGTCGGTGTGCCGCTGCTCAAGCAGCAGATCCTCAGCGGCGATTGGGCCGAACTCGTCCACGGCTGGCGCTATCCGCCGCCGGAGATGGGACGCTTCGGCGACGACTTCCTCAAACGTGCCGCCGATCAGTCGCTGATCGGCGTCGCCGCCAACGACCCCGCCGAAGCGGTCTACCTGCTCAATTTCGAGGACGCGAACGGCGACAAGCTGGAGTCCGGCGGCCGGTACGAACTGCGTTTCCCCGGCGACGCGTTGCCCCCGGTGGACGCCTTCTGGTCACTGACCGCCTACGGGGAGGACATGAACCTCGTCCCCAACCCGGCCGACCGCTACTCGGTGGGCGACCGCAGCGCCGGACTGCGGCGGGACGCGGACGGCGGACTGACCCTTCACCTCCAGCGCGAGCGGCCCGAGGAGGACAAGGAGGCCAACTGGCTGCCCACCGCGGCGGACGGCACCTGGTTCGTGGCCCTGCGCATGTACCGGCCCAGCCCGGCGGTGATCGACGCGACCTGGGAATGCCCTCCCCTGGCCCGCGTCGCCTGACATCCTCGCACCCGGGCCGCGACGATCACAGGAAGCGCCGGAGCGGGGTGACCGCGACCTCCTTGGCACGTTGCAGCGCCGCCCTGCGTCTCCAGCGGCCGAGGTCGATCTCCGTGCTGCGTTTCAGATCCGCGTCGTAGTCACGGTCGAGTGCCGCGGTGAACTCCTCGTCCAGGACGGCGAGCATGACCTCTTCGTCGTGGTCCATCGAGCGGCGGTTGAAATTGGTGGACCCGATGAGGGCGGCGACCGAGTCCACGGTGATGATCTTGGCGTGCATCATGGTCGGCTGGAACTGACGGATGCGCACACCGGCCCGCAGCAGACGCGCGTAATGATGCTGACCGGCGAGCTGGCAGGCGCGCTGATCGGTGTGCGGGCCGGGCAGCAGGATCTCGACCCGCACACCGCGACGGGCGGTCGCGCACAGCAGGTCGATGAAGTAGGTGTCAGGGGCGAAGTAGGCGGTGGCCAGTCGGAAGCGCTCCTGAGCGGAGGCGAGCATGACGCGGATGAGGGTCTGCATGTCCTGCCAGCCGATGCTCGCGGAGCCACGGACGACCTGCACCACCGCCGAGCCGGGCTGTGGCTGCTCCGTGAATCGGTCGCGGTCGTCGAAGAGTTCGTCATGGCACTCCGCCCAGTTCTGCGCGAACGCCGCAGCGATACCGTCCACGGCCGGGCCGCGCACCCGCACATGGGTGTCGCGCCACTCGGCTGCGTCACGGGCGTCGCCGCACCACTCCTCCGCGATCCCGACACCGCCGGTGAAGGCGGTCTCCTCGTCGACGACGAGGGCCTTGCGGTGACAGCGGTGGTTCTGCTTGAACGGCGACAGCCGCACGGGCCTGCGGAACCACGCCACCTGCACGCCCGCGGCGCTCATGAGGTCCAGCAGCCTCCGCTCTATCTTCTTGGCGCCGAACCCGTCGAGCAGCAGCCGTACCCGCACCCCCGCGCGGGCGCGCTCGGCCAGGGCGTAGGCGAAGTCGTGGGCGATCTGCCCCCGCCAGTACACGAACGTCATCATGTCGATGGTGTGCCGGGCCGCGCGGATCGCCCCGAGCATCGCGGGGAAGATCGCGTCACCGTTGCGCAGCGGCACGAGCTCGTTTCCTTCGGTGGCCGCCACGCCGATCAGCCGCTCCAGCCGGCGGCGCAGGCGCTGCTTGCGTGCCGCCGCGTCGAATGTGGTGCCGTGGGCAGGGGGTGCCGGTACACCGTCGAGTATCACGCCGAATCCCCCCAACGGGACAGAAAGCCGAAGTGCCGGGCTGCCTGACGAGCCCGACCGATCGGATTCCCGGCGAGTCCGGCCTTATGCCACCCCTGCGGACGGAGACCGGCCCTCACCCGGCCGGCCGGATCGCCGACGCGGCCGCGGGGTCCGGGGAGGGCGTCCCGTCCGCCCGCTCGGCCGCGCGGGCGATGTTGCGGGCCATGCCGCCGAAGATGACAGCGTGGAAGGGGGAGATGCCCCACCAGTAGATCTGACCGAGCAGACCGTGCGGGTGGAACAGAGCGCGCTGGCGGTAACGGGTGCGGCCGTTCCCGTCCCGGTCGACGCCCATCTCCAGCCACGCCAGTCCGGGCAGTCGCATCTCCGCGCGCAGCCGCAGCAGCCGGCCCGGCTCGATCTCCTCCACCCGCCAGAAGTCCACCGAGTCGCCCACGCGCAGCATGCGCGCGTCCCGGCGTCCGCGGCGCAGCCCCACACCGCCCACGAGCCGGTCTGCGACGCCTCGAACCGACCAGGCCAGGGGCGAGGAGTACCAGCCGTTCTCCCCGCCGACGCCCTCGATCACCCGCCACAGGTCCTCGGGCCGCGCGTCGGCCGGACATTCCCGCAGATCGGTGCAGAGGCTGCCGCCCGCCCAGTCGGGATCGGTGGGCAGTGGGTCGCTGGGGGCACCGGCCACCGAGGCGGAGGACCAGCGGGTGGTGACATCGGCGTCCCGTACGCGCTTGAGCGCCAGCCGTACCGCCTCGTCGAAGCCGACGGGGTGACCGGGAGGGTCGGGAACATGACGGGTGATGTCGTTCTCCCGGCACACCACCTCGTGGCGCAACGACTCCGTGAGCGGCCGGGCGATGGACGCGGGAACCGGGGTGACCAGGCCGACCCAGTGGCTGGACAGCCGAGGGGTGAGCACCGGCACCGGCAGGATCACGCGCCGGGGCAGCCCGGCCACCGCGGCGTAGCGCATCATCATGTCCCGGTACGTCAGCACGTCCGGGCCGCCGATGTCGAAGGCGCGGTTCACCGAGGCGGGCATCAGGGCGCTCTTCACCAGCAGGCGCAGCACGTCCCGGACCGCTATGGGCTGGATGCGGGTGCGCACCCAGCTCGGGGTGACCATCACCGGAAGCCGCTCGGTCAGATAGCGCAGCATCTCGAAGGACGCCGAGCCCGACCCGAGGATCACCGCCGCGCGCAGCACCGTCGTCGGCACCCCGCTCGCCATCAGGATGCGCCCGACCTCGGACCGGGAGCGCAGATGCGGGGACAGCTCGTGCTCGGGCACTCCGGCGGGAGTCAGGCCGCCGAGGTACACGATGCGGCGCACACCGGCGTCCGCGGCCTGCGCGCCGAAGACCCGGGCGCCCTCGCGATCGGTGTCCTCAAAACCCCTTCCGGTGCCCAGTGCGTGCACGAGGTAGTAGGCGACGGCGACCCCTCGCATCGCCACCCGGACCGACTCGGCGTCGGTGACGTCCCCGCCGGCCACTTCCACCTCCCCGGCCCAGGGGTGATCCCGCAGCTTTCCCGGCGAGCGGGCCAGGCAGCGCACCCGGTACCCGGCTGCCAGCAGTTCGGGCACGAGCCGGCCGCCGATGTAGCCGGTGGCTCCGGTCACCAGGCACAGGGGCTTCCGCTCCGTCGTCTCCATGACTTCTCCTCCCGACAAGAGGTCCGGCCGTCCGCATTGTTCGGCCGTGGCACCGGATGCGGATGCGGCCCAGCGGAGATCCGTGCCCGCCCCGGTACGATGCGCCGATGGACACGGAGACGAGCGGAGGGCACCGGGCGCGACCGCAGGGTGGGGCCGCCGACGGCGTGCCCCCTGCCGTCGGCGGCCCGCGCGCCGCGGCCGCGGGTGGCGCCGCCGAGGGCGCGTCCGCCGATGGCCTCCCGCCGTTCTCGGGCGACCTGGCGGCCTTCGCGGTACAGCTGCGTCGCATGCACGGTGAGGTCGGCCGGGTCATCCAGCAGTACGCCGCCCGGCAGAACCTGCATGTCACCGACGTCCAGGCGCTGGCCGCCATCCTCGACGCGCCCGAGCCGATGACACCCACCGGGCTGCGCGCCGTGCTGGGCCTGACCTCCGGTGCGGTCACCGCCTGCGTCGACCGGCTCGAACGCGCCGGTCAGGTCCGCCGGGTGCGCGAGGACACCGATCGCCGGGTGGTGCACCTCCATTACGCCGCCGCCGCCCGCGCCGCAGCCCGCACCCACTTCCGTCCCCTCGCCGACGCCTTGATCCGGTCCGGTGCGGACTTCGACGAGCACGAGCTGACGGTGGTCCTGCGGTTCCTTGCCGCCCTGAACGACGCCCTCGCCGAGGTCCCCGGGCTGGCCGCCGACCGCTGAGGCGGTTCGACGCGATCTCGGCGGCAGGTGCATCCGATCCATGGGCATCCGGGGAAGAGCCCTGTGACATTTCAATGAGATATTGCTTGACCATTGAGATTGTTCATTGTCGAGGTTCTTAGCCGTCCGTTCCGACTCCGAGGAGTCACATGACACCCGCGCACCGCCCGCCCCGCGGCCTCGTCCCCATCACACTGATCGCCGTATGGCTGGTGGTCGGGGCGTTGCTCGGGCCCTTCGCCGGTCGGCTCGGCGAGGTCGCCACCAACGACCAGGCCGCCTTCCTGCCGCGCAGCGCCGAGTCCACCCGAGTCCTGCGCGAGCAGTCCGCCTTCCAGCAGCGCGAGACCCTGCCGGTCATCGTGCTGTGGACCGCCGACGACGGGAAGGCCGTCAGCGGGCGGCAGCGGACGGCCACGGCGGTGATGGCCGGGCTCACCGGTGAACCCGGCATGGCCGGATCCCCTTCGCCCGCCCTGCCCTCGCGCGACCACGCCGCCCTCCAGGCCGTCGTGCCGCTGCGTCCCGAACTGGGCGACCGGCTCGCGCCCACGCTGGAACGGGTGCGGGCAGCGGCGGAGAAGGTGCCCGGCACCCAGGTACGGCTGGCAGGGCCGGCCGCGACCCAGACCGATCTGGCGGACGCCTTCTCCGGCATCGACGGGGTCTTGCTCGCGGTCGCCCTGGCCGCGGTGCTCCTCATCCTGCTGCTGGTCTACCGCTCCCTGCTGCTGCCGCTCGTGGTCATCGCCGGTGCGGTGTTCGCGCTGGGACTGGCCTGCGCCGTCGTCTACGCCCTGGCCGACCACGGCCTGGTCCGCGTCGACGGCCAGGTGCAGGGCATCCTCTCGATCCTCGTCATCGGTGCCGCGACGGACTACGCGCTCCTGGTCACCGCCCGCTGCCGGGAGGAACTCACCGTGGGCCGGGACCGGTACGAAGCCGCACGAGCCGCCGTACGCCGCTCGGCACCGGCCGTCCTTGCCAGCGCGGGCACCGTCGCCCTCGGGCTGATCGCCCTGCTGCTGAGCGACCTCACCAACAACCGGGCCCTCGGACCGGTCGGCGCCGTCGGCATCGCCTGCGCCGCCCTGAGCGCGCTCACCTTCCTGCCCGCCGCCTTGGCCCTCCTGGGTCGCCGCGCCTACTGGCCGGCCAGGCCCGGGAGCGCGGCCGGGACCAACGGTCTGTGGCAGCGCGTCGCCGGCCTGGTCGACCGGAGGCCGCGCCGGGTGTGGGCGCTCGCCCTGACCGGACTGCTCGTCTGCTCGGCGGGCGCCCTCACCCTGGACTCGCGGGGCGTGCCGCTGGACGAGACGTTCGTACGGCACGTACCGTCAGTCGCCGCGCAGCAGACCCTGGCCCGCCATTTCCCGGCCGGTGCGGGCACCCCTGTGGTGGTCATCGCCGACGCCGCCTCCGCCGACCGTGTGGAGCGCACCGTACGCGACACCGCGGGCGTCGCGGCGGTGACCGCGACCGGCGCCCAGGGCCGCCCGGCCGCCGATCCCCAGGCGGTGAACGGCAGGGTCAGGTTCGAAGCGACCGCGAAGGCGGCACCCGACACCCAGACCGCCCGTGACACCGTGGCCCGGATGCGCACGGCGCTGCACGCGCTGCCCGGCGCGCACGCACGGGTCGGCGGCTACACGGCGCAGCAGTACGACACCCTGCGCGCGGCCGAACGCGACCGCATGGTCATCGTCCCGGTGGTGCTCGCCGTCATCCTGATCATCCTCGTGCTGCTGCTGCGCTCCCTCGCCGTGCCGGTCCTGCTGGTGCTGACCGTCGCCCTCAACTTCACGGCGACCCTCGGGGTGGCGGCGCTGGTCTTCCGCGACCTGTTCGGCCTCAGTGGCACCGATCCGTCGGTGCCGCTGTACGGGTTCGTCTTCCTGGTCGCCCTGGGCGTCGACTACAACATCTTCCTGATGTCCCGGGTCCGCGAGGAGATGCTGCGGCACGGGACCCGCGAGGGCATCCGCCGCGGGCTCGTCACCACCGGCGGAGTCATCACCTCCGCAGGAGTGGTCCTCGCGGCCACCTTCGCCGCGCTCGGTGTGATCCCTCTGGCGTTCCTGGTTCAGATCGCCTTCATCGTCGCCTTCGGGGTGCTGCTGGACACCCTGGTGGTGCGCTCCCTGCTGGTGCCGGCGCTCGTGCGGGACGCGGGGGACCGGGTGTGGTGGCCCACCGGGCCCGGCCCCGCGGAGGCGGACGGCCGCACCGCGGCGGCGGGGCGGTCGGTCGCCCTGCCGGACCAGGACCGCGCCTGACGGACGCGGGGCGCCCGCGTCCGCACCGATCCGATGCAGATCCGATGCGAGTTGCCGTGACGCGGGCGCCGGACGGAGCGTGGCCCTGAGGCAGGATCCACCCGCACAAGGAGCTGGCCCCATGACCGCACCCGCTGTCACCGAAATCCCGCTCGCGCCCACGGCGGACCCGGAGCAGGACCTGGTCTCGCGCTTCCTGGCCGGGGACGAGGACGGCATGGAGGCGGTCTACCGCCGCTGGGCCCCCCTCGTCCTGTCGCTTGCGCGGCAGTCGCTGGGGGACGGCGCGGAGGCCGAGGACGTCACCCAGACGGTGTTCCTCGCCGCCTGGCGCGGCCGCCACGGATACCGTCCGGCCCGTGGGCCGCTGGCCGCCTGGCTCGTGGGCATCGCCCGGCGCAAGATCGCCGACGCGCTGACGGCCCGTACCCGGCGCTCGGACACCGCCGTCGCGGCGGCGCGCGAGTCGGCCCGCCCGCAGGACCGGTCGTCCGCACAGGACGCCGTCCTGATCCGCGTGGACGTCACCCGGGAGCTGCGCCGGCTGCCCGAGGTCCAGCGGCGGGTCCTGTGCCTGGCCTTCTACGGCGACCTGACACAGACGCAGATCGCCCATGTGACGGGATGGCCGCTGGGTACGGTCAAGAGTCACGCCCGGCGTGGGCTGCTGCGCCTGGCGGGGAACCTGGACGTCGAGGCCGGGGAGCGAGCCCGCTGACCGGCCGGTTCGTCGCGCCGCCTCCAGGAAGAAGGGAACCCCTGACCGCCGTGAACTCCTCCGTACCACCACCCGCGGCCGCGCCCGCCGTACCGGGCGACGCCGGCCTGACCACGGGCGTGCTGGCCCGCCGCCTCGGCGTGTCGCCCATGACCCTGCGTTCGTGGGACCGCCGCTACGGCATCGGACCGACCGCACGCACCGGGGGCGGCCACCGCCGCTGGACGGCGGCCGACGTGGCGACGGTCGAGGAGATGTGCCGTCTGACGGCGACCGGCGTCCCGCCCGCCGACGCGGCCCGCACCGTCCTCGGGACCGCCGCCCGCCCGCTCCTCGCGGCAGCGGACGCCGCTGCTCCGGCGCCCGCACCGCCCACCGGGCGATCCCGGGCCGCCGGCGCTCTGCCCCTCGGCGATGTGCGCCAGGAGTGCCGCGGCCTGGCGCGTGCCGCCGTACGGCTGGACGCTCCCGCGCTCGAGAAGCAGCTCACCGCCGCCGTCGAGCGCCACGGCGTGGTCGCGGCCTGGCATGAGGTGATGGTCCCCACCCTGCATGCCGTGGGACGCCGCTGGGCCTCTTCGGGCGACCGGTACGTGGAGGTGGAGCACCTGCTCTCCTGGCATGTCTCCACGGTGCTGCGCCGCTGCGCGCCGTCCGCCGCCGACCCGGTCTCCCCGGCGACCGGCTGCGTCCTGCTGGCCTGTGTACCCGGCGAGCAGCACACCCTGCCCCTGGAGGCGCTGCACGCGGCCCTCGGCCGTGCGGGGCTGCCGGCACGCATGCTGGGGGCGGCGGTGCCTGCCGAGGCGCTGGACGCGGCCGTGCGCCGACTGGGCCCCGTGGCGGTCGTGCTGTGGGCCCAGGAGAGCGCACGGGCGGCCCCCGCGCTGGCCCGGGACATCGCCGCGACGCGGTGGGGCATGAAGGGCACCCGGCGCGGCCCCGCGGTGCTGCTGGGCGGCCCCGGCTGGAGCCCGTCCCAGCCGGCCGGCGTCCTCAGACCGGCCGGACTGGCACAGGCGGTGGAGGCGCTGCGCACGCTGTGCACCGCAGGGTGAGCAGACGCTCACGTCCCCGGCGCTCACGTCTCCGCCGCCCTCAGGGCACCTCACCGGCCCGCCGCCGCTCCTGCCGCAGCACCTCGTCCAGGTCACCGAGCCGGTCCAGGCCCTGCACCGCACGCCGCACACGGGCGTTACCGGACAGCAGCCGCCGGTGCCGGTGCAGGAAGGCCCAGTACCCGGCGGCGTAGGGACAGGCGCGCGGGCCGGTGCGTTCGGTGGGCCGGTAGGCGCACCCGTCACACAGGTCGCTCATCCGGTGGATGTAGGCGCCGCCCGACGTGTACGGCTTGGTGGTCATCCTGCCGCCGTCCGCGTACTGGGACATGCCCACCACGTTCGGCACCATCACCCAGTCGTAGCCGTCGACGAAGCAGCGGTGGAACCAGTCGGTCACCGCGCCCGGGTCCCAGCCGCGCTGGAGCGCGTGACTGCCCAGCACCATCAGTCGGGGGATGTGGTGTGTCCACCCGGTGTCGCGCACCTGGGAGAGCACGGTGGCCAGACAGTGCGCGGTGACCGCGTCCGCGTCCAACTCGGCGAAATAGTCGGGCAGTTCCGCCGTATGTCCGAGCGCGTTCCGGCGCCGGTAGTCCTCGCCGAAGTGCCAGTACAGCTGCCAGACGTACTCCCGCCAGCCCGCGACCTGCCGCACGAAGCCCTCCGCGCTGTTCACCGGTACGGCGCCCTCCCGCCAGGCTCGCTCGGCCCGCTCCACGCACTCCGCCGGGTGCAGCAGCCCCAGGTTCAGCGAGGACGACAACAGGCTGTGGCTCATCACAGGATCAGCAGTCAGCATCGCGTCCTCGTACGGCCCGAAGGACGTCAACCGGTGTGCCACGAAACGCCGCAGGGCCGACAGCGCCTCCCGCCGGGTGGCGGGGAAGCGGCGGGGGCCGTCCCGGCCGACGAAGCGCACGTCGCTGTCGCGCTCCCACCGGTCGAGGTCCTCGCGCACCTCCGCGTCGATGCCGTCCTCACGCGGACGGTACGGAGCCGGTACCTCGAGTTCCCGGGCGCCGCCCGGCGGGGGCTCGCGGTTGTCGTGGTCGTGGTTGAAGCGGCCGCCCGCCGGGTGGTCGCCGTCCATCAGCAGGTCGTGCCCCTGGCGCACCCAGCGGTAGAAGTCCTCCTGGCGCAGCCGCCGTTCCCCGCGCTCCTCGGCCCAGCCGGCGAACTCCGCGTGTGCCACCAGGAAGCCCCGTGCGGGCAGCACCCGCACCCGCGGCAGCGACCGCACCAGCCGGAGCGCAGCGTACGAGGTCGGATGGCACACCGTGACCGGGGCGTCCCCCACCGCTAGGCGCAGGCCCTCGCGGTAGGTCTCGGCCCGTACGTACGTCACCCGCTCGCCCAGTTCCGCCGCGCGGTGCCGCATCGCGGAGAGCACCAGGTGCGCCTTGGCCCGGTGGAAGCGGCGCCGCCGGAAGACCGACCTGGCCTCGATGATCACCACGGGGGCCCCGCGACCAGGTCCGTCCGCGCCGTCCGGAGTGAGGAAGTGCGGGCCGAGCTGGTCGCCGAAGAGCCAGTGCGGGGCGGTCATCGAGCTGCCTTTCGCTTGGTGCGGTTGCGGTGCCGGCCGGGACCGGCGGGCGGCCTTGCGGCGGCCTCAGGAACGCCCTCGGGCCCGCTTGAAGCGCTCCAGGCCCTCAGCCAGGGAGACGACCGGTTCCGGATAGCCGGTCCGTGAGCGTTCCGGCTCCGGAAGCTTCCACGGCTCGTGCACGGCGGCTCCCTCGACATTCGCGAGTTCCGGCACCCACCGCCGCACATAGGCTCCGTCCGGGTCGTGGCGCTTGCCCTGGGCGAGGGGGTTGAGCACCCGGTTCGGCCGGGTGTCGGTGCCCGTGCCGGCCATCCACTGCCAGTTCAGCTGGTTGTTCGCCACGTCGCCGTCGACCAGCAGGTCCAGGAAGTGCCGGGCGCCCAGCCGCCAGTCGAGGTACAGCGTCTTGGTGAGGAAGCTCGCCGTCAGCAGGCGCCCCCGGTTGTGCATCCAGCCCTCCTGGCGCAGCTGCCGCATCGCCGCGTCCACCAGCGGATAGCCGGTGCGGCCCTGCCGCCACGCCGCGGCCTCCGCCGCCGCGTCCTTCCCGTCCCGCCACCGGTCGCGGTGCGTGCGGTAGTCGTGCGCGGCGGCGTCGGGGCGCGCGGCGAGCACCTGTCGATGGAAGTCGCGCCAGGCGATCTGCCGCACGTACGCCTCCGCGTCCGCGCCGCCGGTCGCGCGGGCCCGGCAGACCACCTCCACCGGTGACAGCGTGCCGAAATGCAGATGGGGGGAGAGCCGGGAGGTGGCGTCGCCCGCCAGGTCGTCGTGCCGTGACGCGTACGTGTGCACACCGGAGCGCAGCCACGCGGTGAACCGGCGCCGGCCCTCCGTCTCACCACCCGCGCACAGCTGCGGCGACACGCCGCTGACCTCGCCACGTTCCGGCAGCGGGGCGGACCCCACCTCCGCCGGCACGGTGATCGCGCGCGGTGCGTCCAGCACGCCCCGCAGGGACTGTTCGGACCAGCGCCGGAAGTACGGCGTGAACACCGCGAAGTGGTCGGAGGAGGCCGGCGTCACCGCGCCCGGGGCCACGGCGGTGCCCACCGTGTCGTGCACGTACAGGCGCCGCCCGTCGGCCTCCAGGGCCCGTCGCAACCGCCGCTCGCGCACGCACGCGAAGGCACTCGTGTCGCCCGCCATGTGGATCTCGTCGGCATCCGCCTCGGCGGCCACCCGGCACACCTCCGTGACCGTGTCGCCCTCGCGCAGCACCAGCCGGCCGCCCCGCTCGCGCAGTCCGGCGTCCAGGTCCCGCAGGCAGTCGGCGAGAAACGCGAGCCGGTTCGGCACGGCGAACCCCGCTCGGTCCACGGCCGGATCCCGGACGAAGAGCGGGACCACTTGGCCTCCGCCGTGCACGGCCGCGCGCAGCGGCGGGTGGTCCGACAGGCGCAGGTCGCAGGTGAACAGGACGATCGAGGTCTGCATGGGCTCGCTTCCACTTCCGCTGAGGTGAGTCTCGAACGGATTCGCCCCGGCGGCCGGTCACGGATGCGGCGAGCCGCCGGTGTTCGCCCGTTCTGGTGCAGACGCATCCGCGGCGGGCGCCGACGGGGAAGTGTGGAGGGGCAGTGGGCGCTGGTGGACGTGGCCGCTGTCAGGAGCGAGGGCGGTGCCGGTGCCCGGACGCGTGCCGGCGGTCGGCTCTTGAGGAGCGAGGAGAGGTGATGGCCGTGGTGGACGCAGCCGTGGCAGCGGACGTCGTCGTGGTGGGCGCCGGGGTCGCCGGGCTGGCCTGTGCCCGCGACCTGGCCGCCGCCGGGCTCGGCGTCAGCGTGCTGGAGGCGGACGACGCGGTGGGCGGCCGGATGCGGACGGACCGTGTGGACGGCTTCACGGTGGACCGCGGTTTCCAGGTCGTCAACCCCGCCTATCCGCAGCTGCGCCGCCGTCTGCCCGCGCGGTTCGTCGACCCGCGCCCCTTCCTGCCGGGCGTCCTGGTGCACACCGGTGACCGGCGGGTGCTGCTGGCCGACCCGCGCCGCTGCCCCGACGCGGTGGCCTCGCTGCTTTCCGGGCGGTTCGCCCGGCCGCGCGACCTGGCGGCACTGGCCGCGCTCGGCGCCCGCGACGCGCTCGCCCCGGCCCGGACGATCAAGCACGCACCCGAGTACACCACCCGCACCGCGCTGGCCGACGCGGGCTTCTCCGAACCGTTCGTGGAGGACTTCTTCCGGCCCTTCCTCGCCGGGGTCTTCCTGGAGGACACACTGGAGACGTCCAGCCGGGTGTTCCACCTCGTGTGGCGCAGCATGCTGCGCGGCGCCCTGTGCCTGCCGGCCTTCGGCGTGCAGTCCGTGCCCCGCGCCCTGGCCGCGGCCCTGCCGGAGGGCACCGTACGGCTCGGCGCACCCGTGTCCGGGCTCGCGGACGGTGCCGTACTCATGTCGGACGGCACGGAACTGCCGGCGCGCGCCGTCGTGGTGGCGACCGGCGCCGGTGCCGCCGCCCGCATGCTGCCCGGCCTCGACGTGCCCGCCCGGCGCACGGTCACCACGTACTACCACGTCGCCCCGCTCTCCCCCCTGCGGCAGCCCGTCCTGCTGGTCGACACCCGCCGCCGCGTGCTGAACACCTGCGTCCTCAGCGAGGTCGCGCCCGAATACGCGCCGCGCGGCAGTGCCCTCGTCGCCACCTCCGTGCTGGGCGACGACACCGAGCCCGGACGCTCGGCCGTGGCCGCGGCCCTGTCCGAGATGTACGGCACCGACACCACCGGCTGGGACCTGCTGGTCGCGCGCACCATCGAGGACGCGCTGCCCGCCATGCCGCCGCCCTGGCCGCTGACCCGAACGTGCCGTACCGGCAACGGGCGTTACGTCTGCGGGGATCACCGGGGAACGGGTTCCGTCCAGGGCGCCCTCGCCTCCGGCGCGCGGGCGGCCCGGGAGGTGCTGGAGGACCTCGGCGGAAAGTGAGCGCGACGCGGCTCCGCCGGACATGACCGTGCCGATCACCTTGTGCGGACGGGGAATTGGCGATACCCCTGACGCTGCGCCGCGCTTCCCACGCCCTTGCGCGCACGGAAACGGCCCTCGCGCCCGAGACAGACAGGAACTGACCGTGCCCCGTGAGTCCGCCGCCGAGCCCACCGAGCCGACCGTCTCCGCTGTACGCCCCGCCTCCGCGCTGCCCCCGGGCAGGCCGGCCGAGCAACTGCTGGCCGAACTGCGGGACTTGCGCGCGGCGGACGCGCCGACCCGGGGCGGCCGGACGTTCGCGTACGTCTACGACGCGGGGCTGCCCGACCTGGACGAGCTGACCGAGGCCGCGTACGGCGTGTTCGCCACGGTCAACGGCCTGGACCCGACGGTCTTCCCGAGCGTGGCCCGGCTGGAGAACGACGTGGTGGGCGCGGTCTCCGCGATCCTGGGAGTGCCCGGCGCACAGGGCAGCTTCACCAGCGGCGGCACCGAGTCGATCCTGCTCGCCGTCAAGGCCGCCCGGGGCCATGCCCGTTCCGCGCGCGGAGTGACCCGGCCGCAGCTGGTGCTGCCGTCGACGGCCCACGCGGCCTTCCACAAGGCGGCCCACTACCTGGGTCTTGAGCCGGTGGTGGTCCCGGTCGACCCGCTGACCTTCCGCGCCGACGCCCCGGCCGTCGCGAACGCGATCACCGAACGGACCGCCCTGGTGGTCGCGTCGGCACCGTCGTACGCGCACGGGGTGCTCGACCCCGTGGCCGAGATCGCCGCGGCCGCCGAGGCACGGGGCGTGCTGTGCCATGTCGACGCGTGCATAGGCGGGTGGTTCCTGCCGTTCCTCGCCCGCGTGGGCCTCCCGATCGAACCGTTCGGGCTCTCGGTCCCCGGCGTCACCTCGATCTCGGTGGACCTCCACAAGTACGGCTACGCCCACAAGGGCGCCTCGGTCGTCCTGTACCGGGACGCCGAACTGCGCCGCCACCAGTACTTCGCGTACGCGGGCTGGCCCGGCTATCCGGTGGTCAACCCCACCGTGCAGGGCACCAAGTCCGGTGGGCTGCTGGCACAGGCATGGGCGGTGCTGCACCACCTCGGCCACGACGGATACACCGCCCTGGCCCGCCGCGTGGCGCTGGCCGCCGACCAACTGCTCCCCGGTCTGCGGTCATTGGACGGCATCCGGGTGCTCGGCGACCCCGCGGGCAGCCTGATCGCGTTCACCGTGCACAGCTCGGCCGGCACACCCGATCTGGGGCTGGTGCTGCACCTGGCGGACGAGATGCGGGAGCGCGGCTGGTACCTCCAGCCGCAGCTCTCCTGCGACGGCCTCCCGCCGAACCTGCACCTGACACTGACCCCGGCGACCAGCGACCGGGTCGAACCACTGCTCGCGGACCTGGCCGAGGCACTGACGGCGGCGCGCGCGTGCGAGCCGGTCATCGTGGACCCGGCGCTTGTCGAACTGGGCGCCACGCTCGACCCCGACACCCTCACCCCCGAGGACGTGGCGGGTTTCCTGGCCTTCGCCGGGCTGGACGGCGCAGGGGGCCTGCCGACCCGGACGGCACCGGTACTGGCCCTGCTGGACGCGCTGCCGCCCCGGCTGAAGGAGCGGATGCTGACGGAGTTCGTGGGTTCGCTCTTCCGCATCTGATCCGCGGTACGGCGCCCCCACGCGTCATCCGCGCCGGGACCGGCCCTCGCCCCGCGCCTGGTGGAAGGCGTCCGACATCGCCTCCGCGGCACCGGACAGGACACCCTTGGCCATACCGCGCCCGCCGGATCCCTTGAGCTGCCCGGGGAGTTCGGTGAGACCGGCCGGCTTTCGCGGCCCCGATTCCAGGTCCAGGCGGTTGCACGCCTCGGCGAAGCGCAGATATGTGTCGACGCTGGCGACCACGACCCGAATGTCGATCTTGAGGATCTCGATACCGACGAGGGAGACCCGCACGAAAGCGTCGATCACCAGCCCACGGTCGAGAATCAGCTCCAGCACGTCGTAGAGGCCACTGGAACCGCCACCGCCACCGCCCTGCGTCGCCACGGTCATCACGACCAACCCCTTGTCCCTCAGTCCCGATCGATCCCGTCGACACCGCGCCCGGCAGCGACGGGGGCTGCCCGATCCGTGTGACCCGACCCCGGGCGGTCAAACGCGTGTACGAGTCGATCGGTACGGCGATGACGTCTGAAGCGGCGGAATCCAGCCGTTGTCCCGGACGGTGTCCTGCGTGGGCGCGAGCGGGCGGATGACGGCCGCGCGGGTCACCCCCGGTGGACCTCGGTGTCGCCGTTGACGGTGCGCAGAGCAAGCCGACGCGGGTGGCCGGCGGAGCCGGCGGCGGGAACGTCCACGGTGGAGCGGCCGTTGACGGTGCTCGCGTCGGTCGCGTACGGCGGCGCGCCCGCCGGAAGGGTCACGCGCACGGAGCCGTTCCTGGTCACACCGTCGAGCGCGTCGGGCGAGGTCGTGCACAGCAGGTCGACGTCACCGTTGACCGTCTCGGCTCCCACCTCGCGCGCCGCCAGGCCGGTGGCCCGGACGGAACCGTTACGGGTCACCAGGTGCTGGTGGGCCCCCTTGGTGCCCGAATCCTGCACGGTGACATCGCCGTTGACCGTGCTGAGGCGCAACTCGCCCCGCACATCGCTCACATCGATCCCGGCGTCGTGGGCCCGCACGGTGAGCGTGACACCGATGGGCACCTGGATCAGCGGCATCCCGCCGCAGTTGTCCCTGGCCCGGTCGTCGCCCTGGTCGCAGGGCAGGTCAAGGGTGTGCGTGCTGCCGTCCCCGTCCCAGCGGGCGAGCGTCGCGCCGTCCACCGACACGCTGCCGTCGTCCGTGCCGACGACCCGCACGCCGCCCTGCGTGGTGATGACGAGTCGGCTGCCGTCCGCGAGAGCGGCCTTGTGGAAGGTCCCTCCGCGTTCGCCCGGCACGGCACCCGGCACCGTCCGATCACCGCCGTGGCCGCAGGCCGCCAACGCGAGGAGCGACACCAGCGCACACCCGGCCCGGGCCGGGCGACCACGAGGACGGGACGTGCGCCCGGAGTTCGAACGGCTCGGCCTGCTCCACGAAGACGTCATGGGATGCGGGTGCCCGGGAGGAGCCGTTTTCGTGCACACCGATCACGGGGTCCGGCACGTGGTCCGGGAACCCTTCCCGCGCACCAGGAGTTCGACGGCGACCTTCATCCGGTCGCGGTAGAACTCCCGCGACGCGGCCTGATGCTTGAGGCCGATCGACGCGCTGATCATCGTCTGCGCGACCGAGGGGGCCGCGTCCCGCCCCGACTCCACGGCGATGGCGGCCGTGATCAGTTCCTCGAACCGTCGCGGCGCGGATTCCACGATCTCGCCGAGGAGTTCGGGGTTGTCCTCGATCACCGCCGTGACGTCCTGCGCCAGCGGTCCGACATAGCGGCCCGCCCAGTGGTCGAACGCTTCGAGCAGACGCTCTCGAAGCGGCCGGGCGGAGTCGGCCAGCACCTGTTCGACCGCTGCGATGTCCCGCTCCAGGGCCTGGGTCACCGCGGCACGGAACAGGGTCTCCTTCGAGGAGAAGAGAAAGTAGAGCCCGGGCCGGGAGATGCGCGCCGCCCGCGCCACTTCCTCCATCGAGGTCTTCCGGTAGCCGAATCGCGCGAACGTGGCCATCGCGGAATCCAGAACCAGGGCCCGGCGGTCGGTATCGGCGGCTGTCGACGGCGGGTGGCCGGCATCGGGACTGCTCATGGGACGAGCATATGAGCGAGAGGCGGACTATACAAGTCACGTCTAGTTTGTATAGTCACCGCCATGGCCGCTCACCCACTCATCTCCACGCCCTTCACCGCATCCACCACCGCGGAGGAGGTGCTGCGCGACGTCGACCTCGCCGGTGTCCGTGCGATCGTGACGGGAGCTTCTTCCGGGCTGGGGGTCGAGACGGCTCGGGCGTTGACCGCCGCCGGGGCGGAAGTGACACTCGCCGTCCGGAACACGACCGCGGGGGCGGCCGTCGCCGAGACGATCGCGAGGTCGACCGGGGGGATCCCGCCCCGGGTCGTCCGGCTCGACCTTGCCGACCGGAGCTCCGTCCCCCGATTCGTGGACGCGTGGCGCGGCCCGCTGCACCTCCTGATCAACAACGCCGGCCTGGTCACCGGCGGCCTCGAACGCACGCAGGAGGGCTGGGAGTTGCAGTTCGCGACCAACCACCTCGGTCATTTCGCCCTGGCCGCCGGCCTCCATGACGCCCTGGCCCTTGGGGCGGCCGACCGGGACGGAGCGCGGATCGTCTCGGTCAGCTCTACGGCGCACATGCGCTCCGGCATCGACTTCGACGACCTCCACTTCGAGCGCCGCGACTACGATCCGCAGATCGCCTACGCTCAGTCCAAGACGGCGAACTCGCTCTTCGCCGTCGAGGCGACCCGCCGCTGGGCGCCCGACGGCATCGTCGCCAACACGGTGAACCCCGGCGGCGTCGCGACAGGACTCCAGCGGAACTTCACACCGGAACAGCGTGAGTCGCTCGACGCGGCCGAGGCCGCCGGGGTCTTCACCTACAAGACGGTCGAGCAGGGGGCCGCCACCACCGTCGTCGCGGCCGTCGCCCCCGAGTTCGCCCACACCGGAGGCCACTACCTCGACGACGCGCAAGAGGCCTACACCGTGCCGGACGACGCCGACCTCGCCCAGCACCCGCACGGAGTCAAGCAATGGGCACTCGACCCCGCCACCGCCGAACGCCTCTGGGCCGTCTCGACCGACCTGCTCCGCGCCTGACACCGCGCTGCCGAAGCCGACCTTCACGGCAGGCGACCGCCACAGAGCCAGGAGGGGCCAGTGCCGTGGGGCCCCGAGCCGAGGTTCCGACGCGCCCCCACCGCTCGGCCGGCTGGGCGACTGGCCGTACTCCTCGATTCAGGTGCGATCGACCGCGAGATCGAGGCGTTGACGCGTCTCGTCCATGCGACCGAGGCGGAGTGCCCCGCCTACGCCTGGGAGAAATCCTTCCACCGCCACCGGTGTCGGCCGGGCTCACTCACCTGCTCGGACACGGAGGGGGGAAGTGTGCCCTCATGCAGGGATGCACCCTCTCGTCATGAGAGTTCACTTGCACGAGTGATGCGACCAACCTATATTCGTGAGAGTTGGTTCTCACGAAGGGCGCATCAATGACCTCCCCTGTTCCCACCAGCAACACCCGCACCGTCGACCTCCCCGGAGGTCTCTCTGTGACCATCGAAGAGCGCGGAAGCAGTGCCGAGGGCAGGGGTTTCCTGTTGCTGCACGGTGGTGCGGGCCCCCGGACGATGACCGGGCTGGCCGAGGCGCTGACCGAGCACGCGTACACCGTCGTTCCGACGCACCCGGGTTTCCAGGGGACGCCTCGTCCGGAGTGGGTCGACTCGCCGGCCGATCTGGCCGTCGCCTATCTGGACCTGCTCGACATCCTCGGGCTGAACGAGGTCATGGTGATCGGCAGTTCGATCGGCGGCTGGGTCGCCTCCGAGATGGCCCTGCGTGACACCAAGGGCCGCATAGGCAGTCTCACCCTGCTCAACGCGGTGGGCATCCACGCGGTGCAGAAGAAGAACGCGGTCATCGACGCCCGCACCCTGGCGCCGGCCGAGCTCGCTCAACTGTCGTTCGCCAACCCGGCCTTCCGCCCCGACTTCTCCTCCTTCACCGACGAGCAGCGGGCGCAGGGGGCCGCCAACCAGCGGACCCTGGCGGTCTACGGGGGCGAGGAGTTCTCGTACGACCCGAAGCTGCGCGGGCGCCTGCACCGCGTCGAGGTGCCGGTGCTGGTCGTCTGGGGCGAGCAGGACGGCATCGCCTCCACGGCCTATGGTCGCGGCTACGCCAAGTCCTTCCCCAACGGCCACTTCACGCCCATCTCCGACGCCGGGCACTTCCCGCACATCGAGCAGCTGGGGCGCACGCTCGGTGCCATCGGCGACTTCGCCAACAGTGTGGTGAACGCGCCGTCCGCGGCCTGAGGCCGACCTCGTTCGTGCGGGGATGCCCGGTCGGCGTCCCCGCGCGAACGACGGCTCAGTCGTACTCCGTGGCCGGTGTGGTCGCGTAACGGGCCATGACCCGTACCGTGGCCGGACCCGTCAGCTCCCCGTCCCGCGTCGTCGCGTCGCGCAGGTCCCGGAAGTACTGCACATACAGGTCGGGCGTGAAGGTGTTGACCATCACCAGTGGTTCGTCGCCCGGGTTGGCGAAGGTGTGCGGTACGCCCGGCGGGACCATCACCAGCGTTCCGGGGGGCGCCTCGTGCTCCTCGTGGCCCACGGTGAAGCGGGCCGTGCCGGAGACCACGTAGAAGCCCTCGTCGTGTTCGGCGTGGCGGTGCTGGGGCGGGCCGGCGCTGTGCGGGGCGAGGGTGATCTCCCCGATTCCGAGACGGTGCGCGGTCGTGCCGCCGTCCTCCAGGATGCGTACTCTCGCCGGTCCCAACTCGATCACCTCGCCGCCGTCAGGGGGGATGATCGCGACGCTGTTCATGGCCAGTCTCCTTCGTGAGAGTTACCTCGCATGAAAGTAGGCTGGTCGCATCGTATGATGCAAGCCTTGATCGCAGGAAAAGACGCCTCCCCGCCGCGGACCGAAAGGTGGATCCATGTCCCCGCAGACCTCGCCGGCTTCCGGTATGACCGGCCGCGCGAACCAGAAGCTGCGTACCCGGCGGGCGATCGTGCAGGCCGCGGCCGAACTGAGCCGCACCGGGCGCGAAGTGACGATGGCCGAGATCGCCGCGGCGGCCCTCGTGTCCGAGGCCACGGCCTACCGTTACTTCCCCGATCTGGTCAGCCTCCTCCAGGAGGCCATCGCCGGCCAGCTCCCCGGTCCGGGCGAGGCGCTCGCCGGTGTCGAGCACTCCACCGATCCGGTGGAACGCGTCGCCGCCGCGACCGAGTTCCTGCTGCGGCACGTACTGGCCCGGCAGGGCGTGGTCCGCGCCATGATCGCCGGGACCATCGCCCGCCCCGAACGGTCCGCCCGTCCCGGTCTGCGCTTCGGGCTGATCGACCACGCGCTGGCCCCGCAGGCCGAGGCGATCGATCCCGCCGCGCTGGAGCAACTGAAACGCGGCCTCACCGTGGTGGTCAGCGCCGAGGCGCTCTTCAACCTCACCGACCTGTACGGCCTGGACCCGGAGGACGCCGTCGCCAGTGTCGTGGCGACCGCGTCGTCTCTTACTCGCGCCGCCCTGGATCCGGTGACGAAGCCGTCTCGCTGACACCCTGTCGGGACGCCGCCCCGATGGCGCCGAGACGCGTCTCCCGCTCAAGGAGGGCCCGGAAGGTGCGCGGAGGCCGGCCCGTGAGGCGCTGGACCGTGTCGGTGGTGCGGTCCTCCGCGCCTTCGGCGATGGCGCGGTCCATGCCGGCCAGTATCGCGGCGAACTCCATCGGCAGGTGCGCCGCGAGCCGGTCGCGCATCTGCTCGTAGGGCAGGCGGCGGTGGGTCACCGGCCGCCCGGTGACCTCGGTGAGGGTGGTGGCGATGTCGTCATAGCTCAGTGCCTCGGGTCCGGTGAGGACGAGATCGGTGTCGGGGGCGTGCTCGTCGGTCAGGGCGCGGACCGCTACGGCCGCGATGTCCTCGGCGTCGATGAAGCCGACCCGGCCGGCTCCCGTGGCGGTCCAGATGGTGCCTTCGTCGCGGATGCTCTGGCTGTGCGCGTGCGCGCCGGTGAAGTTCTGCATGAACCATGAGGGCCGTAGAACCGCCCATTGGTCGAACAGGCCGGGCAGCGCCCGGTGCACCGATCCCACCGCCGGGCCGCCTTCGGGGATCGCCGAGGAGCTCAGCAGGACCGCGCGGCGCACACCCGCGGCGCGGGCCTGCCGGAGGAACGGCAGCATGATCGCCGCGGGGTCGGACTCTCCCAGCGGCGGGATGAGGTAGACGCGGTCGACTCCGTCGAGGGCGGCCGCGTGGGTGCCGGGGCCGTACCAGTCGAAGGCGACCGGCTCGGCGCCCGCGACCGGGGTGGCCCCACGGGTGGCGGCCTTGACGCGATGGCCCGCGGCCGTCAGCTGGGCGGCGGTCCGGCTGCCGGTGGTGCCGGTGGCGCCGATGACCAAGGTGGTGCCGGCGGTGGTCATCGGTTGCTCCCGGTGAAGTCGGTGCCGGACTGCTGGACGGCAAGGGGGTTCCAATAGTCGCGGTAGGAGGTGAACCGCCCGTCCCGAACGGTCACGACGGCGATGTACGTCATGTCGAACGGGGCGTCGGTCTCCACCATGCGGCCGACGCCACGCATCTCGACCACGATCGTCTCCGGCTCGATGGTCTGATGGATCCGCAGGTCGGGGAAGTCGTGCAGATCGATGTGGTCGGGATAGGGGCGCATATAGGCGGCGATGCCCTCCCTGCCGTCCAGGCGCCGGGGCCAGCCGTCGGGGGCGAAGGGGAACTCCATGAGGCCGTCCTCGGCCCACAACGCCACCCAGGCGGGAATGTCCTTGTCGAGCAGTAGTCGCAGGCTGTGGCGGTACAGCTCCGCCGGGGAAGTCGGTGCGGGCATGGGTGTCCTCCAGCTCGTAGAATCCGGACTGTGGGTCCGTTTTGACGATACGGACCACCGGTCCGCTTTGCAAACGAGGGAGCGGCGTGGATGCGGAGGAGTGGCATGGACGAAGGAGTGGCATGACGGGGAGTGGCACGACGGAGCGCAGGTCCCGCAAGGACGCCGCCCGTAACCGGGAGGCGGTGCTGGCGGCCGCTGACGACCTCTTCACTCGCTGCGGCAGTCCCGAGGACGTCACGATGGCCGATGTCGCGGCGGCGGCCGGCGTCGGCAAGGGCACGATCTTCCGGGCGTTCGGCGATCGCGCCGGGCTGCTTCGCGCGCTGTACGAGGTACGGCTCGAACCGATCAGGGAGGCGATCGAGGCAGGCCCGCCGCCGCTGGGGCCCACGGCCGCACCGCGGGATCGCGTACCCGCGCTGCTTGACGCCGTCCTGTGTTTCAAACTCGACAACCGGCGGCTCGCGCTGGCTCTGGAGGAGGGCGGGAGCGGCAGCCCGTACCGGGCGGAGCACTACGGGCGGTGGCACGGCCTGCTCCAAGCCGTACTGGAGCAGATCCCCGGCCTGCCCGACAGTGACTTCACCGCGCACGCCCTGCTCGCCGCGACGCGAGCCGACCTTGTGGAGCACCTGGCCGGAGAGGAGCGCGTACCGCGGGAGAAGATGCGGGCGCAACTGGCGGACTTCACCGCCCGATTGCTGGCCTGCGGCCCGCCACGTGGAGTGGCCGCAGAGGAGTGATGGAGGGGCGGGCGGGTCGGTGCGAGTCGAAGCGCGGTGGAAAGCTGCCCGCTCGTTTCAAGACCTTCTCGATCGGGCCGCGGAACACCGCGAGTCGATGACTTGGGGTCCGTTATGTCACTCGGCGGCGTCGGCGTGGTCCGGGGCTGATCGCCGGACGCGTTCCGAGGACTGGTCCGCGTTCGCGCCGCCGTCGCGCCGCCGGGTGCGGACCGCCCAGGCCGCTCCGCCGAGGGCGAAGCCGTAGACGGAGACCAGGCCGTGGCCGTTGTCCTGGATGAGCCACATCGCAAGGCCCAGTGCCGGGACGCCGATGGCCAGGGCGAGTTCCTTGGGGAGGCGGGTGCGGGTGAGGAAGGCCAGGGCGAGGGTGGCGCCCAGGAAATAGGTGGCGCCGGAGCTGCCAGCGAAGTTCCGGGGGTCGGTGCTGGGGCCGTCGCCGAAGCCGAGCAGGGTGTCGATCCGGCCGGGCAGCAGGATACCGGCGAGGAAGAAGCCGAGGGTCAGCGCACCGCCCCAGTACCACTGGGCGAGCGCGGCGACGACGGCCAGGGTGACGAGGTTCCACGCGGCGCCGAGAAGGCCGCCGTTCTGCATGAAAACCGACGTGAACTCGCGCCACCAGCCGGACTTGGCGGGGTCCGCGTCCAGCGCGTCCATGGCGCCGGACCAGACCAGCTGGAGCAGGACGCCGCCGACGGCGATCGCGGTCAGGGCGGCCGCCGCCCAGGGGATCGGCCGCCCGCGCAGGGTGTCCCGGCCGACCACCCCGAGACCGCAGTTGACCATCATGACCATCAGCGCGGCCGTGGTCACGTTGAAGACGATCGCCCCCATGTCTGCCACTTCCCCCCGTACTTCGACGTTTCAAACGCCGTTCGAAATCCTGACGACGCAAAACTAACACGGTTTTCGAACGGTGTTGGAAAGCGCTGTACGGTGCACCCATGAAGCTCACCAAGGAGCGCATCGTCGACGCGGGCATGGCCGTCTTCGCCGAGGTCGGGTACCAGAACCTGTCCATGCGCCAGGTCGCCGACCGCCTGGACGCCCACGCCGGCAGCCTCTACTACCACGTACGCGGCAAAGAGGAACTGCTCGCTCTGATGGCCGACCGGGTCTGCCGCCGCGCCTATGACGCGGGCACCGCAGCCCTGGCCGCCCTTCCGTCCGCCGCCGTCTGGCAGGACCGCGTCGAAGCCCAGGCCACCGCCCTGCGCGCGCAGATCAAGGAGCACCCCGGGGGCGCCCAACTCCTCGCCGAGAGCCCCGGCATGCTCAGCACCGGCGCGTTCTCCCTGATGGAACGCCTGCTGCGCACCCTGCTCGACGGCGGACTGCCCGCCGCCCACTGCGGGATCGCCGCCGACACCCTGCTCAGCCATGTCACCGGTTTCGTACTCCAGGAACAGAACCAGCCGACCGCCCCAGCGGCCGTCACCGCCGAGCGCTACGCCGACCTGTGCGAGCGATTCCCCCTGCTCATGGGCGACTTGATTCCTCGGCTGAGTGACGACGAGAAGTTCAGCCGAAGCATCCGCCTGCTCTGCACGGGCTTCGCCGCGCTCGGCTAGGACGCCTGTCCGGTTTCCGGGGCGGCAGGCGGGGTGCCGGCCGTGGCCGGGGGCAGTGCCTGTGCGGCCCAGATGGCCTTGCCGCGTCGGGGGTACGGCCCGGGGTGCCGCACGTACGAGGCCGCGCTGTTGCAGTCGGTGACCTCGCAGATCGGCGAGCGGTCCCGGACCAGCCGTACCTGAATGGTGCCCGGCGCGTACCGGATGGCGTTGGTGACCAGCTCACTGACGATCATCTCCGTCGTGAACACGAGGTCGCACAGCCCCCAGCCGGCGAGCTGCCGCTCAGTCAGGGTGCGGGCGGTGGCCACCGATCGCCGGATCGCTGGGGAAGGCCCAGGAGGCGACCTGGTCGTCGTGCAGGACACGGGTCCGGTCGGACGAGCAGCGACGACAGCGGCCGGCCCACCATCTCCTGGGACCGGTGGCCGAGGAGCCGCTCCGCCTCCGGGCTCCACTCCGTTCCGGAGGAGGCCGGCGTCGCCCGTTCGGCAGCTACGTTCAGCGTGGCAGACGAACGGGCCGCTCGCTCGGTCGAGGATCGCGCACGGGGCCGCCCCTGTGACCACATCAGGCCGACTATGCGTGACAGCTCCCGCGCGCACCGCAACCACCCATAGAGTCGCTCCAGTTGACGGGAAGGAAACGAGATGTCCCTTGACCTGACCGAGCTGACGCGTTTCGGCCGTGCGCTGGAGGAGGCGCATTCGCTGCTGGAGGCGGACCGGAAACGCCTGGAGCAGCGGTGCGATCGGGCATCGCGCGCGGATGGCACGGCCGGCGGTCCCACGCAGACGCTCTACGGCGTCACGCTCATGTCCGGGGCCATGTCCCAGGCGCTCACCCGGGTCGCCCTGGCCGCCGGGTACTCCGCCCTCGGCATGGACGAGCGGGCCGAGCACGAGCTCGTGACGGCGCGGATGTACCCGGTGGGCTTCCCGTCCGGTGCGGATCGCATGGCCCGTCCGCTCGGCGAGGCGACCGTGCAGGCCATGGAGTTGATCCGCGACCTCGGCTTCTTCGACGCGGAGATCTCCATCGCGGTCGATGTGGCCCTCGCCGCCCCGCAGGCGACGTATCCACCGGCCGACTGGGACGAGTACGAGCGGCAGCGGCGCTCCCAGGCCGAATGACCGGCCGCGGGCAGGCCGCCGGTCGGCTGCGGCTTGCGGTGCCGGTCAGGTGGCCGGCACGGGCGTGAACCGCACCGGCAGGCGCCGTGGTCCGCGGGCGAAGACGCCCTCCTCGACCGGTTCGAAGCCGCCCGCGAGGCGTATGTCGGGCATGACGTCCGGCAGTTGGCCGACAGGAGTCGGCCGACCCCGGTCTCGATCTCCGCCTCGGCCGACAGCGCACCCACGCGGAAGTGCCGGCCGAGCGCGAAGGCGACGTGATCGGCGGCGGAGAAGGCGGTCGCGATGACCGGCAGCATGTACGCGGCGAGCTCGGCCCGGGTCCGCTCGCCCGCAGCGGCCACCTCGGGGCCGCCCGGGAGGTCGGTCAAGGTGGTCGCGCGCCGAGTGGTGGCTCCGAGTGGCCGGAGGAGCGGTCGGGGCCCTCTTCCGTTTGCGGCGGCATGCCCGGCGGGGTTCAGTGATTACGGACCCTCGGAACAGCGCCCTCGTGGATCGCTGGCTCGCGCCGCCCAGGAGCGGCCATGTGATCACGTCCGGGCGTGGCACGACCCCGGGGTACTCATCCGAGGAGGATCCCATGTCGCACCATCACCACAAGTCCAATGAGCAGGTCGAAGGAAACCCGGACACCGGTCACGGCCGCGGTATGCCGCGCCGGCCCGACGAGGCGGAACTCGCCGAGCGCACCCGTGAGGACCGGCGGGACGTGAAGGAGGAGCAGGCGGAGATGGAGCGCGAGGAGGACTGACGGTCACCTCATACACGCTCGCCCCGATACTCACCCTCCAGGAGGTTCGTATGTCCTCGAAGCGACGCCGGAAGAAGAAGGCGCGCCGCAACCACGCCGCCAATCACGGCAAGCGGCCCCAGTCCTGAGCGACGGAGGCGCGTGCGCACCGGCCCTAGACCGCGCGCGGACCGCCCTCCGCCAGCAGGTACAGGTCCTGTGAGGTGCTGATCAGTTCCTGTTCCTCCTGCCGGGAGCCGACCATCGGCCGTGATCCGTTCAGTGGCATCTGGGCGGTCTCAGGGAGGAACCGCACCGTGATCAGCCCGATGGCGCCGGCGAGCATCAGGTAGTACGCGGGAGCCAGATTGTCGCCGGTGAGATTGACCAGCGCCTCGGTGACCAGCGGTGTCGTACCGCCGAACGCGGCCACCGCGACATTGAACCCGATGCCCATGGCGGCATAGCGCACCGCCGTCGGGAACAGGGCGGGCAGGGTGGCCGCGCTGGGCGCCGCGAAGCATGCCAGCAAGGTGGCGAGGATCAGCATCCCGAGCAGCGGCAGCCAGGTCCCCCCGCTCATGAGCAGCAGGAACGACGGGACCGCGAGGACGATCATGGCGGCCGCGCTCACCGCGTAGACCGGGCGCCGGCCGACGTGGTCGCTGAGCCGGCCGATGAACGTGATCAGCAGCACGATCCACAGCATGCCGATGAGGACCAGCAGGTCGGCGAAGGTGGACGAGTGGTGCAGGTCCTCGGTCAGATAGGTCGGCATGAACCCGGTCACCATGTAGTTGGTGACGTTGTACAGCAGCACGATGCCCATGCACAGCAGCAGCTCACGCCAGTGCCTGCCGATGATGTCCTTGAACTCGCCGCCCACCGAGGCCTGGGCGAGGCTCTTCTCGTGCTCGTCCAGCTGCTGCTGGAACGCCGGGGACTCCTCCAGCCTGAGCCGGATGTAGAGGCCGATCGCACCGAGCGGACCGGCGATCAGGAACGGCACACGCCATCCCCAGGAGAGCATCGCGGCGTCGCTCAGGGTCAGGTTCAGCACGGTGACCAGGGCGGAACCGAGCGCGTAGCCGACGAAGGTGCCGAAGTCGAGCCAGCTGGACAGGAAGCCCCGGCGGCGGTCCGGCGCGTACTCGGAGACGAAGGTGGAGGCCCCGCCGTACTCGCCCCCGGTCGAGAAGCCCTGCACCATCCGGGCGATCAGCAGCAGCACCGGAGCCGCGACGCCGATGGTCGTGAAGCCGGGGATCAGACCGATGGAGAAGGTCCCGGCCGCCATCATGATCATGGTGGTGGCCAGCACCTTCTGCCGTCCGACCCGGTCCCCGAGCGGCCCGAACACGAGCCCGCCGAGCGGTCGTACCACGAAGGCGGCGGCGAACGTCGCGAACGAGGAGATCAGCTGGGCGGTCGGTGACGCCGACGGGAAGAACACCTTGCCGATGATCGCGGCCAGATAGCTGTAGATGCCGAAGTCGAACCACTCCATGCAGTTGCCCAGCGCGGAGGCGCCGACCGCGCGCCGGAGCAGAGGGCCCTCGACGATCTGGATGTCGTCCTCGCGGAAGGCCCGTTTGTTACGGCGCAGCCGCCGGGTCAGCTCTTCCCGTACCTGTCGGGGCAGCTCCACGACGGACTTCGGCAGCCTGGTGTCTCCGGGCCGGCCGGTGGACCCGTCGGACCTCGCATCACTCACGCGGCAGTCAGCCCTTCGCCGTCGGCAGGATCACCCACCGTATCCTGTGCCCGCCGCACGCGGTGCGCGCGCTGGGGCGTCCGTCCGGGCGTACGGTCCCCTCGGGCGTACGAACGGACGGACCTTGTACGACTCGGACGGGTCAGACGGGTCAGACGGGTCAGACGGGTCAGACGGGTCAGACGGGTCAGACGGGTCGGACGGGTCGGACAGGTCATGCGGGGTCCGCGACGGGGGGTGCGGTGGGCTTCGGGATGCCGGGTGTGGGTGCGGGTGCGTACTGGGCGGCCTGGGCGTCGAACATGGCGGCGTACCGGCCCTGTGCGGCGATGAGTTCGTCGTGCGTGCCCTGTTCGACGAGGCGCCCCGCGTTGAGGACGTAGATCCGGTCGGCGTGCCGGACCCCGGACATGCGATGGGTGACCAGGACGACGGCCCGGTTCGGGGCGGCGAGTCGGCGGATGCGGTCGAAGGCTTCGATCTCGGCTTCGGGGTCGAGCGCGGAGGTGGGCTCGTCGACGATGAGGACACCGTCCGCCCGCGAGGTCGAGCTGCGCCAGCGCGTACGGGCCAGGCCCACCTTCTGCCACTCGCCGCCGGACAGTTCGATGGCGCCGCGGAACATCCGGGCCAGCAGGCTGCGCAGGCCGTGGGGGAGCTTGGCGATGACGGGGCCCGCGCCGGCGTAGTCGACCGACGGTCCAAGGCCCTCCGGTGTGACGGGGTGGGCCGGCCTGCCGAGCCGGATGTTCATCGCCGCGGTCACCGGCCAGCGCTGGAAGTCCTGGGTGAGCAGCGAGACGCGTTCGAAGACCTGTGAGCGGTCGAGCCCGGTGATGTCCGCCGGGCCCCAGCGCAGGGTGCCGCTCTGGGGCAGCAGCAGCCCTGAGAGGATCTTCATCAGCGTGCTCTTGCCGGAGCCGTTCTCGCCCACCACGGCGGTGACCGAGCCCATCGGCAGGGTCAGCGACACCTGGTCCAGGGCGGCCGTGCCACGGTCGGGGTAGCGGTAGCTGACCCGGTCCAGGACGACCTCCTCGACCTGCTCGGGCACCGGCTCGCCGCCCGAGGGGATGACGCGCCGCGCGGCCTGGGTCAGGAACCGGCCGTGGTCGCGGACGTAGAGCGATTCCTCGTGCAGCTGGTTGACGTTCATGACCAGCGCGCCCAGACTCGCCGATCCGGTGCGCACCGCGATCACGGCGGTGCCGGCGATGGCGAGGCTCATATGACCGGCCGTGATCAGCCAGAACATGGTCCCGTAGGTGGCGGCCACGGCCAGGCCCGACAGCGCGGAGGCGACCCATTCGGTCAGGGCCTTGCTGGAGGCGAGGCGTTCCTGCTCCGCCTCGGCGCTCTCGGCCATGCGCTGGTAGCGGCTGAGGAGGAAGGCGCCGACGGCGTGGAGGCGCACTTCCTGGGCGGCGGTGCGGTCGGTGAGCAGATTGCCGATGAGGCGGCCGGCTCGTACGTGCTCGATCCAGCTCATCACCGATACGTATCGCTCCTGGGCCACGCGCATGGCGCCCCACCCGCGCGGGGCGGCGATGAGGATCAGCATGGGCAGCAGAACCGGGTGCAGCACGGTGAGGACGCCGGCGGTGGTGACCAGGGAGATGAGTCCGTTCAGCGCGGCGACGCAGGCACCGATCATGCGGCGGGCGGCGCTGGGGCCGTGCTCGGCGACATCGACGAGCCGCCGGAAGTCGGGGTCGTCGATGGCCTCCAGCTCGACGCCGACGGCGGCGGCCAGGTACTGGGTGATGGCGATCCGCTCGACCTTCGGCTCCAGGCGGCCCGCGCGGGAGGTGGACCAGGCGGAGAGGGCGGAGTTGACGACGGCGACGGCGGCCGCGGCGAGCAGGCCGGGTAACAGCGCGTGCAGGCGCTGGGCGGCGGTGCCGCTTCCGGCGAGCAGGGCGTGCATGACGGCGTTGACGGCGAGCAGACTCACGGCGGCGGCGACGCCCTGGCCGATCTCGCTGACCGCCACGGCGAGCAGCGCGCGCCGGTCGGCCTGCCACGCCATGCGCAGCGTGGCGCCGACGAGCGCGGGCATCGAGCGCAGCGCGGACATCATGGTCAGGTCCAGCCCCGCGTGCTCGTGCTGGGACCAGCCCAGGTCATAGCGCAACGGCCCGCCGAACAGCTCCGACTCGGCGTCGGAGACCAGTGGCTCCGCCATCTTCACCGGTCCGAAGAACCTCTTCACAGGGCGCCTCCCGAGATGACCCAGTTCCGTGCCCGGTATGACGGGCGTGGGTGAGCATGCGGAAGATAGCGCCGTTGGGTGGTGGTGCGTCGGGATTTTTCCCGGGGTGTACTCGGAGCGGTGCTTCGAGGGTTCAGCCCTGCTTGGGCGCTGTGATGGGCACCAGGCGCAGGGTGAAGGAGTGACCGGCCGGGTCGGTGTAGCCGCGTTCCTCGTACGGCCCGGCCGGGTCCCTCGTCTCGATCGGGCGACCGCCGAGTCCTACCAGTCGGCGCTCGGCCGCGTCCAAGTCCTCGACCAGGAAGACCAGATGGGACTGGAGGGAGTTCTCCGGGCGGGGCCAGCTGGGGGATACGGCGTTCATATCACGGCGGAAGGCCAGCCGTATGCCGTCGGCGCCGCGGACCTCCACGAGGTTGGCCGAGGCGCCCGTCTGCTCGCCTTCCAGGAACTCCTTGTAGAACACGGCCAGTTTCTCGGGCTCGGCGCAGTCGAGGACCACGACGCCCGCCTTCACCAATGTCATGCTTCCTCCCAAGGGATGACCTCTTCTGCGGATATCCCCTGGCGCCGGTTTCAGTCGGCGGACGGTGCTGTGAGCCCCGGCACCGGCCGTGAGGGGAGGTCGCCGGTCCGGGCTCCGTCAGCTCGCTTCAGCCGAGTTGTGCCTCAGCTCGTACCTCGGCGCGTACCTCGGCTCCTGGCTCGGCTTATGGCTCAGCGAAATGCGGTGATGTTACGGGCGACCCAGTCGCCGAAGGGTCTCGGGGCGCGGCCCAGGACTCGTTCCACATCCGAACTGATCCGCAGTTCGGCGGAGTTCGGGGCGCCGATGATGTCCAGGGTGTCGTCGGCGAGCTCCGGCGGCACGAACCGGGTCATCGCGGCCTTGGCCTCCGCGCGGGTGAGTTCATGGAAGCGCACCGGCGAGCCGAGCGCGCTGGCGATGGCTTCGGTCTGCTGACGTGGCGTGATCACTTCGGGCCCGGTCAGCTCGAAGATCCCGCCGGTGTGTTGGTCCTCCAGCAGGCAGGCGGCCGCGACCTCGGCGATGTCCGCGGGGTCGATGACCGGCACCCCGATGTCGCCGAAGGGCGCGGCGACCACCCCTTGCGTACGAACGGACTCGGCCCAGGCGAAGGCGTTGGAGGCGAAGCCGCCCGGTCGCAGGACGGCCCAGTCGGGGCCGGACTTCCGCAACGCGTCCTCCAGCGCCCGCATCGCGATCCGCGTCGGGCCGAGCGGCCGGGTCGCCACGCCCTGCGAGGACAGCAGGACGACCCGGCGGACCCCGCTCGCCGCGGCCAGGTCGATGATGTCGGCCGGCCTGGCATCGGGGGAGTGCAGGTCGCCGGACAGCAGCAGGAACAGCGCCTTCGCCCCGTCCAGCACGGCGGCGAGGCCCTGCGGCCGGGCCAGGTCGGCCTGCACGTGCCGGACCCCGCTCGGCACCGCCGCCGCGTGCCGCGACACCGCCGTCACCTGCTCGCCCGCCTCGGCCAGGGCCTGCGTCAAAGTCCGGCCCACGTTTCCGGTGGCCCCGGTCACCACGATCATGCTCAGCTCCTCGTTCGTTGTGCGCTACGGGAGCTGACGCTAAGAGCCGGGCTTACTTTCCGTAAGGACATACCCAGAGGTAAGCTCCGGACATGGTGGAAGGCGCGCAGCTCAAGCAGGCCGAGGCGAGCAAGCGGTATGAGGTGTTTCACACCGACTGCCCTGCGCGCGACATGGTCGACCACGTCACCAGCAGGTGGGGTATCTGGGTGCTGATCTCCTTGCGGAGCAACGACCTTCGGTTCTTCGAACTGCGTGACAGCATCCAGGGCATCAGCGAGAAGATGCTCGCCCAGACCTTGCGGGCGCTCGTTGAGGACGGGCTGGTCCGGCGGGAGGTCGCGCCCACGACGCCGCCCCAAGTCACCTACGGACTCACCGAGTTCGGCCAGGACATCGGCGAGCCCCTGACAGACCTGTTCGACCGGATCACGAAGCGGCTGCCGGCGGATCAGCGCCCGCCGCGCAATGGCTGATCGCGGCGCAGTCGCCGGGTGAGCGTCACTCCGGCCACGGGTTGTTCCGGACGATCTCCACGAAGTCCTTGCGGCGGAACGAGGCGTCGAAGTGGGCCAGGACGTCGTCGTTCATGGTCCCGAAGGTGGTGTCCGGGCGGTCGGCCATGCCGTCGTAGAAGGCCTTCAGGATGCGTTTCTTGAAGTCGGGGCGCGGGTGCGCGGCCAGGACCTCGGCCCGCTGCCCCTCGGTGATCTCCGTGAGGCCGAGGCCGAGGACATCGGTCTCCACACCGAGGGTCACCACGGCGATCTCCGGCGACAGCTGGAGCGGCACCTCCGGGGTGGTGTGCAGCGCGATGGCGAGCCAGACCTCGCGGGCCTCCCGCTCGGAGCGGCCGTGGTCGAGCAGGAAGGCGCGGGCGGCCTCGGCGCCGTCGAGTTCGAAGCGCCGGTCCTTGGTGGCGTAGGACGCGGTCAGACCGAGGTCGTGGAAGAGGCCGCCCACATAGGCGAGTTCGGGGTCGACGTCGAGCCCGCGCGCGGCGGCCTTCAGCGATCCCCACAGGTAGACGCGCCGCGAGTGGTGGAAGATCGTCTCGTCGGCGGCGTCCCGGACGAGATCGGTGGCTTCGCGGACCAACTGGGTGTCGGGAACGGTGATCCCCGCGATCTTCTCCGACATGAGCGCTCCTCGGTCGAGTGTCGGGTGTCAGGTGCCAGGAGTGGAGTGGAACGCTTCCCAGTCTTCCTGCCGATCGAGGTACGGCCCACCGCGCAGGCTGCCGGGTACCCCACAGATCCGGACCTCGGCGGTCCGGGGCCGTCAGCGGGCCTCGGCCGCTGTGCCGCCCCGGGTGGTGGCGAACCGCGCCCGGTAGCCGCTCGGCGAGACCCCCAGCCGGGCCACGAAGGTACGGCGCATCGTCTCCGAGCTCCCGAACCCGGCGGCCCGCGCCGCCTCGGCCCCCCCGCGGCCCGAGCCGAGCAGCGCTTTCGCGTGCTCCAGGCGGATCTGCTCGACGAACTTCGCCGGGGTGGTCTCCAGCTCGGCGGTGAACATCCGCGCCAGGTGGCGTGGGCTGACGCCGATGTGGGCCGCCAGCGAGCCCGCGGTGTGCGGGAGCCCGGGCTGTGCCGCGACCAGGTCGACCACGGAGCGCAGGGCCGGTGTGCGGGGCGGCCGTACCTCAAGGGGCGCCGAGAACTGGGACTGGCCGCCGGGGCGCTGCATGAACACCACGAGGTTGCGGGCGACGTTCCGTGCCAGGTCGGCGCCGTGGTCCCGCTCCACCAGCGCGAGGGCCAGGTCGATGCCGGCCGATACTCCCGCCGAGGTGACGATGTCGCCGTCCTCCACGAACAGGGCATCGGGCCGTACCTGGACATCGGGGTGGGCGCGGGCGAGCAGCCGGGCGTGCTGCCAGTGGGTGGTGGCCCGGCGCCCGTCCAGCAGACCGGCGCCGGCCAGGGCGAACGATCCGGTGCAGATCGAGACCAGCCGCCGGGCGCGGGGGTGCAGCAGGCGGATCGCCTCGGTCAGCTCGGCGGGCACGGCCCGGATGACGAGCGCGTCGCCGCCCGGGACGACGACCGTGTCCACCTCCGCCATGTCGGCCGCCGCCCCGTCGACGGGCAGGCGCAGGCCCACGGAGGTGGCGGCCGCTGCGCCGGAGGGCGAGGCGTAGCTCAGCGCGTAGTCGGCGCCGAACAGGTTGGCCTCGGCGAACACCTCCGCCGGGCCCGCGACATCGAGCATCTTGATGCCGTCGTACACGAGGAAGAGGATGTGCCGCCCAGGTTCCCGTTCCATGACTGCTCGCCTTTCCGCGCACCGTGTCACCGCCCGCGGGCCGGCGCGGCCCGGCCGTGGCACTCGTAGCCTCCCATCGTCGTCGGCGGCCGCCGGGCCGCGCCATGCCCGAAGGGGCAGCTCCTCGGCGGCCGTCCGGTCAGTCGAGCAGCACGCCCGGATTGAGGATCCGGTGGGGGTCCAGGGCGTCCTTGGCTGCACGCATCGCCAGCGCGAACGCGTCCGGGCGCTGGCGGTCGTAGCCGGGGCGGTGGTCGCGGCCGACGGCGTGGTGGTGGGTGATGGTGGCGCGGTGGCGGTGCAGGACCTCGGTCGCGACGGCTTTGATGTCGTCCCAGATCTCGACCTCGTCGCCGGGGCGGCCCGCGACGGCCACGGTGAAGTAGGGGGCGGCGCCGTCCGGGTAGACGTGGGTGAGGCGGCAGTTGATGGTGGCCGGGTGCCCGGTGGCCTTCGCGGCGGCGGCCCCGACCTCGGTGCGGACGGCGTCGATCAGCGCGGGGATCGTGCCCCAGGTGGCGGCGGTCTCGAAGGTCTCGACGACGGCCCCCATGCGGGCCAGTCCGTCGCGCAGATAGGGCATCCGCAGGAACGCCGAGCGCCAGGCGCCCACCGCGGCGTCCGGCGGGGTGTCGCGGTCCGCCGGGGCGGCCTCGCCGCGACCGCCGTGGGCGCGGGCCAGGTCCACGGCGGCCGTGAGGCGGGCGTCGACGGGGGAGGTGGCGGACTCGAAGCCCAGGACCAGGACGGTGGAGCCGTCGTGGGAGGCACCGGACAGCAGGGCCTCGCCCGGGTCGAGCAGACGGCAGTTGGCCGGGGCGAGATCGGACTGGGCGATGGCCCGCACCGCGTCCAGCGCGCGGTGGAAGTCAGTGAAGGCCACGGACGCGGAGGCCTTGTGCCGGGGGCGTTCCCGCAGGCGCATCCATGCCTCCGTGATGACACCGAGCGTGCCCTCGGATCCGAGGAAGAACCGGTCCGGTGATGGTCCGGCGCCGGATGCGGGCAGTCGCCAGGAGGTGCCGGCCCCGGCGGGCGTGATCACCCGCAGGGACTGCACGAAGTCGTCGATGTGGGTGTGGACGGTGGCGTAGTGGCCGCCCGCCCGGGTGGCCAGCCAGCCGCCGAGGGTGGAGAACTCGAAGCTCTGCGGGAAGTGCCGCAGGGTCAGTCCGTTGGGCCGCAACTGGGCCTCGAGCGCGGGCCCGAGGGCCCCGGCCTGGATACGGGCCGAGCGGGCCGCGGTGTCGATCTCCAGGACGCGGCCCATCGAGGTCAGGTCGAGGGAGAGCACGGCGTGATGGGCCTCGCCGCGGTACTCCACCCCGCCGACCACCGAGGAGCCGCCGCCGAAGGGGATGACGGCCACGCCGTGCTCGCCGGCCCAGTCCAGCAGGTCGGCCACGTCCTGGTCGCGGGCCGGCCGGGCGACGAGATCCGGGATCCGGCCGGGCCGGCCGCGCAGGGCCCGGATGACATCGCGGTACGCCTTGCCCATGGCGTGCGCGGCGCGCGCCTGCGGATCGGCCGTGACCAGGTGGGCCAGGGACGCCGGGGGCGTCAAGGCGGGGCGGCCGATGGACAGGTCGGCGACCCGGGGGATGGGCAGCGGACGGGCGAGGGTGCCGGGCAACAGGGCCCCGGTCGCGATGCATTCGGCGTCGTCGGGGTGGGCGTCGGTATAGCCCCAGCCCCACCAGGAGCGGGTGCGGGAGGTGTGCGGGTCGGTCGCGGTGGCAGGCATGGGCGCGCTCCAACGGGCTCCGGGGGACGGGAATTTACCCAGCAGTAAATTACCCTAGGGTAAGATCTGGTCCCATGACAACGCTCTCCTCCAGGGCCGGTACCAAGGGCGTGCCGAGGGCCGCGCGCGAACGACAGGTCCTGGCCGCGGCCACCGAGGAGTTCGGCCGGCACGGGTACGAGGCCACCACCGTGGCCGCCGTCGCCACCCGGGTCGGCGTCACCAAGCCGCTCGTGCACCAGTACTTCGGCAGCAAGCAGGACCTCTACCTCGCCTGCCTCGACCCGGTCGGCGACCGGCTGCTGGGCGCGATCCGCGCCGCGATGGCCGACCATGACAGCGGCGCGCCGTCCACGCCGCTGCGTGTGCTGCGCGCCCTGTTCACGGCCCTCGACGGGCGGCGCGAGGCATGGTTCGTCCTCTATGATCCGTCGCTGCCGCCCGACAGCGAGGCCGCCCGCCGCGCGGCCCACTACCGCGACGCCATCGACGATCTCGCCGCGACCGGCACCGCCGAGCTTCTGCGCGCCGCCGGGACCGGCGACCCGCTCGACGCCGACGCCCTCAAGTACGCGTGGCGTGGCCTGTGCACCGCGCTGGTGCGCTGGTGGATCAACCACCCCGACCAGTCGGCCGAGGCCATGACCCGGCGCTGTGCCCGGCTCTTGGACGCGGCCCGCACCGCGTTCGCCGACGGGGGCGAACGCGCCTGAAGAACGAGCTGCTGAAGCGCCAGGGCATCGGGGCGGCCCTCGCGTCGGTCTCCGGCGCCGTCACCCTGGCCCCGGCCGGGCGACCGGACCATCGTGGACGAACTCCAGGACAGTGCGACCTCCGCGCACGGCACCGGGGTCACCTTCCTCCCCAGTGTCTTCGGCCGCCCGCATCCGGTGGCGGTCCACGCGCGCGGGTGGCAGCCGGTGGTGCGGTACCCCGTCGCCGAGCCGAGCCCGTCGGAGCCGGTCTCGCCGGAGACGGTCACGCTACGGCTGAAGGCGCTCGCGCATCCGGTACGGCTGCGGCTGCTGCGCACCCTGGCCCGCGGCGCGCACACCGCCGGTGAACTGGCCCATGCCCGGGGCCTCTCGGCAGCTGAGCGGTGGCCGAGGGGCTCGGTCCGTGACGGCTGTGGATAGGGTGGCCGGATGTATGCACAGGGGCGGGGGCTCAAGGTCACAGCGGTGTCGGCGATGGTCGTGCTGGCACTGACAGGGTTCTCCTCGGGCCATGCCCAGGGGAGCCGGGGCCGGCACGGTGATGACGGGGGCGGTTGCAGCAGTTCGCGCCAGGACCACGACAGTTCGTCGGGGTCGCCGGGAAATGGCGCGCCCCGGCCACGGCCCACCCATACGACCACCCATACATCCACCCCCACGGCATCCCCCTCCGCCACTCCCCGGCCCCTCAAGAACGGCACCGCGGCGCTCGTGCGATGCGCGAGCGCCGCGGAACCGTACGCGGTCGTCGAGGTCAGGAACCCGAACGGACGCGCCGCTGTCTTCTTCGTGAAGATGACCTTCAAGAACGGGCGCGGCCTCGTCGTCATAAGCGCGGGCGATCAGGTATCGGTACCCGCGAAGGGCAGGACGACCTACCGGGTCTCCACCATCAGCAGTGGGCGCGTCGAGGAGATCGCTCACTGCGAGGTCGACCCCATAGCCGTCGCCAACTGGTGACCGCCCGTCAGGGCCCTGCTCCGCAGCCTGTTCGGTCGGCCGCGCGCCCGGTCGGCTTCTTACAACTTTACGCAAGCCGCTTACGTATACCGCGCTATTCTTGCGCGCATGACGCGACGACTTGCGGAAGTGGCGAAGAAGGTCGGGGTCAGCGAGGCCACGGTCAGCCGGGTGCTCAACGGGAGGCCCGGGGTCTCCGATGCCACCCGGCAGGCGGTCCTGACGGCCCTCGACGTCCTGGGCTACGAGCGCCCCACCCAGCTGCGCGGTGAACGGGCCCGGCTCGTCGGCCTGGTGCTGCCGGAGTTGCAGAATCCCATCTTCCCCGCGTTCGCCGAGGTCATCGGCGGTGCGCTCGCCCAGCTCGGGCTCACCCCGGTGCTGTGCACCCAGACGAAGGGCGGCGTCTCGGAGGCGGACTACGTCGAACTGCTGCTCCAGCAGCAGGTGTCCGGCGTCGTCTTCGCCGGCGGCCTCTACGCCCAGGCCGACGCCCCGCACGACCACTACCGGCGGCTCGCCGAGCGCAACATCCCCGTCGTCCTGGTCAACGCGGCCATCGAACACCTCGGCTTTCCGGGCGTGTCCTGTGACGACGCGGTCGCCGTCGAACAGGCCTGGCGGCACCTCGCCTCACTCGGCCACGAGCGCATCGGGCTGGTCCTCGGCCCCGGCGACCACATGCCCTCCGCCCGCAAACTGGCCGCCGCGCACACCCTCACCGGCGGTCTGCCGGAGGAGCGGGTCGCGCGGGCCATCTTCTCCATCGAGGGCGGCCACGCCGCCGCCGCACGGCTGATCGACCGGGGCGTCACCGGCATCATCTGCGCCAGCGACCCCCTCGCCCTCGGCGCGATCAGGGCCGCCCGGCGCAAGGGCTACGACGTCCCGGGCCGGATCTCCGTCGTCGGCTACGACGACTCGGCGTTCATGAACTGCACCGAGCCCCCGCTGACCACCGTCCGCCAGCCCATCGAGGCCATGGGGCGCGCGGCCGTGGAACTGCTGAACGCGCAGATCGGGGGCACCGCCGTACCCGCCGAGGAGCTTCTGTTCGAACCCGAACTGGTGGTGCGCGGATCGACCGGACAGGCGCCGCACGACTGAGGCGCCGGTGCACATCCGGTACATCCGCGCGACTGTCAAATAATTACAGAAGTCGCGCGACATCTTGCGGACCCTTGTCGGCGGTGCTTGAGTGTGCCGCGCCCGCAGCTCCCGTTTGAGTGCCACCGAGGGGTCCATCGAATGACAAGTACCGGGTTCCGCCGCACCTTCGTCGCGATCGGCGTCTGTTCCTCCCTCGCCCTCGCCGCCACCGCCTGTGGTTCGGGCGGCGGCGGTTCGGCGAGCGGCAAGACGCGCATCACCGTCAACTGCGAGCCACCGAAGAGCTCCAGAACCGACCGGAAGTTCTTCGACGCGGACGTCGCCTCCTTCGAGCGGCAGAACCCGGACATCGACGTCGTCACCCACGACGCCTTCCCCTGCGAGGACCCCAAGACCTTCGACGCCAAGCTCGCGGGCGGCCAGATGGAGGACGTGTTCTACACGTACTTCACCGACGCCGGGCATGTCGTGGACATCAACCAGGCCGCCGACCTCACGCCGTACCTCAAGGAGTTGAAGAGCTACGGCACCCTCCAGAAGCAGCTGCGGGACATCTACACGGTGAACGGGAAGGTCTACGGCATACCCCGCACCGGATACAGCATGGGGCTGATCTACAACCGCGCCCTGTTCCAGCGGGCCGGTCTCGATCCCGACCAGCCGCCCACGACCTGGGACGAGGTCCGCGCCGACGCCAAGAAGATCGCCGCCCTCGGCGACGGCACCGTCGGGTACGCCGACTACAGCGCCCAGAACCAGGGCGGTTGGCACTTCACCGCCGAGATGTACTCGCAGGGCGGCGACGTCGTCAGCGCCGACGGCAAGAAGGCGGCCGTCGACACCCCCGCGGGCCACGCCGTCCTGGAGAACCTGCACGACATGCGGTGGAACGACAACTCCATGGGCAGCAAGCAACTCCTCGTCATCAACGACGCGCAGCAGATGATGGGCGCGGGCAAGCTCGGCATGTACCTCGCCGCCCCCGACAACATCCCGATCCTCGTCAAGGAGAAGGGCGCCAGCTACGACGACATCGCCATCGGTCCCATGCCCGGCGGACAGGGCACCCTGATCGGCGGCGACGGCTACATGTTCAACAAGCACGACTCGCCCGCCCAGATCCGCGCCGGACTCAAGTGGCTCGAACACATGTATCTGACCCCCGGCAAGGGCTTCCTCGGTGACTACGCCCGCGCGAAGCGGAACAACGCCCCCGTCGGGCTGCCCGAGCCGCGCCTGTTCACCGGCGCCGCCGACGCCGAGGACCAGAAGATCAAGAAGGCCAACGCCAATGTCCCGGTGCAGAACTACCGGAGCTTCCTCGACGGCAACGCCAAGCTCAAGATGAAGATCGAGCCGCCGGACGCGCAGCAGATCTACTCCGTCCTCGACGGCACCGTCTCCGCCGTCCTCACCAAGAAGGACGCCGACATCGACGGGCTCCTGAGGGACGCGTCCGGGAAGATCGACAGCATTCTGGCCCGGAGCTGACCGCCATGACGAAGACGGCCGAGCGGCAGCGGACGGCGACCGCCGTCCCCCCGGTTCCGGCGCCGGCCCCGGCAGGGGACCGGTTCCGGCGCCGCCTGATCGACCAGGTGCGCGCCTACGGCTTCCTCCTCGGCGGCCTGCTCTGCTTCGTCCTGTTCTCCTGGTACCCGGCGATCCGCGCCGTCGTGATCGCCTTCCAGAAGTACACCCCCGGCTCCCCGCCCCAGTGGGTCGGCACCGCCAACTTCACCCGCGTCTGGCACGACCCGGACTTCACCGCCGCCTGGCGCAACACCCTCTACTTCACGCTGCTCGCCCTGCTCATCGGCTTCGCCGTACCCTTTGTGCTGGCCCTCGTCCTCAATGAACTCCGGCACGCCAAGGCCTTCTTCAGAGTCGTGGTCTACCTGCCGGTGATGATCCCGCCGGTGGTCAGCGCGCTGCTGTGGAAGTGGTTCTACGACCCCGGGGCCGGACTCGCCAACGAGGCGCTGCGCTTCGTCCACCTGCCGACCTCGAACTGGTCCAACGGCACCGACACCGCGCTCGTCTCCCTGGTGATCGTGGCGACCTGGGCCAACATGGGCGGCACCGTCCTCGTCTATCTGGCCGCCCTCCAGTCCATCCCCGGCGAGCTGTACGAGGCCGCCGAACTCGACGGCGCGAACCTCCTCCAGCGCATCCGGCATGTCACGGTCCCGCAGACCCGCTTCGTGATCATGATGCTGATGCTCCTTCAGATCATCGCCACCATGCAGGTGTTCACCGAACCGTTCGTCATCACCGGCGGCGGCCCCGAGAGCGCCACCGTCACCGTGCTCTACCTCATCTACAAATACGCCTTCCTCTACAACGACTTCGGCGGCGCCTGCGCCCTCAGCGTCATGCTCCTGCTGCTGCTCGGCGCCTTCTCCGCCGGCTATCTGCGGCTCACCCGGAGCGAGGGGGACACCGCATGACCGCCACCCGCACCCTGATCTCCCCGGCCACCCTCGCCCGCCCGCGCGGCAGAGCGATCTACTGGACGGTGTTCACCGCCGTCGTCGTCCTCTTCGCGCTGGCCTTCCTCTTCCCGGTGTACTGGATGGTCACCGGCGCGATGAAGTCCCCCGACGAGGTGGCCCGGACCCCACCGACGCTCGTGCCCCAGCACTGGCACACCGGCGCCTACACCGACGCCTGGGACCTGATGCAACTCCCGCAGCACCTGTGGAACACCGTCGTCCAGGCGGCCGGTGCCTGGGCCCTCCAGCTGGTGTTCTGCACGGCCGCCGCCTACGCCCTGTCCAAGCTGCGGCCCGCCTTCGGCAAGGTCATCCTCGGCGGCATCCTCGCCACCCTCATGGTGCCGGCCCAGGCACTCGTCGTACCCAAGTACCTCACCGTCGCCGACCTGCCGCTGCTGCACACCAGCCTGCTCAACGACCCCCTTGCCATCTGGCTCCCGGCGGTCGCCAACGCCTTCAACCTCTATCTGCTCAAGCGGTTCTTCGACCAGTTGCCCCGCGATGTGCTGGAGGCCGCCGAGATCGACGGCGCCGGCAAACTGCGCACCCTGTGGTCCGTCGTGCTGCCCATGTCCCGGCCGGTCCTCGGCGTCGTGTCCATCTTCGCGCTGGTCGCCGTCTGGCAGGACTTCCTGTGGCCGCTGATGGTCTTCTCCGACACCGACAAGCAGCCGATCAGCGTGGCCCTGGTGCAGCTCTCGCAGAACATCCAGCTCACCGTGCTCCTCGCCGCGATGGTGATCGCCGGCATTCCCATGGTGGCGCTGTTCCTCGTCTTCCAGCGGCACATCATCGCCGGGATCAGCGCGGGCAGCACCAAGGGCTGACGCCGAGCGCACGGCCGCCGACCGCCCGTCTACAGAAAGGCAAAGCCCAGTGGGACAGCCCACCCATGCCTTCAGCGACCACGAGTGGTGGCGCTCCGCCGTCATCTACCAGGTCTACGTCCGCAGCTTCGCCGACGGCGACGGCGACGGCACCGGGGACCTCGCGGGCGTCCGCTCCCGGCTGCCCTACCTGGCCGAACTCGGCGTGGACGCACTGTGGTTCAACCCCTGGTACCGGTCACCGATGAAGGACGGCGGCTACGACGTGGCCGACTACCGTGCCATCGACCCGGCGTTCGGCACCCTCGCCGAGGCGGAGAAACTCATCGACGAGGCCCGCTCGTCGGGCATCCGCACCATCATCGACATCGTCCCCAACCACGTCTCCGACCAGCACCCCTGGTTCCGTGCCGCCCTCGCCGCCGGCCCCGGCAGCCCCGAGCGGGACCTGTTCCACTTCCGGCCGGGGCGCGGCGCCCACGGTGAACTCCCGCCGAACGACTGGCCGTCGCAGTTCGCCGGCAGCACCGAACCGGTGTGGACCCGGCTGCCCGACGGCGACTGGTACCTGCATCTGTTCACCCCCGAGCAGCCCGACCTCAACTGGGCCCACCCGGCGGTCCGCCAGGAGCACGAGGACATCCTGCGCTTCTGGTTCGACCGAGGGGTCGCCGGTGTCCGCATCGACTCCGCGGCCCTGCTCGCCAAGGACCCGGACCTCCCGGACCTCGCCACGCACCCACAGCCGCACCCGTTCGTGGACCGCGACGAACTGCACGACATCTACCGCTCCTGGCGGGCCGTCGCCGACTCCTACGGCGGTGTCTTCGTCGGCGAGGTCTGGCTCCCCGACGCCGAACGCTTCGCCCGCTATCTGCGCCCCGACGAACTCCACACCGCCTTCAACTTCTCCTTCCTGTCCTGCCCTTGGCACCCCGGACGGCTGCGCGCCGCCATCGACACCACCCTCGCCGAACACGCCCCGGTCGGCGCCCCCGCCACCTGGGTGCTGTGCAACCACGACGTCACCCGCACGGTCACCCGCTACGGCCGTGAGGACACCGCCTTCGACTTCGCCACGAAGGCCTTCGGCACCCCGAGCGATCCGGCGCTCGGCACCCGCAGGGCGCGGGCCGCGGCCCTGTTGTCCCTCGCGCTGCCCGGGGCGGTGTACCTGTACCAGGGGGAGGAACTGGGGCTGCCGGAGGCGGAGATCCCGGTCGAGCGCATCCAGGATCCGATGTACCACCGCTCGGGCGGCACCGACCCCGGCCGTGACGGCTGCCGGGTGCCGCTGCCGTGGGCCGCCGGACTGCCGTACGCGGGTTTCGGCTCCCGGGGCGAGCCGTGGCTGCCGCAGCCGGAGGACTGGCCGTCGTACGCGGCCGACCGCCAGGAGCGTGACCCCGGCTCCATGCTCACCCTCTACCGCAGGGCCATCGCCCTGCGGCCCCGCCTCGGCACCGGCCCCCTCACCTGGCTCCCCGCCCCCGACGGCGTCCTCGCCTTCTCCCGCGCGGGCGGCGCGATCTGCGCGGTGAACTTCTCCGCCACCTCCGCCGACCTGCCCGCGCACTCCGAACTCCTGCTCGGCAGCGGCCCCTTGGACGAATCTGGCCGACTGCCGCAGGACACCGCGGTCTGGCTGCACGCCTGAGCCGCGGCGCACCGCTGTCCCGCGCACCCCCACCACGAAGGGAACAGCTCATGCACACCAGCACCGTCAGTCAGGTCCGGCGCATGCCGGCCATAGGGGCGGTCGTGGCCCTCGCCGCCGGCATGCTCGTCGCCGTCGCGGCGCCCGCCGCGCACGCGGCCGCCGGGGCCACCCTGCCCTTCACCTCGGTCGAGGCCGAGTCGGCCGGCACCACCGGCACGAAGATCGGGCCGGACTACACCCAGGGCACGCTCGCCTCGGAGGCGTCAGGGCGGCAGGCCGTCCAGCTGACCTCCGGCCAGCGGGTGGAGTTCACCGTGCCGCGCGCGGCCAACGCCGTGAACGTCTCCTACAGCGTCCCGGACGGCCAGTCCGGCTCGCTCGACGTGTACGTCAACGGCACCAAGCTGGCCAGGACCCTCCCGGTGACGTCCAAGTACTCCTACGTCGACACCGGCTGGATCGCCGGCAGCAGGACGCATCACTTCTTCGACGACGCCCGGCTGCTGCTGGGGCAGAACCTCCAGGCCGGGGACAAGGTCGCGTTCGTGGCGACCGGCACTCAAGTCACCGTGGACGTGGCCGACTTCGAGCAGGTCGCCGCGGCCGCCGCGCAGCCGTCCGGTTCGGTGTCCGTCGTCTCCAAGGGCGCCGACCCCAGCGGCAACGGCGACTCCACACAGGCCTTCCGGGACGCCATCGCCGCCGCCCAGGGCGGCACCGTGTGGATCCCGCCGGGCGACTACAAGCTCACTTCCTCCCTCAACGGCGTACAGAACGTGACCCTTCAGGGGGCGGGCGGCTGGTACTCGGTCGTGCACACCTCCCGGTTCATCGACCAGTCCAGCTCCGCGGGGAACGTCCATATCAAGGACTTCGCGGTGATCGGCGAGGTCACCGAACGCGTCGACTCCAGCCCCGACAACTTCGTCAACGGCTCCCTCGGCCCGGGCTCGTCCGTCTCCGGCATGTGGATCCAGCACCTGAAGTGCGGACTGTGGCTGACCGGCACCAACGACAACCTGGTCGTGGAGAACAACCGCATCCTCGACACCACCGCCGACGGCATCAACCTCAACGGCACCGCCAAGGGGGTCCGGGTCAGCAACAACTTCCTGCGCAACCAGGGCGACGACTCCCTGGCGATGTGGTCGCTGTACGGCCCGGACACCGACTCCAGCTTCGAGAACAACACCATTTCCCAGCCCAACCTCGCCAACGGCATCGCCATCTACGGCGGTACCGACATCACGGTGCGCGGCAACCTGGTCTCCGACACCAACTCCCTGGGCAGTGGCATCGCCATCTCCAACCAGAAGTTCCTCGACCCGTTCTCGCCGCTGTCCGGCACCATCACGGTCGACGGCAACACGCTGGTGCGCGCCGGTGCGATGAACCCCAACTGGAGCCACCCGATGGGCGCGTTGCGCGTCGACTCGTACGACAGCGCCATCAACGCCACCGTGAACATCACCAATACGACGATCACCGACAGCCCGTACAGCGCCTTCGAGTTCGTCTCCGGCGGCGGGCAGGGCTATCCGGTGCGGAACGTCAATGTGACCGGCGCGACGGTGCGGAACACCGGCACGGTGGTCGTGCAGGGGGAGGCGCAGGGAGCGGCCACGTTCAAGAACGTCACCGCCACCGGCGTCGGCTCGGCCGGGGTGTACAACTGCCCGTACCCGGCGAACTCCGGTTCCTTCACGCTCACCGACGGCGGCGGCAACTCCGGCTGGTCCAGCACCTGGTCGGACTGCTCCACCTGGCCCCAGCCCGGCCAGGGCAACCCGGCGCCCGACCCCGGCCGCAACCTCGCCAAGGGCAGGCCGGCCACCGCGACCGGCTCCCAGGACGTCTACACGCCCGGCAAGGCGGTCGACGGTGACGCCAACTCGTACTGGGAGTCGGCCAACAACGCCTTCCCGCAGTCCCTGACGGTCGATCTCGGTTCCTCGTACGCGGTACGCCGGCTGGTGCTGAAGCTGCCGCCGTCCTCGGCGTGGGGCGCCCGCACCCAGACCGTCACCGTGCTCGGCAGCACCGACGGCTCCAGCTACTCCACCGTGGTCGGTGCCCAGGACTACCGCTTCGACCCGGCCACCGGCAACACCACCACGGTGTCCCTGCCGAGCGGCACGAACCTGCGCTACCTGCGGCTGTCGGTCAGCGCCAACACGGGTTGGCCGGCCGGGCAGTTCAGCGAGGTGGAGGCGTACCTGGCGTCCTGACGTCCCCGCTCCGGACGAGGCGGCTCCGCGAGAGCCGTCTGGGGGTGCCGGTGCCCGCGCGGAAAGGCGCGGGCACCGGCACCCCTCGCGTCCCCGACCCGACGGGCGCGTCGCGTCGGATGCCGTACGGCGCGCGCTCGATCTCGTTGGGGGAGCGCGAGTGGTAAGTGGGTTCGCCAAGTGCGCCCCCGACGCGCCAGGTTGGCTGAAATCGGGCGCTCCGGCCGGAACCTTTGCTTCCCCCGTCCGGAGACTGTCAAGTGGTGCGGCAAGGGTGAGCGGGATGCGGTGGCGGGTCGGATGGTTGTGGGGAGTGCCCCTGGCATATCGCGCTTGTCTCCCGAAGTGGCGTGCGAAGGACCCCTACTGTCGGATAATCACCCCAGATCAGGGCCGGGTTCGGCCATCGAGTCCGCGTGTGTCGCCCGGCGCCGCGCCGAGACCGCGCAGCGGCGCGCGCCGTTCGGGTCCGGGATCGGGCGGATATTTTTTGGCGCGGCCGGTTTGCGGATGAGGCGCCGGGGCACTCGCGGGGGCGACGATCCGGCCGCGCTGTCGTACGTGTGCACGGCCCGTCTGAGATTGCTCGGCGGTGACGCAAAAACACCGGCAGAGTACTCTCCGTTCAACTTCAGGGGGTTGCTTCCGTGTGACTCACCGTGAAGACTGTGGCCGGGATCCATCGAAACGAAGGTGTGACGGGGTACGCATCATGCCATTCATGGGGCGGCATGCTCCACGATTGCGTATCGTCACATCGCGTTCCGAGGAATCGGGGCCGACGGCCCCGTTGCCCGTATACGAACCGGGAGGGTCCCGCGCCATCATCGCGCGGGAGGTTTCGCCAAGGGGGATGGGCTATGTCGAGTTGGTGCGCCGTACGACCGGGCTCGCCGCGGGGCCGTGGCCGGCCGCGCGGCCGCCGCGTCCTGCGCCGTATGTGTTGACGGATTCCGGTCCGTCCCGGCAGCGGACCGACGGCATCTGACGATCCCCCCGCTCCATGGCACGTCATCAGCACGCCATACGGGCCACGCGCTGCTCCCGTCCGGACGGTCGCGCGGCGATGCCCGAGATCTTTCGCCGGCCGGCCCGCGCCGGTTCGCGCCATTCCCCGTGTGTGTGGCTCCTTTGTGCCCGCACGCGCAAGCAAGGAGACAAGGTGATCAGCAGGCAACCGACGGGCGGACGGCTCCTCCTGGAGGAGTTACCCGACCGCTGGCGAGGTCTACGCGAGGCCGGTCCGGTACGGCACGACGAGGCGCAGGGCGTCTGGCAGGTGCTCGACCACGAGCACGTCGCCGCCGTGCTCGCCGACCCGGCGACGTACTCCTCGGACCTCTCCGCCCTCAGCCCCACCCAGGCCGACTTCGAGACCTTCACCCAGGGCAACTTCGTCGGCATGGACCCCCCGGAGCACCGCAAGCTCCGCACCCTGGTCAGCCAGGCGTTCACCCCCCGGGTCGTACAGGGACTCGAACCCCGTATCGAGGCCGTCTGCGCCCGGCTGCTGGACGAGGTCGCCGACCAGGACCGGTTCGACCTGGTCGACACGCTGGCCTATCCGCTGCCGATCATCGTGATCGCCGAACTGCTCGGCATCCCCGCCGAGGAGCACCGGCTCTTCCAGGAGTGGGCGAGCGTCCTGTTCGGCGGCGACCAGCTCGGCGAGGCGCCGGACATGGCCGATCTGGAACGGGCGCTGGAAGCCATCGCCCCCACCGTGCGCGAGATGAACAGCTACATGCTGGACTACATACGCGCCCGCCGCGCCGCCCCCGGTGACGACCTGACCAGCAGACTCATCGCCGCCGAGGTGGACGGCGTGCGCCTGCGGGACCAGGAGATGGTCGGCTTCGTGGCGCTGCTGCTGGTCGCCGGGCACATCACCACCACCGCGCTGCTGGGCAACGCCGTCGTCACCTTCGACCGCTACCCCGAGACGGCCGCGGCGCTGCGCGCCGATCCGCTGCGCATCCCCACCGCCGTCGAGGAGGTGCTGCGCTGGCTGCCCCCCTTCCCCGAACTGGGCCGCCGGGTGACCAGGCCCGTCGTCCTCGGTGGTCACGAGATCCCCGCCGACACGCTGCTGATGGCACATCTGGGCGCCGCCAACCGGGACCCCGCCCGCTTCGACGCCCCCGATGTCTTCGACGTGACCCGCTCACCCAATCCCCATCTGACCTTCGGGCACGGCATCCACTTCTGCTTCGGCGCCCCGCTGGCCCGACTGGAAGCGCGGATCGCCCTGAACATGCTGCATGAACGATTCCGCACCCTGGTGATCCCGTCCCACGAGGACATCACCTATCAGAACCCCGCCGTACTCATCGGCGTCCGGCAGCTGCCCGTCGAGGTCGGCAGAGCATAGGCCCCGGCGCACGAAGCGCACCGGTCGGCCCCCGTACCGCTCACACCCGGGCCGGTCCGCAACACCCGCACATGAGACCCATACAACGGGAGTCCCCTTCTCATGCCGTACACCATCCCCGCCGCTCCGCCCGTTTCCCGGACACCCTCGCTGTTACGCCGGGAACTGCGGGACCGTCTCGACGCGCTCGCCCGCACCCACCGGGTGCCCGGCGCGCAACTGGTCCTCGACACCGGCACGGACGTCATATCCATACACACCGGCACGGCCGACGTCTCCGCCGGCACCCTCCTCACGGGGGAGACGGCCGTCCCCCTGGGCTCGCTCACCAAACCCTTCACCGCCGCCCTGGTCATGCTGCTGGCCGACGACGGTGACGTGGACCTGGACGAGCCCGCCGCCGAACATCTCCAGGAGCTGCGTTCCGTCCCCGAAGTGACGATCCGCCAGCTGCTCAGCCACACCGGCGGGCTGCCCACCGGGCCGGACTCCGACACCGCCGCGGCGACCACCGCCGCCCGCTACCTCGCGTCGGTGTGCACCGCCCATGACCTGCTCTTCCCGCCGGGCACCGACTTCTCCTACTCCAACGCCGGCTATGTCGCCGCCGGACGGCTGGTGGAGACCGTCACCGGTATGCCGTGGGCCGAGGCGGTCCGCTCGCTGCTGCTCGAACCGCTCGGTGTCGTACCGGCGTTCATCGGCGAGACCGCGCCCGCCCGGCCCGTGGCCGCGGGACACGCGGTCAACACCGCCACCGGACAGGCGCTCGCGGCCCGGCAGAACCTGGCACCGCTGGAGGCGCCGGCCGGTGCGCTGCTCGCGAGCGCCGCGGACCTGGCCGCTTTCGGCAACGCGCTGATCGGCCGCTCCGACCTGCTGCCGCCCGCCGTCGCCAAGGACATGCGCCGCGCCGAACCGGCTGCCCGGCCCGGCACCCTTGCCGACGGCTGGAGCCCCGGGCTCGCCCTGTACCAGCGGGGTGACCGCTCCTGGTACGGCCACGACGGCAACGCCCAGGGCACGTCCTGCCATCTGCGCATCGACCCGGAGAGCGGGGTGGTGGTCGCCTTCGCGGGCAATGCCGGGGGTGCGACCGCGCTGTGGCGCGACCTCACCGGGGAACTCGCCCGGCTGACCGGCATCCGGGTGCCCGCCGGCGGACACCCCGTGGACGGACGGCGCCGCGCCGCCCTGCCCGACTGCGTGGGCACGTACCGCAACGGCACCACGACCTACCGCGTCACGACCGGGCCGGACGGCGAGCCCGCGCTGTCCGTGGACGGTGACCTGGCGCTCCCGCTGGTCTGCTACGCCGACCTGTCGTGCGACCTGCGCGATCCGGCCACCGGGAGCCTGGAGCCCGGCGGCCGCTTCCACCGCGACCCGGACACCGGGAGCATCGACCGAATACAGATATCCGGCCGTACGGCGCGCCGCACCGACGACGGCTGAACAAGGGGGCAGGTCGGGCCGCGTGTCGGTCTCGGCGCCGGATCCCGGCCATGACACGGAGGGGTGCCGGCCCCGGGGCCGGCCCAGGTGCCGACGTCCGGTCCCGGTCCCGGTTCCGGTAGGAGTACGACGGATGTCCGGCAGAGGGCCCGTCGCACCCGTCCCATCCCCGCCCCGGAATCCGGTCCCGTCTCCGGTGCGGCGCCCGTAACCGGTACGCCCGTCGGCGCGTACCCGGCCCGGATCCCGCCGTACCGCCCGCCGCACCACCCGGCATGGCGGCGCGGCCGTCACCCGGTCGCCCGGAGGACGCCTGCCAGCGCGTGGAATCGGCACCGCGCCCTGTCACCCCACCGCCCGTCTCACCCCGGTACCGGTCACCCCGTCCGGTACCGGCAGCCCCGCTCGTCCCGCACCGCCGCACACACCCGGTGTGCCCCCCGTCCCAGCGCGCCGCCCCCGCGGCGGGCCCGGCTCGCCCTCCTGGCCCGTGCCGCATCGTCCCGCTCTCCAAAGGACTACACCCATGACGGACCCGCACGACAAGCCCGTATCGGCGCCCGCCCTGCCCCGCTCCGGCCCCACCGGCGTGGCGGAGAGCAGCACGACCGGGGCGCACCCGATGCTCGGCGCGCTGTTCGCCACCTGGGTGGCCCGCACCCCGGACGCACCGGCCCTCACGGACGGCCGGCGGACCTGGACCTACCGTCAACTGGCCGAGCGTGCCGACCGGTTGGCCGCACATCTGATACGCCGGGGCGCCGGGCCCGACCGGGTGGTCGCGCTGGTCCTGCCGCGCTCCATGGAACTCATCGCCGCCGAACTGGCCGTCTCCCGGGCCGGTGCCGCCTTCCTGCCCGTGGACCCCGGCTACCCCGCCGAGCGCCGGGCCCTGATGCTCGCCGACGCGGCACCCGCCGTCACCCTCGACGACGTGGGCCGGGTGGGCGAGGTGCTCGACGGCCGCGATGCTGCGGAGCCTGTGGGGGAGCGGGGTGAGGGGCCGGTCGCCGGGGTGCGCGCCGATGATTCCGCGTCCGGTGTCACCTTCGGCGTCCCTGGTCGGGTCGGCGTGTCGGCCGGCGTTCGCGATGGTGCGGGGCCTGTGGGGGAGCGGGGCGGGGAGGCGGTCGCCGGGGTGCGTGTCGATGATTCCGCGTCCGGTGTCGCCCTCGATGCCTCCGGTCGGGGCGGCGCGTCGCCCGACGTCCGCGATGGCGCGGGGTCCGCGGGGGAGCGCGACGGCGGGCCGGTCGACGGGGCGCGGGCCGGGGCCGACAGTGCGGCGTACGTCATCTACACCTCCGGTTCCACCGGCACCCCCAAGGGCGTGACGGTCACCCACCGCGGCATCGGCGGCTTCGTCACCGCGGCGGCCGAGCGGTACGCCGTGGGCCCCGGTGACCGGGTGCTCCAGTTCTCCTCGCCGAGCTTCGACGCCTCTGTCCTGGAGCTGTTCATCTCGGTGCTGTGCGGTGCCACCCTCGTCGTACCGCCGCACGGCCCCTGGCTGGGCGACGAACTCGCCGCCGTCCTGGACGAGCACCGCATCACCCACGCCCTCATCCCACCGGCCGCGCTCGCCACCCTGCCGGGGCCCGAGACCGGCACGGGACGCCATCTGCGCACGCTGATCGTGGGCGCCGAAGCCTGCCCGGCCGGGCTCGTCGACACCTGGGCACCCGGCCGCCGCATGATCAACTCCTATGGTCCGACCGAGACCACCATCGTCGCCACCTGGACCGGGCCCCTCACCGCCGGCCGGGGCACCCCGACGATCGGCGACGCCCTGCCGCACACCCGGACCTACGTGCTCGACCCGGCGATGCGGCCCGTGCCGCCCGGCACGGACGGCGAGTTGTTCGTGGGCGGTGACGCGGTGGCCCGCGGCTACCTCGGCCGTCCGGGCCTGACCGCCACCCGCTTCGTCCCCGATCCCTTCGGCCCGGCCGGTGCCCGTCTGTACCGCACCGGGGACCGGGCGCGCCGGATCTCCGACGGGGAACTGGAGTTCCTGGGCCGCCTCGACCGGCAGGTGAAGATCCGCGGCTTCCGGATCGAGCCCGGCGAGATCGAGGCCGCCCTGCGCCGGGCCGGTGCCGTCGGCGAGGCCGTGGTCGTCGTACGCGAGGACGAGCCGGGGCACCAGCGCCTGGTCGGGTATGTCACCCCGGCCGGACAGCGGCCCGCCGGCGCCCCCGACCCGGCCGCCTCCTTACCTCGCCCTTCCCACCTGGGCCCGGATGCCCCCCTGGACCCGGCCGCACTGCGGGCCGCGGTGGCCGCGCGGTTGCCCGCCCATATGGTGCCGGCCGCGGTCGTGGTGCTCGACCGGATGCCGCTCACCCCGCAGAACAAGATCGACCGACGGGCCCTGCCCGCGCCGGAGCGCACGGTCGCGGCCGGCCGCCTGGCGCCGCGCACCGGCGAGGAACGAGCGCTCGCGGCGATCTGGTCGGACGTCCTGGGCGTGGCCGAGATCGGTGTGACGGACGACTTCTTCGACCTCGGCGGCGAATCCATCCTCGCCGCCCGCACCCTGTCCCGGATCCGGGACGAACTGGGTGTCCGGCTGACCGTGCGCGATGTCTTCTCGGCGCGGACGATCGCCGCCCTCGCCCCGCTCCTCGCCGACCCGTCGGCCGCCGCGCCCACCGAGCCGATACCCCCGGCCCCGCACGAGGACGGGCTGCCGCTGTCCAGCGCGCAACGGCGGCTGTGGTACCTGGACGAACTCAGCGCGGGCGGCACCGAGTACAACACCGGTGTCTCCCTGCGGCTGCGCGGCGCCCTGGACCCGGACGCGCTGCGACGGTCCCTGCACCGCCTCGCCGCCCGGCACGCCGCCCTGCGCACCACCTTCGCCACGGCGGACGGACAGGCCCTCCAGCGGATCGCGGCGGAACCGGACCTGCCGCTGCGCACGGCCGACGTCCGCGACCTGCCCCCGGCGCGCCGCGCCGAAGCCGCCGAGGCCCTGCTCACGGAGGAACTGGGCCGCCCCCACGACCTGGCCGCCGGGCCGCTCACCCGGGCCCTGCTGGTACGGCTCGCCGACGAGGACCACCTGCTCCTGCTCGCCCAGCACCACATCGTCACCGACGGCTGGTCGGTGGGCATCCTGACCCGTGAACTCGCCGCCCTCTACCACGCCGAGACCACCGGCGAGCCGGACGGCCTGCCGCGACCGGGCGTGCAGTACCCGGACTTCGCGGTGTGGGAACGGCGGCAGCGGACCTCCGGCGCGGACACGGCCGATCTCGCCTACTGGAAGCGGCACCTGGCCGGACTCCAGCACCTGGAGCTGCCCGCCGACCGGCCCCGCCCGGCCGTGCGCACCACCGCCGGTGCCGCCCACCGGCACGCGCTGCCCGCCGAGTTGGTGACCCGGCTGCGGCAACTGGCCACGGGACGCGGCACCACGGTCTTCACCCTGTTCGCGGGCGCCGCCGCGCTGCTGTTCGCCCGCTACTCGGGCCAGCGGGACATCGCGTTCGGCACCGTGACCACCGGACGCGCCCGGCGCGACCTGGAGGACGTGGCGGGCTTCTTCGCCAACACGGTGGTGCTGCGCGGCGAGGTGGACGAAGGGGCGACCGTCGACCGGTTCGTGGAGAGCATGCGGACGACGGTGCTGGACGCCTTCGCCCACGACGGGGTGCCGTTCGACCGGGTCGTGGAGGAACTGGCCCCGCCCCGCGACCCCAGCCGCACCCCGCTGGTGCAGGTGCTCGTCGTGCAGCAGACCGCCCTGCCCGTCCCGCCGCGCGCCGGTGAACTGAGCCTCGCGGAGCACCCGTTGCCCCGCCCGGCCGCGCGCTTCGACCTGGTTCTGGAGTTCACGCCGCACGCGGACGGCGGCTGCGTGCTGACCGCCGAGTTCAACACGGACCTGTTCGAGGCGGCGACCGCGGCCCGCCTGACCGCCCATCTGCACCGCCTGCTGGAAGGCATGGCCGACGGCCCGGGCCGCCCGCTGGCCGAGCTGCCCATGCTCTCGGCCGAGGAGCAGCGCACGCTGGTGGACACCTGGAACCCGCCCGCCCGCCGCGCCGCGAGCACCGGACACGGCACGCTGCCCGAGCTGTTCCACGCACAGGCGGCCCGCACCCCGGACCGTACCGCCGTCGTCCACGGCACCGCCCGGCTCGACTACGGCGAGGTCGCCCGGCGCGCCAACCGGCTGGCCCGGCTGCTCATCGAGCGGGGCGCGGGACCCGAGACCCTGGTCGCGCTCTGCCTGCCGCGTTCCGCCGATCTCGTGCCCGTGCTGTGGGCCGTGCTCACCTCGGGTGCCGCCTATCTCCCCGTCGACCCCGGCTATCCGGTCGAGCGGATCCGGCTGATGCTCGGCGACGCCCGGCCCACCCTGGTCCTCTCCACCCGCGAGACCGCCGCCGCCCTCCCCGACGACTGCGCGCCGCTGCTGCTGGACGAGTGCGACGAAGCGGTGTGGGCCGACGCTGCGGCGCGGGCCGACGACGCGGCGCGGGCCGGTACGGAACTCGACGACGCGGCACGCCCGGACAGAGATCTCACCGACGCCGACCGGATCCGGCCGCTGCTGCCGGACCATCCCGCGTACGTCATCTACACCTCGGGTTCCACCGGCCGCCCCAAGGGCGTGGTGGTGACCCACCGCAGCGTCGCCGCCCTGGCCGCGTGGGCGGGCGAGCGGTTCGGATCCGCCGGGCTCGGCCATGTGATCGCCTCCACCTCCCTCAACTTCGACGTCTCGGTCTTCGAGCTGCTGTGCCCCCTGACGGCCGGCGGCACCGTCGAGATGGTCGCCGATCTGCCGGCCCTCGCCGACGGCTCGGGGCCCCGGCACGCCGGGCTGCTCAGCGGGGTGCCCTCGGTCGTCTCCCGTCTGGTCGCGGGCGGTACGGCGCCGCTGACCGCGGACACCGTCGTCCTGGCCGGCGAGGCCCTGCCCGCGCAGACCGCGCACGATCTGCGGGCCGCCATGCCCGCGGCCCGTATCGCCAACATCTACGGCCCCACCGAGGCCACCGTGTACGCCACCGCCTGGTTCGCCGGTGACCGGCTGCCCGACCAGTCCCCGCCCATCGGCGAACCGGTCGCGCTCACCCGGGCCTACGTCCTGGACGGCCGGCTGCGGCCCCAGCCGGTCGGCGTCACCGGTGAGCTGTACCTCGGCGGCGCCGGTCTGGCCCGCGGCTACCTGCGCCGTCCCGCGCTGACCGCGGCCCGGTTCGTCGCCGACCCGTTCGGCGCGCCCGGCGAGCGCATGTACCGCACCGGCGACCTGGTGCGCCGCGCCGCCGACGGCCGCCTGGAGTACGTGGGCCGGATCGACCAGCAGGTCAAGGTGCGCGGCTTCCGTATCGAACTGGGCGAGGTGGAGGAGGCGTTGCGCGGCTGCGCAGGCGTGGCCCACGCCGCCGCCACCGCCGTCACCGGCGAGGGCGAGGACCACCGGCGCCTGGTCGGCTATGTCGTCCCGGCCGCCGGTCAGGCGGTGGAACCGGAGGCCGTACGGCGGGAACTCGGCCGCAGCCTGCCCGACTACATGGTCCCGGCGACCGTCGTCGTCCTGGCGAGCCTGCCGCTCAGCCCGAACGGCAAGGTCGACCGCGGCCGGCTCCCCGACCCGGGCCCCGCCGTGCGCGCCGTACGGCATGTCGCGCCCCGCACCCCCACCGAGCGCACGCTGGCCGCGATCTGGGCGGAGGTGCTGCGTACGGAACGCATCGGCGTCGACGACAACTTCTTCGAACTCGGCGGCGACTCGATCCTCAGCATCCAGGTCGTGGCCCGCGCCCGGCAGGACGGCCTCGCGCTGACCTCGCGGGACGTCTACCAGCACCAGACGGTCGCCGCCCTGGCCCGCTGCGCCGACGCCGCGGGACGGCTCCACGAGACCGCCCCGGCACCGGAGGAGGCCACCGGCACGGCCCCGCTGACGCCCATCCAGCACTGGCTGTTCGGCGCCGATGTGCGGAACGCCGGACACTTCTCCCAGGCGCTCTCCGTCCAGGTGCCCGACGACCTGGACGCGGCCGCGCTGGAGGACGCGCTGAACGACCTCGCCGGGCACCACGACGCCCTGCGCTCCCGGTTCGCCGACACCGGCGGGCACGGGCGCGAGGCCGTCTGGTTCATCGACGAGCGGATGCCCCGGATCCGGCTGGCCCGGCACACCGGACCGGGCACGGACACCCCGCACTTCGGGCCCTTCGACCTCGCCCGGGGGCCACTGCTGCGCGCCGTGCTGCACGAGCGCGGACCCGGCCGGCCCGCCGTACTGCACCTCGCGGTCCACCACCTGGTGGTCGACGGCGTGTCCTGGCGGGTGCTGCTGGAGGACCTCGACCGCGCCTACCGGGCCCGCCGCACCGGCGCCGACGGCGCGACGGCCCTGCCCGCCAAGTCCTCGCCGCTGCGCCAATGGGCCCGACGGCTGGCCGCCCACGCGGCGGACGGCGGCTTCGAGGACGAGCGGGAGTACTGGGCCCGGGCGGTCCCGGACACCGAACCGGTGGTGGCGGCCGGCCCGGAGCACGGCGCCAACACCTACGCCTCGCAGCGCGCGTTCACCCTGCGGCTGGCCCCCGAGGACACCTCGGTCCTGCTGCACACCCTGCCCGACACCTACCGCACCCAGATCAACGACGTCCTGCTCAGCGCCCTCGGCCGCGCCCTGTGCGCCTGGAGCGGCCGGGACCGGGTGGTGGTCGACGTCGAAGGGCACGGCCGCGAGGAACTCTTCCCCGAGCTGGACATCAGCCGCACGGTCGGCTGGTTCACCACCCGCTACCCCGTCGCCCTCGCCGTCCCCGGTGAGGACGACTGGGACGCCGTACTGAAGCGCGTCAAGGAGCAGTTGCGCGCGATACCCCGGCACGGCCTGGGCCATGACGCGCTGCGCCACCTGACCGGACCCGGCGGCGATCCCGGCACCCCGGACGCCCAGATCAGCTTCAACTACCTGGGCCGGATGGGGGCTTCGGCCGCGCCCGACGGACTCTACCGGGGCACCGTCCGGCCGCTGGAACTGGACGCCGACCCGGCCGCCGAGCGCCCGCACGCCCTGGAGGTCGTCGGCCAACTGGTCGACGAGCAGCTTGAGTTCACCTGGTTCTACTCGGACCGGCTGCACGCCGAGGACACGGTCGGGGAGCTGGCCGGACGCTTCGCCGACGCGCTCGCGGACCTGGCCCGGTTCGCCGCCCGGCCGGGCGCCGCCGGGCGCACCCCGTCCGACTTCCCGCTGGCCAGGCTCGACCAGCACGCCGTGGACCGCCTCACCGGCACGGACCCGGCGGCCGTCGCGGACATCCTGCCGCTCACCCCGACCCAGGCGGGCATGCTCTTCCACGGCCTGTCCCAGGACGACCGCGGCGTCTATTTCCAGCAGCTCACCTTCGTCCTGGACGGCGTGCCCGAGCCGGGGGCCCTCGCCGCCGCCTGGCAACGGGTGACCGACCAGGCCGAGGTGCTGCGCGGCCGGGTCGTCTGGCAGGACGTGCCCGAGCCGCTGCTCGTGGTCCGGCGGCACGCGGCCGTACCGGTCACCCACCTGGACTGGCGGGACCTGACGGAGGGGGAGCGGCGCACCCGGCTGGACGACGTCCTGGACCGCGACCGCGCCGAGGGCATCGACCTCGGGCGCGCCCCGCTCCAGCGCCTCCTCCTCGCCCGGGTGTCCGACACCGCGGTGCGCGTGGTGTGGTCCTTCCACCATCTGCTCCTCGACGGCTGGAGCCTCTTCCAGGTCCTCTCGGACGTCTTCACCCTGCACGGCGGCACCGGCCCTGACGCCCTCCCGGACCGCCCGCCGTACCGGGACTACGTCGGCTGGCTGCGCGCCCGTGACACCGCGGAGGCCGAACGGCACTGGCGGCACCGGCTGGCCGGGCTGACCGAGGCCACCCCGCTGCCGTACGACCGCGAACCGCGCGAGAGCCACCGCGCCGAGTCCACCCACGCCGTACGGGCCACCTTGCCCGCGGCGGCGAGCCGGGCGCTGGAGGAGCTGGCGCGGACCTCCGGGCTGACCCTCAACACCCTGGTGCAGGGCGCCTGGGCGCTGCTGCTGGCCCGCCAGTCGGGGCGGGACGAGGTGGTGTTCGGCACCACCGTCTCCGGCCGCCCGCCCGAGCTGCCCGGCGCCGACGCCATGACCGGCCTGTTCATCACCACCCTGCCGACCCGGGCCGCCGTCCCCGAGCACGGGACCCTCCTCGACTGGCTGCGCGCCCTCCAGCACGAGCAGAGCGAGGACCGGCGGTTCGACCACCTGCCGCTCACCCGGCTGCGCGCCCTCACCGAACTGCCTGAACGCGTCGCCCTGTTCGACAGCATCGTCGTCTTCGAGAACTACCCGGTGGACGACGACCTCGCCGCCGCCCACGGACTGCGCCTGAGCGGCCTGGAGGGCATCGAGACCACCAACTACCCGCTGAGCCTGACCGCTTACCCCGGGCAGGAGCTGACCCTGCGCCTCGGGTACGACCCCGACCTGTTCGACGCGGGGACCGCCGAGCGGCTGGCCGAATACCTCACCGTGCTGCTCACGGGGATGCCCGACGGCACCCGGCGCCCACCCGCCCGGCTCCCGCTGCTCGCCCCGGACCGCCGCGAGCAGGTGCTGCGCGCCTGGAACGACACCGCCACCGGCCGGCCTCCCGCCACCGTCGCCGGCCTCTTCGTCGCGCAGGTGCGCCGCACCCCCGACGCCATGGCCCTGGAAGCCGGCGACGAACACCTCACCTACGCCGAACTCGACGCCCGTGCCGCCCGGTTGGCGGCCCGGCTCACCGGCCTCGGGGTACGGCCGGAACGCCCGGTCGGCGTGCTGATGGACCGCTCCACGGCCCTGGTCGTCGCCCAGCTTGCCCTCGTGCGCACCGGCGGGGTGTACGTGCCGCTGGACGGCAGGGCGCCCGCCGAACGGCTGCGCCGGATGCTGGCCGAGGCCGGCGCCGATCTGCTGCTCACCGACGCCGCCTGGGCACAGACGGCCCAGGAGGTGCTGCCGGGCGACGGCGTGCTGCGCGCCGACGACACGCCCGGCGTGGACACCCCCGTACCCACCCGCTCCCTGCCGCCCGTCCACCCCGACAACGCGCAGTACCTGATGTTCACCTCGGGCTCCACCGGCACCCCCAAGGGCGTCGCGGTGCGCCAGCGGGATGTCGCCGCGCTCGCCCTGGACCGCGCTTTCGCCGGGCACGACCGGGTCCTCGTGCACTCGCCGCACGCCTTCGACGCCGCCACCTACGAGGTGTGGGTGCCGCTGCTGCGCGGCGGCACCGCCGTGCTCGCCCCGCCCGTCGACCTGGACGCCGCCCAGGTCCGCAGGGCCGTCACGGAACAGCGGGTCAGCTGCCTGTGGCTGACCGCGGGACTGTTCCGGCTCCTCGCCCAGGAGGACCCCGGCTGCCTGCGCGGCGCGCGCGAGGTGTGGACGGGCGGCGAGGCGGTGCCGGGCGCGGTGGTGCGCCGGGTGCTGGACGCCTGCCCCGGCCTGACCGTCATGGACGGCTACGGCCCCACCGAGACGACCACTTTCGCCACCCGCCGCGCTTTCCGCGCCGGTGACCCGCTGCCCGCCGTGCTCCCCATCGGCCGCCCGCTGGACGACACCCGTGTGTACGTCCTGGACGCCGCCCTCCAGCCGCAGCCGCCCGGCATCCCCGGTGAGCTGTACCTCGCGGGCGCCGGACTGGCCCGGGGCTACGCGGGCCGGCCCGGCGCGACCGCCGCCCGCTACCTCGCCGACCCGTTCGGGCCGCCCGGGGAACGGATGTACCGCACCGGGGACATCGTGCGCTGGAGCGCCGAAGGCGAGCTGCACTTCGTCGGCCGCGCGGACGACCAGATCAAGATCCGCGGCTTCCGCGTCGAACCCGCCGAGATCGAGGCCCGGCTCACCGCCCACCCCGCCGTCGCCGAGGCCGTCGTCTCCCTCTACCAGGACGCCGGACGCAAACGCCTGGCCGCCCACCTCGTCCCGGCCCCGGGCGCCGAGGTCCCGGCCGCAGCCGAGCTGCGCGCGCACCTCGCGGACGGTCTGCCCGACTACATGCTGCCCGCCGCGTTCGTCACCGTGTCCGAGCTGCCGCTGACGGTCAACGGCAAGGTCGACCGGCGCAGGCTGCCCGCACCCGACTGGGGGGCCGGAGCCGAGTCGGCCCACCGCGCCCCGAGCACCGAAACCGAACGGCTGCTCGCCGGGATCTGGGCGGAGCTGCTGGGGGTCGAACGGGTCGGCGTCGACGACAACTTCTTCATGCTGGGCGGCGACTCGATCCTCAGCATCCAGGTCGTCTCCCGCGCCCGGGCCGCCGGGCTCACGCTCACCCCGCGCGACCTCTTCCGGCACCCCACGGTGGCCGAACTGGCCGCCGCGGACGGCTCCACCGCGCCCGCCGTCACCGGCACCGCACCGGTCAGCGGGGCCGCGGACCTCACCCCGATCCAGCACTGGTTCCTCGACCCGCGGCCGGAGCACGCCGACTTCTTCGACCAGTCCGTCCTCATCGAGGCGGCCGGACCGGTGGACGAGGACGCGCTGCGCCACGCCCTCACCGCCCTGTGGACCCGGCACGACGCCCTGCGCGCCCGGTTCACCGCCGACGCCGACGGCACCTGGCGGCAGGACGTCCCCGCCGCCGACGCCCCGGCGCCCGACCTGCTCCAGGTCCACGACCCGCGGGCCGAGGAGTTCGTCACGGCGGCGGCCCACGCGGGACTCCGGCTGGCGACGGGACCGCTGTTCACCGCCCGCCTGTTCACCGCGGACGGCATCCGGCCCGCCCGGCTGCTGCTGGTCGCCCACCATCTGGTGGTCGACGGCGTCTCCTGGCGCATCCTGCTGGAGGACCTGGAGACCGCCTACCGGCAGGCCCTGACCGCGGAGCCCGTACGACTGCCCGCCCGCACCACCTCCGCGCACGCATGGGTCCGCAGGCTGCGCGAGCACGCCGGCACCTTCGCCGCCCGGCTCGACCACTGGGAGCGGGCCGCCCGGCACTGCGCCGACCCGCTGCCCGTGGACGGCACCGGCGGCAACACCATGGCCGACGTCCGCGAGGTCACCGTCCGGCTGGACCGCGACCGCACCGACGCCCTGCTGCGCCGCGTCCCCGGTGCCTACCGCACCCGCGTCGACGACGTCCTGCTCACCGCGCTGGGCCGGGTCCTCACCGACTGGACCGGGCACGACACCGTCGCCGTCGGCCTGGAGGGCCACGGCCGCGAGGACCAGCTGTTCGAGGACATCGACCTGTCCCGCACCGTCGGCTGGTTCACCTCGCTCTATCCGGTCGCCCTCACCGTCCCGGGCGGCGACTGGGGCACCGCCCTGAAGACCGTCAAGGAGCAGCTGCGGGCCGTACCCGACCGGGGTCTCGGCTACGGCGTGCTGCGCCACCTCGTCCGCGACGCCCGGCTCACCGGCGCGCCCGAACCCGCCATCAGCTTCAACTACCTGGGCCGCTTCGACTGGTCCGGGGCCGGCGGCACCCTCGTCGGGGCGGTGCCCGGCGGCCTGGGCGGCGCCGAGGCCCCCGGCACCGAACGCCCGCACCTGCTGGACGTGGTGGCCAGGGTCGAGGACGACCGGCTGGAGATCACCTGGTACTACAGCGCCGGACGGCACCACGAGGACACCGTCACCGCGCTCGCCGAGGGCGTGCTGCGGGCACTGGGCGACATCGTCGCGCACTGCGCCCGCCCCGAGGCGGGCGGCCGCACCCCCTCGGACTTCCCGCTGGCCCGCCTGGACCAGAGCGCCGTCGACCGCGTCGCCGGCACCGGCCGGGACGTCGCGGACATCTACCCGCTCACCCCGATGCAGGCCGGGATGCTCTTCCACAGCCTGCTCGACCCGGCCGGCCGCACCTATGTCAACCAGGTGCAGCTGGTGCTGAACGGGGTCACCGACCCGCACGCGCTCGCCGGGGCGTGGCAGCACACCGCGGACGCCAACCCGGTGCTGCGCACCCACCTGGTGTGGCAGGAGACCCCGCAGCCGCTCCAGGTCGTCCGGCACCGCGCCGTCGTACCCGTCACCCACCACGACTGGTCCGGCCGGGCCGCCGACGACTGCGCGGACGACCTGGAACGACTGCTCGCCGCGGACCGGGAACAGGGCATCGACCTGGGCAGCGCGCCGCTGATGCGGCTGACCCTGATCCGGCTCGCGCCCGACCGGGTCCGCCTGGTGTGGACGTTCCACCACGTCCTGCTCGACGGCTGGAGCGCCGCCCAGGTCTTCGACGAGGTCTGCGAGCGATACGCCGCGCTCACCTCCGGGCGCCGCCCGCGACCGACCGAACGCAGGCCGTTCGCCGAGTACTTGCGCTGGCTCGCCGGACAGGACACCGACCGCGTCGAACGGCACTGGCGGGCCGCCCTATCCGGCTTCCAGGCCCCCACCGAACTGCCCCGGGACCGGCGTCCCGCCGAGGCCCACCGCGCCTCCTCCTGCGGCACCGTGCGGACGACCCTCGCCCCGGACGTCTCGGCACGGCTGCGCGAGACCGCCCAGCGCTCCGGACTCACCCTGAACACCATCATCCAGGGCGCCTGGGCACTGCTGCTGTCCCGCTACGGCGGCGGCACCGACGTGGTGTTCGGCACCACCGTCTCCGGGCGGCCCGCCGAACTGCCCGGCGTCACCTCGATGGTGGGCCTGTTCATCAACACCCTGCCCACCCGGGCCCGCGTCGACGGGGAGCGCCCGCTGCTGGACTGGCTGCGCGAACTCCAGGCCGCCCAGTCCGAGGCCCGCCGCCATGACTTCGTCTCGCTCGCCCAGTTGCAGTCCTGGAGCGAAGTGCCCGGCGGCACCAGCCTGTTCGACTCCATCGTGGTCTTCGAGAACTACCCGTTCGACGAGCACGCGCTGGCCCGGTACGGCCTGTCCATGGAGCAGGAACGGGACCTGGAACCGACCAACTACGCGCTCAGCGTCGTCGTCGCGCCCGGCGACACCCTGGCCGTGAACCTGGACTACGACCCGGACGCCTTCGACGCCACGACGGTACGAGCGCTCGGCGAGAGCCTGCGCACCCTGCTGACCGGCATGGCCGACGACCCCGGCCGCACCCTCGCCGAACTGCCCCTGCTCGGCGCGGCCGACGCGCGGGCGCTGGTGGACCGCCTGAGCGGACCCGTGGCCGAACCGCCGCACGGCACCCTGCCGGAGGCGTTCCGACGGCAGGCCGAGCGCACCCCGGACGCCGTCGCCGTCCGTCACGCCGACCAGTGCCTCACCTACGCCGAACTCGACGCCCGCGCCAACCGGTTGGCCCGGCGGCTGATCGCCGCGGGCGCCGGACCCGAGCGTTTCGTCGCCCTGTGCCTGCCTCGCACCGCCGACCTGATCGTGGCGCTCCTCGCGGTGCTCAAGAGCGGCGCAGGATACCTGCCGGTCGACCCCCAGTACCCGGCCGAGCGCGTCGCGTTCCTCTTCGAGGACGTACGGCCCGATGCCGTGATCACGGCCGCCGCGACCGCCGGACGGCTGCCCGAGGGGCCGTGCACCCGCATCCTGCTCGACGAGGAACCGGACCCCCGGCTGCCGGCCACCCCGATCGGCGACGCCGAACGCCGTACCGCACTGCTGCCCGGCCACCCCGCCTATGTGATCCACACCTCCGGCTCGACCGGCCGCCCCAAGGGCGTCGTCGTCAGCCATGCCTCCGTCCTCGCCCTGACCGACTGGGCGGCGGCCGAGTTCACCGGCCGGGGCCTGGCCCATGTGATCGCTTCCACCTCGCTCAACTTCGACGTGTCGGTCTTCGAGATCTTCTCCCCGCTGCTCTCCGGCGGCTGCGTCGAGATCGTCCGCGACCTGCTGGCCCTCGCCGAACGCCCCGGGCCCTGGCGGGCCGGACTGCTCAGCGCGGTGCCCTCCGCCCTGGACCGGCTGCTCGCCGAGGACGCCGTACGGGTCACCGCCGACACCGTGGTCCTCGCGGGGGAGGGGCTGCCCGCACGGACCGTGCGCCGGGTCCGCGACGCCGTCCCCGGCAGCGAGGTGCGCAACATCTACGGGCCCACCGAGGCCACCGTCTACGCCACCGCCTTCACCTGTGACCCGGCCGACCCCGACCGCGACCCGCCGATCGGCCGGCCGCTCGGCGGCGCCCGCGCCTATGTGCTGGACGAGCGGATGCGCCCGGTGCCCGTCGGCGCGCCCGGCGAGCTCTTCCTCGCCGGAACCGGCGTGGCCCGCGGCTATCTGCGCCGCCCCGGCCTGACCGCGGCCCGCTTCCTGCCCGACCCGTTCGGGCCCGTCGGCAGCCGCATGTACCGCACCGGCGACCGGGTCCGCTGGACGGCCGACGGTCAGCTGGTCTACCTCGGGCGCGGCGACGACCAGGTGAAGGTGCGCGGCTTCCGCATCGAACTCGGCGAGGTGGAGGCCGCGTTGGCCCGCCACCCGGCCGTGGCGGGAGCGGCGGCCCGGGTGGTGGAGCAGGACGGGCACCGCCGGCTCATCGGCTACGCGGTGCCCCGCGCGGCCGCTCTGCCGGACCCCGCCGAACTGCGCGCCTTCCTCGCGGGCAGCCTCCCCGACCACCTGGTCCCCGCCCTCGTCCTGCCGCTGGAGCGGCTGCCGCTCGGCGCCACCGGCAAGCTCGACCGGCGCGCCCTGCCCGCCCCCGAGCAGGCCGCACCGGCCGCCGGCACGGGAGCGGGCCGGCCGCCGCACACCGAGGCGGAGCACACCCTCGCGGCCATCTGGTCCGAGGTGCTGGGCGTGCCCGAAGTGGGCGCGGACGACAACTACTTCATGCTCGGCGGCGACTCCATCCTGGGCATCCAGATCGTCTCGGCGGCCCGCCGGGCCGGTCTCGCCCTGAACCCCCGGCACCTGTTCACCCACCAGACCCTCGCCGAACTCGCCGCCGCGGCCGAGAAGTTGCCCGACCGCGCCGCGTCCGCCGGAGCCGAACAGGGCCCGGTGACCGGCGAGAGCCCGCTCACCCCTGTACAGCACTGGCTGCTCGACACGCTCACCGGCGATCCCGCGCACTTCAGCCAGACGGTCTCCTTCGAACTGGCCGAGGACCCCGACGAGTCGGCGCTGCGGGCCGCCCTGGCCGCCGTACTGGAGCACCACGACGCGCTGCGGCACCGCTTCGAGACGGCCGGGGACGGCCGGTGGCGGCAGTACGGCACCGCGCCCGGCGACACCGCACCGCACCTGGAGGTGCACCGGGACGCGGAGCCGCGCGAGGTGGCCGCCGCCCTCGGTGCCGGGTTCGACCTGGCCCACGGGCCGCTGCTGCGCGCGGCGCTGTGCCGCGCGGGCGGCGCCGGACGGCCGGTGCTGCTGCTCGCCGCCCACCACCTCGTCGTGGACGCCGTGTCCTGGCGGCTGATCCTGGAGGACCTGGAGAGCGCCTACCGCGCCCTGCGGGACGGGGCACGGCCCGAACTCGGCGCCAAGAGCACCTCGTTCCAGACCTGGGCCAGGCGGCTCGCCGAGCACACCGAGGCGGGCGGCTTCGACGCCGAACTCGCCCACTGGCGGGGCGTCGACACCGGGACCGCCCTGCCGGCCGACCACACCGGCGGCGCCAACACCGTCGCCGACGAGGAGAGCCTGACCGCCGGACTCGACGCCGAGGAGACCCGCCGCCTGCTCCAGGACGTGCCGGACGTGTACCGCACCCGCGTCAACGACGTCCTGCTCACCGCACTGGGCCGGGTCCTGGCCCGCTGGACGGGCCGGGACCGGGTGGCGGTCACCCTGGAGGGCCACGGCCGCGAGGAACTCCTCGCCGACACGGACCTCGCCCGCACCACCGGCTGGTTCACCACCGTGTACCCGGTCGCCCTGGACGTCCCACGGGACGCGGACACCGGCACCGTGCTGAAGTCCGTCAAGGAGAACCTGCGGGCCGTCCCGAACGGCGGCCTCGGCTACGGCGCGCTGCGCCATCTGCACCCCACGGCGGGCGCCGCACTGCCCGGACTGCCGCAGGTCTGCTTCAACTACCTCGGCCGGCAGGACCGGACCCCCGCACCCGGCGGCCTGCTGGGCGCACCCCACGGCGACGGGCTCACCGGCGGCATGGACCGCGCCGCGGACCGCCCCTATCTGCTGGACGTCCTCGGCCGGGTCACCGGCGACCGGCTGGAGTTCACCTGGTCGTACTCCCGCGAGGCGCACCGGCCGGAGACCGTCGCCCGGCTGGCGGCCGAACTGGCCGACGAACTCCGCGCGATCGTCCGGCACTGTGCCGAACCCGGCGCCGGCGGCCGCACCCCGTCCGACTTCCCGCTCGCGCCACTGGACCAGACCGCTCTCGACCGGCTCGTCGGCACCGGGACGGACGTCGGGGACGTGTACCCGCTCACACCCACCCAGACCGGCATGGTGATGCACGGCCTGGACGAGGCCGAACACGGCCTGTACGTCGAGCAGATCACCTTCGTGGCGGACGGCGCCCGCGACCCGGGCACGCTGGCGGCCGCCTGGCGGCACGTCGTCGACCGCACCCCCGTGCTGCGCACCTCCGTCGCCCTGCACGGCGTGCCCGTACCGCTCCAGATCGTCCACCGGGACGTGGTGCTGCCCGTCACCGAACACGACTGGAGCACGCTGCCCGCGGACCGGCGGGAGGCGGAGCTGGAGCGGCTGCTCGCCGAGGAACGGGCCCGGGGCCTCGACCTGGAGCGTGCCCCGCTGCTGCGGCTCGCCCTGGTCCGGCTCGGACCGGACGCGGTACGGGTCGTCTGGACCTTCCACCACGTCCTGCTGGACGGCTGGAGCGTCTTCCACGTCCTGGCCGACGTCCTCGCCGCCCATGAGGCCCTGACCCGGGGCGAGCGGCCCCGGCTGCCCGAGCGCCGCCCGTTCGCGGACTACGCCGCCTGGCTGGCCGCCCGGGGCACCGGCCCCGCCGAGGACCACTGGCGCGGCGTCCTTGCCGGACTGCGCACACCGACCCCGCTGCCGTACGACCGCAGGCCCGCCCCCGGCACCACGGCACGCTCGGGAACCTGGCTGTCGCAGCGGCTCGGCACCGAGGAGACCCGCACGCTCCAGGAGTTCGCCCGCAGGCACCGGCTCACCCTGAACACCCTGGTGCAGGGCGCCTGGGCGCTGCTGCTGGCCCGGTGGAGCGGCGAGCCGGAGGTGTGCTTCGGCACCACCGTCTCCGGACGGCCCGCCGACCTGCCCGGCGCCGACACCATCACCGGACTGTTCATCACCACGCTGCCCGCCCGGATCGCCGTCGACGGCGGCGCGCCCGCGGCCGGCTGGCTGCGCGCGGTGCAGGAGGCGCGGGCGGAGGACCGGCGCCACGACCACCTGCCCCTCAACGCGCTGCGCGCCCTCACCGAACTGCCCTCCGGCACCGGCCTGTTCGACAGCCTGGTCGTGTTCGAGAACTACCCGGTCGGCGACGCGACCGCGGGCGCCCACGGGCTCGCCCTGCGCGACCTGGACGCCCGGGAGGCCACCAACTACCCGCTCACCGTGGTGGTCTCGCCCGGCGACCGGCTCGCCGTCGAACTCGGCTACGACCCGAGGTGCTTCGACGCCGACACCGCCGACTCCCTCGCCGCCCAGCTGCTGCACACCCTGCACACCCTGGCCGGTACGGACGGCACGGCCCGCCTCGACGACCTCGACGTGCTGCCGCCCGCACAGCGTGAGCGGCTGCTGCGCGGGCCCTCCCGCCCGGCCTCGGGCGAGGTGGCCGCCGTTGCCCTGCCCGCCCTCGTGGAGGCCGCCGTCGACCGCCGGCCGGACGCACCCGCGCTCACCGCGCCCGGCTCCCTGCTCACCTTCGCCGAGGTGGAGGCGCGGGCCAACAGGCTGGCCCACCGGCTCATCGCCCGGGGTGCCGGACCCGGCGACATCGTCGCGCTGCTGCTGCCCCGCTCCGTGGACATGGTCCTGGCCCAGCTGGCGGTGACCAAGGCGGGCGCCGCGTTCCTGCCCGTGGACCCCGCCTACCCGGAGGAGCGGATCGCGCTGATGCTGCGCGACGCGGCCCCCGCCCTGACCCTCGACGCCAAGGAGATCGCAGGGCTGCTCGCCGCACCGCCGGACGAGGTTCCCGGACACCGGCCCGGCGACGCCGACCGCAGGCGCCCGCTGGACCTGGACGACCCGGCCTACGTCATCTACACCTCCGGCTCCACCGGCACCCCGAAGGGCGTCGTCGTCACCCACCGCGGGCTCGCCGCGTTCTCCGCCGCCGAGGCCGCCCACTACCAAGTGGCCGAGGGCGACCGGGTGCTGGCCTTCGCCACGCCCAGCTTCGACGCCTCCGTGCTGGAGCTGTGCATGGCCCTGCCGCACGGCGCCCGCCTCGTCGTCCCCCGGCCGGGACCGCTGCTCGGCGCCGAACTGGCCGATCTCCTGCGGGCCGAGCGCATCACCCACACCCTGCTGCCCCCGGCCGCGCTCGCCACCCTGCCCGCCGGCACCCCCGGCACCCTGCCGGACCTGAAGACGCTGATCGTCGGCGCCGAGGCGTGCGGGGCCGACCTCGTGGCCCGCTGGGCGCCGCACCACCGCATGGTCAACTCCTACGGCCCCACCGAGGCCACCGTCGTCGCCACCTGGTCGGCGCCGCTGACGGCGGACGGCGGCGCACCGCCCATCGGCCGCCCGCTGCCCGCCACCGGCGCCTACGTCCTGGACGCCCGGCTGCGGCCGGTCCCCGCCGGTGTCCCCGGTGAACTCTGGCTGTCCGGACCGGTGTTGGCCCGCGGCTACCTCGGCCGCCCGGGACTGACCGCCGCCCGGTTCCGCGCCGACCCGTTCGGGCCGCCCGGCACCCGCATGTACCGCACCGGCGACCTGGTGCGCCGCGACAGCGGGGGCGAACTGCACTACCTGGGGCGCACCGACCACCAGCTCAAGCTGCGCGGCCACCGCATCGAGGCGGGCGAGGTCGAGGCGACCCTCGTACGCCATCCGGACGTGCTGGACGCGGTGGTGACCGTACGCGAGGACGAACCCGGACTGCCGCGCCTGGTCGCGCACCTGCTCACCGCCCCCGGCGCGGAACCCCCCGCCCCGGCCGAACTGCGGTCCCTGGCCGCCCGGTTCCTGCCGGGCCACATGGTCCCGTCGGCGTTCGTCGCGCTCGACCGCTTCCCGCTCACCGAGAACGGCAAGACCGACCGGGCGGCCCTGCCCGCACCGGCACCGGCCGAGGAGCGGGACCGGCCCGAGTACGTGGCACCGCGCACCCCCACCGAGGAGGCACTGGCGGACATCTGGGAGGAGACCCTGGGGACGTCCGTCGGCGCCGAGGACGACTACTTCCTGCTCGGCGGCGACTCCATGCGCGCCCTGCTCATCGCCTCCCGCGCCAACGACGCGTTCGCCATCACGCTGACCCCCCGCGATGTCCTGGTCTCCCGCACCGTCGCCGCCCTGGCGCTCCTGGTGGAGGAGCAGATCCTGAGCGAATTCGAGGACGCCGCGTACGGCGACGCCGACGACGACCACGGCACCGGCCCCGACGACGAAGACGCCGCGCTCGGCGGCAACGACCACGAACGGTGAGGAACCGACGACCATGACGTCTTCGACCCCTTCGAACCCCTCCGGCCCCGCCCGCCCCTCCCGGCGGGACCGCGCCGAGGCACTGCCCGAGCAGATGCGCGAGGCGCTGCGCCGCCGGCTCGCCGGACGGGCCGGCGGCACCGCCCCGGCCGCCCGGCAGGGCATCCCGCGCGCCGACCGGGACCGCCCGCTGCCGCTGTCCTTCGCCCAGCAGCGCCTGTGGTTCCTGGACCGGCTACGGCCCGGCGACCCCCGCTACAACAGCGCGGTCGCGGTCCGCTTCACCGGCCCGCTGGACCAAGAGGCGCTGAGTGGTGCCCTGGCCGCCGTCGTGGCCCGGCACGAGGCCCTGCGCACCACCTTCGAGGAGACCGACGGCCGCCCGGCGCAGCGCGTCGACCCGGCGGGCCCGGTGCCGCTGCCGGTCCGCGACACCACCGACCTGGACGCGGACCTGAGAGCGGAGTACGGCCGCCCCTTCGACCTGCGGCACGGCCCGCTGCTGCGCGCCCTGCTGCTGCGCGAGTCCGCCGTCTCGCACGTCCTGCTGCTGACGGCCCATCACATCGTCACCGACGGCTGGTCCATGGGCGTCGTCCTGGACGAGCTGTGCACCGCCTACGACGCCCTCGCCCGAGGCGCCGCGCCACAACTGCCGCCGGTGGCCACGCAGTACCCGGACTTCGCGGTGTGGCAACGTGAACAGCTCTCCGGCACCCGGCTCGACCGCCAACTCGCGCACTGGAAGGAGCGGTTGACCGGCGCGGTGGCACCGGAGCTGCCCCTGGACCGGCCGCGCCGCGGCGAGGAAGCGGGCGCCGGGGCCGTCCACGGCTTCACCGTCCCCGCGGCCCTCACCACCCGGCTGCGCACCCTCGCGCGGGAGCAGCACAGCACCCTGCACACCGCCCTGGTCGCGGCGACCCAGGCCCTGCTGGCCCGCTGGTCGGGACAGGACGACATCACCGTCGGCTCCCTGACCCCCGGCCGCTCCCGCACCGAGCTGGAACGCACCGTCGGCTTCTTCGTGAACACCGTCGTGCTGCGTACCGCGGTGGACCGGTCCGGCTCCTTCCGCGAGCTGCTGGCGCGGACCGCCGACACCGTCAACGACGCCTTCGCGCACGGCGACACGCCGTTCGAACGGGTCGTGGAGGCGGTCGGCGCACCCCGCGAGGCCGGCCGCAACCCGCTGTTCGACGTCCTCGTCCTGCTGCACCCCGACCCGCCCGCCGCGACCGCCCCGCACGGCCTCGCCACCAGCCAGGTCGAGGTGCCCCGGCGGGCGGCCACCTTCGACCTGAGCGTGGAGTTCGTACCGGACGGCGAGCGCCTGACCGGGCTGCTGGAGTACCGCACCGACCTGTTCGACGCGGCCACGGCCGAACGGCTCGCGGGACAGCTGCTGCGCCTGCTGGAGGGCGCCGCCGACGCCCCGGACCGCCCGCTGGGCACCCTGCCACTCCTGTCCGAGGCGGAGACACGCCAGGTCCTCGCCTTCGGGAACCCCGGCACCCACCACCCCGCGCCCGACGCCCTCCACACGGAGCTGTTCGAGCGCCGTGCCGCCCGCACCCCGGACGCCCTCGCCCTCGTCGCGGGCGGCGAACGGCTCGACTACGGCACCCTCAACGCCCGCGCCAACCGGCTCGCCCACCACCTCATCGCGTGCGGCGCGGGCCCGGAACGGCTGGTCGCGCTGCGGCTGCCGCGCACCGCCGACATGATCACCGCGATCCTCGCCGTCTGGAAGTCCGGCGCCGGCTACCTCCCGCTCGACACCGCCCTGCCCGAAGAGCGCGTCCGGTACCTGCTGGACGACGCCCGCCCGGCCCTGGTGCTGGACGAGGACGCCCTGCGCGCCGTACCCGCGACCGCCCCGGACACCGACCCGACCGACGCCGACCGGCGCGCCCCGCTGGACGCGGAGCACACCGCCTACGTCATCCACACCTCCGGCTCCACCGGCCGCCCCAAGGGCGTCGCAGTGTCGCACCGTTCGGCGGCACACCTGCTCGCCGCGCACCGGGCGGGCTTCGTCGCCGAGGCGGGCGGCGGCCCGCTGCGCATCGCGCTCACCGCCTCGTTCTCCTTCGACACCTCCCTGGAGGGCGTGCTGCTGATGGCCGACGGCCACCCGCTGCACCTGGTCGACGAGGTGACCCGGATGGACCCGGCCGCCCTGGTCGAGTACGTCGTCGAGCACCGCGTCGACTTCCTCGACCTCACCCCCTCCTATCTGCGCCAGCTGCTGCCCGCCGGGCTGCTCACCGACCCCCGGCACCACCCCCGGGTCCTCATGCTCGGCGGTGAGGCGGTCGGACCCGCGCTCTGGCGGGAGCTGGCCGCCCATCCGGACGTGACCGCGCACAACTTCTACGGCCCCACCGAGTGCACCGTGGACGCGCTGTCCTGCCGTATCGACGGCGGGGACCGCCCGCTGGTGGGCCGACCGCTGCTCGGCGTGCGCGCCTATGTCCTGGACGACCGGCTCCAGCCGGTGCCTCCCGGGGTCGGCGGCGAGCTGTACCTCGCGGGCGGCCAGCTGGCCCGCGGCTACACCGGCCGCCCCGGCCTGACCGCCACCCGGTTCCTGCCCGACCCCTACGGGCCCGCCGGGACCCGCATGTACCGCACCGGCGACCTGGCCCGCTGGACCGCCGACGGCCGCCTCGACTACCTCGGACGCGCCGACGACCAGGTCAAGGTGCGCGGCCACCGCATCGAGCCCGGCGAGATCGAGGCCGCGCTGCTCGCGCTGGACGGCATCACCGCCGCCGCGGTCGTCGCCGTACCCGACGCGCACGGCCACACCCGTCTCGCGGCCTACGTCGTGCCCGCGTCCGGCGCTCCCCGGCCCGTCCCCGCCGAGCTGCGGCCGGCCCTGCGCCGGGTGCTGCCCGACGCCTGGGTGCCGTCCTCCTTCACCGCCCTGGACGCGCTGCCGCTGACCACCAGCGGGAAGCTGGACCGCCGCGCCCTGCCCGCCCCGGAAACCCCGGACACAGAACGTGAGTTCGTCGCTCCCCGCACCCCCGGGGAGGAGACCCTGGCGGCCGTCTGGGCCGAGGTGCTCGGGGTGGCCCGGGTCGGCGTCACGGACAACTTCTTCGAGCTGGGCGGCGACTCCATCCTGAGCATCCAGGCCGTCTCCCGGGCCCGCGCCGCCGGGCTGCGGATCGGCTCGCAGGACGTCTTCCGGCATCAGACGGTCGCCGACCTGGCCGCCGCCGCGAGCCTGCGCACGGCCGCCGTGCCGGCGCCCCGCCGTCCGAAGCGGGAGGGTCCGGCCCCGCTCACCCCGGTCCAGGAGTGGTTCTTCGCCACGCACGGCCCGCTGCGGCACTTCAGCATGTCGATGCTGCTCGACCTGCCGCACGACCTCGACGAACCGGCACTGGAACAGGCGCTGACCGCCCTGGTGGCCAGGCACCCCGCCCTGCGCACCCGCTTCGTCCGCTCCGGTGACACCTGGCTCCAGCACCCCGGCGCCGCACCGGACGGCCCGCCGCTGACCCGTCACGCCCCCGGGACCCCGCCCGCCGAGGCCGCCGAGGCGGCCCGCGCGGCCCTCGACCCGGCCACCGGGACACTGCTGCGCGCGGCCCTGCTCCCCGGCGGCCTGCGCCCGCGACTCTTCCTCACCGCCCACCATCTGGCGGTCGACAGCGTCTCCTGGCGGGTGCTGCTCACCGGCCTGGCGGAGGCCTACCGGCAGGCGGCGGCGGGGGAGCGGCCCCGGCCCGAGCCCGAGCACACCGCGTTCGCCGACTGGGCGCGCGAACTGACCGACCTGGTACGGGCCGGCGACCTGGACGACGACCTGCCCTACTGGACGCGGGAGGCGGCTCAGCCCCGCACCCCGCTCCCCGTCGACCTGCCCGGCACCCCGCTCGCCGGATCCGTGCGCACCGTCCGCACCCGGGTGGACCGCGCCACCACCGAGGCGCTGCTGCGGCGCGTGCCGACGGTGTACCGCACCCAGGTCAACGACGTACTGCTGAGCGCGCTCGGCCGGGTGCTCGCCGACTGGACGGGCACCGACCGGGTGACCGTCGCGCTGGAGGGTCACGGCCGGGAGGAGGACCTGGCCGAGGGCACCGACCTGTCCCGCACGGTGGGCTGGTTCACCACCCAGTACCCGGTCACCCTCACCCCGGCCGCACCGGGCGACTGGGGGAGCACCCTCAAGGCCGTCAAGGAGCGGCTGCGGGCGGTACCCCGGCGCGGCCTGAGCTACCAGGCGCTGGCCCACCTCGGCTCGCCAAGCCCGCAGGCCCGTGCCCTCGGCGAACTCCCGCTGCCCCAGGTGTGCTTCACCTACCACGGTCAGTGGGAGGCGCCCGGCGGCGGCGACTTCGCACCCGTCGCCGACGTACCCGGCCGGGACACCGACCCCGCCGAGCCGCTCGATCACCTCCTCGATGTGTCCGCCCTGGTCGCCGACGGCGAGCTGGAGATCACCTGGCACTACAGCGACCAGGTGCACCGGGCCGACACCGTACGGCGGTTGGCCGACGGCATGGTGCGGGCGCTCGGCGCGATCACCGAGCACTGCGCGCGACCCGGCGCGGGCGGCCGTACCCCCTCCGACTTCCCGCTGGCCCGCCTCGACCAGGCCGCGGTGGACCGCATCGCCGGCGACGGCCGGGACATCGAGGACCTGCTGCCGCTCACCCCGCTCCAGGAAGGCATGCTCTTCCACCGGCTGGTCGGCGGACCCGACGACGTGTACATCGACCAGGCCGCGCTGCTCCTGGAGGGCGTCACCGACCCCGGTGCGCTCGCCCTGGCCTGGCAGCACGTCACCGACCGCACCCCCGCCCTGCGCACCTCCGTGGTGTGGGAGGGCGTGCCGGTCCCGCTCCAGGTCGTGCACCGCCAGGTCACCGTGCCCGTCGAGCACATGGACTGGCGGGAACTGGACCCGGCGGAGCGGGACACGCGCTGGGACCTGCTGCGCGCCGACGACCTCGCGCGCGGACTGGACCTCACCGCCGCCCCGCTGATGCGGCTCACCCTCGTCCGGCTGCCCGGGGACCGGCTGCATCTGCTGTGGACCTCCCACCACCTCATCCTGGACGGCTGGAGCCTGGCCCAGGTCCTCACCGAGGTGTTCGCCGAGTACACGGCGCTGACCACCGGCGGCACGCCCCGGCCCCCGGCCCGCCGGCCGTTCGGCGACTATGTGCGCTGGCTGGCCGGGCAGGACGGCGCGGCGGGCCGTGCGCACTGGCAGGACGTCCTCGCCGGGTTCGCCACGCCCACCCCGCTGCCCGCCGACCGGGCCCGGCGCCCGGGGCACGAGACCCGCTCCGCCGGCCTGCACACGGCCGCCCTGTCCGACGAGGTCTCCGCGCGGCTGGCCCGCACCGCCCGCGCGGCCGGGCTCACCCTCGGTACCGTGGTACAGGGCGCCTGGGCGCTGCTGCTCTCCCGCTACGGCGCCGAGCCGGACGTGCTGTTCGGCACCACCGTCTCCGGGCGTCCCGACGACCTGCCCGGCGTCGAGTCGATGGTCGGCATGTTCATCAACACCCTGCCCACCCGGGTCCGCGTGGACGGCCGCCGTACCGCCACCGCCTGGCTGCGGGAACTCCAGGAAGCACAGGCCGACGCACGGCGGTTCGCGGCGGTGTCCCTCGCCGAGCTGACCGCGCTGAGCGACGTGCCGTCCGGGAGCCCGCTGTTCGACAGCATGGTGGCCTTCGAGAACTACCCCTTCGACGAGGCCCGTTCGACCGGCACCGGGATACGCCTCGCGGACGTCTCCGCCCGTGACGCCACCAACTACGCCCTCGTACTGCGTGCTTACCAGGGCGACCGGTTCGGCTTCGACCTCGCCTACGACCCCCAGCTGTTCGAACCCGCGACCGTACGGGACCTCGCCGACCGGCTGTGCCTGCTGCTCACCGAGCTGGCCGACGACCCGGAGCGGCCAGTGCGCGATCTCGCGTGGATCACCGCCGAGGAACGGCGGCGCCTCCCGGTCGAGTGGAACGGCACCGAGGAGGGCCGGCCCGCCGACACCCTGGACGGCCTCTTCACCGCCCAGGCCGCCCGCACCCCCGGCGCCGAGGCCGTCAGCTGCGGCGCCGACCGGCTCGACTACGCCACCCTCGACGCCCGCTCCGGACGGCTCGCCCACCGGCTCGCCGAACTCGGCGCCGGACCCGAGACGTTCGTGGCCCTGGCGCTGCCCCGCTCCACCGACCTCGTCGTGGCCGTCCTCGCCGTGCTGAAGACCGGCGCCGCGTATCTGCCCATCGACCCCCGGCTGCCCGCCGAGCGGATACGGCACCTGCTCGCCGACGCCGCCCCGGTGGCCCTGGTCACCACCAGCGGGGCCGACGCCGACCCGGCCGTACCCCTGCTGCTTCTGGACGACCCCGACGTCCGCGCCGACCTGGCCCGTCGCCCGGCCGCGGGACCGGCCCGCCGCGCGCTGCCCGAGAGCCCCGCCTACGCCATCTACACCTCCGGCTCCACCGGCCTGCCCAAGGGCGTGGTCGTCCCGCACGCCAACGTGGTCCGGCTGTTCAGCCGCACCCGGCACTGGTTCCGCTTCGGCGCCGACGACGTGTGGACGCTGTTCCACTCCTACGCCTTCGACTTCTCGGTGTGGGAGCTGTGGGGCCCGCTGCTGCACGGCGGCCGGCTGGTGATCGTCCCCGAGGACACCGCGCGCTCCCCGGAGGACTTCCTGCGGCTGCTCGCCGACGAACGGGTCACCGTCCTCAACCAGACCCCCTCCGCGTTCCACCCGCTGGTCCGGGCGGACGCCGAACTCCCTGACGTCAGCGCCAGGTTGGCCCTGCGTACGGTGATCTTCGGCGGTGAGGCGCTGGACGTGGACCGGCTCGCCGACTGGTATCTGCGCCACCCGGACACCGCGCCGCGCCTGGTGAACATGTACGGCATCACCGAGACCACCGTGCATGTCACCTACGCCCCGCTGGACCGCTTCACGGCCCGCACCGGTGCCGCGAGCCCCATCGGCACCGGCATCCCGGACCTGCGGGTCCATGTGCTCGACGAACTGCTGCGGCCCGTGCCTCCCGGCGCCGTCGGTGAGCTGTTCGTCGCCGGTGAGGGCCTGGCGCGCGGCTACCTGAACCGGCCCGGTCTCACCGCGACCCGGTTCCTCGCCGATCCGTTCGGACGGCCCGGCACCCGCATGTACCGCACCGGGGACCGGGCCCGCCGCCGGGCCGACGGCTCCCTGGAGTACCTGGGCCGCGCCGACCAGCAGGTGAAGATCCGCGGCTACCGCATCGAACCCGGCGAGATCGAGGCCGCCCTGCACACCCACCCGGGCGTCGGCGCCGCCGCCGTCGGTGTGTACGAGGACGCCACCGGGACCCGCCGCCTGGTCGCCCACGTGGTCGGCACCGGCTCCGGCGAGCGCACCGCGCCGCCCCCGCCCGCCGCCGAACTGCGGGCCCATCTGGAGGGGTCGCTGCCCGCGCACATGGTGCCCGCGGCCTATGTGCCGATGGCCGCGCTGCCGCTCACCGTGAACGGCAAGCTCGACCGGCGCGCCCTGCCCGCGCCCGGCCCCGACGGCTTCGCCGCGGACCGCGAACGGACCCCCCTGCGCACCCACGCCGAACGGCTGGTCGCCGCCGCCTGGACGGACGTCCTGGACACCGACGAGGTCGGCGCCGACGACGACTTCTTCGCGCTCGGCGGCGACTCCATCCTCGCCGTGCGGGTCACCTCCCGGCTGCGCGCCGCCTTCGGCACCGACGTCTCGCCCCGGCTGCTGTTCACCCACCCCACGCTGTCCGCCCTCGCGACCGCGCTCGGCGAACCGGGACCCGTGCACACCGCCGACCTCATCCCGGCCCTCCCCGCGGACACCCCGGCACCCCTGTCGTACGCGCAGCAACGCCTGTGGTTCCTCGACCGGTTCGAGCCCGGCAGCACCGAGTACACCACCCTGTCCGCACTGCGGCTGCGCGGCCCGCTCGACACCGGCGCCCTCGGCGCCGCCCTGGACGGCCTGGTCGCCCGGCACGAGACCCTGCGCACCACGTTCGCCGAACACGACGGGCAGGCACGGCAGATCGTCCACCCGGCGTGGCCCGTCGACCTGCCGGTGACCGAACTCCCGGACCCCACGGCCCTGGACGGCTTCCTGGAGCGGACGGCCGCCACCCCCTTCGATCTGACCACCGGACCGCTGCTGCGCGCCCACCTGGCCCGGCTGGCCGCCGACGACCACGACCACGTCCTCGTGCTTGCCGTGCACCACATCGTCACCGACGGCTGGTCCATGGGCGTGCTCGGCCGGGACCTGAGCGAGCTGTACGCGGCGGCCCTCGCGGACCGTCGCCCCGAACTGCCCGCGCTGCCCGTCCGCTACGCCGACCACGCCGCCTGGCAGCGGGCCCGCGCCGACCGGGCCGAGACCGAACTCGCCCACTGGCGCGCCGCCTTGGACGGCGTCACCCCGCTGGAACCGCCCACCGACCGGCCGCGCCCCGCGGTCCGCACCCGAGACGGCGACCTGGTGACCTTCACCCTGCCGGCCGCCCTGACCGAGCGGCTGCGCGAACGCGGCAGGGAGGCCGACGCCACCCTCTACATGACGCTGGTGACGGCCTGCCAGATTCTGCTGGCGCGCTGGGCCGGACAGGAGGACATCACCGTCGGCACCGTGACCGCGGGACGTGACCGGCCCGAACTGCACGACGTGGTCGGCATGTTCGTCAACACCCTGGTGCTGCGCTCCCGGGTCCGTCCCGAACTGCCCTTCCGCGAGCTGCTGTCCGAGGTCCGCGGGACCGTCCTGGACGCGTTCGCCCACCAGGAGGTGCCCTTCGAGCGGGTGGTGGACGCCGTCCAGCCCGAGCGGGACACCAGCCGCACCCCGCTGTTCCAGGTCATGGTCGCCCTGCACAACCTCGACGCCGAGCCGCCCCGGCTGCCCGGTCTGACCGCCGAGCCGGTCACCCCGCCGGTCCGCAACGCCACCTTCGACCTGGCCTTCGACTTCGTCGAGACCGACGGCGGCCTGACCGGCCATCTGGAGTACAACACCGGGCTCTTCGACCGCGACACCGTCCAGCGCCTGGCCGGACGACTGCGCGTCCTGCTGGAGGCCGCGACCGAGTCCCCGGAGCGTGCCGTCGGCGCGCTGCCGCTGATGACCGACGCCGAGCAGCGGCAGGTGCTCCGCCACGGCGAGGGCGCCCGGCTGCCCGCGCCGGACACCACCTTCCCCGCCCTCTTCGAGGCCCGCGCCGCCCGCACCCCGCGGCACACCGCCCTGGTCGCCCGCGACTCCACGCTCGACTTCGCCACGCTCAACGAGCGCGCCAACCGGCTCGCCCACCACCTCATCGCCCGGGGCGCCGGCCCCGAGGACGTCGTCGCCGTACGCCTCCCGCGCACCTCCCAGCAGGTGATCGCACTGCTCGCGGTCGCCAAGGCGGGCGCCTCCCTGCTCAGCCTCGACCCCGAAATCCCCCGGGAACGGGCGGACTTCCTGCTCTCCGACGCCCGCCCGCACACCCTGCTCGCCGACCTCGCCGAGGTGCCCTGGGACCGGCTGCCCGCGCACGACCCGACGGACGCCGACCGCGTCCGGCCGCTGCTTCCCGGGCACACCGCCTACATCGTCTACACCTCCGGCTCCACCGGCCGGCCCAAGGGCGTCGCCGTCGAACACCGGCAGCTGGTCAACCTGTGCCACGACCACGAGAGGGGCCTGCTCGCCCCGCACACCGCCGACGGCCGACGGCTGCGGGCCGCGCTCAGCGCCTCCTTCTCCTTCGACACCTCCTGGGAAGGGCCGCTGCTGCTCGCCCTCGGTCACGAGATGCATCTGATCGACGAGGACGTACGACTGGACCCCGAGGCGTTCTGCGCCCAGGTCGCCGACCGCCGGCTCGACCTGGTGAACGTCACCCCCTCCTTCCTGCGGGAGCTGACCTCCGCCGGGCTGCTGGCCCCCGGCCGCCACCACCCGGGCCTGCTGCTCGTCGGCGGCGAGGCCGTCACCCCGGCCGACTGGCGTGAACTCGCGCGGGTGGAGCGTGCGTCGGGGATCGCCGTGTACAACATGTACGGCCCCACCGAGTGCACCGTCGACGCCGTCTACGGCCGCGTCGCCGACCGCCCCGACCGGCCCGTCATCGGCCGCCCCGGCGGCAACCTGCGTGCCTACGTCCTCGACGGCGGCCTGCGCCCGGTGCCGCCCGGGGTACCCGGCGAGCTGTATCTGTCCGGCGCCCAGGTGGCCCGCGGCTACCTGAACCGGCCCGGCCTCACCGCGGCCCGCTTCGTCGCTGACCCGTTCGGGGCGCCGGGCGAGCGGATGTACCGCACCGGGGACCGGGCCCGCTGGGACCGCGACGGGCTGCTGGAGTTCCTCGGCCGGGTCGACGAGCAGGTCAAGATCCGCGGGTTCCGCATCGAGCCCGGCGAGGTGGAGGCCGCCCTCCTCGACCACCCGGACGTCACCGACGCCGCCGTCACCGCACGCGAACACGCCGGACGCCTGATGCTCGTCGGCTATGTGGTGCCGGCCGGCGACCGCGTCCCGTCCGCCGACGATCTGCGCCTCGCGCTGCGCCGCACCCTGCCCGACCACATGGTGCCCACCGCGTTCGTCCCGCTGGCCCGCATCCCGCGCACCACCAGCGGCAAGACCGACCGGCGCGCCCTGCCCGCCCCGCCCGCACAGCCCGAGGGCACCACCCCCTACATCGCCCCCCGGCCCGGCACCGAAGAACGCCTGGCCGCGATCTGGGCGCAGGTGCTCGGCGTCGAACGGGTCGGTGCCCGCGACAACTTCTTCGCGCTCGGCGGCGACTCCATCCTGAGCATCCAGATCGTCGCCCGCGCCCGGCAGGCCGGACTCGCCCTCACCACCAAGGACGTCTTCCGCCACCAGACCGTCGCCGAACTCGCCCTGCGCACCCAGGAGTCGGCACCCCGAGCCGCCGTCGCCGAACACATCGGCGAGGCACCGCTCACCCCGATCCAGCACTGGTACCTGGACGGCCGCGACCTGGGCCACCCGCTCCGCTTCACCATGACCCAGCGCCTCGAACTCGCCGCAGGTACCGGCGAGTCGAGCGTGCGCGAGGCCGTCGAAGCCCTCGTGCGGCACCACGCGGCCCTGCGTACCCGGGTCCTGCGCACCGCCGACGGCTGGCGCCAGGAAGCCCTGCCGCAAGCACCCGACGGCGTCTTCAGCCGCCACGACATGACCGGGACGGCCGACGCCGAGCTGGAGGCCGAGGTCCAACGGCGCACCGACGAGGCGCAGTGCGCACTCGACCCCACCGAAGGCCGCGTCGTGCGCGCACTGTTCTTCGACCGGGGCCCGGCACAGCCGCCCCAACTCGTCATCACCGCACACCACCTGGTGATCGACGGCGTCTCCTGGCGCATCCTGCTCACCGACCTGGAGACCGCCCACCGCGCGGCGGCCGCCGGCCGACCCGTCGAACTCCCCGCCACGGGCACCTCCTTCGGCCACTGGGCCACCCGGCTCCAGGAGCACACCCGCTCCGGCGCCCTGGACGCCGACCTGCCGTACTGGAGGCGCACCACCGACGCCCCGGCCGCACTGCCCGCGGGCCGCCCAGGACCCAACACCCACGGCACCGCCGCGACCGTCACTGTCACCCTGGACGCCGCGACCACCGACGCCCTGCTGCGCAAGGTCCCGGAGACCTACCGCACCCAGGTCAACGACGTCCTGCTGAGCGCCCTCGGCCGCACCCTGGCCCGCTGGTGCGGGCGCGACACCGTACTGCTCGGCGTGGAGGGCCACGGCCGGGAGGACCTGTTCGAGGACGCCGACCTGTCGCGGACCGTCGGCTGGTTCACCGCCGAGTACCCGCTCGCCCTCACCGCCGACCCGGACGCCGGATGGCACGAGATCCTCCGCTCGGTCAAGGAGCAGCTGCGCGCGGTGCCGCTGCACGGCCTGAGCCACGGCGCGCTGCGCCACCTCGTCCCCGGCAGCCCGCTGACCGGCGCCCCGGCCCCGCAGATCGGCTTCAACTACCACGGCCAGTGGGACGCCGGCGGCACCGGGAGCGACGGCCTGGTCCGCGGCTCCCTGCCCCCGGCAGGCCGGGACACCGACCCGGACGAACCCCGCCCCTACGTGCTGGACATCACCGGAGTCGTCCAGGACGGGCGCCTGGAACTCGGCTGGACCTACCCGGCGGCCGTCCACGACGAGGACACCGTCCGCCGCCTCGCCGAGGAGACCCTCGCCGCGCTGCGCGACATCGTGGCCCACTGCGCCCTGCCCACGGCCGGCGGCCGCACGCCCTGCGACTTCCCGCTCGCCGGGCTCGCCCAGGACCAGCTGGACCGCCTTGTCGGCACCGGCCGCGACATCGAGGACGTCCTGCCGCTCACCCCGCTCCAGTCCGGCATGCTCTTCCACGGCCTCGTGGACACCGAGCACGCCTACTTCGACCGCACGGCCGTACGACTGGCCGGGGTCGCCGACCCGGGTGTCTTCGCCGCCGCCTGGCAGCAGATCACGGACCGCACCCCGGCCCTGCGCGGCTCCGTGCACTGGCACGGCCTGCCGCACCCGGTGCAGGTGGTCCACCGGTACGTGGAACTGCCCGTCACGCGGCTCGACTGGCGCACTCTGACACCCGCACAGCGCGCTGAGGCCACCGAGCGACTGCTCGCCGAGGACCGGGCGGCCGGGATGGACCTCACCACCGCACCGCTCACCCGGCTCACCCTCGCGGCGCTGCCCGGCGACGAGGTGCTGCTGGTGTGGTCCACCCATCACATCGTCCTCGACGGCTGGAGCACCGGACAGCTGCTCACCGAGGTGTGCGAACGCTACGCCGCCCTGACCGGCGGCCCGGACCCGGCGCCCCCGGCACGCCGGCCGTTCGCGGACTTCCTGCACTGGCTCGCCGCCCAGGACGAGACGGCGGCCGAAGGGCACTGGTCCGAGGCGCTGGACGGCTTCACCGCCCGCACTCCGCTGCCGTACGACCGCACACCCGCCGAGGCCCACCGCGCCCGGTCGGCCGCCGCCGTCCACCACGAGCTGGACGCGGACGTCTCGCGCAGGCTGCGGGAGAGCGCCGCACGCGCCGGACTCACCGTCAACACCGTCCTGGAGGGCGCCTGGGCCCTGCTGCTGGCCCGCTCCAGCGGCCAGGACGACGTGGTGTTCGGCACCACCGTCTCCGGCCGCCCGGCCGAACTGCCCGGCGTCGAAGGCATGATCGGCATGTTCATCAACACCGTGCCGACCCGCGTCCGCATTCCCGCGGGGCCGGTCCTGCCATGGCTGCGCGGCCTCCAGGACCGGCAGAGCGACGCCCGCCGCTTCGACTTCCTCGCGCTGCCCCGCATCCAGGCCATGAGCCAAGTCCCGCCAGGCGAGCCCCTGTTCGACAGCATGGTGGTCTTCGAGAACTACCCGGTGGACGAGTCGGCCACGGCCCGTACCGGTGTCCGGGTCGAGGAGGTGCGCGCCGACGACGCCACCACCTTCCCCTGGTGCCTGCGCGCCCACCTCGCCGGACGGCTCGGCTTCGACCTCGCCTACGACCCCGCCCTGTTCGACGCCGCCACCGCCGAGCGCGCCGCGGACCGCCTGGCCGCGCTGCTGACCGTCCTCGCCGACGGCTTCGACACCGACCTGGACGGGCTCGACCTGCTCGTCCCTGCGGACCGCGCACTGCTCGCCGCCTGGAACACCACCGCCCGGCGGGCCGCCCCGCGCAGCCCCGTCGACCTGTTCGCCGAACAGGCCCACCGCACCCCCGACGCGATCGCGGTCCACGACGGACACCGGCAGCTGACCTTCCGGGAGCTGCACCACTGGGCCACCGCACTGGCCGGACGGCTGCTGTCCGACGGGCTCGCGGCCGAGGACCGGGTGGCACTTCTCCTCGACCGCTCCGCCGAACTCGTCGTCGCCCAGCTCGCGGTGCTCATGGCCGGCGGCGCCTACCTGCCCGTCGACACCCGGGCCCCCGAGGAACGCCGACGCACCCTGCTCGACGGGGCCGGCGCGGCGGTCCGGCTCACCGCCGCCGACGTGACCGCCGCCCGGACCGGCACCCCCGCACCCCAGCTCCCGGCCGCCGACCCCGACCGGCTGGCCTACGTGATGTTCACCTCCGGCTCCACCGGCCTGCCCAAGGCGGTCGCGGTACGGCACCGGGACGTCGCCGCGCTGGCCACCGACAGCCGGTTCGCCGACGGCGTGTGCGACCGGGTGCTGCTGCACTCGCCGGTGGCCTTCGACGCCGCCACCTTCGAGGTGTGGGCACCGCTCCTCAACGGCGGCCGGGTGATCGTGGCGCCGGACGGGAGCGTGGACGCCGCCCTGCTGCGCCGGCTCGCCGACGGCGGCGGACTGACCGCGCTGTGGCTCACCGCCGGACTGTTCCGGCTGCTCGCCCAGGACGCCCCCGACTGCTTCCGCGGTCTGCGGCAGGTGTGGACCGGCGGTGACGTGGTGCCCGCCCCGGCCGTGCGCCGGGTCCTCACCGCCTGCCCCGGCCTGACCGTCGTGGACGGCTACGGCCCTACCGAGACCACGACCTTCGCGACGTCCTTCGCGCTCACCGACCCGCGGACGGTGCCCGACACCCTGCCCATCGGCCACCCGCTCGACGACATGCGCGTGCACGTCCTCGACGCCCGGCTGCGGCCCGTACCACCGGGCTGCGCGGGCGAGCTGTACCTCGCCGGGGAAGGCGTGGCCCGCGGCTACCTGGGCCGCCCCGGCGACACCGCCACCCGCTTCCTCGCCGATCCGTTCGGGGCGCCGGGCGAGCGGATGTACCGCACCGGCGACCTGGCCCGCAGGCGGCCGGACGGCACCGTCGAGTTCCTCGGCCGCGCCGACGACCAGGTCAAGATCCGCGGCTTCCGGGTGGAGCCCGGCGAGGCCGAGACCGCGCTCGCCGACCACCCGGACATCACCGACATCACCGTGCTCGCCCGCGAGGACCGCCCGGGCGCCAAGCGGCTCGTGGCGTACGTGGTCGGACCGGCCGCCGACGACATCGAGGAACTGCGGGCCTTCGCCGCCCGCACTTTGCCCGACTACCTCGTCCCCGCCGCCTTCGTCCCGCTCGCCGCCCTGCCGCTGAGCCGCAACGGCAAGGTCGACCGGGCCGCCCTGCCCGCCCCCGACACCCAGCCGGGGCACACGCGGGTGGCGCCCCGCACCGAGGCCGAGCGCCGCACGGCGGACGTCTTCGGCGAGGTGCTGGGCAGCGAACCGCCCGGCGCCGAGGACGACTTCTTCCAGCTGGGCGGCGACTCGATCCTCAGCATCCGGCTCGCCTCCCGCCTCGCGGAGGTCTTCGACACCGAGGTCACGCCCCGCGCGGTGTTCACCCACCCCACCCCGGCCGCCCTGGCCCGGCTGCTCGGCGACCGGCAGGGCTTTGGCCGCCCGGCCATCGTCCCGGTCGCCCGGGACGCCGTCGCACCGATGTCCCACGCCCAGCAACGCCTGTGGTTCCTGCACGAGTTCGAACCCGCGGCCGCCGAGTACGTCACCGCGCTCGCCCTGCGGCTACACGGCACCACGGACACCGGCGCGCTCCGCGCGGCCCTCGCCGACGTGGTCGCCCGGCACGAGTCGCTGCGCACCACCTTCGACAGCGTCGACGGGCACGGCATCCAGCGCGTGCACCCGCCGCGGGAGGTCACGCTGCCGGTGCACGACCTGACCGGGCTCGCCCCGGCCGACCAGGAAGCCGGGCTGCGCCGACTGCTCGCCGCCGACCGCGCCCGGCCGTTCGACCTGCGCGAAGGACCGCTGCTGCGCCCCGGCCTGGTCCGGTTCGCCGACGACGACCATGTGCTCACCCTCGCCCTGCACCACATCGTCACCGACGGCTGGTCCACCTCCGTCCTGCTCGGCGACCTCGCCCACTTCTACCGGGCCCGACTCGGCGTCACACAGGCGCCGTTGCCGCCGCTGCCGGTGCAGTACGCCGACTACGCCCACTGGCAGCGCACCACCGCGGACACCGGCACGGACGAGCACCTCGCGTACTGGAAGGAGCACCTGGCCGACACCGCCCCCCTGGACCTGCCCACCGACCGGCCCCGGCCGCCGGTGCGCACCAGCGCCGGTGCCACGGCCCGGCTGGTGGTGCCCGCCCGGACCGTACGCGGACTGACCCGGCTCGCCCGCGACCACGGGACCACCCTGTTCACCACGCTCGTCGCCGCCGCCCAGGCCTATCTGGCCCGGCTTTCCGGTGCCGAGGACATCGCCGTCGGCACCGTCACCTCGGGCCGCGACCGGCCCGAGACCCAGGCCCTCGTCGGCTTCTTCGTGAACACCCTGGTGCTGCGCTCCCAGGCCGAGGCAGGGGCGCCCTTCTCCGGGTTCCTCACCGCCGTACGGGGGACCGTCCTGGACGCCTTCGCCCACCAGGACGTGCCCTTCGAACGGGTCGTCGACGAGGTCCAGCCGGTCCGGGACACCAGCCGCAGCCCGCTCTTCCAGGTCATGGTCGTCCTCCAGAACACCCCGGCCGCCGGCCTCGACCTGCCGGGACTGGAGGTCACCGACGTCGAACCCGACTCGGACCAGGCCGCGTTCGACCTCACCCTGGAGTTCGCCGAGACGGGCTCCGGGGAGCTGCACGGCCTGCTGACCTACAACACCGACCTGTTCGACCCGGCCACGGCCGAGCGGATGGCCGGTCAGCTCGGCACCCTGCTGCACGCCGTCGCCACCGACCCGGACCGCCCGCTGGGCGCCCTGCCGCTGTCCTCCGACGGCGAGCTGAAGACACTGCTCGACCAGGGCCGGGGCGACTTCCCGCCGGTGCCCGAGCGCACCCTGCCGGACCTGTTCGAACAGCAGGCGGCCCGCACCCCGGACGCGGTCGCGCTGCTGGACGGCGACCGCGAACTGAGCTACGCCGAGGTGGACCGGGCGGCCAACCGGCTGGCCCACCGGCTGATCCGGGACGGCGTCGGACCGGAGCACGTGGTGGCGCTTGCGCTGCCCCGCTCGGCGGCGACCGTCGTGGCCCAGCTCGCCGTCGCCAAGGCAGGCGGCGCCTTCCTGCCCGTGGACCCGAACTACCCCGCACAGCGCAGGGAGTTCATGATCCGGGACGCGGGCGCCCACCTGGTCCTCGACGACCCCGCCGAGGTGTGGGCGGCCGGCGGGCCGGAGTCGGCGCCCACGGACGCCGACCGCGCCCGCCCGCTGACCCCCGCCCACCCCGCCTACGTCATCTACACCTCCGGCTCCACCGGCACCCCCAAGGGCGTCGTCGTCACCCACCGGGGCCTGGCCGCCTTCGCCGCCGCGGCCGCCGAACGGTACGACGCCGGCCCCGGCGACCGGGTGCTCCAGTTCGCCTCGCCCAGCTTCGACGCCTCCGTGCTGGAGCTGTGCGTGTCCCTGCTCAGCGGGGCCGCGCTGGTGACCGGCGAGGAAGGACCGCTGGTCGGGGAACGGCTGGCCGAGGTGCTCGCCGTACGGCGCGTCAGCCATACGCTGATCCCCCCGGCCGCGCTCGCCACCGTACCGCCGGAGACCGCCGCGGCCCTGCCGCATCTGCGCACCCTCATCGTCGGCGCGGAAGCCTGCCCCGCCGACCTCGTCGCCGCCTGGGCCCCCGGCCGCCGCATGATCAACTCGTACGGGCCCACCGAGGCCACCGTCGTCGCCACCTGGACCGGACCGCTCGCCCCCGGCACCGGCGCGCCGCCCATCGGCCGCCCCGCGGGCAGCACCCGCGTCCAGGTGCTCGACGCCGCCCTGCGCCCCGTACCACCCGGTGTGACCGGCGAGTTGTACATCGCGGGCCCCGGCCTCGCCCGCGGCTACCTGGGGCGGCCCGGACTCACCGCCCAGCGGTTCGTGGCCGACCCGTTCGGCGGCCCGGGAGAGCGGATGTACCGCACCGGGGACCTGGTCCGCTGGAGCGCCGACGGCCGGCTCAGGTTCGCCGGACGCGCCGACGACCAGGTCAAGCTGCGCGGCTTCCGCATCGAGCCCGGCGAGATCGAGAGCGCGCTGCGCACCAGCGCCCTGGTACGGGACGCGGTGGTGGTCGTACGCCCGGGGGAGGCGCCCGGCGCGCCGGACCGGCTCGTCGCCTACGTCGTACCGGCACCGCCGTCAACCCCCGAGCATTCCGACGACAGCCGGGTCCCTGGCGCCGCGCTGCCCGTCAGCGAGCTGCGGCTGCACCTCGCCGGGCTGCTGCCGCCGCACATGGTGCCGTCGGTGTTCGTCCCGCTCGACCGGCTGCCGCTCACCCCGAACGGCAAGACCGACCGGCACGCCCTGCCCGCCCCCGGCCCCGCGCTGGCCGCCGACGGACCGCGCACCGCGCCCCGTACCGACACCGAACGCCGGGTGGCCCGCATCTGGGCCGACGTCCTCGGCATCGAGGAGGTCGGCGCCGACGACAACTTCTTCGCGCTCGGCGGCGACTCCATCCTCAGCATGCAGGTCGTCTCCCGGCTGCGCCGCGACGGACTGCACGTCGCCACCCGCGATCTGTTCACGCACCAGACCGTCGCCGAACTCGCCGCCGTGGTCCGCACCGCGCCCCGGCCGAGCGACGACGGCCCGGTCACCGGCGAAGTCCCGCTCACCCCGATCCAGGAGTGGTTTCTCACCAAGCCCCGCGCGGCCCACCACCACTTCAACCAGTCGGCGCTCCTCGAACTCGACGGCGCCCCCGACCCCGAGGCGCTGCGCGCCGCGCTCGACGCCCTGCTCGACCACCATGACGCCCTGCGCATGCGATTCACCCGCGACGAACACGGCTGGCGGCAGTTCAACCCGCCGCCCGCCCCCGGGCAGGACATCCTCGTCCGGCACGACCTGAGCGGACTGTCCGCCGAGGACGCGGACGCGGCCATGACGAGGGCCGCCGACGAACTGCACGCCGGATTCGACCTGGCGCACGGCCCGCAGCTGCGCGCCGCCCTGTTCACCGGCGACCCGGACCGGCCCGTGTTCCTGCTGCTGGTCGCCCACCACCTCGTCGTGGACGCCGTCTCCTGGCGCGTCCTGCGCGACGACCTGGAGACCGCCTACCGGCAGGCCCGCGCGGGCGACCCCGTCACCCTGGGGGAGCGCGGCACCAGCTTCCGGGACTGGTCCACCCGGCTGTCCGCGTACGTCGCCGAGGGCGGCCTCGACCACGAACTGCCCCACTGGGAGCAGGCCGTACGCTCCGAACCCGCCCCCGCCGGGCCCGCGCCCGCGGCCGACGCGGGCCCCGCCGCCACGGTGAGCGTGGAACTCGGCGAGGAGGACACCACCGCCCTGCTCCGCTCCGCGCCCACCGCCTACCGCACCCGCGTCAACGATGTGCTGCTCGCCGCGCTCGCCCTCGCACTGGCTCGCTGGACCGGACACGACCGCGTCCGCCTCGATCTGGAGGGGCACGGCCGCGAGGACCTGCTCGACGGGGTCGACCTGTCCCGCACCGTCGGCTGGTTCACCACCGTCTACCCGGTCGCCCTCCAGGTGTCCGACCCCGGCGACCTCGGCCCCGACCGCGACTGGCGGTCCCTGGTGAAGTCGGTACGGCGTCAGCTGCGGGCCGTACCGGGCAACGGGATCGGCTTCGGCGCGCTGCGCACCTTCGGGACGCCCGAGGTCCGCGAACGCCTCGGCGAACACGCCCACAGCCAGGTGGTGTTCAACTACCTAGGCCAGTGGGACGCCCGCCCCGAGACCGGCGACGGCGGCCTGGTCCGCGCCGAACACGGCTCGTTCGGGCAGGACCACGACCCCCGGGACCCCGGCTCGCACCCGGTGGAAGTGGTGGGCGCCGTCCAGCACGGCCGGCTCGCCTTCACCTGGCACCACCGGCCCGGCTTCCACGACACGGAGACCGTGCGCCGAGTCGCGGAGGACTTCGCCGAGGCCCTGCGCCAACTCGCCCGGCACGCCAGGGGAGGCCGATGACGGCGTTTCCCCGCGAGGCACCGCCCCGGCGCACCGCCCGGCGCGGTCCTCGCGCACCCCGCGCCCCCACCCGCACACCGCTTCCAGCCCTCCCACCCGAACCGAACCCCGAGGAGAACGACATGGACGAGAACACCCGCTACCAGGTGCTGCGCAACGACGAGGAGCAGTACTCCCTGTGGCCCGTCGACATCGAGGTGCCCGCCGGCTGGCAGCCCGTCGGCAAGGAGGGCACCGAGGCCGAGTGCTCCGCCTATGTCGACGAGGTGTGGACCGACATGCGGCCCAAGAGCCTGCGCGAGCGCATGGAGAACGCGGGCGCCTGACCTGTCGTACCCGCAACCGTCCGCCGGGCCGCCCGTGTGTCGGCCCGGCGGCGCGCCGCACCCCACACTCCCCCCACGCACAAAACCGCCGCACCGGCGCCCCACCGCCCTCGGCCTCACCCCACCACTCCCGAGGAGCCCGTCATGACCCCCGAACTGCGCACCGAACGCCTGGAGTTCCTCCCCTACCGGCCAGAACACGAGGACGTCTTCGTCGAGTTGCTGCGCGACGAGGAGGTGTGCCGCTGGATGGGCCAGGACCTCGTGCCCGAACCGCAGATCCGCGAGGTGTTCCGCGCGATCCTCACCGACATCTACCCCCAGGGACGGTTCGACGTCTGGGGCCTGTGGCTGGCGGGCCGCTACATCGGCCACGCCGAGGTGAAGCCGACCGGCAACGTCGAGGGCCATGAACTCGTCACCGCCCTCGCCCCCGGTTACTGGGGCCGGGGACTGGGCGGCGAGGCGGTCCGCGGCCTGCTCCGGCACGCCGCCGAGAACCTCGGGCTCACCGAGGCGTACGGCATGGTCGGCGCCGAGAACACCGCCAGCCTGGCCATGTGCCGCCGCCTGGGCTTCCGCTATCTGCGCGATGTCGTCGGCGACGACGGCTCCGTGACGAAGCTGCTGGTCATCCCCACGGCGCAGGGCGGGTCGGAAGGGGCTTCGCGTACGGCCGTCGAGGCCACCGCGCAGACCCCGGCGCCCGGAGCCGGCACGACGGACGGCTCACCGCCCGCCGGAGCGCGGGGTGCCGAGGGCCTGACGGGAGCGCCGGGTGCGACGGACAGGGTGGGGGCGGCGAGTGGCGAGTACCTGGCCGGGGTTGTGGGCGGCGAGGGGCCGGCCGGTGCGCGGGGCGCGACGGGCACGGCCGGTGCGCGGGGTGTGACGGGCACGGTGGGGGCGGTGAGTGGCGAGGATCTGGCCGGGGTTGTGGGTGGTGAGGTCTCGGCTGGGGCGACGGGTGGCGAGGGCTTGGCTGGGGTTGTGGGTGGCGTAGGCCCGGCCGGGGCGCGGGGTGCGACGGGCACGGCCGGGGCGGCGGGTGGCGAGGGTCTGGCTGGGGTTGTGGGTGGCGCGGGGCCGGCCGGGGCGCGGGGTGCGACGGGCACGGTGGGGGCGGTGAGTGGCGGGAACCTGGCCGGGGTTGTGGGCGGCGAGGGCCCGGCCGGGGCGAAGATCGGCGAGGGCTTGGCTGGGGTTGCGGGTGGCGAGGGGCCGGCTGGGGCGGCGACCGGCGAGGGACTGACTGGGGCGGCGAGTGCCGGGGAGGCGGGATGAGTCGGCCGCCGCTCGCCGATGAGGCCGCCGGGGTCGCGGACACCGGCCCGCGGCCGGGGCTGTGGCGCAACCGCGACTTCAACCTGCTGTGGGCCGGACAGTCCCTGTCCGATCTGGGCGGCGCCATGGTCGACCTGGCCCTCCCCCTACTGGTGTTGCAGCAGACCGGGTCCCCGACACGGGCCGGGGTCGTCGGCACCGCCGGGCTCGTCACCACCCTGGTGTGCCGACTGCCGGCCGGTGTCCTCGCGGACCGGTTCGACCGGCGTCGGCTGATGATCGTCTGCGACACGCTGCGGATCGCCGTGTACGCCCTGCTCGGCTGGGCGGTCCTGACGGGCGCCGCCCGCCTGCCGGTGATCCTCGCGGTGGTGATCGCCGGCTCCGCCGCCACCGCCGTCTTCAGCACCGCCGAACACGCCTCGGTACGCAGCCTGGTCCGCCCGGACCAGCTCGCCTCCGCCGTCGCCCGCAACGAGGCGCGGACCTACGGCGTGTCGCTGGCCGGGCCACCGCTGGGCGGCCTGCTGTTCGGGCTCGGCCGTTTCCTGCCCTTCCTGGGCAACGCGCTGAGCTTCCTGGTCTCCCTGGCGGCCGTCTGCTGGATCAGGCGGCCGCTCCAGGAGCCCCGCAAGGAGGTGGCGGCGCCCATCGGCGCGTCCACCGCGGAGGGGCTGCGCTTCCTGCTGGGACATCCGTTCCTGCGGGCCCTGCTGGCGATCGCCGCTCCGCTGAACATGGCCTTCACCGGCATGATCTTCGCGATGACCCTCGCCCTGCGCCGGGCGGGCGTGGCACCGGTCCTGGTGGGTCTCGCCGGTGCGATCTTCGCGCTCGGCGGCCTCCTCGGGGCCTTCGCCGCCCCGGCACTCCAGCGGCGTCTGCGGCTGCCCGTCCTGATCACCCTGCTGTGCTGGGTGACCGCCGCGCTGATGGCCGTCAGCACACTGCTGTCCGGCTCCGTCCTTGCCGCGGTGCCGCTGGCCGCCGCCGTCTTCCTCGGCCCCACCGCGAACGCCACCCTCTTCGGCCGCCAGGCCGCCGTCACCCCCGACCGCTTACAGGGCCGCGTGGTCAGCGGCGTCCTGCTCGCCGCCGGCTCGGCCGCCGCCCTCGCCCCCGTCCTGGCCGGCGCGCTGCTGGCCCACTGGAGTCCGGGGCCGGCCATGCTGGTCTTCCCGGCCCTGGTCGTGGTCGCGGCGGTGACGGCCACCGTCAGCAAGGGCATCCGGACGATGTCGGCCTAGGCCCCGTCGACGCCGTTGCCCGAGGTCCCGCGCCTGGAGGAGAATCCGGCCGCGGTGACTTCGGGCGCCCGGCGGTCATCGGCCGGTCGGGTCGAGGGCCGCTGTCACGAGCCGGTGCGCGTAGGCGGCGCCGAGTCCGTCCGGGCGGAAGAGGATGCGGTACATCAGCGGGGCGACGACGTGGTCGATGACCGTCTCGACGTCGGGGACCTTCTCCCCGCGTTGGGACGCGCGGGTGAGGATGACGTCGATCTGTTCCGCGGCGTAGGCGGAGCACTGGCCTGCGTTGCCGCCGTCCGGGTCGCCGAGGAGAGCGTCACGGATGTAGGCGCGGCCGGCGGGGGAGGACATCTCGTCGAGGAACTGCTCGGCCCAGGCCGTGAGATCGGCGGCCAGGGCGCCGTGATCCCCGGGCGCGGTCTCGGGCCGCAGCCGTTCGACCGCCACGTCCGACAGCAGCTCCTGGAGATCGCCCCAGCGTCGGTAGACCGTCGAGGGCGTCACGCCCGCACGCTGGGCGATCATCGGTACCGTCAGGGCGTCGCGGCCCACCTCCGAGGCGAGTTCACGCACGGCCGTATGCACCGATGCCTGGACCCGGGCGCTGCGTCCCCCGGGGCGAACCATCTGCCTGCTCATGACACCTACTTTAAAGCGAAATAGTTGCTTCAGTGAGCCGCCCGCACCCGCGCGAGGTCCCGGGCCGGCTGGGTCTGCTCGTAGGCGTGGCCGGCCCGCAGGAGCACGCTCTCCTGGAGCGGTCGCCCGAGCAACTGCATACCGATCGGCAGCCCCGCGGCATCCTGGCCGACCGGTACGGACAGGGAAGGGATCCCGGTGATGTTGGCCGGGGACGACAGACGTACGTAGGCGTCGGAGACACCCTCGACGGTGCCGTCGGCCCAGGTGATGGTCTCCTGACCGGCCCTGACCGCGGTCGCCGGGACGGTGGGGGCGGCGATGAGGTCGACCTCCCGCAACATGCGGGCCCACTCCTGCCGCATGAGGGTGCGGGAACGCTGAGCGCGCAGATAGTCCCCGGCGGTCATCAGCTCGCCGGCTTCGAGCAGGATCCGGACATCGGCCTGGTAGAGCTCGGGGACCGTACGCAGGGTGGCCTCGTGGTAGGCGGTGGCCTCGGGCACCATCAGACCCCAGTGGGTGGCCTGGATGTAGCGGGTCATGGGGATCTCGACCTCGACGAGGCGTGCGCCGAGGGCCTGGAGCTGGTCGACGGCGCGCCGGACAGCGGCTTCGACCTCGGGGTCGACGTGGTCGAAGTAGTAGTTGCGCGGCACACCGACCCGCAGCCCCGTCAGATCCGTGCCCGCGTCCGGCCGGTAGTCCGTGGCGGGTGTGGGCAGCGAGGCGGGGTCGCGCGGGTCGTGCTCGGCCAGGGCGGTCAGGACCAGGGACGCGTCCTCGACGGTGCGGGTGATCGGGCCGACGTGGTCCAGCGACCAGGACAGGGACGTGACGCCGTGCCGCGGGAGGAGGCCGTACGTCGGCTTGAGTCCGACCACCCCGTTGAGCGCGGAGGGCACCCTGATGGAGCCGCCGGTGTCGGTGCCCAGGGCGAAGGTCGCCATGCCGGCGGCGACGGCGACCGCGGATCCGCCGCTGGAGCCGCCGGCGACCCGGCCGGTGTCCCAGGCGTTGTTGGTCTGCGGGGTGGTCAGGCCGTAGGCGAACTCGTGCGTCTGCGTCTTGCCCAGCAGGACCGCACCGGCCGCCGCCAGGCGCGCGGCGACCGTGCTGTCGCCCTGCGCGCGGTGATCGGCACGGACCCGGGAGCCGGCGCTTGTCGCCGTACCCGCGACATCGATCAGATCTTTGACGCCCATGGGGATGCCGTGCAGCGGGCCGAGACGGCGGCCGGCCACGATGTCGCGTTCCGCTTCACGGGCGGCCTCGCGGGCGCGCCCGGCGGTGACGGTGACGTAGGCCTGAAGCCGCGGCTCCAAGTGCGCGATGCGCTCCAGGACCGAGTCGGCCAGCTCGACGGGGGACAGCTGCCGGGTCCGGATCGCTTCGGCGGCCGCGGTCAGAGACAGTTCATACGGTCGCATCGTGTGCCTCCTGTCCCGCTCGGTAGGCGGCGGCGGGCACGGTCTCACCGAAGTCCAGCTCGCGCAGGAGCGAGACCACGGAGTGGATGTGGTCGGCGGTGGCCGCGACCGCGGCATGGCGGTCGGCGGGCAGCGGGAGCCCGGCACGGGCGGCCCAGCGGGCCGCCTCGGGCGGGGTGAGTGCTGTGTCGGGCATGGGTGTTCCGTTTCCGGGGTCCTCGGACTGAAGCGGCCCAGAGCGCCCCTCAGCGCTAAAAGCTAACCAATTGCGTTAGCTCACCGTAGGGGCTACCTTGCCTTAAAGCAAACGCATAGCTTTTAGCTCCCGACTCGCCGTGCCCGAGTCGTCCCCGAAGGACAGAAGGATCATGAGTACTCAGCCGACCCCCACCCCGACGCCCGCCCCCTCCTGGACCCTGGGTGACGTCACCGTCCACCGCGTTGACGAGGTCCTTCTGCCGCCCGCGACCGGAACCTGGCTGCTGCCCGACGCCACCCCGGACCTCGTCGCCGCGCAGGACTGGCTGCGCCCCCACTTCGCCGACGACGAGGGCATCCTGCGCCTGGACAGCCACAGCTTCGCGTTCACCCTCGGTGGCCTGCGCGTCCTGGTCGACACCGGCATCGGCAACGGCAAGGAACGGGCCAACCCCGCCTGGCACGACCTGGACACCGACTACCTGCGCGATCTCACCGCCGCCGGATTCCCCCCGGACTCGGTCGACCTGGTGGTCCTCACCCACCTGCACGCCGACCACGTCGGCTGGAACACACGTAAGTCGGACGGCCGTTGGGTCCCGACATTCCCGAACGCCCGTTATCTGACCTCACGCACCGAGCGGGAGTTCTGGACCGGGTACGACATGGAGGAGGCACGCGCGCAGATGTTCCGGGACTCCGTGATCCCCGTCGAGGAGGCAGGGCTGCTCGACCTCGTCGACGTCCCCGCCGGGGGCGCCGACATCCTCCCGGGCCTGCGCCTGCTGCCCACCCCTGGACACACCCCGGGACACGTGGCCGTCGAGCTGACCAGCCAAGGCCGGACGGCCCTGATCACCGGTGACTGCATCCACCACCCGGTCCAGTTCGCCCACCCCGCCATCGGCGCCTGCGTCGACATCGACCCGCGCCGGTCCGAGGCCTCGCGGCGGGCCCTGCTCGCCTCCCTCGCCGGCTCGGACACCCTCCTCCTGGGCACCCACTTCGCGCCGCCCACGGCCGGTCATGTGGTCCGCCACCAGGACGGATATCGGCTCTCGCCCGTCCATGCCGGGCGCGGGGCGAGGAGTTGACCGAGCTTTGGGACGAGCCGCGTAGCCGTCGGTGGCGAGGAGGGCGGCGGCCGAGTCCTCGGGTTCCGCTCGCTCGCCCTCGATTCCCCCGCGCCGGACCTGCTGTTGGCGCGTCTCGCACCGGCGGGCGGGCAGTCCGCGGTGGCCGGTCAGTAGGGGCGGTGCCCGGTGAGTTCCTGCCAGCGGTCGTGAGCGGCGGCGAGTTCCTTGCGCGCCGCGGGGATGCGGGGGTCACTGCCCTGCCGGGCGGTGACCTGTTCGAGGCGCAGCCGGGCACTCTCTTGCGCGGAAGTGTCGTTCATGGCCTGGCGCAGGTCGGCCTTCGCCTGCCGGAGCTGGGCGGGCCGATCCCGTTGGAACGACTTGGCGGTGGCGATGGCGTTGTGGATGTCGACGACGAACTTGCGGACATGCTCCTCCGCGATGCCGGCCGTGGCATAGGTCACCAGATGCTGGCGTCCGTCCGGACCGATCAGGTAGAGGTGGCCGGCCGTCCTCGTGTGGTCGGAGCGGACGGCGATCTCGTGCAGGGGCAGATCTCCGCTGAAGTCGTCGGTCGAGACCGCGAGAACGTGTTCGTAGAGGGACAGAGCGCCGAGTTCGGCGCGGTAGCCCCCGCGGCCGGGGTCGCTCAGCCGCGCGAGGTGCTCCTCGGCGTCACGCACCCGGCGCCGGTGGGCGGTGGCGGCGGCGTCGACAGCACCGCGCGCACCGGCCAGCTCCTTGCGCGCGGTACGCTCCAGGCCGCTCACGGCACTGCGCGCACGGTCGAGATCACGGCGCGCGGCGCCGTACTCCGAGGCGAAGGCGAACTTCCAGCCGCCCGGATACCGGTAGAGCTGTCTGCCGACCGCGGCCACGGCGACCAGAGCGAGCAGAAGTATCCAGCCCCAAGCATGCATGATGCCCTCCCCCGTACGGCAGCCGGCGCCCCACGCCGTGACCGATGCCTCGGTGCTGTCCGCGTCGACGACTACCGGCAACGGGCACGGGCCGTCAAATCCATTACGACCCGGTCCGGTTACGGCAGAGCGCGAGCCGGGGACGGGCGCCGTCGGTGCGGGGGAGGGAAAAGCTGCCACCGAGCGGAACCGCCGGGAACGCGACCGTGTGCGCTCCGGCGACGCGCCGTCAGCCCGGTGCCGCCGACGGGCGAGTCATCCGTCGACGGCTCGGCCAAGTGGTCCCCGGCCATGTGGTCATACGACCCTGATCGCCGACGTCGGACACCGCGCGGCCGCCTCCTGCGCCGCCTCCCGCTGGTCGGCCGGGGGAGTGGCGTCGAGGAGGATCACCGTGCCGTCGTCGTCGTTCTGGTCGAAGACCGCCGGGGCGGCGAGGACGCAGGCTCCCGCGCCGCAGCAGAGGTCCATCTCGATCTCGATCCGGGTCACCGGGCCGCCCCTCACCAGCGCACCGGCAGTTCGAGGACGCCGTACGTCACCATCATCTCCCGGGTGCCGATCTCCTGGGGCGGCACGGCAAGTTCCAGGCGGGGGAAGCGGCGCAGCAACGACTCGTAGCCGATGGCGAGTTCGAGCCGGGCCAGGTGGTGCCCCATGCACTGGTGGGGGCCGTTGCCGAAGGCCATGTGCCGGGACGGGCCGCGGCGGATGTCGAAGGTGTCGGGGTCCTCGAAGCCCAGCGGGTCACGGTTGGCCGCGGGCAGCGACACCGTGACGACCTGGCCCGCGCGGATCGACCGCCCCTCGAACTCGAAGTCCTCGGCGGCCACGCGGATCGGCCCGATCTGCACCACGCTGAGGTAGCGCAGCAGTTCCTCGACCGCGTCGTCCATCAGCGACCAGTCGGCGCGCAGCGCGGCCAGCTGCTCGGAGTGGCGCAGCAGGGCGTAGGTGCCCAGCGCCAGCATGTTGGTGGTGGTCTCCAGACCGGCGATGAGCAGGACGATCGTGATCCCGAGCAGCTCCTCGTCGGTCAGGTCCGTCTCCACGGTGAGCCTGCCCAGGATGTCCGGGCCCGCGTCCTTGCGCGCGGCCGCGATCAGGGCGTGGAGCATGCCGCCGAGGATCGCCATCGACTGCTGCATCTCCTCCCCGGTGGTGGAGAGGCTGAAGAGCACGTCCACATGGCGCCCGAACTCCGCGCGGTCCGCCTCCGGCAGGCCGAGCAGTTCCGAGGTGACCAGTGTGGGCAGGGGCTTGGCGAAGGCCTGGACGAGATCGACGGGGCCGCTCGCGCTCGCCATCTCGTCCAGCAGACGGTCCGTCAACTCCTGTATGCGTGGCCGGAGTTCCCGTACCCGCCGGATGGTGAAGTGCTTGCTCAGCAGCCGGCGGTAGCGGGTGTGCTCGGGCGGGTCCATATTGACGAACATCCCCGCGGGCAGCGCGTCGGTGCTCAGCTCCGAACCGGGCACCTTCACCGGCGAGCGCTTCCCGGCGGGCAGCGAACTGAACCGAGTGTCCGCCAGCACGGACCGCGCGGTCTCCAGACCGGTGACCAGTTGCCCGATGTGCCCGTCGGGGTAGCGCAGCGGGGTGATCGGGCATTCGGCGCGTGCTCGCGCGAAGGGAGCGGGCGGGTCGAAAGGACAACCCGCGGGGCGCGCCGTGGGAAAAGGCTGGGCCGAGGGATTCTCGGCAGCTTGCGAATGCACCATGAAAATCCTCGGACCTCGTCATCGGAGGAGAACTGGGGAAGGCTGTATGACGTGCAGTTGTCTCATGACCGCCCCTAGGGTTCTCCTTAGAAAATTCCGGCCGCCGGGATTCCACCCTTGGGGATTCCCCTAAAACTGATCCGCCACAGCGGCGGGGCGCTGCCGCGGGACCGAAACTGGGGCCACACCGCAACCCGTTGCCGCCTCGGTCGCACCGATCGCCTGTGCCGCGGCCGCCATGGTGCGGTGCCTTTTCGTTCTCTGTGTGGGCGGGTGGAGTGCAAATGGTCGAGTCCGAGCGCAACGGGACGGGGAATCGGGCCGGTTCGGCTTCGGCGGACTCGGCCGGTGACATAGCCGTCATCGGTCTGGCGTGCCGGCTGCCGGGCGCCGCGGACCCGGGTGCCTTCTGGCGGCTGCTCAGCGAGGGCACGGACGCGATCACCGACGTACCCCCGGACCGGTGGGACGGGGCCGCGGTGGCCGACGCCGACCCGTCCGAGCCCGGGCGGACCGACATCCGCCGGGGCGGGTTCCTCGACCGTGTCGGCCACTTCGACGCCGGGTTCTTCGGGCTCTCCCCCAAGGAGGCCGCCGCGATGGACCCGCAGCAGCGGCTGGTCCTGGAGCTGGCCTGGGAGGCGCTGGAGGACGCGCACGTACGTCCCGGGACACTGCGCTCCACCCGCACCGGGGTGTTCGTCGGCGCCATCTGGGACGACTACGCGACCCTGCACCACCGCTCCGGGCTCACGGCCATCTCGCCGCACACCGTCACCGGTCTGCATCGCAGCATCATCGCCAACCGGGTCTCGTACTTCCTCGGACTGCACGGCCCCAGCCTGACCGTGGACTCCGGCCAGTCCTCGTCCCTGGTCTCGGTCCACCTGGCCTGCGAGAGCCTGCGCAAGGGCGAGTCGACGGTGGCCCTCGCCGGTGGCGTCAGTCTCAATCTCGTGCCCGAAAGCACCCTGGGCGCCGCCAAGTTCGGGGGACTGTCACCCGACGGCCGCTGCTTCACCTTCGACGCCCGCGCCAACGGCTACGTCCGCGGCGAGGGCGGCGGCATCGTCGTCCTCAAACCCCTCGCCCGGGCCGTCGCGGACGACGACCCCGTCTACTGCGTGATCCGCGGCAGCGCCGTCAACAACGACGGCGGCGGCGAGGGACTGACCGTGCCCCTGCGTTCCGGGCAGGAACAGGTGCTCAGGCTCGCCTGCGAGCGCGCCGGTGTCGACCCCGCGCACATCGGCTACGTCGAGTTGCACGGCACCGGCACCAAGGTCGGCGACCCCGTCGAGGCGGCCGCGCTCGGCGCGGTGCTGGGCACGGGACGCGCGCCCGGCGACCCGCTGCGGGTGGGCTCGGCCAAGACCAACGTCGGCCACCTGGAGGGCGCCGCCGGCATCACCGGCCTGCTCAAGGCGGCCCTCGCCCTGCACCACCGCGAACTGCCCGCCAGCCTCAACTTCGAGACACCGAACCCGGCGATCCCGCTGGACCGGCTGAACCTGCGCGTGCAGACCGAGCACAGCGCCTGGGCCGCCGAGGACGGCCGCCCGCTGTTCGCCGGGGTCAGCTCGTTCGGCATGGGCGGCACCAACTGCCACATCGTGCTGGCGGAACACCGGGAGACGGCGGCCCCGGACGCGCAGAACGGCACGGGAGCGGCCTCGGGAGACGCGGACACGGGAGAGTCAAGGGCGGGGGAGCCGGGTACGGGTACGGCCGCGACCTGCTGGCCGCTGTCCGCCAGGACCGCGTCGGCGCTGCGCGGCCAGGCCGCCGCCCTGCTGGCCCACACCGAGGCGCACCCCGCACTCGCCCTGCCCGATGTCGGCCGGTCGCTGGCCACCGGCCGTACCGCCTTCGAACACCGGGCCGTCGTCGTCGGTGAGAACCGCGAGGACTTCCTGCGTGCCCTGCGCGCGCTGTCCACGGACGGCGTCGACACGGCCCTGACCACGGGCCGTACGGCACCCCGCGGCGAACTCGCCTTCCTCTTCTCGGGCCAGGGCAGCCAGCGTGCCGGCATGGGCCGCGAACTGGCGGAGACCGTACCGGCGTTCGCCACCGCGCTGGACGACGTGTGCGCCCACCTCGACCCCCTGCTGCCGAGGCCCCTGCGCGAGATCGTGTTCGCCGCCGAAGGCACCGGGGACGCGGCGGAACTCGACCGCACCCTCTACACCCAGACCTCGCTGTTCGCCCTCGAAGTCGCCCTGTTCCGGACGCTGGAGAGCTGGGGCGTCACCCCCGACGTGCTCATGGGCCACTCCATCGGCGAACTCGCCGCCGCGCACGTGGCCGGTGTCCTCTCGCTCGCCGACGCCTGCACCCTCGTGGCCGCCCGCGGCCGTCTGATGCAGGCGCTGCCCGCCGGTGGCGCCATGATCGCTGTCCAGGCCACCGAGGACGAGGTCCGCGACCGTATCGGCGCGCACACCGACCGCGTCAGCATCGCCGCGCTGAACGGCCCCGACTCCGTCGTCGTCTCCGGCGACGAGGACCTCGCCACCGGGATCGCCGACGCCTTCGCCGCCCTCGGCCGCAAGACCAGCCGACTGCGGGTCAGCCACGCCTTCCACTCCCCGCACATGGAACCCATGCTGGCGGAGTTCCGCGAGGTGGCCGAGAGCCTGACCTTCCACGCCCCGCGCATCCCGATCGTGTCCAACGTGACGGGCCGACTCGCCGCGAAGCTCCCGGCGTACGAGGGGTGCGACGCCGCGTACTGGGTCCGCCATGTACGCGAGGCGGTCCGCTTCGCCGACGGTGTCGCCCGCCTCGACGAGCAGGGTGTACGCACCTACCTCGAACTCGGCCCCGGTGGCGTCCTCACCTCCATGGCCCGCGCGGGGGCCGACGGCGACTCCCTGTTCGTCCCCGCCCTGCGCGCCCGCCGCCCCGAGACCCCCGCCCTGCTCACGGCCGTCGCCGCACTGCACGTCCACGGCCTGGAACCGGACTGGGACGCCCTGTTCGGCGGCGGACGAGGCACACACCGCAAGGTCACGCTCCCCACCTACGCGTTCGAACGGCAGCGGTACTGGCTGGACGGCGCCACCACCGCCCTCGCCGCCCCGCCCACCACAGGCCAGGCCCCGGCAGACCCGCAGCCCGACACCGTTGCCGAAACCGAGACCGCGCCGCTCGGCGCCCTCGGCCGACGGCTCGCCGAACTGCCGGAGTCCGCACGCAAAGAGGCCGCGCTCGACCTGGTCCGCGCCCATGTCGCCGCCGTTCTCGGCCACGCCGAGGCCCGCCAGGTCGAGAGCGAGTGGACCTTCAAGGACCTCGGCTTCGACTCGCTCAGCTCGGTGGAACTGCGCGATCAGCTCGGCGCCGCCACCGGCCTGCGCCTGCCCAGCGGACTGCTGTTCGACCACCCCACCCCGGCCGCACTCGCCCGCCACCTCGCCACCCGCTCCCTGGGCGCCGAGGACACCAGGGGCCGTACGCCCACGACGGCCGCCGACCCCGACGAGCCCATCGCCATCGTGGCCATGAGCTGCCGACTGCCCGGCGGCATCAGCTCCCCCGAGGACCTGTGGCGGCTGCTCGCCTCCGGGGGCGACGCCGTCTCCGGGTTCCCTACGGACCGCGGCTGGGACGTCGAGGCGCTCTGGGACCCGGAGCCCGGCACCCCCGGCAAGTCCTCGACACGGTACGGCGGCTTCCTGCGCGGGGCGGCGGACTTCGACGCCGCCTTCTTCGGCATCAGCCCGCGCGAGGCCGCCGCGATCGACCCCCAGCAGCGGCTGGTCCTGGAGACCGCCTGGGAGGCCATCGAACGGGCCGGAGTCGACCCGGCCACCCTGCGCGGCAGCCGGGCGGGGGTGTTCATCGGCGCGACGGCACAGGACTACGGCCCCCGGCTGCACGAGCCCGTCGACGAAGCCGGCGGCTACCTGCTGACCGGCACGACCACGAGTGTCGCCTCGGGGCGCGTGGCCTACTCCTTCGGCCTCGAAGGCCCCGCCGTCACCGTGGACACGGCCTGCTCCTCGTCCCTGGTCGCCCTGCACCTGGCCGTCCAGTCACTGCGCGGCGGCGAGTGCACGATGGCACTGGCCGGCGGCGTCACGGTGATGTCCACACCCGGCATGTTCGTGGAGTTCAGCCGCCAGGGCGGCCTGTCCGCGGACGGCCGGTGCAAGGCGTTCGCGGCCGCCGCGGACGGCACGGGCTGGGCCGAGGGCGTCGGCATGCTCCTGGTGGAGCGGCTCTCCGACGCCCGCCGCAACGGCCACCAGGTGCTCGCCGTCATCCGGGGCAGCGCCGTCAACCAGGACGGCGCGTCCAACGGACTCACGGCACCCAACGGTCCCTCCCAGCAGCGCGTCATCCGCCAGGCCCTGGCGGCCGCCGGACTCACGCCCGCCGACGTCGACGCCGTGGAGGCACACGGTACGGGGACGAGGCTCGGCGACCCGATCGAGGCGGAATCCCTCATCGCCACCTACGGCCGAGGGCGTTCGCAGGACCGGCCGTTGTGGCTCGGCTCGCTCAAGTCGAACATCGGTCACACGCAGGCCGCCGCCGGTGTCGCCGGTGTGATCAAGATGGTCATGGCGATGCGCCACGGCCTCCTGCCGCGCACGCTGCACGTGGACGAGCCGACCCCGCACGTGGACTGGTCGGCGAGCGATGTACGCCTGCTGACCGAGGCGGTGGAGTGGCCCGCGGGCGGCCCGCCGCGCCGGGCGGCGGTGTCCTCCTTCGGCATCAGCGGCACCAACGCGCACCTCATCGTCGAGCAGGCCCCCGGCACGCCCGAGGAACCCCCGGCTCCGGGCTCGGGCGCGGTCGTACCGTGGCTGCTGTCGGCGAAGGACGACACGGCGCTCCGGGAGCAGGCGGCCCGGCTGCTGTCCTACCTGGACGGCGAAGGCGCGGGCGTCCGCACGGAGGACGTGGCGTTCTCCCTGGCGACGTCCCGCGCGGCGCTGGAGCGCCGTGCGTCGGTCGTGGGGGCGGAACTCGGGGAACTCCGTAACGGGTTGGAGACGATCGTCTCCGGCGCCGCTCCGGTGGGCGGTGCCGTCGGCGGCAAGGTCGCGTTCCTGTTCTCGGGGCAGGGCTCCCAGCGGTTGGGGATGGGCCGCGAGCTGTACGCGTCCTACCCGGTGTTCGCCGCGGCGTACGACGAGGTCTGTGCGCTCCTCGGCATCGAGGTCGACGTCGAGGCGGAGACACTGCATCAGACGGGCGTGACCCAGCCTGCTCTGTTCGCGGTTGAGGTGGCGTTGTTCCGGTTGTTGGAGTCGTGGGGTGTGCGGCCGGATTACGTGGCCGGGCATTCGGTTGGGGAGATCGCGGCCGCGCATGTGGCGGGTGTGCTGTCGCTTGAGGATGCGGCGCGGTTGGTGTCGGCGCGCGCCGCGTTGATGCAGGTGTTGCCGGGTGGCGGTGCGATGGTCGCCGTAGAGGCGACCGAGGGCGAGGTGTTGCCGCATCTGACCGCCGGGGTGGGCATCGCGGCGATCAACGGCCCCCGGTCGGTGGTGATTTCCGGTGTTGAGGACGCGGTCCTGGCGGTTGCGGAGCTGTTCGCCGGTCGGGGTCGTAAGACGTCCCGGCTGAAGGTGAGCCATGCGTTCCATTCGCCTTTGATGGAGCCGATGTTGGAGGAGTTCGGCGAGGTCGTCGGCGGGTTGGTCTTCAACGAGCCGAGGATTCCGGTCGTTTCGAACCTCACGGGCCGTCTGGCCGAGCCGTACACGCCGGAGTACTGGGTTCGGCACGTGCGCGAGGCGGTTCGTTTCGCGGACGGTGTGCGGACCTTGCACGAGCTGGGTGTCGGGACGTTCGTGGAGATCGGTCCCGGTGGTGTCCTCAGCGGCATGGCCCAAGGCTGTGCGGACGACATCGTCACCGTCCCCGTACTGCGAGCCGACCGCCCCGAACCGCGGGCCGTCGTCGCCGCGCTCGCCGAACTGCACATCAGCGGTACGCCAGTTGACTGGCGTGTCTTCTTCCCGGACGCCCGGCGGGTCGACCTGCCCACCTACGCCTTCCAGCGCGAGCGCTACTGGCTCGACGTACCCCGGACGGCGACCGGGAGCCTCCCGGAGGCGTCGGACGCCGAGTTCTGGGACTCCGTCGAGCGCGAGGACCCGGCGTCGCTCGGGGCGCTCCTGGGGCTGGAGCCCACGGAACTGGACGTGGTCGCACCCAAGTTGTCCGCCTGGCGTCGGCAGCGGCGCGAGCAGTCCGTCGCCGACGGCCGGCGCTACCGGATCACCTGGCAGCCGCTCGCCGACCCGGTCGGAGCCGCTTCGCCGGGGACCTGGTTGTACGTGGTCCCCGAGGAGACCGCGTGGACCGAGGCGATGCGCGCGGGGCTCACGGAACTCGGCCTGACACTCGTACCGTTCACCATGGCCGAGGACACCGACCGCGACGCGCTCGCCCGATCCCTGGCCGAGGCGGAGCTTGAGCGGGCCGACGGCGTCCTGTTCGCGGCGGCACCGGCACCGGCGGACGCGGCACCGACGGACACGGGGACGGACGCCCTCCAACGGCTCGTGCTGCTCGTGCAGGCCCTCGGCGACGCCGGGATCGAGGTCCCGCTGTGGTGCCTGACCAGCGGCGCGGTGTCGACCGGCCCGGCGGACCCGCTGACCGACCCCGCCGCCGCACGGCTCTGGGGCCTGGGCAGGATCGTCGCCCTGGAACAGCCGCAGCTCTGGGGCGGCCTCGTCGACCTGCCCGCCGAACCGGACCCCCGCGCGCTGGCACGCCTGGCCGGCCTGCTGGACCAGAGCGACGAGGACCAGCTCGCCGTACGCGCCTCCGGTGTGTCGGTACGACGCCTCGTGCGCGCGGCGCGGAACGCGGCACCGGCGGACACGGCCTGGTCGCCGCGCGGCACCGTGCTCGTGACCGGCGGTACGGGCGCTCTGGGCGGCCATGTGGCCCGCTGGCTCGCCGGTGCCGGGGCCGAGCACCTGGTGCTGATCAGCCGCCGAGGACCCGAGGCCCCGGGTGCCGCCGAACTCACCTCGGACCTGGAGGAGTTGGGCGCTCGGGTCACCGTCGCCGCGTGCGATGCCGCCGACCGCGACGCCCTCGCCGAACTGTTAGCCCGGCACACCGTGAACGCCGTGGTGCACACGGCGGGCGTACTGGACGACGGCCTGATCGACTCGCTCACCCCCGACCGCCTCGACGGCGTACTGCGCCCCAAGGCGGACGCGGCACTCCATCTGCACGAGCTGACCCGGGACCGCGAGGATCTCGACGCCTTCGTGCTCTTCTCCTCGATGACAGGTGTCTGGGGCAACGGCGGCCAGGGCGCCTACGGTGCCGCGAACGCCTTCCTCGACGCCCTCGCCGAACAGCGCCGGTCCCAGGGACTGCCCGCGCTGGCCGTCGCCTGGGGCCCCTGGGCGGACGGCGGCATGGCCGACGGCGCCGCCGGTGACCACCTGCGGCGGCGCGGCGTACGCCCGATCGCGGCGCTCCCCGCGATCTCCGCACTGCATGCCGCGCTGACCGGCGGCGAGACCTCCGTGACCGTCGCGGACGTGGACTGGGACCGCTTCGTCCCGGCCTTCGCAGGACCGCGTCCCTGCCCGCTGCTGCACGGCGTACCCGAGGCCCGCAAAGCCCTCGAAGCCCGCGCCCGGGCCGCCAGGAGCACCGAGGTGCCCGCGTCCGCGCTGGTCCGGCGCCTTCTCGACGCCACGCCCGGAGACCGGGTGCGCATCCTGCTGGACCTGGTGCGCGAGCGGGCCGCCATGGTGCTCGGCCACACGGGCAAGGGCGCCTTCGAGGCGGACCGTACGTTCCGCGAGACCGGCTTCGACTCGCTCACCGCCGTCGAACTGCGCCACCGGCTGAGCACGGCCACCGGTCTCGCCCTGCCCGCCACCCTGGTCTTCGACCACCCGACCCCGACCGCCCTCGCCCGCCATCTGAGCGAGGAACTCCTCGGCGGACACGGCCCGGACACAGCCGTCCCGCACGCGGTGACCGCCGTCGCGGCCGACGAACCGCTCGCGATCGTCAGCATGAGCTGCCGCTTCCCCGGAGGTGTCCGGACGCCGGAGGACCTGTGGGAGCTGCTCAGCTCCGGCCGGGACGCGATGTCCGGCTTTCCCGCCGACCGCGGCTGGGACCTCGACGCGATCTACGACCCCGACCCCGAACGGCCCGGTACGACATACACCCGTGAGGGTGGCTTCATCGAGGGCGCCGACTGTTTCGACGCCGGTCTGTTCGGGATCTCGCCGCGCGAGGCCCTGGCCATGGACCCGCAGCAGCGGCTGCTGCTGGAGACCGCGTGGGAGGTCTTCGAGCGCGCCGGGATCGCCCCCGCGTCCGTCCGTGCCAGCAGCACCGGTGTGTTCATCGGCACCAACGGCCAGGACTACGCCAACGGCCTGCGCAACGCGCCCGAGGAGATCGAAGGGTACGCCCTCACCGGCAAGGCGGCCTCGGTCGTCTCCGGACGCATCTCCTACACGTTCGGACTTGAGGGCCCGGCGGTCACCGTGGACACGGCGTGCTCGTCGTCCCTGGTCGCGCTGCATCTCGCGGCCCAGGCGCTGCGGAGCGGCGAGTGTTCCATGGCTCTGGTCGGGGGCGTCACCGTGATGACCACGCCGGACCTGTTCGTGGAGTTCAGCCGGCAGCGCGGACTGGCCCCCGACGGCCGGTGCAAGGCGTTCGCCGCCGGTGCCGACGGCACCGGCTGGGGCGAAGGCGTCGGCCTGCTGCTGGTGGAACGGCTCTCCGACGCCCGCCGCAACGGCCACCAGGTGCTGGCCGTCGTCCGGGGGAGCGCTGTCAACCAGGACGGTGCGTCGAACGGTCTGACGGCGCCGAACGGGCCCTCGCAGCAGCGGGTGATCCGGCAGGCGCTGGCGTCCGCCGGGCTCACCCCGGCCGATGTGGACGCCGTGGAGGCGCACGGTACGGGGACGAAGCTCGGCGACCCGATCGAGGCGCAGGCGCTCCTCGCCACATACGGCCGCGAGCACTCCGCCGACCGGCCGGTGTGGCTGGGCTCGGTCAAGTCCAACATCGGTCACACACAGGCCGCCGCCGGTGTCGCCGGTGTGATCAAGATGGTGCTGGCGCTGCGGCACGGCACGCTGCCGCGGACCCTCCATGTGGACGAGCCGACCGGGCACGTCGACTGGTCGGCAGGCACCGTACGACTGCTCACCGAACCGGTGCCCTGGCCCGGAACCGCCGGGCCGCGCCGGGCCGCGGTCTCCTCCTTCGGCATCGGCGGCACCAACGCGCACACGATCCTCGAAGAAGCGCCCGCCACGACCGCGGCCGAGCCGGCCAGGGAACACCGCCCGGTGCCCGTGCCCTGGGTGCTGTCGGCGAAGACCGAAGCGGCACTGCGCGCCCAGGCGGAGCGCCTGCTGACCTTCGCGACCGACGACGTGTCGCCGGTCGACACCGGATTCTCGACGGCCACGACCCGGTCGGCACTGGAGCACCGCGCCGCCGTGATCGGCACCGACCCGGCCGAACTACGCACGGCCCTCGCGGCCCTCGCGGCGGGCGAACCGGCGGCGAACGTCATCACCGGGCGCGCCCACGCGACGGGCAAGGTCGGGTTCCTGTTCTCGGGCCAGGGCTCGCAACGGCGCGGCATGGGGCGGGAGTTGTACGAGGCGTATCCCGTGTTCACCGCCGCCTTCGACGAGGTGTGTGCGGTTCTGGATGCGCCTGTGGTCGTGGATTCGGTGGAGTTGGATCAGACGGGTTCGACGCAGCCCGCGTTGTTCGCGGTCGAGGTGGCGTTGTTCCGGTTGTTGGAGTCGTGGGGTGTGCGGCCGGATTACGTGGCCGGTCACTCGGTCGGTGAGATCGCGGCTGCTCATGTGGCGGGTGTGCTGTCCCTAGAGGACGCGGCGAAGTTGGTGTCGGCGCGTGCGCGTCTGATGCAGGCGTTGCCGGGTGGCGGTGCGATGGTCGCCGTACAGGCGACCGAGGGCGAGGTGTTGCCGTATCTGACCGACGGCGTGGGTATCGCGGCGATCAACGGCCCGCAGTCGTTGGTGGTTTCGGGCGTGGAGGACGCGGCGGTCGCGGTCGGTGAGGTCTTCCGGGGAAAGGGTCGTAAGACGTCCCGGCTGAAGGTGAGCCATGCGTTCCATTCGCCTTTGATGGAGCCGATGTTGGAGGAGTTCGGCGAGGTCGTCGGCGGGTTGGTCTTCAACGAATCGCGGATTCCGGTCGTTTCGAACCTCACGGGCCGTCTGGCCGAGCCGTACACGCCGGAGTACTGGGTTCGGCACGTGCGCGAGGCGGTTCGTTTCGCGGACGGTGTGCGGACCTTGCACGAGCTGGGTGTCGGGACGTTCGTGGAGATCGGCCCCGGTGGTGTCCTCAGCGGCATGGCGCAGGGCTGTGTGGACGACATCATCACCGTCCCCGTACTGCGAGCCGACCGCCCCGAAGCCCAGGCGCTCACCACCGCCTACGCCCAACTGCACGTCACTGGCGTCGAGGTGGACTGGGAAGCCTTCTTCCCGGGTGCCCGGCCTGTCGACCTGCCCACCTACGCGTTCCAGCGCGAGCGCTACTGGCTCAACGCCCCCGCACCCACCGGCGACTTGAGCGCGGTGGGCCAGGGCGCGGCCGGTCATCCGCTCCTCGGCGCCGCGGTGCCGCTGGCCGACGGCGACGGACACCTTCTCACCGGTCGGCTCTCGGCACACACGCATCCGTGGCTGATGGACCACGCCGTCAGCGGGGTCGCGCTGCTGCCCGGCACCGCGTTCGTGGAGCTGGCCGTCACCGCCGCCGACGCCGTGGGCTGCGACCTGCTGGAAGAGCTGACGCTCGAAACACCGCTGCTCATGCCCGAGCGCGGCGGCGTCGCCCTCCAGGTGCGGGTCGGCGCCGACGACGGCATCGGCCGCAGGTCGCTGACCGTGCACTCGCGGACCGACGACGGAGACGCGCCCGCCCGCCAGGACGACCCCGCGCGGGCCTGGGTACGGCACGCCTCCGGCTCGCTGACCGTCGCCACCGAAGAGCGCGTGGACGACTCACTCGCCGCGTGGCCGCCGTCGGGTGCCGAGCCGATCGACGTCGACGGGTTCTACGACCGCCTCGCCGGTATGGCACTCGACTACGGCCCCGTCTTCCAGGGGCTGCGCGCCGCTTGGCGTGCCGGGGACGACTTCTTCGCCGAGGTGGAGCTGCCCGGTGCGGACGGCATGGACGCGGGCGCGTACGGCCTGCACCCCGCGCTGTTCGACGCCGCCCTGCACACCGTCTGGCTCGGCGCGGTGGAGCCAGACGCCGGAACCGGGCACGGGCTGCTCCCGTTCGCCTGGAGCGGGGTGCGACTGGCGGCCGCCGGTGCCTCCGCCCTGCGCGTGAAGGTCTCGCGCGCCGGCACCTCCACGGTGTCCCTGCTACTGGCCGACGGCACCGGTGAGCCGGTCGCACGGATCGGCTCGCTGACGCTGCGTCCGGTGCCCGCCGAGCAGCTGCGCGCCGGATCAGGCAGCGACGACGCGGTCTTCGGCCTGGAGTGGACACCGATCGCCCTGCCGTCCGCGCCGGATGGCATCAGGATCGAGCCGTACGAGGATCTCGCCGCCCTTCGGAACGCCCACTCACCGGCCGTAACGGCAACCGGAGCGGAGGCCGAAGGGAAGGCCGAAGCCTCCGCCGACGCCGTGATCGTGCCCTGCCCGACCGGAACCGCCACGGACCTGGCCACCCGGGTTCGTGAAGTCACATACGCCGTACTGGAGTTGCTCCAGTGGTGGCTGGCCGAGGAGCGCCCGGCGCGCCTGGTGCTGGTGACCCGTACCGGAGACCTCGCTCAGGCGGCGGTCCGTGGACTGGTGCGTTCGGCGCAGACCGAGGACCCGGACCGCATCGTGCTGGTCGAGACCTCGACTGAGGCCGTCACTGACAGCGGCGCCGACCACACCGCTCCTGCCCAGGTCCTGCCCGGTCCTGCCCACCTTGCCCACGCGCTGCCCGGCCTGCTCGCGTCGGGCGAGCCGCAGGCCCTGGTGCGCGCGGACGGCGAGATCCGGGTGCCGAGGCTGGCCCGCGTCGCCATGCCGGACGCCGAGCCGTCGGCCCCCGCCCTGGGCACCGGCACCGTCCTGCTGACCGGTGCGTCCGGCGGCCTGGGCGTGCTGTTCGCCCGGCATCTGGTCGCCGAGCAGGGCGTACGCAGCCTGCTGCTCGTCAGCCGCCGGGGCGGGGACGCGCCTGGCGCGGCCGAACTCACCGCCGACCTGACCGCGCGGGGCGCCGACGTCACCTGGGCCGCGTGCGACGTGGCCGACCGCGACGCCCTCCGCGCACTCCTGACCGGCCCGGGACAGAACCTGTCCGCGATCGTGCATACCGCCGGCGTCCTGGACGACGGAATCATCGGATCGCTGACACCCGACCGGCTGGACGCCGTGTTCCGCCCCAAGGTGGACGCCGCGCTGAACCTGCACGACCTCGCGGCCGAACTGTGCGGCGAGCTGACCGCGTTCGTACTCTTCTCCTCGGTGGCGGGCACCCTCGGCACGCCGGGACAGGGCAACTACGCCGCCGCCAACACGTTCCTCGACGCCCTCGCCGAGCACCGCCGAGCCCTCGGCCTGCGCGCCACCTCGCTGGCCTGGGGTCTGTGGGCGCAGGACAGCGAGAGCGCCATGACCGGCGGCCTCGACCACACCGATCTCACCCGCATCAAGCGCATGGGCCTCGCCCCGATCCCGTCGGCGGACGGTCTGCGCATGTTCGACACGGCACTGGCCACCGACCGGGCGGCCGTCGCCCCGATCCGCCTCGACACGTCCGCCTTCCGCGACGGACAGGGCCAGTCCCGCGACGGACAGGGACAGCCCGTGCCCTCGGTCCTGCGCGGACTGGTACGGGTCACACCGGTACGGCGTACGGCGCGGACCGCGCCGAAGAGCTCGCTGGGGCAGCGGCTGGCAGGGCTGCCGGTGGCCGAGCGGGAGCAGGTGGTGCTGGACCTGGTGCGCGGTGAGGTCGCGGCCGTGCTCGGACACTCCGGTGCCCGATCGGTCGGCGCGGACGACGCCTTCAAGGACATCGGGTTCGACTCGCTGACCGCCGTCGAACTGCGCAACCGGCTCAACTCGGCCGTCGGCATGCGGCTGCCCGCCACCCTGATCTTCGACTACCCGAACCCGCTGACCCTCGCCCGCTTCCTCACCGCCGAGGCCGCGGGATCCGACGCGGCGGCGGCAACCGCGCCGGCGACCCGGCCGGCGTCCGGCACGGCGGGCGACGACCCGATCGCGATCGTGGGCATGGCCTGCCGCTATCCCGGCGATGTGCGGTCACCCGAAGACCTGTGGCAGCTGGTCCGCTCCGGTCGCGACGCCGTGTCGGGCTTCCCCGAGGACCGCGGCTGGGACGTGGCCAAGCTGTACGACCCGAACCCCGACCAGTGGGGCACCAGTTACACCCGCGAGGGTGGATTCCTGCGCGACGCGGCGGACTTCGACGCCGAGTTCTTCGGTATCTCGCCGCGTGAGGCGCTGGCGATGGACCCGCAGCAGCGGTTGCTCCTGGAGACCTCGTGGGAGGCGTTCGAGCGGGCCGGGATCGACCCGGCGACGGTGCGGGGGAGCAGGACCGGTGTGTTCGCGGGGGTGATGTACCACGACTACGGCGGCCGCGTGCACACCTCGCCGGCAGGGCTGGAAGGCTACCTCGTCAACGGCAGCGCGGGCAGCGTCGCTTCAGGGCGCGTCTCCTACACGTTCGGCCTTGAGGGCCCTGCGGTCACGGTCGACACCGCGTGCTCGTCGTCCCTGGTTGCCCTGCATCTGGCGGCCCAGGCGCTGCGCAGCGGTGAGTGCTCGATGGCCCTTGTCGGCGGTGTCACCGTCATGGCTACTCCTTCGACGTTCGTGGAGTTCAGTCGGCAGCGTGGTCTGTCGGCGGACGGTCGGTGCAGGGCGTTCTCGGCCGGTGCGGATGGCACGGGTTGGGCTGAGGGTGCGGGCATGCTGCTCGTGGAGCGGTTGTCGGATGCTCGTCGTAGCGGGCATCAGGTGTTGGCGGTTGTCCGGGGTACGGCGGTGAATCAGGATGGTGCGTCGAATGGTCTGACGGCGCCGAACGGTCCTTCGCAGCAGCGGGTGATCCGGCAGGCGTTGGCGAATGCGGGTGTGTCCTCGGACCAGGTGGACGCGGTGGAGGCGCACGGTACGGGGACGCGGTTGGGCGATCCGATCGAGGCCCAGGCGTTGATCGCGACCTATGGTCAGGAGCGGTCTGGGGACCGGCCGTTGTGGCTGGGCTCGTTGAAGTCGAACATCGGGCATGCGCAGGCTGCTGCGGGTGTCGGTGGCGTGATCAAGATGGTCATGGCGATGCGGCACGGCGTGCTGCCGCAGACGCTGCATGTGGATGAGCCGACGCCGCACGTGGACTGGTCGGCGGGTGACGTCCGGCTGCTGACCGAGGCTGTGGAGTGGCCTGCCCATGACGGGCCGCGCAGGGCTGCGGTGTCCTCCTTCGGCGTGAGCGGCACCAACGCCCACGTGATCGTCGAGCAGGCGCCCGGCGTGGCAGGAGAGACCCTGGCTCCGGCGTCGGGTGCGGTCGTACCGTGGGTGCTGTCCGCGAAGAGTGACACCGCACTGCGGGAGCAGGCGTCCCGGCTGCTGTCCTTCCTCGACACTGAGGGCGTCGAGAGCACCGAGGGCACCGAACTGAGGCCGGAGGACGTGGCGTACTCGCTGGCCACATCGCGTGCGGTGCTGGAACGCCGTGCGGCTGTCGTGGGCGCGAATCTCGCCGAGCTGCGACGAGAGTTGGAGGCACTCGCTTCCGGCGCGGCTTCGGTGGGAGGTGCGGTCGGGGGCAAGGTCGGGTTCCTGTTCTCGGGGCAGGGGTCGCAACGGCTCGGCATGGGGCGTGAGCTGTACGACACGTATCCCGTGTTCGCCGCCGCTTACGACGAGGTGTGTGCGGTTCTCGCTGCGCCTGTGGTCGTGGATTCGGTGGAGTTGGATCAGACGGGTGCGACGCAGCCGGCGTTGCTCGCCATCGAGGTGGCGTTGTTCCGGTTGCTGGAGTCGTGGGGTGTGCGGCCGGATTACGTGGCCGGTCACTCGGTCGGTGAGATCGCGGCTGCTCATGTGGCGGGTGTGCTGTCCCTTGAGGACGCGGCGAAGTTGGTGTCGGCGCGTGCGCGTCTGATGCAGGCGTTGCCGGGTGGCGGTGCGATGGTCGCCGTACAGGCCACCGAGGACGAGGTATCGCCGTATCTGACCGATGGCGTGGGTATCGCGGCAATCAACGGCCCCCGCTCGGTGGTGATTTCCGGTGCTGAGGACGCGGTCCTCGCGGTCGCCGAGCTGTTCGCCGGTCGGGGTCGTAAGACGTCCCGGCTGAAGGTCAGCCACGCCTTCCATTCGCCTTTGATGGATCCGATGTTGGAGGAGTTCGGCGAGGTCGTCGGCGGGTTGGTCTTCAATGAGGCGCGGATTCCGGTCGTTTCGAACCTCACGGGCCGTCTGGCCGAGCCGTACACCCCGGAGTACTGGGTACGGCACGTGCGCGAGGCGGTTCGCTTCGCGGACGGTGTGCGGACCTTGCACGAGCTGGGTGTCGGGACGTTCGTGGAGATCGGTCCGGGCGGGGTGCTGAGTGCCCTTGCCCAGGGCTGTGTGGACGACATCGTCACCGTGCCCGCCCTGCGCGCCGACCGCCCGGAGCCGTACGCGATCACTGCCGCGCTGGGATCGCTGCACACGTACGGCGTCCCGATCGACTGGCAGGCCCTTCTCCCCGGCGCCCGCCGTATCGATCTGCCCACCTACGCCTTCCAGCGTGAGCGCTTCTGGCTCGACGTTCCCCGGGTGTCCGGTGATGTGCGGGCCGCCGGTCTGGGGGCGGCGGATCATCCGCTGCTGGGTGCCGCGATCGTGACGGCCGACAGCGACGGCGTCCTGCTCACCGGTCTGCTCTCCCTCGAAACCCACCCGTGGCTCGCCAACCACGCCGTACACGGGACCGTGCTGCTGCCCGGCACCGCGTTCGTGGACCTGGCGATCCGTGCGGGCGACGAGGCGGGGTGCGGATGGATCGAGGACCTCACCCTTGAGCTTCCCCTGATCGTGCCCGAGAGCGGTGGCGTCACCCTTCAGGTGGCTGCCGGGACCGAGGACGAGTCGGGCCGTCGGCAGCTGAGCGTGCACTCGCGGACCGGTGACGGTCCATGGCTGCGGCACGCGACGGGCGTGCTGTCCTCGGCGGCGGCGCCCTTTGCCGTGGATGTCGGCGCCTGGCCGCCGGCGGGCGCGGAGGCCGTCGACCTGACCGCGTTCTACGAGGACCTGGCCGCCGTGGGCCTGGACTACGGCCCGCTCTTCCAGGGCCTGCGCTCGGTGTGGTGCGGCGGGGACGATGTCTACGCCGAGGTCGAGCTGCCGGAGGAGTCGGCCGCCGAGGCGACGGCGTTCGCCCTGCACCCGGCGCTGCTGGACGCCGCTCTGCACGCACTGGCCGCCGGTGGACTGGTGTCATTGGACGATGGCCCCACGCTGCCGTTCGCCTGGTCCGGCGTGTTCGTGCACGCGGCTGGTGCGGCGATGGTCCGGGTGAAGCTGTCGCGAACGGCCACCGGCTCGATCAGCCTTGCCGTGGCCGACGGCGCGGGTGAACCGGTCGCCTCGGTCGAGTCGTTGGCGCTGCGGACGGTCTCGACGGAGCAACTGCGCGATGCCGGTGGTGGCGAGCAACTGTTCGGGATGGAGTGGACCCCGCTGTCTCTCCCCTCCGCCACCGAGGCGTCGGCGATCGAGACGTTCGTGGACTTCGACGCGCTGCGGGAGTCGGTGGGGACACCGGAGGCCGTTGTCGTGCCGTGCCCGGCGGGATCCGGCGCGGAGACCGATCGGGTGCACAGCGTCACCGATGACGTTCTGGCGCTGGTGCAGTGGTGGTTGGCGCAGGAGCGTGCGGGGCGTCTGGTGCTGGTGACGCGTCCGGGTGATCTGGCGCATGCGGCGGTGTGGGGGCTGGTGCGGTCCGCGCAGTCGGAGAACCCCGACCGGTTCGTGCTGGCGGAGGCCGAGAACACCGATGAGGTGGTGCGGGTACTGCCCGCTCTACTCGCCTCCGACGAGCCGCAGTTCGCGATTCGGGGCGGGGAGGTCTTCGTCCCGCGTCTGGCCAAGGCCACCGGAGCGGCCACAGAAACGGCCACCGGAACAGCCATCCGCACACCGGACTTCGGCGCCGGCCCCGTGCTGCTGACCGGTGCGTCGGGGGCGCTGGGCGGGCTTGTCGCCCGGCACCTGGTCGCCGAGCACGGCGTACGGAGCCTGCTGCTGCTCAGCCGCCGTGGCGCGGAGGCACCCGGCGCGGTCGAGCTGGAGGCCGAACTGACCGCGTGGGGCGCGGAGGTGACCTGGGCGGCCTGCGACGCGGCCGATCGGGACGCTCTCGCCGAGGTGCTGTCCGGCACACCGGTGACGGCCGTGGTGCACACGGCGGGTGTCCTCGACGACGGAGTGATCGCCTCGCTGACCCCCGAGCGCATGGAGAAGGTGCTGCGGCCCAAGGTCGATGCCGTGCTCAACCTCCATGAATTGACAGGTGAGTTGGCGGCGTTCGTCATGTTCTCCTCCGTGTCCGGCATCCTGGGCAGCGCGGGACAGGCCAACTACGCGGCGGCTAACACCTTCCTCGACGCCTTCGCCGAATCCCGCCGCGCCCGGGGACTCCCCGCCACCTCACTCGCATGGGGTTTGTGGGAGCAAGGCGGCGGCATGGCGGACCGGCTCGACCAGGCGGATCTCACCCGGCTCAAGCGGGTGGGCCTGGCCCCGATAGCCGTTGACGAAGGACTGCGGCTCTTCGACGCGGCGCTGGCCCTGGACCGGGCCACCGTCGCCCCCCTGCGGCTGGACCTGCGCGGTCTCCAGGGCACGGTGCCGCCGGTCCTGCGCGGGCTGCGCGGACCCATACGGGGCGCCGCCCGGCGTACGGCGCGGAGCGCACCGAAGGGCGCGCTGGGTGAGCGGCTCGCCGGGTTGCCGGCGGCCGAGCGCGAGCAGGTCGTGCTGGACCTGGTGCGCGGTGAGGTAGCCGCCGTGCTCGGGCACTCCTCGGCCCAGGCCGTACAGCCGGAACACGCCTTCCAGGACGCCGGTTTCGACTCGCTCACCTCGGTGGAACTCCGCAACCGGCTGAACGCGGCGACCGGGCTGCGGCTCCCCGCGACCCTGGTCTTCGACCACCCCACGCCCCTCGCGCTCTCCCGCTTCCTGCTGGCCGAGACACTGGGTGTCCAGGAACGGCCCGAGGCCGCGGTGGCCGCGGTGACCGGCGGCACGGACGAGCCGATCGCGATCGTCGGAATGGCCTGCCGGTTCCCCGGCGATGTGCGGTCGCCCGAAGACCTTTGGCGCCTCGTCGCCTCCGGCGGCGACGCGATCTCGGGCTTCCCCGAGGACCGCGGCTGGGACGTCGAGAACCTCTACGACCCGGACCCCGACCGCTCCGGCAAGTCCTACGTGCGCCACGGTGGCTTCCTCCACGAGGCCGCCGAGTTCGACCCGGCTTTCTTCGGTATCTCGCCGCGTGAGGCGCTGGCGATGGACCCGCAGCAGCGGTTGCTCCTGGAGACCTCGTGGGAGGCGTTCGAGCGGGCCGGGATCGACCCGGCGACGGTGCGGGGGAGCAGGACCGGTGTGTTCGCGGGGGTGATGTACCACGACTACGGCGCCCGCGTGAAGACGCCGGGGGAGGGCATGGACGCCTACCTGGGCAGCGGCAGCGCGGGCAGCATCGCCTCAGGCCGGGTCTCGTACACCTTCGGCCTTGAAGGGCCCGCGGTCACGGTCGACACGGCGTGCTCGTCGTCCCTGGTGGCCCTGCATCTGGCGGCCCAGGCGCTGCGCAGCGGTGAGTGCTCGATGGCCCTTGTCGGCGGTGTCACCGTGATGGCTACTCCTTCGACGTTCGTGGAGTTCAGTCGGCAGCGTGGTCTGTCGGCGGACGGTCGGTGCAGGGCGTTCTCGGCCGGTGCGGATGGCACGGGTTGGGCTGAGGGTGCGGGCATGCTGCTCGTGGAGCGGTTGTCGGATGCTCGTCGTAACGGGCATCAGGTGTTGGCGGTTGTCCGGGGTACGGCGGTGAATCAGGATGGTGCGTCGAATGGTCTGACGGCGCCGAACGGTCCTTCGCAGCAGCGGGTGATCCGGCAGGCGTTGGCGAATGCGGGTGTGTCCTCGGACCAGGTGGACGCGGTGGAGGCGCACGGTACGGGGACGCGGTTGGGCGACCCGATCGAGGCCCAGGCGTTGATCGCGACCTATGGTCAGGAGCGGTCTGGGGACCGGCCGTTGTGGCTGGGCTCGTTGAAGTCGAACATCGGGCATGCGCAGGCTGCTGCGGGTGTCGGTGGCGTGATCAAGATGGTCATGGCGATGCGGCACGGTGTGCTGCCGCAGACGCTGCATGTGGATGAGCCGACGCCGCACGTGGACTGGTCGGCGGGTGACGTCCGGCTGCTGACCGAGGCCGTGGAGTGGCCTGCCCATGACGGGCCGCGCAGGGCTGCGGTGTCCTCCTTCGGCATCAGCGGCACCAACGCCCACGTGATCGTGGAACAGACCCCGGACCCGTCGGAGCCGGTTCCCGAGCCGGAACCCGACACGGTCGTACCGTTGGTGCTGTCCGCGAAGAGCGACACGGCACTGCGGGCCCAGGCGGAGCGCCTGCTGTCCCTGGCCTCGACCACGGACCTACGGCCGGCCGATCTCGCCTTCTCCCTCGCCACCACGCGCTCGGCCATGGAGTACCGGGCTGCCGTGGTGGGGGAGAACCGCGACGAACTCCTCGACGGACTACGTGCGTTCACCGCGGGCGCCGCGTCCAACCGGATCGTCACGGGCGAACCGGGCAGCGGAGGCAAGGTCGGCTTCTTGTTCTCGGGGCAGGGCTCGCAACGGCTTGGCATGGGGCGTGAGTTGTACGAGTCGTTCCCCGTGTTCGCCGCGGCGTTCGACGGGGTGTGTGCGCTTCTGGATGCGCCTGTGGTCGTGGATTCGGAGGAGTTGGATCAGACGGGTTCGACGCAGCCTGCGCTGTTCGCGGTCGAGGTGGCGTTGTTCCGGCTGCTGGAGTCGTGGGGTGTGCGGCCGGATTACGTGGCCGGGCATTCGGTGGGGGAGATCGCGGCTGCTCACGTGGCGGGTGTGCTGTCCCTTGAGGATGCGGCGCGGTTGGTGTCGGCGCGTGCGCGTCTGATGCAGGCGTTGCCGGGTGGCGGTGCGATGGTCGCCGTACAGGCGACTGAGGACGAGGTGTTGCCGTATCTGACCGATGGAGTGGGTATCGCGGCGATCAACGGCCCGCAGTCGTTGGTGGTTTCGGGCGTGGAGGACGCGGCGGTCGCGGTCGGTGAGGTCTTCCGGGGAAAGGGTCGTAAGACGTCCCGGCTGAAGGTGAGCCATGCGTTCCATTCGCCTTTGATGGAGCCGATGTTGGAGGAGTTCGGCGAGGTCGTCGGCGGGTTGGTCTTCAACGAGCCGAGGATTCCGGTCGTTTCGAACCTCACGGGCCGTCTGGCCGAGCCGTACACGCCGGAGTACTGGGTACGGCACGTGCGCGAGGCGGTTCGTTTCGCGGACGGTGTGCGGACCTTGCACGAGCTGGGCGTGACGACTTTCGTGGAGATCGGTCCGGGCGGGGTGCTCAGTGCTCTTGCCCAGGGCTGTGTGGACGACATCGTGACCGTCCCCGTCGTACGGGCGGACCGTCCCGAGCCGCGGGCCGTCGTCACCGCGCTCGCCGAGCTGCACGTGCACGGTGTGTCCCCGGACTGGCGGGCGGTGTTCCCGGGTGCCCGGCGGGTCGATCTGCCGACCTACGCCTTCCAGTACGAGCGTTACTGGCTGGAGGCGCCGGAGGAGTTCAGCGGTGCGGCCGCTGCCGCCGGGCTCGGACTGGGCGCGGCGGAGCACCCGTTGGCCGGTGCGGTGGTCGCGCTGCCCGGCGCCGGTGGGTTCCTGGTCACCGGGCGGCTGTCGCTCAGGACGCACCCCTGGCTCGCCGACCACATGGTGATGGGCAGGGTGCTGTTGCCGGGTACCGCGCTCGTGGAGCTGGCGGTGCGCGCGGGCGACGAGGCCGGTTGCGCGCAGGTCGAGGATCTGACGCTGGAAGCACCGCTGATCGTCCCGGACCACGGCGGTGTCGCCGTACAGGTGTGGGTCGGGCCCGAGGAGGAGTCCGGCCGGCGCGCGCTGAGCGTGCACTCGCGACCGGACGACGCCCCGGACGACGCGCCATGGGTACGGCATGCCGTCGGCTACCTGACGGACGAACTGCCCGACCCGCCGCACGGCGTGGACCTCGGAGCGTGGCCGCCTGCATCTGCGGAGCCCGTCGACCTGAGCGGGTTCTACGAGGGCCTGGACGGGCTCGGCCTGAGCTATGGTCCGGCCTTCCGGGGGCTGCGCTCCGTGTGGCGGGCCGGGGACGACGTCCTCGCCGAGGTCGCCCTCCCGGAGGACATGGAGGCGGACGCGTTCGCCGTTCATCCGGCGCTGCTGGACGCGGCGTTGCACGCGATCGGTGCGGGCGGCCTGGTCCCCGTGACAGACGGGCCGCTGCTGCCCTTCGCCTGGTCCGAGGTGGGGGTGCGGGCCACGGGCGCTGCGGCGCTGCGGGTCAAGGTCTCCCGTACGGGCACGGACGCGGTGTCCCTGACCGTGGCCGACGCCTCGGGTGGCCTGGTCGCCACGGTCGGTTCGCTGTCGCTGCGGCCGGTGTCCCGCGAGCAGCTGCTCGCGGCCGGTGATTTTGGTGGGCGGGCCGACGACTCGCTGTTCGGCCTGGCGTGGCAGCCCGTCGCCCTTGTGGAGGGTGACGCCCCCCTCGAAGTACGGGTCTACCCGGACCTGGCCGCCTTCTCCGCCGCCCTTCCCGAAACCGAAGCCGAAACCGAACGCGAAGTCGAAACCGAGACCGGTAGCGTGAGCGGGACCGAGCCCGTCACGGTCGTACCGTGCCCGGAAACGCCCGGCACCCCGACCGCCGACCGCGTGCACGCCCTCGCGAGCGAGATTCTGGCACTGGTGCAGTCGTGGTCGGCGCGGGAACGTGCGGGGCGTCTGGTGCTGGTGACGCGTCCGAATGATCTGGCGCATGCGGCGGTGTGGGGGCTGGTGCGGTCCGCGCAGTCGGAGAACCCGGACCGCTTTGTGCTGGCGGAGGCCGAGGACACCGACGACGTGGTGCGGGTACTGCCCGCCGTACTCGCCGCCGGGGAAACGCAGTTCGCCGTCCGCGAGGGGGAAGTGCGCGTGCCGCGTCTCGTGAGGACCACTGGGGCGCTCGGCGACGCGCCGGATCTCGCGGCCGGCCCGGTGCTCGTGACCGGTGCCTCCGGGGCGCTGGGTGGGCTCGTCGCACGGCATCTGGTGTCCGAGCACAAGGTACGGCGGCTGCTGCTGGCGAGCCGCCGGGGCGCGGACGCGCCGGGCGCCGCCGAACTGGCGGCCGAACTCATCGCGTTGGGTGCCGAGGTCACCTGGGCTGCCTGCGACCTCGCGGACCGGGAGGCCGTCGCCGCGATGCTGGACGGGCTGGCCGGGCATGCGCTGTCGGCCGTCGTGCACACCGCGGGCGTGCTGGACGACGGGGTGATCGGCTCGGTCACCCCGGAGCGGATGAGGGAGGTCTTCCGGCCCAAGGTGGACGCCGTGCTGAATCTGCACGAGTGCACTCGGGACTTGGGGCTGGCCGCCTTCGTGGTGTTCTCGTCCGTCGCCGGTCTGATCGGCAGCGCCGGCCAGGCGGGTTACGCGGCGGCGAACTCCTTCCTCGACGCCTTCTCGGCCCACCGGCGCAGGGCGGGACTGCCCGCCACCTCGCTGGCGTGGGGGGTGTGGGAGCAGTCCGGCGCGATGACGGACGGTCTCGCCGCGGCCGACCGGGCGCGGATGGCGCGCAGCGGGGTGTTGCCGCTGCCGACGGGGGAGGGGCTGCGGCTGTTCGACGCGGCGCTGGCCTCGGACGCGGCGGTGCTCGCCCCGGTCCGTCTCGACACCGGCGCCCTGCGCGGCGGTGAGGCGCCGCCGGTGCTGCGCGCCCTGGCACCGGCCCCGGTGGGTCGAAGGGCCGTACCGGCCGCCACCTCCGCCGGCTCCTCCGCTGCCGCCCATGGGCCCTCGCTCGCCGAGCGCCTGGCGGAGCTGCCCGAGGGCGAGGGGGAGAAGACCGTGCTGGATCTGGTGCGGGCCGAGGTGGCCGCGGTCCTGGGGCACGCGTCGGACCGCACGGTCCGGCCGGAACACGCCTTCCAGGACCTGGGCTTCGACTCCCTCACGGCCGTCGAACTGCGCAACCGGCTGAACCGGACCACCAGGCTGCGGCTCCCCGCGACCCTGATCTTCGACCATCCGACACCGGCACTCCTGGCCCGTCATGTGTTTACAGAGGTGGCGGGGGCCGCCGAACCGGCCCTAGTGGATTCCCTACTTGCCGACTTGGACAACGTCGAACAAGAATTGGTCACGAAGTTGGCAGCGAGCGAAGCTCGCGACCGGATCCTGGCGAAGCTCCAGGAAGTGCTGCTGATTGCCGGGGAATCCGGCAAGTCACCGGACCAGGAAATCCCTGGCACGAGCGGCAGCGATCTGGAATCGGCCACGGACGACGAAGTATTCGATCTGCTCGGCAAGGAATTCGGGATTTCCTGACCGCTCCGGCGCGTCCCGGTGAGCCCTTGCCGAATTCCGGTAAGTCATCGCAGGGGTGAGGGACGATTTCGGTGGCGAACGAGGACAAGCTCCGCTATTTCCTGAAGCGAGTCACCGCGGACCTCCAGGAGACCCGGCGGCGCCTTCGTGACTACGAGGACGCCGCCGGGGAGCCGGTGGCCATCATCGGCATGAGCTGCCGCTATCCCGGAGGCGTCGACTCGCCCGAGGACCTGTGGGAGCTGGTCTCGGGCGGCCGTGACGCCGTCGCCGGGTTCCCGGCCGACCGCGGCTGGGACCTGGAGGCGCTCTACGACCCGGATCCGGAGGCCCGCGGGACCAGCTACGCCCGCGAAGGCGCGTTCCTGAGCGACCTCGCGCGGTTCGACGCTGCTCTCTTCGGGATCTCGCCCCGCGAGGCCCTCGCCATGGATCCCCAGCAGCGGCTGCTGCTGGAGACGTCGTGGGAACTCTTCGAGCGGGCCGGCATCGACGCCGCCTCGCTCGCGGGGAGCAGGACCGGTGTCTTCACCGGTGTGATGAACCACGAGTTCCTGGCCGCCCTCCAGAACTCCCCGGAAGACCTGGAAGGTTACCTGGGCACGGGGACCTCGGGCAGCGTCGCCTCCGGGCGGCTCTCGTACACCTTCGGCCTTGAGGGCCCGGCGGTCACGGTCGACACGGCATGCTCGTCGTCCCTGGTCGCCCTGCATCTGGCCGTCCAGTCGCTGCGCAACGGCGAGTGCTCGCTGGCCGTCGCGGGCGGTGTCACCGCGATGGTCGGCCCCGCCACCTTCGTCGGCTTCAGCCGCCAGCGCGGACTGGCGCCCGACGGCCGCTGCAAGGCGTTCGCGGCCGGCGCCGACGGCACCGGCTGGGGCGAGGGCGCCGGCCTGCTCCTGGTGGAACGCCTCTCCGACGCCCGGCGCAACGGACACGAGATCCTCGCCGTCGTCCGGGGCTCCGCGGTCAACCAGGACGGCGCCTCCAACGGCCTGACCGCCCCCAACGGCCCCTCCCAGCAACGGGTGATCCGCCAGGCCCTGGCCGCCGCCCGGCTGACCACCGCGCAGGTCGACGCGGTCGAGGCGCACGGCACGGGCACCCGGCTCGGCGACCCGATCGAGGCACAGGCGCTCCTCGCCACCTACGGACAGGGCCGCCCCGACGACAAACCGCTGATGCTGGGCTCCATCAAGTCCAACATCGGGCACACCCAGGCCGCGGCCGGTGTCGCGGGCATCATCAAGATGGTCATGGCCCTGCGCCACGGCGAACTTCCGCGCACGCTGCACATCGACGCCCCCTCCCCGCACGTCGACTGGTCGGCCGGCGCCGTACGGCTGCTCACCGAGAACACGCCCTGGCCGGCCTCCGACCAGCCGCGCCGGGCCGGCATCTCCTCCTTCGGGATCAGCGGCACCAACGCGCACACGATCATCGAAGAGCCCCCGACCGCCGAGGCGTTCGCACCGGACACCGAGGACCCGGACGACGCCCCGGAGGAAGGCCCGGAGAGCGCCGAGGCCGTCGCCCCGGAGGCCGCGCGCCCGGCCGAGGGCGGACCGGTGCCGTGGGTGATCTCGGGCAGGACCGAGGAGGCCCTGCGCGCCCAGGCCGAACGGCTGCTGCCCCGTACGGACGCCGAAGTGCCCCTGTACGACGTCGCGTTCTCGCTCGCCACGACGCGCACGGCCCTGGACCACCGCGCGGTGGTCCAGGGCGAGACGCCGGACGAACTCGCCGCAGGACTGCGCGCCGTGGCCTCCGGCTCCCCGGCCCCCGGCGTCTCCCGCGGCCAATCCGGCACCGGCGGACGCGTCGCGTTCCTCTTCTCCGGTCAAGGCTCGCAACGCCTGGGCATGGGGCGTGAGTTGTATGACACGTATCCCGTGTTCGCCGCCGCTTACGACGAGGTGTGTGCGGCCCTGGACGCGCCCGTGGACGTGGACTCGGAGGAATTGGACCAGACGGGTTCGACGCAGCCCGCGCTGTTCGCGATCGAGGTGGCGTTGTTCCGGCTGCTCGAATCGTGGGGTGTGCGGCCGGACTACGTGGCCGGTCACTCGGTCGGGGAGATCGCGGCTGCTCATGTGGCGGGTGTGCTGTCCCTGGAGGACGCGGCCAAGCTGGTGTCGGCGCGTGCGCGGCTGATGCAGGCGTTGCCGGGCGGCGGTGCGATGGTCGCCGTACAGGCCACCGAGGACGAGGTGCTGCCGTATCTGACCGACGGCGTCGGCATCGCGGCCATCAACGGGCCGCAGTCGGTGGTGGTTTCGGGCGTGGAGGACGCGGTCGCCTCGATCGGCGAGGCTTTCCGGGAGCGGGGCCGTAAGACGTCCTGGTTGAAGGTCAGTCACGCCTTCCACTCGCCGTTGATGGACCCGATGCTGGAGCAATTCACCGAACTGATAAGCGAGTTGTCGTTCGCGAAGCCGAGGATTCCGGTGGTCTCCAACCTCACCGGGCGACTGGCCGAGCCGTACACCCCCGAGTACTGGGTCCGCCATGTGCGGGAGGCGGTGCGGTTCGCGGATGGTGTGAAGACGCTCGGCGACCTGGGTGTGACCACGTTCGTGGAGATCGGCCCGGGCGGGGCGCTCAGCGCGCTCGCCCAGGGCTGCCTGGACGACGACGTGGTCACCGTGCCCGCCCTGCGCGCCGACCGTCCCGAGCGGGCCGCGCTCGTCGCCGCCGTGGCCGAACTGCACGTACACGGCGTCTCGCCGGACTGGCATACCTTCTTCCCGGGCGCCCGCCGGGTCGACCTGCCCACCTACGCCTTCCAGTACGAGCGCTACTGGCTCGACACCGCGCCGGCCGCTCGCGGCGACGTCCGCGCCGCCGGTCTCGGCTCGGCCGACCACCCGCTGCTGGCCGCCGCCGTCTCCCTGGCCGGCGGCGACGAGCGGCTGCTGACCGGCAGGCTGTCCCCGCGGACGCACCCCTGGCTGAGCGACCACGCCGTGCTCGGGACCGTGCTGCTGCCCGGTACCGCGTTCGTGGAACTGGCCGTGCGCGCCGCCGACGAAGCCGGCTGCGATCTGCTGGAGGACCTCACCCTCGAAGCGCCCCTCGTGGTGCCCGAGCACGGCGGCGTCGCGGTGCAGGTATGGGTCGGCGCGGCCGACGGCTCGGGCCGCAGGCCGCTGACCGTGCACGCGCGCCCCGACGACGACGCCGACCTGCCGTGGGTCCGCCACGCGACCGGCTTCGTCACCGAAGGGAGCGGCGAGGCGGGCAGTGGGGAGGAGAAGGCTGTCGGCCGGGCGCTCACCGCATGGCCGCCCGCGGGCTGCGAATCGATCGAACTCGGCGGCTTCTACGACCGGTTGGCCGACCTCGGCCTGGCGTACGGGCCCGCGTTCCGGGGACTGCGGACCGCCTGGCGCACGGGTGACGAAGTCTTCGCGGAGGTCGCCCTCCCCGACGGCACGGACACCGGGTCCTTCCTGCTGCACCCGGCCCTGCTCGACGCGGCGCTGCATGCGATCGGCGTGGGCGGGCTGGCCCCGGAGGCCGACGGGCCGCTCCTGCCGTTCGCCTGGTCCGGGGTGTCCGTGCACGCCACGGGCGCGTCCACCGTACGAGTGAGGCTGGCTGCGGCAGGTACGGACGCGGTGTCCCTGACGGTGGCCGACGGCGCCGGTCAGCCGGTGGCGTCCGTCGAGTCGCTGACGCTCCGTCCCGTGTCGGCCGAGCAGCTTCGCAAGCGCTCCGGTGACGCGCTGTTCACCGTCGAGCGGGCGCCGTTGAGCCTGGCCGCCGAGGGCGCGGACGGGACGGTCGTCGCGTACGTCCCGGACCTCGACGCACTGGCCGAGGCCGACGGGCCCCCGCAGCCGGACGTGGTCGTGGTGCCGTGCCCCGACGGGCCGGAAGGAATGAGCGGGGCCGAGCGGGTCCGCGCGGTCACCACCGAGGTGCTGGCGCTGGTCCAGCGGTGGTTGGCGGAGGACCGTACGGCGCGCCTTGTCCTGGTGGCGCGCTGCGACGACCTCGCGCACGCCGCCGCGGGCGGACTGGTCCGCTCGGCCCAGGCGGAGAACCCCGGCCGTGTCGTGCTCCTCGAAACCGACCGCCCGGACGAGGCGGCCGAGCTGGTGCCCGGCGTCGTACGGTCGGGCGAGCCCCATGTCGTCGTCCGCGAGGGGGAAGCGGGCGTACCGCGCCTGGTCCGTGCCGCCGCCGCTCGAACGACGGAGGACGCGGCCACCGGGAGCGCGGGCAGGACGGACGACACGGACGACACCGCCACCGCCGGCCTCGGCGCCGTGCTCCTCACCGGCGCCTCCGGAGCGCTGGGCGGCACCCTCGCCCGGCACCTGGTGACCGGACACGGCGTACGGCGGCTGCTGCTCGTCAGCCGACGGGGCGCGGACGCGCCGGGTGCCGCGGACCTGGCGGCCGAACTCGTGGCGCTCGGCGCCGAAGCGACCTGGGCGGCCTGCGACCTCGCCGACCGCGCCGCCGTCGCCCGGCTGCTGGCCGCCCACCCGGTCGATTCCGTCGTCCACACCGCCGGAGTCCTCGACGATGGCGTGATCGCCGCACTCACCCCTGAGCGCGTGGGCGCCGTCCTCGCGCCCAAGGCCGACGCCGTGCTCCACCTGGACGAACTCACCGACGACAGCACGACGTTCGTGCTGTTCTCCTCCGCCGCGGGTGTCTTCGGCAACCCCGGCCAGGGCAACTACGCCGCCGCCAACGCCTTCCTCGACGCGTTCGCCCGGCACCGCCGCGCCCAGGGCCGCCCCACCGTCTCCCTCGCCTGGGGCCTGTGGGAGCAGGAGGGTGCCATGGCGGACACCCTGGACGCGGCGGGCAGGTCGCGGATGGCACGCTCCGGAGTGCTGGCGCTCACCACCGAGGACGGCCTGCGGCTGTTCGACGCGGCGCTCGCCGCCGACGAGCCCCTGCTCGTGCCGGTCCGCCTCGACACCGCCGCCCTGCGCGACCGCGCGGCGCAGACCGTACCGGCCCCGCTGCGCGGGCTCGTCCGTAACTCCGTACGCGGTACGGCCCAGCGCGCGACCACCGGATCCCTGGCCGACCGACTCGCCGGGCTGCCGGGCGACGAGCGCGCGGAGGCGCTGCTCGAACTGGTCCGCGGCGAGGTCGCCGCCGTGCTCGGGCACTCCTCGCCCCGGGCCGTCCAGCCCACGCACGCCTTCCAGGACCTGGGCTTCGACTCGCTGACCGCCGTCGAACTGCGCAACCGCCTCACCGGCGCCACCGGCCTGCGGCTGCCCGCCACCCTCGTCTTCGACCACCCCACCCCCACCGCCCTCGCCCGGCACATCGGCGGCGAACTCCTCGACGAGGCCCCCGCCGCCAAGGCCCGGCCCACGGCACAGCGGACCGCCGCCGACACGGACGAGCCGATCGCCATCGTCGGCATGAGCTGCCGTCTCCCGGGCGGCGTGCGCTCCCCGGAGGACCTGTGGCGGCTGGTGGCCGCCGGTCGCGACGGCATCTCCCGGTTCCCCGAGGACCGGGGCTGGGACATCGAGGGGCTGTACGACCCCGACCCGGAGCGCCTCGGCAAGACCTACGCGCGCGACGGCGGATTCCTGCACGAGGCGGCCGAGTTCGACGCCGGGTTCTTCGGGATCTCGCCGCGCGAGGCGCTGGCCATGGACCCCCAGCAGCGGCTGCTCCTTGAGGCGTCCTGGGAGGCGTTCGAAGGTGCCGGGATCGACCCGGCGGCGATGCGGGGCAGCCGCACCGGCGTCTTCACCGGCCTGATGTACCACGACTACGGGCAAGGCCCGCGCGAACTCCCTGAAGGCGTCGAGGGGTTGCTCACCACCGGCGGCTCCGGCAGCGTCGCCTCCGGGCGTGTCTCCTACACCTTCGGCCTGGAGGGTCCCGCCGTCACCGTCGACACCGCCTGCTCGTCCTCGCTGGTCGCCCTGCACCTCGCCGTCCAGGCCCTGCGGAGCGGCGAGTGCACGATGGCGCTGGCCGGCGGTGTCACCGTCATGGCGAGCCCGACGGTCTTCGTGGAGTTCAGCCGGCAGCGCGGACTGGCCCCCGACGGCCGGTGCAAGGCGTTCGCCGCCGGTGCCGACGGCACCGGCTGGGGCGAGGGCGTCGGCATGCTCCTCGTGGAGCGGTTGTCCGACGCCGAACGCAACGGGCACCGCGTGCTGGCCGTCGTCCGGGGGAGCGCTGTCAACCAGGACGGTGCGTCGAACGGTCTGACGGCGCCGAACGGGCCCTCGCAGCAGCGGGTGATCCGGCAGGCGCTGGCGTCCGCCGGGCTCACCCCGGCCGATGTGGACGCCGTGGAGGCGCACGGTACGGGGACGAAGCTCGGCGACCCGATCGAGGCGCAGGCACTCCTCGCCGCCTATGGGCGGGAGCGGCCCGAGGGGCAGCCGCTGTGGCTGGGCTCGCTGAAGTCCAACATCGGGCATACACAGGCCGCCGCCGGTGTCGCCGGAGTGATCAAGATGGTCATGGCGATGCGGCACGGCGTGCTCCCGCGGACCCTGCACGTGGACGAGCCGACGCCGCACGTGGACTGGTCGGCGGGCGAGGTACGGCTGCTGACCGAGGCCGTGGACTGGCCGGAGACGGACCGCCCCCGCCGGGCCGCAGTGTCGTCCTTCGGCGTCAGCGGCACCAACGCGCACACCATCATCGAGCAGGCCCCAGCGACCGTCGCCGAGCGGGCCCGCACGGTCGACGGACCGGCGTCCGGGTCCGGCGCGGCCGTGCCGTGGGTGCTGTCCGGCAGGACCGAGGCGGCACTGCGCGCACAGGCCGCCCGCCTCGCGTCCTTCCTGGACGACAGTGACCTCAATGACGCGAGTGATGCGCGTGACGGCAGCGACGCCGGTGACGGCGAGGCGGCCCTCCTGACCGACGTGGCGCACTCGCTGGCCACGACCAGGGCGGCCTTCGAACACCGCGCCGTGGTCGTCGGGCAGAGCGTCCAGGAGCTTCGACGGCAACTGGCCGGTGTCGCGGCCGGTGTCACCCCGCCCGGCGCGGTGACCGGCGGCGCACGCGGCGGCAGGACCGTCTTCGTCTTCCCCGGGCAGGGCTCGCAATGGGTGGGCATGGCCGCCGAACTGCTGGAGACCGTCCCCGTCTTCCGCGACCGTGTCGACGCCTGCGAACGCGCGCTGGCACCGCACGTCGACTGGTCCCTGACCGCGGTGCTGCGCGGCACGTCCGAGGTCGAACAGGACCGGGTGGACGTGCTGCAACCCGTGCTCTGGGCGATGACCGTCGCCCTCGCCGAGGTGTGGCGCTCCTTCGGAGTGACCCCCGACGCGGTCGTCGGGCACTCCCAGGGCGAGGTCTCCGCGGCGGTGATCGCCGGCGCCCTCTCCCTGGAGGACGGGGCCCGCGTCGTGGTGCGGCGCAGCCTCGCGGTACGCGAACTCCAAGGGCTCGGCGCGATGGCCTCGGTGCCGCTCCCGGACGAGGAGGTGCGCGAACTGGTCGCCCGCTGGGACGGCCGGCTCGGCATCGCCGCCGTGAACGGCCCCGCGACCGCCGTGGTCTCCGGTGACACCGACGCCCTGGACGAACTCCTCGCGCACTGCCAGCGGGAGGGCATCCAGGCCCGCCGCGTCGCCGTCGACTACGCCGCGCACTCACCGCAGATCGAACGCGTCCAGGCGCAGGCCGCCGAGGGGTTCGCCGGTGTCAGCCCGCTCCCCGGCGCCGTGCCCTTCTACTCCACGGTGACGGGCGGGAAACTGGACACGGACCAGCTGGACTCCGGCTACTGGTACCGCAACATGCGCCGGACGGTCCGCTTCCACGACGCGATCCGGGCCGCGCTCGCCGACGGATACGACGTCTTCGTCGAAGTCAGCCCGCACCCGGTCCAGTTGGCCGGTATCCAGGACGCCATCGAGGCCGCCGAGGCCGACGCCGCGGTCGTACCCACGCTGCGCCGCCGCGACGGCGGACGCGACCGGCTGATGCTCTCCCTGGCCCAGGCGCACACGCACGGCGTCGGCATCGACTGGGACGCCGTCCTGCCGGGCGCGCGCCGCACCGACCTGCCGACCTACGCGTTCCAGCACGAGCGGTACTGGCTGGCGGCGGGCGCCCCGGCCGGTGACGTACGGGCGGCCGGTCTTGACGCGACCGACCACCCGTTCCTGGGCGCGGCGGTGGAACTGCCGGACGCCGGCGGCCATCTGCTCACCGGGATGCTGTCCCTGCGGGCCCAGCCCTGGCTGGCCGATCACGCGGTGCTCGGTACGGTCCTGCTGCCCGGCACGGCCTTCGTGGAACTGGCCGCCCACGCCGCCGCCGAGACCGGCTGCGACCTGGTGGAGGAACTCACCCTGCACGCACCGCTGATACTGCCCGAGGAGGGCGGCGTCGCGCTCCAGGTGCTGGTGGGCGCCCAGGACGACTCAGGCCGCCGCCCGCTGGGCGTGCACTCGCGCGTCGGTGCCGGCTCCTGGGTCCGCAACGCCACCGGGGTCCTCACCACGGGCGCCACCCCGTCCGGCACCGACCTGCGCAGCTGGCCCCCGGCCGACGCCCGGCCGGTGGACCTGGACGGCTTCTACGAGCGGCTGGCGGACCTCGGCCTGAGCTACGGCCCGGTCTTCCAGGGGCTGCGTGCCGCCTGGCGCGGCCATGACGCGGTCTACGCCGAACTCGCCGTCACCGGCGAGGCGCGCACGGACACGTTCGGCCTGCACCCGGCCATGCTCGACGCGGCGCTGCACGCCTTGGGCGCGGGCGGTCTGTTACCGGCCGCCGACGGGCCCCTGCTGCCCTTCGCATGGTCCCGCGTCACGCTGCACGGCACCGGAGCGGCCGCCCTGCGGGTGCGGCTCTCCCCGGCCGGCGGCGACACCGTACGGCTGGAGGCCGCCGACGGCACGGGCCGGCCCGTCGTCTCGGTGGAGTCGCTGACGCTGCGCCCGGTGTCGGCCGAGCAACTGCGCACGAACGCCCGGGACTCCCTGTTCACCGTGGAGTGGGCACCGCTCACCGCACAGGCCGACGGGCACACCACGGTCGTACGGGCCTACGACGACATCTCCGCCCTCCTCGCCGCCCCCGCGACGGAGACCGGGGTACGGGCGTACGCGGACGCCGTGGTCGTGCCCTGCCCCGTCGGGTCTGGCACCGACGCCGAACGCGTCCGGGACGTCCTGCGCAAGGTGCTGGGGCTGGTGCAGTGGTGGCTGTCCGAGGACCGGGTCGCCCGGCTGGTGCTGGTGACCAGGGGCGCGGTCGCCGCCGGGGACGGACCGGGAACGGGTGACGGTCCGGACGCGGGCGGCCCGGCGACGGCCGACCCGGTGCAGGCCGCCGTGTGGGGCCTGATCCGCTCGGCACAGTCCGAGAACCCCGACCGCATCGTCCTCATCGACGCCGACGCGCACCCGGACGTGGAGAGCGCGGACGACGGCGACGGGAGCACCGACGTGGAGCGGATCGCGGCGACCGTCGTCCCGCGGCTGCTCGCCTTCGAGGAGCCGCAGGCCGCGCTGAGCGGTGACACACTCCTGCTGCCCCGGCTCACCAGGACCGCCGCCGAATCCCCGTCGGCCACCGTGGACTTCGGGCCCGGCCCCGTCCTGCTGACCGGTGCGTCCGGCGCCCTGGGCGGACTCGTCGCCCGGCACCTCGTCGCCGAGCACGGCGTGCGCCGCCTGCTGCTGATGAGCCGGCGCGGGGCGGCCGCCGAGGGCGCGGCGGAACTCCAGGCGGAACTGACCGCGGCCGGTGCCGAAGTGCGCTGGGCCGCCTGCGACGTGGCCGACCGTGACGCCCTCGCCGAGGCGCTGTCCGGCACACCGGTGACGGCCGTGGTGCACACGGCCGGTGTCCTCGACGACGGAGTGCTCCCCGCGCTCACCCCCGAGCGCCTGGACACGGTGCTGCGCCCCAAGGTCGACGCCGTGCTCAACCTGCACGAACTGGCCGGCGACGTCTCGGCGTTCGTGGTCTTCTCCTCCCTCGCGGGCACCCTCGGCACCCCGGGCCAGGCCAACTATGCCGCGGCCAACGCCTACCTGGACGCCTTCGCCGGGTACCGCCGGGGACAGGGGCTGCCCGCGGTGTCCCTGCCATGGGGCCTGTGGCAGCGCACCGGCGCCATGACCGAGGACCTCGGTGGCGCCGACCGCGGCCGGCTCGCCCGTGGCGGCGTACTGCCGCTGGCCGACGAGGACGGCCTTGAACTCCTCGACGCCGCCCTGGCGTTGGACGCGCCCGTGGTGGTGCCGGCCCGGCTGGACCTGGCCGCGCTGCGCAACGCGACCGCGCCGGTGCCGCCGCTGCTCAAGGCACTCGTCGGCGGCCGGCCGCGCCGTACCGACCGGGCGTCCGCCGTACCGCTGGCCCAGCGGATCGCGGGGCTGCCCGAGAGTGAGCGCGCGGATGTCGTACTCGTCCTCGTACGGTCCGAGGCCGCCGCCGTCCTCGGACACAGCTCGGCCAAGGCCGTCCAGCCCGACCAGGCCTTCGGCGAGCTCGGCTTCGACTCGCTGACCGCGGTGGAGCTGCGCAACCGGCTGAACCGGGCCACCGGCCTGCGCCTGCCCGCGACGCTGGTCTTCGACCATCCGACACCCGCGGCGCTCGCCCAGCGGGTACTGAAGGACCTCCCCGGCGGTACGGCGGGGACGGCACCGGTCTTCGACGAGCTGGACCGCCTCGCCGCCGCCCTGGACGGCCCCGGAGCGGACGGTCTCGACAACGTCACCCGGACCAGGATCAACATGCGTCTCCAGGCCCTGCTCGCCCGCTGGAACGGGAACGAGCCGGCCGAAACCGGAGACACCGGCGGAGCCGAGACCGACGACGACCTCAGCTCGGCCAGCGACGAGGAGCTGTACGACCTCCTCGACGACGAACTCGGCAACTCCTGAACCGCGCAGGCCAAAAGGGGCGGGCAACACCGATGATGAACGAAGACAAGCTCCGGGACTACCTCAAGCGGGCCACCACCGACCTGCGCCAGGCCCGGCGCCGCGTACGCGAGCTGGAGACCCGCGACCAGGAGCCCATCGCCATCGTGGGCATGAGCTGCCGGTTCCCCGGTGGCGTCGGCACCCCCGAGGAACTGTGGCGGCTGCTGGTCGAGGGCACGGACGCCGTCTCGGGGTTCCCCGAGGACCGCGGCTGGGACGTCGACGGACTCTACGACCCCGACCCCGAGCGGCCCGGCAAGGTCTACACCCGGCAGGGCGGCTTCCTGCGCGACGCGGCGGACTTCGACGCGGACTTCTTCGGGATCTCCCCGCGCGAGGCCCTGGCCATGGACCCCCAGCAGCGGCTGCTGCTGGAGACCGCCTGGGAGGCCTTTGAACACGCGGGCATCGACCCCGCCACCCTCAAGGGCAGCCGCACCGGCGTCTTCGCCGGACTGATGTACCACGACTACGGCTTCATGCCCGGCGACCTCCCCGAAGGGGTCGAGGGGCTGATGAGCACCGGCAACTCCGGCAGCGTGGCCTCCGGACGCATCGCCTACACCTTCGGTTTCGAGGGTCCCGCGGTCACCGTCGACACCGCCTGCTCGTCCTCGCTGGTCGCCCTGCACCTCGCCGTGCGGGCCCTGCGAGCCGGTGAGTGCACGATGGCGCTCGCCGGGGGAGTGACGGTCATGGCGGGCCCGTCCGCCTTCGTCGAGTTCAGCCGGCAGCGCGGGCTCGCCCCCGACGGCCGCTGCAAGTCCTTCGCGGCGGCGGCGGACGGCGCCTCCTGGTCCGAGGGTGCCGGGCTGCTGCTGGTGGAGCGGCTGCGGGACGCCCGGCGGCTCGGCCACCGGGTGCTCGCGGTCGTCCGGGGCTCCGCCGTCAACCAGGACGGCGCCTCCAACGGTCTGACCGCGCCCAACGGCCCCTCGCAGCAGCGGGTGATCCTCGAAGCGCTGGCCGGCGCCGGGCTGTCCGCCGAGGAGATCGACGCCGTGGAGGCGCACGGCACGGGCACCGACCTCGGCGATCCGATCGAGGCGCAGGCGCTGCTGGCGACCTATGGGCAGGGGCGGCAACGCCCGCTGCTGATCGGCTCGTTGAAGTCCAACATCGGACACGCGCAGGCCGCGGCCGGGGTCGCCGGAGTGATGAAGATGGTGCTGGCGATGCGGCACGGCGTGCTGCCGAAGACGCTGCACGTGGACCGGCCCACCCCGAGGGTCGACTGGTCGGCCGGCTCCGTCGAGCTGCTGACCGAGGCGACCGCCTGGCCGGAGACCGACCACCCCCGCCGGGCCGGGATCTCCTCCTTCGGGATCAGCGGCACCAACGCGCACATCATCCTCGAAGAAGCCCCCGAGGACCCGGCACCCGAGCCCGACGGCGACGCCCCGGCCGAGGAGCCGGCGCGGGCCCGGACCACCGTGGTGCCGTGGGTGCTCTCCGCGAAGAGCGCACAGGCGCTGCGGGAACAGGCGCGGCGGCTGCTGTCGTGCGTCGGCCTCGCGGCCGCGTCACCGGCCGACGTGGGCTTCTCGCTGGCGGCCACCCGCTCGGCGCTGGCACACCGGGCCGCGGTCGTCGGCGCCGACGCCGAAGAGCTGCGCGCGGGACTGACCGCCCTCGCGGCGGGCGAGCCCGCGGCCCAGGTGATGACCGGCCGGGCCGGCGCCGACCGGGGCAGGACCGCGTTCCTGTTCTCCGGGCAGGGCTCCCAACGCCTCGGCATGGGACGCGAGTTGTGCGCGGCGTACCCGGTGTTCGCCGCCGCCTACGACGAGGTGTGCGCGCTCCTGGGCACGCCGGTCGACGTCGACTCGGAGGAGTTGCACCGGACGGGTTCGACACAGCCCGCGCTGTTCGCGGTCGAGGTGGCGCTGTTCCGGCTGCTGGAGTCGTTGGGTGTGCGGCCGGACTACGTGGCCGGTCACTCGGTCGGGGAGATCGCGGCCGCTCATGTCGCGGGTGTGCTGTCCCTTCAGGACGCGGCCGAGCTGGTGTCGGCGCGTGCGCGGCTGATGCAGGCGCTGCCGGGCGGCGGTGCGATGGTCGCCGTAGAGGCCACCGAGGACGAGGTGCTGCCGTATCTGACCGACGGCGTCGGCATCGCGGCGGTCAACGGGCCGCGGTCCGTCGTGGTCTCCGGTGCCGAGGACGCGGTGCTGGGGATCGCCGAGGAGTTCGGCCGGCAGGGCCGTAAGACGTCCCGGCTGAAGGTCAGTCACGCGTTCCATTCGCCGTTGATGGATCCGATGCTGGAGGAGTTCGCCCGAACCATCGGGGGTCTGGCCTTCAACGAGCCGCGGATTCCCGTCGTTTCGAACCTCACCGGGCGGCTGGCCGAGCCGTACACCCCCGGATACTGGGTCCGGCATGTCCGCGAGGCGGTCCGATTCGCCGACGGCGTCAAGACCCTCGACGGCCTCGGGGTGACCACGTTCGTGGAGATCGGCCCGGGTGGTGTCCTCAGCGCGCTCGCCCAGGGCTGCCTCGACGACGCGGACATCGTCACCGTCCCCGCCCTGCGCACCGACCGGCCCGAACCGCGGGCGCTCATGCTCGCCCTCGGGCAGCTGCACGCACACGGCGTCTCCCCCGACTGGGGGGCGCTGTTCCCCGGCGCCCGGCGGATCGACCTGCCCACGTACGCCTTCCAGCGCGAACGCTACTGGCTCGAAGGCACGGCCGCGCCCGACGTCTCCTCGGCGGGACTGGACTCGGCGGGCCACGCCCTGCTCGGCGCGGTCGTGGAGACCGCCGGGGCACCGGACCTGCTGTTCACCGGACGGCTGTCCCCGGCCGACCTGCCCTGGATCGCGGACCACACCGTCGGCGGGGTGCCGGTGCTCCCGGCCGCCGCGTTCGTGGACCTCGCGCTGTCCGCCGGGCGGCGGGCCGGGTTCCCGCACCTGGACCAGCTGGACCTGGACGCCCCGCTGGTCCTGGCGGAACAGGGCGCCGTCCGCGTCCAGGTGCAGATCGGCGCGGGCGACGATTCCGACCGGCGCCCGGTGGGCGTCTTCAGCCGGCCCGCCGCGGCCGGCGCCGACGAGCCATGGGTCCGGCACGCCACCGGGGAACTGACCCGGAACGCTCCGGCACCGGACTTCGACCTGCTGCTCTGGCCGCCGACGGGCGCCGAACCCGTGGACGTCGAGGACCGTCCGTACCTGCGCGCCGCCTGGCGTGCGGGGGAGGAGCTGTACGCCGAGGCCGTACTGCCCGCCACCGAGCAGGGCCGGGCCGGCCGCTACGCGCTGCACCCCGCACTGCTGACCGCCGCCCTCGGACTGCCGGGCGCCGGGGAACCGGGCGAGGTGCGCATGCCGTACGCCTGGAGCGGTCTGTCCGTGCACACGCCGGGGGCCGGCGCCGTACGCGTCCGGGTCCGGCCCGTCGCCGAGGAAACGGTGGCGATCGAGCTGGCCGACGCCGACGGCTCTCCCGTCGCCTCGGCCGCCTCCGTGCGGAGCCGGACCATGTCCGCGCAGCAGGTACTGGCCTCGCGGGTGGCGCACCAGGACTGGATGTTCGGGGTCGAGTGGGTCGAGCACGCCACGACGTCCGCTCCCGCCACCGATGCCGAAGCGGGGTGGGCGGCCCTCGGCGACGGGGGCGCCTTCTCCGGCCTCGACGCCCTCCGCGGGGCCGTGGACGACGGTACGGCCATGCCCGCGCACGTCCTGCTGCCCTGCGCCCCGAGCCGGGGCGACCTCGCGGCGGCGACGCGTGACGCGCTCGCGGGTGTGCTGTCGGTCGTCCGGGAGTGGGTCGCGGACGAGCGGTTCTCCGACGCGCGACTCGTGGTGCTGACCCGGGGAGCCGTCGAACTGGAGGGCCCGGAAGCCGACGTGGCGCATGCCGCGGTCGCCGGGCTGGTGAAGTCGGCCCAGACCGAGCACCCGGACCGGATCCTGCTCGTGGACGTCGACGTGGACGACCCGGTCGCGGCTTTCGCCACCGACTCCGCGCTGATTGCCGCGCTCGCCGCCCTGGACGAGCCGCAGGCCGCGGTGCGCGACGGAAAGCTCCACGTGCCGCGCCTCGCCCGGATCACCCCGCCCGAGGAGCCCGCCGATCCCGCCTGGAACCCCGAGGGGACCGTGCTGCTCACCGGCGCGACCGGCGGCCTCGGACGATCCCTCGCACGCCACCTCGTCGCCGAACGCGGAGCCCGCAGACTGCTGCTGGCCGGCCGCCGGGGCCCCGCGGCCGAAGGCATCGGCGAACTCGTGGCCGAACTCTCCGCGTCGGGCGCGCACGTCGACGTGGCCGCCTGCGACATCGCGGACCGGGACGCCCTCGCCGCCCTGCTGGCCGCGATCCCGGCCGAACACCCGCTCACGGCCGTGGTGCACGCGGCCGCGGTCCTGGACGACGGTGTGATCACCGCCCTGACCCCGGACCGCCTGGACACCGTGCTGCGGCCGAAGGCCGACGGGGCACTGAACCTGCACGAACTGACCCGGGACCTGGACCTTGCCGCGTTCGTGCTCTTCTCCTCCCTGGCCGGGGTCCTGGGCAGCGCCGGCGCCGCGAGCTACGCCGCCGCGAACGCCTTCCTCGACGGGCTGGCGCGCCGACGCCGGGCTGCCGGCCTGCCCGGCACCTCGCTGGCCTGGGGCCTGTGGACGGACAACGGCGGCATGGGGGACCGGATCACCGACGCCGACCGCAACCGGATGGGGCGCGCCGGAGTCGTACCGTTCACCCCGTCCGAGGGGCTGGCCCTGTTCGACGCCGCCCTCACCGTGGACCGGCCGGTGATCGTGCCGGTCCGGCTGGACGTGCCGGGGCTGCGCGCCATGGCCCGTACCGGCCTGCTGCCCGCCGTCCTGCGCGGTCTCGTCGGCAGCGCCGGCGCCGTCTCCGGCGAGACCGCGGACTCGGGGACCCCCGCACTGGCCCGGCGGCTCGCCGGGATGCCGGAGGCCGACCAGGAGAAGATCCTGCTGGAGCTGGTGCGCAACCAGGCGGCGGCGGCCCTCGGCCACGCCACCGCCGCCCGCGTCGAACCCACCACCGCCTTCCGGGACATCGGCTTCGACTCCCTGACCGCCGTGGAACTGCGCAACCGGCTCAAGGCCGCGACCGGACTCCGGCTCAAGCCCACCCTGGTCTTCGACCACCCGAGCCCCGTCGCCGTCGCCCGGCTCCTGCACAAGAACCTCGTACGGGAGTCGGCCGCCGAGATCCCGCCCGTGCTCGGCGAACTCGACCGGCTGGAGACGCTGCTCGCGGCGCTCGCCCCGCAGGACGCGGTACGGGACAAGGTCACCGCCCGTCTGAAGGCGCTGCTCTGGAAGTGGACCGACACCCAGGGCACCGCGTCGAACACCGCCGACACCGGCGCCGGCGCCGACCGCGATCTCGACCTCGACCGGATCGACGCGGCCACCGACGACGAGATGTTCGACCTCATCGACCAAGAGCTCGGGTCTCTCTGAACCTCTCTCACGCACTGCTACCGAGGACGTAAAACATGTCGAACGACGACAAGCTCAGGGACTACCTCAAGCGCGTGATGGTGGACCTGCGCCAGACCCGCAGGCAGCTGGGTGAGCTGGAGGCGAAGGACACCGAGCCGGTCGCCATCGTCGGTATGGCCTGCCGCTACCCGGGCGGCGTCGCCTCCCCCGAGGACCTGTGGCGCCTTGTCGCCTCGGGCGGCGACGGCATCTCCGGATTCCCCACCGACCGGGGCTGGGACCTCGATACCCTCTACGACCCCGAGCCCGGACGGACCGGCCGCAGCTATGTGCGCGAGGGCGGATTCCTCGACGGGGCGGGGGAGTTCGACCCCGCGTTCTTCGGGATCTCGCCGCGTGAGGCCCTGGTCATGGACCCGCAGCAGCGGCTGCTCCTGGAGACCTCCTGGGAGGCCCTGGAACGCGCGGGCATCGACCCCACCACCGCGCGCGGCACCCGGGCCGGTGTGTTCGTCGGCACCAACGGGCAGGACCACGCCTACCTCCAGCGGCCGGACGACGGCGACATCGAGGCCCACCTCGTCACCGCGAACACCGCCGCCGTGATCTCCGGCCGCATCTCCTACGCCCTCGGCCTCGAAGGCCCCGCGGTCACTGTCGACACGGCCTGCTCGTCCTCACTGGTCGCGCTCCACCTGGCCGCCCAGGCGCTGCGTCGCGGCGAGTGCTCGCTCGCGCTGGCGGGCGGTGCCACCGTGATGGCCACCCCGAACACCTTCGTCGCGTTCAGCGCCCAGCGCGGCCTGTCGCCCGACGGCCGCTGCCGCGCGTTCTCCGCCACCGCCGACGGCACCGGCATGTCCGAGGGCGTCGGCGTCCTGCTGCTGGAGCGGCTGTCCGACGCCCGCCGGCTCGGCCATGACGTGCTCGCCGTCATCCGTGGCAGCGCCGTCAACCAGGACGGCGCCTCCAACGGCCTCACCGCCCCGAACGGCCCGTCGCAGGAACGGGTGATCCGGCAGGCGCTGGAGAACGCGCGCCTGACCGCCTCCCAGGTCGACGCGGTCGAGGCACACGGCACGGCCACCACCCTCGGCGACCCGATCGAGGCGGAGGCGCTGCTCGCCACATACGGCCAGGAGCACCCGGCGGACCGGCCGCTGTGGCTCGGATCCGTCAAGTCCAACATCGGGCACACCCAGGCGGCCTCCGGTGTCGCCGGGGTCATCAAGATGGTGATGGCCATCCGCAACGGCGTCCTGCCGCGGACGCTGCACGTGGCCGAGCCGACCGACCAGGTCGACTGGACGGCGGGCGGCGTACGACTGCTCACCGAGGCCGTCGACTGGCCCGGGACCGACCACCCCCGCCGCGCCGCCGTCTCGTCCTTCGGCGTCAGCGGCACCAACGCGCACACGATCATCGAGCAGGCCCCGGCCCCCGACGAGGAACCCGCCACCGAACCGGCCGAGGCCCCCGCCACCGGTGTACGGCCATGGGTGCTCTCGGCGAAGAGCGAGGCGGCGCTGCGCGCCCAGGCCCAGCGCCTGCTCGCCTTCCTGGAGGACCGCGGCCCCAGCTGCGCACCGGCCGACATCGGCTACTCCCTCGCCACGACCCGCACCGCCTGGGACCGCAGGGCGGCCGTCGTCGGCGAGAGCCTGGAAGAACTCACCGAGGGCGTACGGGCGTTGGCGTCAGGCGTACCCTCCGCGGCCGTCGTGCAGAACACCGGCCGCCTCGGCGAGAGGACCGGGTTCCTCTTCTCCGGTCAGGGCTCGCAGCGGTTCGGCATGGGCCGCGAACTCTACGACGCCTTCCCCGCGTTCGCCGCCGCCTACGACGAGATCCGCGCCCACCTCGACGTCACGCTCGACGCGGACGCGGAGCAGCTGAACCGCACCGGGCACACCCAGCCGGCGCTGTTCGCCCTCGAAGTGGCCCTGTTCCGGCTGCTGGAGTCGTGGGGCGTCCGGCCGGACTACGTGGCCGGGCACTCGGTCGGCGAGATCGCCGCCGCGCATGTGGCGGGTGTGCTGTCGCTTCAGGACGCGGCGAAACTGGTGTCGGCGCGTGCCGCGCTGATGCAGGCGCTCCCCGAGGGCGGCGCGATGGTCGCCGTACAGGCGACGGAGGACGAGGTGCTGCCGCATCTCACCGACGAGGTCGGTGTCGCGGCGGTCAACGGCCCCCGTTCGGTGGTGGTTTCGGGCACCGAGGAGGCGGTCCTCGCCGTCGCGGAGCTGTTCGCCGGCCAGGGGCGTAAGACATCCCGGCTGAAGGTCAGTCACGCGTTCCATTCGCCGTTGATGGATCCGATCCTTGAGGAGTTCGCGCGAGCGATCAGCGAACTCACCTTCGACGAGCCGCGGATCCCGGTCGTCTCGAACCTCACCGGGCGGCTGGCCGAGCCGTACACCCCGGAGTACTGGGTACGGCATGTCCGCGAGGCGGTCCGCTTCGCCGACGGTGTCCGGACCCTGCACGAGCTGGGCGTGACCACCTTCGTGGAGATCGGTCCCGGCGGTGTCCTCAGCGGCATGGCCCAGGGCTGCGCGGACGGCATCGTCACCGTCCCCGTGCTCCGCGCCGACCGCCCCGAACCCCGGGCCGTCGTCACCGCGCTCGCCGAACTGCACGCCCACGGCACGTCCCCCGACTGGCAGGCCCTCCTCCCGGGCGCCCGCCGCGTCGACCTGCCCACCTACGCCTTCCAGCAGCAGCGCTACTGGCTGGAGACCCCCGAAGCCGAGACGGCCGCCGTGGACGCGGTCGACGCCGACTTCTGGGCGAGCGTCGAGCGCGAGGACGCCGAGTCCCTCGCCGCGACACTGGAGCTGAGCCCCGGCGAACTGGACGTCGTCGTACCGAAGTTGTCCGCCTGGCGACGCCGAAGGCGCGAGCAGTCCGCCGTGGACGGCCGGCGCTACCAGCTGACCTGGCAGCCGCTGAACGGCCTGTCCGGGGGCGATCTCTTCGACCGCACCTGGCTGTTCGCCGCGCCCGAGGGCGACGAGTGGGCCGAGGCGGTTCGCACGGCTCTCGCCGGACGCGGCGCGCGACTGGTCCCGCTGACGGTCGGCGCGAGCGCCGACCGCGCCCGGCTGGCGGGTGAGCTGACCCGGGCCGCGGCGGAAGCCGGACCGCTCGACGGCGTCCTGTCGTTGCTCGCCACCGACGAGACCGCCACGCCCGAGCACCCCGCGCTCTCCCGGGGCCTCGCCCGGACGGTGGCCCTGGCACAGGCGCTGGGCGACGCGGACATCGACGCCCCGCTGTGGTGCGCCACCCGTGGCGCGGCCGCCACCGGCCGCTTCGACGACGCCGCGCTCAGCGCCGTACAGAACCAGGTGTGGGGCCTCGGCCGCACCCTGGCCCTGGAGCACCCCCACCGCTGGGGAGGCCTGATCGACCTGCCCGCCACCGTGGACGAGCGCGCCGCCGGGCGGGTCGCCGCCGTACTCGCCCACGGCACCGGTACGGGGGAGTGGGAGGACCAGGTCGCCGTCCGCGCCTCCGGCGTGTTCACCGCCCGGCTCGACCACGCCCGCGGCGCCACCACCCGGACGTGGTCGCCGCGCGGCACCGTCCTGATCACCGGCGGCACCGGCGCCCTCGGCGGGCACCTCGCCCGCTGGCTCGCGCGTGCGGGCGCCGAGCACCTGGTGCTCACCAGCCGCCGGGGCGCCGACGCCCCCGGCGCGCCCGCGCTCAGCGCCGAACTGGAGGAACTGGGCGCCCGCGTCACCCTCGCCGCCTGCGACGTCGCCGACCGCGACGCGGTCGCGGCCCTGCTCTCCGAACACAGCTTCACCGCCGTCTTCCACGCCGCGGGCGTCCCCCAGTTCACCCCCTTCGACGAACTGACACCGGCCGACTTCGCCCGGGCCCTCGCGGCGAAGGCCCACGGCGCCACCCACCTGGACGAACTGCTCGGCGACCGCGAGCTGGACGCCTTCGTGCTCTTCTCCTCCATCGCCGGCGTGTGGGGCAGCGGCGGCCAGACCGCCTACGCCGCCGCCAACGCCCACCTCGACGGGCTCGCCGCCCGGCGCCGGGCCCGGGGCCTGACCGCCACCGCGATCGCCTGGGGCCCCTGGGCCGACGGCGGCATGGTCACCGACGCCGACGAGGAACACCTGCGCCGCCGGGGCGTCGTCACCCTGCCCCCCGCACTCGCCGTGACCGCGGTCCAGCGCGCCCTGGACTGCGACGACACCGCGGTCGTCGTGGCCGACATGGCATGGGAACGGTTCATCGGACCGTTCACCCTCGGCCGCCCCAGCGCCCTGCTGTCCGAGGTGCCCGAGGTGCGCCGTGCCCGCACCGCCGCGGCGCCCGCCGACGCCGGGACCGGCGCCGGGCCCCTGACGGACCGGCTCGCCGGACTGCCCGAGGCCGAGCGCACCCGGGCCCTGCTCGACCTGGTCCGCGCGCATGTCGCGGCCGTCCTCGGCCACAGCGGCATCGGCGAGATCGAGCCCGACCGGGCCTTCAAGGACCTCGGCTTCGACTCCCTGACCGCCGTCGAACTCCGCGACAAGGTCAACGCGGCCACCGGTCTCGCCCTGCCGCCCACCCTGGTCTTCGACCACCCCAGCGCCACCGCGCTCGCCCGCTTCCTGGAGAGTGAACTCCTCGGCGCGCGGAGCGCCGTACCGCAGGACCCGCAGGCGGCGCCCGCCGGCGACGACGAGCCCATCGCGATCGTCGCGATGAGCTGCCACCTGCCCGGCGGCGTCGACTCGCCCGAGGCCCTGTGGGACCTGGTGGCATCCGGCGGCGACGCCATCGCCGAGTTCCCGGCCGACCGCGGCTGGGACGTCGACGGGCTCTACGACCCGGACCCCGAGCGCCCCGGCAAGACCTACGCCCGCGACGGCGGATTCCTCTACGACGCCACCGACTTCGACGCGGGCTTCTTCGGGATCTCCCCGCGCGAGGCCCTGGCCATGGACCCCCAGCAGCGCCTGTTCCTGGAGACCTCGTGGGAGGCCTTCGAACGCGCCGGGATCGCCCCCGGACAACTGCGCGGCAGCCGCACCGGCGTCTTCGTCGGCATGGCCTACCAGGGCTACGGCGCCGATGCGCACCGCACGCCCGAAGGCGTCGAGGGGCACCGGCTCGTCGGCGGCGCCTCCAGCGTGGTCTCCGGCCGGGTCGCCTACACCTTCGGCCTCGAAGGCCCCGCCGTCACCATCGACACCGCCTGCTCCTCCTCCCTGGTCGCCCTGCACCTGGCCATGCAGTCGCTGCGGAGCGGCGAGTGCACGATGGCCCTGGCCGGCGGCGTCACCGTCATGGCCAGCCCCAACGTCTTCGTGGAGTTCAGCCGCCAGCGCGGCCTGTCACCCGACGGCCGCTGCCGGGCCTTCGGCGCGGACGCGGACGGCACCGGCTGGTCCGAGGGCGTGGGCGTGGTGCTCGTGGAGCGCCTGTCCGACGCCGTGCGTCACGGCCATGAGGTGCTCGCGGTGGTCCGCGGGAGCGCCGTGAACCAGGACGGCGCGTCCAACGGCCTGACCGCGCCCAACGGTCCGGCGCAGCAGCGGGTCATCCGGCAGGCCCTCGCCTCCGCCGGGCTCACCCCGGCCGACGTGGACGCCGTCGAGGCGCACGGTACGGGGACGACGCTCGGCGACCCGATCGAGGCACAGGCCCTCCTCGCCACCTACGGACAGGATCGTGAACGGCCGCTCCTGCTCGGCTCGTTGAAGTCGAACATCGGCCACGCCCAGGCGGCGTCGGGCGTGGCCGGTGTGATCAAGATGGTCATGGCGATGCGCCACGGTGTGCTGCCCCGGACGCTGCACGCCGATGAGCCGACGCCGCATGTGGACTGGTCGGCGGGTGCGGTGCGGCTGCTGACGGAGCCCGTGGACTGGCCGGAGACGGACCGTCCTCGCCGGGCCGCCGTGTCGTCCTTCGGGGTGAGCGGCACCAACGCCCACACCATCATCGAACAGGCCCACGCGGCAGCCGAGTTGCCCCCGACCCCGGACTCCGGCGCACCCGTGCCGTGGATCCTGTCCGGCAAGGGAGAGCCCGCACTGCGCGCACAGGCGGCCCGGCTCGCCGGCCACCTCGACGCGAAGGACGGCTGGACCGCCCCCGACATCGGCTACTCCCTGGCCGCCCGCGAGACCTTCGAGGACCGCGCCGTACTCCTGGCCCAGACCCCGGAAGAACTCCGCCACGCCCTCACCGCCCTCGCCACCGGCGAACCAGCCGCGAACGTCGTCACCGGGCGCGCCCGGGCGACGGGCAAGGTCGGCTTCCTGTTCTCGGGGCAGGGCTCGCAACGCCTGGGTATGGGCCGTGAGTTGTACGAGGAGTTCCCGGTGTTCGCCGATGCGTACGACGAGGTGTGCGCGCGCCTGGACGTGCCGTTCGATGTCGACTCCGAGTCCCTGCACCGGACCGGGAACGCCCAACCGGCCTTGTTCGCGGTCGAGGTGGCGTTGTTCCGGCTCCTTGAATCGTGGGGTGTGCGGCCGGACTACGTGGCCGGTCACTCGGTGGGCGAGATCGCTGCCGCGCATGTGGCCGGGGTGCTGTCGCTGGACGACGCGGCGAAGTTGGTGTCGGCGCGTGCCGCGTTGATGCAGGCGTTGCCGGGCGGCGGTGCGATGGTCGCCGTACAGGCCGGCGAGGACGAGGTGCTGGCGCGGCTGACCGACGGCGTCGGTGTCGCGGCGGTCAACGGGCCTCGGTCGGTCGTGATTTCGGGCGCGGAGGAGGAAGTGCGCGCCGTCGCCGAGGCGTTCGCCGCTCAGGGTCGCAGGACGTCCCGGCTGAAGGTCAGCCACGCGTTCCACTCGCCGCTGATGGAACCGATACTGGAGGAGTTCGCGCAGGCCATCCAGGACCTGTACTTCAACGAGCCGCGTATTCCGGTCGTTTCGAACCTGACCGGCCGGGTCGCCGAGTCGTACACCCCGGAGTACTGGGTACGGCACGTCCGCGAGGCGGTCCGCTTCGCCGACGGTGTGCACACCCTGCACGAGTTGGGCGTGACCACCTTCGTGGAGATCGGCCCCGGCGGCGTCCTCACCGCCCTGGCGCAGGGCTGCCTGGACGACACCGCGGCCGTGCCCGCCCTGCGCGGCGACCGTCCCGAGCGGCAGGCCGTCGTCGCCGCGCTCGCCGAACTGTACGTACGCGGCGAGACCCCCGACTGGCAGTCCCTCATCCCCGGCGCCCACCGCGTCACCCTGCCCACCTACGCCTTCCAGCGCCAGCGCTACTGGCTGGAGGGCGACGCGGAGCCGGCCGGCGTCGGAGCCCCGGCCGACGCGGCGGACTCCGGTTTCTGGGACAGCGTCGAGCGCGAGGACGCCGCATCCCTGGCCGCGACCCTCGGCGTGAGCACGGACGCCTCGCTCAACGCGCTCCTGCCCCGGCTGTCCGCGTGGCGCCGGCAGCGCCGCGAGCGGTCCGTGGTCGGCGGCTGGCGCTACCGCGTCACCTGGAAGCCGCTCGGCGCGCTCCCGCAACCCGGCCCGGCCGGGACCTGGCTGCTCGTGGTGGCCGGGGAGAGCGAGTGGACCGCCGCGGTCCGCACCGCCCTCACCGACCACGGCGCGACGACGGTCACGCTCGTCGCCGGACCCGACACCGACCGCCGCACACTGGCCCGCGAACTGGCCGACATCGGCCCGGTGACCGGAGTGCTCTCCCTGCTCGCCGAGGACGAGACCGCCTCGGCCGGGCAGCCCGGTCTGTCGTACGGCCTCGCCGCGACCCTCTGCCTGACGCAGGCGCTCGGCGACGCGGGTGTGGACGCCCCGCTGTGGTGCGCCACGCGCGGCGCGGTGGCCACCGGCCGCGCCGACCGCCTCGACCGCCCGCTCCAGTCCCAGGTGTGGGGCTTCGGCCGGGCCGCTGCGCTCGAACATCCGCGCCGCTGGGGCGGGTTGATCGACCTGCCCGACGTGCTGGACGCCCGTGCCGCGGCCCGTCTGACCGCCGTCCTCGGCCAGCGGACCGAGGACCAGGTGGCGATCCGCGCCTCCGGCGTCCACGGGCGCCGAGTCGTCCGCGCCACCCGCGCCACCGATCCCGCACAGGAGTGGTCGCCGCGCGGCACGGTGCTGATCACGGGTGGTACGGGTGCGCTGGGCGGTCATGTGGCCCGGTGGCTCGCCGGTGCGGGCGCCGAGCATCTGCTGCTGACGAGCCGTCGTGGCCTCGACGCGCCCGGTGCGGCCGTCCTGAAGGGGGAGTTGGAGGCGGAGGGCGTACGGGTGACCGTCGTCGCCTGCGATGTCGCCGACCGGGAGGCGCTGGCCGCGCTGCTCGCCGAGCACCCGGTGAAGGCCGTCGTCCACACCGCGGGCGTCGGCGACCACACCATGATCGAGGACAGCGACCCGGCCGGGTTCGCCCGTACGGTGTCCGCGAAGGCCGCGGGCGCCGCCCACCTGGACGAACTGCTGGCCGATCAGGAACTCGACGCCTTCGTCCTGTTCTCCTCGGGCGCCGGCATCTGGGGCGGCGCAAGCCAGTCCGCCTACGCCGCGGCCAACGCCTACCTGGACGCCCTCGCCGAGCACCGGCGGGCACGCGGACGCACCGCGCTCGCCGTCTCCTGGGGCGGCTGGGCCGACGGCGGCATGGCCGGGGTCGGCGACGGCGAGGAGATGCTGCTCCGCCGCGGACTGCCGCCGATGCGCCCCGCCCTCGCGCTCTCCGCGCTCCGACAAGCCCTGGCCGACGACGAGACCGCGCTCACCGTCGCGGACTTCGACTGGCAGCGGTTCATCGGCCCCTTCACCGTCACCCGGCCCAGCGCCCTGTTCGCCGATGTGCCCGAGGCGGCTCACGCCCTGGAGGGTCCGGCCGCCGGTGGCGCCGAGGCGGGCAACGCGCTCGCCGCACGACTGGCCGGACTGTCGGCGGGCGAACGGGACCGCGCCCTGGTGGACCTCGTCCGCGGTCACGCCGCCGCCGTGCTCGGTCACGACGGCAGCGCGGCCGTGGAAGCGGGCCGGGCCTTCAACGACCTCGGCTTCGACTCCCTGACCGCCGTCGAACTGCGCGACAAGCTCACGGCCGACACCGGCCTGAAACTGCCCACCACACTGGTCTTCGACTACCCCAACGCCACCGCCCTGGCCCACTTCCTGCGCACCGAACTGCTCGGGGCACAGGACACCGCGGGGCCCGAGCGGCGGGTGGCCGCCGACGGCGACGAACCCATCGCCATCGTGGCCATGAGCTGCCGCCTCCCCGGCGGCGTCGGCTCCCCCGAGGACCTGTGGCGGCTCGTGACCTCCGGCGGCGACGCGATCTCCGGCTTCCCCGAGGACCGCGGCTGGGACATCGAGGGCCTCTACGACCCCGACCCGGGCACCCCGGGCAGGACGTACGCGCGTGACGGTGGATTCCTCTACGACGCGGGTGACTTCGACGCCGCGCTGTTCGGGATCTCTCCGCGCGAGGCGCTCGCGATGGACCCCCAGCAGCGGCTGCTGCTCGAAGCCACGTGGGAGGCGTTCGAGCGGGCCGGCATCGACCCGGCCGCCATGAAGGGCAGCCGCACGGGTGTGTTCGTCGGCATGTCCTACCAGGGCTACGGTGCCGGCCTCCCGGAGGTCCCCGAGGGCGTCGAGGGCCATCTGCTCACCGGCAGCGCCGCAAGCGTCGTCTCCGGGCGCGTGGCCTACTCGTTCGGCCTGGAGGGCCCGGCCGTCACCGTCGACACGGCCTGCTCGTCGTCGCTGGTCGCCCTGCATCTGGCCATCCAGTCGCTGCGGGGCGGCGAGAGCACCATGGCCGTCGCGGGCGGCGTCAACGTCATGGCCGTACCGGCCGCGTTCGTGGAGTTCAGCCGCCAGCGCGGACTGTCCGCCGACGGCCGCTGCAAGGCGTTCGGCGCCGGAGCCGACGGCACCGGCTGGGCGGAGGGCGTGGGCGTGGTGCTGGTGGAGCGCCTGTCCGACGCCGTCCGCAACGGTCACGACGTCCTCGCGGTCGTGCGGGGCAGCGCGGTCAACCAGGACGGTGCGTCGAACGGTCTGACCGCGCCCAACGGTCCGGCGCAGCAGCGGGTGATCCGGCAGGCTCTCGCCTCCGCCGGGCTCACGCCGGGTGATGTGGACGCCGTGGAGGCGCACGGTACGGGCACGAAGCTGGGCGACCCGATCGAGGCGCAGGCGCTTCTCGCCACCTACGGGCAGGATCGCGAACGGCCGTTGCTGCTGGGCTCGTTGAAGTCCAACATCGGCCATGCCCAGGCGGCGTCCGGTGTGGCCGGTGTGATCAAGATGGTCATGGCGATGCGCCACGGTGTGCTGCCCCGGACGTTGCATGCCGATGAGCCGACGCCGCATGTGGATTGGTCGGCGGGTGCGGTGCAACTGCTGACGGATGGCGTGGACTGGCCGGAGACGGGCCGTCCGCGCCGGGCCGCGATCTCCTCCTTCGGTGTGAGCGGCACCAACGCCCACACCATCATCGAACAGGCACCGATGGCCGCACCGGCCGCCGCCGCACCGGTCGAGGTCACCTCCCCGGCCGTGCCCTTGGTGCTGTCCGGCAAGACCGAGGCCGCACTGCGCGCCCAGGCCGAACGCCTGCTCACCCTGGTCGCCGACGGCGCCGCACCCTCCCTCACCGACATCGGGTTCTCGCTGGCCACCACGCGGGCCGCCCTGGAGCACCGTGCCGCCGTGGTCGGCGCCGACCACGACCGGATCGCCGAGGGCCTGCGCGCCCTGGCCACCGGCGCACCCGCCCCTGGCATCGCCCTCGGCCGCGCCGACACCGGCCAGGTCGGCTTCCTGTTCTCGGGCCAGGGCTCCCAGCGCGTCGGCATGGGACGGGAACTGTACGACGCCTTCCCGGTCTTCGCGGCCGCCTACGACGAGGCGTGCGCCCATCTCGACCGGCACCTGGACCGGCCGCTGCGGGACGTGGCCTTCGGCGAGAACGGCCACGAGGACGGCGCGCAGCTGAACCGCACCGCCTTCACCCAGCCCGCCCTGTTCGCGCACGAGGTCGCCGTCCATCACCTGCTGGAGTCCTGGGGCGTCCGACCGGACTACCTGGCCGGACACTCCGTTGGTGAGATCGCCGCCGCGCACGTCGCCGGGGCCCTCTCGCTGGCGGACGCGGCCACACTCGTGACCGCCCGCGCCGCGCTGATGCAGGCTCTGCCCGCGGGCGGTGCGATGGTCGCCGTACAGGCCACCGAGGAAGAGGTACGGCCGCACCTCACCGAGGACAGCGACATCGCGGCGGTCAACGGCCCCGAGTCCGTCGTGGTCTCCGGAGCCGAGGACGCCGTGCTGGGGATCGCGGAGGTCTTCACCCGCCAGGGCCGCAAGACGTCCCGGCTCACGGTGAGTCACGCGTTCCACTCGCCGCTGATGGACCCCGTGCTGGCGGACTTCGCCCGCGTCGTCGGCGGACTGCGCTTCGAGACGCCCCGGACACCCGTCGTCTCCGACCTCACCGGCGAACTCATCGACACGTACACCCCGGGCTACTGGGTCCGGCACGTCCGCGAGGCCGTGCGCTTCGCCGACGGCATCCGCACCTTGGGCGAGCTGGGCGTCACCACATTCGTGGAGACCGGACCCGGCGGGGTGCTGAGCGCCATGGCCCAGGGCTGCCTGGACGGCGCGGTCACCGTACCCTGCACACGGTCCGGCAGTCCGGAGTCCGGGGCGATCACCGGCGCGGTCGCGCGCCTGCATGTGCTCGGCGTCCCTGTCGACTGGGCGGCGTTCTTCGCCGGGCGCGGCGCCCGGCGCGCCGAACTGCCCACCTACGCCTTCCAGCACCAGCGGTACTGGCTCCGCACCACCGCGCCCACAGCCGCCGCCGCGCCGACCGACGCCGTGGAGGCCGGGTTCTGGGAGACCGTGGAGCGCGAGGACGCCCAGTCCCTCGCCGCCACCCTCGACCTGCCCGCCGGGCAACTGGACACGGTGCTGCCCCGGCTGTCCGCGTGGCGCCGGCGGCGGCGCCAGGAGTCCGCCGTGGAAGGCTGGTCCTACCGCACGAGCTGGAAGCCGCTCAGCGGTCTGCGGAACCATGAACTTCCGGGTGACTGGCTGTTCTTGACCACCCAGGGGCAGACCGGCACGGACGATGCGACGGCCGCCGAGGATCGGCCGGCCGAGGCCGCCTGGACGTCCGCCGTCGCCGACGGGCTCGCCGCCCGTGGCGCCCGGCTGATCCCGGTCACCGTCGACCCCGCCGCCGACCGGGACGCACTGCTGCGCCAACTCACCGATGCCGTCCGGGACTTCGCGGTCGGCGGTGTGATCTCGCTCCTCGGCACCGACGAGAGCCCCCATGCCGACCACCCGGTCCTTTCCGTCGGCACCGCGCTGACCCTCGCGCTCGTCCAGGCCCTGGGCGACGCGGGCGTTGCCGCCCCGCTGTGGGCACTGACCAGGTCCGCCATGTCCACAGGGCGTGCGGACCCGGTGCCGAGCGCCACCCAGCACGCCGTCTGGGGCCTGGGCCGGGTCGCCGCGCTGGAACACGCGCGGCGCTGGGGCGGCCTGATCGACCTCCCGGACACGATCGACGACCGGGCCATCGACCGTCTCGCCGCGGTCCTCACCCAGTCGGCCGAGGACCAGGTCGCCATCCGCGCCCGAGGCGCCTTCGGCCGCAGGCTCACCCAGGCCACCGCCCACCGCGACACCGGCACCACTCACGGGTGGTCGCCGCGCGGCACGGTGCTGATCACGGGTGGTAAGGGTGCGCTGGGCGGGCATGTGGCCCGGTGGCTCGCCGGTGCGGGCGCCGAGCATCTGGTGCTGACCAGCCGTCGGGGCCCCGACGCGCCCGGTGTGGCCGCCCTGAAGGGGGAGTTGGAGGCGGCGGGCGTACGGGTGACCGTCGTCGCCTGCGATGTCGCCGACCGTGAGGCGCTGGCCGCGCTGCTCGCCGAGCACCCGGTGAACGCCGTCGTCCACACCGCGGGAGTGGATCACCTGGACCCGCTGGAGACCATGACGCCGGGCGCCTTCGCCGGCGTACTCTCCGCGAAGGCTGCGGGTGCCCTGCACCTCGACGCGCTGCTCGACGGCCGGGAGCTCGACGCCTTCGTGCTCTTCTCGTCCATCGCCGGTGTGTGGGGCAGCGGCCACCAGGCCGCGTACGCGGCGGCCAACGCCCTGCTCGACGGACTCGCCGAACGCCGCCGCGCCCGAGGACTGCCGGCGACCGCCGTGGCCTGGGGCCCCTGGGCGGGCGGCGGCATGGCCGAGGGCGACGGCGCGGACGAACGGCTGCGCCGCCGCGGCCTGCTCCCGATGCCCGCCGCGCTCGCCGTGGCCGGACTCGCACGGGCGCTGCACTCCGGCGCGGCGACCACCATGGTGGCCGACATCGACTGGGAGCGGTTTCTGCCCCCGTTCACCATGGGCCGCCCGAGCGCCCTGCTCGGCGACCTCCCGCAGGCCGAGCGGATCCGCACCGCGGACAGCGCGGCCGGCGAACCCGGAACGGCCACCGCCTCGCCCCTGGCCGAGCGCCTCACCAAGGTGTCCGAGACCGAACAGCACGCCCTGCTGGTGGACCTCGTCCGCACCCACGCGGCGGCCGTCCTCGGGCACAGCGGCATCGGCGAGGTCGAGGCCGACCGGGCCTTCAAGGACCTCGGCTTCGACTCCCTGACCGCTGTCGAACTGCGCAACAGGCTCACCACCGAGACCGGCCTCGCCCTGCCCACCACCCTGGTCTTCGACCACCCCAACGCCCAGGCGGTCGCACGGCAGTTGCGCACCGAGCTCACCGGCCGCACCCCGGCGGCCATCGCCCAGGAGACGGTCACCGCACCCGCCGCGGACGACGAACCCATCGCGATCGTCGGCATGGCGTGCCGGTATCCGGGCGGGGTGCGTTCGCCCGAGGACCTGTGGCGGCTGGTGGCCTCCGGTGGTGACGCGGTCGGTGAGTTCCCGGCGGACCGCGGCTGGGACGTGGACGGCATCTACGACCCGGACCCGGACGCCGCGGGCAAGACATACACGCGGCACGGTGGATTCCTTTACGACGCGGGGGAGTTCGATCCCGGGTTCTTCGGGATCTCGCCGCGTGAGGCCGTGGCGATGGATCCGCAGCAGCGGTTGCTGCTGGAGACGACGTGGGAGACGTTCGAACGGGCCGGTATCGACGCGGAGTCGGTACGGGGCAGCCGTACCGGAGTCTTCGTCGGCTCCGGCTACCAGGACTACGCCGCCCAGGCTTTCCACGCGATCGACGACTCCGAGGGCTTCTTCGGCACCGGTAACTCGGCCAGCATCATGTCCGGCCGCATCGCCTACACCCTCGGTCTGGAAGGACCGGCCGTCACCGTCGACACGGCCTGCTCCTCCTCCCTGGTCGCCCTGCACTGGGCGGTCCAGGCGCTGCGCGGCGGCGAGTGCTCCATGGCACTGGCCGGCGGGGTGATGGTCATGTCCACCCCGCGCGCCTTCGTGGAGTTCAGCCGCCAGCGCGGACTGTCCGCCGACGGCCGCTGCAAGGCGTTCGGCGCCGGGGCCGACGGCACCGGGTGGGCGGAGGGCGTCGGCATGCTCCTGGTGGAGCGGCTGTCCGACGCCCGCCGCAACGGACACCAGGTACTGGCCGTCGTCCGCGGCAGCGCGGTCAACCAGGACGGTGCGTCGAACGGTCTGACCGCGCCCAACGGTCCGGCGCAGCAGCGGGTGATCCGGCAGGCCCTCGCCTCTGCCGGGCTCACTCCGGCCGACGTGGACGCCGTCGAGGCGCACGGTACGGGGACGACGCTCGGCGACCCGATCGAGGCACAGGCCCTCCTCGCCACCTACGGGCGGGATCGTGAACGGCCGCTCCTGCTCGGCTCGTTGAAGTCGAACATCGGCCACGCCCAGGCGGCGTCGGGCGTGGCCGGTGTGATCAAGATGGTCATGGCGATGCGCCACGGTGTGCTGCCCCGGACGCTGCACGCCGATGAGCCGACGCCGCATGTGGACTGGTCGGCGGGTGCGGTGCGGCTGCTGACGGAGCCCGTGGACTGGCCGGAGACGGACCGTCCTCGCCGAGCGGCCGTGTCGTCCTTCGGCGTGAGCGGCACCAACGCCCACACCATCATCGAACAAGCCCCGCCCGCCGAAGCCGAGGAGTCGGGTACCGCCCCGGCCCTCCTGCCCTGGCTGCTCTCAGCCAAGAGCGGCGCCGCACTGCGCGACCAGGCACGACGGCTGCTGGCCCAGGTACAGGACGACACCGCACCGGCCGACGTCGGCTTCTCCCTGGCCACCACCCGCAGCGCCCTGCGCCACCGGGCGGCCGTCATCGGCTCGACCAGCGCCGAACTCCGCCGGGAACTCGGCCTGCTGGCCGCCGGCACACCCTCACCCGGAGTCGTCCAGGGCCGACCGGGAGGCAAGGTCGGCTTCCTGTTCTCGGGCCAGGGCTCGCAACGCCCTGGCATGGGACGTGAGTTGTACGAGGCGTTCCCGGTGTTCGCCGATGCGTACGACGAGGTGTGCGCGCGCCTGGACGTGCCGTTCGATGTCGACTCCGACTCCCTGCACCGGACCGGGAACGCCCAACCGGCGCTGTTCGCGGTCGAGGTGGCGTTGTTCCGGCTTCTCGAATCGTGGGGTGTGCGGCCGGATTACGTGGCCGGGCACTCGGTGGGGGAGATCGCGGCCGCGCATGTGGCCGGGGTGTTGTCGCTGGACGACGCGGTGAGGTTGGTGTCGGCGCGTGCCGCGTTGATGCAGGCGTTGCCCCCGGGCGGTGCGATGGCCGCCGTACAGGCCACCGAGGACGAGGTGCTGGCGCGGCTGACCGACGGCGTCGGCGTCGCGGCGATCAACGGGCCGCAGTCGGTGGTGGTTTCGGGCGAGGAGGAAGCGGTCCTCGCGGTCGCCGAGGCGTTCGCTGCTCAGGGTCGCAAGACCTCCCGGCTGAAGGTCAGCCACGCCTTCCACTCACCCCTGATGGACCCGATGCTGGAGGAGTTCGCGCAGGCCATCCACGACCTCACCTACAACGAGCCGCGCATTCCCGTCGTTTCGAACCTCACCGGCCGACTGGCCGAGCCCTACACCCCCGAGTACTGGGTACGGCACGTCCGCGAGGCCGTCCGCTTCGCCGACGGCGTCCGGACCCTCCACGACCTGGGCGTCACCACGTTCGTGGAGGTCGGTCCGGGCGGTGTCCTGAGCGGTATGGCGCAGGGGTGCCTGGACGAGGCCGTGACGGTGCCGGTGCTGCGTGGTGAGCGTCCTGAGCGGCAGGCGTTTGTCACTGCCTTGGCCCAACTGCACACGTACGGCGTGGTGGTGGACTGGGGCGTGTTCTTCGCGGGTGCGCGGAGGACCGAGCTGCCGACGTACCCGTTCCAGCACGAGCGGTACTGGGTCGACGCCCCGGAGGCTGTGGCCGATACGGTGGTGGACCCGGTGGACGCCGAGTTCTGGGACACGGTGGAGCGCGAGGATCTGCAAGCCCTCGCCGAGACCCTGGACATCGGCGCGAGCGACACCTTCGGCGATGTACTCCCGCGTCTGTCGGCATGGCGTCGGCAGCGCAAGGAGCGGTCCGCAGTGGACAGTTGGCGCTACGGCATCACCTGGAAGGCGATCCCCGACCCCGCCCCGCAGAGTCCCGCCCGCGGTGGCGTATGGCTGGTTCCGGTCAGTGCCGCGCACCTCGGCGACGACTGGGTCACCACCTGTCTGCGCGGGCTGGCCGAGCGGGGCCTGACCACGCTGCCGGTCCGGGTCGAGCCGTCCACGGACCGGGCGGAGCTGACGGCCCAACTCGCCGGGGTCATCGGCGACGAGAGCGTGGCAGGCGTCCTGTCGCTGCTCGCCCTCGACGGCGAGGCCGCCCCGGCGGCCGCCGCGCTGACCGTCGGCGTCGCGCTGTCCGTCCTGCTCGTCCAGGCCCTGGGCGACGCCGGTGTCGGCGCCCCGCTGTGGTGCGTGACCCGCAACGCGATGGGTGTGAGCGCCGCCGAGACGGTGGCGGATCCCCACCAGTCCCAGGTCTGGGGGCTGGGCCGAGTGGCGGCGCTGGAGCACGCGCGGCGCTGGGGCGGTCTTGTGGACCTGCCCGGCACGGTCGACGACCGGATCGCGGGCCGTCTCGTCGCGGTCCTCGGACAGTCGGCCGAGGACCAGGTCGCCATCCGCGACCGTGGGTTGTTCGCGCGGCGCCTGTCGCGGCTGCCCGCGGCCCGGAGCGACCGTACCTGGTCGCCGCGCGGCACGGTGCTGATCACGGGTGGTACGGGCGCGCTGGGCGGTCATGTGGCTCGGTGGCTCGCCGGTGCGGGCGCCGAGCATCTGGTGCTGACCAGCCGTCGGGGCCCCGACGCGCCCGGTGTGGCCGCCCTGAAGGGGGAGTTGGAGGCGGCGGGCGTACGGGTGACCGTCGCCGCGTGCGATGCCGCCGACCGGGAGGCGCTGGCCGCGCTGCTCGCCCAGCACCCTGTCGACGCCGTGGTCCACGCGGCCGGCACCGCCGAGGCGGGGATGATCGCCGAGACGAGCCTCGGCGACTTCGCGGCGACGGTCGCCGCGAAGGCCCTCGGCGCCCTGCACCTCCATGAACTGCTCGGCGAACGGGAGTTGGACGCCTTCGTGCTCTTCTCCTCCATCTCCGGCGTCTGGGGAGGCGGCGGGCAGGCGGCGTACTCGGCCGCGAACGCCTTCCTCGACGGCCTGGCGCGACACCGGCGGGACCGGGGTCTCACCGCGACCGCCGTCGCCTGGGGCCCCTGGGCCGACGGCGGCATGGTCGCCGACACCGGGGACGAGGAGCGGCTGCGCCGCCGCGGCCTGATGACGCTGCGGCCGGACCGGGCCATCGCCGCGCTGCACGGCGCGCTGAGCGGCGCGGACGGCACGGTCACCGTGGCCGACGTGGACTGGGCGCGGTTCGTCGTCCCGTTCACCGTCAGCAGGCCCAGCGCGCTGCTGGGCGACCTGCCCGAGGTCAGGGACGCCCTCGCGGAGCGGCGGCCCGCCGGGCGGAGCGCGGAGCCGTCCGCGCTCGGGGAGAAGCTGGCCACGCTGTCCGAGGACGAACGGCGGCGCCTGCTCGTGGACACGGTGTGCGCGCACGCGGCGTCCGTACTCGGCCACAGCGGCGCCACGGCGGTGGAGCCGGACCTGGCGTTCCGGGACCTCGGCTTCGACTCCCTGACCGCGGTGGAACTGCGCAACCTGCTCACCGCCGACACCGGTCTCACCCTCCCCGCGACCCTGGTCTTCGACCACCCGACCCCCGAGGCGGTCGCCCGCCATCTGGGGAGCCAACTCGCCGGCGGGCAGGGCCCGGACGAGGTGTCGGTCTTCGGCGAACTCGACCGGCTGGAGGCGGTGATCGGCACGGCCGCCACCGCCGAGGAGACGGTCCGCTCGGGCGTGCGCAGGCGGCTCCAGGAGCTGCTGACCTTGATGAACACCGCCGGCGAGCAGCACACCGGGGTGGCCGACGCACAGCGGCAGCTCCAGGACGCGACGGTCGACGACATCTTCGATCTGATCGATCAAGATCTAGAAAATTCCTAGTTCTTGGCGCTCTACCTTTGACGACAGCCGAGGACGGATGAGGCGGATGAGCAGCAACGAAGACAGGCTTCTCGAATATCTCAAGCGCGTCACCGGGGACCTTCGCCAGGTCCGGGAGCGCCTGCGCGAGGTCGAGGAGAAGAACCAGGAACCCATCGCTATCGTCGGCATGGCGTGCCGGTATCCGGGCGGGGTGCGTTCGCCCGAGGACCTGTGGCGGCTGGTGGCCTCCGGTGGTGACGCGGTCGGTGAGTTCCCGGCGGACCGGGGCTGGGACGTGGAGGACATCTACGACCCGGACCCGGAGGCGGCCGGCAAGACCTACGCGCGCCATGGTGGATTCCTGTACGACGCTGGGGAGTTCGATCCCGGTTTCTTCGGGATCTCGCCGCGTGAGGCCGTGGCGATGGATCCGCAGCAGCGGTTGCTGCTGGAGACGACGTGGGAGACGTTCGAACGGGCCGGTATCGACGCGGAGTCGGTGCGGGGCAGCCGTACCGGAGTCTTCGTCGGCTCCGGCTACCAGGACTACGTCAATCTCCTCGTCGGCGTGGGCGGCGAGTCCGACGGCCATCTCGGGACCGGCAACTCCGCCAGCGTGATGTCCGGCCGCATCTCCTACACCTTCGGCCTGGAGGGCCCGGCCGTCACCGTCGACACGGCGTGCTCGTCGTCGTTGGTGGCACTCCACTGGGCGATCCAGGCGCTGCGCGGCGGCGAGTGCTCCATGGCACTGGCCGGCGGTGTGCAGGTGATGACCACACCCACCCCCTTCGTGGAGTTCAGCCGCCAGCGCGGGCTGGCCCCCGACGGCCGGTGCAAGGCGTTCGGCGCCGGGGCCGACGGCACCGGGTGGGCGGAGGGTGTGGGCATGCTGCTGGTGGAGCGGCTTTCCGACGCCCGCCGCAACGGACACCAGGTACTGGCCGTCGTCCGCGGCAGCGCGGTCAACCAGGACGGCGCCTCCAACGGTCTGACCGCGCCCAACGGCCCCGCGCAGCAGCGCGTCATCCGCCAGGCCCTGGCGTCGGCCGGACTGTCTCCCGCCCAGATCGACGTCGTGGAGGCGCACGGCACCGGCACCACGCTCGGTGACCCGATCGAGGCGCAGGCCCTCCTCGCCACCTACGGCCGGGAGCGCCCCGAGGACCGGCCGTTATGGCTGGGCTCGCTGAAGTCCAACATCGGTCACTCGCAGGCCGCCGCCGGTGTCGGCGGGATCATCAAGATGGTCATGGCGATGCGCCACGGCGTGCTGCCCCGGACCCTGCACGTGGACGAGCCGACGCCGCACGTGGACTGGTCGGCCGGTGCGGTGCGGCTGCTGACGGACGCCGTGGACTGGCCGCAGACGGACCGCCCGCGCCGCGCCGCGATCTCCTCCTTCGGCGTCAGCGGCACCAACGCCCACACCATCATCGAACAGGCACCGGCCCAGGACGAGGAGCCCGCCGCCGACACCACCGCCGACGGCCCCCTGGCATGGGTGCTCTCCGCCAAGTCCGAGGCCGCACTGCGGGATCAGGCGGCCCGGCTGCTGCCCCTCGCACGCGGCGCGGCCCGGCCGCAGGACATCGGGCTCTCGCTGGCCACCACCCGCGCGGCCCTGCGCCACCGCGCCGCCGTCGTGGGGGACAACCACGCCGAACTCCTCCTCGGACTGGAGGACTTGGCCGCCGGCAAACCTTCGCCCCAGGTTCTGCTGGGCCGTCCGTCCGGCGGCAGGACCGGCTTCCTCTTCTCCGGCCAGGGCTCGCAACGCCTGGGCATGGGACGTGAGTTGTACGCCGCGTTCCCGGCCTTCGCCGCCGCCTACGACGAGGTGTGCGCGCGGCTGGACATGCCGCTCGACGTCGACTCCGAGTCTCTCCACCGGACTGGATGCACACAGCCAGCCCTCTTCGCGATCGAGGTGGCCCTCTTCCGGCTCCTCGAATCCCTGGGCATACGGCCCGACTTCGTGATGGGCCACTCCGTGGGCGAGATCGCCGCCGCCCATGTGGCCGGCGCGCTCTCCCTGGACGACGCGGCGAGACTGGTCTCGGCCCGCGCCGCGCTGATGCAGGCGCTGCCCACGGGCGGTGCGATGGTCGCCGTACAGGCCACCGAAGAGGAAGTCCTGCCCCACCTCACCGACGCCGTGAGCATCGCCGCCGTCAACGGCCCCTCCTCGGTGGTCGTCTCCGGTGCCGAGCAGGCGGCTCTGGCGATCGCCGCCGCCTTCGCCGAACAGGGCCGCAAGACGTCCAGGCTGAAGGTCAGCCACGCCTTCCACTCGCCCCTGATGGATCCGATGCTGGAGGAGTTCGCCCAGGTCGTCCGCGGCCTGACCTTCGAGAAGCCCCAAATCCCCGTCGTCTCCAACCTCACGGGCCGGCCCGTTAAGACCTACACGCCGGAGTACTGGGTACGGCACGTCCGCGAGGCGGTGCGTTTCGCCGACGGTGTCGGGACCTTGCGTGAGCTGGGTGTGACCACGTTCGTGGAGGTCGGTCCGGGCGGTGTCCTGAGCGGTATGGCGCAGGGGTGCCTGGACGAGGCCGTGACGGTGCCGGTGCTGCGTGGTGAGCGTCCTGAGCGGCAGGCGTTTGTCACTGCCTTGGCCCAACTGCACACGTACGGCGTGGTGGTGGACTGGGGCGTGTTCTTCGCGGGTGCGCGGAGGACCGAGCTGCCGACGTACGCGTTCCAGCACGAGCGGTACTGGGTCGACGCCCCGGAGGCTGTGGCCGACGCGGTGGTGGACCCGGTGGACGCCGAGTTCTGGGACACGGTGGAGCGCGAGGATCTGCAAGCCCTCGCCGAGACCCTGGACATCGGCGCGGGCGACACCTTCGGCGACGTGTTACCGAGGCTTTCGGCATGGCGAAGGCAGCGCAAAGAGCAGACCGCCGCGAACAGTTGGCGCTATCGCGAGTCGTGGCAGCGCCTGAGCGAACCCGCCCCGAACGGAACCGGCGGCACCTGGCTGCTGGCCGTCCCCGAGAACGAGAACGAGAACGAGGACGGGGACGAGCGGACCGGCGCGGTCCGTGCCGCGCTCGCCGCTCGTGGCGCCACCCTGCGGACACTGGTCGTCGGCGCGGCGAGCGACCGGGCCGCACTGGCCGGGGAACTGGCCGGGACCGGGCCGGTCGACGGCGTGCTCTCCCTGCTCCTCACCGACGACCCGGTGCTCCCCACCCTGCGACTCCTCCAGGCCCTGGGTGACGCGGGCCTCGACGCCCCGCTGTGGTGCCTCACCTCGGGCGCGGTGGCCGTGAACGGCTCCGACGCCGTACGCAACGCCCGGCACGCCCAGGTCTGGGGGCTGGGCCGCACCGCCGCCCTGGAACTGCCCCGCCGCTGGGGCGGCCTGATCGACCTGCCGGAGACCCTCGACGACCAGACCGCCGCACGCCTCGCCGACGTACTGGGCCAGGCGCTGACGGGCCGCTCGGCTGAGGACCAGCTCGCGGTCCGCGCCTCCGGTGTCCTCGCCCGGCGGCTCGTCCACGCACCGGCACGCGCCGCCACCCGCAGCTGGCAGCCGCGCGGCACCGTCCTCGTCACCGGCGGCACCGGCGCGCTGGGCGGCCACGTCGCCCGCTGGCTGGCCCGCGGCGGCGCCGAACACCTCGTCCTCACCAGCCGCCGGGGCGCGGACGCGCCCGGTGCCGCCGCACTGCGCGACGAACTGGCGGCCCTCGGCGCCCACGTCACCCTCGCCGCCTGCGACATGGCCGACCGGGACGCCGTCGCGGCCCTGCTCGCCGAGCACACCTTCACCGCCGTCGTACACACCGCCGGGGTGGCCGACTCCGGCACGCTGGACACCACCACCGCGGACGCCTTCGCCGCCGCGCTCGCCGCCAAGGCCGACGGTGCGGCACACCTGGACGAACTGCTCGGCGACCAGAAGCTGGACGCCTTCGTGCTGTTCTCCTCCATCTCCGGCGTCTGGGGCAGCGGCGGCCAGTCCGCGTACGCCGCCGGAAACGCCTTCCTCGACGCCCTGGCGCAGCGCCGGCGGGCCCTGGGCCGCACCGCGACCGCCGTGTCCTGGGGGCCGTGGGCCGACGGCGGCATGGTCGAGGACGGCGACGACGAGGAGCGGCTGCGCCGCCGCGGCCTGTGCGCGATGCCCCCCGCCGCGGCGATCGGCGCCCTCCAGCACGCGCTCGACCGGGACGAGACCCGGCTGACCGTGGCCGACGTGGACTGGGCCCGCTTCATCGTGCCGTTCACCCTCGGCCGGACCAGCCCGCTGCTCGGCGACCTCCCCGAGGTCCGCGCGACCCTCACCGAGGAGGCACCCGAGACGGGCCCCGGCACGGGAGCGCTCGCCGAGAGCCCGGCCGGGCTGTCGGCACAGGACCGCGCCCGCGCCCTCGTGGACCTCGTACGCACCCATGCCGCCGCCGTCCTCGGCCACCGCACGGCGGGCGCCGTCGAGGCCGACCGGCCCTTCCGGGACCTCGGCTTCGACTCCCTGACCGCGGTGGAACTGCGCAACCGGATCAACGAGGCCACCGGCCTCACCCTGCCCACCACCCTGGTCTTCGACCACCCCACGGCCGCGGACCTCGCCGCCCGCCTGCTCGCCGAACTCACCGGCGACCAGGACGACATGACCGGCGCCGCCGCGGCCGCCGCCGTACTGGACGAGCCGATCGCCATCATCGGCATGGCCTGCCGCTACCCCGGCGGCGTCCGCTCGCCCGAGGACCTGTGGGAGCTGGTCGCCGACGGCCGCGACGCGATCACCCGTTTCCCCGGCAACCGCGGCTGGGACATCGAGGCCCTCTACCACCCGGACCCCGACCACTCCGGCACGACGTACACCACCCAGGGCGGATTCCTGCACGACGCGGACGAGTTCGACCCCGCGCTCTTCGGGATCAGCCCCCGCGAGGCCATCGCCATGGACCCCCAGCAGCGCCTGCTGCTGGAGACCACCTGGGAGGTCTTCGAACGCGCCCAGATCGCCCCCGACTCCATGCGCGCCACCGCCACGGGCGTCTTCGTCGGCTCCGGCTACCAGGACTACACCGGCCGCCCGCTCAAGGTCCCCGAGGGCGTCGAGGGCTATCTGCCCAGCGGCAACGCGGCCAGCGTGATCTCCGGGCGGCTCTCCTACACCTTCGGCCTCCAGGGCCCGTCGGTCACCGTCGACACCGCCTGCTCGTCCTCGCTGACCGCCCTCCACCTCGCCGTACAGGCACTGCGGGGCGGCGAATGCGGCATGGCACTGGCCGGCGGTGTGATGGTGATGGCCGGACCGTCCGCGTTCACGATGTCGAGCCGGCAGCGCGCGCTGTCCGCCGACGGCCGCTGCAAGGCGTTCGCCGCGTCCGCCGACGGCACCGGCTTCGCCGAGGGCGTGGGCCTGGTCCTGGTGGAGCGGCTGTCCGACGCCCACCGCAACGGACACGAGGTGCTGGCCGTCGTCCGCGGCAGCGCCATCAACCAGGACGGCGCGTCCAACGGCCTGACCGCGCCCAGCGGCAGGGCCCAGCGGCAGGTCATCCGGCAGGCACTGGCCAACGCCCGGCTCACCCCGGACGAGGTGGACGCCGTGGAGGGCCATGGCACCGGCACCCGGCTCGGCGACCCGATCGAGGCACAGGCGCTGCTCGCCACGTACGGCAAGGAGCGGGACGGGGACCGGCCGCTGTGGCTGGGCTCGCTGAAGTCCAACATCGGCCACTCCCAGGCGGCCGCGGGCGTCGGCGGCGTCATCAAGATGGTGATGGCGATCCGCAACGGCGTCCTCCCGCGCACGCTGCACATCGACGAACCGACCCCGGACGTCGACTGGTCCGACGGGCACGTACGCCTGCTCACCGAACAGCTGGCCTGGCCCGAGCGGGACCGGTCCCGGCGCGCGGCCGTCTCCTCCTTCGGGATGAGCGGCACCAACGTCCACACCATCATCGAACAGGCCCCCCGGCCTACACCCCCCGCCCCGGACGAGCAGCCCCCCGCAGCACCCGCCGGAGTCTGCCCCTGGCCGCTGTCCGCCAGGACCACCGGGTCCCTGCGCGAGCAGGCCCGCCGGCTCCTGACCCACCTCGACCGCGACGAAGAGCTCTCCCTGCCCGACGTCGGCCGCGCCCTCGTCACCACCCGGACCCGGCTGGAGCAGCGGGCCGTGATCGTCGGCCGCGACCGGCAGGACATGCGGGCCGGGCTCGCCGCGCTCGCCGCCGGCACCCCCGCGGACCATGTGGTCCAGGGCACCGCCGCGGCCTGCGGCAAGGTCGCCTTCGTCTTCCCCGGCCACGGCTCGCAGTGGACGGAGATGGCCCGCGAACTCCTCGACACCGCACCGGAGTTCGCCGCACAGGCCACGGCCTGCGCCGAGGCGTTCGCCCCCTACCTCGACTGGTCCCTGCTGGACGTGCTGCGCGCCGCACCGGGCGCACCGGACCTGGCCGAGGTGGAGGTCGCCCAGCCCGCGCTGTTCACCGTGATGGTGTCGCTGGCCGCGCTGTGGCGCGCGCACGGGGTGACACCCGCCGCCGTCGTCGGCCACTCCCAGGGCGAGGTCGCCGCCGCGTACGTCGCGGGCGCGCTGACCCTGGACGACGCGGCCCGGATCGTGGCCCTGCGCAGCCGCTGCCTGACCAAACTCATCGGCAAGGGCGCGATGCTCGCGGTCGCCCTGCCCGCCGAAGAGGTGCGCGCACACCTGGAGAAGTACGGCGACCGGCTGTCGGTCGCCGCCGTGAACGGGCCCGCCGCCCTGACCGTCTCCGGAGAGCCCGACGCCGTCGACGCCCTCCTGGCGGAACTCGAAGCCGAGGGCGTGCGCGTGCGCAAGGTCCGCGGCGCCACCGGCGCCGGACACTCCGCCCAGGTCGAGAGCCTGCGCGAAGAGATGCTCGACCTGCTGGCCCCGGTCACCCCGGCCACCGCGGACATCCCCTTCTACTCCACGGTGACCTGCGCCGCGCAGGACACCGCCACCCTGGACGCCGGATACTGGTACCGCAACGCGCGCCACACGGTGGAGTTCGAACGGACCGTACGCGCGCTGCTGGCCGACGGGCACGGGGTGTTCGTCGAATGCAGCCCGCACCCGCTGCTCGCCGACGCGGTGCAGCAGATCGCGGAGGACGCCGAGGCCGATGCCGTGACCGGCGCCTCGCTGCGCCGGGACCAGGGCGGCATGGAACGCTTCCTGCGCTCCGTGTCCGAACTGCACGTCAGCGGCGTGCCCGTGGACCTGGCCGTCCCCTTCGCCGGGCATCCGGTACGACGTGTGGACCTGCCGACGTACGCGTTCCAGCGGCGCCGGTACTGGCTGGAGAGCGCCGACCCGGCACCCGCGGCCGTCGACCCGGTCGAGGCCGGGTTCTGGGAGCTGGTGGAGAACACGGACCTCGCCGCGCTCACCGAACGGTTCGGAGCGGAGGACGCCGCCCTCGTCGGCCCGGCGCTGCCCGTGCTCGCCACGTGGCGTCGACGCAACCGTGAGAAGTCCACGGTGGACGGCTGGCGTTACCGCGTCTCCTTCCGGCGGCTGCCCGACGACCCGGCGCCCGGCCTGGACGGCCCCTGGCTCGCCGTCCTGCCCGCCGGTCTGGCGGACGGACAGTGGCCACCCTGCGTCGTCGGCGTGCTCGGCGCCCACGGCGCCAAGGTGCGCGTCGTGGAGATCCCCGCCGACAGCGACCGCGCGCGGACGGCACGGCTGCTCGCCGAGGAACTCGGCGGCGAACAGCCCGCCGGAGTCCTCTCCCTGCTCGGCCTCGCCCCCGGCGCCCACCCGGACCACCCGGCGCTGTCCGCGAGCCTCGCCATGACCCTCACCCTCATCCAGGCGCTGGGCGACCTGGACGTCCAGGCACCCCTGTGGTGCGCGACCCGCGGCGCCGTGTCCACCGGGACCGCCGACCCGCTGCTCGACGTCGGCCAGGCCCAGCTGTGGGGCCTGGGCATCGTCGCCGCACTCGAACTGCCCCGCCGCTGGGGCGGTCTGGTCGACCTGCCCGACACCGTGGACAAGCACACACTGCGCCGACTGGCCGCAGTGCTGGCCCAGCACGACGAGGACCAGCTCGCCGTACGGGCCGACGGCGTGTACGGCAGGCGCCTGCTCCGTGCGCGGCCCGCCGACACGGAGCCGACCGCACCGTGGCAGCCGCGCGGCACCGTCCTCGTCACCGGCGGAACCGGCGGTGTGGGCCGCCACCTCGCCCGCTGGCTCGCCGGAGCGGGCGCCCGGCACCTGGTGCTCACCAGCAGGCGCGGACCCGACGCCCCCGGCGCGGCGGAACTGCACGCGGAGCTGACCGCCCTGGGCGCCGAAGTGACCATCGCCGCCTGCGACATCGCCGACCGTGCCGCGCTCGCCCGACTGCTCGCCGGCATCGAGTCCCGGCACCCGCTCACCGCGGTGCTGCACGCCGCCGGCACGGCACGGTCGTCCCTGCTGGCCGACGCCGACCTTGAGGAGTTCGCCGAAGCCGCCGCCGCCAAGGTCACCGGCGCGGTGAACCTGGACGAACTGCTCGACGGCCGCGCACTGGACGCGTTCGTCCTGTTCGCCTCCGGCGCGGGCGTCTGGGGCAGCGGCGGCCAGGCCTCCTACGCCAGCGCCAACGCCTTCCTCGACGCCCTCGCCCTGCGGCGGCGGGCCCGGGGCCTGACCGCGACCTCGGTCGCCTGGGGCGGCTGGGCGGGCGGCGGCATGGTCGACGACGCGGTGCGGGAACGCGGCGAGCGGCGGGGCCTGGGCGTCATGCCCCCCGAACTCGCGATCTCCGCGCTGCGCCAGGCCGTCGACCACGACGAGGCCGCGCTCACCGTCGCCCCGATCGACTGGGAGAAGTTCCTGCCCGCCTTCACTGTGGGACGGCCCAGCCGGCTGCTGGCCGAACTCCACGACGTACAACGGCTCCTGGCGGCGGAGCGGGCCGAGCGGGACGCGAGCGAGGAGACCGGCGCCGGAGCGGCACTGGCCACCGAACTGGCCCGGCTCGACGCGGCCGAACGGGAGGAGCGGCTGCTGGAGCACATCCGCTCCCAGAGCGCCGTGGTCCTCGGGCACGAGTCCGCCGAGGACGTCCTGCCCACCGCGCACTTCCTGGAACTCGGCTTCGACTCGCTCACCGCGATCGACCTGCGCCGCCGCCTGTCCGCCGCGACCGGACTGCGGCTGCCCGCAGGACTGGCCTTCGACCACCCCACGCCCGCCCGGCTCGCCCGGCATCTGCTGACCCTCCTCCAGGGCGCAGGCGGGGGCGCGGCGCAGGAGCGGCCCACCGACATGCTGGTCCGGCTCTACCGGCACGCCAGCCGGACCGGAACGGCCGCCGAGGCCATGGGAATGCTGATGGAGGCGGCCCGCTTCCGGCCCTCCTTCGAGAACCCCGAGGACCTGGCCCAACTCCCGGCCCCGGTACGGCTGTCCCAGGGCGACGACCTCCCGTACACGGTGATGTGCTTCTCGCCGTACGTCGTACCGGCCGGGGCGCACCAGTACGCGCGGTTCGCCGCGCCCTTCCGCGACCGGCTGGACATGTGGGCGCTGGCCAACCCCGGCTACGAGCAGGACGAACCGGTCCCCGCCTACCCGGACGCCGTGCTCCGGCTGCACGCCCGGACCGTACGCGAGTGCGCGGGCGCAAAGCCGGTCGTCCTGCTCGGCTACTCCTCGGGCGGCTGGATCGCCCATGGCGTCGCCGCGCACCTGGAGGCCATGGGGGAGCGGCCCGCGGCCGTGGTGATGGTCGACAGCTTCAGCCGCGCGATCCCCTTCGACCGCCAGGTGCTCAACGCGATGGCCCAGGCGCAGTCGGAGCGCCTGGACTTCATGCGGTCCGGCGGCGAGCAACTCACCGCGATGGGCCGCTACATGCGCCTGTTCGACGACTGGGCCGCGCCCGAGATCACCGCGCCGACCCTCCTGGTGCGGGCGAGCGAGCCCGTACCGGCCGCCGCCGCGGACGGCGGTGGGCGGGCGGCACCGCCCGAGCACGTGGACACGACCGTCGAGGTCGCCGGAAACCACTACTCGATGCTGGAGGACCACGCCGGTACCACCGCCGCGGCGGTGCACTCCTGGCTGGCGGACGCCGCGACCGAGGCGACCCGCCCCGCAGCATCCGAGGACACGACCACCGCATGACCGGCCCGCGGCCACCGCGAGCCCCGGACACCAACCGCGCAGACGTGGGAGACAAACCATGACCAAGGCTCTTTACGAGATCGGCGAGACGCCGCCGCTCGGCGAGGTACCGGAGCGGATGTACGCCTCGGTGATTCGCCAGAGCCGCTTCGGCGAGCCGAAGCAGGCGTTCCGCACCGAGGTCGTCGACACCCCGGCGGTGGGCCGGGGACAGGTGCTGGTCTATGTGATGGCCGCCGGCATCAACTACAACAACGTGTGGTCCTCGCTCGGCAAGCCCGTCGACGTCATCGGGATGCGGCAGCGCCAGGGCGAGCCCGAGGACTTCCACATCGGCGGCTCGGAGGCCTCCGGCGTGGTCTGGGCCGTCGGCGAGGGCGTCCGCCATGTCAAGGTCGGCGACCATGTGCTGCTCACCAGCGGCCAGTGGGACGAGACCGCCAAGGACATCCGGCTCGGCACCGACCCGCTGGTCTCGGAGAGCATCAAGGCCTGGGGGTACGAGACCAACTACGGCTCCTTCGCCCAGTTCTGCCGCGTCGACGAGTACCAGTGCCACCCCAAGCCCGCCCGGCTGACCTGGGAGGAGTCGGCGGCCTTCCTGCTCACCGGGCCCACCGCCTACCGGCAGCTGTTCGGCTGGCAGGGCAACACGGTCCGCCCCGGCGACCCCGTGCTGATCTGGGGCGGCGCGGGCGGCCTCGGCTCCATGGCCATCCAGCTGGTCCGGCTGGCCGGCGGCGTCCCGATCGCCATGGTCTCCAGCGAGGACCGCTCCGAGTACTGCCGCCGCCTCGGCGCCGCGGGCACCATCAACCGCCGCGACTTCGACCACTGGGGCCGGCTGCCCGACGTCGGGGACGCCGAGGCCTCGGCACGGTTCCTGCGCGGCGCCCGCGGGGTCGGCAAGAAGATCTGGGAGATCCTCGGCGAGCGCAGGTCCCCGCGGATCGTCCTGGAGCACAGCGGCCAGGACACCCTGCCCACCTCGATGTACCTGTGCGACAACGCCGGCATGGTGGTGATCTGCGGCGGCACCTCCGGCTACAACGGCGACGTCGACCTGCGCCACCTGTGGATGCGCTCCAAGCGCCTCCAGGGCTCGCACTACGCCGGCACCCGCGAGTGCCGCGAGGTCATCGAACTCGTCGGCACCGGCATGCTCGACCCCTGCCTGTCCGCCTGCGAGACCTTCCAGGACATCGGGCGCATGCACCAGATGATGCACGACAACGTGCACCCCTCCGGGAACATGGCCGTCCTCGTGAACGCGCCCCGGCGCGGCGAGAGCACCCTCGAACTCCCCGCCGCCTGACCCCTGTCGTACGGCCCACCCCTCACACCAGCACAAGGAGAGCCATGTCCGAGCCCACCGGCGCCGCACCCGCCGTACCCAAGGCCCGCAGCTGCCCGTTCCTGCCGCCGGACGGCATCGCCGAGATCCGCGCGGCCGCCCCGGTGACCCGGGCCACCTTCACCAGCGGCCACGAGGCCTGGCTGGTGACCGGCTACGAGGAGGTGCGCGCCCTGTTACGCGACCCCTCCTTCAGCGTCCAGGTGCCGCACGCCCTGCACACCCAGGACGGCGTCGTCACCCAGAAGCCCGGCCGCGGCAGCCTGCTGTGGCAGGACGAGCCGGAGCACACCGCCGACCGCAAGCTGCTCGCCAAGGAGTTCACCGTCCGGCGCATGCAGGCGCTGCGCCCGAACATCCAGCGCATCGTCGACGAACGCCTCGACGCCATCGCGGCCCAGGGCGGCACCGTCGATCTGGTGAAGGCCTTCGCCAACCCGGTGCCCGCCATGGTGATCTCCGACCTGTTCGGCGTCCCGGTCGAACGCCGGCCCGAGTTCCAGGAGATCGCCGAGGCGATGATGCGGGTCGACCAGGACGCCGCCGCCACCGAGGCCGCCGGCATGCGCCTGGGCGGGCTGCTCTACCAGCTCGTCCAGGAGCGCCGGGCCAGCCCCGGCGACGACCTGATCTCGGCGCTGACCACCACCGAGGACCCCGACGGTGTCCTCGACGACATGTTCCTCATGAACGCGGCCGGCACCCTGCTGATCGCCGCCCACGACACCACCGCCTGCATGATCGGCCTCGGCGCGGCCCTGCTCCTGGACCGCCCCGACCAGCTGGCCCTGCTGCGCGAGGAGCCGTCGCTGATCGGCAACGCGGTCGAGGAACTGCTGCGCTACCTCACCATCGGCCAGTTCGGCGGCGAGCGCGTCGCCACCCGGGACGTGGAGCTGGGCGGCGTACGCATCGCCGAGGGCGAGCAGGTCGTCGCGCACGTCCTCGCCGCCGACTTCGACCCCGCCTTCGTCCAGGAGCCGGAGCGCTTCGACATCACCCGCCGCCCCGCCCCGCACCTGGCCTTCGGCTTCGGCGCGCACCAGTGCATCGGCCAGCAACTCGCCCGCATCGAGCTCCAGATCGCCTTCGAGTCGCTGTTCCGCCGCTTCCCGACCCTGCGCCTGGCCAAGCCCGTCGAGGAGCTCCGCTTCCGCGACGACATGGTCTTCTACGGCGTGCACGAGCTGCCCGTCACCTGGTGACGCCCGCGCCTGCCGGGGCCGTTCCCGCACCGCCGAACCACCGCACCGCCGATCGTCCGAAAGGCACGACATGACCGAGACCGACTTCCGCCGCACCGGGTCCGAGGCCCCGGCCTTCCCCCAGGACCGGACCTGCCCGTACCAGCCGCCGAAGGCCTACACGGAATGGCGGGGCGAGAGCCCGCTGACCCGGGTCACGCTGTTCGACGGCCGACCGGCGTGGCTGATCACCGGGCACGCCGAGGGACGCGCGCTGCTCGCCGACCCCCGGCTGTCCTCCGACTGGGGCCACCCGGTCTTCCCCGTCGTCGTCCAGCGCACCGAGGACCGCGGCGGACTGGCCTTCCCGCTGATCGGCGTGGACGACCCGCTGCACGCCCGGCAGCGCCGCATGCTGATCCCCAGCTTCGGCGTCAAGCGGATGAACGCCATCCGGCCCAGCCTGCAAAGCCTGGTCGACCGGCTCCTGGACGACATGCTGGCCAAGGGGCCGGTCGTGGACCTGGTGTCGGCCTTCGCCCTGCCCGTGCCCTCCATGGCGATCTGCGAACTCCTCGGCGTCCCCTACGGCGACCACGACTTCTTCGAGGAGTGCTCCCGCGACTTCGTGGGCGCCGCCACCTCCGGGGAGGCCGACGCGGCCTTCGCCAAGCTGTACCAGTACCTGCACGGCCTGGTCGCCAAGAAGCAGGCCGAGCCCGGAGACGGTCTCCTGGACGAGCTGATCGCCCGCCAGCTGGAGGAGGGCGGACTGGACCACAACGAGGTGGTGATGATCGCCCTGGTCCTGCTGGTGGCCGGCCATGAGACCACCGTCAACGCCATCGCCCTCGGCGCCCTCACCCTCATGCAGCACCCCGAGCAGATCCAGGTGCTGCTGGACGACCCCGCCGCGGTGCCGGGCGTGGTCGAGGAACTGCTGCGGTTCACCTCGGTCTCCGACTACATGGTCCGGATGGCCAAGGAGGACATCCAGGTCGGCGGCACGACCGTCAAGGCCGGGGACGCCGTCCTGGTCTCCATCACCCTGATGAACCGCGACGCCCAGGCGTACGACGACCCCGACGTCTTCGACGCCCGCCGCAACGCACGGCACCACGTCGGCTTCGGCCACGGCATCCACCAGTGCCTGGGGCAGAACCTCGCCCGCGCCGAACTGGAGATCGCCCTCGGCACGCTCTTCACCCGCATCCCCGGCCTGCGCCTGGCCGTACCCCTGGACGAGGTGTCGCTCAAGGCCGGCCACGACGCCCAGGGGCCGATCGAACTGCCCGTCACCTGGTGACGTCACGGGCGGCAGGAACCGAACGAAGGGGGGCGGGCCACGCCTTGCGCATCACCGTCGACCGTGACCGGTGCATCGGCTCCGGCCAGTGCGTCATGACCGCACCCGGCGTCTTCACCCAGGACGACGAGGCACTGGTCGCCCTGCTCCCGGGACAGGAGGACGGCGCGGGGGACTCCCGCGTCCGTGAGGTCCCCCTGGCCTGTCCGGTGCAGGCGATCGTCATCACCGAGGACTGAGCGGCGGCGGCGTGCGGGGGACTACGGGGCTGTCCGACCGTACGAACCGGGCACGTCGTCGCCACCGAGGTCCAGCAGTTCGCGCAGCAGCGGGGTCGCCGGCAGGGCCGGGTGGAGGTACACGCGCTCACGGCGCTGCTCCACCGCGGCCAGCAGCGCCCGGAAGGTGCCGCGCGCCTCCTCGGTCCGCCCGCCGTGCCACTGGGCCTGACCCAGCAGACCCAGATGCAGGGGGTGGCGCAGGCACGTCCTGGACCGGCCCAGCTCGGCCAGCGAGGCGTGCATCAGGGCCAGACCGTCGTCCCGGTCCGCGGAATGGGCCAGGCCCCATCCCTTGACGACGCCCAGCATCGCCTTCCAGTAGAGCAGCCCGTGCTCGCCCGCGACCCGCACCCCCTCGTCGCTGGAGGCGAGCGCGGTGCGGGTGTCACCCTCCCAGGCCGCCACGACCCCGTCCACGTAGAGCGCGAACGACCGGTCGGACGGCCTGCTCTCGAACTCGGTGAGGCGCAGCAGCTCACGTCGGCGCTCCCCGGCGGCCTCCCGGTTCCCGAGGAGCCAGTGGGTGAAGGTGTCGTAGGAGCGGCAGGAGACCCGCGGGTCGTGCTGGAAGGTGCGCGCCAGCGCATGCCCCTCGTCGGCCAGCCGGTCCGCCAGACCGACGCCCCGCTCCAGCTCGGCGAGCGCCTGCGGCAGCATCCCGCGCACATGCAGCACGATGCCCTCGCCGTACGCCGCGCCGAGCGCCGCCACCGGCTCCCGGGTGCGGCGCGCGATGTCCCGCAGCAGACCGGACAACTGCCGTGAGGCGTCGTAGCGTCCGGTGACCAGCCGCGCCGCGCACAGCGCCCACAGCACCGACGGATCCTCGGGCGCCTGCGTCGCCGCGTTCAGGGCGCGCCCCCGGGCCAGTGCCGTCTCGGCCTCGCGATGGCCGTAGCCGCGCGTGGTGGCGAGGATCTGGCCGAGCTGGATGTGCAGCCGCTGCTCCAGCCCGGCCGTCGCGGCCTCGTCCGGCGGCAGGAAGCCGATCAGATGCACCGCGCGGCGCAGCCAGATCTCCGTTTGCTCGTACGCCATGGACCGCTCGGCGTGCTCCGTGGCGAGCAGCAGCCGGGGCAGTACCTCCGCGGCGGGCAGCGCGCTCTTGGCGTGCCAGCTGTGGTGGGCCACCCGCTCGATCTCCTCGTCGCCCATCTGCCCCCGGTGGCGGGCGTGCAGCGCCTCGGCGATGCCGGCGTGCAGACGATGGCGGTCCGCGCGCGGGAGTTCCTCGACCAGCGCCTCCCGTACCAGGGCGTGCGCGAAGTGCAGCCGCCCCGGGTGGTGCGGGTCCTCCGCGAGCAGACCGGCGCGGATGGCCGACTCCAGGCCGGCGATGACCGGTTCGTCGGGCGTGGCGGTCCGGTGCAGCAGATCCGTGTCCACCTCGGCACCGATGACTGCGCACAGCCGGAGCACCCGCAGCACCGGCTCGGGCAGCGCGGCGAACCGCTGGCGCAGCGCCTCGCGCACGCCGGTGGGAATGTGGGCCAGCAACACATCGACCGCGTCCGGGCGTTGGAGATCGCTGGCATTGCTCACGAGGGAGAGCAACTGCATCACGAAGTACGGGTTGCCCTCGCTGCGCCGGTGCAGCACCTCGACCACCCCCGGGTCCACACCGGGCCCCGCATGCGCCTCGACCAGCGCGCCGACGGCCTTCGGGGACAGCCCGTGCAGCCGCAGCGTGTCCGTCCGGGGACCGCGCAGCACGTCGGAGACCACCCTGCGCAGCGTCGCGTCCGATTCGGCCTCGAACTCCCGGGCCGTGAGCACGATGCCGAGCGACTGGCCCTGGCAGCGGGTGCTCAGCAGCCTGAGCAGATCGAGCGAGGCGGTGTCCGCCCACTGGAGGTCTTCGAGGAGCAGCACGAGGGGCTGGCGCGCGGCGAGGGCGAGCAGCACCTCGCACACCGCGTCATGGGCGAGGAAGCGGGCCTGGCACCAGTCGGCGGCCGGTTCCGGACCGTCGGTCCGCAGGGCCGACCGCTCGGGCATCAGCGGGCCGAGCAGGGCGCCGTACGGCTGTGTCGCCTCACGGAAGGCGTCCGGCCGGGTCATGGACAGCCGCCGCAGGATCTGGGTCCACAGCCAGTAGGCGGGCACGCCCTCACCGGGAAAGCAGTGACTCCAGACCACTTCGAGGCGAGAGCCCCCCTCCCGTGCGTCCATGTCCTCCAGACGTGCGGCGAGTTCGAGCAGCAGCCGGGTCTTGCCGACACCCGGGGGACCGAGGACACCGGCCACATGGCCGTGCCCCACGACGGCGCTCGCCGCGCCGGTCGTCAGCCGGTCCAGTTCCTGGCCGCGACCGGTGAACGGCGACGGGGCGGCGGCCGTCCAACCCGACGCGAACTCCGGGAGCCCGCCCGCCTGTTGGGTTGCTGTCGGCTCGTCCTCCGCCGTCGGCGCGGGGCGCCGCGCGGTCCCGGCCCGCGGCTCGACGGCCTCCGCCCGTACGCTCGGCGGCACATCGGCCCGCCCCGCCGCCGCCGAACTCTCCTCGTATGCGGCGGCCTTGCCCGGCTCACCCGTTGCGCCGGTGCCCTTGGCCCTCGCCGTTTCCTCGTGCGTGAGAGTGGTGATCGTCTCGCCGCCCGCGCGCTCCGCACCCGATAACCCCGATAAGCCCGCTAAACCGGCGCCGTCCGGTAACGCGCCGCCCGCAAGCGCCTCCTCCGGCGCGGGCGCGGCGACGGACAGCGCGATCTGCTCCGGGGACAACTTCCCGGACGGGGTGCTCGCCCCCGGCTCCTGGCGCAGGATCGCGTTCCTGACCTCGCGCAGCTCGGCCGCGGTGTCCACCCCGAACTCCTCCACGAGATGACTGCGCGTGCGCTCGTACACCTCGAGCGCCTCTGCCTGCCGTCCGAGCCGGGACAGCGCCGTCATCAGATGGCCGACCAGCCGCTCCCGCGTGGGATGGCGGCGCGCCTCCCCGTCCAGATCCGCGGCCACCTCCTCGGCCGCGCCGAGGACCAGCCGCGCCTCCGCGCAGGACTCCACCGCGGTGAGCCGGATCTGCTCCAGCCGGGCGCACTCGTCGCTGAGCGGCGGATGGCCGTCGAACTCCGCGTACGGTGAGTCCCGCCACAGCCCGAGGGCCTCGGTGAACCGGGCGTGCGCGGTACGCGGATCGTGCTGCTCCAGCAGCCGGCGCCCGTCGGTGACCAGACGCTCGAACCGGCAGGCGTCGACGTGTTCGGGATCGAGTTCCAGGACATACCCGGGCGTCCGATGCCGAAGCACCGAAACTTGGCCCGTTTCCGTCGTGTCCAGGGTCCGGCGCAGATGGGAGACATGACTCTGGAGGGTCGCGACGGCATGCCGGGGCGCGCCGTCGCCCCACAGTTCCTCCACGAGCAGTTCGGTGGGCACCACCCGGCCCAGCCGGATGAGCAGCAGGGCGAGCAGCGTGCGCCGTCGCGGCGGGCCGAGGGGGAGCTCGCGTCCGTCGAGCCGCGCCGACATGGGCCCCAGAACGCTCAGGAAGGGCTCGCCCGGGCCGCTGGTCATGGGCGACGCGTTCGCGGTCGGAGGCGCGGACATGACGGTCCCCAATCTCTTACGGGTATGGCTGGTTGACGGACGGCTTCGAGCACGGGCGGTCGCAGGGCGTCCGCTACCGATCATGACATAGCGAAAGCACCTGCTGAGCTGGCGATCCGTCGATTGGCAAGAAAGCAGAAGGTGTTGGGCAAGGATTTCGACAAGGGGTCCGGAAAACGACGGCAGCCGACGGCAAGGAGCCGTCAGCGACTCGACCAGGACCCCGCAAGGTCGGTGACGCAGGATGTCCGGGTCTGGAGATACTGCTGGTCCAGGGCCGATGACGCCCCTGCCGACGGTCCCCACGGCCGCCCACCAGCCTCCGAATTGATTTCGCGCTCAAGTCTCTGACAGGGAGCACATTCTTGCTGAGTCCAGCACCTGCAGCTCCGGGCCTGTGCGTGGCAAGCCTCGATAAAACACTGGCCATCCAGCAGGCGAACCAGGAGTTCTTCCGGCAGTTCAACGACTCGTCCGAGGACATATGCGGCCGCAATTTTCGCGACGTCGTCCACCCGAGCGCGCAGCAGCCGTTGGTGCGCCAATTCTCCAATTTGTTGGAAGGCAGGCACCAGCGATTCGTCACCCCCGTCCTCGCCGTGGGCCCCGGTGAGGAGACGGCCTTCACCGTCCCCCTCACCGCCGTCGCGGTGCGCGGGGGAGTGCCCGACACGACCGCGATCCTGGTCATGATGCCCACCGCCGGTGACGGCGAGGGAGCACGCGTGGTGTCCAGGCGCAAGAAGATCCTCTCCGCGATGGACGCCCGCATCCTGGAGGGCATCGCCGCCGGTGTCTCCACCATCCCCCTCGCGGCGAGCCTCTACCTCAGCCGGCAGGGCGTCGAGTACCACGTGACCTGCCTGCTGCGGAAGCTGAAGGTCCCCAACCGCGCCGCACTGGTCTCCCGCGCCTACTCCATGGGCGTGCTCAAGGTCGGCGCCTGGCCCCCCGAGGTCGTCGAGGACTTCGTGAAATGAACGGGTCCCCGCCCGTGGACTTCGTAAAGTGAGCGGGCTCCCCGCCCGCGCCCGCCCCGCACGGCCGCTTCCGCACACCGGGTGACCCGACCCCTCTCGGGCCCGACGTCCGCCGAACTCCCCGAACGTCCCCAGGCCGAGCCTCCCCGGACCGGCCCCCGATACCCCCGAATCCCCTTTCGAAGCTCAGGAGCAACAGCGTGAACGCACACCAGCCTCTGTCGCGCCGCCGCATGCTCGGCCTGGCCGCCTTGGGCGCCGCCGCACTCGCCGGGCAGACCACGATCACCGCGGCCCCCCGCGCGGCCGCCGCCACCGCCACCGGCGATTCCGGCAGCACGTTCGTGCCCGCCGTGGTGGTCGGCACCGGGTACGGCGCGGCCGTCTCCGCCCTGCGGCTCGGCGAGGCCGGGGTCTCCACCCTGATGCTGGAGATGGGCCAGCTGTGGAACCAGCCCGGCCCCGACGGCAACATCTTCTGCGGGATGCTCAAGCCCGACAAGCGCTCCAGCTGGTTCAAGACCCGTACCGAGGCCCCGCTCGGCTCCTTCCTCTGGCTCGACCTGGCCAACCGGGACATCGACCCCTACGCGGGCGTACTGGACCGGGTCAACTTCGACCAGATGTCCGTGTACGTCGGCCGCGGGGTCGGCGGCGGCTCGCTCGTCAACGGCGGTATGGCCGTCACCCCCCGGCGCTCCTACTTCCAGGAGGTGCTGCCCCAGGTCGACGCCGACGAGATGTACGGCACCTACTTCCCGCGCGCGAACTCCGGTCTGCGGGTCAACAACATCGACAAGGACTGGTTCGAGCAGACCGAGTGGTACCAGTTCGCCCGCGTCGCCCGTCAGCAGGCCGAGAGCGCCGGCCTGAAGACCACGTTCGTGCCCAACGTCTACGACTGGGACTACATGCGCGGTGAGGCGGACGGCACCGTGCCCAAGTCCGCGCTGGCCGCCGAGGTCATCTACGGCAACAACCACGGCAAGGTCTCCCTGGACAAGAGCTACCTGGCGGCAGCACTGGGCACCGGCAAGGTCACCATCGAGACCCTGCACCAGGTCAAGACGATCCGTCAGCAGAACGACGGCACGTATCTGCTGACCGTCGAGCAGAAGGACCCCGACGGCAAGCTGCTCGCCACCAAGGAGATCTCCTGCCGCCACCTCTTCCTGGGCGCCGGCAGCCTCGGCTCCACCGAACTGCTGCTGCGCGCCCGGGAGACCGGCACCCTCCCCGCCCTCAGCTCCGCGATCGGCGGCGGCTGGGGCCCCAACGGCAACATCATGACCGCCCGCGCCAACCATGTGTGGAACCCCACGGGCAGCAAGCAGTCCTCGATCCCCGCCCTCGGCATCGACGACTGGGACAACCCCGACAACCCCGTCTTCGCGGAGATCGCCCCCATGCCGGCGGGCCTGGAGACCTGGGTCAGCCTCTACCTGGCCATCACCAAGAACCCGCAGCGCGGCACCTTCGTCTACGACGCCGCCAAGGACCGCGCGGACCTGCGCTGGACCCGGGAGCAGAACGCGCCCGCGGTCGCCGCCGCCAAGTCGCTGTTCGACCGCATCAACAAGGCCAACACCACCATCTACCGGTACGACCTCTTCGGCAAGCAGATCAAGGCCTTCGCCGACGACTTCTGCTACCACCCGCTCGGCGGCTGCGTCCTCGGCGAGGCCACCGACAACTACGGCCGGGTGTCCGGATACAAGAACCTCTACGTCACCGACGGCTCGCTCATCCCCGGCAGCATCGGCGTCAACCCGTTCGTGACCATCACGGCGCTGGCGGAGCGGAACGTCGAGCGCGTCATCAAGGAGGACATCGCGGGTTCCTGACGAGCGGTGGGGGCGGGGCGCCCGGACGCCCCGCCCCCACCCCCTCGCCCCGCGACGCACGCCCCGCGCGGTGGGCGGCCGAACCCCGACCGAAAGGCAACGCTTCCGTGAACTCCCCGCTCACCGAGGCCGCCGGGCCCTGGATCCGCAGGTTCCATCCGCGCCCCGACGCCCGTGTCCGGCTGGTCTGCCTGCCCCACGCGGGCGGCTCCGCCAGCTTCTACTTCCCCGTCTCCCGGTCCATGCCCGAGGACGTCGACGTGCTGTGCGTGCAGTACCCCGGCCGCCAGGACCGCCGCGGCGAACCGCTCGTGGACTCCCTGCCGGCGCTCGCCGACAAGGTCCACCGGGCACTGCTGCCCTGGGCCGACCGGCCCCTCGCCCTGTTCGGCCACAGCATGGGCGCCTCCCTCGCCTACGAGGTCGCCCGCCGCCTGGAACGGGACCAGGAGATCGTGCCCGCCGCCCTCGTCGCCTCCGGCCGCCGCGCCCCCTCCAGGCACCGCGCCGAGACGGTCCATCTGCGCGACGACGACGGCCTGGTCGCCGAGATGCGTGCCCTCAGCGGCACCAACCCCCAACTGCTGGGCGACGAGGAGATCCTGCGCATGATCCTCCCGGCCGTCCGGGCGGACTACCGCGCGGCGGAGACGTACACCTGGGAGCCCGGACCGCCCCTGCGCTGCCCGGTGACCTGCCTCGTCGGCGACGGCGACCCGAAGGTCACGGTGGCCGAGGCCGCCGCCTGGTCCGAGCACACCGAAGGCCCCTTCGCCCTGAAGGTGTTCCCCGGTGGCCACTTCTTCCTGGCCGAGCACCAGCCGGAGATCATCCGTCTCATCACCGCACGGTTGGCGGCGCCCGTCCGGCCATGAGGGCGGCCGGGGTGACCCGTGTCGCATCCGAGCGGGCAGGGCTTGCTATGCAACGAGTTGCATAGAAGGATCGACGGCATGGCGCTCGAACACGCGATCCTGGTGTCGCTCTTGGAGAAGCCGGGCTCCGGCTATGAGCTGGCCCGGCGCTTCGAGCGCTCCATCGGCTACTTCTGGACCGCGACCCACCAGCAGATCTACCGCGTGCTCAAACGCATGGAGAACGACGGCTGGGTCGACGCCCGGGACGTCCCGCAACAGGGCCGGCCCGACAAGAAGGAGTACAGCGTCGCCGACCTCGGCCGCGCCGCGCTGTCCTCCTGGCTGCACGACCCGATCGAGCCGGAGAGCGTCCGCCACGACCTGGCCGTCAAGATCCGGGGCGCCGCCTTCGACGATCCGGCCGCCCTGATCCACGAGGTGGAACGGCACCGCCAGGCGCACCGCGACCGGCTGACGCACTATCTCGCGGGCCAGGCACGGGACTTCACCGAGCCCGCAGCCCGCCCGGCCGATCCGGGGGCGCCGCCCGACGCGGAGCGCGAGCTCCAGCACGCCGTGCTGCGCGGCGGTATCGCGTACGAGCGGATGATGATCGGCTGGCTGGACGACGTGCTCGCCACCCTGGCCCGGTTCGGTCCGGACCGCTGACCCCCGCCGGCCCGACCCCACCCGGCGTCGGGCCCCCGAATCCCACCCGCCCACCAGCCGAAAGGCGCCCTCACCCATGGCTGACCAGCTGCTGCTCAACCCGCGCACCTACGACCCCGAGCACTTCGACCCCGAGACGCGCCGCCTGCTGCGGGCCACCGTCGACTGGTTCGAGGAGCGCGGGAAGCGGCGGCTGATCGAGGACTACCGCAGCCGCGCATGGCTCGGCGACTTCCTCGCCTTCGCGGCGAAGGAGAACCTGTTCGCCACCTTCCTCACCCCGTCGTCCGCCGCCGGGGAGGGCGACCCGGACAAGCGCTGGGACACCGCCCGGATCGCGGCGCTCAACGAGATCCTCGGCTTCTACGGCCTGGACTACTGGTACGCCTGGCAGGTCACGATCCTCGGCCTCGGCCCGGTCTGGCAGAGCGACAACGCCGATGCCCGCACCCGCGCCGCCGAACTCCTGGACCAGGGTGAGGTGTTCGCGTTCGGCCTCTCCGAGAAGACCCACGGCGCCGACATCTACTCCACCGACATGCTGCTGGAACCCACGGCCGACGGCGGCTTCCGGGCCACCGGCTCCAAGTACTACATCGGCAACGGCAACGCCGCCGGACTCGTCTCCGTCTTCGGCCGCCGCACCGACGTCGAAGGGCCCGACGGCTACGTCTTCTTCGCCGCCGACAGCCGCCACCCCGCCTACCACCTGGTCAAGAACGTCGTCGACTCCTCGAAGTTCGTCAGCGAGTTCCGCCTGGAGGACTACCCGGTCACCGCCGAGGACGTCCTGCACACGGGCCGGGCCGCCTTCGACGCCGCCCTCAACACCGTCAACGTCGGCAAGTTCAACCTGTGCACCGCCTCCATCGGCATCTGCGAGCACGCGATGTACGAGGCCGTCACCCACGCCCACAACCGAGTCCTCTACGGCCGCCCGGTCACCGACTTCCCGCACGTACGGCGCGAGTTGACCGACGCGTACGTCCGGCTCGTCGGCATGAAGGCGTTCAGCGACCGCGCGGTCGACTACTTCCGCAGCGCGGGCCCCGACGACCGCCGCTACCTCCTCTTCAACCCGATGACGAAGATGAAGGTGACCACGGAGGGCGAGAAGGTCATCGACCTGATGTGGGACGTCATCGCCGCCAAGGGCTTCGAGAGGGACAACTACTTCGCCCAGGCGGCCGTGGAGATCCGCAGCCTGCCGAAGCTGGAGGGCACGGTCCACGTCAACCTGGCGCTGATCCTCAAGTTCCTGCGCAGCCACCTCCTCGACCCCGCCGACTACCCCGCCGTACCGACCCGCCACGACGCGAAGGATGACGACTTCCTGTTCCGGCAGGGCCCCGCCCGCGGCCTGGGCTCGGTGCGCTTCCACGACTGGCGGCCCGCCTTCGACACGTACGCGCACCTGCCCAACGTGCGCCGGTTCCGCGAACAGGCCGACGCGCTCTGCACGTTCGTCGCCACCGCCGCTCCCGACGCGGAGCAGAGCCGCGACCTCGACCTCGTCCTCGCGGTCGGCCAGCTCTTCGCCCTCGTCGTGCACGGCCAGCTCGTCCTGGAGCAGGCCGCCCTGACCGGGCTGGACACGGACGTGCTCGACGAACTCTTCGCCGTCCTCGTACGCGACTTCTCCGCACAGGCCGTCGAACTGCACGGCAAGGACTCGGCAACCGAGGAACAGCGCGCCTGGGCCCTGGACGCGATCCGCCGCCCCGTCACCGACCAGGACCGCACGGCCCGGGTCTGGCAGCAGGTGGAGGCGCTGTCCGGGTCGTACGAAATGGCCCCGTAGGCCCATCCCGAGGCATGCCGGTACCGCCGCACCCCACGGGGGCGGCGGTACCGGCATGTCAGGGCACCCGCGGAGCCAGATGCTTCTCCAGGAACGAGAGTTCCGCGGCGACGGCCTGTTCGTGCGACTCCAGGAACGGGGCGTAACGGCGGCCCGTCAGATGAACCACCTCGGCCGCCGGCGCTTCCCCGGCCGCCCGGAGCGCGGGTGCGGGAAGCGCGCTCCGGTCCTGGTCGCAGACGACCACCAGCAGCGGGCAACGGATCCGGGAGGCATGGCGGCCGGGCCGGTACCCGCCGAGCCGCAGCACGATCCGTGCGGCGACCGTCTGTTCCCAGTCGGTGTGGCGACGGCCGGGATCCAGCGCGCGGTCGCCGTCCAGGGCGTCGGGCGTGGTGAGCGAGGCGACCGAGCCGCGCGCCCCGGCGGTCGGGACCAGCAGCGGCGGCCGTCCGGGGAGCGAACGCGCGGCCGTCGACCAGCGGGGTCTGCGCGATCGCGCAGGCCAGGCGCGGGTGGTCGGCGGTGACCTGGAAGACGTGGCCACCCGCGAGCGAGAAACCCCACAGCGCGATCCAGTCCGGGTCGACGTCGGCAGTGTGGCCGCGCACTCGATCGCGGCGTGCCAGTCGGCGATCTGCTCGTCGAAGCGGACGATCTGGCGCGGCGTGCCACCGCTCGTCCCGAACCGCCTGTGGTCGAAGGCGACCGTGAAACCGGCCTCGTGGAACCTCGCCGCGAACCGATCCGTGGCCGGTTCCTTCGTCACCGAGGTGCCCCCGGCCATGATCACGCAGCCGCCGTTGGTCCCCGGACAGTGCCAGGCGGAACACGCGGTGTCGCCGCTGGCGAAACGTACTTCTCTCCGTTGCTCGAATACGGGCACATGGACCTCCATGGGTGAATTCGCTGATCTCGGGAGATGCCGTCCATGCTCGGCGTGAATTCCCCGGACCGGGCTCCGCACAGGGACGGAATGAGCGAAACTCGCCGCCATGGCACGCGCGTCGGCGGATTCCGTACTGAGCCTCACCGATCAGCGGCTGGTGGCCGCCCTTCAGTGGGACGACCGCCTCACCGCGGAGCGGGCGGCCCGCGTGCCGGGGCTCAGTCCTGTCACCGTGCGCCGCCGGCTGTACGCGCTCGGCGCCGACGGCACCGTGCGCGTGGTGGTCTCGCCGGTCGCACGACCGCGCGACGGCGGCTCGGCCGGATCCCTGTTCCTGCGCATCCGGGTCCCGCGGGGGAGACTCGGCACCATCGTGGCCGCACTCGCCGCGCGCGAGGACATCCCGTTCATCGACGTCACCACCGCGGGCGACGAGATCTTCGCCGTCGCCCGTACCGAGCCGGGTTCACGCGACCCGCTGGTCTTCCGTCAACTGCCCTCCACCCAGGCGGTGACGTCCCTGGAGAGCGCCACGATCCTGCATGTCTTCCGGCTCGCCTCCGAATGGCGCCACCACGTGCTGACCGAGACGGAACGGGCCGCGCTGGCCCCGTCCGAAGCGGTCGCCCCGGGGACCGCTTCGGACCCCTCGGGCCCGTACGGCGTCGACACCGATGCCCTGGAACAGTCGCTCCTCGACGCCCTCATCCCGGACGCGCGCCTGACCTCGGCGACCCTGGCCGCGCGCACCGGCCACCCGGAGAGTACGGTGCGCCGCCGCCTCACCCGGCTGACCGCCCAGGGCCGACTGGTCACCCAGGTCCCGGTCGATCCTTGCCGCCTCGGGCTGCCTATCGCGGCCAAGCTCCTGCTGCGCGTGGCCCCCGACCAGCTGGCCACCGCGGGCCGGGCCCTGGCCGACCACCCCGCGGTGCACGGCGCGTTCGCGACCTCGGGACCCTCGAACCTGCACGCGGCCGCGTACTTCCCGGACCTGACAGCTCTCTACGGCTTTCTCTCCCGGGACTTGGTCGGCCTCGGCATCACCTTTACGGTCGGAAACTCCTTCGCGCCGGGAGAAGTCGCCCAGACTGTACGAGAAGGCCGTGGAGCTCCGGAACCTCATCAAGGGACAGTGCCGATGCCGTGGGCGAGCAGGCTTTCGGCGGTGTCGACGATGGTGTCCTCGATGGGGCGTGGCCGCCATCCGAGGAGCCGTTCGGCCTTGGCGCCGGTGGCGTCGAGGTCCTGGCCGAGCTGGTGCCGCAGCAGCCGCAGTTCCGGGTTCACGATGCTGAGCGCGCGGGTGAGCCACACGGGCAGTTCGCGGGTCGGCGCCTTCGCGGCGCGGTCGCCCAGGCGGTCGTGCAGGATGCGGGCGATGTCGACCACGCGCAGCGGGCTGTGTCCCGCGGACGCCAGGAAGCGCTCGCCCGCTGCCGCCGGGTCGGTCATCGCACGCAGGTGCAGGTCCGCGACGTCGCGCACGTCGACGTAGCTCATGCCGAAGGGCGGGCAGGCGGGGACCTTGCCTTCGAGCATTCTGCGCACCAGACGCAGGGAGGGCGGGTCGTCCGGGCCGAGCAGTGGTCCGAAGACGCCGACGGGATGGACGGCGGCCAGCTCCAGGGTGCCGCCCTCGTCGGCGATGAACCGCCAGGCGGCGCGTTCGGCGAGGGTCTTGGAGCGCTGGTAGGGCGGGATGTCGGCTTCGACGTTGGTCCAGTCCTCCTCGGTGAACGGCGTGGAGCGCGGGGGGTGCCCTATCCCGATCGCCCCGAACGCGCTGGTCAGGACGGTGCGCTGGACGCCGGCGGCACGGGAGGCGCGCAGTACCCGCAGGACGCCCTCACGTGCCGGGACCACCATCTCGTCCTCGTCGGCCGGTGTGCGACGCAGGGTCGGTGAGGCGACGTGGAGGACGAAGTCGCAGTCGGCTACGGCCTGGTCCCATCCGTCGGGGCGTTCGAGGTCGGCGCGCACCACGGTCAGGCGGGTGTCGTCGAACGGCGCGGCTGCGTGGAGCCAGGAGCGCAGCGAGGGTTCGCGCCCCAGGTCGCGGACAGTGGTGCGGACGGTGTGCCCGGCTTCGAGCAGGGCGAGTACGCACCAGCTTCCGAGGTAGCCGGTGCCGCCGGTGACCAGGACCTGGGGCATGGATGTCTCCTTCACGTGCGGGCTCGTGCGCGGGGACGGTGTCGATGGGCACGAGGGGTGTGTTCAGCTGGGGATGAGGGTGGTGAGGCAGAAGGGGTGGCCGGCGGGGTCGAGCAGGACGCGCCAACGGGTGGGGTCGGGCTGGTGGGCAGCTGTGGTCGCGCCGGTGGCGAGCGCGAGGCGCTCGGCCCGCTCCAGGTCCTCGACGGCCACGTCCAGGTGGAACTGCTTGGCCCGGCCGTCGGGCCACTGGGGCGGCCGGTAGTCGGGTACGCGGACGGTGACCAGCAGCAGTCTTCCGGGTTCGACGGCGCAGAAGGCGTCGGACTCCGTCGTGAGGTCTCGGCCCGGCATGGCCGCCCAGAAGGCGGCGAGCGGGGGTCGGCGCATTCCAGCGCTACGGACCCCGGCCGTCCTACAGGTTCGGACACATCTGCACCTCGGTCGTCGGGGGCGGTGCGTCACGCGCGCACCGGGCCGTCCCGGACCGGCACGCGCGTGACGCGGTGGCGGTGCCGCGGTGTGGGCGCGGTGTCAGAGGTTGGCGTAGCCGGGGATGGACGCCTTGATGCGTTCCATCTCGCGTTCGTCGGAGACGCCCTGGAAGTCGTGGCGCGGGGTGTAGGGCGCCTCCAGGCGCCGGGCCTCCTCGTCGGTGAGGTCGATGTCGAGAGAGGCGACGGCGTCGTCGATCTGCTGGGCGGTGCGGGCGCCCACCAGGGGGGCGGCGACCACGGGGTTGCGGCGCAGCCAGGCCAGCGCGATCTGGGCGCGGGAGACGCCGCGCTGTTCGGCGATGGTGCCGAGGGCGCCGATGATCTGGCGGTCGCTGTCGGCATTGGCCCTGTAGAGCAGGTCGGCGTAGGCACCGTAGGTGGCCGCGCGCGTTCCGGTGGCAGCCTGGTCGAAGGGGCGGGCGAGGCGGCCGCGGGCCAGCGGGCTCCAGACCATGGTGGCCACGCCCTCGTCGGCGCACAGCGGGAGCATCTCGCGTTCCTCCTCGCGGGCGAGGAGGTTGTAGTGGTCCTGCATGGTGACGAAGCGCGCCCAGCCGTGGCGCTCCTGGAGGTGCAGGGCCTTGGCGAACTGCCAGGCGTGCATGGACGACGCGCCGAGGTAGCGGGCCTTTCCGGCCTTGACCACGTCGTTCAGCGCCTCCAGCGTCTCCTCCAGCGGGGTGGCCGGGTCCAGGCGGTGGATCATGTAGACGTCGACGTAGTCGGTACCCAGGCGGCGCAGGCTGTTGTCGATCTCGGTCATGATCGCCTTGCGGGACAGGCCGCTGCTGTTCGGGCTGCCGGGGCGCATCGGGTGGCGGACCTTGGTGGTGATGACGACGTCGTCGCGGTTCGCATACTCCGCCAGCGCCCGGCCCAGGATCTCCTCGCTGGAGCCGTAGGAGTACATGTTCGCGGTGTCGAAGAAGTTGATGCCCGCCTCCAGCGCCTGCTTGACCAGCGGGCGGCTGGACTCCTCGTCCAGCGACCAGACCGGGTGCCCGCGGTCGGGCTCGCCGTAGGTCATGGCGCCGATTGCGACGGGGGAGACGTCCAGGCCGGTACGGCCGAGCTTGATATAGCGCACGGGGAAGCTCCTAGAATGGGAACCAAGCCAAGCGGAGAACTCTCCGCCGACTCGCTGAACCCTAACGGAGAACTCTCCGTTTAGCGACCGGGGCTACTTCCGGGCGCACCCGCCCACTCTGAGGAGGACACGATGGCCAGTGCCCCGCAACAGCGCGCGGACGCCCTGAAGAACCGCGAGACGATCCTGGAGGTCGCCCACGACGCCCTGGCCGAGTCCCCGGGCGCCTCCCTCAACTCCATCGCCAAGCGGGCCGGCGTCGGCGCGGGCACGCTCTACCGGCACTTCCCCACCCGCGAGGCACTGATCCTGGAGGTCTACCGGCACGACCTGGCCCGCCTCACCGCCTCCGTGCCCGACGTCCTGGCCGAACACCCCCCGCTGGACGCGTTCCGCCGCTGGTTCACCACGCTCACCGCCTACGTCCGCATCAAGCACGACCTCGGCGAAGCCCTCCACTCAGCCGCCGCACAGGAGGTCATCAGCGCCTCCTGGCCCCCGGTCACCGCAGCCGTCCAGCAACTCCTCGATGCCTGCGAACAGGCCGGCGACATCCGCCCCGGCATCGACCCCGCCGACGTGATCATGCTGCTGAGCTGCCTGTGGCGCACCCCCGACACACCCGACGGCACCACCCAGGCCACACGCCTCCTCGACCTCGCCATCACCGGCCTGCGCTAGCGCTCCGCCCGCAGGTGGGCCAGGAAATGGGTTCACGTCCTTCGGTTCGTCCTTGCGGCCCCAGTACTCGCGGATCGGGTAGATCAATCGGACCGCTCGCCGGGCTTGTAGCAGGTCACGCCAGCCATGGAGACCCGGCCCGAACCTCGTCCCCGCAGAAGGGCGCCCGGGGTGACGCCCTTGCGGCCCCAGGTCCTGGCACGCGGCGGCGTCATCGACTCCACCGCGTCGTCGTCGCGCTCGATCGCGCCCCGGGCGGGCTGCTGCCACGACCAGCTGTGCCGCCGCAACAGTCGCCATGTGCCTTCCACGGTCCAGGAGACGTGGAGCAGACGGCCGATCATCGTCTTCACCCGGGCGGGCGTCCAGCGCTGGTCAGTCCACCCGTGGGCCAGCGGCTAACGCTCCAACTCCCGCTCCAGCCTGGCAATCTGTCGTCTCCGACAGTCGAGGCCTGCCGGGCGATCCCTACGACGCCAACCCGGCCAGTCCCTGCTCGCCCCACTGCCGCCGCCAGCGCTCCACGCTCCGGCGAACACCACCGGGATTGGACGCCGTTTTGCCGGACCGGCAACAGGAGTGGTGTGACCGCGACGTGGTGGGCGACGGTGGGCCCGTGACCAACGACATCGCAGCAGGCTCGCCCATGTCCGACGCTCCCTCGCCCATCGGCGCTTACATCGGAGACCCCGCGCTGCGGGCGGAGTGGGACCGGCGGTACGCCGACCGGACGCAACTGTGGAGCGGCCGGCCCAACGGCGCGCTCGTGGCCGAGGCCACCGGACTCACCCCGGGGCGGGTGCTCGACGTCGGCTGCGGCGAGGGCGCCGACGCCGTCTGGCTCGCCCGCGCCGGCTGGGACGTGACCGCGCTGGAGGTCTCCGGCGTGGCGCTGGAACGAGCGGCGGGGCACGCACACGACGCGGGACTCACCGTCCGCTGGGTCCATGCCGCACTCACCGAGGCCGCACTCCCGCCGGCCTCCTTCGACCTGGTCTCGGCGCAGTACCCGGCCCTGCTGCGCACCCCCGACGCCGCGGCCGAGCGGGCACTGCTCGCGGCCGTCGCGCCCGGCGGTGTGCTGCTGTTCGTGCACCACGCGGGGGTGGACGCCAAGCAGGCGCAGGAGAACGGCTTCGACCCGGCCGACTACGTCTGGCCCTCGACGGTCGCCGAACTGCTCGACGACGACTGGGAGGTGGAGGTGGACGAGCAGCGCCCCCGTGTGGCACCCGACGGCGGCGCCGGCGCCCACCACACCGACGACCTGGTGCTGCGCGTGCGACGACTGCGCTGAAGCCGTACGACCATGGCGACGACTTTCTGGGCGGGTGAGCGTCCGGCGGGACCGAGCCCTGACTCGGAGTCCCTGATTCAGAGTCCCGCCTCGCCGGTGGAGTCACCGGTGGAGTCGCCGGAGGGGCGGGCGACGGCCCAGGCCGCTTCGATCATCCGGAAGATCTCGTCCAGCGCGGTGTCCGGGTCGGACGCCGCACGGGCCAGCGAGTAGGCGTCGATCACGAACCTCGCCATCGCCCGGTCCGCCGTCGTGCCCCGTGAGAGGCCGGGATCGGCGCCGATGGCCGCCGCCAGCGACTCCGCGTGCCGCAGCCGCATCGACTCCTCGTACTCCCGCAGGGCGGGGGATTCGTCGATCATGCGAAAGATCGGGGCGGCGCCGTCCGCCGCGCAATGCCGGACCATCGACCGGACCTCACGGCGCAGCGCGGGGACGAGCGGCTCGCCCGGCGCCCGGTCGGTGACCGCGCCGGTGAGGCGCTGCTCGAAGTCGTCGTCCCGCTCGAACACCAGGGCCTCTTTCGAGGCGAAGTGGGAGAAGAGCGTGGTGACGGCCACATCGGCCTCGGCGGCCACATCACGGATCCCCACCGCCTCGTACCCCCGCTCCAGGAAGAGCCGGAGAGCGGTGTCGGCGATCTTCTGTCGGGTCGCGGCCTTCTTGCGTTCACGGCGTCCGAGCGGCACGGTCATGCCGTGACACTATCAAATACGAACCCGAACCAACTCCAAAACACTAACCGTTAGTGCTACGGTTCGCCGTATGAGGAAAGTGAGCTTCGCCGAGTTCGGCGGTCCGGACGTCCTGCGCCTCACGGACGCAGAGGAGCCCCACGCGGGCCCCGGCCGGATACGCATCGCCGTACGGGCGGCGGGTGTGAACCCCGTCGACTGGAGGATCCGTGAGGGTCAGAAACTGGGGGCCCACCCCACCGAGTTGCCCTCCGGGGTCGGGCTGGACGCCGCCGGGGTGGTGGACGAGGTGGGCGAGGGCGTCGAAGGAGTCGAGATCGGTGACCATGTGTTCGGTGAAGGCTCCAGTACCTACGCCGAGTTCGCCGTGCTGTCGGCATGGGCCCGGATGCCCGAGGGCCTGACGTTCGAGGAGGCGGCCGGCTACCCCTCCGTGGTGGAGACCGCGCTGCGCATCGTCCGCGAGGTCGGGGTACAGCCCGGGCAGACGCTGCTGGTCAGCGGCGCGTCCGGGGGAGTCGGCTCGGCGGTGTTGCAGATCGCCCGCGACCGCGGCATCCGGGTGATCGGCACCGCCGGGGCCGCGAACCAGGACTATCTGCGCGGCCTGGGCGCCCTCGCCACGACGTACGGCGAGGGCTGGGTCGAGCGGGTACGGCGGCTCGGACCCGTCGACGCGGCCCTCGATCTGGCCGGCTCGGGTGTGCTCCGCGAGCTCGTCGAACTGGTCGGCGACCCGCACAAGGTCGTCTCCATCGCCGATCTCGGCGCGCCGGAGTTCGGTGTCCGGTTCTCCGGCGTGGCCGGGAGCGCACCGGACGCGCTCGCCGCGGCCGCCGACCTCATCTCGCGGGGCAGGCTGCACATCCCGGTCGAGAAGTCGTACCCGCTCGCCGAGGCCGCGGCGGCGCACATCGACAGCCGAGCGGGCCACACGCGTGGGCGCCGGGTCATAGTCGTCTGAGGACCGGCCGGATGAGCGGGGCGAGCCTGCGGTCATGGGACCGGCACGGCGGGATCCGTACCGGACGCTACGCCCGCCGGACCACGGGCACGCAGTCGCAGCCGCGGAGCCGGGCGTCCCTGCGCGCCCGGCCCGGGGATGCTCCGGCGCCCACCACCCGGCCGTCGGCGACGGCCAGCCACTCGCCCTGGGCGGGCTCCGTCGCACCGGCCGGCCGTAGCGCCCCGAGGATCGCGGGGTCGGGCTCCGCGGCCGTCGCGGGCGGTGTCGGTCGGGGCCGGCCCGCCCGCCATTCGGCGGTGGTGCGCTCGCCGCCCCGGACCCGCCGCCACACCAGGTGCTGCACCACGATCAGCGGTCCCAGCACCGTCAGGAGCGGGAAGGCGTCGGTCAGCACCCCCCGCGCGAACAGCACGCTGACCGCGCCGGACACCGCGAGTCCGACCGCGGCCGCGAGGATTCCGGCGGCCCGCCCGAACGCCTTGACCGCTGTCAGCGGGAAGAGCACCAGGAGCAGCAGGTCGCCCAGGCCCACCGCCACCGGCGGCTCCCCGCGCGTCACCGCGAGCAGCGGGGCGAACGGCAGTCCCATGACCTGCGCCGCGAACCGGTCCATGACGGAGGTGAGTCCGGTGGCCACCAGGTCGTAGCAGGCGAGCGCGCCCGCGAACCATGCCGCCTGCGCGGACCGCATCCCGCTCTGCGCCCACATGGTGGCGACCCCCGCCACCGCCACGACGAGCAGTACGTCGGTGAGCACCATCACGGCGAGCGGGCGGCCGAGCAGGGCCAGTACGCCGTTGGCGGCGACGGCGGCCACCGCGATCAACCAGGCCCGCCCGGCGCCGGTCAGCGGAGCGAGGGTGAACTGCAACGCCGTACAGAGCACCAGGCCGAAGACGCAAGCCACCGCGGCGCGCGGCAGCAACAGATAGAGCAGCGGAGCCGCCGCCACCACGACACACATCACGGAGATGTCGGACAGCTCGTACCGCCCCACCGGGGGGCGGGGCATCCGCACCCGGTGGAAGCAGGCGGCGCCCGCCACCATGGCCACCAGGACACAGCAGTTGAGGCCGACCAGGGCGGGGGTGCTCATGCCGGGCTCCCCAGCGTCGCGGCGGCCGGGCGGACCGATTCGAAGGTGTGCTCGCGCAGATCGGCGCGGACCGGGCCGGTGGCCGGCATCGCGGCCGGGTCGTCATGGAGCACGATGCCGCCCAGCGCGAGGCCCGCCGCGGTGGCCCGGTCCTCCAGCCGCCCGAGCAGACCGGCACCGGTCCGACGGCGGGTGAGGACGTGGAGCAATGGGCCTCCGGACCCCTCCGCCAGGGCGTAGCGGGCGGGCAGCGGGATGTCGGGCTCCGCCTCCAGCAGTTCCAGCAGTGACCGGGTGGTCACCGCCCGGCTGGACGGCCCCGACCAGCGGCCGAGAATGAGCGAGGTCGCTGGCATATGGGCCAGCTCGCACTCCGGCCCGGTCTCGGGCCGCCGGACCAGGTCACCGGTGTCGTAGCGCAGCAGCAGGGTGCAGTCCCGGTACGGGACGTACGGCGTCTGGACGATGACACCCACCCCGCCCGGCGGTGTCGGCTCCCACGTCTGCGGGTCGAGCACCTCCAAGTGCCCGAACTCGGTGGTGTGATGCAGATGGCCCGCGCCGCAGACGGTACCGCCGGACGGCACCGTCTCCGTCATCATGTACGAGCTGGTGATCCGGGCGCCGAAGACCGCCTCCGCCCGCCTGCGCAGCGGTTCGGAGAGCACCTCGCCACCGACGCCGACCGACTCCAGACCGAAGTCGGACGCCTGCCAGTCGTGCCGCTCCGCCTCCTCGACCAGGGCGGCCAGATAGGACGCCGCGACCGTGAGATGGGTGATCTGCGGGGCCTTGCCGCGCAGCCCGAGCGGTGCCGCGAGCCGGTCGAGCGTCACCGCCGGCTCCACGGTGCCGATCGGCACGAACGCCGCGCCGATCCGGGTGACCGACTCCTCCACGTTGAGCAGCGGCAGCGTCGCCCGGGAGCAGCCCGCGTAGGCCATGCTGTGCCGGGGCCTCAAACCCATGCCGAGCACGGCGGACACGGTGCTCATCGCGACCATGACCTCCACCTCGGCCCGCGAGAACCAGACACTGGTCGGGGTCCCGCTGGTCCCCGTGGTGAGCGCCATCAGCGAGGGGACCGACGCGGCGGAGACGAACGCGGCGGGCAGCCCGCGCAGGGCGGACTTGGGTGTGACCGGTACCTGTTCCCAGGTCTCCGGGGTGAGCGTGTCCGGGTCGAGCGACAGATCCTCGAAGGCCCGGCGGTAGTAGGGGGTGTGCCGGACGGCGGCGCGGGCGGTGGCCCGCAGACTGCGTGCGGTGACGGTGCGGCGTACGTCGGGATCGACGGCCCCGGACTGCCCCGGCAGCAGGACCGAGTCCTCTCCCGGCTCGCCGAACTCCGCCAGGGTCTCGATCAGATCGCGGGCGATCCGTTCGAGGTCCCCCGGTCGGATCCGCCGGTTGCGCAGGATCGCCATGCTGTAACGCAGCTGTCTGAAAGCCGTGCCGAACAAGTACGCCTCCTGGTTCCTGGACCGGGAATCCGACTCCCGGTCCAGGCCGGGGCCGCTCGTCAGGCCATGCTGGCGAACATCGCCGCGGTGAGCGTGCTGAAGGCGTACTTGATGTAGTGCTTGACCATGATGGATCTCCCTTTTTCAGGCCGCTGAGAGGGCGGCCGGGCTCCGCTGGTGCACTCCCGGCTAGAGCAGCCGTTCGATGAACAAGAGGCTAGATCAAGGGAGTTGGGGGCTCAATGGAAACGCTGAACCTGAACCACGACGTCCGCATGCGGCCCACAGGGGCCTTACTCCGCCCCGCTCGTCTCCCCGGCGGCCCCGGACCGTGCGCGCCGGCGATTGAGCAGGCCGCCTCCCACGATGACCAGGCCGATGGCGATGACCCTGGCGGCCCCGTAGTAGCCGGTCGCCGGCTCCTCCGGGGTGCCGGGCAGCCGGAACGAGACCCATAGCGCCGCGAGAGCGCCGAGGGCGATCAGCGCGACGGCCCCCCACGCCCCGAGGTCCGCCCACCACGGCACCGGACCGTGCCCCTGGTCGTCGCTCGGCTCAACACTTTTGTCTGGCACGGTGGTTCTCCGGTTCGCGGCTGGTGAAGGTCGCTGAGGAAGACGAGGATCCGGTCCAGGTGGTTCACCTGGGACGGCGCCGCAGCCGCAACGTCATCAGTTCGAACGGCCGCAGACGCACCGCGATCCGGTCGCCGTCCCGCCGCGGGGCCGCCGCCTCGGGCAGGGGCCGCTCCAGCAGGTCGGTCACCAGGACCTCGGCGACCTCGAACCCGGCGGTCAGCGTGGCCCGCGCCCGGCCGCCGTGGGCCTCGTGGAAGCGCACCACCACATCGCCGCTGCCGTCGTCGGCCAGCTTCACCGCCGTCACGACCACCGCGTCCTCGTCCACCGACACCAGCGGCGCGACCTCCCCGGCACCGGTCACCACCCGCTCGGGCACATTGATCCGCCAGCCCTCACGCACCGCGTCGGCGATCCCCGCGCCCGGCACCAGCGCGTGCCGGAAGCGGTGCACGCCCTGGTCCGTCTCCGGGTCGGGGAAGCGCGGGGCGCGCAGCAGCGACACCCGGACCGTCGTGGTGGTGCCCCGATCACCGTCGCCCCGGACGGCCCGGGTCACATCATGGCCGTACGTCGAGTCGGTGACGACCGCCACGCCCCAGCCCGGCTCCTCCAGATGGAGGAAGCGGTGGTTGCACGCCTCGAACCGGGCCGCCTCCCAGGAGGTGTTGGTGTGGGTGGGCCGGTGGAAGTGCCCGAACTGGGTCTCGGACGCGTACCGTTCGGCGTGCACGTCCAGCGGGAAGGCGAGCTTGAGGAACTTCTCCGTCTCGTGCCAGTCCACCTCGGTGTCCAGCACCAGCCGCCGCTCGCCCGCCGCCAGCGACAGCACCTGGGTGACCCGGGAGGAACCGAAGGACCGCACGATCCGCACCGATGCGCCGTCCTCGCCCGGCGTGACCGACTCGGCGTCGGTGAGGTCGGTGACGGTGTTGCGGTAGAACTCGTCCACGTCCCAGGCGTCCCACATGTTCGGGAAATCCGGGTGCAGTTGGAGGAGGTTCGCGGCCCGGCCGGGCGCGACCGTCTCCCGGTCGCCCTCGATGTCGTACGCCGAGACGACCAGGCCGCGGCCGTCGATCTCGATGCGCAGCAGACCGTTGTCCAGGACGTGCCCGCCGCCCTCGCGGGGCGCCAGGTGGGTACGGCCTTCGGCGGTGGGGGTGGCGGCGGCGCCGGCCGGTACGCCCGCGCGGGTGTGCGGGGCCGCGTTGAAGACCAGCGGTGTGCCGCCCTCGCCGGTCAGCGCGCGCTGGGCGGTCTCGATGAACCCGTTCAGTTCCTGAGCGATGCGCCGGTAGGTCGCCCGCGCCTCGCGGTGCACCCAGGCGATGGAGGAGCCCGGCAGGATGTCGTGGAACTGGTGGAGCAGCACCGTCTTCCAGATCCGGTCCAACTCCTCGTACGGGTAGGGGAGTCCGGTCCGTACGGCCGCCGTCGCCGCCCACAACTCGGCCTCGCGCAAAAGGTGTTCGCTGCGCCGGTTGCCCTGTTTGGTTCCCGCCTGACTGGTGAGGGTGGCGCGGTGCAGCTCCAGATACAGCTCGCCGACCCACACGGGCGGCTCGGGGTACTCGGCCTGCGCCTTGTCGAAGAAGGCCCGCGGTGTCTCCCACACCACCCGCGCCGAGCCCTCCAGATCACGCAGCCGGGCGGCCTTGGCGACCATCTCGCGGGTGGTGCCGCCGCCCCCGTCGCCCCACCCGGTGGGGGCGAGCGAGTGCCGGGCGACGCCCTTGTCCTTGAAGTTGCGGGCGGCGTGCGCGATCTCGCTGCCCTTCATCGAACAGTTGTAGGTGTCGACGGGCGGGAAGTGCGTGAAGACGCGCGTTCCGTCGATGCCCTCCCACTGGAAGGTGTGGTGCGGGAACTTGTTCGTCTGCGACCAGGAGATCTTCTGAGTCAGCAGCCGGGTGGCACCCGCCGCCCGGATGATCTGCGGCAGTCCGGCGGCGAAGCCGAAGGTGTCGGGCAGCCAGGCCTCGTCGTTCTCGATGCCGAACTCGTCGAGGAAGAACCGCTTGCCGTGCACGAACTGCCGGGCCATCGCCTCCGATCCGGGCATGTTGGTGTCCGACTCCACCCACATGCCACCGGCCGGCACGAACCGCCCGTCCGCCACCGCCTTCTTCACCCGCGCCCACACCTCGGGCCGGTGCTCCTTGACCCAAGCCCACTGCTGCGCCTGGGACATGGCGAACACGAAGTCCGGTTCGTCCTCAAGGAGGGCGGTCATGTTGGACGTGGTCCGGGCCACCTTGCGTACGGTCTCGCGCAGCGGCCACAGCCAGGCGGAGTCGATGTGGGCGTGCCCGACGGCGCTGATCCGGTGCGCGGAGGGCGCGGCGGGCTCGGACAGGACACCGGCGAGCTGTTCGCGGGCGCGGGCCGCGGTGCCGTTCACGTCCTGGAGGTCGACGGCGTCCAGGGACCGGTCCACGGCGCGCAGGATCTCGTAGCGGCGCGGGGAGTCCACCGGCAGCTCGGCCATCAGCTCGCCGAGCACCTCCAGATCGATCACCAGCTGCCACACGGTCTCGTCGAAGACCGCGAGATCCATCCGGGCCAGGGTGTACTGCGGCTCGCTGCCCGCGGTCTCCTTGTCGCCCAACCGCGTGGGCAGGAAGGGGTGGTAGTCGAGGATGACGGGATTGGAGGCGGCCTCGATGTGCAGCCGCACCTCCTCGCCGCCCGCGACGGGCGCGCCGACGCGCACCCACTGGTTGCGCGGGTTGAGGCCCTTCACCGGGGTGCCGTCGGGGCGGTAGACGAGGCCCTCGCACTGGAAGCCGGGCATGTTCTCGTCGAAGCCGAGGTCCAGGAGTGCCTCCACGGTCCGCCCGGCCCACTCCTCGGGCACGGTGCCGGTCACCCGGAACCAGCTGGTGCCCCAGGGAGCACCCCACCGGGCGCCCACCCGGATCGGCTCCGGCTCGGCCGCGAGCCCCTCGGCCACCGGCACGGGCTCGCCGGGCGCGTGCCACACCGCGACGTCGAGGGGGACGGAATCGGGGTACACGGCGGGGCGGACGCGCTCGTCGAGGACGCGCTTGAGCCGGGCTTCGACCAGACTGCGGTCGTCATGCATACGGGATGCTCCGTAGGTCGTAGGTCAGGTCGTAGGTCAGCTGGTGGATCGGCGGTCGGTCACCAGGGGTGGGTGACGGTCGAGGGCGCGGACGAGGTGTACAGCTCTCCTACCGCCCGGACCTCGATCCGTACGGCGGGCTCGCCCGGCGCCGGTGTCTGGCCGCCGGTGAAGTACGCCCGCTGGCCGGTGCCGCCCAGGAAGCCGCGGGTGCCGTCGGGCAGCACACGGTGCAGGGTGTAGTGGCGTACCGTGCCGGGCGCCGGATGCTCCCAGGCGAGGCGCAGATCGCCGCCGGACGCGGCGGTCACCCGCAGGCCGGAGGGGGCGGCCGGGGTGTCGGTGCCGTCGTGGACGGCGAGGCCGCCGAGCCGCCAGCCCACCGGATCGCCGCCGGTGGCGGTGAGCCGGACGCCGAGGGCGTGCACGGTCCCGGACAGGCCAAAGAGTCGTACGACCGAGGTGCGCCAGCCGTCGCCCGACACGGCCGGCACGGGCAGGTAGGTGTACGGCGGCGCGCCCCCGGCCGCATCAGGGTCGGCGGTCGCCACGGCCAGCTCGACGCGGACGGCTCCCGTGTCCGTGCGATGGGTCAGCTCGACGACCGTGTCGGGGCTGATCGGCAGCCGGGTCGCGTACAGGTCCAGCTCGGCGGGACGGTCGAGCGCGCCGGTCACCAGGACGCTGCTGCCGCCGCGCCAGGCGTCCGCGAAGTCGAAGGCGACGGCGGGCCGTTGGCCGTCGGTGCGCACCACCCAGCGCCGGGAGGGCAGCCGGTCCTGGAGCCCGAGGTGGTTCCAGGGGCGGTCGGAGACGGCCTGGCCGTCCTCGTACCAGCGCAGTCCGTGGCCGGTGTTGAAGACGGTCGCGAACGGCAGCGCGGCGACCGTCGACCGGTCGGCGACGGAGAGGGCCGGGGCCCGCCAGCTGTCGGCGGTGTCGGGACGGGACGGATCGAGGGAACGGCCGGTCCAGAACCGGTCGTCGGCGGCGTGGAAGTCCTCCGGGGTGTGGCCGGCGGGCAGTTGGCCGCGGGTCCACTCGGGCCGGTACAGGCCGAGGGAGGCGATGTGCGCGCGGCCGGCGGGCACGATCGCGTCCCAGTCCACCGAGGTGTTCCAGCCACCCGACTCCACATCGACACCGGCCCACAACGCGTAGCGGTCGCGCCCCAGTTGTACGGCCTTCTGCCCGGAGGCGGCGAGCGAGGACGCGCTCCAGCGGAAGTCGACGAACATGTCGTCCGCGGCCTGGAAGAAGGCCTGGTTCTGCCCGTTCAGCGCGCCCTGCCAGCTGACCGAGCCGTTCACGGTCATCGCGTCGTACCAGGTGATCCGCTGTCCCGCGGCCGTGGCGAGCCGCTTCAGCTCCTTGACGAAGCCGAGCATGTCGGCGCCGAGGGCGCTGTTGCCGCCGCCTGTCTCGGCGTTGACGAACCAGCCGTCGAAGCCGTGGGCCGCTGCGACCGCCACGAGCTGGGCGGCGAGCGGGTATCGACCGGAGGCGTCCTTCCGTACCAGGTCGCGGGTCCACTGGAGCTGTCCGCCGTAGGCGGCGGGCGGCAGGAAGACATTGCCGAGGACGGGCACGCCGTGCCGGTGGGCGGCGTCCACGACGGGGGCGTTCGGGGCGAGGATCAGGCCCTCGCCTGAGGATCCGCCCCAGAACACCAGCTCGTCGATGTACGCCCAGTGGGTGAGGGCGTAGTAGTCGGCGGTGGCCGAGCCCTGGGACGGGTTGGACGAGGTGGGCCCGAACGAGACCAGGGACTGGACGCGGGCCTGACCGGCGCGGGCGGTGGTGTTCACCGGGGTCGGGGTGAAGCGGGGCGCGAGCGGGACGGAGGCCGCGTTGAAGGGGAGATCGGCGTCGGTGGCGGCACGCCAGCTCTTCAGGCTGCGCCAGGTGATGCCGGGCCCCGGGCTGCCGGAGGGCAGGGAGTCCGGGTACCAGTAGGAGGCGTACGGCTGGAGCGCGGCCGTCGCCTTCGGGGCGGCCTCGGCGGTGCCGGTGGGCAGCGCGGGCAGGAACGCGGCGGCGGCGCCGGCGAGCAGGACGGTGCGTCTGGTGGGGTTCACGAGCGGGTGCCTCCTCGGGGGGTGCGGAGTACCTGGTCGGGGGTGACGACTTCGGTGAGGGCGCGGGCGGCCAGATGGCCTTGGTCGGCCGCCCGGGTGTCGAGGACGGTGGTGGGGCGGGCGCCGTCGGCGGTCAGCCGGAAGAACGCCTCGAAGACATCGCCGCCGGGGGCGCAGCGGGAGCGGGCGGCCGGGTCGGCGGGCACGGTGAGGGCGGTGGTGCGCGGAGCGGGCGCGTAGCTGTGGTCGCGGGCCGCGCGGGACAGCGCGCGGGCGAGGTCCTTGGGGCGGCGGTCGTTGGTCAACAGCCCCAGGCTGTACTCGAGTTCGGGGAAGTCGGCGAGGTCGCGGGAGACGTCGTGGGAGCACCACCAGGTGATGCCCCACAGGTCGGGGCAGTCCAGCGCGTTCGCGACGGTGGCCTCGGTGAAGGCGGCGGCGTGCTCGGCGGGGACGAGGGGGGCCGGGGCGCCGACCTCCTGGAGCCAGACGGGCCGGTGCGGTTCCTCGGCCCAGGCCTTGCTCAGTTCGATCAGATACGCGGCGTGGTGCTCGCTGGCCACGGAGGTACGGCCGTGGCGCTGGGCGGTCCCGTTGAAGACCCAGGAGTGGACGGCGGTGAGGGCGCCGCGCCGGGCCGCCTGGGCCGGGGTGAAGGGCATGTCGTCCTGATACCAGGTGGCGTCGTACTCGGCGTGCAGATGCAGCTTCCCGGGGGCACCCTTCTCGCAGGCCGCGAGCATGCGTTCCAGCCAGGCGTCGATCTGGTCGGCGGTGGCCCGGTCGGGGTCGGGGTGGGGGCCGGCGGAGAACTGGTTGACCTCGTTGCCGAGGGTCATGCCGAGGAAGTTCGGCCGGTCGGCGAGGGCGGCGGCGAGGGTGCGCAGATAGGCGGCCTGGCCGTCCAGCACCTCGGGGTCGGTGAAGAGGTTGCGGCGGTGCCAGGTGCGGGTCCACGCGGGCAGGAAGTCGAAGCTGGACAGGTGCCCTTGCAGACCGTCCACATTGACGTCGAGCCCGCGTTCGCCGGCGGCGTCGACCAGTCGCACCAGATCCTCAACGGCGCGCGGGCGGATCAGCGCGCGGTCGGGCTGGAAGTACGGCCACAGCGGGAAGACCCGGATGTGGTCGAGGCCGAGCGCGGAGATGGAGTCCAGATCGGCGCGTACGGCGTCGAGGTCGAAGTCGAGCCAGTGGTGGAACCACCCCTGGCTCGGGGTGTAGTTGACGCCGAAGCGCACGGCAGCAGGCATACGGGGGTCCTTGCGGAAGTGGGGTCGGGAGGGGGCCCGGATCAGCCCTTGACCGCGCCCTCGCCGACCCCGCGGAAGAAGTAGCGCTGGAGGCAGGCGAAGAGGGCGATCAGCGGTGCCACGGCGATGATCGTGCCGGCGGCGACGAGCCGTTCGTCGTTGGCGAAGGTGCCGTGGAGGTAGTTGAGGCCGATGGTCAGGGTGAACCTGGACGGGTCGCTGAGCACGATGAGCGGCCACAGGAAGTCGTCCCAGGCGCCCATGAAGGCGAAGATCGCCACCACGGCGAGGGTGCCCTTGACCGAGGGCAGCGCGATCCGCAGGAACCGCTGCCAGACGTTGGCACCGTCGACGTAGGCGGCCTCCTCGATCTCGTAGGGCAGATTGAGGAAGGCGTTGCGCATCAGCAGGACGTTCATCGCGCCGATGGAGCCGGGCAGGACGACGCCGATGAGCGTGTTGTTCAGGCCGAGTTCCCGCATGGTCGTGAACTGGGCGATGATGATGCCTTCCGCGGGCACGAGCATCGCGAGGACGAAGACCAGGGCGGCCACCCGGCGGCCCCGGTAGCGCAGCCGGGCCAGGGCGTACCCGGCGAGCGCGGAGCCGACGCAGTTGGTGACCACGTTGGCGGCGGCCACCTTCAGGGAGTTGAGCGCGTAGTCCCAGACCGGGATGGTCTCGGACACCCGCTCGTAGTTGTGCAGGGTGGGGTGGCTGGGCAGGAACTTCGGCGGGGAGCTGAAGATGTCCTCGGTGGGGCCCTTGAACGAGGTGGACAGCTGCCACACGAACGGGCCGACGGTCAGGGCGAGTACGGCGATCAGCAGCACATAGCGCAGGACCAGCTCCCACCCCCGGACGCGGCGGCCGTGCTCGTCGGTGAAGCGGGGTGCGCGGGCACGGGCCGGGCGCGTGCCGGTCTCCGGTGCCTTCTCGGCGACGTTCACGCGTCCTCCCTCCGGTCGGCGCGCAGGACGAGCAGCATCAGGACGACGGTGACGGCGAAGACGACCAGGGAGATCGCGGAGGCGTAGCCGACCCGGCCGGTCAGCCCGGTGCCGGTGCGCTGGACGAGCATCACCAGGGTGGTGTCCTCGCCCGCCGGGCCGCCGCTCGGCGAGGCCAGCAGATACACCTCGGAGAACACCTTGAAGGCGGAGACCGAGGAGAGCGCGGCGACCAGGACCATGGTGGAGCGGATGGCCGGCACGGTCACGGTGAAGAAGCGGCGGACCGGGCCCGCGCCGTCCACGGCGGCGGCCTCGTGCAGCTCGCGCGGCACGTTGGCGAGCGCCGCCAGATAGATGATCATGTAGTAGCCGAGGCCCTTCCAGACCGTGACGGCCATCGCGCTGAGCAGGAGCAGCCACTGGTCGCTGAGGAAGCCGACCTTGCCCACCCCGATCGTCTCCAGAAGCGAGTTCACCAGCCCGCGCTCGTCCAGCAGCCACACCCAGATCAGGCCCACCACCACGATCGAGGCGACGACCGGGGTGTAGAAGGCGGACCGGAAGAAGGTGATGCCGGGGATGTTCTTCTGCACCAGCAGGGCGAGCAGCAGCGGCAGGAGCACCAGCGCCGGGACGACACCGACGACGTACAACGCGCTGTTGCGCAGGCCGATCCAGAACATGTCGTCATGCAGCAGCTCACGGAAGTTGGCGAGGCCGACGAACTGTCCCGGGATCAGGGTGCGGCGGTCGGTGAAGGCGTTGAACACCGTGGAGACGAACGGGTAGAGGATGAACACGCCGGTGATCAGCAGCCCCGGGGCGGCGAACAGCCATGGGCTGGTGGTCAGTTGGCGCCGTATCCGGATCGCCGGGCGCCGCTCGGGGCGCCGCGCCGGACGCGACGGGCGCGTCCGGGAGACGGTCGAGGTGGCCATGGTGCGCTATCCCTGCTGCTTCAGAAGCCGGTCACACGCCGTGACAGCGTTGTCAAGCGCCGCCTTGGGGCTCTGCTTGCCCTGGAGCGCCTTGCCGACCTCGTTGCGCAGCGCGGTCTTCATCTGGTCGCTGAACAGGACGGGCGTGTAATTGACCGCGTTCTTCAGCGACTTGGCGGCGGCGATGCGCACCCGGGTCTCGTCGGTGCCGTCCTCCTTGGTGAAGTAGGGGTCGTCCAGGGAGCCGGCGGTGGACGGGAAGATGGCGACCTTCTTGGCGAAGGACATCTGGTGCTCGGCGTCGGTCACGTAGTGGGCGAAGGCGACGGCCGCGGGCGTGTGCTTCGTCCGGGAGTTCACCATCACGCCCATCACGTACATGTTGACGTGGCCGGTGTTGGTGATCTGGTCGGTGATGCCGATGTTCTTGTACAGGCTCGGCGCCTGCTTCTTGAAGTTGTCCAGGTCCAGCGCGCTGCCGGGGTTCATGGCGACGGCCTGCGTCAAGAACTCCTTCCCGGCCGACTCCGGCGTGGCGTTCAGCGCCTGCGCGTCCAGCCCCTTGGCGTCGTACAACTCCTTGTACTTGGTGAGGAGTTCGACCCCCTTGGCGTCATTGAAGGTGAAGCCGGTGCCGTCCTTGTTCATCAGGGAGGCGCCGTAGCGGCCGAAGTCCTCGATGGTGGGGATGTTGGCGAGGGTGGCTACCTTGCCGCCCGACATCCGCGCCATCCGCACCGCGTCGGTGAAGAGCTGGTCGTACGTCTTCGGTGGCTGCTCCGGGTCCAGTCCGGCCTTCTTGAACAGGGCCTTGTTGTAGAACATCGGGCCGGTGTTCAGATACCAGGGGAAGGCGTACGTGCCGCTCATGCCGGGGACCTGGTGGCTGGCCCAGGCGCCGGCCAGGTACTCGCCCTTGTACTTCCCGGCGGCCTTGTCGAGATCCATCGCCAGGCCCGCCTTGGCGAGCGGTGCGACCAGGTCGGGGGAGACGTTGACGACGTCTGGCAGGGTGCCGCCGGCCGCGTCGGCGCTGATCTTGTCGGCGTAGCCCTCCGCGGGCTGGTCGACCCACTTGACGTGGGTGCCGGGGTACTTCTTCTCGAAGTCGCCGATCAGACCGTCGAAGTAGTCCTTGAAGTTGGCGCGCAGGTTCCAGGTCTGGAAGGTGATGTCGCCCTCGACCTTGCCGGAGGCGTCCGTCGAGCCGCCGCCACCACCGCCGGAGCCGCAGGCGCTCAGCGGCAGGACGAGGGCGGTGACGGCGGCGGCGAGTGCTCTGCGGGATATGGGCACGGTGACACTGCTCCCTTGCGGCGTCTGCGGCGGGTTTCGGAAAGGACCATGCACGCCGTCTCCGGGGAAAGTCAATGGATTTGGAAGCGCTAAAGTCTAAGACGGGGCATTAGTGCAGGTCAGAGCGGCGACAAGCGGGACTTGTCAGCCGTACTAAAGCGCTTTAGGCTGCTTCCACTCAAGCGCTTTAGCGATCACTGCCGAGAAAAGAGGCGAACATGCCGGCCAAGCGGTCCCCGGCGCGCCGGCCGACGATGAAGGACATCGCGCGCCGCGCCGGTGTCTCGGAGAGCGCCGTCTCCTTCGCCCTCAACGGCAGGCCGGGCGTCTCCGAGGTCACCCGAGAGCGGGTGCGCCGGGTCGCCGAGCAACTGGGCTGGCGGCCCAGTACGGCGGCCCGCGCGCTGTCGGGCGAGGGCGCGGCCACGGTCGGCCTGGTGCTGGCCAGGCCCGCGGACACCCTCGGCGTCGACTCCTTCTTCCTCCAACTCGTCTCCGGCATCCAGGAAGTGCTGGCGGAACGACACCTGGGGCTCCTGTTCCAGGTGGTGGAGGACGTGCCGGACGAGTGCGCGGTCTACCGCAGATGGTGGGCCGAGCACCGGGTGGACGGCGTCCTGGTGGTGGACCCGCGCACCGACGACCCGCGCCCGGACCTGCTCGACGAACTCGGCCTGCCCGCCGTGGTGATCGGCGGCGCGCCGGACGAGCGGCACTCCGGACTGTCCACGGTGTGGGCCGACGACGCGGGCGCGATGGCGTCGGTGGTGGAGGGTCTGTACGCCCTCGGCCACCGGCGGATCGTGCACATCGCCGGGCTGTCCGGCCTCGCCCACACCGAGCGGCGGATCCGGACCCTGCGGGCCGAGGCCCGGCGGCGCGGACTGACCGGAGTGGAGTCGATCACCACCGACTACTCGGACGCGGAGGGCGCCGCCGTCACCCGCCGCGTCCTGGACTCGGCCGCTCCGCCGACCGCCCTGATCTACGACAATGACGTCATGGCCCTCGCGGGCGTCGCGACCGCCACCGAACTCGGCTTCTCCGTACCGGCCGACGTGTCGGTGGTGGCCTGGGAGGACTCGGCCCTGTGCCGCATGGTCAGACCATGGCTGTCGGCCCTGTCCCGGGACACCATGGAGTTCGGCCGCACCGCGGCTTGCGAACTGACCGCACTGCTCGACGGCGGCCCTGCCAGGACGGTCAGGGTGCCGGTACCCCGGCTGATCGAAAGGGAGAGCACGGGGGCGGCACGCGGGGCGTGACTCCTGCGGGGCTGGGGGAGGGCCCACGGCTGGGATCTGATGAGCCGTCACCTGTCGTCACTTGTCGTCATCTGCCGTCCGCGTCGGCCTTGTTGGTCGGCATGTCGGCTCAATCCCGCTCCCCGCATCCCGCTTGACCTGGGAGAACTAGGCAAACGGGTCATATCGGGGAATCTCTGGCATGGGTGCGGGTAGCGGGAGGTGAAAGCCACTCCAGTTGGGAGGCGCATCGCATGACACCGACCCGGGAAGTCGTCGAGATGATCCTTGAGGATCACCGGACGATGGAGGACCTGCTCCGCCTCATGCGCAGCACGGAGGCCGATCGCCAGACCGCGCTCCATGACTTCGCGCACCTGATGATCGCCCACGGCGAGGCCGAGAGGGCCTCGGTGCACCCCGTCCTCGTCTCCTTCGAGGACGCGGACACCGTCGAGCACATCGAGAACGCACACCTGGAAACCGTCAAGGTCCTCTACGCACTGCTGCGGGTGCGGGAGATCGGCTCGGCCGAATGGGACTGGCGGCTCCAGCAGTTGGCCTCCGCCACGGCCCGCCACAGCGACGAGGAGGAGCGCACGCTGGTCAACAAGGTGCGGGAGAGGCTCAGTCCGCACTGCCGGGAGGAACTCGGCGCAGGTTACGCCCGGACGAAAGCCGACCTGCTGACGGCGCGCTGCGGCAGCGTCGCCCAGGTGCACCGCATGGTGCGGACCGCCGTCCCCGTGTGACGCCGATGCCCCCCGGCCCCGCCGGCAGGACGACGCGTACCGCCGCGGGGGATGGACCTACGACAGGAGCCGCCATGGAATGGAGCCTGGACACCTTCATCACCCAGGTCACCGAACGCGCACGCTACGACAGACCGCAGCAGGGTGCCAGAGCCGTACGGAACGTGCTGGAGGTCCTCGGCGCCCATCTGGTGGGCGACGACCGCACGGACCTGGCCGCGCTGCTCCCCGAAGGATGCGGACCACTGCTGACCGCGGCCGAGCCGGCCAGCGAGCCGCTGTCACCCGCGTCGTTCGTCCGGGCCGTCGCCGACCACAGCAACGAGGACGTGGCCGAGGCCCGGCGCGAGATCGACGCCGTACTGCCCACCCTCGCCGACGTCGCGGACCACGCCCTGCTGCGCCGGCTGCTCACCCAGCTGCCCCCGGGGCACGCCGGCCTGTTCGGTTGCACCGATCCCGGATGACCGGTGGCACGGGCGGGACGAGCCCGGGCGCCGTCGGGCGGGCGCCCGGGTCACTCGCCGACGGCCTGGACGATGTCCTGCGGATCCAGGCCGGTGAGCTGGGCGATGCGTGGCTCGGGGATACCGGCGGTGAGGGCGCGGTGCACCAGCGACTGCCAGTCCTGGGTCGTGTCCCGGAAGCTGAGCAACTCGGACTCCATGTCCGTCAGGGACGCGGGCGCGCACGCGTGCTCGACCCGCAGCGTCTCCTCCTCGCTGAGGGGGACCGGCAGCCGCTCCGCGTCCTCGGGAATGAGCACTTCGGAGCCCGCCGGGACGATCCGGACCCGCTCGGAGGAACCTGCCGTGCCGTGCGCCTGGAGCCAGCCACGGACCGCGGGACTCTCGGCGCACTCCAGGTCGCCGACCGCTGACAGGGCCGCCCCGAGACGCGGGTGACGCTCGGGCAGAAGAAACAACAAGGCATCGTCGGCCATGGCCGTGACACCCCTTTCGGAGAAGCAGCAAGGTGGGGACGTCATCACTGTCCCCTCAGAATGCGCTCTGCCCGCGCATGCCCCGTCCACTCGCCCGAATCACTCGTCCGGGTTCCACTCCACCACACCCGCCGCCGGCTGCCGACGAAGGTCTCTCACCAGGGGCCGGACGCGGCTACTTGTCCCTGGGCGGGGTCGGGCGGTCGTGTGCTCGTGCGGGTGTGCGCAGGGTGAGGAGGGCGACATGGTCGAGACCCGGTGGGCGGACGCGGTGCAGGATGGTCCGCCTCCTTCGGACCACGCCGGGTACTCCATGCGGGCCGGCGCCGGCGACTTGGTCGAGGTGATGCGCGCCCTCGGGCACACCCGGTCCGCACCCGCCGGACACGTCCGCGGCGGCGCGGTGGCGCTGCGGCTCGCGCTCGATCATCCCGACACGGTCTCGCGGGTGGCGTTCATCGACTGTCCGCCGGTCACCGAGCACATCTCGCGCATCACGGCTCGGTTCGTCACGTAGGGGTGACACTGCTTCTTCTTCGCCCAGCCGGACATCCCCGAGCGGGTCATCAACGCCGAACCGGACAGCTGGTACCACGGTGATCCGCGGAGCATGGGACAGGAAGACCAGGAGGAGTGGCGCTCGGCCACCAGGAATCCCGACGTGGCGTGGGCGACGCTGGAGGACCAGCGCACCGGCCTCACCATCGGCCGGCGGCACGAGGAGGACGACCGTGCCGCGGGGACACTGATCCGCTGCCCCGCGCTGATCCTCTGACCATGTGGCCGAAGAGGCTCCGAAGCGCTCGCGGCCTCTCTCGGGGGCTTCTTCGCCGGACGGGCCGGCTGGCCGGTGCGCGGAGAATTCACGCACACGCAAGGGGCGGCTCCCCGAGGAAGCCGCCCCTTGCGTACGCGCTCAGCGCGAGCGCCCGGTCACCACTCGGTAGAGCAGCAGCACGATCACGGAACCCACGATCGCCGCGATCCAGGTGGAGAGGCTGAAGAAGCCGTTGATCGAGTGGACGCCGAAGATCACCTTGCCCAGCCAGCCGCCCAGCAGCCCGCCCACGATGCCGATCAGCATCGTCACCAGGCAGCCGCCCGGGTCCTTGCCGGGGGTCAGTGCCTTCGCGATGGCGCCCGCGATGAGGCCGATCAGGATCCAGGCGATGATGCCCACGAGATGTTCCTTCCGTTCCGCTGCGCGACCCCGGTGCGGGGCTCTCACGTGCTTCCGGATATCCCGGATGGGTCGGCGTATGCAGGGCCGATGGTCCCCGCTTCCCGTTTCGGCGCCGGGCGGCGGGAGACTCCTGACACTGCACCCGCGTGCGCAGACCTCCCTGGGCGCGGTGCGGACAACCGAGGAGTGGTTCCCATGCAGCCGCTGTCCGGTTCCAGGCGGAGACCGTCCGGAACCACCACGGCCCTCCGCCCCGGCGCGACCCGGGCAGAGGGCAGGAAATGCCTCGAACGTATCGACGCCTTCCAACGGAGCCACCGCTGGGTGGGCCTGCCGCTGGCCGTCGTGTACAAGTTCTACGACGATCAGGCCGCGTACCTCGCGGCTCTGCTCGCCTACTACGGCTTTCTCTCGCTCTTCCCCCTGCTCCTGATCCTGGTCGCCGTCCTGAGCACCTTCCTCAGCAGCGATCCGGCTCTTCAGCAGCGGGTCATGGACTCGGCGCTGAGCGAGTTCCCGGTCATCGGCGACCAGCTCGGGCACAACATCCACTCCTTCCACGGCAGCGGGGTCGTCCTCGCCGCGGGCATCGTGGGCAGCATCTACGGCTCGCTCGGTGTCGCCCAGGCCGCGCAGTACGCCCTCAACAAGATCTGGGCGGTCCCCCGGCACGCCCGTCCGGACCCGCTTCGCTCGCGGCTGAAGGGACTGGTGTTCCTGCTGCTCCTCGCGGTCGGGTTGTGCGCGTCCACTCTGCTGTCGGTGGTGGCCGCACAGAGTTACTTGTTCGGCGTGCGACTCAGGGGCGGAAGCTGGATCGCCGCGAGCGCGGGGTCCGTGTGCTTGAACGCCTTTCTGCTGCTCCTGAGCTACCGGCTGCTGACACAGCGGACCCTGCCACTGCGCCGACTCGCCGGCGTGGCCCTGGGCGGCTCCCTCGCGTGGCAGGTGCTGCAGTGGGTGGGCTCCTACTACGTGAGCCACGTGCTGCGCGGCGCCACCGCCACCTACGGCATGTTCGGCATCGTCCTGGGCCTGCTCGCCTGGCTCTACGTCGGAGCCCTGATCTTCGTCGCGACGGCCGAGGCGGGCGCCGTACGGGTCATGCGCCTGTGGCCCCGCAGCCTGCTGACGCCGTTCACGGACCGGGTACGGCTGAGCGCGGCCGACCGCCGCGCCTACCGGTCGTATGCCGCCACCGAGGCGTTCAAGGGGTTCCAGAAGGTCAGCGTGCGTTTCGAACGGCCCCCCGGGCCACGGCACGAGGAACCACCGGACGGCACACCCTGAAGTCGGGCCCACCACACTGTGGCGGGCCCGAGACGGTGCGGGACATTCCGCGCCGGGGTGCGGTCAGGAGTGGACGGCGCGGCGCACGTTGTCGACCGAGCCGCAGTCGGCCTTCAGCCGGCGCTCGCGCTCTTCCCAGAACGCCGCTCCCAGTTCCTCGCGCCGCTCCATCGCAACGTTCTCGCGCGCGCCGTTGAGGATGGTGCGCTCCTCCTCGTCGGTGTGGTGGTTGACGGCTTCCACCAGCGCCTCCAGCTTGGAGTCCCACTCCTCGGAGCCGACCTCCGCCACCTCCATGAGGTCCAGAAGGGCTTGGTTGCCCTCGTCGTGCTCGTGCTCGCCGTGCTCCACCTCTTCGTCGTCGATGTGCTTGTACCGCTTCAGCGCGGGATAGACCTTGGCCTCCTCGGCCTGCGCGTGGGCGATCAGTAGGGCCGCGAACTCCCGGAGCGCGCCCGCCCGGTCGGCCTCGACGCTGCGCATCAGATGGAACAGATCCTCCATGCGCCGGTGGTCCTGGAGGATGAGTTCGACGACGTCCTGGGTCTCGGCCATGGCAGTGGCACCACTTTCTTACGAACGGAAGGGAGTTTGTCGCCTACCCTCGCCGACGGCGTTGATGACTCGGGTGAGGCAGGAGAGTGACCCGGGCCGTGCGCGACTACGGCCGCCGGATCGTCCCCTCCGCCGAGATGCGGGCGGCGTACGGGCCGAAGTCCTCCTCCGACACGCTGGAGACGAGGTCGATCGCCTCACCGCCCGGCTCGGGTGTGCCGGGCGCCACGATCCGGGTCGGGCGCAGGTGCCCGGACACATAGGTGCCGTCGGCGCGGAGCTCGACCTGGAGCACACCGCTGGTCGAGAGATTGCCACCGAGGCCGAGCACCTTGTAGCCGGTGAAGTTGCCCAGGCTGTAGGCGATCAGCCGCCCCTTGTAGAACTCCATGCCCCGCATCACATGCGGGCCGCTGCCCACGACGAGGTCGGCCCCGGCGTCGATCACCGCATGGCTGAACCGGTAGCTGTCGCCCCGGTCCTCGCCGAGGAAGTACTCGGTACCTGGTTCCACGTGGGTGCGGTCCGAGCCCTCCGCGCCGGCGTGCATCGTGACGATCACGACATCCGCCATCTTCGCGGCGCGGGCGGTGAGCCCTTTCGCGGCGGGGACGTCCGTCAGATCGTTCGCCCCTCGATCGGGGGCGAACCCGATCAGCGCGACCCGGATGCCGTGCACCCGCTGGATGGTGATCTGGCCGAGCCGCCCGGTGTAGCGCACGTTCGCGGAGCGCAGCGCGGCGAACGTCTCGCGCCGCCCCTCCGCGCCGAAGTCGTCGATGTGATTGTTCGCCGTGTTCATGACCGTGAAGCCGGCCTGCTTGAGCCAGTGGCTGTAGGACGGCGGGGCGTGGAAAGCGAAGCAGTTCGGCCCTTCGATGTACTCGCACTTGCTGGAGCCGCCGGTGGCGAGCGTGCCCTCCAGGTTCCCGACCACCACATCCCCTGTGAGCAGTTCTTCGACAGGGTCGAAGAACGAGGCACCGTCGTCCGGCGGCAGGCTGTCCGGCAGCGTGCCCATGACGACGTCCCCTACGGCAGCGATCCGCACGCTGCCCTTGGGGAGCGGTGCCGCCGGCGCACCGGACGCCGAGGCCCCGCTCCTCGGCACGGAGGTCGAGGCAGCACCGAGAGAGCCCGAATGCCCGGACCCGCCACGAAACGCACACCCCGTGACGACCACCACACCGGCCCCAACCGCGCAGAGGGCGAGCAGGAGGCGCCGTACCGACCTGCGCCGCGAACGCCGCTGCTGGGGGCACTGCCGACCGGACGTGATCACCGGATCATGCTACGAAGCGGGCATCCGCCCTTCATGGAGGGTCACCGGCGTGTTCCGCAACGTTCCCGTTCCCGCCCGGAGCCACCGCGGTCGGTGTCCCCACCAACCGCGGTCGGCTCCGCGGCCAGAGGTGGAACCCAAGCCGGATCCCGGCACAGCACTGTCAGCCGGCGAGCAGTGCTTCCACCGCCGAGACCGGATCCCACTCGGGGCCGAGGCCGGCCGGCCTCGCGGCCGGGGCCGCGAGGCGCACCAGGTCCGTGCCGTTGAGGAGGCCCGCCGTGAGTAGCCCGTCCAGCTGGGTGGACGGCGTGCAGTGGAAACGGCCGCCCAGACCGTGACGGGCCCGCTCCCGGGTGAGCCGCGCGCTGCCGGCAGAACGTCGGGGCCCGGTTCCGGCAGCAGCGTCACGTACCGCGCTCGTACCGGCGGCAGGGAGGCGACGAGGTCACGTGCGCGCGGTGCGCTCTGGGCACGCCGCAGCTTCCGGACGAGCTTGTCCGGCGCGATCTCGCGGTCGAGCCGGGCACGGAGGATGACACCGGGGGGCGGCGGACGCCAGGGCCTTCACATATACAGCGGCGGCGGGCCCCAGCACGTTCCGCCCCACGAGCCGCGCCAGCCGGTCGGCACCGCCGTACTCGAACACGCGCAGGCAGCCGACCAGTTGGTACCCGAGCCCAGACCGCGCGCCCGCTCTTTCGAGCAACTCATGTACGGGGCCGGGTTCGGCGGAACACAGCCACATCGGGCCGCCGGCCGGCCAGGTGGCGCCCCAGGCACGCCACTCGGCCGGCACCCGGGCGCCCAGGGGCGGCCGCCCGGCGCCGGGCCGCGACCGGGCCACGATCCGGTGGACGGCGGTCAGGAGAAGCCGGTGCCGCAGCAGGGCGAGATCGACGTCGAGATCGTCGAGGTCGATGAGGCGGTCCGAACCCCCGCACCGCTCCATCCAATGGGACTGGGCGGCGGGGACACGCAGCCTCCCGGTCGCGGCCCGAGAGCAGCCGGTCGAGGGTGACGCGCGGCGTACGGTCGTAGCGCAGCAGGCACGCGGCGAGCAGTCCGCGCCCGTCGGGACCGAGCCGGGGGCGTACGGTGTCGACCACCTCGGCGTCGGCGAGGCAGAGCAGAGTGCCCTCCGGCCAGGCGGTACCGGCGACGCCCAAACCCTTGATCCGTTGTGGAACGCGCGCCGGATTGGTCCGCGATCTTTTTTCACCCGATCAGGTCGCGGACCAATCCGCCGGGGCGGCCAGAACCGGATTCCCTGCGTGAGGGACGAAGAGAAGGATCAAAGAGGCCGATCAGGGCCGGCACGCCTGGCGCTGGGCGCGCTGAGCGGGGCGCTGGCCGGCTTCGCCGCGCTGGCGTCGGCCGAACTGGTCGCCGCGGCAGTGCGTCCGCAGTCCGGACCGGTCGTCGTGGTGGGCGGCGCGTCCATCGACGCGACGCCCGCGCCGGTCAAGGACTGGGCGATCCGCCACTTCGGCACCGACGACAAGCTCGTGCTCCAGCTCGGCATCCTGGCCGTACTGGCGGTGTCGGCTCTGGCGTTGGGTGTGCTGGCGGTGCGGTTCCGGCGGGCCGGAGCCGCCGGGATCCTTCTCTTCGGGGCCGTCGGGGCGGCGGCCGCCCTCAACCGTCCCGACTCCATCGGCATCACCGACGCGCTGCCCTCCGTCGTGGGGGCCGTCGCCGGGGCCCTGCTCCTGTACGGCCTGGTGGGGCGTCTGACTGTGCCCGCTCGATCGACGGCGCCGGAGTCCGGCGCCGAGAGCGAGGAAGCGGCAGAGGTCTCGCCCGCGCCCGAGCCATGGGACCGGCGGGGATTCGTCCTCGCGGCCGCTTCCGCCGCGGCCGCTTCCGCGGTGGCGGGTACGGTCGGCCGGTCACTGAACGGCACCCGCGGCCGGGACGCGGTCGCCTCGCGCGAGAAGGTCGTTCTCCCGCTGCCCGGCTCACCGGCGCGGCCGGTACCGAAGCGGGCCGGGCTGCGCGTCGCCGGGATCAGCCCCTTCGTCACCTCGAATCAGGACTTCTACCGGGTGGACACCGCCCTGGTGGTGCCCAAGGTGGACGCGAGCGGCTGGCGGATGCGTATCCACGGCAAGGGGGTGCGCTGTCCGGCCACCTACTCCTTCGACGACCTGCTGCGCAGGGAGCTGATCGAGCGGGACATCACCTTGACGTGCGTGTCGAACGAGGTGGGCGGCCCGTACGTGGGCAACGCCCGCTGGATCGGTGTCCGACTGGCCGACCTGCTCGCCGAGTGCGGCGTGATGCCGCCGTCCCGAGGCGGCCGAGCGGACCAACTGGTGGCCCGCTCGGTGGACGGCATGACCATCGGCAGCCCGGTCGAGGACCTGATGGACGGCCGGGACGCGTTGCTCGCGCTCGGCATGAACGGCGAGCCGCTGCCCTTCGAGCACGGCTTTCCGGTCCGGATGGTCGTCCCCGGTCTGTACGGCTTCGTGTCCGCCTGCAAGTGGATCAAGGACATCGAGCTCACCACCTTCGACTCCTACGACCCCTACTGGGTCAAGCGCGGCTGGGCCCGCAGGGCGCCGATCAAGACCGAGTCCCGTATCGACACCCCCAAGCCGTTCGCCCGGCCCAATGCCGGCCCGGTGATGGTCGCCGGGGTCGCCTGGGCCCAGCATCGGGGCATCGACAAGGTCGAGGTCCGTGTCGACGACGGCCCCTGGCGGGAAGCCCACCTGGCCGCCGAGTACACCCGCGACACATGGCGCCAGTGGTCGTTTCCCTGGCAGGCGACCAGCGGTGGCCACACGCTCGCCGTCCGTGCCACCGACCGCACCGGCACCGTGCAGACCGAGGAACGGACCCGCACGATCCCGGACGGTGCCAGTGGATGGCACTCCGTCGTCGTGACCGTCGACTGACCACCCGTCCCATGACCAGGGCCTCCGGCCCACCCCGAACCACCCTCCCGTAACACCCCCGACGCAGCAGAGCGCTGCACCGTTCAACAGGAGAAGATGATGAACACCCGTATCCGCCGTACCACCGGTCTCCTCGCCGCCGCCGCCGTGCTGCCCCTGGTCCTGACCGCCTGTTCCGGCAGCGGCAGTGACTCGGGCAAGTCCGACTCCTCCGACAAGGCGTCGGCGTCGGCCTCGGCGAGCGCGGGCGGCGGCGAGATGAGCGGCATGGACCAGCCCTTCGGCCCGGCCTGTTCGTCCGTGCCGAAGAACGGCGCCGGCTCCTTCAACGGCATGGCCAAGGACCCGGTGGCCACCGCCGCCTCCAACAACCCGGCCCTGTCCACGCTGGTGACCGCGGTGAAGAAGGCCGGTCTGGTCGACACCCTGAACAACGCCCAGAACATCACCGTGTTCGCGCCCACCAACGACGCCTTCGCCAAGATCCCGAAGGCCACCCTGGACAAGGTCCTCAACGACAAGGCCCAGCTGACGAAGATCCTCACCTACCACGTCGTCGGCCAGAAGCTCACGCCGAAGGACCTGGCGAACGGCTCCTTCGCCACGCTGGAGAAGTCGAAGCTGATGACCTCCGGCTCCGGCGAGTCCTACACGGTCAACGACTCCGCCAAGGTCGTCTGCGGCAACGTCAGGACCGCCAACGCCAATGTCTACATCATCGACACCGTCCTGATGCCCAAGAGCTGACACCACCGCGGGCCGAGGACGCGCGCCCGCCAGGTCGCCTCGACGGGAGCGACCTGCCGCCGCGCGTCCTTGCACCAGGGCACCCGCCGCTCGCCCGACCGGCCGGGCGCGGCCGGTGCCCTGCTCCCGGGCCGGTGCGCGAGCGGCGACGCCCGCGCACCGGCCCCGAGGAGTTCCTCATCCGTACGGGAGGCAGACGACACCATGGAACGACCGTCCCACGCGACGCCGCGCGAGCCGTCAGCCGACGCCAGAAGTCCGCGCCGTACGGCCGTCATCGGCAGCGGGGTGGCGGGGCTGACTGCCGCGCTCATCCTGGCCCGCGCCCACCACGTCACCCTCTACGAGGCCGACGGCCGACTGGGCGGCCACGCCCACACGCACGACCTGACCGCGCCGGACGGGCGCGCGCACCGCGTCGACTCCGGTTTCATCGTGCACAACCAGCGCACCTATCCGAACCTGCTCCGCCTCTTCTCCGAACTCGGCGTCATCACACAGGAGTCGGAGATGAGCATGTCGGTGCGGTGCGAGGGCTGCGGACTGGAGTACGCCGGTGCCCGCGGCCCCCGCGGACTGCTCGCCCAGCCGCGCAACGCCCTGCGCCTGCCGTACCTGCGGATGCTGGCCGAGGTGCCGCGCTTCCACCGGGCCGCCCGCGCCCTGCTTGCTCGGGACGCCGCCGACGACACGCTCACCCTCGGCGAGTTCCTCGACGCGGCGCGCTTCTCGCCGTACTTCCGGGCCCACTTCATGACGCCGGTGGTGTCCGCCGTGTGGTCCTGCGACGCGGAGGCCGCCCTGCGCTACCCGGCGGCCTACCTGTTCCGGTTCCTCGCCCACCACGGCATGCTCTCGGTGAGCGGGTCACCGGTGTGGCGGACCGTCACGGGCGGCTCCGGCAGGTACGTCGAACGGATCGCCGCCGCACTGCACGAGGTCCGCGCCGGCACCCCCGTACGGTCCGTGCTCCGGCACGCCGACGGCGTGGACGTGACCGCGGCGGACGGGAGTACCGCCGCCTACGACCACCTTGTCGTCGCCACCCATCCCGAGCAGGCGCTACGGCTCCTCGGGGACGCTACTCCGGCAGAGAAGGACGTCCTCGGCGCCTTCCGCTACTCCCGCAACTCCACCCTGCTGCACACCGACACCTCCCTACTCCCGCGGTCGAGCGGGGCCCGCGCCTCCTGGAACTACCTGATGCCCGACTGCAGGGCCGGCGCCGACCGGGTGCGGGTGAGCTACGACATGAACCGGCTTCAGCGACTCGACGCTCCGCGGACGTATGTCGTCACCCTCGGCGGCCAGGACCGGGTCGACCCCGCCCAGGTGCTGGCCCGTATGACCTACGAACACCCGGTGTACACCCCCGAGTCGGTCGCCGCCCAGCACCGGCTGCCCGAACTGAACACGGCCGTCACCGCGTTCGCGGGCGCCTACCACGGCTGGGGGTTCCACGAGGACGGCTGCCGTTCGGGCGTCGAGGCGGCCGCCGCGCTGGGGGTGAGGTGGTGACCGCTCCGTCCGCCGGGCCACCGGCGGCCCTGTACCCGTGCGTGATCATCCACCGGCGCCGCGCACCACAGCGCTACGCCCTACGGCACCGCACCTATCTGTGGCTGGTCGACCTGGACCACCTTCCCGAACTGCCGCGCCCGCTGGGACTGTTGGCTCACTTCAGCGCCCGTGACCACTTCACGGGACGGGCTCCGTCGATCAGGGCCGCGCTCGACGGCTTCCTGGACCAGCACGGCATCGACCCGCGTGGCTGCCGGGTGCTGATGCTCGCGCACGCCCGGATCCTCGGCCATGTCTTCAACCCGCTCACCCTGTACTGGTGCTACGCCCCCGACGGCACTGTGCGCTGCGTGGTGGCCGAGGTCCACAACACCTACGGCGGTCGCCACGCCTACCTGCTGCACTCCGACGCGACCGGAACCGCCTCCGTCGCCAAGGACTTCTACGTGTCGCCCTTCCATCCGATCGACGGCCACTACGAGATGCGGGTCCCGCCCCCCGGCGAGCTCCTGCATCTGTCGATACGGCTGCACCGGCCCGGCAGCCCGCCCTTCACGGCCGCGGTCCGCGGCACCCGCCGTGCGGCGACGGTGCCGGAACTGCTCCGCCTGTCCCTGCGCCACCCCTGGTCGACGCTCGCGGTGTCGGCCGCCATCCGCTTCCACGGTATCCGCCTGTTCCTGCGCGGCCTGCCGGTGCAGCCGCGCCCGGGCCGCCGTACCCCGGAGAGTGTGTCATGACCACGGTCGAAGACCGCCCCGCCGCCCGCCACCGAGCGAACGGCCCCCGAACCGCCCCCGTCGACGCCGACCGCTGGCCCGACGTGGCCGCCGTACCGCGGGCGTCCTGGCCAATGCGGGCCGTCACCGCGGCCGTACTGGAACGCGCCCTGCGGCAACTGCCCCTGTGCGTACGGTTCGCCGACGGCACCACCCTCGGCCTGGGCGGACCACTGATAGCGGTGCACGACCACCGGGCGTTCCACTCCCGCGTCGGCACCGGCGGGCTCATCGGCTTCGGCGAGTCCTACATGGCGGGGGAGTGGGACGCCCCGGACCTGGTCGGCGCGCTCACCGTCCTCGCCGCCCACGCGGCCGACCTGGTCCCGCCCGGACTACAGCGGCTGCGGGGCCTGTGGACGCAGCGCCAGCCGCACACGCAGCGCAACACCCCGGACGGGTCGCGGACCAACATCAGCCGTCACTACGACCTCTCCAACGACCTGTTCGCACTGTTCCTGGACGAGACGCTCAGCTATTCCTCCGCCGTCTTCCGCGGCTTCCCCGCCGACCGCTCGCTGCTGGCCGCGGCCCAGCAGCGCAAGGTCGACCGGCTGCTGGACCTGGCCGAGGTGCGCGAGGGCACCCGGCTGCTGGAGATCGGCACCGGCTGGGGCGAACTGGCACTGCGCGCCGCCGCCCGGGGCGCGCACGTCACCTCGCTCACCCTGTCGACGGAACAGCGGGAGCTGGCGCTGGCACGGGTACGCGAGGCCGGGTACGAGGACCGCGTCTCGATCGAACTGTGCGACTACCGCGAGGCACACGGCACCTACGACGCGGTCGTCAGCGTGGAGATGATCGAGGCCGTCGGCGCGGAGTTCTGGCCCGTCTACTTCCAAACCCTCGACGAGCGCCTGGCGCCCGGCGGCCGGCTGGCCCTCCAGGCGATCACCATGCCGCACGAGCGGATGCTGGCCAGCCGCGGCACCCACACCTGGATCCAGAAGTACGTCTTCCCCGGCGGCCTCATCCCCTCGACGACGGCCGTCGAGGAGGCGGTTCGCGACCACACCGGTCTCGCGCCGGCCGCCAGGGACGGCTTCGGCGCGCACTACGCCGAGACCCTGCGCCTGTGGCGGGAGCGGTTCACGGACCGCGCCGACGACGTCGACGCGCTCGGCTTCGACGAGACCTTCCGCCGCTTGTGGACCTTCTACCTGGCCTATTCCGAGGCGGGTTTCCGCTCCGGATACCTCGATGTCCAGCAGTACCTGTTCACGAAGGAGGACCCGGTCCGATGACCACCACGCGTACCCCGGTCCGCACCGGGGCCGCGCAGCGGCTCGCCGCCCTCGCCGAGGACGCGCTCGGCGGCCCGCTGCCCGTACGGCTGCGCGCCTGGGACGGCAGCGAGACCGGCCCGGTGGACGCCCCCGTGGTCGTCGTGCGCTCACCGCGCGCGCTGCGTCGCCTGCTGTGGCAGCCCGGTGAACTCGGCCTCGCCCAGGCGTACGTCACCGGCGAACTCGACGTGGAGGGCGACCTGGCCCAGGGCCTTCGCGCCCTGTGGACCGCCGCACGGGAGCGGGGCCTGCATCCGCCGAGGCTCTCGCCGGCCGACCGGGCCCGCATCATCGGCAAGGGCCTGCGCCTCGGCGCCCTCGGCCCGCGCCCGCCCGCCCCCGCCACCCAGGCACGGCTGCGCGGCGGCCTGCACAGCAAGGCCCGGGACCGGGCGGCGATCAGCCACCACTACGACCTGTCCAACGACTTCTACCGCCTGCTGCTCGACGACACCATGGCCTACTCCTGCGGCTACTGGCCCGAAGCGGACTCCGAGGCAGACCCGGCCGGCGCACAGCGTGCCAAGCTGGAGCTGGTCTGCCGCAAGCTCGGCCTCGTCCCCGGCGGCCGCCTGCTCGACATCGGCTGCGGCTGGGGCTCGCTGTCCCTGTACGCGGCCGAAGTGCACAAGGCACAGGTCACCGCCGTCACCCTGGCCCGGGAACAAGCCGCGTACGTGCGCGAACAGGTGCGGGAGCGACGGCTCGGGCACCGGGTCGAGGTGGTGTGCCAGGACTACCGGGACATCACCCGCTCCGCCTACGACGCCGTCGCCGCCATCGAGATGGGCGAGCACGTCGGCGACGACGAATACCCCGCGTTCGCCGCCACCCTGCACCGGTTGGTCCGCCCGCGCGGGCGCGTACTGGTCCAGCAGATGTCCCGGGGCACGCGCGCACCCGGGGGTGGCGCGTTCATCGAGGCGTACATCGCCCCCGACATGCACATGCGGCCGATCGGCGAGACCGTCGGGCTCCTGGAGACGGCCGGGCTGGAAGTCCGGTCGGTGGAGTCGCTGCGCGAGCACTACGTGCGCACCATCGACGCCTGGCACCGCACGCTGGAAGAGCGCCGGCAGGACGTCGTACGCCTGGTCGGCGAGGAGACGGCCCGCGTGTGGCGGCTGTACCTGGTCGGCGGGTCCCTTGCCTTCCGGGAGCGCCGGATGGGCGTGGACCAGATCCTGTGCGTCCGGCCCACCATCGACGGCGACAGCGGTCTGACGGCCGCCGAGACGGCCGGATGGTACCGGAACCTGGGGTCGGCATGAGCGCGTTTCCGTGGGGCGCCTTCGCGGTGAATCTCGGCTGGGCGGCGGCCTGCGCCCTGGTGGTCCTGTTCGCCACCTTCCTGCTCGCCCTGCGCAAGGGCGTGCACCGGATTGTCGACAGCGCGTGGGGAGCCGCCTTCGCCGCGCTCGCCCTGCTGACCTACGGCCTGTCGGCGGGCACCGGCGACGGGGCTCGGCGCGCGCTCGTCGTGCTGCTGACGGTCCTATGGGGGCTGCGGCTGGCGGTGCACATCGCGTACCGCGGCCGCGGGCACGGCGAGGACCCCCGTTACGAGGACCTGCTGTCACGCGCACCGGGCAGCCGCCCCCTGTACGCCCTGCGGACGATCTACCTGCTTCAGGCCGGGCTGGTCTGGCTGGTCTCGCTGCCGGTACAGGCGGCGGCGTACGCGCCCGGACCGCTGTCCGGTCCGGCCTGGGCCGGCACGGCGCTCTGGGCGCTCGGGATGTTCTTCGAGACCGTCGGGGACACGCAGTTGGCCCGGTTCAAGGCCGACCCGGCGAACCGGGGTCGGATCATGGACCAGGGGTTGTGGCGGCTGACCCGGCACCCGAACTACTTCGGGGACTTCTGCGTCTGGTGGGGGCTGTTCCTGGTCGCCTGCGACGGCGGAGCCGCCCCCGCCGCCGTGTCCGTCGTCTCGCCCCTGGTCATGAGCCTGCTGCTGATCAAGGGCAGCGGAAAGCGGCTGCTGGAGCGGCGCATGGGGGGCAGGCCGGGCTGGACCGAGTACGCCGCGCGCACCAGCGGCTTCTTCCCACGGCCGCCCCGTCGGCGCCCTTGAGCGAGGACACGGCCCCGACACCGGCGAACAGGTGCCGGGGGCCGCTTTCCTGACCCCCGGCACCGTGCGCCGGCCGACGTACGCGTCGACGGTTCAGGACGGGATCTCCAGCAGGCCGATGGGCGCACTGGTCGGTCGGGGCGAGCCACCGGCCGGCTCCACGGTGATCCCGACACCGGAGGCGCCGTCCACCCCGCCCCGCATCAGCACGGTCTGACTGGCGCGGTCAGGGTTCATGAGCCCGGCCGGACGCATCTTTCCGTCGACGGCGAACCACAACTGGTAGACCTTGCCCCGGGGCGGCTCTGCCATGTTCGAGGTCACGAACACGGCCCGGTCGCGCCGGGCCGAGACCACCACGGTGCCCGTACCGCCCGCCACCCGCGCCGAACGTGTCTTCGCGTCCGGTGCGGCCAGCACCCCCGTGATCTCCTCCGCGTGCCGTTCGGCCGAGGCCGCCTGGTGCCGGGCGTCCTGGGCACGCTCGTACTGCCATGCGGCGGTTCCGCCGAACGCGGCCGCGACGGCCACACTGGCGGCCAGCGCCCAGCGAGTCAGCCGCCGTCCACGCCGTACGCCGCGGCGTACCCGTTCCGAGGGCGCGGTGCCGGGCGGCACCTGCCGTACGGAGGTGACGCGGGTGAGGACCTGCTCCCGCATGCCGGGGCGCGGGCGCACCGTGGCGGCCAGGGCCAGGCGTCCGGCGGTGGCCGTGAACTCCGCGACCTCCTGCGCGCAGGCGGGGCAGTCGGCCAGATGACGCTCGAAGGCGGCACGCTCCTCGTCCTCCAGCGCGTGCACCGCGTAGGCACCGGTCAGAGCGTGCGGATCGGTCGTGGTCATGCCGTCACCCCCAGGCAGTCCCGGAGCCGGATGAGCCCGTCGCGCAGGCGGGTCTTCACCGTGCCGAGCGGCAACGCGAGTGCTTCGGCGACCTCACGGTAGGTCAGGCCGCGGTAGTAGGCCAAGGTGACCGACTGACGCTGGAGTTCGGTCAGGGTGCGCAGACAGCGCCGCACCTGTTCCCGCTCCAGCCGGCTCTCGACCTGCTCGGTCACCTCGTCGTACGCGGGCTGATGGTCGAGCAGCGCGGCCCTGGTGTCACGGGCGGCTGCCGCCTCCACCGACCGGACCCGGTCCACGGCCCGCCGGTGGGCGAGGGTGAGGATCCAGTTGAGGGCACTGCCGCGCTCGGGCTGATAGCGAGGGGCCGTGCGCCACACCTCCACCAGCACGTCCTGCGCCACCTCCTCCGACTGCGCCCGATCGCGCAGAACCGCCCGGGCGACCCCGAGGACGGAGCCGGCGACGGTGTCATAGACCGCCGCGAAAGCCTCTTGGTCCCCCAGCGCCACCTCGTGCAGCAGGCGCTGCAGGTCGGGCTTCCTCGAGGGGTTGGTGCTGATATGTACTGGTTCTTTCACAGCGGCTCTCTCCCGTGGCCGTCGCAGAGCGGGTCATCATGTGTAATCCGGGGCCACGAGAGCTGCGGATTGCCCCGTGCGAAAGTGCATAGTCTGGCACTGGTCAGGCACCGGCACGCATCAGGAGAAGAGCATGTCCGCACGTCTCAACGAATACGGTCAACCCGTCGGCGACCTCGTGCCCGACTGGACGGCGCGTCCCGCGCCCGCCCGGGTCGCCCTCGAGGGCCGCCTCTGCCGGGTGGAGCCCCTGGACGCGGACCGGCACGCCGACGACCTGTACGCCGCCTACTCCCTTGCGGAGGACGGTGCGGACTGGACGTACATGTCGGTCGGTCCTTTCGACACCCCCGCCGACTACCGCGCCTACGTGACCAGGGTGACCCAGGTGGACGACCCCCTTCCGTACGCGGTCGTCGACCTTCGCACCGGCAAGGCGGTGGGCACCCTCTCCCTGATGCGCCAGGATCCGTCCAACGGGGTCGTCGAGGTCGGCAGCGTGGCCTTCTCGCCTCTGCTGAAGGGGACTCCGGTGTCCACGGAGGCCCAGTTCCTGCTCATGTCCTACGTCTTCGACGAACTCGGCTACCGTCGCTACGAGTGGAAGTGCGACAGTCTCAACGCGCCCTCGCGGAAGGCGGCTCTACGGCTGGGCTTCACCTTCGAGGGGATCTTCCGCCGGGCCGTCGTCTACAAGGGGCGTAGTCGCGACACCGCGTGGTACTCCATCGTCGACTCCGAGTGGCCGCACGTCGGCAAGGCGTTGCGGGAGTGGCTCTCGCCCGACAACTTCGACACGGAAGGCCGACAGCAGCGGTCCCTGTCCGCCGTCCGCGCCGCCGACGAGAACCCGGGTCGCTGACGAACCGACAGGGCTTGCCGCACGTCCGGCGACAGTGGTGGTCGGTCCGGAGTCCCCATCAGATTTCCGTAATGCGGTTAGATGCTTCCGTACAATGGATGATGCAGGCAAGGAGGTTCCATGCAGGATCTCGGAGCTTTGGACCCGATCACCGCGTCCACGAACCGGTTCGTCGCCACCGTCGTCTCCCTCACCGACGCTCAGGTCGCGGGCGAGACGCTCGTACCCCCATGGACCCGCGGCCACGTCATCACCCATGTGGCACGCGCCACGGACAGCATCTGCCGACTGCTCGCCTGGGCGCGCACCGGTGTGGAAACGCCGCAGTACGCGAGCATGGACGCCCGTGCCGCCGAGATCGAGGCCGGGGCCCGGCGGCCGGTCGCTGATCTGGTCGCCGACGTCCGCGATACCGCCGCCCGCTTCGAGAAGGCGGTGCGGACCCTGCCCTCGGCGGCCTGGCACACCGAAGTGCGGATGCGCACCGGGGAGTTGCGTACGCCGGCGACCCTGATCCTCGCCCGGCTGCGCGAACTGGAGATCCACCACGCCGACCTGGACGCCGGTTACGGCTTCTCGGACATACCGGTCGACGCCGCGCGATGGATCATCGACGACATCGTCGAGGCGCTCGCCCGGCGACCGGAGACTCCCGCGCTGCGTCTGGAGACGACCGACACCGGCCTCGTCCACGCCCTGGGGGTCGACGGCCCCACGGTCAGGGGGCGGCAGGCGGACATCCTGGCCTGGCTCAGCGGCCGTTCCCCCGGCACGGCGCTCACCGCCTCCGGCGCCGACGAGGTTCCTGCGGCGCCCTTCTGGATCTGACGGGCGCGGCCGTGCCGCGCCGGCTGGAGGATCAGGTCTCGGTGACCCGGTGACCCGGTGACCCGGTGAGCCGGACCCGTACACCCGCTCCACCCTGGTCTGGACCAACCCCTTGCCCCTTGCCCTCCGGCCCCGCAAGCTCCCCTCATGGAGCTGGAGTTGCGGCATCTGAAGACCATCCGGGCCATCGCGGAGGCGGGCAGCCTGACCAGGGCGGCGACTGTCCTCGGGCTCGCGCAGCCCGCCCTCAGCGCACAGCTGAGACGCATCGAACGGGCTCTGGGCGGCGCCCTGTTCGAGCGCGGCCGACACGGCGTACGGACCACGGCCCTCGGTGAGCTGGTCCTGGAGCGCACGCGCATCGTGCTGCCCGCCGTGAGCGAACTCCAGCGGGAGGCCGCCCGGTTCGCCCGGAGCCAGGGGGAGGGGGAGGGGGAGCGGCTGCGGCTCGGCGGGACGCACGGGCCGTTGCTGGGCGCGCTGGTGGACCGGCTGGCCGACGCCGCGCCCGGCACCGCCGTGACCACCTGTGCCTCCTGGTCGGAGCGGGAACTCGCGGAGATGCTGAAGGAGGGGCGCCTGGACTTCGCGCTGTCCGGCACCTGCGGTTCCGCCCCGCCGCCCGACTCTCCCCACCTCGCCTGGGAGTTGATCGCCGTCGACCCGGTCTTCGTGATGCTCGCCGACGGCCACCGGCTGGCCCACGGACGGGAGATCGAGCTGGCCGCGCTCGCGGACGAGCAGTGGGCGTGTGTCCCCGGCGACGGCTGTTTCGCGGACTGCTTCACCGCGGCCTGCGCCCGGGCCGGGTTCACGCCCCGGCGCATGTACGAGACGGACACCGCTTCCTGTGTGCACCTGGTACAAGTGGGCCGGGCGGTGGGCCTGTGCCGGGCCACGTTTCCGCCGACGCCGGGACTCGCCATCCGTCCGCTCACCGGCACGCCCCTGATGTGGCGCCACCTGCTGGGCTGGCACCCCGCCGGACAGCGGTCGGGCACCGCGGCCACGGTGCTGGCCCAGGCCCGGGAGGCGCACGCGGGCGCGGCGGCGCGCAGTGACAGCTACGCGTACTGGCTCGCGGAGCGGCGATCGACTCCGGCAGGCGGTCTCGCACCCGTGACGGCTCCCGCCGCGGGTTCCATACCGCCCGGGCAGGGGGTCGGTTGACGTCTTACGGGCCGCGGCCGGTCCTCTCTACGGTTTCGGCACCCCACCGAATCCGAGGAGAGACCTCCCCATGCTCCAACGAAACCTCAGAGCCGCCTGTGCCGCCGTGGCGGCGGCGGGCGCCCTGCTCGTGACCGGGCTCAGCGGCTCCGCGAGCGCCCAGCCGTCCCCTCCCTCCGCCCCGCCGACCGCGACCGACAGCCTCCGTACCGCCGCCGCGCCGCCCGGCCTCCTCACCGCGCTCCAACGGGACCTCGGCCTGAACCGGCAGCAGGCGGACCGCCGACTGGCCAACGAGGCCGAGGCGGGCGCCACCGCGGGCCGGCTGCGCGCCGCCGTGGGCGCGCACTTCGCGGGCGCCTGGGTGAGCGGCACCGTGTCGGACAAACTGACCGTCGCCACGACCGACCCGGCCGACGCGCGAGCCATCCAGGCGCGGGGCGCCGACGCGGTCGTCGTGCACCACTCCCTGGCCGCGCTGGACGCGGCCAAGGCGCGCGTGGACCGGGCCGCCGCCCACCACGGCACCACCGACACTCCGGTCTGGTACGTCGACGTGCGCACCAACGCGCTGGTTGTCCAGGCGATACGGCCTTCCGCCGCACGCTCCCTGCTGGCCGCGGCCGGCGTCGACGCCTCCCTCGCCCGCATCGTGAAGTCCGCCGAACGTCCGCGCCCGCTCGCCGACCTGCGGGGCGGGGACGCCTACTACATCGACAACAGCGCCCGCTGCTCGATCGGCTTCCCGGTGACCCGGGGCACCCAGCAGGGCTTCGCCACGGCCGGGCACTGCGGGCACGCCGGGAGCACCACCACCGGCTTCGACCAGACCGCGCAGGGGACGTTCCAGGCGTCGATCTTCCCCGGCAACGACATGGCCTGGGTGGCCACGAACGCCAACTGGCGGGCGACACCGTACGTCAATGGTTCCAGTGCGCAGGTCGCGGGTTCCGTGCAGGCCACGGTGGGCTCCTCCGTGTGCCGTTCGGGATCCACGACCGGCTGGCACTGCGGCACGGTGCAGCAGCTCAACACCAGCGTGACGTACCAGGAGGGCACCGTCGCCGGTGTCACCCGCACCTCGGTGTGCGCCGAACCGGGCGACTCGGGCGGCTCGTTCATCTCCGGCAGCCAGGCACAGGGGGTCACCTCGGGCGGCTCGGGCGACTGCACGAGTGGCGGTCCGACCTTCTTCTATCCGATCAACCCCATCCTCCAGAACTACGGCCTCACCCTGACCACCGTCGCGTCCGGCCCGGGAGACCCCGGCGGCCCCGGTGATCCCGGCGGCACGTGGTCGGCGGGCACCGTCTACCAGGCGGGCGACACGGTGACGTACGGCGGTGCCACCTACCGCTGCCTCCAGGCCCACCAGGCCCAGCAGGGCTGGGAGCCGCCGAACACACCGGCGCTGTGGCAGCGGGTGTGAGCGGCTGACCGCAGGCCCCTCGTACCGCGCGGGGACTCGGCAATATCGGTCCCGCGCTCGATCAGCCCCTCTCAGCCGCGTGCCGCGCGGCGCAGGTGGTGGCGGACCGCCCGCTGGGCGACCGGGCCCAGGGTGTCCAGGGCCGCGACCAGCGCGCCCAGTTGTTCGAGCGCGGTCAGTGCCGCGTGCGCGCCCGCCTCGTCCACGCCCTCGTACAGCTCGATGCCGACGAACGATGCCGCCACCGCGCGGGCGAGACCGGCCGGGTCGGCGAACTCGTTGACCGGGGTCGAGGCGAGCACCCTGCGCAGCACCTGCTCGATCTCGGCGATCCACAGGTCGAGGCCGGCGGTCGTGGCCGGGCCGAGGGTGGCGTGGGTCTGCGCGCCGGCCAGCAGCTGTCCGAGGAGGGCGACATGGCCGCCGGCCCGTTCCTGTTCGTGGATCTCCCGGCCGACCGCGAGCAGTTCGGACAGGGAGGCGACCGCGGCGAGCCGGGTGCGGTACTTCGCCACGGTCGTCTCGGCGCCGTAACGGCAGGCGGCGGCGAGCAGTTCGTCCACGGAGCCGAAATGGTAGAAGATCAGCGCCTGGTTGACGCCGGCCGCCGCGGCGACCGTACGGGCGGAGGCCTTGGCGATGCCGTGCTCGGTGAGCGTACGCAGCGCGCCCTTAAGGAGCTTGGTCTTCGTCTCCTGGGACTTCGCCGTCTCCGGGCTCATGCGCGCGCCTCCTCCCGCACCGGGCGCAGTCCCGGCCGCGTCCCGCGGGAGACGGCGTCCGTGTACGACACCGTGAAGGAACCCTCGTAGCCGAAGAGCGGCCCGAAGCGGCGGTTCACCACCCTCACCCGGACCCGGAAGCGTCCGGTGATGTCGTCGAAGGACTCGCGCACCTCGGCCGTGGCGCCGATGAGTTCCGGTACGCGCACATCCACCGGGCCCTCCCGGAAGCGGTGCTCGCCGGAGCGGATGAGCAGCGAGCCGTCCGGCTCGGCCGCGAAGTGCAGTTCGCTGGCGAGGTGTTGATGCGTGCCGAGATAGTCGAGGATCCGGTCGCCCTTGGGACTGAGCACCATCTGCGCGTCGAAGCGGCGGGGGCCGCCGGGCAGGTCGAAGGTGCGCACGAAGCTCACCGTCTCACGGCCGAAGGTGTCGGTGTACGGGACGTTCTCGATCAGGAACGGGATGTCGCGGCCGGCCCGCGGGACAAGGATGTTGCGGGTGGCGCCGAGGGCGAGGAACGGCTTCACGTACGCCGGGCCGTGCCAGATCCGGTCCATGACGCCCCGCCCGGTGCAGGCCTCCCCGCTCGCCAGGCCCACCGAGAAACGGCGCCGCAACTCTGGGTGGAGACGGTCGAAGCCGTCGCCGAGCACGGTGTGGAACATCGAAGGGGGCGTGGTCATCCGTGCTTCTCCAGGGTGTGCAGGACGCGGGGGGCCCGGGCCGTCCGGTCCGCCGGGGCGCGCAGGCACCGGCGGGCGGCGGGGGTGCAGGTGCGAGGGGCCTTGAAGAGGGCGAGCGACATCACGACGACCAGCAGGAGCGGGTAGAGGTAGGCCACGTCGGCCCCGAACCGTCCGAAGACGCTCATGGCGGACCCCAGCCCCAGGCCGGTCAGGCACCCGGTGAACAGCATTGCCCGGACCGCCAGTTCGGCCAGCCAGTTGGTCCGGGCCCGCTCGGGGCCGATGTCCCGCTCCAGCCACAGCCGCAGCCGGTCGAAGGACCAGGCGGTCGCCCAGCCCATCAGGGGGCGGAACACGAGCCGGTCGGCGAGCGCGCCGAGGACGCCCCAGCGGGGCTGGTAGTCGTAGCCGGTGAGGAAGCGCACGCCGTGCGCGTCGGGCACGTAGCGCCAGTAGCCGCTGCCGCGGGCGAGCGGGCAGAGCGGGTGCGGGGAGGCGAAGCGCAGGGCGGAGGTACGGGTGCCGTCGGGACGCTCCCGTTCGCCGGCGGCGACCCCGGTACCGGAGACCGTGAGGAGGGCCAGGACGCGTACGGCGTAACGGAAGCGCTGGGGCTCGCCCTCGGTGCGCGGAAGGTAGTCGATCTCCGAGAACCGCAGGTCCCAGCGCCGGTGCTGGGCGGGGTCCTGAGTGCGCGACCAGAGTTCGTCCATGTCGGCGCGGATATGTGCTTCTACGTAGAGACCCATGGCGTTCCCCCACGTCCCATCGGTGTTTGAGCGATCGCTCAAACCATCCGAGAGGGAAAGTACACCCTTTTGAGCGAACGCTCAAAGCCTGGGATCGGACGGCCCCGGTTCCAGGAACTGCCCGACTCGGGGCCGTCCCGGCGAACGCCTCCGCCGTCCGTTCCTCGACTCCTCGACCTGCCCCCCGGCGCGCACATCGATGAGGCGGACCGGCCCCGCTCAGCGGCTGGTGAGCAGGAGTCGGCTCGATCCGTCGGGCAGGCCGACGACACCGACCTGATCTCCCGCGAAGGTCCCGGCGCCGCGGAGCCCGGCGACCGCCCGGAAGGGCGTCCACTTCCCGTCCCGGTCCCGGACGGCGTGGTACACGTTGCCGTCCAGTCCGACGGCGACCAGCTGGCTGTCCCCGTCGGGCAGGCCCGCGACGGCGACCGCCGAGGCCCCCATCGGACCGCCCGCCGGCCCGGCGGGACTGTCCCAGCCGGTCCAACTACCGTCCGCCCGGTGGACGTTGTGCCAGACGTTCCCGTCGAGGCCGATGGCGGCGATCTGGCTGTCCCCGTCGGGCAGGGCGGCGATGGACAGGGCGGGTCCGGCGAAGTCCGGCGCGCCGACCCCGGAGACGGTCGACCAGCCGCTCCAGCCACCGTCGGCGGCGCGGGTGTCCAGCCGCATCCGGCCGTCCGCGCCGTAGACCAGGACCTGGGAGGAGCCGTTCGGCATACCGGCGATCGCGACCTTGGTGGCCTTCGCCAGCCCCGAGTCGTCGCCCGCCATCGCGGCCCAGCCCTGCCAGGAACCGTCGGCGTGACGGATGTTGTGGTAGGCGTATCCGCCCTGGCCGATGGCCGTGATCTGGGAGTCGCCGTTCGGCATGCCCGTGATCGCGATGTCCTTCGCCGCGAACCCGGTCTTGTTGTCGTCCGCCGCCGGCAGGGCCTGCCAGCCCTGCCAACCACCGTCCGCGCGGCGGACGTTGAGCCAGACATTGCCGTCGAGCCCGATGCCCAGCACCTGGACACTTCCGTCGGGCAGAGCGGCGACGGCCTCCCGGCTCCCCGCGAACCGGAACGCGTCGCCCGCACCCGCCAGGGGGCTCGGCGCGGTCCATGTACCGGCCGCCGTACGGGCCATGTCGTAGAACGTGTGCGAAGTGATCGGCTGCGGAAGGTTCTTGGCGATGATCTCCCGCTCCAGATCTCCGGATCCGACCCCGTTGCGGTTCTGGTTCGCATCGTCGTGCATGACGATGTTCATGTTGTCCGTGACGTTGGTGTTGTTCCAGGAGGTCCGGAGCTTCGCGAGCAACTGCCGGTTCAGTTCGTCCTCAAGACTGAGCAGGAAGTTGTCCGCCTTCCAGGCGGAGGTGAGCTTGAGCGCAGCCAGGATCTGGGTGATCGCCGCATCCGGTATGGAGTCGGTGGGATCGATGATGCCCTGCTGCACGAAGAACTTGTCCGCCGCGGTGCCCGGCGCACGTCCCAGTACCTCGTCCCCTCGCTTGAGCACCGCGTCGAAGGTCTTCTGCGACAGCTTCGGGTCGAGGGCCGCCTTCAGGATGTCCTGCCATGCGGTGCTCACCCCGACGTAACTGCCCCGGTAGTCCTGCACGTCCGGCTGGTGCCAGGCCCAGGGGTACGCCGTGCTGTCCGTGTCGTCGACGATGACGACGTGCCTGCCCGCGGCCATGAACTGGTCGTACGTCGACGTCGGACGCAACGAGGCGTCGGCGATGGCCGGATGGCCCGCGCCGCCGCCCACCAGATCACCCAGCTCGGTGATGGCCTCGCGCCGGTCCTGCTGGAGCGTCGCCGCGGGACCGGTGGCGGTGACCCGCAGGATCACGATCTCCTTGGGATGCGCCCGGATCCAGTCCGCGACCTCCCGCGCCTGACCCGGGATCACACCGCCCTTGCCGTCGGGCGCGTCGAAGAACAGCCGCCCCAGCGGTCCGCCGTGATAGCTGTACCACTTGCCGTCCTGCTTGCACAGGCGCAGATCGAGATAGCGCGAGCCGCCGTCCAACTGCTGGACCAGGGAACCGCTCTGGGTGCGGGACATGCTCGCCGCCAGCGCCGGCCACTTGCGGGCGGTGCCGACCGTGTCACCGGCGTCGCACATCCCGCTGTCGCCGGTGATTCCCGCGGTGCCCGCGTCATGGCTGCCGGGGATCACGACCTGGTTCATCGGGCGATCGCCGATGGTGCCGTGCAGTTGGTCCATCCACGAGCCCAGCGCGATGTCCGCGGGTGCGGGAGCGGCCGTACGGTCCGTCGCCGTCGCCGTCGCCGTTGCCGTGCTCGCCGCCGCCGGGACCACCGTCACGGCCCCCACCGCCATCACCAACGTGGTGACGGCCAGTCTTCGCTTCACTGTCCTGCCGCGCGTGCCCATGCGCATGTCCCTTCGGTCTCGGATGTGCGGCACGGTTCTACGGGGAACTCGCGCTCGGCTCACCCCTGCCGAGCGGAGAGCCACGGCGCGCCTTGTGACAAGGGCGGGGGGCTGATAACGGCGCGGGTTCGTACGCCGCCCGAGGCCACGGTGGACCGGTCGTGCGGCTCCTCGCATCCGTACGCCGGGGGAGTGCCACCCGCTCTCCCGCCGGTCGCCCTTCGCCCGAACTGCTCAGCGGGAACGAGCAGTTCGCTCCACTCGCCCCTGACAGGCCGCGTAAAACCCTAGGAACTTTCCCTGATCCGCTCGGGACGCGCTTCGGAGAAGCTGGCGGTCAGCGACGGGACGGATCATGAGCGGAGCTTCGACGTTTGCATTCCTTGACACATAGGACGGCCGGGCCGGTGAGGCCGTGGCACGCACGGACCGGCGGGGCAGAGGGAGCGGGGGAGTGGCACCACTTCCCGGACAACCACCCGGCCCGCACTCCGGGACGCACCCCGGGCCGCGCTCCGGGACGGAGGCGCGGATGAACGAGACAACACGTGACACCCGCATCTCGACCATCCTGACCCTGTTGACACAGCGCGCGGAGCTCCAAGTCCGGCTGCTGCCCGCCGTCCTGGGAGTCTCCGGGCCCACCGTGCGCCGGGACCTCGCCGCCATGGAGGAGAGGGGACTGATCCGGCGGTCGTACGGGAGGATCGCCGCCGCCCGGCGCAGCCCCGAACTTCCGGTCAGCCTGCGGCGGTCGCAGAACACCGAGGCGAAGCGCCGGATCGGTGCGCTCGCCTCCTCCCTCGTCCCGAGCCGCCCGCTCACCCTGGCGCTCAGCGGAGGCAGCACGGCGGGCTTCGTGGCGCGGAGCCTGGCCGGCCGGTCGGACCTGACCGTGGTCACGAACGGGCTCGACACCGCGACCGTCCTGACGGAACGTCAGGCGGCGAAGGTGGTGGTCACCGGCGGCACCGTACGCCCGTTGTCCAACGATCTGGTCGGCAGACCCGCCGAGAGGACACTGCGTTCCTACCGCTTCGACTACGCGATCGTGGGTGTCGACGGCATCAGCCCGGCGGCCGGGTTCACCCAGTACAGCTCCGACGGAGCGGAGATCGACCGGGTCATGCTGGAGCAGGCGACGCGGCGGATCGTCGTGGCCGACAGCTCGAAACTGGGGCAGGTGCACCGGGCCAAGGTCGCCGACATCGACTCGGTCCACACCGTGGTCACCGACTCGTACGCGAACACGGACATGGTCGCCAAACTGCGCGGCACCGGCCTGGACATGGTCCTGGTGGCCATCCCCTCGTCCGTACGGCCCCACCGCCGCCGGTCCTCGTGACACCCGCGGCCGCAGCGGCCCGGGGTGTTCCGCGTACGGCTCACCGGTGACCGTCTCCGCCGCCCGCCTCCTGGACCCGCCGGCGCAGTTCTCTGCGGCTGCGCATCCCCAGCTTCACGAACACGCTCCGCAGGTGGTACTCGATCGTCTTCACGCTGAGTGTCAGCTCGTCGGCGATCTCCCGGTTGGTGCAGCCGAGCCCGACCAGGCGGGCCACCTCGCGCTCCCGACCGGTCAGCAGATGGTCCAGGTCCGGTGCGCCCCCGCGTTCGGGCGCGCAGGCCCGGCGTTCGGCCCGGCACTCCTCCAGGAACGGCCGCGCGCCCAGGCGGGTGAACAGGTCTTCGGCGCTGTCGAAGTGCGCGGTCGCGGCGCCCGCCCTGCCGAGTGCCGCCGACACCCGCCCGCGTGCGATCTCCAGCAGCCCTCGTATCAGCGGGATGTCCCGGCCGGGCCCGAGCAGTCCGACCGCCTCGGTGTACCGGCCGAGCGCGTCCTCGTGCGCGCCCGCCGCCTCCGCCGTACGGCCTTCCAGCCAGGCGTCGGCGACACGCAGGTGCGGGTTCGAGGCGTCGTCGCCCGTGGACTTCAGCTCCTCCATGGCCGCACGCGCGAGGTCGGCGAGACCGCACGAGACGAGCGACTCGGCGAGGAAGGGCAGCCAGCTCGTGGAGACGATGCGCACGCGCTCCGAGTGCGCGGAACGTTCGGCCAGCATCTGGAGGGCATCCACCACCCCGCGGTGGTCCCCGCGCGCTCGTGCCCGCATGGCCCGGGCCATGGCCGTGTGGTACTGCGGTCCTCCGAAGTCCAGTGGCTCGGCCAGGTGTTGGGCCTGGCGCAGACTCGTCTCGGCTGCTCTCTCGTTACCCCGGAACGCGTCGAGGACCGAGCGCAGCGACCACAGGGCGGGGGCGTCGAAACAGCGCCCCTGCTCGTCGTCGAGCGCCGTCCCCACTTCCCGCGCCGCCCGGTTCCAGTCGCCGCCCAGCAGATGACACATGGCGAGATGCACCGAGGCGCTCGTACCGAGGAGCCGGGCGGCGGCGGAGCGGCGGCGGGCCGTGACCATCGTCAAGTCGGTTGTCGCGGACGACAGTTGCGCGTCCGCGAGCCGGAGTATGCCCCGGACGGTCAGGGCCGGAAGGTCCTCCTCACCGATCCGGTCCGCGTCCTCGGGCAGGCCGGCCAAGAGGTCCAGCCCGGCTCCGGGGCCGTGCCACAGCGCAGTGCCGTAGGCGGCCAGAGCCCGCGCCGCCTGCCGGAGACCCGGAGGTACGACGACGTACGGCGCCCGCGCGCAGGCGTCCGGGACTGCACCGGACGGCGGCCCGGCGTCGGCGGGCCCGCTCGGTGCCGGGCGGGCCAGGGCCGGGTCGGTTTCCCGGCGGCGTCCGAGGGGGCCGTACAGGCCCGTCTCGCCCGCCGGGGGAGCCGGGCGAAGGGCCTGGTCGGAGTGGTGCCGGGCGGCTTCCCCCTGTCCCAGGATCGCGTGCACCAGCGCCAGCTCGGTGAGCACGACCGCCCGTTGACCGGGATGAGCCTCCCGCAGGGACTCCTGTGCCTGGTCCAGCAGCCGCCGTGCCGAGGTGAGGCGGCCGGCGGCGAACTCGGCCAGGCCCAGCGCCTCGTCCCGCCAGGGGCATGGCCGACGGGTGACCACCGCGTGCCCGTGCCGGGTCAGCTCCGCGTCGGCACCGGCCCAGAAGAGGAGCCGTACGGCGCCGTAGAGGAGATGGTCGGTCCGGTGGTCGTCCGCGTGCGAGAGGGATGCCGCCGACAGCAGCGTCCGTGCCGCGTGCAGGAGCCCGCCCTCGGCGAGTTCGCGGGTCGCGGTCTCCAGGAGGTCGGCGGCCAGGCGGGCGTCGACGGTCTCGGCGGCCGCCACCCGGTGCGCCAGCCCCTGTCGTTCGTCGACCGCGTCGACCGCGGCGACATGCAACGCGCGTCGCCGCACCGCCGGCAGCGTGTCGTACAGCGCGTCGCGGAACACGCCGTGTCTGATCGCCACGGTGGGCACCTGGGCATCCGTCCGCGTGATGAACTCCTCGTGGACCAGCGGGTCCAGCGCAGAGGTGCAGTCGGAGGCGCCCAGGACGGTGCTCAGGACCGGCACGGTCGCGGAACCGCCGAGCACGGCCAGCGCCTCAAGGGCCGCCACGCCCTCGGAGGGAACGCCCGTCAGCTGACGCCACACCACGGACGCGGGCAGGGCGGCCCGGTCCGGTCCGCCGGGACGCGCGGTGCCATGGCCGTCGAGCAGGCTTCTGAGATACAGCGGATGGCCGCCGGACCGCTGCACCAGGCGACCCGTGAGCACATCGTCGGCGAGATCCCCGAGCGCGGTGGCCACCACGGCCGCCGCTTCCGCCTCCGGCAGCTCGGCCAGAGCGATGTGGGTCAGCGGGGCCACCGTGTGCAACGCGTGCAGGACCTGCTCGTCCCAGCCGTGCGAGTGCCGCGCGGCCAGCACCAGGCACAGCGGCCCGCCCTCGCGCGCGGCCTCCAGCAACGCCTTCAGCGAGGGGCTGTCCGCCCACTGGGCGTCGTCCACGAACAGGGCCCAGGGGGCCGCCGATGTGTCCAGCAACTCCCGGAGCGCGCGCGGCCCCGAAGGAACGGCGGCGGGATTCTTCGCCGCCCGCGCACTCGGGCCCCCGGCCGGGGAGCGGTCCGGCACCCGCACCGCCGCCCGATGCAGCAGACGGGACAGACAGTCGACGTCGGAAGCCGCCGGGGGCGGTGTCGCCGTGCTGTCCAGCACGGCGAAGTCACTCAGGCCGGCCAGGAATTGACGCACGAGGGTCGTCTTTCCGATGCCGGGCGCCCCCTGTACGAGGACGACCGTGGCCGTGCCCGCGCGGGCCGAGTCGGCGGCGTCGCGCAGCGCCCGCGACTCGCTCAGGCGGCCCGTGCACATCTCCACGTAGTCACCGCCACGATCCTGACACCGGTTTCCCCTCTGCACTGTGGAACGGCAGCCTATGCCACGGACGCCGGACCCCCGACGGCGGACAGGCACCGACCACGGCGACGGTGTGCCCCTCCGCGCCATCAATCCGCCACCAATCCGCCATTAATCGGAATCCGAATACCTGTCCCGGGTCGTCGGAACGGAAAGAATCCGGGCAATTCCTCGGGAAAGCGTTCGAGTGGACCGTGCGCGAACAGTGAGCGTTTCCAACCCGTCGTCATCCCCTCCGCTCGTCCCGGTCCACCGCGGTGGGACGACGTCCCGGACCACGCCGTCGGGGTGTCGTCCGGGAGCGTTGCCGATGGATCACCGCTGGTCACTCCGTCATGGCACGGCCTCGGCGCGGACCGAGAGCCGTGCCGCAGGCGCACGCGGTGGTGCGGTTCCGGGGCTCCGGATCCCTCAACGCGCCCACTCATTCGGCGCCTTGACGCGAAACGACCCCGGGCACTAAAACGCCTCGCGGAGCCGGCCGAAAAAGTGAACTCCCCCCACGGATCCATTTCCTCCCCAGGCCGCTTCATCCCTCACGAACAGTCCCTCACGAACAGTCCCCCTCCTTGCGAAGGCCGAGCGATTCCGGCAGTCGGCTGGAGGAAATCAGAGTGGAGGCATGCCCCCATGAGCAGCAGGAGTCACTTGGACCGCCGTCCGGGCGCCGCAAGGAGGCGCCGCCTGTGTGCGGCGGCCTTGAGCGCGGGCCTGGCCGCCGGCGCCCTGGTCTCCCTCCCGGTCGGCCACGCGTCCGCTGCCGCCGGGTTCAAGCAGCGGGTGGCCGTACCGGCGTACTTCTACCCCGGTGACTCGGGAGCCTCGGGTGCCGGCAATCTGTGGCCACAGCTGTCCACTCCGGCCCCCGGCGCGGGCCTGGCCGTCGCCAACCCGGGGTCAGGACCCGGCGACAGCGAGGACGGCAACTACGCGAACGCCATCCGGACGGCGCACGACGCCGGGACGGAGGTGATCGGGTACGTCGACTCCGGATATCTCGGCACCAAGGGCGGGACCGCGCCCGACGGCGGCACGTCCATCGACGACTGGGTCGAGGGCGCGGAGCGCAACGTCGACAAGTGGTACAGCTACTACGGCGGTTCGGGCCTGGACGGGATCTTCTTCGACGACGGCCTCACCGCTTGCGGCACCCCGTCCGACGCCAACGCCTTCGTCGACGCCTACAAGAGGCTCCAGTCCTATGTGAAGGGCAAGGACGCCGACGCCAAGGTCGTCATCAACCCGGGGGCCTCGCCCGAGCAGTGCTACACAGGGGCCGCCGACACACTGGTCACCTTCGAGGGCACCTACGACGACTATGTGAACCACTACGGCGACGACCGCGAGTCCTGGGAGGCATCGGCCGACCCGTCGAAGATCTGGCATCTGATCCACACCACGGGCAGCCAGACGCGGATGCGGAACGCCATCGCCCTCTCGAAGCAGCGCAACGCGGGCTACGTCTACGCCACCGACGACGACAACTCCCACCCGTCGGGCCAGGAATGGGGCAACCCGTGGGACACCCCCCCGTCGTACTGGTCGGCCGAGGTGAACACCGTCGGCTGACCGCGGGCCGGTCCCGGTCGCCGCCCGTCACGACCCGTGGTCCTGCACGGCCCCTTTCACCCTCCGGAGCGCTTATATGAGGGCCCTACCAGCCCGACCCCGCAGAATCGCCCTACTGGCACTCTCCGCACTGCTCCTCCTCGTACCGGCCCTGTGGCCGCGCCTGACGCAGCCCGCGGCGGCCGACACCGGCTCCGTCTCGCTGCTGTACGACCCCGGCCCCGCGCACGACTGCTATGGGCTGGTCGTGGAGGACCCGCCGGACAAGAACACGACCCCCGATCCCGGACGCACCAGCAGCGCCGGCTGCGGTGCCTTCGCCGGAAACGAGGAGTTCACCCGGAAGAGCCCCGAGCGTCCCACCTGGGACATCGGCACCTACGGCTGGAACACCTCCAACTGGGGCACCTCACCCGGCTATTCCTTCACCACCCAGACCGCCGCCAAGACGGTGACCATGCAGAACGACGCCTCCGGGGTCTGCGGGCTGCACGAGACCAACGTCAGCTACACCTACCCCGACTCCCAGCTCAAACCCGGGCCCGACCGCGCGTACCGCACCGCCGCGGACGGCCGGATCAACGTCTCCTACCGTGCGAAGATCCAGCAGACCAAGCCCTTCACCTGCGATGAGAAGCGCGCGCTGCTCACCACGGACCTCATCTTCGAGGACTCCGAGCACGGCTCGGCACACCCTGACGTGATCTCCGTCATCCACTACGATCCCGGCACGTTCAAGGCGCCCGGCAGCAACGGTGTCGTCTGGTACACCAGGGACGACACGACGATGACCTGCCCCGACGGCTGCCGCGTCATGGTGCGCGCCCCCGATCTGATGAAGGACGCCACCTGGGCGTCGATCGACGACGACTTCAGCCAGTTGTTCGACAAGTACGTCGACTACGTCAACCCCGAGCACCTCCCGAAGTCCGACTTCGTCCTGCGCGGTGTGCAGATCGTCAGCAGCAACACGGGCAGCTCCACGACGGCCTCGGTCAGCGACGTCGACGCGCGGATGACGCCCAACGCACCCGTCCACGCACCTCTGACGTACGGCCTCAAGGGCAGCGACGGGCAGTCCCTGTGCCTGGACGACTACAACAACGCCACGAAGCCGCCGGCCGTCGCCGACATCTGGGACTGCAACGGCGGCGACGCGCAGGACTGGACCATCGGCCAGGACGCCACCCTCCAGGTGCACGGCATGTGCCTGGGCGTGTCCGGGGACCGCACGGCCGACCACACGCCCGTCGGGCTCGACCCGTGCGACGAGGGAGCGCACCAGAAGTGGGTCCTGGGCCGCTACGGCCAGATCTACAACCCCGTGTCCGGCCGCTGCCTGGAGGTCGCGAACGGGTCCAGCACCAGGGGCGACAAGAACCTCGAACTCTTCGACTGCTGGGGCGGCACCCAGCAGAAGTGGTGGACTCCGGCCGGCGACTACCGCTGAGAGTCGTCCGGCGACGGCCGCGCGGCGGCGATACGCCGAAGGGCCGCACCGGACCGGTGCGGCCCTTCGGCCTGCCCTGCCTCATGTCAGACAGGGATGTCCTTCCTCATGCCCCCTCACGCCAGTGAGAATTTCTGGGCGGCCGAGCCGTTGCAGTCCCAGATCTGGAGGCGGGTGCCGTTGGCGGTGGCACCCGACGGGGAGTCGATGCACCGGCCGGTGGTCGGATTGGACATCGAGCCGTCGGCATCGGCGACCCAGTTCTGGTAGCCGCCGCCGTTGCAGTTGGCCAGCTGGAGCTTGGTGCCGGCCGCGTTCACCCCGCCCGCGATGTCCAGGCACTTGCCGAGCGTGCGCAGGGTCTGGCCGTTCCAGGTCCACTTCTGGTCGAGAGACGTCGCCTGCTGGCAGTCCCAGAGCTGGACCGCGGTGCCGTCGCCGCCGGTGTCGTCGCCCGCCACGTCCAGGCACTTGCCGCCCGGTCCGTAGATCGGGGTGCCGATGGCGAACTGCTGGGCGGCGGAGCCGTTGCAGTCCCAGATCTGGAGGCGGGTGCCGTTCGCGGTGGCGCCCGACGGGGAGTCGATGCACCGGCCGCTGGTCGGGTTCCGCAGCGTGCCGTCGGGCTGCCGCACCCAGGACTGGTAGCCGCCGCTGTTGCACGTGGCGAGTTGCAGCTTCGTACCGGCGGCGCTGTTGCCGCCGGCGATGTCCAGGCACTTGCCGAGGGTCTGGAGGGTCTGGCCGCTCCAGGTCCAGTGCTGGTCCTTGGCCGCCGACTGGCAGTCCCAGAGCTGGACCGCGGTGCCGTCGCCGCCGGTGTCGTCGCCCGCCACGTCCACGCACTTGCCGCCGGGTCCGGTGATCGTCTGGCCGCTCACCGAGCCGCCGCCACCCCCGCCTCCGGAGCCGGGCGCCTTGTTGTAGACGGACACCGAGTCGATGACGAGCTTGCCGCCGGAGACCGTGGCCGCGTTCGGGCCCCCGCCGAAGGCGTCCGGGAAGCCGCCGCCGATCGCCAGGTCGTAGATGATGAAGAAGGGGTGGTCGACCGCGTCGGACCAGGTCGTCGCGTCCACCTGGTTGGCGTTGATCGTGTAGAAGTTGTTCCCGTCGAGGTAGAACCTGATCTGCTCCGGCGACACGGAGCGGTCGATCTCCGCCGCGTAGTCGTGGAAGCCGGTCTGGCAGCCAGAACAGGCGCGTTCACCCGAGCCGATGCCGGTCGACTCGTTGCACGGCCCACCCGGATTCACACCGCAGTGCAGGGTGCTGAAGACGGAACTGCGGCCGTTGATGTCCTCCATGATGTCGACCTCGCCGGACTTCGGCCAGGTCACCCCGGAGCGCAGCGGCGCGCCGAGCATCCAGAACGCCGGCCAGTAGCCCGCGCCGTTCGAGGTGTTGACGTTGGGCTGCTGGAGGACGGACTCGATGCGTACGACCCCGCCCGCCGGGGCGCCGAAGCCCGCCGACTGGGTCTCCACGCGCCCGGAGGTCCATCCGCTGCGCGCGTCGGAGCCCGAGTGCAGGGCCTGGAGCACCAGATGGCCCTGACCGTCGTAGTAGACGTTCGAGGTGCTGTTGGTCATCGTCTCGATCTCACCGGTGCCGAAGCTGCTGCCCGGCCCGGTGTCGTACTTCCACAGGCTCTGATCGATGCCGGTGCCGGACGCGCCGTTGAAGTCGTCGCTCCACGTGAGCGTGAAACCCGACGGCGCGGGGGGCACTGCCGCCTGGGCGTTCAGTGTCGTGGTGAGCGTGGCCGCCACCGTCATCACGACGACGGGAAGCAGAGAGAGCGCTCTCCTCCACCCGCCGTGAGGTGCCTTTGGGGGTAGTCGCATAGGTCTGGCCTCCGAAGAAGGGCGTGATCGCGTCTGTTCGCCGCGCCGACTCTGGTGACGGCCGGGCTCTCGTCCCCAATCGGCGGATGCATCCTCAACTCTGTTGAGGATGGGCGGTGTTGAGTCGTGTGGAGTTCTGTGCGAGCAGACGGTATTGGCGCAGACCAATACCGTCAAGACCACTGTCCCCATGTCACGGGGGTTGACGGAGATTGTCGACCGGCTCTAATTTCACGGCTTGTAAAAAGCGGTAAGACGAGCACGGCAGCTGGATCCGGCAGGCGCTGCACCCCCCACCTCACCCGCACGACTGATCGCCCGTTTCCCCCTGGCTCCCCCCCACCCCTCAGGGCGACGGTCCGTCATGTCTGCAAGCCACTTCACTCCCGGAAGGGACTCGCCTCGTGCCTCTCTCGTCCCACCGCCACCGCCACCGCCGGTCGCGCGCACCCCTGGCCATGGCACTGGCGGCCGCCCTGGCCGTGGTCGGCGCCCTCGTGGCCGTCGACTCGGGCCCGGCCAGTGCCGCGACCGCGGGCGCCCTGACCAACCTCGGCAACGGCAAGTGCCTCGATGTCACCGACGGGTCGACCGCCGACGGCACCCCGGCCCAGATGTGGTCATGCGCACCGGGCCCCAACCAGAGCTGGACGCTGAACGGCGACGGCTCCCTGACCGCGCTGGGCAAATGCCTGGACCTGGTGAACAACGGCACGACCAACGGCACCGCGGTGCACATGTGGACCTGCTACAGCACCGTGGCCACCCAGAAGTGGAAGCTCACCGCGGCCGGCGACCTGGTCAACACGGCCGCCGGCAGATGCCTGGACATCAAGGACGGCAACAACGCCGACGGCGCCCGCCTCCAGATCTGGGACTGCGCCGGCACCGGCAACCAGAAGTGGAGCTACGCGGGCTCCACGGCCCCGACGCCCCCCACCACACCGCCCCCCACCTCTCCCTCGGGCAAGGACCCCGACCTCGGCCCGAACACGGTGATCTTCGACCCCTCGATGTCCGCGTCGTCCATCCAGTCCAAGCTCAACAGCATCTTCAGCCAGCAGCAGTCCAACCAGTTCGGCTCCCAGCGCTACGCCGTGCTGTTCAAGCCGGGCTCGTACGACGCGGACGTCAACGTCGGCTTCTACACCCAGGTCGCGGGGCTCGGTCCGACTCCGGACTCGGTGAACATCAATGGTGCCGTGCATGCCGAGGCCGACTGGATGGGCGGCAACGCCACCTGCAACTTCTGGCGTGACGCCGAGAACATGTCGGTCACCCCGACCGGCGGCAGCGACCGCTGGGCGGTCTCCCAGGCCGCCCCGTACCGGCGCATGCATGTGCGCGGCGACCTCAAGCTGGACGACGGCGGCTGGTCCAGCGGCGGCTTCATCTCCGACTCCAAGATCGACGGACAGATCCAGTCCGGCAGCCAGCAGCAGTTCCTGACCAAGAACAGCCGGATGGGCTCCTGGTCCGGCTCCAACTGGAACATGGTGTTCGTCGGCGACCAGGGCGCCCCGGGTCAGTCCTTCCCGACGTACACCAACGTCTCCTCCGCGCCGGTCAACCGCGAGAAGCCGTACCTCTACATCGACGGTTCCGGTGCCTGGCAGGTCTTCGTGCCCGCCGCGCAGACCAACGCCTCCGCGACGACCTGGAGCGGCAAGACCGAGGCCGGGACCTCGATACCGCTCAGCCAGTTCTACATCGCCAAGCCCGGCGCGACCGCGGCCGACATGAACGCCGCTCTGGCCGCCGGAAAGAACCTGCTGGTCACACCTGGTGTCTACCACCTCGACCAGACGCTCGACGTCACCCGGCCCGACACCGTGGTGCTCGGCCTTGGCCTGGCCACCCTGGTCCCGGACAACGGCATCACCGCGCTGAGCACCGCCGACGTCGACGGCATCAAGATCGCCGGTCTGCTCGTCGACGCGGGCACCACCAACTCCCAGACCCTGATGCGGATCGGCCCGAACGGCACGTCGGCCGGTCACGCGGCGGACCCGACGACCCTGAGCGACGTGTTCTTCCGGATCGGCGGCGCCACCGTCGGCAAGGCCACCCAGTCCCTGGTCGTCAACACCAGCAATACGATCATCGACCACACCTGGATCTGGCGCGCCGACCACGGCAACGGCGGCACGGTCGGCTGGACCACCAACACCGCCGACACCGGCCTGGTCGTCAACGGCGCCGACGTCACCGCGTACGGGCTGTTCGTCGAGCACCTGCGCAAGACCGACGTCATCTGGAACGGCAACGGCGGTCGGACGTACTTCTTCCAGAACGAGCTGCCCTACGACCCGCCGGACCAGGCCGCCTTCAAGAACGGCTCCACCAACGGCTATCCCGCCTACAAGGTCGCCGACTCCGTCACCAGCCACGAGGCGTGGGGCCTGGGCAGCTACGCCTACTTCAACGTCAACCCCTCGATCGTGGAGGACCACTCCTTCGAGGTGCCGGGGACCTCCGGGGTGAAGTTCCACGACATGGTGACCGTCGTCCTCGGCGGCGCGGGCACCATCAGCCACATCGTCAACAGCACCGGCGCGACCGTCACACCGAGCAACAACGTGGCGTACCTGACGAACTACCCGTAGCCGCACCGAGCGCGGGACACCCCCACACAGCCGTGCCAGGAGGACCCCCCATGATACGTACCCTCAGAAGATGGTTGGCCGCCTCGATCTGCGTCCTTCCGCTGGCCGCGGGCGGCCTTCTCACCACCGCCGGGACGGCATCGGCGGCCGCCAACCCCGGCCCCGGCTTCCCGGCCCACTACTCCGCCCCGTACGCGGAGATGTGGAACGACCCGTCCACGCTCATGAACGCGTACAACGCGACCGGGAACAAGTACTACACACTCGCCTTCATCATCAGCCAGGGCACCTGCAACGCCACCATCAACGGTGACACGCCCGTCACCGACTCCGGCTGGAACAACGCCATCAACAGTCTGCGCGCGGCCGGCGGCGACGTCATCGCCTCCTTCGGGGGTGCGAGCGGCTCCGAGCTCGCCTCGTGCGGCACGGTCGCGGCCATGCAGGCCCAGTACAAGAAGGTCATCGACCAGTTCAACCTGACCCGCGTCGACCTGGACATCGAGGGCGGCACCCTGGACGACACCGCCGCCAACGACCGGCGCAACCAGGCGCTCGCCAACCTCCAGCAGGACTACGCCGCCCAGGGCAAGAAGCTGGACGTGGACTACACGCTGCCCGTCAGCCCGAACGGCCTGGAGTCAGGCGGCGTCGCCCTCCTCCAGAACGCCAAGAGCCACAATCTGAACGTCAACCTGGTCAACATCATGACCATGGACTACGGGCCGGCGATGGACATGGGGCAGGCCGCGATCAGCGCGGCCAACGGCCTGCACAGCCAGCTCGGGCAGATCTGGAACACCAAGACCTCCGCCCAGCTGTGGGCCATGGAGGGCAACTGCCCGATGATCGGCGTGAACGACACCAGCGCCGAGGTGTTCACCGTCCAGGACGCCCAGGAACTGGAGTCCTTCGCGGCCGCCAACGGTATCCAGGAGCTGACCTTCTGGGCGCTCAGCCGGGACAACCAGGGCTCCAGCGGCACCGCGCAGAGCGACCACCAGTTCACCAACATCTTCAAGGCCGTCACCGGCGGCGGCTCCACGCCGCCCCCGACCGGTGGCACCACGCCCATCCATGGCTACGGCGGCAAGTGCGTCGACGTCGCCGGGGCCAACTCGGCCAACGGCACCCCGGTCACCCTGTACACCTGCAACGGCACGAGCGCACAGCAGTGGACGCACAGCGGCAACACCCTCGGCGCGCTGGGCAAGTGCCTCGACGTCACCGCGGCCGGCACGGCCAACGGCACCAAGGTCCAGCTCTACGACTGCAACGGGACCAACGCCCAGGCCTGGACGACCGGTTCGAACGGCAGCCTGGTCAACACCGGTTCGGGCAAGTGCCTGGACGACACCGACTGGAGCACGGCCGACGGCAACCAACTCCAGATCTGGACCTGCACCGGCTCCGCGAACCAGAGCTGGACGCTGGGCTGACAACCGCCGGCCCACCGGCGCCCCTTGTCCCGACCCCCCCACACAAGGAAGACCCCCCATGGTCAGAACCAGCATCCGGCTTCCCCGCACCATGGTCCGCCTGCTCGCCCTGCTGGCCGTCGTGCTCGGCGTCCTGGCTGTCCCCGCCCACCGGGCCCAGGGCGCCACGCCGTTCAAGATCCTGGCGTTCTACGACGGCACCTACGACGCCGCGCACATCAGCTTCGTCCACGAGGCCAACGCGTGGTTCCCGCAGCAGGCGGCGGCGAACGGCTACTCGTACACCGCGACCAACGACTGGAGCCAGCTGAACACGGCGAACCTGGCGAAGTACCAGGTCGTCATGTTCCTGGACAACTATCCGCAGACCGCGGCCCAGCGCAGCGCGTTCCAGACGTACATGAACAACGGCGGCGCCTGGATGGGCTTCCATGTGTCGGCGTACAACGACCAGACGCCCAGCGACTGGTCCTGGTACCACGAGACCTTTCTCGGCACCGGCACGTTCCGGTCCAACACCTGGGGGCCGACCGCCGAGACGCTGAGGATCGAGGACCCGAACCACCCGGCGGCGGCGGGCCTGCCCCCGACGATCACCTCGTCGGTCAGCGAGTGGTACAGCTGGCAGTACGACCTGCGGAAGAATCCGGACATCGACATCCTGGCGTCGATGGACCAGTCGACCTTCCCGGTCGGCACGGACCCCAACCAGTCCTGGAACAGCGGCTACTACCCGATCGTATGGTCGAACCGTAACTACAAGATGATCTACAACAACTTCGGCCACAACGCCATGGACTACGCCACGAACACGACGCTGTCGTCGACGTTCGGCAGCGCCGAGCAGAACAAGCTCTTGCTTCAGGGGCTGCGCTGGCTCGGCGGCGCGTCCGGCCCGGTCACCCCGCCGCCCGGCGGCGCTTCGGGCGCGATCAAGGGCATCGGCGGCAAGTGCGTGGACGTCGCCGGGGCGAACTCGGCCAACGGCACGGCCGTCCAGCTCTACGACTGCAACGGCACCGGCGCCCAGACCTGGACCGCCGGCTCCGACGGGACGCTACGGGCGCTGGGCAAGTGCCTGGACGTCACGGCGGCCGGTACGGCCAACGGCACGAAGGTGCAGCTGTACGACTGCAACGGCACCGGCTCCCAGATCTGGCGCGGGGGCGGCGACGGCTCGCTGGTGAACCCCCAGTCGGGCAAGTGCCTCGACGCCACCGACCAGAGCTCGGCCAACGGCACCCGGTTGCAGATCTGGTCCTGCACCGGATCCGCCAACCAGACCTGGACACTGCCGTCCTGAGCCCGTACGCGCTCGGCGGTCAACCGGCGAACGAGGCGCCCGCGAGGGCCAGCAGCGAGCGTACGGCCGGGTCGGCGTGCGGCCGGTGCAGGGCCGCGAGGGTGGTGGTGAGTTCGGGAGCCTCGTCGGTGAGCGGGAGGAAACGGACGCCCGGGAAGGAGAGCGCGGCGGTGTGCTCGGGGGCGAGGGTGACGCACAGGCCGGAGGCGACATAGCTGAGCAGGCCGGGCAGATCGTCGGCGTGGGCGCGGACGGTGGGCACGAAACCCGCGCGGTCGCAGGCCAGGAGCGCGCGCTGGGCCAGTTGTTGGAGCGGCCCGTCGCCGGCGAGGGCGAAGGAGTCCTCGCGCAGGTCGGCCAGGGAGAGACGGCCGGCCCCGGCGCGGCGGTGGGCCACGGGCAGGGCGGCGGCCAGGCGTTCCCCGGTGAGCCGGTGGACGGTCAGGTCCTCGATGTCGGGTGGGGGCTGGCGTACCAGCGCGAGTTCCACGGTGCCGCTGCGGACGAGATCGATCAGGGCCGCGGTGGACCCCTGGCGCAAGTGCAGGCGCAGACCCGGCAGTTGCTCGGCGGCGTCGGCGAGCAGACGCGGCAGATGCCAGTGGCCGAGGCTGTTGACGAAGCCGATGTTCAGCTCGCCCTCGGCTCCGGAGGCGATCCGGCGGGCGCGGGCGACGGCGGACTCCTGGGCGTCGAGGATCCGCCGGGCGTCGGCCGCGAAGGCCTCACCGGCGGGGGTGAGGCTGACGCCTTGACTGCTGCGGGTGCACAGCCGGGTGCCGATGATTCTCTCCAGGCGCTGCACCGCCTGGCTGAGCGGGGGCTGACTCATCATCAGGCGGCTTGCCGCGCGACCGAAATGCTTCTCCTCGGCCAGCACGGTGAACTGTTCCAGCAGGCGGGGCGTGAGATCCATGAGGTGAGCGTAGATCGGGTGGTGGACGGTGAGTAGTGGCGGCGGGACGCACGGACCACGGCTGGGCCGGGGTCCGTGCGACCGCGGGGTCAGACGGCGAGCAGCGCCCAGACGTCGTCCGCGGCGAGCGCCGCCCGGCCCAGCAGGGCGGTCCAGTGGGACTCGTCGCCGTCCTCGTCCCGCCAGGACCACAACCGGGTGGTGGCGAACCGCAGTTCGCTGAGCTGGGTGAAGCCGATGGCGCCGTGCAACTGGTGGGCGATACGGGCGATCTCGGCGACCGAGGCGGAGGCCTGTGCCTTGGCGGCCGCCACGCCGACCGGCGACAGCTCGCGAGCGGCGGCGTCCACCGCGGCGCGGACCAGCGCGGACTCCTCGATCAGGCGGGCCTCCTCCTGCTTGACGGCCTGGAAGTGGCTGAGCGGGCGGCCGAACTGGACGCGGGTGGTGGTGTGTCGGGCCGTCAGCTCGACGCAGCGCTCGGCGGCGCCCGCGATCAGCGCGGCACGGGCGAGGGCGGCACGGAGTCCGGCCTCGGCCAGCTCGGCCGGGGTGAGCGGGCGGACGTCGTCGGCGGCCACCGCGTAGTCGTGCAGCTGGAGGGTGTCCCGGGGCTCGCCGGCGAGGTTGGTGCCGGGCACCGCGGTGGCACGGGCCGGGTCGACCGGGAACAGTACGGGCCCGCGCGGGCCCTCGGTCAGTACGAGCACGGTGGACGTGGCGCCGTACGGCACCCGGGGCAGGGTGCCCGAGACCCGGAGCGCCGCGTCCTGCCCCGAGGTGCCGATCGGGCCGACCCGGGTGACGGCGGGGTGGGCGTACGCGAGCGAGAGGCCGTCGGCGATCGCGACAGTCGACGGGCCCTCGGGGAGGACGACGTCGAGGTGCCCGAGCACGGTCTCGGCGAACGGGCCGGGCCCGGCGAGGCGGCCCGCCTCGCACAGGGCGGCGACGCGGGTGGCGAGGGTGGTGGTCATGACTGCCGCTCCAGACCGCGGGTGATGATGCCGCGAAGGATCTCGTTGGTGCCGCCGCGCAGGGTGTAGCCGGGACTGTGCAGCAGCGCGTAGGCGAGGTGGTGAGGGTAGGAGCCGGGCGTGGCCCCGGTATCGGCGGTGCGGGGCAGGATGCGCCGCACCTCGTGCACGAGGTCGCCCTCCAGCCGTGTCCCCAGGTCCTTGACCAGCGCGGCCCGCACATCGGCGGGGCGACCCGCGTCCAGCGCGTCGGCGACGCCGAGCGAGAGCTGCCGTATCGCGGAGATCCGGGCGAGCAGGGCGCCGAGCCGGGCCTGCTGATCGGGGGTGGCGGCGCCCCGGCGCAGTTCGCGGGTCAGCGAGACCAGCAGCGGGAAGGTGGAGAGGTAGCGCTCGGGTCCGCTGCGTTCGAAGGCCAGCTCGCCGGTGACCTGCTTCCAGCCGTCGCCCTCCTGGCCGAGCAGCATGTCGTCGGGGACCTCGACGCCGTCGAGGTGGAACCAGTTGAAGGTGTGCTCGCCGGTCAGCAGGTGGATCGGCTCGGTGCGTACGCCGGGGGCGCGCAGGTCCACGATGAACTGGCTGAGCCCCTGGTGCCGGTCCTCGTGCTCACCGGTACGGGCCAGCACGATCGCGTAGTCGTTGACATGCGCGCCGCCGGTCCACTTCTTCGTACCGGTCAGCCGCCAGCCGCCGGGCACCCGCTCGGCGCGGGTGCGCACATTGGCGAGGTCGGAGCCGGCCTCCTGCTCGCTCATGCCGATGGAGAAGAAGCAGCGCCCGGCCGCGATGGCGGGCAGGAACCGCTGTCTCTGCTCCTCGGTCCCATGGGCCAGGATCGAGGGCCCGGCCTGGCGGTCGGCGACCCAGTGCGCGGAGACGGGCGCCCCGGCGGCGAGCAGTTCCTCGATCACGACGACGCGGGCGGCGAATCCGCGCCCGCCACCCCCGTATCGGGGCGGCAGCGCCATGCCGACCCAGCCGCGCCCGGCGAGCCGGCGGCTGAAGTCCGGGTCCCAGCCGGTCAGCCAGGAGTCGGGGCGGCCGAGCACGGTGCCGCGGGCGCGCTCCTCGGCGAGGAAGTCCCGTACCTCCCCGCGCAGTTTGCGGGTGTCGTTGGTCTCGGTCATGGAACTACTCCTCCGTGAGCAGGGCGGGATCGAAACCGGCCTCGCGCAGCACCTCGTCGGTGTGCTGGCCGAGGGCGGGGCAGGGGCGCACGGTCGGTACGGGGTCGGCGGAGTAGCGCACCGGGCGGGCGATGGAGCGGTAGCCGCCCTCGGTGGGGTGCTCGGCCTCGGCCAGCAGACCGCCCTCGCGGGCGTAGGCGGTGGCGACGGCCGACTCCAGACTGTGCACGGGTGAGGCCGGGATACCGACGCGGTCGCAGAACTCCTGCCACTCGGCGCGGGTGTGCGTCACCGTCATCTCGTCCAGCGCGGAGTACATCTCGTCGGCGTTGCGGGCCCGCAGCGCGCGGTCGGCGAACCGCGGGTCGGCGGCGAGTTCCGGGCGGCCGGCGAAGGCGCAGAAGTCCCGCCAGTTACGGTCGCTGTGGGGCAGGACGCACATCCAGCCGTCCGCCGTGCGCTGCGCCCGCCGGGTACGGCTGAGCGACCGCGGCGCGCCGAACTCGCCCTCCATGACCGCCCCGGCCAGATGCTCGACCAGGTTGAAGGCGAGCATGGTGTCGGCCATCGGCACCTCGATGTGCTGACCGCCGCCGCCGTGCTCGCGGTGCAGCAGGGCGGCGAGTACGGACTGGCTGATGTGCAGTCCGCAGACCTTGTCGGCGATCAGGCTGGGCACGAACCGCGGTTCGCCGCTCGCCCGCTCGTTGAGCCACACCAGCCCGGAGACGGCCTGGATGATGTCGTCGTACGCGGCGCGGGTACCGAGCGCGGAGTCCGAGCGGAAGCCCTGCGCGTTGACGTACACCAGGCCGGGGTTGACGGCCCGCAGCTCCTCGTACCCGAGCCGGAGCCGGCCCAGGGCCTGCGGGCGGACGTTGGTGAGGAACACGTCCGCGGTACGGACCAGGGCCAGCAGCGCGTCGCGGCCGTTCGGCGCCTTGAGGTCGATGCGCACACTGCGCTTGTTGCGGTTGAGATTGAGTCCGGCGCCGCCCATCCCCGGGTGACGGGCGGGTGGGTAGTGGCGGGTCATGTCTCCGCTCGGGGGCTCGACCTTGATGATGTCGGCGCCGAGGTCACCGAGCTGCTGGGCGGCGTACGGGACCATGATCACGCTGCCCAACTCGACGACGCGAACCCCGGAAAGCATTCCTTTCACTGCGTTCCTTTCATTCGTTGCGACGCCTTCAAGAAAATCCCGCACCACAGGGCGTGTCCAATACCGGCTGTCCGGGCGGCTGATAGTGAAGCGGATATAGCGGCAGGTCAGGCGGGATGTATAGGGGATCGCATATCGCTGTCCGCTACCCTTGGTATTGGACGTACGTCAATTTTCGCCGCTCTCATGGAAATACGAACCCGGCCACTACGGAAGGACGAGTGCCATGACCGCGAGCGCGACCGAGCCCGCGACCGTGTACGACGCGCTGCAAGACCTCTACCGCCAGCTCGGCATCACCGGTGAGGAGACCGGTGGGAAGGTGACCGTCACCGGCGCCGACCCGCTGACCCCCTCCGCGCACCGCATCGGCGAAGCCTGCGCCGCCGCCCTCGCGGCGCTCGGCACCGAGGCGGCCGCGCTGTGGCGGGAGCGGGGCGGGGACGGGCAGGACGTCACGGTCTCCGTCGAGTCCGCGATCCACCAGCTGATGGCGGTCTTCCTCACCCGGGCGAGCGGGGTACCGGTGAGCGAGTTGATCGAGGACCCCAACCTGCTGGGCAACAGCGACTTCTACCGCGCCGGCGACGGCCGCTCCATCTATGTGCTGGTCTCCTACCCGGAGTTGCGCGACATCGCCTGCGAGGTGCTGGACTGCCCGCCCGGCCGGCAGCGCATGGCGGACGCGATCGCGCACTGGGACGCCTTCGAGCTGGAGGAGGCGATCTGCTCGCGCGGCGGCACCGCGGTCGCCGTACGCACCCGGCAGGAGTGGCGGGCCCATCCGCAGGGCCGACTGCTGGACGGCCGGCCGCTGATCCACCTGGAGAAGGTGGGCGAGAGCGCGCCCGAGCCCTTCCCGGCCACCGGGGAACTGTCGTCGGCCCTGCCACTGACCGGGCTGCGGGTGCTGGACAACTCCCATGTCATCGCGGGCCCGATCGCCGCGCGGATCTCCGCCGAGCTGGGTGCCGACGTGCTGCACGTCTCCTCGCCCGCGCATCCCGACCCCAACGGGATGATCATCGAGACCGGCATCGGCAAACGCGCCGCCTTCTGCGACCTGCTCGACCCCGCGCAGGCCGCGGCGTTCCGGCGGGTGCTGACCGGGGCGGACGTATATGTCAGCAACTACCTCAACCTGGACACCAAGGGCTTTGGACCCGAGGCCCTGGTCGAACAGCGGCCCGGTCTGGTGGTGCTGGACTACCACGGCTGGGGCACCACCGGCCCCTGGTCGCGGCGTGGCGGTTTCGACCAACTCGCCTGCGCAGCCACCGGGTTCGCCGCCGAGGAGGGCTCTTTCGACGGCCCGAGGCTGCCGCCGACCTACCTGCTCAACGACTACCTCGCGGCGATCCTCGGTACGGCCGGAGCGATCGAGGCGCTGCGCCGCCGGGCCCGCGAGGGCGGCAGCTGGCGGGTGCACATCGATCTGGCGAAGGTGTGCATGTGGGTGCAGGACCTGGGGCTGTTCCCGCGCGCCGACGTCGCCGTGCTGCCCGCCCCCGACCCCAGCCGCGCCGCGGGCGAACTGGCCACCGTGCACGGGCCGTTCGGCGAGGTGACGTACCTGCCCACCCGCATCGCGTACTCGACCCTGCGCCCGCGCCTCGACCGCTCCGCCGAACCGCTCGGCGCCTCCCCCCTGGCCTGGTGACCCCGAACTCCCCGCCCCGTGCGGGGCGTTCGCGGTCACCTGGACTTCGGCTCGGTCGTGGTCGTGGTCGTGCCGCTTCCTGGCGGTGTCAGCTCGCGCCGCTCTCCAGGTCCCGCTTGAGGTTGCGCAGCGTCGCGCGGATGTTGCGGGCCTGGAAAGCGGCGAAGGTGTGCCCCGCGGTGGCGATCCGGTCGAAGGTGTCGGCCACGAAGGCGGGCCAGGCGCGCCGGTCGTCCATCCAGGTCTCGGTGACCCGCGTGCCGCCGTCGGCGGGCTCGAAACGGTACTCCCAGCTGGCGATCGGGCCGCGCAGGCGCGGCTTGCCGATGCCGATGGCGTGCACACGGAAGGCGAAGCGGCGGCCGGGCTCGGCCGCCGTGACCGTGCACCGGGTCACCCAGCGGAACCGGCCGCGCTTGTTCCGCCCGATGAACGTGCTGCCCAGCTCCGCCGGCGCGTGCCCCGTCCCCTCCGTGGTGCCGAGGTTCTCCGGACTCCAGCGGCCCATCTCACCGGGGCGGCATATGGCCTGGTAGGCCACCTCGGGCGGTACGTCGATATGAATGCTGTCGCTCACCGTGAACACGCGGGCCATGGGGCACCTTTCCTCGACACGTCGGCACCTGGGAGTTACCGGCGGGTAAGGATTGTGGCATGCCGACCTCGCCGTGCGACTGGATCGGTTCGCGCAAGGGCGCCTTCAGCGGGCGGCGGCCACGTCACCGGCGTAGATGGGCGCCGTGGGGACCGCCGACGAGTCGGCCGGGCCCCGCGAGGCCAGGCGCGTGAAGGTACGGCGGTAAGCGGTGGGGGTGGTATCGAGCGTACGCCGGAAGTGCAGCCGGAGATTGGCCGCAGTGCCCAGTCCGCAGTCCCGCGCCACCTGGTCCACCGACCGGTCCGTGGATTCCAGCAGTTCCCGCGCCCTGCCGAGCCGGGCCCCGAGCAGCCACTGCAACGGGGTCGTGCCCGTCTCCTCGGTGAACCGGCGCATGAAGGTGCGCTGCGAGAGGCCCGCGTGCCGGGCGAGTACGCGCAGCGTGAGCGGCTCACCGAGCCGGTGCAGGGCCCAGCTGCGGGTGGCGGAGAGCGACGCCTCACCCGCCACCGGGACAGGAGCCGGCACGTACTGGGCCTGCCCGCCGTCCCGGTGCGGGGCGGCGACCAGACCGCGGGCGATCTGGTTGGCCACCTCCGCGCCGAGATCGCGGCGGACGATGTGCAGGCAGAGGTCGATGCCGCAGCACACCCCGGCCGAGGTGAGCACATCGCCTTCGTCGACGTAGAGCACATCACGGTCGACCATGACGGCCGGGAAGTCCCGCTCGAAGTCGTCGATGTGCTTCCAGTGGGTCGTGGCGTGCAGCCCGTCCAGTACGCCCGCCGCGGCCAGCGCGAAGGCGCCCGTGCAGATCGACACCACGCGCCTGCCCCGGTCGCGGGCTTCGGCCAGCGTGTCGAGCACGGCGTCCGGCACCGACGCCATCGGTTCGAAGCCCGGCACGATCACGGTGTCGGCGGTGCGCACCCGCTCAAGGCCCCCGTCGGCGACGAGGGCGAAACCCGCGGTGGTCCGCACCTTCTCGTCCAGCGCGCACAGGGTCATCTCGTAGGTGGTCTCCGGCCGGGCGGTGAAGATCTGCGTCGGGATCGCCAGGTCGAGCGGGGTGACTCCGTCCAGCGCCAGAACCGCTATGTGATGCACTGTCATGGCAAGATTCTAACGAAGCATGGAAATTTTGCCGCTCGCCAGGTCACAGCCGTCGCGGCCAGGCTGAAGGCATGACCGGACCTACCTACGAGGCGACCGCCGACCCGATCGCGTTGCCCGGCACGCCACTTGCCGACGCCGTCATCGGTCTCATCCGATCGGTGGAGACGCCGTCCGTCTTCCACCACAGCATCCGCAGCTACCTGTTCGCCCGGCTGCTCGCCGGCCGGCGCGGCCTGGCCGCCGACCGCGACTACGACGACGACCTGTTGTTCGCCGCGTGCACGATGCACGACCTCGGCGTGGCGTCGGACGGGCCGCACACCCAGCGGTTCGAGGTGGAAGGCGCCGACCGGGCCGCCGCGTTCCTCATCGACCACGCGGTCCCCGAGGCCGACGCCGACCAGGTCTGGGAGGCCATCGCCCTGCACACCTCCCCGGGCATCGCGGAACGCCGCGGCACGCTCTGCGTGCTCGTTCGCGAGGGCGTGGCCCTCGACTTCGACGACCCGGTGGACGCCGGCCACCTCGGCGTCGTCACCGACGAGCAGGCCGAAGCCGTGCATGCCGCCTATCCACGGCTGGACATGGTCCGTTCCCTCACCGACGCGATCGTCGCGCAGGCGGCCAAGGACCCGAGGAACGCGCCCCGTCACACGGTCCCCGGCGAATTGCTCCGTGAACGCGAGACCTACGGCCGGACCCGGCTGGAGCACGCCTATCGCGGGTCCCGCTGGGGCAACTGACCCCACCCGCTCCACGAACCGTCGACAACGACAAGACGAAGACAGAGAGAAGGACACACCGCAATGACCGTCCGCACCATCGAGGTCCCCGAAGACAACTCGGTCTTCGGTAAGACCACCAGCGCCTTCGCGGACTTCGGCTATTCCGCCGCGGTCCGCGCGCACGGTCTCTTGTTCATCGCCGGGACGATCGGCCGCCGCGCCGACGGAACCATCCCGGACACCATCGAGGAGCAGACCGAGATCGCCCTGCGGAAGATCGAGGAGATCCTCCGGCTGGAGAACCTCGACATGTCCGCCCTCGTCGACGTCACCAGCTACCACGTCGACATCCGTCGCCATCTGCCCGGCTTCGTCGAGGCCAAGCGGCGGCTCGTCGCAGAGCCCTACCCGACCTGGACGATCATCGGGGTCAGCGGCCTCGCCAGCCCGGGACTCCTCGTGGAGATCCGCGCGACCGCCGCCTACCCCGACGCACCTCGCCAGACGGCGCACTAGGGCGTGTTGTGAAAGTGCTGGTCAAAGCCACTCGTTGATGGCTGCGACCAGCACTGTCGCTTCGTAGCGGACGGCGAGTTTGTCGTACCGAGTGGCGACGGCCCGGTGGCGTTTGAGCCGGTTGATCCCGCACTCGACCGCGTGCCGCTGCCTGTAGTCGTCCTTGTCGAACGCCGGTGGACGCCCGCCGCGCGAGCCGCGCTTGAGGCGGTTGCGGACGCGGTCCGCAGGGACTGGGATGGTGGCTTTGATGCCGCGTCTGCGCAGGTAGGAGCGGTTGCTGCGGGAGTCGTACGCCTTGTCGGCCCGCACCCGGTCCGGCCTCTTGCGCGGCCTGCCGAGTCCCAGCCTCGGAACCCGGATGGCTTCCAGGACCGCTTCGAACTGCGGGGAATCGCCCCGCTGTCCAGCCGTGATCACGACGGACAAGGGCTTCTGCCCCTGCTCGACCGCGAGGTGGATTTTGCTGGTCAGCCCGCCGCGGGATCGTCCGAGACCGTGGTCGGCCGGCTCGACGAAGATCCCGCCGGGCGGTTCCTTCTGGAGATCCCCCTTTTCACCGCGCCGGCAGCGTGCTGGTGAGCCCGGCAGACGGTGGAGTCGACGTTCACGTCCCAGGTGACCAGGCCCTCCGCATCGGCCTCGGCCTGGAGCTGGGTGAGGATCCTCGCCCAGGTGCCGTCCCGCTGCCAGCGCCGGAACAGGTCATAAACCCGGTCCCACGGCCCGTAGCGTTCGGGCACGTCACGCCATGGGGCACCGGTCCGGGTCCGCCACCGTATGCCGTCTATCAGCTGCCGCCGCGTCCACACCTGCGGACGACCCGGCTTGATGCCTTGCGGCAGCAACGGCTCAAGCCGGGCCCACTGGCCGTTCGTCAGATCCCCACGTCCCACGAAAGGTGATCATCAACGAACAAGATCCACTTTCGCAACAGACCCTAGCCGACCCGCCGTACGGGACGCGGCCGTCGCACGACGAGTACGCTCCCGCCGACGGGGGGTACCGGCCTTCAGCCGTGCTCCGGCCGGGACCGGCTGTCGGTCCCGGCCGGAGCACGCTCCAGGCGGCCTCTACAGCCGCTGAGCGAAACCGCACCACCTGGCCACGTAGGCGAGCTTGCCGTTCTTGTCGGCCACGCGCGCCCATTCGTTGCTGCGCAGCCCGCTGCTTCCGTCGGCGTATTTGCAGGTGTAGGTACCGCCCTTGACCGACGCACCGCAGTCCGACTTCTGGTACCAGCACCAGGCGCCCCGGTTGCAGCTCGACAGGTGACCGACGATTTTGCCGCCGGTGCTCGCGGAGTTGCGGATGTTGAGAGAACAGTCGTTGCCGGGGTTGGGCGTCATGTACCAGTGGGTCGCGGCCTGGCGCGTGGGCTGGGACTCGCTCGCCGCGGCCGTACCGACAAGTCCGAACCCCATGAGTGCGGCGGCGGAGGCCACACAGCCAACTCGCCGGACAAGACTTTTCCGAACCATGTTTCCCCCATGTGCATGGAAGGTGATTCCGGTGCCTTTACCAGGATTTCCGCCACCTGACGCTCAGTCAACGACTTTCTCTTGATCTGCGAATCCTGTCCGGTTTGCGTTCGCTCACAAGAGGGATGCGGACCGCAGGGCCGATGCCTCCACGGGGAGACACTGCCCCTGGCTGCCGCGGTCAGCGGAGGGTGGCCTCCGCCCTCGTCCCCGGCTCGGTGAAGAGGATCATGCGGTCCGGTACGTGTCCGGTGTCCCGTCGGGCCACGAGCCAGTAGAGGACGGCCGGGACCAGCAGGCCCACGATCCAGGAGATGTCCGTACCGCCGAGCGGAGCGACCAGCGGACCGGTGTAGAAACTGGTGGCCAGGAAGGGGAGTTGGGCCAGCAGCCCGATGCCGTAGACGACGAGGGCGCCGACGCGCCAGGCGCCGTAGCGGCCGTGCGGATCGCTCAGCGCGGGCAGGTCGTAACGCTCCTTGGCGATCAGGTAGTAGTCCACCAGGTTGATCGCGGACCAGGGGGTGAAGGCCGTGAGCAGGAAGAGCAGGAAGTCCTTGAAGGAGGTCAGGAAGCTGTCCTTGCCCACGAGGGCGATCGCGGTTCCCGCGACCATGATTCCGGCGATGTACAGGGCGCGGACGCGCGGGGAGATGGTGCGCTGCTCGCGGAAGCCGCCGATGCCGGTCACCAACGACATGAATCCGCCATAGGTGTTGAGCACGTTGACCGTCAACTTGCCGAGGGCGATGACGAAGTACAGGAACGAGGCGATCAGGCCGGCACCGCCCAGTCCGACGACGTAGCCGACCTGGTTGTCGAGGAAGGCGCCGCCGGCCGTGGCCGCCACGAGGACGCCGAAGGTCATGGACCACTGGGATCCCAGGGCCGAGCCGCCGAGGGTCCACCAGAAGGTGGCGCGGGGAGAGGTGTCACGGGGCAGATAGCGCGAGTAGTCGGCGACGTAGGGACCGAAGGCCAGCTGCCAGGACGCCGAGAGGGAGACGGCGAGGAGGAACAGCGGCAGGTGGAAGGAGTGGTCGGCCAGGAGGGTGGTCAGGTCGGCGCGCTCCAGCAGGCGGATCCCGAGGTAGACGAAGGCGAGCGCGCACACGATGCTGGCCAGTCGGCCCAGGGTGTGGATGAGCCGGTAGCCGACGACCGTGGTGACCGCTGTGAGCAGGGCGAAGATCACGATGCCGGTGGTGTCGCCGAGGTGCGTGAGCTCACCGACGGCCTCGCCGGCCAGCACGCTGCCGCTGGCGAAGAAGCCGACGTACATGACGATGACCAGAACCAGGGGGACGACGGCACCCCGGACGCCGAACTGGGCCCTGCTGGAGATCATCTGCGGGAGCCCGAGCCGGGGCCCCTGGGCGGAGTGCAGTGCCATGACCGCGCCGCCGAGCAGATTGCCGAGCAGCAGGCCGATGAGCGACCAGAGGACGCCCCCGCCGAAGACGACGGCGAGCGCTCCGGTCACGACCGCGGTGATCTGGAGGTTGGCCCCCAGCCAGAGCGTGAACTGGCTGAACGCGCTGCCGTGCCGTTCGGCGTCGGGAACCACGTCGATCGAGCGTTGTTCGACCATGCCTGCCATAAGGATGCCCTCTTCCGCGGATACACCACCGGCTGAATGCGTTCATGCAGGATGTGTTCGAATGAATGAAAGGTCAATACTCTGGCCGAAAATAAGTGCGTGGGCCATCGAAATCGAGGGCGGCGGGACGGGACGCTCCGGGGCGGCCCTGCCTGGTGACGCGGGGTCCACCCCGCACCCCCCAGGCGTTTCCTGGTTCACTGGTGAGTCCCGGCAGCGACACGGAAGGCCCAGCTCCCGCCATGGTGTATCGGCGTACGGAACGCACGAAGCGGCATGCCCGGACGAAGGAAGAGGCCTTCGTGCGTGCCGCTCACGAGTTGGTGGCCCAGGAGGGCTTCGCCGGGGCGAAGGTGGCCGCGGTGGCCGGCGCGTGCGGGGTGAGCGCGGGCTCGCTCTACTCGTACTTCGGCAGCAGGGACGAGCTGTTGGCACGGGTCTTCCGGCGGGCCGCGGGACGCGAACTGGCCGCCGTACGCGCCGCGGTGGACACCGCGCCCGCGCACTCCGAGGCCCGGCTCAAGGCGTTCGCCGACACATTCACGGAGCGCGCCCTGCGCGGCCGGCGGCTGGCGTGGTCCCTGCTGTTCGAGCCGGTCTCGCCGGTGGTGGAACGCGAACGCCTGGTGTACCGGCGGGAGTACGCCCAGCTGTGCGAAGGGGTCATCCGGGAGGGTGTCGCGGCCGGCCTGTTCGCCCCCCAGAACGCGGCGGTCTCGGCCGGCGCCGTCATCGGCGCCATCTCCGAGGCGCTGGTGGGCAGGCTCTCGCCGGAGGTCTCGCAGAAGGCGGAGGCGCCGGACGAGCAACTGGTCGCCGACATCCGCGACTTCTGCCTCCGCGCCCTCGGCCGCGCCCCTTCCTGACGGTCCCGTGGTCCGTGTTCCGGAGGGCGAGAGTCCCATTGCCTCGCCCCCGTACCTTTCGTAACATCAGTTGAACGAGCATTCAGAGCTTGAACTGCGACGGGGACCCCATGCGGCACAGTGAACAAGTGGCGATGATCGAGCGTCTTCTCGCGCTGCGCGAGACGCGCCGCGACGAGAAGATGCTCGACGAGGTCGTCACGATTCCGGTCAGCAAGTACACCGACGAGGCGCTCCTGGAGCGGGAGATCGCCTCGGCCTTCTCCCACTACCCGCTGATCGCCGGGCACGCCTCGGCACTCGGCGAACCCGGCGCCTATCTCACCAGCGACTGGGACCAGTTCCCCTATGTCGTCGTCAGGGGCGAGGACGGCCGGGTCCGCGCCTTCTACAACCAGTGCCGCCACCGTGGGGCCCGCCTCGCCGACCAGCCGACGGGAGTGGTGCAGAACTTCATCTGCCCCTTCCACGGCTGGGTCTACGGGCTCGACGGCGCCCTGAAGGGCATCACCCGGGCCCATGACTTCCCCGGCGTCAAGACCTGCGACTACGGCCTGGTGGAACTGCCCGCCGCGGAGTCGGGCGGCCTGATCTGGGTCGGCCGCACGCCCGGGGAGACGCTCGACATCCCCGGATTCCTCGGCACGTTCCACGATGACCTGGTGAACTTCGATGTGGCCTCGCTTGTTCGGTACAAGAAGACCAAGGTGGTCAAGGAGGCCAACTGGAAGCTGCTGATCAAGACGTATCTGGAGGGCTACCACGTCCCGTACCTGCACCGGGACACCCTCGCCTTCGCCTTCAAGAAGGGGGTGATCGCGCACGATGAGGACGGTCTGCACATCCGGCTGTCCGCGGCGCGCACCAACATCGGCGAGACGGCCCTGAAGCCGCAGGAGGAGTGGCGCATCCTGGATTACGCCTCGGTGTACTACACGCTCTTCCCCAACACCTTCTTCATCCTGCATCCCGACTACGTGTCCATCAACACCTTCTGGCCGCTGGCGGCGAACCGCACGATCTGGACCCACGAGATGCTCTACCGCGACGGCGACTTCCCCGGATCCGCAGGGCAGAGCGCGCTGGCCAAGCGCTTCGAGTTCACCAATGACACCGTCTTCGACCAGGAGGACTTCGCCATCGCCGAGGACGTGCAGCGGCATCTGCCCCACGGAGGCAGCGACCACCACGTCCTGGGCCTCGCGGAGGGCCTGCTCGCCATGTTCCAGCAGAACATCGACGAGCGGCTCACCGACCCCGACACGGACACCCCCACCACCCCCCGAGCATCAGGACGGCACTCATGACCATGGACCACGCCGGTTTCGCACAGAGCATCTTCAAGGCCCAGCCGTTCAGCATGTTCCTGGGCGCCGAACTCACCGCGGCGGGGCCCGACTCGGCCGAGATCCGCGTGACCAACCGGCCCGAGATCCAGCAGCAGCACGGCTTCGTGCACGGGGGAGTGCTCAGCTACCTGGCCGACAACGCGCTGACCTTCGCGGGCGGGCTCGCCCTCGGCGGTGACGCGCTCACCGCCGAATACAAGATCAACTACGTGCGGCCGGCCGTGGGCGAGTACGTCGTCGCACGCGCCGAGGCGACCGTCACCACCCGGCGCCAGGCCGTGTGCCAGTGCTCGGTCTACGTCGTCTCGGAGCAGGGCGAGGAGCGCCTGGTCGCCGTGGCGCAGGGGACGATCGTACGGGCGGGCAAGCAAGAGGACTGAGACACCGCGGGGCCGGTCGACGACCGGCGGCCGGCCCTTGGCGCCAGGACTGTCAGGGGCCGGTCCGCACCTGCTCGCGCAGTACGTGCTTCTGCACCTTGCCGGAGGGCGTGCGCGGCAGCGACGGGACCACCACCAGATCGCGGGGGATCTTGTACTTGGCCAGCCTGGTGGAGAGGAAGCCGCGCAACTCCTCCAGCGTCACCGCCGAGTCGGCCTCGACCACGGCGACGACGGTCTCGCCCCAGTCCGGGTGCGTGCGCCCCACGACGGCGGCGTCCCGGATCGCCGGATGCTGGAGGATCGCCTCCTCCACCTCGGGCGCGTAGACGTTCTCCCCGCCGGTGATGACGACGTCCTTGATCCGGCCGACGATGAACAGATAACCGTCCTCGTCCACCCGCGCGAGATCCCCGGACCGGTACCAGTCGCCCGCGAAGGCGCGCTCGGTGGCCTCCGGGTTGTCGAGATAGCCCAGCATGCGGGTCCCGGAGCGCAGCCACAGCTCCCCGGTCTCGCCGGCCCCGGCGTCCACACCGTCGTCCCTGACCACGCGGATGTCCACGCCCGGCATACCGCCCGCCCCGATCGACCCCGCCTTGGTGAGCTGCTCGTGCGGGCGGAGCACCGAGCCCACCGGCCCCATCTCGCTCATCCCGTACACCTGGCAGAAGCGGTCCGGTCCGTACGCCGCCTCCAGCGTCCGCACCGTCTCGGCGCCCAGCGACGCCCCGCCGTACGCCCACAGCCGCACGCTCGACAGATCGAAGCCGGACAGGTCGACCCCGGCCGCGGGCAGGGTCTTCAGCGGGGCGAGGTAGGCGATGGGGGCGCCGAAGAAGGCGGTGACCCGGTGCTTTCGCACGGCCTCCAGGAAGGCGAGCGGCTGGTACTCCTTCAGCAGGACGACGGTGCCGCCCAGGTAGATCATCGACAGGAACCAGTTGTTCAGGGGCGAGGCGTGCCAGATCGGCATGGCCAGCAGGAACCGGTCCTCGCGGCGCAGCCCCGCGGCGGCCGTGGTGTACGCGGGCACGGCGGACAGCCCGCGGTGCGCGTGCAGGCAGCCCTTGGGCGCACCGGTCGTCCCGGAGGTGTACAACACCTGCGCGACGGCCTCGGGACCGACCTCCACCCCCTCCCATTCCGGCGCCCCGGCGACGAGCCTGTCGAACTCTCCGCCGCCGGTGTCGTCCGTGGTGAGGACATCGACCTCGGGGGCGCCCTCGCGCACGCGCCCGGACAGTTCCTCCGCGACGACGGCGACGCGCAGCTTCGAATGCCGTGCGACATAGGCCAGTTCGGGCGCGGTCAACTTGTGATTGACCGGTACCAGTGCCGCCCCGGCCCTCCAGATCCCGAACGCCGCGACGGCGAAGGCGGGGGTGTTGTACGTCATCACCCCCACGCGATCGCCCGGCCGCACCCCGCGCTCCCGCAGCACGGCGGCGGCCCGCTTCGAGGCCGCGAGCAACTCGGTGTACGTCATCGACCCCAGATCGGAGACGAGGGCAGGCTTCTCGCCGCAGCTGCGGGCCGACGCCTCCAGCATCCATGTCAGGTTCACCGCAGGGTCCTCCGCGTTCCGGTGGGACTGCCGTGCCGGGGGATCCCGTCGGCACGGCAAGAATTGAATCATCGTTCAATACTCCCGCGGAAGCTTCAACTCCCTTTGCGACGAAGGGATCGCACCCGCCGCAGCGAGTGCAGTCGGGCACGGGCACCGTCTCCCCGCAAGGACGCCGCGCCGTGGACGCACCGGTACCGATCGCCGGGTGCCGGGCGGGGCGATGCCGCGCCGGCCCCGGTCAGCGCTCCTCGCGCAGACCCCACGGAGTCCCGTACTCGATCAGCAGGTCGAGGAAGGGCCTGGCCGGGAGTGCCTCGGGGCCGAGGACCCCAGTGCCTTGCCAGGCACCGCTCGCGATCAGTTCGAGGGCGATCACCGGGTTGACGGCCGTCTGCCAGACCACGGCCTGGGAGCCGTACTCGCGCATCGACCACTCGTTGTCGACCACGTGGTACAGGTACACCTCGCGCGCGGCGCCGTCCTTAGTGCCCTTGACCCAGGTGCCCGCACAGGTCTTGCCCGTCATCCGCTCGCCCAGCGTGGCCGGGTCGGGCAGACAGGCGGCGACCACGTCGCGCGGGGAGACCTCGACCGGACCGTCCGCGCCGGGGACGGTGACCTTCGCCGTGGAGTCGAGCCCCAGCGCGTGGAGGGTCTTGAGCTTGGCGATGAAGTCGTCGCCCAGACCGTACTTGAACGTCACCCGGCGCGCGTCCACCCAGCGGGGCATCAGCAGCACCTCCTCGTGCTCGACGTTCACGCACTCCACCGGGCCGATGCCCTCCGGGAAGTCGAAGACCTCCGGCTCGCTGAACGGCGGCGTGGTGAACCAGCCCCGGTCCTTCTCATAGACCACGGGCGGGTTGAGGCACTCCTCGATGGTCGTCCAGATACTGAAGGACGGCGCGAAGTCATAGCCCTCGACGGTGAGATTCGCGCCGTCGCGGACCCCGAGTTCCTCGATCTCGTCGAAGAGCTCGTCGGCGGCGTAGCGGGCGAAGACGTCCGACAGACCCGGCTCCACGCCCATTCCGACCAGGGCGAGACGGCCGGCGTCCGCCCACTCCCCGGCGCGCGCGAACTGCTCGTCGCCGAGTTTCACCCCGCACCGCTCGTACGGGGCCCTCGCGTGCGGCACGGACAGCGACATCGCCATGTCCAGGTAGTGGGTGCCCGCGGCGAGCGCGGCGTCGAACAGCGGCATCACGAAGCGCGGATCCGTCGCGTTGAGCAGCAGGTCGCAGCGCTCCGTGACGAGGAGGCTCCGTACCGCTTCCGCGTCGGAGGCGTCCAGACGGTACGGGCTGAAGCGGCCGTCGGGATCGTCGAGAGCGGCGACGGCCGCCTCGGCACGGGCGAGGTCGTAGTCGGCGACGATCATGTGCGTCAGGAAGCCGCGACGGGCCGCGATACGGGTGACGGCGGTTCCGACACCGCCCGCACCGACGAGAAGTACGCGCATGTCACACACCCTTCGTTGAGTCGGTCCCCCGGGCGGGGGCCCCGGGAGGTGACCCGATGAAACACGAGGCGGCTTGTTAAGGTCTACGGCGTTGGCATAAGGAGCGCGAGGCGGTGACAAGGTGCCCAAGAAGGTGGTTCCGGAGACGGAGCGGCGCAGACGGCGGCCGACCCGGCAGGGCACCGTCCTGTCGGAGCGGCTGATCGTGCGGACGGCCCTGCGGATGCTCCACGAGCACGGCGCCTCCGGGCTGACCGCCCGCCGCCTGGGCGCCGCGCTGGGCGCCGACCCGAGCACGCTGTACCGCTACTTCGCAGGCCTGGACGGACTGACCCGGGCGATCGGCGAGGAGCTGATGGGCAGGGCCCTGGACAGCTGGACACCCACCGGGACGTGGCGCGCCGACCTGCGGGCCCTCGGCCTGGCCATCCATGCCTCGTACCTCGCCCATCCCCACGCCGCGCTGCTCACCGCCAGCCGCGTCACCGGCCGGCCCCGCGAGATCGCCGTCGACGAGACGATCCTCGGCCTCCTGCGCGGGGCGGGCTTCGACGACGCGGACGCCGTCGGCGTGTACCACGCCTTCATCGACCTGGCGCTGGCCTTCGCCGCCCTGGACGCGGGGGCGCTCGCCATCAAGGACGAGGTCAGGGAGGCGGACGAGGAGGTCTGGACCTCGACGTACGCCCGACTGCCCGCCGAGACCCATCCGCACATCGCCGCCACCGCGCACCTGCTGGCGGAGCGGATGAACCTCAGCGCCTACCCGGTCGTGCTGGACACCCTCCTGGGCCAGGCCGAGGCAAGGCTGACCGCCGCAGGAAACCGGGGCATCGGAGGACAGTGAGGCCCCACGCGGCCCGAGGCGCCGCGTGCTCGCCTTCCTCCGCTCGCCGCACACGGCCGGGAGAGCCGTGCGCGGCGAGCAGAGGCCCCTGGAGCGACGAAGCCGTACCGGCAGGGTCGATCGTCAGGTCAGTGACGCAGATGGGGCCGGCCGCTGCCGTGCCTCTGACCGGGTACCCGGCCCGTCCCTACGCGGCGCCGGCCCCCGTGAACTGACGGCACCTCACCCCTCGGCCTGCGACGACGCGCGCCACCGTGCTCACCCCAGTACAGGACGCTGCCTGCGGCCAGGGCGAAGCCGATTCCCGCGCCCACCAGAGCGCCGAAGACCTCCCCCGACGCGAAGCCGACCAGAGCCCCGGCCAGCAGTCCCACCAGCGAGGCGCGGGTGAAGTACCTGCGAATCCTCTCGTCCATGGAAATCACCGCCTTTCACAGGCCCCTCTGCCCCGCCGTGCGGTATCAAACCGACGATTCGTCACATCAGACGAGTGCTCGCGGCGCCGAAGGCGCCGAATTCGCCTTCGGCTCGGGTCGACCGCTGGAAAGCCGGAAGGGCGGGCGTTCGGCTCAGACGGCGAGGCGTGGGTGGCCTGGGGGAGGGGAGGGGAATCACGGACCGGCGATCGGCGTTGTAGAAGTATGGACGATCCATCCTCGTACGGCCGTGACGCGCACGGCGCCGCCGGCGTCGCGGCGACCTACGCGCGCCTCGCGGCCGATCGTGCCGAAACGCTCACCCGGGCGGCCGCGCTGAGCCGCGAATTCGACGGGATCGTCGCGGCGAACGCCTTGGTCGCGATCGATGACGAACATGACCCCGAGGGAGGCAGCACCGCTTTCGAGCGGGCCCACGTGGCCGCTCTGCTGGCGCGTGCGCGTGAGCACCTGGAAGAACTCGACCAAGCGCTGGAACGAGTCGAGCGCGGGCAGTACGGGAAGTGCGCGGGCTGCGGCGGAACGATACCTCCCGAACGGCTGGAGATCCGTCCGGCGACCGCCCTGTGTGTGCGGTGCGCCCGGTCGGATCCGCGCCGTTCCCCGTAGCCACGGGTACGTCAACCCGCTGTGGCCGCGCGGTACGCCGCGACCGCCGGTGAGAGCACGGTCTTCACACCGGACTTCGGGTCCCGCGCGACCATTTTCTGCCCCATGATGATCACGTCGCCCTCGCGGACGAACCCCGTCTCGGTGATGAACGGGTCCGTATCACCGGAGAAGGTCGACGCGACCCGAAGCACCAGGCTGTCGTCCGCCCTCGCATCGGCACGCGTCACGGACACGGTGTTGTGCGTGCGGCTGCCGTCGAAGAGCGTGTCGGTGTAGGCGGTGCAGCGCCGTGCGACACCGCGGACGGCGGCCATGACCGCGGCCGCCCGGCCGGGTGCGTACCGGTCGAGGGACCCCTGACCGAACCAGCCGTAGTCGTCACCGACGAGGTGCTCCTGCTCCACGGCGACCGCCACGTCCTTGGCGGGGTGGGCATGCGCCGTCATGAAGGACGCGACCGCAAGTTGAGAGCACGGCATCGACGCGAGCGGAACGGTGGAGAGGGTGTGCGGGGCGCCGGTCGTCGTCGAGTCGATCTGTTCCGTCATCAGCTTGAGGCCATGCGGAAGCCGGTCCTGGGTCAGCAGGCCGTCACGCAGCCGATCCCGCGGCGGCACCGAGGCGGCCGGCGGGCGTACCGACGAGCCGACCGAACAGGCCGAGGTGGCAAGGACCGCCATGATGGCCGCGGCCACCGCGACATGGTGTGCGCGCACAGTTCTGTTCCCCCTCAGATCCATGGTCGGCCCACCTTCTCACGCGGCGGTTGTGACCCCCGGACCGCGTCCGGCCCGGTACTTCCCATCTCACGCCGAAGCCTGCGCCTGAACGCGCTGCGGCGCGGAACTGATGACGGAGCATCGGGACGACTCCGGTCCTCGCAGCTGGGCCGATCGTGGGGCGGTCGGCATCCGTGGAGGGAACCCCCGGGTGCGGCGCGGCGGGCACCGGCGCGGATGCTCCTACTGTCGGCCGGTGTGACGCATGAAACGAACACCCCGGCAACCGGCACCGCAAGGCGAAGCCTCCTGACCGCCGGCGCCGGAGCCGTCCTCGCCACGGGGTGCAGTCGTCTGGTGCCCGCCTCGGACCGGCAGGGGGGCCCGTCGGCCCCCGCCACCACGCAGGGCGCGGATCTGACGCCCGGAGCGATGACGCTCTTCGACGACCCGTCGTACAACTTCAACGGGCTCCTCGCCCTCGGCGCGTCCGGCGCGGGCGCCGCCGAGGTCGGAGAGGTGCTCACCGCCGTCAACGCGATCAACAAGGCGGGCCTGAGCGCACAGTCGTACGTCACGACCTTCAGCCGGCTGGGCGACCGGCTCATGGCGGCGCCCGCGGGCGGCGAACCGGACGGCCGGACCACGCGCTTCCGGGCCCTGCGCGCGGCGCAGTACTACGGCCAGGCGCTCTTCTTCGTCCTCGGCTCCGACACCCCCGGCGACGAGGAGCGGCTCTACAGGGCGGGACGCGCCGCCTGGGACAGATTCTGCTCGCTGTGCGAACCGCCACCGGTGACGGACCGCGTCCCGTACGGGAACACTCCACTGCCGGTGTGGTTCTTCCGGCCCGACGGGTCCGGGGACCGGCGGCCCACGGTCATCCTCACCAACGGCAGCGACGGGCAGAACGTCGACATGTGGACGTACGGGGTGCCCGCGGCGCTGAACCGGGGCTGGAACGCGCTCGTCCACGACGGTCCCGGACAAGGACAGCTGCTGTTCGTCGACCAGGTGACGTTCACGCCCACCTGGGAGAAGGTCGTCGCCCCGCTGATCGACTGGCTGTCCCGGCGGCAGGACGTGGACACCCGGAAGATCGCGCTCACCGGGCTGAGCATGGCCGGAGACCTGGTGCCCCGGGCGGCCGCGTTCGAGCCCCGGCTCGCCGCCGCCGCCGCGATGCCCGGCTGCGTGGAACCCTGGCGGGGCTTTCCCCCGGAGATCCGGCAGATCCTGCGGCCGGGCAAGGCGGAGACCAACGAGATCTGGAACAAGGAGGTCGTCCCGAACCTGCCCGAGGCCGACGCGGCGACGATGAAGAAGCGCTTCGAGCCGTTCTCCGTCCCGGCGATGCTCGCCGCCCGGCAGGGGAAGATCTTCACGGACTTCTACACACCGGCCCGAGCCGTCCAGGCGCTCACCATCACGGACGTGGTGAGCAGGATCAGGACTCCGATGCTGGTGCTCGACTACGAGGGCGAGCAGTTCTATCCCGGCCAGCCCCGCGAGCTGTACGACAAGCTGACCTCCCCCAAGGACTACGTGAAACTCACCGCCGCCGAGGGTGCCCAACTGCACTGCTCACCGATGGCTCCCCAACTCCACTGCGAGGTGGTCTTCGACTGGCTCCAGGAGACACTCTGAGAGACACACCCCGCGCTCCTCCATCACGCCGGAGCCGGTCGAATGGACGGCGATGAGTCGCGGATGTCTCAATTCTTGACGAGCGGCGCGTACGCCTGGTCCTCGGGTGGAAAGGCGAGGACGAAGCTCTCTCCCACTCCGACAGCCACCTCGCGCAAGCGGGCCAGAACCTCCGCCTGGTCCGGCAGATCGAGGCCAAGGGCTGCGGCGGCACGGTCTCTTCGGGCTTCGAGGTCCGGCATGTCCTCCAGATACTCGGCCGCGAGCTCACGACTCTCCTCTTCCGTGAACGTTCGGCAGTCGCGCCACCACGGGGCGACCAGCAGCAGCCGCAAGAGCTCGGGCAGGCCGACCGCGACCAGAGCCGCACCTCCTTCGGAGTCGGCATGAAGGATCGGACGCTCCTCGCCGCCTTCGCCGCAGAAGAAGTACGTGCCCCCGGCGCCGTCGTCGGCGAATCTCTCAAGCGCGGCGCCCGAGGCAAGGTGGCCTTCCCCGGCATGGTCGCCCCGGTCCAGGTCGAAGTCACCCGGCCAGACGAGAAAACGGGCGGCTTCGTCCTGTTCGCGGACTGCGGCGATCAACGATTCCATAGGCGCGCCATACGGCTCACCGCTTTGCCGCTGTCGACCGCCATGGCCGACACCCGCCCGTGCCCGCGAGGTGACCGAAAACCGCCCCTGACCAGGCTCTATGTGGCACGCGCGAGGCAGTGGCCGATTGTCGCGCCGATCGGCGACCCGAATTTCGTACTGATCGGCGTAACGCCCTAGAGTCGTCACATGGTTGGCCCAGGCAACCTTTGTTGCGGGTGCCGCCATCCCGCGTGGAGAGACGCCCACGCGACCGAGGTCATGAGGCGCACGCCTCCTGGCCACCCCCCACAGCTGAACAACCATCAGGTCGGCCCGCGCACCCCTGCGTTCCGGCTCAGGAGGATCACACATGTCCGATGTCGCCCCACGCTTCCGCAACCATGTGGAGCACATCCTCGACGCCCTGCGGGAGAACCCGGACCGCGAGGCGCTGGTACACGGCGAACAGCGGGTCACCGCAGGCGAGTTCCGTACTCTGGTACACCGGATGGCGTGGGCCATGCAGGCCCAGGGCATCGAGCGCGGCCAGACGGTGACTCTGCTCAGCGGCAATCTGCCGGAGGCCCTGGCCGTGCGATATGCGGCCAATCTGATCGGCGCCCGCGTCAACCACCTGTACAGCAAGCTCGCCGCCGACGTACAGGCCGCGATCGTCCGCGACGTGGAGAGCCGCGCCCTTGTCGTCGATCCACGGATGACCGACCGGGCCGCCGACATCACCGAGTCGGTACCGGTCAAGTCGGTACTGGTGCTCGGCCCGACCGAGACGGGCGAGGACCTGCTGGCGCTCAGCGCCACCCAGCCCGACGAGCCCTTCGCGAGCCAGGCGCAACCGGACGACATCTGCGCCATCCGGCACACGGGCGGCACCACCGGCCACCCGAAGGGCATCTGCACCACCTACCAGCAGGTGCACGCGCAGCGCTCCGCGCGCCCGCTCGACGAGACCGCCGCCCTGACGCACCGCCAGCTCGTCGCCACCACCATGGCCCACGTCGCCGGCATGCTCATGGACGCCGTGCTGGAATACGGCGGCGCCGTGGTCCTGCTCGACGACTTCGAGCCGGGACAGGTGCTCGAAACCATCGAGCGCGAGCGCATCACCCACCTGTGGCTACTGCCGCCCCTGCTCTACCAGTTGCTCGACCACCCGCGCATGGAGCACACCGACACCTCCACACTGCGCCAGGTCCTCTACGGCGGCTGCCAGGCATCCCCGGCACGACTGACCGACGCGGTACGCCGGCTCGGCCCCGTACTGGTCCAGGGGTACGGGCAGAACGAGGCGGGCCTGGTCAGCATCCTGTCCGCGGACGATCACACCCACCCCGAGCGGCTGCGCAGCGCCGGAAGGATCCTGGACGGCGTCGAGGTCGAGATCCGGGACGAGGACGGCAACGTGCTCCCCGACGGTGAACACGGCGAGATCGTGGTGCGCTCGGACATGGTCATGGAGGGCTACTGGAAGCAACCGCGGCTCACCGCGGAGATCCTCCGGGACGGCTGGCTGCACACCGGCGACATCGGATTCCGGGATGCCGACGGCTACTTGACCGTCGTCGACCGGCTGAAGGACATGATCGTGGTGGTCGGCGGCCATGTGTACACCACCGAACTGGAGGACCTGCTCAACAGCCACCCGCAGGTCGAGCAGAGCGCCGTCTTCGGTGTCCGTGACGAGGACCGCACGGAACGCGTCCACGCCGCCGTACTGCTCGCCCCCGGCGCCACCCTCGACGCGGACGAACTGCGTGCCTTCGTACGCGCCGAACGCGGGGCGATGTACGAGCCGGCCGGCATCACCTTCCCCGCCGAACTGCCCCTCACCGACGTGGGCAAGCCCGACAAGAAGGAACTGCGCCGCCGCGCCATGGCCCGGTCGTGAGGCTGCGCGCGCCGACCGACGGCCCGTGTACGTCGTACCACTGACCTGTCCCGGCAGTCGGCGGGGCAGACGTGCGGCGCGGCTGCGGACACGTCTCGGTTCGGGTCACTCGAATGGTCCGATACGCGCAGGTTCTCCTGGGTAAGGCTTGGAGTGGAACCGTCAGGTCAACTCTCCGGGAGCAGAATTGAGGATTCGCGCCATCACCGCCGTGGCCGTCGCAGCCGCCCTGATCGGGCTAGGTACGGTACTGCCCGCGTCGGCCGTCCCGGCACGTGCGGACATCCGCTCCGGTCTGGACTGCACCACCTGGATCCACAACAACGACCCGCTGACCGGCGGGGTGGACTGCACCAACAACACCAACGGCCCGACCACCTTCCACGCCGACATCGTCTGCGGCTGGGCGCCGGACGTCCAGGGCAACTCGGTGACGGCGCAGCCGGGTGGCACCGAGGAGTCGGTGGGGCACTGCGCCATCTACTCCACCGGCATCGGCCACATCGGGTGGACGGTGGAGTAGCCGCACGAAGCTGCTTCCCCGATTCGTCTCGCACGGCGCAACCTCGTCGGCTGATACGCCGCCAGGAACCGCCTGGCGAGACCGGCTCGACGGTGCGGCGCGGCCCCTGTCCGAGCGGGCAGGGGCCGACGCCGAGATGTCGAGGTCGGGCGGCTCCGGAGAAGGGGCCGCCGGACCCGTCGACGAGGCGTTTCCCCCTGGGAAAGCCTTCCAGGTCCACGGTGAGCGGACTGCGCACGGACCTCTCTCGAAGCTCCGGGCAGAACGTTGTCAGCCGGTCTCTTTCACCGAGTGCAGGGAGCCGTTGAGGGTGCCTTCCTGCTGTTCGTAGTGGGAGAGTGCGAGGCCGAGGCCGATGAACGTCGGTGCCCATTCGCCGACGAAGATTCCCCATCGGTCGGCGCGCTCGACGCCGGCCTTCTCGGCTTGCAGGCTCGCGAACCAGGAGACGAAGCTCAGACCGACCGAGGCCAGGCCGGCGATGTAGGCGTGCTCGCTGCGGATGCCCAGGTCGTGCATCTTCTTGATCACCATGGGGCGCGCTCCGTTCTTCGGGTTACGGGTTGCCTGTCGGAGTATCCAGTTCCCATATGACCTATTCATCCCATATGGATGCAGTGATGTGATGAGGGTCGGGGCAGGGCGGGCGGTCCCCGTGGCGCGACGGTGAGCCGGTCGCGGGGCCGCCCGCGCCGCCGCCCTTCCGACGGACGTGCCGTGTTCGTTCTCCGCCGCGGCGTGCGTCCCCTTCGGATTCCTCACCTCAAACCAAAGAATTCAGGGGGCCTTCCGTCGGTAGGAAGGCCCCCTGAATTCTGGGGTATTGAAGGGTGGAAGCGTCAGTGCTTGAAGGCGTCCTTCGTCTTCTCCTTGGCCGCGCGGGCGTCGCCGGTGCTCTTTTCGGCCTGCCCCTCGGCGGCCATCCGGTCGTTGCCGAGGGCGCTGCCCAGGGCCTCCTTGGACTTGCCCTTGACCTGCTCGCTCGTCGCCTTGGCCTTCTCGCTGGCACTCATGAAGGACAGCCTCCTGGAAGTCGTCGTCCGCTGTTGTGGTGACCACCTCGTGCCCCGGCCCACTCACGGTAAACAAGGCGAAGAAAAGGAATGTCCTCGACGAACAGGGGCACACGGCGGGTCAGGAGGTTGATAAATATGGTTCCCCTTTTGCTCGTGCTGCTTCTCGCGCTCATCCTTTTCGGCGCCGGGTTCGCCCTCAAGATTCTCTGGTGGGTGGCTCTGGTCGTCCTGGTGGTGTGGCTGCTCGGATTCCTCGTGCGCTCCACGAATGCCGGTGGCGGCCGCGGCCGCTGGTACCGATGGTGACCTGACCGGGGAGCACGCATCCGCCCTGTGGGGCCCGGCCGTACCATCGGCCGGGCCCCACAGGCATGTGCGGGTGTCGGCCGGAAACGGGTGTGCCAGGAAGCGGTGAGGGGCACGGGATCCGCTCGGCGACGTGCGCGCGCACCCGCTGAAGCTTGTCGGCCAGGCCGCCCCGGCACCCGCTCGTCAACCCACGGCGGTCGGCGGCCGGTTCGGGCCGTGCCCGCGGGCGGCCGAGGAGCTCGCCGCAGGGGCCTTCGCGACGACGTGCACACGCTGGTCGACCCAGCGCCTGACCGTGGCTGTGGGGGAGCCGAATTGCGCCAGAGGCCGGGTCCCTTCCCCTCGGTGCTTACTTTGTGCCGGGAAGGTGTGCGACGGTGGGAGGACAAACGAGACCGACCGGCCTGCTGCAAGCGCTGGTCTTTCGGGGAGCCGGGCGTTGCCCCCATCCCGGGCACCGGGCCCCTGCCATCGTCGTGGACCCCCTGTTCGTTTCGGGGGCGCTCGTCTTTGGGCTCATCAACCCCCGGAAGGGGGCGCGCCCAGTATGTCCATCACCACAACCCTCGACGGCACGTCGGCTCGCATCGCGTGGCGCGGCGACGTCGATTTCGACACGGTGCCCGTCCTGCGCGCGGCCGCCGACGCGCTACCCGCAGACGTGGCCGACCTGCTGTGGGACCTGAACGAGGCGCCCTTCATGGATGTCACCGGCCTACACTTCCTTTTCGCCCACGCTCAGGCCCGCGGCCGGAGCCGCCGGACGACCGTGACGGGCCTGCGTCAGCAGCCGCTGCGACTGTTGCTCTTGGCCGTGGATCTCGACCCTGCCGCCTTTGACAGTCCCAGCCTGCCTCCGGAATCTCGGTCGGCCCCGGACAGCTGCTGAGCGGCCCCGTGAGTGAGCACGAGACCTCGCACACGGGGCCACGCCGCGTCGCGCGCGGGTCTTCATCGTGGGCGGGTCCAGGTCGGGACCTGCCCGACCCCCCCCATCTGCGGAAACACAGGCATGAAGGCAAAATGACGGGGTAACCGGCGCTCCGGCAGCTGGTCCGACGGTCGGCTGCGCTGACTCGACCTTGGGAGGGGACATGTTGCTCGTGAAGACGCTGGCCACACATACGCGGAGTGCAGAGCTACCGCGAGTAGCCGAGCCCTCCAAGGTGGCGCCCAAGGACGCCCGTGACCTGTCCCGGCTCTTCTTCGGGCAGCTGGCGACGCTGGAGGAGGGCACACCCGAATACAGCTACGCCCGCAACACGCTGATCGAGATGAACATGTCCCTGGTCCGCTACGCGGCCGGCCGGTTCCGCAGCCGGGGACCGGAGGAGATGGAGGACATCGTCCAGGTCGGCATGATCGGCCTGATCAAGGCGATCGACCGGTTCGAGCTGTCCCGCGAGGCGGAGTTCACCTCCTTCGCCATCCCCTACATCGTCGGCGAGATCAAGCGGTTCTTCCGCGACACCACCTGGGCCGTGCACGTGCCCCGGCGCCTTCAGGAGGCCCGGGTGCAGCTCGCCCGGGCGACGGAGGAGCTGCGCGGACGGCTGGACCGCGAGCCGACGGTCAAGGAGCTGTCGGAGCTGATGAGCCTGCCCGAGGACGAGGTGCGGGAGGCCCGGCTGGCCTCGAACGGCTACAGCTCCTCCTCCCTGGACGCCACCCTCAACGGCGGCGAGGACGGCGAGTCCGTGCTGCGGGACTTCATCGGCGCGGAGGACACCGCGCTGGAGCTGGTGGAGGACTTCCACGCGCTGGCGCCGCTGATCGCCGGACTGGACGAGCGGGACCGGCGGATCATCCACATGCGGTTCGTGGAGGAGCTCACCCAGGCGGAGATCGGCGAACGCCTGGGCGTCTCCCAGATGCACGTCTCCCGGCTGCTCTCCCGCTGCCTGGCCCGGCTGCGCGAGGGCATGCTCACCACCGGCTGACCTCCTCGGCCGTACTCACCGCAGGCGGAAGTGGGCGACGACCTGCTTGCCGGTCGTCAGGGTGGTGTGATGGAGCCCCTCGCACAGCAGCGTGACCAGGCGAAGGCCGTGGCCGCCGGGCCGGCCTGGATCCGGAGTGGGGAACACGGGCGGGCTGGAGGAGCTGTCGCGGACGGTGATCCGCAGCAGGGTGGCATCGGGCGTCAGCTCCAGTGTCAGGGCGCCGGGGCCGGGAGCGTGCCGGATCGCGTTGGTGACCAGCTCACTCACCACGAGCTGGGCGTCCTGGCTCGGTCGCTGGTCGGGCTGGTGGCCTGCCTCGTCGAGCAATACGCGCACGGCGTGTCGGGCATCGGCGATCGACGGGTGTGTCGCGTCCCACGCCATGCTGTATTGCTGGGGCAAAGGAAGTCCTTGTTCGCGTGCCGTGTGCCGGCTGAGCGGGGTGACCATAAAAGTGATCCCGGAGTCTGTCTTCGCGTCTTGACCGTTCGCGTTGTCGCGTATACCCGCGGTTGGCTTTGTCATGGGAGTGGGCCGTCGAATGGTGGGCGAGGGGCAGGCGCCTGCGATCCGGAAGTGTGCGCGTGCGCTGCTCAGTGCTGTTGGCGAGGCTCACCCGGGACAGGTCGCCCTGACCGGCGGTGCCGCCCGGCCGGCCGCCTCCGGACGGCCTCGAACTCGTCACCGCGCTCGTGGTCGGTGCCATCGCGAGCCACGATCATGAAGACTTCTTGCTGAGGGATGACGTGCACTTTTCTCCCGGGAGCCGTATGCATGGCGCCATATTCACATCCGCGCGGGACCGTGAGCCAACCCCGGGGCAGCGACCGCGTCACTCCGCCCGGTGGATGTGGGACCAGGCGGGTGGGAGCGCGTGCTCGCTCCGCGCGGTGAACTGGATCACGCCAGTGCCGCGCAGCTGTAGGAGGCGGCGGACGCGGTGCTTGCCGAGCCACAGCTGCCTGCCCCAGTGGTCCTCGACTGTCCGGCCCTGGAGTTATGTGACCGGCCTGGACCAGTTCAAAGGCCTGTACGCCACTGTGGCCGACGCGTCGGCCACAGTGGCCGGTGACCACGGATCGTCCGCCGTACGTGCGGCGAGCAACAAGAGGCAGAGATGACCCGCGTTCCGCAGCAGCAGCCCGTCGAGGCCGTGAACAGGCGAGGCGGCCCCGAGGGAGACGAGGACTTCAGGGCCTTGTTCGGCCGGTCGACCGCGGCGTTCGCGTCCCTGGCCGGGCCCGCCCATATGGTGGAGGTCGCCAACGAGGCGTTCTTCGCCGCGATCGGCGGCGAGGAGCGGATTCGCGTGGGAGTGCCGCTGGGCCAGTTGATACCGGAGCTGGCCGAGCAGGGCTTCATCACCTTGCTGGACCAGGTCTACCGCACCGGCGAACGGTACGTCGGACGCGATGCCCGCGTGATGATCGGGACCGGCTCCGCGGCGCGGGAGGCGTTCTTCGACTTCACGTACGAGCCGCGGACGGACAGGGGCGGCAACGTCACCGGTGTACGGGTCATCGGGGTGGAGACCACCCAGGTCAAACATGCCCAGCGGCTCACGGCCGAGCACCGCGTCCTGCTGGAGCAGATCGCTCGCCAGGCGCCCCTGTCCGAGGTGCTGGAGGGCATGGCTCGCGCGATCGAGGACCTGGCGCCGGAAGACGTCCTGGTCTCCGTGCTGCTCGCCGACGCCGACGGCAAGCATCTGCGGCACGGCGCGGCCCCGAGCCTGCCCGATTTCTACAACCAGGCCATCGACGGCATCGCCACCGGCGAGGGTGCCGGCTCCTGCGGTACCGCGGCCCACCGGCGCCGGCCGGTCATCGTCTCCGACATCAGCACCGATCCGTTCTGGGACGACTTCCGGCACCTCGCCCGGGCCGCGAGGCTGGCGGCCTGCTGGTCCACGCCCATCCTGGCCAGGGACGCTTCCCTGCTGGGCACCTTTGCCATGTACCACCGCACCCCGCGGGTCCCCCAGGAGTCCGATCTCGCACTGGCCCGTGTGTTCGCCGACACCGCCGCCCTGGCCATCGAACGCCACCAAGCCGACGAAGCCCGCCGAGCCGCCGAGAGGAAGGAGCGGGCAGCCCGCGCCGACCTGGCCTTCCTCCTCAACGCCAGTACCGCCCTCACCTCCGGGCTTGACCAGGTACAGACCCTGCGGCGCCTGGCCACCTCCTGCATCCCGGTGCTGGCCCCGCTGGCCGCGGTCGACATCGTCGACCGCGGCAGGGTGCACCGCATCGCCACCGCCGCCCCCACCCAGGCCCAGCAGGACCTTCTCGCCTCCCACACCCCCGTCCACGCCGACGCCGACGACGCCGTCGCACGCGTCCTGGCCTCGGGCCTGAGCGAGGTCGCCCGTCGCACCCCCACCGGTCCCGGGCCCTGGCAGGACCTCGGCGTCACCGGCTACCTCTGCGTCCCGCTCCTCGACCGGGGCCACGCCTTCGGCGCCCTGACCCTGCTGTCCACCGCAGAGCACACCTTCGACGGCCACACCATCGCCCTCGCCGAGGAACTCACCCAGCGCGCCGCCTCAGCGGTGCTCAACGCACGCCAGTACGCCCAGCGCGCCGCGCTCACGCGCGATCTGCAAGCGGGGCTCCTCCTGCCCGAGATCCCGGCCCTGCCCGGCGCCCAGGCCGCCGCCTACTACCACCCCGCCGGCGAGGGACTGGACATCGGCGGCGACTTCTACGACCTCTTCCCCCTCGACGACGGCAGCTGGGCGTTCATGCTCGGCGACGTCTGCGGACGCGGCGCCACAGCCGCCACCACCACCGCCCTGGTTCGCCACACCGCTCGCGCCGTGGCCCCGCTCCTGCCCGGGCCCGAAGCAGTCGTCCGAGCCGTCAACAAGGCGCTCCTGCAACGGCCCCACAGCCACGGCACCGGTTTCGTCACCCTCGTCTACGGCCACTTCACCCCCGCCTCGACCGGTGGCCTCGACCTTACCCTGGTCCGAGCCGGCCACACCCTGCCCCTCCACCTCGACCAGCGCGGCGCGGTGCACCCCCTCGACTGCCCCGGCGGACTCATCGGCATCAGCGACGAGGCCTACCTCACCACCTGTCACCTGCACCTCGAACCGACCGAAAGCCTCCTGCTGTACACCGACGGCATCACCGAGGCCCGCAATCACGACCGGGAACAATTCGGCGAGGAACGCCTCACCCAGGCCCTCGGTCACGCCTCGTCCCCGCTCACCGCGCAGCAGACCATCGATACACTCACCGGCGCCGTCCACGCCTTCACCGGCCCGCACGGCGTACACGATGACCAGGCGGCCCTCGTCCTCACCGCCACCCCACCCGCGGGCCGGCCATGACCCTGCCACCCGAGCGGACCGGAGCCGAACGCCCGTCCCGGCCGTGCCAGTGGGATGCTGAGAGGATGGCGCACAGCGATCGGGAAGCGGATCGGCGCGTGGAGCGAACGATCCTGGAACTGCTGGATCGCCGCGGTCCGACTGCGACGATCTGCCCCGCCGAGGTCGCACGGGCGGCCTACGGAGGGGATGACGACGGCTGGCGCGCGCTCATGGAACCGGTCCGCCGCGCCGCACGGCGACTGGTCGATGCCGGCCAGGTGGAGATCACGCAGTCCGGCCGCCCTGTCGAGCCGGCCACGGCTCGTGGCCCCATCCGCCTCCGTCGCGCGCGCTGACACGGCGGAGCCCGAAGGGCCAAGCGGCGAAAGACAGCCGCCTGCTGGAAGGCCCAGATCGCGGTGGGGGCCGTTGGAGACGTCCACCGAGGCGTTCGTCGTAGAGGCCGAACGCCCGGGACGGAGGCGAAAGTCGCCTTCCTGTCCGACGGGCCGAGCCGGCCTGAGTGGGCACCGGGGGCATGGCTGCGAGCGGTCCGGGCACAGAAGAACGACGGGCAAGGGCTTCTCGCCATCCCTGCTGGGGAGGGACGTGGTCATGCGTATCTGGCAAGAGAGCACGAAGATAGGTCCGCGGCCGGGCCGGATGTCGCCGCTGGGAGCCACCTTCGACGGCGCCGGGACGAACTTCGCCGTGTTCTCCGAAGTCGCGCAGCTCGTGGAGCTGTGTCTCTTCGACGAAGACGGAACGGAAGAGCGCGTCCCACTGAGAGAGGTGGACGGCTTTGTCCACCACATCCACCTGCCTGACGTCGGGCCCGGGCGACGCTACGGGTTCCGGGTGCACGGTCCCTGTCGTCCGGAGCGGGGCGAGCGCTGCAACCCGAACAAGTTGCTGCTCGACCCCTACGCCAAGGCGATCGAGGGCGAGATCCATTGGGACGAGGCCCTCTTCCCCTACCGCTTCGGGGACGTCGAGCGGCAGAACGACCTGGACTCCGCGCCCTACACCGCGAAGTCGGTGGTGGTGAACCCCTACTTCGACTGGGGCAGCGACCATCCGCCGCGGACCCCGTACCACGAGACGGTCATCTACGAGGCCCACGTCAAGGGTATGACGCAGACCCATCCCGCGATCCCGGAGGCCATACGCGGCACCTACGCCGCGCTCGCACACCCGGCCATGGTCGAATACTTCGTCAAGCTCGGTGTCAGCGCGGTGGAACTGATGCCGGTGCATCAGTTCGTGCAGGACCACGTCCTCGTACAGAAGGGGCTGTCGAACTACTGGGGCTACAACACCATCGGATTCTTCGCGCCGCACAACGCCTACTGTTCCTCGGGGCAGCGGGGCGAGCAGGTGCAGGAGTTCCGCTCGATGGTCAAGTCCCTGCACGAGGCGGGCATCGAGGTGATCCTCGACGTCGTCTACAACCACACCGCGGAGGGAAACCACCTCGGCCCGGTGCTGTCGTTCAGGGGTTTGGACAACGCGGCGTACTACCGCCTGTCCGAGCAGGACCCGCGCTTCTACTGGGACACCACCGGCACCGGCAACAGCCTGCGGATGAACCACCCGCACACCCTTCAGCTGATCATGGACTCACTGCGCTACTGGGTGACCGAGATGCACGTCGACGGCTTCCGGTTCGACCTCGCGGCCACCCTGGCACGCCAGTTCCACGAGGTCGACCGGCTGTCGTCGTTCTTCGACCTCGTCCAGCAGGATCCGGTCATCTCCCAGGTCAAGCTCATCGCCGAGCCGTGGGACGTCGGCGACGGCGGCTACCAGGTGGGCAATTTCCCCCCGCTGTGGACCGAGTGGAACGGCAAGTACCGCGACACCGTACGCGACTTCTGGCGCGGCGAGGGCGGCACTCTGGGGGAGTTCGCCTCCCGCCTCACCGGTTCCTCGGACCTCTACCAGAGCGACGGCCGCCGCCCCTACGCATCGGTCAACTTCGTCACCGCGCACGACGGATTCACCCTGCGCGACCTGGTCTCGTACGACGGCAAGCACAATGAGGCCAACGGCGAGGGAAACCGGGACGGCGAGAACCACAACCGCTCCTGGAACTGCGGAGTGGAGGGCGACACCCGGGATCGCGACGTCCTCGCCCTACGCGCCCGACAGCAGCGCAACCTCCTCGCCACCCTGCTGCTCTCCCAGGGCGTGCCGATGCTGTCGCACGGTGACGAACTCGGCCGCACCCAGCACGGCAACAACAACGCCTACTGCCAGGACGGGGAACTGGCCTGGATCGACTGGCAGAACGTCAGCGACGGCAGCGAACTGCTCGACTTCACGCGCAGGCTGATCACTCTGCGCCGCGATCACCCGGTCTTCCGCAGGCGACGGTTCTTCAAGGGCCGGGTGGCTCAAGGGGGAAATACCGAAGGCAGGGACATCACCTGGTTCACCCCCGCCGGGCGCGAGATGAACGACACCGACTGGGACACCGGCTTCGCCAGGTCCCTGATGGTCCACCTCAACGGGATGGCCATCACGGAACCGGACCTGCGCGGCCTGCGGGTGGCGGACGACTCCTTCCTCCTGCTCTTCAACGCCCACAGCGAGCCCCTCACCTTCACCCTTCCCGAGGAGACGGGACGGTGGTGGGCGGTAGAGGTGGACACGGCCATCCCCTACACCGAGTACCGTCCGCTGATCAAGGGCGGCAGCGAGGTCGAGGTCGAGGCCCGTGCCATGCTCGTGCTGCGGGGCCACCAGGACGACTGACCCACCGGACTGCGTCCGGCCCTGGACGCGGCCCGGACGCCGGGCCGGGGAAATCCGGCGCGGCGCGGCCACGGTGGAAGGAGTGCAACCCACCTGTGCCGGGAAGCCGGAAGCCAGGGGAGCGCCACAGGGGCGACGACCCGGGCGGAGACGGCAGAAGGAGGTCGGCGATGGAATGGGCCGGCTGGATTGTTCTCTTCATCGCGGTAGCAGTGTTGCTCGCCGCCGCGGCACTGGTGGTCCAGGCCAGACGCCGTAGCGGAACGGTGATCGCCATGCGTTCCGGTCGCCGGCCGGGCGGGAGGGAATCGCGGTGATCACCCCCCTGCTCGCCTCGGAACTGACCAAGAGGGTGGTCGTGACCCTGGACGGCGAGGCGGTCGCTCAAGTCAAGGACACCGTCTTCGACTTCGGGGCCGGCCGGATCACCGGCTTCACCCTGAGCGGGCGCGGCCTGCTCGCCGGTCCGCTCAAAGTGAGCCTGCCGCTCTCCGGAGTGCACGCCATCGGACCGTCCGCCGTGATGATTCCCGGTACGGCGGTCCTGACGGAGCGGAAGGCGGTGCTGTCGGCCCATCAGGCCGAGCACGGGCAGGTCCTCGGCGCACCGGTCCTCACGGACCAGGGAACCGAAACGGGCACGGTCCTGGACATCGTGATCGAGGCCGGCGCCAGCGGTCGGGTGATCGGCTTCGAGATCGCCCTGAAGGAGACCACCGACCAGGGGAAACGCAGGGCGTTCATCCCGCGCGGGGAGGCGCTCGCCGTCTCCGGACGGGCCATGGTCATCCCGGCACAGGCCCACCACTTCATCGCGGACGACCTGCCGAGCTTCGGTGCCCAGGTCGAGGCATTCCGCCGGTACACCGCGCCGCCGACCCACCTCACGCCCACGACCGACGAAGAGGCTCCCTCATGAGGCTGTTGAGCCAGACCCGTGGCCTGCCGGTGATCACGACCGAGGAGGCCGAGCAACTCGGCCGCGTGGAGGACCTGACCATCGACCCGCGCACGAGAAGCGTCGTCTGCGTCCGTCTGTCCGGAGCTCCGAAACACGCGGCAACGATCGCATGGGAGCTGATCGAAGGAGTGGGGCAGGACGCCGTCGTCGTACGCTCCGTCGCCTCCGCCGGTGTCGGTCCGCACGAATTTCCCGCCCATCACGAGATCCTGGGCAAGCGCGTCCTGACGGAACACGGCACCGCGCACGGCACCGTCAAGGACATCGCCTTCGACACCGCCACCGGGCGTGTCCACACGCTGTACACGGCCCTCGGAGACATCTCAGGAGACCACCTCCTGGGTGTCGGCGAGTACGCGGTCGTCGTGCGCGGCGCCTAGGGCCGCGGCCACGAACGTGCGCCCACGCAGCGGGCAGCGCCGTGGGCGGCTCCTCAGGGCGCCGGAACGCCGGTGCCCACGGACCGCCCCGGCGCACGGCGGCGCCCTCAGTCAGGGATCCCCCGAGGCCGGAGAGGTCCGCTCCCTGCGCCCTGACCGCGATAGCCGGGCCGTTGGCCCCGTCGACCGGCGGCTCGTCCCCGAACGCCCTGCCCGGCCGCGCCGACCACGCTCTGACCTGGATCGCCGCGGACCTTGGCGGACTCGGCGGTGCTCCCGCGCTTCGCGGTGGCCGGTGGCAGCGACGAGGGGAACATCGCCGCCTTTGCCGTCCTGCGCGCCCGGGTCCGGGCGGGCCCGCACCTGCTCTCCAGGCCCTGGCCTGCCCCAGGGTGGACGGCAGTCCGGCCACGGACATCCCGCTTTCCGGCCGACGCACGCTGGACCTGGCCGGCCAGCACTGCCGACCACCCATGTCACCATGGCGGAGATCGCCTCCGGCGCGGCGGGGGCCGTCACCGCATCGCACGCCCGCCCCGCCGCGGGTGTCACCACCGAACTCGTGCAAGTCCCCGGCACCGTCCATGGGTTCGGCCGCTTCTTCCCAAAGCCCGGATCAGCCGACGTGACCTCACCGACCAGGCCCGTGCCCCCCGCGAAGCCCTCCGCTTCCGACGGCCTCTGACGGGCGGCGGACCGACGTCGGCGCGGCGGGCTGCCGCCGGGCTCGTCCGGGAGGTCTCGGGACGACCAGCTGAGGCACGGACGCAACACCTCCTGTTCGGGTTGTCTCCGGGCCGGGTTGATCATGGGAGCCGACGGTGATCTACTGCGGAGTGCGGCCCGGACCAGGCGCCGCGCGAAGCTCCACCTGTGTGACGGTCGGCTGGACCAGTTCGATGCCGAGGACCGCGAGGCCCGGCAGGCGGCCGAGCATGCGTCGATCACGCACAGGCACCGTGCCGTGGCCACGGGAGGGGCAGTCCGCTGGGAGCCGAGCCTGCTGTTCCGGCCATCGACGGGTGGCGGCGATCGGCACACCCGGTACGCAACCGAGGGAGGCCCATCGTTGACCCCGCTTGATCCCATGACCAGTCGTCGGCCCGCGGCTGAGGCGGCGTCCGGCTACGACGCCGGGGCATTCAGCCATCACATGACCGGTGAGCAGGGCCGGCTGCGCGCGCTGGAGAAGCTGTGGGATCCGTTCACGGAGCATTCCCTGAGAAGGGCGGGCGTGCCCGCTGCGGCCCGTTGTCTGGAAGTCGGGGCAGGTGCCGGGTCGGTGGCCCGGATGCTGGCCCGGATCTGCCCTGGCGGTCACGTCACGGCGACGGACATCGACACCCGCTTCTTCGCGGAACTCGCGGCCGAGGAGCGCGTCACCGTCCTGAGCCACGACGTGACCCAGGACGGCTTTCCCGCCGGTTCCTTCGAGGTGGTGCACGCCCGGATGGTCCTGTGCCATCTGTCCTGCCCCGAACAGGTGTTGGCCGCCATGTCCCAGTGGCTGGTACCCGGCGGCCTCCTCCTCGTCGAGGATCTCGACCTGGCGCCCGCCGATGCCTCACCCCACCCGGTGATGCGTCGGGGCCTGCACGTCGCCGAGCAGACGCTCGAAGCCTCGCAAGGCAGTGATCTCCGCCTGGGCCGGCGGCTGCAGGCCCTGGTGACCGACGCCGGCTTCGACCTGGGCGGTATGGCGGTGCAGCCGGTGCTGATCGGTGACGGCGGTCCCGCGGACGAGTTCTGGCGTCTGTCGTTCGCCCAACTCCACGAATTCCAGGCCCGGAACAGCTCTCCGCTGGCCGGCGAGCTGGATGCGGCGATGTCGTTGATCGACCGTCCTGACTTCACGGACATCGGGATGCACGCCGTCTCCGTATGGGGCCGGAAGCCGGGCGGCCCACTGAGCGACCCCTCGGCCTGACAGCTCCCGCACTGGGCGCCGCCGCCCCGCCAACCCCGCAATTCGAGCCTGTGCCGCTTATGTGGAGGCCCCCCATGGCTGAACCCCGTCCCTCCTCTCCGTACCCGTCCACCGCCTCCGACCCCGCCTCGCTGCCTGCCGACGCGGTGGCGGTGATCGGGGTGGGCCTGCGGCTGCCGGGCGGCATCCACCGCCTGGATCAGCTCGGCCAGGCCCTGTACGAAGGACGCGACCTGGTCGGCACCATGCCCGCGGACCGCTTCGACATCAGTGCCCACCGAGCCCGTCGCCCGGGAAAGCCCGGCAAGTTCCACTCCACCGCGGGCGGTTTCCTGCCCGAACCGGAGGTCACCGGCTTCGACACCTCGTACTTCGGCATCACGCCGAAGGAAGCCTCCCGCATCGACCCGCAGCAGCGCCTGCTGCTCGAGTGCGCGGTCGAGGCCCTCGACGACGCCGCCCTCGACATCGACGCCCTGGCCGGCAGCGAGACCGCCGTCGTCACCGGTGTCTCCACCCATGACTACGCCGACCTCCAGGCGCGTCACCTGCGTTCCAGCAATCCCTACACCACGACCGGCGGGTTCCTGTCGATCACGGCCAACCGCGTCTCGTACGAGCTGGATCTGACCGGCCCGTCCAGCGCCGTGGACACCGCCTGTTCCTCCGGCCTGACCGCCCTGCACCAGGCATGCGAGCACCTGCGCACCGGCCGCAGCCCGCTCGCCCTGGCAGGCGCGGTGAACCTGATGCTGTCGCCGGGCCTCTTCGTCGGCTACGCGCAGGCCGGAGTGCTCTCGCCGACGGGCCGTTGCCACCCCTTCGGAGCCGCGGCCGACGGCTTCGTACGCTCCGAGGGCGCCGTGATGCTCGTCCTGAAACCCTTGGCCGCCGCGCTCGCCGACGGCGACCGGGTGCATGCCGTCGTCCTGGCCACCGCGGTCAACTCCGACGGCCGCACCGTGGGCATGTCCGCACCGAGCCCACGCACCCAGGCCGCCCTGCTGCGCCGTGTGTACGGCACAGCGGGCATCGACCCGCGTGAGGTGTCCTACGTCGAGGCGCACGGCACGGGCACTGTGGTCGGCGACCCCGTCGAGTGCGCCGCGCTGGGGGAGGTGATCGGCAGCCGGCGCGGCGACGCGCCGCTACCGATCGGATCGGTCAAATCCAATCTCGGGCACCTGGAAGCCGCGGCCGGGATGGCGGGACTCCTCAAGTCGCTCGTCGTGATCAAATCCCGTGCCATCCCGCCGACTCTGCACGCTGATCCGCCCAACCCGGAGATCGACTTCGACCGCCTCGGTCTACAGCCGGTCCTGACCACGCGTCCCGTTCCCGGCGACAGCCGTGTCGTGGTCGGCATCAATTCCTTCGGAATCGGCGGCGCCAACGCGCACGCCGTCCTGGCCGCACCGCCCGCGCCATCGGCGTCACCGGCCTCGGCTGATGCCGCCGACGGCGCCGCGGTGAACGACTTCGCCGCGCCGGTCGGCAGCACCACGGCGCGGCCGCTGCCGGTCATCGTTTCCGCGCATACGCCCCAGGCGCTGACCGCCGCCCTGGAGTCCTGGGCGGAGCACTTCACCACGATGGCCGCCGATCCCGCGCAGGGGCCCGAGGCCTTGTACGACGCTGCTGTCACCTCATGTCGACGAAGGACCCGGCACCGCCACGCCACGGCCTTCTTCGCGACCGGCCTCGCCCAGGCCGCCGAGGTGCTGGCCCGAGCGGCACAGGGGCGGGCAGCCGACGCCGCCACCGAACGCCGGGTGAGCGGCGGCCGGATCGGTTTCGTCTTCTGCGGGAACGGCTCGCAGTGGGCGGGCATGGGGGCCGAACTCCTCGGCAGGGACCGTGCGTTCACCACCGAGGTCGAGGCCCTCAGCGACGAACTCGAGCCACTGCTGGGTTGGACGGTGCGCGAGGAGCTGGCCCACCCCGATGCCTCCCGTTGGGACCGTACGGAAGTCGCCCAGCCGATGCTGTTCGCCGTCCAGGCGGGCCTGGTCGCCGCCTTGGCCGCCCGGGGCGTCGAGCCGCACGCCGTCCTGGGACACAGCGTCGGGGAAGTGGCCGCCGCGTACTGCGCCGGTGCCCTCACCCGGGCCCAAGCCTGCCGCGTCATCGCCGCCCGCAGCCGCGCGCAGGCCGCCACCGCAGGTTCCGGAGGCATGGCCGCGGTGGGCCTGGGTGAACATGCGGCCAGGGAGCGGCTCGAACGGGCTCAGCTGAGCGACCGCGTGGATATCGCCGCGATCAACTCCGACCAGGACGTCACCCTCGCGGGCTCGCAGGAGGACCTCGCGGCTCTCGGCGCCGTGCTGGACGCGGACGGCGTCTTCTTCCGGGACCTGCGCCTCGACTACGCGTTCCACACGAGGGCCATGGACCCCGTGCGTGACCAGCTGGGCCGCGCACTGAAGTCCCTGGCCCCCGGGCCCCTCCGCATACCGATGATCTCCACGGTCACCGGCCGTGCCGAGCGGGGGGAGGGTTTGGACGCCGAGTACTGGTGGGCCAATGTCCGCCGCCCGGTCCGCTTCCACCAGGCCGCCACCGACCTGATGACCGGGGACGCCGCCTGCGACGTCCTGGTCGAGATCGGCCCGCATCCCGCTCTGACCGCCTATCTGCGACGTGCCACCGCCGACGCTCCCACCCCCGGCGTGATCGTGCCCACTCTCTCCCGGACGTTCGCCACCGTGGACGCGCTGCAACAGACCGTCCTGCGCGTGCTCGCCGCCGGCGCGGCGGTGGACTGGGACAGCTATTTCCCTCGTCCCGGCGCGGTGGCCGACCTGCCGACGGTCGCGTGGCAGCGCGAACGACACTGGAACGGCGACCCGTCCTGGTGGCAGGAAGACACCCCCGGCGAGGACGCCGCCGCCCACCTCCTCCTCGGAGCCCGCCAAGCCGGGCCGGAGGCATCGTGGCTGAACCGCCTGGATGCGGACCGGCTGTCCTGGATACAGGACCATCGGGTCGCGGGAGCTGTGGTCTGGCCCGCCGCGGGCTTCGTGGAAATGGCACTGGCCGCCGCACGGAGCCGACACGACGAAGCACTCGAAATCACCGGACTGTCCATCGACCGAGCCCTGACCCTCGAGTGGAGCGCCGACGCGGCGAGCCCGACGGACGGCGACGACGTCCACCTGGCCACTCATCTTGCCCAGGACGGCCGGCTCACCATCCGAAGCCGCACAGGTGAACAGGACTGGACCGAGCACGCCCGCGCCGGCGTGCGGAGTCTGCTGCGTCCACAGCGCCCCCGTCTGGACATCGCCGCCCTGAAACGCCGTCTTCCGAACCAGCGGCTCGCCCTCGAACACTACGCGGCCGCCCAGGAGGCCGGTCTCGACTACGGGCCGGCGTTCCGGACCGTGACCCACCTGCACATCGGGCAGGACGAGACCGCGGGGCGCTACGAGTTCACCGCGCCCGTACCGCCCGAACCCGGAGTCATCGCCCACCCGACGCTGGTGGACGGCGCCCTGCAGACCTGTCTGCCGCTGATGTTCACCGCCGACCGCCCCGCCCCGTTCCTGCCCGCCCACATCACCACGATCCGTAGCTGGCGAGCCCTGCCCTCCTCCGGGTTCACCCACGTCACCCGTGCCGCCGGCCCCGACGCCCTGTGGGACATCGTCGTGTGCGACGACGACGGTGACGTGTGCATGGAACTTCTCGGCTGCGCACTGCGGCGCCTGGAAACCGTGACCACCGACGAGCAGGACCGCCTGACGGAAGTACTGCGCGCGGCGCCCGTACCCGGCCAACCCCGGCCCGGACCAAGCCCGCTGCCCGCCCCGCAGTCACTGCCGGAACTGGTCAGCAGGCGGCACGACGCCCATCTGGACCGGCTGCACCAGATCAGCGACGCGCTCAAGCCGCGTCTGCTGGAGGTCTGCGCCCACTTCACGGCCCAGGCCGTGCGCCGGCTGCTCCCGGCAGCGAAGCACTCCTCCTTCGGCCCGGCCGACCTCATCGGCGCGGGAGTCGAGGCCAAGCACGCCAAGCTCCTCGACGTCCTGCTGCCCCAGGCCGTCAGCCATGGCGCCCTCGACACCACCGGGCCCGACACCTGGGCCATCCCGGCCGCGCCGCGTCCCGGGGAACTCTTCAGCCGACTGCTCGAGGACTTTCCCGGCCAGTCCGTCACCCTCCTCACCTACGGTGTGTGCGGGGACCGCCTCGCCGATGTCCTCACCGGTGACGCCGACCCGCTGGAACTCCTCTTCTCCGAGCCCGACAATCTGGTCCAACGGTTCTACGGGGACAGCACCTTCTTCGCCCCGCACACCCATGCGCTCGTCGGCTGGATCCGCGACGTCGTCGAGGGCTGGCCCGCCGACCGGCCGCTGCGTGTCCTCGAGGTCGGTGCGGGCACCGGCGCAACCACCGCGGCCTTGCTTCCCCATCTGCCGCCGGAGCGTGTCCACTACACCTTCACCGACGTGTCACCCGCGTTCTTCCCCGCCGCGGCGGAGCGCTTCGGCCCCTGCGACTTCCTCACCTACCAGGTCCTGGACGCAGGCAGCGATCCCGTCGCCCAAGGCTTTGAACCAGGCGCCTACGACCTCGTCATCGCCGCGAACATCCTGCACGCCACCAGTGACATCTCCCGCGCCCTGCGCGGCATGGCCGCCCTGCTCGCCGACGACGGCCACCTGATCGCCCTGGAGACCCACAGCGTGGAACTCCTGGCTCCGGTGTTCGGTCTGCTGGACTCCTTCTGGCTCTCCACCGACCAGAACGTCCGCCCCGATGGTCCACTGGTGCCCTACGACCGCTGGCCCGGGCTCCTCGCCGACAGCGGCTTCGCCACGACGGGACAGTACGACGGCTCCGACGCCGACCGGCCCTACGTCTCCCTCATCGTCGCGGGGCGCGACGCCCGCGCCGTCCCCGGCAAGGCACCGGACCGTACGTCGTCCGGCGACGCGACGCGACGGTCCTGGCTGCTGAGCACACCGACCGCCGACGCTCCCACCGACTTGGCGCACCGGCTGACCCGAGCGCTGCGCGCCGCATGCCCTGACGGCCGCGTCCGGCACGTCGCGGAGACGAGCGGGGCGGACGACTGGGCCCGCGAGATGACCGGCGCGGCAGACGGACCCGGGGCGCCCCGGCCGGTGAGCGACGTGATCGTACTCGCCGAGCCGGCCAGCGAAACGGGACCACGGCGACACACCGAGGACGCCGTACGTCAGCTTGCCGTGCTGCGTGACCTCAGCCGTGCCTGGAGCCGGAGCGCCCGGGCAAGCGAGGGCGGCCTGCGTGTCTGGATCATCGACGCCGACAGCCTGCGGCCTCCCACCCCGCCGCCCTCACCCCATGGCGCCCCCCTGTGGGGCGCCGCGCGAAGCCTGGCGAACGAACACCCCTCACTGAGCGTCCGCTGCATCGCCCTGACCGACGCCGGCGACGACGGCACATTCGAGCGTCTCCTGCACGAACTGCATCACCTTCAGGGCAGCGCGGGCGCGACGGGCGGCTCACAGGAACCCGTCGACGACGAGGTGGTCCTCACCCCGCACGGGCGTTTCGCCTCGCGCGTCACCCCGCTGCCCGCCACCGCGGCCGGGCCCGGACCCCACTACGCACTGCACGTCGACGTCCCCGGACGGCACCCCGTCTTCAGCTGGCGCGCGACCACCGCGTTGCACCCGGCGGCAGGAGAGGTCCTCATCCGTACCGCGGCCGCGGCGCTGAACCACCAGGACCTGCTGACCGCGGCCGGCACCAGTTCCCTGCCCGCGGCCCGGCGCCATGGATTCCTCGGCCTCGGCCTGGACTGCGCGGGCACCATCACGGCGGTCGGCGCCGGTGTCGACCATCTCGCACCGGGCGACCGCGTCGCGGCCATGGCCCACACCGCCATGGCCTCCCATGTCCTCGCTTCCAGCGATCACGTCATACCGTTGCCCGGCACCATGGAATTCATCGAGGCGGCCACCCTCCCCACCGCGTTCCACACCGCCCACCACGCCCTCCAGCAGTGCGCCGGCCTGAGCGAGGACGACACCGTCCTCGTGCACGCCGCCGCCGGTGGTGTCGGGCTGGCCGCCCTGCGCCTCGCGCAGCGTGCCGGTGCGCGCGTCATCGCGACGGCCGGTACTCCCGCCAAACGCAGCCTGCTGCGCCTGCTGGGCGTCGAGCATGTCCTGGACTCGCGCACCCTGGACTTCGCCGAGCAGGTCGCGGACCTGACCGGCGGCCGCGGCGTGGACGTCGTCCTCAGCTCGCTGCCCGGCGAAGCCCGCCTGCGCAGCCTCCACTTGCTCGCCCCGCAGGGGCGCTTCGTCGAACTCGGCCGGCGTGCGGAGGAACGGAACGATCCACCGCTCGTCTCCCCGCCGGCCCGCAACGCCTCGTTCTTCGACGTGGACACCCTGGACCTGCACGCCCGGCGAACTCCCCTTGTCCGGCGTCACTTCACGGAGCTGGCCGAAGCCGTCACCACCGGCCGCCGGAGGCCGCTTCCCCACCACACCTTCCCCGCGCACCGCTTTGAGGACGCCTTCAGCCTGCTGAAGCAAGCCCGGCACATCGGGAAGGTCGTCATCAGTTTCGACAACCCGCCGCCGGTCGTCGACCCCGCTCCGGCGAGCGCACTCGACCCCGACGCCGCGTACGTCATCACCGGCGGACTCACGGGATTCGGTGCGGCCACGGCCCGCCACCTCGCCGAACACGGCGCCCGACACCTCCATCTGGTCGGACGCCGAGGATCCCGGACGCCCGGTGCCGCGCGACTGCTCGACGAGCTTCGCACCGCGGGAGTCGAGGTCACCGCGCACAGCGCCGACATCACCCGGCCCGGGGCCCTCGAACCCGTACGCACCGCCCTGCGGGAACGGCGCCTGGCCGGTGTCGTACACGCCGCCATGGTCCTCGCGGACGCTCCCCTGGCCGACTTCACCGACACCCAGCTGGAAAGTGTCCTCGCGCCCAAGATCACGGGATTCCACGCGCTCCGGGCCCTCGCCGAAGGCCACGACCTCGACTTCTTCCTCGCCTACAGTTCGATAGCCGCCCTCGACGGCAACATCCGACAAGCCCCCTACGTCGCCGCCAACACCGCGATGGAGGCGCTGATCCGCGCCCGGCACCGAAGTGGCAGGCCCGCCCTCGCCGTTCAATGGGGTGTCATCGCAGACGCGGGATACGTCCACCGCACCGGGCGCGTCGACGAGATGGCCTCCTACGGCATGGCCCCCGTCGCCGCCGCCGAAGCGCTCAGCGCACTCGACCGGCTTCTCGACACCCGTACGGGTCCTGTCGTCGCCCTCGGCCGGTTCGACTGGGACAGCATCAGCCGCGTTCTGCCCCGTCTCGGGGCGCCCAGGACCGGCGCACTGCTCCAACAGCGTGAGGTGAGCACCGACAGTGTCAGCACCTTGCGCGATCGAGTCGCCGCGATGAGCGACGGCGAGGCCATCGTCTTGATCGAGGACAAGGTCGCCGAGCTTGCCGCCGCCGTCCTGTACACCCCGGTGGAGCGCCTCGACCGCACCTGCCGTCTGGACCTGCTCGGCATCGACTCCCTGATGTTCCTCGAACTCTCCGCGGCACTGCGCCAACACCTCGGCTGCGACATCCCCACCCTGGAACTGATGGGCGCCGCCCACCTCCCCGACATCGCCAGGCGAGCCCTGCGGCGCCTGCGGCAGTCCGCCGGTGCGGTCGCCGTCCCAGAGCGGAGCGGAAACGCGTGAACACTTCTCATCAGACGGGCGGTTTCCGCCCCACAACCGGCTTCGACCAGCCGGATTTCGTCGCCCTGCGCCCGGACACCGGTGACGAACACGTCCTGCGTCTCTACTGCATGCCGCCCGCGGGGATGAGCGCCTCCTTCTTCCACGCCTTCACCTCCCACCTGCCGGATGCCGTCAGCGTGCACGGCCTGCAACTTCCCGGCCGCGGACGCGCCACGGGCGCACCGGTACACACCGACCCGCGCCACCTCGGACAACTCCTCGCGGACCGCATCCGCCACGACGACAGCGGCCACCCGTACGCCGTGTTCGGTCACAGCGTGGGAGCGCTCATCGCCTACGAGACCGTCACATGCCTCGTCCGGCAGGGGCACCGTCCGCCCACCCTGCTCGCTCTGTCCGCCATGGCCGCCCCTCACCACCCCGACTTCGCCGCCAAGGCCCCGAGCGTCCTGCTCGGCGGGCGAAAGGGACTCGAAGAACTCTTCGGCCGGCTGCCCGACCACGCCGGTCACGGCCCCGACGCGCTGATCAGCGCGTGGATCCCGATGCTCGCCGATCTTCTGCTCGCCCTGCAATTCCGGCCCCACCAAGGACCACCGCTGGACACCCAATTCGCCCTCTACGGAGGCGAGGAAGACCCCGTCATCTCCCCGGAAGCCCTGGCCGGATGGAACGACATCAGCAGTCAGCCGGCCACCCCACGCTTTTTCCCCGGCGACCACACCTACCTCCTCGACAACGTCGAAGCCATCAGCTCCCGGCTCACCACCGACATCGTCACCTCCCTGCGAGGCTGGGCGTGCCCGGCCGACGACCCCGGCTCGCCTTCGGGCGAGTGCTCCCTGGGCAACCTTCGGGGCAGGACCCGGTCCTGATCCGAAGGTTGCCCGACGAGCGCATGGGTGTTAACCGACGGGACCCTGGAGCGCGGTCCGACGAGGAGCGGCAACCAGGGCGGCCGCCGCCCCGTCGGCACGTCCGACGCCGTACGCACCGCGTCCGGGACGCTGTGTAGCGCGATCGGGTGATCCAGGCCGTCTTGCCCAGTCCACGCGCGAGGCGGCGGCGGATTACCGGTGCCTGGTCGCCGCATGCGGCCGGTCGGCGGCGGAAGCCGTCGCGACAAGGAGAAAGGCACGTGAACATGATGTCTCTGCGGTCTCGGGTGATGCGTGGAACGGCTCTGCTGGCCGCCGCGGGTGCGGTCGTGCTCGGCGGCGCGATGGCCGCCGCGGGCGACACCGGAACGCAGGGGGCGGCGGTCGGCTCGCCGGGTGTCCTGTCGGGCAACGTGATCCAGGTCCCGGTCGACATCCCGGTCAACGTCTGCGGCGACACCGTCGACGTGATCGGCTTGCTCAACCCCGCCTTCGGCAACGCCTGCGCCAACACGCGCAGGTGACGCACCACCCGCTCCGCCGGCGGGACGGGCGATCTGGGTCACTCCGCCGCCTCTGACAGGCTGGTGCCGTGGCCCGGTATCCCCACCGTGCGCGCAGTGCCGGTCCTGCTGCTGCGCGCGCCGGCGGTGCGGCTCCGGCGAGTCGGGCCGCCGGGGACCTTCCCCTCGGGCTCAGCGGAGCGGCCGTCATCGGTGGGCCCGAACCCATCGGCTCCGACGGCTTGTCCGCGGCGGCGACTGCCGCGACCCGGGACGCGGCGGCGCGCACGCCCGGCCGACCGCTGCCCAAAGGCAGGAACGAGGGGTGCGGACGGCCACCCGCCGACCGCGCGAGCGAACTCGCGAGCCGATACATCTAGGCTGCGGTCATGACTGAGACCCGCCTCCCGACTCCGACGCCGCGCGAAGCCTACGAACTGCTGCTGGCCGGTAACCAGCGCTTCGTCGCCGGCATCCCCGACCACCCCAACCAGGACGTCACCCGCCGTGCCGAGGTCGCGCCGTCCCAGCAGCCCTTCGCCGTGCTGTTCGGCTGTTCCGACTCCCGGCTGGCCGCAGAGATCATTTTCGATCGCGGCCTCGGCGACCTGTTCGTGGTCCGCACCGCGGGCCACGTCATGGGACCGGAGGTGCTGGGCAGCATCGAATTCGGCGTGGACGTGCTGGGCTGCCCGCTGGTCGTGGTCCTTGGCCATGACTCGTGCGGGGCGGTCGGCGCGGCGTGCGCCGCACTCCAGAACGGCATGACGCCGGCCGGGTACGTCCGGGACGTCGTCGAACGGGTGACCCCGAGCGTGCTCGCCGCGCACGCGGCCGGACAGGTCGAACCCGAGGAGATCCTCGCCACGCACATAGGGCACACCGTCGACCTGCTGCTCGACCGCTCCCGGGTCCTCGCGGAGAAAGTCGCCGCCGGCCGGGCGGCCGTGGTGGGCCTGCGCTACGGGCTGGCGGACGGCCGTGCGCACCTGGTCACCTCGCGCGGCCTCGATACGCCGGTACCCGGCGCGGTCTGACCGCCGCCGCCCGAGGCGGGAAGCGCACCCGACCCGCCCGAGGGCCGGTGGCGGGGCGCCCGCCGGACGTTCCACAGCGGGGCGCGCTCGCCGTCGGCCGCGAGCGCGCCCCGCCGTGCGGACGCCGGAGGACACTCGCTGTCCCTCCTGCGTCCCGGCCCTGACCCGTCCGCCCCGCCCGCGGCGCGGAAACGGATCGTGCGGGCGCGGCACCGGCACCGGTCACACGATGGGTCGAGGCCCCGCGGCGCGGCGCAGCCGGTTGGCGATCGCCAGTCCGAGCCCCTCCTCCACCGGCAAGGACGCGAAGATCAGGTCGCACCCCCGCTCGTCAAGCTCGCGCAGGAACCCGTACAGCCCGCGCGCGTAATCGACCGGCGAACGGGGGAGGGGGACCACGGCATGCACCTTCGTCACGCCATCGGCGAAGGAGGCGGGGAGGAAGACGCCCACCCGGTGGCCCAGCTCCTGCGCCAGCTCCGCTTCGGCGACCACCTTGTCCGGCTCGACGAGGACGACCCGTGCCCGCGGCGCGTAGTGCGACGGGTGCTGGCCGGGCACTCGCACGCGGCTCGACGAAGGGACTTCGAGCGGGCATCCCACCACCGCTTCGAGTTCCTCGCGCGTCACGCCACCCGGCCGGAGGATGCTCGGCGTATCGCCCGTGACGTCGACGATGGTCGACTCGACGCCGACCGCGCAGGGGCCGCCTTCCAGCACGAAGTCGACCGCGCCGCCGAGCTCGGCACGGACATGGTCCGTCGTGGTGGGACTGACCGAGCCGAACCGGTTGGCGGACGGGGCCGTGACCCCGCCGCCGAAGGCGGTCAGCAGGGCCAGCGCGACGGGGTGGTCGGGTACGCGCACGGCCACCGTCTCGAGACCACCGGTCGCCTCCAGAGGCACCCGGCGGCCACGCCGCAGCACCAGGGTGAGCGGCCCCGGCCACAGATGCTCGGCCAGCAGACGCGCCGCCGCGGGCACGTCCTCGACCCAGTCGTCCAGCAGATCGGCGTGGCCGATGTGGACGATCAGGGGGTGGGTGGACGGCCGCCCCTTGACCTGGAAGATGCGCGCGACGGCGGCGGGGTCCTCGGCGTTGGCGCCGAGGCCGTAGACGGTCTCGGTCGGGAGGGCGACCAGCCCCCCGGCGCGCAGCACGCCGACCGCCTGCTTGATGTCACTTGTACTTGCTGTCACCCGCGCAATCCTAGGAGCAGAAGGTCCGGCACAGACGTGATCATGCTCGGACCAGCACGGCCAGGCTCCGATGCGGCCACCAAGGGGTGGGGCCCTCTGGTGCTGGAAAGTTTCGCGAGCATCCGTAATAGCATGAAAAGGAACATTCTGGTCATGTCAGGGTGGGGCCTGGACGGGAGGCCCGGTTGTGCGGGAAGAGTTCACTTGGAGCATGGACGAGACGGACGAGCTGACGGGGGTTTTCATCCACCGGGTGAAGGACGGCACCTGGTGGTGGTCGGACGAGATGTACCGCCTGCACGGCTACCCGCCCGACTCGGTCGAACCGACGAGCGAACTGCTGCGTGAACACCAGCACGCCGACGACCGCGAACGGGTGGGAAAGGCACTCGCGGCGGTCCGCGAGGACGGGAAGCCGATCGGCTGCTACCACCGCATCGCGGACGCTTCCGGGAAGGAACACGCGGTCGTCATGGTGGCCGACGCCAGAAGCGACGACGCCGGCGGTGTGGTGACAGTGCGCGGCTTTGTCGTCGACATCACGGACCCCCTCAGCAGGCACGCCCGCTCCCTCGCCGATGGCGACGTGAGCAAGGCCCGGCTCAGCCAGGAGGACATCGACCTGGCGCGCGGGATCCTCATGGCTCAGTACGGAGTGGACGCCGACGTGGCGCTACGCATCATGCGCTGGCAGTCCCAGCACACGAACCGGAGGATGCGGGACGTCGCCGGTGCGCTCGTGGCCGCGGCCCCGACGCCGGCCGGCGAGCCGCAGCACCACCTGGCTCACAGGGTCGGCGCTGTGCTGTACCCCTCCGAGAACGGCTGACGGCTCGCGTGCCGCGTCCGCCAGAGCCGACCCGTTGCGCCCCGACGGGGAGCGGTCACCGCCTGCTCGCCGCTCCCGATCCGTTGCCGTCCGCTTCCCGCGCATCGTGCTGGAGGTATGTGCGCCATGGACGAGTGGCCGCTCAGGTCGTGGCCGCGATACGTGCGCGGACGGACTCGGGGTATCCGAACCCAGGTAGGGGCCCCTGCGAGCGTCTGTTGCCATTTGACAATAATGGTCTTGGGGCAAGAAAGTGACCGTGTCGGCCGCACGGGGAAGGGCGGGGCATGTTCCGGTGGGCGGAGGTCGCTCCGTGCGATGGGCGCCGACGTTCTGCGGCGTCGGGGGAGCCGGTGAAGCGCTCCGGTGTTCAGGCGGTCCGGTCGTCCGACTGCTCGGCGGTTTCGTGCATCTGCGATGCCGCCGCGCGGCAGAACGCCTCCAGGCCCTCCAGCAGCGCCGTTCGCTTGCCTGCGGGCATGAGGGCCAGAACCGCCTCCAGTTCCTTCTCCCTGCGTGCGCGCAGGTCCACGAGGAAGGCCCGGCCCTTGGTGCTGAGGTGCAGGCGCACTTCGCGCCGGTTGACCGCGCTTGTCACGCGTTCGACGAGGCCGGCGGCGACCAGGCGGTCGCACAGCCGACTGGTGGACGGAGGCGTGGAGGCGAGGGCGTCGCTGAGTGTGCGCAGATTGATGCCGTCCTGGTGCTCCAGGGTGAGCAGCACCCGCATCTGGGATGCCGACGCCGGGGCGGTGGACGCCCGGCCCCACAGGACTTCCAGCAACTCTCCAGCCGTCGCGGTCACGCGGGCGACCTCGACGGGCTCCGGGCGGGGGCGGAAAGCAGCCACTGTCACACTCTCGCAGGCACTGGGACGGCCGCCAGCCTACTAGGCGCTCGCATTGGCTGTAGAGCTTTGGTCGGCCCTGGCGGCTCGACCTGACTGAATCGTATGACCTCGTCACAGGAGCGGGGCCGTTGAGCCTCCGGTGGAAAGTGGTGTTTTTACCATCGTGAACAGATTTGTGACCGCCGAGCGCGCGCTGCGCACGGCGACGCCCCACGGGTTGCTCGACGCCGTTCGTCGGGTGCTGACCGAGCAGTACGACGCGGAGTCGGTAGAGCTGTTCATGGCCGACTACGGCCTGACGGTGCTTCAGCCGGTTTCGGTGCTGCCGCACGTCAGGAATCCAGTCTCCGTGCACAACAGCGTCGTGGGCCGGGCTTTCAGCGCCCAGGAGCCGGTCGTCGAGGCCGGTGCCGGCCATTCCGTGCGCGTACACCTGCCGGTCAGCGTGCGCGGGGACCGGCTGGGTGTGCTCTCGGTGACGCTCCCGGACGAGGGCCAGGTGCGCGGCCTGCTGGGCGAGTTGACGGACATCGCCGAGGTGCTGGGCCACGAGGTGGTCGTCGCCGAACGGGACACCGACGTCTATCTGCAGGCGCGACGCAAGGACCGGCTCACCCTGGCCGCCGAGATGCAGTGGCAGCTGTTGCCCGGGCGTTCCTGCTCCCGCCCCGAGTACGACCTGGGCGCGCAGCTGGAGCCGGCATACGCGATCTACGGGGACAACTTCGACTGGTCCACGACGGCCGATCGCCTCATGTTGTACGTCACCAACGGGATGGGGGAGGGCATAGAGGCGTCTTTGCTGACGAACTTGGCGATCAACGCACTGCGGAACGCCCGGCGTGCCGGGATCGCCATCGCCGACCAGGCGGCCCTGGCCGACCAGGCGGTGTACGCCCATTACCAGGGCCGCTGCTACCTGTCGGTGCTGATGTTCGACTTCGACCTCGCGACGGGCCGCGCCAGCGTGGTGGATGCCGGTTCACCGCAACTGCTGCGGCTGCGCGCCGGCGCCGTGGAGCGCGTCGCCTTCGAGGCGCAACTTCCGTTGGGCATGTTCGAGGAGACCGACTACGTGACCCAGGACTTTCGGGTCGAGCCCGGCGACCGGCTCGTCTTCGTCAGCGACGGGGTGCACGCGGTCGCCGGCCCTAAAGGCGAGGCCGACGGCGACCTCGCGTTGGCCCGTGCGATCCAGGCCACCCGCCTGCTCCCCGCGGCCGAGGTGCCGCGCGCCATCCTTCGGGAGCTGGCCGGACACCGCGGTCAGTCGGTGGCGGACGACGACGCCCTCGTCGTCTGCCTCGACTGGCGCGGACGCTGACTGTGTCGATCGTGTGTTGGTCGCGCACCACTCCAGCGCCTACGGTTGCCATGAGGCAATAATTGCCTTTCGGTGATCGAACGCTGGCCGTCGGGCCTCTACACAAGGAGACGATGCAGTTGTCGGAGCAAGAGACGGTCGCATCTTCAGCGCGCGCGTTGACCGGCTTTCTGACGCGCCGCCGGGAGCAGATCGCTCAGCGATGGGCCGACGTCCCGCTCTTCCGGTCGGTGTTCACCGTCTCGCGCGACGAAGCCGTGGAAGCGTGCAAGTCGGTCGTGGACGCCCTTGCCGTCGTGGCGTCGACCGGGCGGCTCGAGGACATCGAGGCCCCCGGGTTCGACACCGTCCGCGAGCAACTGGGCAGCATGTCCGGATCCCGCAGCCGCATCGGTTTGAGCCCGGCCCGGATCGCCGAGGAGGTGGCTGCCCTGCGTCCGTCGGTGGCCGAGCTGCTCCGGGCGGAATTCCCGGACCCCGCCGCCACGGAGGCCACCGAGGGGCTGCTGGACCTGACGATCCTCATGGGCACCCTGCGACTGGTGACGATGCAGACGGCGCTCAGCGCGGGGGAGGAGCTGATCGCGCGACAGAGGCAGCAGTTGCACGAGGTGGCCACCCCGGTGATCAACCTGTGGGAGGGCATCGTCGCGGTGCCGCTGATCGGCACGCTGGACAGCGCACGCAGTCAGGTCGTCATGGAGTCGCTGCTGCAGAGCATCGTCACGCAGCGTGCGCGATACGTCATCCTGGACATCACCGGCGTTCCCACGGTCGACTCGCTCGTGGCACAGCACCTGATGAAGACGGTCGCCGCCGCCCGCCTGATGGGCGCCGACTGCGTAGTCTCCGGCATCCGTCCGGCTACCGCGCAGACCATCGTCCAACTCGGCATCGACCTGGGTTCCGTCCTCACCCGTGCCTCGCTCGCCGACGCCTTGGCCTACGCCCTCCGCCACCAGGACATCGACGTGTCCGCGAGGGCGAGCCTGCGGTGACCGCGAGCATCCCGGACCGCGCGACAGCGGTGCCGGTCCTGGCGCTGGGGCAGACGCTGCTGGTCAGTGTCCAAGGGGAGTTGTACGACACCCTGGCCGAGCAGCTCCAGCACGACATCACCCTCCGCGTCGCCGACAGCGAGGTCTCCGGCGTGATCATCGACATCTCCGGAGTGGAGATCGTCGACTCCTACCTGGGACGCGTACTGGCCGAGATCGCCGCGGGCGCGCGTCTGATGGCGGCTCGCACCGTGCTGGCCGGCATGCGGCCCGACGTGGCGATCACACTGGTCGAGCTGGGCCTGACCCTGCCCGGCCTGATCACCGCCCTCGACGTGGAATGCGCGCTGGAACTCCTCGCGCGGCCATCGGCGCCGAACGGCTCCGGTCTGCCCGAGAGGGCGGCGTGATGGCGGCCCGCGACCCCGCCATGACGATACGCGTGCCGATCCGCTCGGACGCGGACCTCTCCTGGGTAAGACAGCAGGTACGTCGGCGCGCGGCCGAACTCGCCTTCGGACTCGTCCAGCAGACGAAACTGGTCACCGCGGCCAGCGAACTGGCCCGCAACACCCTGGTCTACGGAGGCGGCGGGCACATGGAGATCACTTCGCTGGGGCACGGCGGGACCGATGGCCTGTGCCTCTCCTTCGTCGACGACGGTCCGGGAATTCGCGATGTCCGGCTCGCCATGACCGACGGGTACACCACGGGCGACGGTCTCGGGCTCGGCCTGAGCGGCGCCCGACGCCTGGTGGACGAATTCACGATCGACACCGAACCCGGCCGGGGCACCGCCGTCACCGTCATCACCTGGGCCGCAGATCTGCCCGTGGCCGAGCGGGCGGTGCGATGACGCGCGTCTGGGACATCCCGGTGCACGACTCCACCCGCGTACGGGATGTTCGGGTAGCGGCCGAGGCGGCGTGCCTCCTCGCGGGCATCGACCCGCACCGCACCGCGCTGGCCGCTCTGGCCGCCACCGAACTGGCCACCAACCTGCTCAAGCACGCCGGGGGCGGCCGCATGGTGATCGGTCTCGTCGACCATCCGCCGCAGGGGGCGCGCGCCGCGGCGGTCCAGCTCACCGCCCTCGACCACGGCCCCGGCATCGCCGACGTCAACGCCGCGATGCGTGACGGCCACAGCACCAGCGACGCGTCTCTGGGTGCCGGTCTGGGGACGTGCCTGCGCATTTCCAGCGCCTTCGACCTCTACAGCACACACCGGGGCACCGTCGCCGTCTCCCGTATCGGCCAGGACGACAAGGAAAAGGCCCGGTCAGACGTCCGGACGGGCGGGATCAACGTTGCGCGCGCCCATGACGAGCACTCGGGGGACGCCTACTGCTGGACACGCTCCGGTGCCCGGGTGACGGTCATGCTCGCCGACGGCCTCGGCCACGGAGGCAAGGCCGCGGACGCCTCCCACACCGCGGTCGGCGAGCTGTACCGCGCCGCACATCTGCCGGTCGCCGAGATCCTGCGCCGGATGCACCTCGCCCTGCGACCCACCCGCGGGGCGGCCGTCGCCGTCGCCCAGCTCGACACGGACGGTGGGGAACTGACCTTCGCCGGGGTCGGCGACATCGGCGCCCGGCTCTACACGGAGGGCTCATGGGAGCACCTCGTCTCCCACCCCGGCATAGTCGGCGCCCAATTGCCTGTGGCGGTGCCCGTACGGTGCCTGACCTGGAGGCCGGACAGTCTGCTTGTCCTGCACAGCGACGGCTTGCCCAGCCGCTGGGTGCCGCCTGAGGACGGCGACCTCCTCGCCCGCGACCCGGCGGTGGTGGCCGCGACCATCCTGCGGGACGCCAGCAGCCCTGCCAGCCCCACCCACGACGACACCTGCGTGGCCGTCCTCGCCGGGGACACGGCCGATCGGCGCCCGTGACCGCCCCGACGACCGCGCGCCGCGCCGTCGCGGCACGCACCACCACCCTGGCCGCGCTCGCGGCCGCTCCGCCCTGATTCCCCGCTGATTCCTCCGCGCGGCGTCGCCGGCGTCTCGGTGGCCGGGGTTCGGAAATCCACCCCCAGCCGTCCGGCAGCCCGGCCGGGCCGTACCGGGCGGGGCCCGATGGGGAGGCCACCCCGGCCCGGCGGCCTGGGACGACGACTGAGCGGAGGCCGTCCTCCTGGCGGACGGGCAGACCGCGGCGACCCCGGCGAGGCTGGACATGAGGGAGCGGCCGCTCGCCTGCACCGCGACGGACGCCGCCTGGCAGCCAGGGCGTGGAGCGCCCTGCCCGCAGGTTCCACCTGGGAGCCGAACCGCCCTGCCCCGCCCCGGGCGCCCTCGACGAGCCACGTCCGGAAGATCTCGAAGAGCGCGCCGAGCCGCTGCCCGAGCCGGTGGGCACGGCTGCGCACGCACCGACGACGTCCGCCCGGCCGCGGAGCGGAACCCGCTCGTGCCGCGATATCGTGAAGGCCACATGGGGAGGGTGGAGGCCGTGAATACCGCTGAACCGTTTTCGTCCGCGGAGAGCCGACTGCGGGCCGTACCGCCCCACGCACTGGTCGCCACCGCCGCCTCCCTCCTGGCCGAGGATTTCGGTGCCGAGGACGTCACCCTGCTTCTCGCCGACTACGGCCTGACCGTGCTTCAGCCGATCACGCACCTGCCGCACACCAGTGATCCGGTCTCGGCGCACGACGGACCGGCCGGTACCGCGTTCACCACGCAGACGCCGGTGGTCGAGGTCGTCGCCGGCACCACGGCGGAACGTGTGCACCTGCCCATCACCGTCCGAGGTGACCGGCTCGGCATCCTGTCCGTCGGCGTACCCGCCGCCTACGCCGACCCGGCAGCCATCTTGAGGCTCGTCGAGTTCGCCACCGCTCTGGGTCACGAGATCGCCGTCGCGGGCCGGGACACCGACCTGTATCTGCAGGCTCGCCGTACCCGCCGCCTCACCCTCGCCGCCGAGATGCAGTGGCAGCTCCTGCCGGGACGGGGCTGCGCCCGCCGGGAGTACACCATCGGCGCGCACCTGGAGCCCGCCTACGCCGTCGGCGGTGACAACTTCGACTGGTCCACCAGCGCCGACCACCTCGACCTCACCGTGACCGACGGCATGGGCCAGGGCATCGACGCCTCCCTGCTCACGAACCTCGCCGTGAGCGCGCTGCGCAACGCCCGCCGTGCCGGCCTCACCCTCGCCGACCAGGCCGCCCTCGCGGACCAGGCCGTCTACGCCCAGTACGGCGGCAAGGTGTACGCCGCCACGCTGCTCCTCCGCTTCGACCTGGACACCGGGATCGTGCACGCCGTCGACGCCGGTTCTCCCCAGCTCTACCGCCTGCGCGACACCGGCATCGAACTGATCGAACTGGAAGCGCAGCTCCCGCTCGGCATGTTCGAAGAGACTCCGTACGAGGAGCAGACCTTCGAGGTGGCACCGGGCGATCGTCTGGTCGCCATCAGCACCGGTGTGCACGGCACCCGCTCAGCCACCGGAGACGTCTTCGGGGAACGCGCCCTGAGACAGATTTTGAGCGCGACACGGCAGACCCCTCCGCACGAGACGGCACGCGCGGTCGTCGCCGGACTGATCGAACACTTCGGCAGCAAGGACCTCGTCTCGGATGCGGCGGTGATCTGCGCCGACTGGACGGGCAGGGGCATCGACACGGCACGTCCGATCTCCACAGGCGCCTGACCCCGAGCTCGTCATCATGCGTCGGGCGTCCCTCCCGGAGGTGATGTCATACCGCTGAGAGCGGCGAGAAACGCCTTCATGCCGCGGCTCAGCGCCGACCGTTCCGCCGGCTCCATGGCCGCGAGGGCGGCCGCCAGTGCCTGGGCACGCCGCGCCGCCACGTCGCCCAGCACCCGGTGGCCCTGCACGGTGAGACGAAGACGGACCTCACGGCGCTTCTCCGGGTGCAGCGCACGGTCCAGCAGACCCGCGGCCTCCAGCCGGTCGCACAGCCGGCTCGCCGTGGGGAGCCCGATGTCCAGCCGCTCGGCCAGCGCGGTGAGATTCAGCTCTCGGGTCGCATCAAGTGCACGCAGGGCCCGCAACTGGTGCGGGGACAGGCGCAGGGCCGCTTCCTGAGCGGCAAGTGACCACAGGTCAGCGAGACTCTCCACGGCGTCGGCGATCTCCAGCGCAACGGCGTCCGGGCGAGTGTCCGGTCCCTGCACATGATCGCCGCCAGAGTCGTCGAGCCGGGTCACGAGCACATCGCTTTCAGTGAGTTCCGCGTGCTGCCGAGACAATCCTCATGGAATCGCTGTACCCGAAGGCAAGGGGTACACGCAGCCCCCGCTGAGACTGACACCGTCCGTGCACGACGTGCCCCTTTGAGGGTCACGATGTTGACGACCGGCGGCCCAGCACCGGCGATGAAGACGCCGGGAGGCCCTCGGCCGGGCTTGGCCGTCTCCCGCGTGTCGGTCGGGTGCTCCCGGTCGGCCCGGGCGGACATCCGGTCCCGAACGGGGGAGGGGGGTCCCACCCCGGCGCGGGCCCCGAGCCGAGCGTTCATCCTGTTGTCCGACGCCGGGGGTCCCGGGGCGTCCCGTCGGCGACTTCTGGCCGGTGGGCATGGGCGGTGGTCGGGACGGACCTGCTTCAGGGTCTCGACCAGGGCCGCGGCCGGTGGCTCGGTGGGGAGCCCGTGACAAGCAGGGTTCACCCGCCCTCGCCGCGCGTCCTGCTCAGTTCGGCGGTGAATTGCGCACCGGCCAGCAGGGCGAGGTTGGACAACCACAGCCAGATCAGGAAGACCACCGTCCCGGCGAGGGATCCGTACAGACGGCTGTAGGTGCCGAGGAGCGCCGTGTACAGGGTGAAGCCGGCGGAGACGATCAGCCACAGGGCGGCGGCCAGGACACCGCCCGGCAGGCTCTGGCGGCGCCTGCGCGCCGGGCCGGGGCCGGTGTGGAAGACGACCACGACCAGTACGGCGACGAGGCACAGGAGCACCGGCCACCGTGCGATGCTCCAGATGAGGGGGGCGGTGGAGCCCAGGTGCAGCAGTCGGCCGAGTGTCGCGGCGACCGGGCCGGACAGCAGCAGGACAAGACCGCTGACGACGAGCAAGGAGAGCAGGACCAGAGCGGTGAGCACGATCCGGGGGGCTCTGCGCCAGGGCGAGCGGCGATCGGGGGCTCGGTGCATGCGGTGCAGGGCGCGGCGGAAGACGGCGAGGTAGCTGCACGCCGACCACAGCGCGCTCGCGGTTCCGGTGGCGAGCAGTGTCCAGACGGCCGAGTGCTGCGTGAGCATGCTTTCGAGCACGCCGTGGAGCGCGGCGCCGGACTGGCCTGGGGCGTAGTCGGTGACCTGGGTGATGAAGTCCTCTGCGGTGCCGGGGCTGAAGAGCCCGAAGGCGAGAACGGCGACCAGCAGCGTGGGCAGCAGGGCGAGGATCGCGTAGTAGGTCAGTGCGGCCGCGTAGTCGGTGATGTCGTCGTTCCACATCGACACCGGCGTGCGGCGCAGGGCGGGCCACCAGTTGCGGCCGGGCCCCGCGGACATGCGGCAGGCCCTGCGCGGTGGTGCGGGCAAGGGGTCAGGGGACATGAGGCATTCGGTGTGTGCGGTTGCCGAGTCGGACGCGGGTCCGGAGCGGCTTTGGAGGGCGTAGGTGGTGACGGAGCGTCAGGCTCCGTCGATGGAGGTGGCCCGCTCGGTGAGCGCCTGCTCCACGGCGTGCGTGCGCAGTGTGCCTCCAGGCGCGGTCAGCGGCAGCCGGGAGGCCGTACGGGCGGTGGCCGGCCGGCATCCGACGAGCGTCAGGACCGGACCAGCGATCGTCAGCACGCAGCGGTCGACGGTGGTGCGGGGCTGGCTCCTCATCGGCCACCCTCCACGGCGACGAGGCCGGGCTTCCCGGCGGCCGGGGCCGGCGGCGGGGGACCGGCCCTGTCATCTTCAAGCGGGGGGTGCGGCTCGGGCCGCAGCCGGCCGGCGCCTGCCGGGCGGCCGCCATCACCTGCTCAACGGTCACCGTCTCGATGCCGGGCACACTCCCGGCGGTGTCGCGCACCAGGACGACGAGCGCGTCACCCGGGCCGTGCCCGGCCAGCGGCTCCACCAGACGCATCCTTCACCTTCACCTTCGCCGAGTCCGCCGACGGCGGTGTGCTGACGATCCTCATCGTCCCCCCACCGGCATCGTCGTGCTGAAGATCCACGGAAGCCGGGCGACCGCGTCCGTGCGGGCTCCCGGCTTCACGTGATCGTCCGACCGGTGGGGCCGGTCAGTGTCCCGGGCCGTCGGCTCCGTAGTGGCCGCTGATCTGGTCCCGGTAGGCGGGATCGCCCAGGTGCGTGTCCTTGTCGAACTCCGGCGCGTTCTTGATCTGTTCCTTGGACCGGGCGACGCTGACGGTCCTCGCCTCGTGGTCGATGAGGGTGATCGTCGCGGCCGGGAGCAGAACCTCCTTACCGAAGATCCACACACCGGTGTCGACGACGATGTACTGCGATCCGACCTCGCTGGAGTGCTTGTCGACCTTGCCGATGTGCCCGTCCCTCGCCTCCACCGTGTAGCCGGTGAGATCGGCGTCGGGGGTGTGGCCCGCCGTGGGGGCGTAGTTCCACATGTTCTCGGTCAACCTGGTCCTCCGCTGGTGCTGTGGACGGGATGCCCGAGCATCCCGTCCTCCGTTTCGAGAGACTTAACCTGTCCGCGCGGCGGATCCGTAAACGCCGTTCCGAAGCGCTCAGTGGCCGCTGGTGTCCCCTTGGCTCCGTACGACCTCCTTCACCTTGGCCACCGCGAACCCCCAGCCCTGCTCGACGGTCGGCTTGGCCGGAACGGCGATCTCGTCCGGATTGGTGAGGACGTCGAGCAGGACCGGGCCCGGAGTGTCGAAGGCCCTTCGCACCGCGCCCTCCACGTCCGAGGGGTCCGTCACCCGGATGCCGGTGATGCCCATGGCCTCGGCCACGGCGGCGAAGTCGGGATTGTCGAGCACGGTGCCGAACTCGGGCAGACCGGCCTGTTCCTGTTCGAGCTTCACCATCCCCAGCCGGCGGTTGTCGAAGACGACGAGCTTGACGGGGAGGCGCTGGGTCTTGAGGGTCATGAGGTCGCCGAGGAGCATGCTCAGTCCACCGTCACCGCAGAAGGCCACGACCTGGCGCTCACGGTCCAGGCACTGCGCGCCCAGGGCCTGCGGCATGGCGTTGGCCATCGAACCGAGGTTGTACGAGCCGATGAGGCGCCGTTCACCGCGCATCTCGACGAAACGGGAGAGCCACACCGTGGCCATGCCCGTGTCGGACGTGAAGACGGCGTCGTCGGCCGCGGCACGGTCCACCGCCGCGGCCAGCACCTCGGGCCTGATGTCATGGGCACGGTTGTCCAGTGCGGAGCGGAGCCGTCCCACGAGGCCCTTGTCGTGATCGGGGTCGGCGAGCCGGGCCTGGCCGGCGCGCCACCGGTCGAAGTGTTCGCGCGCCTTGTCCAGGTGCGAACGGTCACGGGCGCCCACGGTCACCGTGCCGAGGTGCTCCAAGAGGTCGCGTACGGTGGCGCCGGTGTCGCCCACGAGCCCGACGTCGACCGGCACTCGGCGTCCGATGTGGGTGGCCTCGGTGTCGACCTGGATCACCGTCCGGCCCTCGGGATACCAGTCCCGGTAGGGGAAGTCGGTGCCGAGCAGCAGGAGCGTGTCCGCGTCCTGGAGGGCCTCCGCCGCGGCGGGGTTGCCGATCAGACCGGTCTGGCCGACCTGGAACGGGTTGTGATCGCCCTCGAAACCCGCTTTCGCCTTCAGTGTGAGCACCATCGGCGCGGCCAGGCGTTCGGCGAGGGCGAGGACGTCCTCGCGGGCGGCGCGTGCACCCTCCCCGACGAGCAGAGTGACGCGCTCGGACCGGTCGAGGAGTTCCGCGGCGCGCCGGGCGGCCGAACCGTCCGGACGGGTCACCGCAGGGGCCAGGGAGAACCGGGGCGGCCGGTCGTCGGTCAGTTCCCGCTCTCCCAGGTCGCCCGGCACGGTGAGCACGGCGACCCCCTTGCGGCCGATCGCCGTGCGCACCGCGGTCTCCAGCATCTGCGGCAGTTGGTCGGGCGAGGTGATGGTGGCGCGGAAGACGGCCACGTCGCTGAAGAGGGCGTCGTTGTCGACCTCCTGGAAGTAGTCGCTGCCGAGTTCGGCGAGCGGTACCTGGCCGGTGATGGCCAGCACCGGGGCGTGGCTCTTGGCGGCGTCGTACAACCCGTTGAGGAGGTGGACGGAACCGGGTCCGACGGTGCCCATGCACACGCCGAGGGTTCCGGTGAGCTGGGACTGGGCGCTCGCGGCGAAGGCGGCCGCCTCCTCGTGCCGGCAACCCACCCATTCCAGGCTCTCGGTGCCGCGGATGGCGTCGGTCACGGGATTGAGCGCGTCTCCCACCACGCCGAACACCTGACGCACGCCGAGTTCGCTCAGCGCGTCCACGATGACGCGGGCAACAGTACGGGACATGTGGATCCTCCGGGTCAGACGGTGAAACGGTCGGGGTCGGCGGCTGCCCAGTCGGCCGCCCAGGACTCGGGCGGCTCGGCGAGCAACTGTCCCGGCTCCAGCCACTCGTACAGCTCTTCGTAGGAGCGTTCGGTGAGGGGGTCGATGCGGCGGTGGAGCATGTGGGGGCGTAGGTCGGCGGGGTCGGTGACGCCCATGGATGCCATGATCTGAAGGGCGCCGGCCACGGTCGCCTCCTGGAAGCGGTGGACGCGGGGGGTCTTGTCGCGGACGTCCAGGGCGCGGGCGCGGTGGGGGTCCTGGGTGGTGACGCCGGTGGGGCAGGTGTTGGTGTGACAGCGCTGTGCCTGGATGCAGCCGACGGCGAACATCATGGCCCGGGCGGCGTTGGCGTAGTCGGCGCCCTGGACCATGCGTTTGACGAGATCGGTGCCGGTGGCGATCTTGCCGCTCGCACCGATCTTTATCCGGTCGCGCAGGCCCGCCCCCACCAGGGCGTTGTGCACGGTGAGCAGGCCCTCGGTGAGCGGGGTGCCCATGTGGTCGGCGAACTCCAGCGGTGCCGCGCCGGTCCCGCCCTCCGCGCCGTCCACCACGATGAAGTCGGGCGCCGTGCCCTCCTCCAGCATGGCCTTGCACACGGCCAGGAACTGCCGCCGCGAGCCCACGCACAGCTTGAACCCGGCCGGCTTGCCACCGGACAGCTCACGCATGCGGGCGATGAAACGCACCAGTTCACGCGGGGTGGAGAACACCCGGTGGTACGGCGGGGAGACGACCGTACGTCCCTCGGGCACGCCCCGGACCCGGGCGATCTCGGCGTTCACCTTGGCCCCCGGCAGTACACCGCCGATGCCGGGCTTCGCACCCTGGGACAGCTTCAGGGACACGCACTTGACGTGGTCGTGCGCCGCCTTGTCGGCGAACTGTGCCGCGTCGAAGTCCCCGTCCCGGGTACGGCAGCCGAAGTACCCGGTACCGATCTCCCACACCAGGTCACCCCCGGGACGCAGGTGATACTCCGACAGCCCGCCCTCGCCCGTGTCCTGGGCGAAATTCCCCGCCGCGGCCCCGCCGTTCAGCGCCAGGACCGCGTTGGCCGACAACGAGCCGAAACTCATCGCCGACACGTTCAGCAGAGCCATCTCGTACGGCCGGTCGCAGTCCGGGCCGCCGATCCGCACCCGCGGCGCGCTCTTCGGCACCGGGCACGGCGCCATCGACGGCACCAGGAACTCATGACCCGGCCGGTACACATCGCGCTCGGTGCCGAACGGCTCCTCCGCGTCCGTACCCTTGGCCCGCTCGTACACGATGCTGCGCACGTCCCGGTCGAACGGACGGCCGTCGAAGTTCCGCTCGACGAAGTACTGCTGAAGCTCCGGACGCAGGCGCTCCAGCAGGAAGCGGGCGTGGCCGAGCACGGGATAGTTGCGCAGCACCGAATGCCGGCGCTGCGCCAGGTCCCACCCGCCCAGCAGACCCAGGAACAGCAGCGGAAGAGCCAAGAACCACCAGTAGGGCGAGCTTACGACCGCCACCGCGGCGCTCGCGACGGCGACGAACAGGGTCAGGAAGACGATCACAATGCGTGTCACCACTCGCGCATTGCCCGCCAACCGCTCTCCATGCCCTCGGGCCTCCCAAGAACCCGTCATTTCCCTGTGTGGCGAGCGCACGGCTGCCTCGCATGCCGAGTTCGAGGGACAGGACCAGCTCGGTGAGCCGGTGGTGGCGTAGGTCAACGTGCTCACCGGGCCTCCGGGGGGCTCGCCGGACCTCGATGTGGTCACCCCAAGCTCACCCGGATGAGGGGAGAGTGCGATCCGCGAACCGGCCGCGAAGGGCCCATGAGCTGCGAATTTGTCCGCGCGCATGCGATGGACGCCCTGATCTGCGACAACACGGCGGACCTGGCGCACGCTTTCAGGAGGTGGCCATGGCCAAGGCTTCATTCGCCACGAAGTTAGTCAATCCCGGCCTTCTGGGATAGACCCGGGCGGCCCCACGCGCGTCCGGTTCACCCGCCACCGGTGACTTCCTGGACGCGGACCGCGACGTGCGCGAGCTGATCGCAGCGCATGCGCCGGATCAAGGCGGCTGTGAGATGTCGCCACACCAGTGATCCGGATCCGGAACGCGACGGCACCTGTCGTTCCGGCACCGCAAGCCTGACGGGGCGGCCTGGTGATAGAGGGGGCCGATGTCGGCCCGGCACCGTAGCCGAGCGCTGTCCATACCATCGTCCAGAATGCGGCACCGAACGCGTTGGCGGCGGAAAACCGTGCATGCGAGAGGCGGTTGGCTCCGGCGAGCAGGCCGTTGGTCTGGCGCAGCCCGTCCACGAAGCGGGAGACCAGCACGATCGGTATGCCATGGCGCAGGTAAAAGACCTCGGCGCGCGCATAGCGCTGGGGATTGAGGCCGACGTAGCGCCCGTAACGGCCGATCAGAGTGCTGCCCCGGCGGCGGCCGAGCAGGTACGCGGCCTCCGCCGCGGTGGTGGCTGCCGCATCCCACGCAAGTGGCGAGTTCGACTGAGTCCCATCTTTGTTTGCGGACAGTCAAGCCCCGCTCAACATCTCGTCTCGCTCATGACATGTACACAACTCGGGTGCCATTATCGCCTCGCAACCCGCACAAGCGTCACAACTGACAAACCTGCGGGCCCACTTGCTTCCAAGGCGGCCCCAACCCCCCACAAGGAGCCCCGTGACTCCCCTCCACATGCGTCACAAGCGCATCACTCTGGCCATCGCCACCGCTGTTGCCGCAGGCACCCTGCTTTCCACGGGCCTGACCACCAGCGCAGCTGCCGCGGGCAAGGTGGACAACAGGATCGCCGGTGCGCCGGCCGGGCTGTCCACCGCCGCTCACGCCTCGCTCATGCAGCAGGCGGAGGCCACTGCGGCCGGGACCGCAAAGAAGATAGGTCTCGGCGCCAAGGAGAAGTTGGTCGTCAAGGACGTCGTCAAGGACGTCGACGGCACGGTCCACACCCGCTACGAGCGCACCTACGCGGGCCTGCCGGTCCTCGGTGGCGACCTGGTCGTCCACACCGCGAGGTCCGGCAAGACCGAGGGCGTCACCAGAGCGACGAAGGCTGCCATCAAGGTGGCCTCGCTCAAGCCGCAGGTCTCGACCGCCAGGGCTCAGAAACTGGCGATGGCCGCTGCGAAGTCCCTCGGTTCGGCAAAGTCCAGCGCGGACGGCTCACGCAAGGTGATCTGGGCCGGCTCGGGGAAGCCAGTCCTCGCCTACGAGACGGTCGTCGGCGGCTTCCAGGACGACGGCACCCCGAACCAGCTGCACGTGATCACCGACGCGGCCACGGGCAAGAAGCTGTTCCAGTACCAGGGCATCGAGAACGCGACCGGCACCGGCAAGACCCTGTACTCCGGCACGGTCGGCCTGAGCACCACGCAGTCGGGCTCGACGTACCAGCTCACCGACTCCACCCGCGGCGGCCACAAGACGTACAACCTGGCCCGCAGAACATCCGGTACGGGCACCCTGGTGGCCAGTTCGAGCGACGTCTTCGGAACCGGCACCGCCTCCAGTTCCTCCTCCGACCAGACCGCTGCCGCGGATGCCGCATACGGCGCTCAGGAGACCTGGGACTTCTACAAGAACACCTTCGGCCGCAACGGCATCAAGAACAACGGTGTCGGCGCCTACTCACGCGTTCACTACGGAAGTTCGTACGTGAACGCGTTCTGGGACGACAGCTGCTTCTGCATGACGTACGGCGACGGCTCCGGCAACGTCGACCCGCTGACCTCGCTGGACGTGGCCGGCCACGAGATGAGCCACGGCGTCACCTCCAACACCGCCGGCCTCGACTACTCGGGTGAGTCCGGTGGCCTGAACGAGGCGACCAGCGACATCATGGGCACCGGCGTGGAGTTCTACGCGAACAACGCGTCCGACAAGGGTGACTACCTCATCGGCGAGAAGATCAACATCAACGGCGACGGCACCCCGCTGCGCTACATGGACCAGCCCAGCAAGGACGGCGCATCGGCGGACTACTGGTCCTCGGACGTCGGTGATCTGGACGTCCACTACTCCTCCGGCGTGGCGAACCACTTCTTCTACCTCCTCTCGGAGGGCAGCGGCGCCAAGACCATCAACGGCGTCTCCTACGACTCGCCGACCTACGACGGTTCCACCGTCACCGGCATCAGCCGGGCCAAGGCGCTGCAGATCTGGTACAAGGCGCTCACCGAGTACTTCACGTCCACGACCGATTACGCGGCCGCCCGTCAAGGCACTCTGCAGGCGGCGGCGGACCTCTATGGCTCCGCCAGCGACGAATACAACGCCGTGGCGGCTGCCTGGTCCGCCGTCAACGTGAACTGAGGCATCCGGGGGTCAGGTCGGCATCCCCAGGGCCCGGACGCCGACCTGGCGCTCACCCGATGTACTCCCGGGCGCGGCCGGCCCCGCAGACGTGGGCCGGCCGCGCAGCGCACGTCATGCCCCGACCTGCTGCCGGACCCGCCGGTTCCAGCCCAGCGTCTTAGGGCCTCTCGTTTGGATCATGCCGGGCTGATCCGGCCTGATCCAAACGAAAGACCCTAGGGCCGGCCGCCGAGCCGGCTGCTCGGCGGCTCCGGATCCGATCGATTCCTGCCGGGGTCCGTTCTGTTCGTTCCCCGAACGTCGTGCGGGTCCTGTGGTCAGACCTGAGCCAGACCACCGTCGACGAAGAACTCCCCGCCTGTGCTGAAGGAACTCTCGTCGCCGGCCAGGAAGAGCGCGAGGGCGGCGACCTCGTCCGTACGCCCCATCCGGCCGAGCGGGACCTGGGTGGTGAAGCTGTCCGTCAGTCGTCGGCGGGCCGCAGGGTTGTCACCCGCGAGACCGAGGATGCCAGGAGTCTCGATCGGACCGGGGCTCACGGCGTTGACGCGGATACCGCGCTCAGCCAGTTCCGCGGCCCAGGAGCGGGCGAGACTGCGGATGGCCGCCTTCGTCGCGCTGTAGACGCTCATGGCGGGCACGCCCTTGGAGGCGTTGGTGGAGGACAGCAGGATGATCGAGCCTCCCCGGTCCAGCAGCGGCAGCGCCTTCTGGGCGGTGAAGACGATGCCTTTGACGTTGATCGCGAAGGTACGGTCGTAGTCCTCCTCGGTGATGTCCCCCAGTCGTGCCAGTTCACCGCCGCCCGCGTTGGCGACGAGGATGTCCAGACGGCCCGAGCGGTCATGGATCTCGGTGAAGAGGCGGTCGATGTCGTCGAGGTCGGACACGTCACCGCGGACCGGGACGGCCCTGTCGCCGAGCTGTTCGGCCGCGGCCTTCAGCTCGTTCTCGCGGCGGCCGGTGATGTAGACGGTCGCGCCCTCCTTGACGAAGCGTTCGGCTATGCCGAGACCGATACCGGTCGAGGCACCGGTGACGAGGGCGATCTTGTTGTCGAGCTGTCCCATGGTTCCGCTCCTTGTAACTGTGACGGTTACATCTATGGGCGACGCCGGGTCTCCCGTACGCCGCATGGTCGCGGCCCGCCGTCAGCGCGCGGCGAGAACGCCGCGCAGGACGTCGGCCAGGCTCGACGCGGCAAGCTCCTGCCGCACCGCGGCCTCCGCACGGTCGTACACCTCCCCGAGGGAGGGCTGGATTCCCCGGCCGACCGGACACTCCTGATTGGGCAGGGCGCGGTGCATGGCGAACAGGGGCCCCGACTCGACGGCGTCGTACACCTCCAGGAGGCTGATCCGCGCCGGGTCATGGACCAGGGCCCAGCCCGCGCCCGCGCCTCGCCGGGAGGAGACGAGGCCGGCCTTGCGCAGGTCGCCGAGCAGGCGCCGGATCACAACCGGATTGGTGTTCACGCTCTCGGAGATCTGCTCGGACGTGGCCACCGTGCCGCCCTGGCGCCGGTACAGCTCCATCCATACGAGCACATGGGCCGCGACCGTCAGTCGGCTGTTGGCACTCACCCGTACCACCTCCTAGATGTAACCGTAACAGTTACATCGGCGCTGTGCGCGCTCCGAGCCGTTTCCGTCGGCGCGGACGGAGGGGCTCTCATACCCATGTCACGCCGTAATCGCGTCCTCGCCGGCCAGGAACGGGCGCAGCAGCGCGAGGAGGGCGTGCGGTCGGTGCAGCGGGATGATGTGGCCGCAGTCCTCGATGACGTGTCCGGTGAGGTCGTCGGTGACCGGGCGGAGCTGGTTCTCCAGCGCGGTGCCGACGGGCCAGGCCCCCAGCGCCATGGTCGGCACGGTCAGACGGGTGGTGGTGAGGGCCCGCTCGATCTGCAGTGCGCTCTCGGGCAGGGCCCGGTAGTACGAGAACGCCCGGCTCAGCGCATCCCTGCCGGTGTACGCGCGGACGAAGGCATCCCGGATGGCGGGTGGCACTCCGTCGCCGAGCGTGCCGGTGTGCAGGAACCAGTCGACGTAGGCGGCCTCATGGCCTTGCAGCACGGTCTCGGCGAGTCCGGGCGCGGCGGCGTGGAAGCCGAACCACCACGGCGGCCCGTCGGCAAGGAAGTCCTCGGCGCCGGGCAGCCGGCCCAGCAGGGACTCCATGACGACCAGGCGCCGGACGAGACCGGGGTGACGCAGGGCGAGAAGGAAGGCCGGTGGGGTGCCCGCGTCGATCCCGACGACCGCGGCCCGGGACACGCCGAGCGCGGTGAGAAGGGCGGTGGCGTCGTCGGCCAGGGTTCCGGCGTCGTATCCGGAGGTGGCCCCGCCGCTCGCACCGAAGCCGCGCAGGTCCGGCGCGATGACGCGGTAGCGGTCGGACAAGTCGGCCATGATGTCCGTCCACAGCTCCCAGGTGTGCGGAAAGCCGTGCAGCAGTAGGACGGCCGGGCCCGATCCGGCGAGGGCGACGTTCAGTTCGACGCCGTTGACAGGGATGCGCCGCAGCTCAGGCACGGGAGGACTCCAGGGCAGTGAGGAATGGTGACAAGGTCACGTTAGGGAACTACCCTGGGCCGTCCAAGACGGCACTTTTCCCTCAGGTGGTGAGCTCCGGGTGACCACATCGAGGTCCGATGGACCCGGTCAGCGGTCCGGTGCGCGCGGTGATCTGCTGGATCCACGCTGCCCGACCCGCCGGCTGCTCGACCGTGTCGGCACCAAGTGGACGTCGATGGTGGTCAAGGTGCTGGCCGAGGCGGAACCCGGCGAGCTCCGCTTCGCGGAACTGAGGCGCCGTATTCCGGGCATCTCACAGAAGATGCTGTCGGTCACGTTGCAGAGCCTCGCTCGTGACGGCCTGGTCGCGCGCCGGGTCGAACCCACCGTGCCGCCCGCCGTCCACTATCGGCTCACCGAGCTCGGCATGTCCCTCGAAGGGCCACTTTCCGCGCTGCGGGTGTGGGCCGAGACGCACATGCCGGAGATCGACCGGAGTAACCAGCTCTTTGAAGCCCGGCAGACGTGGCGGGAAGAGCCGCCGGCCCTAGGTTGATGACGGGGGCGAGTACGGCCATCTCGTAGCGGACTGCCGGATCGGTCGCGTCGTGCGGCAACGGCGCTGCGCCTCTCGGCAGTTGGCCCCGCACCCCGCGCCGCGATCCGCACACCGCCGCCGGTGGGCTTGAGGCCCCCCGGAGTCGGTCTCGCCCGGGCCACGTAGAACGGTTGTACCGCTGCGGCCGCGCGGCGCATGTGGAATCAGGTTTCGGGGGGAGTACTACCCGGGTGCTCGGGGTCAGCTGGCGCGGAAGGCGGCGGCGCGGACGGGAACCGCGCACCTTCGGACACGTCAGCCTTCCCGGGTCCACGACGTCGACACGGCCCATGCCGGCGTAGCCGGCCTCGTCGGGAACGGCGTCCTGTACGCCCTGGCCCCGGGCCAGGGGTTCCTCGCCCCCCGTGAAGTCGGCGATGTCATCCACACCTACGTCGTGCTGCGCCGACCCGCGGAGTGGTTCGACGCTGTCGACTTGATGACGGCATCGGGGCCCGGTGCGTGGGTCATCGGCGTACGCCGCGTGCGGCGATGGTGTGGTGGGCGGGGCGAGCGTCCGGTCGCAAGCACGACCTGCCGATCTCGGACGGCTCCGCTCAGCGGCTGCACACGGCCTTCATGATCTCAGCACCACTCCAAAGGAACAGCCACGATCCGACCTTGCCTTCCTCAAGTCACCAGCATTCCAGAGCGACTTGAGCCGCACGTCGTAGACACAGTCGACGTGTTGACACCGCTTTCCGGGCCTCGACTGTCGGCATGTGGGGGAGGGGAGGTGGACGCGGGGGCGCACGACTTCGGGCCGTCCCGCCCCCAACCGCTGCATGCTCGGGCAGGACCGGTCGGCGAGGCCGTCGGACGCTCGGGACGTCCCTCGCGACCAGAAACGGGCCGAGCAGGGAGACGTTCTACCGGCGGACCGCCGAGATCAGTCCGCCCGGCCCCTCCTCGTGCTGCGGCGGAGTGCTGATGGGGCGGCCGTAGGCGGCGGCGCGCTCGCGCAGGGTGTGGCTGTCGGCCTCCCAGCCGTATCCGGCCAGCCAGCCCACCGGATCGTCGGGCATCTCCGAGACCCACATGGAAGCCGCCGATCCCGGCGCGGCGTCCGCGCCGAAGCGCTCGATCACACCCCGCGAGCCCAAGGTCAGCCCCATCCGGCTGCCCGCCGCCGACTGCGCGCTGATCCGGGCCAGCAGCAACTCCACGGCGTCCTCGGGCAGATAGATCAGCAGACCTTCGGCGATCCACACGGTCGGTACCGCCGGGTCGTGCCCCGCGGCCACCAGCGCGCCCGGCCAGTCCTCCCGCAGATCCACCGGGACGGTGATCCGCTCGCAGCGTGCGACGGCCTGCTCCTGGCGCAGCACCGAAGCCTTGAAGTCCAGTGGCGCGGCGGTGTCGACCTCGAAGAGCCGGGTGCCCGCGGGCCAGTCCATCCGGAAGGCCCGGCTGTCCATACCGGCGCCGAGCAGCACGACCTGCCGTATCCCGGACGCGGAGGCCTGTCGCAGCAGATCGTCGAGGAACTTCGTCCTGATGACGATGGAGAACGCGACACCCAGCCGACGCCGTCGCGCGGCCTCGTCACCGGGCAGCGTCGGCACGGAGGGCCCCAGACCACCGGCCGTGGCGAATGCCTGTGCGAGCGGGTCGCGGAACAGCGCGTTCTCCCGCTCGGTCTCCAGCGCCCGCACCCTGGCCACCCCAACCGCCGTGGCCCACACTCCGGACGGCTGCACGTGCTCATGCTTCTGTTCATCGGTCACAGCGCCAGCCTATGGGCTGTGCCTGGGAGCTGATCCTGAACGCGGCTTCTGCGCCCCGTCGGTACGGAGGCCACCCTCCCACCCGGACCGGACGCCTCGGCCCGCCGAACGGAGCCATCTGGCAACTGCCCAGGTCAGCTACGGTGAACCCATGACCGAAGCCCTGCCTGCCGACGTTGCCCACGTGCTGGACGCCATTCTGAGCATGGGGAACGACCCGGGGTTCGCACTCTTTCCGCAGACGCGGCATCTCCGGGTGCAGACGCGCTGTGCGTGCGGCTGCGGTTCCGCGGACTTCAGCATCGACGCGGGTGCCGTCGCTCCTGTCCCTGCGATCACGGGCACGCGAGTGGTGGCTGAGATGGAACTGTTCGGCGCGGGTGGAGAGACCGTCGGCGAGGTACTGGTGTTCGTCACGGACGGGTATCTGTCGCGGCTTGAGGTCTGCTCGTGGAGCGACGAACTTCGGACACTGCCCGACGCACACCGAATTCTGTGCCCATGCGACCGATGAACGGTCAAACGCCCCGCGCGGAGGTCTGTCGCACCAGGACAATGGCGCAACCGGACCGGCGCTGGGCACGCGGATCTCCCAACGCTCGTGCACCGCGAGTCCGTTCTTCGTGTCGAACAAAGCGGTACGGCCCGGGGGAGTGGGGTACCCCGGGCCTGTGGCTGTCCGCCGCCGGTTACAGCCCGACCGGGTTGATGTAGGTACCCGGGTGGGTGGCGCCGTCCTGCTTGAGGATCTGGCCGCCGAACGGCCACTTCAGGGTGAAGTGCGTCGTCTCGTTCGGCGGGGTGACGAGGAACTTCGCCGGGACGAACTTCTCCTTCGGGGCCGTGGACTTGGCGACGGGGAGCAGCGTGATGCTGAAGTCGACCGTGCTGCCCTGCTGGAGGGTCATCTTCGGGGGCTTCTTGGCGGAGCGCGCCAGGGACCAGGTGCCGTCGGTCTTCTGGGCGCCGACCATGTCGACACCGGCGAAGCCCGCCAGGGTGCAGGCGTGCTTGCTCTTGTTGGTGAACCAGATGAACGCCTGGGTCTGCTTCTTGGTCTGCCCCATCTCCGGCGTTGCGTCGCCCCCCGTGGCGAAGCCGGCCTTCAGATCGGCGGTGTGGCAGCGGGCCGGAGCGGCGGGGGCGGCCGAGGCCGGGACGGCGGCAGCGGCGGTGCCGGCGACGACAACGGCTGCCAGAGCCACGGCGGTCAGCTTGTGCTTCATGAAAATTCGGTCCCCTTCGACTACGAATCGGCGCGCGAGGTCAATGCGCGCCTGCACACCTGAAGATGCACGAAGACCGGGGAAGGTTCGGTGGGGGAGGAGAGTCCTTCACGGCCGAGGGGCGCTCATCGCCGCCGCCCCATGGTCACTCGGTCCCGCCGATGAGCGGACACGTCCGCCGGCCCCCGGGGGAAACCCGTTGCGAGCGACCCGTATCGGATGTCTGATAGGGCGGCCACTGACTGGGGAGGGAAACATGAGGATGCCGCTGCCGCCCCCCTCGTTGCACACCGCTCGTCTTCGACTACGTGCCTTCGAAGACGCCGATGTGGACGATCTCTTCGCCCTGCAGAGCAACGCTCACATCTTGCGTTACTGGGACTCGCCACCGTGGACCGAACGCTCGCGCGCCGAGAAGTTCATCGCTTCCTGCCGGCGTATGGAACAGGAGGGCACGGGGGCACGGTTGGCCGTCGATCGTGTCTGCGACGGGGCGTTCATCGGCTGGTGCACCCTGAACAGTTGGAATCCGGACTTCCGCAGCGCGTCGCTCGGCTACTGCTACGACGACGCGGCCTGGGGCCAGGGCTATGCGACCGAGGCGGCGCGTGCGCTGCTGGACTGGGCGTTCGACACGCTGGACCTGAATCGCGTCCAGGCCGAGGCCGATACGCGCAACACGGCTTCCGCCCGCGTACTGGAGAAGCTCGGCTTCCTGCGCGAGGGGACGTTGCGGGAGGACTGCGTCGTCAACGGCGACGTATCCGACTCGTGGGTCTACGGGCTGCTCCGACGCGAGTGGCAGCCGTCGTCGGAGCCGGTTCCCACCCACTGACTCCCGGACTGTGCGGTCTCAACCGCCTCGACGGCTGCTGACCTGCAGGGAACCCATTGCCTCGTCGTCGGCGGCCCTACGCGTGTACGGGACGTGGGTGCGGCGAGAGCCGCGCCGAACGCGGCCGTGCGCACGGCGTTACATATGCGGTGGTTCACGGGGGGCCTTCATGTGCTGCCGCAGTCGTCCGCCACCTGGTTCTCGCGGACGGCGACCAACTGCCAGTGGATGACGCCGGTTGTCATCTCGGCGGGAACGGCCACGGCGGAGTCGCTGGCGAGGTCGAGGATCCGTCCCCAGCCGCGTTCCTTCATCCCGGGCAGGTAGGCGCGGACGAGGCGGACGGCGGACAGGACGTTGACCTCGAAGTGGCGGCGCCATTCGGCGTCGTCGAGCGCAGGCACGGCCCGCAGCACATCGGCGGCGCCCCGCTCGGTCGCGAGGTCACCCGCGGCGCCGGTGACGTCCTCGCTGCCGGAGCCGGCGCGTACGGTGCGCACGGCGTCGGCGACGCGTTCCTCCCCGCGGCCGTTGACGACGACGCGGGCGCCCGCGCGGGCGAGTCCGGTGGCGATGGCGAGGCCGATGCCCTGGGCGGAGCCGGTGACCAGGGCGGTGCGGCGGGGGGTGTTGCGGAGAGGGCAGGATTCGAACCTGCGTGGACCTGTAAGGTCCGACTTCGGGCTGCTGCCCTGGTCCCCGATAAGCCGCTCCGGGCACCTCTCCTCGTGTTCGGCCTGTGCTGTAGCGCCGTTCACGAGTACTACCGTGCCAGAACCCGCTGACACGCCCCTGACCGCCTGCTGACCGGCCCACCCGGCACCGAAGGCGCATGACGTACGACGCCCCGGGTTCACGCGAGCACGCCCGTCCCCGTCACCACCGTCCGAACGCCCCAACCGGCATAAGGCGCGCGGGTGATCGAGCCTCTGTGCCTCCAACGACCCCGAGGTCAAGCGCCCGTCCGCACTCTCCCGCGAGGCGTTTCGCCGCCGCGGCAGCGCTGAGCGGCCTCGTCTTCGTCGGCCTCAGCGTCGACATTCGTACTCGAAGCCCTGGCCGCGTTCCTCATCGTCCTGCTTGTCAGCATCGTCGCGCCGGCCCCGGACCCCGCCGCGGCGTGCTGGCCGCCTTCCTCCTCCTCTAACGCCGCCGCGAGCGCGGTCTCGACCTCAGGGCCGCCCGCAGCGGCCGCGGCAAGGGCACACTGCACTCCGCCGCGTTCCTCTTCGCGGTCACAGTCGCCGCCGTCGCCGCTGAGTGCTCCTCGTCGAGGTCGAGGTCCCGCGGCGACGCGGACCGCGGGCGGGGCCCGGCGCCGGGCGCCTTCGAGGGCCGGGCGGGGGGCGTCTCAGCCGACGGGGCCGACGAGATCCGGTGCCCGCAGGACGGCGGCCGGGATGCCCCAGGCGTCGACGAGGTCGACGGCGAGGGGACGCACCTTGCGACAGAGCTCGTTCACCTCGCGGCTGATCGCCTTGGACCGCTGGACGGTCAGCCGGCCGTGTTCCATGAACCAGGCGCGGTCGGCTTCGATGGCCGAGAGCGCGAACAGGTCGCACAGCAAGCCGAGGGCGTCCTTTCCGGCGCCCTCGGGAAGAGCACGCACCTTGTCGACGAAGGCTTCCGTGATCAGCCGTTCGACATGGGCCCGGGCGAGGGCGATGACGTGGTCCTGGACGTGCGAGAAGACCGCCCCGGGCGCATCCTGCCGGTCTATACCGCGCTTGATGCGGCGGGCGAGGCCGGCGAGCATGTGCTCCTCGCGGAAGCGGACCATGGCCAGCTGGTACTCGGAGTCGAGGAGTCCGGCCTCCCGGTCCCAGGCGTCACCGCCGGGCAGCAGGTCACGGACGCGTTCCAGGAGTTTGTGCGCCGAGGTCCGCTCGATGACGGTCTCTACGGCGAGGCCGGTGACATAGCGGACCATGCCGAGCTGGTCGAGGTCCTCGAACTCGCTGGCGTGGTCGGTGAGCAGGCCCTTGGCCACGAGCTGCAGGAGCACGTGGTTGTCGCCCTCGAAGGTGGTGAAGACGTCGCTGTCGCGTTTGAGGGCGGCGAAACGGTTCTCGGCGAGGTAGCCGGCGCCGCCGCACGCCTCACGGCACTCCTGGACGACGCCGGTGGCGTGCCAGGTGGCGAGCGCCTTGATGCCGGCGGCCCGCGACTCGAGGCGGCGCCGTGCCTGCGGATCGTTCTCGGCGCCGGAGAAGACCTCGTGCAGCTGGGATCGTACGACGTCCTGGGCGAAGTGCAGCGCGTAGGTGCGGGCGAGGAGGGGGAGCAGGCGACGCTGGTGGAGACCGTAGTCGAGGAGCACCTGCTCCCCGGTGTCCGGGGACGCCTCGAACTGGCGCCGCCGGTCGGCGTACTTGGTGGCCACCGTCAGCGCGACCTTGGCGACGCTGACACCGGCTCCGGCGACGCTGACCCGGCCCTGCACGAGGGTGCCGAGCATGGTGAAGAAGCGCCGGCCGGGGTCCTCGATGGCGCTCTCATAGGTACCTTCCGGGGTGACCCGGGCGAAGCGGTCGAGGAGCGCCTCGCGGGGGACGCGCACACCGTCGAAGCGGATACGGCCGTTGTCGACGCCGTTGAGGCCCATCTTCCGGCCGTCGTCCTCGATGACGACACCGGGCAGGACCCGGCCGTCCGACCGGAGGGGGACGACGAAGGCATGGACACCCTCGGACCGGCCGTCGACCTCCAGCTGGGCGAAGACGACGGCAAGTTCGGCGTGACGGGCGGCGTTGCCGATGTAGTCCTTGCGGGCCTGCTCGTCGGGGGTGGTGAGGACGAACTCCTGGCTCTCTGGGTCGTAGCGGGCGACGGTCCCGAGCGCCTGGACGTTGGAACCGTGACCCGACTCGGTCATCGCGAAGCAGCCCATCAGCTCTCCGGTGACAAGGCGGGGCAGATAGGCCTTGTGGTGGTGACCGGTGCCGAGATGCAGGATGGCTCCGCCGAAGAGCCCGAACTGGACACCGACCTTCACGAGCACGGAGAGGTCGCCGAACGCCAGGGTCTCGAACGCGGCTATCGACGCGCCGACGTCATTCCCGCCCCCGTACGCGGCGGGAAAGCCCATACCGGTCTGACCGGTCGCGGCCAGCTGGACGACGACCTCGCGGACCCTCTCACGGAACGCGTCGATACCGAGCGCTTCGGCCTCGTCGAGGATGCCGGCATGGGCGACCAGGTTGGTCCGGACAAGCTCCCGGATTCCGGCGTACTCACCGTCGAGGACCGCGGTGAGAGACGGGACGTCTATCTCGGGCCGGTGCCGGCCGATGGTGGGGGCGGAGGTGTTCTCGGTGGCCATGCCGCTCCGCTACCCCGAGCCGCGACGATCAACCGGCGCGGCCCCGGCGCCTATGGCGGTCGGCGTGGGGCCCGGGTCCCCGCTCGCCGCAGCAGGGGGCCCGGGTGCCTGCGCCCGGACCGCGGCCGTGCGGGAGGCACCCGCCAACGGCCCCGAGGTCAGCGGGCGTTGAGCGTTTCCGGTGCCGGCTGCGTCGAACCGGTCCAAGGCGGACCATGGTCCAGGGACGGCGAGCGGGCGCGCGCCGGCGCCCACGGCCCCGGCCACGGCCCGCCCCGTGCGACGGCCCGGACACCGCACACCCAACGGCCTGGCACCGGCACACACCGGGCTCCACCCGACCGTTCGGTTGTCAGGAGAAGCGGTCACGGCCGGATCGACGTACGGAGGACCTGAGAGTTCCCTCGTACCTGGTGGCAGGCCCGGTGCCATTTCCCCGCGACCGGGGTGCCGCCGCCGGCCGCCGGGCCCGGCAGCACTGCCGCAGCCCTCGGCATGAAATCGACGTCTTCACCTCGAAGGAGAAGCCGTTGCACGCACGGCGTCGGCACGCACTTCGTTCTCGGAGAGCCCGGTGTGCGCGGCGATGTCCGCGCGGGTGGGTTCGGGAGCGCCGGGGACCTGGGTCACTTCCCTGCGCGCCATCCGGACCCGGTTTCGTAGTTCCTGAACCCGGCGGGGGACGCGCAGCGCCCACAGCCGGTCGCGGAAGCGGGAGGCGATGCGGTGGGCCATGGGCAGCCAGAGAGCGACGAGCTCGTCCCGCAGAACGGGGCGCTCCGGGCCGTCCCTCTGTTCCGCCAGCCGGGTGAATTGCTCAGCCGTGTGCGGGGCGTCATGGTGGACGCGCCGTCCTGGCCCGCTGGTGACGGCGTCGCTGCGGGACGGGCGGCGAGAGAGGGCGAGTTGTTGGTGAGCGCGCGGAATCGCTCCTGAAACGTGTGTTCAGGGCACGACCGGAAAGGGGTGTTCAGCCGTGCGGCCTGATCGGCGGAGTAAGGGTCAAACACACCACTGACAACGTTTGTCGGCGGCCGGTTCTCCACCCAGCCGTTGGGCCGCGGGGCGCGCGGCACCCGCGTGCACGGTGCGCCCCCGCCGCCCGAGAACCCGCGGGAGCGGCTCCGTCGCCATCTGTCCGCCCACAGCGGCGACGGATTGCCGGACGACATCGAGGCGCTCACCCGTCTGCCTCACTGTCAAGGAACCACCACCGACGTGCCGGACGAGCATCGGCCGGTACGGCGCGGGCGTCCGGGTCAGAACGCCGTGTGAGCGAACCAGTGGTCCAGGAGCGCCGTGTCCCCCGACAGGGCGAAGACCGGTTCCCGGCAGGTTCGACGGCCGTACAGCAGCAGCAGGAGGTCCGCGGCGGGACCCCGGACCGCTGCGGAGGCCGCCCGGGCGCTGTTCCTGCCATCTGGCACCGGTCGGAAACCGTCCGGTTCGAGCCGCACCCGCCACTCCTCGCCGGCCGCGCCCCCGGCGTCCGTGCACCCGAACGTGAGGATCTCGCCGTCGCCGCGCAACTCGGTCACTCCGGGAGCGAAGAGCCCCGCGTGCGGCAGGTTGACCAGGAACTCGTCGACGCCGTCCGCCGCCAGCACGGGATCGACACCGGAGTCGCGGCCGACGGAACGCTCCGCGTCCACTCGATGCACCAGCGTCTCGAAGAGCATCCGCCGGGCCCAGAACCGCGCGTGCGGATCGGCGCCCCAGGTCCACATCGCCGCGGCGGGATCGGTGTCGCGCAGCACCGCCGCCACCTCGGGCACGCCCGCCGCCAGCCAGTCGGCGTAGTCCCGTACGTTCTCGGGCAGCCCCAGCTCGACGTCGCGGCTGCGGGGCGCCTCCTGCACCCGCTGGGACAGCAGGGCGCAGAACCAACGCTGCAGGGCTCCGACATGCCGGGTGAGATCGGCGAGCGTCCAGTCGGGGCAGGACGGCACGGCACCGGCCGGGTCGGCGTCCCGCACCGCGTCTGCGAACCGGCGGGTATCCTGCTCGATCGCCTCCCGGTAGGTGTCGTACGGCAGGGGGTGCCTCGCCTGGTTCGTCTTGGTCATCTGCAGCCGCCGTTCTGTGTCGGGCACTCGGTGTCGCGATCAGTGTGGCGGCTGGAGCGCACTCCAAGGCAAACCGGCCCCGGGACCGGCGGGCCGACAGCCCGAAGCAGGCGAGCAGGTCCGCCGCTTCCGCCCTGGCCTGCCGGCGCGCGGACCCGGAACTGCCGGCGCGCCGACCTACATCCTCCATCCCCCGCATGGGCGCCGCACCGGGACGCCCCTGCCCGTGGGGTCGCGGAGATCCGTCCCTACCACCCGGGTCGTAGATCCGGTGCTGACGGCGCGGCCGCACCTTCAGACGCGTGCCAGCCTCTTCGCCGGTGGGCAGAGGGATCGTTTCCTCGATGGCCGCGCAGGCGTAGGCGACACAGCCGGCGAGCTCGCGGACGCACACGATCACGACGGCAGGATGCGTCCTGTTGTTGATCAATACAGCGAGGATGAATATCTGGCCCGACCCCATTGGGATATGTCCCGGTCGATCTCACCCGCCGCGTCAGCCGCAGCCTGGACCTGCCGGCGGACGGAGGGGACAGCCGCCTCGCAGAGCCGCGAAGCACCTGACGAAGAAGGCGGCGAGCGAGGCTACGGACCCTCCGGGGCCCTGGCGATGGGCCGGGCGGATACCTACGGCTTCGTGGCGCGAATGCTGAAGAGGACCGGAAGGGGGTACTCCCAGAGTTGCAGCCGCCAGAGCCCGTCGGCCCCCTGGGTGAGGACGCCGTCCCGGTCGTTCCGTTCACTCGTCAGGTGTTCCTCCACGGTGTCGATCCGCAGGCCGGCGGCTGCGAATGCGGACACCAGCTCGCCGAGGGAGTGGGACCACTGGACGGTCTCCCGGTTCTCCAGCGGCCTGTCGGGGGCGGCGTAGCTCGTCGCGCTGGAATAGTGGTGCGGCCCGTCGTCGGCGTACGGGGAGTCGACCACGAGGGGATTTCGTTGCTCGATCATGCGCGCGAGCGGATGGAGATCGACAACGGCGAGTCGGCCGCCCGGCCGTAGGGCCCGTGCGGCGCTCCGTGCCCACGCCCGGAGGTCTCCGATCCAGGCGAACACGCCGTAGGAGGCCCATACGACGTCGAAGCTTCCCGTCAGGTCCGCGGGCAGGTCGAGAACGTCTGCGGTGACGAAGTCGGCAGCCAGGCCGGTGCGCCGGGCGAGTTCCCGTGCGCGCCCGATCGCCACCGGTGAGAAGTCCACTCCGGTGACGCGGGCGCCTTGCCGGGACCAGCTCAGGCTGTCGAGTCCGAAGTGGCACTGGAGATGGAGGAGATCACGTCCGTCGACGTCCCCGGCCAGTTCGACATCCAGGTCCCGGAGCGTGCTGCCGCCGGCGAGGAAGCTCTCCGTGTCGTAGTACGACGGGTTCTGCCCATGGGCCAGTGCGCGCTCGTCCCAGCTGCGCCGGTTCAGATCTCGCGCTTCGTCCCCGGGGATGACGTCCCTGTGTTCCGTGGCTCCCGACATGTCGGGAGCCTACCCCGTAGGAACCGGCATCCGGCCGCATGCTCATGCACCACCGCCCCATCCGGTGTGGCGCCAGCCCGGATAGAGCACATCCATGATCTCGCCGCAGTGTGTCTCGAACGTCGCACGCATGGCCGGCGTCCAGTCCTGTGGGCCGGTCGCCCGCCGCCTGTTGAGTACGGCGAACTTCGCCTTGCCGAACCGATCGTGGTTCTTGCGTGGCAGCGCATCGGGCAGCGGCGACAGCCCGAGCGCTTCGCACAGCCGGTTCCGCTCCGGGCCGGGGACGAGGATGTCCTCCATGCGGAAGATCGGCGCATCCCAGTCCAGCAGCCTGCGGTAGGTCCACGACCAGAAGCGGCAGCACTTCTCGAAACGGTCGCCGGGGAAGGCGGGTTGCAGCCGTGACCAGTGGGCCTCGCGTGGCCGCACGGTCCAGTAGTACCACCCGTCGTTCATCCCGGAGGCCACGGTTTTGCGGCCGTCCCGGCACAGGGCGACGAGCGGCACCTCGGGCAGCGGCCGGTTGTCGAGGAACACCAGGTACGGCGAGACCTCTATTCCGGGTCCGATGCTGTGCAACAGGGCGACGGCGCCTTCCTGGTCACCGGCGAGCAGACGGCGGACCAGTTCCCTCGCGTGTGTCTCGTGCCGTGCCCGGACGCGGGTGCCCGCGCGGGAGACGGCCGTGCGGTCGAGGGCCGCGGCGAGAGATGTCGTACCGCAGCGGCCGGAACCGGTGACGAAGCCGTGCGGTGGGAAACCCTGGTGACTGGCCACTGCTCTCCTCCGCTCCTTCCGCGCGTCAGATCGCTGCCATGAGATCGGTGACCGCAGGGGTGACGGCGGGGCTCTTGACGACGGTCTCGGCGTCGCCGAGTTTGCGGTAGGCGAAGGTGGTGAGGCAGGCCCTGGCGACCTCGGTGAAGGCGAAGGACGCTTTCGTGGCGGCGAAGCGGTCCACGGCCGCGCTGTCACCCGCTTCGGCCGCCGTACGCAGTCCGCGTTCGAGGTCCACGAGTTCTCGTACGGCGGCGCGCACGTCGTCCGGGCCGCTGGGCAGGGCGGGCAGCTCCACCGGTGTCACCGGTTGTGAGATCAGCCTGCCGACCAACTCGACCTCGTTCTCGTACACATGGAAGGTGCCGGACTGATGGATGTAGGGGCCGCAGGCGGCATCCAGCAGGGCGGCGGCGACCTGGTGCATCACCATGAACAAGAAGGCGTCGTAGGGCAGCACGGTCAGGGCCTGCTGCGCCCGCATCACGGTGATCCAGGTGAGCGCGCCGTCACGCAGGAACAGCTGGACGCCGGCGGCACAGGGGTGCTCGCGGGACTGTGTGAAGTGGTCCGATGAATCGAGGATGACTGCGAATGTCCGGCGATGCGCCGGGTCCCGCCGGATCCGATCGATGATCGCTTCCAACTGGTTCCCCGACGCCGCGGCGAGCAGCCGTCGGCCGAACGCCCCGCTCAACGTGTGCTGGTCGTCGGAGTATTCGTAGGCGCCGCGACGGTAGTAGGCGGGTGTGCCGACATCGTCCCTGCCGTCCAGCGACCATGCCGCCAGGCCGAAGCAGTAGGGGAGGTGGACCGGCAGCAGGGGCGTGAAGGCCAGGCAGGACCGCGGTGAGCCGATGCGTAAGGTGTGTGCGAGCAGCTCACGGTAGGGCCTGTCCTGACCACCGAAGCCGGAAGCCTTGGACAGCGGATCCCGCACGGACGGGACCTTGGCGCCCTGGGACAGGATGTTCTCCAGCTCTCCGGCATAGGCCTGTGCGAACGTGTCGTAGGGGGGCATCTGTGCTCCTCAGCGGTTGGAGAACTGTCGGATGGAACGAGATGTGGTGGCGCACGCCATCATCGTGAGCGCGCCCACGGCCAGTGCCGCACCTGTCGCGGGGAAGCCTCCCCAGCTCACCAGTGCTCCCACGACCGCCGGCGCCAATGGCGTGACGGCATTGCTGAGCAGGTTCACCGCCGAGTGCACGCGGCCCTGCAACTCGTCCGGTGCGTGCGCCGTCTGATAGCCGAAGATGATGCTCTGTGTCGGGGCGATGGTCGTAGCGAGTAGAAAGATCACGATCGCCACGGCCCAGGGTGCCGAGCTGACGGCGAGGACCGCGAGCATCGGGGGCCACAGCCACCCCAGGGCGATCAGCAGGGCGCCGTCACGGTACTTCGTGCGCAGTTGCGGCACGGCCAGCGCCCCGGCGGCCCCGCCGATACCGCCGCACGCGAGCAGTATCCCGATGACCGCCGGTGCGACACCGGCCGTACGCAGACCGACGATGACGCCCAGCGGCATCGCCGCGACGATCGCGTTGATGCCGCAGAGATAGACCAGGCTCGCCCGGCCCGGCCGGTCGTGCCAGACCCAGCGCATGCCCTGGAACAGTTCCGACGTGGCCAGCGGCACCTTGTGCTCCGTGCCGGAGAGGCGGGTGGTGATGCCCAGCACGGCGGCAAGCGACACGAGGTAGGACCCGGTGTCGACGAGGAACGGCACCGGCGCTCCGAGCGAGAACAGAAACCCGCCGACGGGCGCTCCGGCGATGGTCGCGGCCTGGAGGTAGATCTGGTTGTGCGCGATGGCCTCGCTCAGCCGCGTGCGTGGGACGAGATACGGGAGCACCGCGCGCTCCGCCGAGAAGAAGAACACCGAGAACGCACCTTCGAGGAAGGCCGCCCCCAGGATGAGGGGGTAGCCGGCCGTTCCGGTCACAACCGCCGCGGCAAGGCCACCGGCCGTGGCGGCCCGGCCGACGTCGCACCAGATCAGAACACGCTTCCTGGAGCAGACGTCGACCACCAGTCCTGCCACCAGGCGCAGCAGCAGTCGCGAACCCGTGCTCACCAGCCCGACGAGGCCCGCCTTGAACGGGGTCCCGCCAAGGTGCAGTACGAGCAGGGGGTAGGCCAGATCGCTGGCCGCCGAGCCCACGCTGGAGACTCCCTGCCCGAACCACAGCAGCCAGAAGTCGCGGCCGAACCGGGGCCGACCCGGGCGGGTACCCGCCTCGGCCGGGCCGGACACCGGCGCCGGGTTCTCACTCATCGCGACGGTCAGACCTGAGAGGTGTCCGACTGCCGGTGGAGCACCCTCATCCGCTCGGCGAACTCCTCGGCGAGGACGCCGTAGAGCACTGCGTCGACCGGGGTGCCATTGATCAGCCGGGCCTTGCGCGCGATCCCTTCCTGGACGGCGCCGGCCGCCTGACACGCGGCGGCCGCAGGCAGGTTCTGTGCGAGGACCCAGGCGTAGATGCGGCGCAGTCCCATGACGTGGAAGCCGAATTCGGCCATCAGCAGCGCGGCTTCGCGGCCGAGGCCAAGCCCTCGGTTGCTGATGTCCCCCAGTGCCAGCGAGACCTCGGCCGACCTGTCCTCGGAGCCGGGGTTACGCAGCGCACCGAGCCCGAGGGCGGCGCCGTCCTCGGGCGAGTACAGCATGAAGGTCGCGTCGTGGTACGAGGGTTTGCCGTGCCTTTCGATCCAGTCCCGCCAGCCGCCGCGGCCCACCGGGTAGCGGTAGCCGAACATGTCGCGGAAGTAATCCTCCTGGAACCATGTGTAGACCACGTCGGCGTCCTCGGGTTCCAGGGCGCGTAGAGCAACCCGCTTTCCTGGTGTCACCACGAACCGTCCTCTCCTCGAGCAGGGCAGTGCCGCTACTTCCGATCCAGCAACTGAGCGAAGCGTCGCTCCCAGGCGTCCTGATTTCCCTTGGCCTCCTGGACGAACCGGCTCCGGGCGATCCCTTGGATCACCATGTTGTTGACCAGGGAGTACGGAAAGGCCATCGGCCGTACGACATCCATGAACAGCACGGCACGGTCCTCGTCGGTCCCGTTCCAGGCTTCATGTACGTAGGTGTCGTCGAAGAACATCCCGGTCCCCTCACTCCAGTGCGCCTCTTGTCCGCCGACGCGAATACCACAGGCGTTCTCGGGCGACGGGATCTTCAGCGCGAGGTGATAGCGGACCACGCCCTTGTAGGGGCCGCGGTGCGGTGGCACATGTTTGTGCGGGCCGAGGATCGAGAAGAAGGCCGTTTTCAGACCGGGTACCCGGGCCAGCAGTTCAGCTGTCCGCGGGCACCGTGCGCAGTTGGCGTCGAACCGGAACCCGTAACCGTAGAAGAAATAGGTCTTCCACTGGTCGTCGTCGGTGATGCGGCGTTGGTCGGTCGAGATGTCCTGGAAGTTGGGCAGGGCTTCGCGGTGCTCCAGCAGGGCGTCGAGTTCGGCTCTGACGTCACGCCAGTTGCCTTCGAGTCCACGGCTCCACGGGAACGCCGATTGTGGGATGAACGGGCTGTCGTCGAAGCGGGAGTGGTGGACCATCTGCTTTTCGATCCACTTCACCAGCATGGGAAGAATTCTCGGCACAACCACACCCCCGCGTACGTCAGTTCGCCTACCGGTCTCAGGTGCGTGGCGTCACGAGCTCGGCTCGGCCGCCGGCCGGAATGACCGGGCCGAGCAACTCGGTGGTGACCCGGTCGAGTTCGTCCGGATCGAATCTCCCGTCCTCGACACCGACGTATCGGACCGGAGCGATGGTGTGCACCCCCGCGACGAGCGGCGGCACTTCCTGACCTCGCTCGATGAGGAGGATCATGGGCTTGGCCATGGCCGACATCCAGCCGATCTCCACCATCGTGCCCGGCGAGGGCGGGTCTCCGGGATACGCTACGAAGAGTACGGCCTTGCGCAGTGCGAGATAGTCCAGCCGGGTGCACACGTCCGCGGCCATGACCTCGGCCCCCCAGGATTCCCGGCGATGGGCGTTGTCCACCTCGAACCCCAGCGCGGTGAAGTGGTCGATGAGAGCCCGGTAGTTGCTGCGGTGCCGGTCCGGAAGAAGCCCCGTCTCCGGGTCGAGCAGCCCTTTGAAGGGGCCACCGACGAAGACCAGCGGTCTGCTCCCGTCAGGGTGCGGTGGCTCGTCGGCGGACAGGGGAAGCGATTCGGGGTGGCTCACCGAGAGGTTCCCTCCGTTGTAGAAGATTTGGTGTGGGACAGGTGCGGATTCTCCGGTGTCACGGGCGTTGATGACCCCGTGCGGTACACCTGACGTCAGTTCGCCGGCGATTCCGGCGCCCGCGGATTCCGACACCCGCGACAGGAGGTTTTCTCCTAAGGCCGAAACTTGCCACTCCCATGTGCTGCGACTTCACGGCGTCTGAGTGGCGAGCGCCGTGGCCTCTTCCAGGGCAGCGAGCCGCCTCGGGGTACCCGGCGTCCTGCTCGGCGCGGAAGAGTGAGTGATGGATTTCGCACGTGCGTTCCCCCGAGTTTTACTCGTCATTGCGGCAAATGACGGGTCGACTGCAAGCTTCGAGTGAACCGAAGTCCGTGTCAAGGCCACGGCCCGGATGATGTTGGCCAATAAGAGAGGTTGCGGGTGATTGGAAATCGATGTTACGGTCGGCCCGGTGTCTATTCAGCAGCGGTGGCCGACGACTTCGGCAACGAAATCTTCCTGCTGCTGAGAGGATCTTTGCGCCAGGGGGCCGAGACGTGGACGCACAAATTCCGTTAAGCGCACCACCCTCCATGGAACTGGTCTACTTCGGGCTGTTCGACAATTGCAATGCCCGGTGCAATATGTGTGAGTGCTGGCTCGCTCCGAGAGCCGATCTGCCACTCGCCCATTACCGGAATGTACTGTCGGCGGTGCTGTCTCTCCGGCCACGCGCCGTGCGCTTCACCGGCGGTGAACCACTGATCTTCGCCGAGCTGCCGGAACTCGTAAGTCAGGCAGCCGCGGAAGGCGTTCGGGTATCGGTCATCTCCAACGGGCGCATTCTCGGCCCCGGTAAAATCCGTGCCTTGATCGACAGCGGATGCACGGAGATGGTGCTGAGCATCGATGCGCTGCGAGAGAAGCACGACCGGATACGCGGCACCCCAGGTCTCTTCGACCGCTGTATGGAGGCGGTCGCGGACCTCCACGAAGCGAAGATGGACTACGGCGTCAACACGGTGCTGCAGGCGCTGGGGGCGGACGACCTCGCATCGCTGGGCGAAACGCTCCGGACACAGCCCAACCCGCCGTCGTGGTGGCACCTCATCCCCGTCCGGGGCGACGACGCGCTCCGGCCCAGCGCGGTTCAGCGGGCGCGCATGCAGGAACTCATACCGAGACTTAGGGAACGGATGTCCCAGGCGGGGACCCGGATGGTCGCGGCCGACGACCCCTTCCTCGATGCCGGCCCCGAGCCCTGCACGGTGCCGACCTTCACCTCGTACGTGCGCGCTGACACCGGCGACATCTTCGGGTGCAACATGCTCGTCTACGCCGATCCGCCGCTCGGAAACGTCCTGCGGTGGCGCGCGCAGGACGCCTGGAACAGCCTGGAGGCCCACAGTCTGCGGGACCGCTGCGCCACCGGCACGAACAGGTCATGCTCCCGGTGCGACCCGAGTTCCAAAGCGATGAACCACGTCCTGAGGGAATTGGCCGCTTCCGTCGCACCCGAGGAATCACTGTGACCACGAACACCAGGCCGGACTCCGGCATGCTCGCCATCAACGGTGGCTCCCCGGTCCGCGCGACGAAGAAGGCGGCGGATCCGGTCATCGCGGAGGCAGCCAAAGAAGAGGCCCTCCGCGTCCTGGACAGCGGTCAGCTCGCCAGGTTCTACGGCGGCACGAAAGTCGCCGAGTTCGAGGCGGCCTATGCCGAGTGGTTCGGCAGGCGCCATGCCGTCGCGGTCAGTTCGGGGACCGCTGCCCTGCACGTCTCCTACCTTGCCGCCCGACTGCCCGAGCACAGCGAAGTGCTGGTCCCCGCCAACGCCTATGTATCGGCGCTGTCCGCGCTGATCCAGGCCGGTCTGGTCCCCGTGATCGTCGACATCGACCCGGCCGGCTGGGCGATGGATCCGGTCGACTGCGCCCGCAAGATCAGCGACCGCACGAGCGCGATCGTGCCGGTGCACATGTACGGACAGCCCTGCCCGATGACTGAACTGGCCACTCTGGCACGGCAGCACGGGCTCACCCTCGTCGAGGACTGCGGCCAAGCGCACGGCGCCCTCTGGGACGGCACGAAAACCGGCACATTCGGTCTCGCCGCGGCCTTCAGCCTCTGCTGCCGCAAGCACATCGCCGTCGGCGAGGGCGGCATCGTCGTCACCGACGACGAGCAGTTCGCCGACACCGCGCGGGCACTGGCGCACAAGGGCAAGGGCACCGGTTGGTTCGACTACCGGGAGATGGGCTTCAGCTACAACATGACGGAGATCCAGGCGGTGCTCGGCCGCTGGCAACTGTCCAGGCTGGAGACCGAGTTGCGGACCAGGACCAAACTCGCCGAGCTGCTGCGCGCGGGCCTGGCCGACCTCGGACTGCAATTCCCCGAGGTGGCTCCCGGCAGCACCCATGCGTACTTCAAGCAGAACGCCTTGCTGCCGGCCCGGCTCGCTGCGCACCGGAACGCCATCGTCGACGCCGTCCGCGCCGAGAACGTGGGCTGCGACCCCTCCCACCCGCATCTGCTCGACATCGACTGGATCCGTGAGCAGCGCCCCTCCCTCTACCGGGCGCTGCCCGCGGAGCACCGTCCCGACTACGGCAGGAACACCGCGCCCCTCGCGCGGGGCGTGCTGTCCCGGCAGATCTGCATCGAGATGGGGCCGGGGCTGGACGAAGAGGACATCGACTACACGATCAAGGCCATCCGGAAAGTGGTCACCATCTTCGGCCAGGAGGCCACGTGACCGTCGACGATCCCACGGCCGGCGCCCCGGGTGGCGACAAGGCATCCGCGGACGCTCTGTACCTCGGCCTGCGGGACGGAGAAGCCCCCCTGACCCGAGAGCAGGCGTCCGCGCTCGTCCGCGCCGCCCATCCCGCGCACTCGGACGTGCGCGCATGTGAGGCATGCGGGTCCGCCAGCACCCGACCAGCCACCTGGCGGCGCGGCTTCCGCATCGCCGAGTGCCTGGCCTGCGGCTTCCTCTGGGTCGATCCCATGCCGACCGCACAGGACATGTGGGCCTACTACAACAAACGAACATGGAAGCCCTACTCGCCCGAGGTGATCCGCAGCAAGTACGCACCATCGGTGGCAGCGGTACTGGCCAACGTCCCGCCCGGGCAGTCCGTCCTCGACGTCGGATGCGATCACGGGCACTTCGCGGCGCTCCTGCGCGACCGCGGATACGACGTCGCCGGGTCGGACATCGACGGGCTCGCCCTCACCTACGCCACCGAGCACTACGGGCTGACGGTCTACCAAGGGGACCTGCCCGACATCGACTTCGACCGACGATTCGACGCGGTGACCATCCTCAGCTCCCTCGAACACATGGTGAATCCCTTCCATGTCGTCCGGGCGGCAGCGCGGGCCCTGCGCCCCGGCGGAGTGCTGCTCATCTCGACGCCGAGGGCCGACGGGCTCGTCCACACCGTGAGCCGGAGAGTATTCGCCCCCGTACTGCACGCCTGGGAGTTCCTCGCACCCCCCAGCCACCTCACCTACTTCGGCCGGGGCTCGCTGCGCGCCATGCTCCGTCGCGCCGGATTCGCCACTGTCACCTTCAGCCACCAGGAACGCGACGCCGCCTACCGGGCCCGTGAGCTGTCGGAGACGCTCACGGAGTGCCCGGACGCGCCCGGCTGGGCCAAAGCCACCTATCCGCTCCTGCGCCATCTGCGCACCCCCGCCCGTCTGCTGGACCTGGGGGACATGATGCTGTGCGTCGGACGGACACCCATGCCGTCCGCACCCGGCACGGAAGGGCCCTGACCATGGCCGGTGAAGACAGGACAGCCCCGGTACCGTGGCGGGACGTCCCGGCACCGGCCGGCGCCGCCCGGCCCACGGTCGTCTTCTGCGGGCACGACTTCGGCTGGGGGAGCGCCGGAAAACTGCACGCCGTCCTGACCGAACTCACGGCCCGCACCGCGCCCCCGCCACGGCTCATCGGAGTCGGCACGGTGCTCGGCCGATCTCTGCTCGCGAAGCTGCCCGTGGACACGTGGTACGACCAGCCGAGCAGCACCGGCGAACTCCGGGACCTGCTGCGACGGCACCAGGTGACCGCCGCCCTGGTTGTACTGGACTCGAAGTTCGCCGCGGCCCTGCTCGCCGCGGGCTGCCCCACGGTCTTCGTGGACAGCCTGCCCTACCTGTGGACCGACAAGGACACGATTCCCCACGACGTGACCCACTACTGCGCCCAGTTGTGCGAGTCCCTGCCCCGGACCTGTTGGGAGCAGTTGCGCAGAATAGAGCGGCTGACGTGGACCGAGGCGATCCTCAGCGCCCCGGCGCCCACCCAGCGGGCGCGTACGCCCGGCTTGGCCGTGCTCAACTTCGGTGGGCTGCACTCGCCCTTCAGCCAAGGCAGTGCCAACGCCTACTCCGGGCTGGTCGCGGAACCGGCCGTCCGGGCACTGTCGGACGCCGGCTTCCGCACCCTGGAGATCTGCGGCAACATCGACGCCACCGTGCTTCCGGAGCGGGACATCCCCACCGGCATCGCGGTGAACGCCGGGCCGCGCTCCCACGAGGAGTTCCTGGACCTCCTCGACCAGGCTCAGCTGCTGGTCACCTCGCCGGGCCTGACCACGTTGCTGGAGGCCGGCCAGCGCTGCCTGCCCACCGTCTGCATTCCACCGCAGAACGTCAGCCAGATCCTCAACGGGGACCGCTTCGCCTCGGCGGTCGAGGCGGCCTGCCGGGTGCCGTGGCCGTCGGAAGTCCTCGATCCGCGGCAGGTCGACGCCGTACGAGCACGGGGTGAACACGCGGCCCTGTCAGTCGTCTACGGGGCGATCGAGCGCGCTGCGCGCCAGGCACATCCCTGGGTGCGGCACCGACTACAGCGGGATATCACCACCGCCATCGAGCATTCCCGTGCGGTGCGGGACTGGGGCGGTCTGCTCGGCCGGACGGGCAGCCGCGGAGCACACCAGGTGGTGCAGCGCCTCACCGAAGTACTCGCGGAGCAGTCCGCGCCGGAGCGCCAGGAGGCCGGGTGATCCTGGCCTTCCTCCGGCACACCGCGGCGATCAGCTCCTCGGAGGTCTACCTGCCCGACGACCGCCGGGTTCTGACCGAGGACGGGCGGACGCACGCCGTCGCCCTGCGTCCCGTCCTGCGGCGTTTCGCGCCCGACGCCGTCTGGTGTTCCCCGCTGCGCCGCGCGGTGGAGACCTGGACACTCGCGGGCACCGGACTCGGCCTCGACGCCCGTCTGCACGAGGACCTGGGGGAGCGCTCGTTCCCCTCCCTGGCCGGCCTCACGCTGCCGCAGATCGCGGCGCGGATCGGGCCGGCGCAGACGGCGCTGGCACGCGTCTCGACCGACCTGGTCGATCCTCCCGGAGAGGAGTCGGTACGCGCGGCGAGCCGGCGCTTGGTCGTGGCGATGAGGTCGGTGGCGCGGGAGGCCGCAGCGCTCGGCGCCGAGCGGGTGCTCGTCGTCTCGCACGGCGGCCCGTCGAGCTGGTTGCTGTGCCATCTGCTCGAGGTGCCCCTGGAGCGCAACCGGGTCTTCCGACACGACCAAGGACGCTTCCACCTGCTGGAAGTGGATGAAAACCTGACACTGGCGACGGCAATCGCCCTGAACACCGCACAGTTGCCGGAGCCAAGAGGTGCTCCCGAGCCGCCGGGGCAGTTCACGGCACCGCCTTCATGGCATTGACGATTGGAATTGCAGCGCTATGGCACATGTGCCCGTCATCGTGGTCACCGGGCCTTCCGGCACCGGCAAGACCGTCACCTGCTGGGAGATCCGCGAAATCCTGAGGGAACGTAAGGTCGCCCACGCCCTGATCGACATGGACAACATCCGTTGGTGCTACGTTCCCGACTCCCGCGACCGCTTCAACCGGGTACTCGGTGCCAAGAACCTCGCAGCCGTGTGGGCCAACTTCCGTGAGGCCGGCGCCGACCGGCTCGTCCTGAGCGGAGTCGTGGAAAGCCGCGAGGACACGCGGCTCATCGAACAGGCGGTGCCGGGCGCCGACATCTCGGTCTACCGGCTGCACGTGGACGAGGCGACGCTGGAAGACCGTATGCGCCAAAGGGAACGCGGTCGGGGACTCGCCCGCAATCTCGCCAGGGCGAAAGAACTCACCGACATCATGGCCCGGAACGGGATCGGGGACCATCTGATCGATGCGGACCGCGAACTCGACGAGATCGCTGAGGAAATCGTCGGCCTGAGCGGCTGGCTGTCCTGACGCTATCGGGGGAGCGTGCGATGAAAGTGACCCTGCTCGTGACCGGTGAGGAGATGCGCGGGCTGTTGAGCTCGTCCGCGGTGAACGACCTGTGGTCGGGCGGTGCGCACCTGCCGTACTGGCAGCCGGCCGCCCTCGCCGCGCGCGTCAAAGCCATCGGGCGGCACGAGGTGGCGCTGTTGGTCATCGAAGGGGACGGCGGTATGGCCGTCGGCGTTCTTCGGCAGCGGCCAAACGGCGTCATCAGCACGCTCATACCGCGCGAGCCCTTTCTGGCCAACGAGCCTTTCGGTGACGCGGACATGTTGCGCACGCAGTTGCTCCGGTCCGTGGAGAGAATCGGCGCCAGGGCCTTTCATCTGCACGAGACGGAACGAAACGCCCCGGTCGTCGAGTGCCTGGCAGATCAGCCGGACACCGCAGTGGTGGTGCGCCTTCCGAATCCGGTCATCGACTGGCACGACGACGGTGCGGACATGCTGATCGGAGCGCAACGGCATTTCGGCCGGACGTTCTGGCGCCGGGTCCGGCGCTGGGACCGGGAGTTCGAGGTGACGACGGTGCGTGAAGATGCCGCGATCGACATGATGGAAAACATCGAGAGACGATCATGGAAAGCGCGTCGGGGCACCCATCTCGACGCAGGGGAGCTGGCGTTCTACCGCGCGCTGCTGAGGCGGGACGAGTGCCTGCTCACTCTCGCGACGGCCGGGGGTGTACCGGCCGCGTACTTCATGGAGATGCGCCTCGGTGACGTGGTCTACGGCATGCAGAGTTCCTACGCCGAGACCTTCGCCAGGCTGTCTCCCGGCGCGTTCCTGACCACCATCGGTCTGCACCGCCGGTGGCACGGCAGCGGTATCGCGACCTACGACATGCTCGGCGGTAGCGGGCCGCTCAAGGACGCCCTGGCCTCGCGCGCGATCCCGCGTGTCGACGTGGCCTGGCCGGTATGCGCGGCGACCAGGGACCTGCTCGGGGAGCGAGTCAGGTTCGACCGACACAGGACAGCCGCGTCCGAGCGCGGACGGGGTGCGCGCCATGTCGCCGCGACCTACGGCAGCTGAGAGGCGGAGGTCTTTCCGGATGAACCATCCCCCTGTGCAGGGTTCCTACGGTCCACTGGCCTGGGTCTCCGATGCGATGCACGGCATGTACCCGGACCGCGAGGGCCACCTGAGACGGCTCGGGATGCGGTCGGCGGACGACGAGATCAGCACAGAGCTGCCCGTGGTCGGTCTCCTGGGAGCAGCCGACTGGCGCGCCGCGACCTGTGTGCTGGCCTCGCCGTGCATCGACCACTCGTCCGGGCGGATATCCGGGCTCACCGCCTCCGTCGCGGGAGATCTCCTGATCGGGCTCCGGGTGGCGGAGGCGCTCGGACTGCCGATGGTCGGTTTCCTCGGAAGCGGCGAGGAAACGCACCTGGTGCCCAGCGGCGAGGAGCGGTGTGCGGACTGGCAACGGGTCGCCGAGTACGTCGCCGGCCTCGGGACCCGTTGGGCACGGGGCCGCGTCGACGCGACGTTCGTACGCACCGGTGAGCCGGTCGCATGGGCCACCATCAAGGCACAGACCGCGGCGGACCACGACCGCGTTCCCCAGGCAGGCCTCGACGGCCTGCACCGCCTCGTCGACGACAACCCTTATCCGCGGGGGACCCGTTTCACCTACCTCTACGACTACTACCGGTCAAACATCTCGCACTACCGCCGGCCCGTCATCGAGGCGTTGGCGGGCGTCGACACCACACATGTGCTGGTGGTCGAGAACGTGCAGCAGATCAAGTGCGTTGCCTGGGCCCGGGCCCTCAACGACGCCGACGGCATCCGCACCAGCCACCTGGTGACCTGCCCGGCACCGGATGCCACCAACAGCGTCCGGGTGAGCCGGGCCGAGCCCCGGCACCGCATCATGCTCGCGGACGTCCTTTCCGGGCGGCAGCCCGGCAGTGCGCCCTACTGGGCGTTCCTGTCGGCCCTGCGTGACCGCTTCGACGCGCATGGCTGACCTCGGCGCCGCGGCATGGGAGGATCAGCTGGCCCAGTGCTACCCCGGCCCGGTGTACGTGTACGACCTGGATCGGGTGACGGCCGCCGTGGAAGACCTGCGAGCGACGCTTCCGGCACCGAGCCTCCTCTACTACTCCCTCAAGGCCAACCCGCACGACGACGTCGTACGGGCACTGCGGATCGCCGGCTGCCGAGCGGAGATCAGCTCGGTGGGAGAGCTGGCCTGCGCGCTCGGTGCCGGGTTCCGCGGCGCCGAAATCCTGTACACAGGGCCCGGAAAGACGGACGGCGAGATCGCGCACGCCCTGCGGCACGGGGTCCTCGACTTCTCCGTGGAATCGGCGCACGAACTGCGGCGGCTCGACCGGATCGCGGCCGTCGACGACCGCTGGCCGCGTGTACTGCTGCGCGTGAACGGGGCGCGTGCGGCCCCGGCCGGCGGCCTGCACATGACCGGTACACCCTCGCAGTTCGGAATCGACCTGGAACTCCTCGGCCCGGCGCTCGCGGCGGCCGCGCGGTGTCCGCGGATCGACCTCGCCGGCCTCCACCTGTTCTCGATGACCAACGCCGTCGACGAACCGAGCCTGATCCAGGAACTCCGTCGCAGTATCGCCACTGCCGCGGAGGTATGCGACCAGTACGGGTTTGCACCGCGGATGCTGGACCTCGGCGGCGGCTTCGCCGCTCCCTACACGCAGTCCGGTCGACGGCCCGGCTACCCCGGGCTGGCACAGGTGCTCCGGCAGGACCTGGACCTGCTGTTCCCGGAGTGGCGCACGGGAGCCCCCGTGATCGCCTTCGAGTCGGGCAGACATCTCGTCGCCGACTGCGGCACGCTGATCTGCACCGTCACCGAGGTGAAGAACAGCAAGGGAAAGCAGTTCGTGGTGCTCGACGCGGGGGTCAACGCGCTCGGCGGACTCTCCGGGACGGGGAGGTTGCTTCCCCTGTCCGTGGAGCCCGTCGATATCCCGCGGGCGGCCGACGCCTCCGACGCAGCCCAGGTCTCCGGCCCGGCCGTGACGTCAGCACGTATCGTCGGGCCGCTGTGCACTCCGGCCGACCTGCTCGGCCGGGAGGTGCCGGTACCGCGACTGCGGCCAGGCGACCGGATCGCAATCCCGAACGTCGGCGCCTACGGCCTGACCACCGGCCTGCTCGGCTTCCTCAGCAGGCCCGCCCCGACCGAGCTGGTGGTACGCGGCGGGAGCGTCGTCTCCGCGTCCCGCCTGGAACTGAAACGTGTGCCTGTCGAAAGGGAGTGGGAAGACGATGCCATGGGATGACCGATTCGAGGCACTGCTGCGCGCTGCGCTGCCCTATCTCTCTCCCGACGAGCCGCTGTCGCCCGATGCCGAGCTCATCGACCTCGGTATCGACTCCATGGCCGCGGTCGAGCTGCTGAGCACGTTGGAACAGGCGTATGACGTGCGCTTCCCCGACGACAGCCTCCACCGCGAGACCTTCCGCACCGCCGCCGCCCTGTGGTCGGTCCTGAGCCGACAGCTCTCCCGGGAGCCGACGCTGTGACCGTCGAGGCACGGCAGGGGCCGACCCTGCGCCATGTCGTCGACGTGCTGGACCACGCGGCAGCCGCCCACGGGGGTGAGCTGGCCGTGACCGATGACGAGGGTGACTGGAGCTACGCCGAACTCGCTGAGCACAGCTGTGAGTTCGCGCAGTGGCTGCGCCGCCGGGGCGTGTCCGCCGGGGACCGTGTGGTGGTGTGCGCCACCGCGAGCCGTGAGTTCGTCGCCATCCTCTACGGCTGTCTGCGGGCGGGGGCGGTCTTCGTGCCGCTCGGCCCCGCGACAACGGCGTACCAACTGGGCCAGGTCGTCGCGGACGCCCGACCCCGCCTTGTCATCACCGACCGGATCGACGAGACAGCGGACACGGCGTGCAGCCTGCAAGAGGTCTGGGCGGAGGTAGGGCGACCGGGCGGCCCGATGACGCACCCGCGCGCCGAAGTCGCCCCGGCGCAAACCGCGTTGCTTATCTACACCTCCGGCAGCACCGCCGCACCCAAAGCGGTCGTCTCTCCACACGGGAGGGTCCTGTGGGCGACCCGCGCCGTCGCGGCGCGGCTGCGTTACCGGACGGACGACATCGTCCTCTGCCGCCTGCCCCTCTCCTTCGACTACGGCCTCTACCAGGTCTTCCTGTGCGCCCTGGCCGGTGCCCATCTGGTGCTGCTCTCCCGGAAGGCGGACCTGCGGCTGGCCGCCGTCGCGCGAGAACGCGGCGCCACCGTCGTGCCGTTGGTGCCCTCACTCGCGACCATGCTCCTGCACAGCGCCCGGCGCGACCCCGGACCGAGCCGGATCCGCCTCTTCACCAACACCGGTGAAGATCTCCCCCAGGCGGTGCGTGCCCAATTGCGCGAGCACTTTCCCCGCGCGGGCATCCAGTTGATGTACGGAACCACGGAGTGCAAGCGGATCTCCGTACTGGAGGTCGACGGCGACCTGCGCAGGCCCGGTTCGGTAGGCCGCGCGCTCGACGGCACACGCATCCGCATCCTGACGGCGGACGGTCTTCCCGCCGCACCCGGCGAGGCGGGCGAGATCGTGGTCAGCGGACCGCACGTGATGGCCGGGTACTGGCGGGCGCCCGAGCTGACCGCCGCGCGCTTCCGGACCGATCCGCACACCGGCGAGGTGCGGCTGCACACCGGGGACTTCGGGCATCTCGACGGCGACGGCTACCTCTACTTCCACGGTCGTGGCGACGACATGTTCAAGCGCCGCGGTGTGCGCACCAGCGCCGCCGAGATCGAGTCCGCCGCCCGGGACATACCGGGGGTGGACCATGCCGTGCTGCTGCCCCCCACCGACCGCCGGGACATGGTGCTCTGCGTGGTCACGACGCTCACGCCGACCGAGGTGCTGCGTCACCTCGGCACGCTGCTGGATCCGGCGCGCGTGCCCGATCGGTGCCGGGTCTTCGACCGGTTTCCGCTCAGCTCCAACGGGAAGACCGACCGGGCCCGGCTGTCCCGGCAGGAGGCCGGTTGAGGCCCGCGCGCCGGCCCTCATCCAGGGTTGGCTGGATGCGGGGCCCTCGGCGGTTCAACGGCTTGGACCGCTCAAGCCCCTCCGGGATCGGCGTCGCGTTGTGACGCGGGGGCGGAAGCCCTTCGTGCAGATGTACAGCGGCCGGCCGGGAGCACAGCATCCCCCGTACCATGACCGCGTGACTGCCCGCCGCACACTTGGCGCCGGCCCTCAGGCCCCGCGCAGCATCCGCGCCGTCCGGACCGACCTGCTTGACGACCTCCCCGGAGTCCGTCTGCCCGACGTGGAGGAACTGCGCACCCGTGGCGTGCTCGGCGCCCAGCGGGCGGCGCCTCCGGCCCCCCGGCGGACCCTCGGCGCCGGCGCGCGTGCCGACGAGGCTCCCGGCCTCGCCGACTGACGCTGGAGTCACTTGCCGGTGCCGGTGTGGTAGCCGATGGGGTCGACGTAGACGTCGGGGGCGTTGCCGGTGGTGGCGGGGACGGTGATGTTCAGGCCGTCGAGGTTCATGACGTCGAAGACGGTTTCGTTGGGCGGGGTGACGGCGAGTTTGGTGTAGGTCTTGCCGGAGCCGCTGGTGTCGGGGATGTAGTGGAGGAGGAAGCGGGTCTCCTCGCCGGGGGCGATGGTCACGGTGGGCGCGGTGGTGTCGGTGCGGGCCGCGTCGGGGCCCTTGTCGCCCAGGCCGTCGGCACCGAGGAGCTGGACGCCGGGGAAGCCGTGCATGCTGCAGGTGGCGGAGCCGGTGTTCTTCAGGTTGACCACGATCTCGTTCTCGACTCCCGCGGACGCGGCGCTGAAGCCGAGGTGGTCGGTCTTGCACATGGCGCCCGACGCGGTCCCGGTCCGGGCGGCGGCCTTTTTCCCTGTGCTGCCGCTGGTGCCGGTGTCGTTCCCGCCGCTCGTGCTGCCGCTGGTCGAGGTTCCCGTGCTGCCGCTGGTGTCGCTGGAGGAAGCGCCGGTGGTGCCCTGGCCGCCTGCGGAGTTGCTCGCGGAAGCCGGCGTGCTGCTCTGCGCGGCCGTGCTCGAACCGCCGCTGCCACCGCACGCGGTCAACGAGAGGCCTGCCGCGGCGACGATCACGGCGAGGGCGGAGATTTTCTTGACACGCATGTGCACTCCTGCGAAGTGGTCTTGTCCGGTCCGCTCGAACTGGCGAGCCGCTGTCGTTCGTTGTTGGGGATGTGCGCTTCCGGACGGGCCGTTGCGGTGAGGGTTGAATCAAGGTGCCGCTGTGACAGGCGAGTTGATGTTCCGTGACATTTCCTTGTGCGAAACGGGGCGAACCCGGTGATCCGGCGTTGCAGGCGGCTACGCCGCCGACCAGCAGGCGCCGGGCTTCGTCCCGTCCGATGGGACGGCCTCGCATGTCGGCGAGAACGCGGGCGCCGTGATGCGGGCGAGGCGGCGGTGGTGCATGAGCCGGCTGAAGGTGCGCTCGATGGTCCACCGCCGCGGGATGACCACGAGGCTGGTAGGCAACGCGCGGTTCGAGTCCACGGACTGAAGCTCCATCGCGGTCGGGTCACCGCTGGGTGGGGCGGCGATCGGCCTGTTCAGCCCGGTCGTCACCGTGATCGCCGACGCGTTCAGCTGCCTCCTGTCCGGCTGTGCCGGAGCGTGTCCGGTTGTCCCCGCCGATGTCTGTTCATGCCCGAATGTCACCCGAATCTGTTTACTTTCCCGCGCTGCACGCCTAACCTCCTCGGTAAACGACAGATTCGGGCATCGGCCGGAGGGAGACGGACATGTACGCAGCGGAGCGACAGCAGGAGATCCTCCGGCTCGCCCGTGACGGCGGCCGGGTGGACGTCGTGTCGCTCGCCGAGGAGCTCCAGGTGACGGCGGAGACGATCCGCCGCGACCTCAAGGCCCTCGACCGGGCCGGACTGCTGCGCCGGGTGCACGGCGGTGCCATCCCGGCCGGCCGCCTCGACTTCGAACCGGACCTCATCGAACGCGAGTCCACGGCGGCCGACGAGAAGGACCGCATCGCCAAGGCGGCCCTGGCCGAACTGCCCGTCGAGGGCTCCGTGATCCTCGACGCCGGCACCACTGTGGCCCGCCTGGCCGCCGCGCTCCCGCTGGACAGCGAGCTGACCGTCGTCACCCACTCCCTGCCCATCGCCGCCCGCCTCGCCGACCACCCCGGCCTCCAGCTCCACCTGGTCGGCGGCCGCGTACGGCACCGTACCCGGGCCGCCGTGGACGCCTGGGCGCTGCGCGCGTACGGCGAGATCCGCGCCGACGTGTTGTTCGTCGCCGCCAACGGCTTCTCCACCGCGCACGGACTGACCACCCCCGACCTCGCCGAGGCCGCCGTGAAGCGGGCCGCCGTCGCCGCCGCCCGCCGGGTGGTGCTGCTCGCCGACTCCGACAAGCACGGCCAGGAGCACTTCGCCCGCTTCGGCGACCTGGAGGACGTGGACCTGCTGATCACCGACAGCGCCCTGAGCTCAGAGGACGCCGCCGCCATCGAGCGCGCCGGCACGGAGGTGGTCCGCGCATGATCGTCACCGTCACCCCCAACCCGTCCCTGGACCGCACCTACGAGGTCCCTTCCCTCGACCGCGGCGAGGTCGTCCGCGCCACTGGCGAACGCATGGACCCCGGTGGCAAGGGTGTCAACGTCTCGCGCGCCGTGGCCGCCGCCGGCCGCCGCACCGTCGCCGTACTGCCCCTGGGCGGCGCGCCGGGCGCCCTCGTCGCCGAACTCCTCGCCGCGCAGGGGATCGAGGTCGCCCCGGTCCAGGTCGCCGGGACCACCCGTTCCAACATCGCCCTCGCCGAGGCGGACGGTGTCCTGACGAAGATCAACGCGCCCGGCCCGGAACTCGGCCCGGAGGAGAGGGAACTGCTCCTGCGGACCGTACGGCGCCAGGCGCACGGCGCCGACTGGATCGCCTGCTGCGGCAGCCTCCCGCGCGGCCTCGCCCCCTCCTGGTACGCCGACCTCGTCGCCCGGGCGCACGCCGCCGGGGTGCGCATCGCGCTGGACACCTCCGGGCCCGCCCTCCTGGCGGCACTGCGCGAGGGCCCGGACGTGGTCAAGCCCAATGCCGAGGAACTCGCCGAGGCCGTCGGGCGCCCCCTGGCGACGGTGGGCGACGCGCTGAAGGCGGCCGAGGATCTGCGCTCGCTCGGCGCGGGCGCGGTGCTGGCGAGCCTCGGCGCCGACGGGCAACTCCTCGTGACCGGCGCGAGCGCCTGGTACGGCGGCGCGCCGGTGGCCGCCGTCCGCAGCAACGTCGGCGCGGGCGATGCCTCGCTGGCCGGTTTCCTCATCGCGGGCGGCGCGGGCCCCGAGGCCCTGGCCTCGGCCGTCGCGCACGGCGCGGCCGCCGTCCAGCTGCCCGGCAGCGTGATGCCCACCCCGGCCGACCTGTCCCCGGCGGCGGTCACGGTGACGGCCGACGTCCCCCTCGACCGCCCCCTGACGGACCCTGCGCCATGACCCGCCCCACGGCCCCCGCCGCTCTCCGGGGAACCCAGCGCCGAATCCGGACCCGGAGCCCGACCGTGGGCTCTCCGCCCGCGGCCCACACGGCCGGTACGGCCTCCGCCGCGCCCCGCGGTACCCGTGCCGGGGTCCCGGCCCCAGCCCCCGCCGCCCCCCACGGCATCCCCGTCCCCACCCCCGCCCCGGCTTCCCCCGCCGCTCGGGCGACACGCGTGCGAAGGAGCCCGCGATGAGCGAGATGATCACCGCGGACCTGGTCGACCTCGACCTGTCCGCCGAAACCAAGGAAGCGGCGGCGCGCGCCCTCGCCGAGCGGATGGCGGCCCTGGGCCGGGTGACCGACCTGGCGGGCTTCCTCGCCGACGTGGCCACCCGCGAGGCGCAGATGCCGACCGGCCTGGACGGCGGCATCGGCATCCCGCACTGCCGCAGCGCCCACGTCACCGAGCCGACGCTCGCCTTCGGACGCAGCGCCGCCGGGATCGACTTCGGCGCCGCGGACGGCCCCGCCGACCTGGTCTTCCTGATCGCCGCACCGACGGGCGCGGACGACGCTCACCTGACGATCCTGTCCGCCCTGGCCCGCCAGCTGATGAACGCCGAGTTCACGGCCGCGCTGCGCTCGGCCGCCGACACGGCGACGGCGGCGGCGCTGATCCGGGGGGACGTGACTCCGCAGCAGGCCGCCGCGGCGCAGGCGGAGGCGGCCCCGCCCTCGGGTGAGGCGGCCTCGGGCTCCGCGCAGACCTCCCCGGCCGACGACGAGGCACCGGCGGAGGCGGGCGCGCCGGACGCGGCCCCCACCCCCTCGGAAGCACCCGCCCCGAAGGACACAACGGGCCCCGCCACCGCCGGTCCCACCCCCGAGCACCCCTTCAGGATCGTCGCCGTCACCTCCTGTCCCACCGGCATCGCGCACACGTACATGGCCGCCGAGTCGCTGGAGAACGCCGGCCGGGAGGCGGGCGTCGAACTCGTCGTCGAGACCCAGGGCTCGGCCGGCTTCACCCGCCTCGCCCCGGCGCTGATCGCCGCGGCGGACGGCGTGATCCTCGCCCACGACGTCCCCGTACGGGACAAGGACCGCTTCGCCGGGAAACCGACCGTGGACGTCGGCGTGAAGGCCGGCATCAACCGCCCCGGCGAACTGATTGCCGAGATCCGGCAGAAGGCCGCCCGGGGTGAGACGACCGCCCCGGCCGCCCCCGGCACCCCCGTCGAACGCACCGGTGAACCCGGCGAGGGCTACGGCACCAAGCTGCGCAAGTGGCTCATGTCGGGCGTCAGTTACATGGTCCCGTTCGTCGCGGCCGGCGGTCTGCTGATCGCGATCGGCTTCGCGCTCGGCGGCTACAAGGTCAACAAGGCCCCCTCGGTCATGGACCACTTCGTCTGGACCCAGACCGACAGCTGGGCCGCGCTGATGTTCCAGATCGGCGGGGTGGCCTTCGCCTTCCTCGTCCCGGTCCTGGCCGGCTACATCGCCTACGGCATCGCCGACCGCCCCGGCCTGGTCCCCGGCTTCGTCGGCGGTTCGATCGCGCTGACCATCAACGCCGGCTTCCTCGGTGGCCTGGCAGCCGGACTGATCTCCGGCGCCGTGGTGACGGCGATCCAGCGGGTGCGGATACCGCAGGCGCTGCGCGGCATCATGCCGGTGGTGGTGATCCCGCTGATCTCCTCGGCCGTCGTCGGGTTCCTGATGTTCGTCGTCATCGGCAAGCCCATCGCCACCGCGCAGAAGGGCATGACGGACTGGCTGTCCGGGCTCAGCGGCGCCAACGCCGTGCTGCTCGGCGCGCTGCTCGGCCTGATGATGTGCTTCGACCTCGGCGGCCCGGTCAACAAGGTCGCCTACACCTTCGCCACCGCCGGGATCGCGGTCTCCGACCCGAGCGACTCGGCGATGAAGATCATGGCCGCGGTGATGGCGGCGGGCATGGTGCCCCCGCTGGCCATGGCCCTGGCCACCACTGTGCGCGGCCGGCTCTTCACCGAGACCGAGCGGGAGAACGGCAAGGCCGCCTGGGTCCTGGGCGCCTCGTTCATCTCCGAGGGCGCGATCCCGTTCGCCGCGGCCGATCCGCTGCGGGTCATCCCGTCGGCGATGGCGGGCGGCGCGCTCACCGGAGCCCTGTCGATGGCCTTCGGCGCCACCCTGCGCGCCCCGCACGGCGGCGTCTTCGTGGTCCCGCTGATCGGCAACCCGTTCCTCTACCTGATCGCCGTCGCGGCAGGCGTGTGCGCCTCGACGGCCCTGGTGGTCGCCCTCAAGACCCTGCGCGGCTCCGCCCCGGGCGCCCCGGGCGGCAAGCGGGAGAAGGACGAGCACGGGCAGGCGGCGCGGGCTGGGTCGGCCGACCGCGAACAGCCGGTGGCCGCCTGACGGCCCCGACGCGGCCCTGCCGCTTTGGGGTGTTGCGAACAGTTCACGCCACTTCGAGATACGTCATGGTCCGGGGCCGATGCCCCGGACCGTGGTGTTCAACCGAGGCGCCGGAGGCGGCGCGCGTCGCGGCGGGACTGGGCGGACTTCTGGGACCGCTGCGGCGTGCCCTCCTGCGCGCCACCCGCAACGCCGAGGGGCTGCCCGACCTGCCGGAGGCGCAGCTCGAACTCCTGCGGGTCCTGTCCTCCTCGCCCGAGGGCCTCAGCCCCGGCGCTGCGGCCACACGCGTGCGGGTGGCACCGTCCACCGTGAGCAACCTGGTCCGGGCGATGTCCGCCGCACGGCTGGTGGAACGGGTCCGGCCCGAGCACGACCAACGGACGGTGGTGCTCAACGCGTCGAAGGAAGCCCTGAACCTGCTGGAGCCGGTCCAGAGCCGGTAGCGCCCCCCCGGTCGGCGTCGGACAGCTCCTCCACGAGGCGGGTGAGGGCCGTGGTGCCCGCCCGGTCGTAGGGCTGGTCACCGCACCGGAGAGCGGCGAAAGCGCCCCGTCGGACTCGGCCAGTCCATGATCGGACCGCGCCGCCCCGTCGAGTCCAACCCTGGACGGGTGTGGAAGGCGTTGTGGCAAGAGGACCCGGCTCGGCATACGGCCGGCTGCGTGTCTGGCAGTCGGTACTGGCGCAGCGCGGCTGGTGTGGGCCGCCGCAGCGCGGTAGGTGTCGCCGCCCCGGCCACCCGGCGGCGGCGCGACTCCAGCAGCGACCGCTCGTGATGCGTCGCGTGATCAGCCGGACAGCACACCTAGGGCGTGCTCCCCGGAGCCGCCGCGCCCAGCGCGTTCAGGATCAGTTCCAGCGCCGTCTCGAACGAACTGCCCGCCATCAGGCGCAACTCCGTGCGTGCCGCGGCCAGGTGCGGGTGGCCTGTGCCGGCCAGTTCGGCGTAGGCGCCGGTCCAGGCACGGTCGTCGGCCTCGCGGCGCTCCGGCGGGAGCGCCAGGTGGGCAGCGTCGAGGGCCGCGTGGCCGAGCACGGTGTCCACGAACGCCGAGTAGTGGCGCACAGCGTCGGCGTCGCCGAACCCGGCCCGGCGCAGCAGCCCGATCCCCGCGTCCACGGCCCTGATCTCGTGGGGCCGCCGTGTCACCCGGTACGCGGCGAGCGCGGCCACCCGCGGCTGCTTCCGGTAGCCGCGGTGGATCCGCAGGGCCATCTCGCGCAGCGCGTCCTGCCACGGCATACGGTCTGGCTCGAACCCGGCCATCGCCTCGCCGATGATCCGGTCGGCGACGGCCAGCAACAGATCGTCGGTGTCGTGGAAGTACCGGTACAGCGCGCTCGGATCGCAGCCCAGCGCGGCGCCGAGCCGCCGCACGCTCAGCGCGTCCGGGCCGTGCTGCCCGACGAGCCGCAGCGCGCAGTCGACGATCACGTCCTCGGACAGCAGCACCCCCGACTTGGTCGGTCTGCGCCGTCGCCGCTCCGCTGGAATCCGCCCATCCGTCACCGTACGCGCCCCTTCCCACGGCTCTCAGCCGTTCCGTGACCGTCTTATGTCAACACCATTGACGCAATGTTGACAAGGTCGGTTTGATCGCAGCCTCCTCCCACACCTCCCGTTCTCCGGTTTCAGGAGTGTCCATGAGAAGTGAACCCCCCGGCCTGCGGCGTTCCCTGGGTGTCGTCGACGGCATCGCCATCGCGGCCTCCAGTACGGCCGCCACCACGAGCATCGGCATCGGGATGGGCTCGCTCGCCGCGACCGTGGGCCCTCAGGCGCCGGCGATCCTGCTGGTGGCGTTCCTCCCGATCCTCGGCATCGCGACGGCGTACGCCCGGCTCAACCGGCACGAGCGGAACATGGGCAGCGGCTACGTCTGGGTCGGTCGCTCGCTCGGCCCCTGGCTCGGCTTCCTCACCGGCTGGGTCACGCTGGTCGGCACCCTGATCTTCATGGCGTACACGAGCGCGGTGACCGGCTCGGTGTTCCTCCAGTTCGCGAACAAGGCCCAGCTGCACGCGATCGGCGGCTTGCGCCTGGACCCGAACTCGACGGCGCTGTCCACCCTGGTCGGCCTGGTGGTGCTGGCGGCCGTCACGGTCACCGCCGTCACCGGGGTGCGCAAGGCGACTCGGCTCCAGGCGTGGCTGCTGGTCTTCGAGTACACAGTGCTGCTCGGCTTCTGCGGCTGGGCGATGGCCACCGGCGCGCACGGTTTCTCCTGGTCGTGGCTGAACCCGTTCGCCGTGCACGACGCCACCGGCTTCGCCCAGGGCCTGGTCCTCGCGGTGTTCTTCTTCTGGGGCTGGGACGCGGCGTTCAGCGTCACCGAGGAGACCCACGACGTGGGGGACGCGGGCCGCGGCGGATTCATCGCGCTGTTCACGATGCTGGCGCTTTTCCTGTTCGGGTCCGTGGCCTTCCAGCGTGAGATGTCGCTGCCCGAGCTCCTGGAGCAGGGGCCGCAGGCACTCACCTACCTCGGCGCGAAGCTGGCGGACGAGCCGTGGGCGAGCCTGCCGCTGCTGGCACTGCTGTTCTCGGCCGTGGCGTCGCTGCAGTCCAGCGTGATCCCGACGGCGCGCGGGCTGCTGGCGATGGGCCGGGACCGCACCATGGGCCAGGTGTGGACGCGGGTCAGCCCGCGCTACGGCTCCCCGGCGGTCGGCACCGTCCTCGTCACGTCGATCGCTGCGGCCATGGCGCTGCTGGCGCTCGCCATCCCCAAGCTGAACGAGATGATCCTCGCGGCCGTGGACTCGATCGGTCTCGTGGTCGCCCTGTACTACGGCCTGACCGCGCTGGCCGGCGCGGTGCGCTTCCGAGGCTTGCTGCGCACGGCGCCCCGCGAGGCGCTGCGCGCGGTCGTCGTGCCCGGCCTGAGCGGGCTCGCGCTGCTGGGCATCGGCTGCTACCTCGGACGAGACTACGCGACCATGAGCGACCACTTCCAACTCAGCCCGGACAACGGTTGGTTCATGCTGTCGGTGCCCACCGCGATCCTGCTGTCGGGGCTCGTCATGGCGGCCGTCGCCAAGTACCGCCGCCGCTCGCCGTACTTCGTCAGCGGATGCAAAACCGACGCCGGCACCGACACCGTCCCGCTGGCCGCGACCGACGCTCGCGGACCCGTGTAGCACCCGTAGAAGCCGCCAGCACCCCGTAACATCCTTATCGAATTCAGGAGTTGTCCTCATGTCCGACGCCACTACCGCTGACCTGGTCTTCACCGGCGGTCCGGTCCACACCGGTTCACCGGCCCGGTCCCGGGCGACCACCGTTGCCGTGCGCGGCGAGCGGATCGTCGCCGTCGGGCACGACGAGGTGCGCGAGCTGATCGGCCCGCGTACCGAGGTCGTGGACCTGGCCGGCCGGCTGCTGGTGCCGGGCTTCCAGGACGCGCACGCGCACCCCGTCGGCGGCGGCCTGGAGATGGGTCAGTGCGACCTGAGCGGGGCGGCGACCCGGGCCGAGTACCGGGAGCGGATCACCGCGTACGCCCGGACACACGCCGACGCCGAGTGGATCACCGGTGGCGGCTGGGCGATGGAGGCGTTCCCCGGCGGCCTGCCGACGGCGGCCGAACTGGACGACCTCGTGTCCGACCGTCCGGTCTATCTGGTCAACCGCGACCACCACGGCGCCTGGGTCAACTCCCGCGCCCTGGAGCGGGCGGGACTCGACGCCCGTACCCCCGACCCGTCCGACGGGCGAGTCGAGCGGCATCCGGACGGCACGCCGACGGGCATGCTCCAGGAGGGAGCCGCCAACCTGGTGGGCCGTCTGGTCCCCCAGGTCAGCCGCGAGGAACGGGTGGCCGGGCTGCTGCGTGCCCAGCGACTGCTGCACTCGCTCGGCATCACCGCCTGGCAGGACGCCTTGCTCGGCGAACACGCCAACCTCACCGATCCCACTGACGCCTATCTGGCCTGCGCCGAGGACGGCTCCCTCACCGCGCGGGTCGTCGGCGCGCTGTGGTGGGACCGGGCGCGCGGCACCGAGCAGATCGAGGAGTTGCTGGCCCGGCGCGCGGCGGGCACCAGGGGGCGGCTCCGCTCGACCACCGTCAAGATCATGCAGGACGGGGTCGCCGAGAACGGCACGGCGGCGCTGCTCAGCCCGTACCTGGACGGCTGCGGGTGCGCGTCCGACAACAGCGGGATCAGCTTCGTGCCACCGGAGGACCTGAAGACGTACGTCACCGAGCTCGACAGCCACGGTTTCCAGGTGCACTTCCACGCGCTTGGCGACCGCGCGGTGCGGGAGGCGCTGGACGCGGTGGAGGCGGCCCGGCGGGCCAACGGCCGTACGGACACCCGGCCGCACCTGGCCCACCTGCAAGTGGTGCACCCGGACGACATCGGCCGGTTCCGTGAGCTGGGCGCGACGGCCAACCTCCAGCCGCTGTGGGCGGCGCACGAGCCGCAGATGGACGAGCTGACCATCCCGTTCCTGGGCGCTGAGCGGGCCTCGTGGCAGTACCCGTTCGGGGCGCTCCTGCGGTCAGGGGCGACGCTCGCAGCGGGCAGCGACTGGCCGGTGAGCAGCCCCGATCCACTCCAGGGCATCCACGTGGCGGTGAACCGGGTGGCGCCGGAAGCGCCCGCGGGGACGCCGGTCTTCCTGCCCGGCGAGCGCATCGGACTGCACGACGCGCTGAGCGCGTACACGGCCGGCAGCGCCTACGTGAACCACCTCGACCATGAGACGGGTACGGTCGCCGAGGGGTTCCTGGCGGATCTGGTGGTACTTGACCGTGATCCGTTCGCCGGGCCGCCCGAGGAGATCGGTGCCACGCGCGTGGAGCAGACCTTCGTGGGCGGCCGCCGGGTGTTCGGCTGAGTCGGGCATCGGCGGCGCGACGGAAGCCGCGGTTCCCGCTGCCGGGTCCGGGGGTGTCGCGGGTGCGGGCGGCGATCCGGTAGCGGTTGTGGTAGGAGTGCCTGTGCGTGTCTTGCCGCGGGCCCGGCAGTGGTCGTAGAAGGTGTGGGAGACGGGGTCGTGCAGGGTGGCGAGGGGGACTGCTGCACGAACAGGTGACACCTTGATGAACCTGCCGGGGCAGGACGGCGAGGGAGGTCGCCGTTGATGGGGATCTTTGAAAACGGCCAGATACGCTCGTCGCGCCAAACGGTTCGCTGCTCATCGAAGTGGGGAGTTTCAGCGAATGCCGGGCGCGTTGTCGGCCGGGGCCGGGCCGCTCGCGGAGTGCGCGGGACGAGCCCCCGGCAGGACGCCATGTGCCGTGCCGTGTCGTGAGCACTCTTCCAGAGCACGGGTGGGGCTTCAGAACGGGCGATCGCCCGTGCCCAGAACAACGAGTTCGGTGCTGCCCAGCACCTCCGCGAGCGCCTGCGGCGCGCCGCGCATGTGGACGTAGTCCCACTGCGCGCGGCGGATCACCTGCTCCGGGTGACTGAGCGCGCTCAGCACATCCCAGTGCAGGGCCTGGGCCCAGACGTACCCGGGCTCGCCGTCGACGTCCATGTCCTCCGCGTCGATCGGGGTGTCCGCCAGCGCGCAGGCCAAGCGGTGGCTGTTCACGGGCCCGGTGGCGAAGTCCAGGAACGCAGTGGGATCCGCGCCCACGGGTGCCCGGTTGCCGCTCGCATCGTCCCGGTCCGGCCGGGAGTCGTATCGGTGCGCGCGAACCCCGTCCCGCCAGACCTCCAATTTCAGTCGGTCACCGTCATACTGAAAGGCCGCCAGCACCGGGACGCTCAACTTGGTGCTGATCGGCCCAGCGAGCGTGAAGACATCGTTCTCGCCGACGAACCGGTCCGGATGGGCAAGGCAGAAACTCGGCCCGGCGGAGGTCGCGTAGCCGGCTGCACAGACCTCGTGCAGGACTGGGGCCGCCCGTTCGAGCGGCACAGGGATCAAGATCGTGCCGTACGTTGTCACGGCCTCACCTCCTAGACGCGGTGAACCTATGTGGCGGTTACGCTGCGCGGCAAACGAAATGCACGGCTCCCGGTGATCATGAGGTGTGGAGTCCCCGATCACCACGCCCGCTGACCTGCCTGGCGCAGGTGCCCGATCCACGGCGGCACCGGGGCCGACGCCACCCACTCGCCTTCGTCCCGTCCCTGGCAGCGTGCGCGGTCCTGGCCGGAGCGAAGTCCTTGGCCGCGATCGCGGAGTGGGCCCCTGACGCCCCGCCGCACGTCCTGGCCGGCTCGGAGGCCTATGCAGGGAGCCGGACCGCGGCCCCGTCGCCCCGGCCGAGGCCACCGTGCGTCGTGTCCTCCAGCGCATCGACGGCGACGCGCTGGATACGGCCGTCGGAAGTTGGCTCGCCGGGCGCGAACGCGCCGCCGGCCAGGCGGAGAACAGCAGCGACCGGCCCCTGCCCTCCCTTACCGTGGACGGCAGAATCGTGCGCGGTGCCCGCCGCACCGACGGCACCCAGGTCCACCTGCTCGCCGCGGTGACGGGGACCGGCCTGGTCACCGCCCAGCGGGAGGCGGACGACAGGACACGTGCCACCGCGTACGGCCGCGACGAGATCCGCCGGATCACGGCCGTCACCGTCACCGGGATCGCCATCGGCAAGGCCACCTGGAACGCGTCTACGGGGTGACCGACCTGGTGCAATGGCATCCGCTGGACTCCGCCAACACACCCACGACGCCAACCGTCCGCTCAACGCGGCCCTGCCCTGGGCGCGCGTCGATGGCGAGGGTGGTCGCGGACCAGAAGCCCTCCTGTTTGAACGCCTCGAACACGTCCTTGAGGCCCATGGCCTCGTTGACGGACTCCAGAACGCTCTTCTGGACGTCCTCGACCTTTCTCAGAATTTCGTCTTCCCTTGGCCTCGGATATATGAGCCTCCGGTCGCTGGGCGAGGGTTGACGTCGGCGATGTGCGGTGATAGGGAAAGGGGCCTGCTGGTCAGGCGGGAGGGGGAGGGGTATGCCTGGCTTCTTGTTGAGTCTAGGAATCGTGCTCGCGCTGTTCGGATTATTTGCCCTGCTGGCCCAGTCGGGAAATTACGTGACATATCGCCTCATGCGTGATCTGAAGAATCACGGCGCTGAGGGGGCGGCGGTCTTTCTCCGCGAGGAGTACGCGAGCGGGCCCAACAACCGGATGTATTTCGCCGTGCACCTCGAGGAGGGTGCGTCGCAGAGGGAATTCCATGAGTACATGCCGGAGGCGCCCGGCCCCGTCGGCACGGTCGTGCCGGTCGTCCACGACACCAGAAATCCGAAGCGTGCCCGGACGGGGCTCCGCAAGGACATGGACTTCGACAAGGAGCGACCGGTCGTCCTGCTGGTCGGAGGCGCGGGCGTGGTGCTGCTCATGGTGGGGCTGCTGCTATGCGTGCTCGCCGTCGCGATATGAGTGGCGCGAATGGTGTGGTGGACCCTTTGGATTGACCAGCTTCGCGGAAATCCGCGTCTGCGGATTCTGGAGCGTTCCCGTGTCGAGGCGAGGCGAGGCGGTGGGACGGGATCGGGGAAACCGGGCAGCGCGGGAGCGGACCGACCGGACTGCCGACGGCCACGTCGATCAGCACGCCGTCCGGGGCGGGGATGTACGACTCGTACGGCCGGGGACAGCCCGCCACACGCCGCCCAGCCGGTTCACGGCCTGGTTCGAGAGGGTTCTCGCCGTCGACGGGTCTCTCTTCGCTGGGGCCACGTGGGACCGGCCGTTGGCCCTCCCTCTCGACCCACGGCGTGAGGGCTGCGAGTCCGTGCTGGAACGCCTGCTGCGCCTTGCTCAGCTTTGCCGAGCGCTTGGCCTTCGGGCCGGAGACGGGACCTCAACGGGCTTCAGGCCCGGCTTTGACAGCCGCTCCTGCTGTTCGTTCGACAGCTGCGCCCAGGTGGCTTCGTCGGCCCCGCCAGTGCAGCAACGAGCACGCAAAGGAATCCGGTCCGCTGTGAGGGCATCAGGTGATCAACGCTCGGAATCAACTTTGACGTACGTCGTCAGGCTTGAGTCTCAACTCCCGTAATTACTGACCTTCAATGCGTGGTGTCGGCGGGGTTGCACGGCCAGCCCGGCCAGCCGGACACCTCCTGCGCAGGCCCGGCTCCAGAGGGCACTCAGTGGCAAACGGCGTGCAGCAACTACGTTGCCTGCCTGCGTCGATCGACACTCAACGTTGAGCCCCGTGGTTCGAACGGGACGGCCCGGCAGCCGGCCCGGAAGCGTTGTGCGTGCCCGTGTGAAATGCGCCCGATCGGCGTGTCCCGAAGATCGAATTTCCCCACTCTGCAATATTCGTCAAGGAATTGAGATGAGGGCACCAGTCGAAGGAGAAGCCGTGGTACGGGTCGGGTTGTTGGTGCGGGTGCAGGCGAAACCGGGCAAGGAATCAGAAGTGGCGCAGTTTCTGACGGCCGCCCAGGCGATTGTCGACCAGGAGCCCGACACCCGTGCCTGGTTCGCCGTTCAGTTCGACGCGTCCACGTTCGGCATCTTCGACGTGTTCCCCGACGACGCGGGTCGGCAAGCGCACCTGGCCGGGGGAGTGGGCACGGCGCTCGGGCAGCGGGCAGCGGAGCTGTTCACCGTGTCGCCCGCGATCGAGACCGTCGACGTACTCGCCTCGAAGCTCCCGACATGATCCCGGACCGATCGGTAGGGCATCCTCAGGACTGAATGGTGCCGGTGTGACGGACACGCGCGAGTGGCTCTGACCAGCAGCCGCCGGACGACTCGCCGGGGGCCATGATCCCACCCGGCAAGCCCCAGCCACCGGTATCGGTCCTGGCCGGAAGCGCTCGGTGTGACGGTGGCTTGAGGACCCGGCCGGCGCTGTGCAGGGTGTGGGAGGCCGGCCGGGCCGAGCGGAACCAGCCGTGTCAGGGCAGGCGGTAGTCCTCGTTCAGGGCTGCGCCTGCCTCTGGGTGCGTCTGGTCGTACCCGCGGGCGTCGCACTGGAGCCCGCCCACGATGCAGTGGTCGACCAGGGCCTTGAGCGTGGCATCGTCCCACCCGTTGAAGAAGTCGTAGTGGAAGGAGAAGCCGCGGCCACTGGCCAGGCGCACCTGGGACATGTCGCCGTTCACCGGAAACGCCATCTTGAACTCGATCATCGGCACCGCCACCGGATGGTCGGCGGGACAGACGTTGTCGTTAGTGCCCGGCTTGACCACCGGATAGGCCATGTGGCTGTGGTGGTCCGGTGTGTCGAGGTACTTGCCGTCCCAGCAACTGGGCGCCTGGAAGCGGATGTTGAGCTGTACGGAGGCATCTGTCGGGCAGCTGGCGGGGAAGTCGACGTTGAAGTAGCTGTCGCCGCACTCCCAGCCCTCCACGAAGCCGGGGTGGTGGCGGAACTGGTCGCTGCTCTGCATGGGGTCGCCCACGACGAACCGCAGCCCCTTGGGGAAGGGGCGGACGCTCGTGTAGTCGGTGACGCCGGCCTTGTAGTAGATCGTCTGCGGACCGACCGGAAGGATCTTCTGCTCGCCGTTGAACAGCGAGGGCATCCAGTACGCCGAGGCGTCACCGGGCGCCTTGCAGGTTGTGGCGCCGCCGTCGAGGGAAGCCGTGGTGCTGTAGGCGTTGGTCGAGGTGTTGCCCATGAACGTGTGGTCGTGGGACTTGCCGGGCTGACCGGGGAAGACGATCGGGTCGTCCGGAGCGGTGTGCGTGACCGAGCAGTTGGCCTGGAACTCGTGGAAGTAGCGGTGTGGCGGGTCGGCTGAGGACGGCGTGACGCCGGTGACCTGTGGCACGGCCGGTATGTAGCCGTCGCCGTCCGGGTCGTCGGCGGATGCCTGGGTGGACACGGCCATCGTGTGTCCCGGGTGGACGGCGCTCGCTGCGGCCGGTGCGCTGCCGGTGGTGTCGGTAGCAGCGGAGGCGATGGTGCCGACACCGAGCACGCCGGCCAGGAGGGCGGTGCCGAGGAGGAGTGCGGGGAGCCTTTTCGGACTCGATCTCATGGGGTCTCCTGCCCGTGGGGGAAGAGGGCCCGCGCACGTGTCTGTGACGCGGGTGGTGCGGTGGTGGCGGTGCCCTCCGCGGGTTCCTTCCTCGTGAGTTTCTCCGCTTGCCCTGTGCATGGGCGCTGTTTCGGGCTCCGCCATCGTCGTGTGGGGCACAGCGGTCAGCTGTAGACCCCCAGCTCGTGGAGCGAGTAGCCCCAACTGGTGCCGCGTGCGGTCAGTTGCAGACGCACGTACCGCGCGGTGGCCGACACGTCGATGAGGTCCACGTCGCCGTCGCCTGCGGTCGTGGAGTACACCGAGCGCCAGGTGCTGCCGTCGTCCGAGACCTGCACCTCGTAGGACTTGGCGTAGGCGGGGTCCCAGACGAGCTGGAGCTTGTGCAGGGCCTTCGGCGCGCCGAGGTCCACCTGGAACCACTGCGGGTCGCTCCAGTCGCTGGCCCAGCGGGTGTCGGTGTTGCCGTCGACGGCCAACTGCGGGGTGCAGGGGCAGTCGCCGTAGGACTGCTGGGAGGAGGAGGCGGTCGCGGGCCGGTTCAGCGCGACGTTGGTCCCGCTCACCTGCGGGGCGACGACCTTGACGGACTTCGTCTCGATGCCGGCGTTGCCATGCCCGTCCTCCGCCTGGAGATAGACCTTCCACACGCCGAGCTTCTGCGGTGCGGTGACGACGAAGGTGCCGTTGCCCGTCGAGCGCCACTGCGCCTCGACGAGCCGCTTGTCGCCGTTGGCGTAGTTGCCGCTGAGGAACACCTTGTATGTGATCGGGTCGCCGTCGGGATCGCGGACGTCGGCGTGCACGGTGAACTCGCCGCCGGCCGGCGCGGAGGAGGCGAGGTCGGCGGTCATGTTGCTGATGACCGGGGGTGTGTTGTCACCTGCTGTCGAGCCCGTGTACGCCTTCTTGACCGCGTAGTACGACAGTCGTTTCAAGCCGTCGGGCACGAGGTTGAACCACACCCCGCCGAAGTCGTGTTCGGTGCCGTAGTGAAAGAGAGTGGCGCCCAGGGCCACGCCCTGGTGGCCGGTCACACAGTTCCACGCCTTGGTGTACGCGTCCGCCTTCTGGATGTCGGTCGGCTCGTCGGGAATACCGTTGACGTCGTCGGGCACCTCCCACTCGCCGGCCGGACCGGTCTCGGTGATGATGTACGGCTTGGTGTAGCCGCCGTCGAGCCAGTCCTGGCGGACCTTGCACACGTTGCTGTACGAGTTCACCGCGTACAGGTCGAGGTCGGGGGCGTTGCGCTTGTAGTACGGCCACGCACCGGTCCAGGCGTCGGTCGAGGTGACCGGGTGGTCGGGATCGATGCTGTGGATCTTCTTGGCGACATCGTTGACGAAGCTGGTGTAGGCGTTGCGCTCCGCTTCCAACTGGCTGCCGCTGTAGCAGTTCTGCAAACCGAGCACCGACTCGTTGCCCACGTTCCACATCAGCGTCGCCGGATGGCTCTTGTAGGCGTCCACCCACTGGGCGAACTCGGTGAGCATGGCGTTCTTGTACGTGGTGTCGGTGACGTAGTCGACACAGCCGCCGGCTCCCGGCCCGCCGCCCGGCTGGAGCCAGAATCCGTTGATCACGCGGATGCCGTTGGCCGCCGCGGCGTCCAGCAGAGTCTTGCTGGAACCGTCGGTGCCCCAGGTGCGGATCGTGTTGGCGCCCATGGCCTTGACATCCGGCAGGTAGGTGGGCGCGTCGGACGCGGCCGGGCCCCAGGTGACCCCCTTGACCGTGTACGGCTGGCCGCCCACGGTCAGGCGCCAGTTGCCCTGGGTTCCCTCGACTTTGACGGCGCCGGAGGCGGGTGGCGGCGTGGTGTCGGCCGGGGAACCGTAGACCTGGAACTCCCACAGCGAGTACCCGTACCCGCTGGAACGGGCTAGCCCCTGCATCCGGACATAGCGGCCGGTGCCGGACACCGTGAGGTCATCGGTGCCGCCGTCGCCGCCGGTCACCGTCTTCAGGACGTGCCAGTCGATGCCGTTGTCGGACGCCTGGATCTCGTAGTCCTTGCCGTAGGCCGTCTCCCATGTCAGCACGACACGACTGAGAACGGACTCCTGGCCCAGGTCGACCTGGAGCCACTGCTGGTCGTTCCACTGACTGGCCCACCGGGTGCCCGTCAGGTCGCCGTCCACCGCGGCGGCGGCCGAGTAGCCCTCCCCTTCCTGGGAGGAGGCGGTGGCCGTCTTGCCCTGGGACAGCAGGGTGTCGGCCGCGTGTGCGCTCGGTGCGAACGCGGCGGTGATCAACGATGCAAGGAGGGCACCGACGGCGAGGACAGATGCAGCGGCCCGATGCGCGGCAGGGACGGTCGTGGAGGGCGGTCTGGACACGGGTGTGCTCCTGACAGTCGGTTCGATGGGGGTGTGGCCCCACCGGCCGGAGCGCTGGGCAGGCTCGGACCGGTCGGGGAGGGAGTCGTCACCGGGGCCGCGCGCGGAAGCGGTATGGTCGCCGGCGCGGGGTCAGGGGTGGGGGACAGGCCTAGCGGCTACGGTGCTGCTGTCGGCTCGTTGACGGCCGGTGTCGTTGACGAGCTCGCGCGCTGCTGTCGTAGGCGGCGAGCAGTCGCCGTGCGTCGCGCGCGGTTCACGCTGTCCGTGCGGGCGGAGCCCGGGGAGGTTCAGCGCCGCGGCGCTGCTGGAATCGCTCGTCGTGGAGTGGGCGTGTTCCGGTCCGGGGCGTTGGCCGATGGTGCGATGCGACCGGCGTCGGCGGCCGGGTGGACCTCCGCCTTGCTCATGAAGTTCGGGGTGTCGGTCGGAGCACCGTACGGGCAACGAGGCACTGCCGCGGGGTGGTTGCGCTTCGGACATACCAGTCGGGGACACGAAGTCGTCTCCTTCGCATGGATGTTGCCGACAGGCGACGCTGGAGAGCGCTTTCCTTTCCCGCACCATGCCCGTCCTGCATGTCCCGGTCAAGCAGTCCGACCCACTTTTCTTTGGCCTTTATTTAAGACCTCAAGGTGCTGTTGCACCCGGGCGGCGAGTCGCAGGACCGTACCGTTGGCACGCCGCCAGACACGCCCACCTCGGCGCCCCGGTCCGCGCGACGCGGTGTGCCGGTGCCCGGCCCGGGAACCGCCTGGTCACCCGCGATCACCCGCCCCGGCTGCTGGGACTGATGGATGCCCCGGCCGAGCGGCGCCTGACGATGAGCGAAACCGCGTGGTGGCGCCGCTACGGGCCGGCCTGGGCAGCGGCCCGCCACGACATCCTTCCGAAGTCCAGCCCCGCGGAACGCGAGCACGCGGAGCGGGTCAACCAACCGACGCCCTGCTGGATCTGGTTGAGGAACCCTGGGAGCAGCTGTGACCGCCCTCGCCCGCAGTGTCGCGCTTCCCGGCGACGAGGTCTTCGTCCTCCATGACCGGCCCCTGCGGGACGGCGTCGCCGTGGGGGAGACCTCGCAGTTCGGCGATGACGTCTGGCGGCTGCAGCCAGCGATCCACAAGAGCAGCGGCCGCAACCTGATCCTGAACTTCAACCGCTTCCCGGTCCGGTCCCGGCCGGTCGCCAAGCAACTGGCTTACGCCATGCTGTCCGGGCCCCTCCCGCAAGGAGATAAGCACTGCAAGGTCGAGGGGGTACGGTGCGCGTCCACCGAACTCCGCCGCTTCCTGACCTGGCTGGACAGCCAGGCCGAGCCCCGATGCCAGAGGCTGGCCACTCTGACCGGTGCCGACCTTCTCGCCTACCAGCGGCACCTTGTCGGGCCGTTCCCCAATGCGGCGACACAGCGCGAAACCTGCCGGGCGAAAGTCCGGTTGTTCTGGCGCTGGCGGCACAACCTCAGTGACTGGCTGCCCTTCTGCCCCATTCACATCAACGGGTGGGGCGGACCCGACGCTGGCGCACAAAGGCGGGGCGAGAACCGCACCAGCCGGATTCCCGAACAGGTTCTCGGACCGCTGCTCGTCCGGGCGCTACGGTTCATCGACCTCTTCCGCCCCGACATCATCGCCGCCGACCAGCAGTGGAGGAAGACCCGGTTCATCGGGGTCTACCAGCGGCTTCCGGTCCGGAAATTCCACAGGTCCACCGGCACCGTGCACCAGGCGATCTCCGATCATCTGGAAAGGTACGTCACCAGCGGCCGACCGCTGCCGGGCTGGCGGGGAGTCCCTAACCGCAAAGTCCTCTCCGCGGTTCGCTCGACGGCCGGCCCTGGACCGGCGACATCGTCACGCACCCCGAGCAGCCCAACAGCCTCACCAGCACCCCGGAGACCGCATGACCCGCCGCGTCGACTCCCCCTCCGAATCCCGAGTCCTGGGCGGCACTGGAAGAAGTTCGGCATGAGCAACGCGACCTTCCGCCGCCACTTCCCCGACATCGCACAGGAGATCGCCGCCCTGCGGTCAGCACGGCCGACGCCAGGAGCCCCAAGCGAACCGACCCGCTACCACAGACTCGTCGCCCGGAACGCCAAACTCAAGCGTCGCAACCGCGAGTTCACCGAGACCCTCACGCTCGCCGCCTGCCACATCCAGCGCGTCACCCTGGAGAACCGGAAGCTGAGAGGAGAACTGAAAGCCGCCACGGGCGTCGCTCGCCTGGCTTCTGTCCCCGGCCTCGGACATCAGTACAGCCGTTGACGTTGAGATTGATCAACGTCTGATCGGGCTGGGCACGGCGCCCGGGGTGTCCAGGGTAAAACCCCCAATGTGGTTGCCTTAACGACCACTTATGGAAGTGCAGCGCGGTCCGGGCCGCCGGTACTTCAGCGGGCGTCGGGCGGCCAGTGCTGTCAAGGCGGCCAGGAGCGTCAGGCACAGCCAGGCGAAGGTGTCGCCGATGCGGTCGTAGAGCGTGGTGGTGCCGTGCGTCGGGATGTAGGCGACCATGGTCTGGCGGCCGCCGGAGGTGAAGTAGTCCGCCGTGGCGAGGACGTGGCCCTGGTTGTCGTAGGCGGCGGAGACGCCCTCCGCGTCCTGGCGGACCAGGGCGTAGCCGGACTCGACGGCGCGCAGAGCCGCCTTGGCGGTGTGCGGGGCGCCGAACTCGCGCCAGTCGTGGGAGGGGACGAGCATGATGTCGGCGCGGACCCGCATCATGGCGGGGAAGTCCGCGTCGTAGCAGATGACGTTCGCCAGCCGGCCGTATGGGGTCTTCACGACGGGGACGCGGCCGTCGCCCGGAGTGTACTTCTCGGAGCCCGGGATGGGGTGGGCCTTCTGGTAGGTCCACAGCACCTTGCCGTGCGGGTCGATGAGGATCGCCTCGTTGCGGCCGTACGCGGGTGCGGTGGCGGTGTGGACGCGGACGCCGATCTCCAGGTAGACGCCCGAGCGGCGGGCCTCGGCCTGCGCGGCGGCCACGGTGGCGGCCTCGTGCGACTCCTGGGTGCGGACGGCCTCCTCGGGCCAGACGACGATCTTCGCCCCGGCGGCTGCCTCGCGCCGAGTGGCGGTCAGCAGGTCGTCCTCGACGGCCGTCATCGCGGGCTGTACCTGTGCGGCGGGGGCGGTGGCGACGCCGGCCGAGGTGTCGGCGTACCGGCTCAGTACCGTCTTGAGGTGCCGCGTCACGGCCGGGGTGGGGCTCACACCCGCGATGCGTACGGTCAGACTCGTCGGCGGGGTGAGCGCGAGCCGGGCGCCGCCGACGGCGAGGACGACGGCCGGCAGGAGGACTGCGTACAGCAGGCCCGCGCGCCACGAAGGGTGTTCCCGGCGTTCCCAGATTCCGTTGACGGCGGCGGCGACGTAACCGATCAGGAACCCGATCCCCCACGGGCCTGTCACCGAGACGAGTTGGAGCAGGGGCAGGTCGCCGTGCTGGGTGACGGCGAGGGAGCCGTAGGCCGTGCCGAACGGGGAGACTACGGTGATCAGGTACTCGGTGGCCGCCACGCCGGCGGGGAAGGCCAGGGTGGCGAGCGCGGGGCGCAGGCGGCCCGCCAGGAGCCGGTCGGCCAGGTACGGCAGCGTCTGCAGGGCGGCGAGCGCGGTGGCGCCCGCGACGACCACGGAGTTGAAGCCGATCTTCGACTCCTGTACCCAGAAGACGGCCGCGGCGGCATGCGCCGCCCAGAGCCACAGCGGTCCTGACCAGGCGCGGCCAAGTCGTGCGAACCGCAGCAGGAGCACGGGGTAGAGCCAGGCCGCCGCCGCGATGTCCCACCGGCCGCCCACCGCGAACAGCATCGTCCCCGCGCCGAGGGCCAGCAGGCCGTACTGCCGTATCAGGTGATTCTTCAGTATCGGGTGATTCTTCACAGGGGACGACGCTAGGGAGAGGGGGTGTCGTCGCGCCTCGGCCGGTGTGGCGAACTCCGGTCGCGGGCGCGGAACTTTCGTTGCCCGACCGGAGGATGATCCGCCGCGCTCCCGGGTCGTCTAGCCTGACCGACCAAGATGGTCACTGACTTGAAGGCCGCGCCACGAGCCGCGCGGCGCTGGATCGCCTGCCGCCCGCGGTTGGCGGACGCCGCGCTCGGCGGTGGGCTGACGTTGTTCGACGTGGCCACCGTGGTACACCGCGCCCCGGAACCCGCTGCCTGGGGCGTGGCCTTGTGGGGGGCGCAGACCGTGCCCCTGCTGTGGCGGCGGACGCACCCGTGCCTCGCGCTGGCGGCGATGACCGTCCTGTACGCGGCCTTCCAGGCGACCTCCCCGATCGCCGGGAAGGTGCCGGGGCCGTTCCTGCTCATGCTCGGCGTGTACGCCCTGGCCGGACACGTCCGTGCCCGCGTGAGCCTGCCGGGGACGGTGCTGTGCCTCGTCTCGGCGCTCACCGCCGACGCGCTCACCGGGCACTGGCGGCAGCCGCCGAGCCTCGGTTCGCTGGAGCCGGTCAGCGCCACGACGTTCGTCTTCTTCCTCGGTCTGGCCTGGGCGTCGGGGTACGGCAGACGCAGGATCGGGGCCGACGCCGACCGGCTGCGCGATCTCAACCGGCGGCTGGCCGCCGAGCAGGAGCGCAACGCCCGCCAGGCGGTGGTCGCCGAACGCGCCCGTATCGCCCGTGACCTGCACGACGTGGTGGCCCACCATGTGAGCGCCATCGCCTTGCAGGCGCGGGCCGCCGAGGACGTCCTGGCCACCGGGCCGCTCCCCGACACGACGGTGGTGGAGAGCGTCGGACTCATCGCGCGGAGCGCCGACACCGCGCTCGTCGAGATGCGGCGACTGCTCGGGCTGCTGTCCTTCCGTGACCAGCGGCTCGCCCCCGAACCGTCCCTCGACCACCTCGGCCCGCTCCTGGACACGGCCACCGCGGCGGGCTGCCGTGTGACGAGCAGGGTGACGCCGGGGGCGCAGAGCGCGCCGTCCCCGGGGATGCGGGTTTCGGCCTACCGGATCGTCCAGGAGGCGCTGACGAACGTCGTCAAACACGCCGGTCCCGTGGGCGTAAGCGTCACCGTGCGCGGCGACGCCTCGCGGCTCACTGTCGAGGTGGTGAACGGTCCGGCCGCCCCGGACCACCAGCCCGTCCCCGGCAGCGGGCGCGGGCTGATGGGCATGCGTGAACGCGTGGCGGCGTTCGACGGCGAGCTGACGGCCGGGGTGTGCGAGGGCGGCGGCTGGCGGCTGTACGCCGTTCTGCGGGGGCGGGCGCCGCGAGCCGTAGAGGTGGGCGTATGACGGTACGGGTGCTCGTGGCCGACGACCAGGAGATGGTACGGACCGCGCTGCGGCTGGTCATCGACCGCCGCGAGGGGCTGATGGTCGTCGGCGAGGCGGGCGACGGGGAGCAGGCGGTCGCCAGGGCGGCGGAACTGCGGCCCGATGTCGTGCTGATGGACATCCGCATGCCCGGCACGACCGGTGTCGAGGCCACCCGGCGCATCACCGGCTGCTGGCCCGGGCCCGGACCGGCGCCGCGGGTCCTGGTCCTCACCACGTTCGACCTGGACGAGTACGTGCACGCCGCGCTGCGGGCGGGTGCCGCCGGGTTCCTGCTGAAGAACAGCTCGCCCGACCGGCTGGCCGAGGCCGTACGCGCGGTCGCGGCCGGGGAGGCCGTGCTCGCGCCGGACATCACCCGCCGCCTGATCGACACCGTCACCGCCCTGCCCGCCGGACTGCTGCCCGGGCCTGCCCCGGCAGCCCGGCCGGACCGGACCGAGCTGTCGCGCCTGCTGACCGCCCGCGAACTGGAGGTCCTGGTACTGGTCGGGCGCGGCCTGTCCAACGCACGGATCGCCGCCGCCCTGGGCCTGAGCGAGGCCACCGTGAAGAGCCGCCTCAACCGCATCCTCACCCGCCTCGGCCTGGAGAACCGGGTGCAGGCGGCACTACTCGTCCACGGGGACGGTCAGGCTCCGCTCGTGGGCCGGGACGGTGAGTGATCAATCTGTGTGGACCAGCCGTCTCTCCGGCTCGATGTAGTTGCTCAGGAACCGGTCAACGGTCAACGGGACGTCGACGGCAAGGAGCGGCCGATGTGGCGCATCCGTGGTGGGTTCCCGACGGCCGTCACGGCGATCAGCCGCACCCGCCGCTGCTGTGCTCGTCCGGCTTCCACATGTACGACGGCGAGCTCCCCATAGTGGCCACCGGCATGAAGCAACCGACGATGTAGCGCAGGGCGTCGACGATCTCGCGTCGTGAGTGCGCCTCCGGGCCGCCGCTCGGGGTCCGGCAGGCCGGCACCGGCGGCAGCGGCTCGATGAACGCCCATTCGAGCCCGCCACCCCACACCAGAAAGGCGCGCCACCAAGGCGCGTGGAGCACTTGAAAGCTCTCCGCAAAGCCCTCTGGCATACCGCTGAGACTCCACTTCCTGGAGGGCCCGATGCGCACCAGGCCGTCCAGCGAAGCGTGAGAACGAGATCATCAGAGGTTCAAGGACAGGTTCTCAGCCAGATGGTCACCCGCCAGCCCCTGGAAGGTGGCGTCCAGCGGGGCCAGGAGGCGGCTCGGCTCGGCCGCCCGCGCGCGCCCAACGCCGCGCACCGGCACCTACGCGCGGGGCCCGTGCCAGTCCAGGCACAGGACGGTCGCGTCGTCCTTCACGTGACCATTGCACGCTTCGGTGACCGCGTTGACGAGGGCGCGCACGATCTCGCGGGGGTGCTCGGTGGCGGTGTCACGGAGGAGGGCGGCCAGGTCAACGGTCGCCGCCTGACGTTCTTGCACGCCGTCGGTGTAGAGCAGGAGACGGTCGCCCGGGCGCAGGTCGAGGTTCTGTACCTGGTAGGTGCCCTGCGCGGGAACGCCGAAGGGGAGGTTCACGGCCAGTTTGATCTCGTCGACGGTGCCGTCGCGCAGCCTGAGTGGCCAGGGATGGCCGGCATTGACGAGTTGGGCGCTGGAGCCGTCCAGTGCGACGCGCAGTAGCTGACCGGTGGCGAAGGTGTGGTGGCCGTGGTCGAGGAGGGCCTGGTGGGTCTGGCGGGCCTGTTCGGCGAGGTCGGTGCCGGCGCGGCGGGCGCCGCGGGAGGCGTTGACCACCAGGGTGGCCATGAGGGAGGCGTCGACGTCATGGCCCATGGCGTCGGTGATGGACAGATGCAGGGTGTCCTCGTCGAGGCTGTAGTCGTAGGTGTCACCGGCGATGTCGGACGCCGGGACCAGGGCGCCGGCGAGGGTGAACTCGGCGGCCTCGCACGAGGGAGCTGACGGCAGGAGCTGGCGCTGGATCTCCGCGGCCAGGGTGACCGAGGCGGTGCGGTTGCCCCAGTGGTAGAGGTCGGTGAAGCGGCGGTCGGTGACGATGACGTACGCCAGCGCGTGCGCAGCCTCTTCCACCTGCTCCAGTACGTCCTCGGTGACGTGGGTGAGGTAGAGCTCCAGCACCCCGATGGCGTCGCCGCGGTTGGTGACCGGGGCGAGTACCCGTTGCCCCCGCCCGTTCTCCGGTGCCACCACCGGTCTCTGGGTGCGCAGGACCTCGTCGTAGGCGCTGGCGGCCAGGGAAACCTGGTCGGCACCGCGTTCCTGTGATGTCGCCTTCTCCTCGTGGACCCGCAGCAGGCGTCGGCCCACGACGTCGAGGAACAGGAACGATACATAGCGTGCCCCGAACCGTTCGCGCAGATTGTGCGCTACGACATCGAGGGAGCGCACCGGCGCGGCCTTCTCCGCCGCGGCCAGTACCTCGGCCAGTCCGATCCGATCACGCTCCACGACAGCCTCCTTAAGTTACGGACTCTCTTCCCCCTGCCGCCTCAGGCATCACAGTGGCAACAGCCACCACGCCACGGCTTGTGCGGGCGCGTCTCAAGTGACGGAGGATTCGACATAATTGGCGGTCCGCCACCCGGCCGTCAGTGCGTCCGGTCCGGGTCTGGGGTGCACGCTCCGCTGGTCGACGCGATCGGTGAGGGACTGCGCGCCACCTGGATCTGGCGGCCCACCATCGACGGACTCGCTCTGACCCGCACCCCAGTGGACGCCGTGACCGAGGGCGCCGCCGCAGGCATCCCACTGCTGGCCCAACACTGCGTCGACGAGTGCGGGCTCTACCAGCTGATGGTGCCCGATGCAGCGTTACAGGCCGACCGAGTCCTGGCTAACTACTTCGGCCAGGATGGCTGCGACGAACTCCTCGGCGTCTTCACCGGCAACCAGCCGGACGCCGTACAGGCGCGCGTCGAGATCATGAGCGCTGAACGGTACATCATCCCGACCGTACGCCTCGCTGATGGGCAAAGCGCTCACGCCAAGGTCTGGCGCTCGCGCTTCGACGGACCGCTCACCGGGCTGCCCGACGCGATCGTCCCCGACGGCTTGCTGCTGGCCGTCCACAGCACTGACGCCCACGGAGTCTTCCAAGGCGGCCCGGACGCGGTCGGCCAGATGCACGCCGCCTGGGGCGCCTTCGTCACCACCGGCAACCCGAATGCGGCCGGCCTGCCCGAATGGCCGCGGTACACCACGGCCGATCGCGCCACGATGATCTTCGACAACGATGGGGCCCACCTCGAGCACGACCCGCAATCCAAGCTGCGCGAGGCCTGGGAAGACCGGAACTGGGAGCCGGGGACCTGGTGGGAATTCGCCGGAGGCATCCAGTAGGCGCACGGTGCGTCCGACGGGAGACCGGCAGCCGAACTTTCTGCCGTTGACTCCGAAGAGCTGGGCGAGCAGGTCTCGGGTGCCGAGTTTGCGCAGGTAGAGCACGGCCAGGGCCCTGTCGGCGGGCTTGCTGCGTCCGAGCTACCCCCCGCGGGCGCGGGGACGACTGGAGCGGGGTGCCGTTCTTGATTGACACCCGTGCCGAGTCAGGTGTTGGTCTCCGGCTGCACGGTGTTAGTTGTCGGCATTGCCCTCGAGCACGGCTGGTCGTCGTCGACGGCCCAGAGCGCGCGGGGAGGAAGTACAGGGCGACCATCCCGGTGTAGATGAACGCGCCCCAGCCCACGATCAGCACGAAGACGTTCGCGTCGCCGCGCGCGGAGCTGTATGCGACGCCCTGCCCGGTGGTGAACAGTTATGGGAACCAGGCGGAGCGGAGGAAGCCCGGGTCGGCGCAGCGGCCTCTGCCCCGGCGCCATGCCATCAGCGGGACCGAGGCGAAGCCGACACTGGCCAGGCAGTACATGAAGGCGAAGAAAAGTCGTTGGCGATGAACTGGTGGCCGTTGGTGATCCCGAGGTAGGCGACCCCGGGCAGGAAGAGTGCGGCCGGCACCCCGTAGCCCAGCACCTCGCCGCGGTCTCGGACCTTCGCCAGGTTCTCCCCCTGCTCTGTCGACATCGTCGTGGGCACCGTATCGGCCGCGCCCAGCGGGATCCGCCGATCAGCAGCAGCGGCCGGGCGGCAAGCTGTCGATGCTCACCGAGCTCCCGGCCCAGTACGGCGTCGGCTATCAGACCGTGCGAAGCGCCATCTCGCTTCTGCAGTAAGAGGGTCTGGTCGTCGAGCCGGGCGAACAGCACGTTGCGCAGCATGATCTCCAGGTGCCTGAGCGGTTCGAAGAAGGCCGCGGCGAGATCGCGGTTCCACCGGTACAGCGCGAGCGTCGCCGGCGCAGGCGGTCAGGTAGGGGTTCAGATACTGCTCGGCCGCTGAGTGGTCGCGGGTGGGCACCAGGGTGCCGTCGACGCTGAGCACATTGAGCCTTTTCCAACTTCAAGTTGAGCTGGCCAGATGGAGAGTGAGGACGGCCTGGACGAGTCTCGTGATTCGGGTCGTCGAGCAGCGGAGCTTGCGTAGGAGTCGCCAGGACTTGAGGGTGGCGATGGCTTGCTCGACCAGTGCTCGGACGTTCGCGTGGGACCGGTTGACGGCTTGATGACCGGCAGAGAGGCTGTCCCATCGGCCGCGGTGGGGAAGACGGACGGTGCCGCCTGCGCCCTGCTGTCCCTTGTCCGCCCAGCAGCTGACGTCCGCCCGGGCGAGCGCGTCGATGACGCCGTGTTCACGGGTATGCCGTCATCGACGCGGCCCGTACGGTTTCGGCGAGCGGGGGAGCGAGGGCGGCCCACGAGCTCGACTGCCTCGGCGATGTACCGGTAGGCGGTGGTGGTGCCGCTCCCGAAACCGGCTGCGAGCTGGGCATAGAGCTGGCCGTTGCGGAGGTGGGCGAGGGCCAGGAGGGCCTGTCGGCCTGCGTTCAAGCGCCGCCATCGGGTGCCGAGAGTACGACGACGCTCCCTCAGGCGGCCGGCGAGGAAGCGGAGGGCAGAGCTGGACACGTTGACGCCGGACGGGTACACAAACATGCGAAGCCTCTGGTGGAGACGGTCCTCTTGGTCGAAAACCCATTTACCAGGGGTTTCACCTGTCTGTCACGTCAACTGTCCGACCTGCGCAGCAGGTTGGGGAGAGACCAACTGCCCAGCCGCTCGCTGGCGGCACAGGGTCCTTCGAAGCCGCTTTCCCACCGGGCCCGTCCCGGGGACGACGAACACGCGGCCGCCTGCGGCTACCGCACGCCTCTTGCGGGCGCCGCCCCGTATTCTCGTTGGACCCTGGCACACGATCACGGGAGCAGGCAGCTCCGGTCCGGTCCTGGGAACGGAGTGGACTGCAGGCGCTGCATCCACAGGGAGCTCAGGTACTGGCCGTTCTTCACGGCGTATTCGTTGAAGGTTCCGATTTCGGCGAAGCCGAACTTGCGGTGCAGGGCCACCGACACGTCGTTCGGCAGGGCGATGCCGGCGAGGGCGACATGCACCGGTTCGTCGGCCAGAAGGCCGAAGAGCGCACGGTAGAGGGCGGTTCCCAGCCCCTGTCCTCTGCTGTCCTCACCGAGTCCGATGCTCACCTCGACCGTTTCCCGGAAAGCGTCCTGATCGCGGTAGCACTGGCTGCAGGCATAACCGAGCACCTGGTTGCCGCGCCGGGCGACGAGCATCCGGTACGGACCCGTCTCCGCGAACTGAGCGAACCAGTCCCGCCGCTCCTCCATGCGATGCGGTCTGGTGGCGAACCGGGCGTGCGAGGTCGCGGCCGTGTGATTCTGGATGGCGACGATCCCGGGCAGATCATCCGTAATCGCAGGGACGAGTTCAACAGCGGTCTCGTAAATCTCGTGCAAGAGAGGCTCCTCACCTCACGGGGGACGTCATACCGGCACGCTACGGGCGCCGTCGGCCACACAGAACCCCGTGATCCGAGAGGGCTGGCCATAGGCTGCACCTATGGCCCTGGAACTCGCGGACCTGCGCGTCTTCGTCACCGCCGCATCCGTCGGCTCGCTGTCTGCCGCAGCACGTGAGCTGCGCGTTGCGCAACCGTCCGTCAGCGAGCGGCTGCGCCGACTGGAACGGCTCGTCGGTCAGCCACTGCTCGAACGCTCCAGCCGAGGAGTGTCACTGACGCCCGCAGGGGAACGGCTGCTGCCCCACGCGGAGCGGTGTCTGGATCTGGCGGCGAGGGCCCTGGACATTGCACGGGAGGACGACACTCAGGGCACCCTGCACGTGACCACCCACGCCAGCTACGCACCGCTGGCCGTCCCCTTCGTCATCGGTGCCCTGCAGCCGCTCAGATACGCCGTCGTGGTCGACGACCAGCACAGTCAGGACGCACTCCAGCGGGTGGCCGCGGGCGCGACCGACATCGCCATCACCCTGCCGATGCCGCACGCTCCCGAGGTACGGCTGCGCACGTTCCGCAGCGAGCCGGTCATCGCGGTCTGTCACCCGGACCATCCGCTCACGGCGCGCCCCTGCGACACTGCAAGGCTGAGCGGCCACCCCCTCGCCGTGAACCTCTGGGGCAGCGGTGCGCAGCTCTTTCACGAACTGCTCCTGGACGCCCCCACCCGCGCGCATCAGCTCTACCGCATCAGTTCCGCCGAGACGGCAGCCGATCTCGCGCGCTCCGGGCAGGCCGTCGCAGTCCTCACCCGCGCTACCGTCGAACGCGACCTCGCCGCCCGCACCCTGGTCGAACTCGACGTGAGCGACATGCCCGAATGGCACGTCCACCTCATGGCAGCCCACCACCGCGAACGCGCTGCCGAGCCCGCCATCGCTGCAGTGATCAACGCCCTGGGCCACCTCAAGTCCTGACCCACCGCACCCACGGACACCACCACGCAGAAAACGCCCCGTCCCCACGCGTCACCAGCCTCGTCCAAGCCGTCCTCACTGTGCACCTGACCAGTTCTGACTGAAGTTGGAAAAGGCTCAGTGGGTGTGCGTACGCGGCATCACGTTCATGGCCGGGGTCTGATGCACGGGAACGGATCACAGCAATACGTCCAACCGGCGGGAGTTTTCCCGCCTCCCCCCGGGTGGGGCCGGGCACGGGAAGGACAGCACCGGGACGCCGGCGACTTCCGTCCCGGCTCCCTCGCCGGGCCGACGGCAGGGGCGGCGCGGCGGGCCCGGCCGACGCGCAACCGGACCGGCCGCGCCCCGGTCCCCGGCCGTGCCGTGGTCGGGGGAGCGTGGGGCGTGGTCGGCCTCATGGCCTGAGGCCCGTTATCGCCCCGACCGCGACCGTCCGGACCGGTCCGGACGGTCGCGCGAGTTCGACCGGCCCTCGGGGCGGGCAGCGCGTGGCGCATGTACAGCGCCGCTGCGGCGCTCCCTTCCGGCCCCTGCGAAGCCCCGGGGTCGGAAGGGAGCGAGCTACGCGATGTCGAGGAAGAACTTCTCGTCGCCGCCGTCGTTGGCGTTGTACTGGCAGTTCACCGTTCCGCCGGGGCCGGTGGCGGTGGTGACCCCGCTACCGGTCACCATGCGCAGAAAGATGTTCGTGAAGGTCGCCGACTCGAAGGAGAACGAACCGTCGGTCTGGGCGCGCGCACGGAACTTCTCGTAGGGACCGATGAAGGACTGGCAGTTGACGGTACCCCCGCCGCTGATGTCGGTGGGGACCCCGGTCCCATCCATGCGCAGGAACAAGCTGGGGAAGGCCACCGACTCGAACGCGTACGAGCCGTCGGACTGCGGCCGGACCTTGAACGTCGTCCAGGCGCCGGTGCCGTACTGACAGTTCACCTTGCCGCCGCCGGGGTCGCTGGGGGCAGTCACGCCAGTTCCGTCCATACGCAGGTACACGTTCGGGTAGTGCGCCGACTGGATCGTGATCGGAGTGTCCCCGAGTTTCGCGAGGTCGGCTTCCGATAAAGCCGTGCTGGCCGTTCCTTCCGTCTGGAGATGTCCCGGGCAAAGGAGATGGGCACCGTCGCCGCGGCGCCTTTCGCAGCGACGGTGCGATGAGGTGATGGCGGAGCTCCAGGGAGGTGCCCGTGCAGCGACTCCCGCGTCGCGTCAGGGATCCCAGGGGTTCTTGGGTCTCTGGCCCCCAGGGAGGGGCGGAATCCCAGCGGGCCCGGCCGCTGTAGACCTCGTCGAGGGTTCACTGATCACCCTCGCGCCACATGACCGGGCCCGGCATGCCGTGACAGCACACGACCGCGATCTGCCGCGCTGCCCGGGTATACCGCACCGGACCAACAACTCCTGCCCGGCCTCGCGAGAGGACGGTGCTGTCAGTGCCCGTTGATAACGTGCTTCGTCCAGTCGCGGAGCTCATGAAGGGACGGAGTATGTGCGGAATATGACGTGTCATCAGGTCGGCGAGCAGAGGTTGGCCCAGGCGCTCGACGACATCGACGGGCGCGCCTACAAGCGGTGGCACTCGCTGCGGTACGGCAGCATCTCGCCGGCCCTGATACGGGCGATGGCGGACGAGCTTCTCGACCATGTCGCCGCGCGAACGGTGACGGAGCCGGGGCTCGACGCCGCGGCCGGCACGGTCGCCGTCACCGCCGCGGAATGTGCGCACGGAGTGCTGAGCATCATGTGCTTCCCGGACGGGGACCAGGAGATCCGGCTCCCCCTCGTCGGGGAGCGGATCAGCACGGACCCGGACGACGACGAGTTCGGGGACGGGCCCATCACCTTCCGGGACGTCGTCCAGGAGTCGCCCACCGCGCGGACCTGGCTCGACATGTTCGAGATGTGTGTCGTCAGCGGGCATGGGTGGGACTGGGAGCGGGTCACCGGGCTCCTGCTGCGCGGCGACTACGCGCCCGCCATCCGTGACGGCGTGCCCTGCAACCGGTACACCTCCGTCTCCGACCCCGCCGACCTCGCCGCCATGGACGCCCTTTGCCTCTATCTCACCGAGGCGGCCGGGCATCTGCCCCGCGACTGGCCGATGGTTCCGCTGCGCAAGCCGGACGCCGGGGAGCGCGCGGAGGCCGCCCGGCGGCTCGACGAGATCGGCGACGCACTGAGCGCGGACCAGCGGCTGCTCCGCGTACTCCTCGACGACAACCAGCACGCCTTCGAGGACGCCCTCGTCGCCCGGCTGGTCGCATATCGGGAGAGCGTCGACGCCGAGGCCGGTGATCCCGCGCCCCGGTCTATCCTCCCCCTCGGCTCCCTCACCCTGGCCTGCCTTGCCGTCCAGGTCCATGGGTGGGAACTCGGTGTCCGGTCCGGGTATCTGCCATACGGTCTACTGGGATCGCCGGCCGCGCCGCGCCGGGCGGCGGAGGGGAACCGCAACAACGTGGGCTACCGGGCCGCCAAGTAGGCCACCCGGGGCGCGGAAGTGGGCCTGGCCCAACATCCAGGACGCCGTCGTGGAGACGGACTCGTCCCCACCGAGGCAGCGCGTACGTCTGTGCGATAGCCAAGGCCGGAAGACCACCTTGGCCCACGTCGGCGACGCCATCTGCCCCACGGCCTGCGACGTGGGTCGACGTCGCCACCGTCAGGCCGGAAAGGCAATCGAAAGACGTTCCGTTTGTCGGTGTGGGGCTGCTGTCCAAAGACGCAAGATCGCAAGGGGGCACATGACCATCACCCACGCTGGACGGTCCGGCCTCCGGGCACCCGCCGGGTCCCGACGGGCTCACCGACAGGCAGCGGGTCATCGTCGACTGCATCGCCCGTTCCGTCGCTGACCGCGGGTACCCGCCCTCGATGCGCGAGATCGGTCGAGCCGTCGGCCTGACGAGCCCCGCATCGCCCAGGCGATGGACCTCATCTCCTTCGACCTCCGCGACCTGGCCCTCTCCCGCTCCCGCCGCCTCGGCCTCGCCGCCGCCCGCTCCTACCGCGACGAGTACGGTCACCTCGCCGCCCGCGCCTGGCTCGCCGGACAACGCCATCTCGCCGCCAAGAACGAACTCGACACCGCACGCGCGGACGCCCTCGCCGCCCTCGTCCCCGACTGACGCCTCCCGCATGGCACGGACTGGCACCGCAAACACCACCTGCTGCGCGCTCACCTCGCCACCGCCGCCGACCCTGCTGCCCTCACCCGCGGCACCCGACTCGGCGGCGTGAAGTCCGGCTCCTGACTGCACCGCCGGCTCACCACCTGGCAGGCCCTCACCGATGGCCGGCAGCAGCTGATGACCGCTTTCGGTCTCACCCCCTCTCGCGCGTCATGCCGCCTCACCGTCCTCCTCGTGGCAGGCTGCGTGATCACGCTGCTCGGACTGGCCCTGAGCGTCGCCGCCATCGGCGCCGAGGCCCCGTACGCCGTCCTGCTGCCCTGCGTGGTTTTCGCAGGCCTCGGCATCGGTCTCGTGTTCACCCCCCTCTTCGCCTGCGCGACCGCCGGCGTCATCCCCCAGCACGCCGGCGCGGCGGCAGGCGCCGTCATCGCGGCCCAGAACATCGGCGTGGGCATCGGCACCGCGGTGTACAGCGGCCTCAACGGGCCTCCTTGGTGGGCAGTTCTCTGCCTTTTCCTCCTCGCAGGCCTGACGGCAGGCTGGACAAAGAGGACCGGTACGTCCGATTCCCTTGTACCGTCTGGAGGTTGGCTCGCACCGTCACGGCCTTCCGGGTGCTGCTCCGTGACACTGGTCCGGTGATCAGGAGGCCACCGTCAGCACGATCTTGCCTTGGATGTGTCCCTGCGCAGCTCGCGTGTGCGCGCGTTCCGCCTCGGACAGCGGGTAGGTGCTGTCCACCCCGGTCCGCAGCCTGCCCTCGTCGAACAGGCGCCCGATCTCGGCGAGCTGGGGGCCGTTGGAACGCACCTGGATGTTCGAGACGTCGATCCCCAGACGCGCCGTCTCTTCTGGGGCGAACTGTGCGAAGAACACCGGAAGCATGGTGCCGCCGCGCTTGAGCACGGTCAGGAAGCGGGAGCTGGCAGGGCCGCCGACGGTGTCGACCACCAGGTCGACGCCGCTGACCACGTCCTCGGCCCGCGTCGTGGTGTAGTCGATGAACTCATCGGCGCCGAGCTCGCGCAGGAACTGCTCGTGCCGGCCCGAGGCCACCGCGATGACGTGTGCCTGCTTCCATTTCGCCAGTTGCACCGCGAAGTGGCCCACTCCACCGGCGGCCCCGTTGACCAGCACGGTCATCCCCGGCTTGATCGGCACCGGCTGGTGCACCCGGCCGGTGAAGGGAGACGGCAGGTCGTGGCCGAGATCAATCAGGTACTGCCACGCAGTCAGCACGGCCATCGGCGCCCCGGCCGCCTGCACGTGGTCGATACCGGCCGGCTTGCGCGCCAGGTCAGAAGCCGGCGCGGCCACGTACTGGGCGTACGCCCGGCCGCCGAATCCGGGGAACCGCAGCATGCCGAAGACCTCGTCACCGACGGCGAACCCCGGTACGTCCGGAGCGACCGCCTCAACCACGCCCGACATGTCCGACCCAGGGACAAGGGGGAACTCCAGTGCCGGCCTCATCTCGGCAGGCATGACCTTCATCCCCTCACGCAGGTACCAGTCCGGCGGGTTGATACCCGCCGCGTGCACCCGGACGAGCACTTCGCCCGGCCCGATCTCGGGAACCGACACCTCGTCGTACCGCAGAACCTCCGGGCCGCCCGCTTTGTGGATCTGGATCGCCTTCATCGCGCCTGCCGCTCTCTCGTGGAAACGTTGCTCGTTCAGTCAAGGCCCAGGACGCCACGCCCGTCCAAGACCGGTTCGGCAACCGGATCATTCCGAAACGGCATGACGCGTATCCTGGACGGGTGAACGACCTCGGACAGGATCTGGAACTGCGGCTCGTGCGCTACTTCACCGTGGTGGCGGCGCACCAGCACTTCGGCCGGGCCGCCGCCGACCTGCACGTGGCCCAGTCGGCGCTGAGCCGTCAGATCCAACGGCTCGAGAAATATCTCGGCACACGGCTGCTGGACCGCACCCCTCAGGGCGCCCGGCTCACTGCGGCCGGCCAGACGTTCCTCCCTCGGGCCGAAGCCCTGCTGCGGGCCGCCCGCCAGGCCGAGCTGGCCGTACGTGCACAAGCCCAGAGCGATCGAATCGCCATCGGCTACGTCGAAGACCTGGTGATCACTTCTGCCGTGCGGGAACTGCGCCGTCGTTACCCCGATGCCGAGATCACCACCCGGCATCTGAGCTGCCGCGACGTCGGGGCGCTGTCCGACAAGCGCGTCGACGCCCTGATCGCGCGGGCCCCGCTGCCGCTCGCCGACGACGACGTGACCACCACCGTCCTGTACGAGGAGCCCCGGGTGCTCGTGGTCCCGCGCGGCCATCCCCTGGCCGACCGCGCGTCGGTGACCGCGGAGGAACTGGCCGGCGAAGAGGCGATGCCGTGCGCGTTCGAGACCGCGGACTGGACTTCCTACCGGGTCCTTGGGGGTGACGTGCCAACGGTCGAGAGCTACGAGGACAAGCTCGAACTCGTCGCGAGCGGCAGGGCGATCGCTGTGCTACCGGTCGGCGATCGGCGTAGCTCGCTGCGTCCCGACCTCCTCACCGTCCCGGTCGAGGGCGCGCCCCCCAGCCGAGTTGTCATGGTCAGCCGCAAGGGGGACCCGAACCCGATGATCAGGAATATCCGCCTGGCTGCCAAGGCCGTGCTGACCGCCCCGGCATCCTGAGCAGGACCGGGTCGGGCGCATCGCCAGGCGGAGATGTTCGATCGATGAGACTCCGGCTCCGCCCTTGAGATCGCGGACGCAGGCGGGGACGTTCTCGGTGCGGTGGTCGACCGGCGCCACTCCCTGTGCGCGCAGGGCGGCGTGGTGGCGTGCGGACGCGGTGCCGATCACCTCGCGCCGGCGACTTGGGCGAGCTGGACCAGGACCGAGCCGGCCCCTCCGTTTGCGCGTGCGCCAGGACCGTCCGCCCGGCACGGACGCGGGACTTGCGGTGCAGCATCTGCCAGGCCGTGATGGCGTCGATCACCACGGTCTCCGCCTCCGCCGCACCGACCCCGTCAACCAGGCCGGCGGCGTCGACGAGCACCGCAGAGCACACTGTCCACGAGCCCAAGCCCCGCCACTCCCTCCTCACCCACAGCCACGCCGCTCCTATCGACGCCGGACGGGCGAGCCTCCTCACCTGCACAGCACCCGAGGAGAAGCCCGGACAAGCGCTGACAGGAGCTCGTGGTCCGGGCGCTCGGATGGCCGTCGAGCCCTTCACGGTTTCCTGGCGGGCGGCGACGCGTGGGCGATTTCCACCTCGGCGGACTTGAGGCCGACCGCTGTCAGGCACTGACGGGCGCAGGAACTCCTGCGGGTGAGCCACGAGGCGCCACCGGCTCGTTGCCTGGAGTCGGGCTCGTTTGGGACGCGGGATGGCGCTGGGTCTTCAGGCGGCTGTGGATCTCCTACCAGTAGTGGCGTCGGCCGCCGACGGCGTGGCCGATGGAGCCGAGGATGAACAGGATGAGTCCGATGGCGAGCAAGATGATGCCGATCGTCCAGAGGATGCCGATGTGCAGGACGAATCCGACGATGAGCAGGATGACGCCGAGTGCGATCATGGCGCTCTTCTTTCTCTCCGGCCCGCGTGCCGGCCGCTGACGACAGGTGCGGGCGTGCGGCCGTCGCTGGGCTGTGTCCCGGTCACGGTTTCGGCGGGCGGGTTTTCAGGTGGAGAGCAGGCGGTTGAAGAACGAGCGGTAGTGGCGCAGGGCGGTGCGCAGGGCTTCGGTGTCGGCCTGTCCGCCGTGGCTCCACTGTTCTTCGAGGGTCCTCTTGTGCTCGTCGAATGTCGTGGCGAGCGTCTGCATGACGTTGGCGACCAGGCTGTCCGCGGCCTGGACTGCTTCCCGCGGGTCGTCGACGAAGGCGTTCTGGATCTTTTCCCAGCGTTCGCGCAGGCCCTCCTGGTCCTGGTCCGTCAGCAACTGCGGCGTCGCGTCCGCATCGTGGCTCGGGGCTCCCGCCGCCTCGTTTGCCGCAGTGGTGGGCGTGCTGTGGGTGGCGGTGTCGTCCGTCGCGTCCGCGACTTCGCCGCCCTCGCCAGGGTAGACCGGGGCGTTCGGTTCCGCGTCGGTCTCATGGGGCTTGGCGAGGTCCTCCGTGGACAGGCCGGTGGCGGGCGAGCGGGGTACGTCGTCGCGTTGCATGTCTCCTCCGTGTCGGTGTCGCGGCGGTTCAGGCCGGAGCGTGGCGGCTCTGGCCATCGTCGGAGAGAAGGTCGTCGAACAGTGCCCGGTAGTGCACCATGGCGCTGCGCAGCTGCTCCGTGGTGGCCTTGTGGCTGACGCTGAGCGCGTCGATCTCGTGGGCGCTGCGGTAGTGGTCAAGGGTGCGGCTGTGCTCCACGGAGAGATCCTTCAGCTGCTGGTCGTAGCTGTCGGTGGGGTAGCCGCGGTCGTGCATCAATGAGGTCACCAGCCGGTCAGCGTCATGTACGGCGTCTTGCGGCCGGTCCACGAACTCGTGCTGTACGTTGTCCCAGTCCCGGCTGTAGCGGTCGCGCAAGCGGTCGGGCAGGGGCTTGATGTCGAGCTTGTCGTGTCGCTTCTCGCGTGCGCTGAGCTCACGCTCGGCGGCGAGCCGGCTGTCGGCGTCTTGGACGGTGCGTTCGTACTCCGGGCCGTAGCGCTTTTGCAGGGACCGATGCCGTGTGAAGAGTGCGAAACCCGCGGCGAGCAAGAGGACCACAACCGCGACGGGAATGACGATCGCCAGAAGCGTGCCGGTGGACATCGCACCCACCTCCTACTGAATGTTCTATATCCCCATATTCCCATTTTGTACGAGTCAATCCCATGGGGAAGACCGGTTCTTGCCCGAGCGTGCGGGTCTCCGTCGACGCGGGAACCGGCTCGTGGCAGTGGCGGCCTCGCGGCCCCCGCATCCGGCACCACGGATGCGGGGGCAAAACGGTCGTGGCCGACCCGGACCCCGACGATGGCACCGCTACTCGTGGGGTGTCCGCAATTCGTGACGTAGACGAGGCGCCCCGGGCCCGGGCACGGACAGGGTGGGGCGGCTGGGGGGGAAGGAGACAGGGCCCCAGGTGAAGAGGATGCGAGCGCGTGCAGAAGACCAGGTATTGCGGCCGGTGGGTCCGGTGACGTCCCCACCTGCCACATACCCAGTAACCCGGTGTTGAGTAGACGCCGAGGCCGGAGCCTTGCGCTGGAGGAGTCGCACAGGACCCTGCCCTTTCAGCGAAGGAGAGAGCCGGTTCTGTCGGGCAGTCGACGTGCCACCAGCAGGATCGAGGACGCCGCACCCGTCTTCCTGGGAGTGTTAGTCGCAGAGGGCTTGGTGGAGGGTTTCGCGGCAGTCGATGACGGCGTCGACGCCGACGATGCGCAGGGTGCGCATCACGGCGTCGCCAACAGCGGCCAGGCGCAGCCAGCCGCCAGCCTCGCCGAGGGTGCGGTGGGCGGTGATGAAGATGTTGATGCCGCTGGAGTCCATGAACGTGACCTGGGCCAGGTCGACGATGATTCGGGGCTCGGGCCCGCCGGAAGCGTCCAGAGCCGCGCGGAGTGCGTCGCCGGTGTGGTGGTCGATCTCTCCTGCCAGGGACACCACGCGGATGCCGTCGGTCAAGGTGTGGACGACCGTCAGTTGTCCGACCTGTGCAGCGTGTTCGGGTCCTGTCATCTCGTCTTGCTCAGCCATGCCGGTGATCCTGGCATATGCCACGCCCCGGCCGCAGCGGTGCCCTGCGTGGTGCAGATGACACGAGCGAGTGGCGGAGTCACAGCACTTGTCAGGCGTGATCCGCAGATGCGGGCCCGCCGTGCATTGTGGACGGGGAGTTGAGGACGGCCGTGAGGAAGGCAGACACGGCGGGGGCCGATCCTACGGGGCCGGACGGCCAGGCCATACAGACGACTGTGGCTCTGGACGGGGACGGCGCCGGTATCGCCCGGGCACGGCACATGGCCGCGGACTTGTCAGCGAGCCTGGAGCAGGCCCAGTGGACCGTGCACGCGCTGCGCGAGGACTCCCTTCCGCTGCTCGAGAGTTTGACCGCCATGATCGAGTCGTCCGGCCACCGAGAGGTGCTCGCCGTCACCGGGACCGTCCGGGAGCTGTCGGCACAGGTCACCGAGAACTTGCTGCGCATCGCGCAGGAGGCGCTGACCAACGCGGCCCGGCACGCTCCTGGGGCCGAGCTCGCGGTGGAGCCGGCGTTCGACGCCACCTCGACCAGGTTTGCCATCCGCAAGGGGCCTGCGACCGGTGAGGCGGCCGCAGGGGTCGGCAGCGGTATGGGACTGATAGGAATGCGCGAACGCGTCGTCCTGCTGGGTGGCGCCCTCACCGCGGGTCCGCTCACCGAGGGACCGGACCGAGCCGGCTGGCAGGTGGAGGCAGTGATCCGAGGATGACGGCGAACGGATCGGCCCAGGAGCCGCGGAACCCGCAGGATCCGCTGACCGAGCGCCCGTTGAAGGTGATCGTCGCCGACGACCAGGCCACCGTCCGAGAGCCCTTGGCCGCCGTGCTCGGCATGACCGAGGACATCGACATCGTGGCCGCCGCCGCGGACGGTACCGAGGTGCTGGCCACGGTGGCCGCCACACCGGTCGACGTCGTCCTGATGGACCTGCGCATGCCGGTGATGGACGGTACCGAGGCCACCCGCCGGCTGAGCGAGGAGTACCCGGGAACGGCCGTGGTCGTGCTGACCACCTTCGCCGACGACGACTCGATCCTGGCCGCCCTGAGCGCCGGCGCCCGTGGCTATCTGACGAAGAACGCGAGGCGGCAGGACATCGTCCGCGCGATCCGGGCCGCCGCCGCGGGACAGTCCGTACTCGATTACGAGGTGCAAAACCGCCTCCTGGCCACCGTCCGCACGCGTCCGTCGGCCGACGCACAACCGCTTCCCCGCGACCTCACCCGCCGCGAACGCGAGGTGCTCACCCTTATCGGCCAGGGCCTGCCCAACCGGGCCATCGCCGAGAAACTCTTCATCAGCGAGGCCACGGTCACGACCCACATCAACAACCTGTTCGCCAAGGCGGGCATCCAGGACCGGGCCGACGCCGTCCGCCGCGCCATCGCGGCCGGTCTGGCGTGACCCTGGCCCCGGTCGGGCGGTCAGGCCGTCCCGTCAATCAGCGCCGAGCATCGTCTACGGGAGCTGACGGGCTGTGGTGCTCTGGGCGCGGTTCTGGCTGACGGTCCGGCCGCCGGGCCTTGGCGGCGCCGATTCGGGCGGTGCCGGGCACGCGGTGACTTTGAGTGCTCCGCCCCCGTGAGCACTACCAGAGTCGACATGGTGACGATAAAAATCGACACCGTGTAGACGCTCTGATGAACAAGCGGTCTGGCTCCTCGCGTGACCTCGCTGGAGGAGCAGTGCAAAAGCAGAACTGGCTCGTCACCGGCGTCAGCACGGGCCTCGGACGTGCCTTCGCCGAGGCCGCTCTGGCCGCAGGTCATACCGTCGTCGGCACCGTCCGCTCCGAGGAGGACCTGCGGGCCTTCGAAGAACTCAGGCCCGGTATCGCTCAGGGTCGCCTGCTGGACGTGACGGACGATGACGCCGTCCCCGGTGCTGTCGCGGAGGTGGAGCAGACGCGATCACGATCTGGTCCTTTTGAGACGTTCCGTGACGAGCTCCGGCCGCCAGACCTGTCGACGCCGATGATTCCCGGCCTGTGCGGAAGTCTGTCCTTCAGTCTTCTGGAAGGCGGACCTTGTGACGACCCTGCACGACTTGCTCGGAGCCCATGTCGGTGCCGGTACGCTGCCGGGAGCGGTTGGCCTCGTTGCCCGGGGTGACCAGGTCGAGGTGGCGGCCGTCGGCGCACAGGACGTCGGCGACGGCGCCCCGATGGCGAGGGACTCCATCTTCCGGGTCGCCTCGATCACCAAGTCCGTCACCGCCGCCGCACTGCTGACCCTCGTGGAAGAGGGCACGATCGCACTCGACGACCCGATCGGGACGTGGCTGCCGGAGCTGGGGAAGCCGATGGTCGTACGCACGCCGGCGAGCCTGGTGGACGACGTGGTGCCGGCCGACCGGCCCATCACCGTATTCGACGTGCTGGCCTCCCAGGCCGGGTACGGAATTCCCCTCCGACTTCACACTGCCGGCGGTGCAGGAGTTGTTCACGGTGCAGAAGGACGGTCGGATGCCGAGCAACTTCCCGCCGGCCGACGAGTGGATGGCGGCGCTCGGCCGCATCCCGCTGCTGTACCAGCCGGGCGCCGCCTGGCTGTACGACACCTGCTCCGTCCTGCAGGGCGTGCTGATTTCGCGGGTCACCGGACAGCCGCTGCCGCAGTTCCTGACGGAGCGGACCTTCGGGCCGCTGGGCATGGTGGACACCGGCTTCGAGGTGCCGGCCGCCAAGCGGGATCGGTTCACCAGCTTCTACAGGCCAGGCGACGACGGCAGCCTGGAGCTCGCCGACGGCCCGGACGGTGAATGGAGTAGGCCGCCCGCGCTACCGCTCGGCAATGGCGGGCTGGCCTCGACCGCCGACGACTGGCTGGCCTTCTGCCGGATGCTGCTGGCCGGCGGGGTGGCGGCCGATGGCCGCCGGGTGCTGTCGGCCGACTCCGTACGCATGATGATCACCGACCACACGAATCCGGCGCAGCGCGACACCGGCCGACTGTTCCTGGAGGGCCAGGGCCAGGGCTGGGGCTTCGGCGGCTCGGTTGACATCGACCGGACCAACCCGTGGAATGTGCCCGGCCGTTACGGCTGGGTCGGCGGCACGGGCACAGCGGCGCACGTCATCCCGGCCGCGGGTGTGGTCACCATCCTGCTGACTCAGGTAGCAGCGACGGGTCCCGTGCCGGCAGCCGTGATCAGGGACTTCTGGCGGTACGCGGCGGACGCCTGACACACGCATCCCAAGCCCGTCACCTCACGGTGGCCCAGCTGACTGGGTGGGCAAATCGGACCACGACGCATGACTGTTCAAGCCCGCAAAGCGATCTTGCCGAGGCGTCCCGGTCGAGCGTGACTGCTGTGACGATCTGATCGTTCGGCGGGGGTGACGCTCGTTCGTGGATCGTGGACGATGGCTTGTGGGTGCTGATCGAACCGCTGCTGCCGTCCTGGCCGAGGCGGCCCAGGGCCGAGGCCAGTGGGTGATCGACTCTTTCCACAGGGCCTCCTCTACGTCCTGCACCAGGACGTCGCCTGGCAACTCGCGGACGGGACTGACACAGGAGGCCGGAAAATGAGCAGCTGTCAGGCTACGGTTCCAATTCCAGGCAGAGCCCTACTTGGTGACCGCCGGCCCGGCCCTGGAAAGGCGTCAGTACGCTGCTTCCATCAGTGGTGACCGGTACGCCGGTGGTGGACAGGGCGGCATATGCCTGGGCAAGCTGCTATGCCTTGACGACACACTGCTCAGTGTGGCCGACGACTCAAGAGAGGACGGCAATGTGGGTTGCGACGGCATACATGGAGAACCCGGCAGTGAAGGGGGTAGTGATCGTTACTCTGCTGCTCGCACTCTTGACCATATTTGGCATTGCGCTGGTAGGCCCGAAGACCACCCCTGAAGAGGCCCGACGCAGAAAGGCACTGGAGGAGAGATGGGAGGCCGAGGCCAGGCAGGAGGAAGAGGAGCGCAAAGCCAGGGCAGAGCGGGAGGAAGAGGAGCGGGAGGCCATGGCCAGGCGAGCTGAAGCCAGGGCCGCGCAAGAGGAAGCCGCGCTCAAGCAAGCGATGGCCAGTGCCAAGCAGGAGCAAGAGCGACAAAGGGAGCGCCGCCGCGAAGAACGGCGGAAAACGGACGAGTTGTGGGCTAATCCAAGACTACGAGAAGAGATCCGGGAACAATACCTGAGGTGGCTCCTCGGCGGCGGCGGGTCAGCTCCCATGCGGTTCCGTGGGGCGAAGCTCCCGCGGGCAGCCATGAATCGGGTCCACACCTGGGCAGTACACGAGGGCTACGCTGTCGACGACGGACGACGCCGACGGCTCACCGACCGCGGGAAGCGCATCTTCGAAGAGTACGGGGGAGACAGGAAACGCATGAGCGACGCAGAGAAGAAGCGCCATCAGCCAAGTATCAAGATCGACGCGCGTGGCGCCGGCACTGTAGCCCACACGATCAACGGGGGCGTCCGAAATACCACCGTCAACAACGCGGCACCGGGCGCGCAGGCCTCCGGGGAAGTGGATCTGGCAGCTGCGCTGGAGTTGATTGCACAGTTACGCCGGGCGCTTTCCGGTGCTCACGACCTCCCGCAGTGGACTCGGGAACGTGCCGCGGCTGAACTCGGCGTGGTAGACGCTGAACTGCGAGCGCCGGATGAACAGCGAGAACCAGAACGTATCCGGTCAGCTCTGGAGAAACTTCGTACTACATTTGTCGGCGTGGACGGACTCGTTCAGGTGGTGAACCAGCTCTGGGGCCACGTCCATGTGTGGTTCTCCTTCTGAGGACGGTCAGCCTCGATCTTTCATGACGGTCCGTCGGGTTACCTGGCGGGCCGTTGCGGTCGTCCCGGCGGGTCACGGGCAGGGCCATTGCCCGGCTGCCGCGTCGGGTTCCACGGCTCCGGAGTGAATGGGATCGTAGGGGTAGGGCGTTCTTGCTGGTCAGCCGGGGTTGGGTAGGGCGGTGAGGCTTCCCAGGGCCTCCGTGATCACGTCGGTGAAGGGCCAGTGTTTCGCTAGACGGAGGATGCGGCGACGGCCGGTGGTGACGAGCTCAGCGGTGGCGGAGAACAACCGCAGGCGGAGCCCCGTCGGGGCTCCCAGAGCTGGGCGGTGCCAGCAAGGGTGCGAGCATCGGCATCCAGGCCAGCAGGTCGAGCGTGATCTGGACGATCTCCAGCCAGACCTGGTTCTGCGCTGCGTCGTGCAGAGGCAGAGTGGTAAGGCCGGTGGCTCGCGCGGCGCGGATGCGGTCCTCGGCTCTGGTCCGCTGGCGGGGCCGCAGCTCCAGTGCGGCGATCGGGGTGTGCTGGGTGTTGGTGGCGAAGCAGGTCAGGCGCATCACTTCGGCATCGGTGAAGTGTGGGCGTCCCTTGCGGACGATCATCCGTATGCCGGCGGCCAGCTCTTGAGACAGTCGCCCTCGATTTCGGCGCCCCAGGTGCTGTCGCGGGTCTCGCCGTCCGGTCAGACCGCCGGCGTCCACGCGCCGGCCGGGACCTTCAGGCCGGCGGCGTGCATAGGATCGGTGATGGCCATGCCGACCGAGTACGACAGCCACTGTCCGCGCTTGGCGAGCCAGGCCACGAACTCGTGGGTGCCGCCGCCGGAATCGCAGCGATGAGTGTGCGCCGGCCGTGTCGATGGCGTTTGGGCAGCTGAGCGATTGCGAGCCGGGCGGCTTCAATGTGGTCGGCGGCGTTGTTGGAGCCTGCCCGCGTGGCCTGGTTGCAGCAGGTCCACGACCGGCTCGCCGGACCCTCCGCGGCCGTGGTCGACGAACCCCATCAGCGGGTGGTGGCCGAACGTCTTCTTCCAGGTTGCGGCGGAGTCCTGCTTCTCGGAGTGCGCCAGGAGGAGCACGCCGTCAAGGCCCCCGGTCACCCGCCCGCCGGCGTCCGGTGCCGCTTCACCGGCCAACTGCCAGATAGGTTCGCGTACTTCGACGCGGGCGGCGCGGATCGCAGCCAGGGCACGCTTGTCGTTGGCCGTCCGCTGCGAGGGTGCCGATGAGCCGGGAGACGGTCGGGCCGGAGGCCACCGGCCCGAACAGGGCCGGCTCGGCCCGCAGGTGGCCACATCGGCCAGGCAGTCCCCGCCCAAGGCAACGGCGAGGGCCACATCCAGCAGGATCTTGCCCGGATCACGCACTGCCCGGGCCTTCCGCCACGGTGCCGGCGCCGACCGGCGATCCGCTCCCGGCGCGGACCGCGCCGCAGGAAACCAGGTCGGCTCCGGGCGGACAAGGCATACCACGCTGCCGCTCATCTGGCCTGGCTGCGGGAGCGAGGCATTGTTCCGCGCATCGCCCGGCCCGGCATCGAGTCCGGTGAACGCCTCGGCCGCCACCGCTGGAAGTTTGAGAGGTCGATCGCCTGGCCGCCCTGACCTGCTACAAGAAGCTCGCGAAACCCGCCGCGTGAGACAACCTCTGAGACTCGTTCGTCCGTCAGCAGCTCTCGGTCGACATCCGGGCAGCACGCGCATACGGAAAAGCGTCGCTGCCTACCCAACCGGTGTCACTCACAGCCACGCGATCACGGAAATTGAGCCAGAGCCCAAACTCATGAGCAAAGCCAGCTGGACGTGTTCGGGAGTACGGATGCTGCGTGTGCGCCGGGCCAGAGCGATCCACGGGAAGGCAAGCGGGCTGTCCTGCTGGCCCCCGGAGCCTGCGAGGCGCGGACGCGGACCAACGCGAGCGGCTGGAACGGTTGGTGGGCCGGCTCGACCTGACGAGTGTGACGCGGCACAGGTCCGGAACATCTTGCAGGCCTCGGGAGCCCGTGAGGAGACGGAAAGAATGATCGCCCTTCCAGGGCGACCCAGTACAGCTTCGGATGGCACAGGCAGCGACAAACACACAAGCTCTATGGTCGCCGGTGTACGGCGGTGCGTTGGACAGCGCCTGAGTAGGAAGACGAAACATGAGCCATGAGATCCTTCAGCGTGCAAGCAAATGCGAGCAGCGGTTCAACAAGCGCTTCGAGGAGTACTTCGATGCAGTAAGCGCATCCCTCGATGCACCGTCGTTCAGCCGGTTCGCCCCGGAGTGCCTGGAGTTGCTGAGGGAGCTGTCCCTGCGGGGCGGGAAGAGGATGCGGGTCGTTGTGCTGCACGAGGCGGCACGCCTGGTGACGGGCGAGCCCCTCGAGGCACTGGACGCCGCGGCCCTGAGCATCGAGCTGCTCCAGACCCACGGCCTGGTGCATGACGACCTCATCGACGACAGCCGCACCCGCCGCGGCGGCCTGTCCACCTACTACGCCTATCGCGAGCGGTTTCCCAGCCGCCCGCAGACCGCGCTCGGCCTGACCGTGCTCGCAGGCGATCTCGCTCTCGCCCTGTCGCTACAGGCGCTGCTAGAGGCGAAGGCACCGGCCGCGGTGCGTCAGGCCATGGTCGAGGTACAGACCCGGACGGCGGCCGACACGTTCGTGGGCCAGATCATCGACGTGGAGCGCGACTTCACCGATGCAGCCGACACCGAAATGCTGCACTGCGTGGCCGACTACAAGTCAGCCCGATACTCGATCCTCGCACCCCTGCAGCTGGGCCTCCTGGCCGCGGGCGAGCATCCGGCGCACGCGGAGAAAGAACTGCGCGAGTACGCGCGGCTGGTCGGGATCAGCGGACAGATGCGCGACGACTACCTGGACCTGTTCGGAGACGCGGCCGTCATGGGAAAGCCATGCGGCACCGATCTGCGTGACGGCAAGCACAGCTATACCGTCCGTGCCCTGCTGGCGGTTGTCGACGACGATGAGCGTCGCGTGGTACAGGCCGCGCTCGGCGACCCGTCCTGCACACTGGAAACCATTGCCGCTGTCCGGGAGATCGGGGAGCGCCGCGGTGTGCCGGACAGCATGCGGGCGGACATGCGCCGCTATGCGCGGCAGGCCTCCGCAGTGGCCGCCGGCTGGCGTCCGCGGTGGCGGGAGGAAGCGGTCACCTCTTTCGAGCTGCTGCCGCTGTGGAGCGTTGAACGCACCATGTGATCACTGCACGCAGGGCAGGTGTGGCGGTGTGCTCTGAGCGGGCGTGATGCCAGAGGTCGATGACAGTCCGGGGCGGCCCCGCGGCGATCGCCGCGGGAGCCGTTCGCATAGCCACGGGTCGTTTGTCGCGGAGCCAGACGGCATCGGCGGGAGCGTGTGGGCGGGCCGGGCGATCACGGTGGGGGAGGGGGCCGGCAACGGAGTCAGCGTGATCTGAGGTTAGATCGCGCTCCGGGCTCACGGAGGGCCGGTTCCGCGGTCCGGGCGAGGAGAAAGGCACCTGTCGGCCGAAGTGGCCGTACTACCAGACGGGTTGACGGCCGTCGGCCTACGATCGCGTCATGACGATCGCCCGGCAAGCCCCCGCCAGGCTGCGGTCCTTGTCGCTGGAGAGCACCGGCCGCTGCCAACTCTCCTGCCCGTCGCTGTGCTACACCGGCTCGGGGCCGACGCGGGGCCACGGCGTCATGAGTGACGACGACTGGTTGCGCACCATCGACCAGGCCGTCGCCCTCGGCGCCGAGGAGGTCCAGCTGATCGGCGGCGAGCCGACGCTCCACCCGGCCTTCACCCCGATCGCCCAGCACGCACTGGACGCGGGCCTGCGGGTCCGGGTCTACAGCCATGCTGCCCGCGCTGGTCGTGAAGCTGTACCAGCATGCCTCGCGCACTGGCCCCCGAGGGGATCGATGCCGCCCTGGACTTCATCGGCGGCGACGCCCTGGAAGTCTTTCTGACCCTGCTCGACCGCCCGGAACGGCTGGCCTCCATCGTCGAAGCCGACGCCGCCGTCCGAGGCGGCCACTACGTCTGGGTCCGTCCTGACAGCGCGCCTCTGACCGAACTGGGCCGCCTGGTCGACGAAGGCCGACTGACGGTCCCCATCGCCAAGACGCTGCCGAAGCCTGGAGGCTCAGCCGCGAGGCCGCACTCGAGGGAAGCTGGTCCTCACCGTAGACCAGGGTCCGTCTTCGGACTGACCTTGCCCAGAGCGGGGAACCCCGCGAGCGCGATCGCCGCCTCATAGGAAGCGGCGGTCTCCTCGCATCTCGTCATGGTGCTGCGCAAGCCCTTGAGCCGACTGAGACAGCGCTCGCCCGTGTCGCGCCGAGGGCAGGCCTGCCGGTCGAGCCTTGTGGTCCAACGCCCCAACTGGCACGACCACCCCCGCCCGCATCGGGAGGGCTCACAAAACGCGACCGCGCAGTCGGTGCCCGCTCGGCAGCGTCGCCCGGTGTCAGGCGGGACTGAGGAGGATACGTGCGGTGACGCGCTTGCCGACCGTCTCGCGCAGCACGGTGAGATGGGCTACGGCCTTGACGACCTCCAGGCCGTGGCGGCCCACCCGTTCAGGGTCCGCATCGCTCGCCGTGGGCAGGACCGGGTCGCTGTCCCAGACTTCCACCTCGAGTGCGTCGCCGGCCACGCGCAGGCGCAGCTGGATGGGCCCCGGGGCGTACTTGCAGGCGTTCGTGACCAGCTCACTGACGACCAGTTCAGCCAGGCTCACGACGCGGCCCGGCACCCTCGACGGGTGCCTGCCTTCGGTCCGGGTGAGGAAGGCGGCGGTCCGGTGCCGTGCTTCGGCGATGCACGACCCGGCACCGGACAAGGCAAATGACGCCTCGTCGTCCGGTCCGTCGCAACGATCGCCCCTCGTATCATTGATCCGCCCAGCCATCTCGGCCCCGTCCCTCCGCACGCCACTCCCCGGCCGGGTACCACGCCCGCCGTGCGTACACGTGTGACAGGGCCATCCGGTTGCATAACCAGTATTATGCCCGCCCGCCCTGGTTCTCGCCGAGGAAGCACGGGCTTGAACCACCGGGATGAGCTGATGAGGAGAGCGTGGACGACAACCACGAGGCATCAGCGGGGAATCACCTGTTGATCACGCTGAGCGAGACCGAGGGCATCACCGTGGTGACCGTCCACGGCGAGGTCGACCGCGACAGCGCCCCCCAGCTGCTTCAGGCCCTGACCACCAGGGACGCTTCCGCACGCCGCACAGTCCTCAACCTAAGCGGCATCACCTTCATGGACTCCAGCGGTGTCAACGTCCTCATCATCGCCCACCGTGCGGCGCACAGCGCCGGCGGCTGGCTTCGACTCGCTTCCCCCGGTCCCTCCCTCTCGCGGCTCATCCAACTCGTCGGCCTCGACGAGGTCATCGCCTGCCACCCCACCATCCACAGCGCCCTGCGGTCTTGAGCGGTCAGCCCCTGACTGACGTGCGACGCATTTACGATGCTGCGAGAGGTTTCCCGGCGGCACACCAGCAGTCAAGCGTTCGGGTCGGCGAAGCGGTGTGATCATCGCCTGGGTTGCGACTCGTGTCTCGCAGCAGCGCCTCCCGTGCGGCTTGTGTGGGGGCTGCGCTGGTAATCGGCGTGCCGCCTGTGCAACGCTCCAGGAGCCACCGCCTTGGCCTGGTGGGAGGTCCCGCCCCGATTGGAAAGCGGTACCAAGGGTGAGCAGCGTGAGGAGCGAGGCATGGTGGGACCGCGGAGGACACAGATGGGGGAAGCACAGTCTGTGACAGTGCCCTCCGCTCACCTCATACCGGTGCTGGAGGCCATCGGGGCGGCGGCCTATGTCGTGGACGAGCAGGGCCGTATCATCGCCGCCAACCGTCGTGCCGAAGGCGTGCTGGGCCGTTCTGCGGACGAGCTTGTGGGGCGTGACGCTCACGATCTGCTGCACCGCGGGCCGCAGGGCCAGCAGCTGGCCCCCTCTCAGTGCGGCATGCGGCAGGTGTCCCACGCCGCAAGCCCGGCCGGGGGCGGCCGCGAGCACTTCGAAAAGGCCGACGGCTCTCTGCTGCCCGTCTTCTGGACGATCGCGCCGTACGACATCAGCGCTGGGCGCGCCGGCACACTCGTCATCTTCCACACCTCCGGACAGGCCTCTGGCCCCGGAGCAGGGCCGGAGCAGGCCGCCGGAACGCTGACCGCCTTCGAGCGACTCGCCCTGCTGGCGGAGACCACTACTCAGCTGACGTCCACATTCGACACCGAGGAGGCGCTGCGCCGGCTGGTCAGTCTGGTCCTGCCGCGCCTGGCGGACTGGGCTGTCATCGACTTGATCACCGAACGCGACGAGGTGTGGCGTGCGGCCGTGGTTCAAGCTGACGGCGATGCCCTGGTCCACCACGACGGTCTTGAAGGGCCGATGCCGCCAATCCCTGAGGAATCCCCGATGCCGCTGTCCCAGGCCTTGCGGGGCGTCGCTTCCGCTCTGGCCGGCCCCGACACCTATCAGGGCTCCCCGGACTCCGGGATCACAGCAGAGCAGCACCGCCTGTTCGAAACCACCGGCATCCACTCCGCGGCCATCGCACCGCTGCGCAGCACGCGCGACGTGCTGGGAGCCCTCACGCTGGGCCGTGCCAGCCAGCCCGGCGCCTTCACCGGTGCCGACCTGGCCCTGCTGGACGACATCGCGCGCCGCGCCGGCCTGGCCCTGGACAACGCCCGTCTCTACCAGCGCCAGCGCAAGGTCGCCGAGACCATGCAGAATCACCTGCTGCCGCAGATGCCGAGTGTGCCGGGCCTGCAGATGACCGTCCGCTACCTGCCCGCCCCCGACGCCTCACAGGTCGGCGGCGACTGGTACGACGCCTTCACCCTGCCCGACGGCGCCACCGCCCTCGCTGTAGGAGACGTCGTCGGCCACGACCTGGAAGCCGCCGCCGGCATGGCCCAGCTGCGCAACATGCTCCGCGCCTACGCCTGGTCCCAGGAGGAGCCCCCCAGCCGGATCGTCGAACGCCTCGACGATGCCATCATGCCCATCACCGACGTCACCATGGCCACCCTCGTCCTCGCCCGGGTGACCCAGAACAGTGACGGCCACTGGGAGCTGTCCTGGACCAATGCCGGTCACCCCCCGCCCCTACTCATCACTCACGACGGCCTGGCCCACTACCTCACCGACGGCCACGGCCTCCTGCTCGGCACCGGGATCCGCAGGCCCCGCCCCGACGCCACCGTCCGCCTTCCCCCGGGCTGCACCCTCGTGCTGTACACCGACGGCCTTGTCGAAAAGCCCGGTCACACCCTCGACGAGGGCCTGAACCGCCTGCGCCAGCACGCCGCCGCCCTCGCCCACCGCCCTCTGCCGTCCTTCACCGACCAGCTCCTGCACCGTGTCCAACCACCGGGCCTGGACGACGTCGCCCTCCTCGCCCTCCGCACACCCGCCCAAGAACGGGGTCATCACCGCCGTCCTACGCCCATCTGAGTCGTCCCGGACCGATCGCCAGGAGGCCCGATCGGGCCGAGGGCGGTGGTTTCTGGTTCTCCCGTTTCTCTTGCCGCCCGACGGGCGTTCTTCCTCGGTGACGTGTGCGGCAAAGGCCCCGAGGCGGCGACCGTCACCGCCCTGGCCCGCCACACCCTGCGCGCCACGGCCCAGAACGACCGCCTGGACTGGAAAACGGGAGCGTCCGGCCCCGGCATGCACGCCGGGAGCATCGCACCGCAGGCGTGCCCCCCCGCATGCGGCTCGCATGACGGAACGCACCACATACTCAAGGGCCACCGACAGGCGACTGCTATCTCGGCGGTGAGACCCAGGAGCCTCCGTCCGATCGCGTCGCGGCCTATGTCACCGCGCTTCTCAGGGTGCACTCGGCTCCGTCATGTCCGCCGCTCACCAGTCGAATTATGTCGCGTACAGGCGCGGGCGCACAGTGTCGATTTTTATCGTTACTGCGTTGATTGAGGTGAGGCTCACAGGATGGAGTGAGTCCCCAAGGTCAAGCACGTGCCACGCATCGCCCGGATCGGCGCCGTCGAGTCGGCACTCAGGCCGTCAGCCGGGTTTGGACGGATAGGGTCCGATCCTCCGCACGGGAGGTGACGCGAAGTGACTCTTTGGAGTGACGAAGACCTGAGTGCGAGGTCGTAGTGTCGGACGGATGAGAATGAGGGACGGCAGGTGGCCCGGGTGGGGTGCCGATGCCGGGCTGGTCGTACTGACGTTTGTGCCGGCGCTGCTGTCGCAGCCGTACGTGGACACCTCCGGGCCGGCCTGGGTATCGCTCATGGCGTACGAGGCGGTGGGCGTGTTGGTTGTGCTGCTGCGGCGGCGGCTGCCGGCCACCGCCTTCGTCGTGGGTTTCGGGGCTCTTCTGGCGGCGCTGGTGGGGAGTGCGGGCGAGGGGGCCAAGCTGTCGCCGCTGGTCTTCCTGCCGCCGGCGGTGCTGCTCTACAACCTGGGCCACCACAGCGTGAGCTGGCGGCGGACCGTGTCGGCGGTCCTCGGCGTCAGCATGCTGAGCGTGGCCGGTCTGTGGCTGAACCGGATGACGACCGACTCCGGCGACTTCCAGGGCGGCCTGGACGTCCTCGCCGCGCTGGCCCCGATGCCGCTGGCCTGGGTGATGGGGTTCGCCGCGCGCACCCGGCAGGAACTGCTGGCCGCGGCCGAGCGGCGGGCAGTCGACGCGCGCCGGGCACAGGCCCTGGAGGCGGCACAGGCCACGCAACGCGAGCGGACAAGGATTGCGGGTGAGATGCACGACGTGGTCGCGCACTCGCTGACCCTGCTCGTCGTGCATGCGGAGACGCTGCGGGCCCGCGGCGGCGAGTTGCCCGACTGGGCCCGTGCCCAGGTCGACGGCCTTGCGGCGGCGGGCCGCCAGAGCAGCGGCGAGCTCCGTGACTTGCTGCGGATGCTCCGCGACCCCGCGGACGCCGTCCCGCTCCAGCCCGTGCCGGACCTCGGTGAGCTGGACGCGTTGCTGGACAGCCACCGTGCCGCGGGCGGAACGGCCGAGCTGACGACGGACGTCGCGCCGCACTCCGTGCCGAGGCCGGTCCAGCTGGCGGTATACCGCGTGGTGCAGGAGGCACTGGTCAACGCTCGCCGGCACGCGCCCGGAGCGCCCGTCCAGGTGACCGTCCGCGGAAAACATGGCGGAGAGCTGCGGTGTGAGATCGTGAACGGCCGCGGCGTGCGGCAGGCCGCGGCCGGCGCGGGCATCGGGCTCGGCCTGGTCAGCATGGAGGAGCGGGTGGGCGCGCTGGACGGCGAACTCACCGCGGGCCCCACCGGTGACGGCGGCTTCCGTGTTGCGGCGACGATGCCGTGGGAGCGTGCGGATGCCTGAGCAGATCAGCGTGCTCGTCGTGGACGACGAGCCGGTCATCCGCAGCGGGCTGAGCGTGATCCTGGACAGCCAGGCGGACATCACCGTGGCGGGCACCGCGAACGACGGTGAGGAAGCCGTCGAGGCGTGTGCGCGATTGCGGCCGGACGTGCTGGTGATGGATATCCGGATGCCGCGCCGCGACGGCCTGTGGGCGCTGGGCGAGCTGGGCCGCCGGGGCCTGCTCGGGCCGGGGCGCAGCCGGGCGCTCATGCTGACCACGTTCGACCTGGACGCCTACGTCGACGATGCGCTGATGGCCGGGGCCTCCGGCTTCCTGCTGAAGAACAGTTCGTACGAAGAGCTGGCTGCGGCCGTGCGTGCCGCGGCGGCGGGGCACAGTGCGCTGAGCCCCGCGGTGACCCAGCGGATCATCCAGGGCCATCTCAATGGGCGGCGCCAGCCCAGAGACCATGACCTGGCCCGGCTGAGGGACCTCACCCAGCGGGAGGTCGACGTGCTGCGTCTGGTCCGGGACGGGCTGAGCAACGCCGAGATCGCCGACCGGCTCGTGGTGAGCCTGCACACGGTCAAGACGCACGTCAGCCGCGTGCTCACGAAAACCGGCTGCCAGAGTCGGGCACAGGCGGCGGTGCTGGCCAGGAACACCCTTTCCTGACCCGTCCTCGGTCGGAGGGCGGGCCGGCGGGGCGCCGTGCCCCGCGGGGTCACTCCTTGGAGTGACCCCGCGCCGGGGGGAAGCCCACTATCGAGCGATGTACCAGCGGCGCGCCACTGACTGAATGGATGGTGTGCGCGGGACCCGCCGAACGGCCGCTCATCAGGCGATCTTCGGTCCCTCGACGCACGCAGCACATCGTCACGCGCCGAAGGGAACTGCCATGTCCGCACCCACACTGTCCCGCCGCCACCGAATCCGCTGCGGAGCGCTGACCATCGCCTTGACGACCTGTCTGGGTGCGGCGCTCGCGAACTGCTCGGACGAGGCCAAACCGGCGGCCGGCCAAAGCACGGCGAGCCCGGCGGCCGGCGCGCGGCTGGCCCGCGTCGCGCAGCAGGCGGCAGACACCGGCTCCCTGGGCGTCATCGTCCGGGTCGACTCCGGCGACGGGAAGCCCGTCGAGATCGCCAAGCAAGCCGCCTGGACCAAGGACGACCACAGCCTCGCCGCCGGCGACCAGTTCCGAGTCGGGTCCAACACCAAGACGCTCACCGCGACCCTCGTCCTGCAACAGGTCGCCCAGAAGAGGATCGGCCTCGACGACACGGTCGAGAAGTGGCTGCCCGGCCTGGTCAAGGGCGGTGAGCACATCACCATACGGATGCTGCTCAACCACACCAGCGGCCTGGGAGATTTCCTGCTGACGCCCCAGTTCCTGCCCTCGCTCACCGGTCAGGAGCAGCGCACGTGGAGGCCGGAGGAACTTCTGGCCAGCACTCCCGAGCAGGACCCGCCGACCGAACCGGGCGAGAAATACTCTTACAGCAACGCCAACTACGAGGCTCTCGGGCTGATTTTGGAGAAGGCCACCGGAAGCAGCCTGGCAGAGCTGATCGAGCAGAAGATCACCAAGCCGCTCGGCATGAAGGACTCGTTCCTGGCCACGGACGCGGCCTGGCCCGCCGGGAAACGCCACGCGACCGGCTACGAGCCGGACGCCAAGCGCCTGAAGGCCCTCCTCTCCGGGACCGTGGACCTGCCCGAGGGCGTCGGATTCGCCGGCCCCGAACGCCCCGGAGACAACATCGACACCGCCGCCATCGACCCGAGCTGGTCGTGGGCGGCAGGCGGTATGGTCTCCACCGCGCAGGACTGGCAGCGCTTCCTCACCGCGCTCATGTCCGGCCGGTTGCTGCCCGAGGCCCAGATGAAGCAGATGCGCACCACCGTGGACGCCCCCGAGGAGGGCGGAGGTTACGGTCTGGGTCTGATGAAGGTGGACACGCCCTGCGGCACGGTCTGGGGTCACACCGGCGGCCTGCCCGGCTACTCCAGTGAGATGTACACCGACGCCACCGGCACCCGTAGTGTCGCGGTCTTCACCATCACGAACTTCGGCATCAAGGAGAAGAAGGCCGCCACCGCGAACAAGGCCCTCGTAGACGCCGCGACCTGCCAAATGCTCGGCAAGCCCCAGCCCTCGGCCAGCCCGACCGGTTGACGGCTGCGGACATGAGCCGCCTTCGCCTTTGCCGACCGCCTCGCTGCCAACCTGTACATGACGGCTGCCTTCACGTGCGTTCTGCACGAGAGGCCGGACGACCCGCATGCCGCGCCGCCTCCTGAGGCATCGCCACCCAAAGACCGGCACTGGCGGAACAGGGGGGTTCGTTCACGTCGAGCGGATCCTGGTGGAGGAAGCCGCCAAGGGCTCTGAGCCGGACGCCCTCACTCGGCGGCCACCGTCGCCTGCCACGCGCCCGGGCGCATACCTGTCGTCTTGCGGAAGACCATCGAGAGGCTGGATGTGTCGGGGAAACCGAGTACGTCGGCGCAGCGGGCGGCGGTGAGGCGGTCGTGTGCGAGGAGCCGTTTGGCCTCCAGGACGATCCGTTCGACGATGTACGCCTTCGCGGTGCGGCCGGTGGCCTGCTGTGCCGCTCGTGAGAGGGTGCGGGGCGCGTATCCCAGCGCACGGGCGTAGTAGCCGGCCTCGTGATGCTGCCGGAAGTGCGCTTCGACGCTGGAGCGGAACAACCGGAACGCCTGAGGGTGAGCCGTGCTTCGGCGTGCGGCGGGTGCAGCCGGGTGATGAGCGCGGAGAGCAGGATTTCGGGCAGCTCTGTCCGGGAGTCACTGGGCGGGGCGGATGCTTCGAGGAGGAGATGGCTGCGCGCCGCGTCGACGAAGGGCCAGTCGGCGTCGGGGATGCTCCAGTGCGCGGCCGGGTCAGGGGAGGCGGCCAGTTCTCGGGTCGCGTGGGTGACCGGCGCTGTCGGCACGAACAACACGAGATGCCCTGCCACATCGGCGATTTCATCCCACCGGTGCACCGCGCCGGGCGGAATCCACACCGCGGACCGGTCTTCGAGCGGGTGGCGTGGAAATCGACGGCGACCGGGCCGGGCCCGGCGTCGATGACGGCAAGGACATGGAAGTCGGCGCGCTGCGTGCCGCCGTCGTTCAGCTCGCGAAGGCGGCCGAACGTCATCGTCTCGACCGAGGCGGCGGGGCGTCCCGCGGGCTGGCAGGTCCGCGCCCATTGCCCGGCGGGGGGTGCCCGGAACGGGCGACCAGGAGCTCGCCGACCTCATTCGGCCGGACCCGATTCCCGCACAGGCGTGCGTTCTGGCGGTCGCGTCGTGCCCCGAAGTGACGGATGTCCTCATCGCCGCCTTCAGCGCGCGCCGCCCGACATGAAGCGCGCCGGCCGCACCTCGTGCGACGAGTACCGCTTCGCCTCCTCCCACGAGGGCGACACTCATCTCCCCGCCAAGCAGCGGGAGATCACCTGGGTCGACGTCAGCGAGAACAAGTCCCAGGGCGGACGCATCACCGCCTGGCGCGGCAAGACGCACTTCATGGCAGGCGATCCCTTCTACGTGATCGCCTGACCGCGCTTGGAGTCACCGCCTGACGAGGTGCCCCGCCCCCGAAGTACCCGGGAGCGGGGCACTCTCGCTCCGGTGGAAGAACAGCGCGATCTGCTGGAGCACGCGGTGGTTGTCCAGCTTGTCGGTCCTCGGGAGGATGTCGCGCAGATCCTGCGGGTCACGGGGTCGGCGTGGGTCGGGGCGCCGTGTGGCAGAGGCCGTCGAGGAGCAGGTCGAGGAGGCGGCCGGCGCGTTCGCGGTGGCCGGGAGCGCTGGTCACCAGCGCGAGGCCGGAAAGGCTGAAGCCGACGTCGAGGGGGTCGATGTCGGAGCGCAGGAGGCCGGCATCGGCACCCGCGTGCAGCAGGGTACTGATGGCGGTGCCGAGCCTGTCGAGGGTCTCTGCGAAGGGGTCGGCACCGGTGGCGACCGCGGCCCGCAGGGCGTCCGCCATGCCGTGCTTGGCGGCCAGGTAGTCGATGAACCTGTCCATCCACAGCCGTAGCGCCCGGTCCGGCGGGTGGCCGGCCAGCAGGTCGGCGGCGCTGTCGCAGACCCGGGCCAGCTCGTTGCGGTAGGCCGCCTCGACCAGTGCCTCACGAGTCGGGAAGTGGCGGTAGAGCGTGGCCGAGCCGACGCCCGCCGCCTTGGCGATCGTGTCGATCGCGACGTCCGCGCCCTTCTCGGAGAAGGAGCGGACTGCTGCTTCGAGGATGCGCTCCCGGTTGCGCCGGGCATCGGCGCGCAGCACGTTCGGCTGGGCGGTCACGTGTGCTCCCTTCGTTCGGGACCAGTCTAACTGGACAACCGGGGAGTTCCCCGCTTACCGTTCGAGGTGAACCGGGGAACTCCCCGGTTACGGGCGCGGCCCGTCACGCTCCCCAGCTGAGGAAGACCCGTATGACCTCCCCGAAGACCGTCCTGATTACCGGCACATCCTCCGGTATCGGCCTGGCCGCCGCCGTCGGCGCGGCCCGGGCCGGCTGGACGACCATCGCGACCATGCGCGACACCAGGAAGGCCGACGCCCTGCGCAAGGCCGCTGCCGAGGCGGACGTGGCCGACCGCATCCAGGTCAAGCGCCTGGACGTGACCGACCCGGAGAGCATCGCCGCCTGCCTGCACGAGGTCGTGGCCGAGTACGGCGGTCTGGACGCTCTGATCAACAACGCCGGAGCCGCCCAGGTCGGCACCATCGAACAGAGCAGCCTGGACCCCGCGCGGAGAACAGGCGCGCCGTCACGGCGCCGGTGCCGGAGCTGGCGCCGGCGATGACGATCAGGGGCTTGGCCATGGGGGAGTCCTTCCGGAAAGACATGTCGGATCCGTACTCCTGAAGAGCACCGCTCTGGCCCCCGCCGGTGCCGGTACGGGGGCCCGGGGCCCGCCGGGGCCTTACAGGCCCCCCTCCGCAGTTGCCCGGAGCTCCGCATGCCGTCCTAGCCCGGGGAAACGAGTACATCAGCGGAGCGCGGAACCAATTTGGAGCCGCGCGACCTCCTTCGCTCCCGCCGGGCGCGGATCCGACCCGACGAGGCCGGGCTGCCCGCGCATGACGGCCGGCGCCGGGTACCAGGACTGCTGAACCCCTCCACCGCCGTGCTCCACCGTGGCCCGAGACCTGAGGCCCGCCCCGCCGAGCGCCTTCCACCTGTTCGACTCGGCCAGACCCAGACCCAGACCCAGACCCAGACCGCGGCCCGCACCGACCCCGCGGGTACGTCCCGGACTGCTGCGTGTCCTGGACCCCACCGCCCACGGCATCCTCGCCGCCTGGGAGGCGGCCGCCCGCAGCACCACGGCCGCTCTGAGTCTCTACGCCGGCCGCCACCCGTACGATGCGCGCCTGGCCGAACTGATCGGCGAACTGTGCGTGCGGGACGAGGGCTTCCGCCAGTGGTGGGCCGACCGCGATGTACTCGAACACACCCACGGCACCAAGCTCTACCGCCACTTGCTCGTCGGCGAGCTCACCTTCGAATACGAGACCCTCACCGTCCCCGACGACGCCGGCCAAGCCCTCTGTCTCTACACCGCACAACCCGACAGCCCCTCCGATCACGCCCTGTGCCTCCTCGCCGGGGGGTCGGCCCCCGCTCACCCGGCCGAGGACCGCGCATGTTCGTCCAGCCCGCCCAGCCCCTGAACCGCCCTCCCCGCGCCCGGTCCCGAAGGGGCACACCCTGGCCGCACCCCCGACGGCGACTGCCGTGAAGGCCGTATGAGCAGCCCCTGCCGGGGTACGCGTGGTGCATCGTCCGTTGACCTGAGGAGATGTCAAATGTCTGCGTCGCTGGTGGAAACTGTTGATCTCCAGGCTCCTGTTTCCGTCGCCTGGGCGCTGTGGAGCGATGTGACCCGGTGGCCGAAGTTCCTGAGTCATGTGGCCAGGGTGGACAAGCTGGACGGGCAGCGCTTCGCATGGAAGCTGGAACTGCCCGGAGCTGACAAGGCATTCGTCGCGGAGCTCACCGAGGTGATCCCCGAAGACCGCATCGCCTGGCGCACCGTCGAAGGTGTCGATCACGCCGGAGTGGTCACCTTCCACCGCCTGAGCGACACGACGAGTCGTGTCACCCTGCAGATCGAGTACGACCCGAAGGGATTCGTCGAGCATCTCGGCGCCCTGACCAATCTCGATTCGACGCTCGCCAACTACGATCTCGGCGAATTCCAGAAGCTTGCTGAGGCAACCGCCTCCTCCTGACCCAGCCGGGCGCGTCCGGCCGCCGCACGAACGGGACATCACCGACGCGGCGGCCGGAGGCTCGAACGCAGCCGTGCGGACGGCCTCGTACCGACATCCCGGCCCGCCGCGCACACCACGACTGCCCCGTGGAGACACATCTCCAGACCGGCAGGGGTAGGGCCAACGCATGAGGGCCGTGCCCACCCCGATCGGCCACCACACACGCCACCCCCGGTCGGATTATCCCGGCTTGGGGTGCCACGACGGTGAAGGGGCGGGACGCTGCTCAGTGCCTCGTTTCGTATCTCGTCAGGACCACGCCGTCGGGGAAGGCCCGCGTCTCCACCAGGTTCAGGTTCACCCAGCTGTCCAGCGCGGTGAAGAACGGCGTGCCGGCGCCCACCAGCACCGGATGGACGGCGATCACGTATTCGTCGATCAGCCCGGCGCGCATGGCCGCCCCTGCGAGGGTTGCGCCGCCGATGTTCATCGGGCCGCCGTCCTCGGCCTTGAGCCGGATGATCTCGGCGATCGCGTCGCCGGTGACCAGGCGGGTGTTCCAGTCGGCCTTCTTGATCGTCGAGGAGAACACCACCTTCGGAGTGTCCCGCCAGTTGCGGGCGAACTCGATCTCGGCAGGAGTGGCGTTGGGGTCCTGGTCGCCGGTCGGCCAGTAGGAGCTCATCGCTTCCCAAAGCTTGCGCCCGTACAGGGACAGGCCACTCGCCTGTTCGTGGTCGAGCCACCACTGGAAGAGCTCGTGGCTCGGCGGTCCGCTCCAGCCGATGTCGTCGTCGGCCGCGGCGATGTAGCCGTCCAGCGTCAGGTTCATGCCGTAGACCAGTTTCCGCACGGCCCAGCCTCCCGTCTCGTGGGTGTCCGGCGTACAGACCAGAGTGAGTCGGGAAACTCATCGATGCGCGATCCGGGCTCGCCGACAGTCTTCGTGCCCGGGACCCAGCGTGGTGCACTCGACCGCCACGGGCAGGCGTCCGATCTCGACCTTGTCCTCGCGAAGAGTTGCCATGGATGTGTGAAACTGCCGGGCACGTCCAGGGCCTTGGCGTTCGACGCGGAATCCCGGCGCCCTGAACGTAGTCCCCCGACGCATCCGCCGCACGGCACGGAGCGGCGCTGGAGCGCGCCGAAGCTGGGCGCGGCCACCGGCGTCGGCCCTGCTGGACGCTGCCGACCGGCTCGCTGAACGCGCCACCACCGAGTCCTGGACACATCAGGAGTCTGGCCGCCTGCCTGCAGCGCGAGGTCGCCGCCCGAGAGGCGCATGGCGGAGAGGGTCGCATCCGCGTGGCCCGTTTCCCCGCCCGCAAGACCTTGGAGGAGTTCGACTTCGCTCACCTGCGCGGGCTGAAACGGGAGGCGGTGGCCCATTTGAGCACCCTGGATTTCATCACCGGCAAGGAGAACGTGGTCTTCCTCGGCCCGCCCGGCACCGGCAAGACACACCTGGCCATCGCCCTGGGGATCTCCGCCTGCCAGGCCGGACACCGCGTCGCGTTCGCCACCGCCTGCCAGTGGGTCGACCGTCTCGTCCATCACGCCGATGTGCTCTCCTTGAAGGGAGACTCCTACCGACTCAAAGACCGCGACATCGGCCGGCACACCAAGCGCGGCAACCGGATAAAACAACTACTCACACGGGGTCAAAACTCACCGACCCCAAGGGGGTCCAGGTTCAGAGACCGCCGACAGGGAAGTACGGGTAGGCCGCTGCCTTGCCGCTCGCCGCGTCCCAGCCGACCAGATCTACCGCTTCTCACACAGCCCCTCGGTCGCGCGGGCAGGCGGAGCGAGTGCTGGAGGCAGAGGCGCGGTGATGGAGAGGCCGGGCACAGCGCCAGGATTTTCTCGCAGACGGCCTCTGACTCTTGCCGTCCGGCCTGTGGCCCGGTGCAGATGCTCCAGCACGGTTACGTGGTTGTTCAGCCGGTCCCGGTGGCGTCATCCCGGCCACTCCGGCATGCCGTGCGTGAGCCACCAGAGATCACGTAAACCGCGAGAAGTAGCAGTAGTGAGTAAAAGGCCACGCAGGCAAGGATCGCCATCACTGCGCCCAGGCCAACTCGTTCCTCCTCGCATTCCCTGGTGCGGAAGCGGATGGAACGCTTGTGCACTGCACTGCTGCGCTTGCCGGTCAGGCGATGCCAGCCTCGCATAACGCCATGGTCCGCCACGTTGGTGGGAGATGCATCGTGCGGAGGGGGCTGCGTCAGCCCGAGTGTCTGCGGACGGTGGGCGTGAGTTCCCGTGCGGCCAGGGCCCTCAACATCGCGTTGCGACCGCGGTCCGGTACCGTCCACAGCGTCTGACCCCGTACCTCCCATAGTTCCAGCAGGGCGTTGGCCGCGAGAAAGCCGGTGGTGGCTGCTCGTTCCATGAGTGCGACGGGCAGGTCGGTGCGGACCAGGTCGCCGGCCATGACCAGCCGCGGGTGCGCAGTGCGGACGGTGGGTCGGTCGCGGTAGCCGCCCACCGGGAAGAGGGGACAGTCCGCATTCCATTCGTGGCGGGCGTCCAGGACCGTGGCTGTGCTGGTCTCCGGATACACCTGGTGGAGTTGGCCGAGCAGGCGCTTGTGTTCGACCTCCCGGACGGCTCCAGGTGGCATGGCGTAGGCGTGCAGTTCGACGACAGAACCCCCGGTGCGCGCTCTCCAGCGGGCCGCCTCGTCCTCATAGCGTTCCAGCACGCTGATGTTGTCGAGGGTGCCGAAGCCACTGGTACCGAGGAAGCCGGGCCGATCGGGTGCGACCGGGCGGTCCAACCACAGGCGGCTGACCAGGAACGGCGGAGCGGTGCGCAGCCGCCCGATCCGCTCCCGCCAGGGCGCGTCGCCCAGCTGCCCGCAGTTCTCGACCAGCGAGCGCAGCCCCGCGCTGTCCAGAGCGAGGACGACGCCGTCGTAGGGGCGCTCCTCCCGTTCGGAAGCCACAACGAAACCGCCGTCCGGGGTGGGCGCGATGTGCTCGACGGCCACGCCGAGGTGCACCTCCGTGCGGTGACGGGTGAGGTAGCCGGCGAGCGGATCCCACAAGGCGGCCGCGAAAGGGGCGCTGGGTACGTCGAAGAGCAGCCCTTCGGCGGAGCCAAGGAAGTAGATGTGGAACATCAATGCCATCTCGGCCGCGGACAAGTGCCGCGGGTCGGCGAAGAAGCTGCGGGAGAACACTTCGAAGGCCAGGTGCCGGGCGCTGTCGGGGAAACACACGGCGTCCAGGAAGTCGTGCGCGCTGATGCCGTCCAGTCGGTCGTACACCTGCGGCACCCGCACGTCGAGCAGCGGGAGGGCCGCCAGAGGGTTCATGGCACGCAGGTCGGCGAGCCGGAAGGAGGAGCTGAGTGCGACGAAGCCGAGCGCGCTGAGCGGCGGGGTACGCGGGACGTACCGGAAACTGTCGTGCAGGCCGTCGGCGTGGAGCAGCGGGTAGTCGGGGAGACCGGTGAGCCGCTGAAGGCCGGGGTCGGTGCGGCGCAGGAGTCCGCGCAGGTTGTAGTACTGGCGGAAGAAGGCGTGGAAGCCGCGGCTCATGGTGACCGTGGTGCCGTCGCGCAGTTCGCTCGGCCATCCGCCGACTCGGCCGCCAAGGTACGGCCGCTTCTCGTACAGGGTGACGGACACGCCGCGCTCGGCGAGCACGGTGGCGGCGGCCAGGCCGGCGATGCCGGCGCCGACCACCGCCACCGATGGTGGGGTGCCCTGCACCCGGGGGGTTCCGGACGGGGCGGGCAGCACGAGTGCCCGCCGGTCGCGCCCCCGGCGCGCGGCGCCCTGTCGCGGCGACCTCATGCGTTTCGCCCGTGGTCGTGCGCTCGGCAGGCGAGGAAGGTGTGAGTGATGCCCGTCTGCCAGCCTGGCAGAGGCAGGGAGCGGACCTTGTCGAAGCCGGCCGCGTCGAGCCGCCGCGCGAAACAGGAAGCGGTGTCGAAATCCAGCACGCTGCGCCACAGGTGCCGGTACAGCGGGCCGTCCCCCAGCAGGGTCGCGACAGGCTGTACGAGACCTCTGCATACCAGCGTCCACACCGCGCGGTCGGTGTGGCGTCCGCTCAGGGTGTACTCGTGCACGGCGAGACGGCCGCCCGGCCGCAGCAGCTCGCGCACGGTGGCGAGGACAGCGTCGGGATCGGTGACGTTGCGGAAGAGGTAGGCGGCGAGCACCGCGTCGAAGGGGCCACGCACCCCCGCTTGGTGCAGCTGCTCGGCGGGGGAGTGGACGAAGGTCACCCCGTCCGCCCACGGCTTGGCCGCGGCTCGCTGGAGCATGCCGGCCGAGGCGTCCGCGGCTGTGATGCGGGCGGCGGGCAGGACGGAGCGCAACGCGGCGGTGGAGGCGCCGGTGCCGCAGCCGAGGTCGAGCAGGCGTAGTCCTTGGCCGGGTACGGGCAGGCCGAGTCGGCGCACCGAGCGGCGCAGGTGGGCGTGGTAACCGGGGTTGGCGGCCACAAGCGTGTCGTACGTGCGGGAGGCGTGATCGAAAGCGGCGGCGAGGTGGTCGTCGCGCAGCTGCGTCATGGGGTCTCCGTCGGGGGGAGGTGCGGGGCGGATGCGTCCGGCGCGGGCAGCGGCGCAGTTGCGGGAGGCGCCAGCGGGCGTGAGGGCGTGGCCAGGTAGGAGGGGCGGCGGGGAAGACCGCGCAGCTCCAGGGCGGAGCGCAACATTGGCCGGACCGGCGTATGCAGGCCGATCGACACGTCCTCGTGCAGACGGGTGTCTCCGTCGAGGAAGCGCAGCAGCCGTTCCATCGGCACGTGGGTGAACAGGCGGCTGAACAGTTCCGGGCCGTTGGCCCGGCCGCTCTCCAAGGCGCGCAACAGGACGGCGTCCATGGCACGCGCGCGCATCCGGTGGGCGGGGGGCGGCACCGGGCGGCGTCCGCGACGCAGGGCGTCGGCGATGGCTCTGGTCTGGCGCTGAAGTCCGGCAAAGGTGTAGCCGGTAGCGGGGCGGGTCGCTCCGCCGGCGGCACCGATGCGGAAGACGGAGGCTCCGGTCTGCCGGGGGAAGAGCCCGTCGGTCATCGGGATGAGGCCGGTCTCAGTGGCCAGCACTTGCCGTTCGCCGAGCCGCAGCACCTCGTCGGCGTAATGCCGTACGGCTGCCTCGTGACGCTCCGGAGCGAGGGCAACAGGGGAGAACTCGGTGTACTCCACGAGCGCCTCACACGGTCCGGTCGGCAGTACGTAGCCGAAGGACAGGCCGTGGGCGGGCTGAGGGGTGCGGAAGTCCATCAGCTCCACGACGGCGGGGTCGAAAACCGGGCGGGCGGTGCGCACGAACCAGCCGTGGAAGCACTGAAGCATGGTCGTTCGGGCGGCGGGAAGCTCGCCGAGGGGGCGGGAGTCGAACACCCAGCGGGCGCTGAGCACCCGCGCCCGGCCGCGGGAGTCTCTGAGATGGACGTGGGCGCCGCCGGGCACGTCCTCCACCGCTTCGACGACCGCTTCCAGGCGCCGCACGTTGGAGGTGCGGGCCAGGTTCCTGGCGACCAGGCGTTCGAAGTCGTCGGAGCGGATCATGCGGTACTGCAGCGGGGTGATGTCTCCCTCGATAGGGGCGCCGGTGCGCGGGCGAACCCTGAGCCGCTGCCACTCGTCCCGTACCGCTGCGTCGAACCGTCCAGGACCTGCCGTCCAGTAACACCAGGTCCTCGGTGGTGGCCGCAGCGGGCCGGGCGGCGCGTCCAGAAGGACCGCGGAGGGTGTGCGTAGGCCGGCAACGCTCCCGGCGAGCCGGTGGGCCAGCGACAGCCCCGAAGCGCCCGCACCCACGATCGCCACGTCCGTATCCGGCACTGCGTCTGCCTCCGATCCGATCCAACACGTACGCGGCCGCCGGCGGAGGGGCCTACGGCGTGGACTCCGAGCCGGGGGCGCCGTTGCCTGCTTCCAGACGCTCTTGCCTGATATACCGCAGTTTGTACCCCTACGGATGCAAACGCATCCCTGGCGGCGAGCAACCGAGCGCCCCAGGCGGCACGGTGGAGGAGCGGCCGCCCTCGGTCCCGGTCACGTGGGGCGATGGCACATCTGTCCGCACGGCCCGAGCCGGAACAGACGGGTGACGGGAACGACGGAATCGGACAAGACGGAGGAACCGGGATGCGTCTCACCTACGCGAAGGACCGCTCTGCGACGGGGCCGCCGCCGGTCGCGACGGCGCCCGTGGCGTCACTTCCGCCCAGGCCGACGGGCGGTGACTGGGACGAAGACGACATGACCGAGGCGTGGCGGGCGGGGCCATTGCCCGGCGACCCTGCCGGAGTCCGGGCGGTCGACTCGGACGTGCCCGGCGCTGTCGGCCGGGTGCTCGACCATGCGCTGGCAGAGCGCCTGCGTCGCGCCCGACTGGCGGACCCCCGGTTCGCCGAAGAACTGGCCGAACCGGTGACGCGCTTCACCCTGGAGGGCGGCAAGCGCACGCGCGCCCAACTGGTGTGGTGGACCTTCCGGGCCTGCGCGGGCCGCGACCCGATGCCCGCGGGAGCAGCCCTGCGCATCGGAGCCGCTCTGGAACTGCTCCAGACCTGCGCGCTGATCCAGGACGACGTGATGGACCGGGCGGCGCTGCGCCGCGGGCGGCCCACACTGCACACGGATCTGTCCGGCAGGTTTGCCGGCCGGCGAGGGCACGAGCGTGCCGCGTGGTTCGGGCAGTCGGCGGCGATCCTCGCGGGTGACCTGGCACTGGCATGGGCCGACGATCTAGTGGCGGAAACCCCGCTGCCACCATGGCCAGGGACAGTGGTACGGCGACTATGGGGCGACCTGCGCACGGAGATGGTCGCAGGCCAGTATCTGGACGTTCAGGGCCAGATGAAGGCGGCGCGGTCCCTGCCTGGCGCGCTGCGCACCGCCCACCTCAAGAGCGCTTTGTACTCCGTAGAGCGGCCGCTCGCCCTGGGGGCGACCGTGGCGGGCGCGGACGATGCGACGCTTCGCCTGCTGTGTGACGCCGGACGCTGTGTCGGCATGGCGTTCCAGCTGCGCGACGACCTCGACGACGTCTTCGGCGACCCGCAGGAGACCGGCAAGATGTGCGGCGGCGACATCCGGGAGGACAAGCACACCTACCTGGCCGCGGTCGCCCGCGCACGCGCCGAGGGCGCCGGCGACGCCGCCGCGCTGGCCGTGCTCGATCGGTGGCTCGGTGACGCGGCCCTCACCGAGCACGCTCTGGACGAGGTGCGCGCCGTGCTGGTCGCCACGGGTGCACGCGCCACCGTGCAGGCCAGGCTCGACCGACTCGCCGCGCAGGGCCTGCGGCACTTCGAGGACGCCGTGCTCGACGCCCAGGCCGCAGCACCGCTGCGCCGTCTGCTGCTCGCCACGGCCGGGGCGCAGCCGGGCACGGATGCCGCCGTACCTCTGCGGCCCGGGGACAGCGAGTACAAAACTCCTGCCTGCGACGGCGCGGGGGACAACCAGTGACCCGCACCCTGCCCGGCCCCACCGATCACGTGGTAGTCGTCGGCGCCGGCCTCGCCGGGCTGTCGGCAGCGCTGCACCTGCTGGGTGCCGGACGCCAGGTCACCGTCGTCGAGCGTGAAAAGCTGCCCGGCGGCCGAGCCGGACGCCTCGACCTCGCCGGATACCGCATCGACACCGGCCCGACCGTACTGACCATGCCCGATCTGGCCGACGAGGCGTTCGCCGCCGTCGGCCAGAATCTGAATGATCGGGTCGAGCTGATCCCCCTGCACCCGGCCTACCGGGCCTGCTTCGCCGACGGCAGCAGCCTTGACGTGCACACCGGCGCGGACGCGATGGCCGCCGAAGTGGAACGGTTCGCCGGGGCCGCCGAGGCAGCGGGCTATCGTCGTCTGCGCGAGTGGCTTCAGCGGCTGTACCGGGTTCAGATGCGCCGGTTCATCGACGCCAACTTCGACTCACCGCTCGGCCTGCTCACCCCCGACCTCGCCCGGCTGGCCGCCCTCGGCGGGTTCGGCCGCCTGGACCCGCAGATCAGCCGTTTCCTGAGGGACGAACGGCTGCGCCGCGTGTTCTCCTTCCAGGCCCTGTACGCGGGTGTGCCCCCGGCGCGGGCGCTGGCCGCCTACGCGGTTATCAGCTACATGGACACCGTCGCGGGCGTGTACTTCCCGCGGGGCGGTATGCACGCCCTTCCTCGTGCGATGGCGGACGCGGCCGCCGCAGCCGGCGCCGAGCTTCAGTTCGGACAACGGGTGACTCATCTGGAGCGCTCGGGCGAGCGGATCACCGCGGTCGTCACCGACAGCGCCCGCATCCCGTGCGACGCGGTCGTCCTCACTCCGGATCTGCCCGTCGCCTACCGCCTGCTCGGGCGGCGTCCGCGCAGACCTCTGCGCCTACGTCACTCCCCCTCCGCAGTCGTGCTGCACGCCGGCACGGACCGGACCTGGCCGCAGCTCGCGCATCACACGATCCTCTTCGGCACGGCGTGGCACTCCACGTTCAACGAACTCACCCGCGCCGGACGACTGATGAGCGACCCCTCGCTGCTCGTCACACGCCCCACCGCCACCGATGCCCGCCTCGCGCCGCCGGGCCACCACCTGCACTACATCCTCGCGCCCTGTCCCAACACCGACATCGGCCCGGACGCGGCTGCCTGGTCCGAGCTAGGCCCGCGCTACCGGGACACGCTGCTGGGCGAGCTGGAGCAGCGCGGGCTGGCCGGCCTGGGAGCCGCCATCGAGCAGGAGTGCCTGGTCACCCCAGCCGACTGGCACGCGCAAGGGCATGCTGCGGGAACCCCGTTCTCGGCCGCTCACACCTTCACGCAGACCGGGCCCTTCCGGGCGCGCAACCTGGTGCGGGGCACCCAGAACGCGATCCTGGCCGGATGCGGCACCACACCCGGCGTCGGCGTGCCGACCGTGCTGCTCTCGGGGAAGCTGGCCGCGGCCCGGATCACGGGCGTACCCAGACGCGGCGGCAGCCGCCGGAGTCACTCCGCAACCGCCACTGTCGCCGACCGGACCGGCGTCCCGGACGCCACGAGCTGCCCTGTCCCGCCCGTGTTCGAAGCCGTCGAGCGTAAGCCGCCGACCGTCCCGCGCGTGTACGAGGCACCTCGCACCTTGGCCGCCACCGTGCAGGAGCCGTCGGTCTCCCGGCCGGATCCCGAGGCTGCCGCCAGGCAGACCGAAGTGCCAGAGAACCCCACGGCCGTCCCGACCGAAGGCAGGGCAGAATGACCGAGCGAGAGCTGGACGCAGCGAAGATCACCGATCCGCAGCTGCGCGCCGCCTACCGGCACTGCCGCGCCCTGAACGCACGACACGGCAGGACCTACTTCCTGGCCACGCGGCTGCTGCCCGTGGAGCGCCGATCCGCCGTGCACGCCCTCTACGGCTTCGCCCGCTGGGCTGACGACATCGTCGACTCTCTCCACTCCGGCGCCGGGGCGGATGCGCGAGCGCGAGCGCTGACCCGGCTCCAGACGGAACTGGAGGAAGGACTGCGACAGGGCAGCAGCCGCGAGCCGGTGGTGCACGCACTCGCCGACACCGCCCGGCGCTACGCCATCGACCCCGCCCACTTCCAAGACTTCATGGCCGCGATGCGCTCCGACCTTGTCGTGACCTCCTACCCCACCTACGCCGACCTGCGCGCCTACATGCACGGGTCGGCCGCAGTGATCGGGCTCGAGATGCTCCCCGTACTGGGCACGGTCGGGCCGTGCAAAGAGGCCGCGCCCTACGCCGCGTCGCTCGGCGTCGCCTTCCAACTCACCAACTTCCTACGCGACGTCGGCGAGGACCTCGACCGCGGGCGCATCTACCTGCCCACCGACCTGCTCGCCGCTCACGGCGTCGACCGGGCGCTTCTCAGATGGAGCCGCGCGACGCGCCGAACGGACCGCCGGATCACCGCCGCGCTCAGAGAGTTCGAGACATTGACCCGCAACGTGTACCGGGCCGCGATGCCCGGTGTCGAACTGCTCGACCCGGTGTCCCGCCCCTGCATCCGCACCGCATCCGTCCTGTACGGCGGCATCCTGGACGCCATTGCCCGCGAGGGCTACACCGTGCTGTACCGGCGCGGGGTAGTACAGCGGCGGCGCAGAGCGGTGGTCGCCGCCGACGGGCTGGTCCGGATGACGGCCGCCCGCTTCCGCGCGCGACCCAGACCCGGACACGGCCCGCACCACCGTGCCCTACCCGCAACCGCGCTCCCGCCGACGGCACCCGATCACCGCGCTGGGGAGGTCGCGTGAACCGCCGCCTACCGCTGTCCCTGCGCCGCCACGCCGTGCCCTGGCAGGATCAGCGGCCCACCTGGCCCGAGGCGCGGCCCGGGCTGATCGCCGGCGCGCTGAAGCGAGCCCAGAGCCGCGCGTCGGGGAACTGGTACGTCGTCGGCGCCTCCAGCACCCTGCGCGGAGACGGCAAGCTGGGGCGGGCCGTGGCGGGGCAGGAGGTCGTGGTGTGGCGAGGGCCTGACGGGCGCCTCGTCGGCGGACCAGGAACCTGCCCGCACATGGGGGCACCGCTGCGCGACAGCCCGGTGCGGTGTGGCGCGCTGGTGTGCCACTGGCACGGGCTCGCCCTGGACGGCCGCTCGCACGCAGGCTGGTCGCCGCTGCCGGTACACGACGACGGAGTGCTCGTCTGGACACGACTGGACGCGGTAGGCGGCGAGGAGCCGCTGGACGCACCGGTCCTACCGCGGCGACCCGATCCCAGGCGTGCAGTGACAGCCGTCCACACCTGCGTGGGTGTCTGTGAGCCCGAGGACATCATGGCCAACCGGCTCGATCCGTGGCACGGGGCATGGTTCCACCCCTACTCTTTCGTCGACCTGACGGTGGTGAACGTACCCGGCTGTTCAGACGACGGCCCGGACGCCCTCACTGTCGACGTGTCCTTCAAGGTGGCGGGCCCGCTGGTCGTGCCGGTACGCGCCGTCTTCACCGCCCCCGAACCCCGCACTGTCGTCATGCACATCACCGAGGGTGAGGGCGCCGGCTCCACCGTGGAGACCCACGCCACACCACTTGGCGCGGACGACACGGGCCGACCTCGGACCGCCGTCATCGAGGCGGTGATCGCAGCCTCGAACCGCCCCGGATTCGGTGTCGCACGTTTGGCCGCACCTCTGTTGCGTCCCCTGGCGCGCGCCGCAGCCAGCCGACTGTGGCGGGACGACCTGGCCTACGCCGAGCGCCGCTGGCAACTACGGTCGACCGGCCGGTTTCCAGGCTGAGCGGCCGCGGCGCAAGCCCCCGGTCAACGAGTACTCCACATCGAGCAGCGGCGCACCGCGATCTGTGAAAGGCGAACCAAATGCGCATTCGACGTACCCTCGCCGCCGTCATCGCCACGGCAGCCCTCGCCGGGGTCGGCCTCGCAGGCGCCGCCACCGCCACAACCGCCACCGTCACCCCCGCCAGCCTCACCCCGGGTGAGTGCGAGCAGGGTGGCGGAACGGTCGATCGGTCGAACTTGTCCGCGGCCAAGCTCCCGACCTGCAAGGGCGGCAAGTTCAACGGGCAGGAAGTCGACTAAACCCCCTAGGCCAGGCCAGCTGAGGCGTGTGGGAGGCCGAGGGAAGTACGCGGTTCACAGGTGCGACCGGCGCGGTCGAGTCGCTCGTGGCGAGATAAGCGCGGGCTGCCTCGAGAGCGTGGGTGATGTCGCGTGTTCCGGTGGACACACAGAGCGTGTATGCGAGGTCGGCCAGGCGCGGGTCGGGAGCGCCGGTTCCAAGGTCCTCTTCCGCGAGGAGGGCCTCGTAGTGCGTGAAGAGTTCGTGCAGTCGGGCGGGCAGGGGCATCAGCATCAGAAAGTCTCCTCAGGCCAGGGAAGGGGCGTCACAGCGCGATGTGGCCGGCGGGCCGCGGTGGCGCCAGTGCCTCGTTGCGGACACGGGCGCAGCTGCGGCTGATCAGCCGGGACACGTGCATCTGGGAGATGCCGAGGCGTTCGGCGATGCGGCTCTGGGTCATGTCCTCGAAGAAGCGCATGTAGAGGATGGCCCGCTCCCGTTCGGGCAGTCGGCGCAGTCCCGCTTTGACGGCCTCTCGATCGATTACGACGTCGTACGAGGCGTCCGTCGCGCCCACGATCTCGGCGAGATTGTGGCCGTCGTCGTCGCCGGTGAGTTCGGCGTCCAGCGAGAGTGTGCTGAAGCTGTCGAGCGCCTCCAGGCCCGCGCGCACGTCGTCCTCGGAGAGCCCGGTGTGCGCGGCGATGTCCGCGCGGGTGGGTTCGGGAGTGCCGGGGACCTGGGTCAGTTCCCTGCGCGTCACCCGGACCCGGTTGCGCAGTTCCTGGACCCGGCGGGGGACGCGCAGAACCCACAAGCGGTCGCGGAAGTGCCGCTTGATCTCCCCGGTGATCGTAGGTACGGCGTAACTCTCGAACGCCCCGCGAGAGGGGTCGAAACGGTCGACCGCCTTCACCAGTCCGAGCGCGGCGACCTGGCGCAGGTCCTCGATGGACTCGCCGCGGTCGCGGAAGCGGGAGGCGATGCGGTGGGCCATGGGCAGCCACAGAGCGACCAGCTCGTCGCGCAGAACGGTGCGCTCCGGGCCGTCCCTCAGCTCCGCCAGCCGGGCGAATTGCTCCGCCGTGGGGGGCGTCGTCGTGGGCGCGTCGGCCGGGCCCGTCGACGGCGGCGTTCGCTGCGGAGGGGGCGGCGGAAGAGGGTGAGTTGTTGGTGAGCACGCGGAATCGCTCCTGAAACGTGTGTCCAGGGCACGACGGGAAGGGGGCGTTCGGTCGTACGGCCTGATCGGGGGAGTCAGGGTCAAACCGCGGGAGCAGACGCGGGCCGTGCCGGAAGGCGGGCCCAGGTGAAGTCTCTGCTCCCACTGGGCGCGCCTCCGGTCCGAAGCACGGATTCCGCTTGCCCCCGGCTCGAACGTGCAAACGTCGCGAGGTACCGATGATCCTGCTGGACGGCGCAGTCCGCACTCCGGGCGGCCCAGCTGATCTCCGCGCGGACGAAGGTCCGGCCCACGTGCAGCTGGCGTGCATCTCGCCGGTCATGGTCGACCGTCGGCTGGGGCAGCGGCGACAGGCTGAGCTGTACGAAGGGCGCCTGTGGTGGCCGCCCGGCGGCGCCGTCAGGGCAGGGGTGTGCCGCCCGTGGCATTGACGATCTCTCCGGTGATGTAGCTGGCCTGGGCAGAGGCGAGGAAGACGTATGCGGGTGCCATCTCGGCCGGCTGGGCGGGTCGGCCGAGCGGTGACTGTGCGCCGAATTCGGAGGTGTCCGGCATCGTCGAGGGGATCAGAGGGGTCCACACCGGGCCAGGGGCGACGGCGTTGACGCGGATGCCGCGCTCGGCGACCATCTGGGCCAGGCCGTGCGTGAAGGAGATGATCGCCGACTTCGTCATCGCGTAGTCCAGAAGGTGCGGACTGGGCTGGAAGCCCTGGACGGACGTGGTGTTGATGACCGACCCGCCGCGCGGCATGTGCGCCAGTGCCCTGCGGGTCAGCCAGAACATCCCGTAGAGGTTGGTCTTCATCACCCGGTCGAACTGCTCGGTGGTGATGGCCTCGATCCCGTCGGGCTGTGACATCTGGTACGCGGCGTTGTTCACGAGGATGTCGACACGCCCCAGCTCACTCACCGCCCGGTCGACGAGAGCGTTGCACTGGTCCTCGTCCCTGATGTCGCAGGCGACGGCCACGGCCTTGCGGCCCGCGTCCCGGATGAGCCGGGCGGTCTCCTCCGCTTCGTCCGCTTCCTCGGGCAGGTGGGTGAAGACGATGTCCGCGCCTTCCCTCGCGAAGGCCAGGCACACGGCCCGTCCGATCCCGGAGTCGCCGCCGGTGACCAGTGCCGCCCGGTCCAGCAGCACGTCATGGCCGCAGTAGGAATCCTCGCCGTGGTCCGGTCGGGGGTCCATCTCCTCGGTCGAGCCCGGGTGATCCTGTTCCTGGTCGGGAAGCGGCGAACGGGGGTGTCGGGTGACCGGGTCCGGCACGTCAGGGCTGACGGAGGCAGGCACGGTGTTCTCCTCTCGGGGTGAGTGGCGCAGAGGGGTCGGACGGGGTCTCAGCTCGCCGGGTATGGCGCGTCCTTGAGCCGGCGGGCGAAGTGGGCCGTGTTCGCCGCGAGCGTTCTGGTGGTGGCGGCGGTCTCTTCGGGGGTCTCTCCAAGTCCTGGTAGTCGCTGCCCTGCATGGCCGCGCCGACCCAGTAGGTGACCGCGTTCGGGGCGAGGGAGAATCCGATGTCGTTCAGCCCTTGGAAGAGATCGGAACTGACCTTGTGCGCGCCGTCCTCGTTACCTACGACGCACACGGCGGCGACCTTGCCGTACGTGAGCATGCGGCCCTCGTCGTCGCTCTCGCCCAGCTCCGCGTCAAGGCGTTCCAGGACACGCTGGGCGATGCTGGAGGGGTGCCCGAGCCAGATCGGAGTGGACAGGACGAGAATGTCGCTGCCCAGGACCTCGGCCCGGATCTGCGGCCACTCGTCACCGTCGCCCATGTCGGTCTTCACACCGGGCTTCACGTCGTGGTCCGCGATCCGGATGGTCCTGCCCGTCACACCGTGTTCCGCGAGAGCGGTCATGGTCTGCTCGGCCAGCAGCTGCGAACTCGACCGCTCCGGAGAGGGAGACAGCGTGCAGACAAGCGCTACGGCGCGCAACGGCGCGTGATCACTAGGACTCATGGTGAGCGGCTACCCGCCCCTGCAGCACCGATAGCGCCCGCAGGCTCGATTCACTCTCCGCAGCTCGGTCCTGGCTCCCTGCGTACGTGGGCTGCCGCGGTGTTTTTGGCCCGGGCGGACGCCTCTCAGCGCTCACTCCGCGGTGCGTCCGGTAGGGCAGTCAAGCAAGGTGATCGCGTTGACGCTTGCGGGTGTGTACACCCTTCAGAACGACACACGCTTGCCTGCTGATTGCCTTCCGTGAAGGGAATCAGCTCACCGAGGCCCGGGTGCTGGACGTCGGGCACTGGCTGCGGCTTGGGCGCCCGGCGGCCCGGAGGGATCTTGAGCTTGTTCCGCTTTGACGGACACCGTTGGTGTGTTGGTCAGGCCGCCAAGGCTGTCTCGTATTCTGCGGGGCTGCGGTAGCCGAGGCTGCTGTGAAGCCGGTGCAAGTTGTACCAGCTCTCGATCCACTCGAATATCGCGGTGTGGGCAGCGGCTCTGGATGGCCAGGGCCGGTTGTCGCCGAGTTCGTTCTTGAGGGTGGAGAAGAACGATTCGGCGAGGGCGTTGTCCCAGCACTGGCCAGTCCGTCCGACCGACAGACGGACGTTGAACTCCGTTGCGAGGGTGGCGAGTTCACGGCTGGTGTATTGGCAGCCCCGGTCGGAGTGGAAGATCACCGGACTGTGCGGGCGGCGGGTGTGGCAAGCAGTCCGCAGGGCGTCGGCGACGAGCTCGGTTCGCAGGTGGTCGGCGGTGGCCCAGCCGACAACGCGTCGGGAGGCGATGTCGATGACGGTCGCCAGGTAGAGCCAGCCCTCCTGGGTGGCGATGTAGGTGATGTCGCCGCACCAGCGGGTGTCGAGGCCTGCCGGGTCGGGCCGGAAGTCGCGAAGGACCAGGTCAGGGCGGGTGACCGCGTGCGGATCGGGGATCGTGGTGCGGTGTCGCTGTCGGCGGTGCCGGCCGGTGAGGCCGGCCTGCCGCATCAGCCGGGCGACGCGGCGGCGTCCGCAGCCGGCGCCTTCACGCTGGAGGGCGGCGTGGATGCGTGGTGCCCCGTAGGTGCCGCGGGACCGCTGGTGGACGGCGGTGATCTGCTCGGTCAGCTCGGCATCCCGCACCGCGCGGGGGGCGGGGGTGCCTGTGCGGCGGGCGTAGTAGGCGGTCCGGGAGACCTTGAGGAGTTCACACGTCCGTTTTACGTTGTGACCTGCAGTTTTCTCCGCCTCGATGAACGGGTCGACGTTCACCGGGTCTCCTTCGCGAAGAAAGCCGTCGCACGCTTGAGGATGTCGACGTCCTCCCGCAGCCGGCGGTTCTCCCGCCGCAGCGCGGCCAGTTCCTCACGCTCGCTGCTGGTCAGCCCATCGCGTTCGCCAGCGTCGATCTCGGCCTGCTTCACCCAGTCGCGGACCGCGGTCTCGGTCAGGTCGAAGTCCTTCGCGACCTGACCGACCGAGCGGTCCCCACGCCGGCACAGCTCGACGATCTCGGCCTTGAACTCCGGCGTGAACGAGCGGCGAGGACGCGGCTTCTTCTTCCCCATACTCTCCATGATGAACATCATCCTTCCGGGGCCGAAACCCCTGATCTCCGATGTCCGTCAAAGCGGATCAAGCCCAGTATGGCAGCACGGACAGGTCCAGGCCGCTGAGGTACGCCCACAGTCGGTCGTCGTCTAGGTAGTCGTGCACCCGCAGGGTCAGGGCCCCCGGTCGGCCAGTTCGCGCAACCGGGCCATGAGGCCCGGGTCGTAGGCGTGCGCGGCCGGGTCGGCCACCTCACGGTGGATGTTTACGGCCAGTTCTGCACCGACCAGTCCTGACACTGTCTCGGCCAGCACGCCTACGACCGGCAAGATCGCCATGTTGGCCCGCAGGCTCTTGGCATGTACCCTACCCGAAAGCCTTTCCGGGCCGGGCGGGGCGGGTGATCAGAGGTGGCTCCACCACGTGGGGATGGGGCAGCGCGGTCGCCCTGCGGTTCCAGCGGCTGGTGATCTCGGCCGCGGCGCCAGGTGTGAGTGTGATCAGTCGGTCAGCCGCCGGCACCAGCACGTCCAACGCGGCGAGATGTGGGTCAGGATCGGCTTGGTGCGGGTTGCGCAGGTCGTGCGCCGTGTACACGAGGGGCTTGCCGTGGCGGCGCAGGGCCGCGATCAGGGCCGTCAGCGCTGCGGGAGACTGAGCGTCGAAGCCGAAGTGCAGGTGACAGACATCGAATTCGGCCTCGTGGGCGTCCACCCAGGCCGGGTCGAGCATGGCCGGCGGCCACCAGCGCTGCGAGGTGCTTGGCGCGCCGTTAGGCCGAGGACCGGGCAGCCGCACTACGGCGTCCCCGTCGATCGGCGCGGCGCAATGCCGTACGTAGATGTGTCCGGCCGGCACGGATGCCACCCGCACCACGGCAAACGATCGGGCAGTTCGCGGAGCCGCTCCGGGGTCGGTGAGTGCCATGGGCGGCGGTGGGTCTTCGCGGTGTCTTCCCGTCACCGTTTAGTCCTCCGGATGTTTTCTCTTCGCGCGCGCCGGAGGTTCAGCTCCTCGTAGCGGGCCAGGACGCCTCGCAGCAACGTGGTGTGTGGTTTCAGCATCGGCGTTCTCCACGGTCGCCCCCCTCCATGTCCGGGAGCGGCCTGGATAGCGGCGACCGCTCAGGGAGCCGTGTGCCCCTCCCAGTGGGTTGAGGGGCACACGGACGCACGCCGCAAGTGGCAGTCGGCGTGAGAGTGAGGCCACCAAGTCCGGTGCCCCTGGGCGTTGGTGGGCGGGCGACGGGCTTTTCGCGCAGGGCATCAGTCAGCGGTTCGGGAAGTGCCCACGCGAAAGCTGCTCCGCGCCACTTGCGGGCGTCCGCGTTGAACGCCGAATGTCATAGGGGACGCCGCGACGGTGTACGTCGCGGCGCCCTCCGGTCACTTCTTGGTGCAGACCTTGTGCGACTTGACCCACACCTTCGTGCCGTTGTGGTTCGCGTAGTGACCCTTCACCTTGTGGCAGTGGTGCGCCGTCACGGCCGAAGCCGGGGCAACTTGCGGCGCTGCGGAGGCGGTTACCACGGCGGCTGCGCCGCTTGCCAGCATGCCTGCAGTGAGACCGGTGGCCAGTATGCGTGCAATGCGACCTCGCATAGCTGCACTCTCCTTGCTGCTTGGCGTCAAGTCCCTCTCCGTACCCATCGTGCCCGCGCGTCTTTGCGTACGCATCTCCGCAGGAGCAGAGACCCGCAGAGCCAGCGGCGTCCTTGTCACCGCTGGGTGGCGGCCGGTCGGCCCGTGGCCGGCCCTACCCCTGCAGGCCCGCCCCCGGGCGTCAGATGTAGGGGGCCAGGCAGTGGCGAACGAAGGATTTGAATGGCGGGCTATGCGGTCGATCCCATGATGACCGCGCGGGACATGAGAGAGAAGAAGGGAAGAAGTACCGCGCCGGTGGCGAAGCTGATCGCGTCGGAGTCGTCCAACAGCTCGAAGCCAGACAGCGGGCCGGCCGACTGTAAGCCCACGAACAAGACGTTCTGGTGCACGTACGCCGAGGATTACACGCACACCAAGTCCATCTGGAAACGGACCACCACCGACAAAGAGAAGTCGGCCCTGTCATCCCTGCTGGACATGTGCACCAACTGAAGCACCGCACGGCATCAGCACGCCGCTCACCGGGTCGCTTCGGTGAGCGGCGTGCTGCGTGGGGCGGAGAGGGCAGGATTCGAACCTGCGTGGACCCCCGAAGGAATCCGACCTTGAGGCGTGCTCGCTGGTCCCCGATCAACCGCTCCGGGCACCTCTCCCTTGTTCCCGGCCCGTGGTGTCCTGGTCCGTTCACGTGAAAGAGAGTGACACGAGCCTCTGACAGGGAGCTGACGTGTCCGCTGCAGCTCGTAAGCCGGTCGCGGCCTGAGCGGGCCGGGCTCGGCCAGAGAGCACTTATGCATGACGAAAGGACGACATCTCCGTCAGGCAGCGCAGCAACACGTGCCTGGTGGAATGGTCCTACGCTGGTTGTAGGTTCTAAGACCGTGTCCTACATGGTCAGTTTGAGGAGTCGCTTGTAGCAGCAGAGGGCGGCGGCGAGTCCGAGGAAGGCCAGGTAGTTGCCTGGCTGACGCTCGTAGCGGTGGTTGAGACGTCGGTAGCCGGTCAGCCAGGACATCGTGCGCTCGATGACCCAGCGGCGGCGGCCCAGCCGCTCGCTGGACTCGATGCCCTTGCGCGCGATGCGGACGCCGATGTGCTTGCCCCATAGCCATCGCCGCAGGTGAGGGACGTCGTAGGCCTTGTCGGCGTGAAGCCGCCCAGGCTTGGAATCGTTCGCATGAGATTCGTGTCCCATGTGGAAATGGGACAGCATCGGCTTCAGGGCGAGGCTGTCGTGGGTGTTGGCCGCGGAGAGTCCGACGCGTAGGGGCAGTCCGTTCGCATCCGACAGGACATGCATCTTGGAACCGGGCTTACCCCGGTCCACGGGGCTCGGACCTGCAAGTTCGCCCCTTTTTTAGCGCGGACATGGGCCGAGTCGAGGACCGCTCGCGATAGATCGATCAGGCCTTGACCGTCCAGGAGTTGGAGCACCTTCTGGTGCAGTCGTCCCCACACACCAGCCCGGGACCAGATGAGAAACCGACGGTGCACGGTCGACTTCGACGCCCCGAAGCACGGCGGCAACGCCCGCCAGGCACAGCCACTGACCAGCACATAGATGATCGCGGCGAACACCGCTTCGTCATCGATGTTCGCGACCCCACCGCCCTGCGGACGCACCTGCGCCGGCGGCAGCAGTGGCCTGGCGATCTCCCATAAGCCATCCGGAACGATCCATCCCCACCGCCCACTCCCCATAACCGAACCAACGACCAACTGGCCATGTAGGACACGGTCTAAGCTTCATTGTCAGGTGACGATGCTGTGACCTGGGGTTCTGCTCTTCGTCCCAGACGGTGTCGCTTGGCTGCTGTCTCAGGCGCGCGTCATTTCCTCAGGCTGAGGCTCGATCAGCGGCGATTGCCGACCTCTCGGAATACCCCCTCTTGTGAGGGGGTTCAGGAGGGGTGCCCCGTGCAGGGGCGCTGGGAGCAGTCAACTGCGTCCCAGGGGGCGAGCGAAGGACAGGTGAGAGATGAAGTCCGTTCTGCGGACAGCTGCCGGTGACCCTGAGGTTCTGCAGCTCGTCGAGCGTCCGGTTCCCGAACCCGGCCCCGGCGAGGTACGAGTCCGGGTGCACGTCTCGGGCCTCAACCCGACCGACTGGCGCAGCCGCAGACGCGCGCTGCCGCCGGGCATGACCGAGCAGGTGCCCCACCAGGACGGTGCCGGGGTGATCGACGCCGTCGGTCCGCAGGTGGATCCGGCGCGGATCGGGCAGCGGGTGTGGATCTGGGAGGCCGCGTGGGAGCGGCCCTGGGGAACGGCACAGCAGTACACGCTCGTCCCCGACCGGCACGCCGTCCAGCTGCCCGACCACGCCCCCTTCGAACTCGGCGCCGCCCTGGGCATCCCAGCCCTGACTGCCCACCGCGCACTGACCGTTCACGACGGTGGACCGGGGCGTATCGCACCCGGCACTCTGCGGGGCGCGACCGTGCTGGTGGCAGGCGGCGCCGGCGCGGTCGGTAACGCCGCCATCCAGCTCGCCCGCTGGGCCGGGGCGCGGGTGGCCACCACGGTCAGCAGCCCCGCCAAGGCCACGCTGGCGCGTGCAGCCGGCGCCCACCGGGTGGTCGACTACCGCACGCAGGACGCGGTCGCGGAGATCCTGGCCTTCGCCCCGGAGGGGGTCGACATCGTCGTGGAGGTCGCACCGGGTGCCAACGCCGCTCTCGACATCGCAGTGGCCGCGCCGGGGGCTGTGGTGGCCTACTACTCGGGCGGCGAGGACGAACAACTGTCCATCCCCGTGCTCTCCTCGCTGCCGGCGAACCTGCGCTGGCAGAGCGTCTTCGTCTACACCGTGCCGCCTGCGGCGAAGCAACAGGCGCTCACCGACGTCGCCGCGGCCGTGGACGCGAGCGCGCTGCGCGTGGGTGAGGAGGCCGGACTGCCGTTGCACCGCTTCGCGTTGAAGCACGCCGCTGACGCCCATACCGCGCTCGAGCAGGGCGTCGTCGGGAAGGTCCTGCTCGACATCCCGTGACCGTCCGCGGCCAACCGCGGACGTCTTCGAAAGTGTCCGCTATGGGGCAGCAGGCGGGAGCGACGCCTCTGCTACGGATTTGCAAGGCCGGTTCGCCCCCGGCGACACACCGCCGGGGGGGGGCATGCCTTCACACAAACGAACGATGGTCGCGACCAGTGGGTCTCATCTCAGTGTCGGATCCGGCTCAGATCCGACATCGTCCGTGAGATTCCGACACGAAATTTGAGACCCTACACTGGTGATGCTCGGGGTGAGAGCGGAGGTCTGCCCATGCCCCGGACGATCTGGAGCGGCGCGATCAGCTTCGGCCTGGTGACGGTGCCGATCCATGTCGTGAGCGCCACCGAGGACCACTCGATCCACTTCCACCAGTACCACCTGGCCGATCAGGGGCGGATCCGCTACCGCAAGGTGTGCGAGCTGGAGGACCGCGAGGTCCCCGAGGACGAGATCGGCAAGGGCTACGAGCTGACCAAGACGCAGGTCATCCCGGTCACTGACGAGGACCTGAGCAGCCTGCCGCTGCCGACCGCGAAGGCGATCGAGATCGACGGTTTCGTGCCGCTGGAGTCCGTCGACCCGCTGAGGATCTCCGACGGCTACTACCTTCAGCCAGCCGGGCAGGTCGCGGCCAAGCCGTACCAGCTCCTGGTCAAAGCGCTCGGCCGCTCGGCCAAGGTGGCGGTCGCGAAGTACGCCTGGAGCGGGAGGGAGAGGTTGGGTCTGCTGCGGGTGAAAGGCGACGTCCTGGTCCTGCACGCGATGCGCTGGCCGGACGAGATCCGCGACCCCGCCGAGCTGCTGCCGCCACCGGTCCGGGTGTCCGACCAAGAGGTCGAGGGCGCGCTCGCCCTGATGGACACCATGACCGTCGACGAGCTGGAAGGCCCCGAGTTCCACGACCGTTACACCGAGGCGGTCGCCGAGATCATCGAGGCCAAGCGCGAGGAGAAGCCCCTGCCAAAGGCGCCCGAGCCGGAGCAGCCGGACCGGGTGCTCGACCTGATGGCCGCCTTGCAGGAGTCGGTGACGAAGGCCAAGGCGGCCCGTGGCGAGGACGCCGGATCCGCCGAGGTGCATGAGCTGCCGGCAGCGAAGAAGAAGACGTCCGCCAAGAAGCAGCCGGCCCGGAAGACCGCGACCAAGGAGAAGACGACCGCGAAGAAGACGTTGGGCCGCCGGCCGCGCAGCGCCTAGGCAGCCCCCGGGGCGGGGAGAGTGTTGCCCGGCCGGCTGGTTGCGCCCCTGAGTCGGCGCAGGCGGCGAAAAAGAATGCGGGCGGCGGGAAGCCGGCGGCGAAGAAAGCGGTGCCGCCGCCGTGCGGTTCGGTGCGGGCCGGGCCGCGTGCCCCGGTGTCTGCCTGGCCTGCCTGCTTCAAGGAGTGCTGTGGTTGTCGGTGAGGGTGCTTCAGGATTCGGGATGCGCCAGGCGGCCGAGAAGGGTTATCGCCTTGTCGAGGGGCACCGGCTGGAAGAACCGGGCGTCGGCGCGCTCGACGGCGGCAATCGCGCGTGGGGCCAGGTCGGCGCCGGTGTCGGTGACGCGCAGTCGTTTGGCGCGGGTGTCGGCCGGGTCGACTTCACGCTCGATGAGTCCTTTGTGTTCCAGGGTGCGTAGTACCTGGGAGGTCATCTTGACGTCGGTGCCGACTTGGCGGGCGAGAGCCAGTTGGTTGGGATGCTCGCCCTGGGTGTTGAGCCACCAGGCGCGGGCGAGCAGCACGAACTGCACGTGGGTGAGATCGAGCGGGGCCAGGGCTGTGGCGATGTCGCGCTGCCACCGCAGGGTGGCGTGCCACAGCAGGAATCCGGGGCTGTTGCTGGGGCTGAGGGGCATCAGCGAAGCGCCAGCTTGACCAGCGTGGCCATCGTGTGGGGCCAGTCGGCGGTGATGCCCGGGCCGATCTGCGGGCCGACCTCGTCGGCGTCGGCGCCGGTGATCTCCATCCGGTACACCACCCGGATCCGGTCTTGGTCGATGCGGTCGATGTGGTGGGTGGTGCGCAGCACCAGGCCGTTGAATCTGGCTTCGTCGACGAACAGTTCGTCTTCGACCGCCTCGGCGATGCGCAGCAGTACCGGGTCGTCCCCGGGCGGCGTCATCGTGATCTGCGTGCCTGCCGCGAACGGGCCATTGATTTCGATCTTCTCGATCTCGGCGTTCCAGGTGCCCCAGTTCTCAACGTCGGCCCAGAGCCGCCAGATCGCCTCAGGGGTGGCGCTGGTCTCGATGCTGTGCTCGTACTCCCACATGAGTGTTCTCCTCGGGCAGATGATCTATCTATGGATTATCTGCGCAAAGAATATCTGTCCAGGGGGTACGCGACCCCGTCACGCGATGCCGCGAGCGCCCCCCGAATCACGGCCCGCGCCGCACCGCCGAGGAGCGGTCCTCGACCACCCATGAGAGCCCCGCCTCACCGCCAGGGGCCTCCTCCTGGTCCTCTAGCGCCTATCGCTGTGGAAATCCCCGAAGGAGGTCGAGAGTCGACCGCTAAGCGGGCAGGGCGGTGCGCGGGCGGCTGGGATCATGTGCCTGGCACGCTGGGGCGTAGAGCGAGGAGAGCGATGTCGTCGGTGCTTCCGGCGCCGAGGCCGAGGATCAGTTCGTCGCAGAAGACATGGAGGGGTGCCTGGGCGAGGGCGGTGGTGTGTCGGCGCAGGCGGTTCAAGGCGTCGCTGAGGGATTCTCCTGGGCGTTCGATCAGGCCGTCGGTGAACATGAGCAGGGTGGACTGGGCCGGTAGTAGGTCGCGGGCGCTGAGCCGGGGAAGAGTGCTGTCCATGCCGATGAGGAGGCCGGAGGCGGAGTCGAGGTAGCGGGTGTCGCCGTTGGGGCGAGTCAGCAGCAGAGGGAGATGTCCGGCGGATGAGTGGTGCACTTCCCATAGGCCGTTGTGTGGGCCCTTGACGACGGCGTAGGCGCAGGTCGCGGTGGAGTGCGGGTAGAGGGTGAGGGTGGCGAGGTCGAGTCGGCGCAGTACCTCCGAGGGCTGGTCCTGGCAGTCGACGGCGATGCCGCGGAGCATGTTGCGCAGTTGGCTCATCGTGACGGCGGCGTTCAGATCATGGCCGGCCACGTCTCCGATGACCAGTGCCGTGTCGCCGTCGGGCAGGGTGAAGGCGTCGAACCAGTCGCCGCCGACCTGGGCGGTGGTGCTGGAGGGCGCGTAGCGGGCGATGATCTCCATGGACGGGATGTGTGGGAGGCGGGGCAGCAGGGAGCGCTGAAGGCGTTCGGCCGTGTTACGGGTGTGCTGGTGCAGGCGGGCGTTGTCGACACTCAGCGAGATACTTTTGACGAGGTCGGCGACGAGGAGCGCGTCCTGTTCGGTGAAAGGGACGTCGTGGCCGGTGCGTACGATGATCAGAGCGCCCAGTACGTCGCGGCGGGCCCGCAGAGGGGCCATGATCGTACTGCCGGCGCCCAACTGTTCGAACAGTTCCAACTGCCGGGCGTCCAGGGCGCTTTCTGCTTGGTCCGGTGACGGGATTTCGTTGATCAGTAGGGGTCCTGCACCGTTCAGCACCCGGGCCAGCGGTCCTCGCGCGTTCTCGGAGACCGGGGGCAGTCTTCCGAGGTCCACCCCAGCACGCAGCGCCTGGGGCTCGCGGTGGACGACGCAGATGCGTTCGGCGTCTCCGTGCTCGTCGAGCAGGTCGACCACGCACCAGACGGCCATCTGCTGAGTGAGGACGTGGCACACTCGGCGCAGTCCCTCGCGCAAGTCGAGTGTGCTCGAGAGCGCAGCGATGGTGTCGGCGAGCAGACTCAACCGCTCCCAGGCCGGTGCCGCCTTCTCACCGCCGGCCCGCGGCTCCGCTGCCGCGCCGGCGTGCAGCCGCAGCGGGGGCCCGGGGTCGGCATGTGTTACCGGCCGGTCCTCTTCGGGAGCCGTCGCTCTCGGCATGAACTGCCCGATACGCACCGTGCGGCCGTCGACCGCCTCCTGGCTCTGGACGTGCAGACGCATAGGGACCAGGCTGCCGTCGCGGTGCAGCGCCGGGAGCGGGATGGAGCGGCCCATGAGACGGGAGCGACCGGTCAGCCGGAGCGCGGTGAACCCGGCTCGATGACGCTCGCGCAAATGTTCGGGAATCAGCACGGTCAACGGTCGGCCGATCAGTTCGTCGGTCTGCCACCCCAGCAGCTCTGCCAGGGCGGCGTTGGCCGCGATGATCCGGCCGTCGTCGTCGGCCGCGGCGGTCGGGACCCTGCTGTCCTCCACGTCGCCGGCGTCCCACGGCCCCAGTTCGACGGAGGTCGCGTCCGGCACGCCGGACAGCAGCGTCCACGCGGTGGGGGGACCCCCGGAGAGCTGCGTGACCAGTTGATCCAGCACCCACTGGTAGTGATTCCGCAGGTGCGGCGGAGCCGGGAGAGTGAGCAGGGACTCCATCTGCGCCGCCGCGTCACCGCGTTCCAGGACGTGCCTCAACGTGTCCACGGCAGGTGCGGCGCCCGGCGGGACGGCGATGTCCAGGGTCACCGTGGCACCGCTGGTGACCGTTTGTTCCAGCGCGGATGTCATGCACGCGCTGATCACATTGGCCACGTCGGTGGCGACGAGCAGCGCGGGACGCGACACTCCGGCGCGTTCCTCGACGTGTGCGGTCAACATCAGTTCGCGCAGCAGCTCGTCGGCGTGCCGCTGAGCGGCGAGGAACACGATGTACGGTACGTCGATCAGTGACACGGTCGCGGACCGCCCGTGCACGGGCGACGTCTCCCACCCGGACGTCGGCGGCGCCGGAGCCTTGGGCCACAGCTCGAACCAGACCGCCTTGCGGCCCTCCCCGGCGTGGGCACCATGACTGGACGCGAGCTCCGCGACGACAGCAAGGCCCCGCCCGGCGCCGGCATACGGGCGAAGCGCCCGCGGTACGAGCGGACGGTCCGGCCGGCCGTCGCCGACTCGCACGCGTACTTGCCCCCCGTACGACCAGACCCGTACCTCTACCTCGGTACACGCATGCAGCACCGCATTGGTCACCAGCTCACTCGTGAGCAGCACGAACCGCCGGGCCAGCGGCACACTGCGCGCCTCGAGAGGAAAACGCCGAAAAAGACCTCCGGATGGACTCGAGCTACCCATAGCACTATCAATCCCTCTGAGGATCGAAAATCTAACTCGCCCGGCGAAGGCCATGCAGGCACACGGCTGCGGGCACCGGCGCGCAGGCGATTCCCCGGAAACGCGAGCCGACCACGCAAGAGGTACCGCCTGGAAGGCGGTGAGCCGAAGCTCGGCTGTTGCCGGCGGGCGGCTGAGCCAGGTGGCGGAGTACCGCATCCGGGTCAAGGCGCGTGACGACAGAACCGCTCACCGGCAAGAGGGCATTCGCGCAGCCCGGAGTGCCGGGGTGGCCGGGCCCCCGGCCCGTACTGGCCGGCCGGTCTGGCGGATGATGTCCGGGAGCGCACAGGGAGGCGGCGGCCGGGACGAAGAACAGCCCGATCATGCATGCCGCCCTCGTCGGCATCGCCCTGCCGAACGACGTGCCGGTGGCCCCGCACCGCAAGTTCGGCTTCGCCGGAATCGGAACCTTCAACGAATACGCCGTGAAGAACGGCCAGTACCTGAGCTCCCTGTGGATGCAGCGCCTGCAGTCCACTCCGTTCCCAGGACCGGACCGGAGCTGCCTGCTCCCGTGATCGTGTGCCAGGGTCCAACGAGAATACGGGGCGGCGCCCGCAAGAGGCGTGCGGTAGCCGCAGGCGGCCGCGTGTTCGTCGTCCCCGGGACGGGCCCGGTGGGAAAGCGGCTTCGAAGGGCCCTGTGCCGCCAGCGAGCGGATGGGCAGGTGGTCTCTCCCCAACCTGCTGCGCAGGTCGGACAGTTGGCGTGACAGACAGGTGAAACCCCTGGTAAGTGCGTTTTCAACCAAGAGGACCGGTCCCTGGCACCGTCGTTGGCCCACTCACGGGTGCCCGCCGATGATCGCCCGTCGCGAGTCCGCCACCGCGAAGGCCCGGTGGCGGACGCCCTTCGCCCGTCCGGCGGCTGCGGCCGGCCACGACGGCGCCGCAGCCCGGTCAGCGCACGGCCGGCACCGGCGCATGCGTAGGCGACTGGACGAAGGGCCGGCGTCCAGGGCGCGACAGGCCTCCGCGTCGGCGACCGCCTTGTGTCATGCAGCCGCGACAACCGGCGGGTTGAGGCGGGCGAAGCCTTCCTGGCGCTGGTAGGGGAAGTGCGGGTAGGGCGCGGTCTTCTCGCTCGCCGCATCGAGTCTCGCCTGCTGGTCGGGTGTGAGCGTCCAGCCGACGGCGCCGAGGTTCTGGCGAAGCTGCTTCTCGTCGCGGGCCCCGATGATGACGGAGGAGACGGTCGGTCGCTGCAGCAGCCAGTTGATGGCGATCTGCGGAAGGCTCTTGCCGGTCTCCTGCGCGATCTCGTCGAGGGCGTCGACCACGCGGTAGAGGTGTTCGTCCTCGACCGGCGGGCCGTAGTCCGCGGTGCTGTGCAGCCGGCTGTTGGCCGGCAGCGGCTGGCCGCGGCGGATCTTGCCGGTGAGCCGTCCCCAGCCGAGCGGGCTCCAGACGAGGGCTCCGAGCCCCTGATCGAGCCCGAGGGGCATCAGCTCCCATTCGTAGTCGCGGCCGAGGAGGGAGTAGTAGACCTGATGTGCGACGTAGCGCGGGTGGCCGTACCTCTCCGCGACCGCGAGGGACTTCATCGCCTGCCAGCCGGAGAAGTTGGAGACGCCGAGGTAGCGGACCTTGCCCGCTCGGACAAGATCGTCGAGCGTGGACAGGACTTCCTCGACCGGCGTGCCGGCGTCGAAGGCGTGCAGCTGGAACAGGTCGATGTAGTCGGTGCCGAGCCGGCGCAGGGCGTCCTCACACGCGGCGATCAGGCGGGAACGGGAGGAGCCCGCGTCGCCGGGGCCGTCGCCCATCGGCAGGCTGGTCTTGGTGGACACGATCACCTGATCCCTGCGGCCTTTGATCGCCTCGCCCAGCACCTCCTCGGAGGCCCCGTTGGAATAGACGTCGGCGGTGTCGAACATCGTGATCCCGGCGTCGAGGCAGATGTCCACCAGACGACGGGCTTCCTGCGCGTCGGTGCTGCCCCAGGCGCCGAACAGCGGCCCTCGGCCGCCGAAGGTGCCGGCGCCGAAGCTCAGTGCGGGGACCTTGAGGCCGGATGCGCCCAGCCGCCTGTACTCCATGACTGTTCCTCTCGCGTTGCCCGATCTGGCTAATGGTCCTGTGGTTCCGTTAGCCTAGGCCTCAACATAACAGGTGCGAGCGATTAATGAAACTGGAGTCCCGTTATGGGGATTGAGGATGCAGGCCCGGGGACCGTCCGCCCCGGTGGGCGTACGGCGCGGGTGCGGGCGTCGGTGCTGCGGGCGGCCGGGGACGCCTTGGCGGAACATGGCTTCGCCCACCTCGACCTCGTCGACGTCGCGCGCCGTGCCGAGGTGGGCAAGACCACCGTGTACCGCCGCTGGGGAACGGTGACCGGCCTCGTGGCCGACTTGCTGCTGGAAATGGCCGAGGAGTCACTGCCGCGCACCGAGACCGGATCGCTGCTCGGTGATCTCAAGGCCAACGCCCGGCTCGTGCAGCGCACTTTGGCCGATCCGCGGCAAGGAGCGCTGTTCAAGGCGGTGCTCGCCGCCGCCACCGGCGAGGAGAAGACGGCCGAGGCCCTGCACCGCTTCTACGACACCCGAGTCAAGGAGTGGGCACCCTGCGTCCAGCAGGCCGTCGACCGGGGCGAAATTCCCCAGGGCACCGATGCCCACGAGGTGATCCGCGCTGTCTCCGCCCCCCTCTACTACCGTCTGCTGACCAGCGGCGACCGCCTCGACGAAGCCGCCGCGGACCGGGCCGCCGAGGCAGCGGTGGCGGCAGCGCGCGCGGGAGCGTACCTGCGGGGCGACGACGGACATGCCTGACCGGATTCGCGTCCGCCGCTGAGCGCGGGTCACCCCGCGTGATCTTCGACGGCATGGCGTCTCCGGGGTCCGCCGCGGCCGGGCGCCCTCCCGCGCCCCGCCCGCCCCCACCACTGCGGCCGCGGCCCGCCGCACTGCGACGGTCGCGGCCTCAGCCGTTGGCGAGCTCCCCTTGCCCCCTACGCCGGCCGCCCGGGCCGGTCGCGGCGACTGACTGCCCGCAGGACGGGGGCCATCGGCGGGGGACGGGCCGGTCGGCGCGGTTCGCCGGCGGACGTCGTGGTCCCGTCCCGCCAGTGGGTCCGGTGGATCCGGCGGTTCCTGCGGCAGCCAGGAGCGTGTCGTCACCCTGGCGGTCTCGCCGCGGACGGGCTCTCAGCCCACCGCCTTCCTGACGAGCGCGCCGATGCGCTCTTCGCCGGCTGAAGTCAGCTCCTTCAGGGCGTAGGAGGCCGGCCACATCGCGCCGTCGTCGAGTGCCGCCCGGTCGCTGAATCCGAGCATGGCGTACCTCGACTTGAACTTCTGCGCGCTCTGGAAGTGGCAGAGGACCTTGCCGTCTCTGGCGTAAGCGGGCATCCCGTACCAGAGCTTGGGCGTGAGGTCCGGCGCGGCGGTCTTGATGATGGCGTGGATCCGCTCGGCGAGGACCCGGTCGGCTTCCGGCATCTCGGCGATCTTCGCGGGGACGTCATGCTCCGCTGCCGCCTCCTTCTCCGCCCGCGAACCGCGCCGCGACGCCGCCTTCTTCTGCTCCTGCGCGAGCTCCTTCATCGCGGCGCGCTCGTCGGCGCTGAAACCGTTGTACTGCTCGGCGGACGTGCCGGAATTGCCGGCGGACGAATTCGTGGTCGGCATGGCGGGTTTCCTCTTGTACGGGAAGGACGCGGGCCGGGGTGGTGCGAGGCCGGGCGTCAGAACGCTGCAGGAGTCACTATGGGGCGGTGACGGGCGTCATGGCGGGCTGCCAGGTGAATCCGTCCGGGTCGGTGAAGGAGCCGGCGATACTGCCGAGGACGACGCGGTGCGATCCGCTGCCCTCGGCGGAAACGCCGAGGTCCTTGGCCAGGCCGCGGCGCTTTTACAGTGCCAGCTTGACGGGGCTGGACTCGTCGGAGGCGAACTCGGCGTACTTGCCGCCGAAGCTCTTGGCCACGGTCAGGCCCCGGCTGACGTAGAACTGCTTGGCGGCCTTCACATCCTCGACGCCGAGCAGCAGGACGATCTCGTCGATCTCTTGGGTGGCCGGTTTGCCGTTCTTCTTCGCCGAGGTCGCGACCTTCCAGATCGTCCCGTCGGGAGCCTGGACGACGCCGCCGTAGCCCCACAGCGATTTCGCGGCGGGCTTCAGCACCGTGGCGCCGGCGTCCACCGCGGCGCCGACGAAGCTGTCGACGGTGGCGGGCCCGGACACCGTGAGCGCCAGGGTGAAGCCGCGGAACCCGAAGGAGGGCGCCTCGGACGTCCGCAGGCGCACGTACGTGTCCACTCCGAACGCGGTGTAGAAGCGGCGGGCGGCCTCGGGGTCGGCCACCTCAAGGGTGACGGATGCGACGGACGTGTGGGATGCGGTGGTTGCCATGGCCATCACGCTAGAGGCTGCTCCGGGGCCGGGGCTTCTCGCTTCCTGACCGACTTCGCCACCCGCTGCACCACCCACGCCCGCGTCCTCTGCACGGCCACCACAACCCGCGCATTGATCCGGGCCGGCGGGCCGTTTCGCCATTCCTCCGCTCCGCGGAAGTCGTGAGGCCGGCCCGTCAACCGGGCGATGGTCTCGGAGATACCCCCTACGATCTCGACCGTGCCCATCGAGCGGAACCAGTCCCGCGACTCGACCGCGTGGTAGAGCCGTAGAGGTCGAGCCGCTCGGTGGCGTCGGCGGGAAGCAGTCCGTCGCCTTCGAGCAGGTCCGGCGCCCTCTATCACTGAGCCAGATCCTGCGGCTCCTCCTCGACAGGACCACCGGTGCGCTCAGGGTTGACGTCCCCTCACCTTCGGCCGCACACACCGCCGGCGGCGAGGGAGACATAGGCGGCGGCAGCCCCCGGCACACCGCTTCCCGCTTGGCGCGGACGTTCACTCCCTCACACCCGGGCAAGGGGCACGCGGATCCCGGGCGAACCCGTAGCGCCCGCGTCCCCCGGCTGGAGCAGCACCTCTGGCCACCGTCCGGGAATGATCGAAGCAAACGATCCCGCGGGGCGGGCGGACGGCTCCGTGCGTCGGACCGTGCGAGGGAGGCGGTGCCCATGCAGACGTTTCTGCCCGATGCCGACTTCCGGCGCTCAGCACAGCTCCTCGACCGCCGACGCCTGGGCAAACAGCGGGTCGAGGCACTTCAGGTGCTGCGCGGCCTGACCGTCCCCGGCTACGGCTGGCGCAGACACCCGGCGGTGCGCATGTGGAGCGGGTACGAGGAGGCGCTGGTCCGCTACGGCTTGGAGGTCTGCCGGGTCTGGCGCGAACTCGGCCACCAGGACAGCTGCGCTGCTTCCCTGGTGGCCGGGTACGGCGCCGCCCACCCGGGCGCTCACGTGCGCGATCAGGCCGCCCTCGCCGCTGCCGGGGAACTGCCGCCCTGGCTGGGCGACCGGGCCTTCCACCGCAGCCACCAGTCCGCACTCGTGCGCAAGGACCGGGACACCTACAGATCCGAGTTCCCCGACGTACCGGACGATCTGCCCTACGTGTGGCCGGCCTCCGACCGCGAGCGCGACGAGGACGACCGGAACCCGCGACACCCGTGAGCCGGGCCAAGTCGACCGCCAGCCGTCGGCAGCCGGCAGTGTCGGTTCGGGCGCTGCGGGGCCGGCGGGGTGCCGTCTGCCGGCTCCGCGGCGGGAAGGGAAGCCCACCTACGCGAGTGGCGGCGGGGACACAAGTGCCGGCCGGAGCTCGAGGCCGGGTACCGGCGCCTGCTGGCGGCCGGGGTGGGCAGCGTCGAGGCGTGCCGCGGCGATCCGGTGGCCGGGGTGGTCCTGACCGCGGCCCGGAGCGCCTCGGGGCCGCGGTCAGGGCCACCCGGTGGCTGCCCTTCTCATGGACTGCTCGTGGAATGCAGCGAACGGTTCGGTCTCGGTGTCGACGAGGGTAGGGGACGCAGCGGGGGAGAGGCCCGGCCGCGGCCAGGCGGCCGGAGTAGCCTGCCGGCCGCTGCAGCCACTCGCGCAGCAGAGCCGTCTCCGTGTCCCGCAGTGGTACCCCGGTGCCCGTAGCCGGGGACCCGGCGGCGAGGACGGATTCCAGTGCGGCGTCGAGGTGAGTGCGCGCGAGGCGAGGTCCGAACCGGATGAGGTGGGCGAGTCGGTGGTGACCGAGGCGAGGACAGTGTCCCGCGGCCGTGCCGAAGTGGTCAGGTCCCGGCCTGAGGGCTCCTCGCCGATCAGCGCCAGCGTGGCACCCGCGGATTCCTCACGGGTGCCGCTCGGCCCGCCGGCCAGTACGAAGCCACCGACATGCGCAACGCCGATCCGCGCTGGCAGCCAGGCAACTTCGAGAAGAACGGCGAGAGGCGGTCGACCGGCTCGCCGAGATCGCGGCGGCCAGCGGCTCCACCGTCTCCCAGCTCGCCCTGGCCTCGATCCTGACCCGGGGCGAGCACATCGTGCCCATCCCGGGCACCCGCAGCCCGCGGCGCATCCAGGAGAACACCGGCGCCGCCGACCTCACCCTCACCGACACCGAGATCGAGGCCATCGACGAGATCCTGCCGCGAGGCTGCTTCGGCGCCCGCTACACCAAGGGACACGTGCCCGTCTGGATCTGAAAGCCACCCTGGAAGACCTGGAACCGCGGCTCCCCACGAAGATCGAGCTCGGCCTCTCGCCTACCCTCGTGAAGCGGCCTCGAGCCACAGAACGGCGGTGCCGGTGCCGAAGACGACAAGATGCACGGTGAGCGTGCGCCACAGGCGGAGCAGCCCCGTCAGTACCGCGCCGACCGCGAGGATGCCGCATGCTGTCCGGGCGACATCCGCGGCGTCCCTGGCCGCTTGGGCGAGTTCGTACTGGTCGGGGACCCCGAAGGACAAGCTGCTCATCATCATGCTGTAGGCGAGCACGACCCACGTCACGACACCGAGAACACCGACGACGATCGCGCATGGCCGGTCTGCCGGCCGAAGGGCTTCGATCTTGGTCATGGTGCTCATGATTCCCGGCGAGTGATCAGCGCACCTGAGCACTCGTACTCATGCGACCAGGCGGTGGGAGCCCAGCCGTCGGGCGCAGACGACCGAGGACGCCTCCGAACCGGCCGGCAGCACGGCGATACGCGCGCCTGCCGTTCCGGTGTTCAGCAGCGGGAGCGCTGGTTCGAAGTGTCACTGGAGCCCCGGCTCGTGCCTACTTCACGCTCACGCGGCGGGGCGCCTCGGTATGTCGGTGGCCCGCCCCCTACACCCACAGCCGCACCTCGATGTGCGGGGACAGTGCGCGGAGGAAGTCGGGGGCGTCGAAGATCTCACCGGCCGAACCGACTCCGGCCGCCCTGGTCCGACCGGTGAGGAGACGGTCGGTCGCTTCCACCGCGAGCGGCGCGGTGACGGCGTAGATGTCCCGGCCCTTCGCGACGGCTCGCCGCTCGCGGCTCCCGGAGCGCACGACGGCGTCGACGAGGAAGGTCTGGGCGGAGCGCCCGTGCTCGTCGGCCGCGGTCGGTGCCGGGGTGTCGGGGGCCGCTATGTCTCGGGCCGCTTCGACGGTCATGTAGGTGCGCACCTCGGGGATGTGCAGGTGGCTGGGGACGGTGACCACGTCAGCCATCGTGAACTCCCCGATGACGGCACGTGGGCCCATCGGGTCGGGGAAGGGCCAGTGCAGGGAGGCCGGTTCGTCCCGGTGGTACTCCAACTGCCCGTTGGTGTAACGGACTCCCCGGCCGCCGCGCCGCTGCCGGGAGACCGCGCCCGCGGCACGCGTCCCGGCGGTGGGGTGCCAGTGGTTCAACCCGTAGGCGACGTGCGCCTCGTCGGCCTTCTCCCAGTCGCCCATCGCGGCCGTGATCAGCAGGTCGCCGAGGCCCCCGTAGAAGGCCATCGCGGGTACGACGGTCGTTCCCACGGCGTGGGCGCGGTCCGCGAAGTGCGCGAACGTGTCGACGTTGGCCTCGATCTCAGCCGCCACGTCCACGTACGGGACCCGGGCGCGCAGTGCCGCCTCGATGACGGGGGCGGCCGTCGCGGCGAAGGGTCCGGCGCAGTTGATCACGGCTGCCGCGCCGGCCAGTGCGCGGTCGAGCGAGGCCGGGTCGGTGACCGACGCCGGACGCACGTCCGGCTCGTTCCCGTATTCCGCCGACAGCTCCTTCAGCTTTCCGGCGTCGCGGCCGGAGAGGACCGGGACGTACCCGCGATCCCGCAACTGCGCCACCACAAAGCGCCCGGTGTGCCCGTACGCGCCGTAGACCGTGACCACAAGCCCCGTTGTCATGAGTGCTTCCTTCGCTCGAATGCGCTCGAATGATCCACTTCGATCCGTCGCAGTCATCCTGACGGGGACCGGCACCCCGCACGAGTGTCCGGAACGACATGCCCCGTACAATTCCGGACGTGAGTACAGTCGCGCTTGCCGTCACCGACGGAATGCTGCACTTCGAGCTGTCCCTGGCGTACGAGATCTTCGGCTCCGCCCCTGACGGCGTCACGGGCCCCTGGTACGACGTGGCCCTGTGCGGGCCGGGCGCCGTGCGGGCCGGCCGGTTCGGGCTGGAGCCCGACCACGGCCTCGACCAACTCCCGTACGCCGACACCGTGATCGTCCCGGGTTGGGCCGACGTCGACGTCGATCCCCCCGCCGAACTGGTCGCCGCGGTACGGGCGGCCCACGAAGCGGGTGCACGCGTGGCCTCCCTGTGCACGGGCGCGTTCGTGCTGGCCGCCGCCGGCCTGCTGGACGGGCTCCGCGCGACGACCCACTGGGCGCACACCGACATCCTGGCCGCCCGCTACCCCCGCGTGACGGTGGACCCGGACGTCCTCTATGTGGACAACGGCCGCGTCCTCACGTCCGCGGGCAAGGCCGCCGCCATGGATCTGTGCCTGCACCTCGTCCGCCTGGACCACGGCTCGTCCGTCGCCAACATCACCGCCCGCCGCATGGTCGTACCGCCGCACCGGCACGGCGGACAGGCCCAGTTCGTCACCACCCCGGTGCCCGCCCCGGCGAACCACCCCCTCGCCGAACTGCTTCCCTGGGTCCTGCAACGCCTCGACCAGCCGCTGACCGTCGAGGACCTGGCACGCCAGGCGCGGATGAGCTCACGCAACCTGGGCCGCCACTTCAGGGCCGCGACCGGCACCACCCCTCTGCAGTGGCTGCTGACGCAACGCATACGCCGCGCACAGGAGTTGCTGGAGATCACCGGCGACAGCGTCGACACCATCGCGGCGGCCACCGGCATGGGCACCGCCACGACGTTGCGCCGGCACTTCAACCGCACGGTCGGCGTGCCTCCGGACGCCTACCGCCGCACGTTCCGCTCGCGGACCGGTCCCAGCCTCGACGACGACGGGCGCCGCCCCTGAACCGCCAGGTGTGTCGGGCCGAGGTGAACTCGGTCCGGTCCGCTCAGGGGTGACCGGGCGCATGGCGAAGCGTCAGCGTCACCCCGGCGGCCTCGCTCCGCCGGCCCCTTCAGGATGCGGTTCTCGAAGTTGGGGCGCGGCTGCGCGGCCACCATCTCGGCCCGCTGCCGCCCGGTGATCTGCGTGAGGTCGAGGCCTGATCCGGCCCTTGTCGTTACTCGGGTGGCGGCGAACCGGGCCCGGTAGCCGGTCGCTGAGACCCCCAGCCGGGCCACGAAGGTGCGGCGCGTCGTCTCCGGGCTCCCGCTCCCCGGGGTCCGCGCCGCCTTCGACGTGACCCCGCCGGCAACACGTCCGGCTGCTCGCCCATACCCACCCCGATGCCCAGTGCACCCGTGCAGGAGCCGCATCGCCTCGGTCAGCCCGGCGGAGGCGGCCCGGTTGACCAGCGCGTCGACGCCCGGTGCGACGATCGTGTCCGCCTCCGCCCCGCCGTGGCTGCCGCCCCGTCGACGGGCAGGCGCAGGCCGACGGAGGTGACGACCTGTACGAGGGCCTGACAGGAGGTCAGACGGGCGGCGCGCCACCGTCCGCCGCGAGGCGCGTGAGCCACTCACGCAGGAGGCGCTGCTCGGCGTCGCTCAGGACATCGGCGTCGTCCGGGAGGGCGGCACGCAGCGCGCGGGCCGCCGCGGCGGGACCGGACTCCGCGGCGGGGACCGCCGGCTCGGCGCGGGTGACCGCCGCGACCATGGACTCGCGCAGGACGGTCAGCAGTTCCGGATCACGGCGGTCCGCAGGGGTGGAGTGCCAGGTGGTGACCGCGCCCAGCCCGGTTGCCCGGATGATCTGGGCGGCCAGTTCCTCGTCGACCCGCAGCCAGCCCCCCGCCGCCAGCCGGCGCACCCGCCCCTGGAGTATCTCCAGGCCCGCGCGGTGTGCCGCGTCCGATCCCCGGCCAGTGGCCCGGTTCATCACCGCGAACAACTCGGGGCGTGAGACCCCGAACTCGACCACCATGTCCCAGCCGCAGCGCAACTCCTGTACCGGATCCAGCGGGGCGGGGTCGAGCTGGGCGCGCTTTCTCTCCAGGAACTGCGCGTAGCCGTGCTCGGCGACGGCCTCGAGGAGCCCCTCCTTGTCGCCGAAGAGGCGGTAGATCGCCGGCGGCTGCATGCCGGCCGCGGCGGCGACCGCGCGGGTGCTCACCGCGTCAGGGCCGCCGTTCTCCAAGAGCGCGACGGCCGCATCGACGATGCGGCGCCGAGGGCTGTCGGGGGACTCACGCGTAGCCATGAATCGATGATACCAAAAATTTGATTCCGCTGGAACTTTCGGTGTTAACGTTTGAATGATTCCATTGGAAACAACGTTGGGAGAACCCCATGATCATCGTGACCGGAGCCACCGGGAAACTCGGCCGCCGCATCGTCGAGCGCCTCGTGCACCGCGTCCCCGCCGACCGCGTCGGGGTCAGCGTCCGCGACCCCCGCAAGGCCCAGGACCTCGCCGACCGCGGCGTCCGCGTCCGGCAGGGCAACTTCGACGACCCCGCCTCGCTCGCGCATTCCTTCGAAGGCGCCGAGCAACTGCTTCTCGTCTCCCTCGACCGCACGGGCCAAGAGTGCGTCAGCGGCCATCGCGCCGCCATCGACGCCGCCGTACAGGTCGGCGTCGATCGCATCCTCTACACCAGCCAGATGGGCGCCGCCCGCGACTCCCGCTTCCAGGCGTGCCGCGACCACGCCCAGACCGAGGACCTGCTGCGCGCCACCGGCCTGCCCTGGACCGCGCTGCGCAACGGCTTCTACGCGTCCAGCGCCCTGCAGTTCCTGGAATCCGCCCGCCACACCGGCGACATCGCCCTCCCCGCCGACGGTCCCGTCGCTTGGACCGGCCATGACGACCTCGCCGAGGCCACCGCGGTGATCCTCGCCGGAGAGGCCCGCTTCGAGGGGCCGACCCCGCCGCTCACCGGCCCGGCGGCGCTCGACTTCGCCACCGTCGCCGAGATCGCGTCCCAGACCACCGGACGGCCCTTCACCCGCACCGTCGTCCCCGACGGCGCCTTCCGTGAGCAGGTCCTGGCGCACGGCACTCCGGGGCCGATCGCCGACCTGATGCTGAGCATCTTCGCCGCAGCGCGCAACGGCGAGTTCACCGCTGTCGACTCGACGCTGGCCGGGCTGATCGGGCGGGAGCCCGCCACCTTCCGCACCCAACTGGAGCGCGCCTGGGCCAACTGACTCCAGCGAGTGCGCGGCCCTGCTCACCGGAAGCCGTGGGCGTACGGCCGGCTCCCTGCGCCCGCCGGTAGTCGGGGAGGGGCGTCGGCGTGGTCGCCGCGACCAAAACGGCGTCCGAGGCCGACGCGGGGAGGATCGCGTGAGACGTGCTCAGGGGCTGCGTCGGTGTGGGGCCGGCGGCAGCGGCCGGACCAGTCAGCCGCCGCCCCGCTGAGGTGCCATGGGCAGGTGGTCATTTCATGGCAGCGCACGGATAGCGAACAATTCGCGTACGAAGCTGCTCTGGACGCGCAGGGCACGCGGTCGGCTGCTTCGTCACCGATCTGTCCGGCCCCCGAAAACTGCAGTTCAAAGCCAGAGTTGGGTTCTCCAGGAGCGGCCGGGCCTACGTTGTGTTGGGTGGTCCCGGCACTGAGAACACCAGGGGGAGCTGCCAGGTCAGGGCGCCGTTCGGGCTAGTGACCCGTTGGACGTCGGTGTCGAAGGGGACCCGGTAGGCAGCCGGTTCGCCGGCCGCCCGCCAGCGGGCGGCGGCGTCCTGGATCTCCGCCCAGATGTCCCGGGGGCCGTAGGTCCCAACGTCCCACTGGCGGGAGCCGACGGCTCGCACGCGTACCCCCGATCCGCACTCGGGCGCGCCGATCGCAAGGTGCTTGGCCCCGAAGTGGCGCACCAGCCCGGGGTACAGGCCGTCGAGGGCCAGCCACATGCCGCGCGCCGTGTCCGCCGGCGGCGCGACTTGGGTTCGCCGTGTTGGCCCCTCGGCAGCGTTGATCGTGTCGCGGAAGGAGGGGGACAGGAACAGCCGGCCGAAGCCGACACCGGCGCGGTGCCCGAACTCGACCGCGCGCAGCTCCGCCTCTGCCGTCCCGTGCTCATCGCGGTACGCGGACTGATCGTGTTCGCCGTCGGAGCGGGTGTCAGAAGGCGAACTCCGCGAACTGGTCGGAGAAGTTCCACGTCTCCAAGGCGTGGACCACCCGCGCGGGCAGCGGTGTCGCCGTCCACATCACCGCCGCTACCGCAGGCGGCACCAAGGCCACGCTTCACTTCCCGCAGGGCCACATCCTCAGCAGCAACACGGCCGACGGCACCGTCGGCTACGCGATCAGCATCGCGCCGAAGAAGATCGACCCCAACGCGAAGGCCACGTACGCCTACACCTTCACCAAGCCCGGCTACAGCCCGGGCAGCGTCACCTACAACTCGGCCGTCTACCGCTGCGACGACTACTACGGCAGCAGCAAGGCCAGCCACGCCGGCTGCGCCGTTCCGGACGTTCTTACCGGCGTGAGCATGGTGGGCCTGGCCCGCATCGACGCGGGCATCCGCAAACTCCGCGCCAACGGCGGCCACTACGGCGACCCCAACGGCGGCAAGCCGCTGCACTGGATGATCAACAAGAAGCGACGAGTATCCCTTCGCCCCTCCCATGAAGGCGTCCCGCCAAGCAGCGCGAGATCACCTGGGTGAAGGTCCAGGAGAACAAGTCCCAGGGTGGACGCATCACCGCCTGGCGCGGCCAGATGCACGTCATGGACGGTGATTCCTTCTACGTGCTCGCCTAATACTCCAGTGTGGTTTCGTGCTCAGGGGAGCCTCGCGACTGGTGAAGTACCGGTGGACCGCGAACGGGGCCATTCCTATGTCTCGGGCGACGGCGCGCAGGGCCAGCCCGTGGGGTGCCGTGTTGTGTGAGGGGCTGGTGCGCGACGGTTCGGACTTCTTACAGGAAGTCATCGCAGGGTGCGCTGGCGAATGTTGTGGGCGCTGGTGATGACGGGTCCTCCAAGTCGGTGAGCCCCGCTCGCAGGGGCGGGCGGGGCTGGGTGCGCATCGTCTGCAGGGAGTGCGCGTGTTCCCCTTCCCGGTCGGGGGTTCCGGGCGGGGGCCTGTGGCGGTTACGCCCGGCTCACGGGCTTGGCTCGGGTCGGCGGTTGCGGGTCAGTCGTGCGGTGAGGGTGCCGGTGAGGTTTTGGGCGGCCAGAAGGGTGAGGGCGAGGTCCGTATCTCGCTTGGCGAGCATGTCGGTGAGGACGCTGGCTACCACTCCGGTGCGGGTGTGGACGGAGGACTTACAGGCGCGGGTGGTGGATCTCGGCCGTGAGTTTGGGGGGGCAGGGCGTCGCTCTTGCTCGTGGCTTTGGCCATGGTGCGCAGGTCGTTGCCGGTCAGGGGTTCGCCGAGGAGGACGAGGACGGTCCATGCGGCGAGTCCGGCGATGATCCAGCCGGTCCAGTGGCCGGCGTCGATGGCGAGCCAGAGTCCGGCGGCCAGGGTGATCAGGCGGGCCCAGGCGCCGAAAAGCGCCGACCGTTCGAGGGTGGTGACGCCTTCAGGGGCGTGGGGAAGCGCGCTGGTCCGTCGGAGCCGTAGGACGCCGATCCAGTCGAGGGAGAGGCTGGCGAGCATTACGAGGGCGGCGACGACGTGGATCGTGAGGAGCGCGCTGTCGAACGACATGGTGGCCCTCTCCGGCAATGGGCGCCTCCGGAGCTGGTGAGGGCTCCGGAGGCTGGGGCAGGGGGGTTACTTGGCGGCCTGGGCCTCGGCCTCATGCTTGAGGTTGTTGACCCAGTTCTGGAGGGAGTTGTCCAGGGCCGCCTGCAGGTAGGCGGTGTTGGCCACGACCGGGGCGCCGGTCCACGACTCCTCGGTGCGCACGAGCACGCCGTCTGCGGTCGGGGTGAACGTCCACACGTGGATGGCGTCGATGCCCTGGGCGGGGCCGCCCCAGGCCAGGCACTTGTCGTGTTCGACCTTCTTGACGGTGGAGGTGATGTCCAGGCCCTCGGTGGCCCAGTGGAACACCGACCCGGACCGCAGAGCGCCAGGGGTGTCCTTCACCAGCGACGTGACATTGGGCTGCCAGGCAGGCCAGTTCTCGACGTCCGTCTGCACCTTCCAGACGGTCTTCAGCGGTGCGTGGATCACGATGCTCTTGCGGGTGATCACGGGTGCGGACTCGTCGGGGTGGACGCCGTCGCAGGTCAGCGACTGGCTGGAGGAGACAGCCGGCTGGTCGTCGCTGAGGGCGTAGGCGGTGCCGGTGGCGAGGAGGAGGGCGCCGGTGGTGGCGGCGAGGAACTTGGTGGCGGTGAGGATGTGCATGGTCAGGTCCTTGTGTGGAGGTGGGTCGGTCGGGGGCTTGCCGGCGGCGGGGTGGGTCCGCCCCGCCGCAGGGGTGGGTCAGTTGTGTGGCGCGCTGTCGGGGATCCAGGAGCCGTGGATGCCGGCGGTGACGCGGCGCGGGAGGTGGACGGTGGCGATCTTGTCGAGGCCGGAGGCGTCCAGGACCAGGAGTTGGGAGGCGTCCTGCTTGAGGTCGGAGACGACGGTGAGCAGGTAGCCGTCGTCTTCGCGGGTGGCTCCGGCGGTGGGGACGAAGACGGCCTCGCTGGGCAGGCGGGCGTCGCCGACCTGATGGATGCGGCGGGCGCCGGTGGTGCGGTCGTACTTGACGACGCCGTAGCCGCCGAAGCCCTGCTGGTCGGGGAAGGAGACGGCGTACTGGTAGCGGTTCTCGGCGCCGAGGAAGTCGTCGTTGAGGGTCGGGAATTCGACGGCGAGGTCGTCGATGATCTGCTCGTCGACGCTGCTCGCTTCGAGGTCGATGGTCCAGCGGCGGGTGTAGGAGCGGGTGTTGGGCTCGGTGCCGCGGCCGGGGGCGCCGACCCACCAGTTCCAGGAGAGCTGGAAGCCTTCCCGGTCGACGGTGGGGCCCTCCAGGACGATCCGGCCCTGGCCGTCCTCGTAGGCGTTGGCGGCGTGGAGCATGTTGCCCGGCTCGATGGAGAACCAGCGGATCTTCCCGGCGCCCTCCTCGCCGCGGGGCATGACGCCGATCCGGGCCGGCTGGTCGTCGTTCCAGCCGTACGGGATGCCGGAGTGCTCGGTGGGGTCGAAGGTGACGGTGCCCTCGACGAAGACCACATAGTGGCGGGTGATCGCGAAGTCGTGCTTGAGGGAGGCGGTCGCTCCGGGGATCTCGGCGCTGTGCGTGATCTGCCCCTTGGTGTCGGCGACGTAGTAGATCAGGTGGGGCGGGAATGGGGAGGAGCCGAAGAAGTGCAGCTCGCCGGTGACCGGGTCCGTCTTCGGGTGCGCGGTCATGGCGCTGCGCAGCTTGCCGTTGAAGTCGAAGGCGCCGACGGCGTCGAGTTCGGGGGTGAGTTCGAAGGGGAAGTTGGCCTCGCAGAGGGCGAGCAGGCGGCCGGCGTGCTCGATGACGTGGGTGCCGGCGGTGCTGGCGGTCAGGTCGGGTCCGTGGTCGGTCATGTAGGGGGCGCCGTCGAGGGCGGGGGTGCGGACCCAGCGGTTGCGGTACCACTCGGCGCGGCCTTCGCGCAGCCGGATGCCGTGGACCATGCCGCTGCCCTTGAACCAGTGGCCGGGGGTGACGCCGGGCTTGGGGTTGTGGCTGTTGCGGATCAGGCGGCCGGTCAGTTCCGGCGGGAGGGTGCCTTCGACGGTCAGGTCGGTGGCGGTGATCTCGTCGACGGCGGGCGTGTAGTGGCCGGTGAGGTAGGGCTTGTCGGCGGTCATGGCAGGAACCTCGCTTCGTGGATGCGGTGTGGGCAGGAGCTGAGGCGGGTGTCAGTCGCTCTGCTCGGCGCGGGCCTTGAGGCTGGCGAGCCAGGTGGTCAGGGACTGCTGCAGGGCCTGGTGGAGCTGGTCGGCGGCGGCGTCGACGGGGGCGCCGCTCCAGGACTCCTCGGTGTGGACGGTGACCTGGCTGCCGGTCTGCTCGAAGGTCCACACGTGGACGCCTTCGATGCCGTTGGCGGGGCCGCCCCAGACCAGGCGCCGTCCGGGGACGATCTCGCGGATGGTGGAGGTGATGTCCAGGCCGTGGGTCTTCCAGCGGAAGGAGTTGCCGGGCAGGAGGGGGCCGTCGAGCTCGGCCTGGTCGACGTCCGCGTTCCACCGGGCCCAGGTGTCGATGTCGGTGTGCAGGGCCCAGATGCGCTCCAGGGGGGCGTCGATGACGGTGGACAGACGGACGATGACGGGAGCGGTCTCATCGATGGTGAACATGGCAGTGGTTTCTTTCGGTTGACGTGGTGTCAGGGGCTGGGGGCGGTGGGTCAGTGATGGGCCGCGGGCTGCGGGACGGGCTGGTCGGGCGCCGGGGCGGCGGGGGTGCGTTGGCGGGACAGCCCGAGTGCGAGGGCGGCGGTGGCGGCCAGGACCGCGGAGCTGATGGCGAAGGCGGTGCGGTAGCCGGCGGTCAGTGCTTCCAGGTGCGGTTGGTGGGTGGCCGCGTGGGTGGTGGCGGTGCCGGCGAGGGTGACCAGGACGGCCAGGCCGATGGCGCCGCCGACCTGGCGGGTGGTGTTGACCAGGCCGCCGGCCAGTCCTGCGTCCTGGGCGGGGATGCCCTCGACGGACAGGGCGGTCAGCTGGACGAAGGCGATGCTCAGGCCGAGGCCGATCAGGATGCTGGGGCCCAGGACGTCGACGGCGTAGCTGCCGTGGGGGTTGAGCCCGGACAGCCATAGCAGTCCGGCTGCCTCGGCCAGCAGTGCGCCGGTGACCGTGGCGGTGGCGCCGATGCGGCGTGAGATCCGTGGTGCGAGGGTGGAACCGAGCATGTTGGCGAAGGCGAGGGGGAGCTGGCCGAGCCCGGTGGTCAGCGGGCTGTCGCCGAGGACCTGCTGCTGGTAGAGCGGCAGGAAGAAGAACAGGGCGATCCACACCGATCCCAGCAGCGCCATCAGCGCGTTGCCGGTGGCGACCCGGCCTGTCTGGAACAGGTGGGGCGGCAGCAGCGGGTGCGGGTGGCGGCGCTCGACCAGGACGAAGGCGGTCAGCAGTGCGGCGGCGACGGCGAAGCTCCCCAGGACGAAGGAATCACCCCAGCCGGTGCGGCGTGCAGTGGTCAGACCCCACACCAGGGCGGTGAGGGCGAGGGTCACGGTGGCGGTGCCGAGGGCGTCGAAGCGTCCGGTCGCCTGGGCGGGCACCTTCGGTACGGTGGCGGAGGCGGCGGCCAAGACCATGGCGGCGCCGATCGCGACCGTGTAGAAGATCCACGGCCAGCCCCATGCCTGGGTGAGCACGCCGCCGAGGAGGACTCCGGCCGCGCCTCCCGCACCGGATACCGCGCCCCACACGCCGAGCGCCTTCCCGCGAGCGGGGCCCGCAGGGAACACTTCCATCACCAGGGCCAGTGCTGCGGGGGCGATCGCCGCCGCCCCCAAGCCCTGCACCGCCCGGGCCGCGATCAGTGCTGCGGACGAGGCGGCGAGCCCCGCGGCCAGCGAGGACGCGGCGAAGACCCCGAGACCCGCCAGCAGGATCCGCCGTCGGCCCAGCAGGTCCGCCGCCCGGCCCCCCGCCAGCAGCAGGGCTCCGAAGGCCAGGCCGTAGGCGTTGACCACCCAGGTGGTCGCCCCGTCCGACAGGCCCACGCCCGACCGGATCTGCGGCAGCGCCACGTTCACGATCGAGGTGGCCAGCATGACGGTGAACTGCGCCCCGGCCAGCGCCGCGAGAGCGGCTCCAGGGCTGCGGGTGGTGCCAGTGGTCTTCACGAAGACACTCCTTGTGTGGTTAACCACTCACATCTGCGGGTCAAAAGGAGGCGGGGCTCTGGGGCCCCGCCGATGGTCCGGTCGCGCCGTCGCGCCCGGCTCAGTAGTGCCTGATGCCGGCCGAAAGCGTCCTGGTCCAGGGGGCGTCCACCTCTTCGGCCCCCATGGAGACGATCAGATGGCACAGCATGCCCAGTGCGAAGAACTCCTGGACCTGCTGCTCGCTGCCGCCCGAGGAGCCGCGCACGTACTCCACCAGCCGGGCGTAGCCCTGCCGCACGGCCTCGCGCACGGCCGGCTCGGACACCGCCGCCGCCTGGGCGTGGAGCTGGATCAGCATCAGGTCGTTGTCGCTGATCAGCCGGGCGTACGCCTCGCCCATGGCCTTGAGGACCACCTCGGAGGAGCTGCCGGTGGCGTCGGCGGCGGCTTGCTCCAGGGCTGCCCTCACCTGCACGAAGCAGTGCTCGACCACCGCCGTGAACAGCAGTTCCTTGCTCGGGAACAGCCGGTAGACGTAGGCCTGCGAGATGCCCGCCGCCTTGGCCACCTCGGTCGTGGTGGTGCCCCAGTAGCCGCGGGCGGCGAAGGCGCCGATGGCGGTGCGCAGCACCGTCTCGCGGCGCTCCTCGGCGGTGGACAACTGGCGGGATCGTTCGCTCTTCATGTGAGTACTCAACCACTCACACTTTGCGGAGTCAACCCGGGCCCTCGGAGTCAGCGGCCGGTGAGGCTCACGGTCGGGCGGTGCCCGCCCTGGGTCGCCGGGGCGGGATCGTCGTGGCTTGCAGCCGGTGGGGTTCATGACTCATAGCCTGGCCCCATCGGCTGTCCACTTCCAAGCCCCGGCGCTGTCCGTCGCTGTCCACGCCTGTCCACTTGGCCAGCACCGGAGGACTCAGTTCGTGCCGTACAGCTCCCTCTCCCACAGCGACGCGCACAGCAGGTCCAGACCCTGCCGCATGTGCCGCCGGAACGTGCCGTAGGGAAGGCCCAGACGCCGCGCCGCGGCTTCCTGCGTCGGCGCACCCGAGAAGAACGCGGTCGCCAGGGCCTCCTTGGCCCGCACACCGCGCGGGTCGCCGGCCAGCGCCTCAACTGCCTCTTGCAGCAGCTCTTTCAGGTCCTGCGCCGGGTTGTCGCAGTCGGCCACCAGGCGGGTGCGCAGCAGGGCGCAGGCGGCGAACGCGCCGGGGTCCCGCCACAGTTGCAGTGCCTCGCGGACGGCCTGGTCGAAGGCCGGGCGCGGTGTTCCGGACGGGCCTGACAGGGGCGGCATCTCGGTGGCGTCGATCAGGTGCCGAATCCACTTCTCCACCGGGATCTTGCGCCAGTCGATGGTGAACAGCCCGTACTCGCGGCCGCCGACATCGCAGCGGACGCCGGAATCGGCCAGGACGCCCTGCAGCCGGTCCGCCCAGGCCGTGTGGTCGTGGTAGACGAGGAAGCCGTGCGCGCGCCCGCGTGCCCGCATAGCTTCCGCCTGAACCCTGGAGTTGCTCAAGTCGATGACTCGGGAAGGAACTTGGTAGCGGTCGGGATATATCGAGAACCGGGTCATGGCGATGTGCTCGCCCGGCCTCACCGGCGCGGTCTCCTGGCTGTACCGCCACGCCGCAGCCACGACCGGATCGGTGTCGGTGTCGGTGAAGTCCGGCGGGGCCGGCAGAACCAGGCGCGTGGTGAACGCGACGATGCGCCCGCTGGAGATCAGCCGGAAAACGCTGAAGCCCTGCGGTTGCCGCGTCAGCCAGTAACGCACCAGCTCGGCCGATTGTGGCCCCTCAGCCTGCTCGGCCATGGACAGCACCAGGCCGTGGCCTCGATTTCAAGCACATCCTCGTACAGGTCTTCCTCGGCGCTGACCCACACCCTCGTCCGCTGCAACTTCTGGACGTCCCGGAACAGGTAGAACAGATCGCCGGTGACCGCCCGCACCCGCTCCGGCCGTGCCTCGCGCAACAGACCCAAGTACTCCTCCGCCAGACGCTGCCGCATCGCCTGGAACGTGGTGGGCGCCCGCCATCGCAGGTCGGCCATCAACGTCTCCCGCGCAGCGTCGTGCGGATACAGCCCCAAGGGCGTCGATTCGACGAACGGCAGCTCACGCAACCACTGGAACAACCCCGACGCGTCCTGCTCGGCGAGCACTGCCGCGAGCAATTCCTCGGTCGTCGAGTGAGCCTGCGCTGCCACCTCAAGGGCTCGCCGATGAGCCGCTGAGGGGACCTCTCCGACCAGTCCGGCCACCAACGTGCGGAGCACCTCGGCAGATGGGGTCCACTCACTGCCCACCCGCCCAGCGGAGTCGGCTGCGGCCGCCAGGGTCAACGCCAGGGGATTGCCCCCAGCAAAACGCAGCACAGCGTCCCGCCGCTCCGGCCGCACCGATGCCGCCTCCAGCAACGCCCCGGCCTCGCCACCGCTGAGCGGCCGCAGCTCCCGGACCTGCAGCAGGCCTGCCCACGCCGGATCGGCTGTCCACTGCGGCAGCGGAGCGAGGCGCCCGGCCAACACCACCAGTGCCCCTGGAGCGGCCCGCGGCAGGAAACGCTGCCACAGACGGCTCTCCAGCCACTGGCATTGCTCGAACGAGTCGATGAACAGCACCGTTCCCGGGACGCTCACGAACGCGTCCGCCGCATCCTCAAAGTCCGCCGGGTCTCGTCCCAGGAACCGGCCGTCCAACTCGACCAGCACCCGCCCCTCGGCCCGCGCCTGATCCCCAAGACGCCGCAGCAAAGCCGACTTCCCGATCCCGCCCGGCCCGAACAGCCAGAACACGAACGGCGCATCGACGTCCCCACGCAGGGCTTTGCCGAAGCAGTCCAGTTCGATCTCACGCCCCACGAAAGCACGTGCCCGGGCAGTGCTGAGCCTGGCACCCAGCGAGTGCATCCGGCCTCCTCTGTCTTCGAAGAATCCGCGACGGACCCACTGACGTCAGTAACCGCCCGCCCCATCATCGCCGCAGGCCAGAGGGCAGATTATCCCCCGCGACTCCGGCGACCGGGTTGGGGCGCCGGCCCTCATGTTTCGGGCACTCGACACATAGCCCAAGCGGCATCCTCAAGAACCCCCGATGACGTACAGCGGCGGACGATCATGGAACCATGCCGATCCCGACCTGGTGATGGTCATTCCTGACGGTGGCTGGCCCGGAGAGCGGCGATGGATCGCCGAGCTGGTGGTGAGCCCGGAGGAGACGGAGCCCGGAGGGGCTCTGTACTGGCGGGATGGGCGGATCGCGGCCAAGCATCCGAGCGACGTGCGGCTCGCCAAGATGTGCCAGATGGCGAGGGTGCTGGACACCCGGGTCCAGGGCGACGACGGCGAGGATTACGACGCCTGACGGGTGCGCCACCGCGAGATGATCAAGGGTTGTGTGGACTCTTGAAGATCGTGCGGTGGCCGCGGGCCATGGCGAAGGCCCTGTCCGCTGGCGGGAGTTGTTCGACCAGGCCATGGCCCGCATCGTCGGCCTGTTCGGCCGGGTGGAACCGCGTGCGGCTGCCCGCGCCTACCTGCTTGGACTGCTGTCCGGCACCGAGCGAAAGAACTGCTGGCGGCTGGCCGAGCACGCCGGGGACGCCCGGCCCGGAGCGATGCAGCGACTGCTCCGCACTGCCCGCTGGGACGCGCGGACGCGCTGCGCGACCAGGTCCGCCGCTGCGTCGTCGACCACCTCGGCGCCGACGACGGCATCCTGGTCGTGGACGAGACGGGCTTCTTGGAGAAGGGCCGCGCCTCCGCGGGCGTCCAGCGGCAGTACACCGGCACCGCCGACCGGATCGAGAACAGCCGAGTCGGGGTCTTCCTCGCCTACGCCTCCAGCAGGGGACGGGCGTTGATGGGCCGTCAGCTCTACCTACCTGAGCAGACCTGGTGCCAGGATCCCGAGCGGCGCCGCCTGGCCGGTGTTCCGGCAGAGGTCGTGTTCGTGACCAAGCCCCGCCTGGCTCTCCAGATGATCGCGGCGGCCCTCGACGCCGGAGCGGCCGCGTCGTGGGTGACCGGAGACGAGGCCTACGGGCAAGACCCCAGCCTGCGAGCCGGCCTGGAGGCCCGCAGGGTCGGCTACGTGCTGGCGGTCTCCTGCGCGACCAGGGTCCGGATCAGCTCCGGCCGCACCGCGATCCGCGCGGACGAAGCCGCGCGCCGGCTGCCCGCCGCTGCCTGGCACCGGCACAGCGCCGGCTCCGGTGCCAAGGGCCCGCGCTACTACGACTGGGCCTGGGTGCACACCGGAACCGACGAACATCGTCACCTGCTCGTCCGCCGCAACCCCACCACTGGTGAGCTCGCCTTCTACGTCTGCTGGTCACCAAGGAACGTGCCGCTTCCGGAGCTGGTGCGGGTCGCCGGGGCCCGCTGGAGCATCGAGGAGTGCTTCCAGGCGGCCAAGGGCCAGGTCGGCCTGGACCACTACCAAGTCCGTAACTGGACCGCCTGGCACCGGCACATCACCTTGGCCATGCTCGCCCTCGCGTTCCTCGCCGTCGCAGTGGACGACGCGAGGCCGAGCAGACCAGCGGACCCGAACCGCGCCGCCCGCAGCGGGGAACCGTTCGACCTGACCGTCCCGGAGATCCGCCGCCTGGTCGACGCTCTGCTGAGCCCACCCCCCAGCTCCCTCAGCAGGCTCCTGCAGTGGTCGCACCGGCGCAGAAGCCACCAGGCCTCAGCGCGCCGCAGCCACTACCGACGGCGACTCTCCGCGCCCTCATCCACCTAGATCGCGAAACCGCACTGGAGTACTAACCGCGCCTAAACTCACGCCGGCCCAGGTGCCCCACTCCCGACCTCTCCGGGAGCGGGGCACTCTCTCCGTGGAAGGAGGATCCCCATGCTGATCCGCGAAGTGAGCTTCACCGTCGACCTCGGCGAACACGGCTACCTCATCGGCTTCGACGACGACTACGACTTCCCCTCCGAGATGCCGTTCGGATGGCGCTGTGGCCCGGCCACACCGGCCACCGCTGTCGTCCTGCCCACCACCGACACCGGCCCCCTGCAGATGACCGTCCAGACGCACGACAGCCCCCCCGATACCGAACCCGGGGATGGCTGGGAGCCGGCGGAGGAGATGAGCCTGCTCGCCGATACCCCCACGCTCTGCCTCGCCACCATCGGGCAGGGCGACTTCTGGGACGCATGGCCCGAAGACCAACCGCCCCTCGAAGCACCTGAGGCTGCCGACAGCGGCGGCTGGGTCCACATGCGCCTCTACTGCCATGTTGACGACCTCGAGCCGGGCATCGGCGATCACGGGGAAAGACACCTCATCCAGCTCTGGCCAGCACCCCAGGCACCCGCCGTGCATCCGGACATCAGCGACGCGGACCGGCAGGCACGAGCCGCGTACGCCGCGGACATGGCCAGGCCCGTGGAGGACTACACGGTCGCATACCCCTTCACCTACGGCGACGAGGCCGGCTGATGTCCGTAAGGTGATCACGGGCCATCACGCGAATTCAGAGCGAAGGGGGCTGATGGTGCAGCAGCCCCCGTACCTCGACCGCGTGACTGCCCGCCGCACACTTGGTGCTGGCCCTCAGGCCCCGCACAGCATCCGCGCCGCCCAGGGCGACCTGCTCGACGCCCTCTCTTGAGTCCGTCTGCCCGACGTGGAGGAACTGCGGACCTGTGGCGTACTCGGCGCTCAGCCGCCGGCGTCCCCGGCTTCACGGCGGACTCTCGGCGCCGGCGTAAGTGCCGACGCGGCCCCCCGATCTCGCCAGCTGACGCTGGGCGGGCAGCCGGGCGCTACGAGCACGTCCCCCCTGTTTGCCAGGCGGGCGCTCATTGCCGTAGCCGTGCCGTGTGGTGCTGCTGGGCCGGGGGCCGTTTGCGGGCCCGGCGCTCGCGGTGCCGCATCCACGCCAGCAGCACGTCCCGCTTGTGCTAGGACTCCTGGGGCACGAGAGTCTGGACCAGCGCGAGAAGACCAGCCACTGCGACACCGACGATCACGGTGACGGCCACGAGCCACCAGGGCAGCGGTCGTCCGCGCCGACGAAGGCGCCCGCCATCCCGTGCCGGGCGATCTGAGCCCGCTTACCTGCAGCGAGATCGCACGTCTGTTCATTATGCTCATCGCCCAGCACGTCCACGACACGGCCCACCGGCTCCGCTGGTCCCACTGGAGACGCCGCCACCAGGCCCGATCCCGAGCAAGCCATTACCGTCGTCAGGCTGCCGCCCCAGCGTGATCACGGGCCACATGCTTTCTGCTCTCGCAGCAGCCCGACCTCTGGTCATGCATCAGTCACCCTTGCTGGTCCAGCGCGGCGAGCAACTGGCTCGCGCGTCCGTCCGCTGCGGCGAAGGTGAGGTGGTCGTGGAAGTCGCGGGTCTCGACGATCAAGCCGTCCCTGATGCGCAGGACCTGGATGTTGGCGGTACGGAAGGTGCGGCCGGTGTCGGGGTACAGGCCCTCGTAGTCGAACTCCGCGATCACGACCTCGGGGTCGTCGGTCTTGTGGACGTGGATGTTCTCGGCGCGCAGGCGGATCGCGTCGGCGGCCTCCAGGGCGGCGAAGCGCTTACGGAGTTCGGCTCGGCCGTGGATACGGCGTGGGGGAACCGGCGAGAAGACGATCTCCACCTCGGCGTCCTCCGCGTAGAGTTCAGTGAGTTCGCCCCACTTGCCCGCAGAGATGAGACCGATCAACCGCCCGAAGATCTCCTGCGGCGTAGTTGGTGCAGACATGGCTGACCTCCGTGACCCTGCCACCTATAATCGGATAGGTGACTCCGTTTCCGAACGATACGGATACGTGACTCCGTTTGTCCAGGCATAGTGAGGCCCACTTGACGACTGATCAGACTCCCCCCGTCGCGGGCGCGAAGCCCTTGCGCGCCGACGCACGGCGAAACCGCGCGCGGCTGCTGGAGGTCGCTGAGGCGGTCTTCACCGCGCGGGGCACCGGCGCGTCCACGGAGGAGATCGCCCGCCATGCGAACGTCGGAATCGCCACCGTGTTCCGGCATTTCCCCACCAAGGAAGCCCTGTTGGAAGCGGTGCTCGTCCGGCGATTGGAACGGCTGGCCGAGGAGGGACGGCGTTTGGCGGCCGAGATAGGCCCAACGGACGCTCTCTTCGCGTTCTTCGACCTGGTGCTGGATCAGTCTCCGGTTAGGAATGCCTTCGCTGCGGCGCTCGCGGACGCGGGAGTCGATGTCCGGGCCGCCACCTCCGAGGCTGGACGTGCCCTGGGCCAGGTGCTTATCGCGCTCCTCGATGGCGCCCAGCGGGCTGGCGTGGTGCGACGGGACCTGGAGGTACCGGAGCTGACGGCGATCCTGGTGGGCACCTGCCGCATGTTGGAGCACCTGGACGGCCACCCGGAGTCAGCGAAGCGCGCCCGCGCGGTCGTCCGCGACGGGCTGAAGGCGTGCACCGGGAGCGTTGAAGGACCCTCGCCGCACGGACATTGCCGCCCCTGAAAGCGGAGCGGACAGCCTACGCTCCGGGCAGCCTGAAACCGTAAGGATCACGATCTACGGCTGGAGTACGGACCCTAGACGCGTCACCGAGGTTCGCACGGAGTTCACACGGCCGTCAGAACGTGTTGGTACCAACTCGCCGGATGGGCTGTCTAACGTGCGCTGATCACTCCCGAAGTTGGAAGGACACGCACATGAGACGCGCCACCAAGGTCTCCTCTGCAGCTGTCGGCCTGGCCGTCCTCGCGGTCACCGGCACCGCCGTCGCCGCCGCGAACCAGAGCGACAACCACTGGCCCTACGCCCACCACAGCGCGGCCTCGTACACCCTGGCGGCTGTCGGCGACATCGCCTGCGAGCCCGACGACGACGAGAACGCCGCCACCCCGGCGTCGCTCAAGTGCGGCAGCCCCACCCTGGGCGGCATGAGCGCCGAGTTCGCCACCGCAAAGCAGGCCACGGACATGCACCCCGATGCCGTGGCACTGCTGGGCGACGAGCAGTACCAGGTCGGCAAGCTGACCGACTTCGAGAAATCCTTCGAGCAGGCATGGGGAGGACTGAAGATGCTGGAGCGTCCGGCGCCCGGCAACCACGAGTACTACCCGTACACGAAGAAGGGCGACGACGAGAAGGGGCAGAACGGCGCCGGCTACTTCGGCTACTTCAACGGCCACGACCAGGCCGGCACGCCGAACACCCAGGGCCAGGCCGGCGACGACACCGCCGACAACCAGGGGTGGTACTCCTACGACCTCGGCAATTGGCACATCATCTCGCTCAACGCCGAGTGCGACTCCGACGCCTTCACACACGACTGCTCCACGACGGACAACGGCCTCCTCGGCCAGGAAACCCAGTGGCTCTCGAACGACCTGGCCGCCAACAACCGTCCGTGCACGATCGCGTACTGGCACCAGGCGACCTTCAGCGCCACGACGGCCTCGACCGCCACGGTGCCCGCGTCCGCGCCGGGCGCCGGCGGCGCGGAGGGCGCAGCGACCGACGCGTGGTGGAAGCTCCTCTACCAGCACCACGCCACGCTCATCCTCAACGGTCACGAGCACGCGTACGCCCGGCTGCGCCCGATGAACCCCGCCGGCCAGTCCGACCCGGCCCACGGCATCCCGGAGTTCATCGTGGGCTCCGGCGGCGAGGCCCTCGACACCCTCGCCGGCTCGCCCGGCGACTACGACAACCCCAATGTGGTCACCGCCCAGGCCGGCGCCTTCGGCGTCATGAAGCTCACCCTCAAGCCCCACAGTTACAGCTGGGACTACAAACCCGTCCTGCCCGGCCCCGGCTTCGACTCCACGGCGCTGAAGTACAGCGACTCCGGGAGCGGCACCTGCAAGTGACGCCCCGCCCGGGCGGAACAGGCACCGGCTGCACACGCACGGGAGACGGCCTCACGGCGACGCTGTCGAGCCCACCATATGTCCAGACACGCGGCATGGGGCGCCTGGCCAGGGAAGATGCCGCGAGGCCGCGGTGAAATCTGCCGGACTACTCGACGGTCGCCGCCTGGAAAGTGGGCTTCAGCCGCAGGACATGGGTGGGGGCGAAGGGGATCAGGTTCTCGTGCCGGTCCGGCAGAGCGGCGTCGTTGCCCCTGTGAGAGCGCACCGCCCAGGGCCCGTCGCGGTGGCTGCTGTTCCGGAGCTGCGGCCCGAAGCGTGTCGTCGTCCGCGCCCGGGGCGGCCTGCCGGAGGTTCTCGGCGACGGTCGCGTCGGCGATCTACTCCTCCGCTTCAACGAGGGTGAGCGAGTCGGCGATCGCATGGGCGGGCAAAGACTCGACAGGTACGCCATCGAGCAGCACCGACCGGGAGCGGCAGTCGAGACGCGTCCGGCCAGAGTCTGGCCAGGTCGTCCAAGATCTGCGCGGCGACGTCCTCTCCGGGCAGTGCGGTCTGCTGGGCCCCAGCAGCTGCGATCGCTGTGGCCGCGACGGTGTCGGCATCGCGCACGCTGCGGTTGGCCAGCCAGGCCGTCAGCCTCGCCCGGCCACGGCGGCTGAGGGCGGCAGGAGTCTGGTAGCCGGTCGGCAAGACGAGCGCGCCCTTGTGGACGGAGGAGTCGAAAGCACGCTCCAGCGCCCGGAAGACACCGGTGAGCACGTCACGCAGCTGGTTGTCGCTCGGCCACCAGGTACGACCGGCGCGCGGTCAGCATCGCGAGATCGGCGGCCAGCTGGGCAGGCACCTCGATGGCGGTAAGTCGCTGCGGTGACGGGCGGTTTCGGCGATGACGTAGGCGTCGCGGGCATCAACGGAGGCCATCGCGGAGCGCACTGCGAGCGGAGTCCACTCGGTGCGCCCCACTGGGTGGGGGGTGCGTTCCATGGCGCGCAACTCAGCGCACCGCCCGCGCCGGTCCGCACCCGCGCGCCACCGCCCCGGCCATCCGGTGCACGCGTAGCGCATGCCGCCCGCGTCGCGTCGGCCTCTACGATCTGCGCGCGGGACAGACCCCGGCACAGAAGGCCGCGAGGGCGGCATGCGGGCAGCAGCCGAAGAAGCGGCCCGGCAAGGCGCAGCGCGAGGCGACCAAGCGGGCGCAGGCGGCGAAGAAGACGGGCGGCGGGAAGGGCGCGAAGAAGACGGCGGCTTCGTTCCGGACCCGGACTGAAACCCAGGGCGAACTGGCTCCCCATCCGCAGCCCGAAGACCTCCTCGAGCACCGAGCCCAGGACGGTCCGGGTCGTGCCCAGGTAGCTGGTGGACTCCAGTACCACCAACGCCCCCTCGTGCAGGTAGCGGCCCAAGGTCCGGCCGGCCGCGATCACCTCGTCGTGCAGTGCGTCGGCCCCGCGATCACCGCCACGTCGAACCCGGCCGCGTCGTCCGGCGTCGCGGTGGGTTGGTAAGTGCCGTCACGCAGCAGCGGCCCCAACTGCGCCGCGGTGATGTCCTCGACCGGCGAACTGCCGCAGGCCAGGTCCTCGGCCCGTTGCGCATCAATGTCAGCCCCACCACGCGATGGCCATCTGAGCGGCGCGTAACGCCAGCGGAAGACGCACATAGCCCTGGCCGACCACCACGACCCGTAAGAAAGCCACATCCGCGGGACAGCCGGCCTCCTGCCGGCTGACCAAGGTCGTCCGTGCGGGGGGGGGGGGTGTCTCTATGTCCTTCGTCAAGGACGTGGTGCCTGGTATGCGGGTGTTTGGGGCGGTCATGCGGCGAGAGTGACGTCGGGGGTCCGGGATTCGTAGAAGGTGCCGTCGCGGAGCATGGCGAACAGGACGCTGATGCGTTGGCGGGCGAGTCGGAGGAGGGCCTGGGTGTGGGTTTTGCCGCGGGCTCTTTGCCGGTCGTAGTAGGTGCGCGATGCCGGGTCGGCGTTCATGCAGGCGAAGGCGGAGAGGAACATTGCGCGTTTGAGCTGTCTGTTTCCTCCTCGTGGTGCGTGCTCGCCATGAATCGAGGTTCCCGACGACCTGGTCGTGGGGGCGAGGCCGGCGTAGGAGGCGAGGTGGGCGGCACTGGCGAAGCTGGTGCCGTCGCCGACGGTGACCAGCAGGACGGCGGCGGTCCTGACTCCGACTCCCGGCATCGAAGTCAGGACCTGGTGAAGAGGGTGAGCCTCCAGCAGACTGTTGATCTGGGCTTCCAGGGCCCGGCGCTGGTCGTGGACCGCGGCCAGCGAGCGGGCCAGCGACGGGATGACCACGTCGAGGGTGCCGGTTCCCGGGACCACGACGGTCTGCTCGTCGAGTGCGGTGAAGACGTCGTCGATCAGCCGGGCGGCCATGCGAGGGGCCTTGGGCCGGATCACCTCGACGAGTCTGCGACGGCCGGCCTTCCGTAGTGCGGCCGGGGATCCGTATCGCTCGAGGAGCCAGGTGACGGCGGCGTGGTCCAGTCTCGGGCCGAGCACGCGCTCAAGGCTGGGGTGGAACTGGGTGAGCAGGCCGCGGATCCGGTTGGAGGTTCGGGTGGCTTCGGCGGCGAGGTCCTGGTCGAAGCCGGTCAGCACCGTGAGCTCGGCAGTGATCTCGTCGGTCAGCTCCAGCGACCGCAGAGTGTGAGGCATCGTCCGGGCGGCGTCCGCGATGACGGCCGCGTCCTTCGCGTCGGTTTTCGCCTCTCCCGGATAGAGGTCGGCGATCCGTCGCATCGCGAGTCCGGGCAGGTAGGCGACCTCGCAGTCCGCATCGCGGGCGACGGTCAGGGGCAGGGCGCCGATCGAGGCGGGCTGGTCCACGATCACCAGGACAGTGCCGAACTTGGCCTTGAGTTTGTCGAACACGGCCCGCAGCTTCGGTTCGCTGTTGGGCATCGGCTTGTCGAAGACCTTCTTCCCGGCCGGCGTGAGCCCGTGGCCATGGTGGGCTGTCTTGCCGACGTCCAACCCGAGGAAGACGCCTATGTCTTCGGTGTCTAACATCGCACGACTCCAGAGGTGTTGACCGCGCCGGCCTCGGCGGTGGCACCGTGCTCGCGCATCCACGTTATGCAGACCTGCCGCCCGCGAACTGCCCGGCATTGCGCCGGGCCGGGCGGTGGCCGGGTCTCTCATCAGCGTCTCCGACGGCACCTCCCGGGCCCGGCGACACCACCCCCCAGGTCATTCGTTCGACAGAGGGGACACAGTCATACCGGGCCCGGAGGCCAGCGGCCCCATTGCAGGACCGCGAAAAACATAACGGGGGGAGAGAGAGAGTGGCACACGGCCCGGGGTGGCCGTGACTGGTAGGGGAATCAGTCATACAGGTGTCCCAGGAGGGCGCCCTGTCCGGACTGCAAGGACGTGGGCGTTCTCCTGGCCCATCCACCGCTCCGGTGCGGGCTCGGTCAGCTCAGTTCGGCTTCCAGAGCTCGGGCGTGCTCGTCGCCGGGCTGGCGCGGGAGGGGCGGACGGCGTTCAAATACGTGGCGGCCGACACCGGCGAGGTCAAGGAAGCGGCTCAGCCCGTCCGCGAGAGAGGGATCCCGCACGACAAGGTGTGGATCATGCAGCTGGCCGCGAATGATGTGCCGGTTCGGTGGCGCGGCGCGTGCCGAGTGTGCGGCGCTGGTCGTGGCGGCGGACGTGGACGCCGAGGTGCCACCATGTCCCAGTTTGCCTGCCGACCAGGGGCAGCGTGTCAGGGAGCGACGATGTCGTCTCAGAGGGGTCCTGAGAGCACTCGTGAGCGCCGGAACAGCCGACGAGGAGGTTCCGGTCATGAAGGAGTCGTCGCAGAGCGCTACGGTCGTGGCTCTCCTGGCGGATCCGGACGCGCCGACGGAAGTCGCGCAGCGCATGGCGCGGATACTTCCTGCTCGGCTCGCCGACAAGTCGGACCAGGGGCGACAGTTCGACGTAGAGGTGATCAGTGATCAGTGAGCCCTTCACTGCGGGGACCGAGGAGCTGTCCACGTCGAGGCGCCGGATCATGGACCGCAGGCATGCGGAGCATTGGGACATCGTCGTGGCCATCACCGATCTTCCGCTGTACTCGCACGGGCGCAAGCTCGTGGATCGAAACCGGTCGTGCGCGCACGGCACGTTGGTGTCGCGAGCGGGAACGGGCCGGACGGGGTGGTGTCCGGGTCCGGCCCGTCTGTGGGTTGTCAGAGGTCGAGTTGGTATTGGTGGGTGGTGTGGGTGGGTGTGTAACCGAGGCTGTCGTTGATCTGCCTCATGTGGGTGTTGCTGTCGGCGGTGTCGGTCAGGAGGCCGCCGAGGTCGGGGTGGTGCTGGTGGGCATGTCGGATCGATTCGGCCTTCATCCATCGGCCGAGGCCGTGTCCACGGTGCTCGGGCAGTACGCCGGTGCCGTAGTGCTGGCCGTCGCCTCTGCCGTCACCGGGAACGACCAACTCGGTGAACCCGGCGATGGAGCCGTCGGACGTGTCGACGGCCGCGACGGTGTGCAGGTGGTCGCCGCGCTGTTCGACGGCCTTGGCCGCGGCCCTGACACGGTCCACGTCCCAGGTGACCGTGCCGTAGTCGGTGTCGTCCATGGGCATGTCGTCCATGGCGCGACGCGAGGCGGCGAACGTCTCGGCGAGGTGGTCGGGCACGGTCTTGTTCCATGACGTCAGCCGGTAGCCGGGATGCGCGCGCTCGATGATGCGGGCGAGGGCGGTGGTGTCCACATCGGCCAGGGGCAAGCGGGAGTACCTCAGGGTGAGGACCTTCCTGAAGCCGTGTGCCGGCAGGAAGTGGTCGCCCGGAGATCCGGCGTCTGCCTGCGCGATGACGCAGCGTCGGGCGTCGGCCCGGGCAGCGGCGACGGCGGTGTCGAGGAGCTGCGAGCCGACGTGCCGGCGTCGTTCCGCGGGATGGACAGCGAGGTTCAGTTCGGTCAGGTGTTCCTGCCCTGGACTGTTGAACAGGCGGAGAAAGGCGGTCCCGAGGGGGACGGAATCGGCGTCGGATGCCAGCCATGCGAGGCGCCGGCTGTTCGGCCCGTGAATGGGGTCGGTCAGGGCAGTGATGCGAGACGACAAGGTGTCTCCGTGGTGAGGAAGTGGCGAAGGTCGGTACGCGGGCTCAACTGCTGGGCACTCCTGCGCATGTGCTCCACACCTCCTCGTCGACATCGCCGGTCCCTGACGACACCGGACGGCTGGGAGAACCTAGCTGGCCGGTCGGCTCCTTTGCAAAGGGTTAACGAGGGGCGGTGCGGGCGTCCGGTCACCGCCACTCGTGATCCGCTTCGCCGCACGCTCTGGCCGAAGAGCGGGAAGCGATCGGCGTCATCGCCGAGTCGTTCCCTCTCGACGGCGGTCAGCGGTAGCCGGCCGGTGGCCGCTCGTGCGTAGTGCCGGTCGCTCCAGTCCAGCGGGAGCGGTCCAGCAGAGCGTCGAGGGTGGCCCGTACGCATGCCAGGCCATCTTTTGCGGGCTGTAGGGCCGTTGGCAGGTGCGCCACGAGGTCGAGGTGGTGGACCGTGGCCTCGACGGCGAGTGTCCGCATCCAGTCGCCGCTGCTGAGCACATGCCCCTGGGTGCCGACCACGAACCGGGGATCGACGTCCTCGGCAGCTGTGACGAGGGCCGAGGCTGTCTCCAGGTACGACGCGCGCGATGCGTCGAAGCGGCCACGTGGCGGGCGTGTGCAACGCCACCGGCCCTCGCCGGCTATCGCTCAGACAGTGGAAGACGAGATCGCGCAGGCGTCGGCCTGCGCGCTGACGCAGCGTCGCGCTTCGACCCGGGCAGCGGCGACGGCACTCGGCCCGTCCGGCCACCGTGGAGGAAGCCTCACTGGCAGACTTCTGCCAGGAATCTTGGGTGTGAACAGCCCTTTTCGGGCTCGGCGGGTCCGGCCTCCTGGGCGCTGGACACGCCGGGCGCACCGCGATCCTCATCGGCTACGCGCGTCTCTACCGGCGGACCGAACCTCAAGCAACGCTCGACGCCTGGGGCGGTCGAAGTGTGGCTGCCTGCCCGTGGGTTCGGGTGCCGGGGGAGGGGAGGCGCGGGCGGGCTGGCCGGGGTGCACAGCTTGCCTGCCCGGGGGGCGGGGCCGCCGGTGGGCTTCGCCTGGGGCATCGTGAACACCTGGACAGGGGCCGCCCCTCTTTGGCCGGCCGGCCCCCGCGGTCTCCCGGATACGGCCCGCGCGCCCTCGTCCTTCAACCCAGGCCCTTGTCTACGGCTCCTTCGCCCCCGAACCTGAGCCCCGGCCTTGGTTCTAGTCCCTGGCCCTGGCCCTGGCCCTGGTCCCGGGCCTGAGCCCTCGGGCCCGGGACCCTGGCTCCTGGCTTCGCTCCGGGCCTCGGGCCGTCAGCCTTTGCGGGGCGTTCGCCCGCGTGGCCTGTCCGATCCGTATCCCGGGCTTTCGTCCCTGCCCTCCGGCCCCCGCCCTCCCCCTCCTCCTGGGTCTTTCCGGGGGGGCCTTCTTGTGAGGGGTGTTGGAGTCGTCTTTTCGGGTTCCCCTCTGCGGTGGTGCCAGAGTCGTGTGGGGGTGTGGGGGGCAGATGTTCAGAGTTGTTCCATGACGAAGTCTTCCTTGCTTGCTCCGCAGGTGGGGCATTGCCAGGTGTCGGGGATGTTTTCCCAGGGGGTGCCGGGGGGGATGCCTTCTTCGGGGAGGCCGAGGGTTTCGTAGTAGACCCAGCCGCACAGCAGGCACATCCAGGCGCGTTTGCCGGGGGTGTCGTTCATGCGATTCCTTCGTGGTGCGTGTGCGTGTGCAGGTGCGTGTGCGGGCCGTGGGGGGCGGTGAGGTGTTCGGTGGTGAAGTGGGTGAGGTGGGCGGCGGTGGTGCGGGACATGAGGATGCCCATGTGGCCGCCGTCGGCGTCGGTGAGTTGGGCGTTTTTCAGGCTGGCGGTGACGGTGCGGGCGTCTTCGTAGGGGACCATGGGGTCGCCTGGGTCGTGGAGGATGAGCGTGGGCAGGTCGAGTGCGGCGCCGAGCGCGGTCAGGTCCCAGTGGCTGACGGGGACGCCGTTGCGGTGGTGCAGTTCGTGGTAGATCCCCTGGACCAGCGGGGGAGTCAGGCGCAGCCCGCCGCCGTCCCAGCGTTCGAGGACGTTGCCGAGTGTGGCGGGTGGGGCGATGAGGACCGCGCATTCGGGCTGGTGTCCGGTGTGCTGTGCGATGGCGGCGATCGCGGCGATGGACCCCAGCGAGTGCGCCACGACCACCCGCACGTCGCCGAGTGTGTCCAGGACGGCGCCGGTGGCGTGGGTGTACTGGGTCATGGTGGCCTGGTCGCCTTTGCGGACTCCGTGGGCGGGTCCGTCGAAGGCGGCGACGCGCAGGCCCTGGGCGCGCAGTGGGGGGACGAGGGAGTGCATGCTGCTGCTGTTGGCGGCCCATCCGTGGACGAGGAGGGCGCTGCCCTGGGTGGCGTTCTCGTTCCACAGGAAGCCGTCGGTGACGTTCTGGTCGCCGTGGACGGTGAAGGGGACCGCGCCCAGTGGCAGGACGTCGTCGGGGCGCAGTCCGTAGGTGCGGGTGCTGGAGAACACGTCGGTGGCCCAGCGTGCTGCCAGCCGGGGTGCCAGTGCGCCTGCTGTGCGGTGTGCGTGGCGGCGCAGCCACCGGCTGGTCACGGGGTGCCCTTCGCGGCCGAGGGCAGGGCTGTCTTCGGTTCGACCTTGTTGCGGGCGAGGTCGGCGTAGTACCCGGACTCGGTGTCGTAGAAGTGGAGGTGGCGGACGATGTCCCACATCTGCCCGAAGGAGAACCGGCGTTCGCGGACCATTCCCGGGTAGCGGGCCTTCAGTGTCTCCTGGGCCTTGGGCAGGTTGTAGTAGGGGATGACGGGGGCGACGTGGTGGGCGGTGTGGATGGAGATGTTGTGGGTGAGGAACAGCAGCCAGCGCGGGTAGACGTAGTCGGTGGTCACCAGCAGCCGGCTGGCGTTGCGGGTCCAGTACTCGGCGGTCAGGTAGGGGATGTCGCTGGCGCTGTGGTGCATGAGGGTGGTGGCGCTGAACCAGGCGTGGGTGGCGATCCAGGGGGCGACGAAGTAGATCAGCAGTCCGGTGAAGCCGGTGAAGTACACCAGCACGGCCGCGTAGGGCAGGGCCACCGCGGCGACGAACAGCATGGAGCGCCGTACCTCGCGCCGCTGGCCGGCCTTGGGGAAGAAGCCGGGGCGCAGGGCGGATTCGGCCCAGTAGTTGATGGTGCCGCCCCAGAACGCCCACGTACGCGTGGAGACGTACACCGTCTTGTCCCACAGCGACATCCGCTCGAACATGCCGGCGGGTATGGGGCGCCAGTCGGTGTCGAACTCCAGGTGGTTGGTGCTGGAGTGGTGCATGTTGTGGACGTGCCGCCAGGCGTGGAAGGGGTAGATCAGCGGCAGCAGGGAGATGTGCCCGATCGCGTAGTTGAACCTGCGTGAACGCGAGAACGAGCCGTGTCCGCAGTCGTGGGCGATGCAGTGCAGCCCCCAGCCGCCGAGTCCGGCCACGATCCACAGCGGGATCCACAGCAGCGGGCTCGGCGCGTACGCCACGCCCACGATCGCGCCCGCGTACAGCAGCCAGCTGACCGCGAACCCGATCAGGCCGCGGCTGACGCGCGGTTCGAAGTACTCCTTGGGTATCGCGCCGGCCAGGCGTTCCCCCTCCAGCTGTTCCGCCTGGCGCATAAAGGCCCGGAAGTTGTCCTGCGGTGCCGAAGGGAAGTCGAATGCCCCCATGGTGGTCGTCGTCCTTTCGGTGTCAGAGCTTGAGTTCGGCGGCGAGGTGGGCGGTGAGGGCGTCGATGGACTGGTACTCGTACAGGAGGCCGGGGGAGAGGCGGCGTTCGATGACTTTCTCCAGGGCGCCGGAGACCTGGACGGCTACGCGGGAGTCGAGGCCGTAGGCCTCGAAGGTCTTGGCGGTGTCGATGTCCTCACGCGGTATCTCGACGTGGACGACCAGGTAGTCCACGAGCCACTGGCGCAGGGCCTGCTCGGTGAGGGGCCCCTGGGGGCGCTGGACCTTCTTGCGGTTGAACATGGTGTGCCTTTCCTCGTCGTACTGCCTCGTGCTGCCGGTGCCGGGTGGCGTGTTGTGTGTGTGCTGTTGTGTCAGGTGGTGGTTCTGGCTTCTTGCCTGCGCCGGGTGATGGTGGTTTTGTCGGGTTCGCGGAGGTTCCATACGATGTGGAGTTTGCCGAGGGCCATGAGGAGCCAGCCGCTGAGGTCGGGTTCCCACCAGGTGACGCCGTGGCGGTAGGAGCCGGGGAAGGCGTGGTGGTTGTTCTGGAGTCCTTCGCCGAAGGTGAGCAGGGCGACGGGCCAGTTGTTGGCGCTGTGGTCCTCGTTGTCGAAGGGCCGTCCGCCGAAGGCGTGGCAGATCGAGCCGACGCACCAGGCGGCCTGGTTGGCGACGAAGATCCGGGCGAGGCCGCCGAAGACGAGTCCGCCGAGCAGTGCCATCGGGGTGCGGACGATCGCGTAGTCGATGAGGGCGGGCAGGGCGAGGCCGAGCAGTACCCACTGCGGGTAGGTGCGGTTGAAGTACATCAGGCGCCGGCTGCGCAGGACGTCGGGTCCGAAGACGGTGACCTTGCTGGCTTCGGGGCTGAGCATCCAGGGCATGTGGGCGTACCACAGGCCGTGCAGGCGGGCTTTGAGGGCCCAGCCGTGGAGGTTGGGGGAGTGGGGGTCGCCTTCCTGGTCGCTGAAGCGGTGGTGGCGGCGGTGGGTGATGACCCAGAACATGAGGGGGCCCTGGGCGCCCATGGATCCGGTGATCATCATGAGGGCTTCGAAGGCGGGTGAGGTCTTGAAGGCTTTGTGGGCGAGGTAGCGGTGGAAGCCCACGGTGATGCCGAACATGTGGACGAAGTACATGGCGGCGAACAGCCACAGGTCGGTCGCGGTGTAGTGGCCGCTCCACAGCAGGTAGGCGGCGGCCGCGGTTCCGATCAGTGGCAGGGTCATGGTGGTCAGGGCGGAGAACCGTTTGATCCGCAGGCTGACGGGGTCGAGCCTGACGACGGCGTTCGCGGCCGCGGTCGCGGACATCGTCAACTCCCTTCCTCTCGGTGTGAGACGGGCTTCGGGGCGTGCCCCGTGTGGTGCGGTGCGGGCGCGGACTGCTCCGGTGTGCGGGGGGCGGGCTCCGGTGCGGGTTCGGGCCGGTCTGGCGTGGGCGTGGTCCGGTTGTCCGGTGCGGGGGTGGCCGGGTCGTCCGGTGCGGGTGTGTGCGGGTCGGGTGGGTGTGGGGTTGGGTGCCGGGTGGTGGGGTGGGGGCGCATGCGGTCGGGGTAGCGGGCGTCGTGGACGAGTCCGAGGGCGTCCAGGGCCCGGATGACGGCTCCGGTGGGGTCGATCTGGAGGAGGTTGTGCCGGTTGTGGGCCAGGGAGGGGCGGGCGTGGTGGTTGTTGTGCCAGGAGCCGCCGACCGAGATCGCCGCGAGGGGGGCCACGTTGCGGCTGGTGTCGCGGGTGCGGTAGGGGCGGTGGCCGATGGTGTGGCCGATGGAGTTGACGGCCCAGGTGACGTGGTCGAGGAGGAAGATGCGGGCCAGTCCGCCCCACAGCAGTCCGCCCACCGCGCCGTGTGTCGTTCCTCCCGACAGGAGCCAGCCCGCGAGTGCCGGCAGCGCGAGCCCGGCCAGCACCCACACGAAGTAGTACTGGTTCAGGCGCATGACGAGGCGGTCGCGGACCATGTCGGGGGCGCGGCGGGCCCAGTCCTGGCGCTGGACGGTGAAGAGCCAGCCGACGTGTCCGTGCCAGAATCCGCGCAGCCGTCCGGCCAGTCCCGGGCCGAGCGCCCGCGGGGAGTGCGGGTCGCCGTCCTTGTCGGTGAAGGCGTGGTGCTGGCGGTGGATGGCCACCCAGAACACGACCGGTCCCTGTGCGGCCATGCTTCCGGCGATGCCCCACAGGGTGGTGACGACGGGGCCGGCGGCGAAGGAGCGGTGGGAGAAGAAGCGGTGGAAGCCGCCTTCCACGCCCAGTGAGGTGATCGCGTACATCACCACCAGCAGCAGGGCGTCAATCCAGGTGAAGCCGTAGTGTGCGGCGAAGACGATCGCGGCGGCGGTGCCGAGGGTGGGGACGCCGACGGTGACCCAGGCGAGGTTGCGGGCTTGCCGGTCGATCCGGGCGGGGGCCGTGGTGGTGCGGGGCGGTGCCTGGCCGGCCCCGGTGCGGGCGCTGCTCATGACACCCCCGCCGGGGCGGCCGCGGTGTCTGCGGGTGCGGGGAAGGTTTTGAGGGTGCCGTCGAGGTAGGCCTTGCGGGTGTCGCGGCGGCGGACTTTGCCGCTGGTGGTCATCAGGACGCATCCGGGGGGTCCGATGTGGATGCGGCCGGGGCGTACGCCGTGGTCCTCGGTGACCGCGGCGGTCATTTTCTCGAGGAGTTCTTTCTCCTGGGCGGCGAATTCTCTGGCGGTGCCGCGGAATTCGGCGACGAGGACGACTTCTTCCTCGTCGCGTGTGGCGTGGGGCAGGGCGAACGCGGCGATGCGGCGCAGGTCCTGGTGGGCGCGCAGGACGGAGTGTTCGATGTCCTGGGGGTGGAGGTTGCGGCCGCTGATGACGATGAGGTCCTTGAGGCGTCCGGTGACGAAGAGTTCCGCGTCGAGGAGGAAGCCGAGGTCTCCGGTGCGCAGGTAGGTGCGGTGGTCGTCGGTGGCGTGGGCGGGGCGGGCGCCGAAGGTGCGGGCGGTCAGTTCGGGGCGCCCCAGGTAGCCGGCGGCGACGCTGGGGCCGTTGACCCAGATCTCGCCGCTCTCGCCGTCGGGCAACGGGGTGAGGGTGTGGGGGTCGACGATGAGGACCTCGTGGCCGTCGGCGATGATTCCGCAGCTGACGACCTTGACCGTGCCCGTGTCGGCCGCACCGCTGTCGGCGCCGTCGCTGTCAGCGGCGTCGCTGTGGGGGTGGGTGCGGTGGGCGTGGCCTTGTTCGAGGGCGGTCTTGTCGAGTTGTTCGGTGCGGATGGTGTCGGCGGTTTCGGGTTTGCCGGAGACGAAGAGGGTGGCTTCGGCGAGTCCGTAGCAGGGGATGAGGCTGCCGGGGTCGAAGCCGACGGGGGCGAAGCGTTCCTCGAAGCGTTCCATGGTGTTGCCGGAGACGGGTTCGCTGCCGCAGAACACCTGGCGCAGGCGGCTGAGGTCGAGGGTGGTGAGTTCTTCGTCGGTGATGTTCTGGGCGCACAGGTCGAACGCGAAGTTCGGGCCGACGGAGATGGTGACCTTGTGGTCGGTGATGGCTTTGAGCCAGCGGTAGGGGTCCTGCACGAAGTGGATGGGGGAGAGCATGACCAGGGGCCAGCCGCCGTGCAGGGCGAGCATGATGGTGCCCATCAGGCCCATGTCGTGGTAGGGGGGCAGCCAGGAGCAGCCGACGCGGTCCTCCTCGTAGCCCATGTGGGTGTCCAGGACCCGGCAGTTGCTGAGCAGGTTCTCGTGGGTGAGGACGATGCCCTTGGGGTCGCCGGTCGATCCCGAGCTGTACTGGATCAGTGCCGGCTCCACCACCCGTGAGGGCACGGGCCCGTTGGCCGGCGGCTGGTAGAAGTCCGGTTCGGGGAAGATCCACTGGGGGTGTTCGGTGGTGGGGGTGAGCTGCTGGTGGAAGTGGTCGACCTGGGGGGCGAAGCGGGGGTCGGTCAGGACGGCGCGTGGGTTGCAGTCGTCCAGGACGGACAGGAAGCGGGCGGTGGCGCGTCGTCCGAACGGCGGGAAGCAGGGTACGGCGGTGCAGCCGGCCTGCATGATGCCGAAGAGTCCGGCGACGTAGTCGAGTCCGGGGTCCAGGGCGAGGACGACGTGGCCCTGGGTGAGGCCGCGTTCGTTGAGGTGGGCGGCGACCGCGCCGGCGCGGTCGGCGAGTTCGCGGTAGGTCCAGTCGATCGGGTGGTCGCCGGTCCCGTCGGGCAGGAAGCGGAACGCGAGCCGGTCGGGTGTCCGGGTCGCGCGGTGTTCGAGGACGTGGACCAGCGAGGTGTGGGCGGACGGTGGCAGCGGACTCACAGGAATACGGCCTTCCGGGTCGGTCTGCGTGTGGGACACGTGCGTGATCTGTGGGCGAACCCCCAACCCCCAACCCCCCAAGCCCCCGAGCCTCCAGGCCCCGAGGCCGAGGCCCCGAGTTGGAGGCCCCGAGCCTCCAGGCCCCGAGGCCGAGGCCCCGAGTTGGAGGCCCCGAGCCTCCAGGCCCCGAGGCCCTGAGCCTTTGAGGCCCTGAGCTCCTGAGCCCCTGAGGCCCCGAGGTCCCGAGGCTCCTGGGCCCCGAACCCCCGAGCCTTTGCGGCCCTGAGCTCCTGAGCCCCTGAGGCCCCGGGCTCCCGGGCCTCCGAGGCTGCGAGCCCCCGAACCCCCCGAGGCCGTGGGGCCGGGAGAGCGGGAGGGCCCCTTGCGGTGCGTGGCCCGTGGCGCGCGGGCCCGCGGCCGGGAGGTTGTGGCGCCGGGGCCCGGACGTGTGGCCTGTGACGGGGCTGTGGCGCCGCCTTCCCGCGGCGCGCGGGCGTGTGACGCCGGGACTTGTGACGCCGCGTTCCCGCGGGGGCGGGCGCGTGGCGCGTGTCACCGGTGCCCGTGGTGCCGGGGCTCGTGGTGCCGTGGTGCGTGGTGCCGGGGCTCGTGATGTGCGGGCCTGTGGCGTGTGGGTGTGCGGAGGGGGTGCGGGTGGTGCTGGGGTGGGGGTGGTGTCAGAGGGTGCGGACCACGCGTAGTTGCTGGGCGCTGCCCAGGTGGGTGCCGTCGGGTGTCCAGGCGTCGATCTGTTCGTCGACCCAGCCGTCGGGTCCGGCGGTGCGGGTGGTGGCCCGCAGCAGGATCCAGGGGGAGGTGGCGGTGGCCAGTCCCGGGGCGGGGCGTACGGTCAGTTCGACGGTGGGGACGACGGCGAGGGTGGACAGGATCGCCGCGTAGGAGGGGGCGAGGGCGTCCATCAGCAGGACGAGGCGGAGCGGGTCGGGGGCTTCGTCGTCCTCGGTCAGCCGTACCCAGGCGAGGAGTTCGGGCTGCGGGCCGCCGGCGTAGGGGCGGGCGGTGCCGACGGGGCGGATCTCCATGCTGGTGGCGATGGGTACGAACTCCGCGGGGATGGCGAACACTTCGCACTCGGCGGGGGGCGGTGCGGGCGGGGCCTGGGGGGTGACGGGCTGCCAGGTGTTCTCGCCGCGGCGGGCGAACACGGCGCTCGCCTCGATCGCGGTGCCCTTCTCGCTCTGGGCCTGGGCGCGGACCACGCTGAGGGTCCGTCCGGCCCGTACCAGGGCGGCGTCCACGGTGAAGCCGGGGTCGACGGGCCGGTCGAACCGGCCGGTGACGCTCTGGAGTTCGAGTCCGGGTGCGTGTTCGCGCATCGCGGAGGTCAGCAGGGCGAGGGCGAGACCGCCGTGGAACCCGCCGAAGCCGCGCAGGTGCGCGTCCGCTTGCAGCCACCCGTTCACCGGTTTTCTCAGGAGGGCTCCCGGTGTCGCCCCGTCAGTGTTCAGCATGCGAAGACAGCGTCCCGTCCGAGTGTGTGGAAAAGAGGGGGGTGTGCGGGGGTGCCGGCCCCGGGGCGGGCTGTACAGGAGCCTGCCCCGGGCCGGGGGTGGGGGTCAGCCGAAGAAGGCGGTCAGTTCGGCCGCGACGGTCTCGGGCTGTTCCTCGACCATGTAGTTGCGGGTGTTCTTGACCTCGATGACGCGTACGTCGCTGCCGCAGGTGGGCAGGACGCGGTTCATGTAGTCGTAGAACCCGCCGTAGGCGAGGCCGAGGACGGGCACGGACAGCTTGCCGTAGCCGCGGAAGTCGTCGATGTCCTGCTGGTAGGCCTGGAACCAGCCCTGGCTGGCGCGGATGGCTTCGGGTGTGTCGTACGCGTGCGCGTACACGTCGCGGTCCTGCGGCAGGACGGCGTCGGGGTTGACCAGGCTCAGGCCGAGCATGTAGTCGATCATGATGCGGTAGCGGCCGGCGAGTGCCTGTTCGGGGAAGCCGGGCACGATGTTGAAGGCGAGCCACCAGCGGTGCGGGGGGGTGTCCTCGGGCTTCGGCATCAGGCGGAAGTTCTGGTAGCTGTCGTCGATGTGCGTGGTGTTGATGATGGCGAGGCGGTTGGTGGCCGCTTCGTGGTTCGCGGCGTAGGCGAAGGCGACCATGGCGCCGATGCCGTGTCCGGCGATGTTGATCCGCTTGTGGCCGAGGTGTTCGGCCAGGGCGCGGATGTCGGCGGCCATGTTTTTCTTCTCGTAGCCAAAGCCGGGGCGGCTGGAGCCGCCCATGCCGCGGATGTCGACCGCGACGACGCGGAAGTGTTCCGCGAGGGCGGGCATCACCTTGCGGTACTCCCACCAGGTCTCCGGCCAGCCCGGCAGCAGGAACAGCGGTTCGCCCTGCCCGCCGGTGACGTAGTGCAGCCGCACCCCGTTGACGTCGGCGTACTCGCTGGTGAAGCCGCCCTCAAGGGACGCGGCGAGTTCCTCGTCGGACGGTACGTTCGTGCCCATCAGTGTGCTCTCCCTCGTTGCTGTGGTGCGGTCGGGACGGCTCTGCCCGGGGGACCGCCCCGGGACCGCCGTCCCCCTCCGGACCCCGGCCGGGCCGGGAACCTCCGCCCCGAAGGACCGCCGGGACCCCGAAAGGCCGTCCCGGCCAGGCCGTCCCGGCGGGGTCGTCCCCGGGGTCGCCCGGGTCCTGCCGTGGGCGGTCCCGGGGGGTCCGGGGCGGTCCGGGGCGGTGGGATCCCGGGGGTCGGGGTCGGGGTTGGGGTTGGGTGGGGGGTGTGGTCAGTCGGCCGTGACCGGGAGCCGGCCGTGGCCGCGCTGGACGATCTGGTCGCGGAACGTGGCCTCGCCGGCGAGCCGCAGCCCGGGCAGCCGGCGCAGCAGCAGGGGCACCGCCGTCTCCGCGGACATCCGGGCCAGGGCCGCGCCCAGGCAGAAGTGCGCGCCGCCGCTGAAGGTGAGCGGGCTGTTGTCGCGGCGGGCGGGGTCGAAGACGTCCGGGTCCGTGAAGCGGCGCGGGTCGCGGTTGCCGGCGGCGATGAGCAGGGTCAGCGGCACGCCCTGGGCGACCTTGACGCCGAAGAAGTCCAGGTCGCGTGAGGCGACGCGGTTCAGGATCTGGGCGGCGGGGTCGAAGCGCAGGGTCTCGTCGGTGAAGCCGGCCGCGAACCCGGGTTCGGTGCGCAGCCGTTCGGCCTCGGCGGGGTGGGTGAGGGCGAGACGGACCATGTTGCTGAGCAGGTCCTGGGGTGCCTCGGTCGCGGCGACCAGGAGCAGCATGAGGTTGGCGACCAGTTCGGTCTCGCTCAGTTCGCCGCCCGCGTCGCGGGCGGCGGTGAAGGAGCTGGTCAGGTCGGTGGTGGGGTGGGCGCGGCGGCGGGCGACGAGGTCGTGGAAGTAGACGGCGAGGCGTTCCATGGCCGCGTCGCCGGCGGTGAGCTGGCCCATGTCGCGGATCGGTTCCAGGGTCAGCGTGATGTCGCCGACGTCCGCGCGGAACGCGTCGTGGTCCTCGTCGGGGATGCCGAGCAGTTCCCCGATGACGCCGGCGGCCATCGGGAAGGAGAACTCCGCGACCACGTCGACCGCCTCCCCGCCCGCGGCGAGGCGGGCGACGCGTTCGACGGCGTACGCGGCCCGCCGTTCGACCAGGGGCCGCCAGGCCTCCACGCTGCGCGCGGAGAAGGCGCTGGAGAAGAAGCGCCGGTAGCGCTCGTGGTCGGGGTCGTTGGAGAACAGCATGTTCTTCGTCAGCCAGGACCAGGAGGCGTGTTCGCGCCAGCCGGGCAGCTTGCCGTCCTGGACGGCGGCGTCGGTCGACAGCAGGTCCGGCTCGCGCAGTGCCCGCGCGCACTCGGCGTGGCCGGTGACGAAGAGGTGGGCTCCGCCCACGTCGACGACCGGCCCGTGGGCCCGCATCTGCTCGTACAGCGGGTAGGGGTCCTGTTTGCCCTCGAAGGACAGCAGACGGCCCATCACGTCGATCGGGTCTGCCAGGGTTTTCGTGGGACTCACTCTCACTCCGGGTATTCGACGGCAGCCGGGCATGCGGTGCGTGCGGTACAGGGGTGGTGTCCTTGCGGGCGGTACAGGGCGAGTTCGGTAATTGCCGGTGGTGCGCGGTGCATCAGCGTGTCCGAGGCAGGTGATCCGGGCCGGACACGTGGTTCGCGGTGCAATGGTGCAGAGCCCGAACTCAATGGGCTCTGTGTACTCGTCGTACTCGTCGAGTTGGAATGTCCAACTCGATTGTTCGAGCGACAATAACAATCTTCTTCGCCCCCGGGCAATCCCCGCGATCAGCGGATACGCAAGAGTTACGCGCCGGTAAGGTCGCGTCCGCCGGGAATGTGTATCGAGGGCATGAAACCGCTGCGCGGGCCCGTGAACACCCGGACGGAATACGGCAGTCCGCCTCCGCGGAAGCAAAGACACCGTTGTCAGTGATCCACTCCGCATTACCGGTGTGGCGTACGTCATGTCTCCGTGATGTCTCCATGTGTCGAACGGATGTGACGGTCGTGAATCCCCGTCCTCTCCATGGGCCGAACGCGCCGCGCAAAACCGGAATTCGGTGCCGCGGTTCCCGGAAAGAGCTGACGGCCGGTCAGATCGGTTGATCTGACCGGCCGTCGCACACGGTTCCCGCCCTCCCCCGGCCCGGGCCGGGGGACGGTGACTACGGGCTGTTCACGCCCCGCCGGCCCCCGCGGCCCCGCCGGCTTCGGTGGTTTCGGCGGGCCGGGCGGGCTGGGTGGTGCGGGGGGTCTTGCCGACGCTGCCGACGAAGAAGCAGGCGATCGCGGCGGCCGCGGTGGCCGTCAGCGTCATCTCCCAGCCCCGGTCGAAGGAGTCCGCCTGGTGGGCGGCGCCGGAGCCCATGGTGGCCACCAGCAGCGAGATGCCCAGGACGGTGCCGGCCTGGCGGGCCATGGTGATGACACCGGAACCGGTGGAGAAGCTCTGCGGCGGCAGGCCGGAGACACCGGCGCTGATCAGCGTGGGCAGGGTCAGGCCGACCCCGATGCCGGTGAGCAGCATGCCGGGCAGCATCCCGCCCGCGTAGCCGGCGTCCGGCCCCAGCAGGACCAGCCACCAGGCGATGCCCGCGCCGAAGACGACGCACCCGGTGAAGGCGACCACGCTGGAGCCGAAGCGGTGGATGACCGGCCCGATGCTCATGGCCAGCGCGGGCGGCAGTAGCGTGCCCGGGAAGATCGCGAGCCCGGTCCGCACCGCCGACCAGTGCCACACGTCCTGGCACCACAGCACGCTCGACAGCAGCATCGCCGCGAAGGCGACGGCGAACAGCACGTTGGAGAACGCGGACGGGCTGAAACCGCGGAACTTGAACAGCGGCAGCGGCAGCACCGGCGAGGCGTGGCGGGCGGAGCGCACCGTGAACCAGACCAGCCCCAGCACCCCCAGCACGAGGGCGCCGAGGAACTTCTGTGACGCCCAGCCCCAGTCGTCGCCCCTGACCAGGCCGAGCGCGATCAGCGCGATGGACACGGTCAGCACGGCGGCACCGAGCACGTCCGCCCGCGGCAGGTCCCGGGCGGCAACACGCGGCAGCACCCGCAGACCGCCCAGCAGCGCGGCCACCCCGATCGGCACGTTCACCAGGAACACCCAGTGCCAGCTCAGATCGGTCAGCAGCCCGCCCAGCACCGGACCCAGCGCACTGGCCACACCGCTGATCGCCGTCCACCCCCGCACCGACGCGAGCCGCTTCTCGGGCGGCGCGGTCGCCAGCAGCAGACCCAGCGAGGAGGGGATCAGCATCGCCGCGCCGACCGCTTGCAGCACCCGCGCCCCGACCAGCAGCCAGATCCCCGGCGCCAGCGCGCACAGCACCGAGGAGAGCGTGAAGAGCGCGATGCCCGACAGATAGGCGATCCGCGGATTGACCCGGTCCGCGAAATTGCCCGCCGGCACCAGCAGCGCGGCGAACACCACCGCGTACGCGTTCAGCACCCACGACAGGGACGCCAGCGACGTCCCCGAGAACTGGTGCCCGATGTCCGGCAGCGCCACATTGACGATGAACACGTCCAGGTTGGCCATCGCCACCCCGGCGGCGATCACCGTGAAGACCACCCCGAGCCGCGGTCGTTGCTCTGTGGGACCGGGGGTATCGGCGGTCCGGCCGTCAGGGAGGCTCATGTTCGTCCCATCTCAGTTTGGAATTCCAACTCACTTGCGCAGTGAAGCTAGCAACGAACGAACACACACGGCAACGCCCGCCGGTGTGCTGTGACGCGTACCTCTTCCGGCACGTCAGACAGGTCCCGCAAGGACAATGACGACCCGTCAGACAACAAAGGACACCATTTCGAACACACCGGCACCCCCGGCTCCGGAAAGCGCCACCCGGAGCGGGCACGGCCCCCGGTCCGCGGGCCGTCCCAATCACGCCGCGACGCGGTTCATCGGTCGTTCAGGGCCGGGCGGCAACCTCTACCGGTGTCGGAACACGACTCCTGAGCGTTGCGGGCTCCACCAAGACGACCGGGAACCCGGCGGGACCACGTTGCCGCGTGCCCCCGCAGCCGGCGCCCTCACCGGAGGGCGCCGGCGGGACGACACCGCGCCCCGCCCGGCCCCGCGGACCCCCCGGCACCGGGCGGCACCACTTTCGGGAACCGGCGCGAGCACGCGAGACGGCCCGCGGGGCCCGGCCCCGGCAAAGCCGTGCTCACGGCAGGGCGGTTGTCCAGATCGTCGGCAGCGTTCACGGGCGAGCGTTCCGCGCCCCCCGGACACCTCGCACGACCCCGCGGCCACGGACCCGGCGGTCCCACCGCCGGCCCGCCGCTCACCCCCCGGCTCACCCCCCGGCTCACCGCCACCGCGCCCGCCCCACCGCCCCCGCCGCCGTCAGCGGCACCGTCAGGGCCGCCGCCAGCCAGAACAACGGCCGGTACGCGTGCGCCTGCGCGGCCGGAGCCGCCAGCACACCGGCCACCGCACCGCCCGCGTACAGGGCGACCCCGAACAGGGCCACCCCGGTCGCCCGGGCCGCCGCGGACACGGCGGTCGCCCACGACTGCACCGTGGAGTGCAGGAACGACCAGCCGCCCCCCAGCAGCAGCGCCACCACCACGAGCACCCCGGCCCGCTGGCTGTACCCGGCGAGCAGATACGCCAGAGCCGTCTGGGCGCCGCCGGCCACGATCAGCCGTACCGGACTCCACCGGCCGACGAGCCGCCCGACCACCCGCGCCGCGCCCATCGACCCCACCCCGTACAGGGCCGCGACCGCCCCCGCGAGGACCACGGGAACCCCGCGCGCCTCCAGCGCCGGCGCCAGATACGTCAAGAAGCCCAGCAGCACCGCCCCTTCGAGCAGCGCCACGGCCATGACGTACCACTGCCACCGCGAACACAGCACCACCCGCAGCGGCGCCACCGGCGTGGGGCGTTCCCGGGGCGGCTCGGGCAGCCGCCGCAGCGCCACCACCAGGAGCGCGGCGAGGACACCGGGCAGCGCGAACACCAGCCGCCAGCTGAGCCACTGCGCCACCAGCCCGGCCACCAGCGTGGCCGTCGCCGTGCCCAGCGCGAAGGCACTCATCAGTGAGCTCAGCGGCCGCTGCCGTACCGCCGCGGGCACCGTGTCGCCCACATACGTCAGACACACCGCGATCGCGGCCGCGAAGAACCCCCCGGCCACCACACGGGCCCCGATCAGCACGGGGACGCTGGGCGCGAGGGCCGAGACCAGGGCGGCCGGCGCCGCCCCGGCCAGGGAGACCCGCAGCACCCGCACCCGCCCCCACCGGTCACTGGCCACCCCCCACACCGGCTGCGCCAGCCCGTAGGCGAGGTAGTAGCCGCTCGCGGCCGCCGCCACGCTGTGCAGCGGGGCCCCGAGCCGGGAGGCGAGGACGACGAGCATGGGGGCGATGCAGAAACGGTCGAAGTTGCTGACGAACCCGGCCGCCCGCAACAGCCGCACCGCGAAGGCGGGCAGGGCCGCCACCGGTGCCGCGACGATGCTGGTACTCACAAGAGGGACACTCCCTGCTCCGGAAAAAAGGGGCCCGCATGAAGCCCGCACGGAGTCCGCACAGGGCCCACGAGGACGCGGAACGCAGTCCACGAGGGCGAGGGCGAGGACGTGAATCAGGACCGGCCGCCCGGGGGCGGACCCGGCCCGCCACCAGCCCACCACGGCCGGCGGCAGGGCGAAGCCGGAAGGCTATTACCCTTGCTCACACCCACCCGGGCCCGCCCGCGCACCCGGTCACGGCACCATCGAGGCAACGCCCGCCCAGGGACCGTGAACGACACCCCCCGGACGGGCCGGTGGAACGACACCCCCCAGGGCCGGTGGACGGCACCCCGGGGCCAGGGGGCGGCACCCCGGGGGGCGAACACCCCGCCGCCCGAAGGAGAAACCCCCGCCGATGACGCACTCCGGGCCGCCGACGACGCCCCACGCGTTCCCCCACCGTGAACTGGGCGCCTTCCTGCGCTCCCGCCGCGAACGGCTCGCCCCGCACACCGTCGGCCTGCCCGCCGCCCCCGGCCGCCGCACACCCGGCCTGCGCAGAGCCGAAGTCGCCGAACGCGCCGGCATCAGCCTCTCCTGGTACACCTGGCTGGAACAGGGCCGCGTGCGCACCTCCCCGCAGGTACTGCGCGCCGTGGCCCGGGCCCTGCGCCTGGACGAGGCGGAGACCGCGCACGTCCTGTCGTTCACCGCCGAGGACAGGCCCCCCGCGAACCCTCCCACCTTCGTCTCCCGCAACCTGCTCACCCTCGTCCAGAGCATGGCCCCCTACCCCGCCGTGGTCCTGGACCCGCACTGGGACCTGCTGGCGTGGAACACCTCCTACGCCGCCCTGCTGACCGACCCCGCCCGCCTGCACCCCAAGCAACGCAACCTGCTGTGGCTGGTGTTCTGCTGGCCGCCGGCCCGCACCCTCCTCGCCGACTGGCCGCGCGAAGCCCGCGCCCTGCTCGGCCAGTTCCGCTCCCGGGCCGCCCACCGCCCGGGCGACCCCCGCTTCACCGAACTCCTCGGCCGGCTCCTCACCGACCCCGACGCGGCCCGCTGGTACGCCGACCGCGAGACCACCGCCTTCCAGCCCTCCGTACGCCGCTTCCACCACCCGGCGGCGGGCGAACTGCGCCTGCGCTACGTCAAACTGGCCGCCGTCGACGAACCCGGCCACCACCTGCTGACCTACCTCCCCGACGACCCCGCCTCCCACGACGCCCTGCGCCGCCTGGAGAAGACCGCCCCGAGTCCCTGCCCCGGGAGAGGACCATGCCAAGCCCGTACGACGCCGACACCACAGCCCCACACGGCCGCCCGCTGGTGACACGCGCCCTCACCCGGGAGGCCGACCGCGCCCGGCACCTCCTGGCCGGCGGCCGGTGGCGCCCCACCGCCCCTGACACGGAGGCCGCGACAGCAGTCCTCGCCCGCCTCACCGCCCCCCTCCCGGCCCGACAGGCGCCGACCGAGAGGCGGTTGGCCGTGGCCCGGGACCGGCGCCTCCAGCGGATCCTGCGCACCACCCTGCACCACCTCGACGCGGGCGCCGTCAGCCCGCCCGCCGCCGCCCTCTTCGCCGCCGTCGCCCGAGCCCTCCTGCCCTGGCACGCCCACCCGAACCCGCCGCCCGCCGCCGCGGTCCCCGCCCACACCGCCGCACCGCACCCCCCGGGCCGTGCACCGACACCGCCGACGGAAGCGGGCGAGGCCCTCCTGCCCGCCCTGATCGCCCTGTTCACCACCCTGGCCGCACCACCCCCGCCCGGCACCGCCCCGCTCGCCCCCGCCGCCGAGCCCTGGCACGCCCGCCACGAAGGCCGCTTCCGCCGCTACGGCAGGCCCGGCCCCGGGGTGTGGACGGCCGAGACCGTCGGCTGCCCCGGGTGCGGCGGCACGACGGGCCCCTGGACGGTGGTCTGCGACTGGCAGGCGATCACGCTCGGCCGCGCGTGCGGTACGGCCACCCGCGAGCACGGCCTCGCCTTCTCGGAGGTCTGGCTCCTGATGCCGGACGGCTGACCGGGCACCCCGCCCCTCCACCGCCCCCCAGGGCCCGGCCTCCCGGGGGATGTCGGCTCTTTGTCGGCGCCGACGGCGCCGTGTCGGTGAACTGTCGACGCCCGCCCGGACAGTGGAGCCCATCCGGACACCGGCCCTTGCCGGGGCCCGGCCCCGGAGCACCCCGACGGCGGAAGGACCCCTCTTTCATGACCACGGACGTCACGATCATCGGTGCCGGGCTCGGCGGCCTCACCCTCGCCCGCGTCCTGCACCTGCACGGCATACCGGCCACGGTCTACGAGGCGGAACCCTCACCGACCGCCCGCTCGCAGGGCGGACTGCTCGACATCCACGACTACAACGGCCAACTCGCCATCCATGCAGCGGACCTGACGGACGAGTTCCGGGCCATCGTCCTGGACGGCCGGCAGGCGATGCGCATCCTCGACACGGACGGGACCGTCCTGTTCGACAAGAGCGACGACGGCACCGGCGGCCGCCCCGAGGTACAGCGCGGCGAACTGCGCCAGATCCTGCTCGACTCGCTGCCGCCCGGGACCGTGCGGTGGGGCCGCAAGGTCACCCGCACCCGCGCCCTGGGGGAGGGCCGCCACGAAGTGGTCTTCGCCGACGGGCGGAGCGTGGTCACCGGCCTGCTGGTCGGCGCGGACGGCGCCTGGTCACGCGTGCGCCCCCTGCTCACCGCGGCCGAACCCGCCTACACCGGCAGGTCGGTCGTGGAGACCTACCTGTACGACGCCGCCACCCGGCACCCGGCCACCGCGAAGGCGGTCGGCGCCGGCTCGACGATGGTGTCCGCGCGGAGCCGGGAGATCTTCGTCCACCGGGAGCGGGACGACACCCTGCACGCCTACGCGGGCCTGTCCGTGCCGCAGGACTGGTTCGCGGCCGTCGACCTCTTTGACCCCGCGGCGGCGGCCGCGCGGATCGCGGCCGAGTTCGCCGGCTGGGCGCCGGAACTCACCGCGCTGATCACCGCCACCGACACCGCACCGGCCCTGCGCCCCCTTTACGCCCTGCCGGCCGGGACCCGCTGGGACCGCGTCCTGGGCGTGACCCTCCTGGGCGACGCCGCACACCTGACCGCGCCCAACGGCGAGGGCGCCAACCTGGCCATGCTCGACGGCGCCGAACTCGGCCGGGCGCTGGCCGCCCGTCCCGGCGACACCGAGGCCGCGCTCGCCGCGTACGAGCAGGCCATGTTCGAACGCGCCCTGCAATCCGCCGGGATCCCCGGCATCGACCCCGGCGAGAGCACGGTCCACGACCTGGTCGCCGCGTTCACCCGCCACGAACAGCCCTGACCGCGCCCGCCCGTACGCCCTCCACGGCGGGCACGGCGGGCAACGGCGGGTGTGTGCGGGGTCAGTTGAGTTCGCCGGGGTGGGGCCCGGTGCGCAGGCCGCGGTCGAGGGCGGCCAGGGCCTGCATCTCCTCGGCCCGGTGGCCCGGTGGGGCTCAGGGGAGGATGGAGTCGACGTAGCCGCCGTCGACGCGCAGGGCGCCGCCGGTGGTGGCGGAGGCCAGTGGCGAGGCGAGGTAGACGACCATGTTGGCGATCTCCTCGGGCTCGATCAGGCGCTGGATCAGGGACTGGGGCCGGTACTTGACCATGAACGCGCGCTGCGCCTCGTCCCAGGGCAGTTCGTCGCCGACGAGTTCGCGGACGAACTGCTCGACCCCGCCGGTGCGGGTGGGTCCGGCGATGACGGAGTTGACGGTGACGCCGGTGCCGGCGGCGTCCTTGGCGAATCCGCGGCCGATGGCGAGCAGCGCGGTCTTCGTCATGCCGTAGTGGATCATCTCGGCGGGGATGGCCACGGCGGAGTCGCTGGCGAGGTCGAGGATCCGTCCCCAGCCGCGTTCCTTCATCCCGGGCAGGCAGGCGCGGATGAGGCGGACGGCGGACAGGACGTTGACCTCGAAGTAGCGGCGCCATTCGGCGTCGTCGATCTCCAGCGGGTCGGCGCTGCCGAAGACGCCGAGGTTGTTGACGAGGATGTCGAGCGCGGGCACGGCCCGCAGCACATCGGCGGCGCCCTGCTCGGTCGCGAGGTCGCCCGCGGCGCCGGTGACGTCCTCGCTGCCGGAGCCGGCGCGTACCGTGCGCACGGCGTCGGCGACGCGTTCCTCCCCGCGGCCGTTGACGACGACCCGGGCGCCCGCGCGGGCGAGCGCGGTGGCGATGGCGAGGCCGATGCCCTGGGTGGAGCCGGTCACCAGGGCGGTGCGGCCGGAGAGATCGATCTGCATGATGGGGTTCTTCCCGTCGAGGCGGTGGCGCCGGCGCGGCGCTGCCCGGTGCCGCCCGTCGCGGCCTGGGTGACGGACTCAGGGATCACGATGTTCCCGGCCCGCGGCCGAGGGCGCGCCACGGACCGCACCGGGGTTACGCCATACGCCCCAGCGTTTTCCCACGATCGCCCCGCCGCCCCCGGGACCCGTGTCCTGCCCGCCCGGCGCGGTGTCAGACGGCGAGGGCCCGGTGGAGGGCGTCGAGGCCGTCGCGGTGGGTGCCGGTGAAGAGGGCGACGGCCTCGTCCTCGGTGGCGCCCCGGGGGCTGAAGCGGCCGGACCACTGGACCTGGGCGATGCCGGTACGGCCCGGGACGGGGCGGACGCGCAGGGTGGAGAGGCAGCCGTCGGCCGGCCGGAAGGGGCGGCCACGGCATGCGCGGCGGGATGCCCCCGCCCCCGGGGGGGGCATCCCGCCCGGCCACGGACCACGGACGGCCGACAGCCGCCCCAGAGCCCGCGAGAACGCCTCCGGCCCGGCCGCCCGCTCTCCTCCCACGCCGCCCGGCGCCTCCAGGGCCCCGGATCCAAGAGCAGAGGCATCGGCACGGCCCGGCAGCAGCCGGCCGGCGTGATGCCCCGCGCGCTCCGGCGGCCCCCGGGGCGGGGCCCGGACCCGGCTTCCGCGGTCCATGACGGCGCGTCACCGGTCAGACGGCGAAGAGGACTTCCCCCTGCGGCGGGAGCGGAGGGCCGAGGACCTCGCGGAGACGGACGACGCCCCGGCGCCATTTCGGCCCGTCCACCGCCTCGTCCCGCACCACGGCGAGTCCGCACAGCCCGCCGGCCACCTGGTGCAGGGCCGCGAGGGCGAGCGTCCGGAACTCTGCGGGCAATGGAGGCAGCGGCTCCGACGGGCCGTAGCCCGAACCCGAGGGCCCACCGACAGGACGCTCCGGCCCACCGGCAGGATGCTGCCCGGCGACCAGCGCCGCCGCGGCGACCGTCCGCTCGGCATCGGGAATCTCCAGGAACTCCGCACCGGCGGCGGCGCGTTCGAGGACCCGGCGGATCACGGGCACGCGTTCCGCCGCGGCCGCCTCGCTGTCGAACGGGCCGATGCCCCAGGTTCCCACGCGATCTCCTCGACCAGCCCTGCGAGGATCCTCACGCTGTCACGGGAGCCGGGAGCCGGGAGGCGTTGTCGATCGTTGCGGAGAGGGCAGGATTCGAACCTGCGTGGACCATTGCGGATCCGACTTCGGGCTACTGCCCTGGTCCCCGATAAACCACTCCGGGCACCTCTCCCCGTGTCCGGCCTGTGCGGTAGCGCCGTTCACGGGTACTACCGTGCCAGGCCCCGCTGACACACCCCTGACCACCCGCTGACGCACGACTGCGCACCCGAGGACACGCCCGAAAGCCGCAGCGGCCGGTGCGGCACCGGGAGTTCACCGAGGCGGAGGGCGAACCGCGCAGGCGGGCGGACGCGCGGGCCGCGCAGGCGGACGAAGACCCGAAGACGTCGTGCGACCGGGCGGCCGGCCGCCCGCGTGAGCGGCGGGTGCTGCTCCCGGGGGCGACGACGCCGGCGAGACCGACGGCCCCGGTCCGCGAGGCGGCGGACCAGCGGCTGCGGGACACCCCGCACCGGACGCCCCACACCGGGCAGCAGGCAGCGCAGAGCGGGCGGCGCCGGACTCGCCGCCGGGGGAGCGGGTGCCGGACCCGGACCGGCTGCGGCGCGGCCCGGCACGGACCTCGCACCCGCAGCCGGGGCGGCCCCGGCGCGGGCGGCCGCCGCGCTCGGGACGGGCACCTCGAACACGCCGGGAAGACCGCCGCGGCCTCTGGCGCAGCGGCCGCGGTCCGGGTCGGACAGGTAGAGCGGCGGATCAGCCCGGCGTCACCGCGCCCTCCGGCACGGCGAACCACTCCCTGAGCGCCTCTGCCAGCCCGGCCGCCGGCGCCGGTGCCCCCGCGTCGGCCGCCCAGGCCGTGAAGCCGTCCGGACGCACGAGGACCGCCGCCAGCTTCGGGCGGGACGGGCAACGGGCCGTCAGCGTGTCGACGCGGCCGGCATACCCCGCGGCAAGCGCCCGCAGCCCCGGGTCGTCGGCGAGGTCGAGCAGGAGCGCCCGGCCCGCGCGCAGATGGTCCGCGAGGCGGCCGGCGCCAGCGAGTTCGAGGTCCGGGGCGCTGCGTCCGGTCAGCGGGTGCGTGCCCGCGAGGTCGTAGCGCACCCCGCCGCCGTTGAGCCGCGCGGTGAGATACGTGGTGCCCGTGACCGTCCCCGCCAGGTCGCTGACGATCTCGCGCAGGGCCCGGGAGCGCGGGTCCGGGCGCATGGCCGCGACCTGGGACCTGGTCCAGTCAAGGACCTGCGCACCGACCGGGTGCCGCTCGCGGGTGTACGTGTCCAGCAGTCCCTGCGGCGCCCGGCCGCCGACCACCGCGGCGAGTTTCCAGCCGAGGTTCATCGCGTCCCCGATCCCCAGGCTCAGCCCCTGGCTCCCGAACGCGGAGTGCACGTGCGCCGCATCGCCCGCCAGCAGCACCCGGCCCCTGCGGTACTCGGTGACCTGGCGGGCGTGGTCGGTGAAGCGGGTCGCGGTCCGCACCCCGGTGACCGTGACGTCCACGCCGCAGACGCGCCGCAGCCGCGCCTGGAGGTCCTCGGCGGTGACCGGCGCGTCCCGGTCGGCCGGCGGCCCGTCGAACTCCACGGTGACGATACGGCCCGGCATCGGCCCGTAGGCGTACACCCCGGTGTCCGTGGCGGTCCAGCCGACCTTCAGATCCTCGGCGCCGGTCATCTCCACGACCGCCTGGTGGCACGTGATCTCCGGCTCCGTGCCGGGGAATGCGAACCCCGCGAGCTTGCGGACCGTGCTGCGGCCGCCGTCGCAGCCCACGAGCCAGCCGGCGCGCACGGCCCCGTGGCCGCTTCGCACGGTGACGCCCCTCTCGTCCGCGTCGAAGCCCGTCAGCTCCACTCCCCGGCGCACCTCGACACCGAGTTCCTTTGCCCGCTCGCCGAGCAGCCGCTCGATGTCCTGCTGCGCCACGAAGGCGATCTCCGAGGCGGGCCCGGCGTCGCCGAGGCCCGCCTCCGTGCGGTCGACCAGGTCGGCGCGCAGCATGATCCCGGCGAAGTGCCCGACGACCCCCAGCCCCTGCCCCGCGGGCGCACCCCCGCCCTCGTCCCCGCCGTCGTGTTCGCGTATGAACGCCCGGAAGCTCTCCACCGCCTGCCGCTGCACCTCGGCCATCGCGGGCAGCATGCCCCGGCGGTAGAGCGCCTCCGCGCCGGGCGTGGTGATCGCCCCGCCCTTGATCGTCGAGTCCACCTCGGTGCGGCGCTCTAGGACGGCCACCCGCGCGCCCCCGAGCCGGAGTTCACAGCCCAGCATCAGCCCGACCGGGCCGCCCCCGGCCACCACTACGTCATAGTCCATGGCGGCGACTATGACCGAAGGGCGGAAAAGCCAAAAAGCCGCCGCGGTGTCAAGAGACAGGCCCTGCGGGGGAAATGGGGCCGGCTGCGTGCTTCCCGTTGCGGAGAGGGCAGGATTCGAACCTGCGTGGACCCTTGCGGATCCGACTTCGGGCTACTGCCCTGGTCCCCGATAAACCACTCCGGGCACCTCTCCTCGTGTCCGGCCTGTGCGGTAGCGCCGTTCACGGGTACTACCGTGCCAGGCCCCGCTGACACACCCCTGACCGCCCGCTGACCGGCCGGACCGGCCGTCGAGCGAGGGGCCCGCCGCGCGAACCGCGGACGGACACCCCGGTGGTGTTGCGGGTGACGTTGCGGCGCATCCAGGTTCCCGGGGTGGCGTGGCGCAGGGTTTCCTCGACGGTGCCGGGCATACGTCCCGGCAGGTCGGCCAGGAGCAGCTGTTTCCGGCCGGGGTTGTCGGTCAGCGGGTGCAGCATGTGGGCCAGGGTGCTGCGGGTGGTGCCGTTGCCGCCGACCAGCAGGATGCGCAGGAACGCGCCGAGTTCGGCGTCGTGAGCAGCCGGCCGTCCACGGTGGCCCGGACCAGGGTGGTCGTCACGTCGTCGGCGGGGCTGCCGCGGCGCAGGCGGGCGAGGTCGCCCATGAGGGTGCTGAAGTAGGTGACCGCTTCGGCCACGGCATCCAGGCGGCGCCCCTGACAGGTCGCGCAGCGCACCGGCGTCGGGAAGAGACCGAGCGACATCGTGAACAGTCGTACGGCCGTCCGACCGGACCCCACTGACACCCTCACCGGCATCCGGCACCGGGCCGCTCACGGTGGCGTACCCGGTCGCACCTGCTGTCCGTCCGCGGCGGTGCCGGGCTTGGTGTGGAGGACCTCGCGGGCCTGGTCCGCGGCGCGGGTGAGGCTCTCGGAGACGAAGTCGAGGAAGCGGCCGATGTTCTCCAGCCGGCGGGCGGCCGGGGTGCCGGGGACGAGGACGGTGACGCCCTGCCGTGCGGTCTCGGCGACCTGGGCGGTGGCGCGGGCGCTGGCGATCATGGACTGGTACCAGACGTCGTCGTCGATGGAGTAGCGCTCGCGGCGGCGTTCGTCGCGCTCGCGGCGCACCAGGTCCTGGCTCTCCAGGAAGGCGATCGCCTTGGACACGGACGCGGGGCTGACCTGGAGTCGCTGGACGAGTTCGGCGGCGGTGAGGGTGCCCGCGTCGCTGACGCACAGGCAGGCCATCACCCGGGCCATCATCCTGGGGGTGCCCGACCGCATGAAGACGGCGGTGAGCGTCTCCTCGTACGCGCGTACCGCCCCGGCGTCGCGTCCGTAGGGCTGCGGCGGGGTCCGCGGTGCCCGGGGGGCGGGCTGCCTGCGGCGCTGGGCGCGGTGTCCGGTGGCGCGGTGGGCGAGGTCGGCGCGGTAGGCGGTGGGCCCGCCGTTGCGCATGACCTCGCGGGTGACGGTCGAGGTGGGGCGCTCCAGGCGGCGGGCGATCTCCGCGTAGGCGAGGCCGTCGGCCAGGCCCAGCGCGATCTGCTGGCGTTCGGGCTGGGTGAGCCTGCCTCCCGGCATCGCGGTCTCCTTCATGCTCGGCGGGAGCGCCACCATAGCGTTCACCACCAGTTCATTGCAACGAACGCGTCGAAGACCGTTGCGTTACCCGTCAAATCGCCGCAACGATTCACTACTTGTGACCTGCGGTGATCTACTTGAAGCGCAACAAGTCCATTGCCCGATCAGTGAACGCAACATAGCGTTTCCCGTGTCAGAAACAAGGAACGAACTCGGGAGACCGTGATGCAGAAGTTCGACACCCCCGCCCCGATCGCCGCCGTCCTCACCATCCCCGCGGGCCGCGTCCAGTTCATCGCCGCCGACCGGACCGACACCGTGGTCGAGGTCCTGCCCGCCAACGCCTCCAAGGCCCGCGACGCGAAGGCGGCCCAGCAGACCACCGTCGAATACGCGGGCGGGGTCCTGCGCATCGACACCCCGGCGGGGGACCGGCACCTCGGCCCCACCGGAGCCGTCGAGGTGACGGTCAAACTGCCCGCCGGCTCCCGCGTCGACGCCAAAACCGCCGGCGCCGAACTCCGTGCTGTCGGCCGCCTCGGCGACGTCGCCTTCGACGGCGCCTACCGCCGGATCAAGCTGGACGAGACCGCGAGCCTCCAACTCACCGCCGTCGACGGCGACATCGAGGTCGGCCGCCTGGGCGGCCCCGCGAAGATCAGCACCGCCCACGGCGACATCCAGATCACCGAGGCCACCCACGGCACCGTTGTGCTCCGCACCCGGTCCGGCGACATCACGATCGGCGCCGCCCCCGGCACCTCCGCCACCCTGGACGCCGGCACCACCCACGGCCGCATCAGCAACACCCTCCGCAACGACGGCACCCCCGCCCTCGACATCCACGCCACCACCGACCACGGCGACATCACCGCCCGCAGCATCTGAACCGCCACCACGCCCCGCCGGGGCCGCCACGACGCCTCCGGCCCGCCACGACCAGGACGCCGGCCGAGCCGGAAACCGATCACACGCCGGCCGCGCCGTTCGAACCCTCGTCCGGCCACACCGACCAGGCCGAACAACACGCCCCGTGGGGCCGGGGCGCGGTGAACCCCCCGGCGCTGACGGCCACTTGCACGCAGGCCGGAGCGGACGGGCCGGACGGCCTGGCGGACGGTCGTGGTGCGCAGCGGTGCGGCAGCTGCCGGCTACCCCCCGCCCCCGCCTCCGCCCCCGCCGGTGTCGGGGACGCGGGCGGCGCAGTGGTGGCCGCAGCCGGTCATCTCGCTGAGCGCCCAGGTGGTGGCCGCGACTCCTCCCCAGACGATGCACAGGAGGCCGATCAGCACGCCGACGACGAGCGCGTAATCGCGCGCGGTGCGTAACCGTGCTTTCGCCACGGGCCTCTCCTTCGGTGCAGGGCCGGGCGAGAAGTCTCCCGCTGCACGGCGGCCGGTGCCACCACCGGGGACGCCCAAGGGCGTTGACCATGAGCGTCGTCGGCAGCGGCGAGGCTGTGCCCTCGGCCCTCGGCCCTCGGCCCGCCGGTACCGTCGGCCGCCGACGGCGTCAGGCGCCCAGCGAGCTCCCCGCGGGGGAACAGGCACCCGGGCCGGCGGGTGCCCTGGACCCGGTGCGCATATCGGTGCGGTGCCGGCCGGCCTGCGGGGGCCCGGTCGCGCCGAAGGTACGGCGGTAGGAGGCGGGCGACACCCCGAAGGCCGTTCTCATGTGCGCGCGCAGCGAGTTCGCCGTGCCGAACCCGGCCCGGTGGGCGACCAGGTCGATCGACAGGTCGGTCGTCTCCAGCAACTGCTTGGCGAGTTCGAGGCGTTGTGCGGTGAGCCACTGCACCGGGGTCATGCCGACCTCGTCGCGGAACCTGCGGGTGAAGGAGCGCAGGCTCATCCGGGCGTGCTCGGCGAGCCGGGCGAGGGTGAGCGGCTCGCCGAGGTGCTCCAGCGCCCAGGCACGGGTCGCGGTGGTGCCGGCGACGGTGGGTTCGGGGACCGGACGGTCGATGTACTGGGCCTGCCCGCCGTCCCGCCAGGGCGGTACGACACACATGCGGGCGGCCCGGTTCGCGGCGGCGGCCCCGTGGTCGCGGCGGATCATGTGCAGGCACAGGTCGACGCCGGCGGCCACGCCCGCGGAGGTCAGCAGGTCGCCGTCGTCGACGAAGAGGACGTCCTCGTCGAGCCTGACCCCGGGGTAGGCCCGGCGGAACTCCGGGGCGAGGTTCCAGTGGGTGGTGGCCGGACGGCCGTCGAGCAGTCCGGCCGCGGCCAGGACGTAGGAGCCGGTGCAGATGGACACCAGCCGGGTGCCGGGCCGGATGCCGGCGATGGCCGCGGCGATCTTGTCGGGCAGGGGTCCGCCGCGGCCCAGTTCGGGCATGGCGTGCGTGGGCGGGAAGATCACGGTGTCCGCCGCGGCCAGGGCCTCGGGGCCGGCCGCGGGCTGGACGGTGAAGCCCGCGTCGCTGGGCACGGGGGCGCCGTCGGCGGTGCAGACGGTGACGTCGTACAGCGGGCGGCCCCCGGCGTCCTGCGCGCTGCCGAAGACACGGGAGGGGATGCCGAGCTCGAACGGCGGGACCCCCGGCAGTGCCAGCACGGCGATCCGGTGCCGTCGCGGGGTGTCGTCCGCGCGGCCCCTCGCGTTCTCCGCCGCTGTCCACCGGGTGCTGTCCATGGCCAGATCCTGGCACATAGTGGCCGTACGGCCAACACCGTGACGGGCCGCGGCGGCCGATGCTGGGCTGCGTCGCGCCGGGGAACTGCGGGCGCGGACCGATACGAAGCCGGGAACAGCGAAGGATGAGGAAGACGATGCGTGCGGTGGTCGTGGAGCAGTGGGGCGGGGCCGAGAGCCTGGTCGAGCGCGAGATGCCGCGCCCGGAACCGGGGCTGGGCGAGGTCCTGGTCCGGGTGCACGCGGCCGGGGTGAACCCGGTGGACTGGAAGACGCGTGCCAGTGGGGCTCTCATCGAGTGGGGCGCGGTGCCGGCGGTCGGATGGGACGTGTCGGGCACGATCGAGGCCGTCGGCCCCGGTGTGGGCATGTTCCGCCCCGGTGACGAGGTCTTCGGAATGCCGTCGTTCCCCCGTCAGGCGGGCGCGTATGCCGAGTACGTGGTGGCGCCGGCCCGGCATCTCGCACCCAAGCCGGCCGCCCTGACCCACGTGGAGGCGGCGGCCCTGCCGCTCGCGGCGCTCACCGCCTGGCAGGCCCTCGTCGACACCGCCGGTCTGCGTCCCGGCGAGCGGGTGCTGGTGCACGCGGCCGCCGGCGGGGTCGGTCACCTCGCCGTGCAGATCGCCAAGGCCCGCGGCGCGTACGTCATCGGTACGGCCGGAGCGGCCAAGCACGACCTGGTGCGCCGGCTGGGCGCGGACGAGGTGATCGACTACCGCGCGGTGCGGTTCGAGGACGTCGTGAGCGACGTCGACGTGGTGCTGGACGGACTGGGCGCGGAGACGGCCGAGCGGTCGCTGAAGGTCCTGCGGCCCGGTGGCCGGCTGATCACGCTGCCCGGCCCGGACGACGTTCCCACGGCCCGGGACGGGGTGCGGGCGGTGTGGATGCTGGTCGAACCCGACCACCTGGGGCTGCGCGAGATCACCGCCCTGGTGGAGCGGGGCGCGCTGCGGCCGGTGATCGACACCGTCGTGCCGCTGGCCGAGGCCGCGAAGGCGCACGAGATCGGCGAGCGGGGCCGCACCGCAGGCAAGATCGTGCTGTCGGTCGTCTGAGCCGCACATACGGCCGGCCTCTGTTCCGGCTCCCGCTCAGCCCGCTGACGCCCGCCGCCGCCACCTTCCTCCAGGTGGCGGCGCCGGGCGTTCAGGCAGGGCGTCGATGGCACCGGCCCGGGCGGCCGGGTGGGTGCTCAAGCGGCGCTTGCGCCGTTCGTCGGGCCCAGCTCCACCGCGTCTCCTTGAGGCGGCCGTCTTCGACCACCGCTTCGACGAGGACACGGAGCTGAGCGGCCCGATGACGCTGCGACTACGCGTGGCCACCACCGGCGCCGAGGACCCGCGGCTCTTCGCCGGAATCGAGAAGCGGTCGCACGGCGCGCCGGTCCCGTTCGAGGGCTCCTACGGTTACGGGCGTGACCTGGTCGCACAAGGCCGCCTGCGCCTCGCGCTGCGCGAACTCGACCCGGTGCTCAGCACCCCCCACCAGCCCGAGCACACCTTCCGGACGCTCCAGCCGGTCCGGGACGGCGAAGAAGTCGACGTGCTCATCCCGTTGAGCTCCTCGGCGACCCTCTTCGCCCGAAAACGCTTCCACGCTTGAGATCCCCGTCATCCCGAAGACGTGACCGGCCCGCACCCGCGCGGCCTGCCGGCGCCTTCGGCCAGGGACACCTCGGCCGGCCCGAAGCCTTCCCCCACCTCGATGGCGTCGAGGTGGGCCCGGGCCGGTTCGGCCGATCCACCCCCGCCTCGTCCAGGCCGCCGGCCCCTTGCTGCGCACCGCGGCGCTCCGGCACGGTCACCAGGCTCTCCCACCGCCTCCCGGAGCCACGCGCGGACCCGACGCCGACGGCCGGACCCTCGCCCTCGCCCGCGACGTGGCCGGCCGCCCCTGCCCACAACGGCGCCCGCCGGCCCCGACCCCTACGAAACGACCGGCTCCCTGCCCGAGCCCGTTTCCCCCACACGCCTCAGTAACTGTCGTGGCGGGGCTCACCGTTCGGCCGGTAGACGCCGACGACGGTGCCCCCCTTCGTCGTCGAGACGCTGACCGGCTCCAGCGCGGTGGGGATCGCGCCGTCGGCGAACAGCCGCTTGCCGGTGCCGATGATCACCGGATGGATGGTCAGCCGGTACTCGTCGACGAGCCCGTGCCGCATGAGGCTCTGGGCGAGGTCGCCACTGCCCACGACGTTGATGTCGCGGCCGTCGGACGCCTTCAACTCGCGTACGGCATCGACGACATCGCCCTTCAGCAGCGTGGAGTTCTGCCATTCGGCAGCTGTCAGGGTGCGGGACGCCACGTACTTGTGCATGCGGTTCATCCGACCGGTGAACGGGTTGTCAGGGTCGGCGGTCGGCCAGTACGACGCGAAGATCTCGTACGTCTTGCGGCCGAGCAGCATCGCGTCGCAGGACTCGTACCAACCGGCGATGGCCGCCCCGACCTCGTCGTCGGACGAGGGCTTCTGCCAGCCGCCGTGCTCGAAACCGCTCTGCGTGTCCTCGTCCGGACCGCCCGGCGCCTGCATGACGCCGTCGAGCGTGAGGAACGTACAGATGATGATCTTGCGCATGGTGCGCTCCCTTCGTCGACGGGTAGACCGCACAACCGCCGCTGACTCATCGGACTCCCGCCAGGCGGACATCTCGCCGACGGCCGCCCGCTCCCCGCGCCGCGGTGAGCGCGTCGTACGCGATGACGGGGCTTCTCGTCGCATCCGCACGCACGCCCACGCCCGAAAGAACGGGCGATGGACGGTACGGACCGGCGATGGCAGGGAGCGAGGCGCTGGGGTGACGGTGTGGAGAGTACGACCGGACGGTGGCCGCCCGCAGGGCCGTGCGTGTCCGCACGCGGCGGCCGCGGGTCCGGAGCCGACGCCCCTGAGCGGAGCGTGCCTCGACTGCGTCGCCCGCGGACGTCACGAGCGCCGCTTGCGACTGTGTCTGACCTGCGGCCACGTGGGGTGCAGCGACAGTTCTCCCGGCGCTCACGCCACCGCCCACCACGAGTCGACCGGGCACCCTCTCGTGCGCTCGATGGAGCCCGGCCACCAGTGGGCCTGGTGCTATGCCGACGAGTTGTTCCTGGAACCGGGCGGCGGCCGCGGGCCGGCGTGACGCCCCGCCCGAAGTGGTACGCGTACGGCCGCGACCGGCGCCGGCCCCGGACCGGGCCCCGCACCGCCGTGCGGGGCCCGGGAGCGCACCGCCTCCCAGGTCCCTCGACCGACGGGCGCTCGACCGGGCGGCAGACCCGGTCCCTCGGTGGTTTTTCCGCTCGCGCCCCCGAAACGGATGCGCGGGAGTGCCGCCCGGATCCGGAGGGGGCCGCGGCACCGGCCGGCGGCGGGGTTCTCACAAGAGCGGCTCCGGTCTCTCAGGGAAGCGTGACGAACGGGCAGACCTCGGTGCAGGAGTCGCCGTCGCTGCCGTAGTAGGTGCAGGTGCGGGCGGCGGTGTCGACGTCGTACCGGGCGACCCCGGCGTCCCAGCAGGCGCGGACGAACGCGGGGAACGTCGCCTCGCCGGCCTGGTCCGCGCGCACCGGCGCCCGCCCCCGCCCTCGCGCCGGTTCGGCCCGCGGGGGCGGGGTGCGGGCGGGAGCCCGCCCTGACCGCGGCCGTGCAGGAGACCGGACGGACCCACCGGGTGCGCTGCTCACGCCCGGCCCGATCGCGCGTCGAGTGCGGCGCCGACGTGGGGGCAGGTTCGGCGAACGGTGTCGAGGAAGGCGCCCAGCGCCGGGGAGCGGTCACGGCCGGCGAAGGACAGGACCAGGTCGGGCAGCGCCGTCCTCGGCGTCACCTCGCAGAACCGGATCCCCGCTCTCGGCGCCTCCCGCATACGGGAGGGCCCGAGGCCCACACCGGCCCCGCAGGCGGCCAGGCCCATGATCGTGTGCACGTCCCTGGCCATGGTGGCACCGTCCAGCGCCGCGGTGTCCTCGCCCAGCAGGACGCGCAGGCAGGCGGCGACGGCGGGCTCGTCCTCCCCGGCGGCCACGATCAGCGGCTGCCGTCGCAGCTGGTCCACGCTCACCGACGCCTGGCCCGCGTAGGGGTGCGCGCTGCCGACCACGGCGGTCAGGTGATCGCGTCCGACCGGGACGGACACCAGATGCTCGGCCCCGGCGCCCCGGGGCGCACCGAGGGTGACGGCGACGTCCAGTTCCCCGGCGATGAGAGCGGCGGCGCCGCGCCCGGATGCCATCTCGTGCAACTCCAGCCGTACGCCGGGCCGTTCGCGGCCGAACCGGCCCAGGACGTCCGGGAGCGGATCGAGCAGCGCGGAGGCGACGAATCCCAGCCGCAGCCGGCCCGTCTCCCCGCGCGCCGCCCGCCCCGCGTCGGCCGTGGCCCCGGCCATCTCCTCCAGCGCCCGCCGCGCCCGCACGAGGAACGCCTCGCCCGCGGCGGTCGGGAACACGCCCTGGCGCGTACGGTCGAACAGCCGGGCCCCGGTCTCGCGCTCCAGGTCGGCGATCTGTTTGGACAGCGGGGGCTGCGCGATACCCAGCGAGCGGGCGGCCCGGCCGAAGTGCGCGTGCTCGGCGAGGGCGAGCGCGTACCGCAGATGCCGCGCTTCCATACCGCCCCGTCCCTTTCGCCGTCCATACACGCAAAGTATCGCCGCCCAGCCTGCACACCATGGCCCCCACCACCGGGACCCGGCCCGGTGGCTGCTGTCCACCGCCGCGCTCGCCCTGGCCCTCTGGCTCGGCGAACGCGGCTACTGCGCGTGGGGCCGCTGCGCGGCACCCGGCTGCGACCGCTGCTTCATCGACACCGGGCGCCGCGCCCCGCAGCGCTACTGCTCGACCCGCTGCGGAACCCGGGTCCGCGTCGCCGCCCACCGCGACCGCGGCCGATGACCGGCACGGGGCCCCGACTCCGCCCCGGCGTCACCCTCATGGACGCACGCATGCCCGGCGCCGGCGGCCCTGGGGCCGGCCTTGTCACGGCCTCGGTGGATCCAGGGCCACGGCATCGCCCCGGGTGATACGTGCTGGGTGTCCGTGGTGCGTGAGGCGGGGGAGAGGGGGAACCGTCCAGGCGCGGGGTCTGCATATGCCCCTCGCTTCACAGAAATAACTCATATTTTGTGTGCTTGTAGGGGCGAAGTAAGGGCATTCGATGGCCAGGAGGTTGATAACTATGGTTCCCCTGCTTCTCGTTCTTCTTCTGGCTCTGATCCTCTTCGGCGCGGGCTTCGCGCTGAAGGCACTGTGGTGGATCGCGGTGATCGTGCTCATCGTGTGGCTGCTGGGCTTCGTCGTCCGTTCCGCGGACAGCGGCGGCCGCAAGGGCCGCTGGTACCGCTGGTAGACGAAGGCATCCGGCGCGAGGAACGCGCCCCGCGCGAGCAATGAGCGGGCCCGGCCGAAGCGGCCGGGCCCGCTGCCGTGCACGGGCCCGGCCGAAGGGGCAGGAGGGATCGGGCTTATCGGACGCACCGCAGGGTACGTGAATCGTGCAACGGCCCCGCGGGCTCAGCAGTGGAACCCTGCTCCTCCTGCCCGCGGGGCCGTTGCCCTTTCCCGGGGACGGCGGGCGGTTTCTCCTCCTCACCGAACCCGAGCCGGTCCGGGCCCGGCCCGCGCTCTCAGAGGGCGGGCGCCGAGGTGTCGGTCCAGTCCAGGCGAAGGACGGCGAGGTCGTCGGTGTGCCGGTCCGCGTTGAGCGTGCGGGTCCGGGCGATGAGCTCGTCGAGGTGGGTGCCGGGGTCCGGTGAGGGGATCGTGTCGATGATCCGCAGCAGGCCCTCCACGCCGAGCCGGGCGCCGGTGCTGTCCGCGAAGCCTTCGACCAGGCCGTCGGTGTAGGCGATGAGCGCGCCCCGGGCCGGCAGCGCGAGGGTGGTGGCGGGCCATCTGCCCAGTCCGGGCGCGATGCCGAGGGCGACCCCGTGGGCCGCGTCGACCTCCTGGGTGCCCTTGGCGGTGACGAGGAGGGGCTCGTGGTGGCCGGCCAGGTGCAGGGTCAGGACGCGGCTGTCCGGGTCCAGGGTGATGAGGGTGCAGGTGGTGAACAGGTCGCCGTCGGCGCGTTCGGCGATGTGGACCTGTTCCAGCAGGCCGAGCAGTTCCTGGTCGCGGTGCCCGCCGAGGGTGAGCGCGCGCCAGGCGATGCGCAGGCAGACACCGAGCGCGGCGGCGTCGGGGCCGTGGCCGCTGACGTCTCCGATCACGGCGTGCACCTGCCCGTCGTCGGTCTGCACGACGTCGAGGAAGTCACCGCCCAGAAGGGCCTGCGCCCGGCCGGGGTAGTAGCGGCTGGAGGCGGTGACGACGGTGGAGGACAGCAGGGGTTCGGGGAGCAGTCCGCGTTCCAGGCGGGCGTTCTCCTCGGCCCGCAGGCGCCCGATCTGCAGGGCGGCGTTGGCGCGTTCGGCCTGCTTTCGCTGGACGGCGTAGCGGACGGCGCGCTGCATGAGGTCGGGCTGGACCTGGCCCTTGACGAGGTAGTCCTGGGCGCCGGCGGCGAGCGCGTCCACTCCCGCGCGGGGTTCGTCCAGGCCGGTGAGGACGATGACCGCGGCGTCGGCGTCCGGCTGGATCGCCTGGACCGTGTCCACGCCGGAGGCATCCGGCAGGTGCAGGTCGAGCAGGACGCAGTCGACGGGGTCCGTCCTGAGTGCCTGGCGTGCTTCCGCGGCCGTGCGGCAGCGCGTGAGGTCGTAGGGCAGGCCGGTGTCGTAGAGGAGCTCTTCGACGAGGAGGGCGTCTCCGTCGTCGTCCTCGACCAGGAGGAGACGGAACGGCTGCGTGCGGCCCGCGACGTGTTCGGTCACGGCTGCGTCTTTCTCTGCGGGGCGGCCGGGGCGCTGTCGGCGGCGGGGAGGGTGAAGGCGACGCGGGTGCCCGGCTCGTGGCCGGCGTCGATGCGGATCCTGCCCCCGTGGAACTCCACGACCTTCTTGCACATCGCCAGGCCGATGCCGGTGCCGGGGTAGGCGTCCTTGGTGTGCAGCCGCTGGAAGAGCACGAAGACCTTCTCCCGGAACTCGGGAGCGATGCCGATGCCGTTGTCGCTGACCGCGAAGTGCCAGGTGTCGTCCTCGCGGGAGGCGCTGACGTGGATGCGCGCAGAGCGGTCGGGGCTGCGGAACTTGACCGCGTTGGACAGCAGGTTCTGCCAGAGCATGCCGAGCTGGGTCGGGTCCCCCACGACGGTGGGAAGGGCGTCGTGGGTGATCTCGGCGCCGGTCTCCTCCACGGTCACGCTCAGGTTGTCCAGGGCCCTGTCCAGCAGCGCCTCGAGGTCGACCCGCTGGTGGTCGTTGTACTGGCGGCCGACCCTGGAGAAGGCCAGCAGGTCGTTGATCAGGTTCTGCATGCGGTTGGCGCCGTCGACCGCGAAGGCGATGTACTGGTCGGCCTTCTCGTCCAGCTGGCCGCCGTAACGGCGCTGCAGCAGCTGGGTGAAGCTGGACACCTTGCGCAGCGGTTCCTGCAGATCGTGGGAGGCGACGTAGGCGAACTGCTCCAGCTCCGTGTTGGACCGCTTGAGATCCGCCGCCTGCTCGTCCAGCAGGACGCGGGACGCCTCGCTGAACGTGAGCTCCTCCAGCAGACGCCCGCGCATCGACTCGACGTCCGCGGCCAGCCGGCGCAGGTCGGCGGGGCCGGTGCCGGTGATGGAGCGCTCGAAGCGGCCCTGCGCCACCTCACGGGCGTCCGTGCCGAGCCGGCTCAGCGGCCCGGTGATGCCCCGGCGCAGCCCCTCGAAGACCAGCACCGCCACCAGGGCGATGACGACGGCGATGACGACGAACACCCAGTTGCGCAGGGTGACGGCCCGGCGCAGGTCACCGGTGGCCGACGCCCGCTCGTCCTGGAGGTGCGCCTGCTGGCGCGTCAGGGCCTTGCGCAGCGCGTCGAACGCGGTCTTGCCCTGCGCCGTCCGCTCGGTGGCGAGCTTCACGGCGTTTCGGGGGGAGGCCGCCGAGACGGGTCGCGCTATGCGCTGCTGCCAGGCACCGGCCAGCTTCTCGGTCTCGGCCAGGTCGGCGCTCGCCCGGGCGTCGTCCCCGACCAGCGGACGCAGCTGCCCCAGGGCGCGTTTCTCGTCGGCCACGCCCTGCGTGTAGGGCTGGAGGAAGTCCGGGCGGCCCGACAGCCCGTAGCCGCGGATCCCGGTCTCCTGGTTGACCAGGGCCTGCTCCACCCGCATCGCCTCGATGAGGGCCGGCGAGCGCCGGTCCACCAGCTCCGAGGTGATCTGCGACGTACGCCACATCGCCCAGCCGCCCAGCGATCCCAGGACGGCCAGGACGGCCAGCGTGACAAAGACCCCGGCGCGCAGCCAGCGCCGGGTCGTCCAGCGGGAGAAGACGCCCTCGTCGTGGGGCGGCTCACTGTTCTGTGCGGTTCGCATGTGTCCCTCGGTGATCCGGACCGTGTCCCGGCGCACGGCGCAGACACTGTACCCAGGGTCCGACAACGCATGTTGTCCGAGGTGAGATCGGCGACGTAGGGTGACCCCATGCCTGGTCCATCTTCCGCCTCACGTTCGTCCGCGGAGACGGCCGCACTGGTCACGCAGGTGGTGGACGAACTCGCCCGGCGTCTCATGCCGGACACCGTCCTGCCGCTGGACGAAGGCGCCGACACGGCCGGCGAGACCCGCCGGCGCGCGCTGCAGCGCCTTCAGGTCCTCGCCGGCGTCAAGCAGGCCCTCAGGCGCCTGGAGGACCAGGCCGCCCATGTCGCGGCCGCGAGCGGCGCGGGTTACCCCGAGATCGGCCAGGCCCTGAACATGAGCCGTCAGGGGGCCCGGCGCCGCTGGCCCGGACTGATCACCAGCAGCACCTGTCATCGGACCCCCCAACCCACCCCCCGGAGCTTGTGAACCATGGCCGCCGCCGCTATCCGCCCCTATGACGTGCTGCTGGTCGAGGACGACGTCGCCGACGCGATGCTCATCCAGGACGCCCTCTCCGAGCGCGGGGCCCGCAACCTGACCCAGGTCTGCGACGGCGTCGCCGCCCTGGACTACCTGCGCGACCCGGACAACGCGCGCCCCGACCTGATCGTCCTCGACCTCAACATGCCGCGCATGAACGGCCGCGAGTTCCTCGCCGTGGTCAAGGAGGACCCCGCGCTGCGCACCATCCCGGTCGTCGTGCTGACCACCTCCGCCGCCCCCGACGACGTCTCCGGCGCCTACAGCCACCACGCGAACGCCTACGTCACCAAGCCGGTCAACCTGGAGGAGTTCGAGGCGGCGGTCCGCAGCATCGACACCTTCTACCTGGACGTCGCCGTCAAGCCCCCCAAGGAGTGACCCCCGGCCTGCCGGGCGGACCCCGCCTCTGCGCGGCGGGCACGCACGACGATCCGCGCAGCCCGGCCCCGACGGGCCCCGGCCCCACGGCCGGGGCCCGTCGGCACACCCGGGCGGAACTTCCGCGCCCCCGCCCGGCGGCCCCCAGCACCCCAGCCTTGCGGCAGACCACGCCACCGGGCCCGCAGCGCTGAACAACGGCCCCGGGCAGCGGCGTTGGGCTACTCGGCACACAACCTCCACATCATGATCCGCACCACACGGACAACCCCCGCCGCCGTACCCGCGTCTTGATCCACAACAGACCGCCACGCCCCGGTCCTCCCGGACGGGGCGTACCCCCGACCCCCTATACACTCTGTGTATACACGTCGTGTATGGAAAGGTATGCATGTACGGCAAGGCTTTCGCCCCCGAGTACCAGGGCGCCCTGACCACCCTGTCCGTGAACTCCTCCCTGACGGACGTGCTGACAGAAGGCATCGACAAGCTCCGCGAGGCCGAACGGTCCGGGCACCCGGCCGAGGCCGCCCGCTGCGGACTCGCCGTGGCCGAGGCCTACCGGCGCCTCGGCAAGGTACGGGAAGCCGACCAGGCCTGGAAGGCCAGCTACCGCACCGCCCGCCAGGCCGGCGACACCGCCGCGATGGCATGGGCCCTGTGGAGCGGCGGCACCCTCGCCCGCCAGCGCGGAGCCTTCCCCCTGGCCTGGCGACTGCTCGGCCTCGCCGCCGAACTCGGCGAACAGGCAGGCGACATCGTCTGCCGCGGCTACTCCCTGGCCGGACTCGCCGAAACCGGCCGCATCCAGGGCGACTACGACGCCGTCGGCCGCCTCCACGAACAACTGCTGGCCGAGGCCCGCAGGCGCGGCGAGGCCCGCCACACGGTCTGGGCCCTGGAAGGCATCGCCCAGATGCACCGCAACACCGGCGACTACGACCGCGCCTACACCCTCTTCGAAGAAGCTGCGGAGATAGCCCAACGCGCCGAGGACACCCGCGGCCACGCCTGGGCCCTGCGCGGCCTCGCGGACATCCTCTCGGTACGCGACAAGAACACCGAGAAAGCACTCGAACTCCTCTCCCGCGCGGAGACCGGCTGCCGCGCGATGAACCTCTCCAGCGCCCTTGCCTACAACCACAAGATGCAGGGCAACGTCCTCCACCGGGCCGGCCGCCACGAAGAAGCACGGCAGATGTACGAGCTGGCACTCACCGAGTTCCGCGCCATGAGCGAGCCCCGCGGCGAGGCACTCGCCCGCCTCGGCCTCGCCAAGTCACGGGCACGACTCGACCGCACCCACGCCGAGACCACCGCCGAACTCACCGCACTGGCACGCTCACTGGAAGGCAGCGGCCTCAAACACGTACAACGGCTGGTGACCCGCGCCCAGGAGGAGTTCGCACGCGAGGCGGAGGCCGTACGATGACCGCCCTGCACGCCCCGCCCGCAGCCCCCGAAGTCCTCGCCCGCTGCACCGCGCTGGTACGCCCCGCCCTGCGCGAGGCGATCGGCCGGCTGCACCCGTGGACCGCCGAGATGGCCGCGTACTCCTTCGGCTGGTGCGAGGTGGGCGGCACACCCACCACCACCGCCGGCGGCAAAGGCGTTCGACAGGCACTGGCCGTACTCGGCGCACGCGCGGCAGGCGCCGACGCACGCACCGCAATACCCGCCGCGGTCGCCGTGGAACTGGTCCACACCTTCTCGCTCCTGCACGACGACATCATGGACGGCGACGCCACCCGGCGCCGCCGCCCCGCCGTGTGGAAGGCATACGGCACCGGCCCCGCGGTACTGGCCGGCGACGCCCTGTTCGCCCTGGCGGTGGAGACCCTCGCCGCCGCCCCCCAAGGCGCCCGCGCCGTACGGCTCCTGTCCACAGCCCTGACCGACCTGGTCCGCGGACAGGCCGACGACCTGCTGTTCACCGGCCGCCCCCATACCGGCCCCGGCAAGGTGACCACCGAGGAGTACCAGGCGATGGCCGAGGCCAAGACCGGCGCCCTCCTCGGCTGCGCCTGCGCCCTGGGCGCCGCGCTCGGCGGGGCCGGCGAGGACACCACCGACGCGCTCGACCGGGCCGGACGGCATCTCGGCATCGCCTTCCAGCTGGTCGACGACGTCCTCGGGATCTGGGGCGACCCCGCCGTCACCGGCAAACCCACGGGCGGCGACCTGCGGGAGGGCAAGAAGACCTACCCGGTCCTGGCCGCCCTCGTCTCCCCGGACGCCCGCGCCCTGCCCGACCTGCTCAACTCACCGGCGCGGACCCAGGAGGCCGCCGCCCTGATCGAAGCGGCCGGCGGCCGCACGGCGGCACTGGCCGAGGCCCGCACCCACACGGCCGCCGCCCGCGCCCTCCTGACCCGCACACCCCTGGCCACCGGCGCCGTGGAAGACCTGCTCACGGTGCTGGACTACCTCGTCGGCCGCGACCTGTAGACCCACCGGCACACCGCGCCGGCCCGTAAGCCGGCGGGCCGGCCGCCGGCTTACGGCATCAGCGGCCCGAGCGCGCGTACCACCGGCCGTCGTGGCGGGCCACATGAACGGGACGCCCGAAGCAGAGCGTCATGTTGTCCGCGGTGAGCACACCGTCCACCGCCCCGGACGCCAGCTTTCGGCCCTCCTTGAGCAGGAAGGCATGCGTGGTGCTGGGCGGGAGCTCCTCCACATAGTGCGTGACCGTGACGGTGGCGAGGGCGGGCTGGTCGGCCGCCAGGCGCTGCAGCGCGTCCACGAGATCCTCACGGGAGGGGAGATCGAGGGCGTTGAACGGCTCGTCGAGCAGCAGCAGCGCCGGATCCGCCATCAGCGCACGGCAGATCAGGATCCGGGCCCGCTGGCCGCCCGAGCAGTCACCGAACCGGCGGTCGGCGAACTCCTTGCACCCCAGCTCGGCCAGCAGGACGCGGGCACGCTCGCGCACCGCGGTCCCGTACTCCCGCCACAACGGCTGCACCGTCCCCGTCGCCCCCGTCAGGACGACCGTGTGGGCGGTGGCGTCGGGCGGGACCTTCTGCGCGGCGGACACCAGACCGACACGCGCCCGCAGCTCACGCATGTCGATGCGGCCGAGCCGGTCACCGAGAACCTCGACGCTGCCGAGCGTGGGATACATGGCCGCCCCGACGAGCCGCAACAAGGTCGTCTTGCCGGCCCCGTTCGCCCCCAGCAGCGCCCAGTGCTCGCCGGACCGGACAATCCAGTCGATCCCGTCGAGGACGATCTCCTGCCCGCTGCTACGCCGGTGGACGGCGACACCCCTCAGAGCGACGACGGCGCGGGAATCCTGGTTCTCGGTCACCCCGGCACAGTAGTGCCGCGGGCGGCAACCGCACCGGACGCGCCCAGAGAACGGACACCCCGGCCGACCCCGCCGGTCACAGCACAGGATCCCAGGGGTTCTCACATGTGCCGCATCCACACACCGGGCTCCACATAGGCGCCCTGACCGCTGTCCTTGTCGACACGCCGCAGGCCGAGCCCCCGCGGGACGACGTACTCGCCCGACGCCGGGAAGACCAGGCCCGTCCACCGCTCCCACTCGCAGACCGTGCCGGTCCTCGTCTGCGAGGCCGGCGCGGCGGCGACGATGCGCGCACCGGGACGCTGGTGGGTGCGGATCCACGGGTCGAGCGAGGTGCCGTCCGGGCGGGCCCACCCCATGAACGACTCGATCGGCGCGAGAGGGTACCGCGACTCCAGGGTCGGGCGGACCGGCCCGATCACCCGCGGCCACCCCCGCTCCACGGCGACCGGCACCCCGCGCTCGTCGGCCAGTGCCGGGTTCAGCTCGGCGAACCACTCCCGGATCCGACCGATGTACTGCTTCACCAGCCGGTCCGCCGCGATGCGCCACCACAACGCACTGCCGCCGGAAAGACGCATGAGGCAGGTGCACCGGCAGCCGCCGCAGGACCGGCCCCTGAGGACGGGGCCTACGGCGGGTGACCGGAGCCGTTCTCAAGGCCGGCGCGTCAACTCCCGGGCGGACAGCACCGACGTCAGAAGCGCCGTGTCGAAGGAGGAACCGACGGCCAGCTGGGCGGTGTTGCCGTAGGCGTTCAACGCCTTCTTGGTCATACGCAGCGCCAGCGGCGAACGGCGGGTCAGCGGTTTGCTCCACTCTCTGACGGCCGAGTCGAGCTGCTCCAGCGGCACGACCTTGTTCAGAAGGGACAGCTCCTTCGCCTTCGAGGCGTCGAAGGCAGCACAGGTCAGCAGCAGCTCGCGGACTTCCGGCTGCCCCCCTTCGCGCAGAAGACGGGGGAGAATGCCGCCCCACGCGGGCGGGACACCGAGCCCCAATTCCGGCATACGGAAACGGCAGTTGTCCGCCCCCACCCGCAGATCGCAGAGCACCGCCAGTCCCAGACCGGCACCGATCACCCGGCCGTGCAGCCGCGCGATGGTCACCAACTCGGTTCCCCTGAGGGCATCGCACAAGCGCTCCGCCTTGGTCAGGAGCGCGCTGAGCGCCTCGCCCGACGGATCCTGTGCGAGAAGCGTCGAGAACTCGGTGCGGTCCCCTCCCACGCTGAAGTCGTCCCCGGCGCCGGCCAGTATCAGCACACGAATACCAGGATCGGCCTCCGCACGGAACAGGACGTCAAGGAGATCATCGAGGACCTTCCCCGATATGGCGTTATCGGACTCAGGGATATTCAACTGAACGGTGAGGACAGAGGATTCGAGCGTGACGAGAAGCGTCTTGTAGCTGTTGATGTGTCTACTTCTTTCTTCAGACTCTGCACATCGAAAATGATCATTCCTCAGCCGAGAGCCAACTGCATGGACGTCATCCGGCGAAAAGCGATGCGCGGCTCCCACCGCGGAGGCGCACTGATGGACAGCCGCGCATCCCGTTTCAGCAGCGAGTTGAGAAGCGCCGTCGCCTCCAGCCGGGCGAGAGCGTTCCCCAGGCAGTAATGGATACCCCCGCCGAAGCTGAGATGAGCCTGCGCCCGGCGAATATCGAAAACATGCGGATCGGCATACTGCTTCGGGTCATGATGAGCCGCGCCCGTCATGAGCTGAACCATTTCCCCTTCGCGTACGAGTACGCCACCGACCTCACAGTCCATCGACGCCACCCGGCTGATCATGTGTATCGGAGCATCGTATCGGAGCGTCTCCTCGACCGCGCCGCCCACGTCCTCCGGATGCCGGCGCAGCCACTCCCACTCATGAGGGCGGTCGACCAGCAGGCGCACACTCGCGGACAACACGTGCGAGGTCGTCTCCAGAGCCGCGAGAATCATGAACAACGCAAGAGAATGAACCGCGGCATCAGCCCGGGCGCGATCGGACTCAATACCGTCCCACGCCCGGAGCCAAGAAGAGATCGGGTCTTCCCCCGGACTGCTTCGGCGTTCTCGGATCACGTCGGTGAAGTACTGACGCAGCTGCGCCGTGGCCGAATCGGAAAGCGCCAACTGGCTTCGGGAAGGGAACAGTTCCTGCGTGTGGACCTGGTCATGAGTCAGCGTGCGCAGCAGTTCATGATCCGCTTCGGGGAGCCCCATCCATTGCCCTATGGTAATGACCGGCAGTTCATCGGCGACGAGTGAACAGAAATCCGCCGATCCCTCACGGGCTTCCTCGAAGAACCGGTCCGTCAGTCGATCCGCTGTCTCCTCGATGAACGGCCGCAATCTGGCCAGCGAGTGACGGTCGAATATATTCCCGAGCGACTTCCGCGTCATCGTATGATCAGGAGGATTCAGCATCGGCAAGGAGGCCGCCATCTGCCGCGAAGCAGGAGAACTCCAGCGCGCGGAGTCATCCTGACTGAGACGCCAATGCAGATCAGGAACCCGCCACGATCTGTCACGCAAGACCTGATGGCAGAGCCGGTGAGAAGTCACCAAATACCCGCCCCAGGGCGCCGGAAACACTTCACCCAGTTTCCTGAGCTCCTGATAGGCGGCCAGAGGGTTTGCCTGCCCCCGACCGGTACGCAGGCGAGAGAAGAGCGGGACAATCGTCTGCCGGCTGACGTTCGCGAGGGAAAGCGTCGACTCCACTATGTAAAACTCTCTCGTGAGAATGGATTCATGACCTGTCAATTCTGTGATATTTCGTCAGCGCCCTGTGAAAATACCCCGACCGGCACCCGTCGGCGAGCGTCAGAATAAGGCCGCGAAGCCGAATCCGATACAGACGGCAGGGGAGTGTCCTTGAGGGGGACTTTCGCGCAGTCTGCCGTCTCAGCCGAAAGAGAGACCGAATCGGGCATGGAATCACGGAGGGGGGCGACCGAGCCGAAGAGGTTCGCGTCACGGATGTAAACGAATCCGGTCGCCAGAGCGGCCGCCGTTCGGCCCTTTCCGCCGCGGTGTTAGGGATGACGTGCTGCGCACTGATTTCCTGTCCGGAGCCACATGACAACTCGACGTATCGTAATGATCACTCTGGGTAGCTAAGTCGCCGGGGAAGAAGTGAGCCTCACAGATCGGACAAGCCACGTATACGTGGAAGATTTCCCCGATGGTGCATCAGTACTGGCTGATGGGGGCGAAATACTTGCGCAGAGCATGGAATCCACTGCACCGATCCTCCTGTTGACGGCGTCGGTATATGACTTCTTCTCTCCGGCGACGGATAAACCAGGAGTTGGTCCCTGAACCGTGTGACGTGTGGCCGCATCCTTACGAAATTTTGCCGGTGCCGACGGCGGACAGACACACCGCGACGGCCCGCCCGCCACCTGGCGCGATCGCCCCTTGACCAATGAACCCGGACAGCCGGACTCCCTGAAGTACGTCCTGTTCGACATCGACCGCACACTGACCGACACGGTGACCAACCAACGCCGCACCTGGGGGACCTGGGCGGGCCGATACGGACTGGACACCGACAAGGCCCACCAAGTGACGCCACGGACACGACCGGGCGGAGACACCCGCCCGGACCGCCGCGGACCACGACCCGCACGAGTACCTGGCCGCCCCGCACACTCCTTGGCAATGCGAAGCCTCCTGGTCCGCAGGGGGTGGGGCTTCACATTTCACCCCTTTCGCATGGGGGTCCCGCTGCCGCCGGACGGCGCGCCACGTTCGGCGAGGGGGGAGGATCCAGCCCAGTGGAACGGGTGACGGGCCGGGCCCTTCAGAGCTTCAAGATCAACTCATTGCCCCCTGCGGCAGCTTCGCCCGTCCAGGACACAGATCGCCGGATTCTTCAGGCCGCGGTTTCCAGGGGGCGCCCGCCCCAGCGGATGCCCTTCTCGCGGCGGACGCGGGCACGTGCGCGACGGGCCCGTGGATCGGCCTCAGCGCGGCCAGGGTGTTCGCGGCGCCCTTCTCCCTGCGTTTGACGCCCCACAACTTGTCGTCGCCGACCGAACAGCAGCCGTAAGCAGCGCACCCCGTGCGTGCGGTGACAGGTCGGGGTGCCGCTCAGGCTGTCCCTGCTCGGCCCAGCACGACCCGGCGGCGGGCCGGATACCGAGCGGCCCGAACTCGTCGAACGCGAACACCCGGTCCGGGAACTGCTCCACGACCTGTTCGATCCGGTTGTGCCCACCAACACGCCGCCGCAGCTCGCAAAAGGGGGGCACTGGCACAGGACGAACTGGAAGATCCGCCACATCCGACGCTTGGCCAGGCACTCGGCCGGTCCCGCGGCGGGCTGACCACCAAGGTCCACCTCGCAGCCGACGGCCGCGGCCTTCCTCTGGCCATCATCGTCACCCCAGGCAACGTCAACGACTCAACGGTCTTCGACACGGTGCTGGACGCGGTGCGGGTGCCCCCGGGTCCACGCCGGATGCGATCTGGGCCTCTTAAAGCAGGAAGTGCACGCCGAGCTCGGGCTTCCGGTGGAACTTCACCAGTGTCGTGGCACCCTCGGCGTTGACGAGGCGGAGGCCTCGGTGTGCAGTGAGACGAAGTCCCAGAACGTGTCATGGACACTCTGGGCGGTGGCATCTCTCGGTCGGGATGCGGCTTGCCGGCCTGCTGCTCTGGGTTCGATCGGGGCCGGCCGTCCGCGGGCGGCTATGCGGCATGCGATGAGGACGCCGACCGGTTGCCCCGCCGCGGATGACGGGGTGCGCGGGCCGCTTCTTCGGCACGGTCCATGCCGGTTGCGGCGTGGTCCAGCTCCACGGCGATGCGGGCGGCGTCGTTGACGAGTGCGCCGCGCAGGATCAGGCAGTCGTGGCAGCTGCCGTCGGCGCAGGCGGGAAGAGCGTCGAGCCCGTTCAGCGGGTCCCGGGCCCGCCGCAGGACGGTGTCGAGGGCATCGGTGTCCGTGCGCTCGACCCTTCCTACGTGCTCCAGTGCGTCCGCCAGGAAGTTCAGCGACTCCGCGTAGCCGGTCCGGAAGGAGCGCGTCAGACAGCCTTCCTGGCCGTCAGCGCGGGCGTGGTCGAGGGTACGGGTGAGAGACCGTACGTGGCTCACGCAGAGATGAGCGATGCGTACGGCGCAACGGGTGCGGGGGAGCAGATGGCGGGAGTCGGTCGGATCCCGGCGCGGGTTGAACCACGCGTTCTCCTGTTCAGCGGCGACCGCGCCCTCGGCGTGCTCCGCTTCGCCGGACAGACGTGCGGCGTTGCTCCTCCACTGCCCGGATGCCCGCAGAGCCACGCGGTCGTCCCCCTCCAGCAGGCCCTCGCTGATGTCACGCAGGACGTCTGCGAGGCGCTCGTACAGGCGCGCGACGCGCTCTCGGCGGTGCAGGGGGCGGCGGGCCGGCGCCGCGATCGCGTGGGCGAGGGCACCACAGGCCGCGCCGATCGCCACCGCGGCCATCAGATGCCCGACGTAAGCGATCCTTCCCTGTCCCGCGTTGAACGCGAAGATCGCTACCGCGACCACCTGGAAACCGTACGCGCCCAGCGGTCTCGGCCGTGACAGAAGAAGAGCGGCGAGCATCAGCAGCGCGAAGGTCCACACCTGGATGCCGGCCCACGAGGCCAGCCCGGCGGCCAGGCCCGCGCCGACCCCCAGCGCGGTCACATACTGCGCTCCGTGGCGCAGGGAGCGGTACACCGTGGCCTGCAGTACCAGCAGCGCGGTCAAAGGGGCGAACGACCAGACGGTGCTCGGCAGGAGCCAGCGCGCCACCGACCACGCCGCGGTCGCCGCCGCCACGGACTTCCCGAGAAGGACCGCATCATCACGCTCCGGCCCCGGCGAGCGCAGAGCGGCCCGCGCGTACCCGACCGAACGCCGTACCCAGGCAGCCAGGAGCCCGCCTGCCATTCCCATGAACACCTGCCCGAATCGGTTGCGGATCTCCCAGGTGCCCATGACAGCCACGGCCGTAACCCCGCTTCCAGCGGCGATGGCCACGTCCGTACCCGACGAGGGCGACACGCCCCAGGGTCTGCGGGTGCGAGTGGGCTACCGTCCGCGTCAGGGTCAGCCGCGTCATCAAGGTCGGCACGGCCACGTTCACCGGCTACGTTCCCGGCTCGGCGGGCTGCAAGTCGGCCACTTGGCGGTGCGACAACTACTACGGCACCACCGGCTGCGCCATGACCGATGCACCCACCGCGGTGTCGATGGTGTGCATTCCGTGGATCGACGACGGAATCCGCAAGCTCCGCGCCCACGGCGGCCACTACGGCGACCCCCAGGGCGGCAAGCCCCTGACATGGATGATCACAGCAAGCAGAAGACCAAGAACCGCCAGGCGGTCTGCCCCAGGAGCCGCACGGCCCCGCCGGGCATGCGGAAGGCGGGCCGCACCTACTGCGACGAGTACCCGTTCGCCTCGACCTACCAAGGCGGCACCAAACTGCCCGCCTCGCAGCGCGAGTCGACATGGGTGAGCCCGAACGAGAACAACACCCAGGGCGCCCGCATCACGAACTGGCGCCGGCCGACGCACGTCATGGACAAGGACCCGTTCTACGTCATCGCCTGACGCCCTGACAGGCTGAACGCAACGGCCCCACAGGGCACCCCCGCGCGCACCGGGGCGCCCTCTGCGTTGAGGACACCACCTTGATCACCACGGAGACCACTCTGACGCCGGAGACCGGCGAGTACGGCTACCTCCGCACGGTCGGCGAGGACTACGAATGGCCGCCCGAGTGGCCATACGGCTGGCGGCGCGGGCCCATCGCAAAAGACATGGCACACATCACCGACACCGACACCGACACGGGCACCCTCACCATCACCCTCCAGACCCACGACGGACCGCCTCCACCCGAAACCGACCCGGCACGGAGCGCCGCGGAAGAAGTCAGCCTCCACGCCAGTCGAGGACACCGCCGTCGTCTACGTGCTCGGCAGCGGCGACCTCGAGGAAGCCGAACCCGAAAACGGCCCGCTCACGCTTCCCCGACCGTGTACCGACGTGGATCCGGATGCGCCTGTACTGCCACGTCGATGACCACGAGCCGGGCGTCGGCGACCGCGGCGAGCACCACCTGATCCAACTGTGGGCCGCCCCAGAAGCTCCCCCGGTGCACCCGGAGCTGACCGAAGCCGACCTCACCCTGCGCCGCTCCTACAAGGACGACTTCGAACAGAGCGTTGCCGCTTGGCGGCAATAGACCAGGCTGCCCCCGCGCAGTGAGAAACTGAGGCACCTGGGATACGCAAACTCCGGGGTGCCAGGCCCTCGTCGCCGGCGTCCGGACGGCCTGGGCCCGCGCGGTGCGCCCAGACCCCCGGATCCGGCCGCGCTCCGGGCCGTGCCGCCGCCCTGACTGGCGGGCGTTCCGATCACGGCCCGGCGAGGTTGTCGTGCCGATGCGGCGCTGGCCACCCGGGGCGCAGGGTCAGGACGGTGCGGTCTCTTCGGCTCGGGCAGGGGTCGCGGCGCCGTGGTTGCAGCCGCAGCGCGAGCAGTCCGCCGACTCCGGGGATGAGGGCCGCGGTGTTGACGGCCGGACCTGGCTTGAGGCGCCATGTCGCGACGACTACGAACAAGTACGCGCAGCCGTGTGTGGGTCCCATCACGGACGAGACGGGCTTGAGGTGGACGGTGAACACGTTGGCCAGCATCACGATCAGGGAGATCAGCTCGGCGTGAGCTGCGATGCGCAGGTGGCGCGGTGAACGCGGACGCATGATCACGCTCCTGTGGTCGAGCCGGGGCGGATGATCATCAAGACGGTGACGGTCGCCCAGAGCAGGTTGAAGACGCCGGTTGCCATGGCGAGACGGTGCGCAGCTGCGGGCGCCGGCGTTTCGGACGGGGCCGCCGTGCCGGTCAGGGCGCGGTCCTGACCGGGCAGGATCAGCAGGATCAGGATCCCGGCGGCTGCCGCGGTCAGCACGATCGAGGTGATCAGCCAGGCGTCGCCGAGGACACCGAGGCTGCTGGCCGTGGCGAAGCCGAAGACGGGGACCGCGATGCCGATGCCGGCGTAGACCCTGCAGATGCGGTGCAGCGTCTGCAGGGTCGTGCGGGCGCCGTCCCGGTCGCCGGTGGTGCGGCGCAGTGTCGCGGGGAACATGCTCGCAGCGACGGTGACGGGGCCGACGGCCAGGATGGCGGCCAGGACGTGCAAGGACAGCAGGATCTTGGTCACGCCGGGCGCTCCACGGCCGTCAGGCGCTCGCCGGTGACCTTCGAGGACGGGAGGCGTCCTGCCTTGGAGGTGCCCGTGAGCGTGTCGCCGTCCACGACCACGTCGAAGGCCAGGTTGAGTCGCATGGGCTTGGTGACGGTCTGCCTCCAGGTGAGCCGGTCGCCGTCGAGGGCGATGTCGCTGAGTGGTACCTCCTCGCCGGTTCCGTGAGCGACGCCGGTCAGGGTGCCGTCGTCCTGCCTGCACAGTTCCACCACGGCTTTGATCTTGCCGATGGGGGTGGAGACGGACAGGTTCCAGTTGCCTTCAACAGGCATGGTGATGCTCCTTCTTGCGGTGCGCCAAGGCGTGAGAGACGGGCCCGCGGCGGTGGGTGCGGGCCGGGGGTCAGAGGCTGGCGGGAGTGGGGCCTTCGGCGCGCCAGACGGTGCCGCGTCGCTCGTAGGCGAAGAGTTCCTCGACGGCGTGTGCGATGCGCGGCCCGGCCGCGCGTTCCAGTAGGTACAGGCCGAGGTCGAGTCCGGAGGTGACGCCGGCGCCGGTGATCAGGTCGCCGTCGTCGACGACACGGGCGCTCACCGCGTCCGCTCCGGCGGCGTCCAGCAGGTCCAGGCCCATGTGATGCATGGTGGCGTGCCGGTCTTCCAGCAAGCCCGCCATGGCCAGGACGAGTGAGCCGCCGCAGACGGCGGCGACCGTCACGTCCGGATCGTCCATCGCCTGCTTCAGGAGCGTGGGCAGCTCGGTGGTCAGTGTGCGGCCGAGCAGTACCGGGATGAACTCGTCCTGCTTCCACTCGCCGGCCCCCGCCTCTTCCTGCGGGACCTCACCGGGCTCACCGACGCGGCCGGAGGCGCCGGGCACCAGGATCATGTCCGCCCGCTTCGGATCGAGGGCGGCGGTGGCGCGCAGTACCAGCCCCCCGGTGCCGCTGATCACGTCGCGGGGCCCCTGCGCGCATGCCAGTTCCACGCTCACCGCGCCCTCCGTGGCCGTGCCACCGGCGTACAGCACCTCGTAGGGGGCGATGACATCAAGCGGATCGAAGCCGTCGAACAGGACGATCTGGACGTGCATGGGCGGTTCTCCGGGATCGGGTTCGCTGAGTCGTGATGAAAGTCAACCGTCTGCCGACTCGATCGCCCAGTGGCAGGAGTGACATATTCCAACGGGAAATTGCCATACGCTTTCGCGGGCATCAAAGCTGCTGTCACCTGGGCGTATCAGTGCTTTGTCCCAGGTTCTGTCATGTTGTGGACAGGTAGGTTCTCGCCATGCACACCGTCGCCGTTCTCGCGCTGGACCAGGTGATCCCGTTCGACCTGTCCACGCCGATTGAGGTCTTTGCCCGGACCCGCCTGCCCGACGGGCGGCCCGGCTATCAACTGCGGGTCTGCGCAGAACGCGACGAGATCGACGCCGGCGTCTTCACCCTGCGCGCGCCGTGGAAGCTGGAGGGTCTGAAGGATGCGGACACGATCGTCGTGCCGGGCATCGCCGACCCCACGGCCCCGCTCCCTCCCGCCGTATGCGATGCCCTGCGGTCGGCCGCCGCGTCCGGGACGCGGATCGCCTCACTGTGCGTGGGCACGTTCCCCCTCGCGGCCACCGGTCTTCTCGACGGGCTGCGCGTCACCACCCACTGGCGTACGGCGGACCTGCTGGCCGCCCTGTACCCGAACGTCACCGTCGACGCGGATGTGCTCTATGTCGACAACGGCCAGTTCCTCACCTCGGCAGGCGCCGCCGCCGGCATGGACCTGTGCCTGCACATGATCCGTCGTGACTACGGCTCAGCCGTGGCCGCCGATGCCGCCCGTCTGTCCGTGATGCCACTCGAACGCGAGGGCGGACAGGCTCAGTTCATCGTCCACGACCACGCGCCGGCCCCGCAGCAGGGGACCGAGTTGGAGACGCTGCTGGCCTGGCTCCGGGAAAACCTCGCCCGCGACCTCACCCTGGCCGATATGGCCGCGCAGGGCGGAACCAGCACGCGCACCTTGATCCGACGCTTTCGCAATCAGACCGGCACCACCCCGCTGCAGTGGCTCCACCGGGCTCGCATCCGCCAGGCCCAGCACCTGCTGGAGATCACCGATCACTCCGTCGAGCGCATTGGCCAGCAGGTCGGTTTCGGCTCGTCCACCACCTTCCGTGACCGCTTCAAGCGCACCACCGGCGTCAGCCCGCAAACCTACCGGCGCACCTTCAGCTGACCCATCGGCGCGCAGAGGTGGCACCCGGCACAGGTGCCGGGCGCCGGGCGAAGTGGGCTGGAGCACCTGTCCAGCGCGCGGGCCGGCAAAGATCCCGCGGTCAAAGTTCAGGGGAGAAGGCCGGCCCGTGGCCGAACGGCCACCTGATCGAGTTCAGCATTCCGAGTCGTTGAGGGTTGCCAAAAGAGCAAGAGCGTGTGCCGATGGGCTGCCCGGTGCGGTGTGGAGCAGCAAGGCTTCCAGCTGTAGGGGCCCGGTACGTGGAATTTCTGGACCAGCAGTTCCAATGGGCCGACTTGAGGGTGCCGTATGCGAAAAGTGACGTCGTGCGCGGTGCGTACTTCGTGGCGCGCCCATAGTTGCCTGAAGCGCTCGTTTTCGACGGAGAGCTCGCTGACAAGGGAATGCAGGCGTGCGTCGTCGTTTCGGTTCCCATTTGCGCGCGCAGGTAGGCCACAGCGGTGGCTGTGTACTCTTCCCAGTCGTCTCCGTAGTCATGGGCTGCCTGTAGTCATGGGCTGCCTGTTCGGAGAAGAGCACTCGAAGGCGGTTCGTCCCGGGTTTCAGGTCCGGTGCCAGAGCTCGGGCCAACTGGTCGGCGGCGAGCACGTCGCTGTATTTGTTGAAGACCAGGGCGGGCACGTTCAGGCTCTGCACCGGCAGGTCAAGGTTGGCCGCGTCCCCCAGCGCGGGCCGGATGGCGACCGACCCTCCTGCCAACAGACTGTCCATAGGACGCCTCGGCCACATCTACCCTCACTCCCGAGAGTGAACAGGCTGACCAGGCAGTCTCACGACCGTGGCCGTTCGGCCACGGGCTGGCCATTTCCCCTGAGATTCGGCCACGGGATCTGAGATCCCACACTGGCGATGCTCGGGGCGAGAGCGGGGGTCTGCCCATGCCGCGTTGTTCTGGTCGGACATCAACCCGTGAGGGACGTTCCGCCTCGGCATGGGCGAGCGTGAAGCGGACTTGATCGGCTGCCCAGTCGCCCAGCCGCTGTCACGGGCGAAGCCGCCCGAGCAGGTAGCCGGTCGTGAGCGCGGTGGCTGCGGTGATGACGATGGCCCTCACGTCCATCGCATGCCGATGACGGAGAGTTGCTCGATTCGCTCCGGTGTCAGCGTCGCCGCCCGGGAGCGCTGGTTTCCGATCCATGCACCGAGCCGAAGCTCCCGAACCTCTTGGTCGTCGCCGCTGCCGCCGCTCCCGTTGCCGCCGGTGGTGATCCGTTCGATGTGCTTCCTCGGTACCCGTAGGTGTCCTTCGCGCTGGTAGTACTGTTTGGCGGCCTGGTAGTTGAGGGCCCATTTGTCGGCCTGTGTACGGCGCGGCTTCGGCTTCTCGTCCTCGCTGGCGGGTGTGATCCCGAGGACCTGCTCGCACATCCACTGCTGCACGGTCGTGAGCTGGTCCCAGCCGAGCCGCACTGACTGCACCCACCGCCCGAGGTCCGCGCCCTGGCGCACGACGTCGCCCGCCTCGGTGGGCAGCGCCTCGCCCGCATCCAGGTGCATCCGGACCAGGTGGAAGCACCGCTGCCACGTCACCGGCCAGCTCGGGCACCACGACGGATCGATCTCCTCCAGCTGCTCGCGCCGCGTCTGCGACAGCGTCCCGGCCGACGACTTCACGGGAAGGCCCTCGGCACGCCGCTGCTCGTTCTCCTGCGCCTTGCGGGCGGCGGCCCGCGCGTTCTTCAGCCAGATCCCGACCCGGTAGCCCTGGTAGGTGGCGTCGAGCGGGGCCAGGAGGTGGCCCGCCTCGGCTGCCCAGCCGCGGGCCGCTGCGAGACCTTCCTCCCACGCGACGTCGAAGTGCGACCACACCATGCCCAGCTTCTCCAGCTGCTCGACGCGGTCCTCGTTCATGTCGCCGCGGGCGTAGAAGCGCCGGTTGTCGGCGATCCACTGCCCGAGCGGGAAGCCCACGAGCGAGGCCGGCCACCCCTCGGCCTCCACCACCTGGTCCTCGCCGCTGGGCACCCGGTAGGTGAAGGGCACCTTCAGGTCGCCGTGCAGCCGGTTGTAGATGACGGCGGCCTCGATGCCACGCCGCCAGTGCTCGTGCTCGGGGTTGAGGACCCGCAGGTTGATGAACGCGGCCAGCTGCGCCGGATCACGCGGCACGGAGAACTTCAGCAGCTTCCGCGCCGGCGCCGACGGGCCGCCGGACCCGTTCCCCTCGCCCCGGCTCTCCTCGCCCCCGCTGCGACTCTGAACGCCCCTGACACGGCTCTGCGCTTGCTGCTCGGCGAGCTGTTCCACCACTCGGGCGTCGTGCGCCCTGAGCGCCTCCAGCAGCTTCGCCAGTCCGCCGAACGCCCTGGAGGTCAGCATGTTGTCGGCGGTCTCGCCGGGGTCGAGCAGGACCGGTACCACGAGGGAGGCGACCTTGCCCTCGCCTGGGTGCATGCGTAGCGCGCGGCCGACGGCTTGGACGAGGTCGGGCATGGAGCCGCGGACGTCGGCCCAGTAGACGGAGTCACATTCCCGGGTGTCCACGCCCTCCCCGAGGACCTTCACCGAGCCGAGGAAGCCTTTCTCCACGACCGTGCCGTCCGTGGCGATCCCGGACGTGAACTCGCCCAGTACCCGGCGCCGGTGACCCGGCTTGTGCTCGCCGCACAGCCAGTTGGCCCAGATCGTGCGCGGGTACAGCTCGGGGTCGGCGGCGTGCAGCCGCTTGGCGACGTCGGGAAGGCCGGCCGCGAACGCCTCGGCCTCCTTGACGACATGGTGGAAGACGAGCGTGCGCCGGAAGTTCTCCTCCGAGGACGCCTTGAGCAGCGCGGTCTGGAGGGCTGCGAGCCGGGCCCCGCGGACCTCGTCCGAGCGGCCCTCCACGCCCAGGAGCTGCGCGGCCTGGAGCTGGGTGTCGGTGATGTCCACACACACCACCTGGTAGGGGGCACAAATCCCCCGGTCGATCGCCTCCGAGAGGGTCAGCGTGAAGCAGCGCGCACCGAACGGGCCGTCCGGGTCGTCCTCCATGCTCGCCACCAGCTCGCCCGGCGCGCCCTCGGCATCCTCGTCCAGCTGCCACAGGCGGGGCGTGGCGGTCATGTACAGGCGGCGCAGGGACGGGATGCGGGTGTTGTCGTGGACGACCGCCCAGGGCTTGCCCAGCCGACCCGACGTCCGGTGCGCCTCATCGACCACGATCAGGTCCCAGCCCGGAAGGCCGCCCTTGTGCGCCCGCTCCAGCGTGCCGAGCCCGAGGGAGGCATACGTGGCGAACACGGTGACCTTGTCGAACGGCCGCACCCAGTCGACCAGTTCCTCCACGTCCGTGGTGTTGGGGAAGGCCACGTCCTCGCCCCGCAGGGACGAGACCCCGATCATCGGGCCGGTGCGGCCGGCCTCGCGCCACGCGGCCTCGGTCTGGGTGAGCAGGTCCAGCGAGGGGACGAGCACCAGCACGCGGCCCGCACGGAGCTTCTCCGCGCCGCGGGCCGCGACCCGAGTCTTGCCGGACCCGGTGGCCATGATCACCTGAGTCCGGAGCCCCCTCTCGGGTGCAAGCAATCTTGCAGGCAATTCGAGGGCGCGGACCACCGCGTCAACGGCTTCCTGCTGTGCCGCCTCACGCTGATCGGTTCGGCTTGTGGTCGACATATCCGTCTGCCTTCTCCTGGGCTCTTAGCTGGGCAGGAAACGGGAAACCTGCACGTAGGAGGCGTGCGACCGGCTGCGGTAGATCTCACCGGAACCGGGTCACCGCCTCGGATCAGTAGCGGGGGAGCGCGATCGAAAACCGGTCCAGCGCCCTTAGTGGTGCTGCTATCTGAGTCCAGAGTCTATCTTGTGCTTCAAAGTGAAGCACTCAGAACCGAGAAAGTCCCTCGAACGTGGCTGAATTCTGTTACTGTGGCCTTATGGCCACCCCCGAAAGCAGACTGACGGCCGGTCAACTCGCCCCCGCGCTCCATGGTTCGGCCTGCCACCCTCCCGACGACCCGTCACCCCTCCCTCCCCTTGCCCCTGTTCGGGCCGCAGGCCCGTGGGCGTGCCGCGCGGAGCGTGGCACGCCTTGCCCGTACGGGAGTTGGGGCCGCACCCCGTGCTGCTGCTGCGCTTTTGGTGGCTGGAGCGCAGCGGAGGCCACGGTAGTGGGCCCGCTGGCAGTTGTGCCGGTAAACCGCGGGAGGATATGGCGCTCCGTGATCTCGGGCCGCAAGCGCGGGGACCTGCATAGCCCCGTGTGCGCTCTCTATGCGGGAGGTTGTGGACCAGGAGGGAGCGCCGCGCGGAGCACGCGTGCCTGCCCTGCTGCCGCGTGGGAATGCCAGGAAGCGAGCCGCGCGTCCCGCTCACGTGCGCGGGAAGACGGGGAGCGTGCCGTGTGGTGCGCTATGGGCCTAGACCGTTGCCCACGGTCGCTTAGTTGCTCTC
>NZ_CP051007.1 GCF_014673495.1 Streptomyces griseofuscus
TGGACCTGCTCGCCCAGACCGAGTCCGCGTGGCGCGAGGGCGGCCGCCGGGGGCCGATGATCGGGGTGTCCTCCCTGCGGGGTGAGGAGGTGTCCTTCCCCAACACCACGGACGTGGACGAGTTGGTGGAGTGGACACGGGGCCTGGACAAGGTCACCGTCTACGCCACGTACGCCTCGCTCGGTCTGGGCACGCTGGAGCGGGCGCACGCCGGGGGCCTCGCGGCCTGGGACCTGATCGTGGTGGACGAAGCCCACCGCGTTTCGGGCCGGATCGGGAAGCCGTGGGCGGTCGTCCACGACAACCAGAAGATCCCCTCGTTGCGCCGTCTCTACATGACGGCCACGCCCCGGCTGTGGCAGCTCGGGGACGAGGACGAGGCCGGCGCCCCGGGCGAGCTGGTGGCGAGCATGGAAGACGACCCCGAGGGCCCCTTCGGCAGCCGCTGCTTCACCCTGACCCTCTCGGAGGCCATCGACCGGGGAATCTGTGCCCCCTACCAGGTCGTGTGCGTGGACGTCACCGACACCGCGCTCCAGGCCGCGCAGCTCCTGGGCGCGGAGGGCCGCTCGGCAGAGGTCCGCGGGGCCCGGCTCGCCGCGCTCCAGACCGCCCTGGTGAAGGCGTCTGCGGAGGAGAACTTCCGGCGCACGCTCGTCTTCCACCACGTGGTGAAGGAGGCCGAAGCGTTCGCGGCCGGCCTTCCCGACGTCGCCGCGCAGCTGCACGCCAGCGACCCCGTGCTGTACCCGAAGACGATCTGGGCGGACTGGCTGTGCGGGGACCACAAGCCGCTCCACCGCCGCCGCCTCCTGGGCGAGTTCGCCGCCGGGGTCGCCACGGACGGCACCGTCGTGGAGAAGTGCTTCCTCTGCTCGGTGAAGGTCCTGGGCGAGGGCGTCGACACCAAGAACTGCGACTCCGTGTACTGGGCCGACGTGCGCGGCTCGATGCCCGACCTCGTCCAAGCCGTCGGCCGCGCGCTACGCATGCACCCAGGCGAGGGCAAGGTCGCCTCCCTCGTGGTACCGGTCCTGCTCGACCCCGGCGAGACCGCCGACAACATGCTCACCAGCCGGCCGTACAACGGGCTGGCGAAGCTGTTCCGCCAGGCGCCGCTGCTGACCGGCCACGGTGAAGAAGGATTCCGGGCGGCGCGGTTCCCAGGGTTCGAGGTGCGTCCGGTTCTCGGTGTACGCGGCGCACAGCGCGGGGCGTCCGCCGGTCCGGCGAGCCGGAGTATCACGCCGTCCGCGATGTCTTCGCTTTCGATCTCCATGCGCGCACCCTAATCTCGGCGCCGGTTTCCCGGCTCACGGCGCGGGCCGCCGCGGAAAGCGGCGGCCGGCCCCGGTGGGTGCGTGCCGCGCATCCGCTCTGGCGACATCACCGCCCGGCGCCGGCCCCGCGTGCTCCGTTCAGCGCAGGGAATCCAGCGGGAAGGCCCGCGCCATCGCGGCCATGCCGGCGTCGTTCGGGTGCAGGCCGTCTCCGCCGTCGTACGCGGGCAGGAGGTGGTCGGGCCGGGCGGGGTCGCGGAGCACGGCGTCGAAGTCCAGGACCGTGTCGAACGCGCCGCTCGTGCGGATCCAGTCGTTGACCTGCTGCCGCACCGCCTCGCGCCGCGGGGTGAAGTAGCCGATGGTGTCACCCGCGAAGGGTGTGATCGTCGCGCCGTAGATCTTCAGGCCGTGTTCATGGGCGCGCTCGATCAACTGCCGGTAACCGGCTATGAGTTCCTCCGCCGTGACCTCGTCGGAGGCGGGGGCGGCGATGCCCGGCTGGCCCAGGTCGTTGACGCCGAGGAGCACGGTGACGGCACGGGCGCCGGGCTGGCCCAGCACGTCCCGGTCGAACCTCTTCAGTGCGCTCTCGCCGAAGTACGCGGCGAAGGACTCGGCGGCCGAGCCCGGCTCCGGGTCCGGGTCGCGCAGCAGGCGGTTGCCGCCGATACCGGCGTTCACGACGCCCGTGCCGGCCAGTCCCCCGTCCCGGCGCAGCCGTTCGGCGAGCAGGTCGGGCCAGCGCTGGTCGGCGTCGAGCGTGGTGTGTTCGCCGTCGGTGATGGAGTCGCCGAGGGTCACCACCGACGAATCCGCCGTACCGGCGCGGCGGTCGACGGACACGCCCGACAGGAAGTGCCACGAGGTGGCGGTGGAGACCGGGGTGAGGTCGGGAGCGCCCGTGACATCGCCGGCGGCCACGAAGTTGTGCTGGTAGGCCGCCGAGTGCACGGTGCTGCCGGGAGTGCGCTGCGGCAGGTACATGCTGATGACGAGGTCGCCGCCCGCGGTCGTGGGCAGCGCGACCGGGTCGCTCCAGCGCTGGGTGCCCGGCGCGAGCGTCGCCGACGGCCTGCCGTCGAAGCGCACCACCCGGTCGGTGCCGGGGTCGACGGCCGTCGCGGGACCCTGCGCCGCCGGGCGGGCGGCGTGCACCTCGCCGATCGTCAGCGGCGACGTGCCGAACTCGTTGGTGAACCGCACGCGCAGACTGTCCCCGGCGACCGACAGGTGCACCGTCTGACGCAGCGTCTGGTCCTCGTACACCGTGGAGTCGACGGCCGGTGCGGCGGTGGGCGGGGCCGCCCAGGTGCCGACATAGGTGTCCGCCGAGGCGTGCGCGGCGGGCGCCGGAGCGAGGACGGCGACGAGGAGCCCGAGGGGAATGCCCAGCAGCGCGCGAGGTTTTCTGCGCATGGCGGAACGTGCCTTTCGTGAAGGGGATGGGTGGGAGGAGACCAGCGGCGGTGCGACGGCGGGTCAGCCGTCGGTCCGCGCGACCTCGCGCGCGAACTCGGCCCACAGGTCCGCGTACTCCCTGGCCAGCTCGGCCACCAGGTCCGTGCAGTGCGGGGGCACCGTCTGGGCCATCGCGAGCAGCGCCGTCCGCTCCACGGCCCCGCACTGGAGCAGACGCAGCAGCCGGCGGCCGCTCTCCTTGTGCCGCAGCGACGGGTCGCGCAGCAGCCTGACGAGCGGCGAGTCCTCGGGCGGGCGGATCGGGCGGACCACGCTCACGGGCTCCGGGGCCGCGCCGCCCCCCGGCGTCGCCCGGCTCCCGGTGCCGGCGGCCGGCCGTGCCCCCGGCGTGTTCCGTTCCGGTACCGGGGACCGGCCGGAGGCGAGTCGTCTGCGGACGTCGCTGGCCGTCGCCGGGGAGATGCCGGCGTGCCGGGCCACCTCGCGCACCGAGGCCTGGGGGCGCTGCGCCAGCAGTTCGGCGGCCTTGCGGCGGCCCGTGGTGCCGTCCAGCGGCCGGATCCTGCCGTCCCTGCCCCTGCGGGCCTGCGGGTTCGGCGTGGGGCCGGCCGCGAGGGGCCGCAGCGCCGCCACGGTCTTGGCGCCGATGCCCGCGATGCCGGCCACGGCCCGGTCCGACAGGTGCGGCCACTGGGCGAGGATGCGCTGCGCCGCGGCCCGCCGGTCCTGCCGGGACAGGGGGAGGCCGTGCGTCATGTTGGAGCGGACCGCGAGAAGGAACGCTTCCTCGGCCGCGCCGTCGAACAGGCGCACCTCGATCGTGGTGTGGCCCTTCGCCTTGGCGGCCAGGACGCGGTGCATGCCGTCGATGACGCGCAGGGTGGACCGCTCCACGAGGATCGGCGGAAGCGCCTCGTCGGTATCCGCCAGGCGGGCGACGTGCTCGGCGTCTTCTCCGCACAGCCGGGGGGAATATCCGGGGACGAGCGACGAGATCGGTATGGATCGGGTTTCCTGGTCGAGGTTTCCCGCCAATGCCGCCGTCATGAGGGGCGCGTCGGAATTCCCTCGCGTCACGTCGATGTCGAACGCACTGGAATCGGCCATGTCACTGACTCATCTCCCCCGGATCTCACCTTCTTGACGCACCGCGGAATCGGGGCGGGCGCCGGGCCGGCCGCGCCATGTGTCTGGCTCCCGCACCGTACCCGGATTCGGCCCTCGCGGGTGTCGGATCGGGTCGAGCCGGAAACCGGAACGGGTCGGATAATGCTGGAGCGACGCTTGAGAAACGCTTGAGCCACGCTTGAGGAATACCGGCGCTCACAGGACGAGTTCGCTGCCGTCCGGCAGCACTTCCACGCCGGCCTCGCGCACCGCCGCGTGGGCGGCGGAGGAGGGGTCGAGGAGGGGGTTGGTGTTGTTGAGGTGGGTGTAGATCCGGCGCAGTCCCCGGTGGCGGGCGAGGGCGGCGAGGCTGCCGCCGGGTCCGGCCACCGGCAGATGGCCCATCAGGGACTGCCCGGCGCCCGCGGAGGAGGTCGCCGTGCCCAGTTCGCCGGCGCTGAAGAAGGTCCCGTCCAGCAGGGCGCAGGTCGCCGAGGCCAGCAGGTCGTCGAAGCCGTCCGGCCAGGTGGCCAGGCAGGGGGCGTAGACCAGGGCGCCGCCGGTCGCCGGGTCCTCGATGCGGTAGGCGCACACCCAGGGGGCGTCCGGGTCCGGGGCGTGCGCGTACTTGGGGGCCTTGGTACCGACCGGGTGCGCGGTGACGGTGAGCCCGCCGGCCACCGCGAAGCCGCCGGGTGCGGTGGCGTCCCGCCAGTCCCAGGGGGCGTAGCGGTCCAGCAGGCCGCGCACGGGCAGCTCGGCACTGAGCGCGCCACGCACCGGGGGCGCGGCGTACACGGTCAGACCGGTGGCGCCGCGCAGGACGGCCAGCCCCAGCGCGTGGTCGACCTCGGCGTCGGTGAGCAGCACGCCGCGCACGGGGGTGTCGCGCGGGCCGGGGCCGGGCGTCAGGGCGGGCGCGGCGAGGAGTTGGGTGCGGATGTCGGGGGAGGCGTTGAGCAGCCACCAGTCGCGTCCGTCGCCGCTGACGGCGACGCATTCCTGGGAGCGCGCGGGCAGTTCGCCGCGCCGGCCGCGGGCGCACAGGGCACAGGCGCAGTTCCACTGGGGGAAGCCGCCGCCCGCGGCGGTGCCGAGCAGGATCACCTTCACGCCGGCACCGGACCCCGAGGGACGAACGCCGGTACCGGGCCGTCGGTGACCTCCGCCAGTGCCGCGTCCACCAGCGACCGGTGCGGGGACAGGCCGCAGGCCGGGTCGGTGGCGGCGGCGTCGCCGGTCAGCTGGAACGCCTGGCAGCGGCAGCCGCCGTGGTCGGCGTGGCGCTCCGGGCAGGTACGGCACGGTTCGCGCATCCAGCCGGTGCCGCGGTAGGCGTTGAAGGATCGCGAGGCGTACCAGATCTCCGACAGGGGGCGGCGCAGCGCGTTCTCCACCGGGAGGGTGGTGATGGCGTACGCGGCGGGGCACGGCAGTACGTCGCCTGCGGGGGTGACGGTCAGCTGGGTGCTGCCCCAGCCGTCCATGCAGGGTTTGGGCCGGTCGTCGTAGTAGTCGGCCGCCACGTAGACCAGTTCGGGGCCGCCCGCGTACCGCGTGCGGGCGTGCCGCACGGCCTCGCGGGCGGCGGCGAGCTGGGCGGCGGTGGGCATCAGCGCGGCGCGGTTGCGCAGCCCCCAGCCGTAGTACTGGGTGTTGGCCAGCTCGATCCGGTCGGCGCCCAGGTCGACGGCGAGGTCGACCATCCGCCCGGTGCGGTCGATGTTGCCGCGGTGCAGGACGATGTTCACGGTGAGCGGGAGCCCGGCGGCGGTGACCGCCCGCGCCGCCTCCAGTTTGGCGGTGTGCACGCGGGCGCCGGCGATGGCCTGGCCGGCGGCCGGGTCGGCGTCCTGGAGCGAGAGCTGGACGTGGTCGACGCCGCGCCGCGCCAGGTCGTGTGCGCGTTCGGCGGTCAGGCCGACGCCGCTGGTGACCAGGTTGACGTAGGCGCCGAGCCGCCGGGCGTGGCCGACGAGGTCGGGCAGGTCCGGGCGGGCCAGCGGCTCGCCGCCGGAGAAGTGCATCTGTACGACGCCGAGTTCGCGGGCCTGGGTGAGGATGTCCGTCCACTGCTCGCAGGTCAGTTCCGCCTCGCGGCGCACGAGTTCGAGGGGGTTGGAGCAGTAGGGGCAGTGCAGCGGGCAGCGGTGGGTCAGTTCGATCAGCATCCCCGCGGGGGCGCCGACGGCGGGGTCAGCCATGCAGGTCCACCACCCGGCGCTGCGCCAGGCGCAGGAGCAGTTCGCGGACGTCTTCGGCGCTGACGCCCTCGTACTCCTCGGCGAGGCGCTCGACGATGCCGGCGAGGCTGGTGGTGCCGTCGCAGTGGGCGAGCACCGCCGCGGCGGTGTCGTTGAGGACGACGACGCGCTCGGGCAGCAGGGCCAGTTCGCCGCGTGCGGGGTCGCGGGTCAGCCGGACTCCGGGCCGCAGCCGGGGCACGGTGGGTTCGGGCAGGCCGGTCATGACCGCGTGGCTCCGTTTCCGGTGTGGTAGTCGAGCGAGTCCAGGACCGCGTTCAGCACGCGGCACTTGAACGCGAGGGCGCGGACGCAGGCTTCCTGCTGTTCCCGGCTGACGGCGTGCCGGGCGACCAGATCGAGCAGGGAACGGCCTTCGGGGCCCACCACCTCGATGCGCGCGGTGAAGTACTCGAAGCCCTCCTCCGCGATCCACGGGTAGTGCTCCCTGAGGCGGCCCAGCCGGTGGGCGAGCAGGCCCGGCGAGAACAGCTCGGTCAGTCCGGAGGCGGCCGCCTCCAGCCAGGGGCGGCGGCGGGCGAAGTCCACGTAGGCGTCCACGGCGAAGCGGGTGCCCGCGAGGACGAGGCGCTCGTCGTGCACCTCGTCCCTGCGCAGCCCGACCGCCTCGGCCAGACGCAGCCATTTCTCCGCACCGCCCGCGCAGGCGTCCGCCCCGTCGTGGTAGACGATCCTGGACAGCCACTGCCGCCGCACCTCGGGCAGCGGGCAGTTGGCCACGATCGCCGCGTCCTTCTGCGGCAGACAGCGCTGGTAGTACCAGCGGTTGGCCGCCCACAGCCGCAACTCCCCCTCGTCCAGGAGTCCTTCGTGCATCCGCCGGTGAAACGGGTGCCGGTCCCAGTAGGACGACTCCAGTGCGTGGAGGCGCTGCCGGAATTCGGCCTCGCTCCAGGGGGCGGCCACCTCGCGCGTCACGGACATCGACATGCCTGCGTCCTTTTCTCAGCGGCGGGTCAGCGGCTGAAGTAGGCGGTGACTTCCATGCCGGTGTCGATGGTGACGAAATCGGGACGGTGCCATGCCTTCTTGGCGGGCAGTTCCTTGCCGGAGGTCCGCATGCCGGTGCTCCTTTTCACAGAACGGATTTCACAGTGAACGAGGGGACGGTAACGACGCCGGGGAAAGGCACACAATGTCTCTCCGGTTTTCCTCAAGCGGTTCACGAATCGGGCCCGTTGAGGCACCGGTCCTGTCGCGTCCGTGGCCGAACAGCGCCTGTGGGGAGGGATCTTTTCTGGTACCGTGAAGCACGGATGGTGTAGACGAAGGAGAGGGAGCCGTGGTTATCGCGGGTGACGACGACATCACCGGGTGATCCCCGGATGTCGACTGCCACCGCTGCGCACCGTGCGTGCGCGGTGCCGTGGCCGTACCCCCACGCGCTCTGACCTTCCCATCCTTTGGGCGCGCCGCTGCGCGCCCGCATCTTCTTGCGAGGCCTGCGTACATGACCGACGCCAGCATCGTCTGCTCGAATCTCTCCTTCTCCTGGCCCGACGGCACCCCGGTGTTCCACGACCTGTCCTGGTCCGTCGGCGAAGGCCACACCGGTCTGGTCGCGCCGAACGGCGCGGGCAAGTCCACCCTGCTCAAGCTGATCACGGGCGCGCTGCGCCCGAACCGCGGCTCGGTGACCGTGCAGGGCCTGGTCGGCTACCTGCCCCAGACCCTCCCGCTGACCGGCGACCTCACCGTGGCCGAGGTGCTGGGCATCGCCCCGGTCATCGAGGCGCTGGACGCGATCGCGTCCGGGGACGTGAGCGAGGAGCACTTCGCCACCATCGGCGACGACTGGGACATCGAGGAACGCAGCCGGGCCCAGCTCGACCGCCTGGGGCTCGGCGACATCGCGCTGACCCGGCGGCTGCACGACCTCAGCGGCGGCCAGGTCGTCTCGCTGGGCCTGGCGACCCAGCTGCTCAAGCGGCCCGACGTACTGCTGCTGGACGAACCGACCAACAACCTCGACCTGGACGCCCGCCGCCGGCTCTACCAGGTGCTGGAGAGCTTCGGCGGCTGCCTGCTGGTGGTCAGCCACGACCGGGCGCTGCTCGACCTGATGGACACCATCGCCGAACTCGAATCGGGTGAGATGCGGCTGTACGGCGGCAACTACACCGACTACGAAGAGGCCGTACGCGCCGAGCAGGAGACCGCCGAGAAGAACATCCGCACCGCCGAGCAGCAGGTCAAGCGGGAGAAGCGGGAGATGCAGCAGGCGCGGGAGCGGGCGGTGCGCCGGGCCGGCATCGGGGCCAGGGCGTACCGCAAGGGCAGCATGTCCAAGATGGCCGCGGGCACGCTCAAACGGCGCGCCCAGGAATCGGCGGGCAAGTCGAACGACACGCACGGCCAGCGCCTCGCCGACGCCAAGGCACGGCTGGACGACGCGAGCCGGATGCTGCGGGACGACCGCAGGATCGCGCTGGAGCTGCCCGACACCAATGTGCCGGCCGGCCGCACCGTCTTCCTCGGCGAGGGGATCAACGTGCGCTACGGCGGGCGGGAGATCTTCGCCGGCGACGGGGTCAGCCTCACCATCCGGGGGCCGGAGCGGATCGCGCTGACCGGCAGCAACGGCGTCGGCAAGTCCACCCTGCTGCGCGTGATCAGCGGTGAACTCGAGGCGGACCGCGGCGAGTTCAAGCGGGCCGACGGCCGCATCGCCTACCTCTCGCAGCGCCTGGACACCCTGCCGCTCGACCGTACCGTCGCGCAGTGCCTGGCCGACTACGCGCCGCTCAAGCCGGAGGCGGAACGGATGAACCTGCTCGCCCGCTTCCTCTTTCGCGGCGCCGCGGCGCACCTTCCGGTCGGCGCCCTGTCGGGGGGTGAGCGCCTGCGCGCGACCCTGGCCTGTGTCCTGGGTGCCGAGCCGGCGCCGCAGCTGCTGCTGCTCGACGAGCCCACCAACAACCTCGACCTGGACAGCGTCGAGCAGCTGGAGGGAGCCCTGAACTCCTACGAGGGCGCGTTCATCGTGGTCAGCCACGACGAGCGGTTCGTCAAGGAGATCGGGGTGGACCGCTGGCTGCGGCTGGCGGACGGCCGGCTGCTGGAGACCGGGGGGCCCGCCGATGAGTGATGCCCCCGCACCGCCCGACCACGGGCAGGACGTCCTGTCCGCCGACCACCGCTCGGCGCACCTGCTCGCCGAGGACCTGCGCTGCGTGCTGGGGGACCGGGTGGTGCTGCACGACGTGTCGCTCTCGGTCTCCCGCGGCGAGCGGGTGGGACTGATCGGCGAGAACGGCCGGGGCAAGTCCACCCTGCTGCGCGCCCTCGCCGGCGAGCTGGCCCCGCAGCGCGGCCGGGTGGTGCGCGCGGTGACGGGCCGGGTGGGCTTCCTGGCGCAGCAGCCGGACTTCCCGCCGGGCTCCACCATCGAGGACGTGCTCGCACAGGCGACGGCGGAGTTCCGGGAGCTGTCCGCGCGCATGCACGCCGCGGAGGAGCGGATGTCGTCCGAGTCGGGCGATCTCGATGCCGTGATGGAGGAATACGGCCGTCTCCAGGAGGAGTTCACCCGGCGCGGCGGCTGGGAGCTGGGTGCCCGCGTCGGTGAGGTGCTGGACGTCTTCGGGCTGGCCGGGCTGGACCGGGACCGCCGCATCGGGACCCTGTCGGGAGGCGAGCGGGCCCGGCTGGCGCTGGCCTGCCTGGTCCTGGACGAACCGGCCGGGCTGCTGCTCGACGAGCCCACCAACCACCTGGACGACCGGGCGGTGGACTGGCTCGTGCGGTGGCTCGCGGCCTACCAGGGACCGTGTCTGATCGCCTCCCACGACCGGGCGCTGCTCGACACGGCCGTCACCGCCATCGTCGACCTGGACGGCCCCAGCGGTGCCACCGTGCGCTACGGCGGCGGCTACCGGGACTACCTGGCCGAGCGGGCGGCGGCCCAGGAGCGCTGGTGGCAGCGGTACCGCGAGTGGAGCCGGGAGGTGGCCGAGGCCCGGCGGCGGCTGGAGCGGGCGCACGCGGGCGGCCGGGTGTTCGCGGGCCGCGCCGACAACGACAAGCTGTCGTACAACGCCATGGGCAGCGCCGCCGAGGCGGCCGTCGCGCGCCGGACCCGTGCCGCCCAGCAGCATCTTCGGGAGCTGCTGGGCGAGGCGGTGCCGCGTCCGCCGGAGCCCCTGGACTTCGCTCCCCCGGCGCCCGACCAGGAGACCGACGGCGTCGCGGAGCCGGCCGGCGGTGTGCTGCTGCGGGCCGCCGGTCTGCTGGCCGGGGAGGTGCTGCGGGGGGCGGAGCTGACGCTGGCCGCCGGCAGCCGCTATGTGATCAGCGGGCCGAACGGCGCGGGCAAGTCGACCTTGCTGTCGGTGCTCGCGGGTGAGCGGGAGCCGGACGCCGGGGTGGTGGAGCGGGCGCCGGGGCTGCGCATCGGATACCTGCCGCAGGACAGCGACTTCGGTGCGGAGCGGCGCGGGCTGCTGGAGGCCTTCGCCGCGCGTCGCGAGACCCATCTCGACGACGCAGCGTCCGAGTTGACCCGGTTCGGGCTGTTCGCTCCGCGGGACTTCGCCACCCCGGCGAACCGGCTGTCGGTAGGCCAGTGGCGGCGCCTGGACCTCGCGCTGCTTTTCGCCCGGCGCCCGCATCTGCTGCTGCTCGACGAACCCACCAACCACCTCAGCCTGGTGCTGGTGGAGCAACTGCTGGCGGCGGTCGAGCGTTTCACGGGTCCGGTCGTGATGGTCACCCACGACCGGGCGCTGCGCGAGCGCCACCGCGACCGGCTCCTGGAGCTGGCCGGCGGGCGGCTGGTGCCCTCCGGGTGAGGGCCGGGCCGCCCGCTGGCGGGGGGTCCGGGGCGGGCGCCCCGGACCCGCCCGGTCAGCGGATGTACCGGCCGTCCAGGTACTTCTTGGCCAGTTCGAGGTAGCGGCCGTCCTCGGAGTTGCGGATCAGTTCGAAGAAGAACATCTCCCGCGTGATCAGGTGCACCCCGAGCTGCCGCAGCCGGGCCAGTCCCAGCTCGTGGTCCGCCTGGTTGCGGGCGGAGACGGTGTCGGCCAGCACGAAGACCGTCTTGCCCTGCTCCAGCAGGCTCAGCGCGGACTGGAGGACGACCACATGGGTCTCCGCTCCGGCCAGCACATACTGCTCCCGGCCGGTGTCGGCCACATGCCGCGCGATGGGCTCCTCGCGCAGGAAGTCGAAGTGCTCCTTGGGCAGCCGGGGCGCGTCCTCGGCCGCCTCGTGCAGCGACAGGGAGAGTCCGCCCAGCTTCTTGTGCTCGGTCAGCAGCAGCGGGAGGTCGAACTCCCGCGCCACCTCCGCGACCCAGCAGGTGTTGTGCAGCAGTTGCGTGCCCTCCAGCAGCAGCGGAATGAGCTCCAGCTGCATGTCGAAGAGGACGACCGCCGTCTTGTCCGCGCGTACCAGCATGTTCCGCGACCGATCCAATCCCGTGAGTAGGTGTGTTCCCGGATGTCGTACGGCGTTCGCGGGGTCAGCCCCGCCCGGCCCAGAACGCGGCCAGCGTCCTGTTGACGGCGCGCGCCGCGGTGAGGGGCACATAGTGCCCGTGGTCCTCGAACTCGCGCACCCGCACTCCGGGGATCCTGGAGTACAGCTCGACCGCTTCGGCGTCGAGGACGCAGTCGCCGACGCCGCGCAGCACCAGGCAGTCCGCCGTGATGTCCGGGAGCCGGTCGACGACGTCGAAGGCGGTCAGGTCCGTGTAGTAGCAGCGCAGCACGTCCATGGAGGCGTTCCCGCCGAACTTCTCGGCCAGGTTGCCGCCCTCGCCGAACACCGCTTCCAGCAGCCCCCCGTGCAGCCGCAGCTCCTCGCGCAGGTCGAGGGTGCGCTCGAAGGCGTCCTCGCCGTAGCGGGGTGCGCAGCTGACGAGGGCCAGCGAGGCGACGCGCTCCGGGTGCCGCAGGGCGGTCAGGGTCGAGACGCAGCCGCCCAGGGACCAGCCGACCAGGTCGGCCGGGCCGTCGGCGGTGTCCCGCAGGAAGCCGGCCACCTCGTCCGCGAGCGCCTCGAAGGAGAAGCGCTCCTCGTCGAAGGGGGTGTCGTTGTGCCCCGGATACTCCGGGACGTAGACCGTGCGTCCCGCCCGGAGCAGGGCCGGGATCTGCTGGGCCCAGGCCCGCTCGTCGCAGTTGAGCGGGGGCAGCAGCAGGGTGGGCCGGCCCGCGTCGCCGTACGCCGACCACCGGATCAGCGGCGCGTGGTCCGGCCCGGCGCCTCCCCTGCGGGTCGTGCCGGGCTCGCGGGCCGGGGGCGTCGGCGGCGGGGCGAGCGGCCGGCCGCCGATGGCCGCGGCGAGATCGGCCACCGTCTCGTGGCGGAAGAGGTCGTGCGCCTTGATGGCGCTTCCGGCCTTCTGGTAGGGACTGAGCAACTGGACGGCGGAGAGCGAGTCCAGGCCGAGCGAGGCGATCCTGGTGCCGGGTACGACCTGGTCGCTGTCCTCGTCGTAGCCCAGCAGGGCGGACAGCCGGGCGCACAGTTCGCGGGCGAGGGCGTCGGTCGCCGCTTCCGGAACGTCCGGGACCGGCGGCGCGGCCGGTTCCGGTGCTTCGCCGGTCAGCCAGTGCCGCCGGCCGTCGAAGGGGTAGGCGGGCAGCGTGATCCGGGCCAGGTCGGCCGGTGCGTCGAGCCGCCGCTGCACGGCGGGCATGTCCTGTGCCCGCCAGCGGGTGACCAGCTCGCGCAGGTCGTCGTCGAGACGGGCGGTGTCCGCGCTCCGGGGTGCCGGGCCCTCGGACCCGCCGTGGGCCAACGCCTCGAGGGCGGTGCCCAGTTCGTCTCGGGTACGGGCCACGACCACCGACTCGTGGGCGAGCCTCGGGCGGCGCAGCAGCAGCTGGGAGAGGTCCCAGAGCCGGTCTCCGGGCAGCTCGGCGACCAGCGTCCGGCAGCGGTCGGCCAGCGCCGCGAGGCTGTCCGGTGACTCGGCCGACAGGCAGAAGGGCAGCGCCCGCCCCGGCCGGCGGTCCACCGCGTCCGCGGTCGGCGGCGCGTCCGGCAGCCGGCGCAGCACCACGTGTCCGTTGGAGCCGGTGAACCCGAAGGCGCTGATCGCGCACAGCGGCTTGTCCTCGGGCCACGGCAGCGGTTCCCGGTTGACCTTGAACGGCGCGACGTCGAGGTAGGAGACCGCCTCGCCGGCGGCGGCCACCGGCGGGATCGTCGCGTGGTGGAAGGCGAGCAGCGCCTTGACGACGCTCGCCAGGCCCGAGGCCACGAGGGTGTGCCCGATGAGCGGCTTCACGGCGCCGAGGTGGCAGCCGTCGGCGCCGGCCCGGCGGAAGGCGGAGCGCAGGCCCTCCAGCTCGATGGGGTCGCCGAGCGGGGTCCCGGTGCCGTGCGTCTCCAGGTAGGCGATCTGCGAGGCGTCGATCTTCTCGCGGTCGTACAGCTCGGCGATCAGCCGGGACTGGGCCTTCGAACTCGGCGCCATCAGGCCGTTGGTGGTGCCGTTGTGGTTGGTGCCGGTCGCCTGGACCGCTCCGTAGACGCGCAGTCCGCGGGCCCGTGCCTCGTCGTGGCGCATGACGACGAGCGCGGCGGCGCCCTCGGCCGGTACGAAGCCGTCGGCCGCATCGGTGAAGGGCAGCGAGGCGCCCTCGGGGGAACTCATCCTGGAACGCTGGGCGAAGCGCAGCACCTCCGGGGTGCTGAACACCGACACGGCGCCGACGATCGCGGCACGGCACTGTCCGGCCCGGATGTTGAGCGCCGCCTCGTGCAGCGCCGCCAGCGACGAGGAGCAGGCGCTGTCCAGCGTCAGGGACGGGCCGTTGACGTCGTAGAAGTAGGAGATGCGGCCCGACAGCGTCGAGGGCGCGTTGCCCAGGAAGCTGTGGGTGCCGTAGACCAGGTCGGCGCGCCGCGCCACCAGGGTGCGGTAGTCGCCGGGCAGCCCGGCGGCGAATACCCCGCAGTCCAGGTCGCGCAGGTCCGCGGCCGTCAGATAGCCGTCGTCGACGGCGTGCTGCACCGTTTGCAGCAGGATGCGCTGCTGCGGGTCCATGCACTGCGCCTCGTTCGGCGAGATGCGGAAGAACCGCGCGTCGAACTCCTGGTGTCCGTCCAGGAAGCCGCCGGTGAAGGACCCGGCGTCCTCCTCTTCCGTCCAGCGGCCGGTGGTGCCCAGGGCGCTGCGGCCGAGCCGCAGGCGCTCCCAGTACTCCCCCAGGCCGTCGCTGCCGGCGAACCGGCAGGCCATGCCGACCACGACCGGGGTGTCGTCCTCAAGCAGCTCGTCCATTCCCACTCTCGATTCCCTGGCCGGTTCGCCGGCGCGCCGTTGCCTTGCCGGTGCCGGTCACTCGAACCAGAACCGGTTCTTCTCGAAGGCGTAGCCCGGCAGATGGAGCCGGGCGAACCGCTCGCCTTCGAACATCGATTCCCATGCGAACTCCTCGCCCTCGGCGTAGCGGGCCCGTACCTCGTCCAGCGCCGCGCGGTGGCCGGGGTCCGTCGGGGCCGGCAGCCGCACCGGGTGTGTGGTCAGCCGCCGGGACCGGCACTTGGCCGCCTCCTCGGGCCGGGCCTGCGCCAGCCGCCGGCGCAGTTCCGCGGTGTCGGAGACGACCCAGGCCAGGCGGTACTCGAAATGGTCGCGGCCGACCGCCAGGGTGTGGGCGATGTCCCCGAGCTCCGCGTGCCGGCCCTCCGGGCCGTCCAGCCACTCCAGCAGACCGTCGCGCATCGCGGTGAGCGAGGCACGGGAGCGGGCGCTGAGGGCGATGAGCCAGTACGGCCGCGACGCCGCCGGCCCGGACGCCGGGGCGGGTGCCTCGGAGAGGACCGCGTGCGCGTTGGACCCGCCGAACCCGAAGGAGCTGACGCCGGCCACCAGGGGGGTGCCCCGCTCCCACGGCTCGTTCTCCAGCAGCAGCCGGAAGGGCGAACCGGCCAGCTCCACCAGCGGGTTGAGCTCCTTGAAGTTGATGTTCGCCGGCAGGCGGCGGTGGCGCAGGCACAGCAGCAGCTTCAGCAGCCCCGCCATGCCGGCGGCCGGCTCCAGGTGGCCCACGTTGGTCTTCACCGCGCCCAGGGTGACGCTGCCCGGCTCGCGGTGCGGGGCCAGCCGGCCGAACGCGGTGCGCAGCGCGCCGATCTCGATGGGGTCGCCCAGGTTGGTGCCGGTGCCGTGCGCCTCGATGTGGGAGACCCGCTCGGCCAGCTCCGGGGTGTAGACCCGGTTCAGCAGGGCGACCTGCGCGTCGGGGTTGGGTGCGGTGAGCGAGTTCGAGCGGCCGTCGTGGTTCTCGGCCACCGCCTCGATCACCGCGAGCACGGCGTCACCGTCGCGCCGGGCGTCGTCGAGCCGTTTGACGACCACGCACCCCACGCCCTCCGCGCGCACGTAGCCGTTGGCGTCCTTGTCGAAGGTGGCGCAGCGGAAGTCGGGGGAGAGCACGCCCAGTTCGCTCGCCGCGTCGGTGGCGGCCGGGTCGACGAGCACGCTGACGGCGCCCACGAGAGCGACGTCGCACTCCCCGGCCGCCAGCGAGAGCACGCCCCGGTTCAGCGCGACCAGGCCGCTGGAGCAGGCCGTGTCGACCGTCTGGCTCGGTCCGGTGAAGTCGAGCAGGTGGGACACGCGGTTGGCGAGCATGGCGTGCGCGTTGCCGGTGACGGTGTACGGGTGGGCGCGGTCCTCGCTGTGCTGCAGGGCCGTCTGGTACTCGCTGAACTGCACTCCGGCGAAGACGCCCACCTCCCGCAGCGATCCCGGCGCGTAGCCGGCGTCCAGCAGAGCGTTGTAGGCGCTCTGGAGGAAGAGCCGGTGCTGCGGGTCCATCAGCATCGCTTCGCGGGCGGAGAGTCCGAAGAAGGAGTGGTCGAAGGCGTCGTGGTCGTCGATGGTGCCCGCGAAGTACTGCCGGTCGCGGTTCTTCCAGCGTTCCACGGGACGGATGGCGCTGCCGTTCTCGACGAGCAGCCGCCAGAAGTCCGCGAGGTTCTCGCCCGCGGGCATGATGCCGCTCATGCCGACCACGGCGTACCGGCCGCGTCCGGTGCTCCGCTCCGCCGTGCCGGAGGGCGCGGGCCGCGGCACGGCCGGCGCCCGGCCCTGGTCCGGGGCGGCCGGTGTGTCCGGTGCGTCCCGGTCCGGCCCCTGCGGTGCGCCCGCCGCGTCCTCGCCCGGCGTGTCCGGTGCGCCGGCCGCGCCCTGGTCCCGCAGATAGGCGCTCAGCGAGGCGATGCTGCTGTACTTGAACAGGGCGTTGGGCGGGGTCTCCACGCCGAACTCGGGGCCGAGCCGCCGGGCCAGGTGCTGGAGCATGACCGAGTCGTAGCCGAGGTCGCCCCACCTGCTGTCGAAGGCGATGTCCTCGGCGCTCAGGCCGGTCTGAGCGCGCACCAGTTCCAGGAGCCGTGCGCCGAGCTCCTCCTGCGTCGCGCCGGGGCGGGGGGCCGGGCGCGCGGCGGCCGGGGCGGCGCCCGGCAGCAGCCGCTGCCGCATCCGCGCGAGGTCGCCGACGCAGGGGACGACCTGATGGCATGTCGCCGGCAGGCCGTCGACCAGGTCGAGGAACAACTGCGCGCCGCGGCGCGCGGAGAGCGGCTCCATCCCGAACTGGCCGCGCAGGAAGGCGGCGAGCGCCTGGTACTGCTCGCGCCGTTCGTCCTCGGCGTCCAGCCACAGCGGCCAGTTGACCGACAGGCTGAGGCCGCCGCGCTCGCCCGCCGCCACGCGCCGGGCGCGCTCGGCGGCGAACTCGTCCAGGAACCGGTTGGCGGCGATGTAGTCGCTCTGCCCGGTGTTGCCCATGACGCTGGAGATGGAGGAGAAGACGCAGAAGAAGTCCAGCGGCAGGTCGGCGGTGCACCGGTCCAGGTTCAGCGTGCCGCGCAGCTTGGGGGCGAGCACCGCCTCGGCGTCCCCGGCCGACTTGTTCTGCACCAGGGCGTCGCGCACGACACCGGCGCAGTGGACGACGCCGTCGATGCCGCCGAAGCGCGCGCGGACGGTGTCGACCAGTTCGCGGGTCCGGGCCGCGGAGGTGATGTCCGCCTGCTCGTAGTGCAGCCCCGGTGTGCCGGCGATCCACTGCCGCTGCGCGGCGTCCGGCGCGGAGCGGCCCACGGCGATCACCGTGGCGCGGTACCGCTCGGCGAGGAGTTCGGTGATGGCCCGGCCGACCTTGCCCAGGCCGCCGGTGACGAGATAGGTCCCCCCGGTGCGCAGCCGGACGCCGGCGCGCTGCCCGTCCGCGAGGCGGAGTTCGGTCAGCTCGCGCGTGTACCGGGTGCCGTCGGCCCACCGGACCTCGGTGAGCGGCCGGCGGGCGGCGCGCAGCTCGTCCAGCAGCGGCCCCCAGCCGTCGGCGAGCGCCGGACCGTCGCCGGCGCGGCGCGCCTGGACCGTGCGGACATGCGGGTTCTCCTCCGCCAGTCCGTGCAGGAATCCGGCCCAGGCGCGCGCCTCGGCCGCCTCGCTCTCGCGGGTCACGCCGAGGACGGTGGACGGGGTACGGCAGCCCTGCACCGCCTTGGCGAAGGACAGCTGGGCCGCCGCCGTCACCTCGCGCCGCAGGTCGAGCCAGTACAGGTGGTCCAGGCCCAGATCGCCGGTGAGGTGGTCCAGGGCCCGCCGGGCGGCGGTGTCGTCGCCCTCGGGCAGTTCGATCCGGTCCGCCTCGATCACCAGCGTGTCACCGGGGGTGACCCGGATCAGCCGGAGTCCGGCGGGCGGTTCGGGCAGCGGGGGCCGCGGGCCGCGGTCGGTGAGCACGAGGACGCAGGGCGGCGGGGCACCGGCCGGCTCCTCGGCCGGGTGCGGCCGCCACACCGGGGTGAGCAGCAGGGTGTCGTCCCCCGCCGGGCCGGCCTGCGGTGCGGCCGGGGCCGTGCGGGCGGGCGGCCGGTTGGCGTGGTCGAGCGTCTCGGCCACGTACCGCTCGCGGGCGAAGGGGTAGAGCGGGGCGTCCACCAGCATGGGCCGCGGGAACAGCGCCGCGAAGTCGGCCCGCTCGCCGGCCAGGTAGGCGGCTGCCGCTTCGGCCCAGGCGTCGTCGGCCGGCGGTACGGCCGGGGCGGCGCCGGCCGCGTGCTCCAGCCGCTCGGCCAGCTGCGCGACGCTGGTCGCCCAGTAGCCGCGCCGGACCCGGAAGTGCTGGCGGGCGCAGCACAGGGTGTAGCTCAGCCCGTACAGGTACGACGCCGTGTCGGGGGCGTCGCGCAGGGCGGCGAGCAGTTGGTCCGCGCGCCGCTGCACGGCGGCCTCGTCGCGCCCGGAGAGCGGGATGAAGTAGCACGGGAACGCGGGGACGGGGGCGGTGTCGGGGGGTGCCACGAACTCCTGGACGATCGCGTGCCCGTTGGCGCCGCCCGCGCCGAACGAGCTGAGTCCGGCGAACCGCGTGGGACCGCTGCCCTTGGGCCAGGGCAGGGTCTCCTTGACCAGGGCGAAACGCGAGTCCGCCAGGTGCAGGTCGGGATTCTCCAGCGTGCAGTGCAGGGTGGGCGCCAGGGTCCGGTGGGCGAGCTGCTTGACGACCTTGACGAGTCCGGCCATCGCCGCGGCGGACTCCAGGTGGCCGATGTTGCTTTTCACCGAGCCCAGGTAGGCGCGGCCCTGTTCGGGTCCGCCGTAGGCCCGGCTCAGGGCGCGCACCTCGATCGGGTCGCCGAGCCGGGTGCCCGTGCCGTGGGCCTCGACGTAGGTCACCGCGCCCGGTTCGATCTCCGCCTCGGCCAGGGCCGCGGCGATCACCCGGTGCTGGGCCCGTTCCGAGGGCACGGTGAAACCGGCCGTGCGGCCGCCGGAGTTCACCGCCGTCGCCCGGATGACGGCGTGCACCCGGTCGCCGTCCCGCAGCGCGTCGGACAGCGGCTTGAGGACCACGGCGGCGGTTCCCTCGCCGGGGACGTAGCCGTCCGCCTCCACGCCGAAGGCCTGGCAGTGGCCGGTGGGGCTGAGGAACCTGCCCTCGGACAGCAGGCGGTACTTGCCGGGGTGCGTCATCAGGTTCACCCCGCCGGCCACGGCCAGCGCGCAGTCCCCGGCGCGGATGCTGCGCACGGCCAGGTGCAGGGCGGTGAGGCCGCCGGAGCACATGGTGTCCAGGGCGATGCTGGGGCCGTGCAGGTCGAAGGCGTACGAGACCCGGTTGGCGATGGCGGCGAACGAGCTGCCGATCACCCGGTCGGCGGCGGTGAGGTCCTGGTAGTGGCCGAACATGGCGGCCACGAAGACGCCCATGTCGCCGGTCGGCCGGGCGAAGTACCCGGCGTCCTCCAGGGCGTGGTAGACGGATTGCAGGAAGCGGCGCTCCTGCGGGTCCATGAAACGGGCTTCCAGGGGCGCGATGTTGAAGAAGACGGGGTCGAAGTCCAGGGCGTGGTCGAGGAATCCGCCGTGGCGGCCGTAGGCGGTGCCCGGCTCGTCGGGAGCGAAGGAGTGGTTCTCGCGCCAGTCCCAGCGGTCGCCGGGGATCACCCGTACCGCGTCGTCGCCCCGCAGCAGCGCCTGCCAGAACGCCTCGGTGTCGGCGCCGCCGGGGAACTCCCCGGCCATCCCGATGACGGCGATGTCGTCGGGGCGGTAGGCGTCCGCCGCGGGAGCGTCCTCGGACCGGGCCGCCGCGGGAGCGGACGCCCGCTGCCGCCCGGCGGGCCGGGGCGGTGTCCCGGCCGCGCGGACCGCCGGTGCCGGCACGGGCTCCGGGGAGGCGGCGGACTCCGGGGGCGGGGCGGATTCCGGGGGCGCGGTGGGCTGCGGGGAGGGCGAGTCCTCGCGGGTGAGGAAGGTCTCCAGTTCCGGGGCGAAGGTCTCGGCCAGGTGGGCGGCGAGCGCGGCGACCGTCGGGTACTCGAAGAGGACCGCGCGGCTCAGCCGGGACGAGCCGGCGATGCCCAGGCAGCTCTCGATGTCCCTGCTGACGCGGATGCTGCCGACGCTGTCCAGCCCCTGTTCCAGCAGGTTCTCGTCGTCGCGCAGCCCCCGCAGCCCGCTGTGGCGGACGATCAGCTCCCGCAGCCACCGGGTCGTGCCGGCCAGGAGGCCGTCGGCGGACGGCCCGCCGTCGCGGGAGCCCGCCGCGGGCGCGTCCGCGGCGCCGCGGGGCGGCGCGGAGGGGTCGGGGGCCCCGGTCCCGGTGGCGAGGAGGCCCGGCTGTCCGTCGTAGACGACCAGCCGGCGCGTCCCCGTGGCGAGGGCCCGCAGCAGCGTGTCGCAGGCCTGCTCGGGCGGCATCGCCCGCAGCCCGGAGCCGTCGTCGTCCGGCATCCGCATGCCGTCGGTGTCCCACAGGCCCCAGTTGATGCTGTACCAGTCGGGCCGGTGCGCGCTCAGCCGGTCGAGGAAGGCGTTGGCCGCCGCGTAGGCCGCCTGGCCCACATTGCCCGTGACGCTCGTCAGCGAGCTGAAGTGCACCACCATGCCGGGCCGGTGCGGCCCGGTGAGGGCCGCCAGGTTGAGGCCGGTGGCCACCTTCGGCCGCAGGACGTGCTCCAGGCGGTCGGGGGTGAGGTGGTACAGCAGGCAGTCGTCGAGCACTCCGGCGAGGTTGAACACCGCCTTGACGGGCCCGAACCGGTCGTGGAGGTAGCGCAGGGCGCCGTCGAGCGCCTCGGGGTCGTCGGCGGGGGCACCGAGATGGCTGTGCACGCCCGCTTCCTTCAGCGCCTCCCGCACCCGCGGGCCCGGCGTGCCGCGGCCGAGGACGAACACCCGGACGCCGCAGTGCCGGCTCAGATACCGGCACAGCTGCCGTCCGATGCCCCCGGCCCCGCCGATGACCACGACGGAGTCGCCGTCGCCGAACACCTCGCGCGCCCCGGTGCCCTCCAGCGGGCGGGGCGTGTGCTCCAGGAGCCCGATCCGGTCGTCCTCGGCGCGCAGCACCGCGCCCGGCCGGCCGGCACCGGCATCGATCCACGCGCGCAGCCGCCGTGGGGTGACGGTGCCGCTCCACTCGACCGCCGTGTGCACGAGCGGGCACTCCAGCGCCGCCGTCCTGGCCATGCCGTCGAGCAGCGCGGGCAGTGTGTCCCCGGTGCGGGACAGCGTGACGAGACGGACCGGGCGCCCCGACCCGCGCACGGCCTGGAGCAGGGCCAGACCGGCGCGGGCGAACCGGAGCGCCGCGTCGTACTCGGGTGTGCCGTCCGCGTGCCCGTCGCCCCATGCCACCACCAGGGTGGTGCACCGGGCGGCGTACCGGCCCAGTTCCCGCCCGATCCGTTCGTCGCTCTCGGTGGCGGGGTCGCAGTGCCAGCACTCGGCGCCGATGGAGCGGGCCGCCGACGCGATGTCCTGCCGGTCGGTGATCACCACCGTGGCTCCGGCCTGCGCGCCGGGCAGGTCCGAGGCGGCGAGGTCGGTGTATCGAGGTGCTAGCGATTCCATGGGTCATCCCCGTGAGAGAAAGTGAGGCTGCGACAGGCGGGCGGGTGCTGGCTCACACGCCCATGAATTCCTTGATGCCGCGGAACTGCGCGGCGGCGGGGGCGTCGTCCGGGAAGGGGTGCGGGACACCCAGCCGGTCCGCGATCACCATGCCGGAGACGATCGCTCCCTCGTGGCCGGTGACGCTGGTGTCGGTGCCGCAGAACCAGAGGCCGTTCAGACCCTGGATCTCGTGCAGCCGCTTCTTGCGGCGCACGTCCACCGGCCGGAGCTGGGGGAGCTTCCACTCGCGGCGGACGATGACCCGCTCGGGGTCGACGTCCTCCTGCGGGTCGAAGGTGATCAGGATGGGCGAGGAGACCTTCCGGTAGGGGTGGAGCACGTTGCAGTTGCGGGTCAGGCTGCCCATCTGCTCCTCGGCGCGGGCGAGTTCGAAGCCCTCCGGCATCCGGAACTGGCAGTAGGCGCCGCCGCCGGCCGGGCTCAGCCAGCTCTCGTCCTGGTGCAGCACGCTCTCGACCGGCACGTAGGCGAAGTCCCCGAGCAGGTCCCGGTACTGCTGGTCGGAGGTGCGCAGCAGCCGCAGCGTCACGTCCGCGTGCGTGGCGAACACGACCTGGTCGAAGTGGTGCTCCTGCCCGCCGGCCAGCACGGTCACCCCGGACTGCGTCGGTACGACGGCCTCGACGGGCGTGTTCAGGCGGACCCGCTCGCCCAGGTCGCTCTCGATCCTGGCCAGGTAGGAGTGGATTCCGCCCTGCGCCTTGCGCCAGTACCCGGCGGAGAAGAAGGAGAGCAGGTTCATGCTGAACGACAGCGCGACGTACATGAGGTTGTAGTCGAGCGACGGCGCGTGGCAGCCCGAGTAGATGCTCAGGATGGGGTTCATCGCCTTGTACTTGAAGCTCTTGGAGTACCCGTGCTTGTCCAGGTACTCGCCGATGCTCATCTGCTTGTACGAGTCGTCGCCCGAGGTGGGCAGCTGGTTCATCTCCTGGTGGAACCGGTCGAACTCCTCGTGCAGTTCCTCGCGCAGCTCGCCGAGGAAGTCGAGGTTGTTCCACGACTGCTGCTCGCCGGGGAAGTCCACGTGCACCGAGGACGGGGCGACATAGGTGCCGATGCCGAAGTCGGTCAGCAGCCGGAACAGGTTGGGCGAGAGCTTCTCGTTGAAGTGTTCCACGCCCATGTCGACGTGGAGGGTGCCCTGGTCCGTCTCGACCGGGTGGCTGTAGGCGTGGCCGCCCAGGTACTCGTCCGCCTCGAAGAGGGTGACGTCGTGCCTGCGGGCCAGCAGCCAGGCCGCGACGGACCCGGAGCCGCCGCCGCCGACAACGGCGATCCTGCTTTTTGCTTCTACCACGGTCATCACTTCCTGGGCTCGGCCTGCGGCGAGGGTTCGTCGCCGAGGATCTCTGCGCTCAATTTGGTCAGCACCCGGCCGGGACCGACCTCGTCGAAGGTCTTGTGTCCGGTACGGGACAGATGGGTCACGGTCTGCCACCACCGCACCGGTTTGACGAGCTGGAAGACCATCTCCTCCAGCAGGTGACGGGCTCCCAGCGTCCGGCCGCTCGTCGTGGAGACGACGGGCTTGGTGGGCGGCGTGAACGTGCGGTCCCGCAGGAACTGCGCGAACCGGAGCCGGGCCGGCTCCATGTGGCGGGAGTGGAAGGCCCCGCTGACCGGCAGCCACACACAGCGGTGGCCGGTCTCCTCCAGCCGCGGCACCAGCTCCTCCAGGCGCGGCTTCAGGGCGCTGAGCACGACCTGCTCCGGGCTGTTGTAGTTGGCCACGTCCACGTCGAAGAACTCCAGCCGGGCGAGGTGGTCGTCGATCTCGCTCGCCCGCGGTCCGAGGACCGCCACCATCGCCCCGTCCCGCGCCTCCTGCATCAGGGCGCCGCGCCGGGAGACGATCTCCAGTCCCTCGAAGAGGTCGAAGACGCCGGCCGCGAAGAGAGCCGGGTACAGCCCGAGGCTGTGGCCCGTCAGGCAGCGCACCTGCTCCGCGCCGTGCTCCTCGGCGTACGCCAGGTACATCAGGCAGCTGACGAAATAGACCGCCTCCTGGGTGCGGGAGGTCTCGTTGTGCCGTCCGTCCGGGTCCTTCAGGCACAGCTCGCGCAGCGAGTGGCCGACGATCTCGTCGGCCCTGTCGCACAGCTGCGGATAGGCGTCGAACACCTCCTTGCCCATGCCGATGCGCTGCGAGCCCTGTCCGGGGAACATCACGACATCGCCGGCCATCGCCGCCCCCCTCAGTTCAGTTCGAGGACGGTGAACGGCGCGGCGGCCGGCGCGGGCGCCTGGGCGCCGTGCCGGGTCGCCGCCGGGGCGCTGCCGTCGATCGCCACGGACACCGCTTCCTCCAGGGCCACGAGGACGTCGCCGTTCTCGTCGGTGAAGAAGAAGTCGTAGGTGCGGGTCCTCGGGGAGGAGCCGCCCGGCCGGGTCACGCAGTGGCAGTACACCGCCTCGGTGCGCGGGGCCCGGACCACGGTCAGCCGGCCCAGGTGGCAGGGGACGAACACCGGGGCGTCCGGCGTCCGTTCGGCCGCCAGCAGGATGGACAGCTGCATTCCGCAGTCCAGCAGCGCGGGCGACAGGCCGTACCCCCAGTCGTGGTCCACGTGGAGGAAGGCCCGTACCGTGTCCGGTCCGACCTCGGCCCAGCGCACACCGCGCAGCGGTTCGCCGTAGTCGTAGCCGAGCCGCCGGAAGGCGTCGTAGATCTCCGTCCTGGACTGCCTGCGCGTGGCGGCGGGCAGGTCGGGCGGGTTCCCGACCGGTGTGGGCGCCCCTGCCTCGGCGGTGCAGTACACGTCGCCGGTGACGCGGTCGACGAGCGACATCTCGCCGCCGCGCTCGCGGACTTCGAGGGCACCGGGGTCGGTGATCGGCTTCTGCCACAGCACGTTGCCCAGCGCCCGGCCCTCCGCCCGGTCGGCGAGGACGGCGAGCGTCCAGGCCGCCGGCGCCATGGCCACGCCGTCGATCCGGTGGGCGGACACCAGCGTGGCGAGGGAACGGAAGCCGGACTCCGCGGAGTCGACCCAGTGGCGGTGGCGCAGGAACGGGTAGGCGGGCAGTTCGACGGGGGTGGTCCTCGGGTAGTAGCGGTCCCAGTCCGGGGTGCCGCCGGACTCGTACAGGGCCGCGATGTCCTCGGCCGTGCGGGAGGTCAGTTCCGCCGCCGCCGGTGCCGGCGCGGTCCGGCGCCGGGGCCGGCGCGGCAGGTCCCGCTCCAGGGCGCGGACCAGCTCGTCCTGGTCGCGGCAGACGATCGCGACGCGGTGCGCGAAGCTGTCGCGGCAGCACGCGAGCGTGTAGGCCAGGGCGTCCATGTCCACGCGCCGCCCGCTCAGCCACTCCCGCAGCCCGTCCATGGCCAACTGGAGCCCCGCGGCGGTGTGGTGGGAGAGCGGGATGACGTAGCGGTCCCGCCGCGGGGTGGCGTTCGCCGCGGGCGCGGGGGGCTCGGGCACTCCGCGCAGGACGACGTGGGCGTTGGCCCCGCCCGCGCCGTAGGAGCTGACGGCGGACACCAGGGGGAGGTCCGCGGGCCAGCGCTCGGTCCGTGCGGCGAGCGTGAACGGGGTGGCGTCGAAGTCCAGGTGCGGGTTGGGGGGCTCCGCGTGCAGCGAGGGCACCAGGGAGCCGTGGCGCATCTGGAGCACCGCCTTGAGCACCCCGCTCAGGCCGGCCGCCGACTCCAGGTGGCCGATGTTGGACTTCACCGAGCCCAGCCGGATGCGGCCGGTGCCGGCCGCCGCGTAGGCCTTGGCCAGGGACCGCAGCTCGATGGGGTCGCCCAGCGCGGTGCCGGTGCCGTGGGCCTCGACGTACCCCACTTCCTCGGGAGAGGTCCGGGCCGCGGCGAGGGCCTTGGCGACGAGCGCGGACTGGGCCTCGGGATTGGGCGCGGTGTAGCCGTTCGCCCGGCCGCCCGCGTTGACCGCCGAACCGCTGATGACCGCGTAGACCCGGTCGCCGTCGCGCAGGGCGTCCTCGGCGGGCCTGAGCATCAGGCTGATGACGCCCTCGCCGTCCACGAAGCCGTCGGCTCCGGAGCCGAAGGGACGGCACTCCCCGGCGCGCGAGAGCATCTCCAGCCCGCACAGGAGCTGGTACTGGCGGGGGTGCGTGATGAGGTTGACGCCGCTGACGACGGCGCGGTCGCACTCGCCGGTGCGCAGCGACTGGCAGGCGAGGTGCAGCGCGGTCAGGGACGCCGAGCACGCGGTGTCGACGGCCATGCTGGGCCCGTGCCAGTCGAAGTGGTACGAGGCGCGGTTGGCCATCGACCAGAACGCCGAGGTGGGTGGCTGCGCACCGGGCTCGGTGGTCGTGTGCCAGGCGTATCCGCCGTTCATGACGCCGACGAACACTCCCGTGTCGCTGCCGGCGAGCCTGGCCCGGCTGTAGCCGGCGTCCAGCATCGCCAGGTAGGTCTGCTCCAGGACGAGGCGTTCCTGGGGGTCCATGCGGGCCGCATCGTGCGGGGTGAGGCCGAAGAAGGTGTGGTCGAAGGCGTCGATGTCGTCGACGAAGGCACCGCGGTCGGTGTACGACAGGGGTGCGGCGCCGTCCGTCAGGCGGGTGGCGAAGCGCTCCGGGGGCACGGTGGAGGTGCAGTCCAGGCCGTCGAGCAGGTTCTCCCAGAACTGCCGGACGTCCGACGCCTGCGGCAGCCGCGCGGCGATGCCGACGACGGCGATGTCGCCGGGGCGCGGCGCGAACTCGCCCTGGTTCAGGGCGGTCTGCCCGGCCGGCGCGGTGGCCTCGGTCTGCTCCGGCCGTACCGGCTCCTCGGCAGTGGCGGTGGCGGCGGTGGCGCCGAAGGACTCGGCCACCGCGTCGGCGTACTCGGTGACCAGGAACTCCACCAGCCGATCCACCGTCGGATACTCGAACCACACCGTCGCGGGCACATACCCCACCCGCTCACGCAACGGCTTCAGCAACTCCATCGAGATCAGCGAATCGATCCCCATGTCACGGAACGGCCGGTCGCACTCCACCTCCGACACATCCAGCCGCATCGTCCCCGCGATCACCTCACGCACGAACCCCTCCACCGCACCCCGCACACCGACGGCCCCCGCCGCCTCGGAAGCCGGGACGGCGGCGGTGGCGGTGGCAGTGGCGGCGCCGAAGGACTCGGCCACCGCGTCGGCGTACTCGGTGACCAGGAACTCCACCAGCCGATCCACCGTCGGATACTCGAACCACACCGTCGCGGGCACATACCCCACCCGCTCACGCAACGGCTTCAGCAACTCCATCGAGATCAGCGAATCGATCCCCATGTCACGGAACGGCCGGTCGCACTCCACCTCCGACACATCCAGCCGCATCGTCCCCGCGATCACCTCACGCACGAACCCCTCCACCGCACCCCGCACACCGACGGCCCCCGCCGCCTCGGGAGCCGGGACGGCGGCGGACGGCTCGTCCGCCGGGCCGGCCAGCGCGACCAGGACCTGCTGGCCGTCGCCGCCGTGGGGCCGCACCGCGCCGAAGCCGGCCTCGTGCATGAGCGAACGCCACTGGTCGCTGGAGAGCAGGGGGCTGTGCTCGATGCGGTACGGGTCGTTGCTGAGCCACCAGCCGTCGGTGAGGCCGAAGGTGAGCGTGGCGTAGTCCTGCCGTGCCGTGATCTCGTTGAGGACCAGGATCCCGCCCTCGCGCAGCGCCCTGCGCACGTTGCGCAGCGTGCCGGGGACGTTCGACGTCGCGTGCAGGACGTTGGTGGCGACGACGACGTCGAAGCGGCCGGTGTAGTCCTCGGGCGGGTTCTCGATGTCGCAGATCTCGTAGGTGAGGAACGGGTAGTCGGCGCCGAAGGCGTCCCGCGCCTTGTGCAGGAACGCGTAGGACAGGTCGGTGAAGTGATAGTCGACGCCGTGCGGGTCCAGCTCCGGCAGCACGAACCCGGTGGTGCTGCCGGTGCCGGCGCCGATCTCCAGGACGCGCAGCGGGCGCCCCGCCGAGCGGCGCTGGTAGGCGGCGACCACGCGGGCGCAGATCCGGTTGAAGTAGTCGGCGATGGGGTTGCTCTGGTAGACGGGCGCGACCAGTTCGAAGGACCCGTCGGGAAAGAGCACCTCCACCGCGTCGGTGGCGCCGCTCAGCACGTCCGGCAGGTGTTTCAGGCACCGGTCGAGCAGCTTGCAGTGGCCCTCCAGCTCCGGGTACCGGCGCAGGAGTTCGTCCAGCGGCAGGGAGTGCGCCGGCGGCATGGCCGCGATGGCCTCCCGCAGCTTGGCGTATTTGGCGATCGCCGTCGCCGGCAGCGGCACCTGCGCCAGCCGCCACCGGGTGTACGCCTCCAGCCGCTCGGCGAGGTCCCGGTTGTGCGCGACGTCCGTGTCTTCGTCCCTGAAGGCCGGCACCACGTCGTCGAGGACGGTCGCGGAATCGGCGGACGACACCGTGGCGGCGGGCTTGTGCGGCGTGATTCCCATGCGCTCCAACGCCTCTTCCGTTCCTTTCACACAGGTGATCCGTCGGTGCTCGGACGCGAGGAACCGCTCGATGACGGCCAGCCCCTCGGCAGGCTCGATCGAGCCGATCCCCAGCCCTTCCATGCGCGCGCGGTACTCCGGTTTCGCGACGACGCCTATCCCGCCCCAGTAGCCCCAGTTGACGACCTTGGCGTCGATCAGCAGGGCGTGGTCGAGCAGGTCCGCGCAGGCGTCCTTGGCCACGCACGCGGCGGCGTAGTTGCCCTGCCCGGCGCTGGCGATGTAGGCCTGCACGGAGGAGAAGAAGAGACAGAAGTCGAGGTCCCGGCCGCGCAGCGCCTCGATCAGATGGCGGGTGCCGTGCAGCTTCGGGCGCAGTACGTCGTGCAGCACCCGCTCGCTCATGGTGGCGAGGGCGGAGTCCTCCAGCACCAGCGCGGAGTGCACCACGCCGTGGACGACCTCGTGGGCGTCGAGCGCGCGCTTGAGTGCCGGGCCGTCGGCCAGGTCGGCCTGGTGGTAGTGGACCGCGCGGGCACCCGCCTCGCGCAGGGCCTGCGCGGCCGGGGCGAAGTCCTCGGCCGGGCGGCGCCCGATGACGACCACCTCGGCCCGGTGGACGGCGGCCAGGTACTCGGCGAGCAGCCCGCCCAGTCCGCCGGTGCCGCCCACGATGACGTACGTGCCCCCGGTGCGGAACGCCGAGCGGGCGGGCCAGGCCGGGAGGGACGCCGGTTCCATGGACGCGACGGCGTACTCGTCGCCGCGGACGCACACGGGCTTGTCCGGCACGGTCGGCAGGGGCCGCTCCAGGGCCTCGGACAGCGCGGCCGCGGTGAGGTCCGCGAGGCAGAAGCAGCGCACCGACCAGTCGGGCCGCTCCTTGGCGAGGGCCTGTGCCAGGCCGACGTACACGCCGTCCACCGGATGCGTGGCGGCGGTGAACAGCGGGCTGGGCACCGCCTTGTCGGTGAAGACGTCGAGGCGGACCCGCGGCCAGCGGTCGAGGGCGTGCACGAGGCCGAGGAACGCCGTGAGATCGGCGTCCCGGATGCCGTCGGCCCAGGAGGTGCGGCTGACGAACACCAGGTGCTCGTCGGCGGCCGGAGCGGCGGCGAGCGAGGCGATCGCCGCGTCGTCGAGCAGCAGCACCCTGCTGTCCGGGCACTGCTCCGTCAGCTCCTGGTGCAGCCGGTGCTGTCCGGGCGGCACCAGGAAGGTGCGCGGTCCGTCCCCGCCGGTGCGCGGCCGCTCCAGCCGGCCGTGCGTCCACTGCGGGGCGAACACCATCGAGTCCACGGCGGCACGGCGAACCAGCGGGACATCGGGGCGCGCTGTACCGGACGCGGAATCTCCGCTTCGCCATTCGTTGCGACTCAACAAAATCCCCTATGCCTAGGACGCCGGATTCAAAGAGCGGGTTTCACACCGAGGTCGAATACCGACAGAAGCGGTTCGTAATCCTCGTCGAACAAGGTGAAGTTGGTCCTGAAGGGGGAGAGTTTTTCCGTCAGGACGAAAGCGGAACCGAGCGGAAAGCGCGTCGGCGCGTGAAAGACCATATGGCCCATGGAGAAGGGCATCAAGCTGTCACGGTGCTCTCCGATGGAGATCGCCATGCCGGACTGGAAGGCGCAGTCGAGAAGGTTGACCAGCCCGATCCGGGTGCCGTCGTTGTGCGAGAGCCAGGCGAGCGACCGCTGTCCGTGCCGCTGCACATAGCTGTTGCGGCGGAAATACGGGCCGTAGTCGATGCCCATGTTCGAGAATTCTTCGTAGATTTCCGCTCGGGTGAGATGGGACCGGGTGTGCGCGCAGATCTCGTCGCGTACCTCCAGTCCCACCGCGAGCGCGCGGTCCTGCGGTTCGAAAAGGAGGGTGCCCATGGCGCAGAGCGCGCCGCGGTTGGTGACGGTGTAGTCCGTCTCCCGAGCGCCGGGTGCGGTGCGGAAGGCGACGGACAGCTCGTCCAGCGGCTCGTCGCCGTAGACGGGACGCAGCCAGGCGGCGTCGCGGACGGCGAACGGCCGCGCGCCGGGGCGGACCCGGGCGGCCCCGCGCAGTGCCATCTCCAGGCAGGCGACGCCGGGCAGCACGCGCCGGCCCTGCACCAGGTGTTGAGCGAGGTAGGGGTGGCCGGTCTCGACCGGCACCCGGAAGGTGTCCGGTTCGCCGGTGTCGAGCAGCCGCGGCGGCTCCACCGCCGCCGGGCCGGCGGTCTGGTCGGCTCGGGTCGTCATGCCGTCCGCTCCTCGTCCGTGAACCACAGGTCCGTCTCCTCGAACGGGTAGCCGGGCAGCCGCAGCCGGCGGGGGGCGTCGGCGGCGAACAGGGCCTGCGTGTCGACCGGGCCGCCGGCCAGGAACCGGTCGCGGGCCGACTCGGGGGTCGCCTGCCACACGCCGCCTTCCCGCTCCGTGCGCGGCGCGTGGCGCGGTTCGCCGGCCGTGCGCAGTGCGCGCAGGAGTTCCTCGCCGGAGGACGGGCACCACGCCAGGCGGCACGGCAGGTGCTCCCGGCGGCACAGGGTGTACGAGAGGTCGAGCAGGTCGTGGTCCGAGAGCGGACCGGACCGCTCGACACGGTCGAGCAGCGCGGCCGTCAGACGGCGCAGCGCCTGCGGGGTGCGCGCCGACAGCGGGACCAGCCGGGGGCGCGGGGAGACCGGGCGCCGGGCGGCGCGGCCCGGCGGCGCGGACAGGACGACGTGCGCGTTGGACCCGCCGAAGCCGAAGGAGCTGATGCCCGCGACGAGTTCGCCGCCGTCCTCGCCCCAGGGGACCGTCTTGCGCACCGCCTCGAAGGGCCCCTCCTCCAGGGCGATGCCGGGGTTGGGGTCCTGGAAGTGCAGGTTGGCCGGCAGCGTCCGGTGTTCGAACGCCTTGACCACCTTGGTCAGGGAGGCGACGCCCGCGGCGGGCTCCAGGTGCCCGATGTGGGACTTGACCGCGCCGAGCCGGACCCGGCCGCCCGCGGACCGCGGCACCAGGTGCCGCCAGGCCCGCTTCAGCGCGTCGATCTCGATCGCGTCGCCCAGTGCCGTTCCGGTGCCGTGGGTCTCGATGTACCCGGTGCGGGCGGCGAGTTCGGGCGTGTAGGCGTCCAGGAGCAGGCGGTACTGGGCGTTGGGGTTGGGCGCGGTGAGCGAGTTGGCGCGGCCGCCGTGGTTCTCCGCCACGCTCTCGACGACCGCCCGGATGTCGTCGCCGTCGGCGAGCGCGTCCGCCAGCCGCTTGACCAGGAAGGTGCCGTAGCCCTCGCCGCGCACATAGCCGTCGGCGGCGGCGTCGAAGGTGGCGCAGCGGTGCTCCGGGGAGAGGAACCGCGCGGCGTGCAGTCCCTCGTTGATCTGGGAGTCGAGGATGAGGTTCACGCCGCCGACCAGGGCCGCGTCGCACACCCCGGCGCGCAGGTCGCGGCAGGCCCGGACCAGCGCCACCAGGGAACCGGAGCAGGCGGTGTCGAGGACCGCGGAGGGGCCGTGCCAGTCGAACCAGGAGGAGACGCGGTTGGCGATGAGGCTCAGCGAGTGCCCCACCAGCGAGTACGGGATCTGCCGGGCGTCCGCGCGGGCCTGGAGCAGCGCGTAGTCGTTGCCGGTGGCCGCGATGTAGCACCCGGTGCGCGAGCCGCTCAGGTCGGAGGGTGCGTACCCGGCGTCCTCCAGGGTGTGCCAGGCGGACTGGAGCAGCAGCCGCTGGCGGGGGTCCATCCAGCTCGCCTCGCGTGGCGAGATGGAGAAGAACCTGGCGTCGAATCCCCTGACGCCGGGGAGGAATCCGGCGAACTCGCCGGGCAGGCCGCGCCCGGCCGGTGCGGGTGTGACGCAGTCCCTGCCGTCGAGCAGGGTCTGCCAGAACGCGTCGGGGTCCGGGCCGCCGGGCAGGACCGCCGAGAGGCCGACGATGGCCAGCCGGCCGTCGGCGCCGGGCCGGCCGTCGGCCGGTCCCGGTCGCGGCGCGGTGGCCGGCCGGGCCTCCGGCCGTTCCCCGGTCCGCCCCTCGGACAGCCGTGCGACGGTCTCGGCGACGTTGCGCAGGGTGTTCATCCGGTAGAAGTCGTGCGCGTGGACGGTGATCCCGTACCGCTCGCCGATCCGCGCGGCGAGGATGTTGTAGCCGAGCGAGGTGACGCCCTGGTAGCCCAGGGGCCGGTCGGCGTCCGGCTCCGGCAGGCCCAGTTCGGCGGCGACGAGCCGGCGCAGCTCGCCGAGGAGGTCCGGCCCGTCCGCCGCACCCGTGTCCGGGCCGCCCGCCGCGCCGGTGTCCACCGCGGCGCGCGCCGCGTCGGCCGGCCGCTCGGACGCCTCGTCCTGCGGGTACAGGTCCAGCGCGGACAGGGGGGCCTCGCTCAGCTTTCTGACGTCGGTCTTGCCGTTGGCCGTCAGCGGGATCCGGGTCAGCCGGTGCACGGCCTGCGGCACCATGTAGTACGGCAGGGTGTCCCGCAGGCGTTCCCGGACGGCGGCGGCGTCGAAGCTCTCGCCGGCCGGCAGCCACACGAAGCAGCGCAGGTGCGGCTCGGGTTCGGGCCGTACGACGGCGACGACGGTCGCGGACGGCACCCGTGCCGTCACCGCGGCGGCCACCTCGTCCAGTTCGATCCGGTGGCCGTTGACCTTGCGCTGGCCGTCCTTGCGCGAGACGTAGGTGACACGCGCGGGGCCCTCGTAGCGGACCAGGTCGCCGGTCCGGTAGGACGGCGTTCCGTCGGGCAGGCTGCCGAAGGCCGTCGCCGGGGCGTTGAGGTACCCCTGGGCCACACAGTCGCCGGCGATCATCAGCTCGCCCGCCATGCCGGGTGCCACGGAGCGGCCGTCGGCGTCCACGACGTAGAACCGGGTGCCCAGCGCGGGCTCCCCCAGGTGAATGTGGCCCGCGCCGGTCACGCGCTGCCAGCTCGCCCAGATGGTCGCCTCGGTCGGGCCGTACATGTTGTAGACGGCCGCGCTCTGGCTCAGCAGGTACTCCGCGAGGTCGCGGTCCAGCGCCTCCCCGCCGCACAGCAGGGTCATGGGCTGCCGGGCCCGCCAGCCGGCCGCCTTCAGGATGCGCCAGGTGGAGGGGGTGGCCTGGACGACGGTGGCGCCGGCGGCGTCGATGTGCTCGGCCAGCAGGGCCCCGCTGCTCCTGGTCTCGTCGGAGAGCATCCGCAGGCGCGCGCCGCACAGCAGCGGCAGCAGGATCTCCAGCAGGGAGATGTCGAAGCCGATCGGGGTCAGGGCCACGATGCGGTCGTCCGGGCCCATCGAGGGGTCCTGGCGCACGGAGTGCAGGAAGTTGGCGAGGTTGCCCTCGCTCACCGCCACGCCCTTGGGGTTCCCGGTCGAGCCCGAGGTGAACATCACGTAGGCGGTGCGGTCGCCGTCGGCCGGGGTGGAGGGCCGGATGCCGGCACGGTGCGGGCCGGCGGACGGGGCGGGTGCGCCGTCCACCTCCCGCCTGGGTATGCCGGGGAACAGCCGCGCCGCCCGGTCACGGGTCGCCGCGTCCACCAGGATGACGCCCGGTTCCGCGGCCGCGGCCATGTACGCGAGTCGGGCGTCCGGCAGTCGGGGGTCCATCGGTACGAACGTCCGCCGCAGCGCCAGCGCGGTCAGATAGGCGACGGGGATCGCCGCCGAGCGCTCAAGGAACACGCCGACGGGCGCCGTGCCGGGCCGGGCCGGGGTGGCGTCGCCAAAGAGGTCCTGGCCGAGCCGGTGTGCGGCGTCGAGCAGTTCGCCGTAGGTGAGCGAGCGGTGGTCGTCCACGACGGCCACCCGGTCCGGGTTCTGCCGGGCGGTCCGGACCAGCGCCGCGCCCAGGCCCTCGCCGGTCCCGGCGGCCGGGACCGCCCCCTCGGCCACCGGCTCCAGGGGGCGCGACAGGTCGCACTGTGCCGTGGGGCGGTGCGGATCGGCGGCCACGAACCGGGCCATGCGCAGGAAGTTGGCCGCCAGCGCGGACAGGGCCTCGGGCGAGAGCACGTGCGTGGCGGAGTCGAAGGAGAGGTGGATGCCCTGCTCGTCGGAGCTGAAGTTGACGCTCAGGTCGCTGGAGCTGCCGGTGTCGGGCTTGCGGACCCAGGAGACGTCCAGCCCGCTCAGCCGCGGAACCGTGGTCGGCAGCATCGCCGAGGACGCGTTCACCACGAGGTTGAGCGCGCTGCCGCCCTGGTCCACCGTGCGGCCGTGCTCGCCCGCGGCCAGGGCGAGCAGATCGGACACCGGGAAGCCCTGGTGGTCCCGGAGGTTCTCGCGCTGGGCGCGCACCTGCTCCAGCAGCGACAGCGCGTCTCGCTCCGCCCGGACGTCCAGCCACAGCGGCAGCAGATTGGTGTGGCAGCCGTACGGGGCTCCGTACGGCCGGGTGTCCACGGTGTGCGCGACGACGACGCCGCGCTCGTCGTCGTCGCCGTAGGCGTGCACGAGCGCGCCGGTGACGCCCACCACGAACTGCAGCAGGCTCAGCTCGTGCCGGCGCAGGAACCGGTGGATGTCCTCGGCCTGGTCGCCGGTGATCGTCTCCTTGACCGAGATGCGCCGGCCGTCGCGCCGGGGCTCCGCGGCGGAGAAGGGCAGCGGCTGGTGCAGGGGGCGGCCGGCCAGCATCGAACGCCAGTAGGCGGCGTCCGCGCCGTCGCCGGAGCGCGGCGCCGCGCCGAACTGCCTTTCGAGCACCGGGGTTTCGCCCTCCCAGCAGGCGCTGAGCGCGGCGCAGAACGGCGCGTAGCAGCCGCCGTCGAACACCACGTGGCTGAAGTCCAGGCGGAGCAGCAGCTTCTGCGGGGACACCCGGCAGTACCGGAAGCGGAACAGCTCCTGTCCGGTGGGGTCGATGCCACCGGAGTCGAGGAGCACGTCCTGCCGCTCGCACCGCCGCAATATCCGCCGGGGCAGCGGACGACTCTTCGCGATCAGTTCCCCGCCGACTTCGGTTAAATAGTCGAGAAGGCGCGGGAAAGCCGTGGAAACCACTTCCCGAAGTGCGTCTTCGAGCCGGTCGGTGTCGACTTCTCCGGTCAGCGCGTACACATAGCCGACGGTGAGTCCCGGATCATCGGGATTCCGCTGGTACCGATACCATTGAAAGCGCTCGTAGGCGCTTGCCTGACGCTCCGTCATGCAGACACAGACCTTTCAACCGCCGAGGCCACCGAATAATTGGTACACCGCTCCGGTGCATCTGCACTCGAATCCCGGTAGATCTTGCGGGCGGGCGCCCCACCGCGCCCATAATGCCGTGCGGGAATCCGCCGTCACCAGCATGCACGGGAGCCCTCGCGCCGTGCGGTGTTCAACTGCGGCCGTTCCTCGATTGAACACCCGCGAATGCAGCGGTACTCAAGCGTCCGGTCTTGCGGACATCCCATCGGAGGTATCCACGTGCTGCTCTCGGAAGACGACGTGGCGCTGTTCGCGCGGGTGAGCGGCGATCACAACGCGCTGCACTGCCGGCCCGATTACGCCCGCGGCACGCCCTTCGGCCGGACGGTCGCCCACGGCGTCCTCGCCGCCCTGGGGACGCTGGAGGAACAGGCGCCCGAGGGCGCGGGCGCGGGCGGGATCGAGGTCGACTTCGGCAACCCCGTCTTCCCCGGCGTGCGTTATCGCTCCGAGGCGCTCGGCGGCGTTCGGGCCGGCGCGGGCCGCCGGCTGCTCGACGGGGACCGCGCCTGCCTGACGGTACGCGTGCGCCCCGGCACCCCGCCGGACGTGGAGCCGCTGCCCGCGCCGCCGGTGCGCACGGCACCCCGGCACACCATCGGGGAACTGCCGCCGGGCACCACGGTGTCCGGCACGTACGGCCCGGACGGGCTGGACGCGCTGTGCGACCGGTTCCCGGTCGCCTCCCGGCTGCTCGGGCGGCTGCCCCTGGCCTGTCTGCTGTGGTCGAGCCACCTCGCCGGGATGCGTCTGCCGGGTGAGAACTGCCTGCTCGGCCGGGTGGCGCTGGACTTCCGGCCGGTGGCCGTCAGCGGCCCCGCGCGCCTGTCGTACACCGCCCGCGTGGTCCATGCCGACCCCCGCTTCGGGCTGCTGACGATCGCCGGGGAGGTCTCGGCGGACGGCGTGGTCGTGGCCGTGGCCGAGATCGAGGCGATGGTCCGCGAGCCCGCTCCGCTGGCCACCGCGGCCGCGCTGGGCGCGCATCTGAGCCCGTCCACCCGGCTGCGGGGTACCTCGGCCGTCGTCGTCGGGGGCAGCCGCGGACTCGGCGCGGCGCTCTCCCTGGCCCTGGTGTCGCAGGGATGCGAGGTCTTCGTCGGGCACCGGAGCACGCTGCCGCAGAGCCTGCTGGACGACGCCGGCCGGCTGCCGGGGCTGCTGCGCTCCGCGCCCGGAGACGCCGCGGACCCGCGCTGGAGCGACGGACTGCGCGCCCGCGCCGAACAGAAGTGCGGCGGGCTCGACTTCCTGGTGTGCAGCGCGGCGCCGCCGCTGCGCACCCTCGGCCTGGCCGCCACCGACCTGGACCGCATGGACGCGTTCCTGACCGGTTCGCTGCGGCTGGTCAGCGCGCCCCTGGCGGGGCTGCTCCCGCTCCTGCGGCCGGGGCGGAGCAGTTGCCTGGTGGTCTCCTCGGCCGCCCTGCGCGAGCCGCCCCGCGACTGGCCGCACTACGTCGCGGCCAAGTCCGCCGTCGAGGGCCTGGTGCACTGGGCGGCCCGGCACCATCCCGGCGTGGGGTTCCTCCTCGCGCGGCCGGGGATGCTGTGGACCGAGCAGACGAACTCGCCCAGCGCGCGGGAGACGGCCGGCCCGGTGGAACCGGTGGCGGCGCGGCTGGTGCGCCGCCTGCTGGACCCGCCGCCGACCTCCCCGGTCCCCGAACTGATCGCCCTGCCCGCCGAGCCCGTCGCAGCGGGGCCGGGTGTTCTGTAAGGCGGCGCCACGAGGCCCGGTGCCGCTTGCGGCACCGGGCCTCGTGGCGCCGGCGGCCGGCGGGGGACGTCAGAGTGCGGAGGTCCGGTCCGGGTCGTCCGCGTTCTCCTCCTGCGCCTCCTTGGCGGAACCGCCGGCGCTCCGGCCCGCCACGGCGGACAGCACGAAGGCGAGGAAGGCGAAGGCCGCGGCGGAGAAGACGGGCACCGAGTTGGAGCCGCTGACGGCGCCGAAGACGACGCCGGACGCGCCCGCGGAGATGGCCGCGATGGCACCGGCCGTGCCCATGACGGAGCCCTGGTGGCTGTCGTCGACGGCACCCGACATCATGCCCACCAGACCGCTGTAGGAGATGCCGTAGGTGGCCGCGCCGACCAGGCACAGCACGTAGAGCACGGCCTTCGAGCCGGTCAGCGCGGTGCCGGCGATGCAGACGGTCATCACCGCCAGCGCTCCGGCCACCGCGATGCGCGGCTTGAGGTACTTCATCGACAGCGGCACGAGCGACAGGAAGGCCGCCGCGAGGCCCACGCCGACCACCGAGATGAGGTTGGTGACCGCGCGCTGGTCGAAGCCCTGGTTCGCCGTCAGGTACAGGCCGATGAACTGGAAGAAGGCCGTCCAGCCCAGGGACATCAGGAGCAGGGCGCCGCAGAGCACCCGGACGCCGGGGAAGGTGAAGGACTCCATCAGGTGTTTGACCGGGTTCGGGAAGGCCATGCGCCCGGCGGGCCGGGGGGCCGGCTCCTCGCGGTAGGTCAGCAGCAGGATCAGCAGGTTGAGCACGGTGACACCGGCGACGAAGACGAACGGCGTCCGGAGGCTGAACCAGGAGACCAGGCTGGAGTCGCTGAGGTATCCGCCGATGAGCGGGCCCACCACGTACCCGGTGGAGACGCAGAACATGATCAGGCCGATGACGTTCACCCGGCGTTCCTTCGGCGTCACGTCCAGGATGGCCGCCTGGGCGACCGGCAGGCTGCCGGAGAACAGGCCGCCGACCACCCGGCCGACGACGAACAGGGTGACGTCCCGGCGCACCAGCGCGGTGATCGTCAGCGCGTAGCCCAGGGCCAGCCCCAGCAGACACAGCGTCAGCGTCTTCTTGCGGCGGAAGTGGTCCGACAGCGAGCCCAGCAGCGGGGCACCGAGGAACATCGCCAGCGAATAGCTTCCGATGGCGAGCCCGTAAAACAGGTCGCGCGTACTGGTTTCAGCGCTCCGCATGATGCCGATATGGGCGTCGTAGGAGATGGGAATCAGCACCGGAATGATGAGGCTGACACTCAGGTTGTCGATCAGGATGATGAAGTAAAGGGGGATGAGACTGGCCAACCCGTTTTTACGCATGATTGCTTTCTCGACTCCTGGCAGACCGGTGGGGGGTAAACGACCGCGGGCGGGCATCCTAACGCACCTGGAATCGCGCGGGGTTGACGGATTGTGCCGTCGGCGCCCGATCAACCGGCGCTCCAGCGAACGTACTTGACCGACCGCGACCGCCATCGTGCACGCTACACCGAAGAACTCGAACAGGTACGATCCCGAATCCATCGCGCCGCGTCCGACGAGCGGCCTCCAGGCCTGTATCCGGCCATCGGATTTCGGCCGTCTGCCTGCTTCACATTTTCCGCCGTATGCGTTGGCCGGTCACGGCCGGAACGAGGGTGCTCTCGAGATGGAAGCGAACGAACTGAAGGCTGTGGAAGGCACGGTGCTGGAAGCCTGGTGTGGTGTCCTGGGCCTGGACACGGTCGACCCGGACGTCCCCTTCGCCGCGCTGGGCGGCGACTCGATGCGCGCCGTGCGCGTGCTGTCGCGGCTGTGGCGCGAACTGGGCGTGGAACTGCCCGTGCACGCGCTCGGCAACGACACCACCGCCGCCGAACTCGCCACGGCCGTCCACGCCCGCCTGAACGGCCAGGCCGCATGAGCGAGGCGAGGAGCGCGGGCGTCGCCCTCGCCGCGACCTTCACCTCGGACGGGCTCAGGGACGCCCTGGCCCGGCGGCTGCGGGAGAGCGGACGCGAGATCCAGGCGGCGCCGTACGGCCAGCTGGTGGAGCCGATGCTGGACCCGGACAGCGTGCTGCTGTCCCACGCCGGGGTGAACCTGCTGCTGGTGCGGGCCGAGGACCTGTACCGGGGCGCCGCGCACCCCTCGGCCGGCGACCGGCTGCTGGACGAGCTGCTCTCGGTACTGTCCGCCGCCCCCACCCGCAGCGCGGCCACCTGGCTGGTGGCGCTGACCCCGCCGTCGCCGGGCGCCCTCGCCGACCCGGCCGCCGCCCGGTGGATCGAGACCGCCGCCCGGCGGATCGCCGGGGCCGTCGAGCCGCTGCCCGGTATGCATCTCGTCCCGCTCGACGACCTCGCGGAGCGCTACGAGGTACCGGAGACGCACGACGAGTACGCCGACCGCATCGCCCATCTCCCCTACAGCGACGCGTACTTCGAGGCGCTGGCCGACTGGCTGGTGCGGCTGGCCGCCACCACCTGGCACCGGCCCCGCAAGGTCGTGGTGCTCGACTGCGACAACACCCTGTGGACCGGGGTGTGCGGCGAGGACGGACCGCTCGGGGTGGAGATCGGTCCGGGGCGGCGCAAGGTGCAGGAGTTCATGCTGGACCAGCGCGCCCGCGGAAAGCTGCTGTGCCTGTGCAGCCGCAACGAGGAGGCGGACGTGCGGGCCGTGTTCGCCGGCAACCCCGGCATGGCCCTGGCCATGGAGGACGTCACCGCCCACCGGATCGGCTGGCAGCCCAAGGCCCAGTACCTGGCCGAGCTCTCCGCCGAGCTGGGACTCGCGCTGAACTCGTTCGTCTTCGTGGACGACGACGCCGTCGAATGCGCCTCGGTGCGCGCGCAGCTGCCCGAGGTCGCCGTGGTGGAGCTGACCCGCGACGACGACGCGGCGGCGCGCCAACTGGCCCGCGAGACGGCCTTCGACCAGCTCACGGTGACCGACGAGGACCGGCTGCGGGCCGACTGGTACGGAGCCGAGCCGCAGCGCCGGGAGCTGGAGCGGTCGGTCGCGGACTACGAGGAGTTCCTGGCCCGCTGCGCCATCGAGGTCACGATGACCCGGCTGACCGACGCCGCGCTGGACCGGGCCGCCCAACTGACCTCCCGCACCACGCAGTTCACCCTCGCGGGCACCGCCTTCACGGTGCCCGAGCTGCGGCGGCTGCTCGACGAGGGCGGACAGGGCTGGACGGTACGGGTCAGCGACGTCTTCGGCGACTACGGCACCGTCGGGCTCGTCCTGGCACGGGCCGACGGCGGCGTGCTCGACGTGCCCGTCTTCCTGCTCAGCTGCCGCGTCCTCAACCGCCAGGTGGAGACGCGCATGCTGCGGATGCTGGGCGAGAAGGCCCGCGCGGCCGGCTGCCGCACCATGCGGCTCCCCTACCGGCCCACCCGGCGCAACGCACCCGCGCGCCGGTTCCTCCAGCAGATCTCCGGCAGCGCCATCGGCGCCGAGGACGCCTGCGGCGTCGTCGAGGTGCGGGTCGCCGACTGGTGCGACGCACCCGTGACGGCCACACCCTGAGCGCGCTCCCCGCGCGCCCCATCACACGCGGCCGGCGATCCGGCCGGCCGGCCACTCCGGGGCGCACCGCGCCGCGGGCCGAGGTCCGGGAGCCCCGAGACGGCTCCCGGCCCCGTCCCGTGCCGGCCGCCCCCTACCGAGGGAACGAGGAATCACCCCATGAGCACCAGGACCAGTCCACGGTCCGCACCGCGGCCGAGGCCGTGGCGGCGGCTGGCCGCCGCGGCGGCCGGCTGCGCCGCCCTCCTGCTGGCCACGGTCACGCCCGCCGCCACCGGCGCCCCCGCCACCGGCGCCGGGCCCGCCGCGGCCCGGCGCGTGCCCGTGCAGCCCGAGTGGGCCAGCGCGGGGCAGAACAACCACAACACCCGCAACGCCGCCACCGAGCACACCATCGGCCCGCGGAACGTCGGCACGCTGGCGCCGAAGTGGGTCTTCACCGCCGACGGCGACATCTCCGCCACCCCCACCGTCGTACACGGCACCGTGTACGTGCCCGACTGGGGCGGCAAACTGTGGGCGGTCGACGCCGACAGCGGCAAGGCGGTCTGGTCGCACAGCATCGCCGACTACGACGGCGTCGAGGGACACATGTCCCGGACCAGCCCGGCGTACTGGCAGGGCAGCCTGTACCTCGGCACCGGCACGCTGACGACGACCGCGCTGAAAAGCGCGTACATCATCTCGGTCGACGCCAGGACCGGCGCGAAGCAGTGGATGACCAAGGTCGACGACGATCCGACGGCCGTCGTCACCTCCTCCCCCACGGTGGACGACGGGGTCGTCTACGTGGGCGTGTCCTCCAAGGCGTCGACCCTCCACGACGCGCCGGGATTCCGCGGCTCGGTGATGGCGCTCGACGCGCACACCGGCAAAATCCTGTGGAAGACCTACACCATCCCCGAGGGCTACACCGGCGCCTCCGTGTGGGGCAGCCAGCCCGTGGTCGACCACAAGACCGGCCTGGTGTTCGTCGGCACGGGCAACAACTACACCTCGCCGCCCGGAGTCTGCCTCAACCCGAAGCAGACCGACTGCACCCCGCCCGCCGAGGACGACCACTTCGACAGCGTGCTCGCGCTGGACCTGAAGACCGGCCGGATCAGGTGGTCGCACCACACGCTGACCGCCGACACCTGGATGATGTACCAGCAGAACCAGGCGCCCGACTTCGACTTCGGCTCCGCCCCGAACCTCTACACCACCGAGATCGACGGCAAGCCGAAGGAACTGCTCGGCATAGGCCAGAAGAGTGGCGTCTACTACACACTCGAACCGGCCACCGGCAAGGTCGTGTGGCAGACCCAGGTCGGTCCGGGCGGCGCGCTGGGCGGCATCCAGTGGGGCTCGGCCACCGACGGCAAGCGCATCTACGTCGGCATCGGCAACGGTGACCACCTGCCCTGGACCATCACCGCGGCCGACGGCACCAAGTCCACGGTGGACAGCGGCTTCTTCGCCGCGGTCGACGCCGCCACCGGCAAGATCGAGTGGCAGACCGCCGACCCGCAGGGCAAGGCCGGCAAGTGGCTGGACGACTCCTTCATCACCCATGCCAACGGCGTGATGTACGCGGGTTCCTCTGCCCCGAGCGGCACCAACATGTACGCGCTGGACGCCGACACCGGCAAGATCCTGTGGGACTACGCCAGCGGCGGCTCCGTCTGGGGCGGCGCGGCCGTGGTCGACGGCAGCGTGTACTGGGGCTCCGGCTACTACATCTCCAATGTGGGCGAGGGTCTGAGCGGCCACAACAACAAGCTCTACCGCTTCACCCCCGGCGGCCGCTGACCTGCGGCCCACGGCATGGGAAACGGCCCGGACAGCGACTGTCCGGGCCGTTTCGCGACCGTGTGCGGCGGCCTCAGACCGCGACCGCCGGCGTACGGCGCAGCGGCTTCCACCACTGCGGGTTGTCGCGGTACCACTCGACCGTGCGGGCCAGGCCGTCCCGGAAGGGGACGCGCGGGGCGTACCCCAGCTCCCGGATCCTGCTGTCGTCGACGCAGTAGCGGCGGTCGTGGCCCGGCCGGTCGGGCACGTGGACGATCCGCTCCGGATCGGCCCCGCACTCCGCCAGCAGCAGGCGGGTCAGTTCGAGGTTGGTCAGCTCCTCGCCGCCGCCGATGTTGTACGCCTGACCCGCCCTGCCCTTCTCCAGCACCAGCTGCACACCCCGGCAGTGGTCGTCCACGTGCAGCCAGTCCCGGACGTTCAGGCCGTCCCCGTACAGCGGCACCCGCTCGCCCTCCAGCAGGTTGGTCACGAACAGCGGGATGAGCTTCTCGGGGTACTGGCGGGGGCCGTAGTTGTTGCTGCACCGGGTCACGCTCACGTCCATCCCGTACGTACGGGCGTAGGCGCGCGCCAGGATGTCGGCCCCGGCCTTGGAGGCGGCGTAGGGCGAGTTCGCCAGCAGGGCGCAGTCCTCGGTCCAGGAGCCCGACTCGATCGATCCGTACACCTCGTCGGTGGAGATGTGCACGAACCGGGGCACCCGCGCGGCACGCGCCGCGGACAGCAGGGCCTGGGTGCCGAGGACGTTGGTGCGCACGAAGTCGTCCGCACCTGCGATCGAGCGGTCCACATGGCTCTCCGCGGCGAAGTTGACCACCGCGTCGTGCCCCGGCACGAGGTCGGCGAGCAGCTCCGTGTCGCAGATGTCGCCCTGCACGAAGGTCAGGTCCGGGTGGCCCCGCACCTCGGCGAGGTTGGCGGGATTGCCCGCGTAGGTGAGCTTGTCCAGTGCCGTGATCCGCACTTCGCCGGCCTCGCCGTAGGCTCCGGCGAGCACGTTGCGCACATAGGTCGACCCGATGAATCCGGCGGCGCCGGTGACGAGCAAACGCACGGGCTTCCCTTTCTCAAGTGTCGGTCGCACGGGACAGGGCGGCTTGCGGCGCACGCAGTCCGAGATCGGTCAGAACGGCCGACGCCACCTCGGTGGCACGGTCCTCCAGATAGAAGTGGCCCCCGCCGAAGACCCGTGAGCGCCCCGGTACGACCGCCAGCCGGAGCCAGCCGAGCGCCTGCTCGGGGGTGCACAGGGGGTCGTCCGTGCCGGTGAGCACCGTGACCGGGCACCGCAGCGCGGGCCCCTCCCGCCAGGTGTAGGACTTCAGGGCCGCGTAGTCGGCGCGCAGCGCGGGCAGCGCCAGGGCCTGCACCTCGGGGTCGTCGAGCGCGTCGCCGCCGCCGAGCCTGCGGACCTCGGCCAGCAGGGCGGCATCGCCGTCCAGGCCGTCGGTCGGCCCCGGCCCGGCCGTCGGCGCGCAGCGCGCGGACACGAACAGCCGGTGCGGGGTGCTGCCGCGGCGGTCCAGGCGCCGGGCCGTCTCGTAGGCGACGAGCGCCCCCAGACTGTGGCCGAACAGGGCGTACGGCGCCGGGTCCGGCGTGTCGAGCGCGGCCAGCACCCCGGTGATCCGGTCCGCCAGTTCGTCCAGCCGGGGCACCGGCGGCTCGTGCCGCCGGTCCTGCCGGCCCGGATACTGCACGGCCAGGACCTCGGCCTCCGGGCCCAGGGCGCGGGCGAGGGAGCGGTAGCTGCTCGCGGCGCCCCCGGCGTGCGGGAAGCAGACGAGCCGCATCGCCCCTTCGCCCGGCGGCCCGAACCGCCGCAGCCAGGTCCCGGCCGCGGCGTCGGCGTCGTTCATCGCCCCAGCCTCACGGGAAGGCTCTCGATGCCGCGCAGGAAGGACCGGCGCCAGCGCACCTGCTCCGCCGGGATCGCGAGGTCCAGGCCGGGGAAGCGGTTCAGCAGGGCGCGCAGCGCGATCTCGCCCTCCAGCCGGGCCAGCGGGCCGCCCACGCAGAAGTGGATGCCGTGGCCGAAGGAGAGGTGTCCGCCGGTGTCGCGGGTGACGTCGAACCGCTCGGGGTCGGGGAACCGGCGGGGGTCGCGGTTGGCCGCGGCGCCCGCGATGAGCACGGTGCTGTGCGCGGGGATGTGCACACCGCCGATCTCGACGGGTTCGAGCGTTCCGCGGGTGGTGATCTCGGCGGGGCCGAGGAAGCGCAGCACCTCGTCCACGGCGTTCGGGACGAGCGACGGGTCCGCGCGGACCTTGGCCAGTTCGCCGGGGTGGGTGAGGAGCAGGTAGGTGGCCATGGCGATGAGGCTCACCGAGGTCTCGAAGCCGGCGATGAGCAGGATCAGCACCACCGAGGCGAGTTCGTCGGTGCTGAGCCGGTCCTCGTCCTCGTCGTGGACGTGGATGAGCGCCGAGAGCAGGTCGGAGCCGGGGTCGGCGCGGCGGCGGTCGACGAGTTCGAGGATGAAGCCGACCAGGGCGCGGGCGGCATGCTCGCGCTGCTCCACCCGGTCGGCGTCGATCACCAGGAACTCGTTGCTCCACCGGCCGAAATCGCCCTGGTAGCGCTCCTCGACGCCGAGCAGCTCGCTGATCACGGTGATGGGCAGCGGGTAGGCGAAGCGCTCGACCAGGTCGGTCTCCCGCTCGCCGGCGAGGCCGTCGAGCAGGTGCTCGGCGAGCTGCGCGACCCGCGTGCGCATGGACTCCACCCGGCGTGCGGTGAACTCCCGTGAGACCAGCCGCCGCAGCCGGGTGTGGGCCGGCGGGTCGTTGCTGCCCATGTTGTTGGCGAAGTACGGCCGGACGTCCTCGGGAATCCCGTGGTAGGTGGGCAGTTCCACGCCGGGCGGCTGCTTCTTGAAATCGTTGCTGAGCCGCAGGTCGCCCAGGGCGGCCTTGGCCTCGGCGTGCCGGGTGATCAGGAAGGCCTCCCGGCCGATGAAGCTCACCTTGCTCACCGGTTCGCGCTCGCGCAGCGCGGCGTAGGTCTCGTACTGGTCGATGTGGAAGAGATCGCTGTCCAGGCTGGGGACAGCGGTGTGCGCGTCAGTCGTCACTGCGGTTTCCCTTTGCGTCGGGTGGCGGCACGGTCAGGCGGTCACCGCGGTGAGCGCGGGCATCGGGAAGACGAGCTTGCCGCCGCCCCGGAGGTAGGCCTGCTCGCGCTCGACGAATCCCTCGCGGTGGATCCAGGGCAGGACGAGCAGCTGGTCGGGGCGGAACGCCTTGGCCTCCTCCTCGGACACGATCGGGATGTTGCTGCCGGGGGTGAAGCGGCCCGCCTTCTCCTCGCTGACCTCGCCGATGCAGGGCAGGTCGGCGGCGGTGATGCCGCAGTACTGGAGGGTCACATTGCCCTTGGTCGACGCGCCGTACCCGCAGGTGAGCAGGCCGGCCGCGCGGGAGTCGTCGAGGAACCCCCGCAGGTCGTCGCGCTGTTGGCGCACCCGGCGGGCGAACGCCTCGTAGGGGGCCATGGTGTCGAGGGCCGCCGCGGCCTCGCGCTCGCGCAGCGCGACCAGCGAGGCCTCGTCACGCGGATGACGGTCCGGGTTCTTGGCGAGGGTCACATAGAGACTGCCGCCGTACACATCGGTGACCTCGGCCCGCAGCACGGTGAAGCCCACCTTCGCGGCCATCCACTCGATCTGCTGGAAGCCGTAGTACTCCAGGTGCTCGTGGCACACCACGTCGTAGGCGTTGGCCTCCAGCATGGACGGCATGTAGCTCTGCTCGGTCATCCAGACGCCGTCCTCGTCGAGGATCGTGTGGATGTCCTGCATGAACCGCAGCGGGTCCGGGAGGTCGTAGAACATGCCGGTCGTCGTGACGACCTTCGCGCGCTGCTTGCCGTACCGCGCGGTGAAGGCCTCGGCGGTGAAGAAGTCCGCGATCAGTTCGGCGGGCGGGTAGTGCTCGCGGAACTTCTCGCCCGAGGGGTCGATGCCGACCAGGCGCAGTCCCTCGACGGGGTACTGGTGCAGCAGGGTGCCGTCGTTGCTGCCGATGTCGACGACCACGTCGCCGGCCTGGAGGTTGGTGAGTTCGGCGGCGGCGACCGCCTTGCCCCGCAGGTGGTTGACCATGAACGGCCGGATGCCCGGCCGGTATCCGTAGCCGTCGCCGTACATCAGGCCGAGGTCCGGGGTGTGCCGCAGCTGGAGCAGGCCGCAGCCCGCGGGCGAGCACTTGACCAGTTCCAGCGGGACCGCGGGCACCTTCTGGTCGGGGCTCTTGGGGAAGACGCAGGTCAGCGCCTGCTCCCCCAGGTCGAGGACCGGTAGCAGTTCGTGATTGCCGCAGACACGGCACTGGGTGATGACCATCTTCTGCCCGTTTCTCAGTCGGTGGTGACCGTGGCGAGGAGGTAGCCGTAGGCCTTGGGGACCCGCACGCCGTCCACCATCCGCGCGAACTCCTCGGGGCCGGTCATGGCGATGACGTCGTCCTTGCGCGCCAGCAGGTCGGCGGCCACGCTCTCCCGCACCGCCGGCGGGGCCAGGGTGTGGGCGGTGATGTCGGTGAACTCGCGCACGACGAGTCCGGCGCTTTCGATGACGGCGCGGTAGTCGGCCATCTCCGGGGTGGTGATGATGTCCTGGAAGGTCAGCTCGGTGTCGGGCTGGCTGAACATGTCGGCGAGGACCAGGGTGGCGCCCGGCCGCAGGACGCGCTTGATCTCGCGCAGCACCTTTTCCTTGTCCGGCATGTGGATCAGCGACTCGAAGGCCCAGCCGCCGTCGAACGACGCGTCGGGGAAGGGGAGTTCGGCGGCGTCGGCGTGCCGGAAGCTCACCCGGTCGGCCAGGCCGAAGTCGCGCGCCCGCTCGCCGGCGCGGCCGACCTGGTAGGCGCTGATGGAGACGCCGACGACCTCGACGTCGGCCGTGCGGGCGAGCCGGAAGGCCGGCTCGCCGACGCCGCAGCCCACGTCCAGGATCCGCTGGCCCGGCGCGGGCGCCAGCCGTGCGATCAGCTGGTCGGTGAGCTGGTCGGTGGCCTTCTCGATGGGGGCGTCGTCGGCGTCGTCGTGCCAGTAGCCGACGTGCAGGTTGTCGCCCCAGATCTCCCTGAAGACCTCGGTGAAGTTGTCGTAGAAATCGACGACCTTGTCCTCGACCCGGTCCTCGGGTGCCTGTGCTCCGGAAGTCATGCGGTTCGTCCCTTCGTTTCTTGGTCGCGCTGGTGGGGCCGGGTGGTGGGGGTCAGTGGGCCCATGCCTCGGGTGCCGGGCCGCCCTGGCCGACCGGCGGGAAGATGCGGTCGAGTGCGGCGAGTTCGGCGTCGCCGAGGCGCAGGCGGGTGGCGCGCAGCGCGGAGTCGAGGTGCCCGGTGGTGCGCGGTCCGATGACGGCGCCGGTGACGCCCGGCCGCGACAGCACCCAGGACAGGCCGACCTCCGCGGGGTGGTGGCCGATGCCGCGGCAGAACGCTTCGTACTCCTCGATGGCGGGGCGGAGCGCGGGCAGCAGGGTCTGGGCCCGCCCCTGGGCGGACTTGACGGCCGTGCCGGAACGCAGCTTGTCCAGTACGCCGCTGAGGAGGCCGCCGTGCAGCGGCGACCAGGCGACGGCCGCGAGGCCGTGGTGGCGGGCGGCGGGCAGGACCTCCAGTTCGGCGTGGCGTACCGCCAGGTTGTACAGGCACTGCTCGGAGGCCAGGCCGAGCGAGCCGCGGCGCCGGGCGCTCGCCTGCGCCTCGGATATGTGCCATCCGGCGAAGTTGGAGGAGCCGACGTAGCAGATCTTGCCGCTCGCCACCAGGCGGTCCATGGCCTGCCACACCTCGTCCCACGGCGCGGCGCGGTCGATGTGGTGCATCTGGTAGAGGTCGATGCACTCCACGCCCAGCCGGCGCAGGGACTGTTCGCAGGCGGTGACGATGTGGCGGGCGGACAGGCCGCCGTCGTTGACCCGTTCGCTCATCTCCCCGCCGACCTTGGTCGCGAGGACGACCCTGTCGCGGCGTCCGCCGCCTCGGGCCAGCCAGCGTCCGACGAGTTCCTCGGTGTGTCCCTTGTGGACGCGCCATCCGTAGATGTCGGCGGTGTCCACGCAGTTGATCCCGCGGTCGAGGGCCTCGTCCATGAGGCGCAGGGCGTCCTCGTCGGTGACGCGGCCGCTGAAGTTGACGGTGCCGAGCCACAGCCGGCTCACCCGCGTGGCCAGGCGTCCGAGCCGTACGTACGGGTCCGGTTCCGCGGTGTCGGTCATGGCTTCCTGCTCCGGTCGGGCCTGGTCTGCGGACACGGTCCCCCCTACCGGCCGGGCCGGTCGGTCTGCGCGGTCGCGGTCAGCCGGATCCGGTCCGAGGAGGAGCCGACGAGGACGCGGCGCTCGCCGCCCGCGAGTTTCCAGGCGCCGCCCGAGGTGTCCCAGTACTGGAGGGCGCGTTCAGCCACGTGGATGCGCACGCGCCGGGACTCGCCGGGGTCCAGTGCCACCTTCCGGTAGCCGGCCAGGGCCTTGTCGGCCTGGTCGAGCGCGAGGCGCGGGCTGGGCCCGAGGTAGACCTGCACGACGTCGCTGCCCGGCCTGTCGCCGGTGTTGCGCACGGTCACGTCGACGTCGAGTCCGTCCGCCGTGCGGGTGACGGACTCGTCCTCGTACGCGAAGGACGTGTAGGACAGGCCGAAGCCGAACGGGAAGAGAGGCTTGACGCCCTCGTGGTCGTACCAGCGGTATCCGCTGTAGATGCCTTCGGAGTAGTGCACGACGCCGTCCACGCCGGGATAGCGTGCGGGGTCGCCGGCGACGGGGGTGGCCTGGTCGGAGGCGGGGAAGGTCTGGCTGAGCCGGCCGCCCGGTTCGGCGTCGCCGAACAGCAGGTCGGCGGTGGCCTCCGCGCCGGCCTGGCCGGGGTACCACATGTCGAGCACGGCACGGGTCTTGTCGAGCCAGGGCATGGTGACGGACGAGCCGGTGTTCAGGACGACGACCGTACGGGGGTTGGCGGCCGTGACGGCCTTGATCAGCTCGTCCTGGTAGCCGGGCAGGGACAGGGAGGTGCGGTCGCTGCCCTCGGCGCCGTCGTCGTAGGCGAAGACCACCGCGGTGGTGGCCTTGCGGGCGGTCTCCACTGCCTGGTCGATCGCCTCCTGTGCCCTGGCCGGGGTCACCCAGCTCAGGTCCAGCCTCATCGGCTGGTCGACGAGCGCCCCGCCGCTGATCTTGACGGTGTGCGTGCCGGCGCTCAGCCGCAGCGGGACGCTGGTGAGCTTGCCGAACACCTCGCCGAAGCTGACGGGGTCGCCGCCGTCGATCTGGAGGGAGCCGTTGCCGCCGGTCACGCGGGCCGCGATGCGGTAGAGGCCCGCCTTGTCCACGGTCAGCCTGCCGTCGTAGACGACGCCGCTGCGGGCCGGTTGCAGGACCGTGCCGCCGGAGAACGGCGGTTCGAAGGCGGCGGCCGGGATCGGCTCGCCCTCGACGTCCTCGCCCTCGGCGTAGGAGACCTGCGCGCCCCGGCCCAGCTTCGCGGTGATGGCGTCCAGTGGGGCGGTGGCCGTGTCGGGGACGATGTAGGAGCTGCCGAGGCCCGTCACCTTGGGGGTCTTGGCCGTCGGTCCGATCACCGCGAGGTGGTCCGTGGCGGCGGCGTCCAGCGGCAGCATGCGGTCCTGGTTGCGCAGCAGCACCGCGCCGGACTCGGCGACCTGCCTGGCCACGCGGGTGCCGCCCGCGAGGTCGCGCTGGGGCCGCGGCGGCTTGTTCTCGGCCAGCAGGCCGAAGCGGTCCATCTGGCCGAGGATGCGGCGCACCGACCGGTCGAGGACCAACACGGGGATGGTTCCGTCCGTGATGGCCTTCTTCAGGGTGTCGCCGAAGTACTTGCCGCCGGGGACCTGCCCGCCGGGCGGGATGGCGGTGGTCGAGTCGATGCCGAGTTCCTGGTCGAGTCCCTTGGTGATGGCGTCGGTGCTGTGCGTGGCCAGCCAGTCGGAGGTGACGAAGCCCTGGAAGTGCAGCTGCTCGCGGAGGATGCCGGTCAGCAACGTGTCGCTGCCGCAGGCGGGTTCGCCGTCGACGCGGGGGTAGGCGCACATCACCGCGGCGGCCCCGGCGCCGACGGCGGCCTCGAAGCCGGGGAGTTCCGTCTCGTGCAGCGTGCGGTCGTCCACCTCGACGTCCACGCCCATGCGGTTGTTCTCCTGGGTGTTGGCGGCGTAGTGCTTGACCGTCGCCATCAGGCCCTGGCTCTGGATGCCGGTGACCTCGGCGGCCGCCGTGCGCCCGGTGAGGAGCGGGTCCTCGCTGAACGTCTCGAAGTTCCGCCCGGCCTGCGGCACCCGGATGTCGTTGACCATCGGGGCGAACAGGACGTCCATGCCGAACGCGCGGCCCTCGCGGCCCAGTACCTGCCCGTACTTCTCGGCGAGGCCGTCGTCGAAGGACGAGGCGAGGCTGACGGGCGCGGGCATCGCCAGCGACGGGCGGTGGATCGTGACGCCCGCGGGCCCGTCACTGGCGCGCACCTCCGGGATGTCCAGGCGGGGTACGCCCGGCAGGTAGACGAGGGCCGTGGGGTCCGTCGTGGAGTAGTCCCAGTGCACGAACGAGAGCTTCTCGTCCAGCGTCATCTGGTCGACGAGACGATCGACGCGGCTTTCCCCGGTACCGGAGGACGCCGGTGCGGAACCCAGATTGAGCAGCGCCAGCACCGTCAGAAATACGGAGGGCACCCATATTCGTCGTTTCATTTCTCTCTTCCCGGCAGGTGGTGTCTCCGTAGCCAAGAATTCCGGCGCACAGACGCCTCGGTATCCGCAGCGACCGTAGCAAGGCCGCCAGTTGCCCCTCAAGGCTTCTCGATCCGAACTCGACCCCGTTGCGAGGCAGTTGCGAGGAACCCAGGAAATTCCTGCTCAGGGGCGGGGCAGGCGCCGTTCGGCGGTCATCTTCTCCAGAACCGCGACGACTTCGGTAGGCGCCGGCTCGGACAGAATCTCGTCCCTTACTTTCGCCGCGCCCTCGCGGAATTCCGCCTCTTCCAGAACACGGACGACGCTTTCCCGGAACCGGTCGGCCGTCAGTTCCGCGAGCGGCACCGCGAGGCCCATGCCGCTGTCCACCGTCCCGCGGGCCCGCAGGTCGGTGTCCCAGCCGACGGGCATCATGACCTGCGGCACGCCGTGGATCGCCGCGGTGTGCCAGGTGCCCGGCCCGCCGTGGTGGACGACCGCGTCGCAGGTGGGCAGCAGGGCGTGCATGGGGACGAAGTCGACCGCGCGGACGTTGTCCGGGACGTGCGCCACCGATTCGAGCTGGTGGGCGTCGAGCGTGGCGACGAACTCGGCGTCGATGCCGGCGACGGCGTCCAGGATCTGGTCGGTGGTGATGACCTCCACCCCGCTGTCGCGTCCCGAGACGCCCAGGGTGAGGGCCACCCGGCGCCGGGCGGGCGGCTCGTGCAGCCACTCCGGTACGACGGAGGGGCCGTTGTAGTCGACGTAGCGCATCCCCACGGTCGGCAGGCCCAGGTCCAGGCGCATGCTCGCCGGCACCGGGTCGATGGTCCACTGGCCGGTGGCCAGCTCCTCGTCGAAGCCCCGACCGGTCGCCACCCCGTGGCGGTCCAGGTGCCATTCGACCCACTCCGCGAAGGGGTCCTCCCGGTGCTCCGGCTCCTGCCGGTCCCGCAGGTCCAGGAAGGCCCGGCGGGACTTGGTGACGACGTCCGGGCCCCACAGCAGCCGGGCGTGGGCCGCTCCGGTCACCCTGGCCGCGATCGGGGCGGCGAAGGTCAGCGGCTCCCAGATCAGCAGGTCTGGCTGCCAGGAACGGCAGAAGTCGACCATCCCGTCGATCAGCGAGTCAGGGGTCATCAGCCCGTAGAGGTTGGGGGTGAGGGCGGTCTGCATGCCCAGCACGTGGTTCCAGCCCGCGTTCTGGAGTCCCGCGTCGGTGAAGTCCAGCGACCGCACGTACTTGATCATGTCCTCGCCGACGGCGCTCATGTGCCCGACGAGGTCGACGTCCTCGCCCACGGGCACCGCGGTCAGACCGGCGGCGGTGGTGATGTCCGTCAGCCCCGGTGAGCCGACGACCCGCACCTCGTGGCCGGCCGCGCGGCAGGCCCAGGCGAGCGGGACGAGCGGGTAGAAGTGGGTCTTGCTCGTCATGGCGGAGAAGACGATGCGCATCTGGACAGTCCTTAGATCTCGACCGGGCACCGGCTGATGCCCCGCACGACGGGCGAACGGCGGCGGTGGACCACGGGGCCCGTCCGCGTCATGCCGGGCAGCGTCCCGGCGAGGGCGCGCAGGGCCGCGGCGGCGTGCCGGGCGGCGAACTCGTCCAGGCCGTCCCGGCAGCCGAGGCCCGACGTCAGGGGCGGCGGCGCGGCCGCGCGGTCCACGTCGAACCGGTCGGGCCCGGCGAACACCTCCGGGTCACGGTTGGCCGCCGCGACGGCCACCACCACCTCGTCGCCCGCCGCGATCGCGGTGCCCTGGATGATCTGTGCGGCGGTGGCGCGGCGGCTTTCGAGGTGGGCCGGGGGCGCGGTGCGCAGGGTCTCGGCCGCGATGCGGTCCGCCAGGTCCGGGTCGTCGGCCAGCCGGCCGGCCAGCCCCGGAGTGCGCAGCGTGGCGAGCACGGCGTTGCACACCGTGTTGGCCGCCATCGCGCAGCCGGCCGCCGCCGGCGGGCCCGCGGCCCCCGCCTGTTCGCGCAGCGCCCGGAGCGCGGCCACCGTCTGTTCGGTCACGGCCAGCGTCTGCGGGGTCAGCCGGGCGTCCGGTGCCGTGGCGGCCGAGCGCAGCAGGGCGGCGATGCCTTCCGCGTCCGCGCCGTCCGCGCCGAGGCGCGCGGCCTCGGCACGGACCGGGACCTCGCGGGCGAAGTCCCGCATCAGGTCGAAGCGCGTGCCGGTGCCCGGCAGCGCCGCGCGGTAGTGCGGGACCAGCTCCTCCACGGCGGGCGGCGGCGGGCCGGCGGCCGTGCGCAGGTCCAGGAACGGCCGGGCCCAGTCCGGGGCCGTCTCCCCCGCGGCCCGGCTGAACTCCGGGCCGTCGAGTATCCGGGCGGCGGCGTCATAGCGGGTCACGACGAAGGCCCCGCAGCGGCTGCGGAAGATCCCCGCGCCGGCCGTGCGGATCCGCTCGTACCAGTGGCCCGGTTCGTCGTCCTGCCCGCACAGGAGCATCGCGTACGGGTCGCCGTTCACGCCGAAGGCCCAGTACCAGCCGCGGGCCATCTGGAGCCGGCTGCCGAGCCGGCGTCGGTCGGTGGTGGTCATGCCTCGTTCCCTGTCCATGTGCGGATGCGTTCGGCGACTGCGCCGGCGTGCTCCTGCACCATCGAGAAGTGGTTGCCGGGCACGTCCACGCACGTGTGCGGGAACGGCCAGGTGGACTGCCAGGACGTGCCGTCCGGCCACTCTCCGAGCGGCTCGCAGGCCCGTACCAGCAGGGTCGGGACGGCGAGTTCCCGTGGTTGCCAGGTGCTGGTGAAGCGGTGGTACGCGCCCAGGGCGGTGAGCCGGGTGTCGTCCACCCGCACCCCCTCGCGGCCGAACATGGTGTCGGTCAGTTCGGCGAGCCAGCCCTGCACCGCCTGCTGCCGTCCCGGCGGATAGACGTCGATCAGGACGATGCCGTGCGGCGGACGGCCGCGGTCGGCGAGTTCGGCACCCAGGGCGTGCGCCATCAGGGCGCCCGCCGAGTGGCCGACGAGCACGAACGGCCCGTCCGCGGACTTCAGGACGGCGTCCGCCTGGACGCCGAGGACCGCCGCCAGCGACGCGGGAAGCTGCTCGCCCGGCTCGTAGCCCGGCTGCGGAAGCGCGGACACCGGCATGCTGCCCTCGAAGGCGGCGGCCAGCCGGAGGAACTCGTGCGGGCCCGCCACCGGCGCCGTACCGGCGACGCAGATCAGCCGGATCTCCCCCGGACCGGAGGCCAGTTCCACGAGGTCGACGGATGCGGCCAGGTCCTCGGGGCCCGTGAAGTGGTCCCGGTGGCCCGCCAGTTCGCCGAGCAGCTCCAGGTAGGAGTCGAAGCGTCCCTGCTGGACGGATCGCTCGTAGAGGCCGCGCAGCATGCCGCCGCCGTCGGCCGCGGGGTGCGGCGTTTCCGAGGTGAGCAGGGGCCGCAGGTAGGCGGCGACATCGGTGACGCTGGGGTGGTCGAACACCAGGGTGGTGGCCAGCGGCAGGCCGGTGGCGTCCTGCAGCCTGTTGCGCACCCCCATCGCCGACAGCGAGTCGAAGCCCAGCTGGGCGAAGGGCTGGTGCAGTCCCACCGCGTCCGGGTCCCGGTGGCCGAGGACGGCGGCCACCTGTGCGCGGATCCATGTGGCGAGCATGGCCTCGGCCTCGTCCGCGGGCAGGCCGGACAGCCGTTCCGGCCAGGTGGAGCGGCGGCCGGGCCCGTCGTGGGCGGGTTCGGCGGGTGCCTGCCGGGCGGCGTCGGGCAGGTCCTCGATGAGCGGGCGCGGCCGGGCGGCGGTGAAGCCGACGGCGAACCGGTTCCAGTCGATGTCGGCGATCGAGACGCAGACGTCCCGCTGGTCCAGGGCCTGTTGCAGGGCCCGCACCGCCTTGTCGGGGGCCATCGGGCGCATCCCGCGGCGGATCAGACCGGGCAGGTCGGCGTCGGCCATGCCGCCGTCGGCCCAGGCTCCCCAGGCGATGCTGGTCGCGGGCTTGCCCGCGGCCCGGCGCCGGTGCGCCAGCGCGTCGAGGTAGGCGTTGCCCGCGGCGTAGGCGCCGAGCAGGCCGCTGCCGTAGAGCCCCGCGCCGGAGGAGAAGAGGACGAACGTCTCGGCGTCCGGGCAGAGTTCGTCCAGCAGCCGGGCGCCGACCGTCTTGACCCGCGTCACCCGCGCCAGTTCGTCCGGGTCGAGGTCGGTCAGGGCGCGTCCGTCGGGGACACCGGCGAGGTGCATCACGGTACGGACCGGCTCTCCCTGGCGCCGCAGCCCGTCGATCAGTTCCGTCAGCCGGGCGCGGTCGGTGACGTCGCAGGCCGCGAAGGTCACGCGGGCGCCCAGGGCGGTCAGTTCCGCGGCCAGTTCCGCGTGCTGCGGCGCCGGTCCGCCCGACCGGCCGACCAGCACCAGGTGGTCCGCCCCGGCGCGGGCGAGGTGGCGGGCGACATGACCGCCGAGGGCGCCGGTGCCGCCGGTGACCAGGGCCGTGCCGGCCGGTTGCCAGGGAGCCGCGACGGGCTCCAGCGGGGCCCTGACGAGCCGTCGGACGAAGCAGCCGCCCTCGCGCAGCGCGAGCTGGTCCTCGTCCCCCGCCTGCTGGAGGCAGGCGGTGAACCACCGCAGGACGGACGGGGTGAGTTCGCCGGGCAGGTCGAGCAGGCCGCCCCAGCGTCCGGGGGCCTCCAGGCCCATCACCCGCCCGATGCCCCAGACCATGGCCTGCGCCGGGTCGGCCGTGTCGTCCGCCGCGTCCTGTCCGACGGCCACGGCCCCGCGGGTCACCAGCCACAGGGGCGCCTCGACGCCCGCGTCGCCGAGTGCCTGGTGCAGGGTGAGGGCGGCGGTGGCGGCCCGCAGCTCGTCGTCCGGGCCGGACGGGTCGTTCGGGCCGGACGGGTCGGACGGGTCGGCTGCCAGGGCCAGCAGCGAGACGACCGCGGTGACGCCGCCGGGGGCCGCCTCCCGCAGCGTCCTCGCCAGCTCCTCGCGTCCGGTCGCCACGGCGTCGGCCGTGACCCGCAGCACCGTGCCGCCGGCGTCCTCCACGGCACCGGCCAGGGTGTCCTCCTGCGGACCGGTGCCGGTGCCGACCACCAGGTACGTGCCGCTCAGCGGGTCCGTGGCCGGGGACAGGGGGCGCCATTCGATGCGGCAGCGCCAGTCGCCCACCCGGTCGGGGATCTCGGGCGCCAGCCAGTACCGCTCGTGTTCGAAGGGGTAGTTGGGCAGCCGGGCGGGCGCGCCGTCGGGGAAGACGGCCCGCCAGTCGACGGACACGCCGCCCGCGTGTGCGCGGGCGAGTTCGCGGACGAAGTGCCGCTCGCCCTCGTCCCGGTGCAGGCTGCCGAGGACGAGCACCTCGCTGCCGTGGCGCTCGGCGGTCTCCTGGACGCTGGTGGTGAGCACGGGGTGCGGGCTGACCTCGACGAAGGTGTCGTAGCCGTCCTCGACGGCGGCGCGGACGGCCGCCTCGAAGCGGACCGGGGAGCGCAGGTTGTCGTACCAGTACGCGGCGTCCATCGTGCCGGTGTCGCAGCGTTCGCCGCGCAGCGTGGAGTACAGGGGCGTCCCGGTCGGGCGCGGGGTCACGCCCGTCAGGTCGGTGCGGACGCGCCGGCGGAGCCGCTCCATGTGGGGCGAGTGCGAGGCGTAGCCGACGGGGATGCGGCGGGCCCGGATCCCGTCGGCGGCGCAGCGCTCCTCGAACGCGGTCAGCGCCTCGGGGTCGCCGGCCACCACCACGGACGCCGGGGAGTTGACGGCGGCGACGCTCACGCGCTCCGGCCACTCGGCGATCAGTTCCCGCGCCCGGTCCTCGGGCAGCGCGACGGAGGTCATGGCGCCGGGGCCGGCGAGTTCGGCCAGGGCCTGGGCCCGCAGTGCCACCACCCGCGCCGCGTCCGGCAAGGACAGCGCCCCCGCCACACACGCCGCCGCGATCTCGCCCTGCGAATGCCCCACCACCGCATCCGGCTCCACGCCGCACGCCCGCCACAACCGCGCCAGCGACACCATCACCGCGAACAGCACCGGCTGCACCACCTCCACCCGGTCCAGCCCCGGAGCCCCCTCCACACCCCGCACCACATCCACCACCGAGAAACCCGCCACCTCCGCCAGCGCCGCATCACACTCCGCCAACGCCTGTGCGAACACCGGCACATCGAGCAGCCCGCGGCCCATCCCCACCCACTGCGACCCCTGACCGGGAAACACCCACACCACACGACGACCCCCACCACCCACACCCGTGACCAGACCGGGAGCCGGCAACCCCTCCGCGAGCCGGTGCAGCAGGTCTCGGGCCATGCCGGTGTCCTCGGCGAGGACGACGGCGCGCTGCTCGTGGTGGGTGCGTCCGGTCGCGAGCGTGCGGCCGACGCGGTCCAGGGTGTCCGGGTCGGGCGCGTCGTCGTCCAGCACCGGGAGCAGCCGGCGGGACTGGGCGGCCAGCGCGGTCTCCGTACGCGCCGACACCACCAGCGGCACCACACCCGCCGCCTCCAGCACCCCCACCGGCCCGCCCGCAGCACCGGCCTCCACCGGCAACGACGGCGCCTCCTCCACGATCACATGCGCGTTCGTCCCGCTCACCCCGAACGCCGACACCCCCGCACGCCGCACCCGCCCACCGGACGGCCACGCACGCGCCTCCCCGAGCACCCGCACCCCACCAGAAGACCAGTCCACATGCGACGACGGCACCCCCGCATGCAACGACCCCGGCAACACACCCCGCCCCAGCGCCAGCACCATCTTGATCACACCCACCGCACCCGCCGCCGCCTGCGCATGCCCGATGTTCGACTTCACCGACCCCAGCCACAACGGCCGACCCGGATCACGCCCCTGCCCATACGTCGCCAGCAGCGCCTGCGCCTCGATCGGATCACCCAGCGCCGTCCCCGTCCCATGACCCTCCACGACGTCGACGTCCGCGCCCGAGATCCCGGCGGCCTGCCAGGCGCGCCGGATCACCCGCTGCTGCGCGGGGCCGCTCGGCGCCGCGAGCCCGTTGCTGGCTCCGTCCTGGTTGACCGCGCTGCCCCGGACCACGGCGAGCACCCGGTGCCCCCGCTGCCGCGCCTGCGAGAGCCGCTCCAGCACCAGCAGGGCCACGCCCTCGGCGAAGCCGAAGCCGTCGGCGTCGTCGGAGTACGCCTTGCACCGCCCGTCCGCCGCCAGCGCCCCCTGCCGCGAGAACTCCGTGAACACCTCCGGACCCGCCATCACCGACACCCCACCGGCCACCGCCAGCGAGCACTCCCCGTCCCGCAACGACCGCGCCGCCAGATGCAACGCCACCAACGACGACGAACACGCCGTGTCCACCGTCAACGCCGGCCCCTCCAGACCCAGTACGTACGCCACCCGGCCGGAGGCGACGGCGGGCGAACCACCGGTGAGGAGATAGCCCTCGCTGCTCTCGGGGGTCTCGGCCCCGTGGCCGTAGCCCTGGTAGGCGGCGCCGAGGAAGACGCCGGTGTCGCTGCCGCGCAGCGCGCGCGGATCGATGCCGGAGTTCTCCATCGCCTCCCAGGTGGCCTCCAGCACCTGGCGCTGCTGCGGGTCCATCGCCAGCGCCTCACGCGGGGAGATCCCGAAGAACGCCGCGTCGAAGCCCGCCGCGTCGTCGAGGAAGGCGCCGTGGCGGGGTCCGCTCGCGCCGTCGGCGGTGGTGGCGCCGAGGAGGTCGAGGTCCCAGCCCCGGTCGGCGGGCATCGGCGCGACGGCGTCACGGCCGGCGGCGACGAACTCCCACAGGTCCTCCGGGGAACCGATGCCACCGGGCAGCCGGCAGGCCATGCCCACGATCACCACCGGGTCGTCCCCGCCGTCCCCGCCGGACCCGCCGGACGCCTGTGCGGCGGGTCCGGCGGGCCCCGCCGCGGACTCCGCCCCGTCCGCCGGGATCTCCTCGGAGCCGAACAGCCGGTCGAGGAGATAGTCGGCGAGCGCGGTGACACTGGGCCGGTCGAAGACCAGGGTGGTCGCCTCGCGCAGGCCGGTCGCCGCGGTGATGCGGTTGCGCAGCTGCACCGCCGACATCGAGTCGAAGCCGAGTTCCCGGAAGGCGCGGTCCCGGTCGACGGCCCCGGCGTCGGCGTGCCCGAGCACCGCGGCGGCCTCGGCCCGCACCAGGCGCAGCAGGTGTTCGCGGCGCTCCCCGGCCGGCAGCGGCAGGAGCTTGTCGCGCAGCCGGGAGCGGCCCTCCGGTTCCTCCCGCGGCTCTCCGGCCGACGGCGCGGCGGGCAGCGTACGGGCGAGTTCGTCGAACAGCGGCCGGTGCCGGACCGCGCCCATGAGGTCGAGGAACGCGCGCCGGTCGAGGTCGGCCACGGAGACACAGGTTTCGGCGCCCGCCAGGCACGTGCCCAGCTCGGCGAGGGCCTGCTCGGGCGGCAGGGGCCGCATGCCCTGGCGGCGCAGGAAGTCCTGGCCCGCGTCGCCGGCCATGCCCGGTCCGTCCCACAGCCCCCAGGCGACGGACAGCGCGGGCAGCCCGCGGCGGCGGCGCCGGTGTGCGAAGCCGTCCAGGAAGGCGTTGGCCGCCGCGTAGGCGCCGGCGCGGGACGCGCCCCACACGCCCGCGTTGGACGAGAACAGCACGAACGTGTCCGCGTCGGGGCACAGTTCGTCGAGGTGCGCCGTCCCGGTGATCTTGGCGGCGGTGACGCGGGTGAACTCCTCCTCGGTGATGGCTTCCAGCGGCGTGGACTGCGGCACGCCGGCCGTGTGGAAGACGGCGTCGATCGCCCGGCCGTGCGCGCGCTCGGCGTCGATCAGCGCGGCCAGCGCCGCCCGGTCCGTGACGTCGCAGGCCGCGAGGGTCACTTGGGCGCCCAGCGCGGTCAGTTCCGCCCTGAGCGACTCGGCGCCCGGCGCGTTCGGGCCCTGCCTGCTGGTGAGGACGAGACGGGTGGCGCCGGCGCGGGCCAGACGGCGTGCGACATGGGCACCGAGTCCGCCGGTGCCGCCGGTCACCAGGGCGGTGCCGCCGGGCCGCCAGCCGTCCGCACCGGCCGGGGCGTCCGCCGGGGCGGGCACGAGCCGGGGGACCCTGTCGCCGCTCGCGCGGAGGGCCACCTGGTCCTCGTCGCGGGGATCGGCGAGCACCCACGGCAGCCGCGCGAGCAGGTCCCGGTCCGGGGCGGGCAGGTCGATCGACCCGCCCCAGCGCGCGGGGTGTTCCAGGCCGGCGGCCCGGCCGAGGCCGGCCACCGCCGTCTGCGCGGGGTCCGGCTCCCCGTCCTGCTCGGTCACGGCCACCGCGCGCCGGGTCAGCACCCACAGCGGCGCCTCGACGCCCGCGTCGCCCAGCGCCTGGATCAGGCTCAGGGTCCGCCAGGCGGGCAGGTGCGGCGCGGCGGCGGATTCCCCGGCGGTGTCGTCGGCGGATTCCCCTGCGGTGTCCAGGGCGAGCAACGAGACCACCGCCGCCGGTTCCCCGGCGGCCGTGGCCGCGCGCAGGGCCGCCGCCGTCGCGGCACGCTCCGGTGCGTCGCAGTCGACGGTGCCGACCGTGGCCCCGGCGTCCTGGAGGGCCGCGCGGACCGTGTCGTACCAGGCGTCCGGCACCCGGCGGCCGGTCACCAGCAGGACGCGGCCGGTGAGCGGGGCCGCCGCCCACCCGGCGTCGTGCCACCGCACCCGGTAGCGCCGTTCCCGGCCGGCGGGTTCGGCGCGGCGGCCGGGGGCGGTGTGCCAGAACGGGCGGTGCTGGAAGGGGTAGCAGGGCAGTTCGGTCACGGCGCCGGCCGAAAGCGCGGGGCTCCAGTCGACCTGGACGCCGCGCACATGGGCCTCGCCGAGCGCCGTCAGGAACCGGTCCGGGCCGCCCGCGCCGCGCCGCAGTGTGCTCAGGACGGCGGCGTCGGCGCCCGCCGCCTCCAGGGTCGCCTCGATCCCCGCGGCGAGGACGGGCTGGGGGCTCACCTCGACGAAGGTGTCGAAGCCCGCCTCGGCCAGCAGCCGCGTCCCCGTCTCGAACCGCACCGTCTCCCGCAGGTTCCGGTACCAGTAGTCGCCGTCCATGAGGGCGGTGTCGATCGGCGCGCCGGTCGTCGTGGAGTACAGCGGTACGGGGGCCGTGCGGGCGACCACGCCGGACAGCGCGGCCGTCAGCTCCGCGCGCAGCGGCTCGACCATGGGCGAGTGGGAGGCGTAGTCCACCGGGATGTTCCGGGCCCGGACGCCGTCGGCCGCGCAGGCGTCCAGCAGCGCGTCCAGGTCCGCGCGGGGACCGGCCACCACGACCGCGTCCGGGCCGTTGACCGAGGCGATCGTCAGGGCGCCGCCGTAGCGGGCCAGCAGTGCCTCGGTCTGCTCCGGGGAGCGGGCGAGGGAGACCATGCCGCCGCTGCCGGCGAGGGATCGCAGCGCCTTGGCGCGCACCGCGACCACCTTCGCGGCGTCCTGGAGCGAGAGGGCACCGGCGACGCAGGCGGCGGCGATCTCGCCCTGCGAGTGGCCGATCACCGCGTCCGGCTCCACGCCGTGGGCCCGCCACAGCGCCGCCAGCGACACCATGACCGCGAACAGCGCGGGCTGGACGACGTCCACCCGCTCCAGCGGCGCGCCGCCGGCGAGCACCTCGGTCAGCGACCAGTCGACGTAGGGGGCCAGCGCCTGCTCGCACTCGCGCACGGAGCGGGCGAAGACCGGTGAGGCGGCCAGCAGTCCGGCGGCCATCCCTTCCCACTGCGAGCCCTGGCCGGGGAAGACCATCACGATCCTGCGGCCCGCGCGCGCCGTGCCGGTGACCGCCTGCGCGTGCGGCTCCTCGCGGGCCACGGCGCGCAGGGCGGCCGGCACGTCCGCAGGGCCGCCGACGACCACGGCGCGGTGCGGGAAGGCGGTACGCCGGGTGGCGAGGGTGAAGGAGACGTCCGGCAACGGGTCGGCGCCGGGCCGCTCCAGGTGGGCGGCGAGCCGTTCGGCCTGGGCCCGCAGGGCCTCCTCGCCGCGGCCGGACAGCAGGATCGGGTAGGGGCCCGTCTCCCGGTCGGCGGCGGGCGCCTCGGGGACCGGGTCGGGTTCCGGGTCGGGCTTGGGGGCCTCCTCGACGATGATGTGCGCGTTGGTGCCGCTGATACCGAAGGAGGAGACGCCCGCGCGGCGTGTCCTGCCGCCGCGCGGCCACGGCCGGCTCTCGGCGAGCGGTACGACGGCTCCGCTCTCCCAGTCGATCCGCGAGGAGGGGGCGTCGAAGTGGAGGAGGCGGGGCAGCCGGCCGTGCTGGAGGGCGAGCACCGTCTTGATGAGCCCCGCGACGCCGGCGGCCGCCTGGGTGTGGCCGATGTTGGCCTTCACCGAGCCGATCCACAGCGGGGCGTGCGCGGGCCGTCCGGCACCGTAGGCCGCCAGCAGGGCGTGTGCCTCGATGGGGTCGCCGAGCGTGGTGCCGGTGCCGTGCGCCTCGACGTAGTCGACGTCGGCGGGGCCGAGCCCGGAGTCCTCCAGCGCCTGCCGGATGACCCGCTGCTGGGCGGGACCGTTGGGCGCGGTCAGGCCGTTGCTGGCACCGTCCTGGTTGACCGCGCTGCCGCGCAGCACGGCGAGCACCCGGCGGCCCTCCCGCCGGGCCGTGGACAGCCGCTGGAGTACGAGGAAGCCGACGCCCTCGGCCAGCGCGAAGCCGTCGGCGGCCTCGGCGAAGGGCTTGCACCGACCGTCCGCCGCCAGTCCGCCCTGGGCGCGGAACTCGGTGAAGGCCCCGGCGGTGCTCATGACGGTGGCGCCGCCCGCGAGGGCGGTCGTGCACTCCCCGCGACGCAGCGACTGCATGGCCAGGTGGGTCGCGGTGAGGGAGGAGGAGCAGGCGGTGTCCACGGTCAGCGCCGGGCCTTCGAGGCCGAGCGTGTACGCCACCCGGCCGGAGGCCACACTGGAGGCCGTGCCCGTGCCGAGGTAGCCCAGTACCTCCGGTGCCGCTTCGTCGGGGCGCGGCCCGTAGTCGACGGCGCCGACCCCGGCGAAGACGCCGGTGGCGGTGCCGCCGAGCGCGGCGGGGTCGAAGCCGGCGCGTTCCAGTGCCTCCCAGGCGACCTCCAGCAGCAGCCGCTGCTGCGGGTCCATGGCCAGTGCCTCGCGCGGCGATATGCCGAAGAAGTCCGCGTCGAAACCGGCGGCGTCGTGCAGGAACCCGCCGGTGCAGCCGTCGAGGGCGGCGCTGTCCCAGCCGCGGCCGGCGGGCGCGGGGGAGACGGCGTCGCCGTCGGCCACGAGGAAGTCCCACAGGGCGGCGGGGCCGTCGATGCCGCCCGGAAAGCGGCAGCCCATGCCGACGACCGCGATCGGTTCGCCGGCCCGGTACTCCGTCTCCCGCAGTCGCGCGCTGACGGCCTCCAGGTCCCCGGCGGTCCGCCGCAGATAGCGGCGCAGCTTGTCCTCGGTGGTCTCGGTGGACCCGGTGGTCCCGCTGGTCTCCTGGCTCCCGCTCATCGTTCCTCGTTCCCCTCACCGAACCGCTGGTCGAGCAGTGCGAACAGTTCCTCGTCGTCGACGGTGTCGACGGCCGTGCGGGAGTCCCCGGCGGCCACGGCGCTCCATCGGTCGGACAGGGCCGTCAACCGCGCCCCGATGGCCCGGCGTTCACCGGCCGTGTCCTCGCCGGCCTCCTGCCAGCCCTCCAGCACCGCCTCCAGCGCCGCCAGGTGCTCGGCGACGGAGCGCCCCGGCTCCGGCGCCGGGGCGCCGGCCGCGTCCGCGCCGGCGAACAGCCGACCGTCCACGAAGACGGCCACCGCCTCGGGTGTCGGGTGGTCGAAGACCAAAGTGCTCGGCAGCCGCAGGCCGAGCGCGGACCCCAGCCGGTTGCGCAGTTCGACGGAGGCCAGGGAGTCGAAGCCGAGGTCCTTGAACTGCCGTCGGGCTGCCACCGCGTCGGCCGTGTCGTACCCGGCGACGGCGGCGGCCTGCGCCTGTACGGCATGGGTCAGCGCGGCGAGCCGGTCGGGGCGCGGCAGCGGCGCCAGGCGGGCGGCGAGTCCGTCACCGCCGGACTGGTCCCGCGCGGCCCGGCGCAGCGGCGTGTGCAGCAGCCCGCGCAGCACCTCGGGCGCGTCCTGGGCGCCCTGCGCCCGCGCGGTGTCCAGGTGCAGCGGGTACGCCACCGCATCGCCGCGCCGGATCGCGAGGTCGAACAGGGCCAGCGCCCGCGCGGTCGGCAGGGGCCGCATGCCCGCGCGGGCCATCCGCCGGGTGTCCCGCTCGTCCAGAGCGCCCGTCAGGCCGCTGGCCTCCTCCCACAGCCCCCAGCCGAGGGACGTCGCGGGCAGCCCGCGGGCCTGCCGGTACCGGGCCAGCGCGTCCAGTGCGGCGTTGGCCGCCGCGTACGCGCCCTGGCCCGGTCCGGCCAGCACGGAGGCGCCCGAACCGAACAGGACGAAGAAGTTCGGTTCGCGGTCCGCGGTGAGTTCGTGCAGATGCCATGCGGCGTCCGCCTTGGGCGCGAGGACCGTGCCCAGTTCGTCCTCGCCGAGGGACGCGGCCAGGCCGTCGGCGAGCACGCCCGCGGTGTGCACGACGCCGGTCAGCGGGTGCCCGGCCGGGATGCCGTCGAGCGCGGCGGCGAGCGCGGCGCGGTCGGAGACGTCGCAGGCGCGCGTGGTCACGGTCGCGCCCAGTTCGCCCAGTTCGGCTTCGAACCGGGCCGCTCCCGGCGCGTCGGGCCCGCGGCGGCCGAGCAGCAGCAGATGGCGTACGCCGTGCTCGGTCACGAGATGGCGGGCCAGCAGCCTGGCCAGGGTGCCGGTGCCGCCGGTGACGAGCACGGTGCCCTCGGGGTCGAGCGGGGCCGGCTGGACGAGCACCAGCTTTCCGGTGTGCCGTCCCGTGCTCATGTGCTGGAGGGCGGCCGACGCCCGTTGCAGCGGCCAGGCCGTGACCGTCTGGCGGCCGAGTTCGCCGCCGGCCGCCAGGGAGGCGACCTCGGCGAGGATCGCGCCGAGCCGGTCCGCTCCCGCCTCGGCGAGGTCGAAGGGCAGGTAGCGCCCGCGGAACCGGTCGGCGTCGCGCAGGTCGGTCTTGCCCATCTCGACGAACGCACCGCCTTCGGCGAGGAGTTCGGCCGACTCGTCGAGCAGTGCGCCGGTCAGCGAGTTGACCACGACGTCCATGCCGCGTCCGCCGCGCACGGCCCTGAAGCGCCGGCCGAATCCCGGCTCCCTGGACGAGGCGATGTGGTCGTCGTCGAGTCCGAGCGAGCGCAGCACGCCCTGCTTGGCGGGGCTGGCGGTGGCGAAGACCTCCGCCCCGGCCAGCCGGGCCAGGCGGACCGCGGCCATGCCGACGCCGGTGGCGGCGGCGTGCACCAGGACGGCCTGTCCGGGCCGCACTCCGGCGAGGTCGTGCAGCGCGTAGTGGGCGGTGGTGAAGGCGATGGGCAGGGCGGCGGCCTCGGTGGTGCTCCATCCCGGCGGGACCGGGGTGACCAGCCGGTGGTCGGTGACCGCGACCGGCCCGAAGGCGCCTTCGAACAGGCCCATGACCCGGTCGCCCACCGCGACGCCCGTCACGTCCGGGCCGACGGCGGTGACGACCCCGGCGCCCTCGGTGCCCATGACGGCGGCACCGGGGTACATGCCGAGGGCGATCAGGACATCGCGGAAGTTCACTCCGCAGGCCCGCAGTTCGACCCGCACCTCACCCGGTCCCGGCTGCCGGCCGGCGTCCGGTGCCGCCGCGAACGCGAGGGCGTCCAGGGAGGTACCGGCGGGCTCCAGGCGGGCGGGCGTGCGGGGCGGCAGCAGGGCCGGGGCGGTGCGCGTCGAGGCCAGCCGGGGCACAAGCGCGAGGTCGCCGCGCACGGCCAGCTGCGGGTGGTCGAGCACGGCCGGGAGGGCGGCGAGGACCGCGGGATCGGCGCCGTCGGCGATGTCGACGAGCGCGAAGTTCCCCGGTGACTCCGCCTGGGCGGAGCGGACCAGGCCCCAGACCGCGGCCTGTGCGGGGTCCGCCGCGGTGTCGGCGGGGCCGGTGCTCACGGCGTTGCGGGTGAGGAACACCAGGCGGCCGGTGCGTTCGGGCGCATCGAGCCACTGGCGCACGAGCCCGGCGGCGTGCAGCACACTCTCGCGCACGGAGCCGGCCGGGTCCGCCGCCTGCCATGGACGGCACGGCACGACGACGGCCTCGGGTTCCGGCTCGCCGGCCGCGACCGCCGCGGCCAGTGCCGCCAGGTCCGGGTGGTCCTTGCCGAGTCCGCAGGGGCCGCCGATCGTCGCGCAGCCGACGGCCCGGCCGGTGGTCTCGGGCAGGGGCCGCCAGGTCAGGTGGTAGAGGTCGTCGGCGCCGGTCTCCTCCCCGGCGCGCGGGCCAGGCTCCCCGCCGGCCGGACGCACGGTCACGGCGCTCACGACGGCGACCGGCGCTCCCGCGGGATCGGTCACCGACAGGCTCATCGCGTCGGCGCCGGCGGGGGCCGCGCTCACCCGGATCGTCGTGGCCCCGGACGCGTACAGCGTGGTCCCGGTCCAGGAGAAGGGCAGGAACGCGCCGTCCCGGTCGGCGAGGGGGCCGAGGCCGAGGGTCTGGGCGGCGGCGTCGAGGAGCACGGGGTGCAGCAGGTAGCCCGCGCTCTCGGCGTCGTCGGGGCCCGCCGCCGCCGGGAGTTCGGCCTCGGCGAACACCTCCGCGCCGCGCTGCCAGGCCGCGCGCAGTGCCCGGAAGGCGGGCCCGTAGCCGTAACCGCGGTCGGCCAGGCGTGCGTAGGCCGCGTCCAGGTTGATCGGCCGGGCATCCGCCGGCGGCCAGACCGCGGGGGTGGCCGGCGGCGGCGCGGCCTCGCCGAGGACGCCGGTGGCGTGCCGGGTCCAGGGCGTGCCCGGCGCGTCCGTGTCGCGGGCGTGGATGTCCACCGTGCGGGTGCCGTCCGCCGCGGGGGCGCCGACCGTCACGCGGACGGCGGTGGCCGCACCGGGCAACAGGGGGGCGCAGAGCACCAGTTCCGCCACGGCCGGCGTGCCCGCGTGGCGGCCGGCCGTCAGGGCGAGGTCGACCAGTGCGCTGCCGGGCAGCAGGGTCTCGCCGCCGACGGCGTGGTCGGCCAGCCACGGCTGGTCCCCGAGGGTGATCCGCCCGGTCAGGACGTGTCCGCCGTCGGGTGTCTCCAGCGCTGCGGACAGGACGGGGTGGGCGACGCTGTCCATGCCCGAGGGTGCCGCGTCGGCGCGGGTGCGGCAGGGGCGTGGCCAGTAGGAGGTGTGCTCGAACGGATAGGTCGGCAGTTCCGCCGTCCCGCCGGGTTCCAGGGCGGGCAGCAGGTCGACGGGCAGGCCGTCGGCGTGTGCCTCCAGCAGGTTGCGCAGGAAGGTGCGCGCGCCGGGGCGGTCCCGGCGCAGGGAGGCGAGGGTGACGACGTCCCGGCCGAGGTCCTCGGCGGTCTGCTCGATGCCGGGGAGCAGCACCGGGTGCGGGCTGACCTCGACGAAGGTGTCGAAGCCCTGCTCCATGAGGGTGCGTACGGCCTGGTCGAGGCGGACCGTGCCGCGCAGGTTGCGGTACCAGTACGCGGCGTCGAGTCCGGCGGTGTCGAGCGGGGCGCCGGTGACGGTCGAGCAGAAGGGCACGGCGGCGGACCGGGCCGGGACCGTGCCCAGGACATCGGCGAGCCGCTGCTCGACCTGTGCCACCTGCGGGGAGTGGGAGCCGTAGCCCACCGCGATCCGCCGCGGGGACATCTCCTCGGCCCGCGGGGAGCCGAGGAACTCGTCGAGGGCGGCGGCCTCGCCGGCGACGACGAGGGAGCGCGGCCCGTTCACGGCGGCGACGCTCAGCCGGCCGTCCCACGGGGCCAGGGCTTCGCGGAGTTCGCCGGGCGCGGCGGTGACGGAGGCCATGCCGCCCTGCCCGTTCAGCTCGCCGAGCACCTTGCTGCGCAGCGCGACGACCTTCGCGGCGGTGTCGAGGGTGAGGGCCCCGGCGACGCAGGCGGCGGCGATCTCGCCCTGCGAGTGGCCCACCACGGCGGCCGGCTCGACGCCGTGGGCGCGCCACAGCGCCGCCAGCGACACCATGACCGCGAACAGCAGCGGCTGGACGACGTCGGGCCGTTCGAAGGCGTCCTCGGGGCCGTCGCCGCGCAGCGTGGCGAGCAGGTCCCAGTCGGTGTACGGGGCGAGCGCCGCCGCGCAGTCGGCCATGGCGGCGGCGAAGATTTCCGACTGGCTGAGGAGGTCGGCGGCCATGCCGGCCCACTGCGAGCCCTGGCCGGGGAAGACCAGGACGGCCTTGCGGGGGGCCGCCGTGCGCGGCGGCACGACGTCGGCGGCCGCCTCGCCGGCGGCCAGCGCGTCGAGCGCCGCGCACACCGAGTCCCGGTCGTCGCCCAGTACCGCGGCCCGGATGTCCAACCGGGTCCGGCCGGTCGCGAGCGTCCGCGCGGTGTCGGCCAGGGGGGTCGCCGGCGAGGTGCGCAGCAGCGCCGCGAGGGCGCCGGCCTGCGCGCGCACCGCGCTCGGTGTACGGGCCGAGAGCACGAGTGCCGCGGTGTCCGCCGCGAGACCGCGTCCGCCAGGCCGCCCGGCCGGTGCGGCCACGTTCGCGGCCACCGCTTCCGGCAGCACTGGGGCCGCTTCCGCGCCGGCCGGTGCCGATTCCGGGACCGCGGGGGCCTCTTCCAGGACGACGTGGGCGTTGGTGCCGCTGACCCCGAACGAGGACACGCCGGCCCGGCGCACCCGCGGGCCCGCCGGCCAGTCCTCGTTCTCCCGCTGGACCCGGATCGTCCCCGGCGACCAGTCGATCTCGGGGGAGAGTTCCTCGGCGTGCAGGCTGCGCGGGATGACGCCGTGCCGCATCGCCAGCACCGCCTTGATCACACCGGCGACACCGGCCGCGGCCTGGGTGTGGCCGATGTTTGACTTCACCGAGCCCAGCGCCAGAGGACGTGCGCGCGGTGCGCCGTAGGTGGCCTGGAGCGCGCCGGCCTCGATCGGATCGCCGAGCCGGGTGCCGGTGCCGTGCGCCTCCACCAGGTCGATGTCGGCCGCCGACAGCCGGGCGTCGGCGAGCGCCTGCCGGATCACCTCCTCCTGGGCGGGACCGTTCGGCGCGGCCAGTCCGTTGCTCGCGCCGTCCTGGTTGACCGCACTGCCCCGCAGCACGGCGAGCACCGGGTGGCCCGACTCGATGGCTCGGGAGAGCGGTTCGAGGAGCAGGGCGCCGGCCCCCTCGGCGAGACCGAAGCCGTCGGCCTGCGCCGAGAACGGCTTGCACCGCCCGTCGGCGGCCAGACCGCGCTGTCTGCTGAAGTCCACGAACGTGTAGGGGTCGCAGATCACGGTGACCCCGCCGGCCAGCGCCATGGCGCACTCGCCGTCGCGCAGGGCCCGTATCGCCAGGTGGATGCCCACCAGGGAGGACGAGCACGCCGTGTCCACGGTGAGGGCCGGCCCCGTCCAGCCGAAGGTGTAGGCGAGGCGCCCCGAGAGCACGCTCGCCGAGTTGCCGAGCCCCTGGTAGCCCTCGACCCGGTCGGCCTCGCCGCGCAGGAGCGGCATGTACGACTGGCCGTTGGACCCGACGAACACGCCGACGCGGCTGCCGCGCAGCGCGTCCGGGTCGATACCGCCCCGCTCGACGGCCTCCCAGGCGACTTCGAGCATCAGCCGCTGCTGCGGATCCATCGCGAGCGCCTCGCGGGGGGTGATGCCGAAGAACTCCGCGTCGAAGCCCGCCGCGTCGGCGAGGAACCCGCCCCGGTCGGAGTAGCTGGTGCCGGGGTGGTCGGGGTCGGGGTGGTACAGGGCCCCCAGTTCCCAGCCCCGGTCGCGGGGCAGCTCGCCGGTGAGGTCCTGTCCGTCGACGACGGCCCGCCACAGCTCCTCGGGCGAGCCGATGCCGCCCGGAAAGCGGCAGCTCATGCCGACGATGGCGATCGGCTCGTCCTCGGCGCTCGGCGGCGCGCTCCCCACCGCGGCGGCGAGCTCCGGGCCGGAGTCGGCGGCCAGCAGGGACAGCAGATGGCGGGCGAGCCGGGTGACGGTCGGGTGGTCGAACACCAGGGAGGCGGGCAGGCGCAGACCGGTGGCCGCGGAGAGCCGCTTGCGCAGCTGCACCGAGCCCAGCGAGTCCAGGCCCAGTTCGGTGAACGCCCGCCGTGCGCTGACGTCCTCGGCGCTGTCGTGTCCGAGGACCGCCGCGGTGGCCTCGGCGACCACGCCGATCAGCAGCTCCTCGCGCTGCGCGGGCGTGCGGGCGGTGAGCCGGGCGGCCAGGTCGGCGGCCGGTGAGCCGTCCGGTGCGGCGGGCGCCGCCGGGGGCTCCGCCGTCTCGCGCGCTTCGGAGATCTCCGCGAACAGCGCGGTGGGCCGCACCGCGCCGAAGCCCGCGGCGAAGGCGGGCCAGTCCACGTCGGACACCGCGACGGCGCTCTCGCCCGAGTCCAGTGCGGACGTGAGGGCCGCGAGGGCGCGGTCGGCGCTCAGGCCGCGCAGCCCGCGCTGCGCCGCCTGCGGGGCGGACGGCACGGTGCCGGGCAGGGCCCAGGGGCTGAAGGCCACGGCGGTGCTCGGGTGGCCCTGGGCCCGCCGGTGGGCGGCGAACGCGTCGAGGCAGGCACTGCCGGCCGCGTATCCGGCCATGCCGGCACCGCCCCAGACGCCGGCCACCGACGAGCAGTGGATCTCCCGCTCCACCGGCCGGCCGTCGAGGACCGCGGCGAGGGTCAGGGCGAGTCCGGTCTTGGCCTGGAGGGTGGCGGCGAAGTCCTCCGGGTCGGTGGCGAGGACCGGCCCGAACTCCGTGCGGGTCGCGGCGTGTACGACGGTGCTGATGTCGTGCGGGGCGGCTTCGACGGCGGCCCGCAGGGCGTCCTCGTCCGCCGCGCAGCGGGTGGCCGTCGTGCCGCGCTCCCGCAGCGCGTTCAGCAGTTCCTCGTCCGCCTCGCCGACGAGCAGGAGATGGTCGGCGCCGCTGTCGGCCGCCCACCGGGCGAGCCGGGCGCCGATCGGGCTGTCCGCCCCGGTCAGCAGTACGGTCCCGTGCAGGCGCGGGCCGGTGCCGTCCGTCGTGGCTGGGGTCCGCACCGGCACCAGCCGCCGCCCGTACAGGCCGCCGGGCCGCAGGGCGAGGTGGTCCTCGGCGGCGTGCGCGCCGGCCAGGAGGCCCGGCACCCGGCCGAGCAGGGCCGCGTCGGCCCCGTCCGGGTGCGGCAGGTCCAGCACGCCGCCCCAGCGCCGCCCGAGTTCCAGACCGGCGACCCGGCCCAGGCCGTGCACGGCGTTCTGCGCGTACGACCCGATGCCGTCGTCCTCGTCCGTCTGCACGGCGCCGCGGGTGAGGCACCACAGCGGCGCGTCCACCCCGGCGTCGGCGAGGGCCTGCGCGAGCGTGAGGGTGGCGACCGCGCCGGCGGGCACGCCCGGCCGGCCGGGGTGGTCCGATTCGTCGGCCGCGAGCAGCGAGAGCACGCCCCGCACACCGGTGGTGCCCGCGAGGGCCGCGGTGAGCGCGGCGGCGGCCCCGGCGCGGTCCAGGCCGGGGTCCAGGGCGCACTCCAGCGGCGTGCCGCCGGCCTCGCGGACCGCGGCCGGCAGCAGGCCGGCCCAGGCCGGGGACGCGGCCGGGCCGACGATCAGCCAGGGCCCGCGCGCGTCGGCCGGCTCCGGGGCGGGCAGCGGCGTCCACGACACGCGGTAGGTCACCCCGCCGGTGGCGCGGGCGGGCCCGGCGGGGGCCGTCCAGTAGTGCTTGCGCTGGAACGGGTACGTGGGCAGCGCGACGGGCCGCGCGTCGTCGCCGAAGGCGGGCTGCCAGCGCACGTCCACGCCCTCGACGTGGGCGCTCGCCGCGAAGGTGAGGAAGGACTCCGGGCCGGGCGCGCCGCGCCGCAGGGTGCCCAGGGCCAGGGCCGCGCCGGGCTCCCGGCCCGCCGCCTCCAGCGTCTCCTCGACCGTCGCCGCCAGCACCGGGTGCGGGCTGACCTCGATGAAGGTGTCGTGGTGCGCGTCCGCGAGGAGGCGTACGACGTCGTGCAGGCGCACCGGCTCGCGCAGGTTGCGGTACCAGTAGCCGGCGTCCAGTTCCCCGCCGTCCATCGGGCGGCCGGTCACCGTCGAGTAGAACGGGACCCGCGCGCGGCCGGGGCGCAGGTCCCGCAGGGCCGCGGCCAGTTCCTCGCGGACCTCTTCCATCTGCGCGGAGTGCGAGGCGTAGTCCACGTCGATGGTCCGGGCGCGCGCTCCGCGGCCGGCGCAGTCCGCCACCAAGGAGTCCACCGCGGCGGGTTCGCCGGAGACGACGACGGAGGCGGGCCCGTTGACCGCGGCCACCTCGACGGCGCCCGCGTACGGCACGAGCAGCTCGCGGACCGCGGCCTCGTCCAGCGCCACGGCCGCCATGGCGCCCTTTCCGGCCAGTGATCGCAGCAGGCGGCTGCGCAGCACCACGAGCCGGGCGGCGTCCTCCAGTGTCAGCGCCCCGGCGACGTACGCCGCGGCGATCTCGCCCTGCGAGTGTCCCGCCACGGCCGCCGGTTCCACGCCGTAGGAGCGCCACAGCGCGGCCAGGGACACCATCACGGCGAACAGCGCGGGCTGCACCACGTCGACGCGGTCGAGTCCGGGGGCGCCGGGCTGCTGCCGCAGCACCGCGGCCACCGACCAGTCCTGCCAGGGGGCCATCGCCTCGTCGCAGGCCCGGATCGTCTCGGCGAACACCGGGGACCAGGCCAGCAGGTCGGCGCCCATGCCCGCCCACTGGGAGCCCTGGCCGGGGAAGAGGAACACGGCGGAGCGCCCGCCCGATTCGACGGTGCCCGTGAGGCGTGCCGCACCGGCGGCCACCTCGCGCATCCCGTGCAGCGCGAGGTCGCGGGAGCCGGCCACGACCACCGCGCGGTGCTCGTGCCGGGCCCGTGCGGTGGCCAGCGTCAGGCCGATGCCGGGCAGTTCGGCGTCGGTGTCCGCGAGCACGTCGGACAGCCGCCGTGCCTGGGCGCGCAGGGCCTCCTCGCTGCGGGCCGAGACGACCAGCGGCACCGGGTGCTGCGGCGTGGCCGGCCGCGGGGCCGCGCGTTCGCCGGTCTCCTCGGGTGCGGGGGCTTCCTGGAGGACGACGTGGGCGTTGGTGCCGCTGATGCCGAACGCCGACACGGCGGCGTACCGGGGCCGTTCGCCGCGCGGCCAGTGCTGCTCCTCGGCGAGCAGCGCGACCGCGCCCGAGGACCAGTCGACGTGCGGCGAGGCCTCCTCGGCGTGGAGGGTCCTGGGCAGCCGCTCGTGCCGGAGGGCGAGCACCATCTTGAGCACGCCGACCGCGCCGGCGGCGCCCTGGGTGTGGCCGATGTTCGACTTCGCCGAGCCGAGCCACAGCGGCCGCTGCGGGCCGCGGCCCCGGCCGTAGGTGTCGAGCAGGGCGTGGGCCTCGATGGGGTCGCCGAGGGTGGTGCCGGTGCCGTGCGCCTCGACCGCGTCGACATCGCCGGGGGCCACGCCCGCGTTGGCCAGGGCCTGTTCGATGACCTTGCGCTGGGCGGCTCTGCTGGGTGCGGCCAGGCCGTTGCTGGCGCCGTCCTGGTTGATGCCGGTGCCGCGGACGACGGCGAGCACGGTGTGCCCGCGGCGCCGGGCGTCCGACAGGCGCTCCAGGAGGAGCACCGCGACGCCCTCGCCGAAGCCGAAGCCATCGGCGCCCGCGCCGAACGCCTTGGATCGGCCGTCGGCGGCGAGGGCGCGCTGCCGGGCGAAGTCGACGAACACCTCGGGGCCGGCCATCACCGCGGCGCCGCCCACGATCGCGAGGCCGCACTCGCCGCGGCGCAGCGACGCCACCGCCAGGTGCAGGGCCACGAGGGAGGAGGAGCAGGCCGTGTCCAGGGTGATGGCGGGGCCTTCGAGACCGAGGGTGTAGGCGATCCGGCCGGAGGCGACGGAGGGCGCCGCGCCGGTGACCGTGTAGCCCTCGGCGTCCTCGGCGGAGCCGCCGGTGTCGCCGTAGCCGTGCCGGGCGACGCCGAGGAACACCCCGGTGTCGGTGCCGCGCAGGCTGTGCGGGTCCAGTCCGGCGTTCTCGATCAGCTCCCAGCTCGTCTCCAGCAGAAGGCGCTGCTGGGGGTCCATCGCGGCGGCCTCGCGCGGGGAGACGCCGAAGAAGGCGGCGTCAAATTCGCCCGCGCGCTCCAGGAACGCGCCGGTGCGCACGTAGGTGGTGCCGGGGTGGTCGGGGTCCGGGTGGTAGAGGCCGGTCAGGTCCCAGCCGCGGTCCTCGGGGAAGGCGGACAGCCGTTCCTCGCCCGCCGCCAGCACCTCCCAGAAGGCCTCGGGGGTCTCGATCCCGCCGGGCAGCCGGCAGGCCGTGCCGACGATCGCGACCGGGTCGGCCTCCAGCTCGTGGATGCGCCGCCGGGCCGCTCGCAGGTCCAGGGTGGCCCGGCGCAGGTATGAAGCGACCTTGTCGTTGTCCGTCACCGTCTGTGTCCTTTACCTGTTCGCTGTCGGCTGTTCGTTGTCGCCCAGTTCGTGGCCGAGGGCCTCCAGCAGTTCGTCGAATCCGGCCTCGGCGAGATCCGGCTCCGGGGTGTGCGGGGGGCGGAGGTCGCCGTCGTGCCGGGTGCCGGGCGTACCGGCCCGCAGGGCGGTCAGTACGCGGTCGAGGTGCTGGGCCAGTTCGGCGCGCCGCTCGGCGGGCACGTCGGCGAGTCCGGCTTCGAGGCGGTCCAGTCCGTCGCGGACGGCCGTGGCGAGGTCCTCGTCGTGCGGGTCCGCGCACAGCTGGGAGCGCAGGTGGTCGGCCAGGGCGGCGGGGTTGGGGTGGTCGAAGACGAGGGTCGTGGGCAGGGCGAGCCCGGTGGCCTCGGCCAGGCTCTTGCGCAGGCGTACGGCGGCGAGCGAGTCGAAGCCGAGGGTGCGGAAGGCGGTGTCGACCGCCACCGCGCGGGTGTCCTGGTGGCCGAGGACCGCGGCGGCGTGGGAGCGCACCAGCCGGGTCAGTTCCTGGTGCTGTTCGCTCGGGGGCCGGCCGGCGAGCCGGTCGCGCAGGGTCGCTCCCGCCGCCGGTTCCGGCCGCGCGGGGGCGGCGGGCCGGGCCGAGGGGACCGTGTCGAGCAGGGGGCGCGCGCGCAGGGCGGTGTAGGTCTCGGTGAACCGCGGCCAGTCGACGTCGGCGACGACCACGGCGGTCTCGGCCCCGGCCAGCACCGTCTCCAGCGCGTCGAGCGCCCGCTCCCCCGGCATGGGGCGCACGCCCTGGTCCCGGAGCCGGGCGACGGCCTGCGCGTCGTCCGCCATGCCGCCCTCCGCCCACAGTCCCCAGGCCACGGACGTCGCGGCGAGGCCGCGGGCGCGGCGGTGCTGGGCGAAGGCGTCGAGGAAGGCGTTGCCCGCCGCGTACGCGCCCTGTCCGGCGCTGCCCCACACGGCGGCGCCGGAGGAGAACAGCAGGAACAGGCTCAGGCCGGGGCAGGCGTGCGCGAGGTTGCGCGCGCCGTCCACCTTGGCGGCGAGGACCGTACGGAACTCCTCGCGGGTCATCTCCCGTACGGCGCTCTGCTGGTTCACTCCGGCGGCGTGCACCACGCCGGTGATCGTCGCGCCGTCCGCGCGCAGTCCGCCGGTCAGCGCGGCCACCTGCTCGGGGACGCTGACGTCGCAGGCGTGCACGGTGACGCGAGCGCCGAGTCCGGTGAGTTCGGCAACCAGTTCGGGGACGCCCGGTGCCGCCGCGCCCCGGCGGCTGACCAGGGCCAGGTGCTGGGCGCCCCTGGCCGCCAGCCGGCGCGCGGTGAGCGCGCCAAGGCCGCCGGTGCCGCCCGTGACGAGGATCGTGCCCTGCGGCACCAGGCCGTCCGCGGGGGCCGGCATGCGGTCCGCGCCGGGTGCGGCGGGCAGCAGCCGCCGCGCGAGCACGGCCTGTGCCCGGATGGCGAGTTGGTCCTCCGTGCCGGTCAACGCACGGGCGAACAGGGCGCGTTGGGTCTCTGTCGCCTCCGGTGGCAGGTCCACGAGGCCGGTGTGCCGGGCGCCGCGTTCGAGGGCGGCCGCCTGGCCGAGGCCCCAGACCTGCGCCCCGGCCGGGCAGGTCACCGGGTCGTCCGCGCCGGTGCCGACGGCGCCGCACGTCGCCAGCCAGACGGGCGTGTCGGCGTCCGCCGCGGCCAGTTCGCGCAGCAGGCCGAGCGTGGCCTCGGCGCCGGTGTCCGCGTCGTCGAGGGCCAGCAGGGAGAGCACGCCCGCGTAGGCGCCGGACGCCGCCTCGGTGGCGAGGGCGTCGCGGACGGCGGTGGTCAGGGCCTGCGGGTCGTCGAGCGGGACGGTGACCGGGTGCGGCCGGGCCCCGTGTTCGGCGAGGGCGGTGGCGGCTGCCTCGTACCAGACCGGCCGGCCGGGGCCGGTGCCGGACGGGGCGGGCAGCAGGAGCAGCCAGCGGCCGGCCGGGCCGGCGGAGGCGTCCGTGACGGCGGTCTCCTGCCAGCCGATGCGGTAGCGCCAGCCGGCGTCCGGCCGCGACGGCCCGGTCGCGTCGGGCATCAGCCAGTACCGCTGGTGTTCGAAGGGGTACGTCGGCAGGTCGGCCGGTTCGGCGTCGCCGAGCACGGTCCGCCAGTCCACCGTGACGCCGTTGACGTGCGCCTCGGCCAGGGCGGACAGGAAGCGTTCGGGCGTGTCGTCGTCGCGCTGGACGGAGCCCAGTACGGCGCTGGTGTCCCCGAGCGTGTCCTGCATGCTGCCGTTCAGCACCGGGTGGGGGCTCACCTCGACGAACACGTCGTGGCCCGCCGCCGCGAGCGCCTCGACCGCGGCCTCGAACTCCACGGTGTGGCGCAGGTTGTCGAACCAGTAGCCGGCGTCGAGCTCGGGTCCTTCGACGAAGGCGCCCCGCAGGGTGGAGTAGAGGGGAACGGCGGGTGTGCGCGGGACGATGCCGGACAGCGGTGCGGTGACCGCGTCCCGCAGGGGCTCCATATGGGAGGTGTGCGAGGCGTAGTCGACGGGGAGTATCCGCGCGTCGACGCCCGCCGCGGCACAGGTGTCCCGGAAGCCGCGCACCGCCTCGGGGTCACCGGCCACCACGACGGCGCCAGGGCCGTTGACCGTGGCCAGCTCCGGTGCGCCGGGCGCGCCGCCGAGCAGTTCCTCGGCGCTTGCGCGGCCGGTGCGCAGCGACATCATGGCGCCGGGGCCGGCGAGTTCGGCCAGGGCCTGGGCCCGCAGTGCCACCACCCGCGCCGCGTCCGGCAAGGACAGCGCCCCCGCCACACACGCCGCCGCGATCTCGCCCTGCGAATGCCCCACCACCGCATCCGGCTCCACGCCGCACGCCCGCCACAACCGCGCCAGCGACACCATCACCGCGAACAGCACCGGCTGCACCACCTCCACCCGGTCCAGCCCCGGAGCCCCCTCCACACCCCGCACCACATCCACCACCGAGAAACCCGCCACCTCCGCCAGCGCCGCATCACACTCCGCCAACGCCTGTGCGAAAACCGGCACATCGAGCAGCCCGCGGCCCATCCCCACCCACTGCGACCCCTGACCGGGAAACACCCACACCACACGACGACCCCCACCACCCACACCCGTGACCAGACCGGGAGCCGGCAACCCCTCCGCGAGGGCGCGCAGGGTGCCCGTGGCGTCCGCCACGCCGCGCGCGAGGGCCACGGCCCGCCGGTCGAAGTGCTGCCGTGCCCCGGTGAGGGTCCCGGCCGCGTCCCGCAGCACCGTGTCCTGATGCTGCGTCAGGTGTTCGGCCAGGCGGCGGGACTGGGCGGCCAGCGCGGTCTCCGTACGCGCCGACACCACCAGCGGCACCACACCCGCCGCCTCCAGCACCCCCACCGGCCCGCCCGCAGCACCGGCCTCCACCGGCAACGACGGCGCCTCCTCCACGATCACATGCGCGTTCGTCCCGCTCACCCCGAACGCCGACACCCCCGCACGCCGCACCCGCCCACCGGACGGCCACGCACGCGCCTCCCCGAGCACCCGCACCCCACCCGAAGACCAGTCCACATGCGACGACGGCACCCCCGCATGCAACGACCCCGGCAACACACCCCGCCCCAGCGCCAGCACCATCTTGATCACACCCACCGCACCCGCCGCCGCCTGCGCATGCCCGATGTTCGACTTCACCGACCCCAGCCACAACGGCCGACCCGGATCACGCCCCTGCCCATACGTCGCCAGCAGCGCCTGCGCCTCGATCGGATCACCCAGCGCCGTCCCCGTCCCATGACCCTCCACGACGTCGACGTCCGCGCCCGAGATCCCGGCGGCCTGCCAGGCGCGCCGGATCACCCGCTGCTGCGCGGGGCCGCTCGGCGCCGCGAGCCCGTTGCTGGCTCCGTCCTGGTTGACCGCGCTGCCCCGGACCACGGCGAGCACCCGGTGCCCCCGCTGCCGCGCCTGCGAGAGCCGCTCCAGCACCAGCAGGGCCACACCCTCGCCCATGCCGAAGCCGTCGGCGTCGTCGGAGTACGCCTTGCACCGCCCGTCCGCCGCCAGCGCCCCCTGCCGCGAGAACTCCGTGAACACCTCCGGACCCGCCATCACCGACACCCCACCGGCCACCGCCAGCGAGCACTCCCCGTCCCGCAACGACCGCGCCGCCAGATGCAACGCCACCAACGACGACGAACACGCCGTGTCCACCGTCAACGCCGGCCCCTCCAAGCCGAGCAGGTACGCGACCCGGCCGGAGGCGACACTGGCGGTGCTGCCGGTGAGGAGATAGCCCTCGACCTCGTCCCGGCCCTCCACCGGGCCCGCCGCGTACCCCTGGTGGGACATGCCGACGAACACGCCGGTGTCGCTGCCGCGCAGGGTTTCCGGCCGGATGCCCGCCCGTTCGAGCGCCTCCCAGGTCGCCTCCAGCACCTGGCGCTGCTGCGGGTCCATCGCCAGCGCCTCACGCGGGCTGATCCCGAAGAACGCCGCGTCGAAGCCTCCCGCGTCGTCGAGGAAGTTGCCTTGCGGGCGGCCGGTACCGGTGCCCGGCGCGGCGCGCCGCTCCCAGCCCCGGTCGTCCGGCGCCGCGCCGGCCGCGTCGCGGCCGGCGGCGACGAACTCCCACAGGTCCTCCGGGGAACCGATGCCACCGGGCAGCCGGCAGGCCATGCCCACGATCACCACCGGGTCGTCCCCGCCGTCCCCGCCGGACCCGCCGGACCCGGAACCGGCGACCCCGGCCGCGGGCTCGGGCCGCGCCCCGCCGAAGAGTTCGGCCTCCAGGCGCAGGGCGACGGCCCGCGCGTGCGGGTGGTCGTACACCAGGGTGGTGGGCAGCCGCAGGCCGGTCGCGGCCGTGAGCCGGTTGCGCAGTTCCACGGAGGCCAGCGAGTCGAACCCGAGTTCCGTGAACGCCCGGTCCGCGGGGACCCGTTCCGCGTCCCGGTGCCCCAGTACCGAGGCGGCGTGCCGGCGGACCAGGTCCAGCAGCGCGCGTCCGCGCTCGGCGGCGGGCAGCTCCGCGAGGCCGCCGGCCGGGCCCGCGGGTGCGCCGTGCTCCCGGCGCAGCGCCTCGTGTGCGTGCCGGGCCTCGGGCAGCGCGTCGAACAGCCGGGTGGGCCGCTGCGCGGTGTACGCGAGCAGGAAGCGCTCCCAGTCGACCCCGATGATCACCGGGCAGACCTCCGCCCGGTCCAGTGCCGTCCGCAGCGCGTCGAGGGCCTCGGGCGCGGCCATCTCGACGACGCCGTGCCGGCGGAAGCGCTCCGCCACGGGGCCCTCCGCCATGCCGCTGCCGGCCCAGGTCCCCCAGGCCACCGAGGTGGCGGGCAGCCCGTCGGCGCGCCGCCGGCGGGCCAGGCCGTCCAGGTAGGCGTTGCCCGGCGCGTAGCAGCCCAGGCCCGGCGCGCCGAACGCGGAGGCGAAGGAGGAGAACAGGACGAACGCGGTCAGGGGCGCGTCCGCGGTGAGTTCGTGCAGGTTCCTGGCGCCCAGGGTCTTGGCGCGGCCGGCCTGTTCGATCCGCTCTCCGGTCAGGGTGTCGAGGGTGCCGTCGTCCAGGGTGGCCGCGGTGTGGAACACCGAGGTCAGGGGCTGGTCCGCGGGCAGCGCCGCCAGGAGCGAGCGCAGCGCCTCGCGGTCGGTGACGTCGCAGGCCGCGAGGGTCACCGCGGAGCCGAGGGCGCGCAGTTCGGCGGCCAGTTCGCCGGCTCCCGGAGCCTCGGGGCCGCTGCGGCTGACGAGGACGATGTGCGGGGCGCCGTGCTGCGCGAGCCACCGGGCGACGTTGCGGCCGATGCCGCCGGTGCCGCCGGTGACCAGCGCCGTACCGGTGGGCTCCCAGCCGCCGGGCGCGGTCCGGGGTGCGGCCCGCTTCCAGCGGCGCGCGAACACCCCGGCGGGCCGCAGGGCGAGCTGGTCCTCACCGCTGCCGCCGGTCAGCACCCCGGCGAGCGACCGGGTGAGCTCGGCGGTGGAACCGGCGGGCACGTCGATCAGACCGCCCCACAGGCCGGGGTGTTCGAGGGCGATGACCCGCCCCAGTCCCCACAGGGCCTCCCGCGCGGGGTCACCGGGGCGCTCGTCCGCCGAGGTGACCTGGACGTCTTCGGTGAGGCACCACAGCAGGCCGTCGAGTCCGGAGCCGGCGAGGGCGCGGGCGAGGGCGACGGTGCCGCCGAGCGAGGGCAGGCCGAGGGGGGTCGCGGCGCCCTCCCCCCGCTCGTCCACGGCCAGCAGCGAGAGCACCCCGATCCGGTCCGCGCCCTCGGCGGCGCGGAGCAGCTCCAGCGCGAGCGCGTCCGGCGCCGGCGCCCCGGCGACCACGAGGTCCGTGACGGTCGCGCCGGCCACTTCGAGTGCGGCGCGCGCCGCCCGCGCGGCCGGTTCCGCGGCCCCGTCGTACCGGACCAGGAGCCAGCGGCGCGGGCCGGTGGCGGCGGGTTCCGGTGCGGATATGCGCTGCCAGTCGATGCGGTAGCGCAGCGCGTCGGCCGCGTCGTGCGCCGTCCCGCTCGGGGCCGTGGCCTGCGGCGCGGGCTCCAGCCAGTGGCGTTCGCGCTGGAACGGCGCGGTGGGCAGCGGCACCGCGCGGGCCGCCGTGCCGAGGAACACCGACTCCCAGCGCACTGGTACGCCGGCGGTCCAGGCCGTCGCCAGGGCGTGGGCGAAGTCCTCCGCTCCCCCCTGGCCGCGGCGCAGGGTGCCGACCGCCGCCAGGTCCGCCCCGGCGTCCTGCCCGGTCTCCTCGATGGCGGTGGTGAGCACGGGGTGGGCGCTGACCTCGATGAAGGTCCGGTATCCCTGTTCCGTGAGCGCCCTTACGGCCGGTTCGAGGCGTACGGTCTCGCGGAGGTTGCGGAACCAGTAGGCGCCGTCCAGTGCCGCGGGGGCCGCCCAATCGCCGGTCACCGTGGAGTAGAAGGGCACGGCGCCGCCGGGCAGCGGCTCGATGTCCGCCAGTTCCTCGTGCAGGGCGGTGCGGGCGTCGTCCATGTGCGCGGTGTGCGACGCGTAGTCGACGGGCAGGCGCCTGGCCCGTACGCCCTCGGCGCCGAGGGCGGCGAGGAGGTGGTCCAGGTCGTCGTCGGGTCCGGCCACCACCACCGAGCGCGGCCCGTTCAGCGCGGCGGTCTCCAGCCGGCCGTCGTAGCGGGCGATCCGCTCCGCCAGGTCGGCGGCGGTCGCGGCGACCGCGGCCATGCCGCCGCCGCCCCGCATCCCGGCGATGACGCGGCTGCGGACGGCCACCAGCCGGGCGGCGTCGTCGAGGGAGAGCGCACCGGCGACGCAGGCGGCGGCGATCTCGCCCTGGGAGTGCCCGATCACCGCGGCCGGTTCCACGCCGTGGGCCCGCCACAGCGCCGCCAGCGACACCATGACCGCGAAGAGGACGGGCTGCACCACGTCGACGCGGTCGCTGGACAGGTCGGCGTCGGGGCGGCCGGCCGCGGCGGCGGCCTCCGCGCGCAGGAAGGGGAGGACGGAGAAGTCCAGGTGCGGCCGCAGGGCCGCGGCGCATTCGTCCAGGGCGCGCGCGAACACCGGCGAGCTGTCGTAGAGCGCCACCGCCATGCCGGCCCACTGCCAGCCCTGGCCGGGGAAGACGAAGACGGGCGAGGCTCCCGGCCGGGCCGTGCCCGTGACGACGCCCTCGGTGCCGCCTCCGGCCAGCTCGTCGAGCGCGTCCAGCGCCGCGTCGTACCCGCCGGGCACGAACGCGGCCCGGTGGCGCGCCGCCGCCCTGGTGGTGGCCAGCGAGAACGCCACGTCCGCGGGGGTGTGGCCGGGCTGTTCGCGCAGGTGCGCGGCGAGCCGGCCGGCCTGGTCCCGCAGCGCGGCCTCGCTGTGCGCGGACACGACCCACGGCGCCACGATCCGGGCCCGCCGGTCCGGGGCGGCGCCCTGCCCGGCAGAGGAGCCGGCGGCCCGGACGTCGCGTGGTGCCTCTTCGAGGACGACGTGCGCGTTGGTGCCGCTGATGCCGAAGGACGAGACGCCCGCGCGGCGCGGGCGGGCGGCGCCGGCCCACGGGACCGGTTCGCTCAGCAGCCGCACCTCGCCGCGGGACCAGTCCACTTCCGTGGAGGGGCGGTCGGCGTGCAGGGTGCGCGGCAGCGTGCCGTGGCGCATCGCGAGCAGCATCTTGATGACGCCCGCCACACCGGCGGCGGCCTGGGTGTGGCCGATGTTGGACTTGACCGAGCCCAGCCACAGCGGGCGGCCGGCGGGGCGGTCCGCTCCGTACGCCTCGATCAGGGCCCGCGCCTCGATCGGGTCGCCGAGCCGGGTGCCGGTGCCGTGCGCCTCGACCGCGTCCACGTCGGCCGCGGACAGTCCGGCCTCGGCGAGCGCCTGCCGGATCACGCGGGCCTGGGCCCGGCCGCTGGGCGCGGACAGCCCGTTGCTCGCGCCGTCCTGGTTGACCGCCGCCGCGCGGATCAGGCCCAGCACGGGGTGGCCCAGGCGCCGGGCGTCGGACAGCCGCTCCAGCAGCAGCATTCCGGCGCCCTCCGCCATCCCGAAGCCGTCGGCGTCGGCGGAGAAGGCCTTGCACCGGCCGTCGGGGGCGAGCGCGCCGAGCCTGCTGAAGTCGACGAGCATGCCGGGTGCCGGCATCACGGTCGCGCCGCCGGCCAGCGCCAGGTCCGTCTCGCCCGTGCGCAGGGAGCGGCAGGCGAGCTGGAGGGCGACGAGCGAGGAGGAGCAGGCCGTGTCCACGGTGAGGGCCGGCCCCTCCAGGCCCAGGGTGTAGGCGATCCGTCCGGAGGCGACGCTGGTGGTCGTGCCGGTCACCAGATAGCCGCCGACGTCCTTGCCGCCGTCGGCGAGGCGTGGGCCGTACTCCTGCGCGATGACGCCGGTGAACACGCCGGTGGGCGTGCCGCGCACCGACTCGGGGGAGATACCGGCCCGTTCGAGCGCCTCCCAGCCGGTCTCCAGCAGCAGCCGCTGCTGCGGGTCCATGGCCAGTGCCTCGCGCGGCGATATGCCGAAGAAGTCCGCGTCGAAGTCGGCGGCGTCGTGCAGGAAGCCGCCGGAGCGCTGCCGGACCGTGCCGGGCCGCGCCGGGTCCGGGTGCAGGAGCGCCTCCAGGTCCCAGCCGCGGTCCGTGGGCAGGCCCGCCACGGCGTCCTGCCCGTCCGCGAGCAGCTCCCAGAACTGCTCGGGGGTGCGCACCCCGCCGGGCAGCCGTACGGCCATGGCGACGACGGCGATGGGTTCGTCCGGGGTGTGACCGGCCGCCTCCTCCCGCCGCCGCGGGTCCGGCCGGCCGGCCGGGGCGCGGTGCTCGGCGCGCGGGCCGATCAGGTCGTACAGCGCTTCGGTGAGGGCCTGCGGGGTGGGGTGGTCGAACAGCGTGGCGATGGCGATGTCCCGGCCGAGGGCCGCCGCGAGGCGGTCGCGCAGCTGCACCGCGAGGACCGAGTCGATCCCGAGTTCGGCGAAGGTGAGCGAGCCGTCCGCGGCCTGTGCTCCGGTGACGGCGGCGGTCTCCGCGTGCACGAGGCCGGCCAGCCGCTGCCGTACCTCGTGCTCCGGTGTGCCGGGCGGGCACAGCTGCGGCCGGGTGGGCGCGGCGGCCCGGACGCCCGGTTCCGCCGGGTCCGCTCCGGCGTCCAGGAGGTCCGCTCCGGCCTCCGGGAGGTCCGGCAGGCCGGCGTCCGTGGCCGGTCCGGCGCCGGGGAAGGCGGCCGACCAGTCGATGTCCACCCCGTTCGTGTAGGCGTCGGCCGCCGCGGCCAGGAATCGCCGCAGCCCGCCCTGCCCGCGCCGCAGCGTGGCGAGCACCGGGTGGCCGGAGCCCGCCGCGTCGAGCGTCTGGCGTACGGCGGCGGCGAGGACGGGATGCGGGCTCAGTTCGAGGAACACGCCGCCCCGTTCGGCGGCGCAGTCGCGCACCGAGCGCTCGAACTCGACGCGGCCGCGGAAGTTGGCGCACCAGTGCTCCGCCGTCAGCTCGCGTGTGTCGAGGACGGCGCCGGTGCGGCTGGAGTAGAGGGGCACCGCGCCCGCACCCGGTGTGAACCAGTCCAGCGCCGCGCGCACGCGGGCCACGACCCGGTCCATGTGCGGGGAGTGCGCGGCCATCGAGACGCCGATCGTCCGGGCGCGGACCCCCTCGGCGGTCAGCTCGGCCACGCACCGCTCGATCGCGTCGGTCGCGCCGGCCAGCAGCACCGAGCGCGGGCCGTTGATCCCGGCCAGCACCAGGTCCGGGCCCCAGTCGGCCAGCCGCGGTGCGACCAGGTCGGCGGGCAGCTCCACCGATGCCATGTCCCCCTTGCCGACGAGGGGTCGCAGCTCCTTGCTCCACCGCGCCACCGCCCTGGCGCCGTCCTCGATCGTGACAGCGCCCGCGGCATGGGCGGCGGCGAGGTCGCCCATGCTGTGTCCCACGACGGCGTCGGGCTCGACCCCGAAGGAGCGCCACAGCTCGGTGAGGGCGGCGCTCACCGCGTAGAGGGCGGGCTGCACGATCTCGACGCGGGGCACGGTGCCGGGGGCGGCCGCGGTCTCCAGGGCCTCGGTCAGGGACCAGCCGGACTCGGCGGCGAAGACCTGCGCGCACCGCTCGATCGCATCGGCGAACACCGCCGACTCGCCGAGGAGTTCGGTTGCCATGCCGGGCCACTGGGAGCCCTGGCCCGGAAAGACGAAGGTGACGGGTGCCGGGGCGGCGGCCGTTCCGCGCGCGACCGCCGGGTGCGGGCGGTCGTCGGCGACTGCGGCCAGTCCGTCCAGGATTTCCGCGCGGGAGGAGCCGACGATCACCGCGCGCCGCGGCAGGCGCCGGTCCTGGTGGGCGAGCGCGGCGCCGACGCCGTCGGCGCCGGATTCGGGGTGCGCGCGGAGGTGGTCCAGCAGCCGGCGCGCCCAAACGCGCAGCGCGCGGTCGTCCGCGGCCGACAGAACCCACGGCCGGGCCGCCCCTCGGGTGGCGGCGGAAATGTTCTCACCCTGTAGGGGGCTGGCGTTCACACCTGACTCCTAGTTGTCCGCACGTCACCAGGGACCGGGCCTGCGCGAATGACGACCTGAGGAAATGCCGACCACCTGAGAGTCCGCAGACCATAAACGGTCGGCTACCGTCGGCCAGTGGTCAGTCGAAGGTATACCCGCCCCCCTTCCGAACCGATTGAATCTCACTCGACCAATCCCCGGAATTTCAGCGAACCAGCAGGTCACACAGCTATAGTGAGGCTTCATCAGTTTTTTTCGGCGACTGCGGCGCAATCCTCTAGTTTCCCTTTAGCCGGATTCGACCACCCCCCGGAATCATCCTCCTGCCGGAATACGAACGGCTCGGGCAACCCCATTCGCCTTCGGTCCCGCCCGCCCGGCATTACCAGCTAAGAGTGGTCCGGACCTCCCGGACAGCGGCAACGAAGAGAAGGGCCGGTGACCCTTGCCACCCATGGACGAAACCCTCAAGCCCTCCCCTGCCGACGCGGCCGGCACAGCGGGAGGCCGGGCCGACCGGCTGCCGTCGCTGACGGGGCTGAGGTTCTTCGCCGCGCTCCTGGTGTTCGTCTGCCATGCGTGGAGCCAGTTCAACCCGCAGGCCGACACCGCCTCGCGAAACCTGGCTTACTTCCTGCTGCCGGCCGGCCCCGTCGGGGTCTCCTTCTTCTTCGTCCTCAGCGGGTTCGTGCTGACGTACGCGGCGCGGCCGGGCGATACCGTTCTCGGCTTCTGGCGGCGGCGGATGGCGAAGATCTACCCGAACCATGTCGTGACGTGGGTGGCCGGTCTCGTCCTGGTCCTCGCCACGGGCGCCGCCCTGTCGGCCGGGACGACGGCCGCCGCCCTCTTCCTCGTGCAGGCGTGGTGGCCGCACATGATCATGACCGCCACGGTCAACCCGATCTCGTGGTCGCTCGCCTGCGAGCTGTTCTTCTACCTGCTGTTCCCCTTCCTGCTCCGGGCGCTGCGCCGGCTGCCGCGGCAGGGGCTGTGGCCGGCCGCGGGCCTGCTGACGGCGCTGATCCTGGCCGTACCGCAGCTGGCCACTCTGCTGCCCGGCAAGGTCATGCCGCTGGCGGGGTACAGCCTCACGCAGTTCTGGTTCGTCTACACCGCGCCCCCGGTGCGCCTGCTGGAGTTCGCGCTCGGGATCGTGCTCGCTCTCCTTGTGCGCAACGGCATGTGGCCCCTCGTCAGCGTCCGGCTCGCCGTCGTCCTGTGCTGCGCCGGGTACGCGGTGGCCGGTGTCACGACGATGGTCACCAAGCTGCCCCACCTGTGGGCGATGGTGAGCGCCACCGTCATCCCGCTGGCGGTCCTCATCGCCACGGCCGCCTCCCGCGACCGGAGCGGCCTGCCCTCCGCCGCCCGCCATCCGCGCCTGATCCGGCTGGGCGAACTCTCCTTCGCCTTCTACCTGGTGCACCACATGATCCTGACGGCCTGCTTCACCGCCGTGCTGCCGGACGGCTTCCGGCCGGGTCTGCTCGGGCTCACCGGCGTGGCCGTCGCGCTGTTCTTCGTCTGCTGGGCGGCGGCCTGGCTCCTGCACACCGCGGTCGAGACACCCGCCATGCGCCGCTGGGGCCGCCCTCCGGCGACCGCCCGCGCGCCCCGTGAGCCGGCCCGCGCATCCGGGCGATCCGAACCCCTCACCGGTGAAAGGACACCATGAACCAGCCGCAACTGCCCGAGATCCCGGCCCTGAACAGCGAGCTGTTCCACACCGACCAGTACGCGACCTACCGGGAGATCCTGGAGCAGCGTCCGGTCACCAGGGTCCGCTTCTACGACGGTTCCCTGGTCTGGCTGGTCAACCGCCACGAGGACGTACGGGCCGCGCTGACCGACCCCCGGCTGAGCAACGACCCCATGAAGCAGTCGGACATCGACCTCTCGGCGGCCACCGGCATCCCGGCCGACCTGATCGAGTACTTCCAGCGGAACATGTTCCGCAGCGACGAGCCGGACCACGGCCGGCTGCGCAAGCTGGTCACCAGGGAATTCACCGTGCGGCGCATCAACGCGCTGCGGCCGCGGATCCGGCAGATCGCCGACGACCTGCTGGAGAAGTTCGCCGCCACCGGCGGCGGGGACCTGGTGGAGGCGCTCGCCCGCCCGCTTCCGCTCACCGTCATGTGCGAACTGCTCGGCGTGCCCGAGGAGGACCGCGCGGACTTCCAGACCTGGTCCCAGCACATCGTCGAGAGCAGCCCGGAGTTCGCGGAGCGCAACGCCGTCTCGTACCGCAGCCTGTTCGAGTGCGTCCGCTCCCTGATCCGCCGCCGGCGCGACGAACCGGGAGACGACCTGCTGTCGGCACTGGTCGACCTGCGCGACGTGGCGGACCGGCTCTCCGAGAACGAACTCATCTCGACGGTGTTCCTGCTGCTCGTCGCGGGGATCGAGACCACGGTGAACGTGCTCGGCACCGGCACCTTCCTGCTGCTGACCCACCCCGGCGAGCTCGCCCGGCTCCGCGCGGACGGCGCGCTGCTGGGGCCGGCCGTGGAGGAGATGCTGCGCTACATGGCACCCATCGAGATCACGAGCCGGCACACCCTGGAGCCCGTCGAGATCGGCGGGGTGTCCATCGACGCGCAGAGCACCGTGCTCATCAACCTGGCCGCAGCCAACCGGGATCCGGCGCGGTTCGAGGACCCGCAGTCCTTCCGGGTCGACCGCAACGACGGCGGCCACCTCACCTTCGGCCACGGCATCCACTACTGCCTGGGCGCCGCGCTGGCACGGGCGGAGGCGGAAGTCACCTTCGAGGCCCTCCTGGAGCGCTTCCCGGACCTGCGACTGGCCGCTTCCGCATCCGACCTGACCTGGCGCCACGCCTTCATGCGGGGCCCGGTCGAGCTGCCCGTCTCCTGGGGGTGAGTCCATGAAGCGCGCGCTCACCGATCTCGCGGTCTTCGGGGGTCCCGAGGCGTTCCTGCGCCCGCTCCTGGTGGGCATGCCCACCGTCGGCGACCGGGCGCGGTTCCTCGCCCGGCTCGAATGGGCCCTGGACAACGAGTGGCTGACCAACGGCGGCCCGCTGGCCACCGAACTGGAGGGCCGCATCGCCGACATCGCCGGGGTGCGGTACGCCGTGGCGACCTGCAACGCCACCGCGGCGCTGCAACTGGTCCTGAAGGCCTCGGGCATCACCGGACAGGTGATCATGCCCTCGCTGACCTTCGCGGCGACTCCGCACGCGGCGAGCTGGGTGGGGCTCGAACCGGTGTTCTGCGACGTCGACCCGGTCACCGGCTGCCTCGACCCCGGCCGGGTCGAGAAGCTGATCACCCCCGAGACCGGGGCCATCCTCGGCGTCCACCTGTGGGGCCGGGCGGCCCCGGTCCTGGAGCTGGAGAAGCTGGCCGCCGAGCACGGGCTGCGACTGTTCTTCGACGCGGCCCACGCCTTCGGCTGCACCGCCGGCGGCCGGCCGGTCGGCGGCTTCGGGGACGCGGAGGTGTTCAGCTTCCACGCCACCAAGACGGTCATGGCCTTCGAGGGCGGCGCGGTGACCACCGACGACGGCGAACTGGCCGAACGGCTCGTGGCCCTGCGCAACTTCGGCATCGACCGGGACAAGTCCGTGACCGCGGTCGGCATGAACGCCAAGATGAGCGAGTGCTCGGCCGCCATGGGTCTGACCTCCCTCGACGCCTTCCCGGCGACCCGCGAGCGCAATCGTGAGAACCACGCCCTCTACCAGGCGGAACTGACCGGCGTCCCCGGCACCGAGGTGCTCTCCTTCCACGAGCACGAACGCAACAACCACCAGTACGTGATCCTGCGGACGGACCGCGCCGTCACCGGTCTGCACCGCGACCGGCTGCGGGCCCTGCTGCAGGCCGAAAAGGTCTTCCCCCAGCTGTACTTCTCACCCCCCTGCCATCTGATGCCCGCCTACCGGACCGACCCCCCGCTGCGGCTGGAACACACCGAGCGCCTGTCCGAGCAGGTACTCGCGCTGCCCACCGGGCCGTCGGTGTCCTTCGAGGACATCCGCCGGGTGTGCAGCATCATCCGGCTCGCCGCGGAGCGCGGCGCGCAGATCGATGCGATGTGGGCCCAAACAGCGCTCTCCTGAGCGCCGTCCGTCCCCCAGTCCGACCCGGAGGTAACAGTTCTCGTGGACACCGTCCAAGCGGCAGCGCCCGCCCCCGCGATACAGGACGCGGCACGCCCCGGAGGCGACCGTGCAGCGGCGATCGAGGCGGTGCGCATCCGCCTCGGCCAGCTCGGCGACACCGGCGACGGGGCCCGGCAGCGGGCGGAGCACCTCGTCGACCTGGCGACGCGGTACGGCTCCCACCCGTTCACCACCCTGGAAGAGGCCCGCCACCTGCTGGGCGTGGACCGCCCGGCCTTCGCCGCGCTGCTCGGTCTCTTCCACCGGGTACCCGAGCTGAGCACGGCCGTGCAGCGGGGCCCGCAGGGGAAGTACTGGACCAACACCATCCTGCCGCTGGAGCGGACGGGCGCGCTCGACGCCGCGGTACACGGCCGCCCGGCCTTCCCCTACAGCGTCGGTCTGTATCCGGGGCCGACCTGCATGTTCCGCTGCCACTTCTGTGTGCGCGTCACCGGCGCGCGCTACGAGACGTCCGCGCTCAAGGCGGGCAACGCCATGTTCGCGTCCGTCATCGACGAGGTGCCCGAGACACAGCCCTCGACGGTCTACTTCTCCGGCGGGCTGGAACCGCTCACCAATCCGGGGCTGGGCGAACTCGCGGCGCGCGGCGGCCGGCGCGGCCTCGACATGACGCTGTACACCAACGCCTACGCGCTCACCGACCGCACGCTGGAGCGCCAGCCGGGGCTGTGGTCGCTGCACGCGATCCGCACCTCGCTGTACGGGCTGAGCGACGAGGAGTACGAAGCCACCACGACCAAGCCGCGCGCCTTCGGGCGGGTCAGGGAGAACCTGGGCGCGTACATGGAGAGGCGGGCGGAGCACGGCGCCCCGACGCGGCTCGGCCTCAACTACATCATCCTGCCCGGCCGGGCCGACCGGCTCATGGACCTCGTGGACTTCGTGGCCGGCCTGGACGAGCGCTCCCCCGGCCGTCCTCTCGACTTCGTGACGGTGCGCGAGGACTACAGCGGGCGGGACGACGGCCGGCTCGCGGCCGACGAGCGCGCCCGGCTGCGCGACGCGCTGCGGGACTTCACCGCGTACGCGCGGGAGCGGACGCCCTCGCTGCACATCGATCTGGGGTACGCCCTGGAGAGCCTGCGCAGCGGGGTGGACGCCCGGCTGCCGCGCATCACCCCGGCGGCCATGCGCGGTTCCGCGCACCCGCAGATCGCGGTGCAGGTCGACCTTTTGGGCGACGTGTACCTCTACCGCGAGTCGGGCTTCCCCGGCCTGGCCGGCGCGGACCGCTACATCGCCGGACGCGTCACCCCGGACAGGAGCCTGCACGACGTCGTCCGCGCGTTCGTCGAGAGCAATCCGCATATCGAGCCGCGGCCCGGCGACGAGTTCTTCCTCGACGGATTCGACCAGGTCGTGACGGCCCGGCTGAACCAGATGGAGCAGGACGTCGCCGACGGCTGGGGGGCGTACCGGGGCCTGCTGGGCGCGGACGCTCCGGCGTGAGCGTGCCCCGCGGCTCAGCCCGCGGCCGCCGCCACGGGCACGGCGGCCCTGTGCCTGCCGGTGAGTTCCTCCAGCACCGGCACCACGTCGTGGGGGCTGCTCTCCGCGCGGGCCTCGCCCCGCAGCCGGCGGGCCCCGTCGAGGAAGGAGGGTTCGGCGAGCACCCGCGCCACGCTGTCCCGCAGGCCCTCGGCGGTCACCTCGCCCTCCCGCAGGAACAGGCCGGCGCCGGCGGCGGCCGTCTGCTGCGCCCGCAGGACGGTGTCCCAGATGAACGGCACCATGACCTGCGGCACCCCGTGGTACAGGGCGGTCGACCAGGTGCCGAAGCCACCGTGGTGGACCACCGCCGCGCACGTCTGCAACAGGACGTCCAGCGGGGCGAAGCCGACGACCCGGACGTTGTCCGGCAGGGGGCCGACCGCCCGCAGGGCGGCGGCGTCGGCGGTGACGACGATCTCCGCGTCGACCTGCGCGAGCACCCGGAGGTAACGGTGGAAGACGGCCGGGTCGGCGGTGAAGCCGGTCCCCGTGGAGCCCGTCGTCAGGCACACCCGGCGCCGGGGCCCGGCCGTGCGCAGCCAGTCCGGCACGACGGCCCGGCCGTTGTACGGCACGTACCGCAGCGGCACCGTCGGCAGCGACAGGTCGAGCCGGAACCGCTCGGGCAGCAGGTCGACGCTCCACTGGCCGACCACCAGCTCCTCGTCGAACGGCACCCCGTGGCGCCCGGCGGCGTCCGCCAGCCACTCCCGCAGCGGGTCGGGGCGCCGTCCGGCGGGCTGCTCGGCGAGCCGGTCGAGGAACGTCCGGCGGAAGTAGGCGTTCAGGTCGCTCGCGCCGAGCACACGGGCGTGGGCGGCGCCGCACGCCCGCGCCGCGATGGCCCCGGCGAACGTGTACGGCTCCCACAGCACCAGGTCCGGCTGCCACCGGCGGGCGTACCCGACCAGCTCCCGGACGAACGACTCGTCGTTGATCACCGAGTAGAAGTAGGGCACCGACAGGTCGTACAGACGGAACACGTAGTCCCAGTCGAAGACTTCGGGGCGGGACAGGTCGATGTCCGCGGAGTACCGCTGGATCTCCGCGCCCTTCTCCTGCATCGCCTCCATCAGCCGGTGGTCCGCCCCCACGGGTACGGCCGTGAGCCCGGCGCCGGTGATCTCGTCCGCGAAGCCGGGCTGACTGGCCACGCGCACATCGTGTCCCGCGGCACGCAGCGCCCCCGCGAGGGGCACCATGCCGTGAAAGTGCGAGGTGTGTGCGAAAGCCGCGATGAGCACACGCATGAGCCGACTCCCCAGACTCGAAAACAACCGACGGACGGTCGGTGATTCTGCCGAGGCGGCCGCGTTCTGCCTACGCGAGGCGATCCTCCCTGGACAGGGGGACGAGTCTCTCTCGAGGGCGGGGCGCGGCGGCACCCCACGAAAAGAGGCAGCAGCAATGGCCGGTCCCCTTTCCCCCGGCACCGGGCGGGACACCTCCCGCCGTCCCCTGATCGTCGTCCTGGGCGCCTCCGGGTACATCGGATCGGCCGTGGTCCGGGAACTCGCCTGCCGTCCGGTGCGGTTGCGCGCCGTGGCGCGCGGCCCGTTCACCGTGCCGGCCGGCGGCCGCGCGGAGACGGCGGTGATGCGGACCGACCTCACCGCGCCGGACGCCGTCGCCGAGGCCGTCCGGGGCGCCGACGCGGTGATCCACCTGGTGGCCCGCATGACGGGGCGGGGCTCGTGGCGGTCGGCCGCCTCGGACCCGCAGACGGAGCGGGTGAACGTGGACCTGGTGCGCGAGGTGGTCGAACGCTGCGCGGCGCCCTCCGGCGGGCGGCCGGCCCCCACGGTCGTCCTCGCCAGCACCAACCAGGTGACGGACGGCGGCCCCCCGCGCAGCGCCTACGCCCGGCAGAAGGCCGCCGCGGAGCGGCACCTGCTCGATGCCGCGCTCCGTGGCACCGTCCGCGGTATCGCGCTGCGCCTGCCCACCACGGTCGGCAGCGAAGCGGGCGTGGCCCCCGCGATGGCCGGCCGGGCCCTGGCGGGCGAGGCCCTCACCCTGTGGCACGACGGCGCCGTGCGGCGCGAGTTCCTCGATGTGACCGACGCGGCCCGCGCGCTCGTCACCGCGCTGGACCACGCGGCGGACCTCGACGGCCGGGCCTGCGCGGTCGGCGGGCACGTCGTCGGGCTCGGCGAGCTGTTCCGGGCCATCGCCGCCAGCGCGGCCCGCCACACCGGCCGCCCGCCGGTCCCGGTGCGGTCGGTGGCCCCGCCCGAGTACGCCGAGACGGGCGACTTCCACGACCTCCGGGTCGACTCCTCGGCCTTCCGGGACGTGACCGGTTGGCGGCCCGAGGTCCCGCTGAGCCGGGCCGTCGACGACGTCGTGGCGGCGGTCGCCCGGCGCCGGGCACCGGCGCGCTGACGAGCGCGGGCCGTCAGCCGCCGCGCCGCGCGGCCGCGTAGACGTCCTCGGCCAGCGCGGCCTGGTCCGTCAGGGCCCGGCCGGTGAGCGGGGACGGGGTGCCCGAGCGGATGCCCTCGGCGAAGGCCGTCAGCACGGAGCGGAACTGGTCGTGCGGGGGCACGGCGAACTCCTCGTGGGATCCGTCCCGTTCGAGGCGGACGACGGCGGTGTGGTCCGGGGGCGGTGTGTAGGCCCTGGGGACGACGATGCGTCCGGTGGACCCGGTCAGTTCGTAGCGGCCGCGGTAGGCGTGTTCCAGTCCGAACCCGAGGTGGGCCACGGCGCCGCCGGGCGCGGCGAGCAGCGCCGCCCCGCCGGTGTCGACGCCGGTGCGCGCGTCCCGCTTCAGATGCGCGCCGACGACCCGCAGGCCGGGGCCGAGGTAGCGCAGGGCGGTGCGCAGCGGATAGCCGCCGACGCCGGTGAGCGCGCCCCCGCCCAGGTCCCGGCGGTGGCGTATGTCGCCGGGCAGTTTGCCGGGAATGGTGAAGTCAGCTGTCAGGGAACGGATTTCACCGATCCTTCCGGCGGCGACCAGGTCGTCGACCACCCGGTGCTGGGGATGGCAGAGGAACATGTAGTTCTCGAACAGGGCGCGGGCGCGGGCGCGGGCGAGGTCCCGGAGTTCGGCCGCCTGCCGTGCGGAGACGGTCATGGGTTTCTCGCACAGGACGTGCTTGTCCGCCTCCAGTGCCCGCCGGGTCCACTCGGCGTTGAGCGCGGGTGGCAGCGGGATGTAGACGGCGTCGAGGTCGCACCGGTCGAGCACGGCCTCGTACCCGGTCACCGGCTCGCCGCCGAACCGCCGGGCGAACACGGCCGCCTTGGCCGCGTCCCGGCTCCCGATCGCGACCACCTCGACGCCGGGATGGCAGGCGAGCGCGGGCAGCATGCGCCGCCAGGCTATGTCGGCGCAGCCCAGCACGCCCATCCGTACCCTGTCCATGGCAGTTCCTCCTCGTGGCGCAGCGTGGGGCCCGTCGCCGCAGCCCCGAGGCGGCCCGAGCGGGCAGGGGGCGCCGGGACCTCCCGCTGGATCTTGCCGGACCCGCGGGCCCCGGCGCCGCTCCCTGATCCGGCCTGATCCAGCCGAAAGCCCCTAGGGCAGGGCGGACTCGATGATGTCGGCGGCCCGCCGGGTGCCGCCCTCGGCCCGCACCTCGGCGCGCAGCGCGTCCGAGCGCCGGCGGACCTCCGGGTCGGCGGTCAGCTCCAGCAGCGCCGTGCGCAGAGTATCGGCGGTGGCGTCCGCGGTGTCGATACGGCGGGCCACGCCGAGCGCGACGAGCCGGTCGGCGTTGCCGGACTGCTCGGCGCCCAGCGGCACGGCGATCATGGGCACGCCGGTGTACAGCCCCTCGCTGCTGCCACCCATGCCGGCGTGGGTGACGAAGGCGTCGGCCTGCTCCAGGATCGCGAGTTGCGGCACCCAGTGGTGCACCTCGACGTTGGGCGGGATCTCCCCGAGCTCCCGCGCGTCGGTCCGCCTGCCGATCTGGAGGACCACGTGCCAGCCGGCCAGCGGGCCGAAGGCCGCCAGGCACTCGCGGAAGAACTCCGGGGGCGGTGTGTAGGCGGAGCCGGGGGAGACCAGCAGCACCTTCCGGGCGCCCGGCGGCCGGGTCCAGCCGCCCTGCTCGCTGCGGTCCCCCAGGCAGGGGCCGACGAAGGTCACGGCGCCGCCGTCCACGCGGTCCGCGTGGGGCTGCATGGCCCTGCTGATCAGGGCGACGGTGCGGGCGGGCATGCCGGTGAAGGTGTCCACGTCCAGCGTGGTCGCGCCGCACCCGGCCAGCCAGGACGCGAACCGCCGCCGGTACGCGTCGGCGCCCGGCAGCTGATTCAGCAGGTCCCCGACCTCGTCCTGGTAGCCCTTCCAGGCCACGTAGCTCGGGGACAGCTGCACCAGCGGGCGGCGGTGCGCCTCGGCGAGGGCGCGGCCCGCGAAGGAGCCGATGTCGTAGAGGTAGAGGTCGGCGGGGTCCTCGTCGTAGTGGGCGCGCAGCCGGGGCAGGGCCTGCATCGCGTCGTCGAGGAAGAGGGAGGCCGCCGCGATCGGGTCGTGCGGCCAGTCGTTGTCGGCGACGGGCAGGGTGGTGGGGCAGGGGACGAACTCGGCGCCGGTGGACCGGATCAGGTCGGCGACGTTGGGGGCGTCGGCGTACGTCACCCGGTGCCCCCGCGCGACGAGTTCCCGGATGACCTCGATGCCGGGCAGGACGTGGCTGACGATGGGGCTGCCGATCATCGCGATGTGGCGACGGAACATAGGGCTGTGCTCATTTCGGTGCTGGGCGGTTCGCCGGGAAGAACGAGCGCGGGCGCGAGTGCGCGTCTGCCCGCCGCCACGGGTGCCGAAAACGATCGGGGCTTGGCCGGTTCCGTCCGGATGGCGTCCCGCCGCATCGGGATCTCTGCTAAGATCCAATGCGTGATTACCGCTTTCGCCGCCGCAGGCTTCTACTACATCTGACGCCGCCCCCGCGAGCACTTCAGGCTCCGGGCGCCACAGGCACGGCGCGCGCCGCTCCTCCAGCGGCCCTCCAGCGTCGTTCAAGCACCGCACTGGTCTGTCACGACAGCCTTCTGTTCCGTGTCCTGCGCCATGCGGTCATGCCTTTCTCCGGCAACCCGTTCGAGCAGTGCTCGCCCTCGGTCGACCTTTCGGGCCCACGGATGAAACGGCGTGCGTACTCATGCATAACTCCCCCTCCACTTCCTCTTCCCCCGCCCTCGTCGAGGAGCGCCCGGCGGCACCGGACGCCCAGTCGCCGGGCGGCTTCCAGGTCGTCCTGGACGACATCCAGCTCACCCGCGGCAACCGCCGCCTGCTGGACGGCGTGCACCAGTCCGTCGCCCTCGGCGAACGCATCGGCGTCATCGGGGAGAACGGCTGCGGCAAGTCCTCCCTGCTGCGGCTGCTCGCCGGGCTGGACAAGCCCGACGCGGGCCGGGTGCTGGTGCGTGCCCCCGGCGGCACCGGCTACCTGCCGCAGACACCCGAGCTGGCACCCGACGACACCGTGCGGGACGCCATCGACCACGCCCTCGCCGAACTGCGCGCGCTGGAGCAGGAACTGCGCCGCTGCGAAGCGGCGATGGCCGAGGCGGACGGTGACGAACTCACGGACCTGCTGGCCGAGTACGGCAATCTCATGGAGGCCTTCGAGGCGCGCGACGGCTACGCGGCCGACGCCCGCGTGCAGGCCGCCATGCACGGCCTGGGCCTGGCGTCCGTGGACACCACACGGCGGCTGGCCAGCCTGTCCGGCGGTGAGCAGGCGCGGTTGGGCCTGGCCTGTGTGCTGGCCGCCGCACCGCAGCTGATGCTGCTCGACGAGCCCACCAACCACCTGGACCGGAGCGCGCTGGAATGGCTGGAGGAGCACCTGCGCTCCCACCGCGGCAGCGTCCTGGTCGTCTCCCACGACCGCGTCTTCCTGGAGCGGGTCGCGACGGCCCTGTGGGACGTCGACGGCGAACAGCACACCATCCACCGGCACAGCGGTGGTTACGCCGGCTATGTGAAGGCCAAGGCGGCGGCGCGACTGCGCTGGGAGCAGCAGCACCAGGAGTGGAAGGAGGACCTGGCCCGCCAGCGCGAGCTGACGCGCGCCGCGGCGGACCACGCGGCCGCCGGGCCGCGGGGCAACACCGACCGGACGAACGGCCGTCACCAGCGCAGTGTGGAGAAGCAGATCTCGGCGCGCGTGCGCAACGCCAAGGAGCGGCTGCGCCGGCTGGAGGAGAACCCGGTCCCCCGCCCGCCCAGGCCGATGCGCTTCGCCCCCCGGATCCAGGGCGGTGACGCCGCGGGCACCTCGGTGGTCGCCGGGCTGTACCACGTCGAGGTGGCGGACCGGCTGCACGTGCCGGACTTCGAGGTGCGCCCGGCGGAGCGCGTGCTGATCACGGGTCCGAACGGAGCCGGCAAGAGCACCCTGCTGCGGGTGCTGGTCGGGGACCTGGAACCGGACCGGGGCACGAGCGTCCATCCGGCGCGCACCGGCTGGCTGCCGCAGGAGACCCCGGTGACCTCGCCCGGACTCAGCCTCCTGGAGGCGTTCAGCCAGGGGCTGCCCGGTGACGCCGAGGCACATCGCGGGGCGCTGCTGGGCCTCGGGCTGTTCCGGCCGTCGGATCTGGCCACCGCGGTGGGCCGGCTCTCCGTCGGCCAGCGCCGGCGGCTCGCCCTGGCCCGTCTCCTGCACGAGCCGGTGGACCTGCTGGTGCTCGACGAGCCGACGAACCATCTGTCGCCGGCGCTGGTGGAGGACCTCGAAGAGGCCCTGTCGCACTACCGCGGGGCACTGGTCGTCGTCTCCCACGACCGCATGCTCGAAAGGCGGTTCAACGGCCGCACGGTGCGGCTGGAGGACGGCTCGATCCGCGACTGATCCGGCTGTTCCTGTCACGCACCCCGTGCAACGATCCTCGGGGTTCGCCGGGGGGAGTCGGTACGCGCAGTGGCGCGGCGCCGTGCGGACTCCCCCGCCGGTCCCCTCCGGCGGTTCGCGGGGACCGGCCCCCCGGCAAGTGACCACGTTCCGGTTCTTCTGAACCACTGGCGAAAGGAACGGCCCCTCATGGCCAAGGACGGCTTCACCGACCCGCGCATCGTTCCCCACGAGTCGGAGCAGGAACGGGACGCGCGTGAGCGGCTCACCAAGCTCCTCGTGGACAGCCCCATCCCTCCGAAGTACCTGATCGACAACCTGCCCGTCTATCTGCGCCGCCATCAGCTCGCCGATCTGCTCAGCATGGACGCGCTGTACCGGATGCTGCCCGAGATACCGGGCGTCATCATGGAGTTCGGGGTACTGCACGGCCGTCACCTGGCCACGCTCACGGCCCTGCGCAGCATCTACGAGCCGTACAACTCGCTGCGCCGCATCATCGGCTTCGACACCTTCACGGGCTTCCCCGACGACATCGACGACGTGGACAAGGTCAGCACGAGCGCCCATCCCGGACGCTTCGCGGTGCCGGAGGACGAGGTCGGCCATCTGCGCGAGGTCCTGGCGGCGCACGAGGCCGGCGAGCCCTTCGGGCACACGCAGCGTTCCTTCGTCGTCCAGGGCGACGTACGCGAGACGGTGCCGCAGTACCTGGCGGACAACCCGGAGACGGTCATCGCCATGGCCTACTTCGACCTGGATCTCTACCAGCCGACCAGGGAACTGCTGGAGGCGATCCGGCCGCATCTGACCAAGGGGAGCATCCTCGCGTTCGACGAGCTGGCCCACCCCAAGTGGCCCGGTGAGACCACCGCGCTGCGGGAGGTCTTCGGCCTGGACCACGCGCCGTTGCGCCAGCTGCCCGGCCGCGAGCCGCCGGTCATCTACCTGAAGTGGGGCGAGTGAACGGATCGCCGGTCTCCGCGATGACGACTCGACCCATCGGCGCGACCGCGCCCACGACCGTCCGGGAACTCGCCGTCGAGGGCGCCTACGAGTTCACCCCCACGGTGTTCCCGGACAGTCGCGGCCTGTTCGTGACCACGTATCAGCAACCGCAGTTCACGGAGACGACCGGGCACTCCTTCCCCGTCTTCCAGACCTGCCAGAGCCACTCGCGCCGCGGTGTGGTGCGCGGTGTGCACTTCACCTCGACGCCTCCCGGCATGGCCAAGCACGTCTACTGCGGGCGGGGCCGGGCGCTCGACTTCGTCGTCGACCTGCGGGTCGGCTCGCCCACCTTCGGAAAGTGGGACACCGTCCAGCTCGGCGGGGAGAGCTTCCGGTCGACGTATCTGCCGGTCGGCGTGGGCCATGTGTTCGTGGCGCTGGAGGACGACACCACGATGGTGTACCTCATGTCCGGTCCGTACGTGGCGGAGAACGAGCTGGCGGTCTCCCCGCTGGACCCGGCGCTCGGCCTGCCCGTCAGGCTCGACGACGTCGAACCGGTGCTGTCCGAGCGCGATGTCGCGGCTCCCTCGCTGGCCGGGGCTCTGGAGGCGGGCATTCTGCCGGACTACGAGACCTGCCTGGCGCGGGAGGCGGCCCTGTAGGGACCAGCGCGGAGCGGCCGGCCGGCGGGGTTCGCCGCGTCCGGCCGCTCCGCGCGGTCGATGGTCGTGCGGTCAGTAGCGGTAGTGGTCCGGCTTGTACGGGCCCTCGACCTCGACTCCGATGTACGCCGCCTGCTCCGGGCGCAGCGTGGTCAGCTTGACGCCGAGGGCGTCGAGGTGGAGACGGGCGACCTTCTCGTCCAGGTGCTTGGGCAGCGTGTACACGCCGGTCGGGTACTGGTCGGGCTTGGTGAACAGCTCGATCTGCGCCAGCGTCTGGTCCGCGAAGGAGTTCGACATCACGAACGACGGGTGCCCGGTCGCGTTGCCCAGGTTCAGCAGACGGCCCTCGGACAGCACGATGATCACCTTGCCGTCCGGGAACGTCCACGTGTGGACCTGCGGCTTGACCTCGTCCTTGACGATGCCCGGAACCCGCGCCAGACCGGCCATGTCGATCTCGTTGTCGAAGTGACCGATGTTCCCCACGATCGCCTGGTGCTTCATCCTGGCCATGTCCGAGGCCATGATGATGTCCTTGTTGCCCGTCGTGGTGACGAAGATGTCCGCCGTCTCGACGACCTCGTCCAGCGTCGTCACCTGATAACCGTCCATCGCCGCCTGCAGCGCGCAGATCGGGTCGATCTCGGTGACGATCACCCGCGCGCCCTGCCCCCGCAGGGACTCCGCACACCCCTTGCCCACATCACCGTACCCGCACACCACAGCGGTCTTCCCGCCGATCAGCACGTCCGTCGCACGGTTGATGCCGTCCACCAGCGAATGCCGGCACCCGTACTTGTTGTCGAACTTCGACTTCGTCACCGCGTCGTTCACATTGATCGCCGGGAACAGCAGCACACCGTCACGCTGCATCTCGTACAACCGGTGCACACCCGTCGTGGTCTCCTCCGTCACCCCGCGGATCTCGGAGGCGATGCCGGTCCAGTCGAGGTTGCTCGCCTTCAGCAGGGCGGCCACGGCGGCCAGTTCCTCGTTGTCGGCCGGCGGCAGCTCACCGGTCTTGCGGTATTCGACGCCCTTGTGGACGAGGAGGGTGGCGTCGCCGCCGTCGTCCAGGATCATGTTCGGGCCGCCGGTGGGGCTGTCCGGCCAGGTCAGCGCCTGCTCGGTGCACCACCAGTACTCCTCCAGGGTCTCGCCCTTCCAGGCGAAGACCGGGACGCCCCGAGGGTTGTCCGGGGTGCCGTCCGGGCCGACGGCGATGGCGGCGGCCGCGTGGTCCTGGGTGGAGAAGATGTTGCAGGACGCCCAGCGGACCTCGGCGCCGAGGGCGACCAGGGTCTCGATCAGCACGGCGGTCTGCACGGTCATGTGCAGGGAACCGGTGATCCGGGCGCCGGCCAGCGGCCGGCTCCCGGCGTACTCCTTGCGGATCGCCATCAGGCCGGGCATCTCGTGCTCGGCGAGGGTGATCTCCTTGCGGCCGAACTCGGCCAGGGACAGGTCGGCGACCTTGAAGTCGGTGAACTCAGCGGGCATGGAGGCTCCTTGAGCGGCTCAGTACGTTGCGGTGGATGTCCAAGGCTGCCGTGGACTTGTTGAGCGTGATGTAGTGCAGGCCGGGGGCGCCCTCGGCGAGCAGCCGGTCCGCCATGGCGGTGGCGTGCTCGACCCCGATCCGGTATGCGTCGTCGGGCCGCTCGCGGGCGGCTTCGAGGCGGTGGGCCAGGTCCTCCGGGAAGGCCGCGTCGGAGAGTTCGGCGAAGCGCCGGATCTGCCGGACGTCCGTGGCCGGCATGATCTCCGGGATGATCGGCGTCGTACAGCCGGCCGCCTCGACACGGTCGCGCAGCCGCAGGTAGTCCTCGACGTCGAAGAACATCTGGGTGATCGCGTAGTCCGCGCCCGCGCGGCACTTGGCCACGAAGTGCCGGATGTCGCTGTCCCAGTCGGGCGAGCGCGGGTGCCTCTCCGGGAACGCCGCCACCCCGATGGTGAACTGCCCGAGCGACCGCACCAGTTCGACCAGTTGGCAGGCGTGGGTGAGGCCCTCGGGGTGCGGCTGCCACGGCCCCCTCGGGTCGCCGGGCGGGTCGCCGCGCAGGACGAGCACGTCGCGCACCCCGGCGTCCGCGTACTGGCCGATGATGCGGCGCAGTTCGGCAGTCGAGTGCCCGACGGCGGTCAGGTGTGCCACGGGGCGCAGCGTCGTCTCGGTCACCATCCGCTGGGTGAGCTGGATGGTGCGCTCCCGCGAGGATCCGCCCGCGCCGTAGGTGACGGACACGAAGTCGGGCGCCAGTGGTTCGATGCGGCGGACGGCCCGCCACAGCGCCTGCTCGCCCGCGGCCGTCTTCGGCGGGAAGAACTCGAAGGAGAACGTCGTCATGCGCGGCCTCCCGCGTTGAAGTAGCCGGCCTCGGGGTGGTGGACGACGAGGGCGTCGGTGGACTGCTCCGGGTGGAGCTGGAACTCCTCGGAGAGGTGGACGCCGATCCGCTCGGGCCGCAGCAGCTCGGCGATCTTGGCGCGGTCCTCCAGGTCCGGGCAGGCCGGGTAGCCGAACGAGTAGCGGCAGCCCTGGTACTCCGTGCGGAACATGCCCTCCATGGCGGCCGGGTCGCTGCCGCCGATGCCGAGTTCGCCACGCACGCGGGCGTGCCAGTACTCGGCCAGTGCCTCGGCCAACTGGACGGACAGGCCGTGCAGTTCGAGGTAGTCGCGGTAGGCGTCGGCCTCGAACAGCTTGGCGGTCTCCGCGCCGATGCGGGAGCCGACGGTGACGACCTGGAAGCCGACGACATCGGTCTCCCCCGACTCCTGCGGGCGGAAGAAGTCGGCCAGGCACAGGCGCCGGCCGCGGCGCTGGCGGGGGAAGGTGAACCGGGTGCGCTCGTTGCCGTGTTCGTCCAGGACGATCAGGTCGTCGTCCTTCGAGACGCAGGGGAAGTAGCCGTGGACCACGGCCGCTTCCAGCAGGTTCCCCGTCAGCAGCCGGTCGAGCCACATGCGCAGCCGGGGCCGCCCCTCGCCCTCGATGGTCTCGCCCTTGAGCCCCCACTGGCCCTTGAACAGGGCGCCCTCGTCGAGCCAGGAGGCGTACTCCCTGAGCTGGATGCCCTTGACGACACGGGTGCCCCAGAACGGTGGTGCCGGCACGGGGTTGTCGGTGGCGACGTCGGAGCGGCCGGCCTCCGCGGGCTCCTCCGGGACCGCCCGCCGCGCGGCTACCCGCCGCTGCTTCAGTTCGGGCAGTTTCGCGCCGGGCACGCCCCGCTTGACGCCGATCAACGCGTCCATCAGACGCAGACCCTCGAACGCGTCACGGGCGTAGCGGACCTCGCCCTGGTAGATCTCGTGGAGGTCCTGCTCGACGTAGGCGCGGGTGAGGGCGGCGCCGCCGAGGATGACGGGGTAGGTGCCGGCCAGGTCGCGCTGGTTGAGCTCCTCCAGGTTCTCCTTCATGATCACCGTGGACTTCACCAGCAGCCCGGACATCCCGATCACGTCCGCGCGATGCTCCTCGGCGGCCTCCAGGATCGCGGAGACCGGCTGCTTGATGCCCAGATTGACCACGTTGTAGCCGTTGTTCGACAGGATGATGTCGACCAGGTTCTTGCCGATGTCATGGACGTCACCGCGCACGGTGGCCAACACGATGGTGCCCTTGCCGTCCGCGTCCGACTTCTCCATGTGCGGCTCCAGATGGGCCACCGCGGCCTTCATCACCTCGGCCGACTGCAGCACGAACGGCAACTGCATCTGCCCCGAACCGAACAGCTCCCCGACGACCTTCATCCCGTCCAGCAGCGTCTCGTTGACGATGTCCAGAGCGGGACGCTCCCGGAGCGCGGCGTCCAGGTCGGCCTCCAGACCGTTGCGCTCACCGTCGATGATCCGCCGCTTGAGCCGCTCCTCCAGCGGCAGCGCCGCCAGCTCCTCGGCCTTGCCCGCCTTCAGCGACTTCGCCGTCGCGCCCTCGAACAGCTGCATCAGCTTCTGCAGCGGGTCGTAGCCCTCGGCGCGGCGGTCGTAGATGAGGTCGAGCGCCGTCTGCACCTCTTCCTCGCTGAAACGCGCGATGGGGAGGATCTTCGAGGCGTGCACGATCGCCGAGTCCAGGCCCGCCTTCACACACTCGTCCAGGAAGACGCTGTTGAGGAGGATGCGGGCGGCCGGGTTCAGACCAAAGGAGATGTTCGACAACCCGAGCGTGGTCTGCACCCGCGGATGACGGCGCTTGAGCTCGCGGATCGCCTCGATCGTGGCGACACCGTCCCCGCGGGACTCCTCCTGACCCGTGCAGATCGTGAACGTCAGCGTGTCGATCAGGATGTCCGACTCGCGGATCCCCCAGTTCCCGGTCAGATCCGCGATCAGACGCTCCGCGATCGCGACCTTGTGCCCGGCCGTGCGGGCCTGACCCTCCTCGTCGATCGTCAACGCGATCAACGCCGCACCATGCTCCCGCGCCAGCGCCGTGACCCTCGCGAACCGCGACTCGGGACCGTCCCCGTCCTCGTAGTTCACCGAATTGATCACCGCGCGGCCGCCCAGGCGCTCCAGACCCGCCTCGATGACATCGACCTCGGTGGAATCCAGCACGATCGGCAGCGTCGACGCCGTCGCCAGCCGCCCGGCCAGCTCCGCCATGTCCGCCACACCGTCACGACCGACGTAGTCCACACACAGATCCAGCATGTGCGCGCCCTCGCGGATCTGCTCCCGCGCGATCTCCACACAGTCGTCCCAGCGGGCCTCCAGCATCGCCTCACGGAACTTCTTCGACCCGTTCGCGTTCGTCCGTTCCCCGATCGCCAGATACGAGGTGTCCTGCCGGAACGGCACCGACTGATACAACGACGCCGCCCCTGCCTCCGGACGCGGATCACGCGCCGACGGGGCCAGACCCCGCACGCGCTCCACCACCTGACGCAGGTGTTCGGGGGTCGTACCGCAGCACCCGCCGACCAGTGACACCCCGTTCTCCCGCACGAACGTCCCCTGGGCTTCCGCCAGTTCACCGGGCGAGAGTGGGTAGTGGGCGCCGTCCTTGCCCAGGACCGGCAGACCGGCGTTCGGCATACAGGACAACGGGACGCGCGCGTTGCGGGCGAGATAGCGCAGATGCTCGCTCATCTCGGCCGGACCGGTGGCGCAGTTCAGACCGATCATGTCGATGCCCAGCGGCTCCAGAGCCGTCAGCGCCGCGCCGATCTCCGAACCGAGGAGCATCGTGCCGGTGGTCTCGACCGTCACCGAGACGATCACCGGCAAGTCCGCTCCAGCCGCTGCCAGGGCGCGCCGGGCGCCGAGCACCGCTGCCTTCGTCTGCAACAGGTCCTGGGTGGTCTCCACCAAGAGGGCGTCGGCGCCGCCCTCGACCAGGCCCTCCGCGTTCGCCTGGTAGGCGTCGCGCAGAGTGCGGTACGGGGCGTGACCGAGGGTGGGCAGCTTGGTGCCGGGCCCCATCGAACCGAGCACCCAGCGAGCGCGGCCGTCACGGGCCGTGAACTCATCGGCCACCTCGCGGGCCACACGGGCCCCGGCCGCGGAGAGCTCGTGGACACGGTCGGAGATGTCGTACTCGCCGAGGGCCGCGTGGTTGGCACCGAAGGTATTGGTCTCCACACAGTCGACACCGACCGCGAAATACGCCTCGTGCACCGAGCGGACGATATCCGGTCGGGTGACGTTGAGGATCTCGTTGCAGCCCTCCAGCTGCTGGAAGTCGTCCAGGGTCGGGTCCTGGGCCTGGAGCATGGTGCCCATCGCTCCGTCGGCGACCACCACACGGGTGGCGAGCGCCTCCCTCAGGGTCTCGGCGCCCGTCACGACGCCTCGCCCCCTTCGGACACGGTGGCCGGCAGGGCGGGCGCGATCTCCGCGGCGGCGTCGGCGCCGTACGCGGTGGTGAGGGCGGCGAGGAGCCGGCCGGGGGCGGCCTCGTACGCCTGGGAGCCGACGGTGCGGATCGCCTCGGACGCGACCGCGCAGCCGAGCCGGGCCGCGGCCGTCAGGCCCAGCCCGCGGGCGAGGGCGGCGAGGAACCCGGCCCGGAACGCGTCGCCGACGCCGGTCGGATCGGCGACCGGGACGCCGGGTACGGCGGGCACCGTGAGGGTGCTGCCGTCGGCGCGTTCGGCGCGGACGCCGCGTTCGCCGAGCGTGGTGATCCAGGTGCCGACCCGTTCGAGGACCTCCGCACGGGTCCAGCCGGTGTGTTCGAGCAGCAGGGCGGACTCGTACTCGTTGGCAAAGAGCCAGCGAGCACCGGTCACCAGGTCGCGTGCCTGAGCGCCGTCGAGGCGGGCGAGCTGCTGCGAGGGGTCGGCGGCGAACGGGATGCCGAGCTGTCGGCACTGGCGGGTGTGGCGGAGCATGGCTTCGGGGTCGTCGGGCCCGATCAGCACCAGGTCGGGCCCGGCGGCCGGGTCCTCCCCGATCAGGGCCGCCAGGTCGATGTCGCGTGCCTCGGCCATCGCGCCCGTACAGAACGAGGCGATCTGGTTGGCGTCCGCGTCGGTGGTGCACATGAACCGGGCGGTCTGCCGCTCGCCGGAGACCAGGACGCCGCCGGTGTCGACGCCGTGGTCCTTGAGCCACACCTCGTACGGCCCGAAGTCGGCACCGGCCGCGCCGATCAGGAGCGGTGCGAGGCCGAGGCCGCCGAGGCCGAAGGCGATGTTGGCGGCGGCACCGCCGTACCGCACTTCGAGGTCGTCGACGAGGAACGACAGAGAGACATGGTCCAGCTGTCCGGGGATCAGCTGGTCCGTGAACCTGCCGGGAAACACCGTCAGATGGTCGATGGCGATCGAGCCGGAGACCGCGATACGCACGTGAGCACTCCCGTTGGGCGCGTGGGCCGGGGCAGAGGACGTTCGGTCGACCGGCCCGCACGGGCCGGTCGTCGGTCGGTGGGGGCGGGTCAGAGCCCGGCGGCGGTCTTGAGCCGTTCGGCGCGGTCGGTCTTCTCCCAGGTGAATTCGGGCAGTTCGCGGCCGAAGTGGCCGTAGGCGGCGGTCCGGGAGTAGACCGGGCGGAGCAGGTCGAGGTCGCGGATGATGGCGGCCGGGCGCAGGTCGAAGACCTCGGAGATGGCCCGCTCGATGGCCGCCTGCGGGACGGTCGCGGTGCCGAAGGTCTCGACGAACAGACCGACCGGTTCGGCCTTGCCGATGGCGTAGGCGACCTGGACCTCGCAGCGGGCGGCGAGGCCGGCCGCGACGACGTTCTTCGCGACCCAGCGCATGGCGTAGGCGGCGGAGCGGTCCACCTTGGACGGGTCCTTGCCGGAGAAGGCGCCGCCGCCGTGCCGGGCCATGCCGCCGTACGTGTCGATGATGATCTTGCGGCCGGTGAGGCCGGCGTCGCCCATGGGGCCGCCGATCTCGAAGCGGCCGGTCGGGTTGACCAGCAGGCGGTAGTCCTCGGTGTCGAGCTTGATCCCGTCGCGGGCGAGCCGGTCGAGGACGGGGCCCACGACATGCTCCCGGATGTCGGGCGTGAGCAGCGCTTCCAGGTCGATGTCGGCCGCGTGCTGCGAGGAGACCACGACCGTGTCGAGCCGGACCGGCCGGCTGCCCTCGTACTCGATGGTGACCTGGGTCTTGCCGTCGGGGCGCAGGTAGGGAAGCGTTCCGTCCTTGCGGACCTCGGCCAGGCGGTGCGAGAGACGGTGGGCCAGCTCGATCGGCAGCGGCATCAGGTTCGGGGTCTCGTCGCTGGCGTAGCCGAACATCAGGCCCTGGTCGCCCGCCCCCTGCCGGCTCAGCTCGTCGGCCGCGTCCGCCGAGGCGCCCTCGACCCGCTTCTCGTACGCGCTGTCGACGCCCTGCGCGATGTCCGGGGACTGGGCGCCGATGGAGACGGAGACGCCGCAGGAGGCGCCGTCGAAGCCCTTCTGCGAGGCGTCGTAGCCGATCTCCAGGATCTTCTCGCGCACCAGGGCCGGGATGTCCGCGTACGCCGTGGTCGTGACCTCGCCGGCCACGTGCACCTGGCCGGTGGTGATGAGCGTCTCGACGGCGACGCGGGCCGCCGGGTCCTCGCGCAGCAGCGCGTCGAGGATGGCGTCGCTGATCTGGTCGGCGATCTTGTCGGGATGGCCCTCGGTCACGGACTCCGAGGTGAACAGACGGCGGGACATGGCTCTCCAGTTCCTTGTAGGGGGTACAGGGCGGCGGTCGGCGGGGAACGGTGTCAGGGGGCCGCGCACGGCGCGCCCGCCGGTCTCCGGCGCCGCTCACCGGGGAGTTCCGCCGTCCGGGCCTGCCGGGGCACGGCGGTGTCCGGACGCGCGCGAAGGGTGCCGCCGCCGGGCCGTGGCGGGCCCGGTCGCGGCGCACGCGGCTCGACGGCCACTCTCTTTGGGGCGGCTCGCCTTTCGCTCGTGTCCGGTCCGGGCGCCCGTCGAGCCGGGCACGCGGGCCGGTGGAGCCGGCGCGCTGTCACGCCGCCACCTCCGCGTTGGCGTGGTCCCCGACGAGCAGTTGGTGACCCGAGGCGGCGGAGCGGCCGATCCGGGCCCAGCGGCCGATGATCGAGTGGTCGAGGCCGGGGACGCCGTCGACGGCGGCCCCCTCCAGGAGGATGGAGTCGGCGACGACGGTGTCCCGCAGGACGCAGTCGCGCCCGACGGAGACGTACGGGCCGACGGTGCAGTTCGTCACCGTGCTCCCGGCGGCGATCACCAGCGGCCCCTTCAGGTGGCTGCCGTGCACGCGGGCTCCCGGTTCGATGACGACCGGACCGCTCAGGGTGCTGGTGCCGTCGACCTCTCCGTGCACGGCGGGACCGGTCAGCCGGGCGAGCAGTTCCCGGTTGCAGTCGAGCAGGTCCTCGGCCCGGCCGGTGTCCTTCCAGTAGCCGTCGTAGCGTTCGGCGCGCACCGGCGCGCCGTCCTCGACGAGACGCTGGATGGCGTCGGTGATCTCCAGTTCGCCGCGGGCGCTCGGGCGCAGCCCGGCGACCGCCTCGTGGATGCGGGAGGTGAAGAAGTACACGCCGAGCGCGGCGAGGTCGCCCGCGGGTTCGGCCGGCTTCTCCACCAGCCGCCGCACGTGGCCGCCGGCACCGACCTCGACCACTCCGTACGCCCGCGGATCGGCCACCGGCTGCACGAGCAGCAGCGCGTCGGCGCGCTCGGCGGCGAAGGCGCGGGCGGCCTTCCCGATGCCGTCCGCGAGCACGTTGTCGGCGAGGTACATGACGAAGTCGTCGTCGCCGAGGAAGTCGCCCGCGAGCTGTACGCAGTGGGCGAGGCCGAGCGGGCGGTCCTGGTGCAGGTAGGTGAGGTCGAGTCCGAACGCCGAACCGTCACCGACCACCCCGGAGATCTCCGCGGCGTGCGCGCCGACGACGAGGGCCGCCTCGGTCACGCCCGCGTCGCGGATGTTCTCCAGGCAGTGCACGAGGACGGGCTTGTTGGCCACGGGCAGCAGTTGTTTGGCGGTCGAGTGGGTGAAGGGGCGGAGCCGGGACCCCGTCCCCCCTGACAGTATGAGCGCCTTCATGTTCGGTAAGTGTGCGGACGGTTCCTCAAGGAGGGCTTGACGCGGCCCGGAGCACGGGGGCCGCGGGGCGCCGGGCCCGGTGGAGTCGAGCGGCCGACCGTCCGTCGTCGACCGGGCCTCGAGCCGGGCCCCGGACGATGCCCGCATGGCCTCATCGTCGACCGCACCGACTCCGCCCGCGGCCGGAGACGTCCCCTTCGACCAGTGGCTGGACGAGCAGCGCCGCGGGCAGCACCACACCGTGCGGCGGGTACCGCTCCAGGCGCTGCCGGGCTGGCACTTCAGCCGGGACACCGGAGACCTGGTGCATTCCTCGGGCCGGTTCTTCTCCGTGTCGGGGCTGCGCGTCACCACCGACTACGGCACCGGGGAGGGCCGGCCGCACAGCTGGACCCAGCCCGTCATCGTGCAGCGCGAGGTCGGGGTGCTCGGCGTTCTGCTCAAGGAGCACCGCGGCGAGGTGTACTGCCTGCTCCAGGCCAAGATGGAGCCGGGAAACCTCAACGGGGTGCAGATGTCACCGACCGTCCAGGCCACCCGCAGCAACTACACGGGCGTGCACCGGGGCCGCCGGGTGCCGTACACGGAGTACTTCACCGGGGACCGGCGGGGCGCACGGGTGCTCGCCGACTCGCTCCAGTCCGAGCAGGGCTGGTGGTTCCTGCACAAGCGGAACCGCAACGTCGTCGTGATGACGGACGAGGACGTGCCCGCGCTCGACGGGTTCCGCTGGCTGTCGCTGCGTCAGATCGGGGCGCTGCTGCGCCGCGACCACCTGATGAACATGGACAGCCGTACGGTCCTGTCGGCGCTGCCGCCCCAGGTGCTCCCCTGCCGCGGCACCGGGCCGGGCCCGGCGGGCGAGGACGACGCCCTGTGCTCTCTCACCGAGGTGCTCTCGGTCCTGGCCGACGCCCGGTTCCGGTACGAACTGTCCCAGGAGCAGCTGCCGTTGCGGGAGGTCCTGGAGTCCTCGGCCGGTCCGTGGCGGCGGACCGGCGACGGCATCGGGCGGGACGACGGCCGCCACTTCACCGTGCTCGGCGTGACCGTGGAGGCGCAGGCGCGCGAGGTGGCCCGCTGGTCCCAGCCGCTGCTCGCCCCGGTGGCGGGGCTCGCCGGCCTGCTGGTGCGGCGCGTCGGCGGGGTGCCGCACGTGCTGCTCCGGGCCAGGGTCGAGGCGGGCACGCTGAACGTGGCCGAGTTCGGTCCCACGGTGCAGTGCTCGACGCGTCATCTCAGCGAACGGGGAGCGCACCGCCCCGAGTTCCTGGACACCCTGCTCGCGCCGCGCGCCGGGCGGGTGGTGTTCGACACCGAGCAGTCCGAGGAGGGCGGGCGCTTCCACCATGCGCTGACCCGCAATCGGATCGTCGAGCTGGAGGAGACGGACGAGGCGGCGGTGCGTGCACTGCCGCCGGACTTCTGCTGGGTCTCCGTCGCCCAGGTCCAGGCACTGCTGCGGCACGGCAACTACCTCAACGTGCAGGCCCGGTGCCTGATGACGGCCCTGACCCTGGCGACGGGCTAGATGTGCTGTCCGGAGAGGTTGGTGACGCGGCTGGCTGGTGGTTGGCGGTCCATGCCGGTGCGGGCGTCGGTGGTGGCCTGTCCAGGACGGCCAGGATGCGGCCCCGGTGCGGTGCAGCAACCGGGGCCCCGCCGAGATCCTGATCATCCTCGACCACAACGGCGAGCGCTGCCACCTCGGTACCTGAGCCGGAGCCGGGGTCGCGGTCACAGCGCGTGGCCCGCCAGGTGGCGGGTCTGGGCCCTGTGGAGGTCCCGCGCGGGGTGACCGGCCGGCACGTCGACGGGCCCGGTGGCCGCCGGCTCGGGGTGGGCGCTGAGGATCGACCGCTGCAAGCGGCCCAGCGCCGGGGAGGGTTCGAGGCCCAGTTCCCGCACCATCGCGGTGTGCAGGCGCCGGTAGACGCTCAGCGCCTCGCCCCGGCGGCCGGAGCGGTACAGCGCCACCATGAACTGGCCGTGCAGGCTCTCGTGCATCCGGTACCGGTTGACCAGGACCGTCAGTTCGGACAGCAGCTCGCGGTGCCGGCCGAGCCGCAGGTCGGCCTCGATGCGCTGGTCCAGGGCGCACAGGCGGGCCTCTTCCAGACGCCTGACCTCCATGGCGATCTGGCCGCCGGCCTGGACGTCGGCGAGCGCCGCGCCGTGCCACAGGGACAGGGCCTCGCGCAACCGCCTGGCGGCGTCCTCGTGGTCGCCGGCGTCCATGGCCCGGTAGCCCGCGCCCGCGCGCCGCTCGAACTCGCGGAAGTCGAGCAGGCCGTCACGGGTGTCGAGCCGGTAGCCGCCCGGCAGGGTCACGAGGACGTCCTTGGCGCTGACCGCTCCCCCGTCGGCCCGCCGGGCGAGGGCCGCGCCGATCAGGTCGCGCAGCTGGAGCACGTACGTCTGGAGCGTGGTGCGCGCGCTGCGCGGCGGGTTCTCGCCCCACAGCTCCTCGGTGAGCGCGGCCACGGGGACCATGTGGCCGGCGTGGAGCGCGAGCAGCGCGAGCACCTGGCGCGGTTTGGGGGCGGTGGGTGTGATCGACATGCCGTTCACCTGTGCGGCGAGGGCGCCCAGTACCTGGATGTTCATCGTCATCCCCTCGTTGGCGCGGCCATCTCTTCCGCACCGGTCAAGACGAGCAGCGGGCTGAACTCCCCGAAGTAAAAAACAGCACGGTCGGTTTGTCAATTGCCGCCAGGCGGACGGGCTCCCGGCCGGACGGGGCAACCGAGGCACCCCGTAAGGGAGTTCAGGGCAGGAGTTCGCCGACAGCGTCCATGAAGCCCTCGTCGAGCATGGTGTGCGCCGCCGTGTCGGGTGAGCTGTCCAGCCCCGCGTCATGGCGGGCCACGCTGAGCACGTAGCGGCCGAGGACGCGGTACGTGGCGAAGGTCCACGCGTCACGCCGCACCGGCCGGCCGTCCGGGGCGGCCAGGCCGCTGCCGTCCGCGTCGAAGCCGAACTCGTCGAAGCCGAGCCGCAGTCCCTGCCCCAGCGCCTTGGTGTAGGCCTCCTTCAGGGTCCACAGTCGCAGCATGGCCGCGGCGCGTTCGGCGTCGGCGAGGGGTTCGAGGGCGGCGCGTTCGGCGGGGGTGAGCACGGTGCGGCCCAGCAACTCGTACGACATGCGGCGGCCGGCCGGTTCGGCGTCGACGCCGATGCGGCCGACGCGGCTGATGCCGACGGCGATCAGGTCGTCGGTGTGGGTCAGGCTCACGTCGATCTGGTCGAGGCCGCGCAGATACGGCCGGCCGCCGGTCCGGTACGCCAGGTCGAGTTCCACCGGCTCGGTGTGCAGGGCGGCGGCGGCCGTGTACTTGGTGACGAGGCGGGAGGCGACGAAACGGTAGCGGACGGTGGGGTCGGCGGTGCGCCGGTAGCGCTGCCAGTCGCGGCCGAGCAGCGGACGCAGCGCGGGTTCGGCGACGACGGCGGCGAGCCATTCGCCCCAGGTGGTGTGGACGACGGCGGTGCCGTGCCGGTCCATCGCCGCGCGCACCCGGTGCCAGGGCGCGTCCGGACCGCTGACGTGGAAGGGGGCGCCGATACGCCCGGCGCCGGTGGGGACAGGGGTCGTCATGGGACCCTCCCTGAGGTGGCGGGGCGCGGGGTCACGGCGTGTGCGCGACCGCGTCGAGGTCGTAGCCCAGCCCTGCCCGTTGGCGGCGCAGCAGTTCGCCGAGCACCTCCTCCTGGACGCCCGCGGGCAGCGTGGGCACCGGCACCCCGATCCGGCCGGCGAGCCGGGACAGGGCGAGGACGGCCCAGGCCGGGCCGGCGAGGAAGGGGTCGGTGCCGTCCTGGCTCTCCCAGACCCCGAGTACCGCGGCGGCGGCGACGACACCGGTGTAGCGGTCGGCGAGCACGAGCGCCGCGGGGCCGGCGAGGGCGGTGCCGGACGCCGGCAGCCGGCGGCACTGCTCCCGCAGGGCGCGCAGTTCGGTGACGAACGCCTCGGCGAGGCCGGCGAGTGCTCCGCGGGCCCCCGGCGCGCCGCGCGCGCCGGCGAGCCGGGCGGCGCTGCCCACCAGCGAGGCGGCCATGAAGTCGCCGCCGCCCGCGATGCCGAGCAACCGGTAGTCGAGGTCGGGCAGTTCGCCGTCGGCGCGGAACAGCCCGGACGGCGGCTCGTCCTCGGCGAACCAGGACCGTTCGGCCAGACCCCGCAGCTGCGGGACGAGCACCGCCTGGCAGGACGCGCTGCCCGCGTGACCGAGGCCGGCCACCGGCAGGTCGCGCACGAGTTTGTCGAGCGCGCCGTGCTCGGGCCCGGCGTGGTCGAAGCCGCGCGCGCCCAGCACGGTGGCGAGTTCCTGCAAGCCCTCCCGCAGCAGGTCGGGCACCACGTACTTGACGGCGGCGGCGAAGAGATGGGCCCGGTCCGGCAGCAGGCTCAGCGCCCGCAGCACGACCATGGACATGGCGTCGGCGGCCAGCAGATCGGCGAAGACGCCCGCGAGCGGCGCCCGCCGGCGCCCCGTGACGGTCGCGCCGCGACCACCGGCCGCGGACCGTACGGCCGCGTCCAGCACCGTGCCGGCCGCCGCGGTGACGAGCCCGCAGATCACGCTGCGGTTGACCTGGAACACCCGCAGCGCCAGGCCCACCCCGTCCCCCGTGCCGCCGACGAGCGCCCCGGCCGGCACCGGCGCGCCGGTGAACTCCAGACCGGAGAAGAGGGCCCCGCGCATGCCGGGCAGTTCGACGCGCGGCAGGTGCCGGACGCTGCCCGGCGGAGCGCACCGGGGATCGAGGAGGAACACGGAGTGGCTGCGCGGGCCGCGGGCGGTGCCGGTGCGGGCGTAGACGACCTGGAGATCGGCGCGGGCCGCGTTGATGATCACGTCCTTGCGGCCGTCGAGCCGGTAGCCGCGCGCGGTGGCACGGGCGCTGAACTCGTGGCGCAGGATCGCGTTGGCGTGCGCGAGCTCATGGTGCAGGATCGTCGCCCGCCCGCCGCGCAGCAGCAGGTCGGCGACGTCCTGGCGCTGCCGTGCGTCGCCCGCCGCCCAGACGGCGCCGGCGGCGAACAGGGAGGTGATCCCGTAACCGAAGCCGAGCGCCACGTCGCGCCGGAAGACCGGGCGCAGGGCGCGCACCAGCAGATCGGCCCGCGTCAGCCGGCCGCCGTGGACGGCGGGGACGAACTCGGCGCCGAGTCCCGTCCCGGCGAGCAGTGACTCGGTCTCGGCGGGCGGGACGCGCCGGGCGTCGGCCGCGAACAGGGCCCGCAGACCGTGCGGATTGGCGGGGTCGTACGGGTCGCCGAGCAGCGCCTCCAGCCGGGCGGCCCGCGCGAAGGCGTCCGCCGCGGTCCGTCCGGACGGCGTGCCCGGCGGGTGGATGGTCTCGGCGGTCGTGGTCATGGCGGCGTTGGTCAGCTCCCTCGTCGCGTCCACGGGACGCCGCGTGCGCACCCGTACGCCGAGCCTGCCCGGTCCGCCTCGAGTCCGGGCGGAAGCACTCTCGACGCAGGGTGCGGTGCCCCTGCGCCGCGGCCGCAGCGCGCCGGAAGCGCTCCTGTGGCATTCCCGGACCATTTCTCCAGCGCTTCTCAAGCGGTCCTGCGGCCGGAAAAAATTGCCGCACCCCGGAAACAGGGTGCGGCAACTTTTTTTCCGGACGGATCCGCGATCAGCCGGCCTTGCGGCGGAAGTTCCGCTTCTGGCCCACGCGACCGCTCATGTTCTTGGTCTTGCTGCGCGCCTCTTCCTGCGCGTGCTTGGCCTGCGAGGCCTGGGACTTGCGCGCCAGCGCCTCCTTGAATTTGGCACGCACCTCGTCCTCGTGGTGGTCCTTGTTCGGGGTTTCAGTCATCCGGTCCTCCTTGTCATGGGGAACAGTTCTGGCAGAATTCCAGCACTACTTTCAAGACCGGATCTGCATCCTCACTCAAGATCCGCTCAAGGGCAAAGTCCGCGCGGCGACTCTCGGACAGGACGCGCGCCGGAAGGCATGGCCCGGCAGGTCCACCGGGACGCCGGCCGCGAAGACCCGCTCCCAGCGGATGTCCTGCCCGGCGACGTGCAGCGCGCCCAACGCCCGTGTCAGCGAACGGACTTCGTCCACCCCGGCCGGACGGCACTCCAGCCGCCGGCCCGCGCCCGCACGTTCCAGCGCGCGCAGCGCGTCCGTGAACCGCGGCGCGGCGCACGCCTGCCGCACCCAGTACTCCGGGTCCGCCACGGTACCGGCCGCCGCGACACCGCCCGTCACCGTCGACGCCCAGGCGATCGACGGCTCACGGAACACGCACTCGGCCGCGACCTGCCGGAACTCCCGCACCGCCGCCGCTGTCGCCCCGGACCACTCGCGGGCCCGCGTCAGCCGCCCCCGTGCCGCCACCAGCCGTGCCGCGTCCGCCAGGTCCAGCACCCCCGCCGCGTGGGCCGCCGCGATCTCGCCCGCCGCGCGGCCGGCCACTGCGGCGGGCGCCACGCCCCACAGCCGCCACAGCCGGAACAAGGCGACGCCGACGGCGAACAGCCCCGGCTGCGCGAACCGCGGGTCGTGGACCAGCTTCGCGTCCGGGCCGTCCCCGGCGGCGAACAGCACGGCCGCCAGCGGCAGCGGCAGATACGGGTCGAGCGCGGCGCACGCCTCGTCCAGCGCCCGCCGGAACTCCGGGAACGCGCCGTACAACCCCCGTCCCGCGCCGGGGCGTCGATCGCCCTCGCCGGTGAACAGCACGGCGAGCCCCGGCCCCGCGGCCGCCCGCCCGGTGATCAGGCCCCGGTGGGTCCGGCCGTCCGCGAGGGCGCGCAGGGCCCCGGCCGCCTCCGCGGACGACGCGGCGACGACGCTCGCCCGGTACTCCAGGTGGGAGCGGTGCCGGGCGGCGGTGTACGCGACGTCGGGCAGGTCGGCGTCGGGGGTGCCGTCGAGCCTGGCGGCGAGCCGCGCCGCGTTCTCGGCGCGGGCCCGCGCGGTACGGCCCGAGACGGTGAGGGCGACCGGGAGGGGTGCGGCGCTGCGCCGGCGCCGGCCGGTGACGGCTCCCCAGCGCACGTCGGCTCCGTCGCACCACAGCGCGGCGGCCACGTCCTCCAGGCTCTGCCGGGCGCCCTGGCCGCGCCGGCCCGTGCTCAGGATGCGCGGCTGGTCGCCGCCGACCGCGTCGAGGCCGCGCCGCAGCGAGTGGCTCACCACGGGGTGCGGCGTGATCTCGACGACCCGCAGGCGGCGTCCGCCAGCGAGCGCGCGGGTGGCCTCGGCAAGCCGCATCGGGGTGCACATGCTGCGGGCCCAGTACGCGGCACCGAGGTCCGTGCCCTCGGCGTAGCCGCCGGTGGCGGTCGACCAGAACGGCACCGCGGTGGGGCGGGTGCGCAGCGCGCCCAGACGCCGCTCGAACTCGGGTGCCAGCCGGGCGAGCCGGGCGCTGTGCGCGGCGTGGTCGATGTTGACGCGAACGGCGCGTACGCCCAGGCCCTCCAGGTCGCGTTCCAGGGTGCCGACGGCCTCGCGGGGCCCGGACAGGCACACCTGTCCGGGGGCGAGGTGGCCGGCGAGCGAGAGCCGTCCCGCGCGTACCACGGGCAGCGACTCGGCTTCCTCGACGGAGAGTTCGCACACGGTCAGGGCGCCGTCGCCGGCTGCGCGTTCGGTGACGAGCCGGGACCAGACGGCGATCAGCCGGGCGCCCTCGTCCAGCGGGAGCGCGCCGGCGAAGACGGCGGCGGCCACTTCGCCGACGCTCTGCCCGAAGACGACGCCGGGCTCGGCGCCCCACTCGCCCAGGGTGCGGGCGAGAGCCGTCTGCAGGGCGAACAGGAGGGGCTGGGCGACGTCCGTGCGCCCCAGGCGCGGGCCGGCCCGGTCCGCGAGGAGTTCCTCGGTGACCGACCAGCCGGTGTACGGGCGCAGAGCCTGGTCGCACGCGTCGAAGGCGGCCCGGAAGACGGGTTCGCCGAGCAGGTCGCGGCCCATGCCGTGCCATTGCGAGCCGGGGCCGGAGAAGCAGAAGGCGAGCGCGTCCGGCCGGGCGGCGGGGGCCTGGAGGCGGGCCGCGAGGTGGGTGTCCAGCGCGCCGGAGAGGTCGCCGGGGTGGCCGGCGGTGGCGACGACACGGTGGGCGCCGGCGGCGCGGCCGAGGTGTTCGGGCGCGTACCAGGCGCCGCCCGCGCGGGCCCGGCCGGTGAGCGCGTCGGCGGCCGCGCGCAGGCCGTCGGCGCTGTCGGCGGCGAGCGGTACGAACAGCCGCCGCCGGTACGGGGCTTCCTCCAGGGCCAGGTGAACGGGGGCGCCGTCCGAGCCGTCGTCGCCGACCCCCGCGTAGCGGCAGCCGTCGCCCGGCCACGGCGTGCGCTCGGTGGCGGCCGCGTCGTGGCCCTCCCCGGCTCCGGCGAGCGGTACGGCGGGCAGCTCGCCGTGGTACAGGGCGAGCGCTGTCTTCATCAGGCCCACGGTGCCCGCGGCGGCCCGCAGGTGGCCGCCTTGGGTGGAGCCGATGCGCGGCGCGCCCGCGCGCCCGTCGGCGAAGACGGCACGGAGGGCCCCGGCCCCGGTGAGGTCGCCCGGCGGGGTGCCGGAGCCGACCGCCTCGACGTAGGCGACGCGCCGGGGGCTGATGCCGGCGTCCTGCCAGGCGGCGCGCAGCACGTCCGCGCGGTCCCGGACGCCGGTGGCCGCCGCCTGCCCGCGGGCGCCGGCGCGGTGGACGGCGGTGCCGCGGATCACGGCGTAGACGCGGTCGCCGGTGGCGAGCGCGTCGGACAGGCGGCGCAGCACGAGGACGCCCCCGCCCGCGCCGCGCACCGGGTCGGGCCCGTCGCAGCGCCTGTCGGCGGCCGGGCCGGCCGGCGCGTGGACGCCGCCCGCGAGCGCCAGGTCCACTGTCCTCTCGCGCAGGGCGCGCACGGCGAGATGGACGGCGCCGAGCCCGGAGGCGTTCGCCGCGGCGACGGCGAGCGCGGGGCCGTCGAGGCCGAGGGCTCGGGCGAAGCGGGCGGCGGTGGTCGTGTCGTCCCAGCCGGGCACGGGGCACGGGGAGCCGCCGTCCGCGCCGGTGGCCGGGGAGCCCGGCTCCGTGACCCCGAGGAACAGACCGGTACGACGCGCGGCCAGCGTCTCGGGGACGAGGCGCGCGTCCTCCAGCGCGGCCCACGCGGTCTGGAGGGCGAGGCGCTGATGGGGGCCCATCAGCAGGGCCTCGGCGACCGGCAGGGGGAACAGCTCCGCGTCGAACCCGCCGGGATCATCCGGCAGAACGCCCTGGCGGACGGGGCAGCCGTCGGCGGAGCAGCCCTCGGTAGAGCAACCGGCAGCGGTGGGCCGGTGGTCGGCTGCCGTGGCGGGGCCGGTGAGCAGGTGTTGCCACAGCGCGTCGGCGCTGCCGATGCCGCCCGGCAGACGGCAGCCGAGGCCGACGATCGCGATCGGTGTGTGCCCGGCCGCGCGGCGCCCGGCGGCGGCCCGCGCGGCGCGGTCGTCACCGGTGAGGTGCGCGGCGAGCGCGGCCGGCGTGGGGTACTGCCACACGGTCCAGGCGGGCACGGGACGCCGCAGCCACCGCGAGACCGCGCGCACGAGTTCCGTCATCTGGGCCGGTTCCAGGCCGAGTTCGGGCAGTGGGCGGTCGGCGTGCACCGCGTCGGACGGGACGGCGAGCAGGCCGGCGACCTCCTCGCGCAGCCGCGCGGCCAGCGCGTCGGCGGTCGGCCGCGCCGGGGCGGCATCGGTGTTCGTCCGGGCCATGCTCATCTGCGCCTCCTCGGTGCTCGTGGAACCGGACCGGCAGGGCCGGGGTCGCGCCATCGTCTCGGGTGCTCCGCGCGGGCCACGCCGGCGCGTGTCACGGGGTCACAGCGTGCGGATCGCCGACTCCGCGTGCCGCTTGGCCAGTCCGAGGGTGGCGAGGGAGTTGTGGCCGAGCGCCCGGCGCACCTGGCGGCGGGCCGCGGCCAGGTCGGTGCCCGGTCCGAGGAGCCGCTCCACCGCGTCCTCGCGGAGCACCACGCTGTGCTGCGCGACGACGGTCACGCCCGTCTCGTCGGGCAGCACCGACCACTCGCCGGTGTGCGCCTCCAGCAGTCCGGGTGTGGCCGTCTGCTTGTAGACGATGCGCCCGGCGTGCGGGAAGCAGATCCGCACCGACTCGGTGGTGTGCGCGCTGCCGTCGGCCGTCACCGTGTCCATGGACATGACCTGCACACCGGGGCTGACCTCGGTCAGGTCCAGGCGGGACACGTGCGGGATCAGCTCGGGCCAGTCGGCCGCCCGGTACAGGAAGTCGTAGACCAGCTCGGCCGGGCCCTTGACCCGTACGGAGTCCTCGAAGGACAGCACGAGATCGTCCAGGCGCGTCCAGCGTTCGGCGAGACGCTTGAGACTGTCCAGCTCGGAGCGGGAGTTGGTGTCGCAGGCACGCTCGACCCACGCCGCGTCCTCGGGGCGGTCACCGGCGACCGTGAACTCGTGCAGCAGCGTCAGCCGGCTGGTGCCGCCCGGCCGTTCCTCCACGATCCAGGTCCCGCGCATGGTGCGCACCGGCTCCTGCGGGCGGGTCTGGTGGAACTCGATCCGCCGCGCGCGGGGGTCCTGCACCCGCTGCGAGATCCACGAGCGGATCTCGCCGTTGGCCGTGGCCCACATGCGCAGCCGCTCGTGCGTGCCGTCGAACTCCAGCCGCTCCACGTACACGTTCGGCGGAAAGTACAGCGGCCACCGCACCACGTCCGCGATCAGCCCGTAGACGACTCCGGCTCCCGCGTCCACCTCGACGGAGTGCACCGTACGGTGCACCCGCTCGTCTCTCACCAGGTACACGTCTTCCTCGCTTCCTCGACAGGGGTCAGTAATTGCCCAGGCCACCGCAGACGTTGAGGGCCTGCGCGGTGATCGAGGCGGCGGACTCGGAGGCCAGGTAGACGACCAGCGAGGCCACTTCCGCGGGCGTGGAGTAGCGGCCGAGCGGGATCTTCGCCTCGAAGCGCGACCGCACGTCCTCCTCGCCGGTGTCCCAGGCCGCCGCGTACCCCTGGCGCACCCGCTGGGCCATCGGGGTCTCCACATAGCCGGGGCAGACCGCGTTGACGGTGACGCCGCTCGGTGCGAGTTCCCGGCCGAGCGCCTTGGTGAAGCCGACGACCGCGTGCTTGGAGGCGCTGTAGGGGGCGCCGAGCAGGACGCCCTGCTTGCCTGCGGTGGAGGCGATGTTGATGATCCTGCCGGATGCGGCACCGGCCAGGCCGCCGTTCCTGAGCACCTCGCGCGTCACCAGGAACACGCTGTTGAGGTTGGTGTCGATGACGTCGTACCAGAGGTCGTCGGTGAGGTCCGCGGTGACGCCGCCGCCGCTGCGCCCCGCGTTGTTGACGAGCACGCCGACGGGTCCGAACGTCTCCACCGCGGCGGCCACCAGGGCGGTCACGGACTCGCGTGCCCGCACGTCGGCGGCCTGCCCGGCGGCGTCGAGGCCCTCCGCGCGCAGGGCCTCGACGGTGTCCTGCACGTCCTTCGCGGTGCGGGCGCACAGGAAGACCCGGTGGCCGGCCCGGCCCAGTTGCCGGGCCGTCTCCAGGCCGATGCCGCTCGTGGCACCGGTCACCAGGGCGACGGGGTGGTGGTCGGGCATGTCAGCGGTCCTCCAGGTCGTGGGCGGCGGCGGGCATGGCGGGAACCGGCTCGCGCGGTGCCTCGCCGGCGAGCGGGACGGGGGTCCGCAGGGGAGCCAGTGCCCGGCGCAGGACGGGCCGGGTCAGCAGGGTTCCGCGGGCGGCGGCGTAGCCGTCGGGGCGGACGAGGAGCCACCCGCCGGGTACGAGGCCGAGCGCGTCGCGCAGGCGGCGGTCCGGGTCGGCGAGCGGGGCGGGGCCGTCGGGCCCGCTGCCGCCGACGGTCCTGACCGACAGCCACTCGCCGTACTGGGCGGCGGCGGTGACGGCCACGCCGGCGGGGCCGTCACCGGGCCCGCGGCCGCCGGCGGCGAGCAGCAGCGTCCAGCGCGGATCGCGCAGCTCGGCGCGGAAGGCCCGGCCGTCCCCGTGGTGCACCGGGGCGGCGGTGACGCGGGTGCCGGGTGCGGGGCCCCGGACCGGTTCGCGGGCGCTCATCAGGACCGCCCCCGCGTCGGCGAGCCGGGAGCAGGGGGCGGCGGTGGTCAGCGACGAGGTGCGGTAGCCGATCCGCAGGCCCGACATGCCGCCCAGCACCTTGCGCTGCACGGCCCGGCGCAGCGGCCGTACCGCGCGCACCAGGCTCAGGGCGAGGGGCAGGACGACTCCCGCGAGCGCGTTCTTCAGCTGCACCAGGGCGGTGGCGGTGCGGGTGGAGCCCAGCAGGGCCGCGCCGAGCGGGACGCGTTCCTCGCTGTACGTGTCGAGCAGGGCCCGTCCCGCGTGGCCCTGCTCGACCATGGCGAGCTTCCAGGCGAGGTTGTACGCCTCCTGGATCCCGGTGTTCATGCCCTGTCCGGAGGCGGGGCTGTGCACGTGCGCGGCGTCGCCGGCCACGAGGACGCGACCGTCCTGCATGCGCTCCACCATCCGCTGCTGGAAGGTGAAGACGGACGTCCAGGACGCCTCCCCGACCCGTACCCGGTGGCCCAGGCCCGCGCTGAGCTTGCGGGAGAACTGCTCCTCGGCACGGCCGGGTTCCCCTGCGCGCGCGGCGGGTGCGGTGTCCAGCAGCCGCCAGTGCCCGTCGCGGGCGTAGGGCACCATCATCAGCGACTGCCGGCCGGTGTGGGCCCAGTAGATGCTGTCGGGCACCACGTCGGTGTCGACCGGGGCGTCCGCGAGCATCCACGTCTCGCTGCTCTCGCCGAGGAGTTCCAGCCCGAGGCGTTTGCGTACGGTGCTGTGGCCGCCGTCGCAGCCCACCAGCCAGGACGCCGTGCACCGCTCCTCGCGGCCGTCGGCGTGGCGCAGCCGGGCGTGCACCGCCCGCGCGTCCTGCGTGAAGTCCACCAGGCGTACGCCCCATTCGACGCGCACCCCGAGCCGGGCCAGCGCCGTCCGCAGCGCGTCCTCGGTCTCGGTCTGCCCGACGACCAGGGTGTACGGGTAGCGGGTGGGCATCGTCGCGTAGTCGGCCTCCAGACGCACGCGGCGCCGGCCCCCGGCGTACATGGTGAATGCCTGGTTGCGCCGTCCGCGGGGCAGCACGTCGTCGACGATGCCCATCTGGTCGTACGTCTCCAGGGTGCGCGGGTGGGTGGCGACGGCGCGGCTGGTGCGGGCGGGGCCCGGTGCGGCGTCGACCACCCGCACGCGCAGGCCGCGGCGGGCGAGTTCGTGGGCGGCTGTCAGTCCGACGGGGCCCGCGCCGGCGACCAGCACCTGGGTCGCGGAGGCGGGCGCGGACGGCCCGCCGGGGGTGTTCAGCATGGTCTGCTCCAGGGTCTGCCGCGGGTCGCGGAGGCGGGCGGCCGGCCGGTCATACGGCGGCTCGGCGTCTCAACTCGTTGCGCACGAGCCGGCGCTGGGGTTTGCCGGTGGGCGTGCGCGGCACCGCGTCGATCGCCTCGGCGAACCGGATCCGCTCCCAGGGGGCGAGGTGTTCGTTGGCCCGTGCGGTGATCGAGTCGAGGATGCCGGCGCCCGGCCGGGTGTCCGCCGCCGTGGGCTCGTGCCCGGCGCCGGCGGCCAGGACGACGCCCGCCCAGACCGCCGCTCCGTGCTCGGGGTCGGGCCAGTCGGCCACGACGCAGTCGGCGACGCGCGAATCCTGCCGGACGATGTCCTCGACGCGGCTCGGCGCGACGATCTCGTTGTCGTGCTTGAACACGTCGCACAGACGGTCCACCAGCCGCAGGGCGCCGCCGGCGTCGAGCAGGCCGACGTCACCGGTGGCGAACCAGCCGTCCGCGTCGATCCGCTCCTCGTGTCCGCCGTCGAGGTAGCCGGCCATCAACTGCGGCCCCCGCACCTGGACTTCCCCGATCGCCCCGGTGCCGACGGGATGGCGGGTGGCCAGGTCGACGAGCCGGCACTCGGTGCCGGGCACCACGGCGCCGACCAGTCCGGGCCGGTAGCCGTCGGGCTGCTGGCAGTGCGTGAGCGGGGAGAGTTCGGCCATGCCGTAGCCCTGGATGACGGGCACGCCGAGCCGTTCGCGCAGGATGCCGGCCGCCCGCGGGGACAGTGCCGAGCCGCCGGACAGCACGGCGGTCAGCCGCGGTCCGGGACGCACCGCGCCGGTGAGCCGCTCGTCCTCGGCGAGGGCGTGCAGCCGGGCGGGCAGCCCGTAGTAGTGGGTGGCGCCGGCCGCGGCGGCGACCGCGAGGGAGGCGATGGGGTCGGGGTCCGGGCACAGCACCTGGCAGGCACCGGCGTAGACACCGGAGTTGAGGTGCATCACGTGGTAGAGCGGCAGATGGTTCACGGTGACCGAGTCGGCGCCGACGCGGTGCGCGAGCGCCACCTGCTTGGCGTTGGCGACCAGGTTGCGGTGGGTCAGGAGCACGCCCTTGGGGCGGCCGGTGGTCCCGGTGGTGAACTGCACACAGGCGACGGTGTCCGGATCGGCCGGGGCGGCGGCCGTGCGCGGCGGCCGGACCGGGGTGCGCTCCGGGGCGGCGTCCACGGCCTGGTGCAGGGGCACGGTGCCGTCGGGGACCACGCCGCCGGGGGCGTCCGTGACGATGATCGCGCGCAGTGCGGGCAGGTCGGCGCGGAGCTTGGCCAGCAGGCCGGCGGTGGCCGCGGGCACGAGCGCGAGTTCCACCCGTGCCGTGGTGAAGACGTGCCGCAGAGCGTCCTCGCCGGCGAGCGGGTTGACGAGGACGGTGACGGCGCCGCTGCGGGCCGTGCCGTAGTAGGCGGCGGCGAAGACGGGGTCGAGGACGTTGGCCACGCCCACGCGGGCGCCCGCGGCTCCGTCGAGCGTGCGGTGCAGGAAGCCGGCGATCCGGTCGGCCCACGCGTCGAGTTCGGCGAAGCCGACGGACCGGGTCGCGGTGCGGACGGCGACCCGGTCCGGCGCGCGCCGCGCCGCTCGCCGCAGCAGTCCGTCGACGGGGAGATCGGGGTATGCGAAGTTCGGCAACGCTCGTTCTCCTCCTGGTCCGGTCCGGCGGGTGAGAGCCGCCGGCTGTCCTCACCGTCCGCCGGAGCGCTAGAGGAACCTTCGAAGAGTGGTCGATCAGCACCGCAGAACGTGTCGGCGTCCCGTGGAGGACCGGGGCCGCCGACAAGGGGCCGCCGCGCGGGAGGGGGTACGGCTGTGAACGCGGTCGGCGTGGTGACCCGCCCCCGGCGGTCGCGCCCGCGCGGGGCGCACGCACAGGAAGCAGGGGCCCGCCCCTCCCTCCCCGGCCGACCCCGCCCAAGCGGTGCGGGGACCGGGCGGGGCGGTCGTGGTCAGGCGTGGCAGGCCGGCAGGCCGCCGTGGTGGTCGCTCATCTCCCGGAACAGGGCGGGGATGTCGAGCGGGTCGCCGGGGGCGGCCCCGAGCGCCTCGGCGTAGGCGCGGTGCAGATTGGGCACGAGGCGCTCGGCGTCGAGCAGGTCCGCGTACGGGCCCGGCCCGGCCTCCCGTGCCGTCTGGAGCGGGGTGAGGCCGGCCGCGATGCCCTCGGCCGCGAGGCGCTGGAGCCTGCGCAGATAGCCCTCGTTGGCGTCGAGCAGTTCCGGGCCGCCGACCGGGCCGTGCCCCGGTACGACGGTGACGGCGTCCAGGGCGCGCAGCCGCGCGAGGGCCGCCAGCGACCCGGACACCGACCCCATCGGGCAGAACGGCGTGACGCCCGACATCACCAGGTCCCCGGCGAACACCACCCGTGGTCCGGGCAGCCATACGGCGGTGTCGCCGGTGGTGTGCGCGGGCCCGGTGTGCAGCAGCCGCGCCTCGTGCGCGCCCACGTGGAGGGTCATCCGGTCCCGGTAGGTGACGGCGGGCACGACGACCTCCAGATCGCCCCAGCACACGTCGGGCCACAGGCCCGTCAGGTGCGTCCCGGCCGCGGCGGCCTCCTCGCGGGCCCGCTCGTGGCCGACGACGAGGGCTTCGGGGAAGACGAAGTTGCCGAAGGTGTGGTCGCCGTGGAAGTGCGTGTTGACCAGGAGCCGCGGCGGCCGGCCGGCCCGGCGCAGGACGCGCTCCCTCAGCGCGCGGGCCCGCGCCTCGGTGGCCACGGTGTCGATCAGGAGGCTCTCGCCGTCCGCCACGACGAGCCCGGCGTTGTTCAGGCACCAGCCGCCGTCGTGCTGCACATAGGCGTGGACGCCATCGGCGACCTCGGTGAAGCGGCCGGCGGTGGGGGCGTGGTCCGGCGCGGCGGAACCCGCCGCCGGGCGCCGGGTGGCCGACGGGACGGTCACGGTCGTCTCCTTGGTGGATCGGGGCACCGCCGGGCGCCGGTCAGGCCGCGGCACGGGCGGCCAGCGCCCCGTTGACGAGGTCGAGGTACTGGCGCGGCGTCTGTGCCTCGGCCAGCGCCTCCTCGTCGAGCACCACGTCGTGGTCGCGCTCGATGACGCCGGTGACCTGCAAAAGCGCCAGGGAGTCGTAGCCCAGGTCCAGGAACAGGGTGTCCAGGGCGCCCTCGTCCAGCACGGCCCCCTCGTCGCCGCCCGCCGCCTCGCGCAGCAGGTCGGCGAGTTCGCTCCGGTCGAACCGTTCCATGGTGTTCCCCTCTTCCTCGGTTTCCTGGATTTCCTGGTGCCGTGCCGCAAGTGCGTCAGCGCGCCGCGCGGACGACCGTCGCCGCGTTGAAGCCGCCGCGGCCCCTGGCCAGGACCAGGGCATGGCGCAGCCGGGCCGGGCGCGGGGCGCCGCGCACCAGGTCCACGGGGCAGTCGCCGGCCACCCGGACGGCGCCGGCCGTCGGCGGGATCACCTGGTCGCGCAGGGCGCACAGGGCGGCCGCCAGATCGAGCGCGGAACCTCCCGCGCCCAGCCGCCCGGTCAGCGACTTGGGCGCGGTGACCGCCACCCCGTACGGGCCGAACAGCTCGGCGAGCGCTCGGGCCTCGGCCCGGTCGGCGTCCCGCTCGCCGGCCGCGTCGGCGAAGACCACGTCCACGTCCGCGGGGCCGATCCGGGCGTCGGCCAGGGCGAGCCGGGCCGCGGCGAGCAGCCGCGGCGGGCCGGCGCCGGGCGCCGGGTCGAACGTGGCGGCGCAGCCCTCGACCGTGCCGAGCACGGCGGCGCCGCGGGCGCGGGCCGCGCCGGCCTCCTCCAGCACCAGCAGGGCGCCGCCCTCTCCGGCCACATGCCCGCACGCGTCGGCGTCGAAGGGCAGGTAGGCGCGTTCGGCGTCGTCGCGTGTGCTCATGCCGCCCGCCGCCAGCAGCGCGGTCCAGCCCCACGGGCACACGGCGGAGTCGAAGCCGCCGGTGAGCACCGCGCGCACACCGGCGCGCAGTCGGCGGCGGGCCTGCGCGACGGCGTCCAGGCCGCCCGCCTGCTCGCTGACGACGACGCCGCTCGGCCCGCGCAGCCCGTGCCGGATGGAGATCTGGCCCGAGTTGGCGGCGTAGAACCAGGCGAACGACTGATAGGCGCCGACGTGCCGGCGGCCCTTGCTCCACAGCGCCTGCAGTTCGCGCTGGCCGAACTCGAAGCCGCCCGTGGAGTTGGCGGTGACGACACCCATGGCGTAGTCGGGCAGGTCCCGCGGCTCCAGGCCCGCGTCGTCCAGTGCCTCGGCGGCGGCGGCCAGCGACAGCCGCGTCACCCGGTCGGTCTGCGGCAGCAGCTTCGCCGGTACGTGGTCCTCGTCGGCGAAGCCCGTGACCTCTCCGGCGAGCGTCGCCGGGTAGCCGGAGGCGTCGAAGCGGGTGACGGGGCCGAGGGCGGTTTCGCCGCGCAGCATCGCCTCCCACCAGGACCGCACGCCGATGCCGCCGGGGGCGACGACGCCGAGCCCGGTGACGGCCGCGCCGCGCCGCCGCGTCAGGCCGGTGCTCCCGTTCGCCGCGGCGGTCACGCGGCCGCCCCCGTGTGCCGGCTGGTGAGCACCATCGCGCTCTGGAAGCCGCCGAAGCCGCTGCCGACGCTGAGCACCGTGTCGGTGCGCTGCTCGCGTGCGGTCAGCGGCGTGTAGTCGAGGTCGCAGGCCGGGTCGGCCTCGTGCAGGTTGGCGGTGGGCGGCACCGTGTCATGGGCGATGGCCAGCGCGCTGGCGGCGATTTCGAGCGCGCCGATGGCGCCGAGCGAGTGCCCGATCATCGACTTGACGGAGCTGACCGGCACCCGGTGGGCGTGCTGCCCGAGGCTCGCCTTGAACGCGGCCGTCTCGTGCCGGTCGTTCTGCTTGGTCCCCGAACCGTGGGCGTTGACGTAGTGGACGTCCGCGGGGTTCAGGCGGGCCTCGTCCAGGGCGACCCGGATGGCCTCGGCCATCTCCCCGCCGTCCGGGCGCAGTCCGGTCATGTGATAGGCGTTGGAGCGGGTGGCGAACCCGCTCACCTCCGCGTAGATGCGGGCGCCGCGCCGTACCGCCCGGTCGTGCTCCTCCAGGACGAGCACCGCGCTGCCCTCGCCGAGCACGAACCCGTCGCGGGTGCGGTCGTAGGGGCGGGAGGCGGTCTCGGGCTCGTCGTTGCGCGCCGAGGTGGCGCGGATGGCGTCGAACGAGGCGAGGGTGATGGGGGTGATGGGGGCTTCCGCGCCGCCCGCCACCATGATGTCGGCGCTGCCCTCGCGGATCAGCTCGGTCGCGTGGCCGAGCGCGTCGAGTCCCGAGGTGCAGCCCGTGGACACGACGGCGACCGAGCCCAGCGCGCCGCTGTCGCGGGCGACCTCGGCGGCGACCGAGCTGGGCACGAGGTAGTCCCCGAGCCGGGCCTCGGCCCGTGCGGGATCCAGCAGCCAGCGGCTGCCCGACTCGCTGACGTGTGCGTAGGTCTCGTCGAGGCCGCTGCTGCATCCGACCGCGGTGCCCAGGCTCACCCCGGTGCGCTCCCCCTCGGCGGCGAGCACGAGCCCGCTGTCGGCGACCGCCTCCCGCGCCGCGACCAGGGCGAACTGCGCGACGCGGTCCAGGCGGCGCGCCTCGTCGGGGGCGAAACCGTGCCCGGCGGGGTCGAAGTCGGCCTCGGCGGCGATCCGGGAGCGGAACGAGGAGGCGTCGAAGAGGGTGATACGGCGGGTGGCGGTACGCCCCTCGGTCAGCAGCGCCCAGAAGTCCGCGGTGCCGACGCCGCCCGGCGCGACCACCCCGATCCCGGTGATGACGACCCGTCTCATCGGCTTCCCCCCATGTCACTCGGCTCCCTGTGCGGTGGCGTACCGGTCGGGCCGCGGCGGTCCGCGGCAGGCGCGAGGCGCCGTACGACCCGGCTCGCCCGCCCGATCAGACGCGGCAGTGCGCGGCCCCGTACGAAGAAGTGGTCGCCCGGCACCGTGCGCAGGGCGAAGGGGCCGGTGGTCCAGCGCCGCCACGGCGCCATCGACTCCGGCGGGGCCAGCGGGTCGCTGCGGCCGGCCACGGCCAGCACCGGCACGTCGAGCGGTCCGTGCGGTGACGGCCGGCGGGCGGCGGTGCGCAGCGCGTCGGCGAGCTGGAGATCGGCGCGGAGCACGGGCAGCACGAGCCGGTGCCACACCCCGCCGGGCTCCGCGCCCGCCGGGAGGGGCCGGGCGCCGCCGAGCAGCCGCAGCAGGTCCTCGTCCGGGGCCCGGCGGGCGTCCGGCAGGTCCGACGCCGCGTCCGGCGGCGGGCAGGCGCCCACCACCAGCAGCGCGGGGGCGGGCAGGCCCGCTTCGCGCAGGGCGCGGGCGAGCGTGTAGGCGATCAGCGCACCGAGGCTGTGCCCGTAGATCAGGTACGGGGCGGATCCGGCGCCGCCTTCCCCGGTGAAGTGGCCCATCGTCTCGGCGAGCAGGGCCTCGGGTGCGGTGACGCGCGGCTCGCGGCGCCGGCCGTCACGGCCGGGCAGCAGATGGGGCACGGGCTGCGCGCCGGGGCCGAGGTCGCGGCGCCAGCCGGCGAAGGCGGAGACGCCCGCCCCGGCATGCGCGAAGCAGTGGACCCGCAGCGGCCGTTCGTCGGGCATACGGCGTCCTCCTCGGGGCGTGCGCACCGCACCGGCGGGGGGCGGTGCGCGATCGTGGGCCCCCGGTCGCGGGCCTCGGACCGCGAGACTGCCAGGGGCCTCTCGACCGCCGCTCGGACTCAGGCCGCGTACAGGTTGAAGGTGGAGCCGCGGCGCGGGCCGCTGAGCACGTCGAGGGCCGGGTCCACCGCGAGCATCGCCTGGTGCAGGCGCTGGAGCTGGGGCGAGGGTTCGACGCCGAGTTCCTCGACGAGCCTGATCCGCAGCCTGCGGTAGACGTCGAGGGCGGTGGCCTGGCGCCCCGAGCGGTACAGGGCCACCATCGCCTGCGAGTGCAGCCCCTCGTGCTGCGGGTGACGAGCCATCAGATCTGTGAGCTCGGCGATCAGTTCGGCGTGCCGGCCGAGCCGCAGATCGGCGTCGATACGGCGCTCGACGGTGACGAGGCGGCTCTCCTCCAGGCGCAGCACCTCGATCTCCAGGATCGGCCCGGTGCTCACGTCCACCAGAGCGGCGCCCTCCCACAGCGCGAGCGCGTCGCGGAACTGCGCGGCGGCCCGCTCGTCGTCGCCCTTCTCGAACGACGCCTGCCCCGCGGCGGCCCGCTGCTCGTACAGGTGCACGTCGACGCACTCGGGCGGCACTTGCAGCAGATAGCCGCCGTGCCGGGTGGCGAGCACCTCCTTGGCGTTGCCGGGCGAGTCGGGGCCCATCGCGGTGCCGAGGCGGCGGCGTAGCTGCAATATGTAGGTTTGCAGCGTGGTCATCGCGCTGCGGGGCATGTTGCTGCCCCAGATCTCCTCCATGAGCGTGGTCACGGGTACGACCCGCCCCGGATAGAACGACAGCAGCGCGAGGATCTGCCTCGGCTTGCCGGCGGTCGGAACGATGGACACCCCGTTGACGTCGGCGCTCAACGGGCCCAGAACCTGGATCTTCACGGCTTCCTCCCATACCCGGACGAGTCCGCGGTGGTGCGAGACCACCGGCGCGTCTGCACCGTAGCCGCGTTCTCCCGTCCGGCTCCGGTATCTCCACCGCCGTTCGAGCCCCACTCCAAGCGGAAGCGGCGCTCCCCCGCCCGGTCCGGCGAACCACCGCCTGCACTCCGGGGAACGGCCTGCTCCAGCCGCCGGGGGAAACCCGTCGCCACGACCACCGCCCGCGCGTTTCTCCACCAGCACCCGAGCGCGCCCGCGCCCGCCACGGCCCCCTGTACGCCACCGTGACGGCGTGCCCCCTGTCCGCCACCGTGACCGCGCGGTGCCGTACGGGCCACGGCCGGCTGCTCCCCCGCGGGCGTCTCAAACGGCCCCGAGGAGCCCCCACGCGCGTCCGCCCGCAAGGGTCCGCGCCATCCGGAAGGCGCGCCCGCGTGCGGTGCGGCCGGGCGGGGTCAGCAGAGGGCTTCGACCGGCTGGGGCAGGATCAGCCGGCGCGGCGCCTGCCGGCTCCAGGGGAAGCCGCGGTGCACTTCCAGTACGGTCTCCTCGTCGGAGCCCGTCATGACGGCGACGGCGACGAGCACACCGGGTTCCGGCTCCAGCTCCGCGAAGCGCCACCGCTCCGGGGGTTCGCCGTCCGGCGGCCTGAAGCCGCGCACGCCCCGGTCCGGGGCGAGCGTGAAGGCGAAGGAGTCGAACGGAAGCCCGAGTCCGAGGCCGCGTGCCTTGGCGTACGCCTCCTTCAGCGTCCACAGCCGCAGCGTCCTGCGGTCGCGGGCCCGGCCCGGTGCCGCCGCGGTCACCCAGGCGGTCTCCTCGGGCGCGAAGCTCTCCACGATGGCCTCGAAGCCCCGGTCGTCCCGGTCGAGCCGTTCCACGTCGACGCCGATGCGGTGACGGCGCACCACGCCGAGCAGGTTGTACCCGTCGGTGTGCGACAGGTTGAAGTCCAGCTCCCGGCCGCCGCGCGGCAGTCCTTCCACGGGCTTGCGCAGGAACGGCCTGCCGCGCGAGGAACGCCAGAGCACGGCCTCCGCCTCGGGTATGCCGCTCTCCAGCGCCAGGACCCGGCGGACGAGCGCGTGCGCCGCCAGGTACTGGCGCCGGTCACGGTCGAACAGGAAGCGCCCGGCGGTCTGCTGCTCCTGCTCGTCCAGCCAGTGGCGTGCGAGGTCCGCGGCGAGTCGCGGGTCCAGCGCGTCGTTGGGGCAGAACCACAGCTTGACGGGCGCCTCGGGGTGCGGCGCCGCATGCTGCGGACGGCCCGCCGCTGCGGGAGACGTCATCCGGCCGGCTCACTCCCGCGGCCGAGGACACCGCCCTCGCGTCGGACGCGTACGCCGTTGCGGTGCATGTCCGTCCGCCGCCTCAGTCCCGCCGGGGCAGCAGGGCGAGAGCCTGCTCCACGCTGACCTGGCCGTCGCGCACCGCGTCGAGCAGCGCCTCCACCGGCATCGGCGCCTGCGCCGGCGCCGCGACCGGGCCGGGTCCGGCGGGCAGCTGCGCGCCGATGTGGGCGGCCAGCGCCGTGAGGTTCGGGTGGTCGTACAGGACGGCCGCGCGCTCGCGCAGCCCGTAGACGAGGTTGACCACGGAGATGAACTCGGCGCCCAGCGCGGTGTCCACGCCGAGGGCGGAGAAGGGCTCGGCGGTACCGATCTCCCACGGGTCGCAGCACAGGATGCGCGCGATCTCCTCGCGCAGGACGTCGAGGACGGGCGGCGCGGGCACCGGGCCGGGGAACTCCGCCGCGAGGTTCACGGACGGGGCCGCGGACGGCAGCGGCGCCGCGGCCGCGCGGAGGGACACCTGCGGCATCTCGGCCGGCGCCGCCCCCGTCTCGCGCGCCACGTACCCGGCGAAGTCCGCCGGCGTCGGGTGGTCGACGAGCGCGGCGGGCTTGATCGCGGTGCCGTAGTGCGCGTTGACGGTGGCCACGTACTCCACGGCGAGCAGCGAGTCGACCCCGCACACGCGGAAGGTCTGCGCGGGGTCGATCTTCTCGGGCTTCAGACGCAGTACGTCGGCGAGCATGCGCACCACCTGGCCGAGCACGCCGGTGTCGTGGGCGGCGGGCGCCGTGGTGCGGGCGCTGGGTCGTCGAGCGGGCATGGCGGGGCTCCAATGGTCCTGGGTGGGATGGGGGCGGTGCCCTCGCCGGCCGGGCGCGGGCGGCTGCGGCCCGGCCGCGAGGACCGCGCGCATCACGCGGCGCCGGCCAGGTCGCCGGGCGGGGCGGGAGCGTGGGTGCGGTACCGGGCGGCCTCGTCCTGCGATACGAGCACGGTGAGCAGCAGGTCCCACAACGCGGTGAGCCGCCGGTCGAGTTCCCCGGCGGGCAGCGCCCCGGCCACGGCCGCGAGCCCGCACACCGTCGTCCACAGCAGCGCTGCCGCGCCCTCGCCCCGGCCCGCGGCCCGCAGGGCGCCCGCCTCACCGGCCCGGCGCAGCAGCCGCAGCACCTCGTGGTCCCATGCCCGGTACAGGCCGGTGGCCGGGGGGTCGCCGTCCATGCGGTCCTGGGCGATCCGCACTCCCGCGCCGACCAGCGGATCCTCGCGCAGCGCGCGGATCAGCCAGTGCGTCATGTCGATGAGGATCTGCACGGGCGGGGCGCCGTGCTCCTCCCGTTCGCGCAGGAAGCCGACGAGCCGCGCACCGCCTTCCCGCTGCACCGCTTCGGCGAGCACCTCCTTGGAGGCGAAGTGGAAGTACAGCGCCCCTTTCGTCAGGCCCGCGTCCGCCGCGATCCGATCCAGGGTGGCGCCGGCGTATCCGTGCCGGCCGAACTGGCGCCCGCCCGCCTGGATCAGGCTGCGCCGGGTCCGTTCCGATCTGGTCTGCATCGCCGTTCACCTCTCCCGAGTCCCTTAGTGCACAGGCCCCTTCGACGGGCCGCCGGTCATCTGAGGACCGTCAGCCGACCCGGTGCAGCCGCTCACGCTCGGCGACCGGCTGCGCGGCGACGGGCTCCGGGTGGGCCATCAGCATCGACTGCTGGAGCCGGCGCACCCCCGCGGACGGTTCGAGTCCCGTCTCCCGTACGAGAGTCGACCGCAGCCGGTGGTAGACGTCGAGCGCCTCGCTGCGGCGCCCCGAGCGGTGCAGCGCGAGCATGAACTGGGCGTGCAGGTTCTCGTGCGTGCGGTAGCGGCTGACCAGGACGCTCAGTTCGCCGAGCAGCTCCCGGTGCCGGCCGAGCCGCAGATCGGCTTCGATGCGCTGGTCGAGTGCGCACAGCCGGGTCTCCTCCAGCCGCCTGGCCTGCATCTCCAGCTGGGGTCCCGCTTGTACGTCGCACAGCGCGGAGTCGGTCCACAGCGCGAGGGCCTCGCCCAGCTCTCGGGCCGCGCGCGGGAAGTCGGCGGCGTCCATGGCCCGGTAGCCGAGCCCGGCGAGCCGTTCGAACTCGCGGACATCGCTGGTGCCGCCGAAGGTGTGCAGCACATATCCGCCGGGGGCGGTGGCGAGCACGTCCTTCGGCGTACGCGGCGGGGCGTCCTGCGGGTCCTGCTCCAGCGCCTTCGCGATCATCTCGCGCAGCTGGAGTATGTAGGTCTGGAGGGTGGTCCGCGCGCTGCGCGGCGGCCGGTCGCCCCAGAGTTCGTCGATGAGCGAGGCGATCGGCACGACCTGGTCGGCGTGGAGCGCCAGCAGGGCCAGCACCTGCCGTGGCTTCGGCGCCCGCGGCGTCACCGAGACGTCGTTCTCCTTGACGGCCAACGTGCCCAGTACGTCGATGTCCACGCCTTTTCCCCCTCTTGGTTCCGCATCCGGCTCGTCGAGTTAAAAGCAGGACGCTCGCCCTGTCAATATCAAACCGACCAAGCTGTTTTGTATGGACCGATGGATCTTGCTTCTCAAGGGAGGGAGCAGAGTGGGGCAGAAGCTCTGAAAAGCCGCACAACTCGACGACGACAAGGGGAGGTCGACGCACTGTCAGCCTCAACCCCGCAGGAAAACCAACTACTCGGTCTGTGTTCGACTCGTTCAAGCGTCTTTCAAGACGCTCACGACCGGCTCTGGTGCGGGCTTCCACGATCCCGCGCGCCGGGCCGCCGGGCCGCCTCCGCCAGCAGCCGCGCCAGATCGTCCACCGCCTGATCGCCACCGCCGCCGGTCAGGACGGCCGTCGCCGGGTGGCTCCCGTCCGCCGCGAGCAGACGGGCCGTCCGGCAGGCGGCGGCTCCCCCGCCCGAGAGGGCCACGAGGAGCAGCCGCTGTCCCGCGCCGGCCAGCGGGCGCAGCACCCCGCGCCAGGCTTGGGGCCCCTGCTGCTCCGGATGCAGCAGGATCACCGTCTCCGGCCCCCCGTACCGCGCGGCCAGCCGGGCGTACCAGGATCCGGGGACGCCCGGCGAGGGCAGCAGGCAGACGACGCCGGCCGTCCCCTGACGCAGGGTCACGAAGGCGGGCCGGGCGCCCGCCGTGACCGGCAGTTCCTCCAGCAGCACGGAGATGGGCGTGGTCCCGTCGGCCGCGCGGGGCAGTTCACGCAGCAGTTCGGCGCAGTCGGCCAGCAGCCCGGCGCCGCCGTCCGCGAGGCGGGCCCGGTCGTGGACCAGGGACAGCACCAGGCCGCCGGCCGCGTCGCGGTGGGCGGCGAGGGTGACCGGGAAGGCGTTCGCGGCACCCGTCGTCTCGGGGAAGCCGAGACGGATGCCCTGGGCGGCGAACAGGGGCTCGAACCGGTGCAGCGGGTCCATCCCGCTCTCGAAGACGAGCAGGCTCCCGGCGGTGCGCTCGGCCCCGGCGGCCCCGTCCGGCGCCGTGCCGGCCCAGCCGCGGATCTGACCGGCCGAGACCCACTCGTACGACGAGATGTCGATGGCCTGGTCGCGCAGCGCGGCCAGCAGCTCGGGCACGGTGGCCGCGGGGTCGACCTCGACCGAGACGGGCAGCGGATTGCGCAGGGCACCGGGCAGGCGCTCCACGCCCTCCAGCGGGATGCCCCGCCCGGAGACCGCGACGCTGAAGCGCACGGGCAGCGAGCCGTCCGTACCGGCGGCCCGGTACAGGAGGAGCGCCCAGGCGGCCTGGAGCGCTCCGCTCTCCGTGGCTCCCCACCGGGCGGCCCACGCGTCGAGGCGGGCGGCCTCGGCGGAGCCGAGCCGCACGCGCGCCCGCCCGGTCCCCGCCTCCCGGCCCGCGGCGGCGGGGACGGCACAGGCCGGCGACGTCGCCGCCGCCGTCGTGGGGCGGGGCGCGGACCGCAGCCAGAAGTCCCGCGCGGGAGCGAGGTCCCGTGCCTCGATCCAGCGGGCGTAGTCGCGTACGTCGGGACGCCGGTCGCCGCCCGGCAGCGCGCCGTCCGCGAGATAGGCGCGGCAGAACTCCGCCACGAGCAGGCGCACGCTCCAGGTGTCCAGCAGCGCCAGATGGTAGGTCAGCAGCACCCGTGTGGAGCGCGGGGCCGCACCGCCGTCCCCCGGACCGTCGAACAGCGTGATCCGCACCGGCCCCGGAGAGCGCGGATCGAGCCCGCGGAGCCGGTCGCGGGCGAGGTCGTCGGAGTGGTCCGCACCCCGGTACGGCAGCCGCGCCACCTGCGGCACGACCCGGTCGTGGATGGTGATCGCGGGGTCGGAGCCGTGGTCGAAGGCGGCCCGCAGGACAGCTTCCCGGTCGAAGACGGACTGCCAGGCGGCCGTGAACCGGGCGACGTCCAGCGGGCCGTGCCAGACCCAGCCGAGCTGTTCGATCTGCCGTCCGCTGCCGGGGTGCGCGTCGGCGTCGGCCAGGATCTCGCGCTGCAGCGGGCTGGCGGCGACGGTGGTGGTCGTGGCGGGCGCGGTGCCGGTGCTCCCGGCCAGCTCCCCGAGGACGCCGTGCAGGAGGTCCAGGAGCCGGGCGGCGGACTCCTCGGTGACGCCGTCGCGGGCGGCGGGCAGCCAGTCGAGCCCGACGCACAGCCGGCCGCCGCGAAGGCGCGCGCCGGCGTCCAGCGCGTACCCGGCGGCGGTGCCCGGCGGCCGTCCGGCCGCACGGACCCGCGTGTCCGGGGTGAAGCGCACCGGGACCGGTACGGGTTCGCGCAGGGCGAGCCGGAGCGCCGCGTCGGGGGCGTGTTCCCGGCACGCGCCGAACGCGCCGCGTCCCACGGCGCCGAGGCTCGCGGCGACCCTGCCGACGAACTGGTGCGCGCTCTCGCCGCGGCCGCCCGCGAGCAGCACCGGCTCGGTCTCGGCGAGCACCCCCACCGTCCGGGCGAGCGCCGGTCCGCCCTGGCGCCCGTCGACGCACACGTCGAAGGAGGCGCACTCGGTGCCCCGCCAGCGGATCAGGGCCAACCCCATGGCGCCGGTGAGCAGTTGGGCCGGGGTGAGGCCGAAGCGGCGCGGCAGGGCGCCGGTCAGCCGCCGGGTGGCCGCACGGCCCAGGACGAAGCCGGGATGGCGGCGCGGTCCAGTGTCCGGCAGCGGGGCGCGGGGGCGTAGTGCGCGGGTGGCGGCGCGCCCCTCGGCGACGGTGCGCCAGTGCTCGGTCTCGCGGGCGTCGGAGGCCACCGCGGGCTGCGCGGCGGCCCAGTCCGGGTACCGCACCTCCTCGGCCGGGAGTTCCTCCTCGGGCCGGGCCAGCGCGGCCCGCAGATCGGCCATGAGGATGTCCAGCGATGCCTCGTCGGCGACGAGTTCGTGGGCGACCAGCACGAGCCTGCGCCGCTTGCGCAGCAGCAGGGCGCGCAGCGTGGCCCCGGTCGCCGGGTCCAGCAGCCGGGCCGCGTCGGCGACGGCCTCCCACTCGCGGGCGCGCGGGACGTCACGGCTGTCCGTGCGCCCGGCCGCGTATCCGAGCGGCACCGTGCGCATGCCGCCGCCCGCCGTGGCCCCGATCCGGGCGCCGAGCAGCGGGTGCGCCCGGACCACGGCCCGCAGGGCGGCGTCCACGGCGGCCGGGTCGAGCGGCTCGGCGGTGTTCAGCGCGCGGAAGCGGTGGTGGTCCGGGGCGTCCCCGGCCCGCCGGACCAGGTCGAGCTGGGCCGGCGCGAGCGGGACGGCCGGCCGGTCGCGGGCGGTGAGCAGGTCCGCGACCAGCCCGGCCGGGAAGGCGTCGGGGCACTCGTACGAGTCGCCGGCGGGCGGCTCGATGTGCAGCAGGTGATGGTCGGGGCCGAGCCGTCGCAGGCTGTGCCGCCAGGGCCGGCCGCCGGGCAGACGCGTGGCGACGTGGTCAAGCACGGCCGCCACCCGGCCGGCCGCCAGCGGGCCCCGGATCTCCAGCGCGGGCGGGGCACCGGACGGCGTCCGCTCGGGACCGATGACCACGGTCATCGGCGCGTCGGGGCGGCGTTCGGCAATGGCACGGCCGTCGTACATCGGCATCCGGGGCGAGGCCCCTCCCCCTCCTCACGTGCACAACTCTGGCAGCGAAACGGATTCGCCCTGCTCAGCACGGTAGCGGCGGGTACGCGAGGCGCCGGATTCCTCCAGCGTTCCTGAAGCGCTCCGCATGCGACTCTCAGCCGGGCCTGCCTCGGCGGCACCGCACGGGGGGTCAGTAGGGGCCGGCGAATCCGGCCATGACGTTCCGTATCCGCGGCACGGCACCGCCGGCCACTCCCAGGACCTCCAGGCAGGCCCGGACCACGGTCTCCGCGCCGGGGTTGAACGCGTTCTCCAGGGGCCAGGACACGGGCGCGGGACAGTCCGGCGGTGTCACCCGGCGCACGGGCGCCTTCAGGGCGCCGGGCACGTTCTCCGCCACGACCGCGGCCACCTCGGCGGTGAAGCCGTAGCGCGCCCAGCTGGTGTCCGCCACGACGAGGTGCCCCGTCTTCGCGACGGACGCGCAGATCAGGGCGTCGTCCAGCGGCCGGATGCTGCGGACGTCCACGACCTCGGCGCTGATGCCCCGAGCCGCGAGGACGCCGGCGGCACGTTCGGCCTCGTGCACCATGAGGGACGCGGCGACGATCGTCACGTCGTCGCCCGCGCGGACGACCCGGCCCTTGCCGAACGGTACGGCGACGGGCTCGGACGGCACCTCGCCCCGGAGGTCGTACAGTCCGCGGTTCTCCAGCAGGACGACCGGTGTGTCGCCCTGGAGGGCGGTGACCAGCAGGCCCTTGGCGTCCGCCGGGCTGGCCGGGGTGGCGACGTGCAGGCCGGGGAAGTGCCCGAAGAGGGACTGCAGACTCTGCGAATGGGTGGCGCCCTGCCCCCAGCCGCGGCCGACGACACCACGGGAGACGACGGGCACGCCCCGCTTGCCGCCGTACATGTAGCGCCACTTGGCGGCCAGGTTGATGAGGGCGTCCATGGCCAGGAACATGAAGTCGTCGCGCGTGTGGACGAGCAGCGGGCGCAGGCCGATGGTGGCCGCGCCGATCGCGATGCCGGCGAAGGCGTTCTCCCCGTTGGGGATGTCGATCACTCTGGCGCTGCCGAAGCGGGCGAATGCCTCGCCGGTGGTGCCGTACACCCCTTTGTAGTCGTCGACGCTCTGGCCGGCCAGGACGATGGCCGGGTCGGCCTCCATGCACTGGACCGTGGCCTCGCTGATGGCCTGGCTGTAGGTGAGGGACCTCATTGCTGCGCTTCCTCCTTCGGACCGGCGCCCGTCAGCCGGCGTGTGTGCCGCGGTCGCCGTAGGTGCCGACGAGCAGGTCCTCGACACGGGGAAATGGGGCTGCCTCGGCCGCCGCGATCGCGGCGTGCGTCTCCGCGCGGAACTCCCGCTCCCAGGCGGTGATCCACTCGTCCACGTCCGGGTCGGCACCGCGCAGGGCGTCGGCGGCCCGGCGGATGGGACAGCGTTTCGTCCAGGACAGCACCTCGTCCGGGCGGCGGGCGCCGCACTCGTGGTCCCAGCCGGGGCCGACGTGCTCACGCCACCGGTAGGTGTCCAGTTCCAGGAAATAGGGGCCAGTGCCCGAACGGCAGTGCTCGACGGCCGTCACCGCGGCGGCGTGGACCGCCGCGACGTCGTTGCCGTCGACGCGGGCCGCCGGGATGCCGTAGCCGCGGGCCCGCCCGCTGATGCTCGTGCCGGGGGGCTGGCGCGCGGCCAGTGGCGAGGAGAGCGAGTACTGGTTGTTCTCGCACACGTAGACCACCGGGAGCCGGTGCAGCGCGGCGAAGTTCAGCGATTCGTGGAAGACGCCCTCCTCGGAGGCGCCGTCGCCGAAGAAGGTGACGGCCACCCTGGGCGCCTCCTGCCGGGCGAACGCCCAGGCCGCCCCGGTGGCCACGGAGATCATCTCGCCGAGGATCGCGGAGGAGGCACCGAACCCGGCGGCCTCGTCGACGAGGTGCACCGAGCCGCCGCGGCCCGCGGCACAGCCGGTCTCCCGGCCGTACAGCTCGGCCACCATGGCGCCAAGACCGCCCCCCTTGGCGAGGTAGTGGGCGTGGCAGCGGTGGCCGCTGTAGACGACGTCCTCGGTGCGCAGTGCGGCGCACACCCCGACGGCCACGGCCTCCTGGCCGATGGACAGATGGACGGGGGTGCGCATCTGCTGTTCGTCGCGGTAGACGTCGGCGATCTCTTCCTCGATGCACCGGATGCGGACCATGCTGCGCAGCAACTGCCTTGTTTCCACAGGGGGTTCCTCACTGTCGGGCTGGATCCTGCCGGGGCGCGGCCGCCGTCGGCCGCCTCGCGCCCGACCGGCCTCGGTGCGCCTGCTCGCGGGATCGGGGCCGGACCCGGATCCGGCCGGGCTCGGCGGCGATCGAGGCGAGGAGCAGTTCCCAGAACGCGGCGATCCGCCGCTCCGCGAGCCACCGCGGATCGCCCACGGCGAGCACCCGGAGGCCCACGGCCACCGCCACGACCGCCTTCGCGGCGTCGCCCGGCGAGACACCGGGAGCCAACTGGCCCTCCGCCTTGGCCCGGTGCAGCGTCTGGTCGACCCACTCGTGCCAGACGTGCAGCATCCGGGCCTCGGGGCCGAGCGCGTGCTGCGAACCCAGCTCGAAACCGGCGCGTACGACGATGTCGTCCAGGAAGCTGCCCAGCAGTCCGTAGGTCGCGTCGACGACGGCCTGGAGCGCACCCGTCTCTGCGCCGTGCACGGGCTGGACGAGCCTGCGGACCGCGTCGGCGGCCTGGTCCTCCACCGCTCGGGCGAGCGCCTTCTTGTTCTCGAAGTGGAAGTGCAGCGCGCCGTTGCTGACACCGGCCCGTTTGCTGATCGCCGCGAGGGACGACGGCACGTACCCCTCTTCCGCGAACACCGCGGCGGCGGCCCGGAGCAACGACGTTCTCGTGCGAACCGCACGTTCCTGCATGGCCATTCGAGTTCTCCTGCGGCCGGCGAGCGACGACGACGTGGCTCGGGCGCTGTGGTGGTGCGTGCGGTGGGTGTGGGTCATCGGGGCGGATCGCCGTGCGTGCGGGACGGCAGGTCCGCGGGCTGCTCCGCCGCCCCGGCGCTCCGGCGCCGGAAGACGACGCCCGCGGCGCCCGTCGCGGCGGTCTCGCGTACGGGTGCGGTGCGCGCGCCGGTGGCCTCGCGGTACGCGTGCCGCGGCGGCCTGTCCGGCCGTCGTCCCCGCCGGTGACCGCTCCGTCCCGCGCGTCGGCGTCCGGGTTCCGCCCCCTGGGACCGGGCATCGGTGGACGTTCCGGACCACGCCCGCTCCACCATCGACACGCCAGTTCCTTCCGTCCGTCCGTACCCGTGCGCGGACACCGACCTCGCGAGGCTAGCAAACCGTCCATGCGGTTTAAAGTGAGCACGCGGCACTGCCGCCCCGGATGTACGGGCCGTGCGGGTTCAGCGCCAGCTGTGGGGCGCCCGGTACACCCGGCGCGTGTCCCAGCCGGACCTGGGGGCGGCCCCTGGGCGCTCGGACCGGCGCGCGGACCGGCGGCCGGCGAGGTCTGCCAGCCGGGACAGCAACGTCACGGTGACCGCGGCGAGTTCCTCACTGGTGGCCTGCCCCCGCTCCACCCGCAGCACCGCCCGCGGGTGCCCTGGACCATTGCCCATGGTGGCCTCCTCACCTTTGCGACCACGCTGGTGCCGGAAGATCGAGAATGGCTCGGGCACCGCTCGACAAGAGGCGGCGCAAGGACACCATCAGAGGGAACGACATGGGTACGCTGGCAGGCAAGACGGCCCTGGTCACAGGGGCGGGACGGGGCATAGGCCGGGGCATCGCCCGTCGCCTGGCGGCGGACGGCGCGCTGGTCGCCGTCCACTACCGGGCCGACGAGACCGCGGCACGCGAGACCGTCGCGATGATCACGGACAGCGGTGGTCGCGCCGTCATGGTGCACGCCCCGCTCGGCGTGCCCGACGACGCGCGGCACCTGTACGAGCGATTCGACGCGGCGCTGAGGGAGCAGGGCGCGGAACCGGCCCTCGACATCCTGGTCAACAACGCGGGGACCAACACACGGGGCTCGGTGTCCGATGTGACGCCGCCGGACTTCGACGAGCTGATGGCCCTGCACGCCAAGGCGCCGCTTTTCCTCGTCCAGCACGCGCTGGGCCGGCTGCGCGACGGCGGACGGATCGTCAACATCAGTTCCGCCGCGACCAGGGTGGCCCTTCCCGAGTCCATCGCCTACTGCATGGCGAAGGCGGCCGTCGAGGCCATGACTCGCGCGCTGGCCAAGGACCTGGGCCGGCGCGGCATCACGGTGAACGCCGTGGCGCCCGGATTCGTGAAGACGGACATGAACGCCGGGCGCTGGGCCACACCCGAGGGCGAGGCCGCGCACGCGGCCCTCTCGGTCTTCCGGCGCATGGGAGAGACCGCGGACATCGCCGACATCGTCGCCTTCCTCGCCTCGGACGACTCCCGGTGGATCACCGGTCAGTGCCTGGACGCCTCGGGCGGCGGGGGCCTGTAGGACCTCCGCAAGGATGTGGGCAAGGGCCTCGGCAAAGACCCTGGACAAGGGCTGATCGGCGCCCTGATCCGCCGGGCGCGCCGCCCATGACCCGGTCCCCCGGTCGGGTTCCCCGGTCCGGGGCGCCGGCGGCCGGCGGTTCAGCTCGACAGCGAGGCCAGCCCGTCCGGCTGCGCCGCCATCGCCTCCAGCTCGGCGACGACGCGGGCCCCCCGGTCCGGGGCGGTGTCCAGCCGCACCAGCACCGAGGGCACCGCCACGGCCGGGAGGACGTGCCGGAACAGCGCGGAGGCACGCTGCTCGATGTCCGCCCAGTTCGTCTGCAACTGGGAGAGGAGCTGGATGCCGTGGAAGGAGCCGAGGACGCATTCGGCGGTCTCGGCCGGCTCGATGTGGCCCAGGACCTCCCCGTTCCGCTTCGCCTGCTCAAGGAGCGAGGCCGAGAAGGCGATCCAGGTGGGGAAGGCGCTGCCGTGCTGCTCGCTCCCGGTGTGCTCCGCCGAGAGCCGGGCGCCCGCGCGCAGCACGGGGTCCCGCGGCAGCTGGTGCGCCAGCGTCATGCCCGCGTCCACCCATTCCTGGAGCTTGAGCTGCTGCGGAACGAGCTGCTGCGGCACCTGGGCCTCCAGGATGCCGCGGGCAAGCGCTTCCTTGGAGGGAAAGTGGAAGTACAGGGCGCCCTTGGTCAGGCCGGCCACCTTGAGAATGTCCGCCACGGTCGCGGCGGCGTACCCGTGCTCGGCGAATACCGTGGCTGCCGCTTCGAGAACCGCGCGGCGGGTCCGGATCGCCCGTTCCTGCTGTGCCACGGAACACCTCCTGCGTACCTGTTGGGTTCGGCCCACCCGAGGGGAGGAAAAAGAAACCGCCTGCGACGAATCTTACAGACCCTCGAACCGGCCCCCTTACCGGAAGTAGGGGGAAAGCCCGGACTTCGCCGGGCACCTGTCCTGCGGAAGGGGTCGGCAAACAGCGCGGACGGCGTGATTCCGGATACTCTCCGGCGACCGGCCCGCAGGCCGCGCCCGTCAGCCGCCGGTGACGGGGTGGTCGAACCCCGCTCCGGTTCCCCCGGCGCCGGGACCCGCGCGGTGAACGGCGGCGGCCTCCGCGTCGAGGGCGTGCAGCAGCCGCTCGTCGATCGCGTCGAGGGAGCGCACCACGTGCCGTACCCCCGCCCGGCGCATCGCCTCCGCCTGGAAGCCGTGCGCGAAGGGGCTCGGATGTCCGATGAAGGCCGCGCCCAGCGAGCGCGCGGTCTCGGCGACGCGGGCCACGTCGTCGATGAACAGCGCCTGGTCGAAACGGACCCCGACGATGTCGCGGGTGATCTCCTTGACACCGGGCCGGAAGCCGTCGGTGCACACATAGCCGGGTGCGTCGAAGTACCCGGCGAGGCCGCCCAGGTGCCGGTCGAAGTGCGACCGGTCGAGCCCTCCGTAGCAGACCACCGTCACGCCCAGGTCCCGGAGCCGGGCGAGCAGCCGCTGCGCGCCGTCGAGGACCCGGACCGGGTGGTCCCGGAGGTAGGCCTCCCGCTCCGCGAAATAGGCCGCCAGCAGTTCCTCGGGGCTCGCCTGCCAGCCGCAGCCGGCCGCCGCGGCGGCTGCCGCGGTCCGCTGCGGCTGGGAGAACAGAGCGCGTTCCAGTTCGGCGGTGTAGCGGCCGCCCCGGCCGACCACGAAGCGGTGGATGACCGGGCTGAACGTGTCGTTCAGGAGCACCCCGTCGATGTTCACCGCGACCAGCCGCAGATGCCGTGCCGTCATGCCGCGGCTCCGGGCACCAGCACGACCGGCAGTGCGACATGCCCGCTGGAGATGAAGGACTCGCGCACCGCGAGTTCCGCCTCCGGCACCGCCGCCGCCATCCGGGGATAGCGCGCGAACAGCGACTCCAGGGCGATCGAGACCTCCAGCCGGGCCAGCGGCCGGCCGACGCAGTGGTGGACGCCGTAACCGAAGGGGACGTGGTCCCGGCGGCTCGGCCGGGCCACGTCGAACTGGTCGGCGTCCGCGCCGTGCCGGTGCGGGCAGCGGGCTGCCGCGGCCAGGGAGAGCAGGATGGGATCGCCCTTCGGGATCGTGACCCCGCCGACCTCGATGTCCTCGACCGCGAAACGGAACGGGACATTGGCGACGACGGGTTGATGGCGCAGCGTTTCGTCGATGACGCTGTCCCAGGTGGCCTCGCCGCCGAGGACCAGCGCCAGTTGGGCGGGGTGGGTGATCAGCCCGTGCACGGCCTGGTCGATGAGATTGACGGTGGTCTCCGTACCCGCGCCGATAAGCAGCAGCAGGGTGTCGACGAGCTCCTTCTCGCTCAGCCCCTCTCCCCCGTCCTCGTCCCGCGCCGCTATCAGTTCGCTGGTGAGGTCGGTGCCGGGGGCGCTGCGCCGGGCGGCCACCAGTTCCGTCAGCAGTGCGTACAGCTCGTACTGGTTGGCACGGGCCTCCTCGGGCTCGGCTGTCGTCTTGAACAGCACGTCGACCATGCGCTGGAGGTCGGCGTGGAGGTCCTCCGGCAGCCCCAGCGTCTCGCCCATGACGAGCACCGACAGGGGGCGGGCGAACTCGTTGCGCACGTCGACGGCCGCACCGGGGGGCACCGCGGCCAGGCCGTCCAGCAGCCGCGCGGTGATCCGCTCCACCCGCGGCCGCAGGTCGGCGGTGCGGCGCGCGGTGAACGCGCCGGCCACCAGGCGGCGCAGCCGGGCGTGTTCCTCGCCGTACGCGGTCAGCATGTTGCGCACCGACACCCACATGGACATCTGCCAGGACTCGTCCACCTCCCCGCCGGCCCAGGCCGGCCAGTGCCGGTAGGCGTCCTTCGAGGCGCGCGAGTCGGTCAGCAGCTGCTTGATCAGGTCGAGGTCCGTCACCGCCCACGCCGAGACACCCCCCGGCAGCACCACCCGTACGACCGGGCCGCGCTCCCGCAGCCGTGCCGCCTCCCCCGGCAGGTCACGGCCGGCCGAATCGATGACGTAGGGCGCTTCCTGACGAAGCATCACTGCCTCCTGTGGGTCGTTCATAGGGCCGACGAGCGACTGCCAGCCCCAGGACAGTAAACCGGGTAGCTGGTTTTTAACAACGGCCGATAAGGCCGGTTTTCAGATATTCACCCATGAATTAACCGGAGCCGAAGCGCCGTTCAGCCGCCCGGAGGTGCCGGGAACGACGGCCGGTCGGGAGCCCTCCGCCGCCAACCCATTGAAAATCAAACCGGATAGTATGTATCTTTGGCCGCACGCTTTCGTTCACCTCAGGCGGGGAGAGGTCCATGAATGTGCACGCATTTCGCAAGCAGGACGGCGACAGCATCCGGTCGGACCGTGACACGCGACTGTCGCCGGGCGACACGTCCTGGCTGACCCCACTCACCACGACAGTTCCGCGGGAGTACGTGCACCGGGCCTCACTGGCCGAGGTCTTCCTGACCAGGTGCACCAGGATCCACGAGACGCGGTTCCTCCTCACCGGTCAGTGGCCGCGCGCACACACCTTCTTCCTCAGCCCCGACGGTCGGCGGCACGACCCGATGCAGATAGCGGAGACGATGCGCCAGGTCGGTCTGCACCTCGCGCACGCGGAGTTCGACGTGCCGCTGGGCCACCACTTCATCATGTGGGACATGTCCTTCGTCAGCCGCGTCGAGCACCTGGGCGTCGGACGGACACCCACCGATCTCGACGTGGAGGCGACCTGCGTCGACGTCGTGCGCAGGCGGGGCAAGCTCGTCGAGTTCCGCCTGGTCATCACCATCGAGCGGGACGGTCACCTCGTCGCGAACGGCGGCGGACGCTTCACGTGCATCACCGAGGCGATGTACCGGCGGCTGCGCCGCTCCGCGCCCGCCACCACCGCCCACCAGGCCGCATCGCACCAGCCCGCCCCCCTCCCGCCGTCCGACTTCGGCAGGACGGCGCCCAGGGACGTGGTGCTCGCGCCGGGCGGGGCGCCCAATCGCTGGCGGCTCAACGCGGACACGAGCCACCCCATCCTCTTCGACCACGAGGGCGACCACGTGCCCGGAATGGTCCTCCTCGAATCCGCCCGGCAGGCCGCCTGCGCCCTGCTCCCACCGGGCTCCACGCTGATCCCCGCCACGGTCTCCACCGAGTTCAGGCGGTACGTGGAGTTCACCAGCCCGTGCTGGATCGAGGCGTCCGGGCTGGCGGTCACGGGATCGGGAACGTTCCACGCCCTGATCACCGGGCGGCAGGACGACGACGAGGTCTTCACCGCCCGGATCTCGGGCCCCGTGGTCCAGGACTGAGTGCCGGCACGGGAACGGGCAACGGAGATGACGGTGGGCTTCGCGCCCTCGCCGGTACGCCGGCCCGCGCCCCTCAGGGTCAGCCGGGGCAGGGCCGGAGGCGACGGGGGGCGCCCCCGGCCCTGGTCTGTGGGCGGGCCGGTGTGCACGGTGCGTGAGCTGCCGGGCGACCGGCAGCCGCGTACCCGGAAGGGCGCAACGAGCGCGGCTACCGCGGCCGGAGCGGGCACCCGCGTATCGGAAGCCGGCCGGCGGCCGGTACGGGTGCGGTGTGCGCCCCGGTCACCGGCGAGCCGCGGTTTCGTGACGCGCGCCGGCGTCCCGGCGGGCCAGCCGGTCCTCGATCAGCGCGCTCACGCGAGCGTTCTCCTCGACGAGGTAGAAGTGGCCTCCCGGAAACACCTGAAGCTCCGTCAGGCCGGTGGTGTGGTCTTCCCAGGCCGCCGCCTCCTCGATGGAGAGCCGGGGGTCGCTGTCCCCGGTCAGCACCGTGACCGGGCAGTCCAGGACACGCCCGGATTCCCAGCGGTACTTCTCCACGGCACGGTAGTCGCTGCGGAGCGCCGGCATGACCATGTCCATGATCTCCGGGTCGCCGAGCAGCGCCGCGTGCGGACCGCCCAGCCCGCGCACCTCCGCCAGGAGATCCGCGTCCGACGCCAGGTGGAGCCGTTCGTCGCGGTCGCGGGACGGGGCCCGGCGACCGGAGACGAAGATCCGTACCGGCGCGGGCAGGCCCGCGTCGCGCATCCGCAGCGCGACCTCGTAGGCGAGGACGGCGCCCATGCTGTGCCCGAACAGCGCCAGGGGCCGGTCGTCGAGGGGGCGTATCACCTCGGCGATCCGGTCGGCGAGTTCGGGCAGGCTGTCGATGTGCGGCTCCAGGCGCCGGTCCTGCCGGCCCGGATACTGCACCGCCAGCACCTCCACCGCGGGCGAGAGCGCCCTGGACAGCGGAAAGTAGAAGCTCGAAGACCCTCCGGCGTGCGGCAGACACACGAGTCGGACAGCGCTGTCCGGCGCCGGGTGGAATCGGCGCACCCATGTTCCGAATTGCTCCGGTGCTCGAGACACGGCCAGGAATTCCTTTCAGAAACGGTCTTTCCACAGGGCAGGAACGGAGTCGCCGTCCCGGTGTCCGCCGACCTGAGAGGTGACATCACGGTCGTGCCGCGGGCTTTTCCCGCTGTTTCCCGGCTCAACGCTGGCTGCCCGGACTGGAGTCCCACTGGAGTCACACCGGACATGCCGCTCGCCACGATGCCGGCGGCCCCCTCGCGCGTACGGTCCCGGACAGGGCGGAACCGGCGGCGTCCCTCGGCGCGCACCGGCCGTGACGGCCTCGGGCAGGGAGCACGCCCGGCGCCCGTCCCCCGGCACCACCGTCCGGCCCGGCCGGAAAGCCGTCGCCGCCCGCGCTCACAGCGGCAGCGTGATGCCCAGCTTCCGCATCTCCGGCGACTGCGGCCCGCCTTCGGAGCGCTCGGTCTTACGGCCCTTGCCGCCCGGCCTGAGTGTGCGGGGATCGACCGCCTCGGCGGGGGCCCCGGTGCAGTACAGCCCCTCGGGGGCGGTGTCGCGGTCGTGCGGGAGCAGCCAGAACACGCGCCGGCGGAAGGTGCCCGACGAGCGGGAGGGCTTGGCCTCCGGGCCGAGCAGCGCATAGCCGACCATGCGTCCGTCGCGGTGGTAGGCGGGTTTGCCACGCCGCGTCGGCAGCCGGTCGAGACTCTGGCGCACATAGTCGAGTGCGTCCGTGTCCTCCAGCCAGACGAATGCGGCCTCGTGGACGAGCTCGGCTTCTGTGATGAGGGCGCTCATGCTGTCTCCTCGTCGGCGACCAGTCCGCTGCCCGCGTGGTACTCGCGCTGGTTGGACAGGACCATCTCCTCGGGCGATACAGTCCGACCCGTTCACGAACCGGGCCGCGGAGGACCGGGACGAGACAGCCGGGACCTCCTCATTCTGACACCAGGCCCGGCAGGACGCGTCAAGCCGTGCAAGTCGTCAGCGACCGTTCCCGGCCCACAGTGACCGTGCGACGTTCGGTCGCTCGGCCAACGGACCGGTAAAACATCAGGTCAGGCGCCCACGAGCGGCCGAACAGCGACCGAAGCGACTCAAACTTCCGCAACGTGCCGCCCGTACGCGCCGGCATGCCGCGTGCGGAATCCCGCCGTGGCCTGGCCCTTTCACGGGGCGACCGAGCCGCGCCCGGTCGCTGCCCCGCTCTCCCCCACGCGGCGAGAGAACCGTTCAAGAGCGGCTTGAGGTTGCTGTTCCCCGCCGCAGCCGTCGGGTTCACTGACCCAATGGAGTCCACCTCGATGACCCGACGCGCCTTCCGGCCGCAGCGGTCCGACGGCCCCGAAGGCAGCACTCCCCGATCCGCCCGGCCCGCGCACGGCGGCCGCTGCGCGTCGCCCCACTGGCACACCGGTCACCCCACCGTCCGGCCCGGCGACGCCCGCCCTGCCGAACGGCTGCTGCGCTCCACCACCGTGGCCCCGGCCGCGTACCCGGCCCTGCTCCACGCGGCCCGCGTTTTGCTGCACAACGGCGTCCCCGACGGGGCCGCCGCCTGGTGCGCACGGCTCCACCCGCAGGCCCAGACCCCCGCGTGGGCGGCCGCGTTCCGCACGCTGCGTGCCGAAGCCCTCCTCCAGCTCGGCGACCTCGCCGCCGCCGGGCACGAAGCCGCCGCGGCACGGGACGCCATGGGGAACCGCTGCGCCTCGCTGCACCTGTGGCCCACCGCCGTACACGCGGAGGTCCTCATCACCCTGGGCCGGTTCGGCGAAGCCGCCGCCCGTCTCGACCGGGCCGAGGCTGATTCCGGCCGGTCCTGCCTGCCGCTGCTGCGCGCGCGTGGCCGGCTCCAGCTCGCCACGCACCGCCGCCAGGAAGCCCTCGGCACGTTCCTGGCCGCCGCCCGCCTGGCCCGCCGGCGCGGCTGCGGCCGGCTGCCGTACGTGCCCTGGCGCATCGACATCGCCGAAGCGCTGCTGTGCTGCGGCCGGCCGGGCCAGGCCCGCGCCCTGCTCACCGAGGAACTCGCCGTCCCCGCCGGCGGCCCCCGGCACCGGGCTGTCACCCTGCGCCTGCTCGCCGCCACCGACACCCCCGACCAGCGCGTGCGCACCCTCGCCGCTGCCGTCGGCGAGGCACGGCGCTGCAAGGACCGGGTCGAGCTGGCCCGTGGCCTGGCCGCGTCGGCCGACGCCCTCGACGCCCTCGGCGACACCACCGGCACCGCGTTCCTCAGGCGGGCCGCCGACCTGGCGGCCGACTGCGGTCTGCCGTCCGCCGCCTTCACGTCCGCGACACCCGCCGAGCCCGCTCGGACGCGGCCGACGCGCGGGCGTACCAAGCCGGTTGGGAGCGCCTACGCCGTCTCCTCGGCGGCGACCAGTCCGATGCCCGGATAGTACTTGCGCTGGTTGGACAGGATCATCTCCTTGGGCGATGCCAGGCCGACCAGCTCACGGACCCGCGCCGCGAAGGCGCGGGAGGAGACGGCCGGGGCCTCCTCGTTCTGGCACCAGGCCCGGTAGGCCGCGTACAGCTGGGTCTGTTCCGCTCTCAGACCCGGCTCGATCGTGCAGGACTCGCCGAGGAACCGGCCGGTGTGGTCCTCGGTCTCCGCGTAGGCGGTGGTGGCGATCCGGACCCGCTCCGGCCCCGTGAGGTCCTTCTCCCCGCTGAGGTAGCGCCGTGCGCCCACGATCAGCCAGTTGAGGATGCCGGGGCCTTCCTCGGTGACGAGGATGTCGGCGAGGTTGTCGACTTTCCGGTCGTCGGGAACGACGCGTTCGAACGGGATGAGGCGCAGCCGGCGCCAGAACGCGAAGCCGCCGGTGCCCACTTCGGGCCGGTGGTTGCCCAGCAGCCACAGCTTGTGGGTGGGCCGGAAACTGAAGAAGTCCTGCCGCATCCGCCGCGCCTTGATGCGGTCCCCGCCCGTCAGCAGCTTCACGCGGGCCTCGTCGAACCGGTCCCCCGGCTTCACCTCGCTGCACACGACCACCCGACGGCCGTGCAACTCGGCCAGATCCGTGGGATGCCCCTCGTACGGCCGGGCCATCAGGAATCCCGGAGGCGCGGCATCGGCGTAGTCACCGAGGAGCTTCATCAGCACATCCAGCAGCACCGACTTGCCGTTCTTGCCCGAACCGAACAGGAACGGCATCACCTGCGCGCCCACGTCACCCGTGATCGAATACCCCAGCAGCAACTGGAGGAAGCCGATCATCTCCTGGCCCTCGGCCCCCTCTCCGAAGGTGTCGGTCAGGAACCGGACCCACCGAGGCGTCGGCACCGCCTCCGGAGCCACAGCCGTGGAACAGGAATGGAAATCCCGGTCCGGATGAGACGTACGGGTCTGCCCCGTGCGCAGGTCGACGATGCCCGCCGGGGTGCACAGCGCGTAGGGATCGGCGTCCAGTAACGCCGCGTTGAGCACCATGCCGGGCGCGGACTTCGCCTGCGTCAGCATCGCGTTCATCCCGCTCGTGCTCAGCGCGCGCCGCCGGTGCCGCTGCAACGCCGCCGCACTGTGGACGCCCCGCGGATCGGTGCTGGCGAGCAACTCGGCCAGATCCCCGGCAGCCCACAGGACGGTGTCGTCCTCGTCCACCTGCCACCGCGTGCCGTCCCACCGGAACCAGCCCAGACCGGGAACGTGCCGGTAGTCGTCCGCATAGAGACTCACGAACAACTTGGCATTGCCCCGATCGCTCAACGTGTCCGGCAACAATCCGTCGGCGGTGGCCTCCCCCGCCTGAAGACCGTCCCCGCCCACCGAACGCACCGCGGTCACGGGCCGGGCCAGTGTCCGCGGCGCGGCCGCCCCCGCGTCGAAGACGGCGTTGCCGCGCTCACGGGTCATCGCCGGCCTCCGGGAGCCGGCGGGCGGGTACGCCCCGCGCCGAGACCGCCGCGGCCGCTCGAGCCGCCGAACCCGGCCGCTTTGGGCCCGGACACGCGGACGGCTGCCCCGGTGCCCTCTGCCGCGGTGCCCGGCGCGGCGATGTGGCCGCCCCGCACCCGTATGCCGATCCGCCGGCCCGGCGCCCGGCCGCCGCCCGAGCCGGAGAAGTACGTCCGGCGGTGCCCTCCCGAAGCCCGGTGCCCCACCCGCCGGACGGCCGCAGGGCAGCGGCATGCCCGAGAAGTGGGCCGCGACTCACGGCAGTTCGCGCTGGTGCCTGCGGGCGTCTCGCGTCCCCGAGCCAGTGGATGGACCGGCCGGCCGCGACCGGCGCACCGCCGGTCGGCGGCGAGGGACCGCGAGGCGCCCGCCGCGGCGGGAACAGGCCGTGAGTCGCTGTGCGAAATCCTCAGCTCATCGGCCATGTCTTTCCCCCGTCAGCGACCGAAGCGACTCAACAACAGGAACACACTAGCGAAGCATCGACCACAGGTGGACCGGGTGCGGGAGCATTCCATTCCGCGTCCGGGGAACGGCGGACCGGCCGGAGCTCCACACGGCGGCGGGGCCGCCTTTCCGCCACGGTTTCGGCCGCCGTACCACCGCCCCCGTACCCGAGGCGACTTGAGCGACTCTGGACCGGCGGTGGACCGGATTCCGAAAGACCGCTTCGCCACCGGCACGTCCCGCCGGGACACCCGCCGTGCGGATGAGCGCGCCCTCGAACGGTTCTCTAGCCGCCACGCCCATAGTGACGAACGGCCCGGCAGCGTTCCTCTCGCCCTCGGCCCTCACGCACGACGTGCCGGTGGGCGCGCAGCCCACGAGACCTCTCGTCCGCCCGGCGCGACCACCCACGCCCAGTGCCCCAGGAGCGCCATGTCCAGCCCGGATACGACACTTTCCAGACCGAGCCGCACCACCGCCGCGGCAACCGGCTTCCGCCCCGACATCCAGGCCCTGCGCGCCCTGGCCGTGTCGCTCGTCGTCCTCACCCACGTATGGCCGACCCTGCTCTCCGGCGGCTTCGTCGGTGTCGACGTCTTCTTCGTCATCTCCGGCTACCTCATCAGCAGCCGGCTGGTCCGCGAGATCGAGACCACCGGCCGCATCCGGATCGCGCACTTCTACGCACGCCGGGTACGCCGTCTGCTCCCCGCCGCCTGCCTGGTACTGCTCTGCGTCGTCGTCGCCGTGCGCGTCCTCGCCCCGCGCGAGAGCTGGGCCGACAACGCGCACCAGGTCATGGCCAGCGCCCTGTACGCCCAGAACTGGCTGCTCGGCGCACACCCCATCGACGTCACCAAGGTCACCGCGGTGGCGAGTTACTGGTCCCTTTCGGTCGAGGAGCAGTTCTACCTGTGCTGGCCGCTGCTGCTCCTGCTGCTGTTCAAGCTGCGGGCGCCCTGGGCGCGTCTGGCGAGCGTCGCGGGCCTGGGGGTCGTCTCACTGCTCTACTGCGTCCACCTCACGGCCACCGACCCGGTCCCGGCGTACTTCATCACCCCGGTGCGCGTCTGGGAGTTCGTGCTCGGCGCGCTGATCGTGCTGGCCGAGTCGAGGCTCGCCCTGCGTACGACCGCGGCCAACGCGGCCTCGCTGCTCGGTTTCGCCGCGATCCTGGGCTCGGCGTTCCTCTTCACCGGCAGGACGCCCTTCCCCGGCTCCGCCGCACTGGTCCCGGCCCTGGGCGCGGCCCTGGTCATCGCCGCGGGGCTCCGCTCACCGCGGCAGTGGCACACCGTGCTCACCTCGTCGAAGCCCGTCCAGGTGCTCGGCGGCATCAGCTACTCGCTGTACCTGTGGCACTGGCCGCTGCTCATGCTGGTGCCCCTCGCCATGCCGGGCAGCGCCCAGACCCTCCCCGTGCACCTGGGCATCGTGGCGGCGGCGCTGCTGCTGTCGTACGCGTCGAAGCGCCTGGTCGAGGACCCGCTCCGTACCTGGGCCCCGCTGGCGGACAGCCCCCGGCTGACCTTCGCCGCCATGGTGGTCGTCGTGGCCGCGGTCTGCCTGGCGGCCGGCACCCTGCTCTGGCCCTGACCGAAAATATGCTGTACACCGTAGAAGGACCCTTCTACGGTGTACAGCATGTCTACTTCCCAAGGTCATCCCCAGCGCTGGGTGATCCTCGGCGTCATCTGTCTGGCCCAGCTCACCGTCCTGCTGGACAACACCGTTCTGAACGTGGCCATCCCCTCGCTGACCCGCGAGCTGCACGCGGCCACCTCGGACATCCAGTGGATGATCAACGCCTACTCCCTGGTGCAGTCCGGCCTGCTGCTCACCGCGGGCAGCGCCGCCGACCGCTACGGCCGCAAGAAAATGCTGATGATCGGTCTCGCCCTGTTCGGCATCGGCTCGCTCGTGGCCGGACTCGCGCATTCCACCACCCAGTTGATCGCCGCGCGGGCCGGCATGGGCGTGGGCGGCGCGCTGCTGCTGACCACCACGCTGGCCGTCGTGATGCAGATCTTCACGGCCGAGGAGCAGCCGAAGGCGATCGGCATCTGGAGCGCGATCAACGCGCTCGGCTTCGGCGGCGGTCCGCTCATCGGCGGCTTCATCCTGAACCACTTCTGGTGGGGAGCGATCTTCCTCATCAACATCCCGGTCGCGGTGCTGGCCCTGATCGCGGTGGTCGTGCTCGTACCGGAGTCCAAGAGCCCCGGCAGCGGCCGCCCCGACCTGCTCGGCGCGCTGCTGTCGACCATCGGCATGGCCTCGCTGGTCTTCGCGATCATCTCCGGTCCTGGCCACGGCTGGACCTCGCCGCGCGTGCTCGGCGCGGCCGCGGTGGCGGTGCTGGTGCTCGGTACCTTCGCCTGGTGGGAGAACAAGGTCGCCGAGCCGATGCTCGACCTGCACTTCTTCCGGAACCGGCGGTTCACCGGCGCGGTCGCCGGAGCCCTGCTGCTGATGTTCGGCATGGGCGGGGCGATGTTCCTGCTGACCCAGCACCTCCAGTTCGTGCTCGGATACGGCCCGCTGGAAGCGGGACTGCGGACCGCTCCGCTCGCGGTGACGGTGATCCTGCTCAACTTCACCGGACTGTCCGCCAAGCTCTCCGGCAAGCTGGGCACACCGCTGTCCATCGTGCTCGGCATGGTGCTGATGGCCGCGGGGCTCGTCGCGATCGCCGAGCTCGACTCCGGAGGGTACGTCGGAACCCTGCTGGGCCTGGTGCTGATCGGCATGGGAGCGGCGATCGCCAACCCGGCCATGGCACACGCCATCATGAGCTCCATCCCGCCGGAGAAGGCCGGTATCGGGGCCGGGGTCAACGGCACCCTCGCCGAGTTCGGCAACGGTCTCGGCGTGGCCGTACTGGGTGCCGTGCTCAGCGCCTCCGTCGCCTCGGGCAAGTCGCTGGCCTCCGGCCTGAACGCCGGCCAGCTGGTCGGAGCGGTTGCCGTGCTGGCCGGAGGATTCCTGGCGGCGGGGCTGTTGCGGCGGGCCGAACGGGTGACCGCATGACAGTCACACGCCTCTAAGGTGGGAGAACTCGGCCGTGGTCGCAAGAGGAGGAGCACCGGTGGTGGAGCAAGGTACGCGGTCGGTGCGGGCCAGTGTGTGGTTGCAGGGGGGCAAGTCCGGGCGCGGCGGACGCAGCGCCCAGCCCTCCGGCCTCGACCGGCAGCGGATCACCGATGTGACCGTACGGATGCTGGACCACGACGGGCTGGAGAAGCTGTCCATGCGGCGGCTGGCCGCGGAGCTGAACGTCACCGCGATGTCCCTGTACTGGTACGTCGACACCAAGGACGACCTGCTCGAACTCGTCCTGGACGCCGCGTTCGGCGAGTTGCGGCTGCCCGACCCGGATGCCGCGGACGAGGACTGGCGCGACCAGCTGCGCATGCTGGCCGCCGAGTACCGGGCGCTGCTGGTGCGCCACACCTGGCTGTCGCCCCTCGTGGGCCGCTTCCTCAACATCGGTCCGAACGCACTGGCTTTCTCCCGCGTGATCCTCCGGGTGGTCCGCCGGGCGGGGCTGCCCCCGCGCGGGGTGATGGGGGCCATCTCGGCGGTCTTCCAGTTCGTCTACGGCTACGGCATGACCGAGGCGCACATCTCCACCCGGATCGCGGACTCCGGGCTGAACGCCGACGAATACCACGAGCAGGCCCTGGCCATGGTGGCCGAGACCCCGGTGGCCGCCGAGGCCGTGGAGGAGTCCCGGCACCTCGTGGCGGCCCGCGGTGGGGACACGGTCAACGAGATGCTCGACCTCGACTTCGCCTACGCCCTGGACCTGCTGGTGGCGGGCATCGAGGCAATGGCCGAACGCGGCTGACCTCACCCGCGGAGCTCGCCCATGGTGAGGCACGGAGGAATGTCAGCCCCGTGTCAGGAGCCCGTGCCACTCTCTTTCACGTGAACGACCTCGGAAACCACGGAGGTCGGGAGCGAGGAGAGGTGCCCGGAGTGGCTGATCGGGGACCAGCGAGCACGCCTCAAGGTCGGATCCTCAGGGGTCCACGCAGGTTCGAATCCTGCCCTCTCCGCACCACACGGCACGCCGCTCACCGAGAACCACACGGAGAGCGGCGTGCCGACGCCGTCCAGTCGCCGAAGCACGCCGCCCGCAGCCACGGGACTGACGGGACTGAGGAATCGGCATCCTCCGCGAGCAGCTCGGCCTGTTGGTCTCAGCCCGCCTACGGCCTTCCCGACGGGCCGGTCCCGTCAGTCCCGTGGTGCGTGCGCGCCCAGGTCGATGCCGCTCATCCCGAGGCCGCCGCTATCTCCGCGGTGCGGCCCTTCTGCGACCGCAGAGTCTTGGCTCCGACCTTGCCCGGCTCGATGGTGCGAGGGTCGACCGCCTCGCCCGGAGCTCCTACCGAGTACGGGCCCTGAGGCTCCTTGTCACGGTCGTGGGGCAGCAGGAAGAACGCACGGCGGGCGAAGAGACCGGAGTCGGGGTCGCTGGCGGCGCCCGGATGGAGGTTGGTGTAGCCGATGAGGCGGCCGTCGCGCGAGTAACGGGGCTTGCCCTTGCGGGTGGGGACCTTGTCCAGGGCCTGCCGGACGTAGTCGAGGTCTTCCGGGTCCTCCAGCCAGACCACTTCGCTCTCGTCGGTGAGCTGGCTGTCCTGCAGCATCGAGCTCATGGCCGCGGACCCTCCTGTCCCGTGGGCCGGCCTCTGGCCGGTTCGTGCGGCACGCTCACCGCTGGTCGTCTGGTGCGGGCCATTATCGCAAGAGTCCTGACCGGGTTGCCGCCGGACTCCACCCGTGCCGTCATGGGCCGGGCTCCGTCGCGGCGTCGGCGAGGAGGGCCAGGCCGGGATAGAGCTTGCGGTCGTTGTTCTTGATCATCTCTGCCGGGGAGGCCAGGCCGAGCTCCTGGCGGATCCGGCTGGCAAAGGCACGACTCGTGGCCGGGCGGATCCCCTCTTCCGAGCACCAGCGTCCGTACGACGCGTAGAGGAGCTTCTGCTCGACCCGCAGCTCGGGATTGGGCTGGCCGCCCTCGCCCTTGGTGCAGCGCTCGGCGATGAACCGGCCGATGTGGTCCTCGGTCTTCTCGTAGGCCTCGGTGGCCAGCCGTACGCTGGCCGGTCCGTGCAGCGGGTCCCTGGTGGCCAGGTAGTGCTGGGCGCCCTGGATGAGCCAGTGCAGGATGCCGGGGCCTTCGTCACGGACGAGTTCCTGAGCGAGGTTGTCGATCTTGAGCTCATCGGGGACCTTCCGCTCGAACGGGATGATCCTCATGCGGCGCCAGAACGCGTAGCCGCCGGTGCCGACTTCGGGCCGGTGGTTGCCCAGGAGCCACAGCTTGTGGGTCGGCCGGAAGGTGAAGAAGTCCTGGCGCATGCGGCGGGCGGTGATGGTGTCGCCACCCGTCAGGAGCTTGACGCGGGCCTCGTTGAACTTGTCGTTGGGCTTGAGCTCGGAGCACACGACGATGCGCCGGCCGTGCAGCTCGGTCAGCTCGGTGCTGTGCTCGGTGAACTTTCCCTTCTCCATCAGGAAGCCGGGCGGCGCCGCGTTGGCGTAGTCCCCGAGGATCTGCATCATCACCTCGAGCAACACGGACTTGCCGTTGGCACCGGACCCGTAGAGGAACGGCAGGATCTGCGCGCCCACGTCCCCGGTGACGGAGTAGCCCAGCAGCAGGTGCAGGAACGCGATCGTCTCCCGCCCCTTGGCATCGTCGCCGAAGGTGTCGCGCAGGAAGCTGTGCCATCGGGGCAGCGGCATGTCCTCCGGTCCGACCGTGGTGGCACGCGAGTGCATGTCCGCCAGCGGGTCGGGTTTGCGCAACTCACCGGTGCGCAGGTCGACGACTCCCCCCGGCGTGCACAGAGCGTAGATGTCGCCGTCCATGGAGTCCGGATCGAGACTGAGTCCCGGCGCCGCCTGTGCCTGCTGGAGGAGGGCCTTCACGCCCGCGGTGGACTGGGTGCGACGCCGGTGCGCGGCCAGCTCCCGATTGCTGAACGTGCCGTGCGGGTCGGTGCGCGGCATCTGCTCGGCCATGTCACCGGCTGCCCACATCGCGCCCTTCTCGCCGCCGGTGCGCTTCCACCGGTACTGATCCCACGAGTACCACCCCAAGCCCTCCACATGGCGGAAGCGATCGCTGTACAGGCGCGCGAACAGCTTGGCGTTGCCCCGGTCCGTCAGCTCGTCCGGCAACAGGCCCGTCGGGGCGCCTCGTCGGCCTCCGTCGCTTCCCGCCTGTGCGGGCACCATCGCATGGTCTCCAGCCAGACCGAGATCGAGACTCGTCTGCCTGGTCTGCTCGGCGGCCGCCGAGCCCAGGTGCGCCGGCTCGGCACCGCTCATGAGCGTCCCTCGTCCACGCCCGGCGCAAAGGCCCCTGCGGATGACGGGAGATCAGCACGGCTGCGGTGCTCGTCACAACCTCCGACGCGGAGGACACCGCGGGGTTCTGACGGGCCTGCCGCACACTGGCCGGGCACTAGCGAGTCCTTGTCCTAGCTGTTCTTCTTCGTCTGGGGCAGCAACCCCACGGACACCCTGTCCATCGCGTCGCCTCCGTCTCTCGGGCGGGACCGACGGGGCTGACGGGACTGAAGCTTCCGTTTGCGATCAGAGGCTAGCGCACACCTCGTCCTGGCAGCATCCTCAGCAACCGCGTGTCGAACATTCAGTCCCGTCAGCCCCGCACAGCATGAACCTCACGGTGGGCGAGAGAGCACGACGGACCCGGCATCATTTCAGTCCCGCTTCAGTCCCGTCGATAAAACCGCAGGTCAGAAGGCTCAACGCTGCCCTGACGGGACTGACGGGACTCAACGTCCTATATATGAGCTACAAAACACGCGTAGTACTACTTACATACGTACGCGCGCATACGCGCACGCCTGATCGGTATAACTAGCACTGTCAGTCCCGTCAGTCCCGTTCCGCACCGAGACAAGCCTCTGAACAGGCATTTTGCCTGCGGGACTGAAGCGGGACTGAACCACAGCCCCAGTCCCGTCTGGTCCCGCGCCACCGAAAGCCCGCCACGACGATGCCGCTCGACGTCGTGTCAGGCGCGCGTGTGCCACAGCAACCCCTCCCCGGTCTCAGCCACGCTTCCTGTCTTTCCCAGCCCCCGCTGCGGTCACTGGTGGCAACCACCTCAGCGACCCACGACCCTCTCCGAGCGACCGACCCCTTGCGTTTTGAGCTTCGGTCGCTGCCTCGGTCGCTGAGCAATCCGCAGGTCAGAGTCCATGTACCTGAGGATCAGCGACTGAAGCGACTGAAGGCTTCTGCATATGGCGACGAACGCAGGCACTTATGAACTGAGTGATATCCCCTGAACTTCAGTCGCTTGGGTCGCTCATCGACTTTGAGAGTGTCTCTGACCTGGGCTTTCTCCGAGCGACTGAGCTCAGTCTCACCAGCTATCAACTCCTGGTTGAGTCGCTGGCCTTCAGTCGCTCGCCGCAGAAGTCTTCTGCCGGGTCCTGTGGGCCCCCACCCGCAGGTCAGAACCCCGAGCTCATGGACTGGTACTGCCCGTAGGGGAAGCGGAGGTCGTAGGTGGGGACTGCACGTGGTGCGGGCGCGTGGTGCCAGGGGCCTTCGCCGGCCCCTGGACCCCGCTCCCCCGCCGCTTCCTGGCGCGCAGCCGTTTCGTCGTGGCGCAGACCGTGCGCGCCAGGAAGCGGCGGGCCGTGGTGGGCGGTTGCTCGGTTCCGGCGTTCCGGAAGGGGGTGGCGTACGGCGCTGAGAGCTGAGGTGTGAGCGGGGTGGCTGTGAACCGGCTGGACGTCGTGGGCAGGAGCAGTGATGCGTCGAAGCGGGGAACGGGGTAGTTCCTGACGTCGTGTCGAGTGGTCGTAGACGCGGGCCCTGAGTGGGTTGGCAGAGACCCCGACGGCGGTGCTGCTTGCCCAAGTAAGAGAGCGCGGCCGCCAAACGCGGTTTGACCTGCATAGACACCCTTGACGACCACGATCGTGAGAACTGGCAGGCAGTTCTCACGATCGTGGAGGGCGTTCCTAGGAACTGAGTGCCCAGATCCTGTGACCCGATACCCGGTTCCTAGGAACGCCCTAGATTGACGTGGAGTACATGAGGAGAGCCCGAAAGCCGGGGTTTCTGGCGCCGTACGACATGAGCGTGGAGGCAGACGACACGTCCCTCAGGCGGACTTGATTGACGTCTCGTTCATGTACGTTAGGTTCATCTGGTCGGCCTCGCAGCCACCCCTCGTGAACCGGTAGTCAACCTCTCGCTCGGAGGGCTCATTGGGAGCAGTACGCAGGCTGGTCGACGCCGATACAGGCGAGCCGGTCCCCTATGCGCCGTACGCCTTCTCCGGTCGTCATACACAGGTAGACAAGGCGCGGGTAGAGGCGATCACCGAGTCCAAGGCGTTCACACCCAGTCAGAAGTTCCTCGTCCTGTGGTGGATCGGAGTCTCCCCCGAGGGGATGGAACCGCTGCGGGCCACCGGTGCGGACATCGCCAAGCGGGTAGGGATGTCCGCCGACGCCGTCGGCAAGATCAACAGGAAGCTGGTAAAGCATCGCATCCTGGTTGTCCGAGGTCGCGTCGGGAACTACAACTTCTACCGGATCAGCCCCTACATCGCGTTCCATGGAACGGGGCTCGAACAACGTGAAGCAGTGAAGACGTGCAACCCGCCGGACATTCCCGGATTCGATGACCAAATCCCTGCACGGTGGGAGGCCCAGTGAACAGCAGCGACGACAAGAAGCAGAACCTCGAGTTGCTCGAAAAGACCGCAGGCATGACAGCGAATCAGCGACTCGTCGTCATGCTCTACGCGCTCCACCCGACCGACCGCTCCGGAGCGGTCCTCGAGACCGCCGCCAACCTGGCGGAGCTGGTCGGGATGGCAGCCCCCGTCTTCTCCCGCACCCGCAAGCAGGTCATCGAAGCCGGCTGGCTTGAGGAGACCGGGAGGATCGGCCATATCAGGTACTACCGGCTCGACCCCAAGCGTCTCGGCGAGCACGTCGTCATCCCTCTCCGACGCGCGACATGACGTCCTGCGGACCGCACCTCATGTACGTCACGTCAATGAGGTGCGGTCCGCAGGACGTGTTCCTTCACCATCCGGCAATCACCCCGGCGCCCAGCTCCGCGTCGGGGTGTCGCCGAGGGTGCCCGCGGGCCCGTATGCGTTCATCCAGCGTGGACGGCCTGGCTGTCCCTGTGCTTGATCAGCAGATCCAGCATCTTGTCGAACTCCTGCGGCGGCATCTTGTGGATCAGGAAGTACGCCGCGTCCGTGCCGTTCTCGTAGGGGAACCGCTTCGGCTGTGATCCCCCCGCACCGGCCGTCGTATCGGCGGCTGTGGCCTGGACCGGCACCGTCGTGGGAGCAGCCTCCTCGGCCCCGTCGACAGCCCCAGCGTCTTCCCTGCTCGCCGACTTGGGAACCACCGACCGATCGGTGACGCCCGGCTCCGCCGATGCCGATGCCGATGCCGGAGCCTGTGCTGGGGCTGGGGCTGGGGCTGGGGCTGGGGCTGGAACGGAGTCCGCGCCCCGCACACTGTCGGAGGTGCCCTCCGCCCGTGCCCTCTGCGGCGCCTCGGCGATTACGCCGTAATCACCGAGGCGAGGCTCCGTGATGCCCTCTGCCACGCCCCCAGCGGGTTGCTCGCGCTGAGTCTTCGCCGCGCGAGACCTCTCCTCCTCCCGGCGGAGCCGGTCCGCCTTCAGCTCCCGCAAGGCCGCCTCCTGCTCATCGGCCGGCTTGTTGCCGACCGCGCGCAGCAGGTCGATGGGCTCTTCCCCGACGAGGGCCTGGAGCTCGGGTGTCAGATTGAGCAGGGCGAGACGCTGTGACACCCAGCCCTGCGAGCGGTGCAGGCGCTTGGCCAGAGCTCGCTGACTCCCGTGGATGGCCAGCAGCCTCTGGAGAGCGCGCGCTTCGTCGATCTCCTCCAGGTCCTGACGGTGGATGTTGGCGACCAGAGCGGATTCGAGGAGTTCCTCGGAGGTGGCTCCCTGGTCGTCGCTGACCATCACCTTGATGGTGGCGAGTCCGGCTTCGCGGGCGGCGGCGAGGCGGCTGCTGCCGTCCACGACGACATGGGTGGTGTCCGGCTCAAGGGCGCCCTCCTGCCCAGGGTTGGCTTTGACGTAGGCATCACGGTTCATGACCGTGATCGCCTGCTTCTGCCCGTGGGTCTTCAGGCTGCCGACAAGATCGGTGAGATCCCCGAGAGCGGAGCGCGGGTTGTCGGGGTTGGGGCTGATGCGGTGAACGGGAAGCTCCGTGGGGGCCGCGACGCCTTCGGTGGGAACCCCGGTCGCGGCGGCCACGGCCTGGCGGCGGGCGCTGATGGGGCGCACTCCCCCGCCGAAACGGCCACTGCCCAGCTGGTCGGCCTTGCTCACAGGACCTCCTTCGCCAGGGCCCGCATCCCCACGGCCTGCTGCGATTTGGGCGCGTAGGACAGCAGGGGCTTCTTCACCCGGACGGCTTCCTTCTGCTCCTTCAGGTCACCGATGAGGCCGACGACGCGTGGATCCTTTATGTCGACCCACCCCTGGAGCGATGAGGTGGCGATGTAGCCGCGGCGGGAGTCGTAGAGGTTCACGACGATGCCGAGGTAGTCGATGTCGACCTTGAGGTCGCCGCGAAGGTCGTCGATCTGGGTGGTGAGCAGCTCGTAGGCATCCGCGGAACTGTCCTCGGCCTGGACGACGATCAACGCGCCGGACTGGCCGGGCTTCTCCCCGTCACGGCGTCGGCCGTAGTAGGCGGCGGCATCCATGCTCAGGCCGAGGCTGGGCGGGCAGTCGACGATGATTACGTCGTAATCAGCTTCCAGCGGCGCGAGTGCCCGTTCGAGCGCGGCCTCACGGGCCCGCACGGCGGACAGGCGTACGTCGAGGAGGAAGGCGTCGTTGCAGGCGGGCAGAAGGTGGAGCCTGCCGCCGAAGTTGTCCTCGTCGATGGAGACGATGAGGTCGCGGAGGTCGCCCTTGGGGTCCCCCGCCATGTGGTTGGTGAGGCTGTCGCCGTTCATGGGCAGCGGCGTGGCGCCCAGTTGATTGGTGAGGTGACACTGCGGGTCGAAGTCGACGAGCAGCACCTTCAGGCCCGGACCGGGAAGGTTCTCGATGTCGAGCGGGTCGTCCAGCGGCGGCATGTCGCCTGACTGGGTCTCACTGTCCCGCAGGGCCTTGGTGAGCGCCTTGGCGACCCGTACGGGGTGCAGGGCTTCGGAGTCCTCGGCCAGCGCCTCTCCCAGCCCTGCGGTGATCGCGGTCTTGCCGACCCCGCCCTTCTGGTTGCAGACGATGATCCGGCGGGTGATCTCGGGCCGTTCGACTTCCGGCGCGGGATTGGCGTCGAGCCAGAGCTGGACGGACTGGGCAAGCCCCTGGATGAGCGAGACCCGTCGGTCCGTCGCGATCTGCCTGAACTCCTCCCACTGCCCGGAAGGCAGGAAGGTGGAGAAGGAGTCGGCGCCGGAGGTATCGATGGTTGCGGCGGTGGAGGCCAGTCGGCACCAGTCCGTGATGCCCTGCTCGACTGCGACCTGGATTTCGACGCCGTACTGAGCGGCTCTGACTTTGAGGCTCTGCCGGAGCCAGCCCGGCAGTTTGGAGACGACCTTCTCGCGATCGTTGGCTGGCGAACTCATGAAGACACCATACTAACGCGCGTGATCATCTCCCTCACCGACACGTTAGTTAAGCCTCTTTGTTACCGCGTCAGCTCCGGTGCGAGGTGATTACGCCGTAATCACCGGTCCGCCCTCTCCGTCAACCCTTGGTCGCGGAGCAGAGTGATTACGGCGTAATCATCACGCACCACACCGGAGGAAGCGCCGCAACCGAGGCGCCCTCGGCATGGCGCGCCACCGGCTCCCCGGCGCTCTCACCGGTCGGGTGATTACGCCGTAATCACCCGGCGCCGGCTCTCGGCGCCCGTCTTCACCGTCCTGCCTCTGCCAGAGACGTCTGGCGGGGCTCAGTGCGATGTGACGGCCGACTTCCAGGTCCCGCTGAACAGGTCGGCCACCAGGGCACGGGCGTAGGTCTCGTCGGTGTCGGGCACGGAGAAGACGGTGCGGAAGTAGAGGGGGGCGACGATCTGATCGAGCAGCCGCTCCAGTGGGGGAGGTGTCTCGCCCCGATCGCGGGAGGCTTCGAGGATCGTGTCGAGGCCGGCCGTGGCGCGCCGCAGACATTCCCGCAGGCCGCTGCGGCGCTCGTCGATGTCGGGGGAGACCTCTGCCAGGAAGAACGCGATCCCGCCGGGCCGGGTCAGATCGGCCAGTGTCCGGATCGCGTAGGCCTCCAGGTCTGTGCGGAGGTCGCCGCTGGAGGAAGGCGGGGCGGCGGACCCGCGCAGGGCGGCCACCTCGGCGAGCAGGGCCTGCAGCGTGCCCCAGCGCCGGTAGATGGTGGTGGCGTTGACCCCGGCGCGTTCGGCCACTGCGGGGATCGTCAGCTGGGTCACGGCGCGTTCACCGGCCAGGTCGATGACGGCTTGGTGGACGGCCGCCTGGACGCGGGCGCTGCGGCCACCGGGACGCTTGGCGGTGGGTTGCTGGCTGCGCTGAGCCGGGCTATCGCTCGCACTCTGAAGGGGACCGCCATGACCACCACCGCCCACGACCTCGGCCGGCGCTTCCACGCCGCCCTCACCTCCGCCGGCTGGTCGGCCATCCGGTCTCTGCTCCACGACGACGCCACATGGACCCTGCCAGGCGACAACACCATCAGCGGCACCGCCGTCGGCGCGGACGCCGTGGTCGAGCGCGCTCAGAAGATCGCCTCGTACGGGCTGTCCTTCGAGCTGCTGCACATCCTGGTCAGCCGCGAGAACATGGCCCTGTCGCTGCACAACACCGCCCAGCGCCCGGATGCGATCCTCGACGAGTACCTGTCCACCGTCTGCCGCCTGCGGGACGGCAAGATCGCCGAAATCGAGACCTACCTGTCCGACGTTCCCGGTATGAACGCCTTCTTCGTCTGACGCCAACTCAGGATCCTGATGCCGGCTGGGGGAGTGCTCGGGTGATTACGCCGTAATCACCCGACGCCGGCTCCCGCCCACTCGCTCTCCTCCGCCCTGAGTGATTACGCCGTAATCACTCACTCCCACCTCCCGCACCTCCATGTGCGATCCACAGGCGACACTTCGTCCGATTCAATGAGCGCTTTGGATAGGGTGTCTCGTGGAGGTGAGCCCTGTGGCCACTGAGGACCAACTGTTCAGCGCGGTGGATGCGCTGCTTGAGCAAGTCGCTCAGGACGCGCTCCCGAGCCCCGCCGAGCGCAAGCGCCTGCGAGAGGCCGCCGGGCTCAGCCAGGCCCAGGTGGCGTCCGCACTGAAGACCCGCCGGGAAACGGTCGCGAGCTGGGAATCCGGCAGGAACGAACCCCGCCCGCCACAACGCGCCGCCTACGCCCGCCTGCTGGAGAAGCTGGCCGAGCGCTTCCCGACCCCCGACGAGGCGCCCGCCCCGGAGCCGGAGTCGTTCCCCGCCCCGGCGTCCGTTCCCCTCCCGGTGCCCGCCCCGGCGCCCGTTCCCGCTCCGGCGCCCGTGAAGACGGCCCCGACCTCGGCCGTACGACCGGCGCCCGCCGCGAGGCCGGCCACCTCCTCCCAGCGCCCCGGCGTGCAGAAGGCGGCGAAGGGGACGGCGAAGGGGCCCGCCACCACGGCAGCCGCCGACGGCCGGTTCGAGAACGGCCCGCTGGCCGTGGTCGACGTCGACGACGAGGGCCAGGTCGCCGCGTACTGCGTCGGCGGCCTGGTCCTGGACGTGCCCGCCAAGACCCTGCCCGCGCTGGTCGACTGGACGCTGACCGAGGCCAAGCTCGGTCAGGCCCGGCTGCACTGGCACGGCAAGGACGCCGACCCGGTCCTCGTCCTCACCTCCGCCGCGCTGGAGCGCTACGGCCTGCCCGCCGAACTGTCGCCTGAGGACCGGCGCGCCGGACGGCTGCCGGCCGACCACAAAGTGATCAAGCAGATCGCCAGGGCAGGGCAGCAGCTCACCCGGCGCGGTTTCGGCGCGTGGGCGCGCGTCTTCCGCGAGCCGGAGGGCTCCCGGCGCCGCTGCGTGCAGCTGTGCATCCCGGCCTGGGGCGCGCTGCCCATCGACGAGTGGGACAACAAGAACGATCCCCGGTTGCCCACCATGCACGCCGCGGAACTGGCCCGCTTCCTCGGCACGTACGCGGACCGGGTGATGACGCCGCGCGGTACTACGGCGGTCACCGGCCTGGAGCTGATGACGGCGCTGCGCCCCCCCACCCGCGCGGAGCGGGACGAGGCCACCGGAGAGTTCAAACCGGCGCCGAACGACGACGCACTCACCCGGCTCTACGACGTGGTGGAGTGCGAAATCCCCGACGAGCACCCGAAGTTGAGGGGAAGGTACGCCCGGCACCACCAGCGCACCCCGGCCGAGATGCTGATGGAGGAGCCCTACAACTGGTGCCGACAGCTGACCGACGACGAGTGCATGCGGCCGTACCTGGTCGCCATCGACGTCAACATGGCCTTCGCCGCCGCCGCGAACGGCCTCACCGTCGGCCTGAACGGCCCCACCCACCTGACCGGCAACCCCCGGTTCGACCCGGCGCTGCCCGGCTCGTGGCTGGTCGACCTCTCCCACGTCGACCTCTCCCGCGTCCAGGTCAACGGCCGCTCTGTCGACGCCGACCGGCTCCCCTCGCCGTTCACACCGACCGGCGACCGCCCCGACGGTCCGGCCTGGTACGCCACCCCGACCGTCGCCTACGCACAGGAACTGGGTTTCGACGTCGCCCCGATCGAGGCGTACGTGCGCACCCGGACCGGGCGCTACCTTGACCCCTGGTACAAGCGGCTGCGCGACGCCTACGTCACGACGATGGCGGACCTCGGCGTGACCACCGGCATGGGCGGAAGCGAGTTCCTGGACGCCATGGCCCGCTCCAGGGACGCCGACCCGGCCCTGCTCCTCGTCCTGAAGGCCATCAAGGCCACGGCGAAGGGCGGGATCGGCAAACTGCGGCAGCGCAACCGCGGCCAGGTGCCGTACTACGAGCCGTGGCCCGCCCTGGAACGCCCCACCTGGCGTCCCGACATTCGGGCGGCCGTCCTGGCCGGCGTCCGCATCAGCATGCACCGCAAGATGATGAAGACCGCCGCCGCGGCCGGCGTCTATCCCGTCGCGATCGGCACCGACGCCCTCGTCTACCCCTCACCCGGCCCCTCCCCGCTGGACTTCCTGCCGCACACGGCCGAAGGCAAGCCCGCGCCGGGCTCGTTCCGGCTCGGCGTCTCACCCGGCATGGTCAAGCACCAGGGCACCCGGACCGTGCTGTGGGCAGAGCAGCAATTCGAGGAGCACGGCGGCGTCTTCAACATCGCCAACCTCGTCAAGACCGACCCGACCGCCGGGGAAGGCGAGTAACCCATGGTGGACTCGATCGGAGACGGCCTGGACCGCGCGCTGGAGTCGGCATTCACCCGCCGCCCCCCGCAGAGCGCCCAGGCGCAGATGAAGTACCTCGTCAAGCAGCTCAAGGGCACCAGAGCCGTCGCCCGGCTTCTGAGGATCTCCCAGCGCACCGTGGAACGGTACGTGGCCGGCCAGCTCAAACGACCCCGCCGCGAGCTGCGCGACCGCATAGAGCGTGAGGTCCACAAGCGCTGGCAGCCCCAGGTACGCGCCAGGGCCCGCAGGAGGGCGGCCACCACCGACGGCCTGGTCGTCTCCACCCGCGCCCGGTTCGGGTTCACCGCGGCGCCGGGCACCACCGACGACGCCCGTATCCGCGACATCATCCAGGCCCTGCCGCCCGAGTTCGCCGCCCGGCTGTTCACCGCCCGCGAGCAGGGCGCCACCGAACACCAGCTCCAGCAGATCGCCGCCGACGGCCTCGCCCAGATGTACTTCCGCGCCAACGACACCCGCGCCCACGGCCTGGGCGTGGAATTCACCGACATCGAACAGATCGAGATCCAGCTGTAGCGGCCCAGTTCTACGAGGGGGAGGGGAAGCAGGCGCGCAGGCGGTCCACCGCGTCCAGGTGCGGCTCGCGGACGACGTAGCGGGTGATCCCCCAACGGCGTCGGTGCTCGTCCAGCGCGGCCGCGATCTCCCGTGCCGTGCCCACCCATGCGTAGGGCGAGGCGAGCACATCGGCCGGAGAGCAGTTCAGCTGCCCGGCCATGCGGTGGGCCGCGGCCTCGGCGTCGTCGGTGACCTCCACCATCTGGACCAGGGCTTCGCGTGCCGGGGCGGTGGACCGGCCGGCGGCGCCCTGCTCGATCAGGTCGATCTGGCGGTCGATGTCCGCGGCGTTCCAGCGCGGCTCGTACATGTGGCCGTCGGGCAGGGTGCGGCCCAGCCCGCTCAGGGCCACGACGTCCGCGTGCGCCCCCGCCCAGCGCAGCAGCGTGGTGTTGCCGCTCCCGAAGGTGAAGGGCACATCGCCCCGGACCGGGCGCGGACCGGTCAGCCGGGCCTGGCGGGCGCGCACCTCGGGGCCGTCGAGGGTGACGGTCTCGCCCGCGAGGAGCGCGCGGCAGGCTTCGGCCACGACCTGGAAGCGCCGGACGCGCCCGGCCACGTACGGCCGCCGGCCGCCCCTCCCCGCCCGCCGCACCGTGACGGCGGGACGCGCGGGTGAGGTTCCCCGGACCGGAGGCCGGGACGCATGGATCTGCCGGGAAGCCGGGACGCGTGGATCTGTTCGGCGAAGGCGGAACGGAACGACGGTCCCCCGGATGGCGACAGATTCACCGCGAGGCTCGCGGCGAGCGCGGCATGGCCCCTCGGCGCGCGACGGGCCCGGCCGGGCGTACGACCTCACCCCGCTCCTCCGCCGACGGGCCCAGGGTGTCCGGTGGCCGCGGGTGGTTGGACGGCCGCGCGAGCCACGGGCGCCGGGCGCCGCTCAGCCCGGGAACCGGCCGGTGGACCGCAGCAGCCAGCGCCGCTCGGCGTAGGCCAGGTCGTCCCGCCACAGACGCCCGGCCGCGGCCCGCATCAGTGGACGCAGCAGGGGCGCGGCCCGGCGGGCGGCGGTGAAACCCGGACGGTGCGAGGCGGCGACCACTGCCTCGATCACGGCGGTCCGGGGCCGGCCGGCCGCGTCCGCGCCGAGCGGGGTGGCATGGGTCTCCACGATGGAACCCGCGCCCTCGCCCTCGGTGATGTGCATGACGACCGTGCGGGGCTCGGGGGCGGTGAACACGGCGCGGACCGGCACCACCAGCCGGCCCGCCACCCTGAAGGACACGTCGACGGTCAGCGCGTCCGGCCCGTCGCCCGCCGCACCGGTCCGGTCCCCGGGCGCGTCGATCACCGTCAGGTCGACGAACGAGTACGGGTGGAACCAGGCCCCGTGCCAGGGATCGAGCCGGTTGGCCACCACGTCCTCGGGCTCGCAGACACCCACTGCCGTGTAGACGGCGTCCAGGGCGCCCGGACGCCCGGGACGCCGTGGTACGACGGGTGCGTCCAGGGGGTCCTCGCCGCCCACCTCGTCCAGGCGCACCCAGACCAGCACGCCGTCGTCGTGCACCGGCAGCGGCGCCCAGCCCGCGTACGGGCCGCCGTCCAGCGCCAGTCCGTGCCAGTGGCACACCAGTGTGCCGCACCGCACCGGACTGTCCCGCAGCGGCGCCCCCAGGTGCGGGCAGACACCCGGTCCGCCGACGAGGCGCCCGCCGGGCCCCCGCCACACCACCACCTCCTGCCCCGCCACCGTCCGCGCCAGCTTGCCGTCCCCCCGCAGGGCGCGGGAGGCGCCGACCACGAACCAGTTCCCGGACGGACGGGCCTGCGCCCGCTTCAGTGCCCCGGCGATCACGCCGGGCCGCGCCTCGCGCCAGGTGGGGCGCTGGCCCTCCCACGGCACTGCGTGGCGGCGAAGCGACAACGGAAGACGACGGCGGTTCACGCGACCTCCTCGGCGGAGCGGACGGCCGGCGCCGCCGCCGGCGGGAGAACGGCCGTGGACACGGCACGGACCGGCGCCGGCCCCTGGTGTCCGGCACCGAAGCGCTCGCGCAGCCGGGCCGCCGCCAATCGGACCAGCCCGTCGACGGCGACGACCGCTCTGCGCCGTCGCGGCACCACCGACCGCCGGTGCAGCACGGCCCAGCCGTCGCGGGCGACGGCGTCCAGGATGCCGCCGTACAGGACTGCCGCGGTGCGGATGCAGGGCCGGGACACCGGTTCGAGCAGTTCGACACCGGGCATCGCCGCCCGGTACACCCCGCGGGTCAGCTCCGCGAACTCCCTGAGCGCGGCGGTGATCCGGCGGTCCGGGCGGCCGGTCGCGCGGCTCAGGACCAGCAGCTCCCGGTCGACGCCGTGTCCGGCGAGCAGATCGGCGGGCAGGTAGACGCGCCCGCGGTCCAGGTCCTCACCGACGTCCCGCAGGAAGTTGCTCAGCTGGAAGGCGACGCCGAGCGCCGCTGCGTACGGTTCGGCCTCCTCCCGTGGCGCCACCGTGCCCAGCACCGGCAGCATCTGGAGCCCGATCACCGCGGCCGAGCCGTGCATGTACGCGCGCAGGTCCGCGTAGGTGGGGTAGGCCGTCACGGTCAGGTCGGAACGCATCGCCGTCATGAAGTCCCGGAAGTGGGCGTGGTCGATGGCGTAGCGGCGGGCGGTGTCGGCGAGGGCGTGCACCACGGGCTCCCCGCCGCCGCCCCGCCGCAGCCCTTCCTCCAGTTCCTCCTGGAGCCCGGCCAGCGCCCGCGCCCGCGCGTCGGCCCCGGTGCCGGGCGCGAGCGAGTCGACGATGTCGTCGGCCCAGCGGGCGAAGCCGTACAGGGCGTGCACGGCGGGCCTGCGTTCGACGGGCAGCAGCCGGGTGGCGAGGAAGTACGTCCTGCCGTGCCGCGCGTTGAGGGCGCGGCAGTGCCGGTAGGCCGCGCGCAGCGCCGGATCGGTGATCCCCGCCGCCTCCAGCTCTCGATCGCTCATCCTGTCCTGCCTTCGCTGTTTAGGGAGGCCGGGGGGTCTTGCGGTGTCCTGAGCCGTGCCGCGGGGGCCGGGTCATGCGGCGGGGGGAGCGGTGGCTCCTGTGCGGCGGGGGGCGGGCCGGGGGGTGTGTCGCGCGCTCGTGGTCCGGCCGCCTGCCCCGGTCCGCCGGGGCGGGACGCGGACGGGACCGGGGGGCCGGCGGGGGCCCGGTCACCGGTCCGGCCGGGCAGGGCGGCGCTCGCGGCGGGGCGCGAGGGGCGCGAGCGGGGGTTCCCGCGTGCGGGCGCTCCCGTGACGCGGGCCGCGGCCAGCTTCCCCGACAGCAGCACGGTCGGCACGCCCACGCCGGGCGTGGTGCCGCAGCCGGCCAGTACCGCGTTCTCGGTGCCGCGCACCAGGTTGCGCGGCCGGAACGGCCCGGTCTGCGCGAAGGTATGGGCCGCGGAGAAGGGTGTACCGGCGGCGTGCCCCTGGGCGTGCCAGTCGGCCGGGGTGACCAGGCACTCCTCCTCGACGGCGGCCGTGAGGCCCTCCAGACCGCGCCGCTCCAGTTCCCGCAGCAGCGCGTCCCGGTAGCGCGGGCCGAGGTCGGACCAGGCAGCCGCGTCCGGGCCGATGTCGGTGTTGGGGCAGGGGGCGAGGATGTAGTGCAGGTGGTGGCCCGGCGGCGCGAGCCCCGGATCGGTGGCGGTGGGGCGGGTCACGAGCAGCGAGGGGTCGCTCATGAGCCGTCCGCCGCGGGTCAGTTCGTCGAACGTGGCGTGCCACGCCGCGCCGAACGAGATCGTGTGGTGCGCGAGGCGGGGCCAGGTGCGGTCCGTGCCGACGTGCAGGACGACCGCGGAGGGCGAATGGCGCAGTCTCAGCGGCCGACGCGGCTCGCGGCCGAGCAACCGGTAGGTGACGGGCAGGTCGGGGGTGAGCACGACGGCGTCGCACGGAACGCGCCCCCCGTCGGTGACGACGGCCGTGACGCGCTCCCCGGACCGCTCCAGGCGGGTCACCCGCTGCCCGAACCGCAGATCGGCCCCGGCCGCCGCCGCGGCGTCCGCCATCGCCCGCGGCAGGGCATGCATGCCGCCCCGGGGGAAGTACACGCCCGCGACGGTGTCCATGTAGGCGATGACCGCGTAGGCCGCCAGCGCCCGAGCCGGCGGCACACCCGCGTACAGGGCCTGGAAGGAGAACACCCGGCGCAGCCGCTCGTCGTTCAGGAACCGGCCGATCCGCGCGTCCAGGCGGCCGAAGCCGCCGAGGGCGGCCAGCCGGGCGAGATCGGTGGTGAGCAGGCCCAGCGGCGAGTCGAAGTTGGCGTCGATGAAACGGCGCATCTGCGCCCGGTACAGCCGCTCCAGCCAGTCGCGCAGCCGCCGGTAGCCCGCCGCCTCGGCCGCCCCGGCGAACCGCTCCACCTCCGCGGCCATCGCGTCCGCGCCGGTGTGCACGTCGAGACTGCTGCCGTCCGCGAAGCACGCCCGGTAGGCCGGGTGCAGGGGGATCAGCTCGACCCGCTCGTACAGGCTGTCCCCGACGGCGGCGAACGCCTCGTCGGCGAGGTCGGGCATCGTCAGCACGGTGGGCCCCGTGTCGATCCGGTACCCGGCCACGTCCAGGCGTCCGGCCCGGCCGCCGGGCAGTTCCTCGCGCTCGACGACGGTGACCCGGCGGCCGGCGCCCAGCAGGTGCAACGCCGCCGACAGTCCGGCGAGTCCCGCGCCGACGACCACGACGTGGTCCGTGGGCCCGGGCATGGTGCGGGTCACAGGCCGCTCTCCGCGCCGTCCCGGGGAAGGGGCGCGTACCGGCCCCGCGAGGCGGCTTCTAGGCCGGGGAGCACCCCGGCCGCTGCGAGCAGCAGAGCCCGCAACGGCGCCGCGCCTTCCGGGTCGAGCAGGGCGCCGTCGAAGTGCCGCAGCCCCTGCGCGGCGAGCCGGTCCAGCTTGGTCTCCACGGTGGCGCGCGCGCCCGTCGCCACGAGCACCTCCCGCACCTCGTCCAGTCCGCGCTCGGTGAGGGCCGTGTCACCGAGCCACCGGTCCAGCACGGCGAGGGCGGTGCCGTCGCCGGCGGCCTCGGCCCGGGCGCGGGCGACCGCGACCAGATAGGTCGACTTGCCCTCCCGGATGTCGCCGCCGCTCGCCTTGCCCGTCTCCAGCGGATCCCCGAAGACGTCGTCCAGGTCGTCGCGGAGCTGGAACGCCATCCCGGCACAGCGTCCGGCGTCGCACAGCCGGCGCAGCGTCACATCGTCCGCGCCGGCCACGGCCGCCCCCAGGGCCAGGGGCCGCTCGACCGAGTACAGGGCGCTCTTCAGGCAGGCGGCGCGCAGCGCGCGGGCCAGGCTCCGTGCCGCTGTGGCCTGACCGTGCAGGTCCAGGTACTGGCCCGCCACCATCTCCGTGCGCATGTCGCTCCACAGCCGGCGCACCACCACGGCCTTCCACACTGCCAGCGGCGTCTCCGCCACCAGATCGTCGGCCCAGGCCAGAGCCAGGTCCCCGGCGAGAACCGCTGCCGACTGCCCGAACCGCCGGGCCCGCTCGGGGCCCACCCGGTCCTCGTGGCCCGAGGCCAGCTCCGTGTGCAGCGTGGGCCGTCCCCGTCGCAGCGTGGCCCGGTCCATCACATCGTCGTGGACGAGCGCGCACGTCTGGAGCAGTTCCAGGGCGGCGCCGATTTGCAGGGCCGCGGCCGCGACGGCCGCGTCCCGGCCGGCGCAGGCCCGCGAGGCCCACCACGCCAACTGTGCGCGGGTGCGCTTTCCACCCTCAAGGGTGAACCGCGTCATCCGTTCGGCCACGTCCCGTGCGAACAGTGGATCCGCCGTCCGCGCGCGGCGCAGGCGCTCCGCCAGTGCCTCGTCGAGCACCCGGCCGACGGCGCCCGGCACGTCGGCGTCGATCAGCCGCACCTCGGCGGGACCGGCCGGAAACGGGCCGCCCGCCGTGGAGCACGCCTCGGCCTTTCCCTGCCCCGCGCCGTCGCCGGCCACCGGGCCGCGCGGGAGCTGGGCCACCGTTGCCGCGACCGGCCGCGGCGGCGAGGCCACAGGGTGGTCCTTCGCGTGGGTGGGACGCATCCCGGTTCCTTCCGTCGTGTCCGTGTCCGTCGATTTGACGTACGGAGTTCGTCGTCTGTCGTACGGTTCCGTCGTTTGTCGTACGGACTGCTTCGGTCCCGGCGGCGTGAACGGATGCGCGGCGCCCTCGGCGTCCGCCCCCTCCACCGTGCGGTGTCCGGCGCTCGTCCGCAGGCCGCCGGGGGGTGCCCTGCATCCGTCCGGGTACGCCGTCCGGAAGACCACCCCGGGGCCACACGGGCATCCTGTCCACGGCGGCCCGTCACCGTCCCGGGCAGCCGCCGCCGCGACCGGCGTCCGGACCGGATCGGAGAACACCGACGAAAGGAGACGCCGTGCCGGAGGCGAACGTGGTCGTCGTGGGCGCGGGCGCGGCCGGGCTGTCGCTGGCCCACCGGCTCGCCGAGAGCGTTCCCGGCCTGCGGACGCCGTCCGTGGTCCTGGTGGACGCGCCGCCGGGCCCGCTGCGTCCACCACCGCGGACCTGGTGCTACTGGACGGCGGAACCCGGACGGTTCGACGCGGCGGTGCGGGCCGAATGGCAGCGGCTGAGGGTGCGCCCGCGCACCGGCGCTCCGGTCGAAGGGAACACCGGCCCGCTGCGGTACCGCATGATCCGCTCCGACGACTTCGAACGCCTCGTCTCCCACGACCTGGCCCGCAGCCCCACCGTGCGGCGCCTCGAAGCGACCGTCGAGGCGGTCGAGGACGTACCCGGCGGGGCGCACGTCCGGCTGAGGGACGCGCACGGCCGAACACGGGTGCTGAGCGCCCGCTGGGTGTTCGACTCACGCCCTCCCGGCAGCCTCCCGGCCGCCCGCACCACCCTGCTCCAGCACTTCCACGGCTGGTTCGTACGCACCGCCCGGCCCGTCTTCGACCCGGCCGCCGTCGAGCTGATGGACTTCCGCACCCCCCAGCCCGCCCACGGCCTGTCCTTCGGCTACGTCCTGCCCACCAGCCCCTGCGAGGCCCTCGTGGAGTACACCGAGTTCTCCGCGCACCCCCTCACCCCGGACGGATACGAGGCGGCCGTCCGCCACTACGTGGACGACGTCCTGCGGCTCGGCGAACGCCAGGTACTGGCCCGCGAGACCGGCGTCATCACGATGACCGACGCGCCGGTCCCGCGGCAGACCGGCGCCTCCGTCTTCCGCATCGGCGCCGCCGGCGGAGCGACCCGCCCCGCCACCGGCTACACCTTCGCCGGGCTGCAACGCCAGACCAGGGCCGTCGCAGACGCCCTGCGCCGCGGACGTCACCCGGCGCCCCCCGCCGCCCACCCGCTGCGCTCGCGCCTCATGGACGCCGTCCTGCTGCGCGCCCTGGACAGTGGACGTGTGGACGGCCCGGAACTGTTCAGCCGCCTCTTCGCCCGCGTGCCCATGGCACGACTGCTGCGCTTCCTCGACGGAGACACCCGCCCGCACGAGGACCTGTCCATCGGCCTGCGCACGCCGGTCGGGCCGATGCTGCGATCCGCCCTGGAGCTGCCCCGCCTGCCCCGCCGCCCCTTCGATCTGCCCACGGCTCCCGCCACCGGGCACCTCCCCCCGACGGAGACCGCATGAACCCGCCGCGCGACGAGCACCTCGCCGCCGCTGACGACCACGCCTCCCGCTTCCACGACGGCACGCACCGGACCCGCGCCCTGCCCCGGCCGGAGCGGCGGACGGGCACCGCCCGCACCGCGGTCACCCACCCGGCCCACGACCAGGTCACCCACAGGCCGCACGAGCGGAGGGAGAACGCATGAGGGCGGCACGCCAGGGCCCAGCGCGCCGGGGGCGCGACCGCCGGGCCCGGATGCTGCCCGCCCCGCCCGGTGCCGCCCGGGTCGCGGGAAACCCGCCGTCGGTGGCGGTGATTGGCGGGGGCATCGCCGGCCTGGCCGCCGCCACCGCCCTCGCCGAGCGCGGTGTGGCCGTCACCCTGTACGAGAAGCGGCCCTACCTCGGCGGTCGGGTCGGCGGCTGGCCCACCCAGCTGAGCGACGGTACCCCGGTGACCATGAGCCGCGGCTTCCACGCCTTCTTCCGCCAGTACTACAACCTGCGCGGGCTGCTGCGCCGGACCGACCCCGGCCTTCAGCGGCTCACCGGCCTCCCGGACTACCCGCTGCGCCACGCCGGCGGCCTCCACGACAGTTTCCGGCACGTCCCGCGCACCCCGCCGCTCAGCGCGCTCGGCTTCGTGGCGCTCAGCCCCTCCTTCCGGCTCCCGGACCTGCGCGCTATGAACCCCATGGCGGCCCTGCCCCTGCTGGACGTGCGGGTGCCCGAGGTGTACGACCGGCTGGACGGCACCAGCGCCCAGGCCCTCCTGGACGCCGTACGCTTCCCCGAGAGCGCCCGCCACCTGGCCTTCGAGGTGTTCTCCCGCAGCTTCTTCGCCGACCCGAGGGAACTGTCGGCGGCCGAGATGGCGCTGATGTTCCACATCTACTTCCTCGGCTCCGCCGAAGGGCTGCTGTTCGACGTGCCCCGCGCCCCCTTCCCGGCCGCCCTGTGGGATCCGCTCGCCGGCTACCTGACCCGGCACCACGCGGACGTGCGCATCGGCACCTCTGTCGAGCACGTCGCAACCGCCCGGGGCGGGGCTCTGGTGGTCGCCTCCGAGCGGGACGAACGTCCCTACGACGGAGTCGTCCTCGCCCTGGACAGCGCGGGCCTGCGCACGCTGGTCGAACGCTGCGGGCAACTGGGCGACGCGGCCTGGCGCGAACGGATCGGACGGCTGCGCACGGCCCCGCCCTTCCTGGTGACCCGGCTGTGGCTGGACCGGCCCGTCGCGCCCGACCGGCCCGGCTTCCTCGGCACCAGTGGCTTCGGCGGCCTCGACAACATCAGCGTGCTGGAACGCTACGAGGACCAGGCCGCCCGCTGGAGCGCGCGCACCGGGGGATCGGTCGTCGAACTGCACGCCTACGCCGTACCGGCCGGAGCCGCCCGGGACGTCGAGCAGAAGCGCCTCCTCGGCCAGCTCCACCGCGTCTACCCGGAGACTCGCACGGCCACGGTCCTCGACAGCCGCCACGAATGGCATGAGGACTGCCCCCTGTTCCCGGTGGGCGGCTACCGCGACCGCCCCACCGTCCGCACCCCCCACCCCCGGCTGGTCCTGGCCGGCGACCAGGTCCGTACCGGCCTGCCCGTGGCGCTCATGGAGCGGGCGGCGACGAGCGGCTTCCTCGCGGCCAACGCCCTGCTGCGGCGGTGGGGAGTGCGGGGGCAGACGCTGTGGACGGTCCCGGACCGCGGGCGCAGCGCCATCCTGAGACTCCTGGCCGCACGGTGCTGAGGGGATATGTCCTGCACGTTCAACGCGCTGAGGCCCAACCACAGCGGCTCTCGGATGACCGGTACCGGCGGCATCAAGACGTGCGTCGGCGCCCCGGCGGCCTGCAACAGCGAGTCCGACCTGGTGTTCTACAGAGGTCGAGCCGGCCGCGGTAGGCGGGCGGGGCGACCTCGGCGACTTCTCGCGCATGTGGATGACGGCGGCGACGTCCCGCCAGTCCCAGTGCGCGTTACCGCTGCGGTCCTCGACGGCGGCGGCAACCTGCGTGAACCACCCCGGTGACCCGAGCGTGGGCTGGCGCACCATGACGATCGGCACCCTTGTGAGTTCCGGCGGTCAAGTGGGAAGCGGCGACGCGGAGAGCCCCGTCTTGTTCGTCTCCTGCACGTAGTGGGAAGTTGGAGGGCCTGCAGCGCTCGCTCCGGCTGCGGGCCCTCCCGCAGGTTCCCCGGGAAAGGATCCGAGCATGTCTTCGTCCCCTGACGCGGTGTGGCGGCGCTGCGCCCATCCCGGTCGTGTCGTGCTGCCCCTGATCGACCAGGAGCCGGGGCAGCAGGCCAGCCGCCACGACAATCTGCGGACGTGGGGTATCGACCCGGGGGTCGGCGAGCGACTGCTTGAGACCTTCGCGGCCCTGGCCGCGCACGCGGCCCTGAGCGACGCCGCCTCACCCGCGGCAGGAATCGACGCGGTGCCCCTCAGCGCCGTCGCCTCGGCGGTAACCGGCAAGCGCGACATCGAGTTACTCGCCGGCCTTCCGGAGCGCTTCACCGACGACCGGGACCAACAGGCCGTCAGCCTCTTCCGCCTCTACGCCTATAAAGGCGGCTCCTTCAGCCGCATGCTCTTTCAGCTGAGCCGCGAACTGCGCCATCCCTCACCGTGCTCGCAGACCGATCACCCACGCCATCCCCGACGTGCGCAGACCTCATGCGCCAGGCCGACGACGCCGGTCGTCTGCCTGACTGACCAGCACGAGCCTGGAGGCGGGGGTGCCTGCCCCCGGTCGCTGACGGTGCGGGGCCGGAGCAGGGCCAGGCCGTGCCCGAGCCGAGGCCGGACGGCGGGTGGTTCTCGCGTTTTCGCAGTTGACGCGGCGGGATCCAGCGGAGCCGGAGAGCTGATCGGGGGGCGAAACTCCGCAGGCGGGGCGCGAGCCGATGAGACCGCGGACGGTGCCGGCGGGGCTCTGCCAGTGTCGTCGGCGCTCACTTGACCCCATCCGATGTAACAATTACTGTTACGTCCAGGGAGGTGGTCATCGTGGCGGGCAACAGCCAGCTCACCGTGGCGGCGCACGCGCTGGCGTGGATCGAACTGCACCGCAGGATCGGGGACGGAACGGCGACCTCCGAAGGGGTCGCGGGCAGCGTCAACACCAACCCCGTCGTGATCCGGCGGCTACTCGGGCGGATGCGCGATGCTGGATTGGTGCACTCGCGACGAGGAGCCGACGCGGGATGGGTACTTGCCAGACCGCTGGAGGACATCACCTTGCGGGACGTCTACGAGGCGATCGAGCCCTCACCGCTGTTTGCCATGCACCGCTCGGACCCCAACCTCGGCTGTCCGGTCGGTTCCGGTATCCAGCCCGCGATGCGTCCGGTATACGCCCGTGTCGAGGAAGCCGTTCGCGCTGAGTTGGCCCGGGTCACGTTGGCCGAGGTCCTGCGGGACGTCCTGGCGTCGCGGTAACCATCGAATCGCTTCGCGCAAACCCTGGAGGCCGGCTCAGCACGCTGCCGGTGCCCCTCCTGTGCAGGGCTCTGCCGGGTGGCGCCGTCATTCTGGGCCGGCCCCGACCCTCTTTATAGAACTGGAGTTCTAACCATGGGGCAGCTTGACGGAAAGACCGCCGTGGTAACCGGTGGCAACAGTGGCATCGGACTGGCCAGCGCCAAGCGCTTCGCCGCCGAGGGCGCGCATGTATTCATCACCGGGCGACGGCAGGAGGCACTGGACGCCGCACTCGCCGAGATCGGCCCGAACGCCACCGCTGTCCGCAGCGACATCTCCGATCCGGCCGACATCGACCGGCTCTGGGCCGCCGTCGCCGACCAGGGGCGGCGGGTGGACGTCCTGTTCGCCAACGCGGGCGGCGGTGAGTTCTCTACCCTGGAGCAAGTCACCGAGCAGCACTTCGACACCACCTTCGACACCAATGTGCGGGGCACCCTCTTCACTGTCCAGAAGGCGTTGCCGCTGCTGAACGACGGTGCCTCGGTGATCCTCACCGGCTCCACCGCCGCGACCTCCGGTGGCGAGGCGTTCGGCGTCTACGCCGCGTCCAAAGCCGCCATCCGTTCGTTCTCCCGTACCTGGGCCAACGAGCTCAGGCACCGAGAGATCCGTGTCAACACCCTCGTCCCCGGCCCCATCGAGACACCCGGGAACGCCGGCCTCGCCCCCGATGCGGACGAGGCGACCAAGCTGTGGGGCTTCTTCGCGAGCCAGGTGCCCCTGGGCCGCATGGGCCGCCCCGATGAGGCAGCCGCCGCGGCGCTCTTCCTTGCCAGCGACCAGAGCAGCTTCATCACCGGTACGGAACTCTTCGTCGACGGCGGCCTCAACCAAATCTGAAGCGGGCCTCGGGCCACGAGGCGCCAGCCGGACAGGAGGTGCTCTCGCCCCTGGTCAGCGAGTTGCACCCGACCGCGGTCGGTACGCACGTACGGTTTGGCCCACCCGAGTCGGCGGTGGGACGACGGGCGAGCCGTCAATAGAATGACACGGGCTCCTGACACGGCACTGCCGTGTTAAAGACCGGGCGAGGTTGCCGGTTCGCGCGAAGGGAGTCGGCGGGCGCGGCGGCCGCAGTCTCCGCCGCCCCGGCTCCCAGCCGTGATCGCCGCCATGCCGCGCCTGCGCCCGGGAGGGTAAACGCGCTGAGGAGCAGGGCCAGGGCCTGCGCCTCAGCGCGTTCAGCGTCACGGTGACCAGCACGGCCCCGAGCTGCTGAATGCGATGCCGGGCCGGGGTGTGCCGGCCGGCTGCGTGGGTGGGCTCGTCGCAGTGCGCCGATACGCGCTGGGGCTGATGCCGCGGGTTCGTTTGAACGCCGCGCTGAACGCGAACGCGTCGGAGTAGCCCACGGCGCGGGCGAGTCCGCCGCGAGCGTCATACGCCAGCGGGTGAGATAGGTCAGCGGCGGTTCGCCAACCAGGTCGGTGAACCGCTTCGCCAGCGTGGCCCGCGACACCCCGGCCCGGCTAGCAAGCGAGGCAACCGGCGCTGCCGGTTCCTCGTGCAGCAGGCGAAGCGCGCCGCCCACCACCGGGTCGCGCCCGGCGGAGTACCGTCGGGCCGGTCGAAGTACTCGCGCAGCGCGCACACCAGCATCCAGTCCAGCAGCCGGTCGAGGACGACCTGCTGCCCCGGCCTGTCGGCGGCGACCTCGGCTGCGAGGTGGTCCCACACAGGGTCGGGCCCGCCGCCGGATCCCACGCGCAGTACGACGGGCAGCGCGTCCAGCAGCCTGCGACTGATCTCGCCGCGCACCGGATAGGCACCGACGACCAGGGTCGTCGTGCCGTCCCAACCGGTACCGGCGTCGTGTTAACCGACGACCGCTGGCAGGAGACGATGCGGTCCTCGTGGCCTGGCGAGCGGGACCGGCTGTGCGGGCCGTGCGCGAGGGAGGCCGCCGACCGGGCGGAGGAAGCCGAACGCGCGGCGGCCGAAGTGCCGGCGGTGAAGCCGCGCAGCCGCTTCGGCATCGGGCGCCGCCGGTAGCCGGCGGCCTCGGAGGCCGGGGTGCTTGTCGGTGGCGGCTGCGAGGCTGGCCGGATGAACGCCGATGACGAGCAGCTGCTGCGCGGCCGGGTGTACGGCTGTGACCTCGACGACGCCCACCCCGGCCCGCTGCCGCACCAGACGTACGCCGCGCTGGTCGGCGGTCCGCTGGACGGACTGCTGCTCGACATCACCGTCTGGTGGCCGGAGGAGGTAGATGACGGCGCGGCCCTGATGACCGAGCTGGGGCGGTGGCCCGGCGGCCGGGCGCTGTACGATCCGCGCCCCGACGACCCGCGCCCATCGAGAGGCCCGGGTGTGGTGTGCCGCTTCTACTACTCCGGCGACACGCCCTGACCCCGGCCGCCGGCCCCGGCGCCCGGCCTGCCCTCGGTCAGATGGCTGGCGGTGTTCTCGATCCACAGCAGCGCCCACTCGACACCGGAGCGCCACCCAGGCTCCGCGCTGTCGTACCGGCCCTCGGCATCGGCGCGGATGTTGGCCGCGAGGGCCCGCAGGTCCTTCTGCAATCCCTGCCGCTTGGCCCTGCCCCTGACGCCCTGCCGGCGCTCGCCCTGCACCGGGCCGCAGGCCGCCCGGCCCACGGCCGGCTCTCAGAGTAGGGACGCGACACGGGCGGGGCAGACCGCTGGGGTCATTCCTGAGGCGCCGCATGGGAGGCGTCGCATCCGCCGTCTCTTGCCAACCCGCGCGGCGGCACGTGTCGCACGAGGTGGCAGGCATGGAGGCCGGCGAGGCACGGTCCTACTGCGTATGCGTGGCGGGGGAGCGGAACGCCCTGCGGTAGGCGGTGGGGGTGGTGTTCAGAGCGTTGCGCATGTGTTTGCGCAGGTTTGTCCCGCTGCCGAGGCCGGCTTTGGTGGCGATGTCGTCCACGGGCAGTTCGGTGGATTCCAGCAGGTGGCGCGCGTGCTTCAGGCGGGCGGAGGTGAGCCAGGCGGCGGGGGAGAGCCCGGTCTCCTGCCGGAACCGCCGGGTGAACGTCCGCACGCTCATGTGGCACTGCGCCGCGAGGTCCTTGAGGGAGAGCCGCCGGTCGAGGTGCTGCGTCATCAGCGCCCGTGCGTCGGCTGTCGAGATCCCCGCGTCCTCGCGGACCGGGTGCTCGATGTACTGAGCCTGCCCGCCTTCCCGCATCGGCGCGACGACGTTGTACCGGGCCACGCGGTTCGCCACGGAACTGCCATGATCCTCCCGGATCAGGTGCAGGCACAGATCGATGGCCGCCGCACCGCCCGCCGAGGTCAGAATCCCGCGATCGGCGACGTACAACGGGTTGGTGTCGAGATCGACCGTGGGGAAGAGCCGCCTGAATTGCTGGGCATAACGCCAGTGGGTCGCGGCCCGGCCGCCGTCCAGCAGGCCGGCCGCCGCGAGGACGAACGAGCCGGTGCACAAGGACACCAGCCGGGCGCGCTGCCGGGCCGCACGCAACGCCTCCGCGACACCGGCGTCCACCGCTCCCTTCTCCACCACGTCCGGGCAGCGGGTCCCCGCGACGATCACCGTGTCGGCGTGCTCCAGCAGGGACAGGTCGCCCTGGGGCGTGACGCCGTACCCGTTCACCGTCGGCACCGGCGAGCCGTCCGGGGACAGGGTGCGTACCTCGTAGGCCGCCTGTCCCGCCCGGGTCTCGACCCCGGCCAGCATCTGGGCCGGGATGCTGAGGTCGAAGGCCACCACCGGCGCGAGGGCGAGAACGGCCACATGATGAGGTGTCGCAACGGTCATGGCCCAATAGTTGCAAATGGTGGCCCCAGGGCCACTTCTGCGCCGCTGGAGATCGGCAGAGACTGAGGTCAGTTCCGCACACCAGCACCGGGCACGACCCGGTCCGCACCCGGAAGGTGGCCATCCAGCCATGCCCGTCCCCGCAGTCGACCCCGAGATCCGGACCCTGCTGGAGACCGCCGACACCGGTATCTTCCCCGTCTACGGCCTCGACGCCGTCCTCGCCGACCCCCAGCGCTACGCACTCCTGCGCGCCTACCCCGACACCCCCGCCGACGACCAGGTCACGGTGCTGGACCTGCACATCCCCGGCCCCGCAGGAGGAGACCTGCGGCTGCGCGTCTACCGGCCCGACACCACCGAAGTCCTGCCCGTGATCCTCTACATCCACGGCGGCGCCTTCACCTACGGATCCCCCGAGGCCGAGGAGGGACGCTCCCTGCGCTACGCCCGCGACGCCCGGGCCGTCGTCGTATCCGTCGACTACCGCCTCGCCCCCGAACACCCCTACCCCGCCGCGGCCGACGACGCCTACGCCGCCCTGCTCTGGATCGCCGCCAACCCAGCCGAACTCGGCGGCGACCGGGCACGCATCGCCGTGGCCGGTGGCAGCGCCGGCGGCAACATCGCCGCCTCCACCGTGCTGCGCGCCCGCGACCAGGCGGGCCCGCACATCCTCTTCCAGCTGCTGACCTACCCGGGCGTGGACGGCAGCCTGATCTCCGCATCGGTGCGCGAGTTCACCGACACCCCCGTCCTCAACCGGGGTGCGATGGAACTGGCCTGGCAGTACTACGCCAAGGACACCCACCCCCACCCCTACGCCTCCCCGATCCGCGCCACGGACCTTGGCGCACTGCCGCCCACCTACATCGCCGTGGCGGAGATCGACCCACTGCGCGACGAGGGCCGCGACTACGCCGCACGCCTGTCCGCCGCCGGCGTCACCACCGAACTCGTCCAAGTACCCGGCGCTGTCCACGGCTTCGACATCCTCTTCCCCTCCGCCCGCATCAGCGAACGCAGCCTGGCCGACCAAGTACGCGCCCTACACGACGCCCTGCACCCCTGATCTGCGGGTTTCAGGCCCCGAGCTGATCAGCCTGGGCTGGGTCGTCACCGCCCGGTCAGCGGCGTGGGACCCAGCCGGTACGCGCTGGCGTGGCGACGCGAGGCCGGACAGCGCCCGCTGGTCCAGCCCCTTCGGCCAGCCGGTCAGGCAGCCACCGGCGAGTTCGGCCACCCAGGCGCCGTCGCGTATGTCGCTGTCGGGTTCCACGGCCGGCGTCCAGGCCGAGGCCGGCACCTTCAATACGGCCTGGTGGATGGCGTCGGTGATGGTCATCCCGACCGAGTACGACAGCCACCTCCCACGCCGGGCGAGCCAGGCGACGAACTCGTGGTGCCGCCGCCGGAATCGGTACGGATCAAGGTCTGCCGGCCGCGCCGCAACCGCTTGGGCAGCTGGGCCAGGGCCAGGGCCAGCTTGGTGGCCTCAATGTGGTCGGCGGCGGTGTTGGAACCCGCATTGCCAGGCCGCCGCAGACCCACGACCGGCTCACCGGACCCGCCCCGGCCATGGTCGACGAACCCCATCAGCGGGTGGTGCCCGAACGTCTTCTTCCAGGTCGCGGCGGCGTCCTGCTTCTCGGAGTGCGCCAGGACGAGGACGCCGTCGATGTCCACGATCACCTGGCCGCCCGCGTCCGGCGCCGCATCACCGGCCAAATTCCAGACGTGTTCACGAACTTCGGCCCGGGCCATGCGGAGCGCGGCCAGAACCCGCTTCCCTCCTGCGGCCAGTCGGCCGATCAGGCGAGAGACTGTCGGATCGGAGGCCACCGGCCCGAACACGGCCGGCTCCGCCCGCAGCATGCCCGCATCGGCCAGGCAGTCCCCGCCAAGCGCTACGGCGAGCGCGACATCCAGCAAGATCTTGCCCGGATCGTGCACCGCCCGGGCCTTCCGCCACGGCTCAAGTGCCGCCGATATCGCCGTATCCAGACCGGACTTGCGGACCGTCTTGACCAGCAGCACCGCACCGGCCTGCGAAACCACTCCGCGACCGCCGCCCTCGACGCGGACACGCGGATTCCAGGTGCAGCCCGACGTGGCCACGAAGACGATCGCGGCCAGCACCTCGCGGTCCCCTCGCCGGCGATGCCCTCCCCCTTGCGGGCGAACCGGTGCCGGCGGCACCACCCGCTGGAACAACGTCCACAACTCTTCCGGCGCCATCGCTCGACAAGCGCAGCAGTCATCACCCCAGACTGCCGCAAGATCACGCCAACTGGAATGACGTCTTATCGAGCCTTGTCATCGGCCTCCATGCGAGCCAGTCGCGCGTCGAGGACCGCATACTCGGTTTCCTGGATGACGGCCAACGCGAATTCGACGGCGGCGGCCGCGTCCGCCTCCGCCCTGTCGGCCTCGTGCGCAGCGCGAGCGGCGCTGTGTTCGCGCTTGCGGGTCTCGATGTCGCTGCTCACCTTGGCCGTGTGGTTGCGCCAGTTCTGCTGCATCTCGGCCCACCACTGCGAGATCTTCGCTTCGGCGTCGCGCGCCGACTCTTGGAGTTCGGCGGCTTGTGCCTGGGCGTCTTCGCGGGCCCTGTCGACCTCGGCTTGCAACTGCTCGCGGTTCTTGGTTGCGGCCTGGGACACGTGATCTTCGGCAGCCTTGGCCCGCTCGGCGAGGGTAGCGAGGGTGTCTGACACGGCCATCGTGCTGTCTCCCTCCTGGGATGATCGCTTGTTCTCGTCAGAGGATGTGGCTCACTGCTGGAACTCAGTCCCAGTAACCGCCGCCCCAGCCCCAGCCGCCGTCATCTCCCCAGCCCCCGTGGCCCCAGCCACCGCCGTACCCCCAGCCCCCGTAGCCCCAGCCGTCGTCGCCCCACCCCCAGCCGCCGTCTCCCCCGCCTCCGCCGCCGTGGTGGTAGGAGACAACGCTCTGGGGTGCAGCGGTGGGGGTGGTGGTAGCTGCGTGGGCGGCTCCGGCCCCGGCCGTGATGGCCAGGATCGGTACCGAGCAAATCACGATGGCCACTCTCTTGATCCGGGTGCTTTGCGCGCGCATGATGCGCCCCTTAGGGTGCTTGGATTTCCGGAAAACTCCGCGGGCCGTCCGCCCGCGCTCAGAGACTGCGCGTAGGGCGCCGCCCGTCGCACGCGACGACGTCGCGGTCTTGCGGCGGGCGGTCACTTCCTGCAGATTGCGGGCGTAGGCCCGGCTGGCAGGGCGACCTGCGGCTCCTTCTACCGCAGGCCGCGCTCTGTCAATGTGGGGCCGAATCAGTCTCCGTAGTCGCCACCGCCGTGGTCACCACCACCGTGGTCGCCACCGCCGTAGTCGCCGCCACCGTGGTCACCACCGCCACCGTGGTCACCACCGCCACCATGGTCACCACCGCCACCGTGGTCGCTGTGGTACCCGACGGAGACCTGGGGAGCGTGAGCCGGAGCGGATGCGACCGCGGTCCCGGCCGCGCCGATCGCGGCACCGCCGGCCACGAGAACGCCTGCCGCCGAAACGGCGACCAGGTGCTTCAGGCGTCGTGCTCGCATGATCGATACACTTCCAATTCCTTGATCGAGGCGCACGCTGTCAGGCGCGTGCATTGACCGCGGCCTGTCACGGCTTTCGCTTCGCCATGTACGCGTGGAACATCTGTCGCGGCTCCACATGCCCGCAGGCCGAGCCTCGCGGACCGCGCTGCGACGGCCGCGTGCTGGGAGGGAATCTGCCGGATCGCGTATGCGCCTCCGTGCCAACCCCTCATGCACCCCACGCTAGTCACCGCATGGGTGATCGCATCTTGGGCGCAGCACTCGGATTGACACAGGTCATCTCGCAGCCCCCTGTGTCCAGGTACTCGTCCGAGTGCACCACCGAGTACGAAGTTATGTGCACCACTGATTAAGCCACGTCGGTGTCCCGTTCGATGGCCTGGAGGCGGTTCTTGAGCCGGTAGCTGTTGCCGTTGATCGAGACGACTTCGCAGTGGTGCAGGAGGCGGTCGAGGATCGCGGTGGCCAGGACCTCGTCGCCGAAGACCTGGCCCCACTCACCGAAGGTCTTGTTCGAGGTCAGGATGATCGAGCCCTTCTCGTAACGCTTGGAGATCACCTGGAAGACGAGGTTCGCCTCGGCCCGTTCCAGCGGCTGGTAACCCACCTCGTCGACCACCAGGACGCTGGGCCGCAGGTAGCTGGTGAGCTTGCTGATGGGACTGTAAATCGTTCGGTGTAACTCCCGATCATGGAGTATGCATCGATGACCAGTGAGAACGTGGCTGGGCAGGAGACTGTCGATTCGGCAGCGGCTGTGTCGGCGAAGGCCGTGGACGACCAGCTGATCGACGAACTGGTGAGCCGGGTTCAGGCCGAGGGCCTGTAGCTGACCGGTGAGGGCGGGCTGTTGCAGCAGCTGACCACGCGGCTGCTGGAGTCCGCCCTGGAGGGCGAGATCACCGACCACCTCGGCTATGCAAGGCACGATCCGGCGGGCAAGAACGGGGGCAATTCGCGCAACGGCACACGCTCCAAGACCGTGCTGACCGACGTGGGGCCGGTGGAGATCGTCGTGCCCCTGCGACCGGGACGGCTCCTTCGAGCCGAAGATCGTCAAATAGCGGCAGAAGCGCCTGACCGGGGTCGACGAGATGGTGATCTCGCTGGCCGCGAAGGGCCTGACCACCGGCGAGGTGCAGGCCCACCTGGCCGAGGTCTACGGCGCTGACGTTTCCCGCCGGACCATCTCCACCATCACCGACAAGGTGCTCGAGAGCATGACCGAGTGGCAGAGCAGGCCCCTCGACACCGTCTATCCGGTCGTCTTCATCGACGCCATCCACGTGAAGATCCGCGACGGCGCGGTCGCCAACCGGCCGATCTATGTGGCCCTGGCCGTCACTGCCGAGGGCCGGCGGGAGATCCTGGGCCTGCGGGCCGGCGACGGCGGCGAGGGCGCCAAGCACTGGTTGCACATCCTCACCGAGATCAAGAACCGCGGCGTGAACGACGTCCTCATGCTGGTCTGCGACGGGCTCAAGGGCCTGCCCGAGGCGGTGGAGACCGTCTGGCCCCGGACCGTCGTGCAGACCTGCGTGGTGCATCTGCTGCGGAACTCCTTCCGCTATGCCGCCCGCCAGGACTGGGACAAGATCGCCAAGCTTCTGAAATCGCCAAGCTTCTGAAGCCGGTCTACACGGCGCCGACCGAGGAGGCTGCCCTGGAGCGGTTCGCCGAGTTCGCCGACGCCTGGGGCCGGAAGTATCCGGCGATCGTGAAGCTGTGAGAGCCTGGGAAGAGTTCACCCCCTTCCTGCGGTTCGACACGGAGATCCGCCGCATCGTCTGCACCACCAACGCGATCGAGTCGGTGAACGCGCGGATCCGCCGGGCGGTCAAGGCCCGTGGACACTTCCCCAACGAGCAGGCCGCCCTGAAGTGCGTCTACATGGCGATCACGTCCCTCGACCCCACGGGCAAGGGCCAGGCCCGCTGGACCATGCGCTGGAAGACCGCGCTGAACGCCTTCGACATCACCTTCGACGGCCGCCTGTCGGCAGCCCGTCAGTAGCCCCAACTACCCTAGTTAAACCGCTCGTTTGACAGACCCACGGCAAGCACCGTTGCAGTACTAGTTGTATTGACCCGGAGCGTTGTTCACGCGGCTGATTGGTGGCTTGCCTCCGAGTGCGGTGTGGCAGCGGTGGTGGTTGTAGGTGTGCAGGAAGTCTGCCAGGGCCTCGGTGCGTTCGGTGTTGCTGGTGTAGGGACGTAGGTGGGCCGATTCGTCGAGCAGGGTGCGGTTGAAGCGTTCGACCTTGTCGTTGGTCTGTGGCCGGTAGGCGCGGGTGAGCTTGCCGGCCGCGCCGAGATCGGCCAGCGCCTGCCGCCAGGCGAAGCTTTTGCGGTAGGGCCAGGCGTTGTCGGTCAGGACCCGCTCGATGCGGTCGATCCCCGACGCGACGAAGAAAGCGGCGGCCCGGCGGAGGAACGCTGCGCAGGTGTCGGCCTTCTCGTCCGGGTGGATCTCGCTGTAGGCCAGGCGGGAATGGTCGTCGACAGCGGAGTGGACATAGTCGAAGCCCACGTTGCTGCGTCGGGCCCGGCCGGCCTGGCGGCCCAGCACCTTGTGGCCGCCGCCGTCGGGGATGCGGCCGAGCTTCTTGACGTCCACGTGGATCAGCTCGCCGGGCCGGTCGCGTTCGTAGCGGCGGATGACCTGGCCGGTCGGCCGGTCCAGGTGGGCCAGCCGGTTCAGGCCGTGACGTGTCAGGATCCGGTGGGTGGTCGAGGCGGGCAGGCCCAGGACCGGGCCGAGGCGGGCCGGTCCGAGTTTGCGTATCTGTCGCTGCTGACACGCCTGAGCCTCCACCGTCGGCGCAGTGCGGTGCGGTGTCGTCAGGGGGCGGCTGGAACGGTCGTGCAGGCCGGCCTCGCCCTCCGTCCGCCAGCGGCGTATCCACTTGTGGGCGGTCGTGCGGGAGATGCCCATCTCGGTCGCAACATGCGCGACAGGGCGGCCTGCGCCGACACGCTCGACGAGCAGTCGCCTGCCGTGAACGGTCAGCCGGGCATTACGGTGGGACACGAAGACCTCCGTGCGGTGCAGTCCTAGACAGCTTCACCACACCGGAGGTCTTCGCCATGATCAAGCCCGACCAGTGTCAACAATGCTCGTGATCAATACACCTAGTACTGCAACGGTGTTGCGGTGGCTGATGGCCAGGTCGGTCGTTGGTGTGGTTGTGGGTGGCTCCCGCACCGTCGAGAGAGGTTTGGAGCCTCAACTCCCCGCTGAGTCAACCTAGTTGGTTGGCCCTGTCTCACTCGGCCTGCCCGGCGCCCTGGTCACGTGGGCCATGATGCTCATCGACTCGCGTGGCGGCCGTCCGCTGCACATCCGTCGGCACTGCTCATGTCTACGTCACGGACGTTGCCGACCTCCTCGCCGACCGGCCCGAACTCGGCTTCGTCCGTCCTCCTGGGCGGGAGCTTTCCTGAACGCTCAGTAGTCGGGGATCTCGCCTGTCCCGTCGGGACGTGTCAAGAGAGGGTCAGTTGGAGTAGTAGGGGGTCAACTCCCAGGAGTTGCCGCCTTCGTCCTCCATGCAGGCGAAGCCCACGATCGTCCCGTGGGCCTGCAGGGCGTTGCCCCAGTTGGTGCACTCCTGGAGGGGGCCCTTGCCCGGGATGTCCGCGCCCTGCCACACCGACGCCTGAGCCATGCCGGTGGCAATGCCGGAGAACGCCAGGACGCCGGCACCGACGATTGCAGCCTTCTTGAGGTTCTTGCGCATTCTTCGCTCCAATTCTGTCTGTGGGCACGTGCGCCGAATAGGCACATGGCCGCTGAGCAGGGGCCACGAGCTACCACGCGACCCGCCTCGCGCCCGGCACGGTCACGTTTCCGCGACCGCACAACACGCCGGTGCGCTACGGGGGTTACCCGAGGCATCTGCAGTTGATCACACCGGAACCCGCCGGCCCCAGGAGCCACAAGGGCTTGTTACACACCCCTGACAAGCTGCGGGAGTACAACACCGCAGGCATGGGGCTGCGTTACCGGAGCCGTGGCATGCGTACGCTCCCGTGCTCGCGGTCGGTGATGGCGGGGCACATTTCCTCGTGCCCCGCCATCACCTTCGTATGAACCGCCACGCCCACCGCGACGATGCCCAGAAGCCGCACCCGGTGCGCGAGAACGGCCAGCAGGCGCACCGCCCGCAGGAGCCCGGACCGCACCACGGGCATCCGATGCTGTGCATCGCACCGGCGATGCCGCGCATCCTCTCCACTCGGTGGACTCCACCCAGTGGAGTCCACCGAGTGGAGAGTGGGCGACATTGTGCGGGAGTCCTATGTCCCTGCACGGCACCGGTGACAGATGAACTGCATCGGACCTCCGCCAACTTGAAATCGCAGGTCAAAGGGCTGGCGTGGCCGGTTGTCGGGGCGCTCATGCTGGTCGTCGGCGGCAGTCTGCGAAGTAGATCGTCCGTCAGTTTGTGTTGCTGGCGCCAACGGCTCGGAGCGGGTGATCTCCGTGCTTACTGCGGCAGGTCGGCCTGGTCCGCCTGGCGGAAGATGTCTCCGCATGTGGGGGCGGGCACCGCCTCGCGGGCGGCAAGGACGGTCAGCGTGTGGCGTACTTCCGTGCTCAGCCGAAGGAGCTGGAGACTGGTTTGACCGCCTTTGTATGCGTACAGGCGGAAGACCTTGACCGCGATGTCGTCGCGTTCGTCGGCGAAGGTGTCGGGGAGCCCGGCGAGTAGTTCGAAGTCTTGCTTGCTGGTGGCTGCGCCGGCCACGGCGCTGAGGGGCAGGGTCTTCAACTCTGATGCGGGCAAAAAAGTGTCCACTGCGACGGCGTGGGCGGCTAAGGCCGCGAAGATTTCAATGAGTCGTTCCCCGACCGACACTTCAATGTCCCAGGAGTGAAGCCGCTCTCGGCGGTGATCTTGACGCCATGGCTCCTTGTCCACCAGTGGCAGCAGGACGCGTCCCAGATACGCGCAGCGACGCCACAGCGTGTCGTGGTCCGAGGCCATGATCGATCCTCTCTGCAGCAGTTGGAGAGCTTGCCGCCTGAGTGGCGCAGGCCCTCCAACGTCCCACTACACGCAGGCCGGGTACAGGACGGGGCTGGACGTTGCCTCACTGGCTGTTCTCTTTCCGCTCGGGTGGTCAGTCGGGTTCGAACAGGGGCCTGGTTCGGGTGAGTCTGCCGGTGCGGACGCAAAGAAGAAGGGCCTCTTGGTAGCACGCGGATGTCGAGTCCAGCGAGGAGCAAGAGGCCCTGTTGTCGAAGTGTCGCGTGGTCATGGTTGCCGGGTCCAGTCCGGCCACTCCTGGGTGTGACTGTCTCGCCCACAGGTTCGGGAACGCGGCCGACCGGCCGGAGCGCCGGCCCCGGTACGGCTCGGACATGAGCGATGACGAGTGGGCCCTGGTGCGGGATCTGCTGCCGGTTCCGGGATGGCCGGCCGGGGCGGGCGGCCCGAGGGCTACTGCCACCGACAGATGATCGACGCGATCCGCTACCTCGTCGACAACGGCATCAAGTGGCGCGCTATGCCCTCGGACTTCCCACCCTGGCCACGGGTGTACGTCTTCTTCGCCCGCTGGCGGGACACGGGGCTGATCGCCGAGCTGCACGACCGGCTACGCGGTTCCGTCCGCAGGGCTGAGGGCCGTGATGAGGAGCCGAGTGCGGCGGTCATCGACTCGCAGTCGGTGAAGGCAGATGCCACCGTCGCCTTCACCTCGCGGGGCTTCGACGCCGGGAGGAAGATCAATGGACGCAGGCGGCACCTGCTCACCGACACCCTCGGACTGCTGCTGTCCGTGCGGGTCACGCCGGCGTCCGCGACCGACCGGGACGCCGCCCGGACCCTGCTGCCGGCGGCGACGGGCTGCTTCCGGCGGCTGTCACGGGTCTGGGCCGACGGCGGCTACACCGGCCACCTCGTCGACTGGGCCACCGCGCACCTCGGTCTCGTCCCGGACGTCGTCCGTCGCAGTGACGACGTCCAGGCTTTCAAAGTCCGGTCCGCGGACATCCCGACCGGTTGACGGCCGCGGACATGAGCCGCCTCCGCCTTTGCCGACCGCCTCGCTGCCGACCTGCACGTGACGGCTGCCTTCGCGCGCGTTCTGCACGAGAGGCCGGACGACCCGCATGCCGCGCCGCCTCCTGAGACATCGGCACCAAAGACCGGCACCGGCGGAACAGCGGGTTCGTTCGCATCGAGCGAACCCTGGTGGAAGAAGCCGCCGAGGACTCTGAGCCGGTCGCCCTCACTCGGCGGCCACCGTCGCCTGCGACGCGCCCGGGCGCATGCCTGTCGCTGTGCGGAAGAACACCGAGAAGTTGGATGCGTCGGGGAAACCGAGTACGTCGGCGCAGCGGGCGGCGGTCAGGCGGGCGTGTGCGAGGAGCCGTTTGGCCTCCAGGACGATCCGTTCGACGATGTACGCCTTCGCGGTGCGGCCGGTGGCCTGCTGCACCGCTCGTGAGAGGGTGCGGGGCGCGTATCCCAGCGCACGGGCGTAGTAGCCGGCGTCGTGGTGCTGCCGGGAGTGCGCTTCGACGCTGGAGCGGAACAATCGGAACGCCTGAGGGGTGAGCCGTGCTTCGGCGTACACCGGGTGCGGCCGGGTGATGAGTGCGGAGAGCAGGATTTCGGGCAGCTGTGTCCGGGAGTCACTGGGCGGGGCGGATGCTTCGAGGAGGAGATGGCTGCGCGCCGTGTCGACGAAGGGCCAGTCGGCGTCGGGGATGCTCCAGTGCGCGAGGGGCACCGCCGCCCGACGAAGCGCTGGAAGGCACCCTTGAACGCCTTCCAGATCGCCTTCGAAGGACGCTCCCCCCACCACCAGCAACTGACTCAACAACCAAGATCAGCCCTTGATCGGACAGAGTTTCCGACGGTGGCGGGCCGTACGCGGTCGGTCGTGGTGTGGGTCAGGCGCCGGGCTGGACGGGGCCGATCTGGGTGCCGAAGTCGACGGACAGCTTGCCGTCGGCTTCCTGGTCACCCGGGATGATTCCGCCGCCGGGGGTGCGGAGGGTGAAGACGGCGCGGTTGGCGGTCGCGCCCTTGGAGGTGTTGGGCACCTGGATGTCGAAGTGGACCGGGTGGCCGGGGCCGAAGGTCACCTTGGTGTTCTGCGCGCCGTACGGCTTCGCGGTGATGCCCTTGAGGGAGCCGTTGTCGTAGAACTTCACGTCGCGGGGGGAGCCGGCCAGCTGGCAGGCGCTGGTCTTGGGGGCCGCGGTCAGCGTGACGCGGTAGTGGCGGTGCCCGGAGCTGGCGGTGTCCGGCGTGATCTTCGTCTTGAGGTTGGCGGGGCGGCACGAGGACGGCGCACCGGAGCCGGCCGGGTGCGCGGTGGCGGACGCCTGCGCGACACCCGTGCCGGCGATTCCCGCCAGTGCAACGCCGGCGACTGCCATCACGAACTTGGTGGACTTGGTCATGGTCGACTCTCCGTGTCTCGCTGTCGTACGTGGGGCCGCCGCCCCGGACTCCTGACACCACGAAGCCTGCCGATTCCGTTCGTTATGGGTGTCACGGCGATGCAACGCCTTCGCCACAGCGACCGGAGCGCTGCCTGCGGTCCGTCACCGCGCCGGTGCCGGTCGGGGACGGCGCCGACGAGGGCGGCGGACCGCTGACGGGCGGGTGCGGTCAGGCCGCTTATGCGGCGGGTCAGCGTCTTGGGCCGTGGTGGTAGACCAGGCCGGGCCGTGTTCCTCCGCTACTGGCGAGCAGTTGGGGGATGGTGACGAAGGTGTAGCCGCGATTGGCCAGGTCTGTGAGGATGAGTGGGAGCGCTTTGGGCGTGCGCGCGTACCGGTCGTGCAGAGAGACGATGTCGCCGGGGCGCATTCGATTGATGACACGCCGCTCGATGGCCTGGGGGGTGATTTTCTTCCAATCCTGTGGATCCAGACTCCACATGATCACGGCGAGTCCTGTCTGTCCGGCCACGCGGCTGACACGCGTGTTGTAAGCACCGAACGGCGGGCGCAGCAGCGTCGGCCGGCGGCCGACGACCGAGACGACGTCGTTGGCCGCCCCATCGAGTTCGAGGCGGATACGGGCGGAGGAGAGGGCTGTGAGGTGGGGGTGGGTGACGGTGTGGTCGCCGATCGCGTCACCGTCGTGCTGCTCGCGCCGGACGATGGCCGGCCGTTGCAAGGCGTGGGGACCGATCACGAAGAACGTTGCCACCGCGTGGTGTGCTTCCAGCAGGTGCAGGATGGAGGGCGTGTACTGGGTGGGGCCGTCGTCGAATGTCAGCGCCACACACCGGACAACGGTGCAGTCAGGTCCAGAAGAAGCGGGAGTAGCGGCGTCAGCGACCGTGGCCGGGGAACCTGCAGTTGCAAGCAGGGCCGCCGCAGTGGCGCAGGTGGCCCGCAGTCCTCTGTGGCGCGGGCGTTCGGATCCTGCGGACCGCCCTGGCCGAGCCGGCGGAATCCGGTGACCACCATGGCGATCTCCGTCGCGCCGAGTGCGGCGGTGCTTGTGCGACAGCCTGTTCACCAGGCGGAACCGCTGCCCCAGATCGGCGCTGTCTGCGGCAGGGCAGACCGGGGCGGCGGAGGCCACTGGCCGAAGAGCCCCTGTGATCGAGGCTGCCGCGGTGAGAGCCATAGCCACGCATCGCAGGCCGCGAGGACACCTGGCCGACAACCGCCGGACCAGGACGGCGGCCAGCACCAGAAGCCCACAGCCAGCGGCGATGGCACCTGCGCGGAACAGAAAAGCGGACGGCCTGCCCGCGAGGCACAGTTCGCTGAGACGTGCACGGAAGCAGGCTTCCAGCGCGAACGAGCTGTAGACCACTGAACCGATCGTCCCGACGACAACACCGAGCCGAAAGGCATTAGGCTGCTGCGAATCGCTCGCATGTACGTGCAACGTCGTCCTTACCCGCTTAGCGCAAGGCCACCAAAGATCAAACAACGTGCCCTCGGGTACTGCCTTGATTGCTCCTTTTCAGCATGGACTGCCGGTATGCGCCCCGCTAGCTCGGGGCGCACACCTTGCTGTCGCCAGTGGGGACCAGCGGCCGCCGTGGTCACGTCCGTGGGCATCAAGTGGTGCAGTGAAACCGGCTCCTCGGAGCGGTTTCACCGTGGCCCTGGGCCGACGGGCGCTCTGGCTGATCACGGGACGGCCCTTGCCTCGACCGGGCGCGCAGCGCGCCGGCCGCTCCAGCTCTGGGGCGCGAGCGAGGTCGCACTGAGCGCAGTCATGGTTACGGTCCTCTTCGGAGACCCGCTGACCGCGTTGACGGGTCTGGGTCTGGTCGTGATCGTCGCCGGCGTGCTCTGCGTCGAGTTGGACTCGCAGGCCGCCTACGGCCGCCAGACGTCCGGACAGAAAGAGCCCTGTCGCTGTGGATGTCCTCTCAAGGGGCCGGCAGCAGGTGGTGCGCGGCGACTGCCGCCGACTACGCCGGCGCCTGCACGGCCTGGCGGAGAACGGCGGGCAGATCCCGGGCGGGGACAGGCTGCGTAACCTGACGCCCATGAGTCTGAAGGCCGCCGCCCGCGAGCTGGGGCGGCCGGTGGGGGAGATGGGCGACCCGGCCCGCGGCGCGGGCCGCACGGGCGCCTCCCACCCGATGACGGTCAACGAGGCCGTACTCGCCCTGCTGCGCCCGAAGCCGGACCTCGCCAGCTCGCCAGCGAGTCGGCCGATGTCCGCGGCGTCGCGTGGGCCGTGTTCGACGCTCCCGCCGGACTGGGCGCCATCGCCTCCTGCGCGACCGAGGTGGCGCTGCCCGCGACGGGCACCTGGTCCAACCCCGGCAAGGGTGGCGCCCAGGCGGACATCGTCATCACCGCGTCCGAGGAGGGGGTGCCGCCTTTGTTCGTGGAGATCGACAACTGCTTCGAGTCCGCGCAGGTCCTCGCCGCCTAGATCGACAAGTACATGCGGTTTGGCCAGCGGTAGGTGATGGCCGTCGACGGCAAGGAGCGGGCGATGTGGCGACCCGCTGGTGGGTGCCCGACGGGCGCCACGGCGACCAGCCGCACCCGCCGCTGCTGCTCGTCTTCAACCGGATCGGCCCGCGCAACCCGGGCACCGTCATCGCGCAGCTGGCCGAGCCGACCGAGCGGCACTGGAAGGGCACCGCTTACTACGGCGGCTTCCACATGCACGACGGCAAGCTGCCCATCGTCGTCACCGGCATGAAGCAGCTGAAGGGGCACGGCCCGGCCGGAGTGGTCTTCCGGCGCTTCGGCCGGCCGCAGAACCAGACGCTCCTCGAGGCGATCGGCAATCCGCGCCGCGAGGCCCGCGACGCCCGTCAGCAGGCCGAGTACGCCGCCCGCCAGCGGGAGCACCAGGAGGAGCTGCGCCGCATCGCCGTACAGCACAAGGCCGAGCGGGAGGCCCGCAGTGCCGCCGGTGCAGGTCTGCCACCACAGCATCCCGGTCCTCGCCCGCCCGGATACGTTTCAGAGCGGCGATCTTCGCCCGGCCGGGCAGCGCGCTGAAGTGCCTGTCGGTCTCCGAGGGCTCCAACGATGCCCGGTGGGCGTTCAAATACTCGCGTTCCGCGCGCAGCGGGTCGCGGCTGAGCCATTCCTCGCCCGGCCGCTTATACGGAAGCACCGCCGGGCGGGAGCAGGCGGGAGCCGGGGCATCGCCGTCCTTCCCAGCGGTGCGGGCCGCAGGTGTCGGCGGCCGCGAGGCGGCGATCAGCCCCCTGAGCGCGTCCGTGGCGGGACCGACCGGCGCCAGGGCCCCGGCCACGGGCACACCGAGGCGTCCCAGTGATTCCACCAGCATGTCGATGGTGTCCGACGCGTCCTCTGAGGCCTGCGGACGACGCCGTGCCGGCGAGGACCGCTCCGCCATTTCATAAGAACTCGCTGCCGCCTCGTGCACGACAACCTGGTGGTGAACGATTTCCCTGCCGATGGGGGCCGGTTTGCCCCAGGGGACACAGCACCAGGCCGCCTACGCATTCGCGGTCCTGCCGCAGCCACGACCGCCGGTAGACGCCTGCACGTCCCCTTGCGGCCCTGCCTGCGCAGCCGATGCCGGGCTCCCGTCCGCACGCGGGCTTGTCGGGCCGAGGATGTGGTGAGCCGGACGGGCCCTGGCGCCCTGGCGCGGGTGATCGTCTACCGGGGCCCGTCCGGCTTCACGGGGCGCGTACCCGGCCAGGACAAGGCCACTCGGGCAGTCACCCGGTCCGGTGAAGCGGCCCTTGCCCGCATGGTGGTGCCGGCGCCGGCGTGGCAGGGCGGTCACTGTCGGGAACACGGCCGGTGCCGGGAACCCGGTGAGCTGGATCGGCGAGATGAGGAGGTGCCTGCTGTGACCGGTGACGGGGACTTGGGCCTGGACGAGGTGCTGGGTGCTGCGGAGGACGCCGCTCCGGTGGAGTCGGTGGATGTGGTCGCGTCCAATCTTGAAAAGCGGTTCTCGGCGACTGACGTGTCGTTCCTGTTCGTCGACCTGCTCGGGCAGGAGGTCGTGCGGCTACCCAGGGCCGGTCGGGCGGGCCAGCCACGCGATCGGGCCGACAGGTTCGATCTGGTGGGCAGCGTGTACGACCGGGTCCTGCGCTCGCAGCGTCTGCACCAGGAGGACGACGGTGAGGGGGGCTGCCGACTGGTGGCGCCGGTGACCAACCGCGGCGACTGCCTCGGCGTCCTGGAGATGGTCGTTCCCGAAGCCGACGATGCGGTGCGCGAGGCGGTGTCGCAGACCGCGCACGCACTCGCCTACATCGTGGTCACCGACCGCCGCTTCACCGACCTCTACCACTGGGGGCGCCGTACCACCGAGGTGAGTCTGGCGGCGGAGATCCAGCACCAGCTGCTGCCGACGGCGCCCTGCTGCGAGGCCGCACAGTTCACCCTGGCCTGCGGCCTGGTACCGGCGGACGACATCGGCGGCGACACCTACGACTACGCCCTCGACCAGAACCTCCTGCACCTGTCGATCACCGACGCCATGGGCCACGACACCGATTCCGCGCTGCTGGCCACGCTCACCGTCAACGCCCTGCGCGGAGCCCGCCGCGCCGGCCACAGCATCCTCGAGCAGGCCTACACCGCCCACCGGGCCATCACCGCCCGTACCCGCGGCCTGATCACCGGGCAGCTCCTGCGCGTCCGGCTGGACACCGGCGCCTGCGAACTCGTCAACGCCGGCCACCCCTGGCCCCTGCGGCTGCGGGGTGCCCGGGTGGAGGAGGTGGCCGTCGAGGTGAACATGCCTTTCGGCGTGCCGGCCCCGGTCACCTACCAGGTGCAGCAGCTGCGTCTGGAACCCGGCGACCGCCTGATGCTGCTGACCGACGGGATGTGCGAACGCGCCGCCGCCTCTGTCGACCTGGCCGCCATCATGCACGCAACCCGTGCCGAGCATCCTCGCGAAGTGGTCCGGGCTTTGACTTCAGCGGTCTTCGATGCCTGCGGAGGGTCTCTGCCCGACGACGCGACCACGATGGTGCTGGACTGGCATGGCAGCCGGAGGGGACAGCGCCGTACCAGCGCCGGCTCGGATACCTGAGTGGCTTCACGACTTCGAGTAATGACGGCGCTGACCTCAGTGGGGACCATCGCGCAGACCAGCAGGTGACCAGCGTCTCCACGGAATCCGGAGCGGTAATCTCAGGTCATGGTCATGCGTGGGACTGAACCGCTCCGGGATCGGTGGAGGCTCTATGCGCTGACTCCAGCCGCCGGTTGGGGCTGGTGTTGAGCGTAGTGGTTGGTCTCGTGCTCGTGGGGCGGGATGTCTCCGATCGCGGTGTGGAGGCGCTGGTTGTTGAACCAGTCGACCCATTCCGCGGTGCCGAGTTCGACGTCGGCGAGGCCGTGCCAGGGCCTGCGGGGCTTGATCAGCTCGGTCTTGTAGAGGCCGATCTGGGATTCCATGAGCGCGTTGTCCAGGGCGTCGCCGACAGTGCCGATCGAGGCATCGGTACCCGCCTCGATCAAGTGCGCGGTGAACGCGAAAGACGTGTATTGGCTGCCTGCATCCGAATGATGAACCAGCCCCGGGCCAGCGGGAGTTCCGGCGCGGTCGCGGCGCCACAGAGCCATGTCGAGGGCGTCGAGGACGAGCTTGGCCCGCTTGCTGGTGGCGGCGGACCAGCCCACGATCGCCCGGGAGAACACGTCCACGACGAACGCGACGTAGACGATCCCGGACCAGGTGGCGACATAGGTGAAGTCCGCGACCCATCTTTCGTTCGGCCGGGACGCCGTGAAATCGCGTTGCAGCAGGTCACCTGCCCGATCATGGCCGTCGTCCCGGATGGTGGTGCGGATCTTCTTCCCTCGCCGGGCGCCCTCCAGGCCCAGGTCGCGCATCAGCCGGGCGACGGTGCAGCGGGCCACCGGTATGCCCTCGCGATGCAGTTGCCTCCAGACTTTCCTGACCCCGTAGACGCTGAAGTTGTCCGTGTGGACTCGGCTGATCTGCGCCTTCAGTTCGGTGTCGCGGACTGTTCGGGTGCTGGGTGTGCGGTTCTTCGCCGCGTAATAGGTGCTCGTCGCGATCTTCAGTCCATGGCTGGTCAGGACTCGGCAGATCGGCTCGGCTCCGAACACCTTCTTGAACTCGTCGATGAACGCTACGAGCGCTTCGACGGCCGGTCGAGCTCGGCCGCGAAGAAAGCCGAGGCCGCCTTGAGGATCTCGTTCGCCCGCCGCAGTTCGGCGTTCTCCGCCTTCAGGCGCTTGATCTCTGCAGCCTCGTCCGAAGTCACGCCTGGACGCTGGCCGGCATCGACCTCGGCTTTGCGGACCCAGGTCCGCGCCGTCTCAGCGGCACCGATCCCGAGCTTCGCGGCGACCGCCTTCATCGCGGCCCACTCGGTCGGGTAATTCGGGCGGACCTCCGCGACCATGCGCACCGCACGCTCACGAAGCTCAGCAGGATAGGGGGACGGACGTGCCATGACTCGATCCTCTCAGGGAATCGAGCCTCCATCAGACCCGGAGCGGTTCAACGACCGCAGGGAGGTTGAGTGCCTACAACCGTTGTGGGGTTCCGGCTCGGGTCTGACAGGCAAGGCCGTCAGGTGACGGTCGTGCTGACGCAGGCTGGTGTCCTGCACCGCTGCAATGGCCCGATGGGCGCGGCCCCCAAACCGGTCAAGCCGTCCGTGCCCGTCCCCGGGGACCCCTATCCGGTTCCGCGGCAAGCAACGAGGTTCCGGGAGATCCATGCCGAGCTGACCAAGAAGGGCTATGGCCGTGTGCTGGTCGCACCCGCCTGCGTGCGACTGGAAGTTACCGAGCACCCACTTCACGCGCACCCGTACGGACCGAATGCCCCCGCCGCACATCCGGAGCTGCTGGAGGATTTCATCGGCCTCGCACCGTCCGCCTCTCGGGACCTCGACGAGGCGCTGCGCGATTTCTACGTGGCCATCGGTCTGCCGACACGCCCCGAGCGTCTCATCCGTCCAGGGCCGACGCCGGCAGCTCTTTCCCCTCGAGCTGACGGAGCGCTCCGCGTTCTCGCCCGCGGCTCCGCCATCACCTCCCCGAGACGCCGGTCGATCCGCTGGCGGGTCACCGCCGACGACGTACGTCTGAACGTAGGGGCTGGAGGCGAGACCCTCACGCATGGGGAAGTCGCCGAGCTCCAGGCTGCCCTGACGGCGTGGCTCCGCCTGAACCCGGCTCCCGGCAGCGCCGCCGCCCCGAAGGGCTGATCGAAAGGAGCGTGTCGGTGGCGGCTGGGAGGCCGTCACGGCACCAACCGTCCGGCTTCGACCGCAGGGCCAACACAGCACACGGGCGTGCTCCTGCTCGCCGGGAGGCTGTCAGACATGCTTCTGAGCCTTCACGTCCCCCGAACCCGGACCTTGGGGGCGACGGGACGCTGCTGTGCGTTCATGGCGCACGGGAGCGGAGACTGGCGGCCGTCATGCCGAGGCGGTGCCGGACGCGTCCCAGGGGAGGCGGAAGGGCGCGCAGGCGTTCGTGTAGAACGGCTACATTCGGCGGGCCGGGCAGCGAGCAGCTCCTCCAGCCGCTGCGGCCGGGTGCGGGCGGTTCGGCGGCACCCGGTCGGGAGCGTCCAGGCCACGCTGAGCAGCGTCGGGCGGATGGCCGGAGGCCTCGGTCTGGGCGAGAACGAGGGTCGTGGTCGCTCCGCAGGGTCTCGGGGTTTCTATTCCTGTATGACCTCCAGTTCGGCACCCATTGTGGCGAGCTTGGACAGCAGGTTGTCGTAGCCGCGTTGCAGGTGGTAGACGCCTTGGACGGTCGAGGTGCCTTCGGCCGCCAGCGCCGCGATCACCAGGGCGGCTATGGCCCGGATGTCCTCGCCGGCCACGCGGGCCGCGGTGAGGGGGGACGGGCCGTGCACGGTGATGGCCGAGCCGTCGGAGGTGACGGCGGCGCCGAAGGCGCGCAGCGGGGCGACGTGGCTGTCGCGGGCGGTGTAGATCCGCTCTTCGATGCGGGAGGTGCCCGGGGCCTGGGTCAGGTATGCGGTCAGCTGGGGCTGGACATCGCTGCATCTGGCGGAGACGGTGGCGGTCTGCACAGGCCGGGGCCCGCCGGGAGAGCGGGCGAGGGTGCCGTCGTCCTGCGGGACCAGCTCGATCCCGCAGTCGCCGAGCATCGTCACCAGGGCGGCGGGGAAGGTCGCGACGGGAACGTTGCTGAGGTGGACGGCTCCACCGGTGATGGCGCAGGCCAGGGCGAGCGTGGTGGCTTCCAGGCGGTCCGGCGGGATGTCGACGGTTCCGCCGGTGACGCGATCGGTGCCGGTGATGTGGAGTGCGGTGGCGCCTTGCCACCTGATGTCGACACCGCCTGCCGCGAGCAGCGCGGCGGTTGCCAGGACTTCCGGCTCGCTGTTGGGATTGAGGATGGTGGACGCGCCGCGGGCGCGGGCGGCGAGCAGCATCGCGGTGACCGTGGCCCCCAGGCTCGGTCCCCACTTCTGGGTCATCACGTCGACGGCGAACGGCACGGCGCCCGGGACCGGCAGGCGGGCCTCGACATGGGAGGCGGTGACGCTCAGCGTGGCGCCGGCGGCCTCCATGGCGGCCAGGTGACGGTCGATGAGGCGATGCGTGAAGGCGTCGCCGCCCGGCAGGGGGAAGCGGACCTGGCCGGCTCGGGCGAGCAGGCCAGCGGCCATGACGGGGGTGGCGCGGATACGCCCGCCCGGTTGGTCGGGGACGACCGGGCGCCAGTCGCTCGCGGGGGCCACCTCGAAGCGGTCGCTGGTGATCTTGGCCGGGGTTCCGGTGCGGGTGAGGATCTCCGCGCAGACGTGGGTGTAGCACCGGCAATTGCTGCCGGGCGGCTGCCGCGGACTTGCCGGATGCAAGGGCGGCCTGGCCGTCGTGGGAGGGCTCGGCCTACGACTCGACAGCCGCACCACCCACCAGAAGCTGCTCTACGGGCAGCCTCCGGCAGGGCGCCTCGATAGTCCACGGCGGACGCCGAACCGCTCGCCGACATTTTGTTTTCGTAGTCGCGTAGGAGCCCAACGCAAAGCCGTATCCGCCGTCACCTTCGCCGCCCATGCTCCGCTTGGCCAGCACCGCCGCGCCGACCAACAGCTCGGCTCGCGCGAGGTGCCGAACAGCGGCCGATGCAGGCTGCTGGTCCGGGCTCTTGTTTCACGCGGATTCACACAAGCGATCCGACATTCACAGCGTTCACGGTCTTGCCCCCTGTGGTCGTCCGCCAACCTGCGGTGTGCTGGTCGAAGAACACAGTCGGCAGAAGCGGAGGGATCGCGGTGACGACATGCGGCAGCACGGCGGCGACCATGAGGCACGGGTGGGCGGACATGCCCGCTCCTGCCCCGGACCGCCTGACCCGGGGGCCGAGAAGGCACAGCACTATGCCTTCGACCCGCTCGCGCCGGGGCAGCTCCCGCGGCCTCGCCGATCCCCCTCGTGGGGAGGCCGCAGAGTCCGCCGCCGGTACCCACCCCGTCGTCCCGGCGGCGGGTGCCGGCCTCCGCAATCGCCTCGGCCTGCGCCGTACGCGCCTGCTCGGCCTGGAACTCCTCCCAGGTGCGCGCCGGTTGGTCCGCGCAGCGCCGCGCCGGCGGATGCCGGGTCTCCCACACCGCTTCGGCCGGGCCCCCGGCGCCGCGTAAGAGGTACTCGCCGGCATCGGAGCCGACCACGGTCCGCCCGCACAGCACGCAAACCGCGCCGTTCTTCGCCGAAGGGAGTTACGGCGGAAGGCACATGGGCGCGGACGCGGCGAGTACTGGCTGTCTCTTTCGCGGATGCGCGGCCGGGAGCGGACCCCGGATGCTCTGCGTCGGGGCCATCCTGATTCCGGTGTCTTCGCTGGCGTCCTACCCGTCAGCACGGACGAGCTGACGCCGTACACGATCGGGTGATGCCGACGCGGCCCCCGCACACCGGCCGCCGCACACACAACCACAGGTGACGCATGCCGGTTGCCGCAACGACACCGCGGCAACCGGGCACCAAGGGCCGACGCAACCTCGACGCCCGGCCCGGACCGCAGAGGCGACCGGCTAGCAGGGGGCACCAGCATCTCGCGCCGCCCAGAGACAGATCCCCCCCGGCCGAGGTCAGGGCGTCGGCAGGCCGATCCCGAGTGCCCTGTCCGCCAGGGGGACTGATGGAGCGCCCAGGCGTTCCAGCCCGCGTTCCAGCCTGCTTGCGGCTGCCCTGGTCACCGGGTGTTTCCGCGTTCCAGCGTCCCGAAGTACCTGGATATTGTGGCGGCGCGGACGGGGTGCCCGGCAGGCTCGGATCGTCCAGGTGCCGTCCCGCCGCTCTGGCGCGGGGCGGCACCGAGGGTTCGATTCAAGGGAGATGTGTATGCGGCGTCTTGCCACCGCACTCGGAGTACTCGGCGCGAGTGTTGCGCTCACGCTCGGTGCGACTCAGTCGGCCTCGGCCGCGAACGGAGTTCTGATCTTCAACGGTGGCCGCTGGGAGAACCCCACGGGCTGCCACGCGAGCAACTGGCCAGGCGACCCCGCCACGATCGTCAACGCCACCGACAGCATCGCCTACGTGTACTCGGACCTGGCCTGCAAGGACCTCGTCGACATTCTGCTGCCGACCTACGTCCGTACGGTGCCGCACGCCTGGTCGGTCGCCTTCTACTAGGAGCCGACACTCACGGCAGTACTGCTCGGCCCGCTGCCGTACGCGAGCCTGGCGTACGGCAGCGGGCCCGCCTCGCCGCTATCGAGGTGTACAAGGACAGAGAGGCCGACCCGTGGGCCGCCCGGACGAGGACGGGCTGCTGTTCGCCAACGAGGCAGACTCCGCCCGGCTGTGCCGCGGCTCCGGGTGCGCGGACATCCTGTGGAACCAACCCTTGCTGCACAAGAGGTCATCGGTGGCGTTGGATTGCCAGCAGCAACCGGACTGAGCTTGTTCCGCTTTGACGGACACCGTTGGTGTGTTGGTCAGGCCGCCAAGGCTGTCTCGTATTCTGCGGGGCTGCGGTAGCCGAGGCTGCTGTGAAGCCGGTGCAAGTTGTACCAGCTCTCGATCCACTCGAATATCGCGGTGTGGGCAGCGGCTCTGGATGGCCAGGGCCGGTTGTCGCCGGGCCAACCGGCGGAATTCGCTGACCTGCTGCTTCGCGTGATGCGGCGTGTGGATTTCCCGCGTTGAACGGTGGAGATTCCCCGACCATCTCTGCCGTTCAGGTGAGGCTTCGGGCGGCTGCTGGCGTGGCTCTGGTTGGTGCAAGCGGAAGAGTGTTCGCTTTGTCGTGTTCGCTCCCATCTCAGAAGTGGAATGAGGCCCTTCACGTGCGCAGTCCTCTCATGCAGGCGACGGTCGCAGCAGCCGCGGTTATCGCTCTGTCCCCCCTCGGCACAGCGTCGGCCGCGGGCCCTTCCGACATTGGCGACATCATCTGCCACGGCGGCTCCCTCACGGTGCAGTTCAACCCCGGCGCCACCTTTTTCAGGAGCACGGTCCGGATGTCCGCCAGCGGCGAGATGGGAACATGTTCTTCCAGCCAACACCCGGAGATCACCGGCGGAGCGGTGAAGCTCGAAGCCTCCCTCACCGCGAACTGCCCCGGACCGTTCGGGCCCGGCTACGTCAAGGCCACCATCAACTGGAACGACGGAACCAAGACGGTCATCGACCAGTCGATCTTCCGCGGCGACGAACGGTCCTTCTCCCTGGAAGGCGGGAGCGCCACCGGCGGCTTCGCCGGCGGCTACGCCCGCGCCAACGGCCGGACCACCAGCAACCTCATCGAGATCAGTGCAGCCTGCGCTTCGGCCGGTCTCACCAGCTACGCCTCGACGATCAACGAGTTCGCCGTCGGCGACATTTAGCCTGCCGCGAGCCGCACCACCCGGCCAGGCGGGCACCGGGCGAAGCCGCATTCCGTCACCCCAGACAGCGCATTTCGTCGGTTCCCCAGCCGAGGAAGGGGGTGGCGACGAACAGGCTGGCACTTGTGCGGATCTTCTCGTCCGTGGCGGTGCTGACCCTCCACATGCGGGTTCAGCGCCTGGCACTCACAACACTCCGCTCTGGTACGGACCTTGGACGGCCTGCACCAGGGCGTTGGGCTACCGGCACAACTTAGGCAGGGGCTACGTCAGCTCTTCGTACCACGCAACGATCGGGCGCAGGGCCGCCGCGACCTCTTGCCTGATCTCAACGGGGGCTTCCTGAAACTCGTTCAGGGAGGACGAGAGGTCAGAGACCTTGCTCTCAAGCTCCTGCCTTCGGGCCTGGTAGTTCACCGGCCGGACGATTGGGGCAGGCCCCTTGGCGTTCGCGTGGGGCTGCTCGTCGGTCATGTGTCCACCTTCCCTCTCGGCCGGCCCGGTGCCGACCCGCGTCGATCTACCCATGACGGGTGGCTGGCAAGCCGGCACCCCGAAAAAACCGACCCAATAGCCCCCCATGCCCGCATCCTCGCGCCGTTCGGCTCCTGACCTGGGTAAACAGACCGGCATAGATTAAAAACAGGCTCTCAGCTTGTTCTTTATGGTCTGAGCCGCCTGAAAGCGTGCGACAAGGCCAATCCAGCCCCTGAGTAGGGTTGTGGCCATGGCCAAGGGAATGGGGCGACGGCCCAAGGTGGATCTGGACAGCGGCGTCGAGGACGCGACGATGCTCATCCTGGAGTGGCTCGGCGAGCAGGGTGTAGGTGCCATGATCCGAGTCGACGCGGAGCGGATGCGTGACGGTCAGCCGGCGTGGACATTCGCAGCCTCTGGTGGGCCCCTGGATGGTGGGATGAGGGCCGATGGGGCCTCGGCCGCCGAGTGCATGGGCAAGGCATTGCTTGGGTTGCGAGAAGCCGGGCTGGTCGTTCCCTTCTGAAGCCGTGTTCAGCGTCTGAGCTGGTCGCGTTCGGTGATGCTTTCGGGGCGTCTGGTGGTCTTGCCGACGTCGTAGCGGGTGGCGGGGCGCCGGTTCTTCGAGCCGAGCGGCCTGCCGGGGCCGGGCCGGTTGGGTTTTGGCGCACGGGCCGGACAGGGCAGGTTCGGGCGGAGGTTCCTGAACCCCCGGCGGACTCGGGCCGGGGTGAGTCGGCCCGGGTCCGCCCGCTTCTCCCACGGACGGCGAAGGTCGGCGACCAGGGGCCGGGCGAGGCGGAGTTGGGTGTGGGCGGCGATGATCAGCCAGGTCCACCGGTCCGCCGCCGCGGGCGTGCGGAGCTTCGGGCGGGTCCAGCCCAGCGTCTGCTTGATCATCCGGAAGGTGTGCTCCAGATCGAACCTGCGCAAGAACGCCTGCCAGCGCAGATCGACGTCCTCACCCGACATGCCGGTCGCCGACGACCACAGCCAGACCGGCAGTGGATCGTGGCCGCCGGGCAGACGGTCGACCTCCAGATGGATCAACGTGCCTTCGATGACCGGGAGTTCGCCGGTGTGGTCGATCCATGCCGAGCGTGTGGTCAGCCTCGGGTGAATGCGGTCCCAGGCCATCACGCGAGCGGTGCCGTAGCGGTCGGTGACCTGCACGGTCTCCGCGTCCGGATCGCCCCAGGAATCAGGCTTGGCGAAGCGGAACTCCTTGCCGTGCTTCGGCGGGCGTCCTCCCTGTGGCGGAGAGATCCACGGGACCGGAACCGGCTTGCGCATCACACGGTCCGTGCGCATCCGCCCCAGGACCTCCACCGGTAGTCCGGCCAGGAGATGGGCCATCCGCGGAGCGTCGTATCCGGCATCGAAGACAACCAGGATGTCGCGGTCACCCGGCTTCCAACGCCCCATCTCGATGAGGTCGGTGACCACCCGGCGGACCTGGGCGGCAGTGACCTCGGCAACATCGTCGGCCGGCCCCAGCCGCAGCGCGTCCAGGATCTGACACCACGAGGTCCGGCCCGACTCCAGCGCGGCGATGAACGAGTAGGGCCAGCCGGGCACGAACTGGTCCGAGGAGCGTCCGCTGCGGCCGTAGACGTGACAGAACAAGCGGTCCGCACTGGTCGGCGCGTCCGGCCGCAGCCAGTGGGTGACATCCACCGCCAGGACCAGGCGCCCGTCGGCGGCCTCGGGCTGCGGCAGCCCGGCCAGCACCTGCCGCAACCGCGGCACATCGACGTTCCCGCCGTTCAAGGCTTCGTACATCGCGCCGTGCCCGCGCCGGTGTTCGGCGGTCAGCGTGAGGTCGACCGGCGCCTTCACCGGCCCGTCCGCACACAACAGGGCGTCGGTCAGCTCGAACAGCGTGTCCCCGCGCACGGTCAGGGAGTCGAAGAAGTCGTCTCGGAAGTGTGACGCCACCGCGAACGCATCCCGCCGGACATCGTGATGCAGCAGACTCATTCCCCCACGGCCTTCGTACTGGTCAAGTGCATCTTTCGTCGGAGCACAGGATCAGACGAAGGCCGTGTTCATGTTCCCGGAATCCTCGTTCGAGCGAGCACGTTCGGCGCATCGTTCGAGGTCAGACCATAAAGAACAAGCTCAGGTCGCGTCCCGTCACACGGGACGGCGTCCTCAAGGACGCCCTCGACGGAGTTGTCGACGAGCCGGGCGGCCGACGCCGCGACCATGCCTGGCGAGTCCGTCCTGAAAGCGCTGCACTCGGACGGCACCGGCTGGGAGAAGACCCGACGCCTGCCCGAACCCTCCGCCCACGAAGACGACCTGCGCACGGCGGCCTACCAGCTGATGGACGCCACTGGCCTGCAACGCGCCCGCCTCACCGGTCTCGCCCTCAAGGGCGACGACCTGATCGCCGCCGGCCGGGTCGCACAGCAGATCAGCCTGGACCGGACGCGCGAAGCCCGGCTCGTCGCCGAAGACGCCATGGACCGCATCCGTCACAGGTTCGGCCCCGACGCGGTCGGCCCCGCCGCGGCCATGCCAGCCCGGCGCGCCTCATGACCGAATTCCCCGCGCGTATGGCCGGCATGGGCCGCTACCACCTGCTGCTCGCCACCAGCCTCCGGCCGGTGCAGCAGGGCTGGTGGGGCAGTGAGGCGGTCGCGCGGGACAAGTTCCGGCGCTGGATCGGCGAGTACGGCGACATGCCCGGCGCCCGTCTCGTCCTCACCGACGAGGAGACGTGTGAGGTGCTGGCTGCCTGGCCCGCCCACGGCTAGGCAGGGGGAAGGAGGCATGGCGCGTCGGCTCGCGCATATGCCCCGGACCGCGCGGAAATAACTCTCGTTTCGCGGGCTTGACGGCTTGAGGTAAGGGCATCCGGTGGCCAGGAGGTTGATAACGATGGTTCCCCTGCTTCTGGTTCTTCTGCTGGCTCTGATTCTCTTCGGTGCGGGTTTCGCGCTGAAGGCGCTGTGGTGGATCGCGGTGATCGTGCTTGTCGTGTGGCTGCTGGGCTTTGTCGTCCGCACTGCGGACAGCGGTGGCCGCAAGGGCCGCTGGTACCGCTGGTAGCCGATAGACGGCAGGGTGCGTTGAGCGCGCCACGCGAGAGTGAGTGGGGTCCGGCCGGATACGGCCGGACCCCACTCGCGTAAAAGGCTTCCCTGTGCGAGAGGTTGGGAGGGATCGGGCGTATCGGATGCACCGCAGGGTATGTGAGTGATGCACCGGCCCCGCGGACCCAGCAGTGGAACCCTGCTCCTCCTGTCTGCGGGGTCGCTGCGCGCGAGGACCTCCGACGCAGTCGGAGCGCAGACCCCGACCTCCCGCGCGATGCCGGCGAGGGCAGACGTCACGTGAAGTTGACGTATCGACCGGCGGTGCGTGCGCCCCCGACAGCAGCCGCCTGTATGCGTGACCGCCGCCGACAGCAGACGGCGATGACAGTGACACGTGGCTCATCCCGATGCGCCCAGCCCCGCCGCGGTTGCAGGATCAGAGCGGGAGTCCAGGCCGTGTGCGGCGGTTGGTCCGGGGCACACTGATGCCAGGCCCCGCCACCGTCCCCCGTCGGTGGCGGGGTCGCTGCGTCTCGGCGTTCTCTCCGATGGTGGGCGAGAGATCACGGGCGCTGATCGTGGACCGCCGCCGGCACGACGCCTTCGTGGAGGCGCTCGCCGCGCCTTCGGCTCGACCAGGGTCGGCGACCCGCTCGTTTGTCTCTGTCCCGGACAACCGCGGCAGATCGAACGCCACGAAGTGGGCCGGCCACTCCTGCGCCGCTCGTGCCGCTCCGGCACCGCGCCGGGCCAGCCGGTTCTGCAGCCGCTCGAACGCGAGGCGGCCCGCGGCGTCCCAGACGACCAGCTCGCCGTCCAGGGCCGTCGCATCCGGGAGCTGCGCTGCCCCGGCCGCGATCTCCGGAAACGACGCCGCCACTCGGTGCCGCGCCTGGAGCGCAGCATGACCCGGCCCGCATCGACGGAGAACAGCGCCCGGAATCCGTCCTTCTCCAGACTTCGCTGTGTCTCCTGAGACACCCTCTCTCCCAACTGCGAAGCCATACAGCGACCAGACGGTCGCCTCGGCTGGCGGTTACCGTTTGACCCGGCCGCGAACTGCCAGGACGGCGAGGCCCAGGAGCGTGGGTTCGCCGACGCGGGAAAGCATTTCTATATAGGTGCCGGCCGTGGTGAGGTCTTGACCAGAGGAGCGGAAAACCACCGAGTTGATCACTATGCGCAACGATTTGTCGAAACGCTGCTCAGTCAGACGGGCCATAAGTGGCCCCGCCGGATAGACGGGGTCGGGGGTGTCAGTTCTGAAGGTGAGGTGTCGGCCGGTTAGTGTCCCGGCGCTCTGCGGCTTTGGCGCCTCCTTGGGTATGCCCCACAGCATCATCAACAGCACGGTGGCGGTCATGGCGGACAGTAGCCAGCCCAGCGCACGAGAGGCCCGCAACCCGTAGCCGGAGAGCGCCCAGTACAAAGCCAGCAGGCGCCGTTCCCCGCGGGGACGAGCCGGATCCAGTCGACGCATCTCCATCTCGCCGTAGTAGAAATCCGCGGCGTCCGGCTCGTTCTTGGCGTCTTCGAACGATTTGCGCAACTGGCGGTACATTCGGGTCAGTTCCGCTGGCCCCACCGGCTCTGCCCTTATGCCAGTGCCAGGTGCAGCGGTCCAGCCGGGCTGCCCGCGAGTGAACCGCCAGTGGTGCTCCTCGGCCAGTGCCTGGCGCGAGGTCCACTTGGTCAGCAGGGCTCCGCGGCGCCTCACACCGCTCGGAGCCGAGGCGAAAGAACAACCGCCGTCCATTTGAAGCTGGTCGAGATTGAAGGTCCCTGCGAACTGGCATGTGGAGAGATCCAGATCGCTCAGCACGAGATGGGCCGCACTGGTTCCGCTGACCGAGGCCACCCGCGCCCGAGTGGCCAAGCCCATCAGTCGCGCCTCGTACATGATCTCACCCGGGGACCTCCCGAAGGCGGTGCGAGCCGACGTGATCGTGAGCGGGTACTCAAGAACTGCGTCGGTGAGATCCACTGTGGCATAGCGCAGTCGCAGAGCGGCGGTGGCTGCCCACCGCGTGCGGAAGCACAGCACCCTGTGCGCCGCCAACTCGGCAGCCATCGGGCCACGGAATTCCGTGACTGACAGATTGACGGTCCCAGCGCAGACCAGCGGCCCGAGATTCGTCACCTTTTCAAAGACGGAGCCCCGAAAGTCGACGCCGCGGTGAAACGTCGCCTCTCCGAACCACGCCGTGTCGTTGAAAGTAGCGCCGAACAGAGCGCTGCCAGCGAATGTCGCCCGAGCGAACGAAGTAACGCCGGCGAACGTCACCCTGTCGAAGGCTGCACTGCTGGCGAAGAACACTCCATGAAAGGCCGCCAAGTCCGTGAACGTCGCCATGCTGAACTGAGCTTGGCCGGCGAACATTGCGTTGGCGAACCGGGTGTCGCCGGTGAACGTTGCCATGCCGAACCATGCGTGGCCGAACTGAGGCCGCCCGGTAGCGGGATCCTGCAACGCGGTCAGTAGCTCGTTGAGCAGGGCCGGGCTTAAATGCGTGCCACGGTGATCGATGTCGCTGCCAGGGGACAGGCGCGCGAGGTAGGCGCTCCGGGTAGCAGCATCAAGATGCTGCAAACACCGGCCGTACGGTGCGACGGCGCTGCCGTGGCATTCGTCTGGCTCTCCCGCCTCGTTTCCGTAGTCGCAGTGCTGCCAAGGAGGCGGGGTGGGGTCGGGAGCGCCGGAGGAAACCATGCTTATGGAGACGGCCAGCTCCCAGTAGCGGTTGCTGGCAGACCGACCTCGAACGGTGCGCGTGAAGGCCGCCGACTCTGAACCGCTCCGGGTCTGCCTTGTCGACCAGATGGTTACAAGTTGCGCGGTTGCTTCGGCCGACCGGGTGCGTTCGGTGAGACACATTGAGGCCCGCGCTCCTCGAGGGGCCACGGGCTTCGTCGTTCCCAACGAGCGGCACGACAGTCAGCGTGATGCGATGCCCCTGAAGCCCGGCCCGCTGCAGCAGTTACTCGCCTGGGGTTCGTGCGCCGACTGCCGCCGTCCTTGCTGTTGGAGTACGAGCCGCGCTCGACGTGGTGCGCGACGCTGTGCCCCTGCTGGTCGTGGGGACGGTCAGGCGGCCAACCGGTGCCGTGGGCCCGCGAGATGGTCTTCGGCCAGGGGGCGGTCCAGGATGCTGTGGGTCCCGATCCGGTGCCACACGATGTGGGTGAGCCCGGCGACCACCGCCCGGCCGTAGGACCACGTCGCGCGGCCGTCCGGTGCCCAGGTGAGCTCATAGACGCCCGGCGCGCGGCGCACGCCTTCCGTAAGCCGGGGCGGAACTGGCGGCCGGTGCGCAGGTCGGGGACGAAGGCGTCCAGGACGACGCGGCGGAAGCGCTGGCGCTGGGCAGGGGTGAGGTGCTGGAGGTCGGCGGTGAAGCGGGGGCAGGTCTCGAAGGTGGGCACGGTGGTGTCCTCCGGGCAGCACGACGAAGCCCCCGGCGGGTGCCGGGGGCCGCTGTAGGCGGTGCTCGTTGGTGGTGTGTCTTCCTTGGCGTGTGGTGGTGCTCGATGGCGCTTGCTGGCATGTTCGAGTTGGGATGTGAGGGCTGCCGGAGAGCGATGACATTCGCGTCCGGCCCGGGGCCGCTTCCCGCCAGGCGGGCACCTGAGAAGAAAGTTCGGCTACTGCTCCCGCCTGGCGGGACGTGCTGCTGATCGGCCTTTTCTTGCAGGTCAGGGCCGTGTGGCGTGGTCTGCATGACAGTCGACATCAGGGTCATCCGGGCCGGTCAGATGTACCGCTACTTCTTCCGCGAGACCGTCGTCGGTGACGGCCGCCGCCCGGCCCGCACACCGCTGCGCGCCGCCCAGGAGCAAGCCGGGGTCCCGGTCGGACGCTGGATGGGCCGGGGGCTTGCCGCGCTCGGGCTGGCGCCGGGTGAGGAGGTCACCGAGGCGCAGCTGCGGAACCTGTTCGGCGAACGGGGCCGCTACCCGTACGCGGACCGGATCGAGGCCGACCGGCTCGCCGCGGGCGACTCCCCGAAGAAGGCGTTCAAGGCGGGCGCCCTGGGACGCCGGGTCACGGTCACGGGCGTGGACTTCGTCTTCCGGCCGCAGCCGACGATCTACCTCCTGTGGGCATTCGGGGACGAGGAAACGCGGCGGGTGATCGAGGCCGCGCACGAGCGGGCGATCGAGCGGGTGCTGGAGTGGATCGAGGACGAGGTGGCCGTGATCCGGTACGGCAAGGACGGCATCTACCGGGTGCGCCCGCCCGGCGGTCTCGTCGCCGCCCGCTTCCGCCACCACGAGGCGCGCTCCGGCCGCCCCTTGCTCCATGACCACCTGCTGCTGTCCGTGAAGGGGCAGCGCCTGGACGGGAAGTGGGGCTCGATCCACACCACGGCCCTGTACGAGAACACCGTGGCGGCCTCCGCGCTCTACAGCGAGATCGTGGCCGCGGAGGTCTGCGAGACGCTGGGGCTGGCGACCGAGCCGCGCACCGTCACCCCGGGACGCCGGCCGGTGATGGAGATTGCCGGGGTGCCCCACGAGCTGATCTGCTGGACTGCCCGGCGCAGCGACCAGATCGCCGCCTGCCTCGCCGACTTGGAGCACGAGTACGTCACCGCCGTCGACGACGACGGCGAGCCGCGGTTCCTGCCCGTGGTCTCCGAGCGGGCCCGCGCCAAGATGAACCAGATCGCCGCCCGCAAGACCCGCCCGCCCAAGCGGAAGACCCGGCCGCTCGCGCAACTGCGTGCCTGGTGGAAGGTGAGCGCGATCCTCACCTCCAAGGTCTCCGCCGACGTCATCAACTCCCTCCTCGAGCACGCCCGCGCCGCGGCCGCCGCGATCCGGGCCCGCGTCGCGGCCGTGGTCGACGTCGCCCTGGCGGCCGTCGACGTCACCGCGACGGTGTTCGTCATGAACGACGGCGACCGCTTCCACCGCCGGCACCTGCTCGCTGAAGCCCGCCGCTACCTCGCCCTCGTCCTGCGCGGCCGCCGCCGCGACCCCGGCCTGGACGAGGAGATCGTGGCCGCCGCCATCTCCACCCACTGCCTGGACATCAGCGAGCCGAAGACCGTGCGCGGCCTGGAGGCCGGCTACCGCCTCTACACCGCCCTGTGGTCCATGTCCGACCTCCCCGCCCGCCCCCGCCCCCCGGCCGCCGCGCCCGACCCGGACCGGCAACGCCCAGCCGATTCAGGCAAGCCGGCCGCGCACCGGCCCCCGGGCCAGGACGCGGGGGAGTGGGAGATCCCCCGCATCCCGCTCCCGTGCGAGCGCGCCGTCCTCGCCGGCGCGGCGGTCCGGCAGAAGCTGCGCACCACCACCGCGACCGCCGTGCGGGGCCGGGCGTACGACGTCGTCGCCCATCAGCAGGCGGCGATGCCCGAGGAGTTGCTCGCACCCGAGCCGGCCGACCCCGAGCACGACGACCAGGAGCCGAAGCCCGGCCGCCGCGACGCGATCGACATGACGGTGCTGCGGGCCGTGCGGGCGTCCCGTACGGATGTGGAATCCCTCGATCGGCTGCGCCACCTTCAGGACGTGTACACCAAGGCGGGAGAGGACGCCCGCGCCCGCGCGGCCCGCTGGACCGCACCGGACGATGCCGATGCAGTGCACCCGGTGCGCCCGGACGACCAGCGGGCGCACCGCCCGCAGGAGCCCGGACCGCACCGCGGCCGGGAGGCCGGCCATTGAGTGCATCCGATGCCGCGGCGTCCCCGGGTGCGGGCTGGGCAGCGCATGGTCCTGCGGGCGGCGGGGTCAGACAGTGCTGGCGATCCAGCCGACCGTCTCGGAGGTGTGGAGGCCGTCCGAGATGGCCTTGCCGCCGCCGACCAGTTCATTCATGCGGATTTTGAAGCCGGCGGTGGTGACGTCCGCGATCCGCAGGCCCGGGGTGTCCGGGCCGTTGAAGGTCTGGACGAACGGGACCACGATCACCGACGCGTTGTCCGGGAAGGGCGAGGGGAAGGTGACCTGGGTGAACGTCGAGGTGGCACCCCCGGTGGTCTCCGCAGCGCTGGAGGAGCTCAGCTGAACCTTGCCGGTCTGGATCATGCTCATGACTTCCGCCTTTCATGGAGCCTGCCGACGCGGCGCCCGGCACTGAAGCCGTATTCGCCGCGGTATGGATTGTTTGTCCGTGAAGCAACCGGAGGTGTCTTGCCCGTGATCATCCGTGTTTAGAGCGCAAGTAACCGATGAGCGTTGATCATGCCGATTCCACTTGCCAAAGCACTCACGAGGTCAGCCCGGACTCGCGGCTCGGTGTTCGTCGCGTCGATGACGCTCGTCCTGTGCCGCCACGGCGACCAGCCGCACCCGCCGCTGCTGCTCGTCTTCAACCGGATCGGCCCCCGCAATCCCAACACCGTCATCACGCAGTTGGCCGAGCTGACAGAGCGGCATTGGAAGGGCACCGCGTACGACGGCGGCTTCCACATGTACGACGGCACGCTGCCCATCGTGGTCACCGGCATGAAGCAGCTCCAGGAGCACGGCCCGGCCGGAGCGGTATTCCGGCGCTTCGGACGACCGCAGAACCAGACGCTCCTCGGGGCAACCCGCGCCGCGAAGCCCACGACGCCCGCAGGCAGGCCGAGTACGCCGCCCGCCAGCGGGAGCACCAGGAGGAGCTGCGCCGCATCGCCGCGCAGCACAAGGCCGAGCGCGAGGCCAGCCGCCCGGTGTGCGCCGGCTGCGGCACCCGGTTCACCGACGAACGGTGGAAGGCCATCGAGCCCTCCGGGTGGGGCGCCCCACGCGACACCCACCTGCACCTGTGCGACCGCTGCAAGCAGCGCGCCATCACTGCCGAACACCAAGTCGAGCAGGCCGGGCCCGAGCACCAGGAGCACGACCAAGCTGTGCCCGAGCAGAAGGCCGGCGGCACATGGCTCTCCCGCTTCCGCGCATGATCCGGGTGCTGACGCAGCGCGGTGGTTCTGGACGACCGCGCTGTCGGTGCTGAGCGCCACAATGGCGGTGCGGTGCGCACAGGTAGACAGGGACTAGACGAACAGGAAGTGCCCGTGACAGACGACCACGAATACGTCGTTGCTGGCCGAGACCTCCGTGCCTATGTAGAGGAGTGGCTCGCTGGTCTCGAAGACCCAGAGGGACACGCTTACGGCCTGCTGGTCGAAGCCCGCCGTGATCCCAACCTGAGAGAGAGGGCGGACTACGGCGCCGCCTACGTCATGCAGGCAATCGCTCCAAAGGTATGGGGCGATCAAGGTGGGATTCAGGAACTACTGCTCTTTGCGGTGATTGCCACCTACCAGATGACAGAACGCACGGGCTGGGAGGACTGCGCGACCTTCGTTAAGCAGGCATTTGCTCATATGCACCGTATTGGGGAGGTTGAAGCTGCTCGCCAGCTCCGAGCTGCCGTCGAGGCGCGGGCCAGCGACGGGCATGCTCGCGCACGGAGTGAGACGTATCAGATGCTTGGGCGGCCACTTGATGCTGATCCCGCGCGGACTGCGTACTGGGATCGCGAGCGAGCCAAGGGGAATGAACGGGATCTTCGTGCAGCCGCAGCACTGGATCCCGAGGGGCACAAAGCCCCCTGGGAGCAGTGATCCAACAAGTCAGGGAGGCCGCTGCCGACGCGCTTGGTCCCCGTCAGCAGCGGCTGCCAGGGTGGTAGGTGGACCGTGAGGAGCACCCGCTGTAGCTGGCTTACTCGGCAAGAGCTTCCACCTCATGGCCACCGATTGGGACGCCCTGAAGTACGTACACCTCGCTGGAGCTGGGGGAGACGCCCGCCTGGCTGGCTCAGAGTGGGAAAATCCTGCGACAACGCCCCACTCAGTCAGCCACGCTTGGTCAGTGGCGGCATATCTCTACGACCGGATGGTCACGGATCACGAGTACGTACAGCGAGTCAGGCAGCAGCGCCCCAGTGCCCTGCTGCCCGTCATCGCCGCAGCATCAGCTCACTGGCACAGCGACACATGGTGGAACAGCCCGGCCCGGAAATACACGCCGTGGGCTCTCGCCGATGTCGCTCGCACCAGCCTTGCCTACGGAAATGAGTACCGCGGGGACGGCGGGTGTACTGAGCGCGACCTACTGAGCATGCTTGCCGCATACGCGGCGTTGACCGATCTTATGGTCCGTGACAACGGTAGTACCGAATCCATCGCCAGCTGGCTGCTGCGTACTTCAGGTGAGCAGTTCACCTACCAGGAGTTCGGATTCAACGATCTTGCCCGGACCGCCGCCCTGTTCAGCCAGACGTCCTCCACCCGTACACCGAGATGTCTTGTCGACGGATGGGACGAGGAACTTCTTGGTTGCTCCTTGGCCGACTATGTCGGCGTCACCCAACTCCTGCAGGTGTCGGCACTACGAAACGAAGGCCGCTTCGATCCGGCCTGGCTGCGCCAGCCCCAGATGGAGCAGATCTGTTCCGTCATTCCCGAACGCACCATACGGGAAGTTACTGAGCGTCACTTCGTCATCGACCAGAAGGCCTTCAAAGCCGATAACGAGGCACGGCGGCTTAGCCGAGATCCCCACCTGCGCCACTTCGAGTACAACCCGCTGCGAGGGCGCCCCTTCTTGTCCGGCTTCGGCACGGGCTATCTGGCCCCCTCATCACACTTGATCATTCCCAAGGGGAGCCCTCTCGGTCTGTACTACATGGGCATGGCCCACTTCGGGAACGACTTCGCCCGGGAGCTCGGGGACCTGTTCGAGCAGTACGTAGGACGCCAGCTGCGCCAGCTTCCCGACGCGGAGGTCCATGCCGAGATCGTCTACCGAGACGAGCGACGCAGCGTCGACTGGATCGTCCTCTTCGAGGATCTGGTCCTGCTTGTCGAAGTGAAGTCCACGCGGCCAACCCAACAGCTACGGCTCGGCGTACTGGATCGCACCAGCGCGGCCCTACGCCAGATCAAGCACGCCTACAAGCAGTTGGAGACCACCGCAGCGCTGATCACCGATAGAAATCCGAGCTTCAGGCACATCCCCGTAGACCGGCCTATGCACGGTCTGGTTGTGACCATGGAGCCCTTCCACACTGCCAACGCGCCATTCCAGAAGGAAGTGCGGCCGAGCACAGACATACCTGTCACCGTCTGCAGCGCCACAGAACTCGAGCACCTCGTCACGTTGAGGGACACCTCGGCAAGCCAGCTCCTCCTCGAACGACACGGGGACCCCCTGACGTCGACGTACTCCCTCAATACTTCTCTCGTCGGCCGGAACGGCGGCCGCAACGCGATTCTGGATGCGGCCTGGGACAGCTACCCGTGGAAGAGACACGCCGATCTTGAGAGCCAGGCTGCCAAGGATGGGTGAGTGCATGCCCGCCTGCGATGCAGCATATGCACTCACCTGGCTCTTCCCCGGCCTCCACAACTACGACCACCGCATCCCGATCGCGGACAGCAGCTCCATTCGCTCCGGTGTCAGCGTCGCCGCCCGGGAGCGCTGGTTTCCGATCCATGCACCGAGCCGAAGCTCCCGAACCTCTTGGTCGTCGCCGCTGCCGCCGCTCCCGTTGCCGCCGGTGGTGATCCGTTCGATGTGCTTCCTCGGTACCCGTAGGTGTCCTTCGCGCTGGTAGTACTGTTTGGCGGCCTGGTAGTTGAGGGCCCACTTGTCGGCCTGCGTACGGGGCCGCTGCGGCTTCTCCTCCTCGGGCGCGGGCTCGATCCCGAGGACCTGCTCGCACATCCACTGCTGCACGGTCGTGAGCTCGTCCCACCCGTACCGCACCGACTGCACCCACCGCCCCAGGTCCTCGCCCTGACGCAGGACGTCGCCCGCCTCGGTGGGCAGCGCCTCGCCCGCGTCCAGGTGCATACGCACCAGGTGGAAGGCCCGCTGCCAGGTCACCGGCCACGACGGGCACCAAGAGGCGTCGATCTCCTCCAGCTGCTCACGCCGCTCGTCCGACAGCGCCCCGGCCGACGACTCCACCGGCAGACCCTCCGCGCGCCGACGCTCGTTCTCTGCGGCCTTCCTCGCGGCGGCCCGCGCGTTCTTGAGCCAGATGCCCACCGCCGCGCCCTGGAAGGTGGCGTCCAGCGGCGCCAGGAGGTGCCCGCTCTCGGCAGCCCATCCGCGCGCGGCCGTGAGGCCCTCCTCCCAGGCGACGTCGAAATGGCTCCAGATCATGCCGAGCTTCTCCAGCTGCGCGACGCGGTCCTCGTCCATCTCGCCGCGGGCGTAGAACCGGCGGGCGTCGGCGGTCCACTGCCCCAGCGGGAAGTTGGCGAGCGAGGCCGGCCACACCGCGCCCTCCGCCTCCTGGCCGTCGACGGCGGCGGCGGGAACGCGGAACGTGAACGGGACGCGCAGGTCTCCGTGTTCGCGGGCGTAGATCACGGCCGCCTCCACGCCGCGCCGCCAGTGCTCGTGCTCGGGGTTGAGGACGCGCAGGTTGATGAACGCGGCGAGGGCGGCCGGGTCGCGCGGCGTACTGAACTTCAGCAGGGCCTTGGCGGGGGCACTGACGCCCCCCGAGCCCTCGCCGCTCCCGCCCGTGCTCTTCCCGCTCTCGTCCTTCCTGACGGGCTTGTAGCGGCTCGGGGCTTGCTGCTCCGCGAGCGTCTCCACGATCCGCGCGTCGTGCGCCCGCAGCGCCTCCAACAGCTTGGCCAGCCCGCCGAACGCCCGGGACGTCAGCATGTTGTCCGCCGTCTCGCCCGGCCCGAGCAGGACCGGCACGACCAGGCTGGCCATCTTGCCCTCGCCCGGCTGCATCCGCAGCGCCCGGCCCACGGCCTGGACCAGGTCGGGCATCGAGCCGCGCACGTCGGCCCAGTACACGGAGTCGCAGTTCTTGGTGTCGACGCCCTCGCCCAGGACCTTCACCGAGCAGAGGAAGCACTTCTCCACGACGGTGCCGTCCGTGGCGACCCCGGCGGCGAACTCGCCCAGGAGGCGGCGGCGGTGGAGCGGCTTGTGGTCCCCGCACAGCCAGTCCGCCCAGATCGTCTTCGGGTACAGCACGGGGTCGCTGGCGTGCAGCTGCGCGGCGACGTCGGGAAGGCCGGCCGCGAACGCTTCGGCCTCCTTCACCACGTGGTGGAAGACGAGCGTGCGCCGGAAGTTCTCCTCCGCAGACGCCTTCACCAGGGCGGTCTGGAGCGCGGCGAGCCGGGCCCCGCGGACCTCTGCCGAGCGGCCCTCCGCGCCCAGGAGCTGCGCGGCCTGGAGCGCGGTGTCGGTGACGTCCACGCACACGACCTGGTAGGGGGCACAGATTCCCCGGTCGATGGCCTCCGAGAGGGTCAGGGTGAAGCAGCGGCTGCCGAAGGGGCCCTCGGGGTCGTCTTCCATGCTCGCCACCAGCTCGCCCGGGGCGCCGGCCTCGTCCTCGTCCCCGAGCTGCCACAGCCGGGGCGTGGCCGTCATGTAGAGACGGCGCAACGAGGGGATCTTCTGGTTGTCGTGGACGACCGCCCACGGCTTCCCGATCCGGCCCGAAACGCGGTGGGCTTCGTCCACCACGATCAGGTCCCAGGCCGCGAGGCCCCCGGCGTGCGCCCGCTCCAGCGTGCCCAGACCGAGCGAGGCGTACGTGGCGTAGACGGTGACCTTGTCCAGGCCCCGTGTCCACTCCACCAACTCGTCCACGTCCGTGGTGTTGGGGAAGGACACCTCCTCACCCCGCAGGGAGGACACCCCGATCATCGGCCCCCGGCGGCCGCCCTCGCGCCACGCGGACTCGGTCTGGGCGAGCAGGTCCAGCGAGGGCACGAGCACCAGCACACGGCCCGCGTGGAGCTCCTCCGCGCTGCGGACCGCCACCCGGGTCTTCCCGGACCCGGTCGCCATGATCACCTGCGTCCGGAGCCCTCGCTCGGGCACAAGTGATCTTGCAGGCAATTCGAGGGCGCGCACGACCGCGTCAATGGCTTCTCGCTGGGCTGCCTCGCGCTGGTCAACGCGGTTAGTGGTCGACATATCGGTCTGCCTTCTCGTGGATGCCGTCCGGTCGACTGGAGCGGCGGGAAACGGGAAACCTGCACCTAGAGAGCTTGTGGAGAGCTAGGGTCGAACTGGCGCGGTCGGCTTGTGACTCTGCCTCACCGATCACCGGTCGGGCCGTGCGGTGGATCTCGAAAACCTCTCGGAGCGCTCCGGGGTGGGGTGCTCTGAGTCCAGAGTCTATCCCTGTCCTAGAAAAGAGACACACGGAATCCCGAGATTCCCCCGAACGTGGCCGAAAGCTGTTAGTCTTTCTCTATCGCAAGCCCCCGAGGGGCCTTGACGGGCCCTCAATCCGCACCATTCGCCCGAGAGGCCGGCCCCGTACTCCCTCACCCGTCCCGACTGCCCGTCACCACCCCTCCCTGTTGCTGCTGCTTGTGGCGTGAGCCCTGCTGGGTGGGCCGTGCGGAGCGTGGCACGCCTGGCCCGCACGGGAGTT
>NZ_CP051008.1 GCF_014673495.1 Streptomyces griseofuscus
GATGGAGCCGGTTCTCCATGACGAGGAATCGTGTCGGCGTCCCGGATGGTCGAATGGGGAACGTGGCTGAAGGAGCAGTGTGCCGCCGATCACGAAAGACGTACGTGCTCGAAACTGTGGCACGAGCGCGCGCGAAGTTGAGTGTTGTGCTGTGGCCAATGGCCGGGTGAAGCCGGCCAGGACGTGTCGGACGGTCTTGGCACTACAAAAGTCAACGACGCCTGCCGGGCTACCATCGGTCGCGGCTCGGTGTGTTCTCCACACCTGGCCGCGCCGCAGTCGCCAACAGCTGGTGCGCCGGTCAGCCGGAGGGAGACCTTGCCGGTGTCGCTCCTCGTCCACAACCAAGGATCTACAAGAACCCCCCGGCCTTAGGGGGTGCGTCGGGGAACAGCGCCGAGACCTCGGCCCGGAGTACAGTGCGCGAAGCTTGGGTCGTGATGCAGCTCTGCACGTGACGCTGGGTTCCGTGGCACGCCGGGCGCGGAGGTTGCACATTCCGTGAGAATCTTAGTCGACGCCCGTGTTCCTTGGCCCCGAGTACCTGAGGAAAAGGATCAATGAGCTGCCGATTGCGAATCACTTATGACCGTGTCGCGCCGTTCGTCAATCGGCCCTCTTCGCTGCAAGGGCAGCGTTATGTCGTCCGAAATGAACGGCTACTTTCGGGAGCGCGCGCTCGATGGCTGGCGGTGTCCAACCCCGACGGGCCGCCGAGTTCGACCCCCTACTCAGATCTCGCCCGCCGTGCGGGACTCAGATCCCGCGCGGTTACGTCCGACGCCCATCCTGATGGCCGCGAGGCGCCCGTACGCGGCGACTCGGATATTTCGGAAAGTGACAAGGCTCTGGTCCAAGGAGCGGAAGTCGGAGGTGATAGCGCGCGTCGCCGGAGGGCAGACGCCAGGCTCTGCACAAGCGTTCAGTGGTACGGTGTCGACAACCATGCGATCGACGGCGCGCACTGTCGCGACCCTCTTCTGGCAGCTGTCAGAATAACTCTCGGTTCATTCATTGTGTAGAGCGCCTGCCAGCGTGGAGAAGGTGCGGCGTACGATGCCGGTTGGCGGTGAGTCGTAGGTGGCCGGAGTCCAGCTCGGGGACGTAGGTGATGTCACTCGCGCTCTGGAGCGATGAGGTCAGGGTTTCTGGGACACAGCGTGTAGGAATTGGACTGGTGGGCGGCACGATCACACGCACAGCCTTCATGGCGTGGGGACCTGCCGACGCAATGGCTCGACAATTCGCCCATGCTGTCATTGGTGGGGTCAGGGCTCGGAGGCACGCGCGTGTTCCTGGAGCGAGTCCTGACTACCCCCGGGAGAATAGTACGGCGGATTAGAGCGTTGGCTGGATCGTGTCTCCGCGTCTGCGACGTACGTTCGTTTTTCGTCGTGGAAGCCCGAAGGGAGCGAACACACCGTGCGTGACTGTCAACAGCCCCGAGGCAGCGAGCCCAGGACTGCGCTGGGACTCAAGGGTGCGATTCGACGCTCGCTGGCTGTGTCCTCTGCGGAGCAGGGCTTCGTCGGGCGGGTGCATCGTCGCCGCTAGCGCAGGCAAGGGAGCTGGAGTCCGCTACTTCGCTAGGCGCGAACCGGCCCCGGAGCACAGCGGAGAAGATCGCTGCCATCCCCCAGGACGCGCGCTCGCGGGTGCGCACGAATCTACGCTAGCTGAGCCCTGCTCCCAGCGAGCGCCTCGTAGCCCTGGCGAGGCGATCCTCGAGGCCGATCCGGCGTCGTCCATGATTGCGCCGAGCGCGCTGTTTCGTAGACCGTGGGCGTTCGCGTACGTAGCGTCGGTGGACTGCGGCGTCGGATCTGTGGTCGAGGCGTTGCCCGAAGGATGTGTTCGAAGATATCTTCGGAGTTGCATTTCCCGAGTCATAGGCCGAAAAGGGCGCTGGGGTATGTTACGTCGGAACGTCGCGGACATGGCAGGGTTTGGACCGGTTTGTCTGACAACCATGGAGCGGCCTGCCCGAGGCGCTGCTGTCTCTGCGCGTTCAGGCGGCATTGTGGACGCGCTCGGCGTCGAAGTGCAGAACGGATGCGGACGGCACAGTGGGCGATAGAACAGAGCGTTCCGCGCTACAGCTGCTGGGAGTTGGGTCAGAACCAGCATCCGGTACGCACCGACGGTGGAAGTGACGCATGCTCTCGGCCCTCAGAGCGACCTCGGCCGACGTTCCCGACGCACCGCGAACCAGCGGATGGAGGCAGCCCGAAGGCAGCCACTTCAGTGGATTCTAAGCGAGGGTTCGGAGACGCTCAGACGACACATGGCGCATCGCGAGCTTGGCTGCGATCAATAACGCTTGACTTAGCTGTCTGCACTGTGCTCGCCTATGAGAACTGAGCGAGCACCGTCAGCTTCGGTCTTGACATCAGTTCCGCTTTGAGCCGTGGTCTGAGATTGCGGCCTTCCCGAGCAGGTTAAACTTGCTAAAGTCGCGCGATACTCGACACTAGTGGCACAGCCACGAACACAGACTTGTACTTAGAGCGTCGCGCTAACGCGTGTCGCAAGACCGGTGTACCAGTCTTGAAATCGGAGGTCAATGTCAGCGTGCTTGAGCTCTAGCAACACGCCGCGTGGAGCGCACTCCGCTGCATAACGACACGTAATGTGCGCTGGCGAACGCTTCGCGACGTGAGGGGTTCCGGCGGTGTGCCCGAGTAAGAAAAGAGAAATCATCCAGCGGCACAAAGATCAACGACCGTGACTCTCAGGCCAGGCCCTGCGATCTTAAGAACGCGTACGTGAACATTCATCCAGGAGCCAGAACACTCATGCGCGGTCAAGACGGAGAATACGTGTGCGATATTGGATCACAAAATGGAGAGTAGTGATCAGTTTCTCATCTGAGTGCCCAGTAAGTGCTGGTCTGCTGGGATAAGCTGTCTTGCCGTGTATGATTCGTTCCGAGAGATGGTCCGTTGGCTGCGGCGGTCGTCTAGCGTGTAGGAGGGATCGGGCTGCTAGCGTCTGCTTGTGTCGCTGCTTTGCTCGATAGTGTATCGGGAAGTTGGATTTACGGTAGCTGGACAGAGGCAGGTTGCAGCTTTCGTGTGGTCAGCGGTATCTGCGATCGGTAAGCGATGGTGCTTTCTGGCTAACGCGACGTTATGAGCACAGCGCTCTCGCGGTCGAGTAGTCAGCACGGCTATCAGTCGACGGGACTCGGCGACGTGTGAAGCTGGTGATGCGCGAGCAGTTAGTCACGTTTGTGGTGGGACGCAGATCGAGATGTTGCCGCGTGGGTGAGGAGGCGGGACACAGTGCGCCGTACAGTGAGGCCTTGCTGTCAAACGGGCCTCGCGGTGAATGATCGGTGTCTTCGTGGTAAGGAGTAGTACTTGGACGGCGCCTTTCGGTGCTCAGGGGGGTGTCCGTTTGTTTGGTGTACATCGTCGTTGATGGCGAGACCGCAGTATGATCACAGAGAGCGGCTATAGCTGTCGTGGTGCCTTCTTGGCGGGGGGCTGGGTGGGGGTCGGGTAGAGGCGTCGGCGGATCGTGCGTTGCGGAGACCTGTGAGTTTCGTGCCGCGAGGCTGGGAGAACGCGTTAATAGAGGTGGTGGCGGGCGAGCCGAGTTGTCGCTCTCGAGCGGTCGGATAGCTAAGACGCTGATGTAAGACGTGGGAACGCGGTGACTCAATACGGGGGCTATACGCGGCTGCTAGAGCACCGTACAGGACCACGGGTCCGTCAGACCGGTGCGTGCGGGGCTTAGAACCTCGTGGGCGAGCATGTCGGGCTCGTTCTTGCTGATCCGAAGGCAAGGTGGTGTAAAGATAAGTCCAGTGCGACGCATCAGTGAGCTGGGCGGTGGCTCGGGCTGCAAGAACGGTGCCCATGCAGTGGTCGCCAGCATGTGGCTCGCAGTGGAGCTCGCGGGTGCATAGGGAGTGCGCGCTTCGGCTCGAACGGCTTGACGAACGCGTTGCCGGTGTGGGAGCATGGCATGACGGGTTTGGATGTGGCTGGTGGTTCGTGATACTGTCGTTGCGTCGCAGCGGGCTGTGAGCGTGCCGTGTCGGGGGCAACCTCGGGTGGCTTCGGAGGCTCGATAGATCGTAGCTCCTGAAGCTGCGATGGAGGCGCATGCTGTGTGGCGCCGATGATGCACGAGCGGGTGGGCGTGCCCGTGCCGATGCGGTGCCGGACCGATGCTCGCGACTGAGGGATACGGATGAGAGGGCGGGGGAGCGAACGACCGGGGCTGGGCTGTCGCGCTCGTGGGGTGGTGTTGCTTTCGTCTCTCGCGCCAGCGACGTCAGGCGGCGCGTGGTGGCGTATCGATGGGGTGGTGAGCCGTGCTGGAGAGAGCGTGGATCGAAGAGATGAGGGATCCTGTCAGGCGCTGCAGGAGCGGCGAGGGCTGGAGTGCCGTGTGGGTGAAGCGCTGGGCGGCGTCGAGGGAAGCTGGCTCTCACGACCCGAGCTCTCTCGGTAGCGCAGCCTGGACGTGCTGGTTCGTGGCCGGGCGCGAGATACGGGCGGGCTGACCGTCGACGCAGTCGGAGACCGGGTGAACTTCGCTCTGGCCTGGCTCGCACCCAAGGGCTCCGGGATCGGGCGTGCTGCGCGACGCGGCCTGTGCGCTCGTGCCGCGGTGGGCACGCTCGGTAGTTGTGCGTCATAGAACGTGCGAGGAGTTCGGGTTTTAGGTTTGCGTGTTGATCCTTGAGCGTTCGAGAGTGGATAGCTGGCTGTCCCTCTGCGGTTCACTCGGAGTGTAAGCGGACGCGTGGGGAGGGGCCGTGAGAGGCCACGGCGGTGCGGTCGAGCATGCTGAGGACACTCTGCACTCCAGGCTCTCACGTTCTTGTGTTAATTCTGCGAGAGGTTCTTCTAGGCTATCTCTGGTGTTCTTTCGCCGTCGAAGGCGTGGTGGGAGACTCGGCGTAGCAGGACAGCGCGTGTGCGCGTGGCGACGCAACGCATACGGCGGCCCGTAGCCGCAGGAGAAAGCGATAGAAAGCCCGTGAATAGCTCCGAGAAGTTGGCCGTCGGGCCTGGCCGGGTGGGCGCACTGATAGCCCCGGTGTTTGTGCTGCGGTGCGTGGACGGTGGGGCTCAGAGCTCGGCGACGGGCAGACACGCGGCAGGCAGTAGGGTCCTCTGCCGCCGCAGGACTGCGGGGGCCAGTTCTGGCTCCGGATTCTGGGAGCGCTCGGTCGGATAGGCGAGACAAAGCCTGGCCAGTCGGGCGATTCTCAGATGCGCACCGTGCGGCGCAGCTCTGGTGTGGGAGGCGGGCTGCGGACGAGTCAAGGGTGGAGGTGGAGGCGTTCGTCGGGTAAGGCGTGGTAGCATTGACCTGCTCTGCTGCGACCGTCTAGGTGCGGCGCGTGGACAGACTTGGCTTCGGCGGTGCCGCGCGACCGGTGGAGTCATAGGATGCTGGATCGGAAGGTGCTATTGCCATCCACAGAGTGCAGCAGCCTGCGGGAGACACGGAGTTGCGAGAATGCTGCATCAGAGTGCTGGTGGGCGAGGTGAGGCGGGATCGCCGGTCAGGCTGCTCGCAGCGACTCTGCATGCCGCGACAGCGACTGCGGTGCCAGATGACCCGCGGTGTGCCGCCCCGAACAGCCGGTGGACGAAGACCGGATCGCCCGACCGCTCCGAGGACGAAGCGCGGCAGGCGATGCAGGAGCCATGCGACGTATCACGGGGGATGCGCCGTCATAGGGGCTCAGACCATGCGGCGCAAACTGAGATAGGCAGATCGCAGCGGCGGCCCTGCCCGGTGGCCCAGCTGCATAAGTGCGCGTCGGCTCGCAGTTCGACGGCCGCGCGCAGGCGGGCTCGCTCGATACTGCGTCGCGACGTTACGAAGGCGCGGATCAGGTGCGACGGTTGGGCTCCGGTGATTGCCGCGACGTGCATCGCGGCCGAAAGCGTGCCGACTCCGGAGTGGCTTGAGTTCGCAGCACCTTCGTCAAGCGAGACCAGGGTCTTCGCTCCTCATGGGAGTGACGCTGTACCCGCAGCAGGGTCGCTCGCAATAGCTATATGCGCGCGCCGACGAGTCAGGTCACACAAGAGTTGTGACAGGACCACAAGGGATACGACACAGGTAGGCGATCATAGGGCCAAGACCTGCTTCACCCGGACACGGCAACGTCCACGCGCGCGGAGCGTGTTTCACCACAGAGTAGCGCCCGGCGCTACGGGAACTGGACTCGGTTCTCCATGGGGGGGCAGGGCGTGAGCGGCGGCGGAACGTCAGGGGTTCGACTGGGCGGGTCCGCGCGCGGGCCGGCGATGGAGGCGGCCCGGAAGAACGGACGGGCGGCGAAGAGGCGAAGCAAGAGGCACATGAGGGCGCTGGCCGAGCCATCAGAGTCGTGAATGGGTGCGCAGCTGACGAGAGGAATGGGAGGGATGGCTGGATGCTGCTGGCAACCGTCGAGCTGTCGGGCGTGGAGTTGGCGGCGGGTGCATGGAGCTTCGTGCCGGGAGGCGGTGGCGCGCAATAGCTGTGTCCCTCGTGAGCTGGCACGGGCGACACCGTTCCAGCCGCCGCAGTCGCGAGACCAGGGAACTGCAAATCCGGCTGGCTCACCAGTGTGCCCCGGGTCGATGGCTTGGGGCGCGAAAGGCCCCGCTTGGAGAGACCGCGTCTCCGCGGCGCAGGCCAAACAAGGCGGCGGCCGCCGTCGATGCGGCAGCCCTGGGATCCTGGCCCGGCGCTGGCTTCCGCCCGGCCGGCGTAGTCGGCAGACCGCTCGGCCCGGGGCCGCCCCGGTTTTCGGCCGGACGCGGGACGACGGCGGTGCGAAGGATCGCCGCGGCATCGCTGCGCCGCGCAGGTCGGCCGGGCCGGGTGACCCGAGCATCGGGCAGCGGGTGGAGAGGCAGACGCGACGATTGCGGGGCATGTCCCGAGCGCGTATCGCCGCGAGACGGACGTCGCGGTGAGGACGGGAGGCCGGCCGCGCCGTTCGCGCCACGTCCGAGCGGCGCCGCAGGCTAGGTGTCCCGCGCGGCGGCTGCGCGGGCCCCGTGCGCGAGTAAGGACCGGACCGCCGGATGGCGCTGGCATGCCCTGGAGAACACGGCAATGGGCCGGACTGGCAACGCGCGACTGCACACAGCGGCTGCAAGCGCCGCGTTTCAACATGACATGCGAGAACAGGTTGCGCCCGCTTTTACCGCCGCGTGTTGCAATCCTGCCGGTTGCGCGATTCATGCCGGATTGAGTGCGCGAATAATGCGCGATCGGGTATGCTCGTCTATTGGAGGTGACTTGTGTCATGAGAACGTTGACGAGAGCTGTTCAGCGGTCGTGCGTTGCTAGGAGCAGTCGCGCAGGACGACTGCCGGACATGCGGAAGAGGTCTGGGGAGGCGGCGGGCTGATCAGGCGCCAGAATGCCACGGCGCTTGGCGCCCGCGGAGCCGTGGGGAACTGGAGCTGCAAGAGCGAGCGCGGCCGCCGAAGCGAACGCGCCGCTCGCCGTGGTAATGAGGGCCACGCGCGTTACCCGCCAGTCGGCCGACGCGCCGCCCTGCTCCGACTCCGTGGTCCGGAGGCGTTCACGACGCCACGGCGTCCGCCGCGGGTCGAAGCGCGGCGGCCGGCTCGCCGGCTGCTGCGTACGTCGGCGCCGCGTGAAGCCCGCTCGCGTCGTCGCGGCGCGCCGGGTGCGAGAAGAAGGCGGTGGCGAAGAAGACCAACGGGCGCCGCGACGGAGCCGACGTCGACCGCGCTCGAGAACGGACGCTGCGCGTCGTCGACTGCGAGGACGGGCAGGTGTCCGCGTACTACGTCGCACGTGTGCGGCTGCGTCACTGGACGTGCCCCAGCCAAGACGATCCGTCCGCCTGGTCGACTGGACGCTGACCGAGGGCGCCTCGTCAGCGCGCGCTGCATCGCAACGGCGCGACGCGCACCGATCGCGTCGATCTCACTGCGGCTGTAGCGCTGGAGCGGTTCGGCCTGCACCGCCTGTCGGAGGCGAGCGCGCACGCGGCGCATCCCGGTCGGCCCACATAGGTGTGGTCACGCAGATCGAGCGCGCGGGCTGCAGATGACCCTCAAGCGGGCTTCGGCCCCATGGGCCGCTCTATCCGCGACCGAAGGCTCCCGCGGCGCTGCGTCAGTCGTGCATTCTGTCATGGCAACGCCCTGGACGTGCCCGCGAGTGGGGACGGAAGGACGACCGGAGCTTCCTGCTGACGATGCACCCGACCCGACTGGTCCAGTACTTCGGGCTGTACGCGGCCCGAGTGATGAGCGCGCGGCTCCACCTGCGACGACCGCCTGGAGCTGATGACCAGCAGCTGCGCCGCACGCGCGGAGAAAGAACCTCGGCGACGCGAGTTCGCGCGGCCGTACAACGATGGACGCGCTCACACAGCTCTACGTGGTGCCAGTGCGAGTCCCGACGAACACCCGATCACTCAGGGCCAGTCGCGCCGGCACCACATGCGCGCCGCGGCAGAGATGGCTCGTGATGAGGAGCCCTATCGACTGTGCGGCCGCTGACCGATGAGGAGTGGCCCACCCGTACTGTCGTGTCGACCTCAACATGTCGTTCGCCGCAGCAGCGACGGCTCGTCAGTCGGGCTGATGGGCCGACGCACTAAAAACAACCCTGGCGTTTCGACCCGTCGCTGCCGGCTCGTGGCTGTCGACGCTCTCCCAGTCGACGCTGTCGCGCCGGGTCAACACCTGCACGGTCGACGGCTCCGGCTGCCGAGCCCGTTCACAGCCGAAGGGCGACACCCACCCGAGGGCCGGCTGGATACGCCACGCCCACCGTGCAGTATAGCGGTGGAGCTCGGTTTCTTCGACGTTGCGTCCGATCGAGGGTACGTCGCAACGCAGAAACGCGCTACTGACTCCTGGTACAATGCGCTCGCGCGACGCGTACGTCGCCACGATGGCCTGACATGGGCGTCACCACCGACCTCCAGGGCCGAGGAGTTCTCGAGGTCGATAGCGCGGCGCAGCAGGTCGACCGCGCTGCTGGCGCTCCTGGCAGACCGCGGATCAATGGCGACGGCGGAGGGCGCGATCGGAAGTTGAGGCAGCAGCTCCGGGGCCAGTGCCGTATCTACGAGCCGTACCCGGCGCGTGGAGCGGGTGAACTGGCGCCGACATACCGGGCCGCCGTGACTCGCGAAAGCAGCGGTGGGCTGCACCGCAGAGCTGATGAAGACGGCGGCGCGCGCGCTCTACCCGGTCGCCGATCGGCAAACCGATCGCATCGTCTACCCCTCGCCCGGCGTCCACGCTGGACGTCCTGCGACACGCGGGCAAGCCGGTACGGCGCTTCGGCTCGGGTCTCGCCGGATGGTCCAAGCACCAGGGCACCGAGACGTCCTGTGGCGCGGAGCAGCAGTCTGGAGGTAGCGCGGCGGCGTCTCCAAGCTCTCCACCTCATCAAGACCGACAGACGCGCCGGAGAGGGGAGTAGAGCAGTGTGGACTGCTCGCTCGTGCGACTGCCTTGGACGCGCGCTGGAGGGGGCGTCACGCCGCGTATCGCAGAGCGCCAGCGCAGATGAATGTCTGGTCAAGCAGCTCAAGGCACCAAGCCGCCGCCCAGGCGCTCGGGATCGTCCTAGTCTGCAGGGCCGTGCGAGCGGTACGTCTCAGCGCATAGACCATGAGCGGCCCGCCAGGACTGCGCGGCTGCGCTGGATGCGCGAGGTGAAGAAGCGGTGGGCTGGGCCGCAGATCCGCGCGTAATGGCGAGGAAGAAGCGTCGTCGCACGAAAGAAACTGGGCTGCGTCGGATCGTGCACCGCACGCGCTGCCGCTTTCGGGTTCGAGCCGCCGGAGCACGTACGACGATGCCCGGATGGGCGTGCGACATCACAGGCTGCCGCCGAGTAACGGCGCCGACTAGTGTCTTGTTCAGTCTCCGGGAGGAGGGCAAGAACGTGACCAGCCTGCGGCAGATCGCGGCCCGACGGTCCTCGCGAGCATGTTGATCTGAGATAGGTCCGCGCGAACAACGCAGGGCCCAGCGGCTGGGTCAGTTGAGTTCACGCCCACTGTGGTAGCGGCTCGAAATCGAGCTCCTGACTCACCGCGACGCCCACAAAGGGGCCCGACCGCGCACGTCGCGAGCCGGACGACTACTGCGGGTCGGGCCGGCCTCGCCCAGGCGCGAGCCGCACGCGCGACGCGCGCGCGGGACGACGTCGGGCAGCTGGCGGGAGGCGCGGCCGGGATGAAGAACATACCCGGTCCATGCCGAGCGCCGTCACGGTGGCGCCTAGCAGGCCCAACGAGACCACCGACGGAGTCGTCAACCGAGACCTCATCATCGGAGTGGGCCGCAGAAAGCGACCTGACGGCAACCGAACACAGCGAGCCGGGGATCACCGCTCCCCGGCAACGGCTGAGCGGGCGCCGGTGGCGGCCACACCGCGCCCACGCGTGACACTCAGCCGCGCACGCAGAACAGCACGGCCGCCTGGCGCAGCAGCACAGGCGGCGCCACCGAGGCTCAGACGTCACCGCGGGAGCATTGCTCGCGCCTCGTAGCCGGACCTGGGAAGGAAACAAAACCAACAAGTGTAACATCACCGCAGTCCTCGACGGCGATACCACCCACCTCAACGCACCGCAGCAGGCCCTACGCGCCCGCGCTCGTCATCCCACTCGCGTGGTCCCCTCTTCGGTCATCAGGTCACAGGGCCGGAACGTCACTGGTCAGCGCTCGCTCTTCGCCCACAGAGCGCCACTCCGAACGGGTGGAGATCGCCGCCTCGATCGCTCGCGCTCGAGCCCGCGCCGCGAGGGTTAGGGTCCAGCTCCTGAGCTGCGCCGCACAGGAGCACAGCCGGTGCGGCTGCTCCGCGACGTTCAGCAGTCGCCCGCTCCGTCAGCAGCGCGCGCCCTGCGGCGCGCTCCTCGTCAGTCGACGGCGTGCGCCACTCCGCACTGCGCGAAACCGCGCCGCGGCGCGCCCGCCTCTGCAGCACACAGACCCGAAGGCCAGGCGGGCCCAGCACCTCGCGGAGCGTTAGACGGCGGCGCGCAGCCGCTCCCCGTGCCGCTGCGCCACGCGCGTTCGTAGGCAACTGCACGCCGTCGACCGGCCGACGATCCGGCTTTGTGCTCGGCGCGCGCACCACACACGGTACTTCGCGCCTGACGTCGCCGTCCTCGGATGTTGCGGTACGCGGAGCAGGCCACCTGGTAATGCCACCGCGCCGTGTCTCGGCGCCGGCCCCACAGCCGCGCGCGCCCCGCCTCGAGTTCCTGGCGTCCGCGCAGACGCACACCACGCGGCCGGGCGTCCGCAGCGGCGTCGTCGTCATGCTGTCGGGACGGTAGGCAGACCCGCGCGCGCCCGGCGGTCCGTCGGCGTCGGTCTCTTGTCCACAGGGCTGCGGCGGTGAGCTACCCCGTGACCGAAGAAGAGAAGGCAGAGAAGGCAGCACAGGCGGCCCAGACGCGCGCCAGGTTCATGGAGGGCCTCGCCGCGTGGAGCGCACCCTGTTCACGGCCCGCGCCGAAATCCGCGCGAGCCCAGATGAATTCCTTCGCAAGCGGGAGAAGGGCTCCACCAAGAGCCTGGCGGAGCGGCTGGGCGTCTCCCGCAAGACGGTGCAGCGCTACCTCTCGGGCGCCTCCACCAAGCGAACAAGCGCCTCCAGGAGGCGTTGGTCCAGGAGACCGAGTCGGAGTGGCAACCGCAGGTCAAAGCACAGGCGAGGCAGCACGCGAGTACCTCGGGCGGGCTCGTCATCAGCTTCCGGGCCACCCTCGGATTCACCGCGAACGGGTCCTCGGACGACGACCGGGTGCGGGACCTCAGCATCGCCGTGTCGCCCTCCCACGCGGCCCTCATCCTCGCCGCGCAGGAGGAAGGTGCGACGGACTCAGCTCTGCATGATGCCGTCGCTGAGGCCATAGCGGACGCCTATTTCCGTCAAGGCGGTGGAGGACGAGCGAGCTTGAAGGTGAACTTCACGGACGTCCAGCGGCTGGACATAGCGTTTTAGCAGCGCGGAATTCGAGCGTGCTGTAGACCTGTGTGACCGGCCCGCCCAAGCGCTTTTCCGGGCAGGCCATCTTTTCCATATCTGAGTTGAAAGCGAGTCCTGATGAACACGTCCGACGGGTGGCGGCCCCGCCGTGTCCCAGAGGCCCGCGGCCGCGCCGGCACCCCGCGCGCGCCGGTCGACTACGCGAAGATCGGCCGGTCCTCGGTACGCCGCCGCGCGCGGGGCATGACGCACAGCGAGGCCGTGGCGGCGCTCGAAGCAGCGGAACAGCAGGCGCACCTGGACCGCCGCGACGAATCCGCCTTCGACGACGGCGGCCGCCGTGCTGCGGAGCTCGCGGAGTGGCAGCGCGTCGTGCAGCTGCTCGCCGCGACCGGCGGCCCGTACGACCCGGAAGCCGACGTCGTCGTCCAGGAGGAGCTCACCGAAGACCGCCGCCGCGAGGAAGCCGAGCAGCAGCGCCGCCAGGAGCAGCAGCAGCTCGCCGACCGGGCCGAAGAACTCGCCCGGCTGGGCGGGGCCGGCCAACTCGATCGCAGCGTCCCGAGCCGGGCCGGGGACGAAGCCGCCCGCGACCTCCTGGAGGAAAACCGCGACTACCGCGTTGCGGAGGTCGACGCCTGGCTCGCCCGCTCCCTCGCCGACCAGTCCGGCCACTACGCCGACCCCGCCGCCCGCACGGCCGCCGCTGGTTCGCTGCCCGTTCCGGTGCGCGCCCACGCTGCGCTGCTCGCCGCCCTCGCCCGCACCGGCGCCCCGGTCGGAGGCGGCCTCGAGTTCGCCGGGCGCCTCGCCCAGGCCGACCCGGCCGCCACGACCGCGCTCGCTGCGTGGCTGGAGACCGCGGCCGCGGTGAAGGGCGGCACGGCGTGAGCGCGGCGGACGAGGTGGTGGCCACCTGGAGCGAGCACAGCGAGATCGGCCACCACTACGAGGACCTGCTCGCCGACGGCTCGGTCATCGCCTGGACCGAGCCGCCCTTCGGCGAGACGCTCTACCCAGGCGACGACGACCCCGACTACAACCCGATCTGCTCGTGCTCGCGCGTCCCGCGCCAGTTCTGCATGGAGTGCGCCGGCTGCGCCGCCTGCGGGCAGTGCACCGGCCCGCACGTCTGGCCCCCGCTCCAGACCTGACAACCCGTTGTCACGCTCACCGAGGGTGACAATCGGTTGTCACGCCCCCCTGTCACGTCGGTTGTCACGTTGCCGGAAGGCCGCGTGACAGCCCCTGCCCGGAAGCCCATCAATTCGGGCATTCCGACGCGGAAACGGCCTGGAAACCCCTCTCCGGGCCGTTTCCGCGTGACAGGCGCGACAGCGTGACAACCCCTCCCGGGGTGATCACGCTCCGTGCGGGGCTGGGTCAGGGGATCTGCCGGACCGAGGCGTCGTGGTGGCTGGTGGAGACGGGCGTATCCACCGGGTGGAGCCAGCGCAGCGGCACGGTCAGGGTGCCGATCCGCGGCAGTTCGACGGGCTCGCCCTCGGCGTCCAGGAGCATCCCGGAGACCTGGTAGCCGCCCCTGGGCGGGAGGCCGGCCTCCTGCGCCTGGTCCTCGGTGAGGTCCACCGTGACCCGGGTGCTCGCCCTCATCACCAGGCCGTGCGCGGTCCGTGCGGCGGTGTCCACGTCGACCACGGACAGCGGGAAGTACGTACCGCGCAGCCAGCTCAGCGGCCACCAGGAGTCGCCCATCGTCTCCGGCCGGTACCGGCGATACGGCAGCGCGAACGGCACCTCGCAGCGGTAGGTCTCGCCCACCCGGACGTCCTTGGTGCGCATACCTCCAGGGTCCTCCCCGCCGGGCGCCGCCGCTCGGCGCCGGGTTTCGTCCGTACCGTCCCGGAGCGCCCCGCCCCGGCGCTACCGTGAACAGACACGCCAGCAACCCGCCCAGGAGCCCCGGATGAGCCAGCAGCCGGCCCCCGCGCCCGCCCGCCAGCCCCTCGATGAGCACGCCGCCGAATCGGTCCTCGCGTACGCGGCCGCGGAGCGCGCCAAGACGGACGTCCTCGCCTCGGTCCTGGAGGACATCGCGGCCAACGGCTACCCGGCCCCGGAGTCCGGCGTGCCGTGGGAAACCGCCCGCGACGCCCACCTCGCCCGCCTCGCCGATGAGCAGCCCCGTGTCGCCTGAGCACGGAGCGCGCCGCTCCCAGGTCGTCATGGTGGAGCCCGCGCTCACCCAGCTCGCCAAGCTCACCGCGCACGAGACCCACCGCCTGGACCGCGCGATCGTCGCCATCAGCGTCAACCCGGAGCTCGGCACCGAGGTGCCCGGCACCCTGCTGCGCGACTACGCCGACGAGGTCGACGGAGTCCGGGTGATCTACTACGTCACCGCCCTGCGGACCATCACGATCGTGGCGTACGTCGAAGCCTGAGCAGCACATGCAGCAGCGCCCCGGACCGCGAAGGTCCGGGGCGCTGCTGTGTCTGCTGCACGGCGGCCGGCGGGGTGCTGCACGGCGAGCCGGCGGCCGGGCGGCACACGGGTGCTGCTCGTGCAGCAGGGCCGGTGCAGCGGGGCAGCGGAGCCGTGCAGCGCCCGGCCCGTGGGCCTGCTGCACGGCGGTCAGTCGCCGTCGGTGGCCCACCGCTCCATCTCGCTCGGGTCCTTCTTCAGCAGGGTGTCGCGGCGGGACTGGGCGGTGGCCCGGGTGACGCTCATGGAGCTCGCCAGCTCGCCGTAGGAGCCGCCCCGGGCGGCGTGCTGCCGCACGGCGGCGTCCCGGATGCCCTCCAGCCGGTTCATCAGCCCGTCGGACATCAGCACGGTGGTCGCGAGGTCCTCGGTGCTCGCACTACCGGCGCGCAGCTGCGCCAGGCCGTGCAGGACGGCACCGAGCCGCATGGCCATCTGCCCGACGTCGTCGCCCAGCGCACGGGGCGTCGGCGGCGGACAGAGGGATCGTGAGGTCAGGGACGGGGGCGGGGGCGGTGTTCTCGGGCTCGGTGGTCACCGGGTTCCTCCTGGTGGTGTTCGGCGGCGGGGCGGTGCTCAGCGGTCGACGACGTCCTTGTCGAGATCGCGGTGGTGGAGGTCGACGGCCAGGCCGCGCCCCTCGTACCGCGCGGCTAGATCGGCGACCCGGTACGCGGCGGCGGCCTCGGTGTCGCCGGACAGGGCGGCGGCGAGCGCGTCGGCCACCGTCGCGGAACGGTGCCGGCCGCCCGCGCAGCCGACCGCGACGGCCAGCGGCTCGTCCTGGCGCGGCCCGGCGAGGTAGGCGTCCACGGTCGCGGCGATGGCGTGCACCAGCGCCAGGACGCCGTCGGTGGCCATCACCGCCTCGCGCACGGGGGCGTCCCGGGCGGTGAGGTAGCGCAGCTCCGGACGCAGGTGGGGGTCGCGGAACTGGTGGCGCAGGTCGTAGCAGGCGCGGGCGTCCGGCTGCGGGCCGTGCAGGTAGCCGAACGAGGTGATGGCCACGGTGAGCATCGCGGGCGCTCCTGGGGGAGGTGAGGGGTGCGGGAGGGGGTCAGAGCCACTGGAAGGCGCGCCGGACGTCGCCCGCGGCCCCGGAGAGGTTGTCGGCGTGCAGCCGCACGTCGAAGTCGTACGGGTCGTCGGCCGCGTCCATGACGCGCTCGGAGGCAGCGTCGAAGACCCCGGCGAACGCCTCGTGGACACCGGCGGCCTTAAGGGCCTGGACGATGTCGTCGTGGTCGGCGCCGCCGCGCCGGACGGCGTCGGCGAGCAGGTTGAGCGCGGCGGCCGCGGCCGGGGCGAGCACGGCCAGGTCCTCGCCGACGGCGGTGGTGCGGGTCCGTTCGACCCCCGTCTCGATGTGGCTGATCCGGGCGAGGGACGTCGACTGCTGCTCCATGAGGACTCCGATCAGGGGCGCGGTGGGCGGGGGAAGGTGGCGGTGGAGTGCGTGCCGGAGAGCGATGACATTCGGGGCCGGCCTCCCGGCGAGCACGGCGGTGGAGCGGTCAGTCGTGCTGGGCGAGGTAGCGGGCGGCGGTGTCCACGAACTGGTCGTGGGCGACCATCGCGGCCTCCCGCGCGGCGGTGAGCTCCTCGGTGCTGCCGAAGTGGTCCCGGATCGCGTACGTCAGCGTGATCATGTGGTCGGCGGCGGTGCGCACGGCCGGGTCCGTGATCAGCACGCGCATCGCGACCAGCGGCCGGGTGACCTGGGAGCGGGTCTGGTGGCTCTCGCGGCGCAGCGACTGGATCAGCTCGGCCTCGGAGCCCTTGAGGACGGCGTCGCCGCGCATCCACATCGTGCGGCGGTGGTCGCTGGCGGCGCAGGCCAGCGCGGTAACGGCCTCCAGGCGGTCCCGCCGGATCGTCTCGCCGTGGCTCACGCGGACGGACCGTTCGGCGGCCCGCTCCTGGAAGCGACCGCTGATGAACGAGCCGAGCAGCGTGCCGACGACGGCGATGGCGGCGGTGACGAGGGCGAGTAACACGGTGGGTCCTCCCGAAGGTGTATGAACTTCAATACACTGTATGGAAGTTCATACACCCAGGGAAGGGGATCGCCCATGATTCTTTTCGCGGGCCTCCGACCTGCGCGGTTCCCGCCCGCGGGAACCGTGTGCACCGATCTGACACACCCCGCCCGCAACGCGAAGCGGCGCCGCATCCCTCGGGAGGATGCGGCGCCGCTGACTTCAGGGCTGCCCGGCTACGCGGTCCGGCGGGTGGGCACGGCCGTGAGGTGACGCTGCGGGGCGGGGACGCAGGGCTCGGCGAGTTCGCCGGCGCGGATCGCCTCGATCGCGTCGCGCAGCGCCTCTTCCATCTCCTCGACGGTCTCGTACCCGGCGAAGTACGGGTGGATGAAGTAGCTGCGGTAGCGGCCCTCGGGCCGCAGGACGATGTTCCGCTCGACCAGCTGGTTCATCGCGATGGACGTGCGGTTCTTGCTGAGGCCCACACGCGCCCGCAGCTCGGCCTGTGAGGCGTTCACCTCGCCGCCGGGGCGCTGGACCTCGGTCATCGCGCTCAGGAGGTCGTAGTTGGCCTTGGAGAGCTCCAGGCGGTGCAGCTGCGCGTACCCGAGGTGAGCTTGGATCAGCATGCCTGCTCCTCCACATCGTTGTCGCCGAACGCCAGCTGCCGCGTCCGCGGGGCCGGCGCGGCCGGGGCCGTGAACTCCGGGAAGCGCTCGCTCGCCGCCTTCTCCAGCGCCATCACATCTTCCCGCATCTCCGGGAAGTGCTTCCGCAGCGCGGCCCTGGCGTCCTGGCGCAGCTGCTCCAGGGCCTCTTCCTGGAGGTCGCCGTTGCCCTTGAAGCAGATCAGCGGGTTGACCACGATCACCGAGTTGGCCCGGCGCTGGAGCATGTGCCAGTTCTCCAGGCTGCCCAGCGCCCGGGTGACGTTCGCACGCTCGACTCCGAGGTGCTTGGCGACCTTGACGTGGGTGATCTTCAGGCGGCCCTCGACCTGGCGGCCCATGCAGAACAGCAGGACCGCCGACTGGACCGGCGACATCCCGTACCTGGCGATCAGCACAGCCAGGACGTCGGCGAGGAAGGCGTTGCTGACCATGCTGAAGCCGCGGGAGCCCCACGCGTCGTGCGGGGCCCGGTACGTGTAGTCGACCTTCGCCGACCGCACCGGCCGACCGGCCTTCGGCGGCGTACGGTCCAGGGCCTTGGCGAAGCTGTCCGCCAGCGGCGACGTCACGGGCTCACCGCGGTCCACCGACCGCCGGCCCGCGGACGCGGCAGCTGGCGTTCGGCGACAACGATGTGGAGGAGCAGGCATGCTGATCCAAGCTCACCTCGGGTACGCGCAGCTGCACCGCCTGGAGCTCTCCAAGGCCAACTACGACCTCCTGAGCGCGATGACCGAGGTCCAGCGCCCCGGCGGCGAGGTGAACGCCTCACAGGCCGAGCTGCGGGCGCGTGTGGGCCTCAGCAAGAACCGCACGTCCATCGCGATGAACCAGCTGGTCGAGCGGAACATCGTCCTGCGGCCCGAGGGCCGCTACCGCAGCTACTTCATCCACCCGTACTTCGCCGGGTACGAGACCGTCGAGGAGATGGAAGAGGCGCTGCGCGACGCGATCGAGGCGATCCGCGCCGGCGAACTCGCCGAGCCCTGCGTCCCCGCCCCGCAGCGTCACCTCACGGCCGTGCCCACCCGCCGGACCGCGTAGCCGGGCAGCCCTGAAGTCAGCGGCGCCGCATCCTCCCGAGGGATGCGGCGCCGCTTCGCGTTGCGGGCGGGGTGTGTCAGATCGGTGCACACGGTTCCCGCGGGCGGGAACCGCGCAGGTCGGAGGCCCGCGAAAAGAATCATGGGCGATCCCCTTCCCTGGGTGTATGAACTTCCATACAGTGTATTGAAGTTCATACACCTTCGGGAGGACCCACCGTGTTACTCGCCCTCGTCACCGCCGCCATCGCCGTCGTCGGCACGCTGCTCGGCTCGTTCATCAGCGGTCGCTTCCAGGAGCGGGCCGCCGAACGGTCCGTCCGCGTGAGCCACGGCGAGACGATCCGGCGGGACCGCCTGGAGGCCGTTACCGCGCTGGCCTGCGCCGCCAGCGACCACCGCCGCACGATGTGGATGCGCGGCGACGCCGTCCTCAAGGGCTCCGAGGCCGAGCTGATCCAGTCGCTGCGCCGCGAGAGCCACCAGACCCGCTCCCAGGTCACCCGGCCGCTGGTCGCGATGCGCGTGCTGATCACGGACCCGGCCGTGCGCACCGCCGCCGACCACATGATCACGCTGACGTACGCGATCCGGGACCACTTCGGCAGCACCGAGGAGCTCACCGCCGCGCGGGAGGCCGCGATGGTCGCCCACGACCAGTTCGTGGACACCGCCGCCCGCTACCTCGCCCAGCACGACTGACCGCTCCACCGCCGTGCTCGCCGGGAGGCCGGCCCCGAATGTCATCGCTCTCCGGCACGCACTCCACCGCCACCTTCCCCCGCCCACCGCGCCCCTGATCGGAGTCCTCATGGAGCAGCAGTCGACGTCCCTCGCCCGGATCAGCCACATCGAGACGGGGGTCGAACGGACCCGCACCACCGCCGTCGGCGAGGACCTGGCCGTGCTCGCCCCGGCCGCGGCCGCCGCGCTCAACCTGCTCGCCGACGCCGTCCGGCGCGGCGGCGCCGACCACGACGACATCGTCCAGGCCCTTAAGGCCGCCGGTGTCCACGAGGCGTTCGCCGGGGTCTTCGACGCTGCCTCCGAGCGCGTCATGGACGCGGCCGACGACCCGTACGACTTCGACGTGCGGCTGCACGCCGACAACCTCTCCGGGGCCGCGGGCGACGTCCGGCGCGCCTTCCAGTGGCTCTGACCCCCTCCCGCACCCCTCACCTCCCCCAGGAGCGCCCGCGATGCTCACCGTGGCCATCACCTCGTTCGGCTACCTGCACGGCCCGCAGCCGGACGCCCGCGCCTGCTACGACCTGCGCCACCAGTTCCGCGACCCCCACCTGCGTCCGGAGCTGCGCTACCTCACCGCCCGGGACGCCCCCGTGCGCGAGGCGGTGATGGCCACCGACGGCGTCCTGGCGCTGGTGCACGCCATCGCCGCGACCGTGGACGCCTACCTCGCCGGGCCGCGCCAGGACGAGCCGCTGGCCGTCGCGGTCGGCTGCGCGGGCGGCCGGCACCGTTCCGCGACGGTGGCCGACGCGCTCGCCGCCGCCCTGTCCGGCGACACCGAGGCCGCCGCCGCGTACCGGGTCGCCGATCTAGCCGCGCGGTACGAGGGGCGCGGCCTGGCCGTCGACCTCCACCACCGCGATCTCGACAAGGACGTCGTCGACCGCTGAGCACCGCCCCGCCGCCGAACACCACCAGGAGGAACCCGGTGACCACCGAGCCCGAGAACACCGCCCCCGCCCCCGTCCCTGACCTCACGATCCCTCTGTCCGCCGCCGACGCCCGTGCGCTGGGCGACGACGTCGGGCAGATGGCCATGCGGCTCGGTGCCGTCCTGCACGGCCTGGCGCAGCTGCGCGCCGGTAGTGCGAGCACCGAGGACCTCGCGACCACCGTGCTGATGTCCGACGGGCTGATGAACCGGCTGGAGGGCATCCGGGACGCCGCCGTGCGGCAGCACGCCGCCCGGGGCGGCTCCTACGGCGAGCTGGCGAGCTCCATGAGCGTCACCCGGGCCACCGCCCAGTCCCGCCGCGACACCCTGCTGAAGAAGGACCCGAGCGAGATGGAGCGGTGGGCCACCGACGGCGACTGACCGCCGTGCAGCAGGCCCACGGGCCGGGCGCTGCACGGCTCCGCTGCCCCGCTGCACCGGCCCTGCTGCACGAGCAGCACCCGTGTGCCGCCCGGCCGCCGGCTCGCCGTGCAGCACCCCGCCGGCCGCCGTGCAGCAGACACAGCAGCGCCCCGGACCTTCGCGGTCCGGGGCGCTGCTGCATGTGCTGCTCAGGCTTCGACGTACGCCACGATCGTGATGGTCCGCAGGGCGGTGACGTAGTAGATCACCCGGACTCCGTCGACCTCGTCGGCGTAGTCGCGCAGCAGGGTGCCGGGCACCTCGGTGCCGAGCTCCGGGTTGACGCTGATGGCGACGATCGCGCGGTCCAGGCGGTGGGTCTCGTGCGCGGTGAGCTTGGCGAGCTGGGTGAGCGCGGGCTCCACCATGACGACCTGGGAGCGGCGCGCTCCGTGCTCAGGCGACACGGGGCTGCTCATCGGCGAGGCGGGCGAGGTGGGCGTCGCGGGCGGTTTCCCACGGCACGCCGGACTCCGGGGCCGGGTAGCCGTTGGCCGCGATGTCCTCCAGGACCGAGGCGAGGACGTCCGTCTTGGCGCGCTCCGCGGCCGCGTACGCGAGGACCGATTCGGCGGCGTGCTCATCGAGGGGCTGGCGGGCGGGCGCGGGGGCCGGCTGCTGGCTCATCCGGGGCTCCTGGGCGGGTTGCTGGCGTGTCTGTTCACGGTAGCGCCGGGGCGGGGCGCTCCGGGACGGTACGGACGAAACCCGGCGCCGAGCGGCGGCGCCCGGCGGGGAGGACCCTGGAGGTATGCGCACCAAGGACGTCCGGGTGGGCGAGACCTACCGCTGCGAGGTGCCGTTCGCGCTGCCGTATCGCCGGTACCGGCCGGAGACGATGGGCGACTCCTGGTGGCCGCTGAGCTGGCTGCGCGGTACGTACTTCCCGCTGTCCGTGGTCGACGTGGACACCGCCGCACGGACCGCGCACGGCCTGGTGATGAGGGCGAGCACCCGGGTCACGGTGGACCTCACCGAGGACCAGGCGCAGGAGGCCGGCCTCCCGCCCAGGGGCGGCTACCAGGTCTCCGGGATGCTCCTGGACGCCGAGGGCGAGCCCGTCGAACTGCCGCGGATCGGCACCCTGACCGTGCCGCTGCGCTGGCTCCACCCGGTGGATACGCCCGTCTCCACCAGCCACCACGACGCCTCGGTCCGGCAGATCCCCTGACCCAGCCCCGCACGGAGCGTGATCACCCCGGGAGGGGTTGTCACGCTGTCGCGCCTGTCACGCGGAAACGGCCCGGAGAGGGGTTTCCAGGCCGTTTCCGCGTCGGAATGCCCGAATTGATGGGCTTCCGGGCAGGGGCTGTCACGCGGCCTTCCGGCAACGTGACAACCGACGTGACAGGGGGGCGTGACAACCGATTGTCACCCTCGGTGAGCGTGACAACGGGTTGTCAGGTCTGGAGCGGGGGCCAGACGTGCGGGCCGGTGCACTGCCCGCAGGCGGCGCAGCCGGCGCACTCCATGCAGAACTGGCGCGGGACGCGCGAGCACGAGCAGATCGGGTTGTAGTCGGGGTCGTCGTCGCCTGGGTAGAGCGTCTCGCCGAAGGGCGGCTCGGTCCAGGCGATGACCGAGCCGTCGGCGAGCAGGTCCTCGTAGTGGTGGCCGATCTCGCTGTGCTCGCTCCAGGTGGCCACCACCTCGTCCGCCGCGCTCACGCCGTGCCGCCCTTCACCGCGGCCGCGGTCTCCAGCCACGCAGCGAGCGCGGTCGTGGCGGCCGGGTCGGCCTGGGCGAGGCGCCCGGCGAACTCGAGGCCGCCTCCGACCGGGGCGCCGGTGCGGGCGAGGGCGGCGAGCAGCGCAGCGTGGGCGCGCACCGGAACGGGCAGCGAACCAGCGGCGGCCGTGCGGGCGGCGGGGTCGGCGTAGTGGCCGGACTGGTCGGCGAGGGAGCGGGCGAGCCAGGCGTCGACCTCCGCAACGCGGTAGTCGCGGTTTTCCTCCAGGAGGTCGCGGGCGGCTTCGTCCCCGGCCCGGCTCGGGACGCTGCGATCGAGTTGGCCGGCCCCGCCCAGCCGGGCGAGTTCTTCGGCCCGGTCGGCGAGCTGCTGCTGCTCCTGGCGGCGCTGCTGCTCGGCTTCCTCGCGGCGGCGGTCTTCGGTGAGCTCCTCCTGGACGACGACGTCGGCTTCCGGGTCGTACGGGCCGCCGGTCGCGGCGAGCAGCTGCACGACGCGCTGCCACTCCGCGAGCTCCGCAGCACGGCGGCCGCCGTCGTCGAAGGCGGATTCGTCGCGGCGGTCCAGGTGCGCCTGCTGTTCCGCTGCTTCGAGCGCCGCCACGGCCTCGCTGTGCGTCATGCCCCGCGCGCGGCGGCGTACCGAGGACCGGCCGATCTTCGCGTAGTCGACCGGCGCGCGCGGGGTGCCGGCGCGGCCGCGGGCCTCTGGGACACGGCGGGGCCGCCACCCGTCGGACGTGTTCATCAGGACTCGCTTTCAACTCAGATATGGAAAAGATGGCCTGCCCGGAAAAGCGCTTGGGCGGGCCGGTCACACAGGTCTACAGCACGCTCGAATTCCGCGCTGCTAAAACGCTATGTCCAGCCGCTGGACGTCCGTGAAGTTCACCTTCAAGCTCGCTCGTCCTCCACCGCCTTGACGGAAATAGGCGTCCGCTATGGCCTCAGCGACGGCATCATGCAGAGCTGAGTCCGTCGCACCTTCCTCCTGCGCGGCGAGGATGAGGGCCGCGTGGGAGGGCGACACGGCGATGCTGAGGTCCCGCACCCGGTCGTCGTCCGAGGACCCGTTCGCGGTGAATCCGAGGGTGGCCCGGAAGCTGATGACGAGCCCGCCCGAGGTACTCGCGTGCTGCCTCGCCTGTGCTTTGACCTGCGGTTGCCACTCCGACTCGGTCTCCTGGACCAACGCCTCCTGGAGGCGCTTGTTCGGCTTGGTGGAGGCGCCCGAGAGGTAGCGCTGCACCGTCTTGCGGGAGACGCCCAGCCGCTCCGCCAGGCTCTTGGTGGAGCCCTTCTCCCGCTTGCGAAGGAATTTCATCTGGGCTCGCGCGGATTTCGGCGCGGGCCGGGTGAACAGGGTGCGCTCCACGCGGGCGAGGCCCTCCATGAACCTGGCGCGCGTCTGGGCCGCCTGTGCTGCCTTCTCTGCCTTCTCTTCTTCGGTCACGGGGGTAGCTCACCGCCGCAGCCCTGTGGACAGAGACCGACGCCGACGGACCGCCGGGGCGCGGCCGGGTCTGCCTACCGTGGACAGCATGACGACGACGCCCTCGGACGGCCCGGCCGCCCCCGTGCCGGTGGTGGTGGTCCTGCCGGACGGCCAGGAACTCACCGCGCGGCTGTGGGCCCGGCGCGAGACACCGCGCGGCTGGCTGTACCAGGTGGGCCTGCCCGCGTACCGCAACACCGAGGACGGCGACGTCCAGGCCGCGGAGTACCGGGTGTGGGTGCGCGCGCCCGAGCACGTTCGGCCGGTCGACGGCGTCTCCTACGACGCCGTGCCCACCGAGCGGCTGCCGCCGCCGTCGTCGGTCCGCGAGGTGCTGGGGCCCCGCCGGCCTTCGGGCTGGGTGCTGCAGAGGGCGGGCGGCGGCCGCGGGCCCGGCCGCGCCGTGCTGCACGCCGTCGACTGCGAGGAGGCCCCGCAGGGCGCGCCGCTGCTGCCCCTGGAGCGGGCGCTGAACGTCGCGGAGCAGCCCGGCACCCGGCTGTGCTCCCTGTGCGGCGCAGCTCAGGAGCTGGACCCCCTGCTGCGCGGCTTCGACCACATCGAGGGCGGCTGATCTCCACCCCTTCGGGTGATGGCGCCCTGGTGGGCGAGGACGGCCGACCAGTACGTTCCCCGTGACCTGATGACCGAAGAGGGGGACCGACGTGGGGATGGACGAGCGGCGGGGCGCGTTACGGGCGCTGCGGGTCTTGATGTGGGTGGTGATCGCCGTCGAGGTGCCGGTGTACCTGGTGTGGTTGGTCCAGGTCGGCTACGAGGCCGGGCAGCAGCTCCCCCGCGGTGACGTTGCCCGGTGGGCGCCGCCTGTGCTGCTGCCGCCGGCGGCCGTGCTGTTCTGCGTGGCGGCGGGCTGGGTGTGGTGGGGCGCGGTGGTGGCCGCCACCGGCGCCCGCTCGCCGTTGCGGGAGCGGTGGATCCCCGCCTCGCTGGTGTTCGTGGCCGTCAGCTCGGTGTTCTGCGGGGTGGTCTCGGTTGACGACCCGTCGGTCTCGGTGGGCCTGCTGAGCGCCACCGTGACGGCGCTCGGCATGACCGGGTTGTTCTTCATCCCGGCCGCCGCCTCCCGCCAGCTGCCCGACGTCGTCCGCCGGCGCTCCCGTCGCACGGCGGCCGCGCCGGGCGAGGCCGGCCCCGACCCGCAGTAGGTCGTCCGGCTCGGACCGACCGTGCGCCGGTCGGGGCCCCTTGTGCGTCGCGGGTGATCAGAGCTCGATTTCGAGCCGCTCCACGTCGGTGAACTCAACGCCCAGGCCGTGGGCCCTGCTGTTGTTGGCGCGGAAGTACATCTGCGCGAGACCGTCGGCCGCGATCTGCCGCAGCTGGTCCTCGGTCTTGCCCTCCTCCCGGGCGCTGAACAGCTTGTCGGCGTACTCGGGCGGCAGGGCCTGGGTGATGTCCCGGATCCGGGCATCGTCGGTCGTGCCTCCGGCGGCCTCGAACCCGAAGCGGGCGCGGGTGGAGACGACCAGCCCGCCCGTGGACGCCGCCTTCTTCCTCGCCTTCGCGCGGATCTGCGGCTGCCACCGCTTCTTCACCTCGCGCTCCAGGCGGCCGCGCAGGTCCTGGCGGGGCCGCTTCAGCTTGCCCGAGACGTACCGCTCCACGGTGCGCTGGGAGATCCCGAGCGCCTGGGCGGCGGCCTTGGTGCCCTTGAGCTGCTTGACCAGGTACTTCATCTGCGCCTGGGCGCTCTGCGGGATACGGCGGGTGAACGCCCCCTCCAGCGCGCGGTCCAGGCTGTCCCCGAGCGAGTCCACCACGGTCTACTCCCCTTCTCCGGCGCTCTGGTCGGTCTTGATGAGGTTGGAGATGTTGAAGACGCCGCCGCGCTCCTCGAACTGCTGCTCCGCCCACAGGACGGTCTGGGTGCCCTGGTGCTTGACCATCCCGGGCGAGACCCCGAGCCGGAAGCCGCCGGGTACCGGCTTGCCCTCGGGCGTGGTCGGCAGGACGTCCAGCGGGGACGGGCCGGGCGAGGGGTAGACGATGGCGTCGGTGCCGATCGCGACCGGGTAGAGGTCGGCGGCGGCCGCCGTCTTCATCAGCTTGCGGTGCAGGCCCACCCGCTGGTTCGCGAGCACGGCGGCCCGGATGTCGGGGCGCCAGTTCACCCGCTCCAGCGCCGGGTACGGCTCGTAGTACGGCACCTGGCCCCGGGAGCGCTGCCTCAACTTCCCGATCGCGCCCTTCGCCGTCGCCTTGATCGCGGTCTCCAGGAGCGCCAGCGCCGGGTCGACCTGCTTGCGCCGCGCCATCGCCTCGAGGAACTCCTGGCCCTGGAGGTCGGTGGTGACGCCCATGTCGGCCATCGTGGCGACGTACGCGTCGCGCAGCCGCTTGTACCAGGAGTCCAGGTAGCGGCCGTTCTGCGTGCGGACGTACGCCTCGATCGGCGCAACGTCGAAGCCGAGCTCCACCGCATACTGCACGGTGGGCGTGGCGTACCAGGCCGGGCCCTCGGGGGTGTCGCCCTTCGGCGTGAACGGGCTCGGCAGCCGGGAGCCGTCGACCGTGCGGTTGTTGACCCGGGCGCGGGACAGGTCGACGTGGGAGAGGTCGACCAGCCACGAGCCGGGCAGCGACGGGTCGAACGCCGGGTTGTTTTTTAGGTGCGTCGGCCCATTCAGCCCGACTGCGAGGCCGTTCGCTGCTGCGGCGAACGACATGTTGAGGTCGACCACGACCAGGTACGGGTTGGCGCACTCCTCATCGGTCAGCGGCCGGCACCAGTCGTAGGGCTCCTCCATCAGCATCTCTGCCGGGGTGCGCATGTGGTGCCGGGCGAACTGGCCCTTGAGGATCGGGTGTTCGTCGGGGACCTCGCACGGCACCACGGGGTAGAGCTGGGTGAGCGCGTCCTCGTTGTAGGCCCGCTCGAACTCGCCGGTCGCCGGGTTCTTCTCCGCGCGGGTGGGCGGGCGCAGCGCGGTCATCAGCTCCAGGCCGGTCGTCGCGGTGGAGCCGCGCGGCGTCATCACTCGGGCCGCGTACAGCCCGAGGTACTGGACCAGGTCGGCCGGGTGCATCGTCAGCAGGAGCTCCGGGTCGTCCTTCCGTCCCCACTCGCGGACGTCCAGGGCGTGCCAGGGCAGGATGCACAGCTGGACGCAGCGCCGCCGGGAGCCTTCGGGGTCGCGGTAGAGCCGGGCCCATGGGCCGAAGCCCCGCTGGGTCATCTGCAGGCCCGCGCGCTCGATCTGCTTGACCACCTTGTGGCCGGCCGGGATGCGGCCCGCGTGCCGCTCCTCCTCCGACAGGGCGGTGGGCAGGCCGAACCGCTCCAGCGCGGCCGCAGTGAGGACGAGGATCGGGTCGGCGTCGCGCCCGTTGCGGTGCAGCCGGGCCTGACCGAGGCGGCCCTCGGTCAGCGTCCAGTCGACCAGGGCGGGGATCGTCTTGGCGGGCACGTCCAGGACCAGGCCGCCGGCGCAGTACGCCGACACCTGCCCGTCCTCGCAGTCGACGACCGCGAGCGGTCCGTTCTCGAAGCGCGGGTCGACGTCGGCCGTCGCGGCCGCCGTGGTCTTCTTCGCCACCGCCTTCTTCGCACCCGGGCGCCGCGACGACGCGGCGGGCTTCACGGCGGGCGCCGGACGTACGGCAGCAGCCGGGGCCGGGGCCGCCGGCGCTTCGACCGCCGGGGCGGGGACGGCCGTGGGGCCGGTGAACGCCTCCGGGACCACCGGAGTCGGAGCAGGGGCGGGCGCGTCGGCGGACTGGGCCGGGTAACGGGCGGCGAGGCCCTCCAGGAGCCGGGCGTACGCGGCGCGCTTCGGCGGCCGCGGCTCGCTCTTGCCGATCTCCCAGTTCCCCACGGCTTCCCGGCGGGCGCCCAGCGCCGTGGCGATCTGCGCCTGACTCAGGCCCGCCGCCTCCCGCAGACGCTTGCGTTCCGCAGGGTCCGGCAGGTCGTCCTGCGCGACTTGCTCCAGCAGCGCATCGACGGCGCTGAACAGCTCGTTCTCAGTGGACACAGAGGTCACCTCCAATAGACAGCATACCCGATCGCGCATTGATTCGCGCACTCAATCGCGCATGAATCGCGCAACGGGCAGGAGTGCAACACGCGGGCGGGTAAGCGGCGCAACGGCTGTTCTCGCAGGTCAGGGGTGAAACGCGGGCGGCGTTGCAGCCGCGTGTTGCAGTGCGCGTTGCAGTCCGGCCGGTCATGCCGTGTTCTCCAGGGCCTGCGGAGCGGCCATCGGGCGGCCGGCCTTCTCGGCACGGGCCCGGCGCAGCGCGGCCGCGCGGGACACCTCAGCCTGGCGGCGCCGCTCGGACCGGGTGGCGTCGAACGGGGTCGGCGCCTCGTCCTCCACCGCGACGTCGGTCTCGGGGAACGCGCGTCGGGACAGCTCCCGCATCGCGGCGGTCTGCCGCTCCACCGCTGCCGCGATGCTCGGGTCCACCCGGCGCGGCGGCGCGACCTCCTGGTGCGCAGCGAGCGCGCGGCGGTAGCCTTCGCACGCCGTCTCCCGCGTCCTGGCCGAACCGGTGGGCGCGGCCGGGGCCGGGTCTGCCGGGACAGCGGCCGGGCCGGGCGCAAGGGCAGCGCCGGGCGGCAGGATCCGCAGGGCGCGCACGACGGTGCGGCCCGCCGCCTTGTTGGCGGCCGCGACGACCCGGGTCTGCTCCAAGCGGGCCTTCGTCGCCCAGGCCGTCGACTCCGGGCACACGGTGAGCCGGCCGGAGTCCGGGTCGTACGACACGGCGGCGACGTGCCCGGCGAGCTCGGGGGCGATGGCCGCCCACCGCTCCCGCAGCGAAGCGCCGGCGGCCGGGAGCTCCCACGCCCGCTCGGTGACCAGCGCACCGATCGCCGCCCCCAGTCCCATCGGCTCGCGCCCGTCACGCCGCACCGTGGTGACGGCCCGCGGCCTCTGCTTCGCCTTCTGGCCGCCGCCGTTCTTCCGGGCCGCCTCCATCGCGGCCCGCAGCGCGACCCGGGCCAGGTCGACCCCGGACGTCTCGCCGCCGCTCACGCCTGCCCCCAGGTGGAGAAGCCGAGGTCCAGGTGCCCGAGACCGGACAGGCGCTGCACCTGGGAAACGAACGCCCGGGTGAACAGGCGCTGCGCCGACAGCTCGCCGTACCGGTCGATGTGGTCGTGGACGATCTGGTGGTCGGCGGCGGCGCGGTTGCGCCAGTCCAGGACCTGCTCGCGGGTGAGGTCCTCGAGGACGAGCTCCTGGTCGTCGTCGACGTCGGCGAACTCCGGCTCCGGAGCGGCGACGGCGGCCGGGCGCGGCGCGGGCATCGCGACCGGGGCCACCGGCACGGCCGGAACGTCGTCGGCCGGCTGCGCGGCCGCGGCTTCGGCGCGGTGGGCCTTGGCGGCGGCCTGGCGGGCGCGGACCTGCTCCCACTCGTGCTCGCGGGCCCACCCCTGGGCGGTCACCCGCTCGTGCAGCTGCCGGTCGGCGGCCGTGCGGCGCTCGTCCTCGGAGGCGTCGGGCATCGCGGCGTCCACGGCGGCCGCGACCGCGTGGCGCTGGGCGCGGCGGTCGGCCTGCCGGTCCTCGCAGCGCGGGCAGTCCCGGCCGGAGTCCAGCAGCACCCGGTCGTCGCACCGGGCGTCGCCGCACTGCTGCCGCTGGGGCAGGCCCCGGGCCAGCAGCCAGCCCACCGGGTCGGTGATCGGACCGCCGGTGCGCAGCTGCTCGTCCAGGCGCCGCACGAGCCGGTCGGCGAGCACCTGCGCAGCGTCCGTACGGCCCGCGAAGCCCTCCACCCGCTTGAGCTCGCTGCGGGCAGCGGCCTCCACCAGGTGGCGGGCGGCCGCACGGTCCAGCCGTGCCCAGACCAGGTCCACCGGGGCCAGAACGGCCCGCAGGTCCTGCGGCGGCAGAGGGACCCTCCCTCGCTGCTGCCTGCCCTGACCCGCACCGTCCACGACCCGCACCGGGCCATCGGCCACCGGCCAGCGGCCGGGCTTCTCGCTGCTGATCGACGGGGACTTCTTCGGCTTCTCCCCGCGGAGCGGGCCGCCGTCCTCGCGCACGCACGCGCGGTCCGGCAGACCGTGGTTCCCACCACGGCCTTCGCCGGAAAAACCACCAGAGAGCGAGAGAGACCCACCGGGAGTAACCACAGAAGCGTGAGAGGCGTGAAGGTGTGCAGCATCGGCGCGGTCTGCCGAATCGGCCTCCAGGCCCTCCCCGGCGCCCTGGACCCCAGTAACCCCAGGGGGCACAGCCTCCACCGCCGCCTCAAGATCACCGGATGCAGTAACGGCGAGGTCTGAAAACACGGCGTCGGCGGCCTCACGGGCCTCCCGGACGGCGATCCCGTGCGCCTTGGCGACCGGCAGCAGCCGGACCCGGCTGCGCGCGTTCAGCCCCGACGCGGTCTCGCGCCGGTCGACCGACAGCACGTCCTGCTCCTGGAGCCGGGAGAGCAGCTTCGCCCCGCCCGCCGGCGAGCAGCCCAGCAGCCGGGCAGCCGTCGCCGCCGGACGGCCCCGCTCGCTGTCCACGCTGCCCGAGCACAGCTGCAGCCACCCCTTGGAGTTCGAGGACAGCACCATCAGCAGCAGCCCGAGCCGGTCGGTCGCCGCCCCGCGCCCCGTACGGTCCGCGAGCATCCCGGCCGGGGTCACCCGGCCGCCCTCGTGCGTCCAGCCCGGCGCGAACAGCGCCTCGATCAGCTTCAGGAGCACGATCAGCTCCACCTTCGACAGCGCGAGGTCGTGCCGACGGTCCCCGCCGTGCTGCGCCCGGTACATCGGGACCACCCAGCACTCCAGGCCCGTCATCCACCCGGCAGCGTTCGTCGTCTCGTTCGAGCCGAGCACGCCGCGCTCACGCAGCTCCGGCACCACGTGGTGCGCGACCCGGGACTTCTTCAGCCCGATCCACCGGCCCAGCTCCGTCGCGGTGATCCGCGCGCTGTAGTCGGTCGCCACCTTGGCCTTCGCCATCAGCACGACGGCCGCCAGGCGCACCGGGTCGTCCGCACCCTTGAGGCCGGGGTCCGCCAGCAGCGCGCGAACCGCCGCGAGCAGCCGGGTGCGCATCGTCTTCGTCAGCTGGAGCGGGTTGCCGACCCTCAGCGGCACAACCGGCCCGGCCTGCGCCGGGACCGACCGCAGCCGACGGCGCGCAGCCTCGCCGACGAACGTACGGGGGCGCGGGAGCGCGGCCGGTGCCGCCACGGCGCTCACCGGCCCACCGCCCCGGCGAGGGCACCGGAAGCCGTACCGGCCGTGATCTTCTGCGTCTGCATGGGGCCGGTGTACACGCCAAAGCGGACACCCCCCTGAGCAGCCGAAACGCTCGAATCCTGATCCACGCGACGACCCTGCACCGCGAGCCCTGTGGACAGAGGCCGGTGAGCCCCGATTGCCCCCCTCGCTCCCGCACGGCGGGCAACGATCTCGGATCGCGTCCCGCCACACGGGAAGCCGCCCTCGCGGACGGTCCCGTCGACGGAGTTGCGGACGACGTCCGCGAACGGGTGCATGAGCCGGGCGACCGACGTCGCGGCCGGGGTCGGCGAGACCACCCCGAAACTGCTGCTCTTGTAGCTTCCTACCGGAAATCCAACTTCCGGTACGGAACGGAAAAAGAAGGGCGAACGGTACGCCGATCCCGTCACACGGGACGACCGCCGCGCCTGAACCGGGGTGAAACGGACAGGGTCAAGCTGACAGGGGGACACCACTTCGGGCACTATGAGAAACGACCTGCTCTCCATATAGCTGGACCGACCGAGCCCTCCGGGCTGGACCGACCCCCAGGTGTGCGGATGAGTCAGGGACCGCCCCCTTCGTGAGAAAAGGGCGGGCCTGGATCGGGTGGGGGGAGATTTCTCCTCTCCTCTTGATCTTGGTGAACCGCAGGACCCCTCACGGGGCCCCGCGGCTCAGCGGGACGTGGCCGTTATCAGCGGCCGGGTGTTGCTGAGGTGCAGGACTTGACCGTCGTCAAACGGCCGGGTCTTGCGGGTAGGGCGCCGACCGCGTCAACGGTCGGGGTGCTGCTGGTGGCCCTTGTCGAAGGCGGGGTTTTGCTAGGTGAACTGGCTCGATGAGCCGAAGCTCAGGACCGGCGTCAACCGGAACTGAGCAGCCGAACTGAGGTGTCACGCCCAGTCGGTGCGAAGGGCCGCGCTGGCCGAAGCGGATTGTCCGTCCGCAAGGTGGCCGCGCGGCCGGTGGCGGCTACGTCACCCCGACCCCCTTGAATCCGAGGCTGGCGTCGGCGTGCCCTCATCCGCTTTCGCGGCCTCGGGGAAGCGGTCGGCGAGGCCCTTGAGGAGACGCAGGTAGTTCTCGCGGTGCGGACGCCGGGGGCTGGTCTGACCCAACTCCCAGCGCGTGACCGCGACCCTCTTCACGCCCACGGCGTCCGCGACGTCCTGCTGCGTGAGGCCGGCCGCCAGGCGCAGCTTCGCGCGCACCTGCGGAGACGGCAGCGCCTCGGGCAGGCCGTTCAGCAGAGCGTCCACCCGCTGCGAGCGGTCCGAGTCGGACATAGCCACCCCTTCCATGATCGTTGCAACTACGAAAGATACACGATCGGGCAGCTCCACCACAACCACGCCGGCCTCCACCAGCTGCTCGTAGCCGACGCAGTCGTCGACGAACAGGCTCGGCTCGCGCCAAGCGATGACGACGCGCGGGATGCCGGCCTCGAGGATCCGCCGCGCGCAGGGCGTACGGGAGGCGCTGCGCTGGGAGCAGGGCTCCAGCGAGCTGTAGATCGTCGCACCCGCGAGGCGCGGGTCGTCCTGGGGGAGTTGGGCGAGGGCGACTTCCTCCGCGTGCTCGCGGGGGCCGGTCGCGCGGGAGTAGCCGGACGCCAGCTCGGTGCCGTCCTCGCCGACGATGACCGCTCCGACCGAGTAGGCGCCGGGTGCCGGAGGGCACAGCGCGGCGAGGTCGATCGCACGCTGTATCCAGCGCAGGTCCTGGGCTCGGTCGGGGGCGTACATCAGGCGGTGCGCTCCTTCGGGGAGTAGCGGACGAAGACGACGTCGTCGATCGCCCGGATCTCCAGCACCTTCATCCGGGCCGTCGATCCGCCGGGGTAGTCGGCGGCGCCCAGGAAGCGGGCCGCCTCCGGCTGACCCACCAGCAGGGGCGCGATGGCGAGATGCACCTCGTCGGCGAGGTCCGCGGCCATGAGCTGGGTGTGGATCGTGCCGCCGCCCTCCACCATGAGCCGACCGACTCCACGGCGCCCGAGCTCATCGAGGACCAGGCCCCAGTCGAGCTCCGGGCCGACGCTGACGACGTCGGCCAAGCCGTCGAGCGTGGCGCGCACCTTCTCCACCGCGGCGTCGACGGTGACGACCAACTTTTGGTCGCCGTGGTGCCAGAAGTTGAGGTCGGCGGACAGGTCCCCGGTCCGGGTGACCGTGACCTTGAGCGGGTAAGCCGGCTTGCCCTCCGCGACGCGCTGATCCCTGCGTTCCTCGCTGTTGACCAGGAGGCGCGGGTTGTCCTTCCGCATGGTCGTCGCGCCGATCAGGATGGCGTCGGACTCCGCGCGGACCTGGTCGACGCGGTCGAAGTCGGCCGCGTTGGACAGGCGCAGCCGCTCGGGGCTGGCGTCGTCCAGGTAGCCGTCGACCGACATGGCAGCGGAGAGGATGACGTACGGGCGTGTGGTCATGGGGGTCAGTGATCCGTTTCTCTCAGGACTCGTGGGCAAGGACGGCGTCGAAGTTCTCACGGAAGGCGGACACCTCCGGCTGGCGCTGCCACGGGACCAGCGTCCTGTCGAGGTTGACCAGCTCGCGCATGATTCGGCCGGAGCCGGTGTCCCTCGCGACGGCCAGCGCCTGGAGGCCGACGGCGGCGGCCTCCTCCGGTGAGCCGGCGCCAGCGTGGGCGACTGCGGCGCGGGCCAGGTAGACACCCCGATCCCGGTGGTAGCCCGCAGGCAGGGCCTTGATGGCGTTGGTGAAGACCTCCGCGGCCTGGGCGTGCTTCCCCAGCACCTCCAGGCCCTGCGCGCGGTGCACATCGAGGTACTGCTCGTTCAGCCACACTCCCCATGGGGTGGTGTCGCTGGAGACGCGATCAAGGGCGTTGCGGACGTCGTCGATCGCGCGCTCGCTGTCGCTGGACTCGCCCCGGAGAGCGTGGCCGTACGACTCGTAGGTCCGGGCGACGGCCGCGAGGCGGCTCCGGGGCCGCGCCATCCGCTGCGCCGCTTCGGCCAGGTCGACGACGTCGACCAAGTCTCGCTTCTCCCCGGCGAGCTGCGCCTTGCGGGCCATGACGTAGGAGGTCAGGTCACCGTCGCCGACGGTGTGACTCCACTGGAACGCCCTGTCGAGCCAGAACTCAGCGCTGCTGAAATCACCCATGTCCTGGTAGAGCCAGGAGGCGAACTCCGCGTACTGCGTCTGGAGTTCCATCAGGTCCTGACGGTCGGCGCCCTTGGTGTCCTGGCGCAGCGTCTTGATCTTCTCGATGTGCTCGCGCACCGCCGCGATGGCGTGCCGCGGCCCCAGCAGGTTGTCGTTGTCGATCAGCAGTCGGCGTGCCTGCCTGAAGTGCTCGATGGGCGTTCCGCTGTACGCGGCCGCCAGCCGTGGGGGCTGCTTCAGGCCCTGAACAACCTCGGAGTCCGCGACCGCCGGCGTGCCCGCGCCGAATGCGGCCGCAGCGCCGATGCCCACCCCACCACGCAGCAAGTCGCGTCGATCGAGCGCCACGAATACCACCGATCCATCCCGTAGACGAGCGGGGACAAAGATCCCCTCATGATCAGACGCTGCCCGCTCGATGCCCGCTGTGGCCAGCCCGATCGACGCTTCGGATACATGGGGAGCAGAAACGGATACAGAGGCCCGAGCGGATACACCCGGGGCGATCCGCTCCCAGAGGTCGACCAGCACACCGCCGGCCCGGAGCAGGGAATCGATCAGCTCGACTTCCGCCCGGTCCTTCGGGGGGCGGCTGGCGTTCTCCCATTTCTGCAGCTTGGAGTGCGACATGAAGGACTTCGCGGCCAGCTCCCGGAGGGACATGCCGCGGACCTTTCGGAGCTCTCGAAGCGTGTATCCGAAGCGGTGCAGAGGCGACTGCTCCGGCGTCAGCACGTTCGGCTGCTGCCCCACTTGGTGATCCCTCCATGTCTCCACTCGGTGTATCCAGCGGCTGGATACACGTCCGATCTAGAACTCGCTCCCGGGCTGGGCCTACAACTTTGCTAACGAAGTTGGACCGGCCAAGGAGGGACGAACATGCGCAACGGGACGTGGGAAAGGGCGTCAGTCGCTTCGGCCCTTCTCGATCCGTTCGAGGCGTGCGGCGAGGTCGGCGACCTGCTCCTCAAGGACCTTGAGGGCGCGGGCAGTCGAGTCTTCACTGGACTCGGAAGCGGTCTCCGTGATGAAGCTGCCGCGTCCTTGGTGGGAGTAGATGAGCCCCGCCGTGCGCAGCTCCGTCAGGGCCCGCTGGACGGTGCCGGCCGCGACGCCGTACTCCTCCGCCAGCTCGCGTGTGCTCGGCAGTTTCGTCCCGGCGGTCCAGCGGCCGGAGCGGATCTTGTCGCGGACATCCTGAACGATTCGCTGGTACGGCTGCACGGCCTCGTTGCTCATGAGCGACATCGTAGGTCGACCCCCTCGTCTTAGCTAGCTTCCATAGCTTCCTCAACCAAGCACTTGACACGCCCCCGACTGTATCTGCTAAGTTATGTATGTCGACAGGGTGAGGCGGTCGGCAAAAGCCCCCACCTGCCACTTCTCGGGATCACACAGCCCGGCACTCGAAGGGAGCACCACCCCATGAACACCACTCGCCGCCCCGCTGCCAGCCTCGCCACCGAGACCTTCGACGCGGAGACCCTCGCCCTCCTGGAGGCCGTCGAGGTTCCGCTCCCCGACTTCGCCGACATCGACGCGGACATCGCCTTCGGCACGCCACTGGAGATGTACGCCGCCGGCCCCCTGCCCCACGAGCGACTGGACGGCCTGGACATCACCGCCGCCCTCGCCGCGATCGAGGCCCGCGAGAACCGCATGCTCGCCGCCCGCGACATCGCCGCCACCGACCCGACCGCCACCGAGCTGGTGCGCGAACGCCTGGTCGACGTGCTCCTCCCCTACGCCGCGCAGATGCGCATCACGAGGCCGGCCGCCGCGGCGGCCCTGCCGATCGCGGCCTGAACTCCGCACCACCCGCCGGGTCTTCGGACCCGGCTCCCCCACCCGGAACCGCCCCTGCGGGCGGCGCCGGATGAGGGAGCCGGACACGGTCCCCGCCAGCACGAGACGCCCTGGGCGAAGCCCCCACCTCGGTGGGGTGTGGATCCCCGGAGTGGCCGTTCCTTCTCAACTGAATCAGCGAACATCCGGCGCTACGACTAGCCGGCACTCCCGAGCAAGAGATCTGCGGAGGGGTGTCACCAGGTGAGTCCTCTGGTTGAACCGGCCCGGTCCGCAGGGGATGCGGACCGCCCGCCCGCAGGCGAAATGCGGGACAGGCAACAGCGACAAGCCAGCCCTGCCGCGCAGACAGCACCCGAAGCACCTTTTCCCTTGCCGCCCTCGCGGGCGACAGGCGATCCGAACGCGCGGTGACAAAGGGCGAAGATCGCGGAGCCCCGTTGGAGCACGACGACCGGTTCGAGTCCGGTCCGGGGCACTGCGGCCCACGCGCCGCTCGGAGCCGGGCATCCCGCCCGCGCCCGAAACGACGACAACCCCAGGGATCGGACCCCCGGGGCTGTCGAGGACCTGCATGGAGGCCCTGTTGAACTCCCTCAGCGTCGCACAGAACGACGACCCCACCGACCCGATCATCGAAGAGGCCCTGCGCCGGGCCCGCGGCGGGAAGTGACCGCGGACCGGGCTCGCCCCGCTGCCCGGTCCCTCAACTGCTTCTGGAAGTAGGAGACATGAGGTTCCTCTACCTGCTCGGCATGGCCAGCCCGTTGATCGTCATCGCGGTCCTCCTGGCCCGCTGACCCGCACGCCGCGCTTCCTGCGTTGCCCAGTCGCCACCGGCCCGCCCCGCGGCCCGGTGGCGGTGGAGAGCGAAGGAGCACCCGCCCCTCAGCTCGGTTCGGCCCTCGCGGCTGGAGAGCACTTCCCCGACTCCCCGTCCCTGGAGGACCTCGTGATTGCACTGCCCCTCTTCCTGCTCGCCGGTGGCGCCACCTGGCTGTTCTGGCGCTCCGACATGCGAGCGGGCGTCCTGATCGCCGCGCTCGTCTGCGGCTACGCCCTCGCCACGTCCCCGCTCGCCGGGGCGATCGACGGCATGGGCCACGGCATCGGCACGGCGATCTCCAACGCCAACAACGACGCCGCCAGCAAGTGACTCCTGCCGCTTGCCCGTGGCTCCGCACCGCGAGGTGCGGGCCCGCGGGGAGGTGACAGCCCCCGACCCGCCCGCACGACCCCCGACCTGGAAGGAACCCACCCCGACATGAGCGACAGCGACAGCGGCGAGAAGCTCGGCTCGAACCTCTCGGAGCTCATCAAGCAGCTGGAGAAGATCGAGTTCACGAGCGACCGCGACCTCTACCAGTACGCCCGGATCCTGCGGGCGATCGGCCTGGAGCTCCACATGCGGATCGGCATGGACGCGGACATGGTCGGCGCCATCCTCGCCCAGTACAAGGGCAAGTGGTGGACCTTCGGCGCGCAGTCCAAGATCCGCGCGAAGCTCGTGTCCGCCCACCTCAAGGGCGGTGCGTCGGCCGCGAAGGTCCTCGGGCTGAGCGGCGTGAAGATGTACGCCTCCTTCGTCAAGCACTTCATCCAGCCCGAGATCGAGGCTGAGCGGAAGGCGCGCGAGGGCAAGGGCTCGAAGAAGCCCGGATTCTCCATCGGTGACAAGCCCAAGGGCGCCGCCGGGCGTCCGGGCGAGGCCGGAAGGGCAGCGTGATGGCTCGCCGTATCTCCGCACGAGCGAAGAAGATCGACACCCGTACCGAAGAGGAGCAGGAGTCCTCGAGGAAGGCATGGGTCACCTACGGCGGGCCGTGGGGCATCAACATCGGCGGCTGCATCGTCGCTGAGACCGCCCACGTGCTGCTCGCCACCACCCCGGCCTCCCTGGCGCTCGCCGCGCTCGGTCTGGCCGGCACCGGCGCGGCCCTGGCCAAGTTCATCAACCACATGGACCACAAGGCCAAGCGCGACAAGGACGTCCGCTACCTCCACCAGGTCAACGCCGTCACCACCACGGCCGGGGTCACCCTGGGCACCGTGGTGGGCCTGGAGTCCGGCGCCACGATGGGCGCCTGGATGCTCGCCGGGTCCGGCCTGTGCATCGCCAACCACCTCTGGTCGGCGCTGTACAAGAAGGGCTCGGGCGAGAAGGCCGACGGCAAGTGGGCCAAGCTGGAGTCCGAGATCGGACTGGCCAAGCACGAGCTCCAGGAGGCCAAGTCCAACGGCAAGGGCACGGTCGTCGCCAAGATCGAGGCGAAGGACGGGGCGACGGCGGACGAGTTCGCCCGCCGTATCCCCGCCATGACCTCCGCGCTCAAGCTCGGGCAGGGCCGCATCACCCACACCGTCGACGACGACGACGCCTCGCTGATCACCATGCGCGTCCAGGTGGCCGACCTCCTCAAGGAGGGCTTCGCCTGGCCCGGCCCGTCGGCGTTCGGCGCCGGGTTCGGAGACATGCCGATCAACCTCGGACGGTACGAGGACGGCGAGACGCTCAAGCTCAACCTGCCCGGCATCCTCAACGACCCGCAGGAAGTCGAGGGCGGCCAGAACGTTGAGCACTGCGTCGCCCAGGGCGTCAACGGCGCGGGCAAGACGGTCGGCAACTCGATCATCGTGACCGAGGCCGCCACCCGCACCGAGGTGTCCGTCATCGTCATCAACTGCTCGAAATTTATGCAGGACTACGGGCACGTCCGGCACGCCGCCGACATGGTGATCACCAACGAGAAGGACGCCCGCCGGTTCTTCAAGCAGATGCACACGGTCATCAAGGCCCGCGGCGAGTACCTCGCGGCCAAGGGCCTGGCCAAGTGGAAGCCGGGCTGCGGCCTCAACTTCCTGCTGATCATCGGTGAGGAGGCCGCCGACTTCGCCGACGGCGAGGCGTACGGCAAGGTGCTGCGCACCCTGCGCTCCACCGGCGGCTGGTTCCTCTCCTCCATCCAGCGCGCCACGCACGACCAGATGGACACCACGGCGCGCTCCAACCACCCCGCCGGTATGGCCTACGGCCTGTCCGACGGCGCGGAAGCCCAGTACGTCCTGCCGCCCGAGGCGATCGACGCCGGCGCCTTCCCCGGCTGGGCGAACAGGAAGCCCGGATACCTGTACGCGGCCGGGATGGGCATCGCCGAAGACCGCTGGGCGGTCACCGCCCGCACCTACAACGCCGACCGCCCCACCCTGGCGGCCGCCGTCACCGCGGGCATGAACGTGCGCACGCCCATGGACGCCACGACCGCTGAGGCGTTCGGCGCGCTGTGGACCAACCGCACCTTCTACACCACCCCGCTCCTGGAGGGCGACGCCGACGGATCCGGCGCCTTCCCCCAGCAGCCGGCCGCCCCCGCCGCCCCGGCGGCGGACCCGGCCTCCGAGTACGACGCCGACGACGAGTACGAGGAGGACGAGGACGTGGAGATCGACCCGGACCTGCTCGCGAAGGAGACCGAGGACTTGGACGAGGAACTGCGGCAGATCCTGGCCGCCGACCCCGAGCCCGGCGCGTACGACCACCTCAGCGTCGAGACCGAGATCGAGGCGCCGGCCGACGACGCCCCGGTCTTCCAGCTCCCCGGCGCGGTGGCCGACGAGGAGAAGCTCTCCCCCGAGGACACCAAGGCCGCCATCTTTGCGCGCATGGATTCCTGGGTGCGCGAAGGCAAAGACAACTTCGAGCCCAAGGAGCTCAACGACCTGTGGATGCGGGTCAACAAGAAGGGCGCCCGCGACTGGTGGAACCGCCTCAAGAATCAGCTCCTGGACGACGGCGTCATCGCCAAGGACGAGTCCGAGGAGGGCTACGGATCGTACGACCTGATCCGCTCCCCGCTCGAAAACGGCAACTGACAGTCATCAAACCCGGGAGGGGTCGCACAGCGCACACCGCACTGTGCGACCCCTCCCTCCCCCTAGGGAATTTCCAGTGTGCAGACCCGCACACAGGTGATTGATCCCGGTTTGCACCCTGTGCAGTGTGCGCCGCACACACCCCCCGCACACTACGGAAGGTAGCCAGAATGAGCGCCCCGACCGCTCCCCGGCCGAAGCAGGCCGGGCCGCCCAACAACCCCGTCCCGACCGCGCCGGTCAGCGCGGACGACGCCGCCAAGGCCAAGAAGTCCATCGCCAAACTGGACGAGGTCCTGGCCATGGTCACCAAGGCGCTGCTCACCCTCGGGGGCGGCGCCTTGATCTTCACTTGTGTGAATGTGACCCGGTTCGGCGTCTCCCACGAGATCCCCTGGTACATCGCCTGGATGCTGGACCCGCTGGCCAGCCTCGCCCTGATCACCGTCCTGTACGTCGACGGCGTCCTCGCGGAGCACGGCGGCGACTACAAGCCCGGCGGCTGGCCGTTCCTGCTGCGCTGGACCGCCGGCCTCTCCACCTGGGTGATGAACTGCTGGACGTCGCTCTACCCCGACGGCCACTTCCACTTCATCCCGCAAAAGCCCGACGCCGGCGGCATCCTGCTCCACTCCGTCGCCCCCGCGCTGCTGATCCTGCTCGCGGAAGCCGCCACCGGCTACCGCAAGTACGCGACCCGGCGGCGCGGCGAACTGATCGCGATCATCGCGACGTTCGAGGGCGCGAAGGCCGCGGAACGCGAGGCCGCCGAAAAGCGAGCCCGCCAGGAGGCGGAACGCGAGGCCGCGGCCAAGCGCGAGGAGGCAGAACGCGAGGCCGCCGCGAAGCGTGCCGAGGCAGAACGCGAGGCCGACCGGCGCGAACGCGAGGAGAACGCGAGGCTCGAAAACGAGCGGCGGCAGGCAGAAATCGAGGCGGCGTCCCGGACCCGCCGCGAAGAAATCGAGGCAGAACGCGAGCGGCTCGCGCTGACCGCGCGGACCGCAGAAATCGAGGCGAACCGGCGCAAGGCCGAAGCCGAGATCGAGGACCGCCGCCGCCGCGAGCAGTGGGAGCAGGACCAGGCCGAGCGGGACCGTGAGGCCGCCCGCCAGGCCGAGATCGTCAAGGCGGAAGCGCAGGCAGAGGCGCTGCGCAAGGAAGCCGACGCCCAGGCGCAGGCGCTCCGCACGGAGGCCGAAGCCGCTGCTGAGGCCGAGCGGATCAGGGCTGAGGCTGAGGCCCGCGCCCTGGAGGAAGCCGAGAAGCTCAAGCGGGAGCGCGCCCTGGAGCGGGCCGCCGCCAAGGCTCGCGGAACCTCGGAAAGTGCAGTCGCCCGTACCTCGATTTCTGCGGGCCGCGCCTCGGAAAACGGGGTCGCGCTCAGCGCGGTGCCCGCCCTGACCGCCTCGGAAAACGGCGGTCGGATTCCTCGCGAAGTGCGCGAGAAGCAGCGTGACGAAGCCGAGCGGTACATCGCGAAGTGCTCGCTGTCCGGCATCGCGCCGGACCTGGAGCGCCTCGGAAACCAGTACGGCAAGGGCGAGACGTGGGTCGGAGACCGCGTCCGCGCCGCGAAGAAGCGCCTCGCGGACGAGGACGGATTCGAGGAGTCGGTCATCGCCGACGCCCTGGACGTCTTCGAGGACGACGACAGCGACAGCGCCGGTGCGGCATGACCCACCGGCCCGAGCACGAGGAAGAGGACACCGTGGACACGGACTTCGAGTTCGACTTCACCCACCTGGGCACCGAGCCGGTCGCCCTGCTCCCCAAGGCCGGCCCCGAACACCCGCCCACGATCCTGCTGCGCCGGGACGCGCTGCTGCCCACGCGGTGGCGCCAGCTCACCGACTGACGCAGCCACCCGAGCTTCGACGGCTCCACTGGCCCCCGAGATGTTGAAGCCACCTCGGGGGCCGGTGAAGAGGCCGAAGCCTCCCCCGGACCTCACACGCCAGCGATCCGTCCGGGCTCCCCATCGAGGAGAGGACCCATCATGCCGTCATACGGCGAGCAGCCCCAGCCCACCTACTACCCCGAGCCGCTGCCGCCCCAGTACGGGCAGCCGCCCGTCCCCGCGTACGGGCAGCACGTCGTCCCGCTCCCCCAGGGCGCGGTCGTCTACCCGCCGACCGCCGGCCTGGACGGCGTCGTGATGATGCCCGGCCCGAACGGACACCCGGTCGCGTACTACACGGCGCCGCCCGCCCCGGCCCCGCAGCCCTACGTCTCCCCGCTCCTGGTGAAGGCCGCCCTGGTCGCGTTCATCGTCGGCGTCGCCGGGGTCGGCATCTACTTCCTGGCCGCCGCCATCCTCGAGCTCGCCAAGGCGCTCGCCATCATCGCCGGTGTCGTCCTGGTCGGCTTCGTGCTGCTCAAGATGCTCGCCACGGGCCCCGGCCGGGGCGGCTCGATCAACGTCAACGCCCGCGGCCGCGCCCGCGTCCAGGTCCACACCGGCCGCGGACACAACCGTGGCCGCCGCCGCTGAACCTGCGTCCCCGCCGGCCGTCCGGGACGTCGACATCTACGCCGACCCCACCGGCGCCCTCCCCGTGCACCGCTGGAGGCAGGCCCCGAAAGGGCTCGCGACCAGACGGCAACTCAGGGAGCGGCGCTTACGGCCCGGCGGCCAGGACCCGGTCGCCGTCATCGAATGCCGGGGCGGCAAGCGCAAGGCGTGGCTGTACGAGATCGCCAAGGCCAAGCCGATACGGCCGATGACCTTCGCCAAGGAGCTCGCGCTCGACAAGGCGATGGCCGCCCGCCAGACCTGCCCGAAGTGCGCGCGCCGGTACTACCACTGCCTCCCTCTGCGCACCCTCGGGTCCTGCCTGGAGTGCCACGACGGCACCCCGGCCGCGCCCGGCAGCTACATGCGCCCGCCCGGCGAGCGCCTCGCCGTTGCGGCCTGAACACCCCTCCCGCGTCTGCCGGTTGCCTGATCCACCCGCCCATCGGCGGGTGGTGAAGGGGAGTCGGTGAGCCCGGCCCGCCCACGTACAGCACCACCTCGTCCCGCAGCCGTCGACCACCGTGAAGGAGAACCCGGTGAGCGAGCCCGACAAGTACGACCCCGACCCCGCCGTCCCGCCGCTGGACACCATCGACGACAGCCAGCGCATCCCGCCGCCCCGACGGCCGGCCCCGCCCCGGCCGCGCCCGATCAAGGCCACCGACGACATCCCGCCCGGCGCCATCGCCGCCTTCGGCATCGTCGCCCTGGTCGCCCTGCTGCTCACCCTTAAGTGGGGCATCCCCAAGGGCATCGACTGGTACCACCAGCAGGACTGGGCGTGGTTCACGCAGTGGACCGCCACCATCGCCGACCCCGTCCACGCCTACCTGAGCGCGCACACGGTCGGCCTGCCGCTCACGGCCACCAGCGCGTTCGTCATCTGGCAGGGCGTCGGCATCGTCTCGCTGGCCCTGTCCTGGCTCACCGGCGCCGTCGGCGCCCGGCTGACCTGGACGGCACACGGGGCCTGCTCGGTGTTCATGGTGTGGGAAGCCGCCCCCGCCGCCGGCCGCCCCGTCGCCGCCGCCCTCGCGGTCCTGGCCTGGACGATCGGCAGCCTCTTCGCCCTGCGCGGCCTGTCCCTGCGCCCGCTGATCCACCTGCACAACCACAACCATCCGGCTCGCTGATCTGACGGCTGCCTGATCCACCCGCCCCGCCCTGCGGGTCGGGTGGTGACGGGGAGCCGGACAGCCCGGCCCGGATGGGAGTCGCACGTGACCACCGCCCCCCTCACCATCAGCGGCGACCGGAACCGGGACGCCGCCTGCGCCACCGTCACCGGTGAGATCGCCCGCACCGACAGCAAGGCCAGCCTGCTGCTCGCCTTCGACGGCGCGGTCCTCGCCGGTCTGGCCAGCCTCGCCGACAAGGACCTGCCCGTCTTCACGAAGGTCGTCGGCGGCCTGGCCGTCCTCGCCCTCGCCGCCGCGGCCGTCTTACTCCTCTTGGTCGTCCGGCCCTGCCTCGCCGTGGGCACCGCCGCGCCGGGCACCTTCCCGCAGTGGGCGCGCCTGGAGGACACCGAGCTCGAGGTGGCGATGGAACAGGACCACCGTCTGGCCCGCATCAAGGCGCTGTCGATGCTCGCGGCCCGCAAGTTCCGCCGCCTGGCCCTCGCCGTCGACGTCATCCTCGCCGCGCTCGCCCTGCTGACCGTCGCGGCGATCGGGGCGCTGGTGTGAGCACCGCCGCCAGCTTCGTCATCAGCTACGCCAGCATCGCCGGCGCGCTCGCCATCCCGTTCGTGATCGCCGCCGCCCGCCGCACCGCCGCCCGCATCCACGCCCAGGCCGACCAGAAGGAGCAGTAACCGATGGCCCTCACCCTGTTCGCCCGTCGCCCCGAGCCCGTCGAAGCGCCGGCCCCCGAGCCGTGGCCCGAGATCGGCGAGACCTGGAAGCCCGAGGGCGTCACCATCGCCCAGCGCTACTACAACCAGGCCAACTCGGTGGTCCTCGTCTACACCGCCGACGACGGCCCGCACGGCACCTACTACTCCGTCGCCTGCCTCGGCTGCCACTACGCCACCCGCGAGAACGGCCAGCGCACCTACAACACGCGCTACGGCCTCGCCGACGCCGCGAAGGTCGCCAACGAGCACGCCACGACCTGCCGGGCGCTGCCCCGCGACATCCCCGCCCGCCCGGACGACAACACCGTCCGCGAGCGGCTGCACTCCTGGGTGTGCGGTGCCCGCCACCGGGACAAGGACGTTCAGCTGTGTGTCTCCGACCTGGACCTGATCCGCCTCACGCTCCAGCGCACCAACGCCTGGATCGTGGACGTGCTCCAGCAGCTGGTCGTCGACCAGCCGGACGTCGCGCGCATCGAGCGCAGCGAGTACAGCGACTACGTCTCCTACTACGCCCGCCGCCTCCCGGAGAACTGACCGGCGTTCTCCGCGCGTCCCCGCCCGCCGCACGTCGGCGGCCGGGGGCGACGCGGTGTCCGCCCGGTCAGCCGAGACCGGACGACCGGCCCTCCCCCGGAGGTCACCGTGTCCCTCGCCCGCCGCTCCCTCATGGAGGCCGCCGCCGCCCGCTTCGGCTGGCGCCGCGCCTACGGCGACACCACCGCCGTCGACGAGCTGCTCACCGAGCAGACCGAGATCGCGTACACCGAGGCCGCCGACCACGCGGCCCTGGCGACCGCGAAGAACGACGACGTCCTCTCCGTGCAGCCCGGCGTCCTGGACGTCCGCGGCCGCGTCCTCGCCGACGTCCTCTACCTGGAGGGCGTCCTGGCCGGCGCCCGCAACCGCGGCCTGCCCCCGGAGCTCATCGAGGGCCTGGAGGACGCCGTCGACCACGGTCACGAGCTGACCGTGCTGCTCGCGGACACCGTCCGCACCACCGCCGCGCTCCACGCGGCCAGTTGAGCGCCCGGGGCGGCCGCAGGCATCGAACCCGGCCGCCCCGGAGCACGCCCCTTCCCCCACCAGAGCGCATCCGACAGAAGAAGGAGCACCCCCATCATGAACCGAGCTGTTCGCCGCGCCGCCATCGCCGTCGCCGACGCCGCGACCGAGGGCCTGGACATGGTCACCGTCGTGATCGGCGGCGCCATCGGCGCCTGGGCGGGCTACACCTACTCGCCCGACACCTGGTCCGGCGACTGGCGCCTGGCCTTCGCCGGTGGCGTCGCGGTCGTGGCCGCCGTCGCCGTCAACTCCCTGGCCGAGCTGTTCCTGACCCCGCTGCGCCGCCTGCTCACCAAGGCCCGCAGCACCGCCCGGCCGACCGCCCCGCGCAGGAACACCGCCCCGGCCACCACGCTGGACGAGGCCCTCGCCCAGGTCGTCGTCGCGACCGAGGAGGACGCCGCGCACCGCGCCGCCAGCGCCGCCTTCCGCATCGACGACAGCGACAACTTCCTGCGCAGCGAGGACCGGTGGCGCGGCTACGAGGACGGCGAGGCGTCCTTCTACCTCGCCCCGGGCGTGGTGCTCCACCACCGCGCGGACAGGGACGACTACAAGCACCACTTCACGCTGCTGACCGGCGACGGCGAGGAGCCGGTGGTCATCACCGGCATGGAGCAGATCCGCCACCGCCTCGCCGCCCGCGCCGCCGGCCTCCCCGCCGTCCCGGCGACCGGCGACACCGAGGACACGGTCGCGGACACGATCGCCGAACTCGACAACCACCTCAAGGCGCTCGAAGCCTGACGGGCTACCCGTTCCGCCCCGGCCCTTCCCGGCCGGGGCGGTGCAGTGGCCAATCAGCCCACCCCGTGATCCCCCACCGAGAGGACCGCATCGACCATGCCCGCGACCAGGAACAGGCCCTCCCAGCTCAGCGTGCTGCGCTACGGCGCGTTCGTCTCCCGCACCGCCGAACAGCGCGTCACCTCCTACGCGCCGACCGTCCGCAACCTGGTCCACGACCACTTCGGACGCCGCCCGCTGGGCGCGGTCACGATCATCCTGACCAAGCCGCGCCTGCTGCTCTCCCTCGCCAACGAGGCGCAGGGCGAGGCCGCCGGCGTCCCGGAGAACACCTGGAAGTCCGTCGGCGTGCAGCAGAGCATCATCGGCAAGCCCACGGACTTCCGCGTCGCCACGGTGATCGCACCCAAGGGCGCGATGTGGATGCTGATCAACGCCCCGAAGATGCGCGACCCCAAGCAGCTCAAGCTGAGCCTGCTGCGCGGCTTCGTCGAGGTCGACCAGCTCATCCGCTCCGGCGCCCGCGACAACCGCGTCGCCTGGGTCCGCCACGAGATGAAGGTCAACCCGCTCAGCAAGCGGCAGGCCAACAAGCTCCAGGCGCAGATCCTCGCCGACGGAGCCGAAGCCGAGCGCATCACCGCGGACCTCGCCCGGCGCATGTGATCTGACGCGCCGCCGTGCCGCCCCGGCCCCTCCCGGCCGGGACGGTGCGGGGGCACGTCAGCCCACCCCTTCCTGACCGACACGGAGGAAGTCATGGCACGCAGCGCCCGGCCCGTCGTCCACTACATGGCGACCCGGCCCGACGGCACCGTCCCGCCCACCTGCAACCACCTCGCCCGCTACTACAGCGGCCTGGGCGAGACGATCCCGACCGTGAACCTCGCCGACCACATCGGTGAGACCGTCGACCACCCCAGCCCCGGCGAGAAGTGGTACACCGACAAGCCGTTCTCGTACTTCCACATGTACACCCGGCCCGGCGAGATCCTGGAGCGCCTGGAGGTGGAGGAGCGCTGGCCGGTGAGGCTGTGGGAGGTCGAACCGCTCGGTGAGACCGGCAACTGGGGCAACGACTTCGCCCCGTACTGGCTGATGTCCCACCAGATCCGCGTCGTCCGCGAGGTCGAGGCGTGGCGTGCGTTCGGGCACCGCGGCATGCAGGTCCTGGCGACCCTCGCGCAGCTGCCCGACCTCGCCCGGCAGTGGACCGAAGAGTGGACCGCCGACCCCGAGGGCACCCGCCGCACGTATACGGCATGGGAGAAGCGCGTGGACCACACCCGGGCCCTGACCGGCTGGGCGTTCTGCCGGGCGCAGTACTCCCGCCGCGAGGCCGGCCTCCAGGCGGCCAACGAGCTCGCCGGGAACGCCGCCGCGCAGGCCGCGACCGCCGCCGGGGCTGACCCGCACGCCGTCGCCCTGATCCAGCTGCGGGCCCGCTGCCTGGTCGCCGGTCAGCTCATGTTCGACCGGATCCGCACCGGCGAGTACGAGCAGTCGATCCGCGGCCTGCTGCTCGGTGCCGGACTGGAGACCCCCGCCCCGGCCCTGGCCTGACGTCGTTCCGTCTCGCCCCGGCCGCCCGGCCTGGGCTCCACTCCGAGATCAGGAGGCACCTCTTGAGCACCGACACCACCCCCGAGACGATCCGCTACACCGCCGACGTCGTCCTGTTCGCCGACCGGCACGTCCTGCTGATCGAGCGGGGCTGGGACCCGCACGCGGGCTGCTGGGCGCTGCCCGGTGGTCACGTGGACGTGGGGGAGACCAGCCTGCAGGCGGCCGTGCGCGAGCTGGAGGAAGAGGCCGGCATCACGGTCCCGGCCGCCGACCTGCTGCAGGTGGGCGCCTTCGACGCCGTCGGCCGTGACGCGCGCGGCCGGTACGTCAGCGTCGCCTACACCGCCACCCTGCCCGCCCTGACCGAGCCGGCGGCCGGGGACGACGCCACCGCCGCCCGCTGGTGGCCCCTGGCCGCCCTCCCCGACCTCGCGTTCGACCACGCCGAGATCGTCGCGGAGGCCGTGAAGCGCTGATCCCTTCCGCGTGAGCGCGGCGTTCCTCCGTGCCGCCCCGGCCTCACCGGCCGGGGCGGTCGCGGTGTTCCGCCACGACCAGCGACAGGAAGGAGAGGGCGTCATGCCGCTTCGCTACTTCGAGGTTGACGTCCCGACCAAGCACAACGACCAGCCGGGGCAGCGCATCCACATCTTCGTCGGCCTGGCCGACGACCCCCTCGCTGCCCGCAACGCCGCACACGACGCGTACGCCAAGGCGCGCCTGTTGCACCAGGCCGGGCAGGAGATCCCGCACGAGTTCGTCAGCGGTTGGGGTGCCCGGGGGCTGCGGCCCGACTGGGACCTCGACTGGAACAAGGCGACGGCCGCTCCGTGGGTGAACCCCCACGGCCTGTTCGGCACGCGCCGCACGTTCTGAATTCGCCCCGGGACGGCCGCCAAAGGCCGGAAAACCAGTCGGCCGCCCCGGGCCACCCACCCCGTACAAGACGAGAGGGAGAGACCAGTATGGCCTCCACCGTGCGCGTACAGGCCCCGATCGGGCAACGCGCCCTGTTCATCACCACGCTCGCCGTGCCGCTGACCGGCTGGACCGTGCACGCGGTCAGCCTGCACCGCAAGCTCGCCGCCGCCCGGAAGGACCCGCTCACCGGGCTGCTCGGGCGCGACGGCTACACGGCCAAGGCCCGGCAGATCACCGACCGGTACGGCGACGCCGCCGTGGTGGTCCTGGTGGACCTGGACCACTTCAAGCAGATCAACGACGGGCCCGGCGGGCACGCCGCCGGTGACCGCGTCCTGGCCGCCACCGCGGCCCGGCTCACCGCGTGGGCGGGCAGCCGCGGGGCGGTCGGCCGGCTCGGAGGGGACGAGTTCGCCGTCGCGGTCCGGATCGGTCGGGCCCGCCGCGCGCTCCGGCTCGCTCAGCTCGCGCAGCTGCTCGCGCAGCCGGTGGAGGTCGAGGACGGCGTCCTGGTCGACGTCGCCGCGTCGGTCGGCGCGGCCTGCTCCGACGTCCTCGGCACGACGGACCTGAGCGTGCTCCAGCGGGCCGCCGACGCCGCGATGTACGCGGGCAAGCACACCGGCCGCGCCGTCCTCGCCGACCGTTCGCACGCCGTCGTGCCGTCCATCAACGGCCGCCGCGCCGGACGGTCGGGCACCAGCACCCTGGGGCGGGCGGCATGAGCGACACCACGACCGCCGCCGACCCGGGCACCTGGATCCGGGGCATCACGATCCGGCAGCCCTGGACGACCTGCATCCTCGCCGGGAAGGACGTGGAGAACCGGCCGGCCGCCTGGTCCTGGCGCGGCCTGGTGCTGCTGCACGCCGGGCAGGCCACCGAGCGGGCGCCGATGCGCGACCCGCTGGTCGCCACCGCGATCCGCGGCCGCGAACTGCACACCCGGGCCGTCATCGGCGTCGCCCGCCTCACCGACTGCCACCAGGACGCCGCCGGCACCGCCCCGTGCTCCCGCTGGGCGCAGCCCGACGCGTTCCACCTCGTCCTCGCCGACGTCCAGGAGCTCGCGCTGCCGATCCCGTGGCTGCACGGACAGCTCGGGCCGTGGCGCCCGCCGCAGGACCTCGTGGACCAGGTCCTCCTCCAGCTCCCCCACCTCGCTCCGGAGGCCACCTCATGAGCGGCAATGGCAACCGCACCGGCGTCCCCAACGCGCCGGCCATCGTCCTCGCCGACGACCGGATCCCCTTCCCCGAGACCGACCAGGTCCTGCGCTGCCGTACGAGCCCGGCCCTGTTCCAGATCGAGGACATCCCCAACACCGACCAGGAGCCCCGCGCCCGGGAGAAGGCGCTCGCCAAGGCCAAGCACGCCTGCTCCGGCTGCCCGATCGTCAAGGACTGCCTGAAGTGGGCGCTGGCCAACCCCGCCCTGACGAAGACCGGGGTGTGGGCGGCGACCACCAAGCGCGACCGCACGCAGCTGCGCAAGGACCTCGTGGCGCGGCTCGGTGAGGACTGGGTCGGCGTGGTGGCCGAACAGGACCGACTGCGCAGGGAGCGGCAGCGGGCGGCCCGCGTCGTCCCGCCCACCGTCCGCGAACTGGCCCTCGCCCGCCTGGAGCTGGAGGGCATCCCCACCCGGCCCGCGCCGTACAACCGCTGGAAGGAACCCATCACCCCGGCGCAGGCCGCGTCGAACCTGCGCGTGCTGGCACTGGTCGCCAGCGGCAAGGCCGCGTGATGTTCACCGACTGGACCGAGGCCCTCGAAGCCGAGTCGCTGCCCCTGGACCCGAACCCGGCGCAGCAGCTCGCCGCCGCGGCCCGGGTCACCGCCCGCAGCTCCCGCGACAAGGACGACATGGCGTTGCTCCTGGACGTCCTCGGGCTGCCCACCGACACCGACACCCTCACCGCCCTGCTCCCCCTCCTCCCGGAAACCGGAGACGCACCCACCATGACGAACACCCCCGCCGCCGCCCCGGCCCTGTCCGCGTTCGAGGCCATGGCGATCTCCATGCACAACAACGGCGACTCCGAGCAGACGATCCGCGAGGCCACCGGCCTGAGCGAGACCGAGCTCAGCGACCTCATCGCCAACCAGGTCCTCGGACTGCCCAGCGAGGACACCGACACCCCGGACGCCAGCGCCCCGGCGATCGACGTCCCGGTCGTCGCGCTGCCCGTCACCAACGCCGTCCAGGAGCTGCTCGACTGGGCGGCCGCGCACCCGGCCGCCGGAGTCCGCAGCCGCGCCGCCCGCATCACCGCCGACCTCTGCGAGCTGTCCGAGCGCCGCGACAGCGAGGCCGCACAGCGCGAGGCGGAGGAGAAGGTCGCCAAGGCGCGGGCCGACCTGGAGAAGGCGCAGGAGGAGCTGCGCACCGTGAAGGCCGGCACCCGCACCACCACCACGGCGGCCGCCGCCGCGCCCACCCCGATCCGCGCGGGCATGGGCAGCGGCCGCACCCGGGAGGAGCTCGCCGCCGTCCGGGCGTGGGCGCGCGAGCACGGCCACAAGGTCGCCGACCAGGGCATGGTGCCCAAGCGGGTCCTGGAGGCGTACGACGCCGCGCACCAGGCGCCGGTCCGGAAGGCCGGCTGACTGTGGCCGCCGACGACGCCATAGCCCTGGACGGCTTCCTGGACGAGGAGACCGTGCCCGGCGACCTGCACGGGTCGACGGCGCGGTTCCGCCTCACCGTCTCCCCCACGGACGAGCGCGCGGACGAGATGATCCTGCCCTGCAGCGTCGCCGACTCCGAGCTGGCGCACGCGGTCATCCACGACCTGGTCCCCGGCGACAAGCTCCGCGTCACCGGCTACCTCCGGCTGCCCCGCACGCCGGACGAGCCGATGTGGCTGGCCGTCAACACGCTCGCTGTGCTGGAGACCGCGCCGATGCTCTCCGACCCGGCCACCGTCGCCACGGCCGTCATCGAGCGCAAGGGACCGTACGTCTGCTGGTTCGACGCCGAAGACTCCGGCGAGGTCCCGGTGTGGACCGAAGCGGGGGTCTGGGTCGGCACCGCCGGTGACCCGAGCGCGCTGGGCGAACTGATCAAGGCGTTCGAGCAGCGCCAGGCCGCCGGCGGCGAGTAGCGGAGCCGCCGTGCCCATCCGTCCCGAGAACCTGCACCGCTACCCGCGCGACTGGAACGAGATCAGCGCGCGGATCCGGTTCGAGCGGGCAGGCGGCCGCTGCGAGTGCACGGGCCACTGCGGCCTGGCGCACCCGGGCGGCCGCTGCCCCGCCGTCCATGAGGAGATCCACCCAGACACCGGGTCCGTGGTCGGCCTCACCACCGCCCACCTCAACCACACCCCCGAAGACGTGCGAGAGATCAACTTGCTCGCCGCCTGCCAGCTCTGCCACCTGCGGATCGACCACGGACACCACCGGGTCACCCGCTCGATCACCCTCGCCGCCCGCGCGGCCGCCGCCGGACAGCTCGGACTCCTCCCCGAGACCGCGCTCACCCGCACCGAGCCGCCCACCCCGCCGCGCCCCACCCGGGGCCGTGCCCCCGCGGCCGCGCTCCACCAGCTGCCCTTCCCCGAACCCGAACAGGAGACGAAGCCCATGGCCCGCATCAGCGTGAAGGTCACCCCGCTCCACCCCGACGGCACCGAATGCACCCACGCCGTCCGGCCCTCCGGCAAGCCCCGCGACCCGGACGCCGGATGCGCCGGCCGCCGCAACTACGCCGTGGTGTGCAGCTCCTGCGGCCGGGTCGGCGAGCCGCACGGCCTGCGCGTCCTCGCCGAGCCGGAGCAGAGCAAACACCGCGACAGCCACAAGGCCGCGCTCACCCCGGCCTCCCGCTGACCCCCACCCGCCCGGCCGCCGGGACCACCACGGTTCCGGCGACCCCGTCCATGTGAGGGCCGATGCCCACCACCATCTTCGACGTCTTCGACCAGTTCACCCGCCGCACCGCCGACGTCACCGCCCAGCTCACCACCCTCGGCATCCCGCTCACCGCACCGGCCCCGCCGCCCGCCGACCCCAACCCGGCCGACCCGTGGGCCAGCAACTACCCGGTCCCGGTCGACCGATCCACCCTCGCCTGGTGCACCGCCGTGACGATGCTCGCCAACCACCACCACACCGGCATCGACCACCAGGTCCTCGCCGCCGACGCCCTGCTGCGCGAGCTCGGAGTCCGCGGCCTCGCCCAGCTCCACTCCGACCTCCACCACGGCTCCCCCATCGACTACCGCTACACCCGCTGCCCGTACTGCTCCGGCATCGGCGAGGACCCCACCCAGCCGACCTGCGGTGAGGTCGGCTGCGCGCCGTGGTTGGAGTTCGCCGGACACGATCACGTGTGCCCGGTCTGCCACAGCGACGACTACCAGCCCCAGTGGTTCGCCGAAGAGCAGATGACCGAACTCGAGGAGCTGCTCGCCGACGCCATCGAGGAGCGCGAGGAGCGCGCCTCCCTCCGCTACCGGATCCGGGCCCGGCTGTACCGCCGGACGGTCCGATCGTGACGGCCCGCTTCCGACGCTGCGGACACGGCAGCGGACCGATGCACCCCGGCGACCAGAAGGCCGTCGCGGAGTTCGCTGCCATGCTCGCCGCCCGCCAGAGGCCGGCCCCGTGGACCGGCCGCGGCGACGTCGCCGTACGGATCGGCGAGCACGGCCTGGAACGCGGACGCCCGCTCCCCGACCAGCAGCCCGACACCGACCCCCTCGCCCTGGTCCTCATCCACCCCGACACCGAGACCGCCCTCACCGGCACCCTTCACTGCGCCCAGACCCACATCCACGGCGCGTGGACCGACCCCTACCGACTCCTCACCCACGCCCTCGCCGGGCGCGACCTCCCGCCCGGCATCGACCTGAGTGCCTGAGCACACGAAGCGGCCCTCGCCGTCCCGGACCTCCATCCGGGCGGCGAGGGCCGCTTTTTTGCGTTCAACGGCGAAGATCCAGGCTCGATGGTGAACACCGCGTAGACGTCCCGCAGTTCTGAGCCCTGCTCTCCCTCGTTCGGGTTGTCTCATGCCGCGCCCCCGGCCGCTGCCTCTGTCGACACCCTACGAGGGGGGCTTGGCGTCCGTAGAGCAGCGCTATCGTGCCCGTCATGACCGATCCATTCCCGTCCGAAGAGGACGCCCCGGTGCCCGCGGAGCCCGTGGGCAACCTGCCCATCCCCAACACCCACCCCGACGGCGGCCCGCGCAGCATCGTCTTCGTCAACGAGAAGCCCGGCACCGCGAAGAGCACCTCCGCGGTCCTCACGGCGCTCGCCCTGCACGAGGACGGCCAGGACGTCGTCCTCATCGACGGCGACGTCAACGGCAAGTCCGTCATGGGCTGGCACAACGCGATCGGCGGTTTCCCGTTCCGCGTCTTCCAGATGCCGTCGGTGACCCTGCACCAGGACATCCCGAAGACCTTCGCCGACCCCAAGACCCGCATCGTGATCGACGCCCCGCCGCTGGAGAACCAGCCCGGCATCGCGCGGTCTGCCATGCGGTACGCAGACCTCAGCGTCATCCCCGTCGCTCCGTCGTCCATGGAGACCGAGCGGATGGGCGACATCCGTGACGAGATCAACGACCTCGGACCGCTGACCCTCAACGGCATCTGCGCCCGGGTCCTGCTCAACCGCTGCATCCCCCAGGCCAAGCGGCACAACCGGCTCTACCGGAACATCCTGGTCTCCGGAGGCTGGAACGTCTTCGACACCGCCATCCCCATGGTCACGGAGTTCCAAGGCGCCTGGGGCAAGACCATCGAAGCCGGAGGCGGCGAGTACGACCAGCTCCTGGTCGAACTCGGCATCCGGCAGACCCGCGACGACACCTACGACGAGCTGGTGTCGTACCTGACGAAGGCGCGGGAGAACAACGCGTGACCGAGAAGGACACAGCGGCGTCCTCCGCGCCCGCCCCGCGTCGCGGCAGCCGCCGACGCCGACCTGACTACAAGGCTGACGAGGCCGCGGCGAAGAAGGCTGTTGCCACCCACCGCCCAGGGGGCCGGCCCAAGAGCCACCAGAACCCGGTCTTCCTCTCGCCCGAGTACGACCAGGGCACCCCGGCCGAGCGACTGGCCAAGCTCGAAGCGCTCATCTCCGCAGCGCAGTCGGCAGCCGAGACCAGCCTGATCGTCGCTCACAACGAGTTCGTCATGCAGGCAGGCCCCGCCCTCATCAAGATCAAGGAAGACGATCTGTGGCAGGCGGGCGGCTACACCAGCTTCAAGGACTACTTCGAGAAGAAGTGGAAGTACACCGAGCAGCGGGCCTACCAGCTCATCAGGGCCGTGCCGGTGATAGCGGCCCTCAAGGGCGTCGCCACCGTGAAGATCAACGAGGGGCAGTGCCGCGAGCTCGCGCCCGTTGCCCGCGATCACGACGCCGCCACGGTGCAGAAGATCTGGCGCGCGGCTGAGTCCAAGGGCAAGGTCACCGCGAAGTCGCTGGCCGCTGCTCGCGACGAGCTCGACATCAAGGTCGCTGTCGACGACGCTGAGCGGGTGGTGCCTCGGAGCAGGAAGGCTCCCGCGCCGGCACCGGTCGACCCTGTCGCGCGGCTAGCCGGGTACGTCGGCCACGTCGAGACCTTCGCCCAGCAGGTGCAGGGGCTCGATGACGCGTACGCCGCAGCGCTGAAGAAGGACGCCCCGGCAGCCGAGAAGCTACTCACGGAGATCCGGGGACACATGGCAGCCGCCGCCGCCGCGTTCCCCCAGCAGCCCCCGGGCGACTAAACAATTGTTCAGTCGCCAACGGCCCCGCATCGAGGAAGGATGCGGGGCCGTCGCGTTGAGGGTACGGCTGGTGGGGGCTCTGCGTGCTCCCGGCCTACTCCTGGAACTCGGTGCTCTGGACGCCGTAGAACGTGGGCTTCGCGGGGCGGACCTCGGACTGCTCCAGCGTGTCTGCGAGCGGGGCGAACCCCTCGCTGCGCCGGACGACGTTGAGGAACTTGCTCAGCGCGTCCTTGTCCTCCCAGAGCTCCTGTGCGGTGCTGATGATCAACGACTTCAGGTGATCCGACTCGTTCGCTGCCACGCGGTGTCCCCTCCTGATGCTCGGAGCGATCAGCCAACCAACACGCGGCCCGCACCCGCAAGACGGCCTTCGGCCAGGGGCCGGTCCAGGATGTCGTGGGTCCCGATCCGGTGCCACACCACGTGGGGGAGCCCGGCGACCACCACCCGGCCGTACGACCACGTGGCGCGCCCGTCCGGCGCCCAGGTGAGTTCGTAGATGCCGAGGGCGCGGCGTACGCCCTTGATCCGTAAGCCGGGGCGGAACTGGCGGCCGGTGCGCAGGTCCGGCACGAAGGCGTCCAGCACGACGCGGCGGAAGCGCCGGCGCTGGTCTGGGGTGAGGTGCTGGAGGTCGGCAGCGAAGCGGGGGCAGGTCTCGAAGGTGGGCACGAGGGGTCTCCTCCGGGCAGCACGACGAAGCCCCCGGCGGGTGCCGGGGGCTGGGTAGGCGGTGCGTCTTTGGCGGTGCGTCTTCCTTGGCACTCGGTGGTGCTCAGTTGGTGCTTGGTGTCGTCTCAAGTCGTCTGGTGTGGGTTGCCGGAGAGCGATGACATTCGTGTCCGGTCCGGGGCCGCGTCCCGCCTGGCGGGCGCCGACGAAGAAAGTTCGGCCCCTGCTCCCGCCTGACGGGCTGTCCCGCTGATTGCCCTTTCCTTGCAGGTCAGGGCCGTGTGCCGTGGTCTCCATGACAGTGGATATCAGGGTGATCCGGGCCGGTCAGATGTACCGCTACTACCTCCGCGAGACCGTCGTCGGCGACGCCCGCCGCCCGGCTCGCACACCGCTGCGCGCCGCCCAGGAGCAAGCCGGGGTCCCGGCCGGGCGCTGGATGGGCCGCGGCCTTGCCGCGCTCGGACTCGCGCCGGGCGAGGAAGTCACCGAGGCGCAGCTACGGAACCTGTTCGGCGAGCGCGGCCGCCACCCGGACGCGGACCGGATCGAGGCCGACCTGCTCGCCGCGGGCGCCTCACCGAAGCAGGCGTTCAAGGCCGGCGCCCTCGGTCGCCGGGTGACGGTCACGGGCGTGGACTTCGTGTTCCGGCCGCAGCCGAGCATCTACCTCCTTTGGGCGCTGGGGGATGAGGAGACCCGGCTGGTGATCGAGGCCGCGCACGAGCGGGCGATCGTCCGGGTGCTGGAGTGGATCGAGGACGAGGTCGCGGTGATCCGGTACGGCAAGGACGGCATCTACCGGGTGCGGCCGCCCGGCGGTCTGGTCGCCGCCCGCTTCCGCCACTACGAGGCGCGCTCCGGCCGACCACTGCTCCACGACCACCTGATGCTGTCGGTGAAGGGCCAGCGCCTGGACGGGAAGTGGGGCTCGGTCCACACCACGGCCCTGTACGAGAACACCGTGGCCGCCTCCGCGCTCTACAACGAGCTGGTGGCCGCTGAGGTCTGTGAGGAGCTGGGGCTGGCGACCGAGCCGCGCACCGTCACCCCGGGGCGCCGGCCCGTGATGGAGATCGCCGGGGTGCCGCACGAGCTGATCCGCTGGACCTCCAAGAGGAGCGACCAGATCGCCGCCTGCCTGGAGGAGCTGGAGCAGGAGTACGTCACCGCCGTCGACGACGACGGCGAGCTGCGGTTCCTGCCCGTGGTCTCCGAGCGGGCCCGCGCCAAGATGGAGCGGATCGCCGCCCGCAAGACCCGCCCGCCGAAGAAGAAGACGCTGCCGCTCGCGGAGCTACGCGTCTGGTGGAAGGTGAGCGCGATCCTCACCTCCAAGGTCGCCGCCGACGTCATCACCTCCCTCCTCGAGTACGCCCGTGCTGCGGCCGCGGCGATCCGGGCCCGGGTCGCCGTCGTGGTCGACGTCGCCCTGGCGGCCGTCGACGTCGCCGCGACCGTGTTCGTGATGAACGAGGGCGGGCGCTTCCACCGCCGGCACCTGCTCGCCGAAGCCCGCCGCCACCTCGCTCTGGTCCTGCGCGGCCGCCGCCGCGACCCCGGCCTGGACGACCAGGTCGTGGCCGCCGCCATCTCCACCCACTGCCTGGACATCAGTGAACCGAAGACCGTACGCGGCCTGGAGGCCGGCTACCGCCTCTACACCGCCCGGTGGTCCCTGTCCGACCTCCCCGCCCGCCGCCCGCCCGCCGTGCCCGATCCGGACCGGCACCCCCCGGCCGATCCCGGCGAGCCGGCCGGACTCCGGGCCCCGGGCCAGGACGCGGGGGAGTGGGAGATCCCCCGCGTCCCGCTCCAGTACGAGCGCGCCGTCCTCGCCGGTGCGGTGGTCCGCGAGCAGCTGCGCACCACCACCGCCACCGCCGTGCGGGGCCGGGCATACGACGTCGTCGCCCACCAGCAGGCGGCGATGCCCGAGCAGCTGCTCGCGCCCGCGGCCGCCGATCCCGAGCGCGACGACCAGGAGCCGGAAGCCGTACCCGGCGAGGCGATCGACATGACGGCGCTGCGGGCCCTGCGCGACTCCCGTACGGACGTGGAAGCCCTCGACATCACCGGCGACCGACTGCGCCATCTCCAGGACGTGTTCACCAAGGCGGGCGAGGACGCCCGCACCCGCGCCGCCCGTGCGGCCCGGCGCACCGCACCGGACGACGCCGACGCGGCGCACCCGGTGCGCCAGGACGACCAGCAGGCGCACCACCCGCAGCAGCCCGGACCGCACCGAGGCCGGGAGGCCGGCCACTGAGCGCACCACGGTGGCGCACCCCGGTGCGGTGGTGCGCACCGACGATGTCCGGTGTCCACTCCACCGAGTGGAGTCCACCGGCCGGGAGTGGACGCCACCGCGCTCTCCACCCACTCCACCGAGTGGGGCCCACCGGGTGGAGTGGACGCCACCGACGGGAGTGGAGCCGCACTTCCACCCGGTGCGTTTCCCCTAGACACCAGCTCAGGTCAAGGGAAAACGCGCCGCCCCATCGCCTCCACCCGGGCCGACTCCACCGCACCACCGTCCCTCCGGTACGCGCGCCGGCCGCACCGGTGAGCGCACCGCCCACCGAGTGGAGCGCACCGAGTGGACGGTGGTGCGCATCGTGGTGCGCACCGGATGGACTCGGTGCGCGCACCACCGCACCAGGGCGCACCGGATCGGAGCGCACCACCGCACCGGTGCGCTCCCACCCGGTGCGGTGGTGCGGTCAGTGGTGCGCACCGGGTGCGGAGTGGATCGCGTGCGCGAGCACCAGGTGCTCACCGCGCATCGCCTCCAGGGTGTCGGCGGTGTCCGGGTGGTCGGGGTCCGGGATGACGTTCACGGTGAACCGGATGATGCTGCGGGCGATGCCCGGCGCCGCCGTGGTGGGGGATTCCCGCGCCCAGTCCCGCAGCGCGGACAGCAGCGCGCACCCGACCTCGTCCAGCGCGAAGGAGTCCGCGGACAGCTCTGCCTCCCCGTCCACGGCCGTGGCGGGCCCGACGATGTCCTCGGCAAGCCGCAGCAGGACGAACGCCAGCTCCGGGTCGGCTTCCGCCCGTCCGGCGACAGCGGCGCCGCCGCCCATCTGCAGGGCCAGGAGGTAGTCGAAGCCGAGCTCCACCTGCTCGGGCGTCAGCGGGGTCCGGGGCGGGATCAGGTACGGCATGGAGGTCTCCTCAGACGGGTGTCGCCGCGCTGATCGCGACGACTCCCCGCAGCCTCGGGCGATCACCCTGTGGACAGAGGACAGAGACTTCTCCCTGCCTTCCGGGGGTGGCCGGCCCCGACCACGAACGGGGCCGCACCCCCCTTGTCGACCTCTGCTACCGCCCCGACCACGGCCGCGTTTCCCCTAGACAGGGTTCGCTACCGGCCACGGTCAGACCGCGGACTAGGGGGTCGACGGCACGCTGCTCCTTTACCTCGACCGCCCCGGCCGGGGCCGCGAAGGAGACGTGTCGATGACGAACACCCACCCGAGGACCGGGCAGCGGCACCGCTCGGACTGCTCCCATCGGAAGGCCCGCCCGTGGCGGGCAAGCCCAAGGGGGTTCCCTGGGTGCCCACTTCAAAGGCCCCTCGGGAACCCCCTTTGGAGCCCGGCACCCCCGCCCGGAGGAAAACCCCTAGTCAGAGGCATAATCGGCGTGAAAATCGCAGCGTCACAACCCTCTTCTCTCCTCTTGTTGTCTGTAGTGGAGGAGATCATCGGGTTCCGGGGGGCCCGGACGCCCTCCCAGGCCGGGCGCGGCCAGCCGCAGCAGCCGCGGCGGCGGTTGGCCGACGGCGGGCGGTTGCGAGCAACGAGGGAGAGGAAGCAGGGCTGATGACGGGGAAGCGGAAGACCAACCCAGCGGGATCGACGAACAGCTACCGCGGCGACGTGCTGCGCGTGCTCGGAGCGCTCAAGGTCGCGACAGCGGATCAGGTCCAGCGGATCGGCGCCCCGCACCTGACCTTCCGGCACGCCGACAAGCCGACCCCGTCGAAGCAGAAGCAGGCCCGCACCGCCTCGCACACCGGCGCGCTCTCCGACATGCGCAAGCACGGCCTGTCCGAGAACGGCGGCTCCACCGAGACCGGCGACTCCCTGCGCAACCTCACCCTCAAGGGCCTGGAGGCCGCCTCCTACGAGCTGCGGCGGCCGGTGACGGAGATGGGCTCCACCGCGCGCGGCGCGGGCTCCAGCGGGGCCTCCCACCCGATGGCCGTCAACGAGACCGTGATCGCGATGCTGCGCCCGAAGCCGAACATGGCCAAGCTCGCCGAAGACCCGCCCCACGTCCAGGCCGCCGCCCAGGCCGCCGTCGACGGACCGGACGGCATCGGCACCATCGCCTCGTACTGGACCGAGGTCCCGCTCCCGGCGACCGGCACCTGGAACGCGCCCGGCAAGGGCGGCGCCCAGGCCGACCTCGTGCTCACCGCCCCGCAGGACGGCGTGCCGCTGCTGTTCATCGAGGTCGACAACTGCCACGAGACCGCTGAAGAACTCGCGCTGAAGCTGGAGAAGTACGCCCGCTTCTTCCGCCGCACCGCGAAGGACACCGACGGCAAGGAGCGCCCGATGTGGCGCACCCGCTGGTCCACCCCCGAGGGCCCGTACGGGGAGGCGCCGCACCCGCCGGTGCTGCTGGTGTTCAACCACATCGGCGAGCGGAACCCCAACCGCACCGTCCCGCGCCTGCAAGAACTGACCCGCCACCTGTGGCAGGGGGAGCGGCAGCGCGGCGGCCACCACCTTTACGACCGGAAGATCCCGATCATCGCGGTCGGGCTGAAGAACCTCCAGAAGCACGGCCCGGCCGGCGCCGTGTTCGCACGCTTCGGTCGTACGCACCCGCAGCCGCTCCTGGAGGCGATCGGCAACCCGCGCTTCGAGGCCGCCCAGGCCCGTGAGGCAGAGGAGGCGAAGACCCGGGCGGCGGCGCACCAGGAACAGGTACGGCGTGCCGCGCAGGAGCTGGCGGCGAAGCAGGCCGCCGACCGTGAGGCCCGCCGCCCCGCGTGCACCGGCTGCGGGACGAAGTTCACCGACGCCCGCTGGGAGGCCGTGCAGCCGAAGGGCTGGGACGCGCCGAAGGACTCCCACCCGCAGCTGTGCGACAACTGCAAGCAGACGGCCACCGCGGCCGCCGCCAGCCCGGCGGCCGGTACGTGGGAGCGCCAAGAGCCTGTGCGCGGTGAGGCGGGGTCGGACGACTTCTGGCCCGCCCCCGAGCGCCCCGTCTGCACCGAGTGCGGTGCCGCGTTCACCGACGAACGATGGAAGGCGACCAAGTCCGTCGGATGGACTGCTTCCCCGGCGAAGCATCCGTCTCTGTGCGGGGACTGCGACCAGCGGTACGAGGCCGACTTGGACCGGGCCTGGGGTGTGACTCCCCGGCGGGAGGAGCGCGACCAGGAGCAGGAGCCGGCCGTGCCCGAGCAGAAGCCCGGCTGGCTCTCGCGCCTGCGCCGCTGAGCCGGGCACGCCGCCGGCGGCCGGGCGACGGGTACACGTACCGGTCCGCCCGGCCGCCGGTGGTGGGGGAGACTGAGGGCCACCATTCCAGCGGCGAGGGGCGAGAACATGGCGGCGAAGACGGATCCGGCGCAGTTGGTCCGGCAGGCCCGGGACCTGATCGAACAGTTCAACCGCGTGGTGCTGGACGACGCGAAGGAGCTGTCCGCGCCCGCGCTGTCGGAGTCCACCCAGGCGCTGAAGGCGTTGGTCGAGCGGCTCCCGCAGGCGTTCGAGCAGACCGCCGACGTCCTGGAGCTCCTGGCCAAGAGCGACAAGGTCACGGTCGAGCAGGGCGACGTGAAGACCGAGGTGGCCGCGACCGCCGCGGAACTCCGGGCGGTCGCGGCCGACAGCGAGCAGCTGGGCAAGAGCCTCGCGAACCCGGCGTCGGCCCTGTTCCTCATGGGCGGCCGCTGACCATGACCGACCTGCCCTCGCCCGAAGAGGTCGAAGCCGCCCGCACGCCCGCCGGCGGCTGGAAGCGCGACCAGCTCGCCGCCTGGGGAGTGCCGTGGCCCCCGCCGAAGGGCTGGAAGGACGAGCTGGCCGAACGCTGGAAGGACGCCCGCCCAGCGGGACCGCCGGCGCCCCCGCCCACCCCGGCCCCGGCCGACTTCGCCCAGGACACGCTCGACTTCGGCTGACCCGACGACAGCGGGGCCGGACAGGATCACCCTGCCCGGCCCCGCTGCTCGTTCCCGGCTGCTCACCGGCTGAGGCGGATGCGCGGCCCCCACGCGAACTCGAGGTCGTCTAGGAAGACGGTCTCCAGCTCCTCCTCCCACCGGCCGCGCAGGAGGAACGGGGCGGCCTCCATCCGCTCCAGGATGACCAGGGTCTCGGGCTGACCGACCAGCGCGTACCGGCCGTGCGAGGCGGGCCTGCTGCCCGGCCCGTACGCGCGCAGCAGCTCCTCCAGGCGGGCGCGGTGCTCCTCCACGAACACCGCCAGGCGCTCGATGTACCCCGCGCGTTCCTCGTCGCCCACCGCGCTCAGCGCGGCCTCCAGGAAGTCCGACCCGTCCGGCCAGTGGCGGGTGCCCGGCGCGGCCACGGCCCACGGGAAGCGTTCCGCCGCCGCCAGGACGTCCTTCGCCTCCAGCGGCGGCACCGAGGCCGGGGCGGGTTCGTCCGCCGCCGTCGCCTCCGGGGCGGCCGGGGCGGGGGAGGCCGGCTGTTGGAGGTGGGCGACCAGCATGGCGCTGGAGGCGGCGCGCCCGCGCCCCGCGTGGGTGGTGGTGTCGGCGATGCGCAGCAGGTAGCTGGCGACGTCGCGGACACCGGCGTGCCAGCCGTCCTCGAACCGCGGCTCGGACTTGTGCGGGGCGCTGCTCTCGGAGATCCAGGTGTGGGCGCCGGCCACCGCCCCGGCCTCCAGCTTCGCCACGATGTCGTCGGCCTGCTCGTGCCCGATCCCGGCGGCGGCCAGGGCCTGGAAGACGGTGAGCCGCGCGCTGGTGGCGTCGTGCTGGTGGTGGCTGATGGCGGCCAGCTCCTGGCCGTACGCGTCGGCGTCGTGCTGCTCGGTGCTCACGGGGTGCCTCCCTTGTCTGTGCGGGTGCGGTGGGTGACCCAGTCCGGATCGCGTACGGGCACCGGCACCGTGGTGTCGGCGGCGGGGGTGCGCATGATGCGCCAGCTGGTGCGCGGCGCGGTGGCGACGTGGACCAGGACGACGACGGCCTGGCGCCCCGCGCCGCCCCGGGCCCACGCCCCGGCGTGGTGGACCTGATCGGCTGCCCAGTCGCCCGCCCGCCGCCACGGGCGCAGCCGTCCGAGCAGATAGCCGGCTGCGAGCGCGGCGGCCGCGGTGACGATGACGCCCACCATCAGGACCACCTCATCCCGACCTTGGACAGCTGCTCCACCCGCTCCGGCGACAGCCCGGCGGCCCGGCTCCGCTGGTTGTTCACCCACGCCCCCAGCCGGTACTGGTCCTCCCGGCCGTCCTCGGAGACGGTCTCGACGTGCTTGCGCGGGACCTTGAGGTGTCCCTCGCGCTCGAAGAACTGCCGGGCGGCCGCGAGGTGGGCGTTCCACTTGTCGGCCTGCGTACGGGGCCGCTGCGGCTTCTCCTCCTCGGGCGCGGGCTCGATCCCGAGGACCTGCTCGCACATCCACTGCTGCACGGTCGTGAGCTCGTCCCACCCGTACCGCACCGACTGCACCCACCGCCCCAGGTCCTCGCCCTGACGCAGGACGTCGCCCGCCTCGGTGGGCAGCGCCTCGCCCGCGTCCAGGTGCATACGCACCAGGTGGAAGGCCCGCTGCCAGGTCACCGGCCACGACGGGCACCAAGAGGCGTCGATCTCCTCCAGCTGCTCACGCCGCTCGTCCGACAGCGCCCCGGCCGACGACTCCACCGGCAGACCCTCCGCGCGCCGACGCTCGTTCTCTGCGGCCTTCCTCGCGGCGGCCCGCGCGTTCTTGAGCCAGATGCCCACCGCCGCGCCCTGGAAGGTGGCGTCCAGCGGCGCCAGGAGGTGCCCGCTCTCGGCAGCCCATCCGCGCGCGGCCGTGAGGCCCTCCTCCCAGGCGACGTCGAAATGGCTCCAGATCATGCCGAGCTTCTCCAGCTGCGCGACGCGGTCCTCGTCCATCTCGCCGCGGGCGTAGAACCGGCGGGCGTCGGCGGTCCACTGCCCCAGCGGGAAGTTGGCGAGCGAGGCCGGCCACACCGCGCCCTCCGCCTCCTGGCCGTCGACGGCGGCGGCGGGAACGCGGAACGTGAACGGGACGCGCAGGTCTCCGTGTTCGCGGGCGTAGATCACGGCCGCCTCCACGCCGCGCCGCCAGTGCTCGTGCTCGGGGTTGAGGACGCGCAGGTTGATGAACGCGGCGAGGGCGGCCGGGTCGCGCGGCGTACTGAACTTCAGCAGGGCCTTGGCGGGGGCACTGACGCCCCCCGAGCCCTCGCCGCTCCCGCCCGTGCTCTTCCCGCTCTCGTCCTTCCTGACGGGCTTGTAGCGGCTCGGGGCTTGCTGCTCCGCGAGCGTCTCCACGATCCGCGCGTCGTGCGCCCGCAGCGCCTCCAACAGCTTGGCCAGCCCGCCGAACGCCCGGGACGTCAGCATGTTGTCCGCCGTCTCGCCCGGCCCGAGCAGGACCGGCACGACCAGGCTGGCCATCTTGCCCTCGCCCGGCTGCATCCGCAGCGCCCGGCCCACGGCCTGGACCAGGTCGGGCATCGAGCCGCGCACGTCGGCCCAGTACACGGAGTCGCAGTTCTTGGTGTCGACGCCCTCGCCCAGGACCTTCACCGAGCAGAGGAAGCACTTCTCCACGACGGTGCCGTCCGTGGCGACCCCGGCGGCGAACTCGCCCAGGAGGCGGCGGCGGTGGAGCGGCTTGTGGTCCCCGCACAGCCAGTCCGCCCAGATCGTCTTCGGGTACAGCACGGGGTCGCTGGCGTGCAGCTGCGCGGCGACGTCGGGAAGGCCGGCCGCGAACGCTTCGGCCTCCTTCACCACGTGGTGGAAGACGAGCGTGCGCCGGAAGTTCTCCTCCGCAGACGCCTTCACCAGGGCGGTCTGGAGCGCGGCGAGCCGGGCCCCGCGGACCTCTGGCCGAGCGCCCTCCGCGCCCAGGAGGGCCGCCGGGAAGCCTTCCGCTGTTCCGCGCAGTTGGGCGGTGTCTCGCGTAGACGTGTCGAAGAGTCTCCATCGGTCGAGCTCGGGCGGGGTTCATGGGACCGGGCGTCACGGCGCAGCACGAGCTCTTTGCGGCCGGAGTGTTTACTCGGCACGTCACTGCCGCCTCGGCGCTCAGGATCGGCGTCCGCGCGAGTACAGCCCGCCCGCAGGTGAAGCACGGCGCCGAAGGCCCGCTCGGCCAAGGCACCAGCTCAGAGCGCGCCCGGTCTCCACGCAGCCCCCACCGCGTCCTTTGTGTGCCCGCGCCAGAGCCGTCTGACTCGGCCGGCTCCCCGGTGTTATAGAGCGGGTGGACGTCGCTCGGGCGTTGTGTGGGGGCGTCGATGGGTAGGTGACCGGCCTCGATCGAGTTTCGTCACAGCCGCACGCGTCGGGCGGTGGTGCCCGGTGAGTCGGACGTCGAGCCGAGCACCACACCTGTGCATCCGGCCTCGCGACGTCCGATGCAGTCCTCCGAAATCGACCCAAGCCGTGGCGCCTCTTGCCATGCCGCCTCACGCGACGACATTATGCTAGGCCAGGGCAGAGGGCCAGGCGGGTCTAGCCTCTCCCGCTTGACCGGCACACGGCATCCAGGGACTGGCGCCAGAACAAGCGACGCTCTCTGCATGCACCAGTTGAGCAGCCGAGGGCGCGCTCAGGCCGAGCAGCCCGGCTACCTCACAGGCGCCGCGCACTCGGTTCGGAGCACGTCCGCCCTCACGCTTCGGCCGTCGTCCGTATGCGGATGTGGCGAAGCGCGAACACACCAGCGCTCCTTCGCCAATGTGAGAGGGCGGGTAGAGCGACACGGCACCCAGCGCGCCCTGCGCCGCCCGCGCGGCGCACGCACCTGCGGGTAGACCTCAGCGGGGTGGAGAGGGGGGCGGCCCGGAGGTGCGCGTGTTACCTAGACGGGCTTGATCGGGCCACGTCCGACCACACGACCACCGGAGCAGCGTGCACGGGAGCCTCCGGCAGCGTCCACTCCCGCGCGTCGCCCTGCGCGATCGCCACGCGGTCGCGTACCCGGGGGATGCGGACGCACTCGCGAGCCTCCTTCTCCACAGCCAGAGCGACGGCCCCGGGCGACAGCCCTCCCGGCTCCACATGGCCGATGCCTTGACGAGGGCATGAGGAGCCGCAGACGGCCGCTCCGTGCGGCTGAGACGACCGCGGTGCACTATGCGTGTCGTGCTCAGCCGTGCGGCCGCCCGCGCGCCATGCGTGGGCCACTCGAGAAGCCTGCGGTGAAGCGAGGCAATCTCATACGCGTGTAGATCCGCGCCCTTGTGGCGGACGGCCCTCAGCGTGTGGACGCGACGCGGTGAACACGACTCGGCGACGCGAGAAGCACGCTGTGGCGAGCGAGGGGTCGCTGAACAGGCGCCAGGCGGCGGCGCGACTCTCGGCGCCACGTTGTACGCGCCCGCTACTCGCGAGGGACCGTGTGTCACTCACGCGACGCTCACTCGTCTCGAGAACGACGTTCGGAGCCTCGCGGAGAACGTGGTCGGCGGTGTGATCCTCCGGATCTCAAGAGGCCTAACCGTTAGTTCTACCGTCCGTTCCCGCAGTGAGTCCGAGAATTGAATCAACCGCAAATCCCCGAGACCTCACTGCTCTGTGGACAGAACGGCGTGTCCAGACAGGAAACGCTTGGCATAATCGAATCGCGCGGATTGCGGCAACGACGCGATGAAGGCCCAGTGTGACGGGGCCACTGACTAGACATCCCCACTGACAATCGCACGACAACGCGAGACCATGGCAGCTCTACGTCAGCGCGCCTTTCCGCCGCGTGTCCGGGTCAGCAGAAGAGCCTCGCCTGTGCGTGCCAATCGATCAGGGGAATGCGCATAGTGTGCTGCTCGCAAGTTGCGAACGCCCCTAGAGGCCCCCTTCTCGATAGCGATGACAGGAGCGACCAACAACCTTTCTGCCACTCAGGTCTCCCCGCGGAAGTCTCCAGACGTTCTCTACCGGCGCTTCTAGCAACTCGCATGATTCAGACGTACTCAGGAGTCGTGAGTGAATCCGGACGCTCTACGCGCCGCCGTCAGCTCGCACAGCAGATGTGTAGTTCCGGACCGTCCACACGACAGCCGCCTCCTGCGATACATGGAACCAGATGATCTTCACTCAACAAACGTGCACGCGAGTGCGAGACAGTCTCGCACCAACTACCCACCACTCGCTCGCCCGCGCACGCCCCCCACGCAGCCTCACGAGAAGCAGACCAAGATGTCGACCCGCTAGCCACGGAGTCCGCTCGCTTTAGCACTCACGCCGGACTAGAGTGGGGCCGCATCGCATACGGAACCCTACTCTGTACGCGCTCGGGTGGCCAAGAGCCGCCATGCCGAATTGGTCATCTATAGGAGCATAGCCTGGCCGGAGCTCACCGCGAATGCGCACCGCAGTCAGGAGATGTCGAGCTGACGGAGCGCAGAACACCAGCGCGGAGCGGCTGGCCAGTGGCTCGTTGCAGAAGAAGCGCGATAAGCGCGACCCGCGTGGTGCTGAGACCGCGCTCGGCCTTAGACACGTTGTCCTTTCGCCCAGAACTGCTTGTATTTTCCTCGGTCCATGATCATGCGCTGCCGACGGTAGATACATCGTCGGTGCATTGAAGCTGCCCTCGGCGCTGATGTCCGAATGGAATTCGTTCCGTCGCCGTAATCCTCACCCGACGTGACCGTGCGTGGGAGTGGAGCGGGCACAGCGGACTAGACGAACCGTCTACGCCGCAGGTCCGTGAGACCCGGCCTCGATCCTGCTGGTGACTAGGGTGAGTCACCGTGAACCACGGTGGTGCGCACTGGCGCGGAGGGTGGCCCCCGAGCGTTACCGGGCGCACGCTCGGATCACTGCTCCAGTACCGATCTGTAACGAGCTCGCAGCGCTCGGAGTGCGGGCACGCGATTTCTTGACCGTGACTACGCCTGCGCCGCGGTCAACAAAGGCACCTGAGCGGACATCGCGTTTCATGTCGCGCGTGCTCCAGTCATCTGTCGACAGTCGACGCCTTCGCTGCGCAGCGTCGGACGCAACACCACCGCGACCGCCGGGGGCGAGCTTGTGTGCGGGAAGCAAGCTGAGGCTATCCCGAGCCCCGCAGCCCTGCGGTGCCACCTGACCCGCGCACGCACAGTCTCGGCCGACCTCCTCGAGGAAAGGCGCTCCCCGCAATTCCACAGCTCTCCGGCCTTGACGGCCAGCGGTTTCCACCTACACGCCCCTTTAGTGCGCGCCAGGGCCGCCGGGGGCACAGGACCACGACGCTCGCAGCAAGTTCACGCCGTGCAATAGCGCAAAGCGATCGTCGTCCAGACCCGATCCGGGGCAACGGAGCGGCCTGCGCGGTCGCACAGGAGCGCCCCAATCACGTCTCCCTGTCGCAAAACGGACGGTGAAGCTAGCGCACGGAGCGCGAGTCCTTGCGCCGTCGCCTTCCGGCACGCCGCTCGGCTCCACCAGCACGACAGCTCCACGACCGAACCGTGGCCGAACCAGTATACCCGCAAGCCACGATGCGGCCCAGCGCGCGCGATCAGGGGAAGGCCCCACGCAGAGCCTCGCACCACCGACGCCTCCACAGACCCACGCTAGCGTTGCTGTGGACACGCGTGCTTCAACCGTTTCAGCGACGGACGCGAGCGCGCATTCTTGGGCACAGCACAGTTTGCTTGCCCAGAGGCTCCGACTGAGGTCGATATACGAGAGCATCCTGCGACCCGTAGCGCTCACTTCGGTCGAATCTCTTGGACGCATGACAAGTTATAACCAGAGACCTGACGGCGCCCCGGACGCATGTGGCGGCGAGCGAGGACCACGGCTCCTGAGTTGCGCCCGCGCTGCGGTCCACCATCGCGGCGCTGCCGAGGGGCGCGGCGCGCGCCGCTCCGGCCGATGACAGCGGTGACCCACACCGCAGCGACTAAGGAAGGCAGCTCTGTGCGTTCCGGACTCGTCGAACGACCAGGCCGGTGCAGCGGCGGCACAACAGTCCACGTTGCAGCGTACCCGTGCGCGCCCGTCGGGCGCGCCGCGTCTGAGAGCAAGCGTCGGCGGAACCGGCATGGCTCGAGAGGCGCAAGCTCGGCCGGAGCCGGCTCGAGACTGCCAGGGCCCCAGCGCTGCGTGCGCATGACTAGTGCTCAACCCCGCACCGCCGCACAAGCCGGCAGGGGATACACGAAGACGGGCAGACGAGCATACCAGGTCAGGACGCATCAAGCCCTATGGCCGGCTCGGCACGACGCTCCAAGGGCGCCCCCAACGCCCTGCGCAACTTGCGCCCACTCGCGCCGCCGGGATCGTCCCCAGATCGGCCGCCAACCACCACGTTCCCGCGCAGGGCGGGCAGCGTGACCGCGCCAGACCTCAGAAGCGACGGGTCAACTCCTTCCGGTGACCTGTGGCGTAGAGCTCGGCGATCACATCTGCCCGAGCTCGGCCACGCCCTTTGGCACGATGCCTGGTTTCCACATTTTGCCAGGTGCTGCCCGCCGTCTCGGTTCAGGAAACGCGGCGGCTGCGCTCTCAAACCTGGTAGCGCGCGACGCCGACGGCGCTCCCCTCACGGGGGCGTCTACGCTGTGGTCGGCACACGCGCGCCGTACGTCCTCAGCGTCGCTTCCCTCCCGCGAGATTTGGACTCGGACGGATACCGCGCTCTGCGCGAGGTAGAGCGTGCGAGGAGGAGGGCGGGCGGGATAAGCGTCCGGAGGAGCGGGGGCGCGTTCGTGCATCGCGTCCAGCGACTTCGTTCAGGCGAACTCGTTCAACCCAGTGCACGTCGGACCATTCGACGGCTCCACCGGGGAGGGCCGAGAGGAGGGTGCTCTTCACGCCGAGCCCGCGACTCGCCGGTCTCGAAGGTCCTGGTCCGCTGGCGACGACGTTCGGGACATACCCCTTCCCGTGCATGCGGGCTCGACGCTGCATCCCAATGACTTCGGCACCGGCGTGAACTCCCCTGGATCATTGCCCAAGAAAACCGTCCGCCGCGGCTTGCTCCGCTCCGTATGTGCAGAGCGCCGGTGGGAGCAGCCGGACGGCCATCGGCGGGAGGGCCGGCGCTCGTGGCGGACGGCGCCCCTGTACACCTGGGAGAGAGACGGCGAACATGCCCAGGGCGACTACGCGGTGGCGTTCCCGGTTTTGGTCAGTTCGAGTGCGGGCGCACGGGAGGTCGACGACGTAGACGTGATGCTGGCGATCGACGTACCGCAGACGTTGCCGTCGCGTGAAGCGACCCAGGCTAGGCGCAGGATCGACGCCGCGCCGGCGTGGCCGTGACCGGGCACGCCTGCCACCGGGCAGCTCGCAAGGTCGGCTCGCCTCTGGCCGGTCGCTCCGTCAGTCGCCAGCGACCGTTGCAGTGCACCCGTCCCGGTCGTGAGGCGAGATCAACCGTCGGGCGAGGGCAGGTTGCGGAGGCCGGAGATCGCCTCGGGCTGAGGCATAGGGTTCAGCGCTGCTTTGCGTTTGTACCGACAGGGTTGTCGGGCTCGGGTCTTCTGTGCAGCACGCGCCTGCGCGTGGTCGTGCCAGGCCGTGGCGCCTCTGCGCGGCCAATGGCGCCGGGCACCACAGGCGGCGTAGGGCAAGGCAGACACCCGGGTCAGAAGCGCACCTCTAGGCAAGCAAGACGGAATTGACAGACGCGAGAAGTAGCGTCCACCGTCTCGTCTCACCTCCTGCGTCCAAGGTCTCGGTGAGTCTCCGAACAACCAAGCGTCCTCGCGACACGCCGACGGCAGAGACTCGCGCAGGTACAGTCAGGGCGTCGATGAGCTCGGCGTGCGACCTGGGCCTCATAAGAGGACACGCGCGACGCTCGCGTGCGTAGATGAAGAGCGAGCCGGCGAGATGCCCGTGTCGACGCTCGGCGTCGGTGCGGCGGGATGTCCCACAAGGGCGACGTGGCAAGGGTGTGCCCATGAAGCGCCGGCGCATCGGTCTCTGACGGCCGCGCTGCACTCCCGCGGAACCGCCGCGCCGGCAGACCGTCGGTAGAGTGCCGGTAGACCCGGAGCGCCGCGCTCGATCCACCGGCGGGCGAGCAGCGCGACCTGTTGAGAGACAAGTCGCCAGACTGAGGCAGCGCCGGACTCCGCCGCAGCGCGGCCGGCCTTGATCCCGGGCCGTCACCCAGCGACCAGCGCGCGAGGATCGGGCTTTCATCGTCGCGCGCCAGCGCCACGTCCGCGTACCCGAGCGGATCGTCTGCAGGCCAGCTCCGCGGCCGGCCTGACACCCTCTCACGTGCAACGCGTGCCCCGGATACCGACACGCGCTTACATCGGACGGAGCGCCGCCCTACGCAGGCCGCACACAGGCTCAAGCACGAGGCCACGCCTCGACGCGACGCTCGCGAGACCGAGCACGGCGACGCGCCGCTGACGCTAGGCCGTGGGTCGGAGCACGAGCTTGGCTCCCACACAGCCGAGTCACAACCCACGACGCGCCAACGGACGCGCCCCGCAGCCCTTGCCGCTCCCGGCGCCGCCGAGTCCGGTGCGGGCATGGCCCGATCACATGCATTTTGCGCGTCGCAAACCGGGATGCCGGCGACCGACGTCCACCTGGCCGACGAGACTTTCGCCGATGGAGCCGCATCGCATAGCACTGCGCTGCCGACGGAGGCGCCAACCGGCGGGTTTGCTCAGGCTCGAGGTCGCTACTCTTCGTCGCCTAGACCTGGTCCCTCTCGCCGACATACTCCCACCAAGACTCGCGCGCACCCCTTAGCGACGCGACGCTCCCGTTCGGCCTACTCGGTACCGCCCTCGACCGTCGCCAGTGCCGCCCAGCCTGGCCATCTTACCCAAGGCTGCGCGCCAACTCGGACACTACCGTGAGTCTCCATCCGACGGGCTGTGAATCCCCCCGCCTGCTCGCGAGACCCCTCCACCGGCGACCCGAGGGGCTGAGTCCGACCACGCGGCGCATACTCGACCGAGCGGCCGCTTGGCGCTGGGCCTGCGCGATCGTCGCAGCCCGCCAGCTAGCTGGCTCCGCAACCGTCGGGACGTCCGGCGAGCACCCGCCTCGTACTGGCGGACACACGGGCACGCCCTGGACGCGGCCGCGGGACAAGCCGCCTCGAACGCCTTGCTCGGACACCTGCCTCGACCTCGGCCCAGGCGGGACGGACCGGATGGGTGGGCGGTGAGATCTCGCCGTCGGATCGAGCTTGGGGCGTTGAGCTACCCCACGCCGACCTGGACGACATGCTGCCCGCGATGACGGCCGGCAGCCGGCCTGGCGGACGCGGGCGCCGACGTGCGTGCCTGTCTTGCCGGAGATCCTCAGCGGCATCAGCGGACCGCACGCACGGTTAGGGATTCTCAGCGCCACGCAGTGGTTCTGCCCACCAACGTCCAAGGTCCTCCTCGATGCGCCTGCTTCGGCCCGTCCGATGCGGCAAGGGAACCGACGCTGGAGCGCTGGCCCTACGCGGATAGCAGCGAGCGCGAGTCCGACCCGCCCGAGGCCGCGAGCTTGAGCCGCAAAGCGGAGCGGCCCAAGCCGACTGCCCTGGGTTTTCTCACACCACGGAACTTTCGACGCGTACAGCCGAACGCCGGCACGTCGGCATCCTTGTGGATCCATCGTCAGTGCGCCAACCCTTCTCGCCCGAGTGGAGAGCCGGCTACGGGCGGTTGCGGTGCCCTGACCTGGGATGAACCGCTGCTCCCTTAGGTCAACGTGCCGCAGCACGCGCGCGGGTGTGGCTCGCAGCTGCCGCTGCTGCCTGCGGATCGCCCAGTGAGGGTGCCTCACCGAGGGCACGGTATTTCGCACGGGCCAAGCCGACCTGCGCTCGCGCTGGCTTCGGAGCTGCCGCAGCAGGGCGGTGCGGCCACAGGCCCGCGCTGTCACGGCCGGGCCGGAGTATCCAGGGCCTGACATTTTACGCAGCCGAGTCGGCTGGGTACGTCTTCGGCTCGGACATAAGGTCGGTCGGAGGGCAAACGGCCCGCAAGCGGCGACGTGTACAGGAAGCCCGTCGGCACCGCGTGTGGATCGTGCACGTGACGACCTCCATACTCACAGGGATGCTGTCGCAGCCTCGGGCCTTTCTCGGCCTCCGAGTCCCTCCTGTCGCGACACACCATCCAAGATGTCGCGCACCACGCCTGAGAACTCTTCCTGATCCCCCGCCGCGCGAAAGGCGCCTGCCTGAGTCAGGGGCCCCGAGCGAGCCACTTCAGGACCGAGGTTTCACCGCCGAACTCTTCGCCACCCGCGCATTTGCGAATCGAGTCCACGGCTCGCTCGCGCCGGACGACGTTCCGTCGGCCAGGCCGATCGCTGGTCGCTGCTCCGAGCGCGACTCGGTACAACCCGCCCTCGGACGGCGTCGAGCGACGTGGTTCTCCGGTCACCGCCCGGTCTGCGCAGGCCGGAGCCTTTCGCCCTGCGCCGCGTGGCGCAGGTCAGCCTAACCCCAGAAGTTCCCCGCGCGGCCGCTCGGTCAGACCTCCGAGGTCGTCCGTTCGAGAACCATGACCTGGGCGACAACCGCGCATGGGCAGTACGGAGCCAGCCGCCACAGTGAGCTCGAGGATCTACGGCCCCTCGCGTCCTCCCAGTCCACGCCGTCGCGCTCTTCGAACTCTGTTGACCCGAATAGCGGTGGAGCCCGTGCGGCGCGGACCAACGGCCGCCGGAGTCCTGACGGTGCGTGCCTGTTTTCGCCCTCGACCGCCGCAGACGAGTTGCGGATGCCCGGCTTCAGCTCGGCGCCCCTCAACACACGCGATGCGTACTCTGTGACGATGGAGGTACCGTCCCCCGTGGTCTATCCGGCACTGCGGTCGAGCGGGGCGCGCTCATCGCGCAGGCCGGTGTTGTGAACCGAGCATCCGCCCGCTTTTTGCTCTCGCGACTATCCCGACCTGCGCGTCGCGTGTGCTCGGCACGCACCTTCCGGCGGGGCGAGGAACGTCGGCCCTACCACGGCCCTTCCGTAGCGGACGCCTCGAATCTCGGGGTCTGGTCCGCACTCCCACCCCGGCCAGAAGTAGCAGGAAAGGCCTCGGCGCGAAGGGCGGTATTATTGATCGTTCCCACAGCCGCCGCATCACGGGCGCTTCAGCACAGGCGCGTGTTGCGCGCGCCGCGGTCGACGCGTCCAGTGGTTACCAGAGTCAACGCCCAGCGCATCGGCTCGGGCAGTTGGTCACTGAGCAGAGCTGGGGACCAGTCGGCGAGGCGCGGCGAATAGTCGGCCTAACTCGCCGCCGCGCCGCGCTCTACCTCGCGCAGGACACAGAGAGACCGTCGTCAGCTTCGCGACACAGAACGCCGCGACGCATCAGCGTACTGTCGGGCAGCCTCGGTGGCCCCGGCTGTCCCCTCGCCATCCGTGACTCCAGGTGGCGACCAGTCGGGCCGGCGGCCCTCGTCGACGCCGGAGGCGCCCACGGCGGTTCCGCGAACGCGACGCGCTTTGCGCGCCACCGACAGGTCACCACGCTGGATCCTTATGGGGGGCGTCCGGCCCTGCTGGCACGCGGCGGAGCTCAGGCTACGCGGCGGCTGCGCTGGTGATCACAACTCTGCCGCGGCGCGCAGACTGCGACGGGGCCGAGGCCGGCGGTGCGATGGCCACCGCCGTCGCTTGGCTCCAGGTTGCGGGCGGCTTGTCATAGGAGACACCATTTTGCTGCGGCTGCCAGATCCGTCCGATGCGCTGACCCAGTGGCCCGAGTCACTACCGTGGTTACGCGTCTAGCGCGGCCCGCCCCCCGTCGCGCATCGGGTTGGGCGGCCATTCCGAGAGCGGCCTTACTTTCGTTTCGTCCCTACTCGGGCACGGCCTCTCGATGAGGCCTCGAGGGTCCCTCCCTTGCTACGTCCCCACACGACGTTCTCGGCCAGGGCGGGAGCGCCGGCGTCTTCGCCGACTCGCTGCCCTCCAGGAGCGGCTTGCGGGAGCGTTACGCCAGAAGCCTTGCGAACACGTGCCGCCGCCGGGCCTTGCTGCTGGAGCTTCAGCCCGCCCGTATTTTTGATCGGTTCTTCCGGTCGAAAGGTGTGGCCCCGCCGGCCGCCCCCCTGCCACAGTGCGGGTCAGCTTTGCAGGCTCGGGACGGGCGGGTGGCCGCGCCGAGTGGGTGGAACAGAGCACGGCGTCGCGCCTCCCGGACGGCCTGTGGGCACCACGGGGGCGCCACTACGGCTGTCTCCGGCCGCGTGACCTGCCACCTCCGGCTCACTCGCCCGCACGAAAAAGGCGCAGCGCGTGCTTGAGGGCGTAGGTAAGCCGTCGATGCAGCCACGGGCACCGGGGCGGCGTGCGTCGCCGCCAACGTGCGGGGTCTCCCGAGGCGGGCAGCTCCTGCACTGTGCTGTAACCTACGCGGCCGGGCGTTGCTGTCTCTCGTGCGGTGCGGGGCGCGGGCCAGCCCGCATACCGTCCTCGCCGCCGCCCTTGCGCACCCGGAACCGATCCCCGGCGCGCCGGGTGGCGAAGGCGCGACCCGGGCAGAAGGACGTACGAGGCAGCAGCAAACCGGCGCAGCTCCGGCGGTGATCATCGCACAAGAGGAACGCACAAGCGGCGCCGCGCGCCCCCGGCCGGGCGGCGTTCAGCGGGCCGCAGCCGCAAGCACACCTCGCGGATCCACGGCCTCGTAGGACTCCGGATCGAATCCGATCAGCCTCTCGACTTCACCCGGCCGGCTTGCAGGGCAGCGCGTGAACGGCGAAGGCCACATCGCAGCGGATGGACCGCTGCCAGCTTACGCTACAGTACTCTCTGCACTATGGCTGCCGCGTGGATCGGCATCACTAGATCTCGCAGCAGTACCGGGCAGCAGTTGCAGACACCAGCTGAGGTGCCGCGACGCCTCATGCGCGCTCAGCGTTCCGACCGCGCGTGCCGTCCTGCCAGCGCGATGCGCTAGCCATCGTTGCTACCAGCCGGCCGCGTAGCGCGGTAGCCTCCGCTCTCATTAGGCGAACCGCCCTCGGCCACCTCGCCACCAGCAGAGGCCCGGATTGTTGCTGCAGGAGACGTTGCCGGATCCACGGTGCTCTCGCGAGGCGCTCCCGCTGGGCCTGCGGCGACCAGCGTGGCCGTCGCCGCAGCACCGCATGTCTCACCAGAGGAGCCGACGCACCGGCCGAAGCGCGCCGGCGCCTGCCACAGCATACGGTTAGTCTATGCCACGGCGCGTGTCGAAGAGCGGGCTGCCGCCGCCCTCGTCGTCGACTACGACGGAGCCGAGGGGAAGCCGTACAAGGGCTGGCGTACCAGCTCGTGGACCGATGAGCCCGCGCTGTTTTGCGCGCCGCCTACTCGCGCGCGCGGTCCCTGACGAACGACGCCCTGGCACTGCCGCAGCCGTGTAACAGAGTAGATGGCCATCAGTTCTTCACGTTGTGTTTCGCGCCCGTCGCCGAACGATAGATCGCTGCCTGGTTCTGGAGCTGTTCATGACTGCCCACCATGAAGGCATGACCATGTATCGCGACGCGACCCGCCGTACGGGTTGTGCGTCCAACGCCTCGCCCTCAATCAGCCAGCCGGCCTCCTCGTCTGCGCTCGTATTCGCTCGCACAGCGGCCCCGCCAGCCGTCTACCCAAACCCTCATTCCTCCTCTTTCTTCCTTGCTCTACCAGGTGCTCTGCGCGCCCCTTTGAGGAAGCGTGGCGTCTCTGCCACCCGCCAACCCCTGCCCAAGTAGTTCCTCCCACCACACTCTTTACAGGACAGACCCAAGGATAAAGAGTCTAAGAGCGTCTGGCGGTACGGTGCGAGGTAACTTGCGACCTCCGAGCAGGTAAGATAGCCCTAGTGTCGTGTGAGGTTATCTCGCGTCGGCTCCGTGCTGTACTGCCAAAGCGTGCGCCGTCGCCGTTTTTTTGAGATGACGGTGCGAGCCCCACGAACCCCTTGGCGGGCTCGACCGCCGAAGGACGGCGCGTGAGCCTTGGCCGGATTGTCATCGCACACACCCTCCGGCTGCGCGCTGACGTTCGCTCCCAGCCCCGGTCCACCGGGTTCGGTTTCTAGCGAACGTTCGGCGCTAGACGCGTCTTCGTCCCCGCGGCACTGCTCACGCTCCAGGCGGGGATCAAACAGCCCAATCGGATGTGGGGCAGCGGCGGCAGACTCCCCACCTCGCACCCGTCCTTGAGGATCCGCGACTCGACCGTGGCCTGTGGCAGGATCCAACCGTGCGTCTAGGGAAACGCAGGTCACCTGAGCGATCACGGATGCCCGGTACTCGTTCAGCCAGCGACATCGACAAATGCGGACTGCGCGCGTGTGTCGCCGCGTGTGCGTACGCGGGCTGACGCCGGCCCCCCCGCAAGGCGCGGACGCAACATCGGTCTTAGCGTCTTTGTGGTCGATGCTGGGGCGCTGAGCCCCGATGCCTTGCTGGCGGCGCACGGTGTCCCGTCGCAGCAGGCGACGTCCGTACACCACGCGGCAGCCCCGCCCAGTACCGGTTGAGCACGCGCCATGCACGCCTCCTGCTCTCCCCACAGCGCGCGCCCCTGCACCAGCTCCAAAGTTGTTGTCGATTACATGAGAGCGCGTGGCCCGCAGTGTGGTACGGGAACGCTCTCCCCTGTCTTGCTCGCTCTCGAAACTCCGGCGGAGAGCCGACACCACCTGTGCCGCTGCGAACCTGCCTTGCTGCCTTTCGAGACATCTTTGGCACCGGGCCGGCACGCCGGACGGAGGCAGAGCCGCTTACGCCTTGTCGCGCGGGACTGAGGCGGGGGATAGCTCTCGGCGGTCCCCGCTTGACGGGACGTCTGAGGAACACCATCAGAGGGTGCACGCCCCACGCACCGAACCACGCGATCGCACCCCACCGCCCCACGCGCCGTGGCGGGAACGACCTGGCCGCGGTAGCGGGGCGAGCCCGAGCCAAGGCAAGTGCACTGAGCCACCGTCGTCGACGCGTAAGCTGTTTCATTCCGGACCCGACCACCCGGATGTACGCCGCGGACCAGCCGCGGAGGCTATGCGCGGTGGGTGAGACGTTCGCTGTGGCGGCTGTCCACTCTAATCGATCGTCCGGCGAACCTGAGCCCACCACTCTAGCCCACCACCCGCAGTCCAATCGTCGTTGCCGGTGGTCGTGAGAGCCACCCCCTGTCCCGGTGGCCCGTCGCCCCGGTCCGCTCGCTCCCCGTGTGGTTCCGGCGGTGCGGCACCGATCAGCCGTGCGCCTATCCCCGATGCGCCACCACCGTCCACGGGGCGCTCACTCGGGGGCCGGCGGAGCGCACCTCGGTTCACAGCGGCGGCCGCGGTCCGGCTCCACGCTCGGCACTAACCTCGCTCCGGCGCGCTCGCCCTCCAGGAAGCACGACCCGTGTGAGTCGTCCTCTCGAAGATTTCGTCAAGTTCGGCCGCTGTCAGGGACGGAGGGCGCTAGCAGTCGTCGCAGTGGGGCCCCCCTCATCACTGAACTCGCGCTGCTCTATCAGAGAACGCCACCGTCCGTGGGGATACTTCGGGCGCCACTCGCCGCGACTCTCAGGTAGTGTCCAACTCTCATGTGTCCCCGATTCTTCAGGTTGCACGGTCCACTCCCACCAGATTGTCGCGGCCCCACGCCGGTGCTTTACTATCCGGGGGACGCACGTGGACCCGCGCCCGACCCGTGGTCGGGCTCCAGCGCGCAGCCCCTCGCGAGTTCTGGTGATCACCCGTGCCATTCCGCCGACGTGCCCCTCGGACACCGTACTATCGTCTCGATTCGTCGAGTTCACGCAACCCGCACCCGGTGGCCGTCCCCCAGACGGGCGCCCCTTCGATACGGCGTCCGCGACGCGTCAGGCCCGCCGCGTCCCTCTGCGTCGACGCGCCCCATCGGCCTCTCGGTGGCACCTGCACGGAAGGTTACTCAGCCCTCCGGCGCCTCGATCCGATCTGCGCGTCGGAGCCCCGGCGGGCCACCCCAGGACCCGCCGTCCGCGCCCTCGTCACGTCAGACACCGCCGTCCCCTCGGGACGCCGCGCCCGCGCATCCACGCGCGCTGCGTCCCAAGTTACGCTCGGAGCTGGTTTCCACCCAGTCCCGCGCTCTGGGTTGTAACACCCGTCTTGATACTCCCGCCGGAGCGACACACTTGGCTATGCGCAGGGAGTCGACTTCGCCAACGTGTACGGATCGACGCGATCCCGCTCAGGTGCCGCCTTCATGTCGAGAGGAATCATGCCCTCGACCGCGGGCACGCGATAGCCTCGTCCTGTCGAGGTCGCGCTAGGGGGGATACGCCCATGGGCGCCCACCAGCGCGCGACGCCAGGGCTAACTCCGCCCCCGATTTACGCCCGAACGGCGCCGGTGGACCGACCACACTCGGTGGAAGGTCGGGCCCGCCCGCACGTCTGGCGGTTTGGGTGTGCGCAGCTGCCTCGCGCGACCACCGCACGCGAGACAGTACCCGCGCCTCGGCACGACTCTGCGAGCGGCGTACTCGACTTCACCCGCTGCCCTGCCGAGCCCCGAGCGGGCAGGCTCGGAGAATGCCCACGCTCGCCGGAGACTGTCGCCGGGGAATGCCCGCGGTCCGAATCCGGCACTAGCCCGGCAGCGTCTGGTGCCGCCAGCATTCGGGCGGAGGTTCGCAACGAGGCGACCAGCGCACCTCGGTGAGTTATCTGGAATGCGAAGCCGAGAGGCCAATGGATCCGCCGCCCTTCCACGGGCCCGCGCTACTACCTGGGCTTGTCCGGGCTCTGCAAGAGATCAGCGAGTAACATTGATGGGACCAAGGGCGGCTCCAGGACGATGCGGGAACGGACCGAGCACTGTCATGTGCTGTCTTACACACGCCGCCGGGGAAACCCTCGGCCGGCACCAGCCGGACGAAGCTGCTCGACAAGCTGACCAGCCGGCGCACGGCCAGAAGAGATACTCGGTCGATTCAGTTCTCGCACACTAGCGCCCTTATCCTGACCCGAGTGCGACCGAGTCTTCGCGGCGCGCAGTGAATTACAGGGCGTGGCTTGCCCGGCTCCGACCCGGTCTCCAGCTGCAATCACCTCAAACCACCTTGGTTCCCCGGCGACGTCCACGCACGCCAGTGCACATTACCATCATGCGGCCGACTGCCCTGTGCGGCTCCCGCCCAGTCGCCCGCGCGCCGTTGCCGGGCAAGATCCTCGCAAGGACGGAGGTCCCTTATCTACCAGAGAAGGGGCACAGGGCTACGAGCTTCGTTGAGTGACCTCTCGAGCCGGGGCCGGAGCAGCACGACGACTTGGCAACAGGACTGAGGTAGGATCCGTCGAGTCCTGGTGCCCTCGTCTGATGCAGTATCTCGTCTCACTGCGCCGAGGGACAATTCCAGCACTCCGGCCGCTATCATTCGTCTTCGGACATCAAGCGCCATGCTCGGTTCTACCGAGGCCGAGCATTCCTCTCCATCTAGGGCCGCTGCTCCGGCTCTGTCAGGACCCATACTGGCCAGGGAACCGCCAAGCCGTTCGCTTGCCCTACGTTCCGCCACCCTCCCGCCCCGGACCATCAAGGGTGGCAGTGAGCGGGGGAAGTACGACTTTCGGAGCCAGACCAACTCCTTCTTCCAGGATGTCGCGACAGCGAGGCGAGTGCTGGATCTGGTCGCTACGCTTCTGACTGCAGCGCCGCCGTGCACGAACAATGAACCAGCAGCGTAGCGATCCGCCTCACGGCGACACGGCCGCGGCTCGATCCACAGCAGCTGACGCGGCAAGCGCCCCGGCGGCCGCCGCCCACAGCGCCGACGGACTAGCGGCGGACCGAGGCCGCCGCAACACCGACCCACCTGACACCAGGACCCAGAGCGCGACACCGACGAGGGCGTTTAGACCCATGGACGCCAGACCACGCGATCTGGTTCTCCTGTGGGACAAGGGGTGGCCTCTTCGGTTGCGGAGCTCAGCGCGCCGCCGGCCTCTCCTAGCACGCCCTCCACCACCACCGGCAAGTCCTACGCACGCGGAGTTGCCTAGCCGAAGCTGATGGCTGCGCTGCGGCAAGCCCCGCGACTTTCTGCTAGACGCGCGCTCAGAGGGCTCTCCATCTGTGCCGGACGCGCCGGGGCAGCCGGGCACCGCCGGGTTCTATCACATCGCGACGACGTGACGGCTACCGCCACTGTGCTTCGAATCAGCCGCCGCCACAGGCACCTCGCCGTCATCGCACTTCACCACACCCATTCTACGGGACGAGCACCCGGAAGGCGCTGATCGTCGACCCTGTGGACCTCCACGGCCCGTCACCTCGACACCACCGGTCTCTCTCATCCCCCACGCAATGACCGTACGGCGCTTCATGCTCCGCTGCGCTCGGCCCGAGAGCACAAGAGTTCCACCGACGCCCCTGACGCTCACTCGGCAGCCGACTCTGCCGCCAGGCCTCTAAGCCTCTTCTGAGCGCCCGCCGCAGCAGGTCGGCCTCGTCCGGTCCGTCTCCGGTGGCGCCGCGGCCCATGGCCGAACAGAGGTTGTCGCTGCAAGCGACGCCGCCTCGTCGACTTCCTTCGCCCGTCTGCATAGTCGAGCGCCGCAAGGCCGCTGGCCCATCCAGCGCCCGGCCGGAACCCCTTCTGCCTCCTGGCGGCTCGCAAGACGGCTGCGACCGGGCGCGGGCGTCCCTCCATCGTCCGACGCACGTTCTCCGGACGTAATGCCTCGGGGCTAGTTAAAGCGCTTACATCTGACACGCCCGGATCACCCTGATATCCACTGTCATGGAGACCATCGGGGCTACACGGCCCTACTCTGGCATAAGAATCAAAGGCAACCAGCGGTACAGCCGCGTCAGGCGGGCGAGCAGGGGCACGAAGCTTTCTTGTCGACCCGCCTCGCGCAGCTTCGACGCTGGCCGCGACGAACACGAATTGGTCTCTTCCCCTCTCGCATCCAACCTGGACACCATACGGAGTAGATGCACGAAGTACCAAGCACCCAACTGACGAACCCGACGCAAACGCATCGTCCGCCACACCATGTCCCAAGACAGCACGCACCGCAAAACACGCCACCGCTGTACTTCTTCCAACCCAGCCCCCGGCCACCCGCTGGCGCCTTACCGCTAGCACCTTGCTTTCGTGCCCGTGAGGAGACCCTCTACGCCGAACTCGCAACGGCCCGTGAAACGGCCGTTCCGCCCGCCTGGCCCCCGCAGAAGGCCATGTCTCTACCATAGAGAGGATCGCCTACCACCGCCGACCCGCCCACGCACAGCCAGCATGGGACCTGCCTTCGCGACCCGCCACCGAGACCAAGCCCTATGAGCGGATGCGGCGCGGCACCTGCTCCGCGCCCTGTGCGGTTCACGACGAAGATGTCTCCCCGCTGCGAGGGACTCGGAACCATCACATCGATCACTCTGGCGGGCGCTGCATCGCCGATTGGCTGGCGCTAACCTTGGCCACAGGACCGTTGTTGCTCCACGCCGCGCTCCACCCTTACCGTCCCGAAGTGGGCCCGCCAGCGCCGGGGCTGTACGCGGACGCCGCGAGGGCCCCGCCACGGCTTCCAATCCGTCCATTACGCCGGTACGTCGCTTCCCGCGTGTTTCTGGTGATCCTCCGATCGATCTCAGCGACTCAGCATCTGCACCGCAACCATCCGGGTGCTCATGGTACCCGCACACCGCCCTGGATGCGGAAGTGTGGAGCTTGCGCCGGTCCCCACCCCGATTGCGTCCCACCACCGCGATGTGTGCTCAGCGCACTCCAATACCATCAGGTGCGATCACCGGGTAGCGCTCGCACTTGCGGAGCGTGATCATCAGCACATGCCGCACGAGCAGACGACTCTCCAGCGAGGAGCGTCGATCTGACCAGGCACGCTAGCACCGGCTTTGCGCAGCACGGCACATTTCTTCTCAGAGCGTCGCTGTGCCCTCCGACATCGCCGATGTCGCCTGCGGGTCCCCCGCTGGCGCAACACGCTGTACAGCCAGGCACGGCAACCCCCCGTAGAGCACGCCTACGAGGTCGTCAGTTGAGCATCCGAAATCGCGTAGGTGACGCCCGCCTGGTCGAGCGTAATTGAGGCATCGCGCGCGAAGGCGCCCGCAAACAGTGCGGGCAGTTCGAGCAATAGGGGCCCCTTTTTCCGGGCATCCCGGAGACAGCAAGGCTCCCGGTCCAAGCCAGCGCAGTAGCACCTCCGCGATCCAGGACCCGTCACGACGCCTGCACCGCGACGCCCGCATCCGTGCCGCATACCCCCGAGGCCGGAGACCCGGCGTTGCGACTGAATGCCCAAAATGTGTTCTAGTCGACCGGGCGCTCCGCCGATGCTCGCGAGAACGCTGCTCAGCGACTTCTCGGTTGCCCAACTGTGCTTCCGCCGAAGGAGCGCCGCTGTGCGCCGCTGTCAGTATGCGTGCCTGCCGCGAACTTCGCTTCGGAAGGACGCCTTTTCTCGCAGCTGCAGTTGCTGTGAGCAGTGGCGCTCAGTCGTGCCCCTGCACCGCTCATAAGCTGGTCGCGCCACGCTCCTCGAGGCGTTCGTCGGCGACGTACCGGTAGCTCACCCCGACTCCTTTCGCAGGTACCAGTGAACCCGCATCCCGTCGAGTTCGCCCCCCGTTAGCGCGACCGCAGCTTGCGTCTGCTCCAGGCACCCACCCGCTCAGGCCATCGTCGACAACGACCCTTGAGTCGAGCTCCTTCGCGCAGCAGCGGCCAGCGACTTCGCGGTGACCTTGCCCTTGACTCAGCCAGCGCGCCAGATTCAGTTCTGAACACCTCGGTCCAACGTCCGCCGTCGTCCAGTCCCGGACCTGCGGCCACGACTTGAGGCCCGCGGAGTTCGCGCACTGCCCGTCGTTGTGATCACGTTCCACGATGTGCGGCCGTGGAACGACTACCCCCCGAGGATCTGCCCGTCTCCTCCACCGGCCGACCCGCCGGACCGCCTGGAGAGGAGGCGCTGTAGCGCCCGGACTGGGCCCTGCTTGTACTTGCCCGTTCCTTACTCGAAGAGTTAGGCGTCCTTGATGGGCTTGGGAGTAGCCCCCGTCGCCACAGATCCGTCTCTCTACCTTGATCTGGATGCTAGGCCGCGGCTGCATAACCTGCAAGGGAGAATCAACACTCGTTGTGAGAACGACGCTTGACGGATCAGGCATAGGTGTCATAGCGCTCCGCGACCGGCACTGCCTGTCCGCCCTGGACCACTGACACCGGCGGCTTCCGAGTTACGCACCTGCCCTCGGCCCGGGGGCCCCTGCAGCTGGACCTCACGTTACCCCCCGGAGTCACCGAATAACGCGTCTCGCGATCTCTCTGCTTGTCGGGCGGGAGCCGGGGGGCGCTCCTTGTTTGTGTGCTGATACCGGCGCCGGTGCACGTTGACCGCCCCCGGGCGTGCCGCGCTCCACAGATGTTCCTGAGGAGGGTCGCATCTGAAGGACCGCTACCCCGGCCGCTTCAGGCTGGTTGACCGTGCTCTCCGGGCTAGGCAGCAGGCGGTCTGCCGTCCGTTCGGCTCGTACGGCAGCAGCACAGCCTCATTCGCCGCGAGCCTCGATAACCCACTATTGCTATTCACGGCCCGCTTGCTCGCCGCGGGGCCCTGGACGCGCGAGTCGCGGCGGGCGTGTGCGCGAGGTTACCTGTGCGGGGCCGCCTTAAGGGCCTCGTGTGCAGTCTGGTCCCGGATCACGGGCGCGCTTCCAGTTCTCGCGAACCCTCGCTTGTCCATGGGAGTACCCCGGAGCACCAGCTGAACGTCGTTACACCCGGGATTGCTCATGTGGCCGTCTGCGGGGTCTGCCGAATCCGCACGTTCGCCGGAGCCGAGAGCTCGGCGACTCGCCGGTTCCTCCCGGCTTCCCATGGGGTCTGGTGCCCCAGGCGCGGCCCATTGAAATCGCGTCCAGGCACGCCCAGGTCTCGACGGTGACAGCGGCGGCACCTGGCCGGTGCGAGATGCCGAGGGCGAGTCCCTGACTGAGACCGTAGCTGCGCAACCGCCCGCCCGAAAAAATCTGTCGACCCAAAGCCCCTCCTGAGGACCGAGTGGATTGTTGTCGTAGAGGTGGCCAACGCTTGCCGGGTGTCCTCGCTCCGTCATTGTTCCCTGGCCAGTATTTGTCAGCCGCTTGTAAGCGAGTACCCGCAGACTGGTCGCGCCGCATGTGCCGAAGTGAGGGGTCAACGAAGCCGCTCGCGAGGTACTTGACTGGTCGTTATTCTCTCCACGGATGTCCCCATCCGCTCGGTCCTCCATGGTCGGCACCGGAGACTGTCACATGCCGGATTGTGACTCTGAGGTCTGCGAAACGAGGTGACCGCATGGAGCCTGTTCGACAGACCTGAGAACGCCCCCATGGAACGCCCTCCACGAGGTAGCCGGAGGGGCCGCCCACCCGAAGTCTCCGTTTCACCGTATCTCGCCTCTAGACCTCGGGGTCTAATCCGTCGTGACTATCACCGATCGCGGCTCTTAAAGGAATGCTCGGACGCCAACCAGAGTGTCCTCGGGATGTTCCTGTGAAGACAAGGCCCGTCGACCAGGACTTCGCAACTCTGGAATACCAGCCCGGGAACAGGGAGGCAGAAACGCGCGCCGGCCGGATCGCGGCTTGGCCCGAAGCGCATGACGTACGTTTCGCCGGTGATCTGCTCGCATGACGCACACGTGCCTTTCCCTCCCAGCCGTGGGCGGAACCCCGGCGCCGTGGGGGGCCCGAGCGGAGTCTGCCGCCCCGGGAGCCTGTGTCACACGGCGGCCGTGCCCCGGGGGAAACGGATGCCGCAACGCTGGATGTTCCGACGTCTTCGTCCGGGTCGCGCGGGGCCGTGTCGGTCTGGACTTGACGAATTACATGTGCTGTCTCGCGGCCGCCGTCGATGGTGGTCGGGTCGGCGAAAAGGTCTCGCCAGTGGGCGATGCCGCTGTGCGAGCACCAGCAGCGCGTTGGCTCACCGGGCTCTCGCCCGGGCGGGCCACCTGTGGGGGCATGCCCATTCGATCGACAGGATGAGAGTGGAGGGAGTCCGCCCTGCCTGGAATGGACGGCGGGCACGCGCGATATAGGCAGCGCAATGCTCTAGCCGTGCTGAGCCGCTCTCACCGCCGCACCCCGTAGCGGTCGCTGCAGGAGCGGCATGCGCCCGCGCCGGAGAGTTGCGCGCGCTCACGACGCAGCACACAGCCGGAACGGGGAGAGACAGGGGGAGCGGTCATATGACTGGCTGGACCGTTGGCTACCGGCGTGCGATGAGGCTACACGGCATCGAGCTCGTGCCATCTCGTTCGCGCGCGTACCCCGACGCCCCGGAATTTTTGAATCGTCCAAAAAACAGCTGTGACCTCCGGCGCGCAACACCGGAATGAGGCGACGGGCGCCGACCGAGGGCCAAATGTCGTTGCGTTCCGCCACCCGCTCAGGTCTCCCCGCATGCGCGGCCGGGGGAGTTCAAGCCGGTCCGCGGAGAAGGTGTGAATCGACCCAACCGAAGGCAGACCTCTCCCCGGATAATGTGCGGGCCTTGGCCGGACGCGCCGTGGATGTGGGGGCTCGGCGCGCCTAGGTGGAGACGGGGCGCCGAAGGTAGTCATGCAGGCCGAGGGTGCCTCGGTGCTCGTGCTGCAGTTGTCGGAGCCCGCGGCCTGGTCGACTCAGAGCCCCCAGACTGTGCCGTGCGGATCGGGGGTCGGGTGTCGTGGAGCGGTGTGGATATGCTGACCGGCGTCTGGAAAGTCCGACGCATGCGCGCGAGCAGTTCTCGGCGCAGTCCGAGTCGCCGTTACAGCTCTGCCATGGCCTCGCACCGGTGGATCTCGCTCGACCGGGCGTATTCGAATCGCATCCCGGGCTCGCACCTGGGCCCGGCACCCTGGCAAGCCGCGTGGCGGATCGCTCCCGGGCCCGCCGCGCCGCCGGGCCCTCTGGCGCGGCGCGAGCATGGCAAGCAACCTCTCGCGCACGCCGGCCGCTGGATCTGGTTTCGGCCGTTCCCATCGTGTGCGCATTAAGGCATCCTGGTGCCGGCGTCCGCGATAGGGCTTCGCGCGCGGAGAGGCGTGTGCCCTGCCCACCATATCGTGAACCCCGCTCCGGGCTCGTGTACAGCCGGCGCGTAATTCCGGTAGCGGAGGGAGGCGCGCTCCTCGCGCGTCCCGCTCACGGAGTTGACCCAGTGTGCCGAAGCCCGCGTTGACACCCCCCTCTTGAGCTTATCTGGGTCCATATCTCTCCTTCGCACGCGACACCCACGTCCGGGGCCTGGGGTAGTCGGCATGCGTATCTGAGACCAGGGAGCCCTGGGGCACACCTACCTGATATCGCTGGCTGCCCGCGCAACACTCCAAAACATGCGACCCGTCACGGAGCGGACTGTCACCCTCAGTCGGCGGTGGGTCCTCGCATTGCCGGGGCGGGAGGTACGGGGCTCACCAGCGGAGCACGTGGGCCCGGTACGTGCTCGTTCGGATTGCGGGGTCCGTCGGATGGGGCGGTCGGGGCGAGTGGAGGACTGCATGCAGCTGCGCTCGAGGCGCGTGGACTTCCTCGAGCTGCCGTCCGGCATATGCACGCGCGGTCCTGCCCAGAGGACCTTGACATGGGTGTACGCTTGGGCCAGCGCGGGCCGGCGGGGGGTGATTCAGCAGATGAGATCCGTTACAGCGTCGGTGGGGGCCCCTCGGTCAAGCTCGCCCGTAAACGGGCCCCATGCACGACAAACAGGCTCGAGGTCTCGGAGATCTGCGAGCCGGCGGACCGTCCCTCGGGGTGGGTCTCACGTGCCTGCCCACGGGCTCGCGCCCTGGCGGTCGTCCTCTTGCGGGGACGTCTCGCGAGCGGCGAAGGGCTCTGCGCTCTCGCTGTTGACCGACCAATGCCACGTGGGCACGCACGAGTCTCGCTGGAGACTCTGGGCTCGACTTCCTCGACTCTGCCACTGCGGGCGCTGGGCTCTCGTGCTGGCCGCCAGCAGGGGCACACGCTCGTTCTGTAACGTACGCGCCGAAGATGTGAGGGTCAATCTCCACGTGCCATCGCAGATGGACTGTCTCGAGGAATCTCACATCCAGCAAGATGAAGTCTCGGAGTCGTCGAGGATGGCGGGCGGAGCATTGCGTCTGATGGCCGCCGGTCCGTCCAGGTTCCCGGGGCCGGCCCGCGAAGGTTTTGAGGCAAGCTCCGTGTTTCGAGCTGGGGAGAGGCCATTCGAGGCGGCGTAGCGGCTCCGTGGCGGGCTCGGACCGCCGCTCCGGGCGAGCGGCGATGTGAGCGCGCTTGTGGCTTGTCGGTACCCGCCCC
>NZ_CP051009.1 GCF_014673495.1 Streptomyces griseofuscus
GTGCGCTCGCCTGTTGAGGGGCTGTCAGGTGCGGCTAGTTGGGTCTCTAGTGCGGGAGTTGGGGAGTACTTCGCACTCCTGGGCGGGTCCGCTGCGCTCCCCCGCCTGACGGTCCTTCCGGCTGCGCCTCCAGAACCTTGGGGCCCGCTGGCGCGGGCCGGGCTGGCTACGAGGGTGGGGGTCGCTCGTTCGTGTGGGTTCTAGTGTATCGCGTGCATCAGGTTGATGCAGCATGTACCGTTGGCGGAAACACGGGACACCCCCCAACCACCCGGGCGTGGCGCACCATTTGATGAGTGGTCAGCGCCGGTGTTTCGTAACTCCCACTCAGGCGAGGAATTACCAAATTGGGACGTTGCGAACCTCAGCCACAGAACATCACCCCGGATATCGGGAACCCTGAATTCCGGCGTCCGGAGGTACCGGAGCCGAACGGCCCCCCGGGCCGGGCGGCGGAACCGCCCACCGGCACCGGCCACGCCTTCCCTGCTTTGAGCGTCACGGCCGGCACCACCCGAGACTCAGAGCCGTTGCTGCTGTCCCCGGCCCGCAGAGGGCCGACGGTCCGCACGCGAAGCCGCGCGTGCCACGGGGTCCGACCGGAGTGGGCTCTGACGCTGTTGCTGATGGACAGATCCCACGGCGTGGCGATGCTTGATCACAGCAGGCAGAACCGGTATCACGCGCGCGCACGCTCTAGAGGCAAGAGCCGTGAGTTTCCGCAGGTCAGGGAGCCGAGCTCAGAAAGATATGTCAGCCCTGGACTGACATATCTCGGTCACGACGTCAGCCGGTCCTGACCGATCAACATCGTTTCGTGGCAGTAGTGCCACGAAACGGCGCACGGTGCGTCAGCGAGAGGTTCGGACCCGATCCGGAAGCGGAGGTCAGTCCAGGGCTGACATACGAGTGACTTTCGTGTCTGCGCTGCCGCGTTTTGGTGGCACTACTGCCACGGTTCTCCGCTATGGTTCTGGCACCACGACGATCAAGGAGGCAGCGACCCCATGAGCTCAGGGCCCCTGGACGGCAGCGCAGCGCCGAAGCTGCCCGGCGCCCCGTCCCGTCGTCGGCGGCGCCCGAAGCCGCCGCCCACCGCCTACAACCGGCCCTCCGGCTCTACCATCGAGCTGCCCGCCGGCCATGCCGCCCAGGTCTTCCCGGTCGGCTCCAGCACGGGGTTCATCGGCGAAGCGTTCTCCATGGACAGCCTGGAGTTCATGCGCTGGGCGGCCGTCCGCTACGACAGCGACCGGTTCGTGCTCGTAGTGCTGTTCCACCTGATGGGCTCGCAGAAGCCCGGCGGGCTGATCGAGGCCAAGCACGACGACGTCGCCGATGACCTCGGGTACAGCAGGCCGCACATCAGCCGCGTCTTCAACGTCCTGGAGGCGGACGGCGCGCTGCGCAGGCTCCAGCGGGGCCTCTACCAGCTCAATCCGGCCGCGTCGCTCAGGGGCGGGCTCAGGGAGCCGCAGAAGGGCGAGAAGAAGCGCTCCAAGACGGGTATGAGCGACAGGGTGGAGCAGCTGGACCTGCTGCGCGAGATCATGGAGGACCCGGACGCGCCCGACGCGTTCCGGGCGATGGCCGCTCCCGGCGCGAAACTGGAAGTGCGCAAGGAGTCGGATGGGGAAGGGAAGGCCACGTCATGACGTCCGCTGCCGAGGAATGGGTTCCGCGCCGCAACGTGCTGTGGGGCAGCTTCAACGGTCTCGCGTACGTACCGCGGCTGCCGCCCACCGCCTACACCCTGCTGCTGCACATGATGACCGAGCAGGAGCCCGGCGGCCTGGTCGCCGCCACGCACGACGAACTCGCGGCCGGCCTCGCGATGGAGCGCGGCATGATCAGCCGCGCCATGCCGCACCTGGTTGCCGCCCGGCTCGTCACCGTGGTCCGCCGCGGGCGCTTCCAGCTCCACCCGATGATCGCCGCCTTCAACGACCCCCGCGAGCAGCAGCGCGCCATCAAGGCCCTGCCGAAGGACATGCGGCTGGACGTCGGCGACTTCGAAGACGAGTACGAGCGCCGCTTCCAGCTCCACCTGGACGAGAAGGCCCGTAAAGCCGAAGCCAAGGCCAAGGGCAACGTCACGCCCATCACCAAGACGACCCGCCTCAAGCGCGTCCACTAACCCGGCCACCCGTCCGGCCGGGCGACACGACATCAGCGGCGCCGCACCTCAGAGTGCGGCGCCGCTCTCCTGCCAGCGGGGCGTACATCGTTCCCCGGAGGGGAAAAGCGCAGGTCGGATTGGAGTGCAGCGCGGTCCGCCGACCTGAAGGGTTAGAAGTGCTGAGCGCAGGGGTCGGCGCTGCCCGGGTGGGCCGTCAGCGAAGAGTCACGTCGTGCTTGAGGAACCAGCTGATCTCGAACAGGGTCTGTTCGGCGAGGTCGAACAAGGGGCCCAGGACGCCGTCGTACATCGGATCCGTGCCCAGGGGACTGTTCTCGCTCAGGAGGCAGGCTGCGGCTTCCTGGTCGGACATCGGCTTGTTCTCCTTCAGCTGCCTGATCGAGCCACGGATGATGTCCAGCGTGCGGAGCAGCTGCTGCCGATCCTCGTCAGCCCGGTGCCGGGTCTCTTCCGGGCGGGTGACCAGGAGGTGCCCAGCCGGGATCAGCAGCGCTTTGCGCAGCTGGCCGAGGGTGGGCTCTTCACACAGTTCATCGACGGCAGCGGCGGTCAGTGCGGGGCGGCCGGCCACGAGGCGGTCCAAGAGCGTGATGCCGAGGACGGCGTGAGCGCTCGCGTACCGCCAGGCGCTCACGCCCAACTCGCGCTCGTACATGTAGGCGTTGTGGCGGGCAGCGTCGACAGCATCGTGGTGATGTTGGAAGGGCGGCGCTCCCTGGTCGAACTGCTCCACCGTGTCCTGCAGGGCAGTGAGCCGGTCCACAAGAGTGCTCGCCGTCTGCCATTCGGCCCTGAGGAGGTTGCAGGCGTGGTGCAGGGACCGGATCGCCCCCATCTCCACTGTGGTCAGTGGTGCCGACGCCGTGAACTCCGGTAACCGCATGGGCTCTCTCCCTGTCTCGCGCACCTGTCCGAGATCGGCACGCTACCCGCGGCTGCGGGTCCTGGCCGGCTCGTTACGCAACAACCAGTCAAACTCGGGCGGTTCTTTCGCCGGCGGCTGACCTGGAACAGTTGCCGACCGCGTCGCCATCGCAGGCAGGACGCCCGTACATGAGCATGTCCACCCGGGGAAACAGCGGATCGATGACACAGATCGGCGGACTGTTCAGGTGGGCGAGGGACCGTCTCCGGATGCGGACCGTAATCGCTCTGGGAAGGGGGTCACGCTGATCGGCGAGGTTGGCACAGATCCGGGGGTCGGGCCCGTGATTCCGGGCCGACCCACCAGCGTGACACTCCAACGTGACATCCGGATCGGGGCGCGTGACACCGGTGAGTGTGACAGCGTGACAGTCACCCATGGTGATCACGGGCGCGTCCGTTCCCCTGTCTCCCTCACAAGCTCTCAGGTCACCTCCCAGGAACGCTCCTGCCTGGATACTTCCAACCTCCCAGACATCACAGGTTTTCCGGGGTATTTCCGGCCCCGGCCTCCCAGGTTTGTTTCCCAGACGCTGGGGTCTGGGAAACAGCGGAGCGTGAGGCCGGAGCGGACCGTGCGAATACTGCGCTACGACCGGACGCGAGCGAGGAACACGGCGAGGGCACCAGCGGCTTCGGGTTCGGTGGTGGCGAGCTAGCCCGTGAACGCCAGCTGGTCGACGTCGGCGCCCGGGACCAGGCGGGCGAGTTCGGCGAGTGCGGACCAGGCCCGCGACTACCAGTTCGGCTTCGCGGACACACGGAGAGGCCAGCCGTACGCGGTCGGCCTGGTCCAAGACGTCGTGGGTCAGACCTCGAGGTAGGCGACGACGACCACGGTCTGAAGAGCCGTGACCCAGTACAGGAGGCGTACGCGCTCGACTTCGTCGGCGTACTCGCGTAGCTGGGGGCCGGCAGTGTCGCCGGGGATCGGCCCGCCGATATCGGGGCCGACGGAGACGACGACCAGGGCGCGGTCGAGGGCGTGGATCTCCGCCTCGCTGGTCAGGTTCTCCAGCTGCTTTGCGGCGGAGTCGGAGAACGCGATCCGGGCGCGGCGGGGGCCGTGCTGCGGGGCCATCAGGCGACGGCCGGGCGCTGCCGGGCGAGGCGGGCGAGGTGGGCCTCGCGCAGCTCCTCCTAGGGGGTGCACTGCTCGGGGTCGGGCAGGCCGTTGGTGGCGATGTCCTCCAGGACGGCGGCGAACCGGTCAGCGTCGGCGCGGGTCTTGGCCGCGTACGCGCGGACCGCTCGGCGGCCGCGGGCTCCAGCTGCCGGGCGGCGGTGTCGGCGGGGGCACGGCTGTTCGCTCATCGAGGGCCTCCAGGGCGCGAACGGGCGTGTGCCACCACGGGATCGGCCGTACGGCGGTCGTGGGGCCGCTCCGCTTCACTCAGGCACAGTGCTCGCGGCCGCTGCCCCTGTGACCTTGTGACACCAGGACTCGCCGGCCTCGTGGCCTGGTCGTGCTCGTCGTCCTGGGCCTGGGCATGAGGATGGCCCCGCGCCGTGGGTGCGGGGCCTTCGGGTCTCGGGTTGTGGACGGGCGGCCGGTCGCCTGGCAGTGAGTCGGCCGCTCGCGGTCCGTCAGCCCTTGTAGTCGAAATAGAGGTCCCCGTGGTGGGTGCCGCCGGTGATGCCGTGGCGGTCGCCCTGGACCGTGGTGGTGTCCGTGGTGGTGGAGGTCGAGGAGGCCTGCGCCGCCGCCTCCTTGGCGAGGAAAGCCTCGTACAGGGCGTCCGCCTGAGCCTCGACCCACGCCGCGCGGTCGTTCGTGTTCTTCGCCATGGTGATCTCCTTCTGTGGGTTGTGCGGGTTGGTGGGTGGGTCAGCGGCCGAGGTGCCGGCGCCCGGAGTCGTACATCCGCCGGACCGAGCTGTGCTTGTCCGCGTCGCCCAGGACGCGGTTGGCGATCTGCGGCCACGACATGCTGTGCTCGTCGCGCAGCTGGACGACCAGGGCGGCCGCCCGGCGTTCCAGGAGCCGGGCCAGCTCGGTGACCTGCCCGGTCAGCACCGCGAGCGACTCCCCGTCCGGGGCCAGGCCCTCGGTGGTGCCGAGCGCGGCGAGCGCGGACTCGATGTGGTCCCCGTCGACCATGGAGTTGAGGTAGCCGTGGGGGTCGTCCCCCGGCTCCCAGGTGATCTCGGCCTTGTGACCCGCGATCTTCGTGACGCGAACGGTCATGATCTGCCCCCTCGTTGGCGCCTTGCGCTTTGTGCAAGACGACTATGACACGACCCTTGCGCATTGCGCAAGGGTCGTGTTGAGAATGTCTAGTCGCGCGATATGGGGTGGTATGGGCAGCTGTTAGGTCGTGATGCAAAGGTGCCTGGCTCCGACCCCCCTGGCGGCCGTACAGCGCCTCGTGCCCCCCTCCCGCCCGGGACCGACCCCGATGGTTACGCTACGCATTCGAGTCTGGCGAGGGTGTCACGCTGTCGGGTGGAGTCGAAAGCTGGGGGCGGTCTCGTAATCGTCGCCCCGATCGGCAGCGTGGCAGCCGGATCGAGGGTGCGTGACGCGTGAGCGTGACAGTTCGATAGTCACTTTCGGTGATCAGTGGGCGGAGCGGGCGCGGATGAGGAACGCGGCCAGTGCACCGGTGGCTTCCGGCTCGGTGGGGGTGAGACGGGCCGCGAACGCCAGCTCGGCGACGTCAGCGCCGGGGACCAGGTAGGCGAGTTCGGCGAGCAGCGCGGCATGGGCGAGGACCGGCACGGGCAGCAGGCGGCTCGGGCTGCCAGGTCGGCGTAGTGGCCGGACTGGTCTGCCGGGGCGTGGGCGAGCCAGGCGTCGAGTTGGCCTGGACGTACCCGCCCGCCGGCGCGGCGGCGAGCAGCTGGTCGATGCGCTCCCACTCCGCGAACTCCGCCGGGCCCAGCCGGGCGTCGAATCGGGCGGCCGCGAGGCGCCGGCGTCCATGCCCGTCCCGTTCCTGAACAGTGCCGTGGTGATGTACGCCTGCGTGTTCGTGCCGTCCACTGCGGTGCGCGCGGGCGAGGTCGGAGATCTCCAACACGCCGGGAAAGAACCGCCGAGTAGCCCCGATGCCGCACCGTCGGGTAAAGCGATCACCTGGTCCGGGGCAAACTTCGTCGGGCTGCTGCGAAGTTGGGGGCAGCGCCCCGACTCCCCGCTCTTGGAGTCGGGGCGCTGCACTGCTGCGGCCTGGGCACCGGGGACGGGAGAGTGGTGTCCGGCGCTGAGGGTGGGCGGCCGTAGCAGCGTCAGCGGTCGTGGCGCTCGTGCTGGCGGAGCTTCGTGAGGCTCATCCCGTTTCCGGACGGTTCGACCGGTCGCGGACCCGTCTTCTTAGGGCGCCGGATCCGGACACAGTCGAGGACGACGACCATCGCGGTGACTGACAGAGCTCCAGCGGTGCCGTGCTTCTGGACCAGGCAGAACAGGACTGCCGCGATGAGGGTGGTGACGGGAGAGGGGGGCCGCCAGTCCACTGGGACGGGGCGCCAAGCGTGTGCTTCCATAGCTATGTCCTTCCGGATCACTTGCAGGTAGTTCGATGCAGGACACTCGCGGGGGCTGCCCCTGGCCGGGCAGTCCCCGCATCTGCAATGAGGATGTGGGCTGCAGCGGCGCCCCGTGCGGGTTACGCGCTGCTTGCCACGTCGAAGACGGTAGGCGATCAGATGTCGCCCCGAAGGGGTAATAGGGTCGCGATCGGCCAGAACAGCGAAAGTGCTTGCCTGGCAGGGGAGTTGCGCGATTCAAGATCATCCTATAGGGAAGCCTATAGACGGTGACCTGCGGTTTCTTCGCCCATCCGCGCGGATCGCGGCCCTGGAGATCATCTCGCTTTCCGAGGTTGGCTGATTCTGAACGCTCCCCCATATAATCGAACTGGTAAGCGATAGCCCGCCGTCTCGCCTCGACCTCCTGCGGTTCGCCCGCAGGGTCGTCATGCAGCAGGCGACGGCGTCCCTGCGACAGATCGACGGGTGGATCGCCGAGGAGGAGCGCCGCGAGGCGGCTCGGCGTCGAACCGCCGAGCGGGAGCAGCCCCCAGAGTGGCTCGTGCAGTTCCGGCACGACGGGGCGACCATCGACTCGGTGCACTCGGGCGGGTGCTGGGCGGTACCGAAGTGGGCCCGGTGCCGACCGGTGATCCGGGCCCAGGCGGTGGAGGCGCTGCAGAACCACGTGTCCGCGTGTCCGGCCTGTCGTCCGGACACTGTTCTCGGCTTCCCTGGCTAGCCGGAACAGGTCAGTACGCGGGCGGGTGACCCCGGCGCCGAAGGGCGCGACCTCCGCGGTGCTTATGTCCGTACGGACGCAAGAGAACCGCGCGGGGTGCCGCCACGCTCCTCTTTGAAAAGCAGACGCTCGGCTGGACGCGTCCCAAGCTCCGTACTCCCGAGGCGGCGGACCGATGGACATGGATCGTCATCGCCGCCCACACTCAGCTCCGCCTCACCCGAGAGGCCGCGGCCGACCTCCGTCGGCCCTGGGAGAAGCCAGTCGAGCCCACCCGGCTCACCCCAGCCCGCGTCCGCCGTGGGTTCAGGAACATCCGCCCCCACTTGCACTGTCCCGCCCGTGCGCCCAAACCCTCAACTCCAGGCCCAGGACGCCCACTTGGCTCGAAGAACCGGCACCTCGCGACCCGTTACGACGTGGGCAAGACCACCAGACGCCCCGAAAGCATTACCGAACGCGATCAACTCAGACGCTGAACACGGCTTCAGAAAGGGACGGCCAACCCCGCTTCCCGCAATCGAAGCAGTGCCCTGCCCATGCACTCGGCAACCGAGGCCCCGTCGGCCCTCATCCCACCGTCCAGCGGCCCACCAGAAGCGGCAAAAGCCCACGCCGGCTGACCGTCACGCATGCGCTCCGCGTCGACCCGGATCATGGCACCGACACCATGCTCACCGAGCCATTCCAAGATGAGCAGCGTCGCGTCCTCGACGCCGCTGTTCAGGTCCACCTTGGGCCGCCGCCCCATTCCCTTGGCCATGGCCACAACCCTACTCAGCGTCTGCTCGGGCCTCGTCACACGCTTTCAAGGCAGCTCAGACCATAAAGAACAAGCTCAGGACATGTTTCTATACAGGTCTTGAATTGAGCCGGGTCAGAACCGGAAGTCTATTTTCGAGACGTGCGTAAAATCGGCACGCAGGCCAACGGCGCGGGTGCCCCACTCCGTGAAATACGACTCCGTGATGGCCTCCGCGACGATCGGATGCAGGTCCTCCTCCGTCGCACCAGCCTCCTGGAGCTCCAGGATCTGCTTCGCGTAGCAGGGCGAGATCGCCGTGGTGATCTGGCGCTCGCGGCCGTCGTCCGAGCTGCCCGTGCAGGTGAATCCGAAGTACGCCGTCACTTCCACCATCATGCCGCTGGAGGTGGAAGCCTGTTGACGCGCCTGTGCCCTGACCTGCGGTTGCCACTCGGATTCCGTCTCCTCCACCAGGGCGGCCCGCAAGCGCTTCTGCGGGGTCGTCAGCTTCCCGGCGCGGTAGCGCTCCACCGTGCGGCGCGAGACACCCAGGCGCTCCGCCAGGGACTGCGTCGACCCCTTCGCTCGCGTGAGAAGGAATATCACCTGAGCCTTTGCGGATTTCGGCGCGGGCCGGGTGAACACCTTCCGGTCCGCCCGCGCGAGGGCCTCCAGGACCTTGCCGCGGCGCGGGGCCGGCTGCTGCTGATCGTGATCGCTCATACCTCCAGGGGCTCACGGATCGGCTGTGGACAGAGGCATGGATCCGCGCCCAAGTCTGCTGCTGCCGTGCGGAGTTCAGAAGGGCGCCCGCCGGTCGGGGAATCCAGCGCGCCGTGAGGCGGAGCGTCTGTTCTCAAGGAACGTGCTGGGTGAGCGCATGTACGCGGCCCCCAGCACGGCCGACCGGTCAGGGGTGCAGCCGGGGGAGGTCATTCCGGTGAGCGTTGCGGAGCTGCCGGACGGCCTCGTGCTGCGGGAGGCGACCCGCGCCGACACGGCCCCGCTGGAGCCGGTGATCCGGCTGGCCGACCCGGACAACCCCGATGGGTCATGGCGGGGCTGCGCAACGTGATCGACCAGAGCCTCGACCCGGAGAAGCCCACCTACGCACGGGTGGTGGAGGAGACGTCGTCCGGCGCGCTGGTCGGCGGCATCCTCACGTTGCCGGCGACGTGGGCCTTCACCCACCCCATGCTCATCGGATCGCCCAACGTGCACATCATCGCCGGTCTGGTTGCCCGCCTGGACTCCCTCGCCGTGGTCGAGCAGTGGCGCGGCCAGGGCGTCGCGCGCGCCCTGGTGGCCGAAGCGGAGAAGGCGGCCGGCTCGCATCAGGCCGGGAAGCTGGGCGCGGCCGTCCTGTACGCCACGCATGAGCCGGAGCTGACGGACTTCTACGCCGGCCTCGGTTTCACCCTCTCGCCCGACGGCATCGGCATCCCCACCCCGGCCGGGCTGATCGGCCAGAGCCCGCCCGAGGGCTTCCGTTTCTCGGTGAAGCCGCTGCGCACCGGCATTCGGATGGAGCCCATGGCCACCCCGTACGGACGACATCTGGTCGTCCGTGGCGTCCTGCCTGTCCCTGCGCGCTGACGTCAGCGGCGGGTGACGGCGTAGCCCGCGTCGTTGACGGCGCGGGTCCACACGTCGCGGTCGAACCACTTGGTGATGTTCGGCTGGAGCTCGGTGATGGTGCGCATCCGCGCTTCCCAGTCGTGTCCGGCCGGGCCGCGGCCGCCGTCGCAGCCGGGGCAGCCGTCCTCGCCGTGGATGTGGCCGGCCATCCAGGCGTTGACGGCGACGTTGATGATGACCGCGTACAGGTCGCCGCCGGTCTGGGCCAGGGAGTCGGGCACCCCGGCGAGGACCAGGGCGAGCTCGGGGTTGTCGATCGGCGGCATCGGGGCCTGCCCGACGTCCTTCTCACTGCTGCTCTCCTCGAAGGACGCCAGGCTCTGCGCGAGTCGGTCGGCCGTGACGGAGGCGTCGAAGTACCGCCACGCGGAGCGCACCTGGATCCCGAGCCGCTCCGCCACGGCGGTGATCTGCTTCTCGATCGTGTCCTCCACGGTTGCCGGCGCGAGGGTCACCCCGCGGCGGGCCAGCTCCGTGAGCGTCTGGGCAACGGCTTCCTTGAACGCCTTGGTGTTCCGCACAAGCGCATCGTAGGCGGGTGGGAGGGGCAGCCGGGCGGCTTCACCGGCATCGACCGGCAACGACGCGCAGTTCGGGCGGCGTTGTCAGTGGCGGCTGCCACTATCCGGCCATGCCCATCAGCCGGGAGTACGCACGCTCCCTCTTCGCGGACCTGACGCAGGACGCGGCGGTGCCGCTGGATCCTGACGAGCTCCTCCACATGCCTCGCCTGCGAGAGCACGGTCACGTCTTCTTCGGCGACGTAGCGTTGCGCTGCTACAAGCACAAGTCTCGCTGGATGTACGACGAACGCGATATTCGGGCAGCCGGCCGCGCGTTCGCGGACATGGAGGTGCGCCTGGAAGAGGTCGTCGACGTCCAGCTGCCCGTCCCCGTCTACCGCGACATCCCGGAGCGCGACCCGGAGGAATGGCACCGGCCCAACTGGCGCCGCCGTCTGGTGTCATGGATGTTCCAACAGGCTCGCAACCAGTTCGTCGAGCAGGGGCGGCAATACGACGAGTGGGGCTCCTGGCGGACCATCGGCGCTAACGGCCTGCCCGGCGAGCTGACGTGGGAAAAGTTCGTCGCGTCCAGCAGCAGCCACCGGCACACCCAGAACATCGCCGGCACCCGTCCCCTCGAGCTCCTGACGTGGTCCGGGGAGAACTGGTACCTACCCCGGGCCTACGCGGACCTCATGGACCGCTGGGAACGGCGCGAGGACGAACTGGTGACCCGGGCCCGGCTCTGCTCCTCCTGCGGTGACCAGGGCCCGTACTGGGGCGGCTGGCGTACCCCGACGGCGTCGGGGTACATCACCCGGTGCCCACCGTGCTCCGGGGCCGCCTTCCAGCCGTACACCGGTCGCCTGCGCGGTGTGCAGTACGAGAAACTCCGCCGACGCGGTACGCGGGCCGACGACTACCTGTGCCGGTTGTGCAAGGCGAGCCAGGCGTCGGCATGGGATCACTGCCACGACCACGGGTATGTCCGCGGCCCGCTGTGCGGCAGCTGCAACACCCGCGAGGGCAAGGCCACGCCGTACTACTTCCTCCAGCTCGAAGGTGGCACGCTGCACCTCCTGGAGTGCAGCGGCTGCCTCGAACAGCGCACTCTTCCGCGCCGCTTCCATATGGATGTGGTCTGCGCGCACCTGGAGCAGACCGAGCGACACGGCCGATGCCGCAAGCAGCCGTACGCCCGCGAAGCAGAACGCGTGCACGGCGCGCACCGCTTCCAGCTGGAGTGCAGCGGCTGGCACATGGCCAGCAGGTGGACGAAGGACCTCACAGCGTCCGAGGTGACCGTGCTCGTGCGAGCCTTCGTCGACACGGCGCTCGCCGACCAGGAGGCAAGAGGGCCTGACGCCGCTGCACGAGCGGAGTGACCGGCACGGGGCGGCCCTCAAGCAAGGACCGATGCCTTTCGGCGCGACCAGCGCGCCCAGACCTCTGTGGTCTGGGCGCGCTGACAGCGAGCACCGGACCAGTCGGTCCGGGCTCACGGGGCCTGTCCGAGGCGCGGCCCGTTACAGGTCGAACTCCAGGTGCTGGACGTCCGTGAACCGGACCTCTTCCAGGCTGCCGGCGCGGCGGCCGCCGTCCTGGAAGTACACCTCCTTGAGTCCTTCGGCCACGATCTCCTGGAGCTGCTGGTCGGCGGCGCCGGCCTCCTGGGCCTCGAAGAGACGAGCGGCGAAGTGGGGCGGCAGTGCGACGGTCAGCTGCCGGATGCGGTCCTCATCCGTCGACCCGATCGGCGCGGTGTAGCCCATGCGGGCCCGGGCGTCGATGACGATGCCGCCGGTCGTCGCCGCCTTCTGCCGGGCCTTGGCCCGGATCTGCGGCTGCCACCGCTTCTTCACCTCGCGCTCCAGGCGGGCGGCGAGGTCGGAGCGGGGCTTCTTGATCTGGTCCTTCACGTACCGCTCAACGGTGCGCTGGGAGACCCGCAGCAGTTGGGCGACCGCCTTGGTGCCCTTGAGCTGCTTGACCAGGTACCGCATCTGCGCGCCGGCCGACTTCGGCGCCGGGCGGGTGAACGCCTTCTGCACCGCGGCCTCCAGGCCGTCCCCGAACAGGCTCATCGTGGCCTACTCCTACTCTCCGTTGTCGATGTCGGCGACGGTGCCGTCCTTGATGTACCGGGCCAAGTTGAGCTCCGGCGCGTCGAACCGCTCGCGGACCTCCTCGCCCCACAGGACGGTCTGGGTGCCCTCCCACTTGACCAGGCCGGGGTTGATGCCGAGCTTGAACCCGCCGGGCAGCGGCTTGCCCTCCCGGTAGGGCAGGAAGTCCAGTGGCGACGTGCCGTCGGCGGCGTAGACGACGCAGTCGGACAGGATCGCGACGGGGTACTGCCCGGTGAACGCCGCGTGCTTGACGATCTTCCTGTGGAGATTGATCCGGGTGCGGGAGATGACGGCCGCGCGGATGTCCGGCCGCCACGTCGGGCGGGACAGGGCGCGCCACGGCTCGCCGGGCTTCCAGCCCTCGCCGCGGGGCCGTTCGCGTAGCTTGCCCAGGCCGCCCTTCACCGTGGCCTTGATCGCCGAGACGACGATGGCCAGCTCCGGGTCGCGGGCCTTGTAGCCTTCCATCGCCGTGAGGAAGTCGGCCGGGGCGAGGTCGGCGTCGACGCCGAGGTCGGCCATCGTGGCGAGGTAGGCGTCACGGAGCCGGCTGTACCAGCCGTCCAGGTAGCGGCCGTTGTCGTAGCGGACCCACGCCTCGACCGGCCGGACCTCGTAGCCGAGCTCCTGGGCGTACGCCACGGTGGGCGTCGCGTACCAGGCCGGGCCTTCCGGGCGCTCGCCCTTCGGCGTGAAGGGGGAGGGCAGCAGGCTGCCGTCCAGCTCCACCCACTCCTTGCCGACCTTCACGCGGGACAGGTCGACGTGGGAGAGGTCGACCAGCCACGAGCCGGGCAGCTTCGCGTCGAAGACCGGGTTCGTGACGTGCGTTGCCTCGCCCAGGCCGACGGTCAACCCGTTGGCGCCGGCGGCGAAGGCCATGTTGACGTCGATGCCGACCAGGTGGCGCAGGGTGCACTCCGCGTCGGTCATCGGCCGTGCCCAGTCGTACGCCTCCTCGAACAGCTTCTCCGCCGGGCCGCGCACGTGGAACCGCGGCAGATCCTTGAGGACGGGGTGGCCATCGGGGACCTCGCACGGCGGCCAGTTCATCGGGTCGATGGCGTCCTTGCCCAGCGAGCCGGGGGTCTTCTCATCGGCCTGGCGCAGGGCGCCGGTCTCCTCGTCGCGCACGGCGTAGGTCGGCGGGTGGAGCGCGGTCATCAGCTCCAGGCCCGTGACGGCGGTGGAGCCGCGCGGCGTCATCACCCGCGAGGCGTACACGCCCAGGACGCGGGCAAGCTCCGCCGGCGGGAGCTGCGCGGCGTCGCTCCAGTGCCGGGTGTCGAGCGCGTTCCACGACGGGATGCACAGCTGCACGCACTGGCGCTCCGAGCCCTTGGCCGGGCGGTAGATCCGCGCCCACGGCCCGAACCCACGCTTGGTCAGCTTCCACTCCGCGCGCACCAGCTGCTTGATGACCTTGTGACCCTCCGGGATCCGCCCCGCGTGCCGCTCCTCCTCCGTGAGCATGGTGGGCAGGCCGTAGCGCTCCAAGGCGGCCTCGGTGAGCACGAGCAGCGGGTCGGCCGGCCTTCCCGGCCCGGACAGCTTCGGCTGCCCGAGCTTCGCCTCCTTGAGGGTCCAGTCGACCAGGGAGGGCAGGGACTTGGCGGGCACGTCCAGGACCAGGCCGCCGATGCAGTACGCCAGCACCTGCCCGTCCTCGACGTCGACGACCGCCAACGGGCCGTTCTCGAACCGCGGGTCGGCGCCGCTCGCCGGGGTGTTCGCCGGGGCCGCCTTCCGCGTGGGACGGCGCGACGTCGACGTGGCCCTGATGATGGTGCTCGCCGGGCGGGATGTGGCGGCGGGAGCAGCGGCGACGGGGGCGGGGGTCTGGGTGTTCTCGGTTGCAGTCATGACCGCAGCCTCGGAGGCCGTGGACAGAGTCTCGGCCTCCGCCGGGGCGGGCGCGCCGGTGAATGTGGCGAGCACCGGAGCCGGGTAGAGCCCTGCGAGCTGCTTGAGCAGCCGGGCGTACGCCTCACGCTCCGGGCCGCGCGGCTCGGTCGGCTTCTTCGTCGACTCCCAGGCAGACACCGTGGCCCGCCGCACCTTCAGCGCACTGGCGACTTCGTCCAGCGTCAGGCCGTGCGCGACACGCAGCCGCTTGCGCTCCTCCGCCGACGGGAGCGGAGAGCGGGACGCGACCAGCGCGTCGACCGCGTCGAACAACTCGGACATGGAACACCTCCTGAGCCACACTCTACCCCAATAACCGCAAGAATCGCGTACATTTACCGTACAAATACCGTACGGCCCTTCTCGGGGGTGGGGTCGCGCTCGGCGGTCACATCGCGGGGAAGGCGGATGGAGCCGAGGGCGGTGATGGCGGCCGGCCCGGTCAGGGTCATGGCGCCGTCGGCCGTGACGGATAGGCGCAGGATTCCGCCGGGGAAGTCGACGCGGTAGTCGGCGGCTCCGCTCTGGCCGGTGTGGCGCCGGTGGGCGGCGACGGCGGCGCAGGCGCCGGTTCCGCAGGCGCGGGTCTCGCCCACGCCTCGCTCGTGGACGCGGACCGCGAGGTGGTGCGGGCTGAGGACGGTGGCGAACTCGGTGGTGACGCCGTCGGGGTAGGCGCTGGCCGGCTCCACGGCGGGCCCGGTGTGGAGGGTTCCGGCATCGGCGGGATCGTCGAGGAACACCACGGCGTGGGGGTTGCCCATGTCGACGTGGGTGGCGGGCCGGGTTTTGCCGTCGGCGGCGGTGACGGTGATGTGGTCGGGGCCGGGGAAGACGGGGGTGCCCATCGCCACGGCGACCGGCCCCTGGAGGCTGTCGCTGCGGTCGGGTACTCGGATCTGGCGGAGGCCTGCGCGGGTGGCGATGGCGAGGGCGCCCGGCGGGCACAGGCCGGTGTCGACGAGGTAGCGGGCCAGGACCCGGATGCCGTTGCCGCACATCGCTCCGCGGCTTCCGTCGGCGTTGCGGTAGTCCATGAACCAGTGGGCGCGGTGGGCCATGGCGGCGGCCTCCGGTGCCGCGGTGCAGCGGACAGCGCGCAGGATCCCGTCGGCTGCGGCTCCGGTGAGGGGGTCGGTCAGGTGGCTGACGGTCTCGGCGGTGAGGTGGATGCGGCCGTGGGGGTCCAGCAGGACGAGGAAGGTGTTCTCGCAGCCGTGCCCCTTGGCGAAGGGCACGGTGGCGGTTCGGGCAGTGGTGGTCATGGGCGGAGGCCTTGTCGTCGTAATTCGATGCGCAGCCAGGCGATTTGCCCGTCGGGCGTGTTGCTGACGCCGTATTCGCTGCCGAGTTCGAGTACGGCCAGGAGGTGGGTCCAGCGGCACAGGGCGGCGTCGGTGACGTCGGTTTCGATGCGGACCGACCCGAGGTCAGCGATGACGCGGGGCTCGGTTCCGGTCAGCTCGGCCAGTTGCTGGGCGACCGTCGCGGCCGCGGTGCGGATGGCGGCTCCCTGGTGGCGGTCGTAGCCCACTGCACCCACATTCGACGTAGTGATTACTGCGCGTTTTTATTGGTCCCCCATTTTTTTATTGGTGGACTAAATTGTCAATCCGTTTCAACCAACCCGCGCAAAGGGAGTTGCATGGCTGACCGTTAGGAGGCGGGATACGCGCGCGTCGCCCAGGCCATTCGCGACCGCATCGCCGACGGCACCTGGCCCCCCGGCCACAAGCTCCCCAACCGGCCCACACTGGCCGCCGAGTTCGGCGTCGGGGAGAACACCGTCCGCCAGGCCGTGGAGATCGTCCTCGCCGAGGGCCTGCTGGAAAGTTTCCGCGGCCGCGGCCGCGGCACGTACGTCCGCGCCCCGCGTCAGCGACGCACCCTGCCGCGCACCTGGACCCCCGGTGCCGCGCCCGGCCGGCTCGGTCTCGCCCCGACCGGCTCACCCACGAGCCTGGAAGCCGAGAGCACCGCCAAGGTCCCGGCCCCGGCGCGCATCGCCGCCCGCCTGGGCATCACGGCGGGCGAGCTGTGCGTGCGCACCGAGTACGAAGTGCTCGCCGACCTGCGGTGCGTGCTGACCGCCACCAGCTGGGAGCCCTACGCCCTGACCAAGGGCACACCGGTAGTCCTGCCCGAGGGCGGGCCGCTGGCCGGGCGCGGTGTGGTCGAGCGGATGGCCCAGATCGGTATCACCGTCGCCCGCATCGCCGAGGTGCCGCGTCCCGTGCAGCTCGACCGCGAGACGGCCCAGCTGCTCGGCACGACCCCGGGAGCGCAAGCGGTGCTGATCGAGCGCACGCACTACGACAGCGGCGGCCGGGCGGTCGAGACGGCGGACATCCTGGTGCCGGCCGAGCGGTGGGACATCACCTACGACATCCCCGTCGATGCGGCGCCACCTGCCTGACACGGGCTCCCGGGGACGCACACCCGCCAGGGGGGGGCGGGCTTCGGCCAGCACACACAGCACGGCCCGCACGGGCTGCAACGAGGGAGGGGAACGGAGTATGGCCGCACCGCGCAGCGACTCCGCAGGGCGGGCCGTCGATGCCTTAGCGTCACCCGCGATCACCAACCTGATCGGGATCATCGGGATCATCACCCCGGTCACCGCATGGCTCACCGCACGCGGAACGACGAAGAACGCCCTCCTGATCGCCGAGACGGTGATCGTGATGGCGCTGGTCGGCTCGCACATCTGGCTGCGCAAGCGCTACATCCAGCTCCGCCGTGCCAATAACCTGCGGAGCATGGATGACGCGCCCTACTACGAACTGGTCCGCGCGAAGCTGGAGCAGGAACTCGTCGCCGACTACAGCGCCGTCGCCGACGGCCACCTTCAGGTGTATGCCACCGAGGTGCCGCGCCTGTCGGTCATGCTGGTCCAGGCCCTCCTGGAGTCCCAGTCACAGCCGCAGCGGATCCTCGCGTCCGACCTGACCACCGACCCCGGCCTGCTGACCCGTCGGCGTGAGTACCTCGCCGCCAACCGGCAGCTGCTCCAGGCCGGCGGCACCATCAACCGGCTCTACATCGCCTACGAACGCGACCTGGTCCGCGAGGACTACGCCCGCAGCCTGCTGCAACTCGTCGAATCCCAACGAGAGATGGGAGTCACCTGCGGACTGGCCGTCCGGGACCGGCTGCGCGCCGACCAGGCCGTGGACGTCATCATCATCGCCGCGGCCGCCGCCCTCGTCGAAGACGAGCAGGGCGACGCCGACTACACCAAGGGCCGCAGCACCGTGCACTTCAAGGGAGTCGACCGCTGGATCAGCCGCTTCGAGTCGGCCTGGGGCAACGGCGCCGACTCCGCCACCGCCGCCCTGCGCAGCTACGAGAACGCCGCCCGGCCCCTGCTGGGTTCCACCTGGGACGAAGCCCGCGTACGGCAGACCGTCGACACCCTCTAGCAGCGCACCCTCACCCTGCGAAGGCCCGGCTTCAGGCCGGGCCTTCGTGCTGCCGCAGCCGGCGTCCGCACCCCCAAAATGGTTGACCAATAAGTACCCTGTGTGACTGACCGGCGGGAGCCGCCCGCCCTCCTCATCACCCAGGACCGCCATGCCCCTGTGCTTAGCCCTCCTGATCACCGGGACCGCACTGCGCCAGATCGACCGCGTCCACTTCGCCCGCCACCGGCCGCACACCGCCGACGCCGCCCGTCTCATAGCCCTGCAGCGCACACGGGCCAACGACCTCACCCCCCTCCTGCTGCTGGCAGGACAGTGGACGCAGATCACCGGCTGGTGGATGCTCGCCGCCCACGGCCCCCTCGCCGCCGTCCTCGCGGCGGCCGCGGTCGCCGTGCACTTCCGCCACCTGCAGGAGATCAGCCACGCAGCCGTCCACGGCGTCCTCGCCCGCACCCTGCGCGCCAACCAGCTGCTCGCCGAAGTCTTCGCCCACCACCCCCTCGGACTCGGGCCCCTCACCTCACGACGCCGGCGCCACGTCCACGACCACCACCCCAACGCAACCCTGACCGGCGACCCCAACCTCGCAGAACTCCGCCAGGCCGGCCTCCACCCCGGCACCACCCGCCCCGCCTACGCGCTGGCGCTCATCCACCCGCTCACCCCGCGCGGCATACGCGGCACCGCCGCCGGCCTCGCCACTCATCTGCGCGGCCCGGGAGCCTGGCACCGCGCCGCCGCCCTCGCCGCTCTCTGCGCCCTCGCGTACGCGAGCGGCGGATGGCCTGCCCTGCTGTGCGGGATGCTCATCCCCCGGCTGCTGCTCTACCCGCAGCTGGCCTGGATGTCCCTGCTGGTCGAGCACACCTGGTTCGACCCCGAACACCGCTCTGGCACACCCGCGCAGGTCGAAGCCGGACGCTGCCTGCGCCTGTACCCGCGCAACTGTGCGCTGGCCACCCTCGCCGCCTCGACCTGGCTCCCCTACGGCGACCTCCACCACTACGCACACTCCGCCCACCCGGGCCTGCGGTGGAACTACCTGCCCGCCGCAGAAGCCCACCTCGCACCGCCGCACTTCTCCCCCGACGGACTCCTCATCGGCACAGCCACCGTCGCCCGCCGCCACCACCAGGCGCTCAACGCTCCAGCAGCACGGGCAACCCACCCGGTGACCGCCTGACCAGCGCATACATGGGTGAGGCCCCGGACACCGCGTTGGTGTGTCCGGGGCCTCACCCATGTATGCGCTGGTCAGCCTGCGTCCGGGCTCCTGCCCACCAGCGCCGTCAGCAGCTCGACGATCTGCGCCTGGTTGTGGTCCATCTTCTCTTCAAGGGCATCAAAGCGAGCGTTGACCTTGGCGAACCCATCACGAACCTCCCGGCGCAGCGCCGCCTGGCCCTCGATGACCGCGGCGAAATTCCCGCCCGTCTGCACCTGCAGTGCCTCGACACGGTCCTCCACCGCTTCGACACGGCGGGTCAACGCATCGATCTCCTGGTGCGTGATGCGGTCCTCGGCCACGCAGGCTCCCCCTAGATCATGTGCGGTGCTCATCAGGCCCTCCACGATATCGCGACCGCCCCGCCCCTCAGCCCGCCCTGCCGCATCGACGACCACGAAGGGATCCGGCAACCTGCCCCTGACCACGCTCGGCTTCGTAGCACCGGCCACCGCAGTCTCGGTCGCCGGCGCCTGCTGGTCTGCGCCGCACCATCGCGCTGGCGTACGCGGGTGTCCCCTCGCGGGCGCACGTTGTGACCCGCATCACCCGCGCCACTTAAACCTGCTGGCAGAGCGACTAAATGTGATGATCCGATGACTGTCTGTGCGAAAAAAGTTGGGTCGCTTGTAACTCGGATGGGGGTCCGGAACGGCATCAAGGGCGGAACACGCCTTGTTCCGCTCGGCCGGCGCCGTTGCCCGCCGAGCTTCGCTCTGGATCAAAAGAGGAGGCTTCGTGGGGCCCACTAGTGTCCTGAGTCCTTGATCCATCGTTGGTCAGGACATGGGACGTCCTGGGCCGAGACTGGCCGAGTTGGTGTTGTCGGATCACGAGCGGCGGGTGCTCGGTGGGTTGGTGCGGGGGCAATCGACGCCGCAGGCTCTGGCGTTGAGGGCCCGAATCGTGCTGGCGTGCGCCGAAATGGAGCCTGATGGACTGCCCCGGTCGGCCAGTTCGGTGGCCGCTGCCGCCGGGGTGACCACGGAGACGGTATCCAAGTGGCGGGGCCGTTTCCTCAGAGACCGGCTGGACGGCCTGGGTGACGCGCCCCGCCCGGGCCGGGAGCGGACGGTCACCGATGAGCAAGTCGCCGAGCTGGTCCGGATGACGCTGGAGACGAAGCCGAAGAACGCCACGCACTGGTCGACACGCTCGATGGCCGAGCGGGTCGGCCTGTCCCAGTCCACCGTCTCCCGGGTCTGGCGGGCCTTCGGCCTTCAGCCCCACCGGGCCGAGTCATTCAAGCTGTCCACCGATCCATTCTTCGTCGACAAGGTCCACGACGTGGTCGGGCTCTACCTCGACCCGCCCGAAAGGGCACTGGTGCTCTGCGTCGACGAGAAGTCCCAGATCCAGGCACTGGACCGCTCTCAGCCTGTGCTGCCGATGATGCCCGGTGTCCCGCAACGGGCCAGCCACGATTACGTGCGCGCGGGCACCACGACGCTGTTCGCCGCTCTGAACACGGCCACCGGCAAAGTCATCGGCTCACTGCATCGCCGCCACCGCACTGCCGAGTTCAAGAAGTTCCTGGCCAAGCTGGAGCGCGAGATCCCGACCGGCCTGGAGGTGCACCTCGTCCTGGACAACTACGCCACTCACAAGACCGAGACGATCAAGAAATGGCTGCTGGCCCATCCCCGTTTCCAGCTGCATTTCACACCCACCGGCTCGTCCTGGCTGAACCTGGTCGAGCGGTGGTTCGCCGAGCTGACCAGCAAGAAGCTCCGCCGCGGCGTCCACCGCTCCGTCCAGGCCCTCGAACGAGACATCCGGGCCTGGGTCGCCGACTGGAACGACAACCCTCGCCCATACGTCTGGACCAAGACCGCCGATCAAATCCTCGAATCCCTCGCCAGCTACTGCCGACGGATCAAAGACTCAGGACACTAGGACCCGGTACACGTACGGCTCGGCCTGCGCCTACCGGATGACCACTGGTTGCTCCGGAGCCATCGAACGGTCTGCTGGCGGCACCCCCGCCCAGGCTTGCTCCAACCTCGGTCAGGATGTCTGCCGGCCTGACCGACGGTCCCCCCGGCGCCTTCAGGCCGGGGGGAAACGATGACCGATCCTTTCGGCAAAGAACACGACCTTGTCGGCCCCGATCCCGAGCCCATCGGGATCGATCCCCAAGGCGAGCTCTTCTTCCAGGACCACATGGACACCTTCATGCGCATCGCCCTCTATCGGCTGCGCAATCTCCATGACGCCGAGGACGCCGTCATGGACGCCGTACTGATCATGCATCGCAAGATCGAACGCATCCGCGCGGCCGACAACCCGACCAGTCTCGCGATCAAGATTCTCAAAAACTGCATCACCGACTACTCCCGCCGCAGCGTACGGATCGCCGACCACGAGCATCTGGTGCCTGAAATGCCCACGAGCTCAACCCTGATGGAGCTGGGCCGGTACGACCAGCTCGACAGGGCGATGGAGGCTCTGGAGGTTCTCTCCCCCCTCCAGGCCCAGTGCGTGCAGCTGCACGATCTGTGCGAGCTGCCCTACACAGAGGTCGCCGAAATCGTCGACATCACCGTGAACGCGGCGAAGACGAACGCGCACCGCGGCCGTAAACAGCTGATGGTGCTGCTCACGGAACTCGCTAAGGAGAAAGGGGCCTCCTGATGCCGGAATACCTCCTGAACCAACAGACCAGGGCTGTCCACGAGAAGGCCGACCCCCGCGCCGACGAGGCCGAGGACGGCCCGGAGGGGCCGGACCAGTCTCTGGGCGGGGCGGGAACGGAGGACGCAGTGGAATTGCTGGCCCGCCAGGCGGAGGCGATCCGCGCGCAGGTCACGCGTCACAGCACCGAGCACTTCATGCAGCGCCTCGCGGCGCGGCTCGCGTCCGACTCCAAGCGGCCCACCCGGGTGCAGTACGCATCCGCGGGGGCGGCCGCCGACGCGGACACCCTCTACCCGGAGGAGATGCCGGAGGTCACCCAGCTGGCACCGCCGACCTCCGGACCGTCCTCACGGACGGCCCGGCCGGACGGGCGGCCGCACCTGCGGCCGCGCTCACGCCGACGGCGCCCCACCCCCATCAACCCCTTCGACCCGAAGGCCAGTCAGTACCTTGCCTTCACCTACGTCACCGAGCTGTGCAGCAACATCCTGCGCTCCGCGGAGATCGACACCCTCGAAGCCTTCGCGGCCGACTACGACGAGGCCGGCGCCCGGACCTTCGGATGCCTGCTCTACAGCCTCGATAAACGGGAGTCGGCGACCTACTGGTGGCGTTTCGCCGCCGGGGCCGGCGACGCGCTCGCCGCGCATCTGCTCGCCGCCCACCACGCAGCGACCGGACCCAACGCCGACTCCCGCGCGTGGAACGCCTTCTCCAGGATGCTCGGCTTCAGGCCGGACCGACATGTACCCCAGCCGGTCCGGCACCGCACCGAACTCGCACCGAACTTCACCCGTGACATCCCCGTTCGGCAAGAAGCCCGCGTCTTCCTGCGTTACCCGCGACTGCCTCTCGGGCTCATGACCCGATAGGCCCACCCACCGCTCGTCAACCTGGCGTCGCCCAGCCCACAAGCAGTCCGACGCCTAGGAGGCATGCCCATGAACAACATCATCGAGAACGTCATCGCGGGCCTCATCGTCACCGCGGTCGCCTGGTGCGTCGCACGGACCTACGGCCGCTGGCGTCGCAAGGAGCACACGGATTAGCCACCGAGGCATCGGCCTTTGACGAACGCCTGATTTCAGCCTGGACAACCGCTGTCCTCAGGCCAGATGACCGGATCTCCCAGCGGTGGAAGCACCGCACAAGTAAGCATACTCAACGAACTCGTACGACTACTGAACGCAACGAAATGGGGGATGATGGCCCGCCAGCCGAACCCGGATCTCACCACCACCCTGACGATGCTCCACACCACCGTCATGCACACGGATCAGAGCATCCGGGACTCGCTCGACAAGAGTGTCGAGAAGCTGGAGTCGGCCGGCCGGTCCGCGCACGAGAAGACGACCAAAGAAGTCGTCGACGAGCTCGGCCGGATGCGCGCGAACTTCCGCGACGTCTACAACAAGCTGAACTCCAACGGGGAATCGCTCAACAGCGCCGTCCGCGATGTGGTGGCCCAACTGCGCACCGAACTGAGGGAAGTCCGCGTCGTACTCGCGGACCTCACCCCACCCGAACCGGCGCCGAACCACGCCACCCCGCCCGCTCCCGCTCCGGCCCTCCAGGAAACAGCCGGCACCGACGGCGAGCGCACCGACCCCGCGACGGCGCCGGTGGCCACCATCACCGAGCCCGACGAGCTACCGGCCGCTTCCCTCCCCACCTCGATCCCCGCGCAGCGCTCCGCCGAGCAGTACCCCTCACCCGACACGGCGCTCCAGGCCGACGCGGTCCGCCAGGCCGTCCGCGAAGTTCTCGCCGAAGACCTCGCCCCCGTGCGCGCCGCACTGGCCGCCGCAAACAGCAGCAGCGACAGCACGACGGGCGACCAGCGTGACGCCACGGACCGACTGCTCGAAGCAGCCGCGGAAGTCAGGCAGGAGGTCAGCTCCGCCGTGGAGAAGGTCCGGTCCGAACTCGCCGTGATGCAACAGGAGATCGCGGGCCTGCGTGCCGCCGTGGAGGAACTGCGCTCACCGCAGGGCACCGACACCGAGACCGCGGCCGCCGAAGTCAGCGCGGAACACAGCACCCTGCTCAAGACGGCGGCCCGCGTCTCCTCCGCCAGCCTGCTGTGCCACCGCGACATCTGGGAGTTCATCACCGCCCACACCGGACGGCACCCCCACTTCCGGGTGCCGCCACGTGTCGCCGACGAAGGAGACGAGCGGATCCGCGCCGCGCTCTCCGGCCGCTCCCTGATTGCCCTGCTGATCAGCCTGCACTCCATCAAGCAGACCGCGAGCGACGGCGACGGCGACCAGGAGCTCGCCGCCACTCTCTACGAGCGGATCGAGGAAAGCCTGTCCGACCTCACCCTCGGCGGCGAACCGGTCACCATCACCCTCGACGACCGCACACCCTCTACCCCGGATGCCGAAAGCCGCAGCGAGGACGATGGCGGGCCCGAAGGCACCCCACCGGCCTCCACGGAACACGCCTCGGAACCCGACGACGAGGCCGGCCCCACCGCCGCGTGAAGGGCATCGCCGCGGGCCTGCCCTTCGGCCATAGCCCCTGCCACGCCATGATTCGCAGCCCAGCGGACTGACGTACGACCGCCGCCGTACCAGAGCCGAGCGCGCCGCCCGGCTCTGGTACGGCGCGCTCGGCTCGGGCCCGCTCGATCACCAGGGCTGGCGGATCCGTCCCTCCTGCTCAGGAACCTAGTACCTGCGATCGACCGTGGTCGATACGCCCACCACCCTCCCGGCCGCCCCGACCGGCTGCGGCAGCAGAACCGTCAGCCCGTCAGCGCCCGGCGCAGCGGCCCGATACACCGTCCGGCCTTCTCCGTCCGCGCCCGGCGCAGCGCGGCGGCGTGGGAGGCGTCGGCCTTGCGGCGGCGCTCGGTGCGGGCCTGCTCGTGCCTCTATGCTGCGCCGGACGGCGACGCCGTCGAGGCGGTGATAGCGCGGCGCCGGGGCGGAGGCCGCTACGCCGACCCGGGCTTCGTCCGCTCCCTCTGGTTACCGTGGCTGTTCACCACCGGGCAGGGCATCGCCTACAGCTCCGCGCGCCGCGACGCGAACGTCTTCGTGCTGATCGTGGGCTGGGCGCCTTCATCTACGCCGGGATGATCGCCCTGTACTTCTTCGCCCGTGCACTCTGGGCCGTCGACGACGACCAGTCCGCTCCGTCCAGCACGGCAGCGCCCGGTCCCGGAGCGCCGGAGCTTCGCACGCCGGAGTCCGACGGCTGATCAGTCGACGACATCAAGGTGAGCCATGGCGTAGCCGCGTTCGTCAGGATGACGTGCCAGGCGTGCCATCACCCACGCGGTCCTGGCGTCCATCCCTTCACCAAAGTCGGCGGCCAGGCGCCGCGCCTGCCACGTAGTGCGCGGGGCGAGCAGCCACCGCACCAGCGGGAACCGGACCCGGCGGCTGGTGTCAGCAGTCGTCCGGGCCACCCCGTCAGGGAAGTCTTCGGAAGCGAGATCAGTGGAGTTCGGGTCGGCCACGACCGCGAGTCTGGCTACGGCCCATACCGCTGGGACGGTCATCAGGCCGGAGATCACCGAAACGGACGGTCCACGTCCTCGCTGTTGACGCGGGGGTGTCAGGCCGACCGCGCTTCGCCCTCGATCCGAACGACTACGAAGAGGTCACCCGCATCCCCGCCGTTTCTCCCGGGCCAGCCCAGTCCTTTGAGCCGCAGTCGCTGCCCGGTTCTTACTCCTGGAGGGATCCGGATCCGATGGGCCGTTTCTGCGGAAACCTCGCCGGTCCCCTGGCAGGACTCGCAACCCTCCGAGTTGTGCGCACCGGATGTAGGGGCGCAGGCCGGGCAGGGCTTCCGGTCGGTGAGGAGGAGCTGTGTGACGGCACCGAAGGTCGCGATCCGCGGGCTCACCGCGGATCGGACGTATCTGTCCGGCCCGCGAGTGGGCAAGTCTTCGTCGAAGTACCGCCGGTCGATCTCACGGAGAGCAAGCATGGCCTCGAAGGCGTCGGCCAGGCGGTCGGCCGGGTCCTTGGCCAGGAGCCGGGTGACGAGCGCCGCCAGCTCCGACGGGGTGTCGAGCCGAAGCTTGAGCAATGGAGCCGGCTGCTTGTTGAGGTGCTGATTGATCAGGTGCCAGGAAGTCCCCGTGAAAGGTGGATGCCCGGTGATCATCTCGTAGAGCATGCATCCGAGGGAGTACAGGTCGGAGCGGTGGTCGAAGCTGCCGTTGAAGCACTCGGGCGCCATGTAGGCCGGGGTGCCGATCAGAACACCGCTGGTGGTGATGTCATGTCGGGCATCGCTGCTCTTGGTGATGCCGAAGTCGACGACCGTCGCCGTGCCGTTGGGGCGGACGATGATGTTCGACGGCTTGATGTCACGGTGGGTCAGGCCAGCCTGATGCGCGGTCCCGAGAGCGTCGGCGACACAGGCCGCCGTGCGCAGGACCTCGGGCAGGGGCAGTCGCCCGCCTTCCAACACCACACTGAGCGGCTTTCCTCGAAGCAGCTCCATCACCAGGTAGGCGTACTGTCGGCCGTTCTGCAGCGCGGAGCCGAAGTCGTGCACGGTGACGATGTTCGGGTGAGACAGACCGCCGGCCACCGCAGCCTCGCGGGCGAACCGAGCCACCTGCCGGTCGTTGTCCGCGCTGCCGTCACCGGTAAGGACCTTGACCGCCACCAACCGGTCGACCTTGGGGTCGTGCGCCTTCCACACCTGGCCGAACCCGCCCGCACCGATGGGCTCGATCAGCCGGTAGCGCCCGTCCAGCACGGCCCCTGCTTGCACGACTCCCCCTCTTCCAGCAGCCACCGCGTCAGCAGCGCACGGTGTACCAGGCGTGTACCCGTCACGCTACGCCGTGACAACCACCAGTAACAGGGGGTGCTGGTCGGCTCAGGCCGTGTCGCGCAGTGCAGCCGACTGGGAGACGTCGGCCTGCGTCCCGGACTCCCGGGCCGCGCGCTCTTGCCGGGCCCGGCCCAGGGCGGCGGCCTCGGTGGCGGCGGCCTGGCGGCGGCGCTGTGCCCGGGTCGACTCGATCGAGGCCGGCGCGTCGTCCGGGACGACGTCCGGCTCGGGGAACGCGCGGCGGCTCAGCTCCCGCATCGCGGCGGTCTGCCGCTCCACCGCTTCGGCGATGGCCGGGTCAACCCGGGACGGCCGGACGGCCTGGCGGTGGGCCTCGATGGCGCGACGGTAGCCGTCCGGCGGGGTCCGTCGCTGCACCGGAGCGGCGAGCACGGTCTGCGGAGCCGGGTCGTCGGCCGCCGTGGCGGGGCCGGCCTTCACGGGTGCGGGCGCCAGGACGTTCAGCGTGCGGACGTTCGCGCCGCGCACCTTCTCGTTGGCGGCCGCGACCAGCTTCGGCGCGCTCCAGCGCAGCTTCGTGCCGTACGCGGGGGCGTCGGGGGCGACGTCCAGGCGGCCGGTGTCCGCGTCGAACTTCACGGCCTGGACGTGACCGGCGAGCTCCGGCGCGGCCGCGGCGAGGATGTCGTCGAACTGCGCCAGGACGCTGCCGCCGGCGGCCGGGGCGCCCATGCCGCGCTCGGTCATCATCATGCTGATCGCGCTGCCGAGCCCGAGCGGCTCGCGGCCGTCGCGGCGTACAACCGCGCCGGTGCGCCGCTTCGGCTTCTCCTTCCGGGCGGCCCCGTTCTTCCGTGCCGCTTCCCGGGCCGCGACCAGGGCCTGGCGCGCGAGGTCGACCCCGCTCAGCTCGGTGCTCACGCGATCACCGCCCCGGCCGCCTCGCAGGCCAGCGGGCGCTCGGCGAGCTCCGGCAGCCGGTCCGTCCACGGCGCGGCCGCGGCCGTCTCGGTGGGGGCGGCGGTCTGCTCGCGCAGCTGTTTCAGCCGCATCGCCAGCAAGTACCCGGCCACCCGTCCCCGGGCCGCGTCGGCGGCCTTCGTCGCGGCGGCGACGGCGTCCGCACCGTGCGGGTGGCGCCGGTACCAGCGGCGGCCCTGCTCGGTCTGGTACGCCCGCTGTGCCTCCGCTTCAGCGTCCTCGGACCGGGCCAGCCGGCGCAGCGCCGCCTCGCGACGCTCGTCCCGGATCCGCCGTGCCACCTGCGATGCGGTGTGGGCCAGCACGTCCGGGTTGGCATCCTGGCCGCAGGCACGCTCGCATGCCGCCGCCAGCAGAGTCCGGGTGTCCGGCTCGCACTGCTCGATCATCGCCCTGACCGCGTCGGGGTCCGTGAGGTCGGCCCGTGCGGCGACGGCCAGCTCGACCGCCTCCCGGATGAGAGCCTCCGTGTTGCGCGCCAGCTCCTCGGTGCGCCGGCGGGAGGTGCACTGCGGGCACAGACTCGCCGATTCCGGCAGGCCGCAGTCCTCGCACGGCAGCATCCCTCGTGTCAGCCAGGCCGCCTCCGCCGCCTGCCGCTCGCGCTCCGCCCTCTCCCTGGCAGCCGCACGGGCGGCATCCCGGCGCGCCCGCTCGACGGCGGCCTGCTCGCGCCGCCGCACCAGGTCCGCCGCCTCGGCTGTTGCGTGCTCGCGCAGCCGCTCCTCGAGGACGCGCCGCCGCTCTCCGTCGGACAGGCCGGGCAGCTCCTTGTCGATCTCAGCAGCGGTCTTCGCGCGACGGGCACGGCGGATGTGGACCACGTTGCCGCACATCTCGCAGTCAGCGCCGGTGTCCAGCCGGATTCCGTCGTCGCAGCGCCGGTCTGTGCACGCCTGGCGCTGCACCAGGCCACGCCGCGTCAGCCACGGGAACGGGCGGTCGACCAAGGCCTCGCCGCCGGTCTCCTTCAGCCGGTCGGTGAGCCGGTCGGCCAGCAGCCGCGGCCCGCCGCCCTGGTGCTCCAGCAGGCCCTCCAGCCGCTTGATCTCCGCCTCCGCGGCCGCCTGCACCTGGTCCTGCTGCCAGCCGGAAAGCTGCACCCACAGCCCCGCGACAGGCCCCAGTGCCACCTGCAGAGCAGGACGAGCCGGAAGGCCCACCCTCCGCTGCTGCTGCGCCTTGTCCCAGCCCACGGCCTTCGCCTGGCCACTGGCAACAGCTCCGGCAGCACGCTGCCCACCCTGCTCATCGACCGGGGACTCCTTCGGCTTTTCCCCGCGAAGCGGGCCGCCCTCGGCCACCGGCGACCCGCTCCCGGCAATGGCGCTCTCGCCGTCGGCGGCCTGTTCCTCACCCGCGCACGCGCGCTCCGGCCGACGGCCTTCAGCCCCACGGCCTTCGCCGGAAAAGCCATAAGAGAGCTGCGGGGGAACGACGGGAGTAACCAGGTGAGGGTGGTCAGTGTGAAGGGCTGCCGCAACGTCGGGCTCTGCAACATCCGCCTCATCCGTCACCGGCACGCCGCTGACCTGGGGTTCCGTCGCCAGGCTGGGCGCCTCACTAGGCCCTGCCGCAACATCGGGGTCTGAAAACTCGGGCTCGAGGGCCTCCGCGCGGTCCTCCTGGACATCGTCGGCGACCGTGCGGCCGTGCGCGGCAGCGACCGCCGGCACCATCAGCCGCGACCGGTTCGCCAGCCCGGAGCCCGTCTTGAGCCGCACCCGCAGCACCAGCTCCCGGTCCTCCAGGCGCTCCAGCACCCGCTCCCCCGCCGACGCCGAGCAGCCCAGCAGCCGGGCCACCGTCGCCGCCGCCCGGCCGCGCTTGGTGTCCACCGTCCCGCCGCACTGCCGTACCCGCCCGGTCTCCCGCGCCTCCAGCACCAGCATCAGCAGCGCCAGACGGTCCGTCGCCGCTCCTCGACCGGTACGTGTACCGATCAGCCCGGCCGGAGTGACCCGGCCGTCCTTGTGCTTCCAGCCCGGCGCCATCACGGCCTCCATCAGCCGCTGCAGCGTCGCGTACTCCTTCTTCGCCAGATTCAGCGGGTGCCCGACGACGTCCTGCGCCGCCCACAGAGGCAGCACCTTGCACTTCAGGCCGATGTCCTCGCGGTACTCGCCCTTCTCGGTGTCCACCGACACCACGCCCGAGCCGCGCAGCCCCGACACCACCTCAGACGCCGTGTACGACGCCGACAGCCCGAGCCACCGGCCCAACTCCGAGGTATGGATCTTCACGACACCGGTCTCCGAGGGCGTCCGCGACGCCAGCACCAGCACCGCCAGACGCACCGCGTCCGGTGCACCGTCCAGGCCGGCCAGGTCCAGCAGCGTGCGCACCGCGCCACCCAGACGGGCGCGGGCATCCCGCCCGAGCGACAGCGGATGACCCGCGGCCCGCTCCGGGACCGGCCCGGCAGGGATGGGCAACTCCGTACGGGGGCGCACGAACGCGGCGGCCCGTGCCGCCACGGCGCTCATCGGCCCACCGCCGTGACCACAGCGGCGGCCACCGCCAGGACCGAGGTCATCTTCGTCATCGGGCAGGTGTACACGCCAAAGCGGACACCCCCCGCAACAGGCAAAACGCGTGCTTCGTGATCCATCCGCCGAGCCTGCGATACGCGGCCTGTGGACAGAGCCCGCTCAGCCCGAATCACCCCCCGCGCTCCCGCACGGCGGGCACCAACTTCAGATCGCGTCCCGCCACACGGGACGGCACCCTCGCGGACACCGCCGTCGACGGACTTGTCGATGAACTCCGAGAGCGGGTGCATGGGCCGGGCGGCCGACGCCGCGACCGTGCCCGGCGAGCCCGCCCCGAAAGCACTGCTCTTGTAGCTTCCTACCGGAAATCCAACTTCCGGTACGGAACGGAAAAAGAGGGACGAAAGGTACGCCGATCCCGTCACACGAGACGATCGCCACGCCTGAACCGGGGTGAAACGGGCAAGGCCAAGCTGACAAGGGGACACCACTTCGGGCACTATGAGAACGACCGCCTTGATGTATCACTCGGCGTATCACCGAGTGAGTTTCAGCAGATGGGTGGACGCGCCCCCTCCGTGAGGAGCGGGCGGACATCGAACAGGTGAGTGGGGACCTCCCTTCCTCGCGGTTCGGTGGGCGATACGTCGGCCGTTGTCAGCGACCGGTGTGTTGCTTTGTGATGCGCCGGCCCTGTCAGGCCGGGGTGTTGCGTGGCCCTTGTCAAAGGGGCCGACCCGCTTGTCGAAGGCGGGGTTTTGCTGGGATGTGGCTCGATGAGCCGAAGCTCGCAACCGGGTGTCAAGCCGGGACCGAGCAGCCGATCCGGGGTGTCAAGCCCGGTCGGAGCGAAGGGCCGCGCGAGGCAGTGGATTGTCAGTCCGCTTTCTGGCGCGCGGCCGGTGGCGGTTACGTCACCCCGACCCCCTCGAATCCGAAGGTGGAGTCGGCGTGCCGGAAAACAGGTACGAAGTCAGTCCTCACCGGGCACCTCCTTGGCGGCGGCCGGGTACTTCCCGGCCAGCCGACGGAGGAAGTGTGCGTACTTCAGGCGATTGCTTCGGTGGGGCTTTGTGAGTCCCGCCTCCCACCGCGCGACGGCGACGCGCTTGACGCCGATGGCGCGGGCGACTTCCTCCTGGGTGAGCCCGGCGGCGACTCGCAGCTGCTGCCGAACGCGAGGCGAAGGGAGGGTACCGGCATCCACCAGAGCATCGATGCGACGCAGCGGATCCGACATCGCGCCCTCCAACCTAGAAAACAGTTCCTGAAAAGATACATGAAGTGATCTCCGGAACTGCACTCCGTTCGACGCCCGGTAGTGTCCGTAGCCGTGCCCCGCGTGGTGTTCTTCGATCTGGACGGCACGCTGGCCGACCGACAGTCGGCGCTCAGCGACGCCGTGACCAGCCTGTGTCGTTCCCGCGCGCTCTCCGCAGATGCCGAACAGTGGCTGCGCACCGCGCTGGCAGAGCGCGCAACCGCCGACGACTTCGCCCGGCTGCAGAAAGCCTTCGGCCTCAAGGCGTCGGCCGCGGACCTGTGGCAGGAATACGTCGACCTCATGGCCGCCGCAGTCACCTGCCGCCCCGAGGTACTCGAGGGCCTGGCCCGTCTGCGCGCGGCTGCATGGACGATCGGCGTTATCACCAACGGGGCCAGCGACATCCAACGCGCCAAACTCGCCGGGACTGGTCTCGCCCCCCTGGTCGACGGCGTCGCCGCCTCGGGCGACCTGGAGATCCGCAAGCCGGACCGGCGCCTCTTCGAACTCGGGGCTACCCGGTGCGGCGTCAGCCTCGCGGACGACGGCTGGATGGTCGGCGACAACCCTGCCGGAGACATCGGCGGCGGCCACCAGGCCGGCCTGCGCACCATCTGGCTGCGCGGACGCCCCTGGCCCCACGGACTTGCTTACGCGCACCACGTCGTCGACGACGTCACCGACGCCATCGCCATCCTGCTCAACGAGACGGAGTAGCACCGTGGACCAGCCGACTGTCGGCATCCTCCACCCCGGCAGCATGGGCGCCGCTGTCGCCGCCTGTGCCGTGACGAACGCGGCCGCGGTCCTGTGGTGCGAGACCGGGCGCAGCACCGCATCCGTGGAGCGCGCTGCCGGGTTCGGGTTGACGCCCGTGGTCACGGTGGCCGAGCTGCTGGACCGCAGCGACATCGTCATCAGTCTCTGCCCGCCGGCCGCTGCCGAAGACCTGGCCCGCGACGTCGCCGGGCACCGCTTCACCGGGGTGTACGTGGAGGCGAACGCCATCAACCCCGAGCGAATGAAGCGGATCGCCGCGCTGCTCGAACACGGCGCGGCAGTCGTGGACGGCGGTGTCGTCGGCTCCCCGCCGGTCGGCGGCAAGACCTCCACGTTGTACCTGTCCGGCCCGGCCGATGCGACCGAGCGCATCGAGGCGCTGTTCGCGGGCACCGCCGTCCGAACGGCATTGCTGGGCACGGATGTCGGGAAGGCATCCGCGCTGAAGTTGTCGTACACCAGCTTCCAGAAGACCAGCCGAGTGCTGGTGGCGCTCGCGGTCGGCATGGCTCGCGAGCACGGCGTCGACCAGGAGCTCATCGAGGTCGCCTCCCGGCGCACCGACTCGTACCTCTCCGAGCCGCAGTACGTCGCCAAAACCGCCGCGCGCGCTTGGCGCTGGGGCCCGGAGCTGGAGGAAGCTGCCGACGCGCTCGCGGTCGCTGGCCTTCCACCGGAGATGCTGCGTGCGGCCGCGTCCACGCTGGCACGGTGGAACGACGCCAAGGACGACGACGAGCTCACGCTCACCGACGCCTTGGACCTACTCGCCCAGCCGTAGCCCGTGCTCATGGCGTCGCCGCTCCCGCCCGCTGCGCCAGCAGCTGGTCGATGAGCTGCGCCGCATCCTGCGGAGCCGACGCCGTGGTGTCCACGGTCAGGTCCCAGACCATGCCCTGGTGCGCGTCCAGGTCCTCGCGGGTCGCGTCCCACGCCGCCAGGCGCGCCGTGGTGTCGCTGTCGCCGCGCCCCGCCGACCGCTGCTCGGTCACCTCGCGCGGGCACCACAGCAGCACCACCGACCAGTCGGCCGGGTAACAGTCGATCAGCGCTCGGATGCCGTCGACCTGCCCGAGGTGAACCACGGGCACCCCGGCCGCGAACGCGGCGTCGACGCCGGGTCGGTCGATCGCGTACGTGTTGCCGTACCGAGTGTTCGCGTAGACGACGTCGCCCGCGGCCTCGAGCTCGCGCAGTTGCTCCGCCGTGCCCATCCGGTAGCCGTCCGACTTGCCCGTCCCGACCTTGAGCCGTGCGAACTGCCCATACCTGGAGTCAAGTTCGCTGAGCGCGGTGGTGACGGTGTCCTTGCCCGAGGCCGGCGGGCCGTAGAGGATCACGCCCTGCTTCGCCGTCACGCGTACATCGCCCCCATCGCCTGCCGGGCCTGGTCCGCGAGCGTCACCGCGGTCCCCAGCCGGTTGTCGACGACCAGGTGCGGCACCGCCGGGCGCAGCTCCAGGTCGATCGTGGCCATGTACTCATCCCACCGCTGGAGCTTCCATGCATCGCGGGCAGCCGATCGGAAGGTGATGTACTCGCGCATCGACTCCTCATCGCACCGCACCCACACGGGAAAGACGTCAACGCCCATGGATGCGGCTCGATTCGACAGGCGCTGCATCCAGTCCGGGTCGGTCATCTCCGCGATGAACGGAGCGGTCAACACGGTGGAGATGCCGCACTTGATGTTGGCCATGGCCGACTGCATCAGGCAGTCGTACTCCACCGGCCGGACCTGCGACCGGTAGAGATCGGTGTGCCGGTCGTTCGCGTCGCCGCCCAGCGCGACCAGGAGGCGCTCCACGAGTGGACGGGTGAGCGGGTCCTTGTCGAGCAGCGGCCAGCCGGTGAGCTGAACGAAGAAGCGGGCAAGCTCCGTTTTCCCACTGCCAGCGAACCCACCGACGAGGATCAAGACGGGCCGGTGCGGGTCACCACCGGTATGCCTCCGCTTCCATGCGTCGATGATGCGCTGCTGCAGCGCGAAGTGGTCGGCATCGTCGCTGCCGGGCGCGATGCGGTGGATCGCCCGCTCAACAGCGAGGACATGGGCGCCGTTGAGGCGGTCGTCCATCGGCGTCAGCGCGAAGGAGGTCTCTTCTCCCGGCAACGCCGCTCGGAAGCCGAGATCGGGTTCGGTCGCGCGGTAGAGGAGGCAGTAAGCGCGTCGATAGTGCGGGCCCGGGTAGACCTCCCCCTGCTCGTGCTGCCACAAAGTCTGAGGATTCGCAGCCGGAATGCCCTTGAGCCTGGCTCGTTCAGCAACTTCCCGGAGCCGTTCGCCAGCCTTCTCCAAAGTCAGGCCGTGGGCCTCGCGCTGCTCCCGCAGCCGGTCTGGCCTCCACCCAGCTCGCTGCTTCCCCACCCTTTGACCCTCCGTCATCATCATGGCCGCGAGCCTAGGGCTCGGGCTGCAAATCGCATGTATACGCGGATGTTGAAAACGCGTGAATGGCGGTGCGTACGAGCTTGGACAAGCCGCTGTGATGGTTCGTTCCGCCTGGCCCGAGTGTGATGGCCCTCACGAGATCATCAGCCGACGGGAGGGGCGCCATGGCACGCGAGGTGCTGTCAACGGTCGTCGTCACCATCTCCGTCGTCATCAGCGAGGCGAGCACTCGCGTGGCGGCGGATGGAGTAGCCGATCTCGAATTCCTCGGCGCTCATCCTCGTGTCGTTCAGCTCGACAACCTCGCCGTTGGGGCTGGTCGTGACTCGCACGACGCGCAGGAGCGGAACGCCAACGTCGGCTGGGAGGTTCAATGCCTCCGCCTCTTCAGGCGAAGGCATGCGGGCGGAGACACCTTCGCTCCAGCGGAGCGGGCGGTGGCCCATCTCCTCCAGGCGGTCATAGATGCCACCGGGCCCTGTGTCGGCCTCCGCGAGTCGAGTTCCTCGAGCGAGGTCGGCCGGCAGGTAACTGGTGGCCAGCTGCTTCGGCTTCCTGCTTTCGGGATCGCCCATCACGCGGTCGCGAACGAGGACTTCGGATCCGGTGGCGAGACCCATGAGGGCAGCAAGGTCGACCGGCACGACGCCCCAACGCAGAGTGGGAGGCTCCAAGGCAACCCACGGTTGGGCAGTCGGGTCGAAGTAGTAGCCGATCTCATCGCGGAAGACCTGGCGGGACCGGGTGATGCGCCGCTTCTCAGGCCGCTCCCGCACGATGGTCCCTCTGCGGCGTACAGCGACCACCAGGCCCTCTTGCTCCAGAAGCGAGATGGCGCTTCGCACGGTCTGGTAGCCAGCGCCGTACTGGGCTTGGAGCTCGGTGAGCATCGGCAGCTTGTCGCCCGGCATGTATCGCCCCTCGCCGATCTGCTGTCGCAGGTCAGCAGCGATGTCGCGATACGAGACGGGCATCGGAGCCACCTTTCAGAGTGCTGCGCGGATCTGATTCTAGGGCTAGCTCTATCAGGCAGCGATGTGCGAGCACAACCGATCGACACGAATAGAGCTATCGCTATTGACTCCGTAGCCCGGCATGGTCTCTACTAGGCGATAGCGATAGCCCTAACGCTCCGTTGAGCAGGGGTTACCGCTCCTCGGTACCACCGCAGTAGTCGTCCGCCCCTCGGGGCGGCCGGGGTTGAGAGCACCATCGAACTCCCCCGGAGCCTGACGGCCGCGACCACTGTGTGCACGTCGCAGCGCTGTGCGCTGTCTGTCCTGCGGGACGCCGGCCTCGTGCCGTGCGGCCCGGAGGGCGGAGAGAGCATCGCGGCCCGCGCCCCCGCCGCTCCGTTCGTGAGGAGTTCAGATGTCTGTTTCAACCCTTGAGCGCACCGCCCGTCCCCGCCGGAGCCGGACCCGCTCCCGCACCGTCAACGCCCGCCCGGCGCTGGTCCTGTCCGCCCTCAAGCCCCACCAGTACGACCTGCGCCCCGCCTGCGCCTCGCTGATCTGCCCCGACTGCCAGACGTGGGTGCCGATCACCGGCCTCCAGACCAAGCAGCCCAAGGTCGTGCCGCACGACACCGGCCGCGCGGGCAAGGACCCGGCCGTCCGGTGCCGTCTGGGCAGCAACCGCCTGGTCACGGTCGACGTCACGGTCCGGCAGTGGGAGGAACGCCTGACGGACGGCAACTCGCAGACCGTTCACCGCCGCCGGACCACCGTGCGGCGCAAACCCAAGGTCGCGGTCGCCCCGGCCATCAGCCAGATCGCCGCACAGCAGAAGCCGGCGGCCGACGAGCCCGGCGACGGCCGGCCCCTGTGGCTGCTGCGCAAGGAACAGTGGGCGGCGACCGAGTCCGCGGTCCGCGACGCCGACACCCGCCGCGCGCAGCTGCCCGCCGGTGCCGCGCCGCTCGGTGCGCCGCCGGTTCCGCGCACGACGCTGCACCCCGAGCGCCGCACGAGCTGACCCGCTCCGGACGAACGACCACGGCCCCGGCCGCCCCGTTGATGTGGGAGCGGCCGGGGCCGTGGCTGCTCGTACGACAGCCAAAACGATGACAGCCCCGGCGATTTGAGACCCCCGGGGCTGTCCAGGACCTGTTGGGAGGCCCTGATGCGAAACAGCATCGCACGCCCGCTCGGCACCACCGACTCCGACCCGGACATGGACGAGGCCCTGCGCCGGGCGAGGGGCGGCAAGTGATGAATGCGATCACGAGCCTGACCGACGCGGAGCGCGAAGACCTGTCGAAGAAGAACAGCGAGCAGAACAAGCGGAGCGAGCAGAACCGCCGCTGACCGATCTCCCGGCATTGCCCGTCGTCCCCGCGCCTCCACGGGCGGGGCCGGCGGAGAGCGTCGGGAGCTCACCCCCGCTCCGGCCGTCCGGCCGCCACAACGCAACAGCCCCGGGGAGGCCACCCCGGGGCTGCTTCTTGCACTGGACCTTCTGGGAGGCCCGATGAATCGCCCCACCATCGTACGCACCAGCTACGCCCCCTCCGCCGACCTGCCGGTCAACACCAACTGGCGCGAGGACGGCGCCTGCACGCGGGAGGACCCCGAGCTGTTCTTCCCCATCGGCAACACCGGCCCGGCGCTCTTGCAGATCGAGGAAGCCAAGTCGGTGTGCCGCAGGTGCCCCGTGCTGGAGCGCTGCGCCTCCTGGGCGCTGGAGACGGGCGAGGCCCACGGCGTCTGGGGCGGGATGAGCGAGGACGACCGGCGCCGCATCAAGCGCCGCGCCGCCCGCAACCGCGCCAAGGCTGCTTGATCCGTTCTGGCGGCTGCCTGATCCGCCCGCACCGACCGCTGCACCACGGCGGCCAGCACGGGCGGTGAAGGGGAGCCGGACAGCCCGGACCACAGTCGAGGGAGGCCACATGGCCACGACGATGACCCCGCTCCAGCCCGGCACGGAAGCCGCCGCCCAGGCCGCCGCCTTCGCGATCTTCGGCAGCGACATCCCGCCGATCGGGCCGGAGGACTACAGCGGCAGCTGGCGCACCGCCCTCCACGTCATCGCGGAGGAGTGGGTGGGCGAGGGCCGCTTCGAGCGGCACGCCGCCCGCACCGCGACCGCGCTCAACGAGCTGTTCGCCACGCAGAGGCTGTACGGCGTCGGCTCGCCCGAGACGCGCGCCGACAGCGACAGGCTCCAGCCGCTGATCGACCGGTGCCGCCACTTCGGCATCACCACCGCCGACCTCATCCGGCACGGCGCGCAGTTCCCCGAGAGCTGACTTCGCGCCCGCCCGGCGGGAGCAGCACCCAGTTTCGAGCCCGCCCCGTGACGCTTCGCGAGACCGGCCGCCCACCCCTCGGGCCGCCGGCCTTTTCGTGCGCGCGGAGCGGGTAGAGCCGGTGCCAGTTTCGTGATCACACGCCCGCACCGACCGCCGCTTCGGGAACGCGCCGCCGCGTTTCGGGAGCAGCCCCCGCCGTTTCGCGCACACCTGAACGACCCCCTCCGGAGGCCCCCATGACGATCACCGACTGGCCGCGCACCGCGGCTGAACCCGACCCCGAGACGGATGCACCGGCCGCCGTTTCGGGAACGCCCCAGCTGGTTTCGCGGACGCCCGGCACCGTTTCGGAGACGCCGGAGTTCGTTTCGGAGACGGAAAGCGGAACCGGAACGGACACCTCCACGGCGAAGCTGACCGGCACCCAGAAGTGGACGACCGGAGCGATCGTCATCGCCGCGCTCGCCCTCGCGGGCATCGGCCTGTACCTGTCCTTCGAGCACGTCGCGGAGTTCGCCTTCAAGGAGCTCCGCTTCGGCTCGCTGGGCAAGGGCCAGTTGTTCGCCGTCGGCGTCGACGTCGGCATCATGGTGATGATCGCGGTCGACCTGCTGATGGCCTGGCTCAAGCGCCCCATCAGCTGGATCCGCTACCCGGTGTGGCTGCTGACCGCCGCGACCGTCGTCCTCAACGCCGCCTCCGGCGCCCCGGAGGGCGCCTGGAAGCTGCTGGACTACGTCGCGGCTGGCGCCCACGGCGTCGTGCCGGTCCTCTTCATCACCGTGGTGGAGTTGGGTCGTGACGCCATCGACCGCGTTGTCCGCCCTGAGCAGGCCGAACGGGACTCCATCCCGTTGCTGCGGTGGGTCCTGGCGCCGGTGGCCACGGCCCGGATCTTCCGCCGGATGCGGCTGTGGGGCGTCACCTCCTACCCGGAGATGATCCGCCGCGACCAGCAGCTCATCGCGTACGAGCAGTGGCTCAAGCGCAAGTACAAGGGCGACATCTCCCAGGCCAGCGAGGACGAACTGCTGCCGATGAAGATGGCGCCCTACGGCTACACCGTCGACCAGGCCCTGGCCATGCCCGATGAGCAGGAACAGGCAGCCCAGGAGCGTGCGGAGGAAGCCGAGCGCCGACGCCTGGACGCGGAGACGCGCAGCGAGGTCGCCAAGGCGGAGTCCGAAGCCGAGCGGCTGCGCGCCAAGGGCAAGGTCGAGGCGGTCCGCGCGGAGGTCGACGGTCAGACCGGTCAGGCCCGTGCACATGCCCGAGCCCAGGTCAGCGCCGCAGAGCGGGCCGCGGCACTGGAGCAGGAGGCGCTGGACCAGGCCGTCATCGCCGAAGCCCGAGCCCGTGAGGCGGAGGCGGAGCGCAAGGAGGCCCAGGAGCGCGAGGCCAAGGCCGAAGCGGACCTGCGCGCAGCCGAGCTGGAGCGCCAGGCAGCCGAGAAGCGGAAGGAAGCGGCGGAGGCCGACCGGGTCGCCGCGGCGGAGGCTCAGGCGATCGAGACCCAGAAGGTCGCCGAAGCCCGCGAGGCTGCTGCCGAAGCGAATCGGCGTGCTGCCGAAACGGAGAGGACTGCTGCCGAAACGCGGCGGGCCACTGCCGAAGCCGACCGCAAGAAGGCGGAGGAGGAGCGCCTCGCGAAGGTCGCTCTCGCTGATGCCGCGCGTGCCGAGAAGGAAGCCGCCGAAGCCGAGCGGGCTGCTGCCGAAACGCGGCGGGCCGCTGCCGAAATCGAGCAGCGCGCGGTCGAAGCCGAGGACGTCGCGAAGCTCAAGCCGCGCGAGCGGGCGGTCCGCCGGGTCGCCCGGATGATCTTCGCGGCCGGCGGCGACGCCGACCGGCTGCCGCTGGCCGACATCCAGCACGAGCTGGCGGTCACCTCGCCCGGCACCGCCTCGGAGTACCGCCAGGAGGCAGCCGAGCTGCTCGCCGGCGGCTACCGCCCCTGATCCACCGTCCGGCACACACCAGTGAGGGCCAGCCCATCGCAACTGGGCTGGCCCTCGCTGCGACTGCCGGAAGCAGTCAACAGCCCCCCGAGTACAGCAGATCCGACCCCCACGGAGGACCCCGTGAGCACCGAAGACAAGCCCTTCTTCGACGACCCGAACGCGGCGCTGCGCGAGATCGCGCAGAACCCCGCCGCCTACGCGCACTACCTCGCGGACTTCAACCGGGTCGTGCTGGACATGCAGGCCAAGCTGGAGATCCTCCAGCGTGAGACCCGCGTGCACTGCCGCGGGACCCGTGTGGAAGGCGACAAGATGGGCCAGGCTTTCCTGCGCTCTTTCCCGGTGGAAAAGTCCCTGAACGACATTCTCAAGAACCTCAAGAGCATTAGTTCGGGACTGGAAAAGAGCGCTCATAAGCGCCACGCCCACGACGAAAAGGTGAAGGAGGTCAAGAGGCAGCGAAAGGAAAAGGAGCAGATCAAGGCGCGTAAGGACAACCCGCCGCTTCAGGCCGCCCCGGAAAGTTCGGGGCAGCAGGGTGTGCAGAGCCCCAATATGGGCTATGGTGGTCCCACGTCGATTTACAACCTGGACCGCAGGGAGTCGGCGTGAGTGCCGGTCGCCCGCTCACGAAAGCCGAGCGGAAGAAATTCAACCGTGCAGAACATGAGCGGAAAATCAAGCAGGATCTGATCGCTCAGCACGGAAATGACCTCGGCACCTTTTACTACTGGCTTCGGATCACGAATATCCGGGGCACGCAGGCTTATCGCGACGGAAACACGGACTTCATCCGCGAGGTCGCGCTCGCCCTGCACAACGTCTACAGCCGTCACGGCAGCTAGCTCCCCGCGTCCCGCACGAAGGGCCGCTCCCGATCGCCGGGGGCGGCCCTTCGGCGATCCCAACGCGTGCCGCGCGTGTCGCGTGCCACGCGTGCCGCGCACGCGCGTACGCGAGGCCGGTGCCGACTGTCAAGCCCAGGAGGAGGGGTCGCGTGTCCGACGACACCGACAGCAACGTGATCAGCCTCCCCACCCGGGGCAGTGATTCCGGAGGAATGCCGGACGCTCCCGATGGCGGGGATCTCTTTTATTCCGAACCGTCTGACAGCGGCTCGGGCGGCGTTGTTCCCCCGGAGTCACCGGAGGAGACGACAATGGAACTTCCGCCTATTCGCGGGCCTATTTCTCCGGAAACTGCTTTGCGGGAAACGGGAATGCCTGCCGCGCCGGATTCCGGCGACGGAGAATATGAGGAAGGTGAATATGTCCAGCCTCGTTCCCTCGCCGATCGGCTCGGTGACTGGCTGGAACTGCGGATCGAGATGGCGCGGGAGCGGCACGCCTCCGAAGCGCCGTTCCGCGAGGCGGAAATAGCGCGAAAGGCCGCGCTTCTGGAAGCCCGCACCGCCCAGGAAACCGCGATGATGGAGCAGAACGCCAAGCTCCACACCGCGCAGATGAAGGCGAAAACCGACAAGGCGGCGGCGCGCGGCAAGGCCGACGCGGCGCGGTCCTCCAGCTCCGGCATGGGCGCCGACAAGGGCGGCCGCTCGAAGGCCGGCGGCGGGGGCGGCTCACGCGGAGGCGGCGGCAACTCCGGCGGCTCAGGCCGGGGCGGTACCGGCGGCGGCCGGGGCTCGGGAACGAACGGGTCCGGCACTGGTCGCGGTTCCGGGAGCGGCAACTCCCCCAAGGGCACCGGGAAGGGCTCTGATCGCTCCGCTGGCAGCCGTGGGGGCGCCTCGAAGGGCAATGAGCCATCCGGGGGCCCGAAAGGCCGCCAGAACGGCTCTGGAGGCTCCGGGGCGGGCAAGTCCGGCACGGGCAAGGGAAGTTCGGGTGGCTCGGGTTCCGGCAAGGGCGGCTCGAAGGGCGACGGCGGCAGGACGCAGAACTCGCCGGCCTCAAGCCCCCGGGCCGAACGGGCCCGCGGCCGCCAGGACCGCGCCGCCGCCCGCCAGGCCGCCCGGCAGCAGCGGCGCAGCGCCGACCAAGCCGCCAGCCTCGCCGACCGCAGCAAGGACCGCGACCAGGAGCGCGCCGACCGGCAGGCGCAACGGGAGCAGCGCCGCGCGGCGAAAGCCGAGCGAAAGGCCACGAGGAAGGCGAAGCGGGACGCCGCCAAGGCCGCCGACGACCGCACCACCCTCGGTGAGGCCGTGGCGGAGTCAGCGCAGCGCCGCTGGGACAAGCGCCGCGCAGCCGACAAGGCCGCAAAGGACGACAAATCCAAGGACTCCGAGGCCAACACCAAGAAGATGCCCAAGGACGGCCCTGAAACGGCCGCTGACGGCCCGAAGGACGGCTCCGCCACCAAGGAGCCGGGCGACGACAAGAAGAGCGGCGAGAAGCCGTCTGACGGCTCCGGCGACAAGGAAGCGAAGGACGGCACCGGGACGGACGACGGCCGCAAGGCCGACGAGGCCACCACCCCGCCCGAACCGGAGGAGCCCGCAACGCTTCGGCCCGAGGACCTTGGCGTCACGGTGGACCGCCCCGACGGGCCGCCCCGGTCCACGACGACCGAGGCGGCTGAGGACGACATCCCGGACGCGGTCATCGTCGACGACCCATCCGACCCCTTCGGAGCCACCGTCACCAACACGGCGAGCCTCCCGCGGGCCCCCGAGCCCCACACCCAGCGCCCCGGCACCACCCGACCCACCGCACAGGAGGACTCCATGGCATCGGAGGTCAGCAGGCCCACGTCGGCCCAGGCCGGCATGGCGGCCAAGCACCGCACCGACATCACCTTCGGCGAGTACCTGACGGAGATCGTGAACATCGCGATCGACGCCGCACTCGACAAGGAGCGCGCTCAGGAGATGGCCGTCGCGCTCGGCAAGGTCTCGGACTCCTTGAGGGACATGGCTGCCGACCTGACCAGTGACCACAACATCGCCACCGCGGTCGTCGACCAGATCACGGACCTCGCCGACGCTGCGTACCGCATGCGGCAGTTCGCCGAACGGTGCGCCACCGAGTGCGAGGTCGCCTCCGAGGCCGCCCGACTCGCCGCCATGGCGGTCGGCCGGACATACGGCGAGGACATCCAGGCCATGGACGACGCGGGCCTGGCCCAGGCCTCGGCCGCTGCTCACCACAACTAGGAACTGGAGGTTCGCTGATGAGCGACCTTACGCCCCGAACCGGCTTCATCGTCGCCCCGACGGACGGCGACGGCCGCTACAAGGCCGTCCAGCTCAAGCTGAAGTCGCTGGGCACCGCCATGGAGGCCGCCGGCCAGGAGCTGGAAATGCTGCTGCGCAGGATGCGCGTGAATGCCCAGCGCACCGAGGGCCTGGCGGTGGACATCGCCAACGCCGAACTGGACCGCAAGTTCATCGAGATGACGAACCAGGTGGCCGTGGCCCTCGGCGGCGCCGCCGTGGAGGTCCAGAAGCTGCACGCGACGGCTCAGGAGGTGTCCGGCCTGGCCACAGCCGCGCGGCGTACGCACGCGCGGCTGTACGCGGGCCTGGACACCATCCGCTCCGGCCGCAGCGAGCGCACCCCCAAGCCGGGCTTCTTCGACCACTGACCCCCAACCCCGCCGAAACCCCTGATGGGCGGCCCGCCACCGACGGCGGGCCGCCCATCGCCATCTCCCGAAGGGAACACCCCGTGTCCGTGCCGCGCAGCGTCACCCTGGAGCGCACCCTGTACACCCTGGCCGCCCCGGTCCTCGCCGCGGCCCCGAACATCGCCCCCGACAGCCCCGTGAACACGGTCGTGCAGCTGGCGGGCGCCGCCGGCGTCGGCGGCTGGTTCCTCGCCTACAAGAGCGACGAGCCCGGTACGGGACGCAAGATCCTGCGCTGGTCGCCCCTCGTGCTCGCGGCCGCCGTCGACGTCGCCGCGAAGAACACCATCGGCTGGGGCCCGTGGTGCCTGGACGCCCTGCTCGCCGCCGGGTGGGCGGCGGTCGGCCTGCTCGTGATGCCGTTCTCCCGGCACACCCGCCGCCGTCACCGGCCCGCGCTCGCCGCCCCGGCCCCCGCCCCGCAGCTCCAGCCCGCCGCGCCCGAGCCGTCCCCGGCGCAGCCGAACGACGGCGTCGACTCCTTCACCCGGCAGGTCCGCTGGCTGTGGGAGAACCGCGGCATGCCCGGCCGCACCATCGTGGTCAAGGCGACCCCGCACGACGGCATGCCCAACGACCTGTCGCTGCTGCTGCGCGCCTCCGAGGCAGGCCGGGCCATCTCCGGCCTCAAGGAGGACGACATCGCCGCGGCGTTCGGCGTGGACGTCACCGACGTGACCATCAGGGAGATCGTCCGGCAGGCCGGGCGCGAGGGCGGCCCTGCCTGGCGGGAAGTCCATGTCACCCCCGACGCGAACGACCGGCGCCGCAAGACCCCCACCGCCCGGGAGTGGTGGGCCGACCGGATCGGTGCCGCCGGTGGGGCCGTGCCCGGCTCAGAATTCGTCAAGGAGGTCCGCGACAACGAGCGCAAGGTCACCCACTACATCGCCCAGGTCCCCGACGAGGCGGGCGAGCCGCGCGTCAACCAGCACGCCCTGGCGGCCGCGCTGAAGACCAAGTACGACGAAGGCCGGCTGTTCGTCACCGTCGACGGCAGCCAGGTCCTGGTCTCGCTGTGGGACAGCTCGCCGCTCGCGCGGGTCTTCCCCGCCACGAGGGAGCTGCTCACTCCGGATAAGGACGGCCGGTGGGTGACCGGCTTCCTCGGCAACGGCCAGCCCGCCCGCAACCGCGTCTACACCGACCGGGGCGCGGCCCACGGCCTGTTCGTCGCCCCCTCCGGCGGCGGCAAGACCCAGCTGATGGGCCTGCACGTCGCCGCCGACGCCCTGTTCGGCGCGGTGGTGTGGCTGGCGGCGGAAGCGCCGGATGAGAAGGCCGCCAAGCTCGGCGAGTACACCGCCCGCTACGGCATCGGCGCGCTCTACATGATCCGGCTCCTGCGGGCGCTGGACACGCTGATGGAGATCCGCGGCGAGATGGTGTGGGAGGACGGCAGGGTCTACGACTGGGACCCGAACCTGCCGGGCTGCCCCTACCGGATGCTGTCCGCCTACCTCGATGAGTTCCTCTCCGCCGCCCGCCACGGCGACTATGGCGCGGAGATCATGGACCTTGCCGAGAAGGTGTCGGTCAAGGGCCGCAAGTACGGCATCGGCATCAAGGTGGCCGGCCAGTCCATCTACGTGCAGGACGGGTTCACGCAGTTGCTGTGCGAGAACCTGCGCGAGAACTGCATCCCGGTCGTGCTGAAGGTCGCTCCCGGCAAGGTCGGCGCGATGTTCAAGGCGCTGGGTATCCCGTCCGAGAACACCCCCGATCCCCTCCCCCGCTCCTTCTCCCCAGAAGAGGCGGGCCGGATCGAGCGGGTGATGCGCGGCGAGCCCGAGCCGCCCGCCAACTCCAACACCGGCGGCGCCGGCTGGATCGTCGAAGCCAAGCAGCCCGAGGTCCTGCGCACGCTGTTCATGGACTTCAAAAACGGCCTCGACGACTACTTCCCCGACGTCATTGCCACCCTGACCGACTACGAGATCCGCGAGCTCGAGGCGCGGGACCTGTGGTTCGACTGGACCGAGCCGCCCCGGCCCGGCGAGTTCGGCCCCGAGCCGGACGACGAGGACGGCGACGACGGTGCGCCCAAGAAGGGCGGCGGCCAGCGCCGTGGCGGCGAGAAGTCCGCCGCGCGCCGCGACGCCGTCACCTCGCCCCGCCAGGCGCTGGAAGCCATCAAGAACCTCTCCCGCGCCTGACTCACACACCGCACTCCGCCCCCCCGCAGGGCCCGGCCACACCGGCCGGGTTCTGCTCACACCTGAAAGGGACACACCGCCCGTGGCCGTATCGATCTCCGCCGTCGTCCTGCTCGGCATCGTCGTCTTCGTCCTCATCCGGAGCGGCTACGTACGCCTCGGACCGGCCCTGGCCTGCGGCCTGTTCGGCTTCTTCCTCGCCTCGACCGGCGCCGCACCCGCCATCACCAGCGCGGCCAGCACCGTCACCGGCTGGCTCTCCAGCATCTGACACCGCCCCGGCCGCCGGCGTCGAAGGCGCCACCCCCACCCCCACCCCCGCGCCTTCGACGCCGCCAGGAACCCCGATGCCTCAGACAAGCTCCGCCACAGACCAGACCGCCCCGACCCCCGCAGCGCCCGCCCCACCCACGGCGTTGTCCCTTGAGGAACGCCTGACGCTCATCACCACGGCGATGGCCGCGCGCCTGGACGAAGCGGCCGTCGCCTACGAGGTCAACACCGCGCACATCCTGATCGAGCCGGTGGACCTGGCCGACGTCGTCACTGGCCTCCTCGACACCGTGCCAGTCGTCATCGGAACCGACCCGCTGCCCGACCTGTACCCGACACCGGTCGCGGCCCTTCTGCAGCGCGCCCACCACCAGCTGCTCACCGGCGGCTGGTGCAAGGACGCCCTGGTCGACGAAGACGGTGCCCGCTGCATGCTCGGAGCCATCCGGATCCAGGCCCGCGGCGACAGCGGCCTGGAAGCCGACGCGGCCGCCGTGCTCCTGGACGCGATCCGCCGCGAGTTCGGCGAGCACGTCGACTCCGTGCCGTCCTTCAACGACGCACACGGCTCGGCCCGCACCCCGATCCGCATGGTCGACCAGGCCGCCCACCTCGCCCACGCCCGCGGCCTCTGAACTCCTGCTCCGGACCACCTGCCTCGCACCCGAACCCACGCCGGTCGGGTGCGGGCCAGGCCGTCCGGCCTGCCCACCACGGCCCATCACACCCAACCCGAGCGAGGGAGTCGCCCCGCCATGCAGTCCGACGACAAGCCCATTAACGGCCAGGAAAACCCGTCCTTCCTCGACCTGCTCAACCAGTTGCCGCCCGTCTCCCCGGCCCCTGAACTGAACAGCAAGCCCGGCACCCAGCAGCTCGCGCGGCTACGCGCCGCGTGGCGCAAGACCTGGGAGGAGAGCGGCTTCCTGTACCAGCGGTGGGAGGACCTGTTCCAGGCCCGGCGCCTGGGCTGGCACGAGATGGCCAACTGGATCAAGGCCCTGCTCGGCCTCGCCGGGGTCTGCACGGTCATCGTTCTGCTGGACGCCGCCGGCGACATCGTCAGCGCCCTGCTGCACCGCCTGCTTGCCACCCGCACCGTGATCGAGCCGTCCGGCATCGACGCCACCAGCGACCTGTGGGGCGTGATCGAGGGCCCGATCCGCTCCTACATCGGGCAGCACAGCGTCGGCCTCCCCGTCCCCGGCTCTGCCGTCTACGCCTTCTGGCAGCTCACCGGGCTGATCGGTTTCATCGGCGGATTCGCCGGCAGCACCGGCGCACGGACCCTCTGGGCCGGGTGGGGTCTGTCCGGTGTCGCAATGGTGTGGTCCACCACGCCCGACGGCAGCCGCACCATCGCCGCCGGCATCGCCGCCCTCATGTGGGCGCTGGCCAGCATCGTCGCCCTGCGCGGCCTGAACCCGAGCCCGGTCACCCACACGGTCATCCAGCCCCACATCCACATCCCGCCGCAGCCCAGCCCCGTCCACGACGACCTGGACGACGAACCGACCGCATCCGCCCGCACCTACAACGCACAACACCTCCCGGAGAACTGACCGGCGCTCTCTGTGCGCCCCCGGCTGCCGGCCTCACCGGCGGCCGGGGCCGTGCGGTGTCCGCCCGGTCACCCGGACCAGGCGACTGATCCTCCCGCTGGAGGTCACCGTGCCCTTCACCTGCCGCTCTCTGATGGACGCCGCCGCCGCGTGCTTCGGCTGGCGCCGCGCCTACGGCAACACCGAGGTGGACCAGCTGCTCACCGAGCAGTCTGAGACCGCGTACACCGCCGCCGCCGACCACGCCGCGCTCGCCACCGCGAAGAACACGGACGCGCTGGCCGTGCAGCCCGGCGTCCTGGACGCCCGCGGCCGGATCCTCGCCGACGTCCTCTACCTCGAGGGCGTCCTGGCCGGGGCCCGCAACCGCGGCCTGCCCAGCGAGGTCGTCGAGCGCCTGGAGGACGTCGTCGTCCACGGCCACGAGCTGACCGTGCTGCTCGCCGAAACTGTCCGCTCCACCGCCGCCCACGTGAGCAGCGGCCACTGAGACATCCGGCACGGCCGCAGCCAAGGCGCGTGGCCCGGCCGTCCCGGCGCCCCAACCCCTCCCCGCCGACACCAGCACGACGTCGGCGGGGCGCAGCGCTGTCCACCGACACCAGGAGGAACCGCTCGTGCTCATTCCCCGCCCGCGCCGCCGGATCGGCCGGCCCCGCCCGCAGCGTCCCGGCCCCCGCTACCCGCAGCCTCCCGCCCGGCTCCCCGGCGCCTGGAGCAAGTGATGGCCGACCAGGACCAGGACCTGGTCGACGTCGACCCGTACGACCCCGGCGACGGCTCCTTACCGGTCTTCCGGTGGAAGCAGGCCGGGCGCGCCAACCTCGCCACCCGCCGCCAGCTGCGGGAGATGGGACTGCGCCCCGGCGGCCAAGAGCCCGTCGCTCGGATCGAATGCCGCGGCGGGAAGCGGTGGGCGTGGCTGTACCGGATCGACCTGGCGAAGCCGAAACTCCCGATGACCCTCGCGAAGGAAGCCGCGCTCGACAAGGCCATGGCGGCTCGCCAGACATGCCCCGGCCTCTGCGGCCGGCGCTATTTCCACTGCCTCCCGCTCAAGACCTTGGGGTCCTGCCTGGAGTGCTTCGACGGCACGCCCGCCGACCCCGCCTCCTACATCGCTCCCCCGGCCAAGCACCTGCTGGCCGCATGATCCGAGAGGACACCAGCCCATGAGCACCGCCACCCTCGCCGCCTTCACCGAGCCCGACCGCCCCAAGAATCTGCTGATCCGGTTCATCACGGTCGGCGGCAGCTACGTGGACGTCACCGGCCCCGGCGAGCACTCGGACAAGAACCGCTGGAACTGCCACGGCTGCGGAGACTCCTCCGAACGGCCCGAGGAAGACTTCCTGTTCTGCATCCGGCCGGACGCCAACACCCACGCTGCCAACTGCCGCGCCATCCCGCTGCGGTGACCGTCTGCCGTCTGCGCGCCGCCCTGCTGCTTGCCGCCGCCGTCCCGCTCGCCGCGGCGACGGCCGCCGCCGCGCTCCGGGCCGGCCACTGGCGGCTGTACGCCGACCGGCACCGAATCGAGCTGACGCCCCAGCCCCGCCGCTCCTGCCCCGACTGCCGGGGCGCGGGCGGCTGGTGGGTCGGCGGCGCGAACCCGGAGATGGAGGCGTGCAGCTGCTGGTCGGACCGGCGCGAGCTGCGCGTCCGGCTCTGCCCCGCCCCGGCCTGGCCGGACGAACCCCCGTTCTGAACGACCCGACCCCGGCCGGTGTGGCCGGGGTCGGACCGCCGGGTGGCCGCGCATCGGCAAAGGGCCGGCCACCCCGCTCCCTCACCCTCTTCGAGATCAGGAGACCTCCAGCATGCATCGTCCCGCCGTCTTCGCCGCACTGCTCGGACTGACCCGCGCCGCCAGCGCGGTCGGCGACTTCTGGGTCCAGAACGACTTCTGCGCCCGCGTGAAGGGCGCCTCCGACGACGCCCCGGTGACCTACGAGGACCCGGCCACCAAGGAGAAGACCACCCACGGCACCGCCGACGGCCGCAAGGCGTGCCTGCACCACTGCGTCACCTACACGGCCACGCGGGCGATCGTCGCCGGACTCGGCGCCCGCGCGCTGGGTATCCGCGTCCACCCCGGCGCGGCTGCGGCCGCGCTCGCCCTGTCCTTCGGCACGCACTACATCGCCGACCGCCGGGTGCCGGGCCACGGGGTTCTGGAGAAGCTCGCCGACAAGACCGGCAAGACCAACTTCTACAAGCTGGCCTCGCACGGAATGAACGGCGCCTTCCACCTCGACAACTCCTGGCACCACGGCTGGGAGACCGTCGCCGCGCTCATCGCCACGACCAAGGCCACCACCCGGTGACCGGCGAGCCCCGGACGCGACTGGAACGCGTACGCGCCTCGGCCGGGATCGCCTCGCTGGCCCTCCAGCAGATCGAGGATGACCTTCGCGCCGACGACGTCGACCAGGAGGAGCTCGCCGCGATCCTGCGCGAGCTCAGCGAGGACACCGACCCGCCCGGCGGGTTCATGGCGGCCGTCGCGCAGCTGCTCACCGCCGCCGCGCGTCGTGCCGAGCAGGTCGAGCCGGACCGCGACGGCGACGCCTCGTGCCCCCTGCACGAGGCCGCCGCCCTGATCACCGACAACGCCGGGCAGCGCCTCATCTGGGCTGCCCGCGCCCTGCACCCGCAAGGAGGCATCTGATGGCGAGCGCGAAGGCGACGAACCCGCCCCGGGGGCAGTGCACGCAGTGCTGGTTCCACGCGTACGCCAGCCGCGAAGCCCACGCCGGGCTCGGTCCATGCGAGGACTGCCCGCAGTGCGTGGACCACATGAAGAACGGCCACCCCGACCACATGATCGTCCGCTGACGCCGCTGCACGAAGCCCCCGCCCCTGCTCACCGCCCACGCCGGGCAGCGCCTCATCCGGGCTGCCCGGCGCCCTCACCCGCAAGGAGATTTCGCATGACCGAGCTGATCTACCCGCAGATGCCCGAGCGCAGCCTGGTAGTCCTGATCGGCCCGTCCGGCTCCGGGAAGTCCACGATCGCGCGCACCTGGCCCGCCTCCCAGGTCCTGTCCCTGGACGCGCTGCGCGAAGTCGTCAGCGACGACGCGGGCGACCAGACGGCGACCGGCGACGCGGTCGCCGCCCTGCACCTGCTCCTGGAGGCGAGGATGCGCCGCCGGCTGTTCACCGTCGTCGACGCGACCAACGTCACCAGGTCCGCCAGAGAGCCGCTGATCGCCGCCGCCAAACGGCACGACATGCTGCCCATCGCGGTCATGGTCGCCACCCCCGGCAGCGTCTGCATCGAGCGGCAAGGCCCGCGGCCGGCCAACCGCACGGTTCCCGAGGACGTGGTCATCAAGCAGCACAAGGACATGGTCGACTCGCACCGGACCCTCAAGGCCGAAGGGTTCTCCGAGATCGTCTTCTCCGACAGCCTCTATCGGCTTCTGCCGTTCCTGGAGCGCCTGAGCGAGACCCGACAGGCCGACCTCGGGCTGGACGGCAGCGCCGGCCTCGGCGACCTGAACCTCGTCTCCCGCGTGTTCGGCGCGGAGATCCTGCCGCTGTGGCAGTGGAAGCCCGGCTCGAACGTGGCCGACGGCGACCGCGTCGCGGAGATCCGCCTCGGACAGCAGTACCTCACCCTCGCCCTGCGCACCGACGTCGACGGCGAGGGCGACGTCGGGTTCGACGTGATGGTGCCGTGCCCGCACGACGACGAATGCACCAGCCGGGCCTGGGTGCCCGCCTACAGCGTCACCTGCCTGTTCCGCGCCCTCAACGGCGACCTGGACGACGACGAGGACATCGTCTGCACCGCCCACGGCCCGAAGAACGGCGACGAACAGGACGACGACCTCGAGGCGCAGGACCTCGAAGTGATCCACGGCTGACGGACCTCCGTGCCGCCCCGACCCCCGCCACCACGCCGGGGCCGGGGCGGTCGCGGTGGTCCCTCACCACCGCGATCACGAGAGGAGACGGACGTCATGACCCAACCCCCGTACTACGAGGTCGACGTCCCCATACGGAGCACCGAGACGCCCACCCTTCGCGGGGTGCACGTCTTCACCGGCTGGGCCGACAACCGCGACGCCGCCGTGAAGGCCGCCCACGAGGTCTACGACGCGGCCCGCGCCGCAGCGGAGGCCGGACGCGAGATCCCCCACGACCGGCCGGACGGCTGGTCGGCCTGCGGATACCGGCCCGGCTGGGAGCTCGACTGGCCCGCCGCGAAGGCCGGCCCCTGGAGGAGCCCGTACAGCTGGCTCAACTCCAAGCCCTTCGAGATGTAGCTCTGCCCCGGGACAGCCGCACGTGCTTGGCGGCTTCGACGGCTGCCCCGGGCCCACCCAACCCGTACAAGACGAGAGGGAGATCCTCAGTATGGACTCCGTTCTGCGTGCGCAGGGCCGGATCGGCTCGCGCACCCTCCTGATCACCAGCGCCGCCCTGCCGCTGACCGGCTGGGCGATCCACGCCGCCGCGCTGCACAAGCAGCTCGCCGCGACCCGGAAGGACCCGCTGACCGGCCTGCTGCGCCGCGACGCCTACACCGCCCGTGCCGGCCGCATCCTCGCCCGCCACGGCGACGACACGGTGCTGGTCATGGTCGACGCCGACCACTTCAAGGCCGTGAACGACACGATGGGCCACCCGGCCGGGGACGCCGTCCTCGCTGCGATCGGTGCCCGGCTCACCGCGTGGGCGGGCCCGCGCGCCGCCGCTGGCCGCCTCGGAGGCGATGAATTCGCCGTGGTCCTGGAGCTGCCCGCCGACCGCCGTGCGCAGCGCCTGGAGCAGCTGGTGCGGATGCTGCACACGCCGGTCGTTCTGGACGACGGGCGCACCGTCGACGTCGCCGCCTCGGTCGGCGCCGCGGCCCCGGCCTCGGTCGGCTCCCGGGACCTGACCGAATTGCAGCGGGCCGCAGACGCCGCGCTCTACGACGGCAAGCACGACGGCCGCGCCGTCCTCGCGACGCGGCAGCACGTCACCGTGCCGTCCATCAACGGCCGCCGGGCGGGCAGGCCGGGCACGGCCGTGTGGGGGCGGGCCGCATGAGCACCGCGACGCTCCCCGAAGGCGACTGGATCCGAGGCATCAGCATCCGGCAGCCGTACGCGGCCTGCATCCTCGCCGGTGCCAAGACGGTGGAGAACCGGCCCGCACGGTGGCGCACCGGCTGGGTGCTGCTGCACACGAGCAAGGCCATCGACCGGCCCGCCCTGCGCGTCCCGTTGATCGCCCGCACGATCCGCGACCGCCAGCTGGTCACCGGCGCAGTCGTCGGCATCGCCAGGATCACCGACTGCCACCAGGACCCCGACGGTGCGCCGCTCTGCTCTCCGTGGGCGCACCAAGGCGCCTGGCACCTGGTCCTTCGGGACGTCCAGGAGCTGCCGCTGCCGGTCCCCGCGGCCGGGCAGCTCGGGCCGTGGAAGCCGACGCCGGACCTGCTGGAGCGCGTGTTCCAGCAGCTGCCCGACTTCCGGCCGTGACCCGCACCCCAAGCAAGAAGCCGCTGTTCGAGCCGGGCTGCGTCCCGGCTCCCGGCGCGCTCCTCGAATGGCGCGACAGCCAGCACTTCGACCGCTGGCAGGACCGCCCCTGCGTGCTGTGCGACAAGCCCACGCCGATGCGCTCCCACTACGGGGAGCCAGTTCACAAGGCGTGCGCGGAGAACTGGATCGCTGCGAACCCGGTTGAGGCCCGCCTCGGCCGATTCGCCTCCGACATTCAGTCCAAGCGCCGGCGCGACGACGACCACGCCTGAACTCCTCCGCCTGGAGGCTCCCCTTGAGCAGCACCCAACGCGACGTCGACCACGCCCTCGCCTACCCCGAGCCGCCGGCCTCCCCGCTCTGGCACCGCCACGGCGCGAAGGCCCGCCCGCTCACCCCCGCCCAGCAGCGCCGCAACCTCGAGCTGCTGGACGTCATCCAGCGCAGGCGGCCCCGCACCAGGGCCGCGTAGGAGGGCCGCCCATGTTCACCGACATGAACGAGGCCCTCGCAGCCGAGGACCTCGAACTCACCCCGCTCGGCAGCGACCAGAGCGCCGCCGCCTCCCAGGTGGTCGCCCACCACGCCCGCGACAAGGACGACCTCGCCGACCTGCTGGGCGCGCTCGGACTGCCCTGCAGCGAGGACGACCTGGTGACCCTGCTCCCCCACCTCGCCGCCCCTGGCACCCCGACGACCGGAGTCCCGATGCCCGTCAACGCCTTCACCGCCACCGCCGTCTCCATGCTCAACAACGGCGACAGCCCCGAGCACGTCCGCAACACCCTCGGCCTGTCGGAGAGCGAACTCGCCGACGCCCTCCAGCACGCCAAGATCACCGGCGCCGTTCAGAACACCGGACTGCCCGCCACCAACGCGGACTCACAGGACAGCACTGGCACCGTGGACACGGACGCCGCCACGGTGCACGACACCGACCGGATCGAGGCCCTGCTCGCCTGGGCGGAGAACCACCCCGCCGCCTCCATCCGCAACCGGGCCGCCCGCGTCCGCAGCGACCTCACCGAGCTGACCGAACGCCGCACAGCCGACGCGGCCCAGCGCCAGGCGGAGGAGCGGGTCGCCAAGGCCAAGGCCGAACTCGAGGCTGCGCAGGCGCAGCTGCGTGCGGTGAAGGCCGGCGGCCCCGCCGCCACGGCGGTACAGAGCCCCACGCACCTGGTCGCCGCCTCGGCCCCGGCGAGTCAGCCCGGCAAGCGCAGCAAGGAGGAGCTGGCCGGGATCCGCGCATGGGCGCGCGCCAACGGCCACCAGGTCGCCGACCGGGGCAACCCGGCCAAGACTGTCCTGGACGCCTACGACGCCGCCCACCGCACCACCAACCTGGCGGAGGCGAGCTGATGGACGCCTTCCCGCTCGCACTGGACGGCTACCTGGCCGCCGACCCGGAACCCGGCGACCGTGAGGGCACCGCCTCCTGGCGGCTGACCTGTTCCGCGGGCACCGACCTCCTGGTGGAAGAGGCGGTTATCCCCTGCACCACCATGGAGCCGGACATCGCGCACGCCATGCTCACCGAGCGGCAGCCCGGCGACCTGCTGCGCGTCATCGGCCACCTCACGCTCCCGGACACCGCCGACGGGGTCATCCGGCTGCACGCCGACACCCTCGAAGTGCTGTGGGAGGCGCCGACGCTGGACGCGGACGCGGACGTGGACGGGGACGACACAGACACGGCGACCGCAACAGACGCGGACCGCACCAGCGCCATCGCGGCTCTCGCCGAAGCCCTCACCGGCTTCGGACAGGCCGCCCCCGGTCCGGGGCAGAGCATCCGCATCCACATCAGTCCGACCGGCTCCCTCGGCTCGGGAGAGCATTGCCACAGCTTCGATGTCTCCCCGGCCATGGCCCACCGGCTCGCCGACTACGTCGACGCCATGAACTGCTACCTGGACAGCGAACGCCCCGACAGCGTCGCCCTGGATCCGGAGACCATCGCGGACCTGGCCGAGCTGTTCGAGGACATCGACCTGATCGGCCTCACCAACGCGGTCCTCAACGCGACCCGGCCCGAACACCGGGCCGCTGTCACCCAGGCGATGGACGACATGTTCGGCGACGTCCCCGCACCCGAGGAAACCGACCCGTGACCACCAGCCACTCACGAAGTCAGACCAACCCGACGCCCGCACGGCCTCGGCGCACGGTCCTGGAACGGTTCCCCGCCGGAGGTCCCCGCGGCTCCTGGCCGGCCGAAGAGTACGCCGCAGTGCAGCGCACTCAAGGCACCACGGACGCCCGGGTCGTGATGGACCTCGGCAGCGACCAGTTCCTCGTCATCACCGAGACCACCAAGTAGCACCCGACGCCACCGAGCGCCGCCCCGCCGCTCCCGGCCGGGCGGCGCTCCGGCGTCTCCACCCCCTTCGAGCCTGGAGGCCCTCGTGCCCGACGTGTTCATCGACTCCTTTGGCGCCCGCTGGCAGGACCCGCCGCCGCCCCGCTACCGCGCAGCTGTCCTCTCCATCAACCTCACCAACGCGCTGAACCCGCCCGACGACCCGGCCCTCGCCGACATCGTCGCCCGCCAGACCGGACAGGACGCAGGCGTACGCGACTACGTCCTGAACACCCCCGGCGCGGCCCGCATCATCAACGACGCCGTGCACGAACTCACCGCGCTGCGCGCCGCCGCGCACGGCCGCCCCGTCCAGCTCCTGGTGAACTGCTGGTACGGATGCCACCGAGCACCCGCCATCGCCGACGCCATCGGCCAGCGGATGCGGGAGGCCGGCGCCCAAGTACAGGTCACCCACCACCACATCAACCGGCCGCCGGTCCCCCGCAAACACCCGCGCCTCGACTGCCCGTTCTGCCGCATCATCCACGACGGAGCCCCAGCGCAGATCGTCCACGAGTGGAGCGACGCCCTCGCGATCGTGCCCCGCAGCGGCGGCTGCACCGACGGCCACCTCCTGGTCCTCCCCCGTGGCCACGTCGCCGACTTCACGACCGACCCCGTCGTCTCCGCCACCGTGCAGCTGCGCGCCGCCGAACTCGCCCAGCATCTGGGCGGCCAGTGGAACTACCTCACCTCCTGCGGCCCGGACGCCACACAGACCGTGTTCCACCTGCACGGCCACCTCGTCCCCCGCACCGCCGACGACGGCCTCGCCCTGCCCTGGACCCACCCCGCCCGCGAACAGGAGCCCGCACGATGAAGCGCCCCTTCCTCCGCCGCCGCGGACACGCCTCCGGCGCCCTCTCCCCCGAGGACCAGTTCCACGCGACGCTCACCGCCCCGCGCAACCCCGAGCCCTGGGCGCCCGGCAGCGCCCGGGACATCGTCGTCAGGGTCGGCCCGTTCTTCGAGCGGGCGCACACCCGGCCTGGCGACGACCACGGCCCTGACCTGATCGCCGTCGCCCTGGTCCACCCCGACACCCCGTACGCCGGCGCCCGCCGGCTCGGCTACACCGAACGCGGGTGGCTGCGCTGCAAGACCACCTCAATCCTCGGCTTCTGGCAGCCCGGCTACGCGATGCTCACCCACGCCACCGCCGGCCTGCCCCTGCCCGACGACGTCGGCATGGCCCCCGCGCACTACGCCCTCTACATCGAGGCCCGCAAGCGCGACGGCAGCCTCGACGGCTTCACCCTGCTGCGCCTCGGTCCGTACACCCAGACCCGGCACGCCCAGCAGGACTACGACCGGCTCACCGCCGCGCTGGACGGACGCGAGACCACCCTCGCGCCCGGCCACCGCGTCTCCGTGAGGTTCGGGCCGCTCGATGTCAGCGACCACAAGCTGTTCGCCGACCCGTACGAGGCCGACGCCGTGGCGCTCCTGGCTGCAGCAGTCGAAGGAGTGACCGTCAAGTGACCACCCCTCTGTACGAGATCGAGACCAGCGAAGCCGACGACGGCACCACTGTCCCCGCCGAATGTCTCTGGGTCCCCAGCAGCGAGGACGCGGCCGACAACGGGTTCGTCGAATACAGCGGCCTGTACGTCGCCGGCATCGGCGCCCCGAACGGTGATGACGTCTACCCCGGCGCGTTTGTCCTGCTCGGACACCACAAGTGGGCCGACATCATCAAGGCAGCCACCGCATTCATGGACCGCGTCCACGGCTGGCGCACCCTCCACCTGTACCCGGGCGACGACCCCTCGGTACTGATCCCCCGCATCCCGCGCGCAGTCCACACGCACGGCGTCTTCTTACGCCACCCGCACCCCGCCCACCCCTGCGGCTGCGAGTGGGAGGGCACCTGGCGCGTCGTGTGGGCGCCACCCACCGAACCCGGCGCCATCCCGATCACCGCCATGCGACACCCTGCCGCATCGGCGGCCAGCGCCAGCGTCCCCAACCCCGAAAGCGGTCCTGCAACCTGGGCAACCTGACGGCTGCCGTGTGAACAGCGAAGGCCCGTACCTCGGTGAACGCGCCGGGGTACGGGCCTTTTTGCGTTGAGTATCAGACCGACTGTTGCTCTGTCTGCCCCAGCTCCAGTAGCAGGGTTCGGTACTCCTCGGGATGCTCCTCGCGGATCACCTGCATCCACACTCGTGCGCCCTGAACGAAGTGGTCGGGGGCCATCTTCATGTGGAGGTGACGGACGATGTAGAAGGCGTCGTCGTACGGAAGCCGCTTCGGCCGCTCACTCTCGGCTTGTCCCGGACTCTGCTCGCCGTTGGGCGTCGCCGTAGCATCCTCGGCCAAGGTATTAACGCCGTTAACGATCGTCCGGCTGTCGGAGCTTGAGCCGGCCGCGCCGTCAGAGGCGTTAACCCCGTTAGCGCTCGTCGGATCCTCGGTGGCCGACCCGATCAGATCGGCAGAGGCGTTAACGCCGTTAACGGTGGTGGCACCAGCGCCTTCACCTTCAGGCCGGCGCCGCCGCTGGCGCGGGGCCTTAACGGCGTTAATAGCCTTCGCCGCCTCGGCCTCCTGCTTCGTTTTCGGGAGCCGGCCGATCCGCCGAGCTGGTTCCACCTTCAACTCGCCTGACTCAACCTTCTTCTGCAGCTCCGGAGTCAGTTCCAGAAGTGCCAAGCGTTGAGACACCCACGCCGGAGTCTTGCCCAGCCTGCGGGCGACCTCTCCCTGCGAGCCGTGGACCTCCACAAGCCCCTGGATCGCCTTGGCCTGGTCCATCGGAGGGACGTTAACCCGGTGGACGTTGGCAATCAGCGCGGATTCCACGATGTCCGCAGCTGTCGCGGCGAGATCGTCGTTCACGTCGATCCGTAGTTTGGCTAGGCCAGCCAACTGAGCTGCGGCCAGACGCCGGTTGCCGTCGATGACGACGTACTCGGCTTCGTCTCCGAGCTTCTCCTCCATGCCTGGGTGGGCGTTCAGGAAGGCCGCGCGGCGTACCACGGTCACTGGCTGGATCTGCTTGATCCGCAGGGACTCCGCTGTCTCTTCCAGCTCCGTGAGTTCGTCACGAGGGTTGAACGGATTGCCGACGAGCAGCTTGAGCTCGACCTCGTTCGGAGGCCGCTTGCCCTCACCATTCATGATCTGCTGGCGAGTACGGATGCGGCGCGGGCCTCGCTTATCGCCGCCGACCTCCTCGTCCATGCTGAACCCGCGGGTGATCCGCTGCTGAGGGGCAGTCATACGGCAAGCTCCTTCGCCAGGTCGCGCATCACCTGCGCGTGTTCACTGTCGGGCGCGTACTCCAGCAGCGGGATCTCACCGTCTGCTGCCTCCCGTCCCTCCTTCAGATCACCGATCACCGCGAGAACCGCGGGGGAACTGCTCTTCTCCCACTCGTCCCGGTTCTGCTTCACAAGCTTGCCGCGCCGGCTGTCGTAGGCGTTGATGATCAGGCCGAGGTAGTCGACCTGAATCCGACCTTTCTTGCAGAGGTCATCCATCTGGTTTTTCAGGAGACGAAACGCCCTGTGCGATGCCTTGTTCGCCCAGACCGGAGTGATGACACCAGATCGATCCGCGAGCTCCCCGTCGCGGCGGCGGACGTAGTACAGCGCGGTGTCCATGTTCAAGCCCAAGCTGGGCGGGCCGTCGACGATGATGACGTCGTAGTCCGCCTCAAGGGGCTCCAAGGCGCGCTCGAGAGCGGCCTCGCTGAAGCTCACCTTGGACAGGGCGACGTCGCGCAGGAACGCGTCGTCGGAAGCGGGAAGCAGGTGGAGGCGGTCTCCGAACCGTTCGCCGTCCAAAGCCACCAGAAGGTCGTGGATGTCGCCCCGTGCAGTGCCATCCATGTGCATCATCAGGGTCTCGACGTCGTCCTCGTACATGAGGTCCTCGAAGCCGAGTTCGGCCGTGAGGTGCCCCTGCGGGTCGTAGTCGATGATCAGCACGCGATGGCCGGCCTCCGCGAGCGCCTGAGCGATTCCCGAGGAGATGAACGTCTTACCGACGCCGCCCTTCTGGTTGGCCACTATCACCCGCACGACGGGCTGGGACACCAGAGGTCTGGAAAGGGAAGGGTGGTTGTCGAGCCACAGCGTGAGCGCTTGGGCCAGTCCCTGTACGTAGGTGACGCCCCGCTCCGAACACGCCGCCTTGAACTTCTCGGGCTCACCGACAGGGAGGAACGTTCCCCAGGTCTTCGCGCCGTCGGTGTTCACCTCTGGCAGGCCGTCAGCTTCGTACCATGCCTTGATAGCGTGCTCAGTCGCGTCCTGGATGTCCATTCCGTGCTCAAAGGCCCGGATCTTCAAGTGCCTGCGCAACTGGGGAGTGAGGGCTGTAATTAGCTTCTCTCGCTCCCCTCGGGGGCTGGGGATGCTCATGCGACTGAACATTACTAGGCCAACGCCGAAATGCGGGGTGAGGGGCACCCAGGTTCACCCCTACACCAGGGGAGCGGAGCCTCACGCCGTGACACTCGCAAGTACCGGCGCGACCTGCGGCCGCCGACGTGCACGTGTGGCCCGACCACGACTGGTTGCTCGCTCATGATCTTCCCGCCGCGTCACCGTCGGTTCGGCGGCGGCAGATGATGGGAGGGCATCGGCCCTGCAGAGGTCGAGCCAGGAGTGGTGCCACCACGTGGGACGCACCATCTGGCGGAGGCGTCGCGGGCGACGCCGATCTTGGACGAGGAGCGTCGCCTGGCGAAGCCTTCCGGCGAGCCATCGAGCCGTAACCGGTCCCTTCGACGGTCGTTCTCTTTTCAGAGTCGCCCCGCGACGGCTCCAGTTCAGTTATCGCCGCCCCGTGAGCTGCGACTACATCGAGAGCTGAGACACGCTCCGCGTGATCGCTGCCGGCTCATCGCGTCACCACCGACTGCCAGCGCCGGGTCACGGGTCTGGCGCGGAAGACGAATCATGCAGTCCCACAATCAGGCGCGGGCCAACGCGGCTCGGCGACGGCAGGCCGAAACCGGCGAGACATACGCGGCCGCGCTAGCAGCGATCCGGCTAGACCGAGCCAACGAGACCGATGACGCCGCTCAAGCAGCCAATCCGCCTGTTGACAGAGGGCCCGACTACTTTCACGACGAGCCTGTCCCCGAAGTGCTCACTGAACTGGTGCGATACCACTCCAACCGAATCGCCAAGTACCTCCACTATGCGATGGACGAAGGGCGCTGGCGCAGCGACTTCGCGGAATGGCAAGCCATGACGCTGTACAAGCTCACCGATGCCGCAGCGCACCTTCACCTGATGATCGGCACCATCACCGCGTACCTGCGAGACGAGGGAGTCGGGCGGTACTTCCTGCGCCGTTACCTCCAGGTCAACGAGGACCACCAGGTGGAGGCGTACATCACCCCACGCGTTGAAGAACACCTGGCTGGTCTGAATGGCCAGCCAGCGCCTGAGCACTCGTTGGTCTGGCATTCCGTGGGCAGCGACATCGCTAGCCGATCGGGGTGGAGCCATCCGGAACGGCACGAAGCTCTTGAAGCGGCTCTGCACGCGCTTTACGGAAACTACCCGGAGGATGGCGAGGCCTTCGACCACTTGCCGCCCGCACTACGCGAACGGGTCCTCGCGCTGATGCCACTCCTGAAAGACCAGGAGCATTGTGGTGCCGCCGACTGAGCCGCCGTAATCTGAGAGCGCAGATGCTTCAGCGAGGGCTGCTGACGGCGCCGGTTGTTGCGTCTGGAACGCCGACACGCTCGAGCCAGCGGTCGACCCAGGCAGGCACGGGGAGAGCGAGCTGCTGCTGTGCCGCGTAGGTCGCTGGGCAGTGCTCCTGGATCCACTGCAGGCGGTTGCCGCGGCGATGGATGGCGCGCACCTCCAGCACCCCGGAGTGCTCGGCTAGAACGGCGTTGACGGTGGTGCACTGGTCGCTGAAGCCGGGCGGCAGATGGCAATTGCAGTGCTCGTCAATGGGTTTGACGGGCAAGCCCCAGCCGGGTGACGCAAGCAGTGCGATGAGCCGCCGGTAGCCGGTGGCGCCGTGGCCTTCCGCGAACGTGGGATCGATGATCCAGCGTTCGCCACCGCCGCGTTCGTGGTTACCGATCCAGCCGGTCACTGCCAGCGGCACCCCCAAGGTGCGGAGCAGCCCGACCCGGCGCAGCAGCCCGCTGGGCAGCCAGGCCGACGCTGCGGCGCCCCGGCGGTGCTGCCGTCGGTGTCGGCGCTCGGCGGGGTGCCACCGGGTCGGCATGTCCCGGTGGCACAGCGTCATGCCGCAGGCAAGCATCTGTCGATCCTGGGTGTCCACCGCGTCTAGCCACTCGTCGGGGTCCAGCCCCTGCAGTGTGATGGATGCGCTCGTGCCCAACACACGCAGCACCACTTGCTCGTCCTCGATGTGGGTACGCGCCCCAGGCGCACCCATGACGTCGCCGCACTCGTCGGCGCGTGGCAGCAGCACCCCGGCCAGCTCCATGGCCTGGGTGTCGTCCGGATTGCGCCGCTCGACCGGGTCGGCCTCGAAGCGGATCAGGAGCCGGTCGGAGTACGGGTCGACGTATTCGATGCCCCACGGATGCACGGTGGTGATTCGACGCCAGGCCAGTGCTGTCATCACCTGGGCCTCCAGCAGCAGTTGCTCGGCGCCCGGCTGTGAGATGAGGAGGGAGCCAGGCGCGGCGGCCTGGACCCGCTGCAGGGCGGCTTGCCAGGGCAGGCCGGTGTACAGACGCAGCAGTTCAGCGCGACGTTCGATGACGGTTGTCTTCATAGACTCGGAGCCCCTGACCACCGCGGAGCCGTCCCGACACAGCGCACGGCAGAGAGCCACGAGGAAGAACCGGACCATACAACGGTGCCAGCCGAGTTGGCTTCTCCACGGTGTGCTCGATGTCGGGTCGAGCACAGGGGAGGGACCCCGCCGGGCCCACGACTCGAATTCGACCACATCGATTACGGCGGCTGCTCGCAACCGGCGTGACACGCCCTCGCGCCACCCAGATGGCGCACGTCGCACTCGGCTTCCTGCCCAAGGATGCAGGCGCAACCGAAGTGGGCTGCCGAATGCGCGAGTTCCTGCCGACACTCGCAGGCCCCAGGACGCCGCGAAGAAGATCAACAAAGCTGCTGCCCGTCGGGCAGCCGAAGCCCAGCCGGACATCGCTGTCCTGCATATCGAGGAGATCGAGGCGAAGCTACAGCAGAACGACCGGGCCGTCGCGATCTGATGCCCGAAGCCGGAGTAGACAGCGACCCCTCACGGCGGATAGACGGCCTCGTTCGGAAGGCCGACCCTCACCCACGACGTCTGGGACAACGCCGCACCCTCCGCTACCGGGCGGCGACCCCGCTGAAGCCGGGCCCGAGCCCGCGCCGCTTGCCACGAGGCGCGGCGCCAGGGCGGCCGGTGAGGGTCGTGACCACAGCCTGGGCCGCCGCCGGGGTGAGGCCAGCGCTCACCTGCCCGGAGGCAAGGACCCGCGCGTATGCGCCGGTGCCGTGTGCTCGGACGGCGTCGGCGAGCGCGGCCGCCGCGGTTTCCGCCGGCCCGGCTCCCCACCCGTCCTCGTCCTCCGGCTGCGCCTGTCGGGGGAGGGCGTCGCCTCGGTGCAGGAGCACGGCCAGGGCCTGCGCTTCAGGGGCGTCCAGCGTCACTGTGACCAGTGCGGCCCCGAGCTGGTGGACACGGGCCCGGCTCAGGCCATGCGTGGCGAGGGCCTGGCGCAGCGCCGCGCTTGTCGCGGTCGTAGCTCTGCCGCCGGCGGACTCGCTCGCCCCGGCTGCGGCCTGTTCGGCGCGCTCGACAATGGCGGCCGCTGCGGCCGGCACGACGGAGAGGATCTCCGCGCACTCCGGATCGAGCTGGGCAAGTGCACCGGCCAGGACCTCGAGGGCGGCGGCCACGTCCTCCACCGCGCCCGCGCTCCACTGCGACGGGTCGGCGGCGTCGGCCAGTGCGCATGCCGCGACGACGGCCTCCTCCGCCAGCGTCTCGACTCCGCCCGGCCCGGTAGTCAGCTTCATGTCCTGCCCAACGAGATGTGACGCGCAGGTGGTGCGCGCCATCGCATGATGATGTCCCATCGGCCCGGCCCGTCACGCCGTACCGCAGTGGAAGCGGGGAACGGGCGCTCCGTCTGGTGGATCGGCGGCGTACACGTCCGGTGCGTCGGTCGTACGCTGGTGATGCTCGGGGTGAGAGCGGAGGTCTGCCCATGCCCCGGACGATCTGGAGCGGCGCGATCAGCTTCGGCCTGGTGACGGTGCCGATCAACGTGGTCAGCGCCACCGAGGACCACAGCATTCACTTCCACCAGTACCACCTGGCCGATCAGGGCCGGATCCGTTACCGGAAGGTGTGCGAGCTGGAGGACCGGGAGGTCCCACAGGACGAGATTGGCAAGGGCTACGAGCTGACCAAGACGCAGGTCGTCCCGGTCACCGACGAGGACCTGGACAACTTGCCGTTGCCGACGGCGCGGGCGATCGAGATCGACGGTTTTGTGCCGCTGGAGTCCGTTGACCCGCTGCGGATCTCCGACGGCTACTACCTCCAGCCCGCCGGGCAGGTCGCGGCCAAACCGTACAAGCTCCTCGTCCAGGCGCTCGGCCGCTCGGCCAAGGTGGCAATCGCGAAGTACGCATGGTCCGGCCGCGAGCGTCTCGGCATCCTCCGCGTCCGCGACGACGTCCTGGTCCTGCACGCCATGTACTGGCCGGACGAGATCCGCGATCCCGCCGGGCTGCTGCCACCGCCGGTGCAGGTGTCCGAGGCGGAGATCGAGGGCGCGCTCGCTCTGATGGAGACCATGACCGTCGATCGGTTGGAAGGGCCGGAGTTCCACGACCGCTACACCGAAGCGGTCGCCGAGATCATCGAGGCCAAGCGCGAGAAGAAGCCCCTGCCGGAAACGCCCGAGCCGGAGCAACCGGCCCAGATCCTGGACCTGATGTCTGCCCTCCAGGAGTCGGTGAGCAAGGTCAAGGCGTCCCGCGGCCAGGACGCGGGACCGGCCGAGGTGCACGAGCTGCCGGCACCGAAGAAGAAGACGGCCGCCAAGAAGCAGCCGGCCCGGAAGACCGCGATCAAGAAGACAGCCGCGAAGAAGTCGTCAGACAGCCGCCCCCGCCGATCCCGCAGCGCCTAGGAAGCAAAGGGCTCCGCAGGGCTGGCTGGTCACGCCCCTGGGTCGAAGAAGGCGAGTCGGTTGTCGGGGCGGCAGCGTCGGCAGGCGGGTACGCCGTCGGCCAGCAGGCGCCGGGCTTCGTCCCGTCCGATGGGCCGGCCCCGCGGGCCGGCGAGAACGCAGGCGCCGTGGTGGACGCAGGCGGGTGAGCGGCCGGGTCCGGTGCCGGGTTCCGCGGTCCATTCCGGCGTGGGTGGCCGTGCGCGGCGGCGGTCGGGTTCGGTCTGCCGCTGCGTGAGCAGGGCGATCTTGCGATCTATGCGGTGCAGCCACATCTGGTGCCACGTGCGCAGGGTGCGCAGGCGGTCCAGATCAGGCGGCAGATCATCGAACATAGTTTTGATTCTAGGGATGCCCTGCCTGCACCGCACTCGCGTGTTCGATTTTCTGTTCGATAACGTGTGGGTGGGAGGTGATCCGGGTGACCGATATCGGGACGCAGGCCGGGGCGGCCACGGTGATGCATGTCCGCTGCCCGGAGAAGCTGTCCGGAGAGGCATACCGGCAGGTCCTCGAACTGCTGGCTGGCCTGTCCGCGGTTGTGCAGGCCCTTCCGCCGTCCGCGGCCCTGGTCGAGCTCAAGGGCGCCCTGCGCTACCACGGCACCACCCCCCAGCATCTCGGGGAGATCCTGCGCCTGCGGACCGTCGCCCAGCTCGGTGTCGACGTCCGGGTCGGGATCGGGCCGACCATCACGGTCGCGGCAACCGCCTCCGCATGGATCACCGGCGCCGGAGGCGTGCTTGCCGTCGATCCCGGACGGGCCGCCGGCTGGCTCGCGCCCCTGCCCGTCGCCGCCCTCCACGGCATCGGCCCCCGCCAGGCCGCCCTCCTGCGCCGCTACGGAATCCACGCGGTCGGCCAGCTCGCCGCCCTGCCGACCGCCACCCTGCAACGCCTGCTGGGCGCGACGATGGGCCGCCGCGCCGCCGACCGCGCCCGCGGCATCGACCCCCGGCCCGTCACACCCCGCCTCCTGCCGGCCTCCACCGCCGTACGCCACACCTTCCCCCGCGACACCCACGACGGCGCCGCCGTCCGCTCCGCCCTCCTCTCCCTCGTCGTCCAGCTCGCACTCCAGCTGCGCCGCCGCGGGCAGGCGGCCCGCGCACTCACCCTGACGCTGACGTTCGCGGACGGCACCGGCTGGGAGAAGACCCGACGCCTGCCCGAGCCCTCCGCCCACGAAGACGACCTGCGCACGGTGGCCTACCAGCTGATGGACGCCGCCGGCCTGCAACGCGCCCGCCTCACCGGTCTCGCCCTCAAGGGAGACGACCTGATCGCCGCCGGCCGGGTCGCCCAGCAGATCAGCTTGGACCCGGCGCGCGAAGCCCGGCTCGTCGCCGAGGACACCATGGACCGCATCCGCCGCAGGTTCGGCCCCGACGCGGTCGGCCCAGCAGCGGCCATGCCCGCCCGGCGCGCCTCATGACTCAGCTCCCCGCGAGTATGGCGGACTCCGCCCGCTACCACCTGCTGCTCGCCACCAGCCTCCGGCCGGTGCAGCAGGGCTGGTGGGGGAGCGAGGCGGTCGCGCGGGACAAGTTCCGGCGCTGGATCGGCGAGTACGGCGACATGCCCGGCGCCCGTCTCGTCCTCACCGATGAAGAGACGGGTGAGGTGCTGGCTGACTGGCCCGACCACAGGTAGGCAACGGGAGTATCGGCTACTCGCCGGCCGGGTCCTCTCCGGCGTGGCGGGCGGCCTTCTTCACCGCCTGTTCGACCTGGTAGCGGTTGGCCCCGGTGGCTTCGGCGTGTGCGGTGATGGCCGCCTGCGCCTTTTCGGAGGCCTCGCGCCAGCGGCGCCACTGGGCGCTGTGCTCGTCGCCGGTGAGGCCGGCGAGCTTCGCACGCTCCTCCTCGGCGGATCGTTCCAGCTTGATCAACTCATCGGGGACCTCTGCCACGGCTACGAATTCTAAGCGGCCGAGATGAAGGGCCGACGATCTCACTGGCCGTCCGACCGGGTGGAGCGACGACAACCACCGGGCGGCCCGACCGGCGCACCGGGCAGGTCCGACCGCCGCTCACGACCCCAGCGTGGGCGCTCGTATCGCCGACGAGTACGCGGACGTGTTCACTACGGCTCCGGACCGGCGGTAACCGCCACTGGTAGAGGCCCCTGTCCACTACATTCCGTGGCCTGTCGGAGTCAGGCGCGGCCGGGCAGGCGCTGGGCACACGGCGCCGGGCGTCGAATGGACCCGTGCGAATTCGCACGCTGCACTGGTCGATCAGGGCCCGGTGAGGATGTCGTGTGTGCCGATGCGGCGCCAGATGACGTGCGGGGTGCCGGGACGGTGCTCGGGTCCGTACTGCCATGTGGCGCGTCCTGCGGGGCCGGTGCCCATGGACCAGGTGAGTTCGTAGATGCCGGCCGCCCGGTGAACGCGCTTGATGCGGAGGCCGGCGCGGAAGCTGCCGGTGCGCAGGTCCTCGACGAAGGCCGCCACGGTCTGGCGGAACTTGCGGCGCTGTTCTGGGGTGAGGCGGTCCAGGTCGGTGGCGAAGCGCGGCAGGGTCTCGTAGGTGGGCACGGTGAACCTCCAGGACGCACGAAGCCCCCGGCCGGAGTCGGCCGGGGGCGGTGGTGGCTGTTCGTGTTGAAGGGCGTCGGTGACGCGGTGTGCTCAGTGGTTGGTCGGTGTCGTGGTGTGTTGGCGCGTGCTGGCGCTGGTTGACGTTGGAGTCGACTGGAGTCGCATTTCGTGACGGGTGGTGCTCGTGTGGTCGGTGCGCAGTATTCGCACGCCCTGGGTCAGCTGCCGTAGCGGGCGTTCATCAGGTCGTTCCACTTTTGTGTGTTGGCCGGGTCGTTGGCGCAGCTGGTGCAGTGGGGCAGGTGGTCGGTCCGGGTGGGGTACGGCACGTTCGAGCGGACGACGGTGGTCATCCGCCGCGTGAGCGGGCGGCTGCACAGCGGGCAGAGGTCTCCGTGGAGCAGGTGCTGATTCATGCGGCGGACTGTGCACAGACCGGCGGCTTACCGTCTCGGGCTGGCCGGACGGCCCGCCTGGCGGGCGCTGCGGTAAAGATCTGGTGATGGCCTCCCGCCCGGCGGGACGTGCCCTGGATCGCGCTTTTTTGCTGGTCAGGGCCGGGGTTCCATGGGCCGGTGATCAGCAAATCGAAGGTCGGCCCGGGGGCCGGGGTGCGCTACCTCTTCCGTGGGGTGATGGTTGGCGACGGCCACCGCCGGGCGGGGACGCCGCTGCGCGCCGCCCAGGACGAAGCCGGTGTTCCGCCCGGCGTGTGGAAGGGCCGGGGCCTGGCCGCGCTCGGCCTGGCGGCCGGGGACGTGGTGACCGAGCGACAGGCCGAACTCCTCCTGGGGGAAGGCCGGCACCCGGACGCCGACCGGGTCGAGCACGAGCTCCTGACGCAGGGCAGGACCCCGGCGCAGGCACGGCGGGCGACCGTGCTGGGCAGGCCCATCGAGCACAACCGCTCACCGAAGACCGACAAGGCCAAGGAGCGCATCCCCTGGCTGGCCTTCGACCTCGTGTTCCGGCCCCCGCCGACGGCACACATCGCGTGGGCCCTGATGGACGACGAGCATCGCCGGGTGCTGGAGCTGTGCGACGACACCGCCCGCGACAAGACGCTGGCGTGGCTGGAGGAGTCGGTCGCGGAGATCCGCTCGAAAGCGGGCGGCAAGCAGCGGGCCCGGGTCAAGGACGGGCTGATCGTCGCGGTCTTTAGGCACTACGAGTCCAGGGCCACGGAATCGAGGCCGCTGCTCCACACGCACGCGCTCGTGTCGATCCGGGCCCGGCGGCCGCACGACGGGAAGTGGGGCAACCTGTCGGCGGACTCGCTGATGACCCACATCGTCTCGGCCGACACCCTCTACACCCTTCTGTTCATGGAGGAGGTGACGGCCCGGCTCGGGTGGGCGTGGGAGCCGCGCGAGGTCACCCCGGGCCGCCGGCCCGTGATGGAGATCGCGGGGATCGACCGGCGTCTCATCGGCTGGCAGTCGACCCGCCGCCAGCAGATCGAGGACGCGCTGCCCGTCCTCACCGCCAAGTACGAAGAGAAGCACGGACACGCGCCGGGGGAGCGGGCCGCCTACGCGCTGGCCTGCCGCGCCGCCGACCAGACCCGCCCGCCCAAGCGCACGGAGCGGCTGTCGCTGACCGAGCTGCGCAAGCGATGGCGGGAGTCCGCGATCCGGGCCTACGGCGCCGACGTCGTGGACGGGTTGGCGGAGCGGGCGCGAGCGGCGGCCGCGGCGGTGTGGGCACGGGTGCGGCCGGTGGTCGACATCGCCCTGGCCGCCGTGGACACCGTCGCCGTGGTCTACGTGATGCGCGGCCCTTTCGCACGCCACCACCTGCTCGCCGAAGCCCGCCGCCACCTCGCCTACGCCCTGCGCGGCCGGCCTCACCAGCCCGGTCTGGACGAACGGATCGTGCAGGCAGCCGTGGACGACCTCACCCGGCCGGTCGGGCGCGGCCGGAGGATGACCGCCGACCTGCGCGCCCTGTACCCGGGCGACACCGAGGACCAGGCGGTGCTGCGCCCGCTGACCCGCAAGCGGTCCGCGCCTGCGTATGAGCGGGCCCGCCTCGCCGCCGGCGCCCTGGCCGCCCGGGTCCGGGCTGCGCGGCGTGCCGAGCGTCTGGGCTCCCGCTCCCGGCCGGGCACGGTCGCCGTGCCCGCCGCCGCCCCGAGGTCGAAGCCCCGCCCGTTCCGCACCGGATCGAAAGCCGACCGACTCCTGCTCCTGGAGCCCGAGTCCGGCATCGACATCGACACGGTGGAGCAGACCCGCCGGACCGTCGAAGCCGCCGCCGCGCAGATGGCCGCCACGCTCGAAGACAGCCGGCGAGCACGCGCCCTCGCCTACGGCCACCGGACGCAGCCCGCCCCGGCGACGGTCCCGCCGCCGCACACCCAGCAGCCCGTCATCGAGCACACGCCGGGCCGAAGTCCAGGAGGAGTCGCGTGAGCACCCCGGAAGAACAGCCCGACCACGAAGAGATCCTCGCCCGCGCCCGCGCGGGCCGCCCGGAGATGGCCGCCGCGCTCGACGAGGACCAGGAGTCCGAGCTCGACGAAGACCTGGGATGGCAGCCGATCTGGAAGCGGCCCCGGAAGCCGAAGTCCAAGGCCGACAAGAAGAAGGAGCTGCGCAAGCAGCGGAAGCGGCTGCGGGACGCAGGGAAGCGCCGCCTCGTCGCCGGGCAGTCGCGCAGGCCGCGCTCCCGGCAGAGCCGGATCGGCAACGCGGCCGCCCGCCGGGACGCCCGAGCCCTGTCCCGGGTGCGCCACTCCAACGCCTGGCTGTGGTGACGATGCCGAGCATCGTCCACCGGAGTGGAGCCCACGATGTTCTGCATCGAATGGCGATGCACGACATCGAGTGGACTCCACTCCGGTGCGCCGGATGACGATGGACTCCACCGCGGAGCGCACCGCATCGGTGCGCTGCGCCACCGCACCCGGTGCGCCGCACCGTCCGGCGATGCCCGGCACTCTCGCGCGCCGGTGCGCCGCATCCGATGCTCCGCACCGCATCGGTGCGCCCACCGCCGGCCGCCCCCTCCATCAGGTGCGGCCGGGCGCGCACCCCCCCTTGTCCGGCTCCGCTACACACCCCTTGTCCGGCTCTGCTACCGCGACGTTTTCCCTTGACATCGCCCGTTTCTGCTTGCGATCAGGTCGCGGTCAAGGGGGTGTGTGATACAGGGGCCCGCCCCGGCCGTGGCGCGCCTGGTGCGGTGATGCCGGGGGACCACACCGAGGTGGCGCGGTGCGGTGGTGCGGTGGTGCGGTGGAACGCACCACGGTGGCGCGCCGGTGACGCGCGCCGCACCGCACCACCGCCGTCCTGGAGGTGCGGCTACGCGGTGGTGCGGTGCGCCTCCATCGCCTGCTTCATCCCCGCAGCCTCCAGCTGGCGCAGGACCACGGCGGCGTCGCCGTTGTCCTCGGTGAGGATGTTCTCGGTGAACCGGACGATGGTGTCGGCCGCACCCGCCGCATTGGCTAGGCACACGCAGTGGCACAGGAGCTCCAGCAACAGCCGCCCGAGCGCGGCCGCCAGGAAGGAGTGCGCGCACGGCTCCCCGTCGCAATCGTCCACGGCGGTCACCGGGATGAAGACGCGCGCGGCGACGTCCAGGAGCAGCCGGTGCAGCTCCGGGCCCATCTCGTCGGCGACCGCGCCAGCGGTGTCGATGTCCCCGGCCTGCCACGCCCGGATGTAGGCGAAGGCGCCGGCGACGTCCTCCGGCACCATCGGGGCGAGCGGCACGGTGACGGTGTTCTCAGGCATGACAGCTCCTCAACGTTCGGGCCGCCCCTGCTGATCGCGGCGGCCTCGAAGACACCTTCGAACTGCGGCCCTGTGGACAGAGTCCGGCCACTGGCGGGGGAGAACTCTCCCCGCCGGGGTTGATCACGATGCGGTCACGGCGGAGGGGTTTCCCGAGGTCGGCGTCACGCGAAGGGCGAAAACCGAACCTGTACAAGGTGAATGGCGAGATAGGCCTCGCCCCACCTTCAGGAGCACCCTGTGTCCGCAGACGCCCCCGAGCACCAGCCCGGCGTAGCCCCCTCCGTGGACCCCTCCATCACCCCCTCCGCGCCCCGCACTCAGCGGCCGGGCGTTGTTTCAGGTCAGGCCCGGCGGACAGGGGGTCGGCGCAGCGCCGACAACCCTCATGTAGATGTGTCTAGGAAGCCAAAGCACCGGAGGACTTCGACCGAGCCTCGACGGCGAGAGCTCCTGCAAGCACTCGGGATCTTCCAGAGGGCTACGCCCGACCAGCTGTGGAAGCTGACCCGGCCAGGTAACCGGCACGACCGGCTCACGCGGGACAACCTCCTGGATCTGGAGGACCACCAGCTGGTGAGGATCGAGTCGACGGGGGAGGGCCAGCGGCAGGTGTGGGTGCTGACGAAGCGCGGACACGGCGAGGCGAAGCAGCTGCTGGAACCGAAGGGCATACGGGTCTCGGTGCTGCGCAAGCAGGAGTACGACCCGGACACTGGGGAGCTGCTGGGCACCGGCTACGACGACCACGCCGCGGCGGTCACCTCGACGGCCGCCGAACTCCACCGTGCCGGGATCGGCCACCGGCTGGGCTTCCAGACGGAGATCGGGCACAGGCTCGGCAGCGGCTTCGTGCAGCGGGCGGACCTGGTGGTGCGGGCGCCGGAGGCCGGGGTGCCGGTGCTCCTGGTGGAGGTCGACCGTCGTACCGAGGACGCGCACGAGCTGGTGGCCAAGCTGCGCCGGTACTGGGAGTGGGGCCGACTGCTGCCGAAGGACGCGGACAAGAGCAAGGTCGACCTGGTCCGCTCGCGGCCGGACGCGATCGAGCACGTCGATCACGACAAGCGGCTGTGGCGCCGGTTCTACCCGCCGACCGGCCGCGAGGGCCTGGTCCCGGTGGCGTTCGTGTTCGCGGACACCACGGCCGCGAAGGTCGCCAACGCCGTGAAGGTGCTGGAGGGGGCCGGCCGCCGCTACTGGGCGCCGCGCCGCTACGACTCCCTCTACGAGAAGGCGGTCACCGCGCTCGACTACCGCCAGGCGGTGCCCGTCGTCATCACCACCCTGGAGAAGCTCCAGGAGCACGGCGCGGACGCGGCGGTGTGGCGGCGGCTCGGGCGGGACGGTGAGCAGACGCTGACGGCCGCGCTCGACAACCCCGACGGCCACGCCCTCTACCGCGCCCAGGAGGCCCGCGCCGAAGCGGAGGACGAGCGGCGCCGCGCCGCTGAGCGGGAGGCGCGGCGGCCGGTGTGCTCGCGGTGCGGGCGGAAGTTCTCCGACGAGCGCTGGGAGGAGATCACCGTGCACCGGACCGCCGTACGGGCCGGGCACAAGTCCGTGTGCGGCCCGTGCCGCGCCGACGACGTCGCCCGCCAGGAAGCCGCCGCCGACGCCGCCCGCCTTGAGGCTGCAGAGCCGCCGGAGCCGCAGGACGTCCCCGACCCGGACCGGGTCCGCGGCTGGTTCCGCCGGCGGAACTGACCCGGTACACGACGGGTCCGGGGGAGCGGTGACCTCCGGGCCCGCGGTGCCCCCTGGTGTCACACGCTCTGTGACCGCCACGCCACCGACGCATCGGAACGGCTTCGTTCCTCGCCGCCCGGTGCAGTGGGAGGTGGAGGCGCCGGAGCCGGCCGAACTCCAGCGCCTGGTCCTCGACGCCGTTGACCCGTACATCGACCGCGACGTCCTCGCCCGGCAGATCGCCCGCGAGGAAGAGCAACGCCGCGCCCTGGCTGCCTTCCTGAACGGCTGGGACGCGGCGGGCGGGGGAGTACCGGCGTAGCGCTGGACCGGCGCCCGCAAGCTCAGGCGGGTGTGGGCGCGGGTTCCGGGCGCAGCGCCGCGAGCGGGGAGCGCCGGCCTTTCCCCACCGCACGCAGCTGCTCCCAGTCGACCTCGGGGTGGGCGGGGACGATCGCGTCGACGCATGCCGTGGTGTAGAGCGCGACGTCGACGGCCCCGGCCCGGCTGGTGCCGAAGCGGACCTCGATCGACTGCGGGGAGCGGACCCATCCGAGCCGGACCATGTGGTCGAAGTCGGCGCGGCGGACCCGGAGGCGGGCGGCGGCCTGCTCGGGTCCGAGCGGTGTGTCGGCGGCGACCAGGTCTGCCAAGTCTTCGCGGCGGCAGACCTCTGCGACCTGGTCGGGGTGGTGCAGCGTTCCGTCCGGGTTCGCGCTGAGGTCGACCAGGAGGCCGCGGTCGACGAACCGGCGCACCACGAACGCCGTCACGTTCGCCCGCTCGCCGGATGTGGTCGGGTTCGGGGTGCTGAGCGCGTCGGCGATCCGGTCGGCTGCCGCGCCGCCGGAGATCGGCGGGGTGGGCATCGCGGCCCGGATGGCGTCGGCGTCCAGCGCCTCCACGGCGGCCCGGGACCACTGGTGGGACGATGCGTCCGGGGCGGGGATGAGGCCGATGTGTCGGGCCCACCGCAAGGCGGCTGCGGGCACCTTCAGGCGCTTGGCGGCCTGTCCCGCGTCGTACTCGGTTCGTCGCATGAGATCACCTCTCGCTCGCTCGTTCGCCGGAAGCGGCGGATAGAACATGACAGAACACATGAAAAGCGGCAAGGCCCTTCGAAAACAGGCAAGTTGGACGCGCTCCGTTAGGGCTGCGCCCGCGTACGCGAAGGGAAATCACCCGTCCGGATGGCACGACGGTGGTCCGCTGATCCGCGGTACTGACCGGGCGCGCAGGGCACGGGACGGTCGTCACACAACTACGCGCAACCGGTTCGCTTCGGAGGGGATCCCGGCGTTACTGGGCCGTGCTGGAAGGAGGACGTCGACCGCGCAGAGGCTGAGCGCGCTGCGCGCCGCGAGGCAGAGGCCGCAGTGCGGGAGGCGGCCGAAGCGGACGCGAAGAAGGGCCGCGGCCTGTTCGGGCGCCGCCGGCCTTCCGCTGTCGGCGGTGGCTGGGAGGCTGGCTGGATGAACGCGGATGACGAGCAGCTGCTGCGCGGCCGGGTGTACGGCTGCGATCACGATGACCCTCACCCCGGCCCGCTGCCGCACCAGACGTACGCCGCGCTGGTAGGCGGGCCGTTGGACGGACTGCTGCTCGACATCACGGGCTGGCGGCCGGAAGAGATCGACGACGGCGTTGCCCTGATGACCGAGCTGGGGCGGTGGCCCGGCGGCCGGGCGCTGTACGACCCGCTCCCCGACGACCCGCGCCCCTCGGGCGGCCCGGGTGTGGTGTTCCGCTTCTACTACTCCGGCGAGACGCCCTGAACGACGCGAGCCGACAGCCACCGACAGCCACCGATGCGGTCGTAGCAACGCGGCATCGGTCAACCCCCGCATCGTCGGACGGCCCAGCGGGGTAGACCAGGGTATGCAGCACATCGAATGGCGTCGCGCCGCCATCACCACCAGCATGACGACCGACGCCTACCGGGAGTTATGCTGGGGCGCCCATCTGCCCGAGGTGGCCGGCGGATATGGCCTGCTCCTTGGCTACGACGTCGTCAGTGGGGAGTTGGTCACTGCGGTGATCGAGGACGTCGAGTACGTGCGACTCCTCATCCAGAGCCCAGGCGCCACAGTGCCCCGCGAGAAAATCACCAAAACGCTGACTGACTGGCCCACCCTTGATCCCGATGCAGAGAGTGTCTGGAGCTGAGGGCCGCGCGAGCTGATCTCGCCGGTCCATGGTTGGTCGGGACCACGCTGGGAAAGATCCGCCTTCGGCGCGTGTGCGCGGATTGCCGACGAGGGGCGGGTCATGGACGATTTCTTTGCCACGGTCGAGGGCCGCACTCACGCGTGGCCGCCAGGCCGCAAAGACCTGCACTGGCTGATCGTTCCCGGCGAGGACTTCGCTCGTAAGCACCTGTATGAGCCCTACCGTCTGCTGTCCGAGCATCCCGGTCTGCACCCGGTGAGGCCGCAGTGGATGCACATCACCGTGCTGCACGCCGGAGCTCAGGACAGCGCGACCGCCGGCGAAGTCGCGCGGATCACCCGCGAGGTGACCCGCCGGGCCGCCGACACCGACCCGTTCGAGGTGACGCTGTCCCGCCCGGACATCGGCAACATGGCGATCGAGAGCAAGGGCTATCCCGGCCGGCCCCACCGGCAGCTATGGGAGATGACCTGGCAGGCGCACCGTACGGTGGTCGGCGACCGGTGGCCGCGCATCCCGTCGGCCTCCTATCCCCATCTCTCCCACTCCTACGCCGGGGCCCAAGGGCATCTGGCGGACCGCCGCGCACTCAAGGTGCTGCTGTCCGACCTGCCCGGCAGCCCGGTCGCCGTGCCGGTCACCGCTCTCACACTGGTGGCCGAGTGGCACGACCGCCGCGAGATCATGTGGGACGTCCTCGCCCACGTACCGCTCGGCTCCCGGCCCTAAGCGGGCCGCCTCACCCGCCGTTCGCGCCGGGCGTTCCGGCGGACTGTACTGCGGCGACCTTGGCCCACATCTCCGCCAGGGCGACCGCCTGCCCCACACTCAAATGCTGGTCCCTGAGGTGGTCCAGAAGCCACCGCTGCCACTCGCTGAGCTCACTAGGGGAAGAATTGCTCAGCGCCCTGGCCCGATCCTGCTCCGTCCACGCACGCTCCAGGCCGCCGGCGACCCGCGCCCAGTTGTAGGCCTGAAGTGCGGCGTCGGCACGCCGGTCCTGGTCCATCAGCAATTCCCCTCTTCCGCTGGTGGTTTGGTGCCTAGACCCTACCCACGATCGCCGTCGATCCGACCAGGCAGGACGCTGCCCCTCCTACACCTGATGCAGACGGGCAGCACCGTGTTCGCAAACGGGAGTTGGTGGTTCCCGGGACATGGCTAAGGTGCTCGTATGGACGATACGACCGCGCTACGCGAGCCGGAGACGGCCTGGGACTACGCGTTGTCGGCCGCCGACGTGCTGACGCTCTGGCGGGCCCGGGAGGTACCGGCGGTGGGCCGTGACCCGCTGAGGACTGATGTCGTGGTGCTGATCGGCAGCGCGCTGTACGCGCGGGCGCGGTCCGCCATGGTGGTCAAGGAGGACAGGTCCGTCACGGTCGAGGAGGCGGCGGCCGTGGCGGGTGCCTCGCTCGCCTACCTGCACAGCGTGCTCAGCGACACGACCTGGGATGTCCGATTGCCCGCCTCCACCGGGAATGGGCCGTGAGGCCTGGACCCGCCTGATCCTGGACTTCGAGCGCTTCGCGATCGCACGATGGGCCGCGCATGATGTCCTGGCCGCGTATCTGCGCGCCGCCGCCGACCCCGCGGTGAGCGTGGAAGGACGGGCGGCCGTCCTGAGGTCTGATCAGTAGCGCAGAGCGTTGGGTAGCCAGCGGGTGGTGGGGCCGACCACAAGCCCGCCCATGAGGCCGACCAAGCCCGACGCGCCTCCGACCACGGCTCGCCTGGGGCGCCAACTACGACACGCCGCCGCATCCGCCCACGCCGACGCTACCGCCCTGCGCCGCATGCTGGTCTTGTCCATTCGGCTGCGGTAACGCCCCGCTGGGGACCGCCTCCTTGGTGCCGACGGTCTGCTCCGAGCTCCGCCCCCTGGCCCGAGGCCGGGGAGCCGTCCGGGCCGCTCGACCCAGCGCCTCGGTCGGCCAGGAGCGCGGGGTTGCGACAAGGGTTGCGCCTGGCTGTTGCGAAGGAGGTTGCACCAAGGGTTGCGCCTACTGTTGCGCGACCCAATGGACCACCTCCGCGTTCGCGCAGCTCACCACGCGATTTCGCCATGGTCGGAGCGCTGACATCCCCGTTGCGGCCGCTTGACCCATGTCCCCTGGCTGGTGTGAAGGAGGAAGGGACGGGCGGGATGGGCGCCGCGGCCACGGCCGGGGACCGGGGCGCGCTCAGCACGGTCGCGCGTCGGCCGAGCCGCCCACCCCGGCCCGAACCCGTTGTCGACCTCATGACGGCCCTGCAGCAGAGCGTCGATGAGGCCCGGACCGCCCGGCATCCCACGAAGGCTGACCGGAAGGGCAAGTGATCAGCCCGCCCATCCGATGTCGCGGACCTCGATCGCCCCGGCGTGCGGCATGAACTGGATCCAGCACCGCCGGCCGAACGCCTCCCGGATCTCCTCCACGGAGCCCGGGTCGCGGACATCGGGCCAGGCCCGCGGATCCATCCGCGCGACCTCCACGAGCGCCATCACCTCCCGCCGCGCCCGGTCGTTGGGCAGCTGCGCCATGACCTCCACCGCGAGCTCCTCCACCACCACGCCGTACCGCATCCTGCACCCCCCCCGTGTGATCGACTCGGGGAGCAGCGTACGGAGGAACCGACGATCGCGTTCCGGCCTGTGGATAACCCGGATCGAGGGAGGTCCAGGCGCCGGACGGCGGCGAGGGGTACACGGGCTGTTGGAGCCACACCGAGCGGGTGCTGCTGACCTACGAGCAGGTGCGCGCCTACGAGCTGCCCGCGACCGAGGGCAAGCGGGGCGATCCGAGGTGGCCGGCCTTCGCCGACCGCTACGGCTTTGACCCCCGCCGCCCGGTGCAGTGGGAGGTGGAGGCGCTGGAGCCGGCCGAACTCCAGCGCTTGGTCCTCGCCGCTGTCGACCCGTACATCGACGGCGACGTCCTCGCCCGGCAGGTCGCCCGCGAGGAACAGCAGCGCCGCGCCCTGGAGGAGTTCGTGGGCCGGTGGGGCGCGGCGAGCGAGGGACCGGCTTAGCGCTGTACGGGGGCCTGCGCGGCTTGGGCGAAGTGCAGCACGACGGCCTTGGCCCCGGCGGCGAGTTCGTCCGACAGGTCACTGCTGCGCGGGTGGGTGGGGTGGTTCTTCACCCAGATCATGGAGAACTTGATGATCTGGTCGATGTCGCTGGGACGCAGCAGGATCGCGTCGCCGGTGTGGAGCGGCTCGGGCTGGCGGTGCTGCCACAGCCGGTAAAAGCGGCCCTCGACGTCGTTGAATCCGAGGTGCCGGTCACCATGCGGGTTGATCAGGTGGGTGGTGAAGGGCAGATCGTTCGGGCCCGGCTGCCAGGGCTGCTCCGGCTGGCTCAACATGTCCTCCGTCGGTACGCGGTGATCACAACGGTGCCGAGTTTGTCAGCGCCGGGCGAGGGCGGTCCGGGCTTCCGGCCACTTCGGCCGCTGTGGGCCGACGGGTGCGCGACAGGTCAACGGCGGCGGCCGATCGTGCCGCGGCCCAGGGCGTAGGGAGCCACGCAGAAGGCGGCGACGTTGCAGGCGACGATCAGGGTGAGGAACAGCCAGTAGGCGAAGCCGTGTCCGTCGGAGGAGGCGAGGAGGGATCCGTAGGTGAGGCTGACGAGGATGCCGGTGCTGGCGAGCCCGGCCGCCCAGCCCAGCGCGCTGATGCCGATGCCGAGACCGATGAAGGACCAGAACAGGGCGGGACCGGCAAGGACCGCGATGGCCAGGAACAGCGGTGCGGTGATGTCCCGGTCGCCGATGTAGTCCATGAGCTGAGGGATGGAGATGAAGGCCCATAAGCCGGTGTAGGCGACGCCGATGACGACGGCGACGATCGAGATCACGCGGGAGGCGCGGGTGGCGGGCGTGGCGTTCACGGCGTCGGTCATGAGGCTGTGGTCTCCCTCTACTGGCGGCGGACAGGGTGATCGGCTCCGTTCCGGTATAGCCGACACAGACCACAAGGAGGCGCGCTTCGGGGCAAGGCACCCAGGACCCGCGCAGAACGCGCCACCTCGAAGCGGGTGACTCAGCCATGCCGCCCCTGGTCCCACAGGCCGTCCGTGTCCGCGTACCACCACGGTCGGGGCGACCACAGACCCGACCACGCCGGGCCGTGCCCCGACCACCGCCAGGATCGGGAGCGTCCGAAGTGACACGTAATTCGAACAAGCGATCTAATGCGGGTATGGACGCGACCGACTTCCCCGACGACCTGGTGCAGACGCAAGCCGCCTGGAACGCCACCTACGACGCGCTCGCCGCATCCCGCCCCCGCGACACCACCGCCCTGCGCCGCCGCCTGCTGCTCCTGTCCGTACGGCTGTGGTGGCACCCCTACTGGCAGACCGTCCCCTCGGTGCCGGCGGCACGGTCCGAGCTGCGCCACCTCGCCCGCGCCCACGGAGCCGCCCGGGCCGCGTGACCGGCCGTCCCGGTCGACCAGGAGCACGAGGTTGCGCTGGGGGTTGCGCCTATCTGTTGCGCTGGAGGTTGCGCCAAGGGTTGCGCTAGGTGTTGCGCGGCCCGCAGGACCCCTCCCGTGTCCGCGCAGGTCACCACGCCGTTTTGCCGTGGTCGGGGTGCTGGCATCCCCGTTGCGGCTGCTCTGCCCATGTCCCTTGGCTGGAGTGAAGGAGGAAGGGACGGGCGGAATGGGCGGCGCGGCCGCGGCCGGGGATCGGGGCGCGCTCAGCCGGTTGCGCGTCGGCCGGGGCCGCCGCGCCTCGCCGCCGTCAGCCCGGCGGCGGAGCGGGACGGAAGTCGCCGGCGCCCTGGTGCTGTCTGGTGTTCCTCGCGCGCGACGTCGGGGCCGCGCGCGACCGTGCACGTTGTGCTCCCAGCCCTTCACGATGGGCGAGCGGGAATGATAAGACTACGTTGCGTGATCATGCGTGACGGCTCAGTGCCGGGGGGGCGGTGAAGTGTGGCTGGGGAGCTTGAGCCAGGCAGTGATGGGGCGAGGCCGGTCTTCGAGAACATTCCGGAGCCGGACTCACCTCCGGTGGTGGTCACCGTTCCGCAGGGCGCTCCTACTTTCACCCCGCAGCAGCTCCTGGCCCACGTCTACAAGGCCGATGACTGGGAGGACTTCACTGTCGAATGGGTTCGTGCGCTCGGTCTGTGGAACGGGTGCCCTTACCTTCGAGTGAAAAGAATGGGCGGTGCAGGCGACCGAGGTGCGGACGTCGCGGCCTGCCTGACTCCTCAGGGCACCGCTGGCGAGTGGCACTGCTACCAGTGCAAGCACTACAGCAAGGCGCTGACGCAGAGCGATGCGTGGCCCGAGATGGTCAAGATCTTCACGGCGAAGGTGCTGGGCGAGTACGAGCTGCCCACTCGGTACGTCTTCGTGGCACCGAAGATCGGCCAGACCCTGGATCGGCTCCTCCTCCACCCCCCGAAACTGAAGAAGGATTTCCTCGAAGCCTGGGACAAGGCGGACTCCAAGCTTGGGGCGGACCTTGACCCGGCCGTACGCCAGGCGGTTGGGGACCTCGCTCGACAGACAGAATTCTCGATGTTCGAGGCCGCGGACATCGAGAACATCCTTGAGCTGCACGCCACGACCCCGCATCACGTACGGCGCTTCCCAGAGCAGCTCAAGCCGCGTCCAGAGGCTGATCCGGCGCCCGCAGAGCAGAGGGCTGACGAGGCCGTATACGTGCAGAAGCTCCTGGACGTCTACAACGAAAAGTACGGCCTGAGCCTGGAGACTCTTGCCCAGGCTCGCGAGCACGAGCGGGTCAACCGGCACCTGTCCCGCCAGCGGGAGGCATTCTTCCACGCAGACGCGCTGCGGCTCTTCGCCCGCGATAGCGTCCCCGAGGCCACCTACAAGAAGATCGAGACGAACCTGTACAACGCTGTGGTCGACATCGAGGACCGCGACTACAACTGCGGACACGATCGCCTTGACGCCGTAATAGACGCTGCTGCAGCCCACCAGCCCAATCCGCACAACATCCTCGCCGCCGTCGTGGAAGTCATCGACCTCAAAGGTCTCTGCCACCATCTGGCGAACAACCACAAGCTGACCTGGTGCAAAGGGGAGTCCGCGTGAATCCTCTCAACAGCCCCCTGGAAGTTGGCATCCGCGCCCTGGTTCTGCTGTCCGAGACTTTCCCCCGCCGCCTGGACGTCGCCCAGCTCGTCTACCTCGACCATGCGATGCTCCACAGCGGCGACCTCACCGCCGGCCCGTCCAGTCTCCACCCCGACCTTCCCGTCGGTCCTGGCGAACTCGGCATGCGACGGCGCCTCATTGAACAGGGACTCGTTGTGCTGATGCGTGCCGGGCTGGCCGACATGAACGCCACCGACGACGGCTTCCTCTACGGGGCCACAGAGGAGGCTGCCAGCTTCCTTAACGTCCTGGAAGCTCCCTACGTCGGACTGCTCACGGAGCGGGCCTCCTGGCTGGTCAGCACTTACATGCACGAAGAAACGGACGTCCGCGACGGCATGAAGCAGATCACCCAGCGCTGGTTCGACCGCCTCACTGCTGACGCTCCTCACCCAGCCGAAGGGGATGTGCTGTGAACAGGCTGACGCTGGTACACCTGACATTCCTCGGAGTGGGCAAGCCTCCCTCGACCGTTGAGTTCAGCCCGGGCCTGACAGTCATCTACGGCGCTTCCGAGCGCGGCAAGTCCTACGTCGAGAAGGCCGTGGACTACATGCTCGGTGCCAGCGAGCTCAAGCCCATCCCGGAGGACAAGGGCTACAGCCGCATCCTGCTCGGGCTCCGAGCAGACGACGGCAGGGTCCTGACCCTCTCCCGTGGGCTCGCGGACAGCACCATCGACGTGTTCAACAGTGACCTGCGCCAGCTCACCACGGCGCCGGCCGACGCCACGGTCAGTTTCAAGCACAGCTCGACCTCCCAGCGGAACATCTCCCGATACCTCCTCAAGGTGCTGGGGATCGACGGGCTGAAGATCCTCAAGAACTCCCGCGGCGAAGTACGGCTGCTCAACTTCCGGGACCTGGCTCGGCTGTCAGTCATCAATGACTCGCGTATGGGCGGCGAGCGGTCTCCGGTCCTCGCCACAGGGATGCCGCAGAACGAGACCGGCGAGAAGTCAGTCCTCAAGCTCCTCCTTACAGGGCAGGACGAACCAGTCGGCCCGACCGCGCCAGGCACTGTGGAGAAGAAGGTCGGCAAAGGCCAGGCCGAGATCCTAGACCGCCTCATCGACGACAGCCGTGCAAAGCTCACCATCGCTGCGAACCAGTCCGAGCTACGTGAGCAGTTGGCCCGCCTACAAGGCTCATTGGACAACGCCACTTCTCGATCCGGTCAGCTCATGGCTTCCCGATCCGCGCTCATGCAGCGTCGCCGCGTCATCGAAGCAGGCGATCGCGCCAATCAGCAGCGCGCCAGCGAAGTGCGTCAACTCCTATCCCGGTTCTCACTGCTGCGCGAGCAGTACGAGTCAGACCTCGAACGCCTGCGCATGGTCGGCGAAGCAGGGAATCTATTGGGCTACTTCCAAACCGGCACCTGCGTCTTCTGCGGGGCAGAGCCAGAGCATCAGCACCCTGGGCATCACCTTGCTGAGACAACACAACTGGTGGCAGCTGTTGCCGCCGAGACCCGGAAGACCACCGAGCTGCACCGTGACCTTCTCAGCACGATCGAAGACCTTGACGCTCAAACGGCAGATCTGAACGCGGAGAGCGCCCGCCACGATGACCAGCTCACAGCCATCGACAGTGAACTGCGCGCTCTTGAGGAGCAGCTCGCACCACTCACGACCGACACCAGCGAAGTTTTCGCAGCGCGCTCACGCCTGGAGCAGGAGCTAGCCATCCACGCCCAGATCGAGCAGCTCGAAGAGATGAAGGCATCACTGCCGAATGTCCTGCCCGTCCCACCGCCAGCCAGGCCAGACAGCATTCCCGCTGCCGACATCTCAGACTTCGAGCAGGCGATTCACCAGACGCTTGAAGCTTGGCATGTCCCCGGAGAGAACCGCGTCATCTACGACCCGTCCAGTGCAGAGATCGCAGTCGATGGTCGCCCCCGGGGGAGCCGAGGCCAGGGGATGCGGTCCATCATCCACGCGGCTTTCGCCGTATCGCTGGCACGCCGCAACAAGGCTCGCGGCCTGATCCACCCCGGATTCGTGATGCTCGACTCACCCGTCGTCACTTTCCGACAGGCCGAGAACCGGGAAGCCGATCCAGAGCTGATGACCTACGACGTGGTCGAACACTTCTACCGAGACCTGCTTGACGACCCCCCAAGCCAGGTCATCATCATCGAAAACGGCACTCCTCCCGCCGCCATCACCGAACGTGCCAGGATCTACGCCTTCAGCGTCGACGGTTCAGAGCGTTTCGGCTTCTTCCCCCCACAAGATCAGACACTTACGGACTGAACACTAGAATGGGGGTGTGGCCGACCGCTGTTTGCGGCGGTCGGCCACACCCCCAACGAGCGCTACGCCCACTCCACACCGAGCTCCCGCAGCGCGGCCAGCTGGTCCGGGGCGAGCTTGTCGCGCCTCGACTTGGTGTTCGAGACCCACACGCCCAGTTTCACAGCCACCGGGTCCGCCTCGTCGTCGACCGTGATCTCTTCGCTGTGGCCCCTCGGCACCGGCCGCTGGCCCTCCCGTTCTACCCACTGTGCGAGGGCCGCTAGGCCCCGCTGGAACGCCTGTTGCGCCTTGCCCTGGCCCTTCGTAGCGCCCTTGGCGGCCGGGGCGGGAGACGGCGTTTCAGCGGGCGTGACGCCCAGCTGGGTCAGCCTCTCCTGCTGCTCGGGTAGGAGCCGCGTCCAGGTGCCCGGCTGCTTCTGCTGCTGGAGCCATTTGCCGATGTCGTCGCCGTCCATCAGCACGCCGGGTGCGATGTCGGGCAGCTGGCCGTCGGCGTCGACCAGGTCCGCCAGGACGCGGTAGTGGCGCTGCCAGTCCAGTGGCCATGGGCAGTCCCAGTCCGGGTCGATCTCGGTGAGCTGCGCCGCGCGCACGGCGGCCCGCTCTGGGTCCTTGCCCAGGCCGTTCTTCGCGCCTTTCCGTCGGAGGTTGGCCATGTGCTGCCCGATGGGCACCATCGCCTCGCCCTCGCCCCACACCGCGTCCTGACGCGGCGCGAGGTGCCCGGTTGCCCGCCGGTACGACCGCAGCGCGGCGAGCTTGGCCTCCCACGCTTCCTCACCGGGCTCCCAGACCATCCCGGCCTCCGGCGCGTCCAGGAGGACCTTGCGCCGGTCCTCCAGCTCCCCGGCCCGCAGCGCTTTCCGCTGCTGGTGCACCCACCGCCCAAGCGGAAACGCCTTCGTCGCCCCGACCTCGACCTCGACGTCGTAGGGCACGGCGTAGACGCCGGTGATCTCGTTCTCCTTCCGCCACCGCAGCAGGGCCTGGTAGCCCTCCAGCCAGACCAGCGATTCCGGCCGGTAGACCCGGGTGCGCAGGAACGCGGCGATCGTCGCCGCGTCGCGGGGAGAGGAGAAGTGCAGCAGGGCGGACTCGGCAGCGGCGTCGGTGTCGTCCTGCTCCTGGTCCTCGCCGTCGCCCTCTCCGCCGGCCCCGACGATCCGCCCGTCCTTATCGCGCTGGAGGTGGACCTTGCGCTTGCCGTGGGTGAGGGCGCGGGAGGCGAGCTGCTCGACCAGGCGCTCATCATGCGAGCGCAGCCCCTGAAGGACCGCTACAAGAGGGCGGAACGAGGCGCTGGCGACCATGTCGGTCGGGTCCTCGCCGGGCTCCAGGAACACCGGCACGATGATCCTGGCCACCTTCGTGCTGCCGTCCTTGTTGAGCCGCAGCGCCCGGCCGATGTTCTGCACGATCTCCACCTGGGAGCCGCGGGTGTCGGCGAAGCAGACGGCCTCGACTCCCCGCTCGCCGGTGATGTCCACGCCTTCCCCGAGCACGCGAACGCTGGCGAGGAACGCGCGGTGCACCCGGCGCCCGGCCGCGTCGATGCCGTTGGCGAACTGCCTGATGACCTCGCGCCGCTCGGTCACGAGGTGGTCCCCGCACAGCCACGCCGACCACACCCGGTCCGGCGGGACGTGGCGGCCGGCCTCGAGTTCGTAGAACTCCGCGTCGATGGAGGACTTCGACAGCTTGTCCGCGGCGGCTAGGTCGTCGTCGGTGGCGTCGTTGACGTACAGCTCGGCTGCGGTCTCCGGCAGCTTCTCCGCGAACGCGGCGGCTTCCTCGACCTTCTGGTGGAACGTCATGACCGTGCGGAGGTTGTACGCGGCGGCGTGTTCCAGGAGCGCAGTCTGCAGGAGTGCCAGGCGCCGGCCGCGCCGGGCTTCCTCGGACTCCCCGAGGATGGGGGAGGGGTCGCGGATCTCGAGGACGTCGATCTCGAACCCGGCGAGGATTTCGCGCTCGATCGCCTCCGAGAGTCCGAGCTCCGCGAGCCACGCGCCGTAGGTGCCCTCCGGGTCGTCGGCCATGGATGCGATCTCCGCCTCCTGGCCCTCCGCGCCCTTGGGCGGGCGGGCCGCGGCGAGGATGCGCGGCGTCGCGGTCAGGTAGAGCCGGAAGTCCGCCGGGATGCGGGCGTTGTCGTGGATCGCCGCCCACGGACGACCAAGATCACCAGCGGTTCCGTGAGCCTCATCGACGATCGCGAGGTGGAAGCCTGCCATGCGCTGTCCGTAGAGCCGGTCTCCGCCCGCCAGAGCGGCCTCCAGCGGCCCGCGAACCTTCCGCTGGCCCTCGGGAGCGTCGATGTCCTCGCGGTCCACCAGGGAGGCGTACGTGGCGAACACGACCACCGGCCCGGACCCCGCCCACAGGGCGAGCTGGATCGGGTTGGTGGTGCTCCGCACGCCCAGTTCCTTCAGTACCGGGTCGTTCTCCAGCGAGCACACCGCCACCATCGGGGTCCGGTGGCCCACCAGCCGCCACGCCTGAGCGGTCTGCGCGAGCAGGTCCAGGGTGGGTACGGTCACGAGGATCCGGCCGTCCGCGAACGACTCCAGCGCGCACGCAGCGGCCGTGATCGTCTTGCCCGAGCCGGTCGCTGACACGATCGTGGCACGGGCACCCTGCTGGGGCACAGATGACCTTGCAGGGAATCCCACCCACCTGCGAAACGCTGAGCGCTGATCTACCTGGTGTTCCTTGAGCTGAATCGCTGACATTTCCTTGCCTCCCCGAGCGGTCAGTTCCTGTGGTTTTTCAGAGCGCCGCGTGCGGAATGCAGGCCGCGCCCAAGTCGTTCCAGATCGACGCATCCGCCTTGTGCCAGCCGCCCGGCTTTCCGTCCTTGAAGGGCGGCTTGTCGTCCAGGTCGTAGTGACCGGCATCGAGCGTGCAGACCACGACGTCCCCGTCCGCGTTCCGCGTCCGCGCTGTGCACAGACCGCCGGCCTCACCCAGCGCCTCCAGCACCCGCCGCCGCGCCGTGGTGTGCGGATGGGTGCCCGGCAGCACGCTCTCCCGGACGAACCTCTCCAGCCGAACCAGGCCGGCCCGCTCACGCTGCCTCACGTCCGCCATGTGTACGGCCAGTTCAGCGGCCCCGGATGACCGGCCGCCACGCCGCAACCACTCCCGGTCCGCGATGCCCACCAGGACCTCGCTCACGGCCGTCACGCCGTCATCCCAGCCGTACGCGAAGACCTCGCCCCGAGAGGCCGGCGCCATGCCGCCCAGCTCCACCACCTGGCACTGCGCCCCGGCGACCGCCCCGGACTCCAGCGCGGCCACCAGGTCGTCCGCCTCGTCCGCAGGCACGCCCTGCGCCTCCAGGAGCGCGAACACCTTCAACCGGGCGTTCACGCCCGCAGTCTGGTACTGCGTTACCCGGCGCACAGAATCGCTGCTCAGCGCGGGATCGGGTCCGGTAGATTCGCGGTGACCGGTCATCTGCGGTCGTTCCTCTCGGAATTCAGGGGAGTGCCCGGGTGGTTGGGGGGTGTCCAGTATTTCCGCCAACGGTACATGCTGCATCAACCTGATGCACGCGCTACACTGGAACCCACACGAACGAGCGACCCCCTCCCCTCATAGCTAGCCCGGCCCGCGTCAGCGGGCCCCAACGGTTCTGGAGGCGCAGCCGGAAGGACCGTCAGGCGGGGGAGCGCAGCGGACCCGCCGGGAGCGCCCCGCGCTCCCCCAACTACCGTACTGGAGGCCCCACTAGCCGCACCTGACATCCCGCCAGCCACGGCCGCGCGATGCGCGGCCAGCCGGGCGCGCAGCGGTCGGCCCCACCGGTCCCAGGAGCGCAGCGGAGGGGACCGCCCGCGCATCGCGCGGGCCAGCGGGAGCGCAGCGACCGCCCCGCTTGCTCCGGGCGCAGCCCGGAGGGACCCGCTCCGCGG